>NZ_JBITDF010000005.1:0-803830 GCF_044453965.1 Kribbella sp. NPDC051586 | reverse complement strand
ATAACCCCTCGTGCTCACCCGAAGAACCCGCTGCGTGCCGGCCGGGGTGGGCCGGGCTGAGCCGGGCTGGGCTGGGTCGGCCGGGGTCGGCCGGGGTCGGCCGGGGGTGGCGGGGGTTGGCCGGGTTGGCGGGTTCGAGCCGAGGGGTTATCCCCTCGGGTTGCCGGTTCTCGGCTCGTGTGAGAGGGGAGAAGGGGCATTTCGCGGGGATAACCCCTCGTGCTCACCCGAAGAACCCGCTGCGTGCCGGCCGGGGTGGGCCGGGCTGAGCCGGGCTGGGCTGGGTCGGCCGGGGTCGGCCGGGGTTGGTGAGGGTCGGCCAGGGTTGGCCGGGTTGGCGGGTTCGAGCCGAGGGGTTATCCCCTCGGCTTGCCTGTTCTCGTCTGGTGTGAGTGGGGGAGAAGGGGTATGCCGCGGGGATATCCCTTCGAGTGGTCAGGTGAAGAAGCCGGTGTGCCAGGTGGGGTGGGCTGGGGTCCAGCCGAGGGTGTGGGCGTGGGCGTTGGTGGCGCCGCGGGCCCAGGGGGTGCGGGGGGTGTCTGGTGTCGGGTACGCCGGGATAGGGGCGCCTACTGACTGGGTGAAGGTGGGGAGCCAGGTGGTGGCGGGGGTGGGGTCGTCGTCGACGATGTTGACGGGTCCGGAAGGCCAGGTGAGGGCGGCGCGGGCCGCGGTGGCGGCGTCGTCGATGTGGAGGAAGCTGGTGACGTCGCAGGTGGCTGGTAGCTGGCCGGCGGTGGCCAGGTCGGCCATCAGCGCGCCCTTGGTGTACCAGGTGTCCGGCCCGTAGAGCATGCCGTAGCGCAGTACGACCCACTCGGGCGCTTCCGCGGTGATCTCCTCGAGGGCGGCGACCGCCCCGACCATCCCGCGGCGGCTCTCGTCCGCGGAGTGCGCGTCCAACGGCGTGGATTCGTCGGCGGGCGCATCGCCCGGCTCGTACGCCCACGCGACGCTCTGCGAGATCACTCGCCGTACGCCGGCCGCGAGCGCAGCGTCGACCAGATTCCGCGTGCCCTCGCGGCGGATCCGGCCGTTCCTGGCGAAGTCGCGTGAGGTGAGATCGGTCAGTTGGTGCATGACCACGTCCGGCCGTGCCGCCGCGACCAGCTCGCGCAGCGCGGCGGCGTCGTACACGTCACCCTGGACAGTCGTCACGCCAGGCACCTGCGAGCGCCGCGACAACGCGGTCACCTCGTGGCCGTCAGCAACCAGTAGGGGGACCAGGCGGCGGCCGATGACGCCGGTCGCGCCGGCGATGAAGATCCTCATGCTGACAAACCTAGGCAACCGTGCGCCCACGGCCCTGGTCCAATCGGTGAGCGGTTCGGCGGTCCATTTCCTTCGGGGTGAACAAGCGTTTACCATTCCTGAGTAAACAACCGTTCACCTCGTGAGGACCCAGGTTGACCGTCCGTCCCGCCGCTCATCCACGCCTGATCCTGGCCGCGCTCGCGTTCTGTGGCGTGCTGGTCTCGATCAGCCAGACCATCGTCGTACCCCTACTCCCCGAACTCCCCGAAATCACCCACAGCCCGGCGTCGGACGTCAGTTGGCTGATCACGATCACCCTGCTCACCGGCGCGGTCTTCACTCCGCTGCTGGGCCGGGCCGGCGACATGTACGGCAAGCGCCGCGTCCTGCTGATCGCCCTGGGCTCGATGGTGATCGGCTCGTTGCTCTGTGCCAGCAGCTCGGACCTCAGCGTGCTGATCGTCGGCCGCGCGTTCCAGGGCGCCGCGGTGGCGGTGGTCCCGCTCGGCATCAGCATCCTGCGCGACGAGTTACCGCCGCGGCGGGTGATCCCGTCGATCGCGATCATGAGTTCGACCCTGGGCATCGGCGCGGCGTTCGGCATCCCGGCCGCGACGCTGGTCGTCCAGTACGCGAACTGGCACACGATGTTCTGGATCAACCTCGGCCTCGGCCTGCTCGACGTCGTACTCGTCCTGCTGATCGTCCCCGAGTCGGCGGTCCGCACGAGCGGTCGCTTCGACGTCGTCGGCGCGCTCGGCCTGAGCGCGTTCCTGGTCTGCCTCCTGCTCGCCGTCTCGAAGAGCAATGCCTGGAGCGCACCGAAGCTCGTCGCCCTGTACGGCGTAGCGGTGCTGCTCGTCCCGCTCTGGGGGTGGTACGAGCTGCGCACGAAGAGTCCGCTCGTGGACCTCCGCGTTTCCGCACGTCCTGCGGTGCTGTTCACGAACCTCGGCGCGCTGCTGATCGGGTTCGCGTTCTACGCCAACTCCCTGTCGACCGCGCAGCTCGTGCAGGAGCCGACGTGGACCGGGTACGGGCTCGGCGAATCCATCGTCGTCAGCGGGCTGTGCCTGCTGCCCGGAGGTGTCGCGATGGTGTTGCTGTCGCCGGTGTCGGCGCGGATCTCCAGCGCGCGGGGTCCGCGGTTCACCCTCGCGATCGCGTCGGTGATCATGGCGGCGGGGTACGTCGTCCGCCTGTTCACCAGCAGCAATGTCGCCGGGATCGTCATCGGCGCGACTGTTGTTTCGGCCGGCACCGCCGTCGCGTATTCGGCGCTTCCGGCGCTGATCATGCATGCTGTGCCGGTGACCGAAACGGCCGCCGCGAACGGCCTCAACACGCTGATGCGCACGATCGGGCAGGCGATCTGCAGCACGATCGTGGCCGCGGTGCTGGCCAACGTGACGATCTCCCAGGCGGGCCGGGTCGCGCCCGCGCTGTCGGCGTACCTGACCGTCTTCGTGATCGCGGGTATCGCCGCGGTGGTGGCGGCGGGGCTCGTTCTGCTGATCCCGGTACGACGGCGCGAGCCGGCGTACGAGGTGACAGTGAGGTGATGCGGACGTGACCGACCCGGGGCGGACCGCGATCCTGCGCGCGGCGCGGAAGGCGTTCGCGCGCGAGACGTACGACGCGGTCACGCTCCGCGGGGTCGCCGCGGACGCGGGGGTCAGCGCCGCCCTGATCGTCAAGTACTTCGGGGGCAAGGAAGCGCTCTTCGAGCGGGCGGCCGACTTCACCGAGGCGGCCCAGTTGCTGCTCGGCGCGCCCAACGAGCGGCTCGGCGAGCATGCCGTCCGCACCCTGGTCCAGTACCGCCGGGACAACGACCAGGACCTGCTCGTCCGGGTCGTGTTCGCGGCCGGGAAGGGTGACGACCGCGCGCTGATCCGCGAGCACTTCCGCGACCAGGTGACCCGTGCCTTCGCCGCCCGCCTGACCGGACCGGACGCCCAGTTGCGCGCCGCTCTCATCACCGCCCAACTGCTCGGCCTCGGCGCCGCGCTGGCGATCGACAGGGCCGGCGCCATCGCCGCCGCCGACGTCGCCGAGGTGGTCGGGCTCTACGCGCCGGGCCTGCAAGCGCTGATCACTCCTTGAGACACCGTCTTAGAATGTGATCTGGGGTGCTGGCCGCAGGCTGTGACGCCGCTAGCATGGACGGTCCAGGCCGAGAGGCGCTGCAACGGGCCGATGGTCCGCCACGCTCGACCTGAGTGCAGACACTGCAAGGGCGCCTCCGGAGATCCTTTCTGGAGGGGACGGCAGATGAGTGAAACCGCGCTGCGCGAGCTGCTGGATCAGCGGATCGTCGTGCTCGACGGTGCCTGGGGCACGATGCTGCAGAACGCCAAGCTCAAGCCCGAGGACTACCAGCCCGACCGCTACAACGACCAGACCCACGACGTCACCGGCGACCCGGACCTGGTCAACCTGACCCGGCCGGACGTGATTCTCGACGTCCACCGGCAGTATCTGGCGGCCGGCGCCGACATCACCACGACGAACACCTTCACCGCGTCCAGCATCGGCCAGGCCGACTACGGCCTGCAGCAGTACGTGCGGGACATGAACCTGGCCGGCGCGCGGCTGGCCCGGCAGGCGGCCGACGAGTTCGCCACGCCCGATCGCCCGAGGTTCGTGGCCGGCTCGATCGGCCCGCTCAACGTCACGCTGTCGCTGAGCCCGCGGGTCGAGGACCCGGCGTACCGCGCGGTCACCTTCGAGCAGGTCAAGGCGACGTACGCCGAGCAGATCGCGGCGCTCGCCGAGGGCGGCGTCGACCTGCTGCTGATCGAGACGATCTTCGACACCCTGAACGCGAAGGCCGCCGTCGCCGCGGCCCGCGAGGTCGCCCCGCACCTGCCGCTCTGGATCTCGGTCACGATCGTCGACCTCAGCGGCCGCACGCTCTCCGGCCAGACCGTCGAGGCGTTCTGGAGCTCGGTGGAGCACGCGGCCCCGCTCGTCGTCGGCGTGAACTGCTCGCTCGGCGCCGCCGAGATGCGGCCGCACGTCGCCGACCTGGCCCGGTTCGCCGGCACGTACGTCGCCTCGCACCCGAATGCCGGCCTCCCGAACGCGTTCGGCGGGTACGACGAGACGCCCGAGCAGACCGCGGGCATGCTCGAGGAGTTCGCGCAGTCCGGACTGGTGAACATCGTCGGCGGTTGCTGCGGCACGACGCCGGCCCACATCAAGCAGATCGCCGCTGCTGTCGACGGGATGACGCCGCGGACCGTCGTACCGACCGATCACACCACCAGGTTCTCCGGTCTCGAGCCGTTCAAGATCAGCGCCGACACCGGGTTCGTGATGATCGGCGAGCGGACCAACGTGACCGGGTCGGCGCGGTTCCGCCGGCTGATCGAGGGTGACGACCACCAGGCCGCGGTCGACGTGGCGCTGGAGCAGGTCCGCGGCGGCGCGAACCTGCTGGACGTGAACATGGACGCCGACCTGCTCGACAGCGAGGAGGCGATGACCACCTTCCTGAACCTGATCGCCACCGAGCCCGAGGTGGCCCGGATCCCGATCATGATCGACAGCTCGAAGTGGTCGGTGCTGGAGACCGGGCTGAAATGCGTGCAGGGCAAGGGCGTGGTCAACTCGATCAGCCTGAAGGAGGGCGAGGAGCAGTTCCTCGACCACGCCCGGCGGATCCGCGACTACGGCGCCGGCGCGGTGGTGATGGCCTTCGACGAGCAGGGCCAGGCCGACACCGTCGAGCGCAAGGTCGCGATCTGCGGTCGCGCGTACGACCTGCTGACCGGGATCGGCTTCCCGGCCGAGGACATCATCTTCGACCCGAACGTGCTGGCCGTCGCGACCGGCATGTCCGAGCACAACGGCTACGCGAAGAACTTCATCGACGCGCTCCCGCTGATCAAGGCCCGCTGTCCGGGCGTGCACATCAGCGGCGGCATCTCGAACCTGTCGTTCTCGTTCCGCGGCAACGACATCGTCCGCGAGGCGATGCACTCGGCGTTCCTGTACCACGCCGGCAAGGTCGGCCTGGACATGGGCATCGTGAACGCGGGCCAGCTCGCCGTCTACGAAGACATCCCGAAGGACCTGCTCGAGCTCGTCGAGGACGTCATCTTCGACCGGCGCGACGACGCCACCGATCGCCTGGTCGCCTTCGCGGAGAACGTGAAGGGTAAGGGCACCAAGCGCGAGATCGACCTGACCTGGCGCGAGGGGACCGTGCAGGAGCGGCTGTCGCACGCGCTGGTGCACGGCATCGTCGACTACATCGAGGAGGACACCGAGGAGGCGCGCAAGCAGCTTCCGCGGCCGCTCGAGGTGATCGAGGGTCCGCTGATGGACGGCATGAAGATCGTCGGCGACCTGTTCGGGGCCGGCAAGATGTTCCTGCCGCAGGTGGTGAAGAGCGCGCGGGTGATGAAGCGCTCGGTCGCCTACCTGGAGCCGTTCATGGAGGCGGAGAAGGAGCAGGCCCGGCTCGAGGGCCGCGCGGAGATGGTCCGCGGCCAGGGCAAGGTCGTGATGGCGACCGTGAAGGGCGACGTCCACGACATCGGTAAGAACATCGTCGGCGTGGTGCTCGGCTGCAACAACTACGAGGTGATCGACCTCGGCGTGATGGTGCCGGCGGCAAGGATCCTGGACACGGCCGTTGCCGAGGGCGCCGACGCGGTCGGGCTGTCCGGGCTGATCACGCCGTCGCTCGACGAGATGGTTGCCGTAGCCGGCGAGATGCAGCGGCGCGGGCTGAAGCTGCCGCTGCTCATCGGTGGTGCGACCACGTCGAAGCAGCACACCGCGGTCCGGATCGCACCGGCGTACGACCAGACGACAGTGCATGTGCTCGACGCCTCGCGGGTGGTTGGCGTGGTGTCGGACCTGCTCGACGAGGACCGGGCGGAGCAGCTTGCCAAGAGCAACAGCCTTGAGCAGGAGCGGCTCCGCGAGCAGCACGCGAACAAGCAGCGCAGCCCGTTGCTGACACTGGCCGAGGCGCGGGCGAACAAGGAGCCGGTCGAGTACGGCGAGCTGCCGGTGCCGGCGTTCACCGGGCTGCGCCGGGTGACGCCGTCGCTGGAGACGCTGCGCGAGATGATCGACTGGCAGTTCCTCTTCCTGGCCTGGGAGTTGAAGGGCAAGTACCCGGCGATCCTCGACCAGCCGGTGGCGCGGGAGCTGTTCGACGACGCGAACACGTTGCTGGACGAGATTGTCGCCAACGGGTCGTTCACGGCTGAAGGCGTGTACGGGTTCTGGCCGGCACACAGCGAGGGCGACGACATCGTCCTCGACGGACTCGACGCGTCGTTCCCGATGCTGCGGCAGCAGACCGAGAAGCCCGCCGGGCGGCACAACCGCTGCCTGGCCGACTACATCGCTCCGGCCGGTGACCACCTCGGTGGGTTCGGCGTCGCGATCCACGGCGCCGAGGTGCTGGCGAAGTCGTACGAGAACGACAACGACGACTACCGCGCGATCATGGTGAAGGCGCTGGCCGACCGGCTGGCCGAGGCGTTCGCGGAGTGGATCCACCTGGAGGCGCGGAAGGCGTGGTTCGAGCCCGACGTACAGCCGGTGCTCGAGGATCTGCACGCCGAGCGGTTCCGCGGGATCCGGCCGGCGCTCGGGTACCCGGCGAGCCCGGACCACACCGAGAAGAAGGATCTCTTCGAGTTGCTGGACGCGGAGAAGCTTGGGCTCGGGCTGACGGAGTCGTTCGCGATGACGCCGGCCGCGGCCGTGAGCGGCCTGATCTTCGCCCACCCGGCGTCGCGCTACTTCAGCGTCGGCCGCCTGGGCCGCGATCAGATCGAGGACTACGCCGTCCGCCGGGGGCTCGCGGTCGAAGAGGTCGAGCGCTGGCTCCGACCGAACCTGGCCTACGACCCGCAGTAGACGCTTCGGTCGGCGCCGGGTGCAGGTCTGGTCGTGTCACACTTTCGCGCCGTGAATACTCGAAGAAGGTATGAATGAGCTGAGTTCCACCGACGTGTTCCTCCGGCATCGGGAGTTGTTGTTCTCGATCGTCTACAACATCCTCGGCAGCGTCGCCGACACCGAGGACGTGTTGCAGGAGACCTGGCTGGCCTGGTCGGGGCGGGCCGGCATCGAGAACCCGCGGGCCTATCTCGTTCGCGTCGCGGTCAACGCGGCGCTGGCCCGGCGGACGACGATCAACCGGCGCAAGGAGGAGTACGTCGGTCCGTGGCTGCCGGAGCCTGTGATCACCCCGGTCGACCCGGTCGAGCAGGCGGAGACCGTGTCGCTCGCGGTCCTCGTCGTACTCGAGACGCTGACGCCGTTGGAGCGCGCGGTCTTCGTCCTGCATGAGGTGTTCGGCTACTCGCACCCGGAGATCGCCGAGTTGGTCGACCGTACGCCGGCCGCCGTACGGCAACTCGCTCACCGGGCCAGGGAGCATGTGCAGGCCCGGAGGCCGCGTTTCGCGGCAGATCCGCGGGTTCAGGAGGAGGTGACCCAGCGGTTCGTCGACGCGATCGTGGGCGGTGATCTCAACGCGCTGATGCAGGTGCTCGCGCCGGACGTCACCCTGTGGGCCGACGGCGGCGGCAAGGCCCGGGCAGCCGGACTGCACCCGGTACAAGGCCGGGACCGGATCGCGCGACTGATCGTCGGCGACGCCGACCGCCGGCCGATCGAGCAGCTCGACGTGCGGTATCGCCGGATCAACGGCGATCCGTCCGCTGTGCTGCTGTCCGGCGACACCCTGTTCGCGGTCATCGTGCTCGACGTCGACGGCGACGAGATCACCGGCATCTACGCCGTGACGAACCCGGAGAAGCTGACCCACCTGGACGTGACGCGATGAGGCTCACCTTGTTCGCCGCGACGGGCGGGGTCGGCCGCCAGCTCCTGCGGCAGGCGGTCGCGGCCGGTCATGACGTCACCGCCGTCGTTCGCGATCCGAATGCCTTCCGCGGGGAGGTGCGTACGGTCCGGACGGACCTGTTGTCGGCCGATGCCGACGTACTGCGGGAAGCCGTCGACGGAGCGGACGCCGTACTGTCGGGCCTGGGCCCGCGAAGCCGCTCGGAGGTGGGAATCGTGTCGGCCGGGACCCGGAGAATCGTCGACGCGATGCTCGCGACCACGGCTCGCCGGCTGGTGATCATCAGCGTCGCAGGTATCGGACTCCCACCTGGCGGACCCCGTTCGCTGCGGGAGCGGCTGCTCAGCGGGGTTGCGGTTGCTGTGATGCGCAAGCACTACGCGGACGTCGCGGCGATGGAGACGATGCTCCGGACGACCTGTCTGGACTGGACCTCGGTCGGGGTGCCGCTGCTGTCCGACGATCCGCCGACCGGGACGTACCGGACGGCCGTCGGTCGGCGACTGCCGAAGGCCTACCGGCTGTCGCGGGCCGACGCCGCACACTGCATGCTCGCAACCCTCGACCAGCCCGAGACGGTTCGCCGGACGATTGCGGTGGCGTACTGATGCTGCCGACCTTTGTAGTGGTGATCGTGGGCGTCACCGTGGCTATCAACGCGTTCTCAGGGATTGCGGCGATCCTGCACTGGCAGGCGATCCTGCCCGGCATGGTGAAAGCAGGCGTGCCGGAGTCGTGGTTGTCCTTCCCGATCGGGACGTTGAAGGCAACTGGTGCGGCCGGACTCCTGGCCGGGCTGCTGATCCAGGTTCCGGCACTGGTCGTTGCCGCCGCGATCGGGCTGGTGCTGTTCTTCGTATGCGCCTTGTACACGCATGTGCGCGCTGCGGATTACACCGCGCAGTTCTTCCTCGCCGTGTTCTTCCTGGGCATGGCAAGCGCCTCGCTGGTGCTTACCCTGACCGCATGACTGTGAGACCTGCTGTTGGCGAGGACGCCGAGGCCGTCGCTGCGATCTGGTACGGCGGTTGGCGCGACGGGCATCTCGGGCACGTGCCGGACGAACTGGTCACGTACCGGACCGAGGAATCGTTCGGGACGCGTGCTGCGCAACGGGTTGCGGACACGACTGTTGCCCTGGTGGGGGAGGAGGTCGCCGGGTTCGTGATGGTGGTGGGCGACGAGGTCGAGCAGGTGTACGTCTCGCGCGCTCACCGCGGATCGGGAGTAGCCGGCACGCTACTCGCCGAAGCCGAACGGCAGGTGAAAGCAGGAGGACACCGGGAAGCCTGGCTGGCGGTGGCGACCGGGAACGCGCGGGCCCGTCGGTTCTACGAGCGCAGCGGCTGGACGGACGGTGGCGCGTTCGACTATCCGGCCGCTGTGGAAGGCGGAACCATACCGGTGCCGTGCCACCGCTACGTGAAGCCGGTCTGAACAGACGCAGGATTCCCCTGTAATTCCGGCTGTCGCACGGTCAACCGGCCCGGACCGGGGTTAGTTTGCTTTGGCAAGCATTCCCGTACTCCGAAGAAGGTCACCATGGCATTCCGTTCCTGGCGCCGGCCGTCCCGCCGGATGGTTCTGACCAGCGTCGCCGCGGTCGCGATGACCTCGGTCGTCGGTGGGGTCGCGTACTCGGCCGGCGCTGCGAACCCGCAGCCGGCCATCCAGACGTCGACGCCGCACAGCGAGAAGCAGGTCACGAACATCGACGTACTGCGGCAGCAGTTGCGCAACTACTACGGCGACCCGCTCGGCAGCGGCACGTTCGCGGACAACAGCAACTACGCCAAGGAGGCCCGCTCGGTAGCCGCCGCGGGCAAGCACTGGATCTCGGTCCCGCACCACACGCGCCGGACCAAGGCGATCCTGCTCGACGTCGACGACACCTCGCTGGCGACCTGGAACTACGAGATCTTCAGCAACTGGGCGTTCAACCCGACGACGAACGCGGACTACGTGCTGAACCAGCGGTTCCCGGCCGTACCGGGCATGGTCGACCTGGTGAAGACGGCCGCGCGTGAGGGGTACGCGATCTTCTTCCTGACCGGACGCGGCGCCGCGCAGGAGAAGGCCACGCTGGGCAACCTGACCGCCGACGGCATCGGTGTCGACGCCGGCTATCCGGATCCGACGACGCTGCGCAACGGTGAGGACGGCCTGTTCACCAAGCCGGCCGTCGCCGACTACCCGGACTACCTGAAGAAGGCCTGCGCGGCGGACCCGAACGGCTCGTGCACGACGATCCACTACAAGTCGGCGACCCGCGCGCACATCGAGTCCCTCGGCTACGACATCGTCGCGAACTTCGGCGACCAGTTCTCCGACCTGAAGGGCGGCTTCGCGGACCGCACTTTCAAGCTGCCGAACCCGAACTACTACCTGCCCTGATCACGCTCGGGGCAGAGCGCCGTACAGCAAGGTGCGCAGGGAATCTGTGAGGGCCGGCTCGAACTCCATCCGGATGGCGTGGAGTGACGGGTCGGCCTCGTAGGCGGCGAGGATGGCGGGGACGGGATGCGAGTGGGTCCAGATCGCGCCCGCGAGCAGGCTTGCGGTCGCGATGAACCGGGCCGCTCCGTCCTCGCCGACCTCCGGTAGTACGCCGACGACCACCTCGATCATCCGCACATAGCTCGCCGCGGCCCCGCGCTTGAAGGCGAGGGCGGTCTCGGTGGAGATGTTCCGCTCCAGGACACCTGCCTGTGCGCCCAGCAGGTCGCAGAGCACCGGTCGCTCCGCGAGTGTGCCGACCACCGCGGAGATCAGCTGTTCGCTGCGGTCGTTGATCGACAGCTCGGGCAGCGCATCGCCCGCCATGGCGTCCAGATCCTCGACCCAGTCCGCCAGCTCGGCGCTGGACAGCTCGAGCAGGACGGCCTCGCGGGAGTCGAAGTAGTTCAGCACGTTCGACTTGGCCAGGCCGACGCGGCGACTCAGCTCGTTGAGGCTGACGTCCGCGACCGGCATCTCGGTCAGCATCGTGGCGGCCGTGGCAAGGATCGCCCTCCGCCGCTCGGCCCGCTGCTCGTCGCTTCGCGCGCGCTGGAATGTCTTCACGCTCACATTCTACAGACCATCGGTCTGTTGTTATCGGACCAGCGGTCTGATAGCGTCGGAGCCATAACAGACCATCAGTCTTTTATGGAGTGTGGATGATGTACGACGTTCCCGATCAGACCGGCAAGCTCGTTGTCGTCACCGGCGCCAACAGCGGCACCGGCAAGGAAGCCACCAAGCGGCTCGCAGCCGCGGGTGCACGGGTGGTGATGGCGGTCCGGACTCCGGCCAAGGGTGAGGCGGCGAAGGCCGAGATCCTCGCCGCACACCCCGGCGCCCAGCTCGAGATCCGGCGGGTCGACCTCGCCGACCTGGCCTCGGTCCAGGAGTTCGCCGAGAAGCTCGCCGCCGACGAGTCGCACGTCGACGTGCTGGTGAACAACGCCGGTGTGATGGTTCCGCCGACCCGGATCGCCACCAAGGACGGCTTCGAGCTGCAGTTCGGATCGAACTTCCTCGGTCCGTTCGCGCTCACCGTGCGGCTGCTGCCGCTCGTCCTCGCAGCGCCGGCGCCTCGGATCGCGACGATGGCCAGCGGCGCCGCGAACTTCGGCAGCATCCACTTCGACGACCTGCAGTGGGACAAGCGGTACCGGCGGACCGCGGCGTACTCGCAGTCGAAGCTCGCCGACCTGATGATGAGCAACCAACTGGCCAAGCTCTCTGCCGACCGCGGTTGGGGCCTGCTCAGTGTCGCGGCGCACCCCGGCTACACCCGCACCAACCTGCAAAGCGCCGGTGCCGCGCTCGGCCGGGAGCGGCCGTCGCTTCTCAACCGGGTGGGCATGCGCTTCAACCCGCTCCCGAAGCAGGACGTCGAGATGGGCGCCGAGCCGCTCCTGTTCGCGGCCGCCGACCGTGCCGCCGAGGCCGGCGGCTACTACGGTCCTTCGGGCCTCTTCGGTCTCGTCGGTCCCACCGCCGCGGCCAAGCAGCCGAAGGCCGCTTTGGACGCCGAGACCAGCGCCCGCCTGTGGAAGGTTGCCGAGGGCCTGACGGGGGTGTCGCTCCCGTCTATCCTGCCCAAATGAGCGAGTGGTCGAGCGGGGGAATCTACGAGTCGTACGTCGGCCGCTGGAGCCGGCTCGTAGCGGCGGAGTTCATCGACTGGATCGAGAGGCCGGCGGGTCTGCGCTGGCTCGACGTCGGCTGCGGTACGGGCGCGCTGACCAGCACGATCCTGCGGACGGCCGATCCGGCGGCCGTGCTTGGGGTCGACCCGTCGGAAGGCTTCATCGAGTACGCGCGGCAGTCGATCCACGACGTGCGTGTGAGCTTCGACCTCCGGTCGGCGGCCGACCTGCCCGATGGTCCCTTCGACGTCGTGGTCTCCGGCCTGGTTCTCAACTTCGTCCCCGAGCGGGTCGAGGCGCTGCGCCGGATGCGCGAGATCGGGTCGAGGGTCGCGGTCTACGTGTGGGACTACGCCGACGGCATGCAGGTGATGCGGTACTTCTTCGACACGATGCTCGCGCTGCGGCCGCAGGACGCCGACCAGGACGAGGGCACCCGATTCCCGTTCTGTACGGCGGACGGTCTGGAGGGCATGTTCCGCGAGGCCGGGTTCGCCGACGTGCGGACGCGCGCGATCGACGTACCGACGGTGTTCACGTCGTTCGACGACTACTGGGAGCCGTTCCTCGGCGGGACGGGCGTCGCTCCGGCGTACTTGCGCAGTCTGGACTGGGCCGACCAGGCCGCGATGCGCGAGGGCGTGCGGGAGCGGTTGCCGATCGAGGCGGACGGTTCGATCAGGTTGACTGCCCGGGCGTGGGCCGCGGTCGGTTGAGGTAGTCACGGCGGAGGTAGCCGAACAGCAGGTCGTCCGTCCACTCGCCCTTGAACCAGGTGTTGGACAACCGATGGCCCTCGCGGGTGAAGCCAACCCGCTCGAGTAGCCGGGCCGATGCGGTGTTGCGGGCGTCGGCCTCGGCGGAGACCCGATGCAACTCCCGCTCGACGAAGAGGTGCTCGAGCAGCCCGCGCACGGCCTCGGATGCGTACCCCATCCCTTGGTACTCCGTTGCGAGCGTGAAGCCGAGCTCGCCCTGCATCAGGTTCTCGTGCAGGTTGAGGCCGAGGTCCCCGATCAGTACGCCGTCCAGGTCGACGGCGTACTGGAACCAGCCGGGCGCCTCCGGATCGCCGTTCGCGAACCGCTCGACCGTCTCCCGGGCGTCGGCGAGCGGCATCGGCGCCTCCCAGCCCTGGTAGTGGGCGACCGCCGGATCCGAGCGGTACGCGGCGAACCGCTCGGCATCGGCCGGCGTGAAGCGGCGCAGGGTCAGCCGCTCGGTGCGCACGAACATCGGGCCATCATGTCAAAACCGCGGGCTCGACTCCGTCCTAGGAGTGAGAGGAGTGCGCCGATGAAGTTCCTACTGATCCTGCAGGGTGATGGTGAACCGCGCCTGCACCGCGACGAGTTCGAGCGAGTGGCCCACGACGCCGGCGAACTGGTCGGCGGTGAACTGCTCGCCGATCCCCAACTGTCCGTCCAACTCCCCGACTGTGAGCCGACCCGGATCGACGGGTACTACGTGGTCGACGTGGAGACCCGTGAACGGGCGATCGAGCTCGCGCGCCTGCTACCGGACGCGCGAGCTGCCGGTCGCTCGGTCGAGATCCGCGCCGTCATGCACCCGACCGCCGCGGACTTCTAGACCACCTTGAACCACAAACTCGTGGCCAGCGCGGTCTCGTTGACGCTCAGGCGTTCGAGCCGGACCGTGCGGCCGCCGGGGTGGTCGAACAGACGGGTGCCGTCGCCGAGCATCGCCGGGGCGAACAGGAGCAGGACCTCGTCCAGTTCGCCGGCCTCGATGCACTGCTTGGCGATATTGGCGCCGATCACGTTCACATACTTGTCGCCGGCTGCCTCCTTCGCCTGGGCAAGTGCCTTGGTGAAGTCGTCGACGTACGTCACATGGGACTCCGCCTCGGCCGGTGGGTGGTGCGTGACGACGTACATCGGTCCGCTCCACCCACCGCCGAAGGCCTGGCCCTCGCCGGCCTCACCCTTGAACGGATCGTCCCCGTCGTGCGACCGGCGACCGGCGAGGATCGATCCGATCCGCGGGATCAGCTCGTCGACCTCGGGGTTCGGGCCCAGGTACGGGCGCATCCACTGCATGTCGCCGTCCGGGCCGGTGATGAAGCCGTCCACCGACAGCGTCACCGAGTACAACACCTTCGCCATCTGCGCCTCCTGCTCGTTGGTTGGTGTCCGTTGAGACGAGCGAGGGCAGGAAAACTCATCGTGCGGATCGCCAGGCCATCACAATTGCCGCCGGCGGACATCGGCCGGCGTGGACGCCGCGTCGGGCGTGGACTGTGATGGCCTGGGGATCCGCGACTCATCCAGCCTGCGGGCCCACGTCCGTGGGCTTCAGCGGGCGGTTGTGTGGCGTGGCCTTGCTGTACTCGTCGGCGCCGACGTCCGCCGTGCCGGTGCGCGGGTGGTCGTCGAGGTCGCGGGTGACTGTCGGGTACGTCTTGCTGGCCGCGTTGATCGCCGGGCTGCCGGCGGTGAGGCGACGTACGCCGTCCGCGCCGGTCGCGAGCTTCGGGTCCTTCCGCGTGGATCCGCCCGCGGGGATGGTGCCGTCGGTCGCGGCACCCCAGCAGAGGTTGCCCGCGAACGCGATCCCGTCCAGGTACGGCATGGAGACCAGCTGCTTGCCGGCGTCGCCGACCAGCAGGTTGTCGGTGATCGAGCAGCCGAGCGGCGGCAATGGACGCTGTGACTCGCCACTGATCGCTGTTCCACAGGATTGAACGGTGTTCAGTGCGATTGTCACACGGTCAGGCGCGTCGTTGCCGCGGCGGCTCTCCGGGGAGTCCTCGGGCTTGTGGTCGCGGACACTGCCACTGCCCAGCACGATGCCGGAGGCGGCGATCTGCTCGGCGTAGTTGTTCACGATCAGGTGGTCGTTGCCGTAGATCCGGATTCCGTTGCTACCGGCAAGGATGAAGTTGGCGTCGACGCGGGAGCGGTTGCCGTGCCGGAGCACGATCCCGCCGAGACTGTCGCGGATCGTGTTGTGCCGGATGGTGTTGCCGGTCGACTTGACCGAGATCGCCTCCGGATCGCCGTTGCAGCGCTCGAACAGGTTCTCCTCGACGATCGCGCCGGCGTCGCTGAGCGACCGGCCGCTCAGCCCGAGCCGGATCGGTTCGCCGCCGTTGTCCCCGGCGTAGGTGTGGTCGGAGAAGTAGTTCCGGACGATGTGCACGCCGCGGGCCATCCCGTCCGAGCCGGGACCCTCGACACCGAGGAAGACGCCGAGCTTCGACTTCCCGTGGAAGTGATTGCGCTCGACCGCCGTCGCGTCGCCGCGAACCATCACCCAGTGCAGCCCTTCGATGTCGCCGAGCTGGATGTCGTTCCGGCTGATCCGGACATGCTGACACGTCGTCGGCACCTCGAACGTGGTCTGCTGCCGGAGCTTGAACCCGTCGATGACGACGTACGACGAGTCCGCGAGGACGAACCCGTTGGTGCCGGTGAGCGTCACGCCGCCGACCGACTCCGCGCGGACCGTGATCGGCGCGGCCGCCGTCCCGTGCTTGCCGCTGACCGAGATGGTCTGGTCGCCGGGTACGTCGTACGTGCCGTTGGCCAGCACGATGTCGGCGCCGGGCTTGGCGACGGCGATGGCCTTGCGCAGCTCGTCCAAGGTGCGGGCCCGGACGGCTCGGGCTCTGGCGGTCGTGCCGCTCGCGGGTCTGGCGACAGCTGTCGCGGTGAGACCGAGGCTGCCGATCAGGAACGTACGACGGTGCAGGTTGCGCATGGTTCCTCCTGGGAGGTGGGGCGGTAGGCGCTCAGTGTGGAGCGCCAGGCGATGAGCTGGCAAGCGCTTACCGCGCGAGTCCGGCGGATCTCCCGCGGGGCGGGACGCCGGCGCCGGAGGTTCCACGACGGCGGGCCGCAGGTGTCGCGACCACGGGGCCGCAGGTGTCGCGACGACAGGGCCGCAGGTGTCGCGGGGACGGGGCCGTAGGTGTCGAGACACAGCCCCGGTGCGGCGCGCGGCCGGTTTGCTGGATAGCCTTCCGGCAATCCCGGTTTTCGGATGACGGCGCGGAGGTGGGGCAGGCCATGCCGGACTACGGGCAGCTGGACCTGATCGACCTCGACCGGGCCTCCCAGGCGCGGGTGTACGACCTGCTGCTCGGCGGCAAGAACAACTTCGAGGTCGACCGGCGCCTCGTCCAGGAACTGCTCAAGATCGCGCCGGAGTTGCCCGAGCTGACCAAGCAGAACCGGCGCTGGCTGGCCGAGGCGATCGGCCGGATGACGACCGAGGGCGAGATCGACCAGTTCCTCGACCTCGGCGCCGGCCTGCCCACCGCGTTGAACACGCACGAGATCGCCCAGCAGGCCAACGCGGCCGCGAAGGTCGTGTACGTCGACCACGACCTGACCGCGATCTCGCACGGCCAGGCCCTGCTGGCCGATGACCAGCGCAGCTTCTTCGCCGGCGTCGACCTGACCGAACCGGCCGCCGTGCTCAACCACCCGGATGTGACCGCGGGGCTCGACCTGACCCGGCCGGTCGGGATCCTGCTCGGCCTGGTGCTGCACAACGTCCCGAGTCCGAAGGCGGTCCAAGTCATCGCGGACTACCTGGCCGCCGTGCCGTCCGGCTCCTACTTGGCGCTCACCCAGCCGCTGAACCCCCGCGACGGCGGCAGGCTGGCCGAGTTCTCGACCGCCATCGAGGAGAAGCTGCAGGACGCGTTCCCGCAGATCGGGTTCCGCACGCGGGCCGAGACCGAGGAGCTCGTCGGCGGGCTCGAGTTGGTCGCGCCCGGGCTGGTCGACCTGACGTCGTGGTGGTCGGACGACGCACAGATCCTCAGCTCGACCGGCGCCGGGCAGCTCCTCCTGGTCGCGCTCGGCCGCAAGCCGTAGCGTCCCGTGAGCGGGACACTGAGAATTCGCTGGTGTCAGGCTTTCGGCCGGACGATGATGGGTCGCATGTCTGCCAAGGCTGCTGCCGCTCACTGATCGCATCGCGCCCGATGACTCCTGGCGCGCGACCTGATCACGCCCGTCCCGCGGACGGGCTCCGTAGCGTGCAGTCCTTCAGCCTTGGAGCTTTCGTATGAATACCCAGTTCGAGGTCGCGTGTGACGAGTCGGGGTTCTCCGGAACCAACCTGCTCGACCCCGCCTCGCCCGTGATCACCCACGCCAGCATCGACCTCGACCTACCCGCGGCCTCCGCGATCGTCGACGTACTGCGCAAACGCCTGCGCCAGCGGACGGAGTACAAGTCCAATCAGCTGCTGCGGCCCGAGCAGCGGCCTGCCCTGGAGTGGCTGCTCACGACCTTGCGCGGCCATGCGCACGTCCACGTCATCGACAAGACCTCGTACGTCGCGGCGCGGGTGGTGGAGCTGTTCACCGAGGAGCCGTCGTACGGCGCGGGGACCAGCCTCGGGGCGGACCATTCCGAGGCCGTGGCGGCGTTGCGGCATCAGACCGGGTTCCTGTCGGCGTTCGTGGACCTGGCCCGGACCAAGCGGGTGCGGCTGATGGATCACGACGCCGTGGACAGGTTCTTCGCGACGATGCCGGCCGACGTACCTGCGCTGGGCGGGGTGACCCGGGCCCGGGTCGAGGAGGTGATGCAGCGGCTGATCGACGAGGATCCGGAGATCCCGCCGCCGCTCGAGCCGCTGGTGCCGGCGCTCGCCGAGACAGTCTTGTACTGGAGCGCCGGCCGGCGATCGGTCGCCGTCGTGCACGACGAGCAGAGTGCGCTGACCCGGGGCCGGGTTGCCAGGCTCGGAGCGTTCCTGGCCGAGCGGTTCGAGCCGGCGCCGTTGCGGTCGTTCACGCAGGTCGACTCCAAGCACGATCCGCGCGTGCAGGTCGCGGACTTCCTGGCCGGGATCGCGCGCCGCCGTACGCCGGACCTGGAGGAACTCCTGGAGCCCTACACCTGCGCGGCGACGAAGTCTTCCCAGGTGTGAGTGCCCCGGTCGGCGCCGGTCAGGGTCAGGTTGGCGCCTGCCCGGTACACCTTGCCGGCCTTACCGGGCACGCGGATCGGGAGCGACGGGCGGTGCTTGCCCGTGGCCCGCAGGTAGTCGTGGGCGAGCTCCGACAGGCTGTAAACCTTCGGGCCGACCAGGTCCGGGACGAGGCCCTGCGGCTCACCGAGTGCGAGCTCGACGAGTCGCTCGGCGACGTCCCGCCCGTCGACCGGCTGGAACCGGATCCCGCCGGGCGCCAGCAGTACCGGCAGCTTCGCCATCGCGCGCACGGTGTTCCAGGCGAAGTCGTGCAGCTGGGCCACCCGCAGTACCGACGAGGGCACGGACGACTGGAGAACAGCCTGCTCAGCGCCGAGCTTCGCCTTGAAGTACGTCAGCGGCAGTTGGTCGACCGCGGTCACCGAGATGTGCACCAGGTGTCCGACGCCGGCCTGCTCGGCTGCCTTGACCAGGTTGCGGGTGCCGATGTCGTCGCCCTTCGGTCCACCGGCCAGGTGCAGGATGACGTCCACTCCGGCCACCGCCTGGTCCAGTCCGTCGCCCTTCAGGAGATCGACGGCCAGGTACTCGACACCGTCGCCGCGGTCGTGGGCGTGCCGGCTGAGGACCCGGACCTTGCAGCCGGCCGCCTGCAGCAGCGGTACAGCGTGCCGGCCGATCGTTCCGGTCCCACCCGTCACCAGAATCGTGCTCATGATGTGTTCCTCTCTTCGCGTGGATGTCCTGCTGACGGATCCCGGCGGGGGGAGTGTGACGGGATGTGAGCTGGAATACATCCAGGAGAAATGTCGAGGGCCGCGCACGGCCTCCGACGTCATCGGTGCCGGGGCGCAGTACGGCGTACCGGCTCAGACTGGAGGTCACGATGAAGTACGTGGTTCTGATCCACTCCAACCCGCAGCCGTGGGGCCACCCGACGATCGACTTCACCGAGGTGGGCCGGGCGATCCCGGCGGCCGAGCGGGAGGCGATGGGCAAGGAGTTCGACGCGATGCTGGCCGAGCTGTCGGCGTCGGGTGAACTGGTCAGCGGGCTCGCGCTGGACGCGCCGTCGACGACCCGCACATTCCGTTGGGAGGGCAAACGACCGGTGAGCACCGACGGTCCGTACGCCGAGTCGAAGGAGCAGTTGGCCGGCTTCTTCGTCCTGGACTGCGCGACGCGGGAGCGGGCCGAGGAGCTGGCGGCCAAGTTCGCCGGGCCGGGCGACGTGATCGAGCTCCGCCCCGAGATGGAATTCTGAGCCGGAATTCTGGGACGGAGTTCTGACCTGGACGGCACCGGGATCCGGCTGAGCTCGCCGACGATCAACTGCCCGGACGCGGCGGCCCTCGGCCGTTTCTACGCCCCGCATCACCGGCGGGCAGGTGGTGTACACGGACCCGGTCTGGGTGACCGTCGACGGGCCGGGCGGCCGGATCGACTTCCAGACCGACCCTGCGTATCTGCGCCGACGCGGCCGGATCCCACGGTGCCGATCCAGTTCCACCTCGACTTCTACGTCGAGGACCTCGCCGCCGCGGCCGGGCATCCGTTCTGACTGTCGACGTGGGATTTGCTCGAGAAGTAGCGATTCCGGACAGTAACGCGCGGTGTGACGTAATCCGGGGATTCCGAGTGACGTACGCCGTACCGCAGTTGGAGAAGGTCCAATATTCTATGGGACTTACCGAGGGCCAGGAGGGTGCCGTGACCACTGTCTTGCTGATGGGGCCGCCGGGGGCGGGCAAGGGAACCCACGCCGGTCACCTGGCCGAGCATCTCGGTGTGCCCGTCATCTCCACCGGCGATCTGTTCCGCCGCAACATCGCGGACGACACCGAGCTCGGGCGGACGGCCAAGCGCTACCTCGACGCGGGTGAGTACGTGCCCGACGAGGTCACCAACGAGATGGTGCGCGACCGGCTCGCGCAGGTCGACGCCCGGCCGGGCTTCGTCCTGGACGGGTACCCGCGCACGCTCGACCAGGCCGGCGTGCTGGACGACATCCTCGACCAGCAAGGGCGTGAGCTCGATGCGGCCCTGGTGCTGCAGGTCGCGATCGAATCGTTGGTCCACCGCCTGCTCCGCCGCGCCGAGATCGAGCACCGCTCCGACGACACCGAAGCCGTCATCCGCCGCCGCTTCGAGGTCTACCACGACCAGACCGCTCCGCTGATGCACTTCTACGCCAGGCGGGGCATCCACCACGAGGTCGACGCGTCCGACGACATCGACACCGTGCGCGCCCGCGTCTGGCAGGTCGCCGTACAACTCAAGCCGGCCGCGTAAACCGCTCCCGGATGGTTGCGGCCAGTCCGCCCGCGATCACCCGCCCGCGACAAAGATGACAAAGGCAACCACCTGGCCCACCGACCAGGGCGAGCGCGCTGAGCTGGGTGCCGAGTGCGCCGCCGAGGCGCCGTCCGGTTGTTCCGGCGGTTCGTGGTGGAGAAGTACGGCGTGGGGCCGGTCAGGAGCGCCAGGCCGGGGCTACTGATTTGCGGTAGGTGCGGCCGAAGAGGCCTGTTATTACCGTGAGGACTGGTTTGGGGACCGTGTGGGCGATGGCATCGGTCTCCTCGGGGGTGGCGCCGTCGAGAGCCCACGCGAAGAAGGTGCCGCCCTGGACCGGGCCGACCTTGGCGAACTCTCGGCCCATCGCCTTCATCTCGGGAGTGTCCTTCTTCGCGAGGTAGACGGGCTCGATCTCCGCCTCCTCGTGGTCGAGGTGCACGACCGTGACCCGCTGCAGCTCCAGCATCGCGGCGTGGGCGAGTGTCGCGTCGGCCGCGCTCGCGGACTTCTCCAGCTTGCCCATTGCCGTCCGGGCCTTGGCCAGCGCACTCGCCATCGTGTCGTGCTCGGCGTCCAGTTGGGTCAGCAAGTCCCGGCTCACGCCGACCTTCTCCAGCGCCGGCCACGCGGTGTCGTGCTCGCCCTCGTGGTGCCGGGTCAGCTGCTCGTCGAAGTTCTGCCAGGCCGCCGCCAACTGCTCGGCCCGCGCGCGGTCCCCGTCCGGGAACCGCCCCAACGCGTCCAGGAAGCGATCAAGATCCCGCCGTACGGCGGCATGGATCGCCTTGTTCATGCTCATTTCCCCCATGACCGGAGTCTAGGCTGATCAGAGCTGGAAGGGGACTGTTCGGATGAGTAAGACAGTTGAGTTCACCGGCGCGGTCCGGCGCTGGGACCCTGCGAAACCTGGTGGTCTCGCGGTGGTCGACGTACCGGCTGATTGCGTCGAGCAACTAGGTGGCCGCAAGCAGCGACGGGTGGCCGGAACCCTCAACGGCGCCGACTTCTCGGGGAGCGCGATGCTCGTCGCCGGCGGCGGATTCTGCGTCGGGGTCAGCAAGGCAGCGCTGAAGGCGGCGGGCGCCGCGGTCGGTGACGAGGTCCGGCTCGTTCTGGAGCGGGAACAACCCTCGTCCGTGACCGGTTGATGCTGACTATGCATGGGGAGTACAAGGTGCCGGGCGGGAAGCTCGTGGTCGCGGATCTCGAGGTGGTGGACGAGCATGTGAAGACCGCACAGATCTCCGGCGACTTCTTTCTCGAGCCGGACGATGCGTTGGAGCGGATCAACGGCGCCTTGGCCGGCTTGCCGATTGCGTTGCCTGCGGCCCAGATCGCGGCGCGGGTGCGCGGCGTGCTCGGCGACGGGGTCGAGATGCTCGGGTTCTCCCCGGAGGCGGTCGCGGTTGCCGTACGACGTGCGTTGACCGGGGCAACCGGTTGGCGGGACCACGCGTGGCAGTTCGTGCACGACGTACCGCGGGAGCCCGCGTTGCAGATGGCGCTCGACGAAGTACTGACCGAGCAGGTCGGATCGGGTGAGCGACCACCGACGCTGCGGGTCTGGGAGTGGGCCTCCAACGCGGTGATCATCGGCAGCTTCCAGTCCCTGCGCAACGAGGTCGACCTGGACGGCGCCGCGCGGCACGACGTGACCGTGGTACGGCGGATCAGCGGCGGCGGCGCGATGTTCGTCGAGCCGGGCAACACGATCACGTACTCGCTGTACGTGCCGGAGTCGCTCGTCTCCGGCCTGTCGTTCATCGAGTCGTACGCGTTCCTCGACGACTGGGTCATTGGTGCGCTCAACGATCTCGGCATCGCGGCGACGTACCAGCCGATCAACGACATCACCTCGCCGGCGGGCAAGATCGCCGGCGCTGCGCAGAAGCGGTTCGCGGGCGGCGCGGTCCTGCACCACGTGACGATGGCGTACGACATGGACGCCGGCAAGATGCTCGAGGTACTGCGGATCGGCCGGGAGAAGCTGTCCGACAAGGGGACGACGAGCGCCAACAAGCGCGTCGACCCGCTGCGCAGCCAGACCGGTCTCGACCGTGCTGACGTGATCGAGCGGATGGTGGGCACGTTCCGGAACCGCTACGGCCTGGCTGCGGGCGCGATCGACGCCGCGACCGTCGAGCTCGCTCAGGAACGGGTCGCGGCCAAGTTCGGCACGGAGGAGTGGCTCACGCGGGTGCCGTGATCGGTACGGCGTTCCCGCAGACCCGCACGCGGTTGTCGTCGGCCCTCAACTCGACGGTGATCAGGCTGGGCCGACCCAGGTCGTCACCCTGGTGCAGCGTGATCGTGGGCTGTCCGAGCCCGAACTCCCGCAGGTAGGCGCCGAACGCGGCCGCCGCCGCGCCCGTCGCGGGATCCTCGACGACACCGCCGACGGGGAACGGATCCCGCACGTGGAACGTGGTCGGGGACTCCCGCCAGACGAGCTGCAGGGTGGTGAGGTCGCGCTCGAGCATGTACGCGAGCAGGCGATCGAAGTCGTAGTCCAGCTCGGCGAGTCGTTGCCGGGTCGCCGCACTCAGGACGAGATGCCGTGCGCCGGCGTAAGCGATCCGCGCCGGCAGATCCGGGTCGAGGTCGGTCGCCTCCCACCGCAGGATGTCGAGGACATCTGTCAGGTCCCCAGCAGGCTCGACTGACGGCTCGACGCTGGTGAGGGTCGCGCGCAGTCCGTCGTCAACGGTGACCGGGACCAATCCGGCCTGCGTCGAGAAGACGAACTCACCCGGACCACTCCGCTCGGCGAGGGCGACCGCAGTCGCAACCGTCGCATGTCCACAGAACGGCACCTCGGCCTTGGGCGAGAAGTACCGCACCGGAAGCACATCCGCTCCATCGGTGACGAACGCCGTCTCGGAGTAGCCAACCTCAGTCGCAATCGCCTGCATCGCAACGTCGTCAAGCCCGCTGGCGTCGAGCACCACCCCGGCCGGATTCCCACCCGCCGGATCGGATGTGAACGCCGCGTAGCGAAGTACTGTCGTCATCGTCGAATGACCTCCACATGAGTTGCCCGAGGTGAGGTGATCGTGCCGCCCTCGACAGGTCTGGACGCAGGTGGTGCGTAGGCACGAAGACGTCATGGTGGCACGGCGGGTTGGGACCCCACCATCTGGTCCACGCCTCGTCCTCCAGAACTACCGCGTCCAGTCCAGTTGAGGCTCCGGGATCGCCAGGCCGCGGCCGAATTCCTTTGCCTCCTCGCGAGCCTGGTCGTCTCCCCGCGGGTACCGGAACACGCGCCCCGGGAACACCACGAAGATCTCCCGGTCGTCATGGAAGTCGGCGTACCAACCGGGACTGTCGAGCACCCGCGACAACATCTCGGCCAACTCTTCCCCACGCTCCACCTCGAACTCCAGCAGAGACCACACCGGCGGTTGGTCGGCTGAAGCATTGCCGACGGCGGGCCGGCTGATCTTCCGCACCGTCAGCTGGAGCCGCTCCAGCTCGGTCCCGACCGTGAGGCTCTCCAGGATCAACACTCCGTCGTACATGCCCGCGACCCTACGGACCAGCGCCGACAATTACGGGTATGCAGATCGGGTACGTCATCTTGTACGTCGCGGATCTGGAACGGTCGGTGGCGTTCTACCGGGACATGGTGAGGCTCGCGTACAAGTTCACCGATGCGGGGTACGCGGAGTTCGACGCGGGCGGAGTGCGGTTCGCGTTGTACGAACGGCGCCGCGCCGAGTGGCTGACGGGGCGTGCAGTGACGCCGGGCGCGGGCGGGGAAGTGGTGGTGATGGTCGACGGCGTGGACGCGTACGCCGAGCGGCTGGTCGCGGCCGGCGTACCGCTGCTGAGCGGGCCGGCGGACCGTCCGTGGGGACATCGGACGGTCCATGTTGCCGACCCGGACGGGTTCGTCGTGGAGTTCGCGGAGGAGATCCCGCGGGCCCGTCAGCGGCGGTAGTTCTGCCAGCGGCGGCGGGACATGCCGCTCATCAGGACGATCCAGAACACGCCCCACAGCAACCAAGGCGCGGTCAGGGCGATCGAGCTGATCACCAGGCCGATCATCAGGAACGGCATCAGCATCATGAACGGCGGCGGTGGACCTGGCCTCCGCCGGACGCCGCTCGGACCGCCTTGCGCGACCTGCAGCTCCATCGAGGTCGGCAGGTCGTCGAACAGCGGCTCGAGGTCATCGCTGTACCGCGATCGGGTCGCCTGCTCGCTGCGCTCCTCGAACTCGGCCTGCGTCAACCGCCCGGCGACGAAGTGCTCGCTGAGCAACGAAACAGCCTGGTCCCGCTCCGCGTCGCCGATCCGCACCCGCTTCCTCGGTACGTCGCTCTGCCGGCGAGCGTCGCGCTGCTCGTCCCAGCCGGTCTCGCGCCAGTCGGCGACCAACCTCGGTCCACGCCAATCGCCGTCCCAACCGCGACGGCGGCCCCGATCCGGCGAGGTCATGCCCGGTCCTGCTCGTTGTTCTCCGGGTTGTCGTCGTCCTCGGCGAGGATGCCGTACAGCCTGCGGCGCAGGTCGCCGACCGCCTCGCGGGCCTTCGCCTGCTGGTCCGGCGTACCGCTGGCCATGATCTGCCACATCGCCGTCGCCACCTGCCCGAGCACGGGCTTGAATCCGTTCTCGTCCTCGCTGCCGGGAGCGCTCATCGCCTCCCACGGCGCGGACACCTCGTCCTGGTGCTCGGCGACGTACGCCCGACCCTCGTCGGTGAGCTGGAACGTCCGCCGGCCGACCTCTGCGTCAGCCGCCACCAGCCCCTCGTCCTCGAGCTGCTGCAGCGTCGGGTAGATCGACCCGGGGCTGGGCTTCCACACCCCACCGCTGCGCTCGGCGATCTCCTGGATGATCTGGTAGCCGTTCATCGGCTGCTCGGCGAGCACGGCGAGGATCGCCGCGCGCACGTCACCGCGCCGTGCCTTCGGCCCACGCCACCGCGGCGGCGGACCCCACGGCGGGCCGAACGCCTGGCCGCCGCCGAACATCGCCCACGGCGGCCCGAAGTGCTGGTGCTGCTGGTGTCCCCGGGGCCCGCGCCGGCCGGTCATCGCCGCGCGCAGCTCGTCCAGGATGTCGTCGAAGTTCGAACAATGCCGCGCGAACTGCTGCCAAGGCCAGCCCGCGGCGTACGCCGATCCGGTCATCTCGACCACCCGTCCCTACGAAAGTGATTGCGATAGTTCGACGATATATCGCGAACCATCGCAACCCAAGGGAGTCAGGAATTGAACTTCAGGTCCTGGACGGCAGCGGTCAGGATGACGGAGTTGTCCTGGACGTTGACCCCGGTGACCTGGGCGCCGAACGGGAGCTTCGGGATCTCGATGCCGTCGGACAGGCGGTTCTGCAGCGCGGTCCGGAGGGCGGCCGGGATGCCGTCCGGTAACTGGTCGACGGTCAGCGCCAGGCGGCCGTTGCTGATCTGCGGAGTGATCGGCACGTCGGCGCTGGATCCGCCCAGCGTCAGCTTGGCGTGCAGCTGGCCGTCGACCACGACCACACTCAGCCCTCGCAGCCCGGTGGCCGCGACGGCGAGCCGGCTCAGCTCGCGCGGCGCGAACTGCAGTCGCAGGTCGGTCGAGTCGATGGTCACCGCACCGGACTGCTGTGTCAGCAGTGAGCGCGGCACATGCACGCTGTGCATGTCGACCGTGAGCTTCTCACCCGGGATCTTGGACAGCTTCGGCTGCCCCATCGTCAGTGTGACCTTGGAGAAGTCCTCCTTGAACAGCTGCGGGAAGAACCCGAACCCGCCGATCTTCACCGTGGTGTCCGCCGAGCGCACGTCGTACTTCGCGGCCTCCTTGGTGGCCATCGAGGCGAGCTGGTTCTGCGCGACCACCGCGGCGATCCGGTCCGCGACGACCGCCAGCACCGCCAGCACGACCAGCGTGACAACGAGGCGGCGGAACCCGCGGCCTGGCCTCTTGGAGCTCATTGCTTGCCCTTCCCGATCATTTCGGTGAGTGCGTCGTCGGTCGCCGTCGGTTTGATGCCGAAGGCAACAGTTGCGGCGGTGGAGTCGAGCACGAACGGACGCTGCCACTGGTACTGCATCTCCACCATCTCCCGCGCGGAGGGATCCACCAACCCGGCCAGCTTCAATATCCAGCCCGGCATCGCGGCCATCTTTGCCTGCGGTGCGCCTGCCAGTACGGCGGCGCGCTCGGCGAGTCGGCGGACCGGCACCGGCTCCGGAGTCGGCACGTGCCAGGCGCGTCCCCACGCGCTCTCGTCGCCGGCGACAGCGATCAGGGTCCGCGCGACGTCGCCGACGTACGTCCAGCTGTGCGGCGCGTCCAGGTCGCCCGGCATCATCCCGCGCTTACCGGCGATCACTTTCGGCAACACCGTCACGCTGAACGGCGACACCGCGCCCGCGCCGAGGTAGTCCGACCCGCGCACCTCCGCCGTACGGATCCGACCCGCCTGATGTGCTTCCAGCGCGTCGGCCCACAGTCGCGCCCGCACCTGCCCCTTCACGGTGTTGGGCAGCAGCGGCAGTTCCTCGGTCATCACCCCGTCAACGGCGCCGTACCCGTACAGGTTCCCGGTCGTGACGAGCACCGCACCCGAGGCTTCCGCCGCTGCGATCAACGCCGCGCCGAGCGGAGGCCACTGTGAAGTCCATTTGCTGTACGCCGGTCCCGCGCACGAGTAGATCGCCGTCGCACCCTCGACGTACTTCGCCAGCTCCGTGCCGGCATCGGCAGCGATCCGCTCAGCGCCGTCCGGCCCACCCCCGGACCGGGTGATCACCCGAACCCGTTCCCCCTGCTCGACCAGTCGCCGGGCCACCACGCTCCCGACCGCACCCGCACCGACAACAACCTGCACGCGATTCCCTTCCCATCCGGCCGGCCTTCACAGTACCGATCACCGAGTTCGCTGTGATTCTGTGCCCGATGGGGTACAGGTTGGCCATGGCGACGCGGCGGGCGGGTGCGACGGCGGTCGTCCGGACGCGGAGCTGGCGGTTGTTCCGTGGGGTCCTGGCGATGCTGGTGTTCGCGCTGCCCGTAGTACTGCTGGGGCTGGCGGTGCGACAGCAGTTCGAGCCGTTGATCAGCGCCGATAACGCGGCCAGCCGGGCGGCCACCGGGTTCAGCGTTCGTCACGGGCTGGTGCCGGCGCTGACCGTGATCCAGCTCGTCAGCCAGCCGATCTTCGTGTACATCGTGGCGACCGCGGTGGCGGTCTGGGTCTGGACGTCCAAGAAGCTGAAGGGGCGGGCGTTGTGGGCGTTCGTCACGATGATGGTCGGCTGGGGGATCGGCGGCATCTCCAAACCCATCACGCAGCGCGCACGGCCGGTCGTCGACGGTCCGGTGCCGCACGCCCAGGGCTACTCGTTCCCCTCCGGCCATACGCTGAACATCACCTTGGCGGCCGCCGTCCTGGTCTTCCTGCTCTGGCCGCTGCTGTCCGCGACCCAACGCCGCATCGCCGTCGTCCTCGCGATCGTGGTGCCTGTGCTCGTCGGTCTGGACCGGCTTTTCATCGGTGCACACTTCCCGTCCGACATTCTCGCCGGGCACATTCTCGGTCTAGGCATTATGTTCGCTTCATGGATCGGGTTCATCGGAAAGACGGCGTCGATCTCCTCACCAGGACCGTCGCACCCGGCGTAGCCCTCGGTGGAGTCATCATCGGCATCGGGCTGGCGCTGAAGGGACCACTCGACGGGATCTCCCACGCCGAGGAGGCGGTCAACAGAGATCTCGCCGGCGATCGCACCGGAACCTGGAACACGATCACCGCGGTGTGGTCGCAGATCGGCAACACCGCGGGTGTGATCGCGGTGTGCATCGTCGTGTCGTCGCTGTTGTTGTGGCGGTCCCGGGACCTGCACCTCGCGCTCGTCGCACCGGTGGCGATCGCCATGCAGGGGCTGATCTTCCTGATCTCGGCCAAAGTCGTCGACCGCGACCGCCCGCAGGTGGAAAGGCTCGACCCGTCCCCCCCGACCGCGAGTTACCCGAGCGGACACGTCGGTGCGTCGACCGGCTTGTACTTCGCGTTCGCCCTGCTCGCGCTGGGCATCGAACGCCCCTGGCTGCGCTGGACGACGGTGGTCCTCTGCCTGGCGATGCCGTTGCTGGTGGCGTTCTCGCGGCTGTACCGCGGCATGCACCATGTCACGGACGTCGGCGCAGGCGCGCTCAACGGCGCGATCTGCGCCCTACTCGCCTACGGCTGGTACCGCACCTGCACCTCACGCCGCTAACGCCACGCGCCCCACTGGTCAGTACGACTGGCGGTACCACTTCGACCAGGCCTGTTGGATCTGTGCCGGGGCGTAGAACGTCATCGATCCGCCCTTGTCGCTCTTGACGACTCCGGTGAACGGTGTCGAGTTGCCGGTGTAGGCGATACGGGCCGCGTACAACGCGTCGGAAATGCTGTAGGTCTCCGCGAGGTAGCCATACACGCTCCCGGCCACGTCGTACCAGAAGGACCCTTCGGCACCGGATCCGTTGTAGAGCTGCGCGTCGGTCGGGGGCCGCCCGGCGAACCGCGACCGCAACGGGTTCTTTCGCATCTCGTTGAAGTTGAAAGCCATGTTGTCTGCGTCCGGATCCGGGTTGTTCCGGTAGAACGCTTCGACGAACCGGGCCACACCTTCCGCGGTCCAGGCAGGAGCCGGCTTGTCGTCGGTGTAGGACCAGATGGTGTCGCGCGCGAAGATCGTGTGCACGAATTCGTGGACGAGTACGGCTGTGTTCTCGTGCGAGCTGCGCTGGGAATGAAATACCACGCGGGCGCCGCCGATGCCGTTCGTCGTCACACCGGACACGAGTGTGCCTGGATTGCCCGGCAGCGGCTTCGCATAGCCGGCCGGGTCGGCGACCCAGCCCTTGGGCTGCGGGCCGGTGCGGAACCAGGACGCGCGGCGGGTGGAGTTGTTGGAGACGAACATGACGAACCCCGCCTGCTGCACGTCGTAGGAGTCGAACTTCTTGAACATTCGCAGGTCGTACTCGGCGGCCTTCTCGGCGTCCGCCGCGACCGAATCGGCCAAGTGCCTCTCGTCCGGATATGCCGCGATCTTCACGTGCGCTCGCTTGGCCACGTACAGCGCGCTCAGGTCCCACGGAGCGTTCATCAGCGGCTTCCACCCAGTGATCGCGACGGGTCCGGATTCGCTGTCCTGGTGGACCGTGAGCTGATACGAGGTGAGTGGGACGTAGACCTTGCCGGAATCCGGGTCGACCGGATCCAGCGTGTCATGCGTGCCCGCCCAGACTCGGACCGTGCCATTGCCGGCGGAGTTCAACGGCACGTGTGCGCTGATCGCGCTGTCGGGATAGAAGACGCCGTTGGAGAAGCCCAGCGCGGCCATGTTCTGCCACCAACGCGTGGCTGAGACCTTGGCTGATCCCGTGAATTTGGCCAGGAACGCGCTGCGGTTGGCCCGCGCGACATCTTCGGTGAGGCCCCGGAACAGCGTGTCAGTAGCTGCCGCCGTGGGCCGGCTCGCAGTTGGCTTCGAGCTGGCCTTGGTGCTCGACGAACAGCCGGTGGACGTGGCGGTGATCGCTGCGGCCAAGGCGACCGCGATTGCGATCCTGGTTCGAACGCGGCCGGATCGAGCTGTGCGAATCATGGTTCCCCAGTAAATTTCTGGCTGGACAGAGGCCTATGTTCAATCGCTTGAACATGCAGTCGGGGAGAGTAATGCGAGACGCGTGCGGTTGTCACCCGATTTAGGCGGGACAACCTTGGGCCACGGTCCTCAACCCGGACTTCCACCGGCAGCTGGCCGCCAACACAAAGAACCTCGGCCATCTCTTCGATGACCGAGGTTCTGAAGACGTCTCCTTGGTGCCCCCGGCAGGATTCGAACCTGCGACGCACGGTTTAGGAAACCGACGCTCTATCCCCTGAGCTACGGGGGCGCACGCGGGGACAGCTTAGCGGAGGTGGGGGCGGGGTCCGCGTCAGCCGGTGAGGGCGGTGACGCCGAGGTGGCCGGCGATGGAGTTGTAGCGTTCGGCGTAGAGGGTGGTGCAGCGGGAGGCGGCGCAACCCGCGCCGGCGAACGCGATGCCGCGGACGGTGGCGGAGCTGGTGCCGCGGCGGGTGTAGACGGGGCCGCCGGAGTCGCCGCCGATGATGGCGACCAGCCCGCCGCGGGTGGCGCGAATGACGTACGTCGTGCAGCCGTCGGTGTCGCAGTACTTCGCCGAAGTCGAGCGGACCGTGAGGCCGCAGAGTGACGTGCTGAAGCTGCCCGACTGGCAGACCACCGTGCCGACGCCGGGGTCGCCGCCGCCGGTGACGGTGCGGGTGTTGGCGGTGTCGCCAGGGCCGTCCGTCCAGATCTTCGCGCCGTACGCGCTGCCCGTCACCAGCGACTGGTCGTAGTCCGGGTAGTTCGTCCGGAGAGTCGTGGTGCCGTAGTAGTTGGTGCCCGACTTCCAGACCGTGCCGGCTGCGCCGCAGTGGCCTGCCGTGACCGTGCCGCGCTGACCGTTGGAACGCCGTACGACGGAGAACCCGGCGGTGCAGTTTTTCAACGCGGAGGTGATCCGGGCACCGCCCCAGTGACCGCCCTTCGGTGTGTCGCTCAGGCGGGTCGTTCGCGTGAGCGAGCCGGCGACGAGCTGTACGCCGGACAGCTCGCCGAGGCCGGCCTGGGACGCAGAGGAGGTCGTGGCCTGGTCGTACTCGACGACGACGTTCTCGGTGACTGGGTCGAGGTCGGCGGCGAACGTCGTACGGCCGGCGTCGGAGGACCAGTCGCGGGCACCGACTGCGTTCCACGCGTCGGCGATGGACTGGGCCGAGCGGCAACTGCGCTCCACCCGGACCATCTGCTTGCCCGCCGCGGGCAGGTTGCGGGTCATCGCGGACTGGTACTTCTTGGCGTCCAGGCGTGCGGAGTCGACAACGACCTTGTAGCCGGTCGTCGCCGAGCCGACCACGCCGATGACGCCCTGGCCCAGTCCGTACGGCAGGCCGGAGGTGGGACGGCCGGTCGCGTCGAGGGGCTCGAGCGAACGCACGGCGGCGGAGATGCCGTCGCCGAGCGACTCACCGAGCGGACGCGCGTCGGAGGCGGAGGTCGGTTGCAACAGCCGCTTCGCCTCGGTCGAGCTCACACTCGGTTGTGTGTGGGAGCACACCGCGGCACCCGCCACCGCGCCCGAGGAGGGGACGGTGAGGGCGACTGCGAAGAGTGAGGCTGAGCCGAGGGTGAGCAGCGGGACGGTAACAGAGAGTCGCACAAAGCTCCCAAGATCGGTGGACCGGCCACTAGATGGTCCGGTCAGAGGCTCCGTTCCGTCAAGAGGCGATCACCGTCCGCGAGCAATTGCGACTACCGTGCGCGAGCGTAACTCGCAACTTGACGCCCGTCGGCGCCGAAGAACTGGAGCGTGTCCCCGTCGATCGCGATCCGCTTCGCGGCCTTCAGTACGCCGGTGTGCGGGACGTTGTCGCAGCCCATCATGTGCTGCGGGCCGGACGTCGCCGTGAACTCACCACGCTGGCCGATGCTGTACGTCCCCTGGAGGGCGTTGCAGCCGTCCGAACCCGTCCAGGTCCCGTCCGCACGGAACACCAGCACCGGGTCATCCGGCCGGGAGGCCTTCAGTGACTTGAAGCCGGCCATCTGCAGCGGCCGCCACGTGCCGGACACGGTCTGAGCCGTCGGCGGTTGCGGTGTCGGGGTCGCTGAGGCCGGCGCCTGTCCACCGGCGACCGGCGGCTGGGCGGGCTTGCCGTTCGAGCCGGCCAGCCCGAAGCCGACGACCGCGATCCCCGCGACCGCGACGGCGGCCGCGCCGGACGCGATCCAGGTCCGCCGCTGGGCCCGGTGGGCGCCCGAGGTGGCGCGCTCGGTCAGGCCGGTGGCCTCCGGCACCGTGGCGGCGGCGCGCTCGAACGTACTTCGCAGGTCATCCTCGAGATCGGTGTTGCTCACGACAACCTCTCATCAACGCGGTCGGCCTTCTTGGACAGGCGCAGCTTGGATTCACGTAGCGAGGCGAGCGCCCGGCTCGCCGTCGCGCGCACGGAGGACGGTTTGATGCCGAGCACGTCGGCGATCGTCTGGTCGTCGAGGTCCTCGTAGTAGCGCAGGACCAGCACGACCCGCTCCCGGGCGGACAAGGTGGCAAGCGCTCGCCAGAGGTCGTCGGAGTTCGCGATGTCCGTGGCGTGATCGGGCACCGCGCCCGGTGGGTCGATCTCGGCCGTCGGGGCCTCGCCGTACGAACGCCGGCGGGTCATCGAGAGGAACTCGTTCACCAGGATGCGCCGGACGTAGTGGTGCGGGTCGTCCGCGTTCCGCACCTTCCGCCACGAGCGGAACGCCTGCATCAACGCGATCTGCGCAAGGTCCTCCGCTCGCTGGTAGTCGCCGGAGACGGTGAACCCGAGCCGCACCAGTTCCTGTCCACGGGCGGATACGTACTCCTCGAACTCCACTCGCCACTCCCTGGCTGGGCGTAAAACTCCTCACACCTATTAGACGCATCGAGCCGCCCACGTGCTGCAACCATTCGCGCACAGTTCGATCTCTACTCCAGCAGGAACTTCCGGACCGCCTCCTGCCCACGGGGATCTCGTTGCACGCTGTGTCCGCTTCCGGCGATGACGACAAGCTTGGCGTCCCGTGAGTGCTCCTGCTCCCATCTGGACCAGTCCAGTGGGCAGAACAGGTCGTTGCTCCCGTGCAGGATCAGCGTGCGCGGCAAAAGCTCCTGCGCGGTCGGGTAGGTCGACACGCGGGCTGCCGGCCAGCGCAGGCAGCCCTGGATCATCAGCTGGCTGCGGGCGGTTGCCGCGTCGTACGGGTACATCCTCTTCGGGTCCAACCGGCGTACTGCGTCGTCGAGAGCGGTCTTGCGGTTGGCCTTGCCGGACCAGGGAAAGCGCAGGTCCGAGCAGAGGGTGGCCATGTGCAGGCCGGCGGAAAGCGTGCCGTACGTGAGGCCTTTGCTGGTGGTCTGCTGGAAGAGCTGCTTCAGACCGGTGTCGTCTCCGCCGCGCGCGGCGTGCAGGATGGCTGGGATCCCTTTGAGCGTTGGGTTCACCGAGTTGAGGCTCGCGACGGACAGCGTCTCCATCAGGTCGGTCCCGCTCACACCGTGCTGCACCAACCAGGCCAGGTCCGCCACCGGATCCGTCGTACATGTGGCGTCCTGACTGCATGCGGCCTTGAGCACGCCGCCGGTCGCAGCCATCAGATCCACGCCCATAGGGTCGAAGCCCTTGTGCGGTACGACGGAATCCAGCACGAGCGCCTGCACGTGGTCCGGGTACTTCAGCCCGTATTGCGCTGCCGTGAAGCTGCCGTACGACGTACCGTCGAGCGTCAACCGGTCGACCTTGAGGGACTGGCGTAGCTGCTCGATGTCGTCGACGGTGTCCGGGGTGCCGTAGTACCCGAGGCCTGAGCTGATTCGCTGGGCGCACTCGTCGACGGCTGTCGGGGGCGGTGTCAGGAAGTCCGATCCGCCCACGGTCTCTTGGAGGGAAGGGCAATTGATGCCGTCCGGACCTGTGCCACGCTGGTCGAACATGACGAGGCGGTAGTCGCGCAGCACATCAGGATGCACATTCCGCCGGAGGCTGGACAGGAGCGGTACGCCGGGCTGTCCGGGGCCGCCGGTGAGGAGCAGGAGGAGACCGCGCGGTGCGTCCACGTTGTCGGCGGCGACGACCGCGAGATCGAGAGACGGGCCGTCCGGTCGTTGGCGGTCGAGCGGCACGTGCAGCGTCGTGCAGGTAAAGCCTGCTGCGCAGGGCTTGTTTTCCGCCGGAGCTGAGCAGGCACTGCAGGCGAGGACCAGCGCGCACAGCAGCCGGATCGTTCGCATGCATCAGGGTGCGGCAGCGCGCCGGCCGCCGCAACCTGCCTCGCGGGTCGACCTCTGGAGGGACCCGCAAGGCAGGCGCGGTTGACCCCGCTTCGGACGGCTTCGGGGTGCGCGTCCGGCGCGGGGGGTCAGCGGAGGCCGAGCGCCTTGGTCAGCTCCGGGGTCACCTGGCGCGGCGCCGGCAGGGTGCCGGGCTTGCCCTGGCCCTCCAGGGAGGTCGCCACCAGGCGGTGGCAGCCGAAGGCTTCGGCGGTGATCGAGAGCACGCCGCGGTCGTTGTCGGTGAACCGCAGCACGTAGGTCGGGCCGAGTTCCTTGGTGCAGATGCTCGGCTTCTTGGCGACGGGTTTCGCCGCGTTGACCAGGGCGAACAGGTCTGTCGCCTGCTTGCCGGTGCGCTTCGTGGTGACGGTCGCGTAGTCCTGCCCGGACGCCTTCGCGTCGTACTGGCAGATCGTCACGCTGACGGGGTGGAACAGCGAGGTCGCCGCGCCCTGGCCCCAGACCACCTTGTCGGTGGCGGTGCGGACGGCCGCGACGGTGTCGGGGCAGTCGGTGCTCGGTGTGCCGCTGGGGGTGGGCGACGGCGTGGGGGTGCCGGGGGTGGTCGGCGTATCCGTGGGCTGGGCGGCGGGCGGAGAGGTGGCGTCCTCGTTACCGCAGGCGGCGGCAACTCCGAGAACAGCCACGACGAGCGTCGCACCGATCAGGCCCCGTGTCCGTAATGCACTCACGACTCGGTCCTTCCGGGGTTGGCAAGGTCACCCATGATGCTGGAACGGAGTCACGCAGCGCGTGCCAGAACATCACGGCGGCGCGTCGTTCCGGTCACGCCGCCGGATCGTTCGGCAACCGAGGCAGACCTGTAACGTCCGCGCGCTGGTCGCGGCCATCCCCTCCCCGGAAACTCGTGCGGCTGCCGGTGTGCCGGTCTCCATCTACGATGCTGTGTCGTGGGCCGGAAGAAGAAAGCCGCGGCCGCGGCGCAGCTCGAACGTCAGGAGTGGCGGCTCGGCGTCGACTGGGCGCGGTGGCTGCTCGCGGGTAATTCTCCCCAGGCACTGACCATGTACGGTCTCGTCCTCGAGCCGGGCGAGAACGCCTACATCGAGACGAGCGCGCAGTACTCGCGGCTGTACGGCGGCAACGGCCGCTACAACGCCAGCGGCGGACTGTTCATCGGCAAGCCGGGCATGGTGCTCGGGATGATGGCCGCCACCGCCGCGGTCAACGCGAGCCGCAAGGCCGCTGCCAAGCGGGACATGCAGCAGATGTGGCGTGACGCCCAGGAACTCCCGATCGTCGCGACCAACTACCGCCTGCTCTGCCACCAGCCCGCGAAAGGCTGGATGAGCTTCTACTACAGCGCTGTGCAGGAGTTCTACCCCGATCCGGCCAATTGGACGATCACCTTCGGCTTCCAGAACGCGGTGCCGCTGCGGCTGGCTGGTCTGTCCACGCCGACGCTCTCGGTGCTTACTTCGTGGTGTGTTCTCGGGAACGAGCGCTGGCGGGGTGAACCGGGAATCGCAGGGCTGATCCAGGAAGCCCTCGGCCCGCAGCTCGGTGGTGGCTCAACTGCCGAGATCCAGGGAGAAGTGGTCCGGGGAGAGATCACACCCGGACAACCCCGGCGACTCGGTAACCTGGAACCATGACGAGCCCGTACGAAGACGACGAGCCGCTGCTGCCGGACCAGACCCGCGACGAGGACCCGCGGACCTGGGGTGACAACGACTTCGGCAGCGACGACGACGATCGCATCCTGAACGAGGTCCCCCCGCACCACGGATGACCGTGCTCCTGGTCCACGGCGGCCTGTGGGAAGCCATGGACGCAGCCACGTTCTGGGGTACGACGGGCATCACCGAGGGACTCACGTCGTACGGCCTGGACGTGCTCGCTCCGGATCGGCCGCAGCGTCCTGGTGGGTGGGACGTCGAGGTCGCGGCTCTGGGGGAACAGCTCGCGAAACGCTCCGGTCCGGTGACAATCGTTGGCGCCTCCAATGGGTGTACGGTCGCCGTCCTGCTGGCGCTGACGTTTCCTGAGCTGGTCGATCGCCTCCTCCTGGCCTGGCCCGCGACCGGTGACGATGCCGCGCTGAACGAACGCACGCGGGCCGGGATGATGACACGCGGCTGCCCGGACGACGTCGCGGACAGCCTGCTCGCCGGCGGCATCCTGCGTGGGGTGACGGACCAGGATCTGACGAAGCTGACACGTATTCGGGTGGCGGTGTTGCCTTCGGTACCGGAGAATCCGTCGCATCAGCGGAAGACGGTCGACGCCTTGCTGGGGTCGATCCGGGGGAGTCGTGAGCTGGCCGGGTGTCCCGAACCGCCGACGCCCGCCTTCCGTAACAGCCCGCCTTACCTGGATCAGCTGGTGCGAACGATCGTGGAGTTCGTCAACTGAGGGGGAAGAGCGTGGAGCTTCGGGGGTTTTCCGACGAGCACGGCGTGCAGGTCGCGAGTTGGGCAATGAACGCAGGGGAAGTGGCGTTGCTGTCCGGGCGGGTGGAGTACCCGTTCCCGGAGGATCTGCGGACGAGCTGGCGGACGGTCGAGGAGGACATCCACTCCTATCTGTTGTTCGATGGTGAGCGGCCGGTCGGCTACGGCGAGGTCTGGCTGGACGACGAGGAGGACGAGGTCGAACTGGCCCGGATCATCGTCGACCCGGCGCTCCGCGGTCGCGGGGTCGGCGGTGAGCTTGTCCGGGCATTGCTCGGGCCGGCGCTGGACGCCGGGTACTCGGAGGTGTTCATCAGGGTCCGGCCGGAGAACGCGGCGGCTGTCCGCGCCTACCACGGCAGCGGCTTCGTCGACGTCCCCGCCGCCTTGATGGAGGAGTGGAACGACGGCCAGCCGGTCCCGTACCGCTGGATGCGCTATGTCGGTGAGCAGGTGGACGCCGGCGAGCTCAGGGGCTGAGGTTTTCGCGCCCACCTGCCTGACGGCCGGCCTTACGGCTGGCGGGTGCGGAGCAGGTCGCGGATCTCGGTGAGCAGCTCCTGGTCGGTGGTCAGCGGGTCGGGCTCCGGCTCCTGCCCGCGCGCACGGCGCTCGGCCAGCTTGTTCAGCGGCATCACGATCAGGAAGTAGATCGCCGCGGCGACGAACAGGAAATTCAGTGCCGCCTGCAGGATCAGGCCGATCGAGAAGTGTGCTTTGTTGATGTCGAACGACCAGACGCCGCTGATGTCGGTCTTGCCGAAGATCGCCGCGATCAGCGGGTTGATCAGCCCGTCCACCAATGCGCCGATGATCTTGGTGAATGCTGCGCCGATGACGACGGCGACCGCGAGGTCGACGACGTTCCCGCGCATGATGAATTCCTTGAAGCCCTTGAGCATGTGGGTGCCTCCACGAAGCGGGTGGTCTGTACCCGAGAAACGTAGGGCTGCGCGCTTGCCAGAGCGAGAGACCGCGCCGTGCGGGCACGCATCGTGTCGCCACATGTTCGCTGGGTGATCAGCTCGTGTCGGGCGTCAGCGCGACCGTGATCCGTGAGTTCGTACTGGCCTGGGCCAGTCGGGAGGCGATCTCCGGCGTGGTCGCGACCACGATCAGCGCGCCGGCCGTGGCTGAACGCGGCGCCGGCAGCGCGACCACGGGGACGCTTCGGGCCAGGAGGCTCGCCGCGTCGGCGGCCGTGCTCGTTGCGGCGTAAAGATTGAGGCGGTCGCCGACCCGCAGGAGGCCACTGATGTCGGCGTCGTCGACGCGGAACGGATAGGCGAGCGAGCCGGACGGCACGGCCGGCGGCGCCAGGAATCTGGCGTCGGTGAGTGGTTCACCTGCTCTGACCGGTCCGCTCAGCAGTCGGGCGGTCAGGTCCGTGCCGGGTCTGAGCGCGCCTGCGGGCACCGCGCCCGGTGGTAGGTCGACGGTCCGGAGGTCGTCGTGCGAGGGCACGGCTCCGCCGGTCAGGTCGCGCGCGGCGGCCAGCACCGCGACCGTCGGCGGTGGCGAAGGGGACAGGGCCAGGAGGCCGAAGTAGACAGCGGCCGCGGCGGCGACGCCGGCCAGGAGCCGACGGTGCCACCGGGCAGCGCGGAGCAGATCACGAAGCAGGGAAGGGATCTTCATGCCGGAGAAGATACGAGTCTTACCGGCGTCCCTTCCGGTTATCCACAGCCGAAGATCAGCCGAAGATCAGCCGAGGATCAGGCGGCGCTCGTGCTCGAGGACGAGGAGCTGCCCGACGACGAGCTGCCGGACGACGAGCTGCCCGACGAGTCCTTCGAGGTCGACGACGACTTCGACGACTCCGACGACGAGCTGCTGGAGCTCGACGAGGACGACGACTCGGACTTGGCCGGCACCGAGCCCTTGCCGGACGAGCGGCTGTCGGTCCGGTAGAAACCGGAGCCCTTGAACACGACGCCCACGGCGTTGAAGACCTTGCGCAGGTTGCCCTCGCAGTTCGGGCACACGGTCAAAGCATCGTCCGTGAAGCTCTGGCGCACCTCGAGCGCTTCACCACAGTCGGTGCACTGGTACTGGTACGTCGGCACGGTCGGTTCCCTTCAAGCCGCTGGCACTCCTACTACCCGACTGCTAATAATGCGCCAGCGGCCCGAAGTATTCCAACTCAGCCCTGTCGGCGCACCGTGAAGTTCCAGCAGCCGGCCACCACGTTCCGCACCTGGACGGTGTCCACGGCCGGGTCCTCGAACAGTCGTTTGAGCTCAGTTTCGCTCGTCCCAGGCTCTGCGACGGTCCCGTCCAGCATCTGACCGGCGACATCGTACGGGCGCAGTACCGCCCGCCGGTCGCGATAGTCGAACGGGAAGCTGTCCGCCGCCGGGCTGGGGCAGTCCGTCACGTGCACGAACACCGGCCCCACCTCGGCGTACGGACCGCCGGCCGTCATCGGGCGGTGGGCGACCAGCGCGATCGGCTCGCCGGCGCCGGCGATCGTCAGGCAGCAGCGCAGCGGCTCGCCGCCTCCGGAGGTTCGCGAAACGACGGCGTTTCCGAAGTCGTCGTGGTTGTTGCAGCGGATCCGGTGCAGCTCGGCGGCGGGTACGCCCTCGTACCTCAACTCTGTGTTCATGTCGAGGGAACGCAGAGCAACGCAAAGTTGTGAGGGACCCCATTTGGGGAGGGCGGGCGGATTCTCTACGGTTGGTCCGTGCCTCGCCTGCTTCGACTCGCCGTCATCAGCGGAATCGCCCTCGTCACGGTCCTCGTGGTGATCGCCGGGACCGTGATCTTCGTCGTCCGCCACTCGTTCCCGACGTACGACGGATCGATCGACCTGAACGGCCTCGACGGCGACGTCACCGTGGTCCGGGACGCGAACGCGATCCCGCAGATCTACGCCGACACCCCGGCCGACCTGTTCGCCGCGCAGGGCTACGTGGCCGCGCAGGACCGGTTCTTCGAGATGGACTTCCGCCGGCACGTCACCGCCGGCCGGCTGAGCGAGCTGTTCGGCAAGGACGCGCTCGAGACCGACAAGTTCGTCCGCACGCTGGGCTGGCGGCGGGTGGCCGAGCAGGAGCTGCCGCTGCTGAGCCCGAGCACCCGGGAGTACCTCGACGACTACGCCCGCGGCGTCAATGCGTACCTGTCGACGCACAGCGGCTCCGGCCTCAGCCTGGAGTACGGCGTTCTGTCGCTGCAGCCCGGCGGCCCGAAGAACTACACCCCGGAGCCGTGGACCGCGGCGGATTCGCTGTCCTGGCTCAAGGCGATGGCGTGGGACCTCGGCGGCAACCTGGACGAGGAGATCACCCGGACCAAGCTGCTGGCCGCGTTCCCGGCGCGCAACATCGAGAGCCTCTACCCGCAGTACCCCTACGACCGGAACCAGCCGATCATGTCCAGCGGCTCGATCGGCAAGGACGGCAAGTTCACCACCACGCCGGTCAGCCCGGAGCTGCGCCGCGGGATGCTCACCCAGGGTCTGCTCAAGTCCCTGGACTCGGTGCAGAGCGTCGCCAAGGGCCTGCCCGAGCTGCTCGGCCAGGGCGACGGCGTCGGTTCGAACTCCTGGGTCGTCTCCGGTGACCACACCACCACCGGCAAGCCGCTGCTGGCCAACGATCCGCACCTGGGCGCGACCATGCCGGGCATCTGGACGCAGGTCGGTCTGCACTGCAACAACGTCGGCAAGGACTGCCCGTTCGATGTGTCCGGCTTCAGCTTCTCGGGTCTGCCCGGGGTGGTGATCGGCCACAACAACGCGATCTCCTGGGGCTTCACCAACCTCGACCCGGACGTCCAGGACCTGTACCTGGAGCGCATCGACGGCAACAAAGTCCTCTACAACAACAAGTGGCGCGCGATGAGCACGCGCGAGGAGACGTTCAAGGTGGCCGGCCAGGACGAGCCGGTGAAGATCACCGTCCGCGAGACCCGGCACGGTCCGCTGATCTCGGACGTCGGCGAGGACGAGCGCAAGGTCGGCGAGCAGGCGGCGACGCAGGCGAAGTACCCGACGGCGTACGGCGTCGCGCTGCAGTGGACCGCGCTCAATCCGGGCAAGACCGCCGATGCGCTGTTCGCGATCAACACCGCGCAGAACTGGACCCAGTTCCGGGCCGCGGCGCAACAGTTCCAGGTCCCCTCGCAGAACCTGGTGTACGCCGACACCGACGGCCACATCGGCTACCAGTCGCCCGGTCTGATCCCGATCCGCGCCACCGGTCGCGGTGACTGGCCGGTGCCGGGCTGGGACCCGAAGTACTACTGGAAGGGCTACATACCCTTCGATGCGCTGCCGACCGAGTTCGATCCACCGGGCGGGATCATCGTCACTGCCAACCAGGCAGTGGTGCCGAACACCTACACCTACTACCTGACGAACTCGTGGGACTACGGGTACCGAAGTCAGCAGATCCTCGACCGGATCAAGGCGGCGGGCAAGCTGGATGCGAACGCGATGGCGTCGATCCAGCTGGACACCAAGAACAAGGCCGCCGAGATGCTGGTGCCGTACCTGCTGCGGATCAGCATCGACGACTCGTTCGACAAGCAAGGCCAGGACACCCTACGGAACTGGGACTTCACCCAACCGCCGGACTCCGCCGCGGCCGCGTACTTCAACGTCGTCTGGCGCAATCTGCTCGCGCTGACCTTCCATGACCAGCTCCCGGAGGGCACCTGGCCGGACGGCGGGTCGCGCTGGTTCGAGGTGATCCACAACCTGCTCGGCCAGCCGAACAGCGGCTGGTGGGACAACATCGGCACGCCGCAGAAGGAGAGCCGCGACGACATCCTGCGCGAGTCCCTCGTCAACGCGCGGACCGAGATCACTCAGAAGATGGCGCGCGAGCCGGTCAACTGGCAGTGGGGCAAGCTGCACAAGCTCACGCTGACCAACCAGACGCTGGGCAAGTCCGGGATCGGGCTGGTCGACAAGATCTTCAACCGCGGGCCGTACCAGCTCGGCGGCGGCACGTCGATCGTCGACGCGACCGCCTGGGACGCCTCCGAGGGGTACGACGTGACCGCGACCCCGTCGATGCGGATGGTCGTCGACCTGTCGGACTTCGACCAGTCCCGCTGGGTGAACCTGACCGGTGTCTCCGGGCACGCGTTCTCGTCCAACTACGTCGATCAGACCAAGCTGTGGGTCAAGGGCGAGACGCTGCAGTGGGCTTACACGAAGGGCGCGGTCGAGGCGACCCGCAAGCACTCACTGACCTTCACCAAGCCGGACCGCTAGCTGCTGTCACCAAGCGGGCGTGCTGGCCTCGGCGAAGAGTTCTTCCGGCCAGGTCCAGAGCGCCCGCTGGGTCAGCAGGATCGAGATGGTCCCGTCTGCCGGTGTGGTCGACCACAGCGAGCCGAGACCGCCCGCCCAGCCGTACCGGTCGCTGCCGACGGACACTCCGTAGCCCCAACCGGTCTCCGGCCCGAGGAAGCCGGCCGCCCCCTCCCGCTGCGCCGGTGTGAGCTGGTCGGTCGTCATCTCCACGATGGCGGCCGGAGACAGCAGACCGCCATTCAGCAGCATCCGCGTGAATGCGTGGAAGTCGTCGACGGTCGACACCAGCCCGCCAGCGGCGTCCGGGAACGACGGCGGCGTCAGCCACTGACTTCCCTTCGCCGGATCCAGCACGTCGTCGCCGACGTACGCCGTGGCCAGCCGCTCAGGATCGCTTGCGGTGAACCCCGTGTCGCGCATCCCGAGCGGCTCGAAGATCCGCTCGCGGAGGAACTCCTCCAACGGCTGGTCGGCAACCCGTGCGATGAGTACGCCGAGCACATGCGAGCCCGTCGCGTACAGCCACTGCTCACCCGGCTGGTACTGCAGCGGCAGCGTCCCCAGCCGGCGCATCCACTCGTCCGGCTCCAACGGAGTCCGTGGCAGCGGCGGTCCGAAGGTGTGGAGCTCCAACTCCTCCTCACGCTGCCGCAGCGCCGGGTTGTCCGACTCGCCGAGCCCGAGTCGGAAGGTCAGCAGATCGCGCACCGTGATCGGCCGCGCTGCCGGCACCGTGTCGTCGATCGGCCCGTCCGGCTGCCGCAGTACGGCGGGATGCGCCAGCTCCGGTAGTACGTCCGCGACCGGTGCGTCCATGGACAGCCGGAGCTCGTCGACCAGGATCATGGTCGCGGCTGCCACGATCGGCTTGGTGAACGACGAGACCCGGAACAGGCTGTCCCGCTGCAGCTCCGGGCCGTCGTACTCCATCCGGCCGAGCACCTGCACGTGTGTCTCGTCGCCTCGGCTGGCGAGGCTGATCAGGCCGGGTACGACCCCGTTGTCGACGTACGTCTGCAGCATCAGCTCAGTCCACCAGCGAAAGGCATGTCACGCCACTGTGCTGCGAACATCCGGATCCCCTCGGCCAGTGCCGGCATCTGCGGGACCAGTGGGGTGCAGACGAGGACCTGCAGAGCACGTGCCAAATCCATCACCTGCTGGATCTGCGGGTCGAGTGTCCGAAGACCAGCGGCCCGCGCCGCCTCGTCGTACGCGCGGCAGAGGTCGGGACCGAAGCCGGCGACGTCCCACTCGATCGGTCCGAGCGTCGCGTCCTCGAAGTCGGCCCACAGCGGGCCGTCGACGGTGGTGATCAGGTTCCAGGACGGGGCGTCGCCGTGCACCGGCTGGACGGTCGCTGACGGGAAGGCCGCCTCGAACCCGGCCCGGCTGGTCAGGACAGGCTCCAGCACCTTCCACTCGGCTCTAGCCCGGTCCACGTCCTCCTGCTCCAGCAGACCGGGCACAGCCTCGGCCGCGTCCAGACCAGACCCGATCAGTCGCAGCGGGGTCATCCAGGCCAGCTCTCCCGGGTACTCCGCCAGCTGCGCGTGCAGCTCCGTCACGCGAGCCGTGGCGCCGAAGTAGTCGGGCTCGGCGGTCTGGTCGACTTCGACGTACGTCCAGAAGGTCATGGACAGGCCGTCCTGCTCCACCGACTCGCGCGGCACCAACGGAGTCGGCGGCACCACAGGGACGCCTTGCTCGGCCAGCCAGGTGACCACGTCGAGCTCGCGCTGCTGACGGCGTGCGGCGGGCTCTGGTTCTTCGAGGCCGGCGGGGAGGTTCATCGGGACCCGCGCGACCACTGGTGACGGCTGCAGGTGCACGACCGTCGAGAAGGCGGTGTAGAGCACCCTCGGGTCGGTGACCGTCAGGCCAAGTGCGCGTGCGGCTGTGGCTGCGGCTTCGACCGCGGTCTCAGTCATCTCCTGATCTTCGCAGGGGGATCAAGCGAGTTGGCGTGAGTGCGGCGTCCACCGGCCGGTCGTGGGGGTCGGACGGGAGAGCGTCCACGACCTCCGCGTCGTACACGGCCGCCCAGACCGGCGTACCGGGCCGGATGCGGGCGAGCGCACGGTCGTACGAGCCGCCGCCGCGGCCCAGGCGTACGCCGTCGCGGGCAACGGCTACGGCCGGACAGATGACCAGATCGGCCGTGGCGATGGCTTCCGAGCCCAGATCGATCGGCGGCTCGGACAGACCGAGCCGACCGGGCACCAAGTCGGCCGCACCGGGCGCAATGCCCCAGCCGAGGTCGTTGTCGGCGTACAGGATCGGCAGCAGTACCTCGCGATCCGTTGCGAGCAGCCAGTCGATCAGCGCGCCGGTCTGCGGCTCCGGCCCCATCGAGACGTACAGCGCGACCCGGTGGACGTCGGGCAGCACCTGCTTGGCGCAGGCCAGCAGCCCTTCCGCATGCGGGCGCTGCCCCCGGGTACCGAGGAAGTGATGCCTCGCCATGGCTTTCGACTGGAACACCATCTGATCGTATGAGCGTGACGCGGACAACACTGGTATTAGCGGCTGTCCCCTAGGGTTGGTGCATGAGTGAGGTGGGTCTCAGACAAGCGCAGGAGAAGATGCGCGCGGCCGGTGCTGCCGACGTTGCAATACGCGTCTTCACGCACTATTACCGGCTGCTCGAATCGGGACAGCAGGGCAAGCTGCACGAGTCCGACATCGAGCCGGTAGGCGACCTGCCGCATCTCGACCACCTGGACCCCGACCCCGAGGCCATGCGCGCCGCGCTCGACGGGACCGTGGTGATCAAGCTCAACGGCGGCCTGGGTACGTCGATGGGCGTCACCGGCCCGAAGTCGGCGCTCCAGGTCAAGGACGGGCTGAGCTTCCTCGACATCATCGCCCGCCAGATCCTGAGCACCCGGCGCAAGTACGACGTACCGCTGCCGCTGGTGCTGATGAACTCGTTCCGAACCAAGACCGAGTCGCTGCAGATCCTGAGCGAGTACGACGGCCTCGCGATCGACGGCCTGCCGCTCGACTTCATGCAGAACATGGAGCCGAAGCTGCTCGCCGACGACCTGACGCCGGCCGAGTGGGAGCCGGACCCGGAGCTGGCCTGGTGCCCGCCGGGCCATGGCGACCTGTTCACCGCGATGGTTGCCTCCGGCACCCTTGACGCCCTCCGCGAGCACGGCTTCCGGCACGCCTTCATCTCCAACGCCGACAACCTCGGCGCGACGCCCGATCCCCGGATCGCCGCGTGGATGGCGGAACATACCGTACCGTTTGGTATGGAGGTCTGCCGGCGCACGAGGTCGGACCGCAAGGGCGGCCACGTGGCGGTGCGCAAGTCCGACGGCCGGCTGATCCTGCGCGACAGCGCGCAGGTCGCCGACGACGACACGCAGTACTTCCAGGACATCACCCGGCACAAGACCTTCAACACCAACAACCTGTGGATCGACCTGGACCGGCTCGCCGAGCTGATGGACGGGCACGACGGGATCCTCGGCCTGCCGATCATCGTGAACCGCAAGACCGTCGACCCGGCCGATTCCTCGTCGCCGAAGGTGATCCAGCTGGAGACCGCGATGGGTACCGCGATCGAGACCTTCGAGGGCTCGCAGGCGGTGCTGGTCGACCGGAGCCGGTTCAAGCCGGTGAAGACCACGAACGACCTGCTCGTACTGCGTTCCGACGTGTACGAACTGGACGAGGCCGGTGACCTGACCACGACGCACCAGGGCGACGAGCCGTACGTCGACCTGGACCCGGAGTACTTCAAGATCCTCGCTGACTTCGACGCCCGCTTCCCGGCCGGACCGCCGTCGCTGGTCCGGGCCGACCGGCTCGAGGTGCGCGGTGACGTTGCCTTCGGCAAAGATGTGGTCGTTGTCGGCGAGGTCGAGGTGGAGGCGCCGGCCGGCGAGCGCCGGGTGATCCCGGACGGGACCGAGCTGAGCAGCTGAACGCTTCGGGGGGAGTGCGATGGACGACCTGCTGATCAGGCCGTTGGAGCCGTCCGACACGGACGAGGCCGCCGCGGTCTGGTGGCGCTCGCGGCACGCGGACTCCGAGCTGCTGCCGCCCGCGATCCACACCGCCACGGAGGTGGCGACCTGGTTCGCTGAAGTGCTGCTGCCGGACGCCCAGACCTGGGTGGTGCTCGACGCCGATCGGATCGTCGCGGTGCTGACCCTCGACGGCGACGACCTGGACCAGCTGTACGTCGTACCGGAGGCTGCCGGCCAGGGCATCGGATCGACCCTCGTCGGCCTCGCCAAGGACCTCCGCCCGGGCGGTCTGGCGCTGTGGACCTTCCAGACCAACACCCGGGCCCAGACCTTCTACCGGTCCCACGGCTTCATCGAGGTACGCCGCACCGACGGCACTGCCAACGAGGAACGCGCCCCCGATGTGCGCATGACCTGGGGGAACCACCCGGAGGCTGTGGATTAGGGTCAGGTTCGTGAGACGGACTGTTGATGAGCATCTGGAGGCTGTGCTCGGGCGGGTGACGGCGCTGCCCGCGTTCGACCAGCCGCTGATGGACGCGCTCGGGCTGGTGCTGTGTGAGGACATCGTCTCCGGGGTGAGTCTGCCCGGGTTCGACAACTCGGCCATGGACGGGTACGCCGTTCAGGCCGGTGACCTGGCCGGGGCCTCAGACGAGAACCCGATCAGCCTGCCGGTGGTGGGGGAGTTCCGGGCCGGGCGGAGCGAGCCGATCGTGGTGACCCCTGGTACCTGCGTGCGGATCATGACCGGTGCGCCGATGCCGCGCGGCGCCGACAGCGTCGTACCGGTCGAGTGGACCGACGGCGGGACGGTCAACGTCCGCATCGTCCAGCAGCCGCCGGTCGGGGGCTCGGTGCGGCATGCCGGCGAGGACGTGACGGCCGGAGTGCAGGTGCTCGACCGCGACACCATCCTCGGTCCGCGGCAGATCGCCGTACTCGCAGCGGTCGGCCGGGCGCGGGTGAAGGCCCGTCCGCGGCCGCGGGTCGTGGTGATCTCTACCGGGGCCGAGCTGCGTGAGCCGGGGAGCCGACTGGGCGACGGGCAGATCTACGACTCGAACAGCTACACCATGGCGGCGTGCGCGCGGGACGCCGGAGCGGTGGTGTATCGCGTCGGCATCGTCGACGACGACCCCAAGCGGATCATGGACACCCTCTCCGACCAGCTGGTGCGGGCTGACCTGGTCATCACCACGGGTGGCGTCAGCATGGGCGCGTACGACGTGGTGAAGGAGGAGCTGTCCAAGCTGGGCACAGTGGACTTCCCGCAGGTCGCTATGCAGCCTGGGAAGCCGCAGGGGTTCGGTGTGATCGGTGAGGACGAGGTGCCGATCTTCACGCTGCCCGGCAACCCGGTGTCGGCGTACGTGTCGTTCGAGGTGTTCGTACGGCCCGCCCTGCGCAAGCTGATGGGCCAGATGCCGTACCGGAGGGCGCTGGTCCCTGGGGTGACGCTGGATGGGTTCAGCTCGCCCGCTGGGCGACGGCAGTTCGTCCGCGCTGCGGCCACCTCCGGCGACGAGGGCTGGATGGCCAGTACAGTCGGCGGGCACGGCTCGCACCTGCTCGGCGGGTTGAGCCGTGCGAACGCACTGATCGTGGTGCCCGAGGACGTAACAACCGTCCGGGCCGGCGACCGCGTAGAGCTGATGGTGCTGGATGAGGAGACCGGATGACCGAACCGCCCGCCGGGCTGACCCACGTCGACGAGACCGGGGCCGCGCGGATGGTCGACGTCTCGGCCAAGGAGGCAGGCAGCCGTCGAGCAGTTGCCAGCGGCAAGGTTCTGGTCTCGGCCGAGGTGGTGGCCGCGCTGCGCGGGGACGGCGTACCGAAGGGTGACGCGCTCGGTGTCGCCCGGATCGCCGGGATCATGGGCGCGAAGCGGACGCCGGACCTGGTGCCGCTGTGCCATCCGATCGCGATCACCGGCGCCAAGGTCGACCTCGAGGTCGCGGACGACGCCGTCCTGATCCGCGCGCAGGTGAAGACGACCGACCGCACCGGTGTCGAGATGGAGGCATTGACCGCGGTCGCGGTCGCAGGGCTCGCCGTCATCGACATGGTGAAGGCGCTGGATCCGGCGGCGGTGCTGTCCGACGTACGGGTGGAGTTGAAAGAGGGCGGCAAGACCGGGCACTGGGAGCGGCCGTGAGAGCTCTTGTCGTCAGCGTGTCCAACCGTGCGGCCGCTGGCATCTATACCGACACCACTGGTCCACTGATCGCGTCCCGGTTGGCGGACTGGGGTTTTGAGGTGTCTGGGCCGTCTGTCGTCCCGGATGGCCCGCCCGTCGGCGATGCGCTGCGTGCAGCTGTCGAGGCGTCGTACGACGTTGTGCTGACGACAGGTGGCACTGGGATCTCGCCGACCGACGAGACGCCCGAGCAGACGGCTGGTGTGTTGTCGAAGGTCGTGCCGGGGATTGCGGAAGCGATCCGGGCGTACGGCATTGCCAACGGAGTACCGACGGCCGCACTGTCGCGTGGGCTCGCCGGCGTTGCCGGTAGTACGGTCATCGTCAACCTGCCCGGATCACGTGGCGGGGTGAAGGACGGTCTCGCCGTACTGGAGCCGCTGCTGCGACATGCGGTGGAGCAGGTGCACGGTGGGGACCACGTGCGGACGGACACCGACTGATGGCGATCGTGCACTGGCCTGTCGAGCTGCAGCACGGACAGGTCGGGCTGCGGCCGCTGCGGGCAGGCGACGGAGCCGAGTGGGCTGCTGCACGCCAGCGGAACGTCAGCTGGCTACGGCCCTGGGACGCGACCCAGCCGCCCGGCGCCGAGGACGGTGCACGCACGTTCCGCTCCATGGCACGCGACTGGAACCGGCAGGCCAGGTACGGACGGATGCTGCCGTTCGTCATCACGTACGGCGGCGCCGCGGGCGTCGGCGTGCGATCGAAGTGGCCCCTGGTCGGACAGCTCACCGTGTCCGGCATCACCTACGGCTCGGCCCGCTGGGCGAACCTCGGCTACTGGGTCGACGAGCAGTACGCCGGTCGCGGGATCGTGCCGACGGCAGTGGCGATGGCGGCCGACCACTGCTGGTTCACCCTCGGCCTGCACCGGATCGAAGTCGCGATTCGCCCGGAGAACAAGGCAAGTCTGCGCGTCGTGGACAAGCTCGGCTTCCGGTACGAAGGCGAGCGGCCGAGGTTCCTGCACATCGACGGCGACTGGCGCGACCACCGCATCTTCGCGCTCAACGTCGAAGAGGTCGGGCCCGGTCTCGTATCGCGCTTGCGCTGACTACCCTGCGTGCTATTCACATCAGTCACACGAGTCTTCTTGCGACACACCGTCCCACGTACCTCATCTGGCCCCCGCCGCACCTTAGCGTCGTCGCATGGGGACGACAGGGCTGATCTATGTGGCGATCGTCGCCGCCTGGGCTGCCTACCTCGTCCCGATGTGGCTGAAGCGAGGCGACGAGGCGCGGCGGCAACCAGTGGTGCCGTCGTCCGCCGAGGCGCGGGTGCTCTCACGCGACCCGGCCCGGCCGCGGTACGTCGTACGCCCACCGGTCGCCGTCACGGCTGACGACTCGTCGCCGCCGAAGCGGTACGTTCCCAACCGAGCCCGCCGGGTGGCCGCAATGCGCCGTCGGCGGGTGCTGTCGATCCTGACGCTTTCACTGCTGTCGGTCGTCGCCCTCGCCGGACTCGCGATGGTGCCCTGGTGGTCGGTCGCGATCCCCGGGGCGTCGATCCTCGGCTTCGTCGTACTCACCCGCGTGCAACTGCGACGCCAGGCACGGTCGCGCGCCCGGATCGCCGCGGCACGCCGTACCCGCCTGCAGGCCCAGCACGACCGCGGCCCGGCTGGGAAGCCCGCGCCGTCCCCCGACGACGAGATGACCATCGAGGTCAAGCTCCCCGCCGCGCCGGCGCCCGCCAAGCCCGTCGAGAAGCCTGCTGCCGAAGGGCTCTGGGACCCGGTGCCGGTGACGCTCCCGACGTACGTCCTGAAGGAGAAGGCACCCGACCGGACGGTGCGCACAATCTCCCTCACCGACGACGAAGTCTTCTCCAGCGCCCGGACGACGGACCCCGCCGAGAAGCCCGTCGTCGCCGAGCCCGCCAAGCCCGAAGAACCCGAGGTGAAACGGGCCGTCGGCGACTGATATCCGGTTTTAGAGTCCGGGGCTCTACGTGTTAGAGTTTCGCGGTCGCCAAGGGAAACCAAGGCGGCCAACTCGGGGCTGTGGCGCAGTTGGTAGCGCGCTTCGTTCGCAACGAAGAGGCCAGGGGTTCGAATCCCCTCAGCTCCACGAGGGTGATGGGCGAGGTGTGTCGCGCAGTTCCTGCGCTGACCGCCTCGCCCTCGTTATTTGTGCGGCTGCGCTTCGCTCGCCGCCGGCGGGGGCTTCGCCACCCGCACCCCCCTGGAAGTCGTGACGGCCGTGAACGTGGCAGCTAGGCGGTCTCGGAGGGGAGCTGGAGTCTGGCCAGCAGCCCGATGTGGTCCGAGAGGTAACCCGAACCGCTGGGTAGCAGGTGCTTACCGGTGAACAGCACGTCTGTCTCGTCGACGGCGATCGCCTCGGCGACGAGGATGAAATCGATGCAGTGCGGTGTCTTGCCCGGTGGCAGATAGTCGGCATGGAATGTTGGTGGGCACTGGCCGTCGAACGCATCGCGCAGACCGGACCGCCGTCGAAGTTCGGCGTGCAGCGAGCTCGCTCTGGCGACGTTGAAGTCTCCACAGACGACAGCGGGTGAACTGTCGGCAGTTACCGCCTGCGCGAGCGCGGTGAGTTGGTCGCGCTGCAGCTGACGGAAACGATTGTGTTCCGACCAGTCGCCGTCGGTGTTGGCAGTCGGGTGAATATTGAGTACGCGGACTCCGCTGTCGGCCGGCCGAACGGTGAGCATCCTGCTGTGGAGGGCGTTGAGCCGGGCGCGAGCAGGAATTCCTGAGTGGCGCGACGGTCGCGGGAGGCGGGTGTACGTCGTGCCGGCCAACCGCAGGCGCGACAGCGTGACCAGGCCGCCGGCAGGTCCGGCCACGGAGGGCCGGTAGGCCACATGCGGAAAGGACGGCATCCCTTGTCGAAGTTGTGACAGGTGGTGGTACGCGAAGATTTCCTGGAGGCAGACCAGCTCGATGTCACCGGCGTCGAACTGGGCAGCGATTGCGGCGAGCCGCTCGGCGGTGCGGGCACCCTTCAACGCAAGCCCATGCACGTTCAGGCTGGCGACTGTCAGACGCATGGCCATGGTGTGGCACATCGTAACCATCGAGGACGGCCGCACTACCGATCCGGGTGGATGCCAAAGCGTGTGCCGAGCTCTCGCAACTTCGCACCGGCCTGGTAGCCGGCGATCGTTTGAGCTCTCTGTTCGGCGTCGAGCTTGGCCGGACTACTTCTTCGCTTGTGCAGCGCCGTTTAGGGCTAGGTCCAGGATGGTGTCTACCTGGGTTTTGGTGACGGGGCGGGTGTGTAGGAGTAGGCGGTAGTAGAGGGGGGCGTAGAGGAGCTCTACCAGGTCGGCCAGGTCTACGTCTTGGCGGAGTTCGCCTGCTGATTGGGCCTTGGTCAGGCGTTCTATGCAGAGGTCCACGCGGGGTTTGATGATGGATGCGACGACGGCCTTGGCGATGTCGGGGTCGCTTTGGGCGGCGGCTATCAGGCCCTTGCTGTAGGCGGCGAACATGGGGCTGGCGAAGGCCTGGGCGACCTGGGTCATCTGGGTGCGGAGGTCGGCTTCGAGGTTGCCGGTGTCGGGGAAGTCTAGGGTGCTGCGGCCACGCTCCTCGATCGCTTCGAGGAGGATGGCGGCCTTCGAGGGCCACCAGCGGTAGATCGTCTGCTTGCCGACGCCGGCGCGTTTGGCGATGCCCTCCATGGTCAGGCCGGCGTACAGCTGCTCGCCGCACAGCTCGAGCGCCGCGTCCAGGATCGCCTGCCGGGCGCGCTCGCTCCGCCGGTCGGGGTTGGGCGCCGAACGGGCTGCGGGAGTCGAGGGTGTCGCCATACGTCCGAAGCCTACACGAGACGAGACGTTGTGTCTTGACAACGGCTTTCGGCGAGACTTAGCGTCTCGCCATGAGACGAGACGTCTCGTCAACTTCGAGGGAGGAACCGCCGTGTCCGAAGTCGTGATTCGCAGGTATGCGGGGCTGTTCGGGGTCATCGCGAGCGCATTGATCGTGGTCCAGGTGCCGCTGTACTTCCTCTACTCCGGCGCCCCGCCGGACTGGAACATCCTGACTCGCAGCCTGATCGGGATCGTGGGCTGCGTGTTCTACATCCTGTTCTTCACCGGCCTGCGTCAGTTGATCCATCAGGTCGACGTCGCGTCGGACTGGATCGCGGGCGTGATCCAGACGGCCGGTCTGCTCTGGGTGGCGATGGTGTTCGTGCCGCAGTCGATGGAGGCCGGCGCCGCGATCGTCACCGACCATGACATCGACACCACGAAGGAGGGCCCGTTCGCGGGAGCGCAGTATCTGATGCAGGGGCTGATCTCACGCCTGCTGATGGGGTTGTTCCTGATCGCACTCGGGATCGTCGTCTACCGGTTGCGGTTGCTGCCGAAGTGGGTGGGATGGTCGGCGTTCGTGCTCGCGGCGATCAACCTCGCCTTCGTCCCGGCCATCTACTTCGGCGACAATCCGTCGAACTTCTACGCCGTCCAAGGCTGGGGTACGACGGCCAGCATGGGCGCACTGTGGAGCTGGTGGACGCTTGCCGTGAGCATCAGCATCCTCCGCAGTTCCCGCCGTACTGCGGTCGTCGCGCGGCCCAGGCAAGCGCCGGTCCCGGCCGCGGCCGGCTGATACCGAAGCGGGTAGGTGCCTGAGGCAAGGATCTTGGGCGCCTACCCGAGCGAGGCGCTGGCCGTGCGGAGTTCGGCGAGGGCGGTCAGCACGTGTGGCGCCAGCCCGTCCTCGTCGTGGTCGAGCTCCATCCAGGCGGCGTATCCGCGCTTGAATGCGAGTACGCCGAGTTCGGCGGCGAGGTGGGCGAGCGGATCCGGTACGCCGCGCTCGAGCAGCGCATCCGCCATGGCCTTCGCGAGGCCGACGCTCTTGAGGGCGTCGCGTTCCTGGAGCTCGGTGCTGGCGGCGATGGCTGCTTTGAGGCGGGGGCCCAGTTCGCGGTTCATCGGGCCCATCGCGTTCGAGGCGCGCTCGAGTCCGGCCGCGATCGCATCGAGCGGGCCGGCGTCGTCGGGGGCCTCGGCGATCCCCTCGATCAGGAGGCGGCAGAGGGTTTCCTGGCCGGCCACCAGGAGTTCGCGTTTGTCGGGGAAGTGGCGGAAGAAAGTGCTCTTCGTGACACCTGCTTTTTCGGCGATCTCGGCGACCGTGGTCGCGTCGTAGCCCTGGTCGGCGAACAGGTCTACTGCTGCGACGACCAGTCGTTCGCGCGCGCCGGGTTGCCATCGAGCCATGGGGCGATTGTAGGTGATGGGACCTTTGTCTCGTCAGTGCTACTGTGATGGGACAAAGGTCCCATCACGCTGAGGAGCGTCTGATGCAGGTATTCATCACTGGTGGAAGCGGACTGATCGGCTCGGCCGTTGTTCGGGAGCTGCTCGGCAACGGGCATACCGTCCTCGCGCTCGCACGGTCCGGCGCGGGTGTGTCGGCGCTGCAGGAGGCTGGTGCCGCGGTCGTTCGCGGGAGCCTTGCCGATCTGGATGTACTCCGGGCCGGTGCTGCTGAGTCTGGCGGCGTGATTCACCTTGCCTTTAGCAACGACTTCAGCAGTCCGGAGGCGTTGGCTGCGGGAGTCGCTGAAGAGGGGGCCGCGCTTGCGGTGTTGGGGGAGGCGTTGGTGGGGAGTGGCCGTCCGTTAGTGACGGTCTCGGGTACGCCGTGGGTGGCCGGGCGGATGTCGACCGAAGCGGATCCGCTGCCTCTTGATGGGCCCGTCGGTGGGCGTGGGCGTTCTGTGATGGGCGTGCTCGGGCTGGCGGAGCGTGGGGTGCGGAGTGCCGCCGTACGCATGCCGCGGACTGTTCACAATCAAGGGACTGGTGGATTTGCCGGACTGCTGACCGAGATTGCCCGGCGGACTGGAGTGTCCGGTTACCCCGGTGATGGCACGCAGCGGTGGCCGGCTGTGCATGCGCTGGACGCGGCCGTGCTGTTTCGACTGGTGCTGGAGAACGCGCCGGCCGGGACCGCGTGGCATGCCGTGGACGACGAGGGCGACGCCGTACGCGACATTGCCGCGGTAATCGGCCGACGGCTCGGGTTGCCGGTCGAGGCTGTGCCGGAGGAGACGTACGGCCCGCTCGGCCCGATCTTCGCCAGCGACCAGCCCGCGTCCAGTGCGCACACCCGGGATGTCCTCGGCTGGAAGCCTGAGCATCCGAATCTGTTGGCGGACTTGGAGAATCTTCGGCCCTGAGTTGTCTCAGGTTGAGAATCGCGGCAGCTAATCTTGACTCGTTCCAGAAAACGGGGAAGACTCTGGGGCGTGCCGACGGTGGATGAGCTCCAGGGGTTGTTGCGTGGGGCTTCGTTGCGGGTGACTCGGCCGCGGGTGGCGGTGCTGGCCGCGGTGTACGAGCATCCGCATGCGGACACGGACTCGATTATCGGTGCCGTGCGCAACGAATTGCCCCAGGCGTCGCACCAGGCCGTGTACGACTCGCTGCACACGTTGACGGCGGCGGGCCTGGTGCGGCGGATCCAGCCGCTGGGGTCGGTCGCGCGGTACGAGTCGCGCGTGGGTGACAACCATCACCACGCGGTCTGTCGCTCGTGCGGGACCATCGCCGACGTCGACTGTGCGGTCGGGCACGCGCCCTGCCTGACCGCGTCCGAGGACCACGGGTTCGTCATCGACGAGGCCGAGGTCATCTATTGGGGGCTGTGCGCCGACTGCTCACGCCGTACCTGATCTTTCCGTTGAAGAACGTCCAGTCCTGGAAGGAATCTGATGTCCGAGATCCACGAGCCGCTGCCCGGTGAAGGCAGCGAGGAGAGCCGCGGTGCCGAGGAAGGCAAGGGCCAAGGTTGCCCCGTCGCCCACGGTCAGGGCGTGCACCCGACTACCGGGAACGCGAACCGCGGCTGGTGGCCGAACCAGCTCAACCTGAAGATCCTGGCCAAGAACCCCGCGGTGGCCAACCCGCTCGGCGAGGAGTTCGACTACGCCGCCGCGTTCCAGACCCTCGACCTGGCCGCGGTGAAGGCCGACATCGCCGAGGTGCTGACCACGTCGCAGGACTGGTGGCCGGCCGACTTCGGGAACTACGGCCCGCTGATGATCCGGATGGCCTGGCACAGCGCCGGCACCTACCGGATCAGCGACGGCCGCGGTGGCGCGGGCGCCGGGCAGCAGCGGTTCGCGCCGCTGAACAGCTGGCCCGACAACGCGAACCTGGACAAGGCGCGCCGCCTGCTCTGGCCGGTGAAGAAGAAGTACGGCCAGAAGATCTCCTGGGCCGACCTGCTGATCCTGACCGGCAACGTCGCGCTCGAGACGATGGGCTTCAAGACCTTCGGGTACGCCGGTGGCCGGCCGGACGTGTGGGAGCCGGAGGACGACGTCTACTGGGGTCCGGAGACGACCTGGCTGGGCGACGAGCGCTACACCGGTGACCGTGAGCTGGACAAGCCGCTCGGTGCGGTCCAGATGGGTCTCATCTATGTGAACCCGGAAGGCCCGAACGGCAACCCGGACCCGATCGCCTCGGCCCGCGACATCCGCGAGACCTTCGGCCGGATGGCGATGAACGACGAGGAGACCGTCGCGCTGATCGCCGGTGGACACACCTTCGGCAAGACGCACGGTGCGGCCGACCCGGAGCAGTACGTCGGCTCCGAGCCCGAGGGCGCACCGATCGACCACCAGGGCCTCGGCTGGCGGAACACGTATAACAGCGGCCACGGCCCGGACACGATCACCAGCGGTCTGGAGGTCACCTGGACCACCACGCCGGCCAAGTGGGGCAACGACTTCTTCAACCTCCTCTTCGGGTACGAGTGGGAGCTGACGAAGAGCCCGGCCGGTGCGAACCAGTGGGTGGCCAAGGACGCCGAGGAGATCATCCCGAACGCGTACGACGCCGGCAAGAAGCAGAAGCCGACCATGCTCACCACGGACCTGGCGCTGCGGTTCGACCCGATCTACGAGCCGATCTCGCGCCGGTTCAAGGACAACCCGGACGAGTTCGCGGACGCGTTCGCGCGGGCCTGGTTCAAGCTGACCCACCGCGACATGGGTCCGGTCGTGCGGTACCTCGGCCCGGAGGTCCCGAGCGAGGTGCTGATCTGGCAGGACCCGCTGCCGGCCGTGGACCACGAGCTGGTCAACGCCGACGACGTGACCGCGCTCAAGGCTGCGATCGCGGCGTCGGGGCTGTCGGTTTCGCAGCTCGTCTCGACCGCGTGGGCGTCGGCGTCGACGTTCCGCGGCAGTGACAAGCGTGGTGGCGCGAACGGCGCCCGCGTCCGCCTGCAGCCGCAGGCCGGCTGGGAGGTCAACAACCCGGACGAGCTGGCGCAGGCGCTGCGCACGCTCGAAGGCATCCAGCAGTCGTTCGGCAAGCCGGTCTCGCTGGCCGACGTGATCGTCCTCGCCGGTGGCGTCGGTGTGGAGATCGCGGCGAAGAACGCCGGCCACGATGTCGTCGTACCGTTCACGCCGGGCCGGACCGACGCGTCGGCGGAGCAGACCGACGCCGACTCGTTCGCCGCGCTCGAGCCGGTCGCGGACGGGTTCCGCAACTACAACGGCAAGGGCAACCGGCTGCCGGCGGAGTACCTGCTGCTGGACCGGGCGAACCTGCTCACCCTGAGCGCGCCCGAGCTGACCGTCCTGGTCGGCGGCCTGCGGGTCCTCGGTGCGAACTACGACGGTTCGAAGTACGGCGTACTGACCGACAACCCGGGCACGCTCACGAACGACTTCTTCGTGAACCTGCTCGACCTCGGCACCGAATGGCACGCCACCGACGACAGCCAGGAGACGTTCGAAGGCTCAGTCAACGGCGAGGCCAAGTGGACCGGCACCCGCGCCGACCTCGTCTTCGGCTCGAACTCCGAACTCCGCGCCGTCGCCGAGGTCTACGCCAGCGACGATGCCCGACAGAAGTTCATCACCGACTTCGTCGCCGCCTGGCACAAGGTCATGGAACTCGACCGCTTCGACCTGCAGTAACCACCTGCAACTGAAACCGGCTCCTCCTGCCAGGGGGAGCCGGTTTTCAGTTGCCGCAGGAGTCGGCCTTCCAGGCTCCCTGGATGCGGCGCATGCGCATCTCGTCGACGGTTTGTGTTGGTGTTCCGGGCAGCCGCACGCTCTTTCCCTTGGAATCCACGGCACCGGCCTTGGACGAGTCGACACAAGCACTGGCGTCGTAGAGTCGGGGGGTGGCTACTGATGGTTCTGGCATTCGGTCGGTGGAGGACGTGCGGCGGGATGTTGCAGGGGTGCTGTCGCGGTTTCGGCGTGGCCGAACTCTGCCGTTCAGCTTCGGCGACGGTGGCGTGCCGGAGGCTGTGCTGCTGACCTATGACCAGTTCGAGGATCTTGGCGGGGAGTCGAAGTTCGAGCGTCGTCCTGGGGTGGTGGCGGCGGAGACCGTGGCTGCGCAACTGGCGTCGATGGTGGGCGCGATCCGGGACGGGGTGTTCGTACCGGTTGTGTGGGGCGATGGTGGCGAACGGGAGGCCGTCATCATGTCGACCTCGCAGTACCGGCGGTTGCGTGGCGACGACGAGCCCCCGCCCGGGACGATCGACGATCCGACCCGGCGCGTGTACGCCTCGGAGCCCTTGCCGAGCAGCCGTCCGATGACCGTCGACGAGTTCGCCGAGATGATGGGGCCGGAGACCCAGCGGATCCTCGATGAGATCCGCCAGGAGGACGACAGTTCGCAATGACGTCCGGTGACGGGTATGAACTGATCATCGGCGATGGGTTCGCGATTTCCGACGGCTCGCAGCGGCGGCAGGGCGAAACCCGGGCGGACCAGAGGATTATGTTCGCCGACAGGTCCTTCGCGAAATGGAGGAGCTCGCGGTCCAGACGTCAGACGGGCGGCATGCGCTCGGATATGAATCGGGGAAGGGGGATCTGCGGGACTGCGTCACTGCTTATCTGCAGTCCGATCCGCAGCAGAAGGCGGACTATCGGCTGGTGTTTCGGGAGATGCCGCCGGCGGAGCCTGGCGGGCTTCCGCGGCGGGAGTTGCTGGCCGTGAAGCCGCGGCAAGGTGCCGGCAACATCTACGAGCACACCTGCGCGCGGCTCAATCGCAATCTTCACGACCGGCAACCGGGTCTGAACGCGTTCGGTGATCGGATGCCCGGCCTCAAGCAGAACCAGGCCCAGCGGCGCGCCGAGCTCGATGCCAACCGCGCCATTGCCCACGCGTTCCCCGGACAGGTGCCCTTGGCAACATCGCGTCCGTTGTCGGCGGCCCAGTTCGGCGTCCGCCGGGCGAACTCCCCGCCGCGCCAGGACCACAGCCTCGACCGGTGATGCCCGCCGACTCGTGGCGTTTGGCTGGTCCATGGAATGGCGAGTCGTGGATTGAGGCTGGATTTCGTAGCCGAAGCCCACGACTCGGCGGATGGGGTGGCTGCCTTAACGCACGAGTCGGCGGAGAGGGGTGGTGGCGGGGCATCGATCGTGGATTGCTTGTTCGGTGGTCGTCGGCGTGCGAGGCTGGTTGGGTTTGTTCACCGGGCGGAAGGGGTCAGGTCATGCGGTTTCACGATGGGCGGGAGGCTGCGGGCGATCTGACCTTCAGTGATGTGTTTCTCGTGCCGAATCGGTCCGGCGTCGCGTCGCGGCTGGATGTGGATCTTTCGACGGGGGACGGGAGCGGGGCTTCGATTCCGGTGGTCGCCGCGAATATGACTGCGGTGTCGGGGCGGCGGATGGCGGAGACTATGGCCCGGGGTGGCGGCCTGGCGGTCATTCCGCAGGACATTCCGGTGGATGTCGTGGCCGACGTGGTCGGTTGGGTGAAGAGCCGGGATCCGGTGCATGACACGGCGTTGACGCTGCCGCCGACCGGGACCGTGGGTGAGGCGTTGAACCTGTTGCCGAAGCGGAACCACGGCGCGGTCGTGGTTGTCGATCACGGGCGGCCGGTCGGGGTTGTGACCGAGGCGGACTGTATGGGGGTGGATCGGTTCACGCAGCTTGAAGGGATCATGTCCCGGGAGCTGCTGACGGTGCCGCAGGGGATCGACCCGGAGGCGGCGTTCAACCAGTTGCACGACGGGCGGCACCGGTTGGCGCCGGTGGTGGACGCCAACAACCAGATCGTCGGCATCCTGACCCGGCAGCGCGCACTCCGCGCCACGCTGTACGACCCGGCCCTCGACGCGAACGGGAAGCTCCGGATCGCCGCCGCGATCGGGATCAACGGGGACGCCGAGCAGAAGGCGAAGGCGTTGCTCGACGTCGGCATCGACGTACTCGTCATCGACACCGCGCACGGTCATCAGGAGCGGATGCTCGAGGTGGTCGAGCGGGTCCGCGCGCTGGGTCCGAACGTGCCCATCGTGGCCGGCAACGTGGTCACCGCCGAGGGCGTCACGGATCTCGTCAACGCGGGCGCGGACATCGTGAAGGTCGGCGTCGGGCCGGGTGCGATGTGTACGACGCGGATGCAGACGGCGGTCGGGCGACCACAGTTCTCCGCGGTGCTCGAGTGCGCGACCCGGGCGCGGGAGCTCGGCAAGCACGTGTGGGCCGACGGCGGCGTACGGTATCCGCGCGATGTGGCGCTCGCCCTGGCCGCGGGGGCTTCGAGCGTGATGATCGGCTCGTGGTTCGCCGGCACGTACGAGTCGCCCGGCGATCCGCACCGCGACAACCAGGGCCGGATCTACAAGGAGAGCTTCGGGATGGCGTCCGCGCGGGCGGTGCGCTCCCGGACGGCCGACGACACGCCGTTCCAGCGGGCCCGGAAGAGCATCTTCGAGGAGGGCATCTCGACGGCCCGGATGTACCTCGATCCGGACCGTCCGAGCGTGGAGGACCTGCTCGACTCGATCGTGTCCGGCATCCGCAGTTCCTGCACGTACGTCGGCGCCGCGAACCTCGCCGAATTCCACCAGCGGGCCGTGGTCGGCCTGCAGACGGCCGCCGGCTACACCGAGGGAAAGCCGCTCGACACCAGCTGGTAGCTGTAATCGTATACATCCAATCTCACCCCCGGGGTGAGGTTGAGGGCACAACAAGATCATGCGGCGGGCGATGGTCACGGTCGGCGTTCGGTGGCACCGTGTAGTCAGCGGGGGGAGGAAGGGACACCGAACCGACCGTCGGGGGGTCGCCGATCTCGCAGGGGGCGTGGGATCGATCGACGCGGGGGCTCAATGGCACCGGTGTCCCACTCGTGGTCGCGGGTGGTGAAGCAGAGTTCGGCCGAGGCTTGGGAGGGCGACTCGGGAACTCGTACTCACCACCCGCGACCGCCGTCCCGGCACACCATCCACACCGCGTCCGGCAACCGGATCGCGCGCATCGCTTGGCAAGTCGCGGGGTACAGCGGCATAGTCGAGTGATCGATGCTGCCGTGGTGTGTGGGGAGCCGGCGTTGTGGAGTCAGACAAGGCCCCGTTGCGGGTGGACGCGGAGACCGCGATCATCCTGCGCGAGGCCTATCACAAGATCGAAGCGTTGTTCCGCTCCGACCACTACGGCCTGTACGACTACGTCCGGGTGGTGGCCGGGAAGGTCGCGCGGGTAGACGCGTTCATCGTCGGGTTCCTGCAGGGCAGCAGCCGGGTGCGGTACCCGTACGGGTACGACGACGGCCGGTACGTGAACCCGGACACCCACAATTTCGGCCCGAACGGTCAGACGGCCTGGATCCTCAAGCACCGGCAGACGTACCGGTACGCCTACGACAACGGTTTCGCGCTGCACGCCGGCATACCGGTCGGCGATCCGGTCCGGCGGTCCGCGGACGCGGTCACGGTGCCGATCTTCCGGCCGGCCAAGGACGGGCCCGACCAGTTGTTCGGGATGCTGTCGATCCAGAGCTACGAACCCAAGGTGTACGACGACAACGCGGTACGGGCGTTCGAGTGGTTGTGCGCGGTCGTGGAACGGGTGCTGACCCGCGAGGGCGAGGACCGCGAAGCGCTGCGCCGGCTGCCCGCGGGCGACGTCGGCCCCAACCTGCTGACGTCCGACCACGTGATGGAGTACCTGACGCACCGGGTCGCGTCGATCCGGGAGATCGCGGCCGAGGCGGAGAACGAGCCCGACGTGAGTGCCGCCGTACGGACGCATCTCGAGCGGATCATCGACGCCACCGAACATATCCAGTCCGAGCTCATCGAGATGCTGATGGAGACCGACGAGGGCCCCGAGCGCCGGTTCACCACGCTGACCAAGGCGCAGCAGGCGGTCGCCCTGCTGCTGGCCGACGGCCTCGACAACGACCAGCTCGCCGCGGAGCTCGGCATCAGTCTGAACACGGTCAAGACCCACCTCAGCGCGATCCTGCGCAAGTACGGCCTCCGCAGCCGCGCCCAGGTGGCCGACGATGTCCGCAAGTACCTGGCCCGCTGACCCTCGACATACTTGAGGACATGAAGTAACTTCCCGAGTGGCTGTTAATTCCGAATTATCCCGCCGCCCTGGGAGGCCTTCGTGTCGCTCGATCCTGTGTCCCGCCGTGCCTTCCTGGCCACCAGCGGCGGGCTCCTCGCCAGCCTGACGCTGCCGTCGGTTCCGTCGCAGGCGGCGGCGCCCACGACGGATCTCGCGCGGTATCGCCCGGTGCGGGCCTCGTCGAGTGCGTACGCCGCGACGCCGCCGGACTTCGTGGTCGACGGGCTGGCGGTGCCGGGGGTGCGCGGCTCCGGGTGGCGGGCGGTCGGCGGTGATCCGCAGTGGATCGTGGTGGATCTGCAGGGGCGGTGCCGGGTGGACGCGGTGCGGTTGACGTTCGAGGCGACGGCGAAGGATCCGGCGTTCGACTTCTCCGGCGGCAACCCGTACGGGAACACGACCGGTCAGGAGTTGCTGTCCAGTTCGCCGCTGGACTTCCGCGTGGACACCTCGACGGACGGCGTGTCCTGGCACACGGTTCACCAGGCCACCGACAGCCCCGGCGGTACGGTCGACATCGCGCTGGACAGTCCCGCCACCGCGCAGTACGTGCGCCTGACCGGCACCCGCCAGGCGAACGCGAATGCCCTTGGTTTGAACGGTTTCCAGGTCTACGGCACCACGACGGGGTCCCGGCCGCCGGCCACGGGCTGGACCGACTGGGGCCGCCACACCGACAAGGCACCCGCGCTGCGCAAGGCCGACGACGGGACGTTCCCGATCGAGTCGGGCTGGACGCTGACGATGGACGATTTCGCCGGTACGGCGGATGGCGGCGTACTCGCGCAACCGGGCACGGACACGTCGACCTGGCTGCCTGCGACCGTGCCCGGAACTGTGCTCGGATCCCTGGTGGAGCAAGGGCATCTGCCGGATCCGGTCGAGGGGATGAACAACCTCGAGATCCCGGAGGCGCTCAGCCGGCACGCGTGGTGGTACCACCGCAAGTTCGACCGGCCGGCAGCGAGTGGTCAGCGGGTGTGGCTCGAGTTCGACGGCGTCAACCATCAGGCCGACGTCTGGCTGAACGGGACACAGGTCGGGACGCTCAAGCATCCGTTCGCCCGCGCCGCCTTCGACGTCACCACGGCGCTGCAGGCGAAGAACGCTCTCGCCGTGAAGATCGCACCGATGCCGCATCCCGGAACTGCCGGCGACAAAGGCGATACGGGCCAATCGTTCGTCCAGTCCGCCACCTTGTACCTCGACTCGCCGACGTTGCTCGCTGCCTCCGGATGGGACTGGATGCCCGCCGTCCGCGACCGGGCGGCCGGGATCTGGAACCACGTCCGCCTGCGTTTCACCGGTGACGTGGTCGTCGGCGATCCGCGCGTGGTGACCAAGGTCCCGAGCGTGGACCGGGCAACCGTCGCAGTCACGGTGCCCGTCCGCAACGCGTCGACGGCTGCCCGGACGGCCACGGTGAAAGCCTCCTTCTACGGCCGTACCGCGACCAGAACGATCACCCTGCAGGCCGGGGCCATGACGGACGTGGTCTTGGCTACGGAGACATTCGACAACCCCGAGCTGTGGTGGCCGAACGGGTACGGCGAACCCACCTTGCACGAGTTGACCGTGACCGCGAGCGTGGGCGGGACCGTGAGCGACAGCCGGGCAACGACGTTCGGGATCCGTGAGTTCGGCTACGACTACGACTTGCCGATCGTGATCGACCCGGCGACGAACAGTGCGGCGCAGACCGTCACGTTCGCCAAGCAGACGGCGCAGTACGTCCGGATTCAAGGGCGCCGGCGCGCGACCGGCTGGGGGTATTCGCTGTGGACGTTGGCGATCAAGGACAGTGCTGATCCGTCGGTGGATCTGGCGAGGGCCGGTACGGCGACGGCCTCGTCCGACGACGGGAGTCCGGCGGCACAGGCGATCGACGGGGACGATCGGACGCGATGGTCGTCGCAGTACGACGATGACGAGTGGATCCAGGTCGATCTGGGGGCTCCGAAGGCCTTCGACCGGGTCGAGCTGTTGTGGGAGACGGCGTACGCGCTGCTGTTCACGATCCAGATCTCCCCGGACGGTCAGCACTGGATCGATGTCGAGGACGTCAGCAATGCGCCGGTGCCGTTGAAGATCAGCGTGAACGGCGTGCGGGTATTCTGCCGCGGCGGGAACTGGGGCTGGGACGAACTGCTGCGCCGGATGCCCGAGGAGAAGCTGCGCGCGGTGATCGGCATGCATCGCGACATGAACTTCACCATGATCCGCAACTGGATCGGCTCGAGCACGCGCGAGGAGTTCTACCAGGCCTGCGACGAGAACGGGATCCTGGTCTGGAACGACTTCTGGGAGGCCGGCCCCTTCACCGACGACCTCCCGGGGTACGCCGAGATCGCGCGCGACACGATCGTTCGGTACCGGACGCACCCCTGCATCGTGATCTGGTGCGGGGCGAACGAGGAGAATCCGCCGGCCGCGATCGACGCGGCGATCACCGCAGCGGTCCGGGAGGAGGACGACGAGATCCTGTACCTGCCGAACTCGGCGGCCGGGTTCGTCTCCGGGCACGGGCCGTACTACTGGGTCGATCCGGCCAAGTACTTCGACCCGAACACGTACGACACGTTCAACTTCGGCTTCCACACCGAGATCGGGATGCCGACGATCCCGGTGGTCGAGAGCATGCGCAACCTGGTCGGCGACGGCGATCCGGGGTGGCCGATCGGTACGCCGTGGTACCACCACGACTGGTCGACGCACGGGAACCAGCGGCCGGACACATACCTGGGCGCGGTCGACGAGCGGCTCGGATCGTCCGGCGGGCTGGAGGAGTTCACCCGCAAGGCACAGTTCGTGAACTACGAGAACATGCGCGCGATGTTCGAGGCCTGGAACGCGCACCTGTGGACGGATGCATCCGCGTTGCTGCTGTGGATGTCGCATCCGGCCTGGCATTCGACCGTTTGGCAGACCTACGACTACGACCTCGACGTGAACGGCAGCTACTACGGCGCCCGCAAGGGCTGCGAGGCGATCCATGTCCAGGCCAACCAGGCCGACTGGACCACCGTCGTCGTCAACCACACCCGCCACCCCGTCACCGCCACCGTTCAGGCCGACCTCTACGACCTCCAGGGCAACCGGCTTGCCACCGACACGGCAGCCGTAACAGTTGATGGGAGCAACAAACAGGACAGTTTCGCGGTGGCATTCGGAACCGAGCTGCCGGACCTTCATCTGCTCAGGCTGACGCTGACCAGCGCCGATGGCCAGTTGTCCGAGAACACCTACTGGCGCTACCGGAAGCCGGCGGACCTGCAGGAACTGAACGAGTTGCCCAAGGCCCGTTTAGAGGTGCGGTCGAGCGGCAAGAGCGCGACGGTCCGCAATACCGGGAAGGTGGTCGCGGCGTTGGTGCGGTTGTCGCTGCGGGATCGGGCGGGGGAGCGAGTGCTGCCGACGACGTACTCCGACAACTACTTCTGGTTGCTGCCGGGTGAGACGCGCACAATCACGGTCACCACGCCGGGCTCGGCCTCCGGACTGAAGCTGGAGGCCGAGCCCTACAACAACTAGTAGGAGCGGGCGACGTACGCGATCAGGTCGGGCTCGGTGTCGTCGAGCGGGAGCGTGCCGTCCGGGCGCTGGAGGCAGCGGACCGTCATGCCGGACTCGGCCAGCCGGTCCTCTCCCTCTTCACCGACGGCGGTGTACGGCAGGCTGGCCCAGCCTGTCGCGGCCGCCTCCACAGCCTCGTCGACCGTCGACACCTTGGTACTGCGAGCCGCGTGCCGAGCTGTCGCTTCATCGAGCAGGTGGGCTTGGTCGATGGCGATCGCGTCGACGATGGTTGATGTCAGGTCGGCGAGGTTGACCGCGGTCTTGGTGGAGTCGCGGAGGCGTCGTACGACGGTTGCCACGTTGGCAGCCAGGTCGCGGGGGCCGAGCTCGACGCGGACCGGGATGCCCTTGAGCTCCCAGTTGACCGCGCGGCGGCCGAACGGCTGGTCGGTGCGGTCGTCGACCCTGACCCGCAGGCCGGCGGCCTCGAGGTCTTCGGCGATGCGTTGAGCAGCCTCGATCGTTTCGTCTCTTACTGCGAGTACGACGACCTGGATCGGGGCGACTGCCGGCGGGATGCGAAGGCCGGCGTCGTCACCGTGCACCATGATGAGGCCGCCGACCATGCGGGTGGTGCTGCCCCAGGAGGTGGTCCAGGCGAGTTCGCGTTGACCGTCGCTCGACAGGTAGTCGATGTCGAAGACGCGGGCGAAGTTCTGGCCGAGCTCGTGGGACGTGCACATCTGCAGGGCTTTGCCGTCTCCGGTCATCGCTTCGAGGGTCATCGTGTTGATCGCGCCGGCGAAGCGTTCGCGGCGGGTCTTGCGGCCGGCGGTGACCGGGATCGCGAGGACGTTGACCATGACGTCGCGGTAGACGTCGTACAGGATCCGGGTGGCGTACGCGCGGGCGTCCTCGAAGGTGGCGTGGGCGGTGTGGCCTTCCTGCCAGAGGAATTCGGTGGTGCGCAGGAACAGGCGGGGGCGGAGCTCCCAGCGGACCGCGTTGGCCCATTGGTTGAGGAGGAGGGGGAGGTCGCGGTAGCTCTGGATCCACTTGGCCATGTACTCGCCGATGACGGTTTCCGAGGTGGGGCGGACGACGGCGGGCTCTTCGAGTTGCTTGCCGCCGGCATGGGTCACCACGGCCAGCTCGGGGCTGAAGCCCTCGACGTGTTCGGCCTCGCGTTGGAGGTAGCTCTCGGGGATCAGGAGGGGGAAGTAGGCGTTCGCCGCGCCGGTGGATTTGATGCGGCGGTTCATTGCCTCTTGCAACAGTTCCCAGATCCCGTAGCCATACGGTCGTACGACCATGGTCCCCCGCACGGGCCCGTTGTCGGCGAGCTCGGCTTTGGCAATCACATCCTGGAACCATCGGGGGAAATCCGCAGCCTGCGAGGCAAGCACGGAACGGGTCGTAGTCATGCCCGCCAGTCTAAGAACTAGAAATCCCTTGCGGCGACGCATTTCCCGGGTCTACAAGCACAGCTCCCGGCGCCCTGACGGGCACCGGGAGCTGGAGGCAGACGGTCAGAGCGAGGCGAGGGCCTCGTTCCAGGTCTTTGACGGGCGCATGACGGCGGCTGCCTTGGTGGGGTCTGGCTGGTAGTAGCCGCCAAGGTCTACGGGGCTGCCCTGGACTGCCAGGAGCTCGGTGATGATGGTTTGTTCGTTGGTGGTGAGGGAGTCGGCGAGGGGGGCGAAGGACTTGGCCAGGGCCGGGTCTTCGGTTTGGGTGGCCAGCTCTTGGGCCCAGTAGAGGGACAGGTAGAAGTGGCTGCCGCGGTTGTCGATTCCGCCGACTCGGCGGGTGGGCGACTTGTCCTCGTTCAGGAACGTCGCGGTCGCGCGGTCCAGCGTGTCGGCCAGGATCTGCGCGCGGGCGTTGCCGGTTGCCTGGGCCAGGTGCTCGAAGCTCGCGGCCAGCGCGAAGAACTCACCGAGGCTGTCCCAGCGCAGGTAGTTCTCCTTGACCAGCTGCTGCACGTGCTTCGGCGCCGAACCACCCGCACCGGTCTCGAACAGCCCGCCGCCGGCCATCAGCGGCACGATCGACAGCATCTTCGCCGAGGTGCCGAGCTCGAGGATCGGGAACAGGTCGGTCAGGTAGTCACGCAGTACGTTGCCCGTCACCGAGATCGTGTTCTCGCCGCGGCGGATCCGCTCCAGCGAGAACTTGATCGCGTCCACCGGCGCGAGGATGCGGATGTCCAGGCCCTCGGTGTCGTGCTCGAACAGGTACGTCTGCACCTTCGCGATGATCTGAGCGTCGTGCGCCCGGGTCTCGTCCAGCCAGAACACCGCCGGGTCGCCGGTGGCCCGGGCCCGGTTGACGGCCAGCTTGACCCAGTCCTGGATCGGCGCGTCCTTGGTCTGGCAGGCGCGGAAGATGTCACCGGCCGACACAGCCTGCTCGAGGACGACCTCACCGGCGGTGTTCACGAGTCGGACGGTGCCGGTGGTCTGGATCTCGAAGGTCTTGTCGTGCGAGCCGTACTCCTCGGCCTTCTGCGCCATCAGGCCGACGTTCGGCACGGAGCCCATCGTGGCCGGGTCGAACGCGCCGTTCGCGCGGCAGTCGTCGAGGACCGCCTGGTAGATCCCGGAGTAGCTGTGGTCCGGCAGCACGGCCAGGGTGTCGTGCTCCTCGCCGTCCGGACCCCACATGTGCCCCGACGTCCGGATCATGGCCGGCATCGACGCGTCCACGATCACGTCCGACGGGACGTGCAGGTTGGTGATGCCCTTGTCCGAGTCGACCATCGCGAGCTTGGGGCCGTCGGCCAGCTCGGCGTCGAAGGAGGCCTTGATCTCGGCGCCCTCGGGCAGGGTCGCGATGCCGTGCAGGATGCCGCCGAGCCCGTCGTTCGGGGTCAGGCCGGCCTTGGCGAGGACGTCGCCGTACTGCGCGAACGTCTCCGGGAAGAAGGCGCGGACGACGTGGCCGAAGACGATCGGGTCGGACACCTTCATCATCGTGGCCTTCAGGTGCACCGAGAACAGCACGTCCTCGGCCTTGGCCCGGGCGACCTGCGCGGTCAGGAACTCGCGCAGCGCGGCCACGTGCAGCACCGACGCGTCGACGACCTCACCGGTGAGCACCGGGATCGACTCGCGCAGCACGGTGGTGGTGCCGTCGTCGCCGACCAGCTCGATCCGCAGTACGTCGTCGCCCTCGAGCACGGCCGACTTCTCGGTGGCGCGGAAGTCGTCGGTGTCCATCGTCGCGACGTTGGTCTTCGACTCCGGGGACCAGGCGCCCATGCGGTGCGGGTGGGTCTTGGCGTAGTTCTTCACCGAGGCGGGCGCGCGGCGGTCGGAGTTGCCCTCGCGCAGCACCGGGTTCACCGCGGAGCCCTTGATCTTGTCGTAGCGGGCCTGGATCTCCCGCTCCTCGTCGGTCTTCGGCTCGTCCGGGTACTCCGGCAGGGCGTAGCCCTGGGACTGGAGCTCGGCGACCGCGGCCTTCAGCTGCGGGATCGAGGCCGAGACGTTCGGCAGCTTGATGATGTTCGCCTCGGGCGTCTTGGCCAGCTCGCCGAGCTCGGTCAGCGCGTCCGCGATCCGCTGGTTGTCCTTGAGGTATTCCGGGAAGACGGCCAGGATCCGGCCGGCCAGTGAGATGTCCCGGGTCTCCACTCCGACACCGGCCTGGCCGGCGTACGCCTGGACGACAGGGAGGAACGAGTACGTGGCGAGCGCCGGAGCCTCGTCGGTGTGGGTGTAGATGATCGTCGAGTCAGTCACAGCCCCACCCTAATGGGCCTGCCGGCCGGACCGTCCCCGGCGTGGGCAGGCTCACGCCTCGTGCAGGGCTCGCCTGCGGAGATCAGTCAGTCGAGCTCGTCGGGGTGGGCAAGTGTGATACCGCTCGCCGTGGTCACCGCGCTGGTGAACGCCAACGTGTCGATCGGGGATGCCGCCGCGACCGTCGCCCCGGCCAGCGAGGCCAGGCCCTTCGCGCCCTCCCAGGTGCAGTCAACGAAAACCGCCTTGGCGGCCTTGACCTGGGAGAACTCCACGCCGGACAGGTCGCAGCTCCGGAATACCGCCCCGGTCAGGTCCGCGGAGACGAAGTCGGCGTTCTGCAGCCGGCAGTCGGTCAGCTCGACCTTCTGGAACTTCGAGAACCGGAACGACGCGAAGTCGAGCACGCTGTCGCGGATCGTCACGTGCTGGAGGTTCGCCCCGGGACCGGCGAAGCCGATCATCCGGGACGCCGCGACCGCCACCCGGGTCAGCGACACGTCGGACCAGCGCGCGTTCGCGATGTCGCACTGGGCCAGCTCGGTGTCGACCAGGATCAACTTCTCCAGATCGGACCCGGCCAGCTTGCACCGGGTCAGCCGGCAGCCGCTGATCTCGACGTGCTCGGCCTCCAGGTCACTGAGATCCACATCCTCCAGCGCCAGATCGAGCAACCGCTCCTCGTCGTCGATGGCGTCGGGCGTGGGTGACCCGGAATCGAGCTGGGACCGCAGACGCGGCGCGGCGATCGTCGTAGCGGACTTCCGGGGTGCCATGGCGCCAACGTACCCACCCCGACCGACAAACTGCGGATGCCTGGGGATCCGTCACGCGCTGCGGAGGTAGTGGGCTGCGGCGCCGATCAGCGCGGAATGCTCGGTGTCCTTCGTGGCCGAGGCCGGGAAATCGAGGGACGACTGCACGAGGTCGAAGGCTCCTGAGATCGAGCCGCCCAGGACGGTGTGGGTCACCCCGAAGCGTTCGAGCCACGGGGTCAGGGCGGCGGACAGGTGGGTGAAGGCTGTGACCAGGACTTCCTGCGCGGTCGTGTCGCCGGCGCGGGCAAGGTCGGCGATCTCCTTCACGCCTGGGACCTGCTTGGGGTACGCACGCAGGATCGCGCGGGCGGAGATCGAGTCCTCGAGCGGCTTCCCGGCGTACGTCGTCTTGTAGAGCTCGCCGCCCGGCGGGACCGTGTCGCCCTCGCGGACCACCCGGCCGTCGGCGAGGAACGCCGTACCGATGCCGGTGCCGATCGTGACGCCGAGGCAGCGCTCGACGCCGCGGACCCCGCCCGCCGTCCACTCACCGACCGTGAACGCCTCCGCGTCGTTCATGAACAGGAGCCGGTCGATCCCGAGCTCGGCGCTGAGCGCGGCACCGAGGTTGAACCCGTACAGCTGGTCGAACTTGCCCTGCCCGCGGTACCACGCCACGCCCGTACCGAAGTCGAACGGACCGGGCAGCGCGATCGCCAGACCGTTTGCCAGCGGCAACTTCCGGGCGGCGTGCGCGAGTTGCCCGACCACCACCTCCGCGGCCGCCTGGGACTCGAGCTTGGCCCGGTCCACCTCGGTCACGTCCCACGTCGCAGGGCGCACCACGGCCGCCGTGACGTGACTTCCCCCGATCTCCAGCACCGCTACGTCCATCCGGACATCATCGCAAAGAGTCAGTACCGCTCCTTGAACACCTGCTTCCCGGAGCCGTCGTACATGGTGATGTACATCGGGTCGTCGTTCCCGTTGCGGATGTCGTCGGTGTACACGCGGTGGACCCAGTAGCCGTCCTTGATCGTGGCGTCCGCGTGCTGGCCGAGGCCCGAGAACGCGATCCGGGTGACTCCCTCCGGCACCCGGCCCGCGTAGCTGTACCGCATGCCCCCGCACCACATCGTCCGGTTCTCCCGATCGACCGGATGATCGCCGCATCCCGTGCTCCAGTAGCGCTGGATCTGGTACGCGCGCGTGACGATGCCGACATTGAGGAGCGTCGAGCCGAAACCGCCCAGTGGCTGGCCGAAGATCGGTACGCCGGCCACGCAGTACGCGTACTGCGATCCGTCCGGCGAGCGTCGTACCGTCATCGCGCCGTCGGCGTCGGTCACCTCGACGACCTTGTCGGTCCAATTGCTCACTACCTGCCGGCGCCAGGCGTCGTCGTTCGCGGTCCGGAAGAAGTCGTCGGACTTGGCGCACAGATCGGTGACCATCTTCGGCTGGGCTGTGGTCGCCGGCTGGGGTGCGGTCTCCGCGTTGCCGAGATGGCCTACGAGCAGTACGGCGATGACGGCGGTCGCCGCGGTGGCAGCTGTCGCGGCCGAGAACACAGCGCGGCGGACCCGCGTACGGTGCCGTCCGGCGGCGACCAGGTCTGCCACGTCCGGAGTGAACGTCGCGGGACGGTCGGCGGCCTGGTCCAGCAAGGTCTTCAGTTCAGTTGTCATCTCAACGCCTCACAGCCAGGTTGGAAAGCTCGGCGAGGGCCGGGTGCGTGCGCAGCTTCTCCAGTGCGCGCAACGTCTGGCTCTTCACCGTCCCTGGGCGGCAATCGAGGGCGGCGGCTGTCTCCTCGATGGACAGCTCGTCGAAGTACCGCAGTACGACGCAGGCGCGCTGGCGGGGCGGCAGTTGGGCGAGGGCCTTGGTGATCACGAGGCGGTCCTCGAGTACGCCGAGTGGGTCGGCGCGCTCGGTCTCGTTGGCGAAGTAGTCGTCACCGCCGACGACCTCCTGGCTGGACTTGCGGCGCAGCGCGTCCAGGGTGGTCGAGACCACGACCTTCCGCGCGTACGCCGCGATCGCGCCCTTGCGCTGGATCCGGCCCCAGACGCGGTACAGCCGGATGAGAGCCTCCTGGGTCGCGTCCTCGGCGCGGCGCCAGTCTCCGCACAGCAGGTAAGCGGTCCGGCACAGAGCGTTGGCGTGATGCGTGACGAACTCGACGTAGTCCCGCTCGGTCTCCGGTCTCACCCGCAGCTCTCCCCAGTCATGCCGGGTCAAACGTGGTGGGCCCGCCCCCTGGTTGCACCGATCCGGCAAGATTCTTCCGTGACTCATCTCATGGTCGACGGTCTGCGGGTCACCCGGGGAACCCGGACCCATTCCTGTCCGTAGAGTGACTGGTGCGAGGGGATGGGTATGCCGACCGAGAGCAGGACCACGTCCGTGGTCGCGGCGCTGAGCGTCGCGGTGGCGGTAGTCGGTCACGTGCTCGTCGGGGGCGGGTCCGTACCGCTCGGCGTCGTACCTCCGCTGGCGGCGTTGGCCGGGGTTTGCTGGCTGCTGGGTGAGTACCTGGCCGGGGAGCGGTTGCTGACGGCACTCGTGCTGGCGGCGGTGCAGCTGTTCGTGCACGTGACGCTGGACTCGGCGAGCATGCACGAGGGCCATGACGGCCATGACGGCATGGCGATGTCGCCCGGTGTCGGCAGCAGCCTGGTGATGACCGCTACGCACTTGTCGGTCCTGCTGGCAGGGGTACTCGCGGTCAGCCAGGCGCAGCGCTGGGTCTCGCGCGTCGTGCGCATCTTCGCGCGGCTCCTGCCGCAGTTGCCGGTCCTGCGTCCGGTGCGGCTGTACACCCGCACTTTGGTCGTCGTGTCGTCCCCTGTCCCACTCCGAGCGGCCTGGCGCGAGTCGAACGTCTCCCGCCGCGGACCTCCCGGCGTACGAGTGATCCCTGCTGTCTGAACCGGCCCACGGGCCGGATTACTCGTATGCCTTGAAAGGTTCTCTCATGCCCAAGAGATTCGTCCTGCGCGCCGGCGCGATCGCCGCGGCGTCCGCGCTGGTCGTGATCGGCGCCGCGACGTCGGCGTCCGCGCACGTCACGGTGTCCTCGCCGGACGCCAAGCCCGGTGGGTACGCCAAGCTCGTGTTCCGCGTACCGACCGAGTCCGACAACACCAGCACCACCAAGCTGGTCGTGTCGCTGCCCACGGACCATCCGTTCGCGCATGTCGGTGCGCAGGTGAAGGATGGCTGGAAGGTGGAGAAGAAGGAGGAGAAGTTGCCCGCGACGGTCAAGGTCGGCGATGTCACGCTGACCAAGGCGATCACCACGATCACCTGGACCGCGACCGCCGGCGGCATCCCGCCGAACGACTTCGACGAGTTCGCGTTGTCGGTCGGCAAGCTGCCCGACAACGTCGATTCGCTCAGCTTCCCCGCCGTCCAGACGTACAGCGACGGCGAGGTGGTGAAGTGGTCCGAGGTCGCCAAGGACGGTGCGGACGAGCCTGAGCACCCGGCGCCGACGCTGAAGCTCGCAGCCGCCATCACGCCGGTGGCGGCGACGACGTCCACGGATTCGACGGACACGTTGGCGCGCTGGCTCGGCGGCGCTGGTCTGCTGGTCGGGTTGCTCGGTCTGGCCTTCGGGTTGCGGCCGCGTCGTGCCGCTGCGGCACCGGCCTCGACGGAGAAGCAGTAGTCGTGCGTAGATTGATCGCCCTACTGGTTGCGTCGCTGTTCACGCTGGTGGCTTCCACCGGCGTGGCGGCGGCGCACGCCAAACTCGAGTCGATGACGCCGACGGACGGTTCGTCGATGGCCGCGCCGCCGACGAAGGTGATCCTGACCTTCAACGAGCCGATCGGCGCCAACGGGACGCAGGTGCAGGTCAAGGCGCCGAGCGGTACGAACGTCGCGAACGGCGACGCCGAGGTGGTCGACAACACGGTCACCCAGCCGGTCGGCGCGATGGTCGAGGCCGGCCGGTACCAGGTCGAGGCGCGGATCGTCTCGGCCGACGGGCACCCGATCTCGATCTCCGGGTCCTTCACCGTCACGCATGCCGGTCATCCCGCGACCCAGCCGGCCGGCACACCGGCGTCCTCGCAGGACAGCGGCAGCTCCAACACCGTCACCATCGTCGCGATGTGCCTGGTGATGCTGGTCGTCGTGGCCCTCGCGATCGTCATCGTCCGCCGCCGCCCGGCCGCCTGATGAGCAAGTCCCTGCCGCCTACGGACGCTCCCGCCCAGCCGCGGGGGCGGGCCGGTTGGGTCATCCTCGGGATGGTTGCCGCTGGCATCGTCGTGATGGTGGCGGCGCTCGACGCGGCGGGCGGGGCGCCGAAGCGGGCGGAGGACGGACTGCTCGGCGCCGGGCTCGGGGTGTCGTGGGCAGTTCCGGTACTGCGGATCGTCGCCGATGCGTCCGCGGTGGTGACCGGTGGAGCGGTCCTGGCGGTGCTGCTGTTCCTCCCCGCGGACGGCGGGAAGCTTGGCAGCAAAGCGATCCGGGCCTGCCAGGACGCGGCGTTGGCGGCAGGGATCTGGGCGGTGGCGAGCATCGGCGGCCTGATCGCGACGGCGACCGTGATCCTCGGCATCCCGCTCTCACACCTTGCCGAGCATGCGGAGCCGGCCGGCCAATTGACGCAGGTGCGGGCGTTGGCGGCAGCCGTCGTACTCAGTGCGGTGCTGGCTGTCGTGCTGAGTGGTACGAAGACGTTGCGTGGTGCGCGGGTTGCCGCCGTACTCACGGTTGCCGCGCTGATCGGACCGCTTCTTACCGGGCATGGCGCCCTCGACCGGACGAACGTGTGGTCCGTCCTCGCGACGACCTCGCTCGTCGTACATGTTGTCGCGGCGACGGTGTGGGTCGGCGGGTTGGGCGCAGTACTGCGGTATTCGCGTTCGCGTCAGGCCGTCGAGATCTTCAGCACCCTTGCTCTGGTGTGCGCGGTGACGATGGGCGTGACCGGCCTGCTGACGGCCGAGATCCACCTCAGCGGCAGGCAGGAGGGCTGGGGCCTGATCACGCAGTGGGTCACCAGCGGGTACGGCGCGCTCGTGCTGGGGAAGACGCTCGCGTTCGCGACGCTGGTGATCATCGGGCAGTTGCACCGCCAGACCACGTTGCCGCAGCTGGAGTCGGGTGATCCGGTCGCCTTCCGCCGGCTCGCCGTACTCGAGCTGCTCGTCATGGCCGGCACCATCGGCCTCGCGGTAGCCCTCTCGCGCACGCCCTAACGCGCACTCGATGACATGTCAACAGATATCCGTACACTTGCTGTATGACGGAACCGCAATGGCTCGATGAGCGTGAGGCGCGACTCTGGCAGTCGTACCGGGACACGCACCGTGAGCTGATGCGCGCGCTCGAGGCGCGGATGATCGGCAATTCGGGCCTGTCCGGCGCCGACTACGCCCTGCTTCACCCATTGTCCGAAGCCGAGGACGGCGTACTCCGCACCCGCGACCTGGGCCGCTCCGTCGGCTGGGAACGCAGCCGCCTGTCCCACCAGGTCAGCCGGATGGAGAAACGTGGCCTGGTCTGCCGCGAGGAATGCGCCGCCGACGCCCGCGGCTCGATGGTCCGCCTCACCGAACTCGGCCGCAAAGCCATCGACGCCGCCGCCCCGGACCACGTCGACGCGATCCGCACGTACTTCTTCAACCGCCTCACCCCCGCCGAGCAGGCCCAACTCACCACCCTCCTCGACCGCATCGCCGCCGACCTCCCGGACACCTGCCCGAACCCGGACTGCGACGAGTAGGACACGCCGTCACGGAGAGCGATCGGGGAGCGGCCTCGGAAGAATGATGGCGTCTCGTTCAGATGCGCGCTGGATTTGACAATCGTTTTCACTAAGGTGAGGATGTGGCGCGTGTCCGAGGCGTTGAGCAGGCGTGGGTTCCTGGGGGTGGCCGGCGCCGCCGGGCTGGCTGCGGTGGCCGGGTGTGGGGCGGACGGTGAAGCGGCGGCGCAGCCCAAGCAGGGCGGGCGGTTGCGGGCCGTGTACGCCGGGGGTGGGGCGAAGGAAGTGCTCGATCCGCACGTGCAGAGCCTGTTCGTGGACATCGCGCGGCACAAGGCGATCTACGAGAAACTGGTCGAGCTCGGGCCCGATCTGAAGCCGGTGCCGCGGCTGGCGTCGCAGTGGGAGCACGACGGGACGGCGACGACCTGGCGGTTCAGCCTGCGCGATGCGAGCTTCCACGACGGCGCGAAGCTGGTCGCCGAGGACGTGCTGTTCAGCCTCGCCCGGATCGCCGACCCGGCGGTCCCGGAGCGGGTCGCGCAGTCGTCGCTCGCGACGCTGGATCTCAAGCGCAGCCAGGCGATCAACCCGACAACGGTCGAGCTGGTGCTGACCGCGCCGAATGCGGAGTTCCCGGCCCTGCTCGCGGGCATCGGGACGCAGATCGTGCGGGACGGGTTCAACGATCCGACTCGGCCGATCGGCACCGGCGCGTTTCGGTTCGTCTCCTTCGAGGCAGGGCGCTCGATGGTCGCCTCGCAGTACGACGAGTATTGGGACGAGCCGGCGCGGATCGACGAGTTGCACATCCTCTCCGCCGACTCCGAGGCGCGCGCGAACGCAGTACAGGGCGGGCAGACGGAGTACGCGAACGACATGACCGCGACGTTCGCGCGGACGGCCGGGAAGACGGTGCGGGTCGTCGCCGCGAAGGCCAGCACGATGCAGGCGTTCGTGATGAAGGTCGATCGGCCGCCGTTCGACAACCCGGAGGTGCGGCTCGCGTTCAAGCTGCTCGCGGATCGGCAGCGGCTGGTGGACGTCGTACTCGCGGGGCGCGGTGAGGTGGGGAACGACCTTTTCGGCAAGGGATATCAGTACTACCCGGCCGATCTGCCCGCGCCCGGGAGGGACGTCGATCGGGCGAAGGCGTTGCTGACGAAGGCCGGGCTGGTGGGGAAGGAGATCGAGATCTTCACCGCTGATGCCTCGGCCGGGTTCGTGGAGGCGGCGACGTTGTTCGCCGAGCAGGTCGCGGAGGCGGGCGTGCGGTTGAAGGTGACGACGGGTAGTCCGCAGACGTACGCGAAGGACCTGTTGACGAAGGGTGCCATTGGCAACCATCGGTCGGGCGCGATGCCGATCCCGCAGTACATCACCGACCGGTTGCTGTCGCATTCGCCGTTCAACGTGACGCATTGGCGGCGGCCGGCGTTCGACGCCGGGTTCGCGGCGGCCCGGGCGGTGACGTCGGAGGAGGAGCGGTCGACCCGGTACGGCGTACTGCAGAAGACGTTGCGGGACGAGGGCGGGATCCTTGCGTGGGGCCTGCCGGACTATCTGGTCGCGGTGTCGGCCAAGGTGCAGGGTGTGCAGGCGGTGCCGCCGAACACGCTGGACCAGGGGCGGTTCGACAAGGTGTGGCTGGCCTGAATGGGGTCGTACGCCGTACAGCGGGCGCTGCTCGCTGTCGTTCAGCTGGCGGCGCTCTCGGTGCTGGTGTTCGTCCTGACGTCGTTGCTGCCGGGGGATGCGGCGGAGATGCGGTTCACGGAGACGCTGACTCCGGAGCAGGTTGCGCGGTTGCGGGGTGAGCTCGGGCTGGATCAGCCGGCGCTGGAGCGGTTCCTGCACTGGTTGGGGAATGTACTGACGGGTGACCTGGGTACGTCGCTGATCAGCGGGGGACCGGTGGCCGACATCGTGCGGTCGTCGATCGGTGCGACGTTGGTGCTGACCTTGGCGACCCTCGCGGTGGTGGTCCCGCTGGCTGTTGCCCTGGGCATCGTGATGGGCACCGGGGAGAACGGGCGGATCGACCGTGCGATCACGTCGGTCACATTGGCGTTGTCGGCTATCCCGGACTTCGTTGTCGCGGTTGTGCTGGTCGCGATCTTCTCGCTGCGACTCGGCTGGTTGCCTGCTACCTGGATCGGCGGGGATCTGCTGGCGTCGCCGGCGCTGTTGGTCCTGCCGGTCGCAGTTCTCCTCGGCCGGACGGTTTGCCTGCTGTCGCGCCAGGTCCGGGCCGGCACGATCAACGCCCTGCAGGCCGAGTACGTCGTACAGGCGCGACGGCTCGGGGTGCCGCGACGGCAGCTCTTGCTCCGTCATGTCCTGCCGAACGCTGCCGTACCAGGCGTCCAGGAACTGGCCCGGACGGGTGACACGCTGCTGGGCGGGGTCCTGGTCGTAGAGGCCATCTTCGCCATCCCCGGCTTCGCCACCGCGCTGGTTGACGGCGTCGAGACGCGAGACATCCCTACCGTCCAGGGCCTGACGCTGGTCCTGGCCGTCGCGGCGCTCCTCATCAATCTGACCGCAGATCTCGTCTGCAACCGCCTGGTCCCCCGAACGGCCCTCCTCCGATGAGGACGGGGGAGGAGGCCGGTCCGTCCCGGCGGCCTCGCCGCCGCGCGGTTGCCCGGCGGGTCGCGGTGGGTGTGTCCGTGGGTTTGCTGGTCGTGCCGTTGGCGGTCGCGATCTTCGGTCCTTTCCTGCCGCACAGCACGCGGGACGGACTGCCGTACTCGCCAGAGGGACTGTTGGGGACGGACGGACTCGGGCGGGACGTGTTCGGACTGTTGCTGGTGGGTGGGCGGACCGCCCTGGGGATGGCGCTCGGCGCGGTGGTGTTGGCGTACGTGGTGGGTGGAGTCGTCGGGCTGGTGGCGGCGTCGACTCGGCATCGGTGGTTGGACGAAGGTTTGATGCGGCCGCTCGACGTACTGCTGCCGTTGCCGTCGTTGCTCGTGATCAGCGTCGTCGCGGTTGGCTGGCGGGCGTCCGCGATGGCGATCACGGTTGCGGTCGCGATGACCAACGTGCCGACGGTCGCGCGGCTGGTTCGGGCGGCGGCGCTGGATGCCGCGAGTGGGCCGGTGGTCGAGGCGTTGCGCATGCAGCGCGAGTCGTGGTTCGCGATCCAGATCGGCTACATCGGACGTTCGGTGCTCGGCCCGGTGGCTGCGGACCTCGGCACGCGGATCACGCTCGCGGTCTTCCTGGTTGCCTCGGTCAACTTCCTCGGCCTGGGGCTCAGTCCGACGGCACCGGACTGGGCAGTCAGTGTGTCCCGCAACCGCGAAGGACTACTGCTCCAGCCGTGGTCGGTGCTGGCGCCGGCGCTCCTCCTCGTCTCGTTCACCCTGGGCTTCAACCTGCTGGCCGATCGTCTCGTGCACAGGTCTCGGCAGGTTGTGACCGCATGACGGTGGCGCGAGTCGACAACCTGAGGGCTACGGCGGGGTCGGCGATTCTCGTCGACGGCGTGTCGTTCGAGGTTGTCGCGGGTGAGGTGACGGCGCTCGTCGGCGCCTCCGGGACCGGTAAGACGACGTCAGCATTGGCGTTGCTGGGCGAGCACGGTGACGGCGTACGGCTCGATGGGCGGGTCGAGGTCGGCGGTGAGGTTGTTGTCGACAGCAACGGGCCGACGCCGGCCGACGTGCGTGGGCGGGTGGTTGCGTACATGCCGCAACATCCAGGCAGCGCCCTCAATCCGGCCCGGAGGATCGGTACGACGTTGCGCGAGCTCGCGAAGCTTCACGACGGCGATGTCGGGGAGGCTGTCCGCGCAGCGCAGTTGCCGGGCGACCGGGCGAGTCTGAAGAGGTTTCCGCATCAGTTTTCTGGCGGACAGCGGCAGCGGATCGCGCTGGCACAGGCCTTGACGTGCAGACCGCGGGTGCTGGTCCTCGACGAGCCAAGTACCGGTCTCGACTCGATCACCCGCCTGCAGTTGGTCCAGGAGCTGCGTGACTTGACTGCGACCGGCCTGGGGATCTTACTGCTCAGTCACGATCTCGACCTGGTGCGGGCGCTGGCGACCCGGGTCGTGGTTCTGGACGCGGGCCGAGTGGTCGCCGATGTACTCCCGCCGTCGCCCGACCTGCCCACCACGGGAACCTCGGCAGCCGGGCATCCGTTGCTAGAGGCAATGAGCCTGTCTGCTTCGCTGCGGCCCCGCGGCCGCGACGTCGTACTGCGTGACGTCGAGCTGAGAGTCCGCGCCGGCGCCTGCCTCGGGGTCGTCGGCCGCTCGGGCAGCGGTAAGACGACCCTCGCCCGCTGTCTCGCCGGCCTGCACGAACGCCATACCGGCCGCATCCTCCTCGACGGTGAGCCGCTCCCGGTGCTGCGCAATCGCACCCGCGAACAGAACCGCCGCGTCCAGTACGTCTGGCAGGAAGTGCGCGGCTCCTTCGACGAACGCCGTCCAGTCGACCAGCAGGTCGCCCGTACGGCGCAACGCCTCCGCGGCCTCCCAGTACAGCAAGCCCGAGAAGAAGCACAGGCCACCCTCGCGAGACTCGGCGTCGCCGCGATCACAGCGGGCCGCCCGCCGAGCCGGCTCTCCGGCGGCGAGCTCCAACGCGCCGCCCTCGCCCGGGCCGTGCTCGCGAACCCCGACGTACTCATCTGCGACGAGATCACCACCGCCCTCGACGACCGCGGTACGGCGCTCGTCCTCGACCTGCTGGGCGAACTGAAGGCCCGCGGTACGGCGCTGATCTGGATCGGGCACGACGTCGGCCTGGTCGCGGCCGCCGCGGATCAGGTCCTGGTCCTCGACGCGGGCCGCGTGGTCGAGCAGGGCCCGCCCTCGACCCTCACCACCGAACCACACCACGAACTGACCCGCCGGCTGGTCGCAGCCGCCCGGATCGGCAACCCGCACACTCCGCCCGTGCTGACCCTCGATACAGGATCTGACCCAAGGAGCGAACCGCGCCGATGACGCGACTGCACGACCACCTGGCGGAGGCCATCAAGGATCCCGATCCGATCCGCGTCCGGTCCTCGTCAGGGGACGACCTGATCTGTCTGCGGTTCGAGACCATGAAGGTGTACTCCGCCCTCGGCGCCGTCCGCCACCTGCTCGAGACCGGACGGGTACGGCGCGGTGACACGCTGATCGACAGCTCGAGCGGGATCTACGCGCACGCGCTCGCACTCGCCTGCCACCGGTACGGGATGAACTGCCACATCGTCGGCTCGACCACGGTCGACCGGACCCTGAAGATCCAGCTCGAGATCCTCGGCGCGACCGTAGAACAGGTCCCGTCGTCCACCAACCTCCAGCTCGACCAGAACCTCCGCGTCCGCCGGATCGGGGAGATCCTGCGCGCCAACCCGACATACCACTGGATGCAGCAGTACCACGACGACATCCACTACCTCGGGTACCGCGCGGTCGCGGATCTCGTGGCCGAGGTGGTGCCGGACGGAGCGCTCTGCCTGGTCGGCGGCGTCGGTACGGGCGCCTCGACCGGCGCGATCGCGGCGTACCTGCGCGAGCGTGGGCGGGACGTGAACCTGGTCGGGGTGCAGCCGTTCGGGAGCGTGACGTTCGGGGCCGGACACACGCAGGACCCGGAAATGATCATCGCGGGAATCGGGAGCTCGATCGAGTTCCGGAACGTGCGGCACGAGCTGTACGACCGGCTGCACTGGGTCTCGTTCGACTATGCGATGTCGGCCGCCGTCGACCTGCTCCGGACGTCGGGCGTGTTCGCGGGCTTGTCGGCGGGTGCGGCGTACCTGTCGGCGCTGTGGGAGCACAGCTGTGACCGTGGCCGCAGGCACGTGTTCCTGGCCGCGGACACCGGTACGCGGTACGTCGAGTCCGCTTTTGCCCGGCATGCCGAGGCGCGGCCGATGGCGTCGATGCGGCCGCGCGAGATCGACTCGCTGGCGGAGCTCTCCGTGCCGTGGTCGGCGATGTCTTGGGACCGCCGGGAGTCGGCGCAGGCTCACCGCAACCCCGAAAGGCTGGCCGATCTGCCATGACCGTTGCTGACCTCACCGCAGCAGTTCTCGCTGGTTCTCCTTCACCGGCGGACTTCAACGTCACCAGCGCCTTCTGGCTGCATCACACCACCCGGCTGCCGGGCGCGGATGTCACCTACCGGAACTACTACGTGCTGCTCCGCGTGGGGGAGGCCTTCGGCGCCTGTTCCTTCGAGGCAGGGGAGTTGGACCCGTCGTACTGCGCGGACACCTCGGGCCGGACGCTGGCCGACGTACTCACATCCGACGATCCGCTCCCGGTGCGGATCGCGGCGCTCGACGCCTACTTGGCCGCGGTCGAGCCTCACCACACGTCCGGGCAGGCCGAGGAGATCGTCCTCCCGGCCGGTACTCCGGACGTCCGGGCGCGCGCCCGCGATGCCGCGGTCGCCGGTCTCCTGGATGTTGCTGACGGCACTAAAGTCGCGCTGATCGGGGTGGTCAACCCGCTCGTCGACGCGATCACGGCGCGCGGCGGGATCTGCCTGCCGTGCGACTTCAACCTGCGCGAGACGGCGTCGGGTCTGCCGGTGTCCCGCGACATGACCGAGGTGATCGACGCGGCGGACGCGGTCGTCGCCACCGGCATGACGCTGTCCAACGGCAGCTTCGACGTACTCCTCACTCGTTGCCGCGAGCAAACGAAGCCGCTGGCGATCTACGCCCAGACCGGCAGCGCCGTGGCCCGCGCGTTCCTCGGCGACGGCGTCACCGCGCTGTCGGCCGAACCGTTCCCCTTCTCTCAGTTCAGCTCCCGCCCGAGCAGCCTCTACCGCTACCGGACGGATCGATGACCACGCTCGCACGCTCGACCGAAGTACCCGGAGATCTCCGGATGGCCAAGCGGTTGTGGCCGTTTCTGCTTGCCTCCGCGGTGGGACTGATCCCGTTCACCGTGTTCGGGATGTATCTGGTGCCGATCGCGGATACCGCGGGTGGCAGCGTGGCGGAGATCGGCGGGTTTCGCGGATTGGGAGGACTCGCGGCCTTGGCGGTGGGAGTGTTGCTGGCGCCGTTGATGGATCGGATGGCCAGGGAGTTGGTAGCTGCCGGCGGCCTTGCCCTGCTGGGGATCTCGGCCGCGTTGGGTGCCGTGGGCAATGTCTTCGCGCTGGCCGCGTTCTGTCTGTTGATCGGCACCTCGACGTCGGTCCTGGCGCCGTCGATCGGGGCCGCGGCGGCGGACCGGTTCCGATCGCCTGCGGCCGCCGCCCGCGCGGCGACGCTGGTGTCCGCCACGACTTCGGCGATGGCGATGCTGGCCGCGCCGGTGCTGGCCGGTCCGGGGCTGATCTGGGGCTGGCGGGGCAACCTGCTCGCCGCCTCGGCGATCTCATTGGCGCTGTCCGCGGCCTTCTTCTGGCGCGGCCGTGGGCGCAAGGCTCCACTTGGCAAGAACGCGCGGATGAGCTACCTGACGACGTACCGAGAGCTGGCCCGTGTCCCCGGCGCGCTCCCGCTGCTCGCGGTCGCCATGCTCCGGACGGCAGCCTTCATGGGGTACCTGGCGTACCTCGCCGCGTTCTACGACGACAAGTTCGACCTGCCTCCGGGCTGGTTCGCGCTCGTGTGGTCGCTGAGCGGTGCGTCGTTCTTCCTCGGCAATCTCTTCGCGGGGCGTTATCTCGCCACCGACCGCGCGTGGATCAGCCCCGAGAAACTGCTGCTCGGCGGCATCACCGTCGCCCTGATCGCGGTCGCGGCGTTCTACTTCTCGCCGACCCTGCCGCTCACGCTGCTGCTCACCGCGCTCATGGGCGCCGGCCACGCAACCGTCGCGGCCTGCGTCATGACTCTGCTGGTACGCCGCAGCGGCGACCTGCGGGGCTCCGCGCTGAGCGTCAACGCGGCCGGGATGAGCCTCGGCACATTCCTCGGCGCCGCGATCGGCGGGCTGGGCCTGGGCCTCGGCGGGTACCCCGGTACGGCGCTCGCCTTCGCCTCGATCACGCTCGTCGCGATGCTGTGTGCCCTCAGAGTTCAACGCCGGCAGTAAGGGTCAGGATCGGGGATTTGCCGGAGTCCTCACCGAGCCGTTCTCGATATATCGTTCCGTGTTATGGAGAATCTGCCCGACCGCCCGCACCCGCACGCGCACCTGCGGGCGTCCGACACCGATCGTGACCAGGTCGTCGACGTACTGCGGGACGCCCTGATGTCGGGCCGGTTGTCGCAGGACGAGCACGCCGAGCGCCTCGAGCAGACGTTGCAGGCCAGGACGCTGGGCGAGCTCGAGCCGATCACCCGCGACCTCGTCGTACCGGGTCAGGCTCAGCCGGTGCCGCTGCCCGTGACGCAGCCGTCGGTGTCGAACAGCCCGGTGCCGATCGAGGAGCCGGCCGACCCGAGCCAGAGCTTCGACACGATGGTGGCGATCTTCGGCGGCGGCGAGCGGACCGGCCGCTGGCGGGTGAAGCGGCGTACGAACGCGTTCGCGGTGTTCGGCGGGCACGATCTGGACATGACGAACGCGGTCTTCGAGGGCCGCGAGGTGACGATCTGGGCGTTCGCCGTGTTCGGCGGCATCGACATCACCGTCCCCGAGGGCGTCACGCTCCGCAACGAGGGCGTCGGCATCTTCGGCGGCTTCGGCGCCCGCGGCAGCGACGACCCGGACCCGAACGCGCCTACCGTCGTGGTGAAGGGCCTCGCGCTGTTCGGCGGCGTCGGCGGCCAGTCCTCGGCCAAGCGGCACGGCAAGAATCACAAGGGCAAGGGGCACCACGAGCTGCACTAATGCGCGTGCGGTCCGGGGCGCGGCCTCATAGCCTGCCGTCATGAGCGACTTCGTCCCAGCTGACTTCGACGTACCCCGGGAACTGATCACGCCGCGCTTCCGGCTGGAACCGCTCGGCCCGGAGCACAACGTCCCGGACCATGCCGCGTGGACGAGCAGCATCGAGCACATCCGGGCGACTCCCGGCTTCGGCGGCAGCTGGCCGCCGGTCGACGGAATGTCGCTGGAGTCCAATCTCGGCGATCTGAAGCGTCACGCCGAGGACTTCGTGCAGCGGCGCGGCTTCACCTTCACGGTGCTCGAGACCGGCGGTGACGTGATCGGCTGCGTGTACATCTATCCGTCGCGCAAGGATCCGAGCGTCACCGACGTCCGTTCCTGGGTGAGCGCCGACCGGGCCGAGCTGGACATCGCGCTGTACGAGGCCGTCAGCAACTGGCTGGCCGCGGACTGGCCGTTCGGACGAGTCGACTACGCGGTCAGATCCACGACTTGAACCACATCCGGCTGAGCCAGTCCGGGTGGGGGAGGACCTTGTCGGTCAGGATCGGCCAGATGTAGGCGAAGTTCAGCACGACGAGTACGACGAACGCGCCCGTCACCGCGCTGCCGATCAGCCGGCGCGGTGACGCCGTACCGAGGGCGGCACGGGCCGGGCCGAGGATCTTGCCGAGGATGAGAGCCACCGCCATCACGGTGAACGGGATCATCGTGACCGCGTAGAAGAAGAAGATCGGTCTGTCGTCGAACCCGAACCACGGCACCCAGCAGGTCACGAACCCCACGATCGGTACGCCGTACCGCCAGTCCCGCAGGCCGATCCAGAACACCAGGGCCGCGATCAGCGCGAGCGCGCCGCCCCACCACAGCAGCGGCGTACCCAGGGCAGAGATCACCTGCAGGCAGTTGGTCCCGGCCGGGGCGTTGCAGCCCGGCGTACCGGGTTTGATGTCGTTGACCGCGTCGAAGCCGATCGGGCGGGCGATGATCGGCCAGCCGGCCGGGTTCGACTGGTACGGATGGGTGGCGTGCTTGATGTAGTCGCCGGTGTGGAACGCGAGCACTTCCTTGTGGTACTCGAGCAGGGACCGGAAGTCGTCCGGCACGACCTTCATCACGCCGTGCGCCGGATTGCTCGCCGCCCAGTTGTGGTCGTACGCGTTGTCGTGCAGCAGCCAGCCTGTCCAGGTCGCGAGGTACGTGACGCCGGCGACCAGCACCAGGCTGACGAACGCCGGGATGCCGTCCACCAGCGCCGACTTCACGAACGCGAACCGCACACCGAGCGCACGTCGCGCGCCGAAGTCCCAGGCGAACGCGAGCACGCCGAACGCGGCGAGCGTCCAGACCGCGGACCACTTGGTGCCCAGCGCGAGGCCGAAGCAGATGCCGGCGGCGATGCGCCACGGGCGGATCAGGAGCCAGCGGCCGATCGTCCGGCGCTCGCCGTCGGCGGTCGGCTGGTCGAGGGAGTCCGCGTGCCGGCGACGGGTCCAGTCGCGGTCCGCGACCAGGCAGGAGACGGCCGCGACTAGCCAGAACGCGAGGAAGATGTCCAGGAGCGCGACCCGGGACATGACGAAGTGCAGGCCGTCGACCGCGAGCAGCAGGCCGGCGATCGAGCCGATCAGGGTGGAGCGCGTCATCCGGCGTACCGTCCGGATCACCAGCAGGACTGTCAGCGTGCCGAACAGGGCCGGCATGAACCGCCAGCCGAACGTGTTCATGCCGAACAGCTGCTCACCGGCCGCGATCATCCACTTGCCGACCTCGGGGTGCACGGTCAGGCTCGGGGTCGGCTTGAAGACGTCCAGGTTGCCGCTCAGGATCGCCTTGTCGGCGGCGCCCTCGGGCTGGTCGATGAACTGCCGCGCGTAGCCGAACTTGAGCAGGCTGAACGCGTCCTTGGCGTAGTACGTCTCGTCGAACACGAACTTCACCGGCGTACTGAGGTGCCAGAACCGCAGGATGCCCGCCATCAGCGTGATCGCGAGCGTCGCGATCCACCCGCCGTCGAAGTCCCGCGGCATGGCCGGGTACAGGCGCTCCTTGAGCGGCGGCAGCCGTCTCCCGAGCACGTCCCGCCCGAGCGTCTCCAGCCCCTCGCCGGCGTCGCTACGCCGCGCAGTCCCATCCTCGATCACAGCAGCCACGCCCGCCATCGTACGGACGCCCCGGTACCACCGCCTCCCCGCGGTTGTGGATAACCAGAACCAGCAGCGCCGAACCTCCTACAATCAGGCACATGAGCACGCCACGCGAGGAGCTGCACGCACTGATCGACTCGCTGTCTGACAGCGCAGCGGCCGAGCTGCTCCCAGAGCTTCGCCTGCTCAGGCTCCAGGCCGAAGCCCGCACCGAGCGGCCGCGCAAAGCTGGGACCTGGCCTCCGTCGTGGTTCGGGGCAGTGGAGGGCAGCCGGCCCGACCTGTCCGCACACATCGACGAGATCCTCGGTGCGGAGTTCGGACGACGCTCGAAGTGACCATTGTCGACAGCGGGCCTCTGGTCGCCGCCGCACTCGTGAGTGACATCAACCATCGGCGCTGCGTCGAGCTCTTCGCCTCGTTGCGCCTCAACCGCGAGCGGCTGGTGCTTCCGCCGTTCGTCGTGGCCGAAGTCTGTTATCTCCTCGCCCGCGAGGGCGGCTCGAAGCCGGAGGCGGCCTTTGTCCGGTCGCTGGCAACGGGAGATTTCACCGTTGCGCCGGTGACCGATGCCGGGCTCGAGCGCACCGCTGACCTGATCGAGCAGTACGCCGATCTGCCCCTCGGGATGACCGATGCGTCGGTGGTCACACTCGCCGAGCAGTTGGAAGTGGGCGAGATCGCGACACTGGATCGACGGCACTTCAGCGTGGTCCGACCACGGCACGTCGACGGTTTCACCCTTCTGCCATGACCGGGCGATTGGTGCTTGCGGGGACGCCTATTGGGGATGTTTCTGACGCTTCGGCGCGGTTGGGGCGGGTGCTGGCGGCGGCGGACGTGGTCGCCGCGGAGGACACGCGGCGGTTGCGGCGGCTGACTTCGGAGCTGGGGATCACCGTCGGTGGTCGGGTGATCAGCTACTTCGAGGGGAACGAGCGGGAGCGGACGCCGGAGCTGCTGCAGGCGCTGGTCGACGGGCAGACCGTGGTGGTGGTGACGGATGCGGGGATGCCAAGCGTCTCGGATCCGGGATATCGGTTGGTCGCGGCGGCGATCGAGGCGGACGTCCAGGTGACGGCAGTGCCGGGGCCGTCCGCGGTGCTGACGGCGCTCGCGCTGTCCGGGTTGCCGGTGGATCGGTTCACGTTCGAGGGGTTCCTGCCGCGCAAGCAGGGTGAGCGCGGGCGGCGGCTCGACGAGCTCAAGGACGAGCCCCGGACGATGGTCTTCTTCGAGGCGCCGCACCGGATCACCGCGTCCCTGGAGGCGATGCGCGACGCGTTCGGCGCGGATCGGCGTACGGCGGTGTGCCGGGAGCTGACCAAGACGTACGAAGAGGTGAAACGCGGTCCGGTCGACGAGCTCGTGACGTGGTCGAAGGACGGCGTACGCGGCGAGATCACGATCGTCGTCGCCGGCGCAGACCCGGACAAGATCGTCACCCCGCAGGACCTCGCCCGCGAGGTGGCGAAGGACGAGGAAGCGGGCACCCACCGCAAACAAGCGATCGCTGACGTCGCCAAGCGCTTCAACGTCCCGAAACGGACGGTGTACGACGCCGTCCTAGCCGCCCGAGACCCTGGTAAATAGCATTCGCGCGCCCCACTACGCTTGAGTCATGTCCGAGAAGGCCTATTACGTCACCACCCCGATCTACTACGTCACGGCCCCGCCGCACATCGGCAGCGCCTACACGACGGTGGCCGGGGACGTCCTGACGCGCTGGCACGCGCAGCGCGGCGAGCGCAAGTGGTACCTGACCGGTACCGACGAGCACGGCGAGAAGGTGATGCGCAGCGCCGAGGCGCAGGGCATGACGCCGCAGGCGTGGACGGACAAGCTGGTCGAGGAGGCCTGGAAGCCGGCCTGGGTGGACGTCGACATCGCGTACGACGACTTCATCCGGACCACCGAGCAGCGCCACACCGAGCGGGTCCGTGAGTTCTGGCAGACGCTGTACGACAAGGGCGACGTCTACAAGGGCGAGTACGAGGGCCTGTACTGCGTGGGCTGTGAGGAGTTCAAGCTCCCCGCGGACATCCGGACCGACGAGGACGGCACGCAGCGGTGCATGATCCACGGCACCGAGTTGGAGACGGTCTCGGAGACCAACTACTTCTTCCGGCTCTCGGCGTACGCCGACAAACTGCTGGAGCTGTACGACGAGCAGCCGGACTTCGTCGCGCCCGCCAGCGCCCGCAACGAGGTGATCGCGTTCGTCAAGCAGGGCCTGCAGGACCTGTCGATCACCCGCTCGACCTTCGACTGGGGCATCCCGGTGCCGTGGGACGAGGACCACGTTCTGTACGTCTGGATCGACGCGCTGCTCAACTACGTGACGGCGGCGGGCTACGGCACCGACCCGAAGCGGTTCGAGGAGTTGTGGCCGGTCGACGTGCACCTGGTCGGCAAGGACATCCTCCGGTTCCACGCGGTGATCTGGCCGGCCATGCTGATGGCTGCCGGGGTCGCCGTGCCTCGCCAGGTGTTCGCGCACGGCTGGCTGCTGGTCGGCGGCGAGAAGATGAGCAAGTCGAAGCTGACCGCGATCGCGCCGCACGAGATCACCGACCACTTCGGCTCGGACGCCTTCCGGTACTACTTCCTGCGCACGATCCAGTTCGGATCGGACGGCTCGTTCTCGTGGGAGCACCTGAGCGCGGTCTACACCTCCGAGCTCGCGAACGGCCTGGGCAACCTGGCCAGCCGGATCGCGGCGATGGTCGGCAAGTACTTCGACGGCGTGCTGCCGGAGCCGACCGACCACGGACCGGCCGAGCAGGCGCTCGCGGACAAGCTCGCGCAGACGGTGGCGACCGCGGACAAGGCCCTGGACACGCTCGCCTTCCAGGACGCGCTCGCCGCGATCAACGAGCTGGTCGGCGCCGTGAACGGGTATGTCACCGAGCAGGAGCCGTGGAAGGTCGCGAAGGACGATTCGCAGCGGGACCGACTCGCGACGATCCTGTACTCCGCGGCCGAGACGCTGCGCGCGGTCGCCGTACTGCACAACCCGACGATGCCCAAGTCGTCCGCGAAGCTCTGGGAGCTGCTCGGTGCAGAGGAGAAGCTGGGCGCGCTGAAGGATCAGCGGGTGCAGGACGCCGGCACGTGGGGCCAGCTGCCGGCCGGCGCGACGCTGACGAAGGGCGATCCGCTCTTCCCGCGGCTTGAAGAGAGCTGATTGCAAACAAACTGACGCCGTCGTCCGGGAATGCCGGGCGGCGGCGCAGCCTTTTCTTGTAGCAACAACCAATTCGAGGAGGCTGTCGCATGTGGGCTGTGGTGTTCGAGGAGTACGGCGATCCTGAGGTACTGAAGCTGCAGGACGTGCCGGAGCCGCACGCCGGTCCGGGGCAGGTGCGGATCAAGGTGCAGGCGGCCGGCGTGAACCCGTACGACACCAAGATCCGCCGCGGCTTCACCAAGGACTTCGCGCCGGCGAAGTTCCCGGCGATCCCGGGGTTCGAGGTGGCCGGCGTGGTGGACGAGGCCGGGGACGGCGCCGAGTTCGCGATCGGCGACGAGGTCGTCGGCTGGTCGGTCGGCGGTTCGTACGCCGAGTACGCGCTCGCCGGCAATGTGACGCGCAAGCCGGCGGGCCTCGGGTGGGAGCAGGCGGTCGGCGTACCGGTAGCCGGCGAGACCGCGCAGCGGGTGCTCGATCTGCTCGGTGTGAAGCCGGGCGAGACGATCCTGATCCACGGTGCGGCCGGTGCGGTCGGCTCGGTCGCCGTACAGCTCGCTGTGGCGGCCGGTCTCACGGCGATTGGTACGGCGTCCCCCGCGAACCACGACTACCTGCGCTCGATCGGCGCGGTCCCGGTGGCCTACGGCGACGGTCTGCTCGAGCGGGTCCGCGAGGCCGCGCCGCAGGGCGTCGACGCGGTGTTCGACACCGCCGGCATGGGCGGTCTCGAGGAGTCGATCGAGCTCCGGGGCGGCACCGACCGGATCGTCACCATCGCCGACTTCGGCGCGGCCGAGCTCGGTATCCAGGTCTCCGGCGGCGGCACAGGCACCCCCGACGAGGTCCGTGCCGCCCTCGACGCCCAACTCCAGGCGGCCGCCGACGGCAAGCTCACGATCCGGATCGCCGACACCTTCGGCCTGCCCGACGCGAACAAGGCCCAGGCCCTGAGCGAGTCCGGCCACGCCCGCGGCAAGATCGTCGTACTGCCTCAGGCGTAGGCGAACCGGGACTGCGGCGTTGGTACGTCGTCTACCCGTGGGTCCCAGCGATCGACGAAGTTGACTCCGGGCGGGACCTCGATGGATTTCGTCGAGGTCCAGCCGCGGGTGAGGGTCGGGAAGTCTGGCACGTCCGGGTGGTAGTGCGGCTTGCCGGTGCCGAGGAGGTCGCGTGCCATCGGTGCGCTGCGTGCCTGGTACCGGAAGTCGGCCGACAGCCGTAGCCGCTTGGTCCGGTTCGGCATCGCGCCGTGCACGGTCAGGCTCCCGAACAGCAGTACGTCGCCCGGCTGGTACGACGTCGTACGCCACTCCGGATCGTTCTCGTCGGCCTCGGCCCGCATCATCCCCGGCCCGTCGGACGCTTTCACGGGCAGTACGCCGAGACGCGGCGACCCGGCGTACACCCGCAGCCCGCCGATCTCGGGCGGCGCCGGGCTCAGCGGGAGCCAGGTGGTCAGCGTGTCGACGCACCCTTGGATGAACCGGTAGTCCTGATGGATCGGTGTCGGATTCGCCCCCGGCGACGGCGGCGCGATCCGGCAGATATGCGCCGGATGCGCGAACGCCTCCTCACCCAGCAACTGCGAGGCGACCCCGATCAACTCCGGCCGTACGGCGAGCTCGTGGAACGCCTGCGTGCTCTGGATCGCCGTATAAGCACCGAAGAACCCCGCCGACCCCTCCTCGACAGCCCGCCCCGAAGCCACCAACTCCCGCGGATCCGCATCCCGCGCCAACCAGTCACTGTCGTACAAGATCCGCGCCAGCTGCTCATGCACATCGGTGACCACCTCAACCGGCAACAACCCCCGAAAGAACAGGTAGCCATCCGTCCCAAGCCGCTGCCGCAGTACGGCGTCGTCCGCCCGATCGGCGTACGAGTCGGTCAGTTCCTTCATTTGAGTAGTCGCGAGTAAGCCGCCGCCTTCAGGGCAGGGAACGGCGACTCCCTCCTTTCGGAGATCAGGGACTGTCGGTCCCGACTGATTGGGTGGATCTCGTGTCCCGGTTCCGGTTGTTCGCGAGGGTTTCCGTATCGTCGGATCCCAGGCAACGCGTGTCAGTAAGTTGAACCGCAAGTGGGCGCAGGTGCTGGTGCCGAAGGTCGGTTGGGTGCGGTTCCGACTCTCTCGTCCTGTTCCCGAGGCGAAGTCCTACCGCATCACCTCCGATAGAGCAGGTCGCTGGCATCTTGCGTTCGCGGTCATCCCGCCACCGATCCCCGCGCCCGGCACTGGCGCAGTCGTCGGGGTGGACCGCGGCGTCAAGGTGTCGGCAGCCCTCTCGACGGGAGAACTCCTGACGTGCCCTAGCTGGTCCGTGACAGAGCAGGCCCGGCTTACCTCGTTGCAACGCCGCCTGGCCCGCTGCCGTCGCGGCTCCAGACGGTCTGCACGAGTCAAGGTTGCGATCGCGAGGCTGTATGCACGCGCGACAGACAGACGTAAAGACTGGGTGGAGAAGACCAGCACCGACCTCGTTTTGCGGTTCGATGTGATCCGTGTGGAGGCGCTGCGCATCGTCTCGATGACCAGACGTCCCAAACCCAAGCCCGACGTCGAACAGCCCGGTAGGTATCGGCCGAACCGTCGACGCGCGAAGGCCGGGCTCAATCGAGGGATACTTGCCAACGGTTGGGGGCTGCTTGTGCGTCGACTGAAGGACAAGGCGACCAGCCGGGTCGAGCTGGTCGATCCCGCCTACACATCTCAGACCTGCGCTGTTTGCGGCCATTGCGCATCGGACAACCGCGAGAGCCAAGCGGTGTTCCGATGCCGAGACTGCGGCCACCGAGCGCACGCAGATGTGAACGCGGCAATCAATATCGCGGCCGGACGGGCCGTTAGTGCACGTGGAGAGGCGCCTTCCTTGGTCTCCATGAAGCGTGAACCTCAACTCACTACCCTCCTGTAGTGGTTGGAATCTCCGGCCTTCGTGGCCAGGGAGGACGTCAATTGTCGTTTCCGATCTTGTCCATGGCGGCGGCGATGTCCTGGACAGGGGTCTTGTCGAGGAAGAGGTCGTTGGCGGCTTTGTTGATCTCGGTGACCTTCGAGGTCCAGCCGTCGGCGATCGGGAGGTTGACGGTGGAGCCGGCGGCCGAGTCGAGGAAGGGTTTGACGTCGATGCCCTTCTTCTGCCAGAAGGCCTGGTAGCCGGCGCCGGCGTCGGTGAGGGCCGGGATGATGTAGCCGGCGTCGCCCATCAGCCGCTGTGCCTTCTCGGTGCCGAGGAACGCGACCAGCTTGCCGGCCTCGTCCGGGTGCTTGGTCTTGGCGAACATCGCCTCGGCCAGCCCGTTGATCACGACGGTGCGCCCGGCCGGTCCGGCCGGCATGGCCGCGACCCCGATCGGGAACTTCACCTCGGGCAGCGCGAACGGCAGCAGCGCGTTGTTCGCCGGGAACATCGCGACCTCGCCGCGGTAGAACATCTCGGTCGCCTGCCCGGTCGGCGGGTTGGTCCGGGTGCCGTCCGGCGACACCTTCCACTTGAAGATCAGGTCACGCGCGAACTGCAGCGCCTCGACCGACTTCTGCCCGGCGAAGTCGAACGTCCCGTACGGCTTGTCCATCGCGTGGCCGCCGTTCGAGGCGATCCAGTTCAGCCACTGGGTCTGGTTGTGGTTCCACGAGCAGAAGCCCCACTGCTTCGGGCCGACGGTCAGCTTGCGGGCGACCTCGAGGAAGCTGCCGGAGCCGTCCGGCGCCCAGGTCAGCTCGGCCGGCATCGTCACGTCGGCCTTCTTGAACAGGTCCTTGTTGTACAGCAGCCCGACGATGCCCATGTCCTTCGGCATCCCCAGTTGCTTGTCCTCGAACTTGTACGACTGCACGACGTTCGGGTTGTACGCGTCGAGCTTCAGCCCGGCCTTCGAGATCAGGTCGTCCAGCGGCGCCAGCACACCCTTGCCGGCGAAGTCCGGGAAGTAGTCGACGGTCAGCCAGAACACGTCCGGCGCCTTGCCGCTGGCCAGCTCGGTGGTGAGCTTGGTCCAGTACTGGTCCCAGGGCAGGACCTCCATCCGGACCGTGATGTCCGGGTTCTCCTTGGTGAACTCCGCGAAGACGGCCTTGTAGCCGACCTCCTGCTGCTCGTCCCACAGGCGGTAGACGAGCTCGACCTTGCCGCCGCCGCTGCTCGCCTTGTCGTTCGACGAGCCGCAGCCCGCGAGGGCGAGCACGCTTCCGGCGCCGATCAGAAAAGTCCTCCTGGACAAAGACATGAGAGCCTCCGAACTACTTGAGCCCGGTAACAGCGACCGAGCGGACGATGAAGCGCTGGAAGACGATGAACAGGACCAGCAGCGGCGCCAGCGCGATCAGGCTGCCGGCCATCACGGCGTTGTAGTCGACGCCGATCTCCCCCTTGAACAAGGCGATCCCGACCGACAGCAACCGCTTGTCCTCGCTGCTGGTGATGATCAGCGGCCAGAGGAAGCTGTTCCAGTTGGCGACCACGGCGAGCGTGGTCACGGTGACCAGGATCGGTTTCGACAACGGCAGCACGATCGACACCAGCGTCCGGACCCGCCCGGCGCCGTCGATCCGGGCGGCGTCCTCGAGATCCGCGGGAATACCGCGGAAGAACTGGCGGAGCAGGAAGATCGCGTACGGCGTGCCGAGCATCGTCGGCAGCATCAGGCCGGCCCAGGTGTCGACCAGGCCGAGCTTCTGCATCATCAGGTACAGCGGGATCATCGTGACCACCGGCGGCACCATCAATGTCGACAGATAGACCCAGAACAACGCGTCCCGGCCGGGGAACGACAGCCGCGCGAAGGCGTACGCCGCCAGTACCGCGAACACGACCTGGCCGAGGGTGATCCCGGCGGTGACGAGCGTCGTGTTGACCAGGTAGCCGCCGAAGCCGGACGCGAACAACCGGTGGAACGCCGCCGTACTGGGTGGCACCCCGGGCTGCCACGGCATCGTCTCCGACAGTTGCCCGGGGCCCTTGAAGGCTGTCAGCACGGTCAGGAAGTACGGGAAGATCGCGAGTACGCAGCCGGCCACCAGGACGGCGTACACGAAGACGCGCAGTTTCATCCGGACACCTCGTAGGTCGTACGGCGTTCGAAGTACACGAACTGGGAGAGCGTCGCGATCAGCACCACGGCGAACAGCAGCACCGAGATCGTCGAGGCGTAGCCGAAGTCGAACTTCTTGAACGCCTCGTCGTAGATCAGGTACGTCGTCACCTCGGTGCTGTCACCGGGACCGCCCTCGGTCATCACGAAGATCGTGTCGAAGGCCTGGAACGAGCCGATCACGTTGGTGATCAGCACGAACAGCATCGTCGGCCGCAGCAGCGGCAGCGTGATCGTGAAGAAGTGCGCGACCGGGGACGCGCCGTCCAGGGACGATGCCTCGCGCAACGACGGCGGGATGTTCTGCAGTCCGGCCAGGAAGAACAGCATGTTGTACCCGGCGAACTGCCAGATGTGGACCGCGGCCACGCTCGGCATCGCGAGCACCGGGGACGACAGCCACGCCGGGCCGTGCACGCCGAACAGGCCGAGGAACTGGTTCAGCGCGCCGCGGCCGGGGTCGAAGATCCAGCTCCAGACGAGGCCGAGGGCAACAGGTGTCGCCATCCACGGGATCACCAGCAACGCGCGGAAGTACTTCATCCCGCGGAGCTTGCGGTCGACCAGGAGTGCGAGCAGCAGCGAGAGGATCGTCGTACCGGGCACGCAGATGACCACGTAGTACAGCGTGACCAGCAGCGAGTGCCAGACATCGGAGTCGGTGAACAGCTTGCGGTAGTTGGCCAGTCCAATGAATTCCGGGGTCGACAGCAACTTCCAGTCGAAGAGGCTGAGCACCAGGACGATCACCACCGGGGCGAGCAGGAAGCCGAGTACGCCGACCAGGCTCGGCGCGAGCAGGGCGTACGCCGCGGCCGTCTGCTTGCGGGCCCCGATGCGGCGGGCGCGGTGGGGCGCGGGCCTAAGCATCGGGATCCTTCAACGGGTGCGGCCGCGGCGAGCTCGGGACGAGCAGTTCGCGGGTGCGATCCAGACCCCAGCGGTCGAGCTCGCCGATGGGATCGCTGGACATCCGCAGACCAGGACCCTCGGAGATATGTTCTGCCCAGATCTCCCGCTCCTGGACGTCGGGCCGCACGATCAGGCAGTCGGAGTCGTTCGCCCACCACCGGCCGTGCAGGAACTCACGCGCCACCGACGTGGACCGCGCGCCGCGCTGACCCGGCTGACTGATGTCGCCGGACGGCGGCTCGACCAGCGGATCGGTGTCGGGGGAGATGCGCATGCAGTCGACCAGTCCGAGACTCGGCAGGATCGGGGCGCCGCAACCGTGCAGGATCCGGTTGGGTCCGACGGCCTCCCGCAGCAGCCGCAGCCCGTGCCGGTACGCCGCGATGCCGTCGAGCTGCTCGTGGCGTTCGCCGTCGATCGCCCCGGCGTACACGAAGTCGAGCTTGAAATGGTCGTACCCCTGCCGGCACAGCTCGGTGAAGACGTCCTGGATGTGCCGCGCCGCGCCGGGATGGGTTACGTCGAGGACCAGTTGCTCCTGGCCCCAGTTGGTGCCGGCGTTGATCCCCGGGACGAGCCACTCCGGATGTTTGCGGGCGGTCTCGCTACCGCTGCCGACCAGGAACGGTGCTACCCAGATACCTGCGCGGCGACCGCTCGACCGGATGTCGGCGGCGAGACGGACCGTCGATCCGAAGTCGTCGCGCGGCGTCAACCAGTCGCCGATCGCGGCCTGGTATCCCTCGTCGAGCAGGACCAGGTCGACGCTGAGATCGTGCTGGTCGAACTGGCGGACCTCGGCCATCACGTCGCGCTCGGTGACCTTGCCCCAGTACGCGTACCAGCTGCACCACGACGGACCGAAGACGCGGACAGGCGGCGCGCCGGCGGCGAAGAGGTCGGCCCAGTCGGCGAGCGCCTGGTTCGGGTTGGCGTGCTTGCTTGTCGTCACGTGGATCTGCCCGTCGGCCGAGATGATCAGCCGGTCATCGTGAACCTCGGCGCGGATCGACGGGACCGCGTCAGGGGTGCTCGCGGCAACGATTGTGACCTCGGTGCCGGTCGCGACTGCGAGCAGACCCTCGCCCTGGAACCGGCCCGCATTCACGCCCGGGCGGTAGGCCATCACGTGATGGTTCGGGGCGGTCGGCCGCGGCGGGGACGCGTCGAGGCGGTACCAGCCGCTCGGGCTCCAGGACTGCCAACCGTGCTCGAAGACCAGCGTGGAGGCGTCGTACTCGAGCTCGGCGACGGGGGCGAAGGGCACGGATCACTCGATTCTTCGGGTGCAGGATCTTGCTAATCTTGGAGCCCTTACGAGGGGATCCACCATGACGGAGCCTGCTGACTTCGAGCACGATCTTGCTACCCAGGTCCTGATCGAGCTGTACAGCGAGATCCCGCCGCCGAGCAAACTGGTGACCGGTCATTTCCACAGCGGCGGCGACTACCGCGTCGTCCGGCCGGACGGCGTGGGCAGCTGGTACCTGCTGTACACCGCGTCCGGGACGGGCCGGTACCTCATCGGCGAGAACAGGCTGACCCTGCGCCACGGCGACGTCGTACTGGTCAGCCCGGGTACGCCGCACGACTACGGGACCGTCGGCACGTACTGGGAGTCCTGGTGGGCGCATTTCCAGCCGCGGCGTGAGTGGCACGCGTGGTTGTCGTTGCCACAGGCAATGCCGGGGTTGTCGTACGTGCGGCTGACCAGGTCGTCGGAGACCGACCGCGTGGTGTCGGCGTTCGACCGGCTGCACCGGGATGCGCAGCGGGCCGGCCTGTCCCCGACCGGCGACACCGAGCTGCATCTGCTGGAGAAGAGTGTCGCGACCGAGCTGACCATGAACGGCATCGAGGAGGTGCTGCTGACCGCGGTCGCCAGCCTCCGCCGGGAGACGCAACACCTGGATGCCCGGGTGCATCTGGTGCTCGAGGCAATCACCGCCGACCCGGCCCGGCCGCACACGCTGACCTCACTCGCCGGCCTCGCCCAGGTATCGGTCTCCCGCCTCGCACATCTGTTCAAGGAGCAGGTCGGCGACTCGATCATGAACGTCGTACTGGCGCTGCGTCTGCAGCGCGCCGCCGAGCTTCTCGGCGCCACCGACATGTCCGTCGCCCAGATCGCCGCAGCGGTCGGCTTCGACTCCCCGCACTACCTCAGCCGGCAGTTCGGCCGCCGCTACGGCATCTCGCCGACCGCTCATCGAGCCAAGGTCAGGAACCCGGAGCTAGAGCTATATTGAGCTCGGTCGCGGCCGCGTAGTCGGCGCCGCCGGCCAGCCCGACCAGCCGCACATAGCGGGCCGTCGTACCGGCAGGGAGTCGGGCGATCTTTGCGTCGACGCCGCCGTCCCACGCGCCCGTCGTCACCGAGGTGAAGGTGACCCCGTCGGTGCTCGTCCGGACGTCGTACGACGAGATCCGGCCGTTCGGCACGTCGGCGTCCTGGCGCGGTGTGTAGACAAGCGCCTCGATCGCGCGCGACGTCTTCAGATCGAGGGTGATGTACTGCGGCAGCGGTGCGTGCGGGCTCCAGTTCGAGTGCCACATCGTCGTGCAGTTGCCGTCGATCGCCGCCGCCGCGCTGTAGGCGGGGGAGCCCTGGCTGGTGGCCGTCGCCGTCATCTCACTCTGCGGCAGCAGGTCCAGCGGACCGAACGGGCCGTCGGCCGGCGGTGGCGTACCGGGGATCGCGGTCACCCGGCCGAGACTGGGGGCCTTGAGCAATGGATGGGTGCGAAGATAGTTGAGGAAGACCTCCTGGCCCATCTTCGGTGCCCGGGTCAGGCCGGTGAACTGCTGGAACCCCGGATACCCGTACTGCGCTCCGTGCAACGGCATCGCGGCGCTCGTCGTCACGCGGTACGTCTTGTCGAGGTCCAGTGGCTTCCCGTTGATCAGGACCTTCGCCGGATCGACCCGGTCGCCGACGGGTCTGCCCAGGTCGTAGGTGTAGCGGAAGTTCGCCGAGGTCGCGAGCGCGGACAGCCGGGTGCAGCCGTACGCCGGTGGGATCCACTGCTGCTCGAGGACGGCCTCGACCGTGGAGCCCTTCATCGAGAGCGTGGTGATCGGCGAGATCCCGGCGACGGGCCACGCATCGCCGTACGTCACCGTGCCCGCCTTCAGCCCGGCGGCGATGACGTCGACGCCGAGATCGGCCGGTACCAGCGCGAAGTCGCCGTCGGCTTCTGCTTTGTAGAGGTCGGCGACCAGGTTGCCGGTACGGCTCTCGGCCTTCGGCGCGAAGTCGAGGTCGCGGTCCAGCTTCGTGAGCGGTTGCGCCTGCCGGGCGGTCCACTTGTTCATCCAGTACTTCACGATCTTCTGGATCTTCGGGTCGGGCGTCAGGTCCTTGGTGATGGCGTGGTTGGTCGCGGTCGTCGCGGACCGGATCACCTCACCGGTCGCCGGATCGAGCTCCAGGTTCACCTCGCCGAGCACGCGGCCGTGGTTGCTTGCCTCGAGCACCGGCCGCGGTACGCCGTTCGGGTCCGGGATCATGCAGTTGAACGCGGTGTGCCAGTGGCCGCCGAGGATCACGTCGATGTCCGGCGACATCGCGCGGGCGGCATCGAAGATCGGACCGGTCGGCTCCTTGCACTCGTCGTACAGCCCGCCCTGCTGACCGCCCTCGTGCATGCTGACCACGATCGCGTTGACGCCTTGGGCCTTGAGCGCGGCCGCGGCCCGGTTCGCCGCCTCCACCACGCCTTGGAACTCGAACCCGGAGCCCTTGATCGACAGCGTCTCGGTCGGCGTACCGGGGAAGCCGAGTCCGATGAACCCGATCCGCTGCGATCCGGCCTTCGCGATCCAGTACGGCGGCAGCACCGGTCGCTTGGTCCGCGGGTCGACGATGTTGGCCGCGTGGTACGCGTAGTCGGTGCCGTGGAAGTTGCGGCCGGTGGAGTCCTTGAAACAGCTGTCGAAGCCGGGCTTGCCGTAGCAAGCGCCGGTCGTCATCCGGCGCAGGAACGGGAATTCGCGGTCGAACTCGTGGTTCCCGGCGACGTCGAAGTCCATCCCGAACGCGTTCAGCACCTCGATGGTCGGCTCGTTCGCGAACGCCTGCGTGTAGTCGGGCCAGCCGCTGAACTGGTCGCCCGAGCCGATCAGGAAGCTGTTCGGCTTCCTCAGCTCGTCGATATGCGCTTTGAGGTAGCCGGCGCCGCCGACCTGCTGCGTGCCGGAGGGGCCCGCGATGGTCAGGTTCTCGGTCTCCGACAGGTAGCCGTGGAGGTCGGTCAGGCTGAGGATCTGCACGGCGATGGGCGGGGGCGTCGTCGCGGTGTGTAGCGCTCCTGCGACGAGGCTTAGGGCGGCGAGAATTGCGCTGATCCGGGGCATCGGCTGCTCCTGTCGGTCGGGCGGAACCGAGACGCAAATTACTGGGCCGCGGTCGGCGCGAACATGGCCTTGGATGCTGACTTCCTGCACGATCCGGCTGACGCTTTTCTACAAGCGCATGGGGAATGGGAACCGTACGGTCAGGGGTAGAGAGGAGTTTGACCATGACTGGATATGACGCAGTGGCCGAGATCGACATCGATGCGCCGGCCGCGCAGGTCTGGGAGGTCCTGACCAGCCCCGAGAAGTTGAAGGAGCTGTGGTTCGGGGCCGAGGTCGAGACGGACTGGCAGGTAGGCAGCCCGATCACCTGGTCGGGCGAATGGGAAGGCAAGCCCTACCAGGACAAGGGCGAGATCCTCGCCGTAGAGCCCGAGCGCCTACTGAAGCTGACCCACTTCAGCCCCCTCACCGGCCAACCCGACGTACCGGAGAACTACCACACCCTCACCTACGAGCTGACCGGCAGCACCCACCTCAAACTCACCCAGGACAACAACGCCACCGAGGACGAGGCCAAACACTCCCAGTCCATGTGGGAGACGCTCGTAGCCAAGGTGAAGGAGGCCGCTGAGGCCGGATAGCGGGTTGTTTGATGAGTGGCCTGTTATTGCGCGCTAGCCGTGACATAACCCGCTATCGAGGCAGGTTGTGAGCGGCCGATCGCGCGGTGGATGCGGTTGAGGAGGTTGGAGGGCCGGGCGAGGTCGGACCAGCGGACGCGGACGACCTGATATCCCAGGTCGCGCAGGTCGTCCTCGCGCACCTTCTCGGCGATGAGCGCCTGCCGGCCGCCGTCGCCGTACTTGACGTCTCCGTCGAACTCGACGATCACGCCGTACTGCGCGAACAAGAAGTCGACCCGCGCGACCAGCGAGCCGCTGCCGTCCCGGATCTCGGCCTGGGCCAATGGCGCGGGCAGACCGAGATCCGCCAACAGGGCCCTGAGCCGCGACTCCCCGACAGACTCGGACCGGGCGTCGCCGAAGCGCACCGCCCGGGTCGCGGTGCTGATGCCGCGCCGGCCGGTGAACAGTTCGAGGGCTGCGGCCAACTGGTGGGCTGTTGCGATACGCAACCGCAGCGCCTGGTCGACGACGGAGACCGCAACGGGATAGCTGGTCGCCCGAATGGTCTCCACGACAGCCCGTGGGCCTGCAGTCGTCCGTACGCCGTCGACCTCGGCCCGCGCGTCGACCGGTGGCCGAGGCGAGTGCTGGCAGACCGCAGCACCAGACCGGCCCGCGCCGACGAGCCTGGTCAGATGTACTCGGCGCAGATCGAGATCCGAGACACGAATCCCGAGCAGGAGCAACGCCGACTGATGGCTTACGACCGCCCGACCGCGCAACCGGTGGTACACAGCGCTCGCGGTACGCACATGCAACCAGGTATCCCGCTCCCAGGCCGGCATCGCCTCGACCGCGGGTCCCGACTCGGCGTACGCGCCCCGAGTCAGATGCACCCACCGCCCCGACACCACCTCCCGACGGAGATCGGCATCGGAGTAGCCGGCGGCGATCGCATCCCGCCGCGAGAACCATCCGCCCCGCCTGGCAGCCACAACCTGAAGTCTCACGTCCATGTCCACAACATGCCGCGAACTCACCCGCTCACCGGGCCCGATCTTCGGACCTGTGGATAGCGGGTCGATCACCGGTTGTTTCGCCGCTGACCGCTTGTAAGCCGCCACCGGCGAAACAACCCGCCAGTGAGTCGGGTGGGGTCAGTAACCTAGGCGGCATGTCTGATGGTGTGGAGGTGAATCGGCCGACTCGGGAGCGGGCTGCGATCGGGGAGGACGGGCGGTCGCGGGATCGGAGTCGGCCGGCGGTGCCCGATCCGTTGCCGATGAGTGTGGTCGACGCGCACTGCCATCTCGACATCGCGGACGGCGAGGACGGTGCGTGGTTGAGCCCGGCGGAGGCGATCAAGCTCGCGTCGTCCGTCGGCGTGACGCGGATCGTGCAGGTCGGGTGCGATCTGCCGGGCGCGGTGTGGGCGGTCGAGGCGGCATCGCAGTACCCGAACCTGATCGCGGGCGTGGCCCTGCACCCGAACGAAGCGCCCAAGCTGAAGGAGGCCGGCGAGCTGGACAGCGCGCTCGCCGAGATCGAGCGGCTGGCGTCGAGCTCGGACAAGGTCCGGGTGATCGGTGAGACCGGGCTCGACTACTTCCGTACCGGTGAGGACGGGCGTACGGCGCAACACGAGTCGTTCGCCGCGCACATCGAACTGGCCAAGCGCCTGGACAAGACGCTGATGATCCACGACCGCGACGCGCACGAGGACATCCTGCGCATCCTGGACCGCGAAGGCGTGCCCGACCGGCTCGTCATGCACTGCTTCTCCGGCGACACCGAGTTCGCCCGCGAGTGCGTGAACCGCGGCGCCTTCCTGAGCTTCGCCGGCGTAGTCACCTTCAAGAACGCCCAGTCCCTCCGCGACGCCCTCGCCGTCACCCCACTCGACCGCATCCTCGTCGAGACCGACGCCCCGTACCTGACGCCGTCCCCGTACCGCGGCAAGCCGAACGCGTCGTACCTCATCCCCCACACCGTCCGAAAGATGGCCGACGTCCTCAACATCTCCGTCCCCGAACTCTGCACCGCCCTCAACACCAACGCCAACCACGCCTTCGGCGGCCCTTGGTAACCGTTCGGCCGTTACCCTGAACCTGTGGATCAGGTGGATTACGACTCTGTAGACGCACAGGTGCGGGAGCTCGCCGATTCGTTGCGCGATGCCGACGAGGCCACCGTGGCAGCCGAAGTCACGCGTCTGACGGCGTTGGCCGAACAGATCGCGGACGAGCGATCCCGCAACCTGGCGGTCATCAGAGCGGGGAAGCTGCCCGAGCTGATCCGCGGCCCGCAGCCGGGGACAAGCCCGCAGTACGAGCGTGCGGCGAGCCTGGTCACCCAGGTCGTCAACGATCAAGGCCCGGCGGCTGATCAGATCGACCACGCCGAGCGCGCGATCACCGAGATCGGCGCGTTGGCCAGACAGGCCCCGCCGCGCGAGCTCCGCACGATCCTGCGGATGAACTCGACCCTGAAGCGTCTGATCGAGCGCCGCCGGAACGAAGGTGCGGACGGCGGATCGTGACCACCGACGTCGAGATCTCCCCGCAGTCCTGGGAATACCGGCTGGTGGCCGCGGTCATCTACGCAGTCGACCAGCGGGTCGGTGGTAACGCAGCCGCGCCGCGGACCCATTGGAACGGGCTGCTGCTCGAGGAGACCAACCCGGACTTTCTGGGTTCGGCGGGCGATGACGGCAGTATGTCGGTGTCGATCGAGAACGTGCTCGAGCCGCTGCGGAAGGCCCGGGATCTCAATCGCCCGCTGAACGGCGGTGAAGCATGGGAACTCCGCGACGCGATGGGGACGCTGACCCACGAAGCCGTGCACCTACTCGCTGAGCTCGGCGACCAGAACGCACCGGACGCCTACCCGTACGACTCCGCGGCTACAGCCGACAACGAAGGCCGTACCGAGCACTGGACACACGTCAATCTCGACGACATTGTCCGCGACGTCTTCCCGGACGCCGGACTGGAGCACGCGGAGGCGTCCGTGTCGTCCCAGACGAGCCTCGACGCCTATCCCGCCTACACTCCTGCCGCCCGGGAATTTGATCGAGCCCTGGCCGCGCGGAGCGGGCTGACGAGTTCGGAGGTCACCGAGAAGCTGATGGTGACGGACGACTCTCAGCGGTGGAACGTCGCGGTCGACCTGGTGATCGACGAACGCCTCGCGAAACCGGGCCTGATGCCGGAGGCACACCGTGCCGAGGTGCGGGAACAACTCGTCGCTCCGTTGCGCGATTCGCTGTCCGGCCTGGAGGCGATCGAGGCCGACGACTCGCTGGGGAGCGATGACAAGTCCACCGAGGCCACCAAGGCCGCTCAGAAGGCGGTGGCAGGGCTGGACCAAGAACTGAATCGCATCGAACGCAGGTACCGCATCGACAACATGCAGAGTGCCCAGCAGCAGTCCCAGCGCCCGGCCTCCCGGCTGAACCAAGCTGTTCGCCAAGCCCAGGAAAACCTCCCGCCCGACCTCAAACGGCTTCGATCCTTGACCGGGCCTCAGGCGCCCGCGGCCGGGGCGGCCAAGCGGCCGGCTGATGCTGCGGACCGTCCGCCGTCGGAGCAGGGCGACGGCTCCCGGCCACGTGGGCAACAGGCACCACAACCTGGTGGCCGCAGGCAACCGAGTTCTCCGCATCGCGGATGAGGAGTCGGTGAATTTGGTAACTGTCCTTGCTGACGCAGACATCCGGGCGCGGCTGGACCCTGGGCAGGCTGTGGTGTGGATGCGGGAGGCGATCCGCGCCGCTCACGAAGGACGTCTGCACACGCCGCCTCGAGCCAGCACCGATCTGGGATCCGGGCGGCTGGTCTTCACTACTGGTGCGTTGGAGGGGGAGTGGTTCGGGTATCGGTCGTACGACTCGTTCGGTGGCGAGCCGGGGGAGCAGGTTGTGGTGGTTCACGACTGGCGGACGGGTGAGGTGCGGGGGATTGCTGTGGGCAACGAGTTGGGGCCGCGGCGGGTGGGGGCGATCGGTGGGGTGGCTGTTGATGCGCTGGCGAATCCGGCTGCTGACACTCTCGCGTTGATCGGCACAGGCACCCAGGCGTTCACGCAGCTGTGGGCGATTGGGGCCGTACGGCGGTTGTCGCGGATTCGGGTGTTCAGCCGGGATCGGGGGCGACGAATCGCCTTTGCCAGGAGGGCTTCCGAGGAACTCGGGCTGTCCGTGAGCGCGGTCGAGTCGGCCCGGGAGGCCGTCGAGGGGGCGGACATCGTCGTGCTCGCCACCAACAGCCCGACGCCGGTGATCGACCCGGGCTGGGTCAAGGACGGCGCCTTCGTGACGACGCTCGGGCCCAAGCAGCACGGGCGGGCCGAGTTCGGGCCGGAGTTGATCGATCGGGCCGATCTCGTCGTCACGGACTCGGTCGCGCAGACCCGCGCGTACGACCCGCCGTTCATCCTGTCCGGCACCCCAGAACACGATCGCCTGATCAGCCTGGGGTCGGCAGTGAGCGGCAACATGACGGGTGGGACCGTCCTGTTCTGCTCAGTCGGCCTCGCCGGCACCGAGGCCTACCTGCTGGCGAAGCTGGTTTCGTGACCGTGCGGACGCCGACTGTCAACCTTCGCGCCGCCCGTTGCGCGGGTGGTCGGACGGGCGCAGTCTGAGGGCGTCGGCCCGGTTCGGGGCCGGCCTGCAAGGGGGAGGGGCAATGAGTGTTCTGATGACCCTGCGGGTGACTGGGGACCCCACGGCGATGGAGAAGTTGGGTGCCGACAACGGTGCGCTCTTCCAAGGTGTGATTGCGGACGCGTCGAGTCGCGGACTGATCTCACATCACTTCTACGGCAGTGACACCGAGATTCTCGTGGTCGACGAGTGGCCAGACGAGGCGTCGTTCCATGCGTTCTTCCAGCACTCCGGTCAACAGATCCAGGAAATGATGGCGTCGGCCGGTGTGACGGCCCAGCCGCAGCCGGAGTTCTGGCGCCACCTGGAGGTCGGCGACGACGTCGGATGACGCCGCCTGGTAGACACATCTCATGGAGTTCAGTGAGGTGGTCCGGCGGCGGCGGATGGTGCGGAACTACGACCCGGATCGACCGGTCTCCGACGAGGTGCGGGAGCGCATCCTGGAGAACGGTCTCCGGGCGCCGTCCGGGGGGTTCAGTCAGGGGTGGGCGTTCCTGACGCTCGAGGGGGACGAGCGGGAGCGGTACTGGCGGATCGCGGCCGAGGATCCGGACGAGAAGTATGTGGATTGGATCACAGGCCTGCGCCGCGCGCCGCTGCTGATCCTCGCCTTCGCGCACAAGGACGCGTACCTCGATCGGTACACCGAGCCGGACAAGGGCTGGACCGATCGCGACGAGGGCCGCTGGACCGCGCCGTACTGGTACGTCGACACCGGGATGGCGGTCCTGCTGATGCTGCAGACGGTCGTCGACGAAGGCCTGGGGGCCTGCTTTTTCGGGCCTCCTGCCGACAAAGCGGGCCGGCTGCTGAAGGAGTTCGGCGTACCCGAGGGCTTCGATCTGGTCGGCGTGCTGTCGGTCGGGCACCGGGCCCAGGACAAGCGCTCGCCATCGCTGAAACGCGGCCGCCGGACGACCGCCGAAGTGGTGCATCGGGGTCAGTGGGGCCATCACCTGGCGTGACGAGGCGTGTCGGCCCCGTTACACCCATTTGCGACTCGCCGACCAGGGGATTGGCACTTCCGGCATATCTTCGTTATGGTCCCGTGATGTTGGCCGGGATCGGGGAAGATTCCGGGCAGCACAACCCCTCGGCGGGATCAGAAGCTCCGGGCAGCCAGTCCGGCGTCGGCGGTCGGTGCCTGTGCTGTCCCACCCCGTGCCCGGGTAGCCCTACCTGGGAGCGTTAGTGCGTAAGTCCATCATCGTGGCCGTCGGTGCGACGGCTGCGTTCGCCGTCGCGGGCGGCTCCGTGGCATATGCCGCGAAGAGCAAGACGGTCAGTCTCTCCGTCGACGGCCAGGTGCGGAAGGTTCACACCTTCGGCTCCACCGTGGCAGACGCCCTGAAGGCCGAGAAAGTTCAGATCGGCGCCCATGACGTGGTTGCGCCGGGTCCGGACGCGAAGCTGAAGGACGGCCAGGAGATCTCGGTCCTCTACGGTCGCGAGCTGACTGTCAACGCCGACGGCACCAAGAAGGCCTACTGGACCACCGCCGACAGCGTGAACGAAGCGCTCGCCGACCTCGGTCTGCGGTACGACGGGGCGCAGCTGTCCACCAGCCGTAGCGCGCCGCTCGGGCGTCAGGGTCTGGAGCTGGTGGTGAAGACCCCGAAGACCGTGCAGATCGTCCACCTGGGCAAGACCGCGACCATCAAGTCGCTGGCCGGCACTGTCGGCGAGGCCCTGACCGAGGCGAAGATCCGCTGGGATGCCGACGACCGGATCAGCCCGGCCGCCGCGACCCCGCTGAAGCTCGGCGTCAACAAGATCGGTTACGTGCAGGTCCTGCAGAAGCAGGTCACCAAGACCCTGGCGGTCGCGCACGGCACCGACGAGACCAAGTCGGCGACGCTGGTCGAGGGCACGAAGAAGACCACGACAAAGGGCACGGACGGCTCCAAGTCCGTCACGTACCTGTACACCTACCTGGACGGCAAGCTGTCGACCACGAAGGTGGTCACGTCGAAGGTCGTCACCGCGCCGGTCGACGAGCAGATCCTGGTCGGCACCAAGCCGAAGCCGGAGGAGCCGACCACCACGACGACGGACGAGAAGCCGTCGGTCCCCACCAGCAGTGGTGGCGCGTGGGACCGGATCGCCGCGTGTGAGTCCGGTGGCAACTGGGCCGCGAACACCGGCAACGGGTACTACGGCGGCCTCCAGTTCGACCACGGCACCTGGGCGGCCTACGGCGGTACGGCGTACTCCAGCAACGCCAACGGCGCGTCCAAGGCGCAGCAGATCGCGATCGCGGAGAAGGTCAAGGCCGACCGCGGTGGCTACGGCGCTTGGCCGGTGTGCGGCAAGAAGGCCTGAAGCTGACACACTGGCGGCGTGAGCTCGTCTGATTCATCCACCTCAGCCGGACCGAGACTTCTCGGTCCGGCTGATGTGCGTTCACTGGCCGCGTCCCTCGGGGTTCGCCCGACCAAGCAGCGCGGACAGAACTTCGTCATCGACCCGAACACGGTCCGCCGCATCGTCCGCGCCGCCGACCTGTCCGCGGGCGAGACCGTGCTCGAGGTCGGCCCCGGGCTCGGCTCACTGACCCTGGCGCTGCTGGCGGCGGGGCATCCCGTCACCGCCGTCGAGATCGACCCGTTGCTGGCCGGGGCGCTCCCGTCGACCATCGCGACGTACGCGCCGGAGCAGGCGTCCACGCTGACCGTGGTGGAGGCCGACGCGATGGACGTGGGGCCGGCCGAGATCGGTACGCCGAGCGCCTGTGTGGCGAATCTGCCCTACAACGTCGCCGTACCCGTGCTGCTCCACCTGCTCCAGGTGTCCGACTCGCTGCGCCACGGTCTGGTCATGGTGCAGTCCGAGGTCGCGGACCGGCTCGCCGCGGGGCCTGGGTCGCGGACGTACGGCATACCGTCCGCGAAGGCCGCCTGGTACGCCGACGTACGGCGCGCCGGGCCGATCGGGCGAAACGTGTTCTGGCCCGCGCCGAACGTGGACTCCGGCCTGGTCGCCTTCGAGCGACGGGACCCGCCCGAGACGCCGGCTGGCCGCGAGGAGGTGTTCGCGGTGATCGAGGCCGCGTTCTCGCAGCGGCGCAAGACGATCCGGTCCGCGCTGGCCCGCTGGATGCCGGACCGCGCGCGGCTCGACGAGGTGTTCGCGGCAACGGGTATCGACCCGCAGTTGCGCGGTGAGATGCTCGGCATCACAGACTTCGCCGCGCTCGCCGGTGCAGGTCGGACTCGGTAAGGCACCTAGGGCATGCCGCGGTCTCCTGCGCCTACTGCGCGGCACTCGGCACGACGCAGAAGACCGCGACATGCCCTAGCCTGTGCGACGTGCCACCTTCTGTTGAGGTCACGGTGCGGGCGCCGGCCAAGATCAATCTCGGTCTGTCGGTCGGTCCGCCGCGCCCGGACGGTTTCCACCCCGTCGCCACGGTGTACCAGGCCGTTGCCCTGTACGACGACGTCACCGCGCAGGTCCGTGACGACGACGGCGAAGTCTCGGTCGAGATGGTGGGGGACTTCGCGAACGACGTACCGACCGACGAGACGAACCTCGCCGTGAAGGCGGCCCGGCTGCTGCAGGCGGAGTACGACGTCGACGAGGGCGTCGAGCTGACGATCCGCAAGACGATCCCGGTGGCGGGTGGGATGGCCGGGGGATCGACTGACGCGGCAGCGACCCTGGTGGCGTGCAACCGGCTCTGGGGTCTGCAGCTGACGCAGACCGAGCTGCAGCATCACGCGGCGGAGCTCGGCAGTGACGTGCCGTTCTGCCTGGTCGGGCACACCGCGCTCGGTCAGGGCCGTGGCGAGCAGGTCACCGAGGTGATGTCCCGCGGGACCTTCCACTGGGTGTTCGCGGTCGCCGACGGCGGTCTGTCCACGCCGGAGGTGTACGGCGAACTGGACCGGTTGCGCCCGCTGCGCCGGGTCGAGCCGCCGCAGGTCCGGCCGGAGTTGCTGTCCGCGCTGTTGTCCGGTCAGCCCGGCGCGCTCGCGGTTGCTCTCAGCAACGACCTCCAGGCGGCCGCGCTGTCCTTGCGCCCGGAGCTGGGCGACACGCTCCAGTTCGGACTCGACCAGGGGGCACTGGCCGCGCAGATCTCCGGATCCGGCCCCACCTGCCTGTTCCTCGCCGCCGACAGCCGGAGCGCGGTGGACCTGGCCGTGGAGCTCGCCGAGTCCGGCCTGTGCCGCATGGTCCGCCAGGCCGAAGGCCCGGTCCCCGGCGCCCGAATCCTTCCCGCCATCGTCAGCCACTAGCACACTCGCGAGGAAGTCATTGTCAGCCGTGCCGGCCATCCTGTCGCAAACGTAGTTCCGCTGCCGACTGTCCGCCGGCGCGGCTCTCGGTGAGAAATTGACGCTGGTGACTCGCGACGGACTGATCCAGCGGTACGACGTTCCAATCCTCGAAGCCTGAAAATCACTCGTCCGCACCCTTGGTGTGGTGTTACGGTCCGACTGCCCCTTTATTGGACAGACAGGAGACCGGGATGCGCCGCGGATCGATCGACCTCATCGGTTCTGATCGTTTCGACGCATTCGCGAGGACTCTTGAACTCTCTGACGATGGGCATTGTGGCGCATGTCGACGCCGGTAAGACCAGCCTGACCGAGCGGCTGCTGTACGCCGCCGGCGTTATCGACCGGGTCGGCCGGGTCGACGACGGGAGCACCCAGACCGACACGATGGACCTCGAGCGGAAACGTGGCATCACGATCCGTTCGGCCGTGGTGTCGTTCGCGCTCGGCGACCTGCCGGTCAACCTGATCGACACCCCCGGACACTCCGACTTCATCGCCGAGGTCGAACGGGCGCTGTCCGTGCTCGACGGCGCGGTGCTGGTGATCTCCGCGGTCGAGGGAGTGCAGCCGCAGACACGGTTGCTGATGCGCACGCTGGACCGGCTGCGCATCCCGACGCTGCTGTTCGTGAACAAGATCGACCGGGTCGGCGCCCGGGACGACGAGTTGCTTGCCGACATCAAGCGCTTGCTGACGCCGTCCGCGGTGCCGATGGTCGCGGTCACGGACCTCGGGACACGGTCCGCCGGCCTCACCCCGCTTGCCCTCGACAACGAGCCGCTCGCGGAGATGCTTGCCGAGCGCAACGACGATTTCCTCGAGCGGTACCTGTCCGGCGGCCCGGTCGACCTCGCCGGCGAACTGCGCCGGCAGGTCGGACAGGCGCAGGTGCACCCGGTGTACTTCGGCTCGGCGATGACCGGGGTCGGCGTACCCGAGCTGATCGATGGCATCCGATCCTGGTTGCCCAGAGCAACCCAGATGGATCAGGATTGCTTGCAGGCAAGGGTTTTCAAGGTGGAGCGCGGCGCGGCCGGGCAGAAGATCGCCTCGGCCCGGATCGTCGCCGGTGAGCTGAGGCCCCGCTCAACCGTGGAGGTGCATCCGATGCACGGTCCGTCGTACCAGGCGCGACCGACCGGTGTCGAGGTGTTCGAGCGCGGCGGGCGGCGTGCGGTTGATCGGGCCGAGGGTGGTCAGATCGTCGCGTTGCGCGGGCTGAAGGACATCCAGATCGGGGACCAGCTCGGCGTACGGGCGAAGGAGCTCGGGCAGTTGTTCGCGCCGCCGACGCTGGAGACCGTGGTGAGCGCGCGGGACCGGGTCAAGCTGTTCCAGGCGTTGACGCAGCTCGCCGAGCAGGATCCGCTGATCCGGGTCCGCAAGGCCGACGACATCACCGTCAGCCTGTACGGCGAGGTCCAGAAGGAAGTGATCGCGTCCTTGCTGGCAACGGAGTACGGCGTCGACGTGACCTTCAGCGAGACGACGCCGATCCATGTCGAACGGCTGGACGGGGAAGGCGAGGCGATCCGGGATATCACCGCACCGGAGAACCTGTGGGCGGCCGGCGTCGGCTTCCGGGTCTCACCGGTTGCTGAGGGCATCGAGTACAACCTCGTGGTCGAGCTCGGCGGGCTGCCCCGCGCCTTCCACACCGCGATCGAGGAGACGGTCCGGCTGACGCTCCACCAGGGCATCTTCGGCTGGGAGATCCCGAACATCCGCGTCGACCTCACGCACACTGCGTACGACAGCGTCGGCACGGTCGCAGCCGATTTCCGCCGGCTGGTGCCGCTGGTTCTGATGCAGGCGATTGCCGAGGCCGGTACGACGGTGATGGAGCCGGTCAACCGCTTCGAGCTGGACGTTCCGTCCGACACCGTCTCGCGCATCCTCGCCCACGTCGCCGAACACCGCGGCGTCGTCTCCCAAACCACCCTGACCGAGTCGCAGGGCCACCTGGAAGGCACCATCCCCGCGGCGAGCACCCACCCCTTCGAGATGTTCCTGCCGTCACTGACGCACGGCGAGGGCCTCCTCGCCACCACCTTCCACTCCTACCAGCCGGTCACCGGCGCACCGCCTACGCGCGCCCGCACCGACGGCAACCCCCTCAACGAGAAGCAGTACCTGCTGAACCTCAATCGAAACGTTTGAGGATGGTGTGGATCTCCTTGACGGTGTCGGCGCGGTCGGGGAAGTGGGCGGTGATGCAGAGGAGTTCACGCAGGTGGAGGAGCGGCATCCGCGCACGCCACCCGTCAGCCAGCGGATGCTTCTCCTCGTACGCGGAGAAGAAGGTCTCCGACAGGTGGCCGTAGATGAGGAGGGTGGCCAGGTCGGCCTCGGGCCAGCCGTAGTTGACAGCGGGATCGATCATGCCGGGGTTGCCGTCGGGGCCGGGCAGAAGATTGCCGTGCCAGAGGTCGCCGTGCAGCAGCGACGGCGGTTGGGCCGGGACGAGATCCACCAACCTGTTGGCGATGCGCTCCAGGCGCCGGCGGTCGCCCGCGGGGAGCTGGTTGTGGCAGTTGGGCTCCTCGAGGTAGCGGAGAAGCCGTTGCTCGGCGAAGAAGGCATGACCGTCAGTCGTCCAGGAGTTCCGCTGCGGGAGCATCCCGAGGTAGTTGTCCTGGTGGTACCCGAACTTGTCCGCCCTCTGCTGGTGCTGCAGCGCCAACGCGCGACCCGCGTCCTCCCAGTACGTCGGCGACGCGGCCGCCGTACCGAGATCCGCCAGCACGATGAACGACGGCGTGACCCGGAGCACCTCTGGTACGGCGAACCCGCCGGGGATACGCAGCGCGTCCAGGCCGTCGGCCTCGAGCGGATACAGGCCGGGCGGCAGGTTGTCCTGCGTCTTCACGACCACCGTCCGGCCCAGCGACGTACGCACGCGGTAGGTCTTGCTGGCGTATCCGCCCTCCAGCGGATCGGCCGCGATCGGGTCGCCCAGAGACAGGCCTTCGAGCCAGGCAGGAGTCAGCACTTGGTGTCCCTTGAGCGATGTAGCTTGGCGCTAGCGGCGCCCAGGCACGCACCTCGGGGCACTTGGCCAGCGCCCACGATGCTCCGCATCGAGGCCACTGACCAAGCACCCCGATGCACGCACCTGGACACCGCTATCGCTCAAGCTACATCGCTCAAGGGACACCGACGATCCTGGCACGCCTGCCGCGGTCGGATACCCTTGGGCGCGTTATGGCGGCACCTAACTTGGTCAATATGGAAGCTGTTTCCAAAGGCTTCGGCACGCGGACGTTGCTCGACTCGGTCACCCTCGGGATCGGGCGCGGAGAACGAGCCGGCGTGGTCGGACGGAACGGCGACGGCAAATCGACGCTTCTACAGGTCCTGGCGAGGCGTGAGGAGCCCGACAGCGGCCGGATCACACACAACCGCGACCTGCGGCTGGGGTACCTCGGGCAGAGCGACGACCTCGACCCCGAGCAGACCGTGCTGCACGCGGTGCTCGGCGATGTCGAGACCTACACCTGGGCTGCCGATCCGCGCGCACGCTCGGTGATGGAGCACTTGCTCGGTGAAGTCGACCACCAGGCATTGGTCGGCAGCCTGAGCGGTGGTGAGCGCCGCCGGGCGTCCCTCGCGCGGCTGCTGCTGACCGAGGTTGACCTGCTCGTCCTCGACGAGCCCACCAACCACCTCGACATCGAGGCCGTCAGCTGGCTCGCCGAGCACGTCGTCGACCGCGCCGGCGCCCTCATCGTCGTTACCCACGACCGCTGGTTCCTCGACGCGGTCTGCACGGTCACCTGGGAGGTGCAGGGCGGCCAGGTTTCGTCGTACGACGGTGGGTACGCCTCCTACGTACTGGCCAAGGCCGAGCGGTCCCGCTCCGCGCAGGTCACCGAGACCAAGCGGCAGAACCTGCTGAAGAAGGAGCTCGCCTGGCTGCGCCGTGGTGCGCCGGCGCGCTCCACGAAGCCGAAGTTCCGCATCGATGCCGCGAACGCCCTGATCGAGAACGAACCGCCGCCGCGCGACAAGCTCGCGCTGTCGCAGCTGGCGACGGCCCGGCTCGGCAAGGACGTGTTCGACGTCGAGGACGTCAGCCTGAGCTTCGGCGACCGGGTGATGCTCAACCACGTCACGTTCCGCCTCGGCCCGGCCGACCGGATCGGGCTGCTCGGGCCGAACGGCGCGGGCAAGACGACGTTCCTCAAGGTGCTGACCGGGCAGCTCGCCCCGGACCGCGGCCGGGTGAAGCAGGGCAAGACGGTCCGCGTCGCGAATCTGTCCCAGACCCTCGACGAGGTCGACGGCGCGGCGACGGTGCTCGAGCACATCACCGCCATCCGCCGTACGGCGGCACTCGCCGGGCGAGGCGGCGAGCTGACGTCGTCGCAGCTGCTGGAGCGGTTCGGGTTCACCGGGGACAAGCTGACGACGCGGATCTGCGACCTGTCCGGTGGTGAGCGGCGCCGGCTGCAACTGCTGCGGATCCTGCTCGACGAGCCGAACGTGCTGATCCTCGACGAGCCCACCAACGACCTGGACGTCGAGACGCTCACCGTGCTCGAGGACTTCCTGGACAGCTGGCCCGGCGTCGTCGTCACGGTGACCCACGACCGGTACTTCCTGGAACGCGTGAGCGACATGGTTTACGCCATCATGGGTGACGGTCAGGTGCGGCATCTGCCGCGCGGTGTCGATCAGTATCTCGACGAACTCGCGGCCGGAATTCCGCGCCGGGCGCCGTCGAATGCGTTGACACCGGCGCCGGAGATGTCCAGCAATTTGTCGGTTGATCCGGCGGCGTCCCGGGCGGCGAAGAAAGAGCTGAACCGGATCGAGCGACAGCTCGCCAAACTCACCGAGACCGAGGCGAAGCTGCACGACCAGTTGGCCGCGAGTGCCAGCGACTACGAGCGCCTGGCCGAGCTGGACACCGAACTGCGCAAGCTCGCCGACGAACGGGCCGAGCTGGAGACCGCTTGGTTCGAGGCCGCCGAGCTGGCGGAGTAGGCGCTGCAGAGGCGCGGGTCGAGCCGCGGCGCCCCTCCGATCCCCTGTTGATTCGGAGGGGGCGCCGAGCTCTGGGTGAGCGGCCCCCGTGCCGGCCGGCGTTGTTCGGGCCCCGAGCCCCGGACACCGCACGGCCACTTTCGGCGGACCACCTCTTGCCGCCGAAGTCACCGTGTCCTGACATTTTGTAGTCGGTCAGCAACCGACGGTGATGACCCTAGTGCGGGCGCTCACGCAGTGTCGATAGTCGTCGGCTACAGCAGTCTCTCGATCTCGTTGCAACTAGCAACGATCGGAGCAGGTGAGAAGTGACGGGTCGTCTTTTCGGATTATTCCGGCACAATTCCGGGACGTGTTTGTCCGGATATTTGTTAGTGCTTTTCCAGGTCGAACGGGCGGACCAGTTCACGCAGTACGCGGGCGATCTTCTGCTGGTCGCGCTCGCTCAGCGATCCCAGCAGCGCGCGCTCGTGGGTGAGCAGGTCGGCCATCGCGGCGTCGACCGCGTCGCGCCCCGCGGTGGTCAGCTGGACGAGGACGCCGCGCCGGTCGCTCGGGTCGGGCAGGCGCTCGACCAGGCCGCGGGCGGCCAGCCGGTCGACCCGGTTCGTCATCGTGCCGGAGGTGACGAGGGTTTCCTTCAGCAGCTTGCCGGGGGAGAGCTGGTACGGCGCGCCTGCCCGGCGCAAGGCCGCGAGCACGTCGAACTCCCACGACTCCAGGCCGTGTGTGTCGAACGCTTGACTGCGGGCGCGATCCAGGTGCCGCGCCAGCCGGCTGACCCGCGACAGCACCTCCATCGGCGCCACGTCGAGATCGGGGCGCTCCCGGCGCCAGGCCTCGATCAGCCGGTCGACCTCGTCCTCCATGCGTCGAGACTACCCATCAAGACTCTTGACATCAAGACAAGTCGCAGGACTAGAGTATCTCGATGTCAAGATAAATCGTGGAGAGAGGTGCAGACCGATGCGTACGTCACCGGTGTGGAGTCCAGTGCAGTACGGCACGTACGCCGACGAGCGGGCCCGCCCGTTCCGGGACCTGGTCGAGCGGGTGCAGGCGACGGAGGTGCGGACGGTCGTCGATCTCGGGTGCGGTCCGGGTGCGCTGACCGCGACGCTTCGCCAGGTCTGGCCGGAGGCTGCGATCCGGGGCGTCGACAGCTCGCCGCAGATGCTCGAGGCGGCCGCGGAGTACGCCGACGACCACCTGAGCTTCGAGTTGGGCGATGTTCGCGAGTGGGCCGCCGAGCCGGGATCGCTCGATGTGATCGTCACCAACGCGACGCTGCAGTGGATCCCGGAGCAGGTCGATCTGCTGCCCGGGTTCGTGCGGGCGTTGCGTCCGGGCGGCTGGCTGGCGATCCAGATCCCCGGCAACGGGAACGCGCCGTCGCACGCGATCCTGCGCGAGCTCGCCGGCAGCGGGCCGTACGCCGAGTACGCGAAGGACGCGTCGCTGCGCCCGGATGTGCCTGGGCCGGCGGAGTTCGTCGACGTACTCAGCGGTGAAGGGTGCGTGGTGGATGCGTGGGAGACGACGTACTTCCACGTGCTGTCCGGCGACAACGCCGTACTGGAATGGGTGAAGGGGACAGGTGCGCGGCCGGTGCTGCAGTCGTTGCCGGACGACCTGCGGACGCGGTTCGAGGCGGAGTACGGCGCTCGCCTGGCGGAGGTCTATCCGCAGAAGCCGTACGGGACGTTGCTGCCGTTCCGCCGGATCTTCGCGGTTGCGCAGAAGAAGGGATGACCATGCGGCTCGATCATGTGCAGGTGTCGTGCCCGCCCGGCGGTGAGGATGTGGCGCGGGCGTTCTACGGCGAGGCGCTCGGGATGACCGAGCTGGAGAAGCCGGACCTGCTCAAGGCTCGCGGCGGATGCTGGTTCAAGCACGGGGATGCTGAGCTTCATGTCGGCGTCGAGGAGGGGTTCTCGCCGGCGAAGAAGGCGCATCCGGCGTTGGCGGTCGACGACCTGGACGCGCTCGCGGAGAGGCTGGCGGGTCTCGGCTATCCGGTGCGGTGGGACAACGAGACGATCCCGGGCCGCCGGCGTTTTCACACCGCCGACGGCCACGGAAATCGTGTGGAGATCGTGTGACAGGCGGCTCGCCCGGCCCCCTCAAGCCGGGCGAGCCGCTGGCTCATTCGGTTGCCAGGGCGCCGGCGGGGGCGACCTTGGCGGCCCGGCGAGCGGGCAGCACCGAGGCGAGCAGACCGGCGACCGCGGCCACGGCGGCGATGACGATCAGCAGCGTCCCGGGTACGGCGTACTCCACGCCGCCGTCGGCGGTCTGGCCGCCCATCAGCGCGCTCGTCCCGGTCCAGCCGTAGACGAGGCCGAGCACGATCCCGAGACCGGCCGCGACGAGTGCCATCAGCAACGATTCGACCGCGAGCATGCGGCGCAGCTGGCGGCGGGACAGGCCCATTGCCCGGAGCAGCGCGTTCTCCCGCGTCCGCTCGAGCACCGACAGGCTGAGCGTGTTACCGACGCCGACCAGCGCGATCAGCACCGAGACGCCGAGCAGGCCGACCCCGACGATCAGCAGCACGTCGAAGACCTTCGTGTAGCTGGTCCGCTCGGCCAGACCGCCGTTCACCGAGAGGTCCTTCACGGTCGGGATCGACTGCTCCACGGCGTCGATCACGTCCGAGCCGTCCGCCTTCGGATCCGACGCCAGCCAGAACCCGGTGACCGGCGCGCTCGGCGCCAGTTCGGCGAGATCGGACGAGCTCACGGTGATCGGATCGAGCCCGGTCGCCCGCTGGGCCGTGACGGTCAGCTTGTGCTTCCCGGACACGATCGTCAGCGGGGAGCCGTCCTCGAGCTTCAGCATGATCATCGTCGAGCGGTCCAGCAGCGCCGTACCCGGCTTGAGCTCGGCGGCCGCCTCGGGGTTGTGGATGACCGAGCCGGCCGATGCGGGATCGATGCCCGTCACCTGGACATCCTGGCCGCCGGACTTCACGAGCACCTGGCTGACCGGGACCACCTCGGTGATGCCCTTGATGTCGCGCAGTTGCTGCGCGGCGTTGGCCGGCATCTTCTCCTTGTACGTCGTCACCATCAGATCGACCGGGTACTCGCCGTTCATCGACACGTCGAACGTCTTCCGCACCGACGCGATCCCGACGCAGGTGAGGCTGATCAACGTCACGCCGATGAGCAGTGCTGACGTCGTGGCCGCCGTACGCTTCGGGTTCCGGACCGCGTTCGCGACGGCGATCCGAGCGGGTACGCCGCCACCCCTCGCGGGCAGTGCGCCGATCACCCGGATGAGCGCCGGCACCAGCAGCGAACCGACCGCGAGGATGCCCAGGAACGAGATCCCGCCACCGGCCACCCCCACGAGGACCTGGTGCGAGACCGCCCCGGCCGCGAGCAGCAGGCCGCCCCCGGCGAGCAACAGGAAGCCCAGGATCAGACGCAGTACGCCGGCCTTCGACGCGGCGGCCGGAGCCACCTCAGGACGCAGTGCGGCCAGCGGCGCCACCTTGGTCGCCCGCCGAGCAGGTACGACGGCAGCGACCAGGGTGGCCACGGTGCCGAGCAGGAGCGGCAGGAACACCGACGACAGGTCCAGGTGCAGCGGCAGCGGCGGAATGCCCCAGTCGAACTCGCGGGACAGCGCCAGCCCCAGCGCGGAGAGCGCGACGCCGAAGACCACGCCGATGGTGGACGCGACCACGCCGACCACGCTCGCCTCGGCAAGCACCGAGGAGAACACCTGCCGCCGGGATGCGCCGACACAGCGCAGCAGCGCCATCTCGCGGGTGCGCTGGGCGATCACGATCGTGAAGGTGTTGCTGATCACCAGGCAGGCGACGAACAGCGCGATCACGGCGAACATCCCGAAGACACCGCCGAGTACGTCGATGCCGTTGGTGTAGCTCGCCACCTCGTGGGCGATGAACGCCGTACCGGTGAAGGTCGTCAGACCCTTGGAAACGACGGCCCCCGCGGCGTCGGCCGCCTGCTGCTGCGTGACGCCGGGCTTGGCGGCGATCGCGATCCCGCGGACGAACGCGCCCGGTTCGAAGATCTTCACCATGGCCGGCGTGGCGACCGCGGACGCCGTGCCGACGGACTTCGAGTCGTCGAGCAGACCGACGACGGTGGCGTTCCACGACTTGTCGTCGTACGAGCTGATCCGCAGCGTCTGACCGACGGCGACCTTGTGCTTGGCCGCGGTTCGGGCCGGCAGCGCGATCTCATTCGTTGCGCTGGGCAACCGTCCCGAGGAGGCAGCGGGGCCGGTGATGCGGCTGGTGTCGTAGAGCGAGTCGATCGGGAGCGTGGTCGGCCGGACCAGGTCGGAGAACGACGCCTCCATGTACGCCGTGGTCAGCGTGACCACCGACGCGGCCTGCGGCAGCTTCTGCACCTTCGCGATGTCGGCGGGCGAGATCGTCGACCGGTCCGGGTACACGACCGCGTCGACACCCTTGTACTGCGCGCCGATGGTCTCGTCGACGCCGTGGGACGCCGACGAGTGCACGATCATCGCCAGCGACCCGAAACCGACCCCGAGGACGATCGCCAGACAGGCCGCGACCAGGCGGCCCACGTGGGCGCGCAAGGAGGAGAGGATGGAACGTCGCACGTCAGGCTCCCAGCTGCCGCAGCGCGTCCAGGACGCTCTCCGGGGTCGGCTGCCGCAGCTCGCCCGCAAGCTTGCCGTCGGCAAGCATCACGACGCGGTCGGCGTACGACGCGGCCAGCGGGTCGTGAGTGACCATCACCACGGTCTGGCCGAACTCGCGGACCGACCGGCGCAGGAACCCGAGCACCTCGGCGCCGGACCGCGAGTCCAGGTTGCCGGTCGGCTCGTCGGCGAACACGACCTCCGGCCGGCCGACCAGGGCCCGCGCGACCGCGACCCGCTGCTGCTGACCACCGGACAGCTCCGACGGCCGGTGCGTGAGCCGGTCCTTCAGGCCGAGTACGTCGATCAGCGTGCTGAGCCACTGCTGATCCGGCTTGCGGTTGCCGAGCTCGAGCGGGAGCAGGATGTTGTCGTTCGCGGACAGCATCGGGAGGAGGTTGAACGACTGGAACACGAAACCGACCCGGTCCCGGCGGATCTTGGTCAGCTCGGCGTCGGGCAGCTGGGTCAGCTCGGTCTCGCCGAGCAGGACCTGGCCGCTGGTCGGCGTGTCGAGCCCGGCCAGGCAGTGCATCAGCGTCGACTTGCCGGACCCCGACGGGCCCATGATCGCGGTGAACCGGCCGACCCCGAAGTCGACCGAGACGCCGTCCAGCGCGGCGACCGCGGTGTCGCCCTGTCCGTACACCTTGCGCAGCTCGTGCGCCCGGATCGCGGTCCGCGGCTCCCCGTCCTGCGGCAACCGCCCGGCCGCAAGCTCCCCGGTCTGCAAGCTCATGTCACTCCTTGGATCAACGTGATGTTGTCCATGAAGTTAGTGATTCGCCGACCGGGTTACGTCGGACCAGAGTGGGGACTGCGGGTCCTACCTGGGTATTACTTGGTGGGCCTGACCAGACCCGTCTCGTACCCCAGGACGACGAGGGCGACCCGGTCGCGGAGGCCGGTCTTGGCCAGGATGCGGCCGATATGCGTCTTCACCGTTGCCTCGGACAACGTGAAGAGCTTGGCGATCTCCGTGTTCGACAGGCCGCGGGCCACCTCGACCAGGACCTCCCGCTCGCGGGCGGTCAGGTCGGCCAGGTCGGGCCGCTCGGTCTCGGTGTCGGGCAGCGCGCCGGCGAAGTGCTCCAGCAGACGTTTCGTCGTACTCGGAGACACCACGGCGTCGCCGGAGTGCACCTGGCGGATCGCGGACAACAGGTCGGCCGGCGGGGTGTTCTTGAGCAGGAAACCGGCCGCGCCGGCCTTGATCGCGGCGAACGCGTACTCGTCCAGGTCGAAGGTGGTCAGCACGATCACCTTCGGTGCCTCCGGCAACGACTGGAGCCGGCGGGTCGCCTCGACCCCGTCCAGCCGCGGCATCCGGACGTCCATCAGCACCACGTCGCAACCGGTCACCTGGATCTTCTCGACCGCCTCGCCGCCGTCGCCGGCCTGTCCGACCACACGCATGTCGGCCTGGGAGTCCACGAGCATGGTGAATCCGGCCCGGACGAGCTCCTGATCATCCACGAGGAACACCCGGATCACGTCGTCCATTACTCTCCAGTCGGCAAGTTGTAGGGCAGTTTGGCGATCACCTCGTAGCCGCCGCCCGCCTTCGGTCCGGCGCTCACCGTACCGCCCGAGACCGAGGCGCGCTGCCGCATCCCGACCAGGCCGTGACCTGGATCCGAGCTCGGTGCGACGCCGGCGCCGTGCCCGTCGTCGGTGACCACCACGGTCAGCATCTCGCGACCGAAGTCCAACGAGACGGAGGTGAGCGCTCCCGGCCCGGCGTGTTTGAGCGTGTTGGTCAGACCCTCCTGCACGATCCGGTACGCCGTGAGCCCGAGCAGCGCGGGCAGATCACGAGGCTGGCCGGTGACGTCGTACGCCACGTTCAGCCCGGCTTCGCGGACGTTGTCGATCAGCTCGGGGAGGCTCGACACGCCCGGCTGCGGACGCGGCTGGTTCGGGTCGAGCTCGTTCTGCTCGTCCTGCTTGAGCAGGCCGAGCATCTTGCGCATCTCGGTCAGGCTCGCGCGGCCGGTGTCGCCGATCGTGGCCAGTGCCTTCTTCGCCGCCTCGGGGGACTGGTCCGCGGCGTACAGCCCGCCGTCGGCCTGGACGATCATGATCGACAGGCCGTGCGCGACCACGTCGTGGATCTCGCGCGCGATCCGGGTCCGTTCGTTGCTCACGGCCAGCTTCGCCTCGCGGTCGCGGTCCCGCTCGAGCTGGGCGGCCCGCTCCTCGAGCTGAGCGACGTACAGACCACGGGTCCGGCGGCGGTCGCCGAACGCCCAGACGCCGAAGACGACCGCGGCGAGGCCCACCATCGTGGTGATCTGCTGCTTCCAGTCCGAGTTCGACCAGTACCGCGAGGTCGCCATCAGGACGCCGAGGCCGCCGATGCCGAGGGCGATCCGGCTCAGCCGCACGTCGCCGTACACGGCGATCGCGTAGAGGGCGACGAGCAGACCGACGTTCCCGGCCTGCAGTTCGATGCCGAACAGCCACTGCACGGCGGCGACCGAGCAGACCGCGAAGAACGCCAGCTCGGGGTGGGTGCGGCGCCAGATCAGCGGGAACAGCATGCCGAACGCGAGGATGCCGCCCCAGTGCACCTGGGCCAGCGACAGGAAGCCGAAGGTCATGCAGAGCCCGCCGGCCAGGAACAGGTCGAACGCCTTGCTCCGGGCAGGCAGCGGCCTCGCGGTCAGCATCCCCGTCATGCGAGCCAGGGTACGGGGCCGATTTCGCGCGGAGGTCATGCCACGGGCGGATTTCGCCGTACGACCGCGGGTGTTACTTGTGCGGTCTGGTCGAGAGAGTGGGCTTGGCTTCGAGGCCGGACAGGCCGTTCCAGGCGAGGTTGACCAAGTGGGCGGCGACGTCCGGCTTCTTCGGTTTGCGGGCGTCCAGCCACCACTGACCGGTGAGCGCGACCATGCCGACCAGCATCTGGGCGTACATCGGCGCGTTCTTCGGGTCCAGGCCGCGGCGCTTGAACTCCTCGGCGAGGATGTGCTCGACCCGGGTCGCGACGTCGCTGAGGATCGAGATGAACGACCCGGTCGACGATCCGACCGGCGAGTCGCGGACCAGGATCCGGAAGCCGTCGGCGTTGTTCTCGATGTAGTCGAGCAGTGCGAGAGCGGCCTGCTCGACGAGCTCGTGCGCCCGGCCGGCCGTCAGCGCGCCGGTGACGCCGTCGAGCAGCGCGCGTACCTCGCGGTCGACGACGACGGCGTACAGGCCTTCCTTGCCGCCGAAGTGCTCGTACACGACCGGCTTGGAGACCTCCGCGCGGTGCGCGATCTCCTCGACGGAGGTGGCCTCGTACCCCTTCTGGGCGAACAGGCCGCGGGCAATGGTGATGAGCTGTTCGCGACGTTCGGCACTGGTCATCCGGATCCGGCCGGACCGCCGCGGTTTGGGTTCCGTCACGTCGTGATCACGTCAGCATCATGCCGCACTTCGGGTGTTGCCGGTGGGAGTTTTCAGGCAGCCTTGAGCGTACGTGGCGAAGAGTCCACACGTCGGGCCTCCAGCCGTTCCTTGACCGGCCAGCGCACGTCGGACACCCAGCCGCGCTGCTCGAAGAACCAGATGCAGCGCGCCGACGTGTCGAGCTGACCCTTGAGTACGCCGTGCCGCGCGCAGGTCGGGTCGGAGTGGTGCAGGTTGTGCCACGACTCGCCCTGGCTCAGGATCGCCAGCCACCACACGTTGCCCGACTTGTCCCGGCTCTTGAACGGCCGGTCGCCGATGGTGTGGCAGATCGAGTTGATCGACCAGGTGACGTGGTGCAGCAGCGCGATGCGGACCAGGCTGGCCCAGAAGAACGCGGTCAGCGCGCCTTGGATCGACCAGGACCAGAGCCCGCCGATGACCGCGGGCGCGAGCAGGGAGACCGCGACCAGGAGCGGGAACATGCGGGACACCCGCACGATGTCCTTGTCCTTCAGCAGGTCCGGTGCGTACTGGCGCTGCGGGGTCTGCTCGGTGTCGAACAGCCAGCCGACGTGGGCGTGGTAGAAGCCCTTGGTCAGCGCTCCGAGGGTGTTGCCGTACTTCCACGGGCTGTGCGGGTCGCCGTCGCGGTCGGAGAACTTGTGGTGCTTGCGGTGATCGGCCACCCAGCGGATCACCGGGCCCTCGATCGCCAGCGAGCCGGCGATGGCCAGCGCGTACTTCATCGGGCGGTTCGGCTTGAACGACTTGTGCGTGAACAGCCGGTGGAACCCGATCGAGATCCCGTGCCCCGCGACCGTGTAGAACACCACGGCGAGTACGACGTCCCGCCAGCCGAGGAAACCGCCCCACGCGATCGGCACCGCCGCCAGCACCGCCAGGAACGGGATGCCGATGAACAATGCCAGCGCGACCTGCTCCCAGGCCTTCTTCTGCTCACCGCCGAGCGTGCCGGTGTTCACATCCTCGACGACCGGCGCGGTACGGGTGGGCGCTTCCGGGGCGGCAACGGGTGGGGTCATAGCGGTTTCATCCCTCTGGTCCGGGTTCCTTACCTACGCCACCGTAACCTACGGCACCGTAGGTAAGGAACCCCTCAGCGTGTCGTCCACCCCACTCATGGCAAACTGTCCCGGCAACCACGATCCCCCGTGGGGTAATCGGCAGCCCGCGAGACTTTGAATCTCGAAGACCAGGATCGAAACCTGGCGGGGGAGCAGCGCAAAACCCCGGCTCGGGACCGTCTGAGCCGGGGTTTTGCTAACGGATTTGCTAACAGGCCACTGGGACCGGGGCCTCTGGGTCGTCTTCGTCGGGGTCCGTGGCCGACGCTTCGGTGTCCCCGTCGACGGCAGCAGCGAAGGTGTTAGCAACCTCGTCGGCGTGCTTGCGGATGACGTGCGCGTAGACGCGGAGGGTGATCGCCGGGTCGGCGTGCCCGAGCCGTTCCGCCACCACGTGAACCGGCACACCGGCTGTCAGGAGCAGGGTGGCGTGAACGTGCCGGAGGTCGTGCAGCCGAGCGTGTGGGAGCGGCTTCGGCGGCCGGGGGAGTTCCTGCCGCTTGGTACGCCGGGTGCCCGGGATCGCAGGCTCGTTGTATTGCCGAATGAGCACGGACATGAGGTTGGTGACCGTGTCGGGCGGCACCGGTCGACCCAGCCCGGTCGTGAACACGTAGTCGCCGCCGAGCCACGCATCCCCGGCAATCTCCTTCTCAGCGCGCTGACGACCACGGTGCTCGCGCAGGATCGCCAACGTCTCCTTGTCGAGCCCGACAGTGCGCTCCCGACCGCTCTTGGGTGTTCCCTCCTGACGCTGTCCGCCCACCATGCCCGCCGTACCCCGAATGTGGATCGCTCCACGGTCCCAGTCCACCTCAGACCAGCGCAGGTAGAGCAGCTCACCACGTCGAGCGCCGGAGTACGCCGACAGCCGATAGAAGGCGTACAGCCGGTGGGATTCGGCCAGCCGGAGGAACATCCGCAGCTCCTCCGCCGACCAGATCGTCCCAATCGGCTTGACCTCCCGACGTGGACGCTTGGCCGTCGTACACGGGTTGGACGGGATGAGCCGATCCGCCTTGACTGCGTCGTTCAGCGCCTTCCGGAGAATCGCGTTGATGTACTCGATGCTCCGCGGCGACAGGCCGTTGCCACCCTTGCCGCCCTTGGTCGACAGCTCCTTGTACATCGCGGTCAGCGTTGCCGAACGAACAGCCTGAAGGCGCATCTTCCCGATTCGCGGGTAGACGTGCCGCTCCACCCACTCGCGATACCCGGCGAGGGTGCTGGGCTTGATCTCCATCGAGTGACCATCGAGCCAGCCAGTCAGGTACTCCTCGACGGTGATCCGACTCTTCTCGACGTACTCACCGCGTCGAGCAGATCGGCGGGCGTCGTCGCGTGCTTCCTTTGCTGCGTCCTTGGTTGGGAATCCACCGACCCACTTCGGCTTGCTCTTGCCAGTGATCGGATCGGGCACACGAACGACGTATGACCACGTCTTGCCCCGCTTGGTGAGTCCGTCCTCCACCCCGGCCATCAGGCAGCCTCTCCGAGGTCCGCGACGAACTCCACGAGGTCGGTCGATCGGATGAGTCGCGAGCTGTCGATCTTGACCGAGCGGAGCGCGCCGGACTGGATGAGCTGGTACACCTTCGCCCTGCTCAACCCGAGCGCGGATGCGACTTCCGGGACGCGGTACAGCAACTTGGTTTCCTGCATGGTCATCTCCCCAGATCAGGCCGCAGGTTCAGCGGCGTCGTTGGTGTTGCCGGTTGCCGAACAGGTGTCGGCGGGTGGTGCATTTGCAGTGCGTTGCTTGGCTTGCTCGTACTCGGTTCGCCACCGGATGCGCTCCTGGATGCCGCGTGTGAGTACGCCGTGCCAGGTGGGTAGGTCGTCGTCGTTTGCCCGGTCGACGGCCGACCAGATGAACCGGGGTGTGCCGTCCTCGAGCTGCGTGGTTGCGGCGTAGCGGTCGGTGTCGGGCATGTCGACACCGGCAGCGGCGAGGGTCTGCCGTACGACCTCGGCACGGTCGGCGCGGTGGTCGGTGAGGGTCTTGCCGGTCCACTGGCGCGATACGAGGACGCGTCGGCCTCCAAGTCCCAGGTGGTGCCTGTCGTGGGCTTTGGAGGGGCACCACCCGGGGCGCATGCCGGGTTCTGCGTCCTTGGGCTGTACGCCGAAGCGGAGCCAGTTCGAGCAGGATGGCGAGCAGGGCAGCCAGCGGACCTCACGGTGCAGCCGGTCCAGGTGCATCGCCTGCGCCGTGGTGATCGCGTCGTCGTCGCCGTAGGTGTCCGCGATCGACTTGGCGAGGTACTTGGTCAGGTAGCCAATCGCCTTGCCCACCTTGTCGTCAGCGTCGGCGATGATGCCCTGATAGTCGATCTGGGTACCGAGCTTGACCACGTGCGCCGGGGTCGCGGCTAGGTCGTCATCGATCGCGTCGAGCGCCTGGTCCCAGGTCGGCAGCAGCGTGCGGGTGTGAGGGTCCAGAAAAGCGCCGGCGTAGTTGTCCCAGGTCGGCAGGTCGTCACCGACGTACACGGGCTCGGTGCACTGGGGCCACCACAGTTGGTGGTAGGTCGCGGCGGCCACGTCCTTGACGACCTGGCGGGGGATGACGCCCCGGACGGCGGCGTGCAGGTGCGGGGCGAGGCGGCGCTGTGCTTCGACGGTGGCGAAGTACTGGACCTTGTACCCGGCGCAGCGGCGCAGGTTCTGCCAGAACCGGTCAACGATCTTCGGGAAGTGCAGCGCGTCCATCGCGGCCCGGTGGTAGTCGTACGTCGACGGGTCGACCGGAGTACCCAGCACCGGAGCAGCCTCGTCGTGCTTGGCGCCGCACGGGCACCGGCCACCGTCGCCGGGGCGGGTGTGGATGCGGCCGTACGACGGGAGCGTGAGGGTCAGGAACATGGACGGCCGGTAGGTGCGTCCGCTCGAAGCGGTGAACGTCGTGCCCACAGTGCGGTTGTCCATCGGGACCTTGGGTAGGTCCGGGGCGTCCTGGCGGCGGCGAGTCGACCTGACCCGACGCGCCGATTCGTCAACGTCTACAGGAGTTTCCTCGTCGTTGTCGGTGCCCTCTTCGGTGTCGTCATCCGAAGCCGCGGGGGCATCCTCGGCCAGGTCGTCATCGGTGCCGGGGATCTCGTCGTCTCGGTGCCAGCCCTCGCGGCACTGCTGCATCCGGAGCTTGCGGGCACGGTCGGCGCACGGCGGGCACTGACGTTCCTGAGTCGAGCCGCACGGGATCGGCACCACGAGCTGTTCACCAGTCGACGTGTCGGTCATCCGGGATAGCACCGGGCGGACGCAGACGCCGTTGCGGACGGCCAGGTCGTGCAGTACGTCGGGGGCGACTTGGCCCAGGGTCGAGATCATTCGTGACCATCTCCTCGGCGTGGGTGTTCTCGTTCACCGGCCCAAGGGATCCGCGCCGTGAGGTAGACGCGGACCCCCGTCGAGCCGTGGTTGGGGTAGAGGCGGCCGGAGCCAGTGAGGTCGAACACCACGCCCAGGACCTTGACCATGACCTCGATCTCGTCGGGGTCGCCTGATACGCGGAGCTGGACGGTCATGCCGCCTGCCTCCAGAGGTATTCGGGCAGCAGCGTTGCGCCGTCCAGGGCGTCGACGACCGGGGCGCCGTCGACCAGGTCACGGGCCAGGACGTTGCGTTGCAGCTCGGTCGTGCCACCCCAGACCCCGTACTGCTCGCGGGTGGACAGGGCGTAGGCGAGGCAGGAGCGGCGGACCGGGCAGAACCCGCACCGGTCGACCGCGTTCGTCTTGCCGGTGGTGTCGGTGTCATCGGGGAACCAGGTGTCATCGGCGGTCGAGCGGCATGCGCCCATGGCTTGCCAGCCGGGTAGGACGTGTGCGGTCAGCTCGGCGCGCAGGTCGTCGGTCAGCTCAGGAGCCGCGTCGAAGACGAGTTCCAGTTGTCCAGGGATCTCGCGCCGGTTCATGCCGCCTCTCCCGTCTCGTCGGGCTGGTCCAGCTCGTCCACGTCGACCAGGTCGGCGGTTGTGTCGACCGGGCGGAGGTGGTGGGCGGGCCGGTAGTCGCGGGACATGGTCTTGATCTCGTCATCGGTGACGTAGGCGGCGCGGACGCGGATCGGGACGGGTGAGTTCTCGACCTTGACGAACCCGACGCCCGGTAGCGACAGGGCGACGTTGTCGGCTTCGGCCCCGAGGTCGCGCTGCCCTTCACCAAGGACCATGTCGACTTGGGAGGACGAGCCGAGCCGCAGCGCGATGCGGTCGGGGAAGATGTCGCGCCAGGTGACGATGTCCTTCGTGGGCTCGACCACGGTGGCCATGACGGCGTAGCCGGGGCCGCGTCCCTTGGACAGCAGGCGTCCGAGCGCGGTCTCTACCCGGCCCATCTGACGGCGACCGTCCGGACCCGGCAGCAGGGTCGTGAGCTGCATCAGCTCGTCCACGATGATCAGCACCAGCGGTGTTTGTGTCGACACGGTGAACTTGCGGGCACGACCGCGCAGGTACCGGGCGCGCTCGTCCAGGTCGTCCGCGTCCTGCTCCAGCAGCGCCACCATGGCTTCGTAGTCGTCGGCCTCGTACCGGTAGAACAGGTCGCGGCCGAACTCCAGTTCCATGCCGCCCTTGGGGTCGATCGCGTGCACCTGGACCAGACCGGCCCGGATGTACGGGGCCAGCGCCCGCAGCGTTGACCAGATGATCGCGGACTTGCCCGAACCGGTGCCCCCGGCAACGAGAATGTGTGTGCCCTGGACCCGCAGCCGCCATGGCGTACCGTCCTCGGCGTACCCGATGACCAGCCCGTCCAGGTCCTCGACCCGCAGGTTCTCCGGGATCGCGACGGCAGGGATCGTCTTGACCAGCGGGTCACGCTTGTACAGGTCCAGCCACACCCGGCCGGGAGTCGCCTGCCGAGTCGTGGCACGGCGGGCGCGGGTCGCGTGCTGGAGCCGTTCCAGGCAGTCCGTGACGTCGCCGGGAGTGATGCCGTCCGGCAGGTCGAGCAGCAGTGAATCGGTGGACGCGTTGGACCTGACCTTGATGATGCGGGGCCGGACGATCCATTCGCGGACCTCGGTCTTGATCGACAGTCCGAACCGGCCCATCCACCACCACCAGCGCGGCGCGTACACGAACCAGCGACGCCACCACGCCTTGACTCGCCAGCCGACCAGGCGGCGGAACGACTCGGGACGACGCAGCCGCCATACCCCGAGCATCGAGCCGAGCACCAGGCCGGTGCTGACGGCCCAGGCCCAGCCGTAGGAGCGGCACCACCAGATCCCGAACCCGGCCAGGAGCAGCGGCCCCATGACACCGGGGTAGCGCAGCAGCGACGCCAGCAGCCGCACCACCGGCACCCCACCCGATGCCTTCCGGCCCTCCTTGATCTTGCCCATCACTTCCGCCCCCTCTCGTGCTTCGCGAACCGCCGTTCGACGGCCAGCAGGTTCCGCCAGGTCTGCTCCAGCGCGGTCATCGCGCCGGCCGCGCCCTCGTTGGCGTCCGGGTCCGGCGCATCGGCCAGCACCCGAGTCGTCTTCTGCAACTGCGAACGGGCGTCGTCCAGCTCGTTCATCACCGCCCGCAGCTTCGCCATGGCCTCCAGGTCGTTGCCGACGCCGAGCGCCCGCGCCCACTGATCCAGGAACCGGCGCTTACCCGCGATCGCTCCAGTGATCGCCATGACTCATCAGCCCCTCTCGTGCACTGCGAACCCGCGCAGCGCCTCACCGACTACCAGCACGGCCAGATCGATCCGGCCCAGCGCGAGCGCCAGCGACCGGCGTACCTCGTCGTTGGGTGCCTTCGACAACGACCGGGCAACCTTCCGGACCCGGTCCTGACCGTCGAGCAGACGACCCATCAGCCTGTGCAGCTCGGCCGATGCCTCGTCGTCGTTACGGGCACCGAGTGCATCGGCCCAGCCGTCCAGATCGCGCCGGGTCGCGAACAGCGCCGTCATCACGCCACCGTCCGGTACGGCACCGGCTCATCGACCAGGTGCTCAAGGCACTCGTCGTGGTCGTGCTCGTTCCACTCGATCGACCCGAACACATCCGCGTACGCGCACGGCTCGCCACTCGGCAGCAGACCCAGCGCCTGGGCGAGCTCCTGACGCGCCAGCTCCAGCGCATCGACCAGGTCCTCCAAGACCAGCAGGTCATGGACGAACACGTTCACCTCAGCGCCGTCACCGCCGACCTTCAACACGACCCACGGACGCCGACCGCTCTCGTTGTACAGCTTGTACGACACTCCCGTCTCCGGCTCGATGTGCGCGTTCACCGTCATCAACGCGACCGCCCCGCCCGCCATGCTCAGGCCGCCTTCGGAGCCTGAGCGGACTTCGGCGCACGAACCGCCATCGCCCGGAACGACCAGGCAAGGCGCGGACGGTTGCCGTTCTCCGCGATGTACGGCGTCGCCGTCATGCCCTCGAACTCCACCGGCGTGAACGGCATCCCCTGCGGCTGCGGCGGCAACACCGGCGCCTGCTTCGCCAGGATCTTCACCGAGATCTGCCGGTCCGCCTTGCGGGCGTCGCGGTCACCGTCCATCACGTCGACCGACCACACGTTCAGGCCGGACTCTTCATCGATCGCGTACACCGGACGGTCCTTCGTCGACCGCTCGAAGTCCCGCACCTGCGTGACCTCCGAGACCGCGAAAACGCCGTACGGGAAGACCTCACCGAACTCGATCTTGAGCTTGCGCGGCATAGCCATGACTACTGCTCCTTCTGAGTAGGGCGCCTAGGCTGACTAGTCAGGCTGCGATATGACCAAGGTAACCAGCCTGGCTAGCCAGGTCAAGTATCTGGACAAGAAAATTCCTAGGCTGCCTAGCCAGGTACTACGCTGGGAGTCATGGAGCTAGACCCGAACGACCCACGTCCGCCGTACCGGCAGGTCGCCACTGCGCTGCGCGCCGGGATCCTCACGCAGAAGTTCACGGCGGGGGAGAAGCTGCCCTCACAGCAGGAACTCGCGACTCAGTACGGCGTAGCGCGGATGACGATTCAGCAGGCGCTGAAGGTTCTGCGTGACGAGGGGCTGATCGTGTCGAGAGTCGGCAGCGGGGTCTACGTTCGCGACCGGGCGGACCAGGCGGTCGGCCTTCGCCCGCACATCGAGCAGTCATTCGAGCGGACGCGGGTCACCATCGACTTTGCTGGTCTGACTGGGGAGACCCTGCTCGGTGCCCTTGAGGAGCCGATCGAGCGCATCCGGCGCGGACGCCTGACGCCGGAATCGGTCACCATCCGCCTGCTGCTGCCGGACTTCTCCCAGCCGCTCGCGGTTCCCTCACGTGCCGGTTCGAAGCCCGGCGACGACCCTGCCGTCCGTGACCGAGTAGCCGAGATCGCGCACCGGTCAGCCGGAGCCATCGTTGAAGCGGTCCGCGAACTCGGCGACCTGGGACTTGTCCAGAAGACCGAGGTTGAGACCCGGGTCATCCCGCTATCGATGATGTTCAAGATGTACCTGATCAACGACGAGGAGCTGTTCTTCGGCTTCTACCCCGTCGTTGAGCGCGAGGTGAAGATCGGCACCAAGGACGTTCCGATCTTCGATGCCGTGGGCAAGGACACCGTCCTCTTCCATCACTCAACGAGCGAGGGCGACCGGGCCACCGGTGCGCAGTACGTCGAGCAGGCCCGACGCTGGTTTGACAGTCTCTGGGGCACACTCGGCCGGACCTACGAGCCGTGACCGCCGAAGCGTTGGCCGTCACCTTGCGCAGGAGTCCTGTCATCCTGCTCGACTTCGACGGTCCTGTGTGCGCGGTGTTCGCCGGGTATCCGGCGTCGCAGATCACCGACGAATTGCGCGGTCTCGCGCTCGACCAGGTCGGTGAGCTGCCGCCGGCTATGTCTGCGATCACCAGCCCGCACGAGTTCCTGAGTGCTGCCGCCGAACTATCTCCCGAGCTGGGCCGCCACGTCGAGGAAGCCCTCCAGACCGCCGAGATCAAGGCCGTCGAGAGCGCCACACCAACCCCGGGCGTGGAAGCATTCCTGACCGCCTGCCGGGACGCTGGCCGACAACTCGCGATCGTCAGCAACAACACCGGCGCATCGGTACGCGCCTACCTCGACCGAGTCGGCTTGACCGGTTTCGTCCACCACATCGAGGCTCGTGACCCGTCCGATCCGGCTCTCATGAAGCCGAGCCCGCACCTGATCGAGCGCGCTGCCGAGGCACTAGCGGTGGAACCTGACGCGTGCACGCTGATCGGCGACCAAGCCACCGACGTACAGGCCGCTCGCTCGATCGGAGCCGCAAGCATTGGCTACGCCAACAAGCCGGGCAAGGCGGACGACCTCACCGCCGCCGGTGCTGACGCGGTTGTCACGCAAATCGCCGAGCTCACCGAGGCAATTCGGCGTTAAGACGGTTCGCCTGTTGACTTAGCCGTGCGGCCAACTGTCGACGTCCGCCGGTACTCTCGAAGCGTCGGTTCCACCACGAGGAGAACGCCGTGCCGCCGAGCGCAAGCGAGTTCAACCGGAAGTTTCGTGCCGCCCAGCGGCAGGCGCAGCAGCAGTTCAATCGGGACGTCCAACGGTTCCAGCGGCAAGTTGAAGCAGAGAACCGGAAGATCGAGGCCCAGAACCGGAAGGCTGTGAACGATTACAACCGTGCCGTCGATCAACACAACCGGCGAGCGGACGCTCACAACAAGAAGGTGATCGACGAGATCAACCGACGCCTCCAGGCCAGCGGACGTCCGCAGGTCCGCTACACGCCCCAAGAGCAAGAGCTGGTCGATCGCGTCCACGACGCGATTCCGGTCGACGTCCGCGAGTACGACGTCTTCCTCAGCTACGCCAAGATCGACGGGAGCACAGTCGCAGGCGAGCTGCACGGACGGCTTCGAGAGCTTGGGCTTAGCGTCTGGTACGACGAGCTCGCAATTCGACCGGGCAGGAGCCAGGCCCTGCAGATGGACCAAGGTCTTCGGAAGGCTCGGGCAGGCATCGTTTTGCTCACCGCCGCGTATCTGGCCGGAAGGTTCTGGACCGAACGCGAGCTCGGGGCCTTGCTGCACAAGGACACCCTGATTCCGGTTTTGCATGGCGTCACGTTCTCCGACGTCGCCGAGTACAGCGGCATCCTGCCCGACCTCGCTGGTTTCACAACCGAACGCGACTCCGTATCTGATATTGCCGCCAAGATCGCTGGGGCCGTCACCGCCGAATCGTAGATCTGGCCGAATCCGAGCGGTGCCCTGCCGAATTTGGCTCTTATGGATCAAGGCGCGCCTTCGGCGCGCGGCGCGGGCGTGCGCATGCGCCCTCCGGCCGTTCACCGCCCGCGCCGCACGCTTCGGGCATCTTCCGTTGAACAACCCCCAGGGGCTCCGCCCCCGGACCCCCGACCTCACTCCGGGATGCCACCGGGCCGTCTTCCCGCCACTCGGTGAGGCGAAGCCGAGCACGTCTGACCATGGCTGTCCAGACTCGCAAGCTCGACCCGCTGGGCAACTGGACAGCCATGGCCAGACGTGCTCCCTGGCGGTCACCGAGCGACGGGAAGCCCCCCTTCAACCAGCAGCGTTGTACAACCTGAACAGGGAGTCGCGCTGCCTGGGCTGGGTTCGCAGGTGCCTGGCCAGGGGTGGCGTCAAGCTCGAATCTGAGGCGGCGGATCGTTCTCACTCACGAGGGTGAGACCGCCTGTTTCGTCGCGCTGCCAGCGCCGCCCCGCCGCGTCACGGAAGTCGAGGATCGCGTACGGGCGCGTCTTCGTTCCCTGCACGAGATCGGCCAGGTCGCGGCGCACAGTCGCACCTGGTGGGAGAACCGGGATGTACTCGCCGACGCGGGCGTGAGCAGCGTCAGGTGAATACGCCTGCGGACTGACAGCGAATGCAGGGAGGTCCGACCCGTTCGTCACGACGATCACCGTGTGACTCTGGTTGAAGGCGGGGCCTGGTACATCCTCTAACCAACCGACGATTCGGCGTGCCTGTGACTCACGCTCATCCAGCCGCAACGCATCCCGCTCTTGCTCAGCCGCGATCCTCGCCTTGTCAGCCCGTCCGCGCTCAACGACAGCAATCCATACGGCGACGACGACAGCTCCTACGGTGCCGACGGCCGTTGCTACGTCGACGATGATGCGCCACAGGGGATCGTCCGGTGTCGTGGCGGCGATGAACACGTGCATGAGGCTACGACGACGGCCGCCGATGAGCGGTTCCGAACCACCGGTTCTGCTAACGGATTTGCTAACAGGACGTGTGGACGGCTGTGGACAGCGCCGGGAGGTCCGGGGAGTGACAGGCATGGCCGCGAGCGTCACGAGATGCCTTCATGGACGCCGGTCGACGGTCGATCAGCAACTTTGAATCTCGAAGACCAGGATCGAAACCTGGCGGGGGAGCAACAAGAACCCCCAGGTCAGAGCGTTTCTGACCTAGGGGTTCTCTCATGCTCAGCTGGTTCCGCCATCAGGGGTGCGTGGCGATGGGCGGCCGTACGTAATGTCCTGAACCCCGCGGAACTCTATCGGCACCGCGCTTTGGGCCCTCAGTGTCGCCAGCGCCGTCTCCGGTGCCTTGGAGCTGAGCGAGATGCTCACGGCGGAGAAGTCGTGGTTCGGCCCGGCCGAGCTGATGACGCCCTTGTTGGCCTCCAGCAGCGATCTGGCCGCCGCCACCAGTTCGTCTCGACTGTAAGGGGCCTGGCGGATGGACACCGGCACTGGCTGACTTGCCACGACTTGCTGCAGCTCGGTCGGAGGATCGCCTTTCCAATAGACCACGACGGTCTTGTGGTCATCGAGGATGCTCACACTGCCCGCGTTGGTGTCGCGGTTCTCGGTGAGCCACTGCATCACTGCCTGAGCCGCTTCCTCTTCGGCTGTTGGCAGAACTTCCCCCGGGACAGGGCCTTCGGGATCCCTCGGAATCTTGACACCCGCCTCCGGGCGCGATCTCGCGTCGCTATCACTCATGGACTCGATCCCTCCCCGGCATAGACAGTTCGCTGCCACCCCGCTGGTCCCACTATTGTGACGTGCCCGGCCCCACGCGACCTTCTGCTCGGCCGATACTCGTAGGATGCGCCAGGTCTGGCGAATCGTTGCGTTGGCTAGCATCGGGCCGTGGTAGTGACGGCGTCTGGGGTGTTTCGGCGGACCGCGATCGAGCGGTCGGATCAACGGGTTTCCTGGGAGCGAACGGACCAGGCCTTCTTCTCGAGTGGGTCATGCCACGTGCTGGCCTGGGTGTGCAGGGATTTCTATCCCGGTCGGGGGATCGCCTTGGCAGCGCTGTACGTGGGTGATTTCGAGCATCCGCTTCACGTGTACGCGAGGTGGGGCACGTGGGCGTTCGATGCCTCGGGTTGGAACCTGGAGTCCGAACTCCTGCAGGTCAACAGCGACTTCGAGGGTCTCCCCGTCCGACAGGTGGAGACGATCAGCAGTGACCTCCGGGAGTTCTGTGAAGAGCACGTGCATCGGCAACCGCACCAGTACTGGGCAGATCCGACAGAGCGCGCACGTGCCTATGTGGGCCGATACGACCCGCCCTGGCTCTAGCCGCTTCGTTGTTTTGTTCTTCGGCCGTGCAACCAGATCCTCTCGTCAGGACTCATGCAGGCAAAGGGTCCGATCTGGGGAGTGGTGATGGCTGAGGGCGACACGGTGCGCGAGCTGTACGAGGGCTGTTACCGGCGGATGGTCGGGCAACTGTTCGCGATCTGCGGGGACCTGGGTGCGGCCGAGGATGCCGTGCAGGAGGCGTTCGTGCGCGCGGTCGAGAAGCCCCGGCGGTTCGCTCAGCTCGACAACCCGGAGGCGTGGCTGCGGGCGGTCGCGTTGAACGCCGTACGCCGTAGGTACCGCCGCGCGGCTCGGTTCCACGGGTTGCTGTCCCGCACCGGTGTGCCCGAGACCGTTATGAGCGGGATGTCAGCGGACCGGGTCGCGCTGGTCGAGGCCCTGCGGCAGCTCCCCTACGAGCAGCGCGAGGCGATCGTGCTGCACCACATCGTCGACCTGCCGGTGCGTGAGATCGCCGTACAGCTGCGCGTTCCCGAAGGGACGGTCAAGGCTCGCCTCACCCGAGGCAGATCCCGCCTGGCCCCGCTGGTCCACGAGTTCGCCGACGACGCCGAGGAGGTCAACCATGTCTGAGCTGAAAGAACTGGCCTGGGACGTCCAGGAGACCGTTCAGCCGCTGCCGTTCGAGGCTCTCGAGCGTCGTGGCATCCGCCGCCGGCACCGTCGGCAGGCGCTGACCGGGGCAGGAGTCGTCGCTGCGGTGACGGTCGCAGTACTGGCCGCTCTCCTGCCGCTCGGGAACCTGACCGGCACCGAGAAGCCGTCGACCGCCGCCAAGCAGGCCGCGATCCCGGTCGACCAGGCGGCCGAGAACGTGATCCACGACCAGAAGGCGGCCATGTCCGGTGTCGCGTTCGCCGCACCGAAGCGGTGGGCCGCGGTCTGGTCGATAACGCAGCCGGGATCCACCTGGAAGTCCGCCGCGGTGCTGAGCCGCGACGGGGTGCGGGCCACCGCGCCGGTGCGCAAGAACGACTACGTCGTGGTGCCATACCGCGACGAGGTGCTGGCCCTGGCGATGCCGACGAGCATGAAGGGCAGCGATCCGACCTGGGCCCAGGCCGTGATGGTCCGCCTGACGGCTCAGGGCCGGATCGAGAAGAAGGTCCACTGGGCTCCGCCGACCACCGAGTTCGGGGACGGCGACGTGCTGCTGGCGTACGGCACCCTACGGGCGCTGAATCCGGAGACCGGCGTACTGCGGGAGGTGAAGATTCCCGGGATCGACAACGCCAGCCAGCCCCAGCGCGACAGCACCGGACGGTGGTGGGTGGTCGCCGGCAGGAACAGCGGGGTCGGCAACATCTACTGGACCGACGACCACGGCAAGACCTGGGGCCACTCCGTCATCAGCCCAGGCCGGGTGCTCGGCTGGCTGGGGGTCAGCCCGAACGGCCGGACGCTCGTGCTGATCCCGGGCTTCAAGCCCGCCCGGAGGCAGCACGATGAACAGGTACCGCTGCGGTTGTCCACCGACCGCGGCGAACACTGGACGACCGTGGCCACCCGGGACGCGCCGTACCTGCAGTCTCCCGTTGCTTTCGACAACGGAACGGGCCTCGCGCTCTACCAGGGCAAGCACCGCGAGCTCCTCCGACCCGGCGCCGGCGCACCGTTCACCCCGCCGACCGACCTGGGCAACCTGACCGCGGTAGGCGACTTCGTCTACGGGCTGCAGTACAACGGCAACCAGGCCATCACCAGCACCAACCACGGCAAATCCTGGAACTACTTCCAGCCCCGCTGAGCGCCTCGCCTCGGGGGAGCTTCAGGTGGTGGGGTTCCATTCGAAGTAGTCGGGTTCGGGGTCGACTTCGAAGCGGACTGCGTTGATTGTGGTGGCGCCGTCGAGCCAGGCTTTGGAGATCCTGTGGCCGCCGTCCATCAGGCGTCCGTCCGCGGACAGGATCACGGGGTAGTTGAGGTCGGCCTCCTGGATCAGGCCGGCGTGGCGGGCGACCATGCGGCAGGTGACCGGTCCGTCGCCGAACCAGCAGTTCTCGTCGAACTCGCGGATGGCGTCGATCGGGACCGACTCGACGGGGAGGCCGGCCGACAACTCCCAAAGGCGTTCGGTGAGGTAGAAGGCTCGGCCGCCGGGTACGGCGCGTGAGTGCTTTTCAGGCATCGGACCATCATCACTCGCCGAGCCGCTCGTCGCCCGTCCTTTACAGCGTTGGCTGGCTGGCTGGGGCCATGAGTGAACAGGAGGATCCCGGGTCGGCACCGGCAAGGAACACCAAAGGCGCTGAAGACGGGGATGTGTGACCAGGCGCTAGGGACTGGGGACAGGTCATGCCATGTCCCAGGTCGCCACGGGGGGTCCAAAGTTCCGGCGAGCGGGTCGGCAGCCAAGATGCCGAGTAGAGGCATCGCGGGTGGGGTGGTCGTCGTTGAGGGGTGATGTACGGTCGCGTCGCATGGCGCGGGTCTTGGTGACTGGGATGTCGGGGACTGGGAAGACGACTGTGCTTGACGAGCTCCGCCGGCGGGGGTGGATGGCGATCGACACCGACTACGACGGGTGGGTCGGGGCGGACGGTCGGTGGGACGAATCGCGGATGGATCAGCTGCTGGCGGATGAGCCTGATGTGATCGTTTCGGGGACGGTTGAGAATCAGGGACGGTTCTATGACCGGTTCGAGCACGTTGTACTGATCAGCGCGCCTATCGACGTACTCATCGATCGGGTCAGTCGGCGTACGAACAATCCGTACGGCAGGACCGCGGAGCAACAGGCCGAGATCGCGGAGTACGCACGCACCGTCGAGCCGCTGCTACGCCGCGGCGCGACGGCCGAGCTGGACGGCCGGAAGCCAGTAGGCGAACTCGCCGACCTCATCGAGGCTCTTCAAACGCGGTAGTTGTCGGCAGCTTCCTGGACTGTGCGCCTCCTGTCGCTCCAGACCCCGTCGTCGATCAGTTCGCGGATGATGTCGGCATGGCCGGCGTGCTGGGCGGTTTCGTTGACCATCCGGATCAGAAGGGCGCCCAGCGTCGTCTCCCGTTGGCCGTCGGGCCAGTGCGTGACATGGGCGGGGCTGTTTAGATCCAGTTCGGCGACGGTCAGGTCGGAATGGACGCACGCCTGGCGGTACACGCCCACGACGTACTCGCTCGTCTCATCAGGTGTGGCCCACATGTCGATCTCGGTCGATGGGTCGTCGCGGAACCAGGACGGGCGCTCGGTCGGCGGGCGGTTGAACGCCTCGCCGAGGTAGCCGCACTCCATGCCGGCGAGATGCTTCACGAGGCCGAGGAGGTTGGTGCCGGTGGGGGTCAGTGGGCGTCGGCGGTCGTACTCTGACAGGTTGTCCAACTTCCCGAGCACCACGGCCCGACTGCCCTGGAGAGCCTTCAGCAGTTCGTCTTTGACGTCCACCATCTGCGGACCTTAGCGGCAACTATGCGGAGGCGGCGTATCGCGGGCTTGGGTTTCGGGAGTGGGGGCGGATGCCGGGTGGGTTCCACGATCGCGATGGGGCGGTGTACGACGACGTACGGCTATGGATGCCGGCCGGCGAGGAGGTCGCCGAGTAGCTGGCCGAGCTGGGGCGGGAAGATCGTCTCCGCGGTGTCGGCCAACTCCTGCGCACGCCACCAGCGGAAGCCGAGGATGGTGCGGCTCTCGTACGCCGTCAAGCCTGCCGGCGCCGGCGCGAAATGATCGACCCGGTGCAGCAACCATTCCTCGTGTACGTCGAATGCCTGGCCGTCGAACTCGTACCGGTGATCCCGCCGCCACACCGGCGTACCGGCTGGAAGGTCAACCAAACCGGTCTCTTCGTAGGCCTCGCGGGCGGCGGCCGTTTGCAGGGATTCGCCTGGCTCGACCCCGCCGCCGACCGGGTACCAGCACTCGGCCTGTGACTTCGGATCCTTGGCGTGGATGAGGAGCACGCGGTCGTCGGCGTCCAGCAAGATCAGCTTCACCGCTAGCCTCGGCACAACGTGACCTTAGATCTCCCGGAAGCTGGCGCGTCCAGGAACTGGCGGATGTGGTCGGCCCAGGTGTCGGGTTGTTCGAAGTGGCACATGTGGGCCGTGTTCGGGATGACAATCAGCTCGCTCGGTACGGCGGTGTGGAGGCGGTGGGCCAGTTGGACGGGGAAGCCCATGTCGTATTCGCCGTGGAGGATCAGGATGGGTTTGTTGAGGGTGCGGAGGATCTGTTCGGCATCGCCGTCGAACCACGGGTGCGTCAGGCCTTTGATTGCGCGTTCTAGGGACCAGTCGCCCTGGTCGGTGCCCAGGGAGTTGAGGAGCTCGAGGTACGCCGGCGCGAGGTCCAGGTCCCAGACGAAGATCGTCGAGTTGCGCAAGGCCCCATGAGCTTCGTCCTCGATGCGTTGACGGCGGTGGTACTCGTCCCAGTCCGCTAGATAGACGTCGTTGTCCGCGGACGTGTACGCCGAGGTGGAGGCGAGCACCAACCGGCGTACCTGCTCTGGATGTTTGTCGACAAAGCCCATCGCGGCGCGCCCGCCGGTTGAGAATCCGAGCAGATCGACCTGCCCGAGCTCGAGCCGCTCGATCAGGCGATGAACGTCCCGTACGACGTACTCCGGCTGGAGCTCGTCGTCCGGCAAGCCCCGGGTGCTCAGCCCACAGCCGCGGAAGTCGAACAGCACGATGTGGTGATCGCGCGCCAGCGGCTCGAAGCCCGGCAGGAGGTACCCGTGACCGACGTCCGGCCCGCCGTGGATCACCACCAGCGAAGGCTTCTCGCTCCGCTGCCCGAGCTCTCGCACGAACAGCGTCACATCGCCGACGTCCACGAAAGAATCACGCATGCCGCGAGGATGCCAGGCGGCTCCGACAGTTCCTCGCATACTTGAGCGAGCACGAGGAGTCAGGCCTGAAGAAGGCGACCTGGACGGACGCCGATTCGCGGACCTCGATGTCGACCCGGAGATCGACAGATACTTGGCGGGTCAATCGTCGAGAGGGTGCGCATGCCGTTGTCGGATCAGGATCTGCAGGAGCAGCTTCGGGTGCTCGGGTACGGCGACGCGGAGCAGATCGACATCGGGATGCAGGGCGCGGTGTTTCGGCTTGGTGGGGGGAAGGTCGCGAAGATCTGGTTCTACGCGGGCGAGGAGGAGCTGCGGACGCTGGGCGAGTTGTACGGCACGATCGAGGGGCAGATGCCGTTTCGGACGCCTCGGATGCTGGATCTGCGTCAGCCCGGGCCGTACTGGGTGACGATCGGGGCGGAGCTGCCCGGCGTACCGCTGCGCTCGGTGGCGCCGGCATACGGGACAGCGGGGTGGGAGCGCGCGCGGGACTGCGTTGTCGACGTACTCGCGGCGCTTGCGGAGATCGAGGCGCCTGAGGTGTTGCATCGGATGACTGTGCTCGACGAGGCAGACCCGTTCAGGCCCGAGGGAGTGTCGTGGATCGAGGCGTTGACGGATCTCGTACGTCGGCGGGTGGCGCGGTTCGGCGATCAGCTCGCCGCGGTCATCGACAACTTCGACGCCAAGGTCGAGCGGCTGCTGAACCAGCTGTCCGAGCTCAAGGAGCCGGAGACCCGGCTCGTGCACGGCGACGTGACCGCGGGAAACATCCTCGTCGACGGGGACCTCTGGCCCGTGGCGCTGCTTGATCTCGGCCTGCTGACGATGCCGGGTGATCCGGTGTTCGACGCGGCAGCGGCCGGGAGCCTCATCGAGCTCTGGTCACCCAGGGTCCGCGAGGTCGAGGCAGCCTTCGACCAGGCGTTCGTCGAGCAGCTCGGGTACGACGCCGAGCAGCTGCTCCTCTACCGCCGCATCCACTCGCTCCTGATCGCCAACGCGCACGACCAGGACCCGTACGGCCGGGACAGCGCCGTACCGCTGGCTGCGAAGTTGTTCAATCGATGATGCAGAAGACCGTGCCGTCGGGGGACTTGAGGACCACGAAATCGGCGTTGGGCGGGTAGGTCCAGTCTTCGACGCGTTCGGCGCCGAGGGAGACGAGGCGGTCCACTCGGCTTCCAGGGTTGAGGATTCGTGGTCGAACCACAGGTCGAGGTGGGTGCGGTCGGTCTCGTCGAGGTGGAGGCGGGTGGGCGGCGCCGACGGGGGCGGGACGAGGAAGTCCGGGTTGCCGTCGGCTGTGAAGCCGAGGGCCTGGCTCCAGAACTCGGCGGCGGGGCCGGTTTTCGGGACGTTCAGGATGATTGCTCCGAGGGTTAGGGCCATGCTTCCCAGCGTGGCAGATTTCGGGGTGTAACGCAGTGGCCGGGTGACAGCGTCGGGAGGGGTGTACGAGACGCTGACTCGGAGGGAACCGTTGTGAGACTGAAGAAAAGCATCGTTGCCGCGATGACGGGAATCATCGCGACCGCACTGGCGACACAAGCGGCCGCGGCCGACGGGCCGTTGCAGTGGGCAACGACGCCGACGCATCGGCAGCCGGCCACGTTCAACGACGTGGCGAGCGGCGCGGGTGGTACGTGGGCCGTCGGCGGCGACCAGGTCGACGACTTCACCGATCAGCGCCCGTTGGCGATGCGCTGGGACGGGAAGGCCTGGAAGGCGACCGCGCAGCCGGTGCAGACGAACGCAACGCTGGAGAGCGTCGCAGTCGGTGCGGCGGCCAACGTGTGGGCGGTCGGTGAGGACCGGACGGATCCGGCCAAGACCCAACCGCTCGCCATGCACTGGAACGGTACGAAGTGGCAGGTCGTCAAGCCGCCCGCCGTACCGACCGGATCGTTCGACGACGTCTCCATCGCGCCGGACAAGTCGGTCTGGGCCGCGGGGTGGGCGAACGTCGGAGGCAAGGAGCGGGCCGTCGTCTACCGGTACGCCGGCGGCAAGTGGCACCCGCTCTACACCGGCCTCGAGAACTCGATCAACGCCAATGTGCTCGCCGTACTGTCCGCGAACGACGCCTGGCTCGGCCTGAACGCCGGCCTCGCCCACTTCGACGGCAAGCGCTGGACCCTGGTGAAGGACCTGCCGGTGGACGGATCCCAGATCCCGACCGGCATCGCCGCGGCCGGCCCGAAGAACATCTGGCTCGTCGGTGTCCAGTACGCCGCCGGCATCGCCCCACTCGCGATGCACTACAACGGCGCCAAGTGGACCCAGGTCCCCGTCCCCGCAGGCATGGCCCAGCTCTACGGCGTCACCCTCCGCAACAATCACCCAGTCGCCGTCGGCGAACGCTTCGAAGGCGCCGACTCAACCGCCAAGCCCTACGTCCTCCAGCTGACCGGCTCGAAGTTCACCCAGGCCCCCGCTCCCGAGGCTCCGACCGGCACCCTGACCGGCATCGCCACGGCGAACGACCGCACCTGGACAGTCGGTATGACGGCGAGCTCTTCCCAGTCCCCGTTCTCCGCCCTGGCCGCCTATACCCACTGATCGGTCACGCAACGTCCCGGGGGCGACGGAGGGTGAGACAGAGGCCGGGTGTGGAGGGTTCCGGGAAGCAAGTAGGCTTGCGCGGGCACTGCATCGGGTGCCCATGCTGATACTTGTTGAAAGAAACTCGCAGGGAACTCGAGGAGAAGACCGCGTGACTTCCCATCGCCCCGCGGCGGTCGTGATCATGGCCGCCGGGCTCGGAACCCGGATGAAATCGGCGACCCCGAAGGTGCTGCACGAGATCGGCGGGCGCAGCCTCGTCGGGCACGCCGTGGTCGCCGCCCGGGCACTCGCCCCCGAACACCTCGTGGTCGTGGTCGGCAGCGGCCGCGAACTGGTCGAGGCGCACCTCAAAGAGGTCGACCCCGACGTCAGGACCGCCGTCCAGGAGCAGCAGTTGGGCACCGGCGACGCGGTCCGCTGCGGGCTGACCGCCGTACCCAAGGAGTTCGACGGCTCGGTGATCGTCACGTCCGGTGACGTCCCGCTGCTGGAGGCGGAGACCCTGCACGAGCTGGTCGCCGGCCACGACAAGCACGGGAACGCGGTCACCGTGCTGACCGCGCGCGTGCCCGACCCGACCGGGTACGGCCGGATCGTGCAGGGTGCGGACGGCACCGTCGCGGCGATCGTCGAGCACAAGGACGCCACCGCGGAGCAGCGGGAGATCGACGAGATCAACGCCGGCATCTACGTGTTCGACGCGGCCACGCTGCGTGACGGCCTGAGCCGTCTGACCACCGACAACGCCCAGGGCGAGCTGTACCTGACCGACGTCGTCTCCATCGCCCGCAACGACGGCAAGCGCGTCGGCTCGCACGTCACCGACGACGCGATGCAGACCGAGGGCGTCAACAACCGCATCCAGCTCGCCACGCTCGGCGCGGAGCTCAACCGCCGTACGCTCACCAAGCACATGCTCGAGGGCGTCACGATCGTCGACCCGAACACCACCTGGGTCGACTCCACCGTGGACCTCGCCCGCGACGTCACCCTGTTGCCGAACACCCAGCTGCACGGCGCCACCACGGTCGGCAGCGGTACGACGATCGGCCCGGACACCACCCTGACGGACGTGGAGATCGGCGCGAACGCCACGATCATCCGGACCCACGGCTCGCTCGCGGTGATCGGCGACGGCGCGTCCGTCGGCCCGTTCGCGTACCTGCGCCCGAACACCAAGCTGGGCGTGAAGGGCAAGATCGGCACCTTCGTCGAGACCAAGAACTCCACCATCGGCGACGGCGCCAAGGTGCCGCACCTGACGTACGCCGGCGACGCGACCATCGGCGACGGCGCGAACATCGGCGCCGGCACGATCTTCGCGAACTACGACGGCGTCGCGAAGCACCCGACCCACGTCGGCAAGCACTCGTTCATCGGCAGCAACTCGGTGCTGGTCGCCCCGCGGACGATCGCGGACGGTGCGTACCTGGCGGCCGGTACGGCGCTGACCGAGGACGTCGGCCCGGGCGAGATCGCGGTCGCCCGCGCCCGGCAGCGCAACATCAAGGGCTGGGTCGCGCGCAAGCGGGCCGGTACCAAGACCGCTCAGGCGGCCGAAGCGGCGCTCGCCGAACAGGCCGGCGACGAGCAGTCCTGAACAGCAGAACAACGGGAGGCGCGGCGATGAGCGGGATGAAACGAACCACCGAGAAGAACCTGATGGTCTTCTCCGGCCGGGCGCATCCCGTGCTCGCCACGCAGGTCGCCGAGGAGCTCGGTAGCGGTCTGGTTCCGACGCAGGCGTACGACTTCGCCAATGGCGAGATCTACGTCCGGTTCGAGGAGTCGGTCCGGGGCAGCGACGCGTTCGTGATCCAGAGCCACACCTCGCCGATCAACGAATGGATCATGGAGCAGCTGATCATGGTCGACGCGCTGAAGCGGGCGTCGGCCAAGCGGATCACCGTCGTGCTCCCGTTCTACGGGTACGCCCGGCAGGACAAGAAGCACCGCGGCCGCGAACCGATCTCGGCCCGGCTGATGGCCGACCTGTTCAAGACCGCGGGTGCGAACCGGCTGATCTGCGTCGACCTGCACACCTCGCAGATCCAGGGCTTCTTCGACGGCCCGGTGGACCACCTGATGGCGCTGCCGATCCTCAGCACGTACGTCGCTGAGAAGTACGGCGACCAGCAGCTGGCCGTCGTCTCGCCGGACGCGGGCCGGATCAAGGTGGCCGAGCAGTGGTCGGCCCGGCTCGGCGGCGCGCCGCTGGCGTTCATCCACAAGTCCCGCGACATCGACCGGCCGAACGAGACGATCGCGAACCGGGTCGTCGGTGAGGTCAAGGGCCGGGTCTGCATCCTGGTCGACGACATGATCGACACCGCCGGCACGATCACGAAGGCCGCCGACGCCCTGTACGCCGAGGGTGCCGCCGGCGTGGTGATCGCCGCGACCCATGCGATCCTGTCCGGTCCAGCGGTCGACCGCCTGAAGAACTGCCAGGCCAGCGAGGTCATCGTCACCAACACGCTGCCCATCGCCGAGGAGCGCCGCTTCGACAAGCTCACCGAGCTGTCGATCGCCCCGCTGATCAGCCGAGCCATCCGCGAGGTCTTCGAGGACGGCTCGGTCACCAGCCTGTTCGACGGCCGCGCCTGAGACTCAGGCCTTCCGCCGGGAGCGGTAGCGAAGTAGTAGCCCGCTGCCCAGCCGCTTAGATTGACCCCATGCGAATCGCTGTCTTCCACCCCGGTGCGATGGGCTCCAAACTCGCGGCACAGCTGGTCGTTGCAGGTCACGAAGTCCATTGGGTCCCGGAGGGGCGCAGCGAGGCGTCCAAGCTGCGGGCCGATGAAGCCGGCCTGATCGGTTCGCCGTTCGCCGGGGCCATCGAGCAGGCTGACGTCGTCCCCAGTTCGTGTGCCCCGCAGGGTGCCGTGGACATCGCCAAGCAGGTCGGCACGGCAGGATTCGCGGGGCTGTACGTCGAGGCCAATCCGCTGTCGCCGATGTCGCTGCGCGAGGCACAGTCCGCCGTACCGCGGGCCACCTTCGTCGACGCCGGCGTGGTCGGGCCGCCGCCGACCGGTGGACCGAGTCCGACCCACCTGATGCTGTCCGGTACGGCGGCCGATCGGGTCGCCGCGTTGTGGGCCGGGACCGCGGTCACCCCGATGGTGGTCGGCGCCGAACCAGGTGCGGCCAGCGCGGCGAAATCGTCGTACGCGCTCTACAACAAGGGCAAGGCGGCGCTGGCGGTGCTCGCGTTCCAGCTGGCGGAGAAGCACGGCGTGACTGAGGCGCTCGTTGCGCAGCAGACTCGCGCCGACGGCGGTTCGCTGAAGGACCCGGCGCTCCCGGATCAGCTCCGCAGCGTGGCGTGGCGGTGGGGTCCGGAGTTCGACGAACTCGCCGAGACGCTCGACAACGCCGGCCTCGAAGGCGATGCGGCCCGCGCCCTCCGCGAGGTCTGGACCAAGCTCACCTGAACGTCGGCTGCCCGTAGTCCCGGAGCACGAACGACGGGATCAGGTCGATCAGCCGGCTCATCGCCTCGAGCCGAGCCAGCACATCCGGTACGGCGAAGCCGCCGGTGCCCCAGCTGACAAGGGCGTTGCCCGCGATCTGCCACTCCAGGCCCGGGTTCTGCAGCACGCACTCCATCATCCGGGGATGCATGACGGCCGATCCGTACCGGTCGTCGGCGCACTCGACCCGGAACCGCTCGTTGAACTGCTCGTTCTCCAGCTGGAGATCGCGGCCACGCAGCGCCCGGCGCAGTCCGGAATCGTGCATGAGCGTGAGCGGCGGCAGCGAAGCCGGGAGGTTCAGGGCAACGAGGTGGACGGTGTGGGTCTGCTGGGTCTTTCCGCTGCTCGTCGTGTACGTGTAGTCGAACACGCACATTCCGCGACCGCGATAGTCGCCGGCGTACATCTCGGTCGCCTCGCCGTGGGTGTACAGGCCGGCGGCAACCTCCTCCAGCCACGGATTCGGTGGGGCCAGGACCCAGCCCGCTGCCGCGGCCTCCGCGGCCCGCTGCGCAAGGGCCGCGCGGCGCCGCCGGAAGTTCCAGATCAGCAGCGGGGCCACGACCGCGGCCCCCACCAGGGGGAGGACCAGACTGAGCACCGCCTGCAGTGAGATCACGCCGGTAAACGTAGGCCGGAAACGGCTCACCGGGACGGCTGTCGCTAGGGGAGCAAAGTGCCTCAGCCACACGATTTCCCGTCTGGCCGGAGTGGTGGGTAGACTGTTTTGGTTGCCTCGGCGAGGGACGCCCCCCGAGAAGTGCAGGGCGCGGCTCCGTGATCGACGCGGTGGTTCGTTGCCTGACGCCTTATCCGGGGTCAGCAGGCGCCCGCTGAGGCCGCAGCCGAGTTCCATCCAGACAACTGATCACCGCAACGCTTTTGAGGAGTTCATCTCGTGGCCGAGGTCAAGATCCAAGCCGAATCGCGTACGGAGTTCGGCAAGGGGGCTGCCCGCCGAATCCGCCGGGACAACAAGGTTCCCGCCGTCCTCTACGGCCACGGCAGTGACCCGGTGCACATCACGCTGCCCGGTCACGACACCATGCTGGCCCTGAAGACCGCCAACGCCCTGCTGATGATCGAGGTCGAGGGCGGGGAGTCCCACCTCGCGCTGCCGAAGCAGGTCCAGCGCGACCCGCTGAAGGGCTTCATCGAGCACGTCGACCTGGTCATCGTGCGCCGCGGCGAGAAGGTCCAGGTCGACATCGCGGTCCACCTCGACGGCGAGGCCGTCAGCGACGCGCTGGTCGTCCTGGAGGCCCAGAGCATCCTGGTCGAGGCCGAGGCGACGCACATCCCCGACGGCGTCACCGTGTCGATCGAGGGCCTCGAGATCGGCGCCCAGATCCACGCCTCCGACCTGAAGCTCCCGACCGGCACCACGCTGGCCATCGAGCCGGACACCCTGGTCGTCAACGTCACCGCCCAGCCGACCGCCGAGCAGGTCGACGCCGAGATGGCCGAGGCCGAGGCCGAGGCCGGCGTGCAGCGCGACGAGCCGACCCCCGTCGAGGAGCCGGTGGCCGCCGCGGCCGAGTAGTCTGCACTCGGCATCAGCAGCCGAACTTCAGGAGGGCCGGGATCCGTGGCGGACGACGTGTGGTTGGTCGTCGGACTGGGGAATCCCGGCCCTTCGTATGCCCGCACCCGGCACAACATCGGTCACCTGGTGGCCGACGAGCTGGCCGACCGGACCGGCGGCAGGTGGAAGCAGAGCAAGCAGGTCAAGGCCGAGGTGATCGAGACCCGGATCAGCGGCTTGCGGACGGTGCTGGCCAAGCCCCGTGCGTACATGAACGAGTCCGGCGGCCCCGTCTCCGGTCTGCTGAAGTTCTTCAAGCTGGATCCGGCCAACCTGGTCGTCGTCCACGACGAGCTCGACATCGACTTCGGCGTACTGCGCTGCAAGTTCGGCGGCGGGGACAACGGCCACAACGGGCTCAAGGCGGTACGGAAATCGCTTGGCACCGGTGAGTACTATCGGGTTCGGTTCGGTGTGGGTCGTCCGCCGGGCCGGCAGGCGCCCGCCGACTTCGTCCTCAACGAGTTCTCCTCGACCGAACGCAAGGATCTTCCGTTCGCCGTCGACCGGACCGCGGACGCCGTCGAGTCCCTGCTCACCGACGGCCTGGAGTCGACCCAAGGGAAGTACAACTCGTGAAGCTGAGCGGTCTGGTCGACACCCTGATCACCGATCCGGTGGTGGCCGAGGCCGTTCGTGACGCCCGCAGCGACGGTGTCACGACCCTCGACCTGAGCGCGCCCGGCCCGGTGCGTCCTGTCCTGCTCGCCGCGATCGCCGCGGCCCAGAACGGCGCCGACCGGCCCGTCCTCGCGGTCACGGCCACATTCCGCGAGGCGGAGGAGCTGACCGAGGAGCTGCAGTGCCTGGTCGAAGAGCCCGGCACCGTCGCCTACTACCCGGCCTGGGAGACCCTCCCGCACGAGCGTCTGTCGCCCCGGTCCGACACGGTCGGCCGGCGCCTGGCCGTGCTGCGGCGTCTCGCGCACCCGGATCCGTCCGACGAGACCACCGGGCCGATCAAGATCCTGGTCGCGCCGGTGCGATCCGTGCTGCAGCCGCAGGTTGCCGGACTGGCCGACCTGAAGCCGGTGCAACTGCATGTCGGCGACTCGGTCGAGCTCGAGGACGTCGTGGAGCGGCTTGCCGGAGCGGCGTACCACCGGGTCGATCTGGTCGAGCGGCGCGGCGAGTTCGCGGTCCGCGGCGGCATCATCGACGTCTTCCCGCCGACCGAGGAGCACCCGCTGCGGGTCGACTTCTTCGGCGACGACGTCGAAGAGATCCGGTACTTCGCGGTCGCCGACCAGCGCTCGCTGGACATCGCCGAGCACGGTCTCTGGGCGCCGCCCTGCCGTGAGCTGCTGCTGACCGACGAGGTCCGTTCGCGCGCCGCCGTGCTCGCGAAGGAACACCCCGAGCTGGCCGAGCTGTTCGAGAAGCTGGCCGAGGGGCATGCCGTCGAGGGCATGGAGTCGCTGGCTCCGGTGCTCGTCGACAACATGGAGCTGCTCGTCGACCTGATGCCGGCCGGCGCGCACGTCATCGTCAGCGACCCGGAGCGGGTCCGCGCCCGGGCGCACGATCTGGTCGCCACCAGTCAGGAGTTCCTGGAGGCATCGTGGGCCGCTGCCGCCGGTGGTGGCGAGGCCCCGATCGACCTCGGCGCGGCGGCGTACATGTCGCTGGGCGACGTCCGGTCGCAGGCTCTGGGCAAGGGGCTGGCCTGGTGGAGCCTCTCGCCGTTCGCGGCGGCGCCGACGGACGCGCCTGAGCTGCGGGACTCGATGGGCGAGCGGATCTCGTTCGACATCGACGCGGACGCCGGGGCGGTGACCAGCAGGATCCTGGCGGTCCACGAAGTCGATCCGTACCGCGGTGAGACGGCGGCCGCGGCCGAGGACATCCGCGGCTGGCTGCGCGACGGCTGGCGGGTCGTCTGTGTCACCGAAGGACACGGGCCCGCGCAACGGCTGGCCGAGGTGTTCTCCGAGGCCGAGCTGCCGGCCCGGCTGGTCGAGGGGATCGAGGAGGTCCCGGAGCCCGGCGTCGTCCTCATCTCGCAGGGCCAGCTGGACCACGGGTTCATTGCCGAAGGCATCAAGTTTGCGGTGCTCACCGAGAACGACCTGGCCGGCCAGCGGTCCGCGGCCGAACGCCGTTCCCAGCAACGGATGCCGTCGCGGCGGAAGAAGACGATCGACCCGCTCGAGCTGCAGCCCGGCGACTACGTCGTCCACGAGCAGCACGGTGTCGGCCGGTACGTCGAGATGATGCAGCGCACGGTCGGATCCGGCTCGCAGAAGGCGACCCGTGAGTACGTGGTCATCGAGTTCGCGCCGAGCAAGCGCGGCCAGCCGGGCGACCGGCTGTACGTGCCGACCGACCAGCTCGACCAGGTCACCCGGTACGTCGGCGGCGAGCAGCCGACCCTGGACAAGATGGGCGGCGGCGACTGGGCCAAGCGCAAGGGCCGCGCCCGCAAGGCCGTCCGTCAGATCGCCGGCGAGCTGATCAAGCTGTACGCCGCCCGCCAGGCGACCAAGGGGCACGCGTTCGCCAAGGACACCCCGTGGCAGCGCGAGCTCGAGGACGCCTTCCCGTTCGTCGAGACGCCGGACCAGCTGGCCACGATCGACGACGTCAAGCACGACATGGAACGCGTCATGCCGATGGACCGGATCGTCTGCGGTGACGTCGGCTACGGCAAGACCGAGATCGCCGTACGGGCCGCGTTCAAGGCAGTGCAGGACGGCAAGCAGGTCGCCGTACTCGTGCCGACCACGCTCCTCGTCCAGCAGCACTACGCGACCTTCGCCGAGCGGTACGCCGCGTTCCCGGTGAACGTGGCGCCGCTGTCGCGGTTCCAGACCGACAAGGAGGCGAAGGCAACGATCGACGGCCTGGCCGACGGGGCGGTCGACGTGGTGATCGGGACGCACCGGCTGTTCAGCGGCGAGGTGGCGTTCAAGGACCTCGGACTGGTCGTGGTCGACGAGGAGCAGCGCTTCGGCGTCGAGCACAAGGAGCAGCTGAAGCGGCTGCGGACGGCCGTCGACGTACTGACCATGTCCGCGACGCCGATCCCGCGGACGCTGGAGATGTCAATCACCGGCATCCGTGAGATGTCGACGATCGCGACCCCGCCGGAGGAGCGCCACCCGGTGCTGACCTTCGTCGGCGCGTACGACGAGCACCAGGTGACCGCCGCGATCCGGCGCGAGCTGCTCCGTGAGGGCCAGGTCTTCGTCGTCCACAACCGGGTGAACACGATCGAGAAGGCCGCGGCCCGGATCCGTCAGCTCGTGCCCGAGGCGCGGGTGTCGGTCGCGCACGGCCAGATGAACGAGCACACCCTCGAGCAGGTCATCCAGGGCTTCTGGGAGAAGCAGTCCGACGTGATCGTGTGTACGACGATCGTCGAGTCCGGCATCGACATCTCCAACGCGAACACGATGATCGTCGAGCGCTCCGACCTGCTCGGCCTGTCCCAGCTGCACCAGCTCCGCGGGCGCGTCGGCCGAGGCCGGGAGCGTGCGTACGCGTACTTCTTCTTCCCGCCGGAGAAGCCGCTCACCGAGACCGCCCACGACCGGCTCGCCACGATCGCGCAGCACGCCGATCTGGGCGGCGGTATGGCGGTCGCGATGAAGGACCTCGAGATCCGCGGCGCCGGCAACCTGCTCGGCGGCGAGCAGTCCGGGCACATCGCGGACGTCGGGTTCGACCTTTATGTGCGGCTGGTCGGCGAGGCGGTCGCGGAGTACCGCGGCGACACCCAGGCCGAGGAGCCCGAGGTCAAGATCGAGGTACCGATCGACGCGCACCTGCCGCACGACTACATCCCGTCGCAGCGGCTGCGGCTGGAGATGTACCAGCGGCTCGCCGCCGTGCGGGACTCCGACGGCATCGCCGAGCTCGTCGAGGAGTTGCACGACCGGTACGGCGACATTCCGCAGGCCGTGCTGAACCTGATCGAGGTGGCGAAGTTCCGCAACCACGCCCGCCGGGCGGGGCTGCACGACGTCACCCTGCAGGGGAACATGATCCGGTTCGGGCCGGTCGAGCTGCCTGATTCGAAGGTGCTCCGGCTCAACAGGCTGTACCCGAAGAGTCTGGTGAAGCCGCAACTGCATACCATTCTGGTGCCGAGACCTGCCACCAGGCCGGTCGGCGGTCAGCCGCTCCGGGACCAGGAGCTGCTGCAATGGTGCACCCGGTTGATCGACGACGTGATCGCGGAACCTATCGTGGTGCCGGCGTGAACCTGACAAAGAAGATGCGAGGAGATTCGGTGAGCACACGGCTACGGGCTCTCGGTGCGGTGGCAGCGATCGTGCTGCTGACCGGTGGTTGCGCGGCGGGCACACACCCCGGCGCGGCGGCCGTTGTCGGCAAGACCGAGATCAGCATCGGTGACGTCGACAAGACCTCGCAGGCGGTGACCACGGCGCTCGGGCAGAACTACAACACCACCGCCGCTCTGAGCGACCTGGTGAACAACGCCATCCTCGGGCAGGTCAAGCAGGACAAGTCGATCTCGGTCACGCCCGCGGAGACCGCCGTCGCGGCCAAGAGCGCGGTCGGTGACGACGAGGCGACGTACCAGAAGTTCCAGTCCGACACGGTCTCGCGCGACTTCCTGAACGAGGTCGCCACCGCCGCGGTCGTCACCGTCAAGCTCGGTGGCGGCACCATCAAGGACCTGCAGGACACGGCCAAGCTGCAGCAGGGCCTGCTCGCGGTCAAGGACGCGTCGAAGGACATCACCGTCTCGGTCGCGCCACGCTTCGGCCAGTGGACCGACGGCAAGCTCGACACGACGGTCTCCGGGTCGCTCTCGGTCGAGTCCGCCCAGACCGCAGCCAAGCGCAAGGCCGCCGCCGACGCGGCCCAGCAGGCCCAGCCCCAGGGCTGAGTGTCCATGACGAGCGGTGGGACGATCACGGTCGTCCTCACCAGTCCCCGGGTTGCCCCCGGACTGCTGACCCGCGCCACCTGGCAGGCCCTCGCGGCCGCCGACGAGATCGGTGCCGCGGGCGGGCCTGACCGCCCGGATGTGCAGGCCGTCATCGGCTCCGGTCTGGTCGTCACCCAGGTCGAGGCCGGCGTCTCCGCCGCGTGGACCTGGTTGTCGTCCGCTGCCGCCGAGGGTCGTCAGGTTGTCTGGCTCACCGGCGACGACGGCGAGCCGGGCCTGCTCCGGGTCGTGTCCGACGAGCTGGTCCGCCAGCCGTCGTACCAGGTGGAGATCCTGCACGGGTCGTACGACGTGCCCGGGGCTCGGCTGATCGATCTCGTCCGGGTGATGGATCGCCTGCGGCGGAACTGCCCGTGGGACCAGGAGCAGACGCACGAGAGCCTCGCGAAGTACCTGCTCGAGGAGACGTACGAGACGCTCGAGGCGATCGACAGCGGCGACCGCGCCCACCTGCGCGAGGAGCTGGGCGATCTGCTGCTGCAGGTCGCGTTCCACTCCCGGATCGCCTCCGAGGACGGCGACGAGGGTTTCTCCATCGACGACGTCTCCGGCGACATCGTCGAGAAGCTGATCCGACGGCACCCGCACGTGTTCGGGACGGTCGACGCGGCGGACGCGGCCGCGGTCGAGGCGAACTGGGAGACCATCAAAGCCGCCGAGAAGCAGCGCACCTCGGTCCTCGAAGGCATCCCACTGGCCCTGCCCGCCCTCGCCCTGGCCGACAAGGTCCTTGGCCGCGCCGCCAAGGTCCTCCCGGCCGAGCTGCCCGACCCCGGCGACTCCGAGCTCGACCGAGTCGGCCACGAACTCCTCGAACTCGTAGCCGAAGCCCGCACCCTCGGCGTCGACGCCGAACAGGCCCTCCGCGCAGCCGTCGCGTCCCTCGCCGAACAGATCCGCGCCGCCGAGACCGCAGGCTGACGTCGCTGACCGCTGCCGGACCGCAGGCAGGAGCGGACGTCCAGCACTCACCAACGCCGGCAATCTGCCGCCGACGAACCGAGCCCGAGCGTGGGCTCGGTCGTGCCGCTCAGGTTGGTGAGTGGTGGCGGATCTCCACGCCATCACAATCCCCGCCGCCGATGCGCTGCAGGCGGGAACGACCCGGGGATCGCGTGGTTGTGATGGCCTGGAGATCCACCCGCCGCACCTGAGAAAACCGGATGCCGTGGTTGACGGAGGCTGACACTGTGGCGGGGTGGATGTCGCTGAGGTTCTGCGGGAGGGCTGGGATTTGAAGCCGTCGCGCGTGGAGGTGCTGGCCGGTGGCATGAACTCGGCTGCCTGGCTGGCGGTGGCTGACGAGTGGCAGGTGGTGCTGAAGGCCGTGAGCGCGGAGGACTCGGCGTTCGAGCCTGGGCTGGAGTTGGCGGCGCGGCTGGATGACGGCGGGGTGCTGACCGGTCGGCCGTGGCCGAGTAAGAGCGGGCGGCTGGTGGAGCGCGTCGACGGCCGGCAGGTCGCTGTTCTGGAGTACGTCGGTGGGGAGGAGCTGGGGGAGAGCGTCGAGGATCAGGTGGCGATCGGCGACCTGCTCGGGCGGGTGCACTCGGTCGCGGCTCTCGAGTCCGGTGAGCTTGGCGACTGGCTGCAGCTGCTGATCCAGTTCGACGACGTGCTGGATCTGGAGCCCTGGATCCGGCCGGCTGTCGAAGGCGCTGTCGCCGATGCGCTCTCGCTCGGTCAGCTGACGTGGGCCTGGCTGCACGGTGATCCGGCCGCCGAGGCCTTCCGCCGCCAGCCAGACGGCCAGGTGGGCCTCATCGACTGGGGAGGCGCCATGCAGGGGCCGATCCTGTACGACGTGGCCTCGGCGGCGATGTACAACACCCCGACCCACGTCGTACCGGCCTATCTCGCTCGCCGCCCGGAGCTTGCTGACGAGGTCGACCGGGGGCTCGACATCTTCTTGGCGGTGCGCTGGGCCGTGCAGGCCGCGTACTTCGCCTGGCGCATCACCAACAACGTCCTTACCGGCATCGCCGGGCCCGCGGACAACCTCAAGGGCCTGACCGACGCGCGGCGGTCGTTCGGCTTGTAGGACTTTTGGCCTGTACCAGATCTGTGTTGTCGGCGAGAATAGTAGGGACGCATCAGAATCCCTGGGGATGGAGAGACGATGAAAAAGTTGCTCACGATGGCGGGGCTGGCACTTCTGGTCGTAGGCGGCGTCGCCACACCTGCTGCTGCCGCTCCCGACTGTGTGATCCTCGTGCAGTGGTGCTGAGGTCCCGCAGTACCGCTGTCTCGGTCGTCTTCCAGTCCACGAACAGGTAGCGGTTCGCGACAACCGGCGTGATCGCGGCGATCACGTCCGGCTTGTCGTCGATGAAGTGCGTGATGCCGAGCTCGGCGCAGTGAATCGCCTTCTCCGGCCGCCGGAGACAGAAGCGAACGTTGCCCTCGGCAACTCCGGTGCGCGCCCAGAAGCGGTGATGCGCGAGCCACTCCAGCGAACGCTGCTGGATCCGCGGTCCGCACTTCGACACCAACCAGGTCTCGCCGAAGAGCGGCACCAGCCTCCCGATCGCCTCGAAAGCCCCCGGTACGGCGGGCGTCCGCAGCATGGCCGCCGTATCGTGGCTGAGGATCTGCAGGCGTTTGCGGTGTTTGCCGAGCACCGGAACTTCACCTGGGCGGCTGACGTCCTGTATGTGAGTCAGCCTGCGCTGCACGCGCGCGTCCGCAAGCTGGAAGGACGGCTCGGTGCGAAGCTGTACGTGAAGGTCGGCCGCCAACTGCAGCTGACCGACGCGGGAGAGCGGCTGGCCGCGTTCGCCAACGACTCGCGCGACCTGGCGACCGACTTCCTGCGGACACTCGATGCCGCCCCGCCTCGACCGCTCGTCCTGATCGCCGGCTCCGGCACGTACCTGTACCTGCTGGGCGACTCGCTCAAGCGCATCCTCAGCCGCGGGCACGAACTCCGGCTCCGCACCGCCGACGCGGCCACGACGGTCGCCGCAGTGCGCGAGGGCTCCGCCGATGTCGGTGTGACGGCGCTCGGCGTTCCGCCGGACGATCTCGACTGCACGTTGCTCACCCAGGTCCCGCAGGTCCTGATCACGCGGGCCGGCCACCGGCTCTCGGGCCGTCGGACGGTGCGGTTGAAGGATCTGCAGGACGAGGCGCTCGTCGTACCGCCGAAGGGGCGGCCGCATCGGCAGCAGTTGGAGCGGAGCATGCTCGACCAGGGCATCCGGTGGTCCGTCGCGGTCGAGGCGGAAGGGTGGGAACTGCTGGTCCACTTCGTCCGTCTCGGTATAGGACCGGCCGTCGTCAACGGCTCCGTGCGTACGCCGGCGACGGTCCGGAAGATCCCGATCAAGGATCTGCCGCCGGTGCGGTACTACGTCGTCACCCGCCCGGACCGGAGCGAGCGGGTGGCCGAACTCAGGGGGATGTTGGAGTGAGCAAGGACAGCCGGGCGATCTCCAAGCTGCTCCGGCACACAGCAGGTGAGCACGGCCTCACGATGAGTGCGGACGGCTGGGCGGCGATCGCCGACGTACTGCGCCTGCTCGGGCTCGATCGCTCGGCGCTGGATGCGGCGGTGGAGCAGAACGACAAGCGGCGGTTGCAGGTCGACGGCGAACTGATCCGCGCGTGCCAGGGTCACTCGCTGGCGGGGATGCCGGTGACGCGTGAAGCCTTGGAGAACAGTTGGGAACGGGTGTACCCCGCGGACCTGCTGTGGCACGGGACGAATCGCGCCGCGCTGGCTGCGATCGAGCGGGAAGGTTTGCGGCCGGGGCGGCGTACCCACGTGCATCTGGCGCCGTCGAAGGACAGTGAGGTCGGGCGGCGCACACACGTAGAAGTCTTGCTGGGCGTGGATTCGGGCAATCTCGAGGTCTTTCGGGCGCCCAACGGTGTGTTACTGACGCGGGAGGTACCGGTGGATGCGATCGTTAGGACCGACGCGGTCCAATGAGCCCACTGGTCTGGAGGCTAGGCTCAAGCCGATTCGTCATCGAGAACTTGGGAGTCAATGTGGCCACCATCGAGGCCGTCGGCGCCCGCGAGATCCTCGACTCGCGCGGCAACCCCACTGTCGAGGTCGAGGTTCTGCTCGACGACGACACCGTCGCCCGGGCGGCCGTCCCGTCGGGCGCGTCCACCGGCCAGTTCGAGGCCGTCGAGCTGCGTGACGGCGACAAGGAGCGGTACGGCGGCAAGGGCGTCCAGAAGGCCATCACCGCGATCCTGGAAGACATCGACAAGGAGATCGTCGGGTACGACGTCCACGAGCAGCGCCTGATCGACCAGGCCCTCCTCGACCTGGACGGCACCCCGAACAAGGCCAAGCTCGGCGCGAACGCCATCCTCGGCGTCAGCCTCGCCGTCGCGAAGGCGGCCGCGGACAGCTCCGGCCTGCCGCTGTTCCGCTATGTCGGCGGCCCGAACGCGCACGTCCTGCCGGTGCCGATGATGAACATCCTGAACGGCGGCGCGCACGCGGACAGCAACGTCGACGTCCAGGAGTTCATGATCGCCCCGATCGGCGCCGCGACGTACGGCGAGGCGCTGATGCAGGGCGCGACTGTCTACCACGCGCTGAAGGCGGTGCTGAAGGAGCGCGGCCTGTCCACCGGCCTCGGCGACGAGGGCGGCTTCGCGCCGAACCTGGCCAGCAACCGTGAGGCCCTCGACCTGATCGCGGTCGCGATCGAGAAGGCCGGCCTGCAGCTCGGCAAGGACATCGCGCTGGCGATGGACGTGGCGGCGAGCGAGTTCCACACCGACGGCGTGTACGCCTTCGAGGGCGGCAAGAAGTCGGCCGACGAGATGATCGCCTACTACGCCGACCTGGTCGCGTCGTACCCGATCGTCTCGATCGAGGACCCGCTGAACGAGGAGGACTGGGACGGCTGGCAGAGCCTGACCGGTCAGCTCGGCGACAAGATCCAGATCGTCGGCGACGACCTGTTCGTCACCAACGTCGAGCGGCTGCAGCGCGGCATCACCGACAAGGCGGCGAACAGCCTGCTGGTCAAGGTGAACCAGATCGGCTCGCTGAGCGAGACCCTGGACGCCGTCGACCTGGCCCACCGCAGCGGCTTCACCTGCATGATGAGCCACCGCTCCGGCGAGACCGAGGACACCACGATCGCCGACCTGGCGGTCGCAACCAACTGCGGCCAGATCAAGTCCGGCGCCCCGGCCCGGTCCGACCGCACCGCGAAGTACAACCAGCTGCTCCGGATCGAGGAGGAGCTCGACGACGCGGCGACGTACGCCGGTCGCTCGGCCTTCCCGCGCTTCCAGGGCTGATCTTCAGGAGGACCCAGGTATGCCGTCCCGTCGGGAATCCGGTGCACGCCCCGGCTCGCGTCCGTCGAGCCGGACCCAGTCGCGTCCACCGGCCCGGCGGGGCGACCAGCCCAAGCGCCGTACGGCGGGACCGCAGGCCGGCCCGGCGCGGACCAGGGGCTCCCGCAACCTGACCGGCCGGGCGGCCGTCGTCCTCCTGGTGCTCGGTGCGTTGATCGTGTCGTACGCGCAGAGCCTGCGGGTGTGGTTCGACCAGCACCAGCAGGTCAGTGCGCTGCAGCAGGAGATCCGCGACCGGGAGAAGCGGGTCGCCGAGCTGAACGACGAGATCGCCCGCTGGGACGACGACGCGTACGTGAAGGCGCAGGCCCGGCAGCGGCTCGGCTGGGTGATGCCCGGCGAGGTCGGGTACCGCGTCATCGGCGCGGACGGGAAGCCGGTCGGCGCCCCGCCGGAGCCGTCCACGCCATCGGACGGTGCGACGGACACGCAGAAGCCGACCTGGTACACGAAGCTGTGGGGGAGCGTCGAAGGCGCGGGCAAGCCGCCGGCGCCCGCGACGCCGACCCCGGCCAAACCCACCCCGAAGCCGATCATCACGCCGTCACCTAAGGTGACCAGGTGAGCGTCAGTCCTGCCGACGAAGAAGCAGTCAGCAAGCAGCTGGGCCGTACGGCGCGCGGGATCCGCTCGATCGCGCACCGCTGCAGCTGCGGCCTCCCGGACGTGGTCGAAACCGAGCCGCGCCTGCCGGACGGTACGCCGTTCCCGACCACGTACTACGTGACGTGCCCGCGGCTGGCCTCCGCGATCGGGACGCTCGAGGCTTCCGGGATGATGAAGGAAATGACCGACCGCCTGGCCGACGACGAGGAGCTGGCGGCTCGGTACCGCGGCGCCCACGACTCGTACCTGGCCCACCGCGAGTCGATCGAACACGTCGAGGAGATCGCCGGCATCACCGCCGGCGGTATGCCGACCCGGGTGAAGTGCTTGCACGTGCTCGTCGGGCATTCGCTGGCCGCCGGCCCGGGCGTGAACCCCCTGGGCGACGAGGCCCTCGAGGCGCTTGACGACTGGGGCCGCCGGGGCCCGTGTGTCTGAGCGCGTTGCTGCCGTTGACTGTGGAACCAACTCGATCCGGCTGCTGATCGCGGATCTTGTGGACGGTCAGCTGGTCGAGGTCGATCGGCGGATGACCATCGTCCGCCTCGGGCAAGGTGTCGACGCCACCGGAGCCTTCGCCCCGGAGGCGCTGACCCGCGTCTTCACGGCCTGTGAGGACTTCGCATCCGTCATTCGGTCCCAGGCTGTCGGCAGGCTCCGCTTTGTCGCGACATCCGCCGCCCGGGACGTCAGCAACCGGGAAGCGTTCTTCACAGGCGTCGAGGAACGTCTCGGCGTACAACCGGAGATCATCTCCGGCCGCGAGGAGGCCGAGCTCAGCTTCCGCGGCGCCACCACCTCCCTCGACCTGCCCGCGCCGTACCTCGTGGCCGACATCGGCGGCGGCTCCACCGAGCTGGTCCTGGGCGACGCGAACGGCGTACGAGCGGCCGAGTCCCTCGACATCGGCTCCGTCCGCCTGACCGAGCGCCACGTGACCACCGACCCGACGAGCCCCGCCGAGCTAGCCGCCATCACGCGCGACGTCGACACCCTCCTCGACAGCACCACAGTCCCGCTGGCCGACGCCCGCGCGCTGATCGCTGTAGCCGGCACCGCCACGACCGTTGCCGCCGTTGCCCTCGGCCTCGCGGAGTACGACCGGAACGCCGTCCATCACGCCCACCTGACGGCCGCGGACCTACGCCGGACGACCACCTGGCTCACCACATCCACTCGCGCCGACCGCTCGGCCGTCCCGTCGATCCACCCCGGCCGAGTCGACGTGATCGGCGCCGGCGCTCTCATCCTCCAACGCCTGGCCGACCGCCTGAACGTCACCGACCTCGTCGTCTCCGAACACGACATCCTCGACGGCGTCGCCCTGTCGCTTACCTGACGCGGACGCCGTCCAGGGCGATCGTCAGGACGCGGTCGCGTTGGGCCTGGTCTACGAAGCCGGCGGCGGTGAGGCCGCTGACCATGCGGAGGAGGTCGTCGAAGGAGACGTCCTTGCGGGCCTCGCCGGCCTCCTGGGCGCGCTCGAACAGGGGAGTGCCGGCCGCGTACATCGCCGCGCGGGCGGTCTTGAAGTTCTCGGTCTCGCGGTTCAGCGACTCCCAGATCGCCCGCTTGGTCGCGGCGTACTCGACGAAGCGGTGCAGCCACGTCGTCAGCGCGTCCCACGGCGCCAGGTCCGCCGCCTTCTCCGCCGCGATGCACAGCTCCTCGATCTCGCCGAAGTACACCGCGTTCAGCAGGTCCTGCCGGTTCGGGAAGTTGCGGTACAGCGTGCCGATGCCGACGCCGGCCTGACGGGCGATGTCCTCCAGCGACGCGTCGACCCCTTTGGTCGCGAACGCGTCCCGGGCCGCCACGAGCAGAGCATCGAAGTTCCGCCGCGCGTCCGCCCGCTGCGGCCGCCGTACGTCGACCTGCAAAGCCGGCCTGCTCTGCTCGCTCGTCATTCGATCACCTTAGCCAGTTGATACCGGAGGCATCCCTCCGTTATAGTGGAGGCACACCTCGACTTTACCAGGCCGGGGAATCCCGCGCCCCTCGTACGGCGCGATCACACCCTTTCGAAGGACTTCTGCATGCCTGTCATCAGGTCTGGAAACCCGCGTCTGACCTTGGCGGTCCTCGCCACTGTCGTCGCATCGTTCTCTATGCTGCAGTCGCTGGTCAGCCCGGCGCTGCCTGTCATCCAGCACGACCTGCACACCACCCCGAGCACGGTCACCTGGGTCTTCACCGCGCTGCTGCTCTCGGTCTCGGTCGCCACACCCCTGCTCGGCCGGATCGGCGACATGGTCGGCAAGGAGCGCACGCTGTTCATCGCCCTCGGCGCGCTCGCCGTCGGCTGTCTGCTCGCGGCCCTCGCGCCGAACGTCGGCGTACTGATCGCCGCCCGCATCTTCCAGGGCGTCGGCGGGGCCGTGTTCCCGTTGTCGTTCGGAATCATCCGGGACGAGTTTCCGGCCGAGCGCGTGCCGTCCGTGGTCGGCGTGGTCTCCGCGATCATCGCCGCCGGTGGTGGGCTCGGGATCGTGCTCGCCGGCCCGATCGTGGAGTGGCTCGGCTGGCGCTGGCTGTTCTGGATCCCGATGGTCGTCGTCGCGCTGTCGACGGCGATGGTACGGCGCTACGTCCCGGAGTCGCCGAGCCGCGTACCGGGCCGGATCGACTGGCTCGCCGCCGCGTTCCTGTCCGGCTGGCTCGTCTCGTTGCTGTTGCCCTTGAGCGCCGGCCGTTCGTGGGGCTGGGGGTCGTTCCGGACCGTCGGCCTGTTCGTGCTGGCCGTCGTACTGTTCGCCGGCTGGATCACGGTCGAACTGCGCTCGCGGAACCCGCTCATCGACATGCGGATGATGCGCCTTCCGGCAGTCTGGACGACGAACCTGGTCGCGCTGCTGTTCGGGGCGGCGATGTTCGCGGTCTACGCGTTCGTGCCGCAGTTCATGCAGATCCCGACGGCCGCCGGGTTCGGCTTCGGCTCGAGCGTGACCCAGGCGGGTCTGCTGATGCTGCCGATGCTCGTCACGATGGCCGTCACGGGCTCGCTCAGCGGCCCGCTGGCACCCCACTTCAGCGCCAAGTCGCAGATCGTCTGGGGATCAGGGCTGAGCCTGGTCGCCGCGCTCCTCTTCGCCGAGTTCCACGACCACCCGTGGCAGGTGGCGGTCTCGACCGCCCTCTTCGGCATCGGGCTGGGCCTGGCCTACGCGTCCATGACCAGCCTCATCGTTCAGAACGTCCCGCGCGAGCAGACCGGCGCCGCGACCGGCATGAACGCCAACATCCGCACCATCGGCGGCTCCATCGGCACGGCCCTGGCCAGCTCCATCATCACCGGCCACACCCAACCATCCGGCCTCCCCGCCGAAGCCGGCTTCACCGACACCTTCCTCCTGCTGTCCGCCTTCGCCGCCGCAGCCGTAGTACTCGCGCTGGCCATCCCCAACCACCGCCGTACGCCGGCAGCCCCGCTTGCCGCCGAGCCCCTGCCCGCGGAGGAGCTGGCCGCCTGACATCTGCAGCTCGACAGTACGTATAGGCCCACTGCACCGCGCTCAGCCCGCCCGCTGAGCGTGCGGGCGTTGTGTAGTAGCCATATACGTACTGTCCAGCTGCAGCCGCTAGCTCGATGGTTCGCAGCCGCAGGAGGTCCGTGCATGGAGGACCGGTGGGGGTGGGGTGACGGGGCCTTCGGTCGGGATGCCGATCTCGGAGAGGAGGACGCGGGCGCAGACGCGCCCGATCTCCATCGGCTGGACCGCGATGCTGCTGACCGAGGGCGTCCACAACTGCGACTGGAGCAGGTCGTCGATGCCGACCACCGCGCAGTCCCGCGGCGTGAACCCCCGCAATTGAAGGGCTTTCAGCAAGCCGTAGGCGACCTGGTCGCTGTGGCACAGAACACCGCGTGGCGGTGGCCCTTGGTCGAGCAGCGCGGACGCCCTCCGGTACGCGTCTACGATTCCCGCGTCGAAGGGCTCCGACCACGCCTCGTCGCAGGTCGCGCCCGCCCCGGTCGCCGTCGCCCGGAACCCTTGCTCCCGGGCGATCCGGGGCGAGGCGAGGATGTTGCCGCCGAAGTACGCGACGCCGCGGCACCCATGCGTCGTGACGAGGTGCTCCGCGCCCAGTTGCCCGATCAATGCGTCGTCGGTCCCCACGAACGGCACGCCGGAGTCGGGAAAGGCTCGCGTCAGTACGACGAACGGCACCTGGCTGCGAGCCATCTCGGCGACGTCCGCCGGGGTGGTGTGCAGCACCGGGATGATGATCACGCCGGCCACCCGCTGCTGGACGAGACTGCGGAACACCCAATGCTGGGTGTCGACGCCCTCCGCGGTATTCACGACGGCCGCGAAGTACCCGAGCTCGGTGAGCACCTCCTGCGCACCGAGCGAGACCTCCGCAACCCACGGGTTGACGATGTCCGGCATCACGAGACCGACCACGTCGTTGCGCTGCGTCCGGAGGCTGGCCGCGGCCTGGTTGTACACGTACCCGAGGCGGTCGGCCTCAGCGAGCACCGAATCCCGCGTCGCTGTGGATACGAGCGGGCTGCCGCGCATCACCAGCGAGACGGTGGCCCGCGAGACGCCGAGCGAGTTCGCTACGTCGAGCATGCGGACGCGTCGCCGCGTCTCGTTCCCCATCCCGCTCGCTCCCGTCGCCGTACCTCAGTCCCACTGAACGACGATTGTCGCAGCGTCGGCGTCCCGGCCGAGCGCCGACAGCCCGTCGCCACCGCCGTCATGCGGCGCGGCCCCGATCGTGAGCGGCCGGTTGGCACTCACCTTGTCGAAGTCGGTCTCAGCGAGATCCGGGAAGTGCTTGGCCGCCTGACCGCGAAGCTCGAGCAGCACCTCACGCAGCCGCACGTTGTACGCGTGGTTGACCGTCTCCGCCCGGTCCCGACGTCGATCGACGAGGTACTCCTTGCCGTCCGGCGCCGACCAGATGTACTTCCACTCGTCGGTGATCACGGCATACAACCCGAGTTCCTCCTGCTGGAACTGCCCGAACACCACCCGATCCGCCTGCGCGTCCTGCAGCGGTACGCCGTCCGTCGCGGGGGTCGTCACGCCTGCCGTCGTCAACGCGGTCGGCAGTACGTCGACCAGACTGACCGGCGTATCGATCCGCGCCGACTCGAAGCCAGGACCGCGGCAGATCATCGGGACCCGCGCCGCCGCGTCGAGGAACGACCGTTTGCCGAAGCAGCCGTAGTCCCCGAGGAACTCCCCGTGGTCCGCGGTCAGCACGATGACGGTGTTGTCGAACTGCCCGAGCCGCTTCAGCTCGTCGACCACGCGGCCGATCTGGTGGTCGACGTACGTCACGGACGCGTAGTAGTACGACCGGATGAGCTGCCACAGGCGACGATCGCGGCCGCCGTCACGGTACTTGTAGCGGTTCTGCAGGCGGTTGTACGCCGTCAGCAGTCCGTCGCCCGACAGCGGGAGATGTGGGTCTGGCATCAGCGAGGCCGGGTAGCGCTGATGCCACGGCGCCGGGGGAGTGAAGGGCGGGTGCGGCGCGATGAAGCTGGACCAGAGGAAGAACGGTTCGGCCTGGTCTGCCAGGAAGTCGATCGAGCGGTTCGCGACCCAGGTCGTCGGGTGCAGCTCGGCCGGCAGTTGCGAGAGCTGAGGGACGTAGTACATCTCGTCGCGTAAGCCGTGCGGGTACTCGACGTGGCCGAAGCCGTGGTCCTTGACCCAGGCGAGGTAGTCGTCGGATTCCGGCGTACCGAACTCTTCTTCACTGTCACGAGACTGGAAGCCACGCAACGCGTCGCCGTCCGGGGTGAAGTGCATCTTGCCGACGCCATGGGTGCGATAGCCCGCGGCGGTCAGCTCGCTCATCAGCGTCGGACCGTCCGGCATCGGCGACCCGTTGTCGTAGCACTCGTTGACGTGCGGGTCCCGCCCCGTGATCAGGCAGGCGCGGGCCGGAACGCAGACGGGCGAGGGCGTGTACGCCGAGGTGAACAGCGTCCCGTCGGCGGCAAGCTCGTCGATGGCCGGAGTCTCGACGATCGAGTTCCCGTAGCAGGCGAGCGCGTCGGCGCGCAGTTGGTCGCAGAGGATCAGCCAGATGTTCGGCCGGCTCATCGGACGGTCGCCAGGGACTGCGGGCGGCGTGGCATGTAGACGGTTCCGATCAGGACGCTGAGGAACGTCGCGATCGCGAGGATCCACGCGAACGCGCTGAAGCTCCGCGCGACGATCAGCGGGACCACCAGGCTCCAGCCTGCGAGGAGCATCTTCTGGGCGAAGATGATCGCGCCCTGCGCCGTCGACCGCAGCATCGTCGGGAACAACTCCTGGCACCAGACCCGGTACAGCTGCTCCTGGCCGCACGAGGACGCCAATGCGTTGATGACGATGAAGGCTACGATCGCCGTCGAGTTCGTGACCGGGAAGACGATCAGCAGCAGGGCCGCCACGACGGAGAAGACGCCCGCCACGCCGTACAGCAGGCGGCGGTTGACCCGGTCGACCAGCGGCATGAAGAGGAACGCGACGCCGAGCCCGACGAGCGCGAAGTTCAGCGCGTTCAGGCCGACGCTGGCCGCCTGCCCCTTGGCGCCGACGGTCTTGAGGATGTACGGCAGGAAGAATCCGAACGTGCCGGCCGCGACACTGCCCAGCGTGTGCACCGCGAAGACGAACACCAGCGGCTTCGCGAGCGCGGGCCGCAGCAGCGCCCGCAGCTGGGCCGCGGATACCTGCGCCCGATCGGTCTGCGCGTCGACCCAGATCTCGGACTCGCCCATCCGGCGCCGCAGGAACCAGGTCACGAACGCAACCACGACCAGCTGCCCGAACACGATTCTGATCCCGAGCACGCCGAGATCCGCGAGCGCCAGCGCGAGGAGCAGGCTCACGACCGGACCGAGGCTCCAGAACAGCGAGGTCAGGCCGATCGCCCTGCCTCGCGCTCGCTCCGGCGCGATCTCGCCGACAAGCGCCCAGGACGTCGGTACGTCGGCTCCGACCGCGAGACCCATGATGATCAGGCCGATGAAGAGCGTGGCGCTGTTGAAGGCGGCCATCACCAGCAGACCGCCGAGAACGTAGATCAACAGGTCGTACTGATAGATCCGCTTCCGGCCGAACACGTCGCCGAGCCGGCCGCCGATCAACGCGCCCACGGCGTACGACGCGGCGTTGGTCCCGAGGGCGCCCAGCAGGCCGACGGTCGACTTGCTCATCCCGAACTCGGCCGACCACAGCGCGAGCCCGGACGACGCGGCCACGATCGACCCGGCGTCGATGTAGTCGGCCATACACGCCAGGACGGTCCGCCGTACCTGCACCCGCTCGCGCGTCCCGCGCATCGGCTCTGTGGCAGTCATCGGTCCACTCCTCACTTAGATCGATCTAAATCAGCATGAGATCGATCTAAATCGAGGTCAAGCCCTCGCGATGGCCGGATCCGGTCGCCTCTAGGCTGGGGCGGTGAAGCTTCCGCACCCGTTGACGGGGGAGTTGTTCGACAGTCCGGTGCCGCCCGGGAGCGGCTGGCCGGAGGATCCCGCCGTACGGCGTACTCCGGTGGCGGGTGATCCGGCCGCAGTGGCGAAGCTTGCGGCGACCGACGACCTGACGGAACTGGAAGCACGCGTATCGGTCTGCCGGGCGTGTCCGCGGCTGGTGGAATGGCGGGAAGATGTTGCTGTCGGCAAGCGGAAGTCCTTCGCCGGCCAGCCGTACTGGGGTCGTCCGATCGCCGGCTGGGGTGATCCTGCGCCCCGCATCCTCATCGCCGGTCTGGCTCCCGCGGCCAACGGTGGCAACCGCACCGGGCGGGTCTTCACCGGCGACCGCTCCGGCGACTGGCTGTTCGCGTCGCTGTACCGCGTTGGTCTCGCCAACCAACCCACGAGCGAACACGCCGGCGACGGCCTCGAGCTCACCGGCGCCCGCATGATCGCCGCCGTGCGCTGCGCCCCACCCGCCAACAAACCCACGCCCGACGAACGCGACAATTGCACCCCGTGGTTCCGCCGCGAGCTGGAGTTGTGCCTCCCCACCACCCGAGCCATCGTCTGCCTCGGCAAGTTCGGCTACGACGCTCTCCTCGCCGGCCTGTCCGCCCTGGGCGCCACCATCCCCAAACCCCGCCCCAAGTTCGGCCACGCCGCCGAACACCAAATCCAAACCCCCCAAGGCGAAGTGACCGTCCTGGCCTCCTTCCACCCCAGCCAGCAAAACACCTTCACCGGCAAACTGACCGAACCCATGCTCGACGCCGTACTAACCCGAGCTCGCTCGATCGCCGGCCTGTGAGCCACGGGTACCTACTGCGTCAACAAACGGACTCCGAAGTTGCCGGCGCCTGTACCTGAGGATGTGCGGTGCCCGGGACGGGATTCGAACCCGTATGCCTGTGAGGGCCGCGAGGTTTAAGTTCGACCTGGCCGTGTTCAGGACGAGCCGCAGGGGTTCGCCCCGACTCGGTCGTTCGCGCGTGCATCCCGTCTGGACACTGCTGAACGCCGTCGAACTGCAACCGGAAGTGCAACCGAACTGCCCGATACACGAGGCCGGCCGTCTGGCGACCACTAGCGCGAGTGCCGCCAGCCCCCTAGCGCGAAGAGACGGTGTGACTTAGCGTGATCGCTCAACTGATCTGGTCTGAGGGGGCAACTGTGGTACTAGGGGACAACCCAATCCGACGCACGGAGGATGACGTTCTAGGTCGGGCAGGCTTATCGAGAAGCATCGCTGACGATCTATTAGAAGTCGACGCGTCCGACGGTCATGTCGTCGCCATATTGGGTGCGTGGGGCTCCGGAAAGACGTCGCTAATCAATCTGATCAAACTAGAACTTGATTCTAGTTCCGTCCCGATCATTGACTTCAACCCGTGGATGTTCTCTGGAACGGAGCAATTGGTCGAATCGTTCTTTGGTGAGCTGGCCGCTCAACTGCGCCTCAAGGGTGACAAGGTCTCAGGTATCGCAAAGGAGCTTGAGAGCTACGGTGAAATCTTCAGTCCGATAAGCCTGATCCCTGTGGTCGGTGGATGGTTTGACCGCGCTCGCGGAGTTGTTACATCCGTGCGAAAGTTGCAGGAAAAGAACAGAGGAAGTGTTGTTGAACGTCGAGCAAAACTCGGCGGTCATCTGAGGGAGCTGAAGAGTCCGATCATTGTCTTCATTGACGACATCGACCGGCTCCAAACGACCGAAATTCGAGACATATTCAGATTAGTTCGACTCACGGCGAGCTTCCCAAATATTGTCTACGTGTTGGCGTTTGATCGATCGCGGGTCGAATCTGCTCTGCAGGATCAGGGCGTCGACGGCAGGAGCTATCTAGAGAAGATAGTCCAGACGTTGTATAACCTCCCAAGAATTCCAGACAGCGTACTCTGGCGTGAGGTCGGAGCCGCATTGACGGTCAGTTTGAAAAATGTTGAACAAGTTCAGAGGTTCGACGAGGATAGATGGCTCGATATCCTCGCTGAGGTGATCGTTCCTCTTATGGCGAACATGCGTGATGTGCGGAGGTATGCCGCGTCGTCGCGACGTACGGTGTCTGCACTCGTGGAGCAAGTCGAATTGTCCGATCTGCTTGCGATGGAAGCAGTAAGAGTGTTCCTTCCTGATGTCTTTCGTCTGATGTCGGAAAATGCGACGGCGCTGACTCGGACGGCGTCGTGGGGCAGCAGCAATGATCCTGCGGAAGAGGAACATCGGCGGGCTATTGCGGCGATGATCGAGGCCGGCGAGGATCGCCAGGATGTTGTTCAGAGCGTGCTCAGGAGACTATTTCCAGCCGCGCTGCGACACATCGGAGAAGGTGCCTACGGGGCTGATTGGGCGTCGACTTGGCTCCGCGGTCGAAATGTGGCTCACCCTGACATACTTCGTCTCTATGTCGAGAATGTTGCTCCAGAGGGACTCCTGGCGTTCTCCGATTCGGAGCGAGCGGCTCGACTGATGGCAAACGCTGACGATTTCGAATCCTATCTCCGGTCGATCGATCCGAGTCGCCTTGAAGACGTCGTGGCGGCTTTGGAGAATTGGGAAGACGAGTATCCAGGCTCGGCGATCGTTCCCGCCAGTTCGGTCCTACTAAACATCATTCCGGAGATGCCTGAAGGTCGGCGGGGTATGTTCAGCAGCCCAGATCGACGCTTCGCGGTTAGCCGAGTAGTCCTTCGTCTGCTGCGCCGCTCTGGAGATCACTCGGCGACAGAGTCTGCGGCTGAAGAGATCTACTCGGGACTGCATTCACTTTCCTCGAAACGTGAGTTTCTGCGCATCGTTGGACGTGGTAAGAATGAAGAAAAGGAAAGGATTACGTCGGTCGACTTCGAACGCAAGATGGAGAAGCGTTTGTTCGAAGAGATCGCGCAATCGTCTACGTCGGATTTGGGAAGCGAATGGGACGTGATGCGACTGGTGCTCTTCGCCAAAGAAGTTGCAGGGGAAGACGGCTTTCAACTCTCACTTGATGACGTTGACTTGAATGAGAAGCTGCTGCGCGCTGCTTGCAGCGAGGTACGCGGTCAGAGCATGGGAAGTCGCGCGGTCGTTCGCATCAATCGACTGACCTGGGATGCTCTCATAGAGGCGCTGGAATCGGAGGAACGGATCGCATTGCTGCTCGACACCCTCCGGGAGCGTGCTGAGATCGATCCATCGCTCAAGGAACTGGTTCTGCTCGCCGACAAGTATCTGTCTGGTTGGCGTCCGGAGGACTTCTAGTGCGCTATCAGGCTTGACGGTTATGTGTCAACCGCGGCCAGTCCGCCGGATCGTCCCGATAGCTGCCGCCCAAGGTCAGGGACGGTGCGTGTCCAGGGTCGAGCTTGCTCGATCGCGCAGCGACGCCGGCAGGCGCCCTTGACGCGTGCCGTGCCGGACCGCACTTCTCCAACATTGCTGTCGGGACGATCCGGAAGCCCATGGTCAGACGGCAGGCATGCTCAGTCACCGACGTACGGAACGGCCGGCGAATCCGAGTGAGCGGCACAGCTGCGGGGTGCCGAGCCGTTGATGGCGAGGTCTGCTGTCTTCGACCCGGCGCCCTGTTGGCATGTGCGCGCCAAGCCAAGGGCCGCGCCGGGAGCGAAGCGAAGCGAGAGCGGGAGGCATGCGGCCCGACCTGCGGTGGCGGCGCGCTTTCGGGCCCTGAAGGGCCCGTCTTGAAGACGTAGGGAAACTTGTCAGGCCGTGCTAGACGCATCGCGCCCAAACTGGCAAGGTTGGCCAATCGACTGGTCAAGGGGGGCCATGTGATAGGTCGGAAGCTGCGTCGCGCAGCGCGGGGTAATCCGGGCCGGGGTGCTACTACAGAGTCTGTTCGCTGGTCTGACCACATCGGGCTCATGGTTACCGTGCTAGTTCCAATCATCGCTATGTTTCAGATTGCCAGCGTCGCCGGGTACGACCTGCAGGTGACTCTATCTATTCTGGAATCGACCGGAAATACGCTGAGCATATTTCTACGGGCGATCCTCGCTGCCATACCGGTATGGGTAACCTTGCTGGCATTCACCTGGATCGGGATAAGCGCGGCGGGCAGTGTCGCGCGCAGGCGATCTTTGGAACCGTTGATGGAGATCAGTTTCCCGATGGGCTTCGTGCCCATATTTGTTGTCCTGCTGGTGTTGAGCTTGGCGATCGACCCTTGGCCGCTGCTGCTCCTCTCGTTTGCCGCGGCCACCTTCTTCTTCATGTACAGTCTTGGATTTTCTCTGATTATTGGATATCTCATCAGAAGATTCCCGAAAGGGATGACATCAGCCATGGTCTATCCTGGTGCGTCGGTCAGCGAACGAATCAGGAAGCGGTCACGAAAGTCAAAATTTGATGGCTTCCGGCGTTTGTCCTTGCAATGCATGCTTGCTGGCTTGATCAGCTTCGTCGCGCTATCGGGCGGCAACTGGGCTCCCTATGAGAGCCTTAGCGTCTCAAGTGGGGTGCCGTTCGCGGGCCAGGTTGTTGGCAGTGACTCGGATCGCCTCGTGGTCGTAACAGGTGGACGGAACCCTGAACTCCTCCGCTTGCCTGCTGAGTCAACGAAACGTTCTCTTTGCGAGCCAACCGCACAGAACACTCGATATGGGTCTGCACAAGGCGATAAGACAAGGGATTCTCTTTGGTCTAGACAGAGTGTTCTGCAGATGTTCCTCGATGCGCCCCGGTTCGACCACAAGGCGTGCCCCAGCCAGAACCGACCTCCTGGCTAGAGTGTGTTCAGCCCCACAGGGGAGCCGCGCCAGCTAGTGTGCTAGAACAGCTGACGTGGAGCTTCTGCATCGAGGCAAGGTTCGGGATGTGTACAGCGATCGCCCGGGGGAGGTGATCCTGGTTGCGACTGATCGGGTGTCGGTCTATGACGTGGTGCTGCCGACGGCGATCCCTGACAAGGGGAAGTTGCTGACGAGTCTGTCGCTGTGGTGGTTCGAGCAGCTGGCGGACGTGATGCCGAACCATGTCATCTCGGCGACGGATGTGCCGGCGGAATTCGAGGGGCGAGCTGTTCGGTGTCAGCAGGTCGACATCGTCCAGGTCGAGTGCATCGCCCGCGGTTACTTGGCTGGCCTTGGCTGGGACGCATATCGGGAGACCGGGAAGATCTCGGGCGTCGAGATCGGCCCTGGGTTGCTTGAAGGTGACAAGCTTCCTGAGCCGGTGTTCACGCCGACGACCAAGACGGCTCCCGAAGACGGTCACGACGAACCGATGACCTTCGATGAGGTCTCTGACGCCGTTGGACCAGAGCTCGCGGAAACTCTCAAGGAGAAGACGCTGGAGCTCTTCAAGCGCGCTACGGCGATTACCGATGGCCGTGGGGTGCACCTCGCGGATACGAAGTTCGAGTTCGGCCTCGCGAAGGACGGGACGCTCGTCCTGGCCGATGAGGTTCTGACTTCGGACTCATCGCGGTACTGGCGTGACGAGGACTGGAAACCGGGTCAGCGGCAGATCTCGTACGACAAGCAGTTCGTCCGCGACTGGGCGCGTGACCTCGGCACTTGGGACAAGACTCCTCCGGGCCCCGAGATCCCCCCGGCTGTCGTTGAGGAGACGCGGGCTCGCTACGTTGCCATGTACGAACGCATCACGGGTCTGAAGTGGGACTGACGATGGCTACTTGGGATGAGATTCAGCAAGCGCGGATGAGCGATGTGCTGGAGCTGCAGAAGGTGCACAGGCGCCTGCTGGTGGCCAAAGAGCAAGGCGTCGAGCCGGATCCTCATGACGCTGAGATCGCTCGTTCTGTCGCCGCTACCGGCTTCGGCGGCGTCGACCGGGTCAACGCGCGGGACGATTACTAGACCGCTGCCCGCCGTTCCGTCTATGCTTGCGGTGTTCTAGAACACTGACTGGAAGGCCTAGAGGTCTCGCGATGCCCCCGAAGCTGGAGCGCCCTGCTCCGCCGTATCAGCAGATCGCCGCCGAGATTCGTACGCGGATCTCCAGTGGTGAGTTGCAGGCTGGCGATTTGGTGCCGTCTGTGCGGTCGCTGATGCGTGATTACGGTGTCGCTATTGCTACGGCGCAACGCGCGCTGTCCACGCTGCGCGCCGAGGGCTACATCAAACCCGAGCGTGGCGTCGGAAGCATCGTGACAACCGAGGAGGAGCGAGGCCGGGCCGCCAACGACCGCGTCGACAACTCTCGGCGTACCGGCAAGATCTACCCCACCGGCAGCTACGCGAAGATCACCGAGGCCGGACTCACTGAGGCATCCGAGCAGATCGCCGACGCGCTTGGCCTCAAGCCCGGCGCTCCCGTGATTCGCCGCGTCCGGACGACCTACCGGTCGGACGACAAGCCGGCCTCCGCATCGACCTCGTATTACCGCGGCCACCTGGCAGAGAAGGCACCGTTACTGCTGAGCCGAGAGCGGATCAAGGAAGGCACATTCGCGTACATCGCGAACGTCCTCAAGCGCCAGGTCGACGCGTGGCAGGACCAGTTCGAACCAGCTGCTGCGACCGCTGAGCAAGCGGAAAAGCTCGGACTGGAACAGGGCTCCCTCATCATGCTAGGGCGGAACTGGATCTACGACGACACCGGAGAGGTGCTCGAGTACGGCGAGAGCATCACCTTCGGGCGCGTGACCTATCGAGGTCGAATCGGCGACTCTCCGACTCGCGTCGCACGTTGACACTTAAGCGTCAACAGGCAGTTACAGAGTAATTGCGCTAAGTGCTTGTCGACCTGACATGAGTGTTCTAGTATCTGAACTAGAACACCTGCTCAACGGGAGCGGGGTCGGACGCCTAGGAAGGGCGATTCCTGATGAAGCTGCAGATCGACACCACGGGCAAGACGTTCACGGTCACCAAGGGTGTGGAGGAGAAGAAGGACCAGAACGGCCGGCAGAAGGCTGACCGGAACACCAACGAGCTGCTCTGGACGGTTCAGGTGATGGCGCTCGACGAGACGGGCGGCGAGGTGATCAACGTGACTCTGGCGGGCAACGCCATGCCGAAGGTCAACGTTGGCTCCGTCGTCGTACCGGTCGAGCTGGAGGCCATGCCGTGGGCCACCAACGGGCGGAACGGCGTCGCGTACAAGGCCAAGAGCCTCAACGCCGCGTCGGGTTCTGCGAAGTAGTTCTCCACTCGTCCCCGTGATTCGTGTACTGCTCAGCCGAAGGGTAGTTATGTCGCAACCGATGGAGTATCGAACCGTCACCGCGAATCAGGCACGGGCCGAGTATGTGGCCAAGTGCAACGAAATCATCGAGATCGAGAGCGTGCTGTCCTACCTGGACAACGCGATCCGTACGTGCCCTGGATTGGCGCGTCCGGTCTACTCACAGCATGACGCGATGATGAACGTCATCTGGAGTCCGGAGATGTGGCAACTGCTGGACCTGTACCGCGAGGCATTCAACCGCCGCCTCGATCTGTACGCCGCACGCGACTACGCGTATGCGGTCTGGCAGACGGCATCCGCCGCGGATTCCGCGGCTGGCACGTACGTGCCTACGGCAGTGAAGAAGCGCTAGAAGCCAAGAACGGCCCTCGAAAGGGCCGCTCCCTGGAATCGAGACGCCAAGTCGGGCCATTGGCCTAGGAAACCCGTCCCGGCTTGGTGTCTTTCCTGACTCAACCCCCTCAGTGGGAGGTCTTGTCATGTCCAAATCTACCCGCAAGCGCCCGTCTGGTCGAGCGCGCAGCACCGCACGCGGTGCGATCGAAACCATCACCCGGCCGCAACAGTCCTGGCCGGTCAAACTGCTGCTCACCGTCTGGCGCTGGCGCTGGGAACTCTACGTCCTGGCCAGCATCGCCTACATCGTCATCGCCCACGGCAACGCCATCTCCGGCTACTTCCAGTCGAACCCGCTGTGGCTCAACGCCCTGCTAACCATCGTCTTGTGCGGCTGGATCATCACCGACAACCTTGTACGCCGGTTCGTCCTGAACCGGATCTGGTGTGTCACCACCCGGCACCGTCTGCGGGCCTGCCTGGTCGAGATGCGGGTCCTGAACTACTCGGGGAACCTGCCGTTCATCCTGGGCTGCTTCGCCACCAAGACCGGTCAGGTCGTGTGGCTGTGGATGCGCCCCGGCCAGTCGGTCGAAGACCTCGACAACAAAGCCGAAAGCCTGGCATCTGCGTGCTGGGCAAGCAAAGCCACCATCGCCCGGTCGAAGCGCAACGCCGCCATCGTGCGGATCGACATCGACCGTCGCGACCCGCTGGCGAAGAAGACCATCGATTCGCCATTGCTCGATGACACCAGCGGCGTGCCCGAAGCGGCAGTCGCCGACGACGCGGTCATGGCGTTCCTCACGCCCGACAGCGCCTCCAACGAGTCCACCACCCACGACGAAAGGCCGGCCAAAACCGGCAGCGCCAACACGAGTGGTGAGACCCGTCCTCGAACTTCCAAGACCAAGACCACCGCTGCCGTGAACGACAGCCAGACGGTGATCTTGGGCGCCAACGGAGAAGACGTGTCCGACTATGTCTAGCTTCAACCCGAAATCGGTGTTCCCCCGGCTCTCGCCGGGGGTCACCCCCGCACCCAAGGGTGCACTGTCCATCTACGACCCGGCCTACCTCGGCCTGGACACCCGCGACCGCACGGTCCGCGTCGGTCTGATGTATCGCAACATCCTCATCGGCGGTGAACCCGGCGCGGGTAAGTCCGTAGCCCAAGGCAACATCGTCGCCCACGCCGCACTGTGCACCGACGTGGATCTCATCCTCATCGACGGCAAGATCGTGGAACTCCTGCCGTACGCACCGGTCGCGAAAGAGTTCGTCGGCAACGACATGCCGAAGGCGCTCCGCGTCCTGCGCGAACAACAGGCCGACCTGGACGAACGCTACCTGCACCTGGCCCGCACGGGCCGCAAGAAGATCGTCGCTGGCGACGGCTTCCGCGCCAAGCTCCTCTGCATTGACGAGCTGGCGTACTTCACCGTCACCGTAGGCACCAAGGAACAGCAAGAAGAGTTCCGCGTCCTGGTGCGCGACATCGTCGCTCGTGGCCGCGCTGCGGGCATCATCACCGTCGCATCCACCCAGCGTCCGTCCGCGGATATCGTCCCGACCTCGCTGCGGGACCTGTTCGGCTACCGGCTCGCGTTCCGGTGCGCCACCGACTCCAGCTCGGACATCATCCTCGGCACCGGCTGGGCCTCCCAAGGTCACACCGCCGTGGACATCGAACCGGAAGCCCTTGGCGTCGGACTCCTCCGGGCCGAAGGCGGATTCCCGCGCCGACTCAAGACGGCCTACCTCACCGACCGTCACGTCAACCAGATCGTCCGCCGCGCAGTACACCTCCGGAGGGCCGCATGACCAACCTCGCAATGAACAAGCGCATCCGGGTCGTCACCATAGACGATCCGGCTCTCACCGAACACGACACGGCCGGCCTTACCGGCTGGGTCCACGACTGCGGAGCCTTCGTCTTCTGGCTCGCTCAGCCTGAACGCTGTGGCGTGTGCTGGTCAGCAGGCCACACGCGCTGGGCCTTCAACGGCCAATGGAAGAAGGCCTACATCCGGGAGGCGTCATGACCTTCTACGACGCCAACGGCGGCGAACGAGAAGACCGCATCATCGTCGGTTACGACTTCACCGACAACTCCGTTGCCGGAATCAACCTTGCCTGCAACGGCGAAACCCCACTGGTCGCGATCGACCTCGGCGGAACACCGATCGAGATCGAACTCATCACCGGCTCGGTCACCGCGATCAGCCAACTCATCGACGCGCTCTACGAAGCCCGGCAGCTCCTCGAAGACCACCAGGTCGACCACCTCACCGAGGACATGCAGCAAACCGAAGACGAGATCTACATCCCTACCGACTGGACTGAAGAGACAGGAGAACAACGATGAACCGTCGTCAACTCGCCAAGACCGTTCTCTTCACTTACGACCTGCTACGAGCCGCGAACCTCATCGAACCCGACTCGGATGCCGAAGGCAGGCCACTGAACCCTGACGAGTGGTTGGACTGGTATCGCACCATGTTCGTCCCCGCCAATGAAGCCTGGCACAAGGCAATGGAAGAACTCGAACGCAGCACCGGCGACGACTTCCCCGGCTTGCACCCCGACAAGTTCCGGCCCTACTGCAACCAGATCCTCAACGAGACCGCGAGCCGGTCATGAGGCGCATCGGGTCTCTCGAAGAACTCGTTCGCACCCATCACCGGGCGATCAGCAACGCCATGCAGGCGTTGTATGACGACGTTCTGTCCCACGAGCGGTACAACCGCGAAGAAGACCCGAACGACGACGAGTACCTGTACTACGTCGCCGTCGTCTCGAACGACATCTACGACCTCAAGATGCACGTCGACGCAACCCTCTCGGTCTGGGACGGCAGCAAATGAGGCGCGCGGCAACCAAAGGCCGCGTGACACGTAACTGTCAAGGCCAACAAGCCATGCCGGTCGAACCATCAGACCTCGAACTCTCACCTTCCACCCCGGCCGCTGAGCCGGTCGAGAAGAAGACCCAATCCAGGACGCATCGCTCCGAGCGAGCCGAGGACTGGGCACACACGACAGTCGGCGACCCGTGGCCCTGCGACCTCTGCGGACGGAACGCCTTCATGCGCGATCCCTACAGCGGTCGCCCCTGTCACCTGGTCTGCGCCAAAACCCAAGCACACGAAAGGGGAGAGCAATGGTAACCACCGACCTCGCACCCGTGGTCCACGCTCCCGACCGTCTCGACCTCATCGATACGCCGGCCATTTCGGCCTCGGCTCCCGTGGTGGCGGCCAAGCCCGCGACCACCACCAAACTCACCGGACTGACCAACCACAACACGGCCGCACTCGCCGGGATCACCGGCTGGACAGTCACCAAGACCACCGCCGTCTATAACGGCACACCCACCGCCGCGCATAAGGCGGTCCAAGCTCACATGGACACCGTCCGCGCCGCCGAGGGCGGACGCGCTCAGTGCTACACCTCACTGATTGCCGTACGCAACAAGCTCAAGGAACTCAGCACGGGCGGCAGTCACCCGGCCGTCTCGGTCACCATCAAGCGAGCCAAGAAAGCTACCGCCTCGAAGACGACCCGGACCGGGTCACCGAAAGCGCGCCTGACACGTAAGCGTCAAGACGAGTACACGACCGCGGAACTGGTCTCCGCACTCGAAACCGCCTGGACGGCAATCCGCACCAACCACAGCGAGATCCCCGCCGTCGTGGTCATCGTCGGCTCCGGCACCGCCAGCAAACAAGCCAAGTACGGCCACTTCGCCGCCGCCCGCTGGCAGCACGGCGAACAAGCACTCGCCGAAGTCCTCATCTCCGGCGAAGGACTCAAACGACCCGTCGAAGAAGTCTTCACCACCCTGCTCCACGAAGCAGCGCACGCTCTGGCCAACGTCCGCGAGATCAAGGACACCAGCCGCCAGGGCCGCTGGCACAACCAGAAGTTCGCCGCACTCGCATCCGAGCTCGGCCTCGACACCACCAAGGACGACCGCATCGGCTGGTCACCCTGCACGCTGCGCACCGAGACAGCGACCACCTACAAGAGTGTCCTCGCCGAACTGAAGAAGGCGCTCATCGCCTACCGCCACCCCGAAATGACCGGGGGACAGGCCAAGAAGAACAACAACAACGCCATCGCGTGCGCATGCCAATGCCCACGACGAATCCGCGTCGCCAAACAGGTTCTCGAAGAAGGTGAGATCACCTGCGGCAACTGCGAATCCGCCTTCGAACCCGACGAGTAACACCAAGCACCACCAGGGCTCGTTGCTGGCTCTCGTCTCCGGAATCCACGGGGTCCCGGAGACGGGGGTGAACACCGAACCACCCACCGACAACTAGTACAGGAGGCACAGACCATGACCACCATCCACCACGTCGCCGCCGTCGACCACCGCACCTACATCAACGCCTACGCGGAGGTCACCGTCTACCACGCCGTTGCCGACAGCACCTTTCTGTGCGACTGGGTCGCCAACGACCACCTGGACGGACACGACTGGTGCCCGGTCGTTCTCGAACCCGGCGACGACTACACCGTCATCGCCGTCGACGGACAGACCGATGGTCGCTACTGCCCCGGCTGCGGATACCAGCTCTTCGGCGCGGCCACCCTCGACCCTGCACGGCCCGGCACCACCGGCCCCGCCGCAGCCTGACACGTAACCGTCAACACGCGCCAACCGCAAGTTTTTCCGCCCCGACCCCCGCCAAGACCCCGAAACCAGCAGGGCCGGCCAACAAGATTTGCCGTCCACCGGCTCAAACGCCCGAGAGGAGGCCCACGATGGCGCACACACAGAACGCCGCCCCCGCCACAGCAAGTGACGCACTAGCGGTCTCCGTTCGTGAGCCGCGAGCGGGACGGAAGTTTGTGCCTGGGTCCGACAACAGCAACACTCCGGCCAGCGCCGTCGAACACGCACTCCAGCGGGCAGCATCAGCCGCGGACTACACCGCCTGGCTCGACCACACCGCCTCCGCCGGCGGCTGTGTAGCTCCCATCCGGCTACGGGGCGAGTCCCATGTGGTGTCCGAGCGCACCGGACGGATCGTGTCCACCCGGCACACCGACGACATGCCCGGCCAGGTCATCTACAAAGCCTGTGGGAACCGCCGCGCCGCCGTCTGCCCCTCCTGCGCGGAGACCTACCGGGGCGACACCTACCAACTCGTCCTAGCGGGCCTCACGGGCGGCAAAGGCGTCCCGGCCACCGTCGCCCAGCACCCGTCCGCGTTCGTCACGTTCACCGCCCCCACCTTCGGACCGGTCCACGGCACCCGCTCCATCCGCACCCGCGACAGTCAGAACGGCCAGACCTGGACCATCAGGAACCGGCCCTGTCGCCCGCGCCGCGAACCCGACCTGTGCCCTCATGGCGTGGACTTGCGCTGCCACCAGACGCACCGCGACGGCGAGAAGATTCTCGGCACGCCGCTGTGCCTGGAGTGCTACGACCACGACCACCAGGTCGTCTGGAATGCCATGTCCGGCGAACTGTGGCGACGCACCATGGAACGCGCCAAAGACATCCTCCGCAGCGAAGCCAAGAAACACGGGGCAGCGGTCAAGCTCTCCTACGGCAAGGTCGCCGAACTCCAAGCACGCGGCGTCGCCCACTTCCACGCCCTCATGCGCCTCGACGGCGTCAACCCGCTCGACCCATCCGTCCTCGAGCTACCCGCGTGCGCTGCCACCTTCACCATGCTCGCCGACGCGGTACGCCGCGCTGCCGCCGTCACGCGATTCCGGTCGCTGCCGCACCCGGACAACCCCGACGGCTGGCTGATCGAGTGGGGCACCCAGCTCGACCTACGACCAGTACGGCAAGCCGTTGACGGTGCGATCACCGACACTGCCGTGGCCGGGTACCTCGCCAAGTACGCCACCAAGGGCGCCGAAGCCACCGGCCACTCATCCGCACGCCTCACCGCCGCGACCGTGGACAGGTACGCCAACCAGTACAGCCACGCCGGCCGATTGGTTGACGCCTGCTGGCGAGTCGGACGCTCCGGCTCCGACCTGGACGAAACCGAAGCCGCCAAGAACTCCGGACGGCTGTCCTACCGGCGCTTGCAGCGCTGGGCACACATGCTCGGCTTCGGCGGCCACTTCTCCACGAAGTCCCGCCAGTACTCCACCACCCTCAAAGCCCTTCGCGAGGCACGGGCGAACTGGCGACGCGACCACCACCGCACCCAGGACCACACCGACGACACCGAGACAACCCTCATCGTCGGCAACTTCACCTACGCCGGAACCGGCTGGAAAACAACCGGAGACGCACTCCTGGCCAACACCGCCGCCGCCAAAGCCCGCGAACATCGGCTGCTCATCAAAGAACTGCTTGCCGAGAACAACGACTGACACGTAACCGTCAACGAGAGGAGGTAGAGGCATGACTGAAGTTCAGATCTTCATGACCGTCGAAGAGGCCGCCGCCGCCCTGCGTATCGGCAGGACCCGGATGTTCGACCTCATCGCCAAGGGCGACGTCGCATCGGTCCTGATCGGACGTTCGCGCCGCGTGTCAGTGGATGCGCTCCGCGAGTACGCCAAGAAGCTCGAATCGACCGCTGCGTAGAAAGGAGTGAGTTCAGATGACGCGCAACGCCAACGGTAGATCCTCAATCTATGAAGGCGCTGACGGTGTCTGGCACGGCTGGGTGACGGTTGGTGTCAAAGCCAATGGCAAACCGGACCGGCGTCACCGGCGCGGTAAGACACGGACTGAGGTAACCAACAAGGTCAAGGAACTCGAACGGCAGCGTGCTGAAGGCGTGGTGGCCGATGCGGGCAAGATCCCAACAGTCGCGCAGTGGATCCGAACTTGGCTGTCGGACATCGCTCCCCGAACTGCGAGCGAATCGACCATCGAGTCCGTCTACCGTCCTCGGCTCGAGAACTGGGTGATTCCACGAATTGGCCGGCATCGCCTCGACCGACTGAAGCCCGAACACCTGGACGCTCTTTACATCGAGATCGCTGATGCCGGGTTGGCGAGCAAGTCCGTTCTCATGGTTCACCAGCAGGTCAGCCGATGCCTCAAAATGGCGGTACGCCGGAAGGTCATCGGCGTGAACGTCGCAACAATGATTGATGCACCGAAGCACCGTGATGCTGAGATCGAGGCGTTCGCGCAGGAAGAAGCTAGGGTGATCCTTCAGCAGTCCGCAGGAATGCGGAATGGTGCGCGTTGGTCAGTGGCATTCGCCCTGGGCTATCGGCAGTCTGAAGCGCTCGGTATGCGCTGGAAGTACCTCGACCTGGAAAAGCGGCGCATTCAGGTCTGGCAATTGAAGCGCAAGAGGTTCGCGCATGGCTGCCCTGATCCACGCGTGTGCGTGAAGGGTCGGCATACGGAGACGTGCAACACCGGATGTGTGAAGCATGCTCGGTACTGCCCGCATCGGCAGGGCGGCGACTGGGAGTTCCGGCCGCCGAAGGGCGGGAAGACGAGATGGAGCGCACTGCCGGAGGAGCTGATTCCTCAGTTGCGTGCTCAGAAGGCGGCACAGTCGGCGGAACGTCTCGCGGCGGGGGAGTTGTGGGAGGACTGGGACTTGGTCTTTGCCGGACCGACCGGTCGACCGATTAATCCGCGGCGTGACTGGGCCGAATTCAAGACCATGCTCCAGGTGGCCGGCCTTCGGGATGCTCGTCCTCACGACGCACGGCATACGGCGGCGACATTGCTGTTGGAACAAGGCGTGGATATCCGCGTCGTGCAGGAGATCCTCGGGCACTCGACCTTGGCGGTGACCAAGCGCTACACACACGTGACGAGCAAGCTCGCCGAAGACGCTGCGGCCAAGATCGGAAAGGCGCTGTGGGCATGATCGTGCGGGCAACTGCAACCGCCAGTGCAACCGTCACCCGATTGATGAAGCTGGCCCTTAAATTACTGCTTGGTTATCTATGCAGGTCAGGAGATGGTGCCCGGGACGGGATTCGAACCCGTATGCCTGTGAGGGCCGCGAGGTTTAAGCTCGCTGCGTCTGCCGTTCCGCCACCCGGGCGTCGGGACGAGGGTACTCGTTACTGGTAGGTCTTTCGGGGGTAGACGGCGTGGGCGCCGGCGACGCGGTCGAGGAAGAGTTTGCCGTTGCAGTGGTCGATCTCGTGCTGCATGGCCCTCGCCTCGAAGGCGTCGGTGGTGATGGTGAGCTCGTCCGTCGTCCCAGGGAGTACGCCGCGCACGGTCAGGCGAGTCGCGCGTTTGACGTCGCCGGTGAAGTCAGGGACGGACATGCACCCCTCACGCGCCTTCTCGTTGCGGGAAGCCTCGAGTACGACGGCGTTGCAGAGCACGAACACCCCATGACAGGTCCGGGTCTTCGGGTGACCGCTCACATCCAGCGAGAACAGCTGCGCCGCGACACCCACCTGCGGCGCGGCCAGACCGACGCAGCCGGGCGAGACCCGCATCGTCGCCACCAGGTCGGCCGCCAGCTGGATCACAAAGGGGTCGAGCGGATCCACCGACGCACCCTCCGTCGCAAGCACGGGATGCGGCGCACGAACGACATCCAGAACGGTGCCCTCGACGTCCAGCAACGTGGGGGACCAAGAGGCGATCACAGCTCGTCGCTCTCCGCCGGGCGCAGGGTGACGCCGACGCCGAGCTCCTCGGCGGTGATCTCGAGCGCCCGGTCGAGCATCTCCAGCTCGGCCGACTCCGGCAGCTCGACCTCCGCGGTCAGCACGTACAGCCCGCCGCTCAGCCGCGTCGCCAGGTCGGTGATCGTCCCGCCGGCGGACGCGATCATCCGCGTGACGGCCGCCACGATCCCGGGGCGGTCGGCGCCGTGCACGCTCAGCATGTACGGCGCGCCGATCGGCGCGTGCTCGTGCTCCGGGCCCATCGTGCGGACCGTGATGACCAGGTCGCCCCGCAGCGGCTCCATCGCCGACTTCACCTCGTCGAACGACCCGGCGCAGACGATCATCATCGCGAAATGGCCGCGCAGCAGCGTCATGGTCGAGTCCTCGAGGTTGACCCCGGTGCCGACCAGGGCCTCGGTGACGTCCGCGATGATGCCCGGGCGGTCCGGGCCGATGACGGTGACGGCGAGCTGACTCATGCCCGGCAACCTACCGTTGACCTAAGTACCGCAAGAAAGCGACTTCGGTATGCGGACAACCGCATCCGCCCCAGAGAACGCTTACACACCGATACATTCGGACCATGAAGCGCAGCGCTCGCGACTGGATCGTGGACAGTCTGGTCTTCGTGGTCGCGGTGTTCACCGGATTCCTGCTGTACGACGCCGGCAAGAGCGACCCGATCAGCCCCGAGCTGCTGGCGATCGACTTCTACGTCGGGATGGCGCTGTGCCTGACGCTCTGGTTCCGGCGGCGGTGGCCGCTCCAGCTGGCCATCATCGGCGCCGCCGTCTCCACCTTCTCGGAGACGGCCGGGGTGGCCGCGCTGATCCTGATCCTGACCGTGGCGATCCATCGGCCGCTGCGGACGACCGTGCTGGTCTTCGGTGTGAACGCGATCAGCCTGGCCGCCTACGTCAGGATCAGGGACAAGCCGGACGATCCCGCGGCCGTCGTCATCGCCGCGATCGCCATTTACCTGGCGGTGGCCGGCTGGGGGCTCTACATCCGATCCCGCCGCCAGCTCGTGCAGACGCTGCGGGACCGGGCGGATCGAGCTGAGACGGTGGCGAGGCTCCAGGCCGAGCAGGGCCAGCTCCGGGCCCGCGAGGAGATCGCCCGCGAGATGCACGACGTACTCGGCCACCGGCTCTCCCTGCTCAGCGTGCACGCCGGCGCGCTCGCGTACCGCCCGGACGCGTCCGCGGAGGAGGTCGCCGGCGCCGCCGAGATCATCCGGGCGAGTGCCCACCAGGCGCTGCAGGATCTGCGCGAGGTGATCGGCGTACTGCGGGCTCCCGTCGGCGAGCTCCCGCAGCCGGCGTTCGCCGATCTGCCCGCACTCGTCAACGGCTCCCGCGAGGCCGGCATCCCGGTCGAGCTGACCCTCGACGCGCCGGGCGCGATGCCGGAGCACGTCGGGCGTACGGCGTACCGGATCGTGCAGGAAGGGCTGACCAACGCGGTCAAGCACGCGCCGGGCGAACCGGTGACGATCAGCGTGACCGGTGCCCCCGGCAACGGTTTGTCGGTGGAGCTGCGCAACCCCGCGCCCAACCGCAGACGAGGAGACGGCCAAGGTTTGAAGGGACTCCGCGAACGCGCCGCCCTGGTCGAAGGCCGGATCGAACACGGCCGCACCCCCGAAGGCGACTTCCGCCTCTTTGCCTGGCTACCGTGGCCCGCATGACTCTATTGATGCCACGCCTCCGGCGCGGCGGGTCATGGGGCTGTGACTCCCGGCCTTCCCTCGTCGCTCCGGTCGCTTCGCTCCCTCCGCTCCTCAGTCCGGGCCGGGAGGCCCCATGACCGTTCGCGTGCTGATCGTCGACGACGATCCGTTGTTGCGGGCCGGGTTGAAGTTGATGCTCGGTGGGGCGCAGGACATCCGCGTGGTCGGCGAGGCCGGTGACGGGTCCGGAGTGCAAGGGCTGATCGATCGGCTCGCGCCGGACGTGATCCTGATGGACATCCGGATGCCCGGCACCGACGGCCTGACCGCCACCGAGACGGTACGACGCCGTCCGGGCGCGCCCGAGGTGGTCATCCTCACCACGTTCGACGCCGACGAGCACGTACTCCGGGCGCTCCGCGCCGGCGCGGCCGGGTTCGTCCTGAAGGACACCCCGCCCGCCGAGATCGTCGAGTCGGTCCGCCGCGTCGCGGCCGGACAGCCCGTACTCTCACCGGCCGTCACCAAACGCCTCATCACCCGCGTCGCCGACTCGGGGACGGACAGCCGCAAGGCCAAGGCCGCCGCCAGACTCGCCGGCCTGAACGACCGCGAGCGCGAGATCGCCGTCGCCGTCGGGGAGGGGAAGTCGAACGCCGAGATCAGCGCGACCCTCTACCTCAGCGTCCCGACCGTGAAGACGCACGTCTCCCGCATCCTCACCAAGCTCGACCTGAACAACCGCGTCCAGATCGCCCTGCTGGTGCACGACGCCGACCTGCTGCACGAATAGACCACGCACGAGGAAGACAAGGCCGGCCCCCGGCGAGTCGAGGGCCGGCCGATCAGGTGGTTACGACCGGGTCGCCCGGCGGAACTCCTCGTTCGGAGTCTGCAGGCTGCCGAGGCTGGTCACCTCGCGGCGGAAGAACAGCGCCAGCGTCCAGTCCAGGATGACCCGCGCCTTGCGGTTCGTGGTGGGGACGCGGGACACGTGGTACGTCCGGTGCAGGAACCAGGCCAGCCAGCCCTTCACCTTCACGCCGTACAGCTGGGCGACGCCCTTGTGCAGACCGAGGCTCGCGACCGAGCCGACGTACTTGTGCTTGTAGTCCTGCGGCGGCTCGCCGTCGACGACGCGGAGGATGTTCGCGGCGAGGCGGTGGGCCTGGCGGACGGCGTGCTGCGCGTTCGGGGCGCAGTACGCACCGGTCTCGCTGGTCAGGTCGGGTACGGCGGCGTTGTCACCGGCGGTCCAGGCGTCCTCGACGCCCTCGATCCGCAGGTTGGCCAGCGTCTTGATCCGGCCCTTCTCGTCCAGCGGGAAATCGGTCGCGGCGAGCGCCGGGTTCGCCTTCACGCCGGCGGTCCAGACGATCGTGTCGGCGTCGAACTCGTCGCCGTCGCTGAGAATCACGTGGCCCTTCTCGCAGGACTCCAGCCGGGTCTCCAGCTTGATGTCCATGTTGCGCTTGCGGAGCTCGTCCACGGTGTACCTGCCGAGATCCTCGCCGACCTCGGGCAGGATCCGCCCGGTGGCCTCGACCAGGACCCAGCGCATGTCCTCGGGCTTGATGTTGTCGTAGTAGCGGGTGGCGTAGCGGGCCATGTCCTCGAGCTCGGCGAACGCCTCCACGCCGGCGTACCCGCCGCCGACGAAGACGAAGGTCAGCGCGGACTTGCGCAGCACCGGGTCGGGCTGCGACGACGCCACGTCCAGGCGGTCGAGGACCTTGTTGCGCAGCGCAATCGCTTCCTCGACGTTCTTGAACCCGGTGGCCTCGTCGGCCAGGCCGGGAATCGGCAGGGTGCGGGCGATCGAGCCGAGCGCGACCACGATCTGGTCGTAGGCGAGCTCGTACTCCGGGCCCTCCTCGGGCATCACCGTGGCGACCTTGTGCGCGTGGTCGATGCCGGTTACCCGGCCGGTCACCACGCGGCAGCCCTTGAGGGTCTTGCGCAGCGGCACCACGACGTGCCGCGGTTCCACCGAACCGGCCGCCGCCTCGGGCAGGAACGGCTGGTAGGTCATCACCGATCGCGGGTCGACCACCGTCACGCGGATCCGGCCCTTGCGGGCGGCGCGACGCAGGCCGTACGCGGTGTACATCCCGACGTAACCGCCTCCGACGACGAGGATGTGCGGCACCTGGGCTGTCATGCGGTTCACTCTCCCTGAGTGGTTCTCCGACTTCATGTTCACTTCAACGCTAAACGCTCGTGAAAGATTTCACAAACCCTCTTTCGAGTGATCTCACCCACCGAACATCCCCCCACCGAGGGACCTCTCATCCCCTCATGGTGGGCCGTCGGCGAGCCCGGAACCAGGGCCCGACGGCGCCGTCACAGAACCGCAAGCCGGCGTCCTCTACGCATCGGGGAGGCGATAGACGGAGATGTGGGAGGGGGAGTCGGCGGTGAACGCCGCACCGGTCCAGTCGGCGTGGCGGGACTCCAGGGTGAAGCCGGCCAGCTGTGCCATCAGGTCGAGCTCGGCCGGCCAGATGTAGCGGTGCGGGGTCCGGCCAAGCTCCGCCTGGGTGCCTTCACCGAGGTGGAAATGGTGCGAGACGACGTGCTGATTCAGTACGTCGTAAGTGTCCAGCAGGATGTAGCCGGGCTCCGCGATGCCGACGGTGGCCGGCGTGCCGGGCGGGAGTCGACGGAGCTCTGGGACCCAGAGTTCGATCACGAAGCGACCGCCGGGCGACAGGTGCCGGGCGGCGTTGCGGAAGCACGCGACCTGCTCTTCCTGGGTGAGCAGGTTGGAGATCGTGTTGAAGACGAGGTACACGAGGCTGAACTCGCCGGCCGCTCGGGCCGCGGACATGTCGCCCGTGACTACCGGGATCGCCGTCTCGCCGGCCTTCGTGCGGAGTTCCGCGATCATGGCGACGGACAGCTCGATCCCACTCACCGGCACACCGCGCTCCGACAGCGGTACGGCGACGCGCCCGGTGCCGATCGCGAACTCGAGTGCTCGCCCACCGCCGGCGAGCTCGGCCAGGCGATCCACCGTCGGGCCGAGGACGTCGGGTGCGAACATCCCGGTGCCGGGGGTGTCGTACCGCCGCGCGACCTCGGCGTTCCAGAGCTGCGTACCTTTGGTCCATTGCATGACGTCCTCCGCGCCGTCCTCGCCGGTCTTGACGAAGCCGAGGCGGTCGTAGAGGCGGCGGGCGTTCGGGTTGTCGCGTTCGACGTGGAGTTGCAGGGGTACGTCGCGGGCGGTCGCCTCGGACTGCAGCGCGGTGATGATCGCGGTGCCGATGCCGCGGTTCTGGGCGTCGGGGTGGATCTGGACGCCGTTCAGTTCGACGGCTTCCGGCGTACGGCTGATGCGGAGGCGGCCGACGCGGCGGCCGTCGAGCTCGATCACGTTGAGTTCGGTCGTGGGGTCGTCGATCGAGTCCCGGCTCCACTCCTCGAAGCCGGTGCGCCAGGCTGCCTCGTCGAAGTCGGCGGGCAGGCGGCCCTGGGTGCGGGTCGCGGTCAGGCTGACGTCGGCGAGGAAGGCGACGTCGTCCGGGCCGGCCGGCCGGATGCGGTACGGCTCCGTCGTCACTCGCCCACCTCGCCGTCGGTCGATTCGCGGAGGATGTCGAGGTGGCCGAGGTGGCGGGCCGTCTCCTCGATCAGGTGCGCGACGGCGTACCGGAGGTTGAAGGTCATACCCTCCGACCGAGCCACGTCGTCGAGCCCGGCGGCCGCGATGATCTCGCGGGAGCGGGCGCATTCGGTCCGGTACGCCGTGAGGATGCCGTCGACCGTCTCGTCGGGGAGGACCGGGAAGGCACCGTGCGGGTCGTCCTCGGTCCACGGCCACTCGACGTCGAGCCCGGCGAAGTCGATCGCGAACCAGAACCGCTCGACCGCGGTCAGGTGTTTGACCACGCCGGCAGGGGTCAGCGCGGACGGATCCACGGGCCGGGCGAACGCTTGCTCCTCGGTGAGACCGGTCAGTTTGAGTTCGACGGTGGAGCGGAGGAAGTCGAGCAGGCCGGTGAACGTACTGCGTTCGTCGGCGTCCTCGGGTGGCCGGGTACGAGCGATCTCGGACATCCGCCCACGGTATGTGCGACAGAGTTCCGCGAGAAGGGTTGATCGGGACAGGTCAAGTGCGCATGAATAGGGGTGTGGACAGTTACCGCACGCCCGTGCTGACGGCCTCGCTGCTCGCGCCCCCGGTGGTCTGTGCGGTGCTGATCCCGTTCCGCGAGCACTTCGACAACGCCAACGCGGCGCTGCTGCTGGTGGTCGTGATCGTTGCGGTCGCGGTCTTCGGCATCCGCCTCGCCGGGGTGCTCGCGGCGGTGTCGAGCGCGGTCTGGTTCGACTTCTTCCTGACCATGCCCTACGACAGCTTCACGATCAACAGCAGCAACGACGTCGAGCAGGCCGTGCTGCTGCTGGTGATCGGGATCGCGGTCACCCAGATCGCGATCTGGGGCCGGAGGCAACAAGCCAAGGCGTCCCGCCGGCTCGGCTACCTGGACGGCGTGATCACCACCTCGCAGGCGGTCGCGGCCGGTGGATCCACCGACGACCTGATCGACCAGGTCCGCGCCGAGCTGACCGCGCTGCTCGGGATCGACGGCGCCAAGTTCGTTGCCGGAAGCAAACAGACCGGCGCCCCGCGGCTGAACCCGGACGGCTCGGTGACCCGCGGATCACACGTCCTGAAGGTCGAACGCGACGGCCTGCCGACGAACGCGGAGATCGAGCTGACCGTCCAGCACGCCGGCGAGACCCGCGGCCGGTTCCTCCTCACCGCCGCCACCCGCATCGCCCGCCCCGACCTCGAACAGCGCCTGGTGGCCGTGGCCCTGGCCGACCAGGTCGGCGCCGCCCTGTCCAGCCAGGAAGCCACCCATCCGCACGTCTGACCCGGGTGCATCGACAACCGATTGAGTTGCGCAACCGCTTGTAAATACAGGGGTTTCGGCGGCTCGATTCTCAGACGTTGTTCAGGATGGGGCCGTAGTATCTCGATACGGCCCCGGAAGTGGGTCATCAGGAGGAAATGATGCAGAGCAGTAACCCGGTGCTGAACCGGTCGAGTGCATTCGCGCCTGGCCACGGCCAGCCCTATCCGGGCGCCGCTCCGTACGGTCAGCCGGGGCCCCAGGGCTACGGCGGGTCGGGTCAGCCGCCGCAGTACCAGGGCGCTCCGGCCGCGAGCCGCCCGATGACGATGGACGACGTGATCGTCCGCACCGCCGCCACCCTCGGTGTGGTCACCGTGGTCGCGGTGATCGCCTGGAAGACGATCCCCGACACCGTGGTCACCCCGGCGTTCTTCGCCGGGATGCTGGCGGCGCTCGCGATCGGGCTGGTGCTGTCGTTCGCCCGCAGGGTGAATCCGGCGCTGGTGATGCTGTACGCCGCGGCCGAGGGCGTGTTCCTCGGGATCGGCTCCAAGTTCATCGCCAACTGGGTCAATGACCCCGGCATCGTCGTGCAGGCCGTGCTGGCCACGATGGTGACGGCCGGACTGACGCTGGCGACGTACAAGTACTTCGCGATCAAGGTGACGCCGAAGTTCACCCGGATGGTGATCATCGGGACGATGGGCTTCGCCGGCGTGGTGGTCATCAACGTGCTGCTGAGCGTGTTCGGTGTGCAGACCGGGATCGGCGGCTTCGGCGCGATGGGCCTGATCTTCGCCGCGATCGGCGCAGGTCTCGCGGTGTTCAACCTGATTCTCGACTTCGACATGATCGAGCAGGGCGTCCGCCACGGCGCCCCGCAGAACGAGGCCTGGCGCGCCGCGTTCGGCCTGACCGTCACGCTGGTCTGGCTGTACTGGAACATCCTGCGCATCCTCGCGATCCTCCGCGGCGGCGACTGAACCGCGGCGGCACGACAGCCGTAATGTCTACGGAAGGGCCGGTTCAGGTGGACCGGCCCTTCCGGCACGTCCGGACGGAGTCCGGTCACTTGACACTTCCGGACGCAGTCCGTCCGGTTCCGGCTCTACCGTGGATCCCATGACGGACTGGCGGCTCCTCGATGACACCCTGACCACCTGGTACGACGCTCCCTCGCACTCGGCCGGTGCCGCGCTGGTGGAGCGTCTCCCCGCCGGGACGGAGGCGGACCTCCGTGCGAACGGCCTGCGTCTGCGGACCGGCAATGAAGAGTCCGCCCGAGAGATCTCGGCAGCAGCCCGCGATCTGGGCCTGACCGCAGATCCGAGCGTGCTGCAGCAGGTCCACCTCGCATTCGAATCGTCCGATCCAGCCCCAGTGGCGAGCTTCTGGCGTGCGGCGCTCGGCTACGAGAATGCGCCCAACGGCCTCCGGGACCCGCTCCGGCGCGACCCGGCCGTCTCCGTCCGCCAGCTGGCCGACTCCCGTCCGCTCCGCAACCGCATCCATGTCGACGTCGTTCGGCCGTCCGATGCGGTGGACGCGGTCCGGGCCGAGGCCGCCCAGGAGCCGTACGGCGCCTGGGGCGTCGCGCTCGCGGATCCCGAAGGCAACGAGGTCGATCTGGTCCCGGGTGACGAGCTGTCGCCGGATGCCGCCGACTGGTGGACCAACTTCGCCGCGATGGTCTTCTACCGGACGGCGTCTTCTGCGCAGTCGGCCCGGCTGGCCTCCGCGGTCGCGAAGCTGGCGGACGAGGCGAGCACCCCGCTGCAGATCGACCTGCGACCGGCAGGCGTGATGATCGACGGCAGCAAGGACCAGTGGGAGGACGACGCGCCGACGGGCGGCCCGGCGTTCGTCGAGCTGGCCCGGCGCATCCAGGACGTGGCGTACGACCTCGGCCTCACACCGGACGCGCGGCCGCTGCGCTTCGTCCAGCTCGGCATCGATGCGGTCGACGCCGACGCGCTGAGCACCTTCTGGCGGACGCTGCTCGGTTACCAGCCGGATCCGCGGGCCCAGGTGTCCGACATCTACGATCCACGTCGCCTGAACCCGGTCCTGTTCTTCCAGCAGCTGGATCCGCACGACGAGCGGACGAAGCAGCGCAATCGCATCCACCTGCAGCTCGTCGTACCGCAAGATCAGGTGCAGGCTCGCATCGGGACAGCGCTGGCTGCCGGTGGGCGGGTACTGGATCAGACCTCAGAACGGTGCCTTCTCAGCGACCCGGAGGGCAACGAGGTCGACATACGATGAGGGTCATGCGATTCGCGATCAAGACCTCGCCCCAGAACACCGAATGGGCCGACATGCTCGCTGTCTGGCAGGCCGCCGACGAGATCGAACTGTTCGAGTCGGGCTGGACCTTCGACCACTTCTATCCCATCCACTCGGATTCGAGCGGCCCGTGCCTGGAAGGGTGGGTGACGCTGACCGCGCTCGCGCAGGCGACCAAGCGGCTCCGGATCGGCACGCTGGTCAGCGGCATCCACTACCGGCATCCCGCGCTGCTCGCGAACATGGCCGCGACGCTCGACATCGTTTCCGGCGGCCGGCTGGAGATCGGCATCGGCGCAGGCTGGAACGAGGAGGAGTCCGGCGCGTACGGCATGCGGCTCGGCTCGCTGAAGGAGCGCAGCGACCGCTTCGAGGAGGCCTGCGAGGTGCTCGTCGGTCTGCTGACACAGGAGACCACGACGTTCCGGGGCGAGCACTACGAGTTCACGGAGGCCCGCTGCGAGCCGAAGGGCGTGCAGAAGCCACATCCGCCGATCTGTATCGGCGGCAGCGGGGAGAAGCGGACGCTCCGGACGACGGCGAAGTACGCCCAGCACTGGAATTTCGTCGGCGGGACGCCCGAGGAGTTCGCCCGCAAGCGCGACGTGCTGTACGCCCACTGCGAGGACGTCGGCCGCGTTCCGAGCGAGATCACGCTGTCGTCACACGTCCGGCTGGGGCCCGACGGTGACTACGCCAAGGTCGCCGAGCAGGCGGCGGCTCTCGGCGAGGTGGGGCTCGACCTGGCCATCGTGTACCTACCGCCGCCACACACGCCGGCCGTGCTCGAGCCGCTCGCGAAGGCCCTCGCACCTCTGCGCTGAAACAAGCCGCTGAGACAAGCCGCTGGAACATGCCCGGGAACGTGAAAGACCTGCCCCTCCACCTGAAAGGGCAGGTCTTTTCGTTGTCTCCTTTGCGGCTCAGCCCATTCGCCGGTGCGCTTTGACCAGGTCGTACTCGTGAACGATGGCGGTTGCGTGCCCGTGCGCGAGCGCATACTCGCTGGAGAGCCACCGCACTCTGTCGTCGAAGCGCAGGAACGACGGTCCGTCGTTCATCAGCCGGAACCACTCGGTCATCTGGCGTCCGGTGCACCTGGGCACGGCCTCCACCAAACGCTGGTGTGTCTCCTCGGAGTGGTTCAAGCCCATCTTCGCCTCCCGTCATCGGGGTACCGCGTAGTTATCGACTGTGCACCACCCGGCCGCCCGGAGGCAAGACTCCCGACATGAAAGGTGTCGCTCAGCGGACGCACAACCCAACAACTATTGGCCGACAGGCACTGTCCCGGCTTGCTCCTTCGTCTCCTCGTCGACCCGCTCGACGTCGGCCTTCGGGTGCCGGCGGCGATGCCGCAGCGCCGCCCAGCGACCGCGCGGACCGCGCTCCCGGCCGGCGACCTCGGTGGCCGCCACCTCGGTGCCCGCCTTGCGCGCAGCCTGGACGGCGGCTTCCGCGATCGGGAGGATCGCCTCGCCGCGGAACGGCTCCGGATGCACGAACGACTCCGGCCCGACCCCCATCGCAGCCGCCACCGACGGCAGCAACGCGGCCGACGCGGCCGCGTACCCGGTGGCGGACGGGTGGAAGTTGTCCCGGCCCCACATCGACGGGTTGGTGCGGAACACCTCGCCGAGCAGCGAGCCGAGTGACACGGACCGGCCGCCTGCTTCGACCACTGCGATGGTCTGAGCGGCGGCCAGCCGGTGACTCCAGGACCGGGCGACCTGCCGCAACGGCGGCATGATCGTCCGGACCACGCCCAGGTCTGGGCAGGTGCCGACCACCACCTCGCAGTTCGCGGCCCGCAACCGGCGGACCGCGGTGGAGAGCAGCCGGACCGAGGTCGACGGCGGCATCTTCGCCTTCACGTCGTTGACGCCGATCAGGATGACCGCGATGTGCGGCCCGGCCTGCAGCGCGGCGTCGACCTGGCCGGCCAGATCGCTGGACTTCGCGCCGGTCTTCGACACGTCGACCAGCCGCACCGGGCGTTTGGCCAGCTCGGCCAGACCGGAGGCGAGCAGCACCCCGGGAGTCTCGTCGGGCGACTCGGTGCCGTAACCGGCCGCGCTCGAGTCGCCGATCATGGCGAAGGTGATCGGATGTCCTGGATACCGGCCGTACAGACCGTCGCCCGGAGTGGGGTAGTACCTCGTCGGTCCGATCACGCGCTTCGCGTACTCGGCCTCAGCGGTCAGTACGCCGTAGAACGTGGCACCGATGAGTCCGAGTCCCCCGCCCCCGAAGGCTGCGGCCTGGGCCAGCTTCTTGGCTGCCCGGGCTCTACTCATAAGTACAAGGATTACACGGCGTTACGACGACGCAAGTGAAAATAGGGTCCGTGTCCTTCATTTGGCACGAGCATCACTACAGTAAAGATCGTGCGCTACGCAGAATCACTCCTGGACCTGGTCGGCAACACTCCGCTGGTGCGGTTGTCGAAGACAACAGACGGCGCGAAGCCGCTCGTGCTCGCGAAGGTCGAGTACTTCAACCCCGGCGGCTCGGTGAAGGACCGGATCGCGGTCCGGATGATCGAGGCCGCGGAGGCCTCGGGCGAGCTCAAGCCCGGCGGCACGATCGTCGAGCCGACCTCCGGCAACACCGGCGTCGGACTGGCGATGGTTGCCCAGCAGAAGGGCTACAAGTGCGTCTTCGTCTGCCCGGACAAGGTCAGCGAGGACAAGCGCAACGTGCTCAAGGCGTACGGCGCCGAGGTGGTGGTCTGCCCGACCGCGGTCGCGCCCGAGCACCCGGACTCCTATTACAACGTCTCCGACCGTCTGGTCCGCGAGATCGAGGGCGCCTGGAAGCCGAACCAGTACGCGAACCAGAACAACCCGCGCTCGCACTACGAGACCACCGGCCCCGAGCTCTGGGAGCAGACCGAGGGCAGGATCACGCACTTCGTCGCGGGTGTCGGCACCGGCGGCACGATCACCGGCACCGGCAGGTACCTCAAGGAGGTCTCCGGCGGCCGCGTCCAGATCATCGGCGCCGACCCGGAGGGCTCGGTGTACTCCGGCGGCACCGGCCGGCCGTACCTGGTCGAGGGCGTCGGCGAGGACTTCTGGCCGGAGACCTACGACCGCGAGATCTGCGACCGCGTCATCGAGGTCTCGGACGCGGACTCGTTCGCGCTCACCCGGCGGCTGGCCCGCGAAGAGGCGATGCTGGTCGGCGGCTCCGCGGGGATGGCAGCCGCGGCCGCGATCCGGCTCGCGCACGAGGTCGATGACCCCGAAGCCGTCATCGTCGTCCTGCTGCCGGACGGCGGCCGCGGCTACCTGACCAAGGTGTTCAATGACGACTGGCTGGCGCAGTACGGCTTCCTCGCGCACGCCCGCCAGGGCAAGACGCTCGGTGACGTGCTGGCCGGCAAGGACGGCAGCCTGCCGGGGATGGTGCACACCCACCCGCACGAGACCGTCGCCGAGGCGATCGCGATCCTGCGCGAGTACGGCGTCTCGCAGATGCCCGTCGTCCGCGCCGAGCCGCCGGTGATGGCGGCCGAGGTGGCCGGCGCGGTGTCGGAGCGGACGCTGATGGACGCGTTGTACTCCGGCAAGGCGCGGCTGGCCGACATGGTCGAGCAGCACATGGACCCGGCGCTGCCGTCCCTGGGCGCCGGCGAACCGGTGACCAAGGCCGTCGAGCTGCTCGAAGGCCGGGACGCCCTGATGGTTCTGGACGACGGCAAGCCGGTGGGCGTGCTGACCCGGCAGGACCTGTTGGTCCATCTGTCCGCCGACTGACTCCCCGTGCGGGGAGACTTAACGGTCTACGACCGAAGGCACGATGGCGATCAGCGCCGTGATCACGATGCCGATCACGATGACTGCCGCTCCGGCGATCTGAAGGATTTCCATGTCTCAAGAGTCCTTCAGCATCGCCGCTGAGACATCGGCCTCCGGATCGGTCTTTCGCTCATCCCAAGGTCGTAGGTCGGCATCCCTGGACTCCTACTGGAGGAGTCCGGGCCATCACCTAGGGGATACAAAACCTAGTGGACCACCGCGAAGTCGCTCGGATCGAGCCTTCGGGTGCGGCGCCAGTAGGCGAACGTCCACTCGGGCCAGATCGTGGAGTTCCGCCCGGAGCTGTCCATGTACCAACTCGTGCAGCCCGAGTCCCAGACGCTGTCCCCGAGTTCGCCCTGCACCTGGCTGACGAACTGCTCCTGGGCGTCCTCGCGCACCTCGACGTACGACGCGTTGCGCCGGCGGAGCAGATGCAGGGCCTGCATCACGTACCGGACCTGGGCCTCGATCATGAAGATCATCGAGGAGTGGCCGAGGAGCGTGTTCGGGCCGACCAGGAGGAACAGGTTCGGGTACCCGGCGACCGTGATGCCGAGGTGTGCGCCGACGCCGTCGCGCTTCCAGTGCTCGGCGAGGTCGAGGCCGTCCTTGCCGAGGATCGGCATCCGGGTCAGGTTCGCCGAGACCGCGAACCCGGTGCCGTGCACGATCGTGTCGCAGGCTCGCTCGGTGCCGTCGGCGGTGACCACGCCGGTCGGGGTGACTCGCGCGATCGGCGTCGTGATGACGTCGACGTTCGGCCGGGTCAGCGCCGGGTAGTAGTCGTTCGAGATCAGCACGCGCTTGCAGCCGATCTGGTAGTCCGGGGTCAGCCTGGCCCGTAGCTCGGGATCGGTGACCTGTTTGCGCAGGTGCCGTTTCGCCTGTATTTCAAGGCCTTTCATCAACTTCGGGTTGCCCGCGAATCCGGCGCCGCGGCCTTCGAGACCCCAGTAGATGACGTTGCGGATCGTCCGCTGCCCGGCCGGGAACCGCTCGTGCAGCCGGCGTTCCCAGCTGCCGATCGCGCGGTCCGGCTTCGGAGTGACCCACGGCGGCGTCCGCTGGTAGAGGTCGAGTTGCGCGACCTCCCCGGCGATCTGCGGCACGAACTGGATCGCCGACGCCCCGGTCCCGATCACGGCGACATTGCGCCCCCGGAGGTCCGCCGAGTGATCCCAGACGGCGGAGTGGAACGTGGTGCCCCCGAAGGAGTCGAGGCCCGGGAGGTCCGGGAGCTTCGGCTCGTGCAGGCTGCCGACGCCGGTGACGAGCGCCTGGGTGTCGATCGTCTCGTCGCCGTTCACCGTCACGGTCCAATGGCCGGTCGCCTCGTCGAAGACGGCTTCGGTGACCTCGGCGCCGTACCGGATCTTCTCCGCGATCCCGTACTTGTCCGCGCAGTGCCGCAGGTAGGCGAGGATCTCGTCCCACGGCGCGAACATCCGCGTCCAGCGCGGGTTCTGCTCGAACGAGAACGAGTACAGGTACGACGGGATGTCGCAGGCGCAGCCGGGATACGTGTTGTCCCGCCAGGTGCCGCCGAGGTCGTCCGCCTTCTCGAGGATGACGAAGTCCTCACACCCGGCCTGCTTCAGTTTGATTCCCATGCACAGCCCGGCGAACCCGGACCCGATGATGACGACCTCAGCCATACCGCCTGAGGTTACCGGCGGGTCACTGAAGCCGGTAGAGGGTCTCGCCGGCGTTCGGTACGACGAACGTGTCCGGGTCGGCCTCGTACGCCGCCAGGTCGAACGCCGCGGGGTCCAGATAGCCGAGGTTGGCCGCGAGTACGACGTCCTCCGGGATGCCGGTCGCGAGCGTGACCTGGACGCGGAGGTGCTCGCCGCTGGCCGGGTCCCAGGTGCCCGCGCCGCGCAGATGGGTGGAGTGCGCCAGAACGCCCCAGTGCAGGTCGCGGAACTTCTCCCACTGACCGAGGAAGTAGTCGCGGCAGTGGTAGCCGATCTCCTCGATCTCGGGGTGCATCGCCGCCAGTTGGGTGACGTGCGGCGCGTAGAGGATGACCTCGCCGCCGTCCGCCACGATCGGCTCGACCTTGTAGAAGCCCTTCGCCGCGGTCCAGATGTCGGCGTACTTCGGTGGCATCACCGACACGACCCGCTGAACCGGATGCTCGAGGTAGCGGACGTGGGTCTGCGCGGAGATCTCGGCGGCCGCCTGCCAGGACGAGATCGTGTCGCCGAACGCGACCGCGTGCAGGGCGTCCGACCCGGACTGCGCGACCACGGACAGCGCGAGCTTCTCGGCCGGGATCAGTGCCGCGGCCTCGTCGATCAGGGCGCGGACCGGCGTGATGCCCGGCGTACCGATGATGTTGGCGCTGGTGATCAGGGCGCCGAGCCAGTGGGAGAAGTCGATCACCTCCTGGCCGGCGACGCCCGGGAAGAAGTACTTGTTGCCGCCGGAGAAGCCGACCACCTCGTGCGGGAACACCGGGCCGACGACCAGCGCCACGTCGTGCTCGACGACGGCGCGGTTCAGCCGGACCGGGACCTCGTCGCGGAGCATCTCGCCGGAGATCTCGCCGACCCGCTCGGAGCCGATCGTGCCGAGGTCGACGAAGGTGTCCGGCTTCCACCACTCGTGGTTGATCACATTCGGGTAGTCACCGCCGAGGTGCTTGCGCAGCTGCTCCGGCGTCATCTCCGCATGGGTGCCCAGGGCAACCAAGACCGTGACCTGACTGCCCTTCAGGGCGTCCGTGACGGCCTTGAGCAGCATGGGCAGCGGGCAGCTGCGGGTCGCGTCCGGCACGATCACGCAGACACTGCGGCCCTCCAGCCCGGCGCCGGCGAGCGCCTCGCCGACGAACGCCGTCACCTCGTCCTCGGTCAGGACCTGGCCCGCACCACCGATCACCGCCGCAGTCGTCACACCTCGACCCTACCTATCCGTGATGTTGACCGGGGCAAAGGTCCCGGCGCACGATCACGGGGGGAGTGGGGGATCTGGATGAGACCAACGGGGTTCGGTGGCATTCTGTTGCATTCCGGGGACGCGGAGTACGAGGCGGCCCGGGCGGTGTTCAACGCGATGGTCGACCGGAAGCCGGCGATGATCGCGCGGTGCGAGTCGGCCGCGGACGTCCAGGCCGCGGTCCGGTACGGCGTCGAGAACGAGCTCGAACTCGCGGTCCGCTCCGGTGGTCACGCGGTGACGGGAGCCGGCGTCTCGGACAGCGGTCTGGTCCTCGACCTGCGCCGGATGAATCGCGTGCAGATCGATCCGTACGCGCGGCTCGCTCGCGTGGGCGGCGGCGCGACCTGGCGCGACCTGGATCGCGCCGGGCAGCGGTACTGCCTGCTGACGACCGGCGGGCGGGCGTCGTCGGCCGGGGTGGCCGGGGTGGCGCTCGGCGGCGGCTCCGGATGGCTGGAGCGGAAGCTGGGGCTGACGTCGGACGCGTTGATCTCGGTCGAGCTCGTGACGGCGGACGGGCGGTTGCTGATCGCGGACGAGACGAAGAACACCGAGCTGTTCTGGGCGCTGCACGGTGGCGGCGGGAACTTCGGAGTGGCGACCGCGCTGACGTTCCGGCTGTCGCAGGTGGTGACGACGACGCTGGCGTTGCTGGTCTGGCCGTTGGCGGCCGGCCCTTCGGTGGTGCGCGCGTACCGCGACCTCCTGGAAGGCGCCCCGGAGGAGCTCGGTGGTGGGGTGGTGTTCCTGACCGCGCCGCCGGCCCGGTTCGTGCCGGAGAGCTTGCAGGGGCAGCCGGCTGTGCTCGCGATCGCCGTGTACGCCGGTGAGGTGGACGAGACTCGTGAGGCCTTCGCGCGGATGTTCGCGCTCGCCCCGGAGGGGCAGTTCGTCGCAGAGTTGCCGTACGCCGATCTGCAGGTCGCGCTGGACAGTCCGTCCGGGTTCCGCAACTACTGTTCCGCGGAGCCCCTGCGCGAGTTCCCGGATCCCGCCGTACTCGCGTTCTGCGACCGGGCCCGCGAGATGATCACGCCGTCACCGTCACAACAGGTCGTGTTGCCCTGGGGTGGCGCCGTACGCCGTGGTGCCGGCGACTGGCCGCAGCCGTACCGGGACGCGGCCTGGGTCGCGCATCCGTTCGGGGCGTGGACGGATCCGTGCGCGGACGCGCAGGCGATCCGTTGGGTCCGGGACGTCTGCGCGGATCTCGAACCGTGGTCGACCGGTCACGTGTGCCCCAACTTCATCGGGTACGAGGGGCAGGACCGCGTGATCGCGGGATTCGGTGCGGCGAACTACGACCGGCTGGCCCGGGTGAAGTGTGAGTACGACCCCGAGAACGCGTTCCACCTCAACCAGAATATTGAACCTGGTTGGCGCTCGTAGTCGCGCGATGCCACTGCACGGCGACGACCGCGGCGTACGCGATCCCGCCCAGCGGGACGGACCAGAGCCGGAAGAACGGGAGCCCGCCGCTGACGGCGGTCGCGGCGAAAACCACCGCGTAGATCGTGACGCCTGCGATCGTGCCGCGGCGGCGGCTGTCGAGGGCACTGCTCGGAAGCGGGCCCATGTGACGGTCCAGGGCGGTGCAGATCGCGCTCAGACCGACGAGCGAGGTCACGATGAACAGGATGCCGCCGGGGATGCCGCCGAAGACGATCGCGACTGCGTTGAGGAAGGTCAGCGGCGCGAAGACGACGGCCAGGTCGAGCGCCCCGAAGGCCAGGTGGGTGATCCGCCGTTTGCGGAGGTCGAGGTCGCCGGCCGCGCGGATCGGTCCGGAGTCGCCGGTCAGGCGCCGTACGGTCAGGATCAGGGCGGGCACGATGACGATCACGAGCAGTACGGCGATGATCGTCAGGACGACCGATCGCGTCGTCGACATGTACTGGCGGGACTCGTCGCCGTACAGGCAGGTCGCCGTCGGCGGGAACCAGGAGGTGTGGAAGCCGGTCGGGTCGACGCCGAGCTTGCGCGAGCAGTCCCTGGTCGGGTCGTACCAGCCTGGCTGCGACAGCGTGACGACAGCCGTCCACGCCAGCCCGCCGATCAGTCCCAGCCCGAGCACCCAGCCCGCATGCCGCCTCACCCAGTCCACGGGTCCTACCCTCTCATTGGTGGACTCCTACCTCGCCCAGCTCCGTCGTGACGTCGGCTCCCGCCTCCTCCTGCTGCCCGGCGCCCAGGTACTCGCGGTGGACCCGGCCGACCGCATCCTGTTCCAGCGCAGTCGCGACACCGGCCTGTGGGAGCTCCCGGCCGGCGGCGCCGAGCCCGGGGACAGCTTCCGGGACGCGGCCGCTCGTGAGTTCAACGAGGAAACCGGTCTGGTGGTAGCGCCGGCCGATCTGATCCCCTTCGCCAGCCTCTCCCGCGCCGACGTCCACACCCTCACCTACCCCAACGGTGACGTGGTCCAATGCTTCGCCCTCTGCTTCGAAACCCACCACTGGACCGGCACCCTCAGGCCCGGCACCGACGAGGTCCTCGAGGCCGGCTTCTTCGCCACACCACCCGGCCCTCTGCACCCACCGACCGAGGTGGTCCTGCGGTTGCACGCGGCCTATCGGGAGTCCGGGCTCTTCCAGGCGCGATGATCCGCAGTTCCGTGCCGATAGGTTGGCGGCATGCCTGGAGCGGAAGTTGTGAATCGGGCGGACCTTGTCGACGGGCTGCGGCAGCTCGGGCTGGGGCCCGCGTCCGAGGTGATCGTGCATTCGTCGTTGAGTTCGTTCGGGTCCGTCGACGGTGGGGCGGAGGCGGTTTGTGCTGCGTTGACGGAGGTTTGCGGGACCGTGCTGATGCCTGCCGGGAGCTGGGATCTCACCGGAATCCCCGCGCCGCCAGGGCTTGTGCGGCCGGACAACGCCTACTGGAACGCGGCCGACTGGGCGGAGTTCGACGAGAAGTTGTCGCAGGCAACTAGCTTTCGGTCCGACCTCCCGATCGACCGCTGGCTCGGGCGGGTACCGGAGGTGTTCCGGCAGACCTGCTCGCCATTGCGCACCACCCATCCGCTCTTCGCGTACCAGGCCGCCGGGCCGGCGGCCGAGCGTCTCCTCGAGGCACAGCGGCCCGACTGGCCGCTCGGGCCGATCGAGGCGCTCGACGGCGACGTGCTGCTGCTCGGCGTCACCCACACGTCCAACACCACGGTCCACCTCGCCGAGCAGTACCTCGGCCGGTCCCGCTTCTACCGCTATGCCAAGAACGCCGACGGCCTGTGGATCGAGCTGCCCAACATTCCGGGCGACAGCCACAGCTTTGACGACCTCGAGCCTGTACTGCGTTCTGCGACCAAGGAGATCCGGATCGGACAGGCGCGCGTACTCCGGATCCCGAAGGACGCTGTACTCGCGGCAACTCGCCGGCTGATCGAGGCCGATCCGGCCGCACTGCTCTGCACCGACAACCCTGAATGCCGGTGCGCGGCTGCCCTGCGGCAGCGGCTCAGAGCACGTCGATGAGGACCTTGCCGACGATGCTCTGCTCGACGGCCGCGTGTGCCTCGGCCGCCTGCTCGAGCGCGTAGTGATGCAACGGCAACCCGGCCTCGGGACCGACCCGGACGGCACCGGTCCGGACCGCTTGCTGGAGGTCGCCCAGGGCGCGGGGGCGCCATGACTCCGGAGCGTTGTACAGCAGGACGAACTGCCAGCGCGCGTTCGGCACCATCGACGGGCGCACCGGAAGCTCGAACGTCTCGCCGCCGTCGGTCGCGTAGACCGCGACGGAGCCGTGCATCGCGATGATCTGGGCGTCGATGGCTGCGTTCGCGGCGGGTGAGACCTCGACGATCGTGTTCACGCCGTGCGGCACGATCTCCCGGATCTCCCCGGCCACGTCCTGCTGCTTGTAGTTGATGACGTGGTCGGCACCCGCGAGCGCGGCCAGGTTGCCCTTCTCCGGGCTGCTCACGGTGGTGATCACGGTCGCGTCCGACCACCGCGCGAGCTGGATCGCGGCGTTGCCGACCGCGCCGGCGCCGCCCGCAACCAGCACGGTACGACCGGCCAGCCGGCCCGGGCCGAGGTGATCAGGTCCGTCCTCGGTCACGGTCAGACAGCGATGAGCGGTCAGGAACGGTACGCCGAGAGACGCGCCGAGGTCGTACGACGCTTCGTCCGGCAAGGGCACCACGTGGCGGACCGGCACCACGGCGTACTCCTGGGCGGTTCCGCCGGAGGGTCGCTGGTACGCGGCCTCCCAGATCCAGACGCGGCGACCGACGAGGCCCGCGTCGACACCCTCGCCGACCGCGTCGACCTCGCCGGAGCCGTCCTGGTTCGGCACTTGGGGCGGGTCGACCGGCGTACCGGCCTCGCTGCCGCGGCGCGACTTCCAATCGGTCGGGTTGACGCCCGACCGGTGGATCCGCACGCGCACCTGTCCTGGTCCCGGATCGGCCGTCGACCGGTCCACGAGGGTCAGGACGTCTGGTTCACCGGTTCGCGAGTACTCGATCGCACGCACGCCACGACGCTACCTCAGTTGTTTGGTGAACATCAGGCAGGCGCTGTCGTCATTGCGGATCGTCTCCATCGGCGGGACCTGCCGGTTGTCGTAGATCAGCCCGCGGCCGTCCGGGAGGTACCCGCGCCGCACGTACATCCGCTGCGCCTGCCCGTAGTCCGGGTACAACCCGACGCCGATCCCCACCACCGGGGACCGCTCCGCCACCTTGGCCTCGGCGGCGTCCATCAGCGCCGACCCGATCCCGCGCCGCCGGTACGACGGCAACACGTTGAAGTCCGAGATCTCCGGGATGGTCCCGAAGTACGGCGAGATCCAGTAAACGGTCACGTAGCCGACGTACGCGTCGTCGACGGTCGCGACCAGCACGTCCCGTGTCCCGTCGGCCTGCTCGGCGACGTACCGCTGGTACTGGCTCTCCGGCTTGTCCCAGCCCAGCGCTGCCATCGCCGCCGCGATCACCGGCGGATCGTCCCGCCGCAACGGCCGGATCTCCAACCCGTCAACCATCCGCCCTCCCCAAAGGTGGCGGCAGCCTAGCCCACAACCCGCCGAGTCGTGGCGAATGGTTCCCACCCCCAACCGCGAGTCGTGGATCGAGGCGAATTTTGCGAGCCGATATCCACGACTCGGCGGAAGGGTGTCGAGCCGATTGCCACGAGTCAGCGGGAGGCGCGGGCCGCGGTTTCGATGACCTTGGTGATCGGGCCGGGGTCGGAGATCAGGCCGAGGTGGCCGGTCGGGATCCGGGTGATGATCGAGTGGGCCCGGGTGGCCATGAAGTTCTGGGCGGTGGGCGTGATGATCAGGTCCTTCGTGCCCAGGACGTACCAGGACCTGATCGAGGCCCAGGCCGGCGGACCGGAGGTGCCGTTGCCGGCGCTGAGGGTGAGCGGTCGCTGCGACGGGTACAGCTTCTCGGCCGCGCTGCGCGACAGCCCGGACGCGAACGACTTCACGAACGTGTCGTGCTTGAGGTACAGGTCGACGTCACCGGCCGGCGCCCCGGGGTACGGGACGAAGTCGAACACCGTCGACGGGTCGGGGACGGCGAGCGCGGAGTCCATCCCGGCGAGCGGGAAGATGACGTCTCCGTCCGCAGGTGCGAACGCGTCGACGTACACGAGTGCTTTGACGTTCGCGTTGCCGGTGGCCGCATTGGTGATCACCGCGCCGCCGTACGAGTGACCGACGAGCACGATCGGACCGGACAGCGTCGAGAGGAAGTCCCGGATCGTCTCGGCGTCGGTCTGGAGGTTGCGGAGCGGGTTGGGTGGGACGCGGACCGTGTACCCGTCGTCGAGGAGTTTGTTGGTGACCTTCTGCCAACTGGATCCGTCGGCCCACGCGCCGTGGACCAGGACGATGGTGGGCTTGGGGCCGCTCGGGTGGGATGCCGCCGCCGGCGTCACGGCGGCAAGCACGAGGGCGAGTACTGCGACCAGTACGGCGAGTACTCGCGTGCGGTGCTGATGCATGGATGAGCCTTTCGTCAAGCGACTGTCGCCGGGAGGGCGCGCGGGAGCGTGACGAAGCCGATGGATCTGGGGACTACGACTGGAAGAACTCGAGCAGGTCGGCGTTGACCACGTCCGCGTGCGTCGTGGGCAGACCGTGGGGGAGATCCTTGTACGTCTTGAGGACCCCGTTCTTGAGCAGGGCGGCCGACTTCGGGCCGGAGTCGGCGTACGGGACGATCTGGTCGTCCTCGCTGTGCACCACGAGCACCGGGATGGTGATCTGCTGCAGGTCCTGGGTGAAGTCGGTCTGGGAGAACGCGACGATGCCGTCGTAGTGGGCCTTCGCGCCACCCATCATGCCCTGGCGCCACCAGTTCGCGATGATCGCCTCGGAGGATTCCGCGCCGGGCCGGTTGAAGCCGTAGAACGGGCCTTCCGGGAGCGCGCGGTAGAACTGCGAACGGTTGGCGGCGAGCTGGTTCTGCAGGTCGTCGAAGACCTCCTTGGGCAGGCCCTCGGGATTCGCGTCGGTCTTCACCATCAGTGGCGGGACCGCGCAGAGCAGCGCGGCCTTGGCGGCCCGGTCCTCGCCGTGCCGGGCCAGGTAGTGCGTGACCTCGCCGCCGCCGGTCGAGTGACCGACGTGGATGCAGTCGTGCAGGTCGAGGTGGTCGACGACCGCCTTCAGGTCGTCCGCGTAGTGGTCCATGTCGTGCCCGTCACCGGTCTGCGTGGACCGGCCGTGTCCGCGGCGGTCGTGCGCGACGACGCGGTACCCCTTCGAAGCGAAGAACAGCATCTGGTTGTCCCAGTCGTCGGCCGACAACGGCCACCCGTGACTGAAGACGATCGGCTGCCCCTCGCCCCAGTCCTTGAAGAAGATCTCGGTGCCGTCGCTGGTCGTGATAGTTCCCATTGTTCGGACCCCCTCAGCTCGAAAACCCCTTGTGTACAAAGGTTGTCCCCCAGCCAGCCCCGGGTCACGATACCCGCGACGACCCGTCCGTGCCACCGTCGCGAGTTACGCTGACCGGCATGCAGCTGAGGGTGCTCGGCGCGCTCGAGGTGTGGGTCGACGGCGAGCGGACAGGTCTCGACGCGGCCCGCCAACGCGGCGTACTGGCACTGCTCGCCGTGCGTCCCGGCGCGCTGGCACCGCGGGTCGGCCGGCTCGGCCTCCGCCAAGCCCGTCGACCGCGACCTGAGCAGCGGCAACCAGATGGCCGTCGCGGCCGATCCCATCCAGACCCTGAAGAACAAGGCGACCAACCGCTGCCTCGACGACAGCGGCAAGGGCCTGCGGACGCTCGCGTGCTACCCGAACTCCAGCCCGAGCCGGAAGTTCCAGAGCTGGTCGTGACCTCGGCCGCAGGTCCTGGCCTCTTCGTCGAGAAGAGGTCAGGACCTGTCCGCTTCTGTCCCTAGAGTCGGGGTATGACGACGAACCAGAGCGGTGAGCGGCAAGACATCCTCGACTTCCTGGCCAAGCACCGGTCCTTCCTGCGGCACACCGCGCAGGGCCTCACCGACGAGCAGGCGAACACCCGCAGTACGGTCAGCGAACTGACGGTCGGCGGGTTGATCAAGCACGTGTCGACCGTCGAGCAGCATTGGGCCGAGTTCGCGCAGGGCAACGGGCAGTCGACGCCCGGCGCGACGGAGTACACGCCGGAGGTGATCGCGGCGTGGCAGGACCAGTTCCGCCTGGTTGAGGGCGAGACGCTGGCCGGCGTACTCGCGGAGTACGAGAAGGTTGCGGCTGCCACCGACGAGTTGGTCCGCACCCTCGACCTCGACGCTGCCTACGAACTGCCGGCCGCTCCCTGGCAGCCCCCGGGCGTCTTCTGGACCGTCCGCCGCGTCTTCCTTCACATCACCGCGGAGACCGCCCAGCACGCCGGCCACGCCGACATCCTCCGCGAATCAATCGACGGCCAGAAAACCATGGGCTGATCGCAGTTCGTCGAAGGCTGTCGGCGGCGCCTGGTGCAGGCGGTCGCGGATCCGGGCGGCGCACTCCTCCGGGGTGTTGTGCTCCGAGTCGACCTCTACGTCGTACCTGCCGTGCTGGTGTACCAGCGGGAACTGGATCGCGGCTCGGCCGACGGTCCGGTTCCCGCGGTCGCGTTCGCGGCGTTCCAGTTCGGCGAGGGAGCAGCGGATGCCGACGAAGAGGACCGGTAGGCCTTGGAAGACGGTCAGGCAGTCCTCGAGGCGCCAGCGTTCGCCGAGGATGTGATCGACGACGACGTCGTTGCCCGCCGCGGCCATCCCGGCGACGGCTCGGTGGAAGCCGAGGACCGTTCGCTGGAAGACCGGCAGAAAGGTCTCGTCGGTCCATTCCCGCCGGGCGCGAAGGCTGTGAAACCGGTCGACGGGCAGGTGGAACCACGCGCCGTCCAACGTGGCCAGCAGTTGCTCGGCAATGCTCGACTTCCCGGAACTCGACGTACCGTTCAGCAGGATCAACCGCCCGGGCCGGCCGGTGCTGGTCTCTGGAGTCAGCTCATGCGTTGCGGTGATCGACACCGCCCCATTATCCCTGCCGCAACATTCCGCGGTGCGGCTGCATCGAGGTACGTAGGGAGAACTTAACCTCGGAGAGCTGACCGCCCCCGCGAACTCTGCGTGCCGACCGATGGTGCGAGCGTGGGGGGACGACATCATGCGATTCAGGGGTGCGGTCGGCATGGCCGTGGGGATTGCCGTTCTGGTGCTGGGGGCCGGAACGGCAACAGGTGAGACTCGTACGCCGGCGGAGCTGCCCGGCATCCAGATCGTGCCGGGGCCGGAGGATCCGGCCGAGGCGCAGTTCGTGCCGGGGGCAAGCAACGTCGTACCGGCGACTGCCCCGCCGGCCACGGACATCGGCACGAACAAGATCCAGTCGCTCGTGGCGCCGTTCTACGCGTGCCCGGGTTTCAGCGGGATCGAGAAGACGAACCCGGTGGCGAACCTGTACGCCGACAAGTTCCAGTGGGGACCGTACGCGGCGTACAAGGTCGGCAACGGCGGCGGCAACATCAACTGGGCAGCGAACCCGTACAAGAACGCGAGCTGGTACATGTGGTTCCACTCGCTGCGTTGGCTCGGCCAGGGGATCGTTGCCGCGAGCAAGGGTGATCTGACCGCGCTGACGCGGGTCAACACGATCGCGTACGACTGGTACCGCGACAACCCGTACTCGTGGAAGGCGAACGTCGGCGCCTGGGAGTCGACCATGCACCGTACGAACGTGCTGATCTGTCTGCGCCAGGCGATCCTGTCCGGTCTCCAGGTCACGACACTGCCGACCCGCTACGCCTGGCTGGACGCCGCGCTGCTGAGTCACGCGAGGTTCCTCACGAACTACTGGAGCGGTGCGTGGAACCACGGTACGGACGAGAGCATCGCCCTCTTCGGCGTCGGCTGCACGCTCGGCCGCGCCGACTACAGGAACCTCGCCCAGCAACGGTTCGCGGCCGGCATCACCACGTCGATCGACACGCAGGGGGCGACCAACGAACAGTCGACGGGGTATGCGTCGTTCAACTACTCGCTCTGGGGACGCGCGATCGCGGTGATGCAGAACTGCGGCGTCAGTCCCGGTACGACGATCTCCACGCGGAGAGCGTTGCTGGCAAAGTTCTTGACCTTGGCAACGAACTCGCTCGGCAAGCTCCATCAACTGGGCGACACCGAGGTGCAGGCGACGTACCCGTGGGTGGGTACGCCGTTGGAGTACGCCGGCTCGTTCGGCGCGCAGGGTGTGGCGCCGCCGTGGCGGGTCGGGATCTACTCGGCCGGGTACGTGTTCGGGCGGACCGGATGGGGGACCGATCCGACGCGTGGGTTCGCGGGCGAGTCGTCGTACAGCATCAGGTTCGGTCCGCCGCGGGCGTTCCACGGGCACTTGGACCACACGAGCATCACGTACACGGCACGCGGGCGGGACATCATCGTCGACGGCGGGTACGCGGCCTACAACGCCGGCGCCTATCGCACCTGGGCCGTCAGCCCGAGCGCGCACAGTGACATGACGACGCCGATGTCGACGTACCTGAACCCGACGACGCGACTGACCGCGTCATCGGTGCTCGCGAACGCGGAGTCCTATGTGTTGACCGACGCTCCCGGGAGCGGGATCAGCCGCGCGCGGTCGGTCCTGGTGCTGAAGGACCCGGATCTGCTGGTGACCTGGGACCGCGCGTCGGCGAAGACCGCGCAGGCGTTCCAGACGCTGTGGCATCTGCCGTCCGATCAGCGGGCGAGCGTCTACTCCCGGACCACCGCGGTCGCTGCCGCACCCGGTGACACGACGAAGACGATCCTGTTCCAGATCCCGTTCAAGCAGGCGCTGCCGGCGGGCGCGATCCTGGTCAAGCAGGCCCAGACCAACCCGATCCAGGGCTGGCAGTACCCGTCCAGCTACGTGCGCAAGTCCGCGCCGACCCTCATGCTGGCCCGCTCCGGGACGACGGCATCGATCCTGTCCTTCGTCGTCCCGGTCCGATCCACGGGCTCGGTCACCTACACCGTCCGCCAGTCCGGTACGACGTTCATCATCAACCTGAACGTCGCCGGCAAACCCGTCACCATCGCCATCTCCGGCGGCGGCTCCCTCTACCGCGCCGGCTGAGCGGGGGTTGGCTCTGACGGCCTGACCGGTGCGCGGCTTCGTGAGGCTATTCGCCGGTCAGGTCGTACGAGGCGTACGTGCCGCAGTGTTCGACGAGCAGGGACTCCGATGACGGCCATCGGCTTGAAGCTTGTCTGCCCGCCCCCGAGCTTGGTCGCCGTCACTCGTGCCCTACTCCGGGGAAAATGACAGGCGCCTGGGGTATGGAAGGTGCCAGGATGCCGGGCATGGTTGTGCGGGCGTTGAGCTTCGGGGCGGTGGCGGAGGCGTACGAGCGGTACCGGCCCGGGTACCCCGTCGAGCTCCTCGAGTTGGTGACGGCGTACGCCGGTGGGCCGATCCGGACCGCGCTGGAGATCGGCGCCGGGACGGGCAAGGCGACGCGTCTGTTCGCTGACGCGGGGATCGCGGTCACGGCGACCGAGCCCGATCCGGCCATGCTCGCGGAGCTGCGCAAACACGTGCCGACCAACGTGTCCACCGTGCAGGCCGCCTTCGAGGACCTGCCGCTGGATTCGTCGTACGAGCTGGTGTATTCGGCGGCCGCGCTGCACTGGACCAGCCCCGAAGGCCGCTGGGACCGCATGGCCGCCCTTGTCCAGCCCGGTGGCGTGTTCGCCTCCTTCGGCGTACCGATCCAGCTGGCCGACCCCGCCCTCCAGGAAGCCGCCCGCGCGGCTCGCGCGCCGTACCTGGACGACGACGGCGTCCCCTCACCCGACGGCACCCTCGCCGACCTCCCCATGCAATGGCCCGGCACCGAACTCGAGCAATCCGAGTGGTTCACCGACGTCCGCCAGGCGGTCATCGAACGGTCCGTGACGATGACCGCCTACGACTACGTCGGCCAACTCTCCACCGTCTCGGCGTACGTCATGCTCCCACCCACCGCCCGAGCCGAAGTCTTCCGCCGAACCCTCCAAGCCCTCCCCGAAACCGTAGAAGTCAACGCCCAGATCCACACCCACCTGGCCCGCCGCACCCGATAGAACCAGGCAACCGGCGAACCAGCGCGGGCTGGATGGCGTCCACCAGGCATGGACGAGTCATGAGCGCGGCGGCCACGCGTTACCTGTACCTGGTCAGGCATGGCGAGGCGCTGCCGGACGGGAGTGGGCTGACCGACAGCGGCCGGCGCCAGGCAGTGCGGCTCGGTCGGCGGCTACAGGACGTCTCGTTCTCCTCCATTCATCACGGTCCGCTGCCTCGGGCAGCCCAAACCGCACGCCTGGTCAAGGAGCAACTGAAGAATGACGTCGCGCTGGAGGTCTCAGAGGCCGCCGGGGACTATGTGCCGTACGTACCGGACAGGGCCGAATTACCAACGGATTCCGCTGACTACCTGCTCGGGTTCCTCCAGCAGTCCACGCCTGAGGAGCTGAGGCGCGGACCGGAACTGGCTGCTCAGGCCGTACGGCGCTACGCCGGGCCGACGGACGGCGAGGAGGAACAGCACCAACTCGTGGTCACTCACAACTTCTTGGTCGGCTGGCTCGTACGAGATGCCATGGACGCGCCGAGGTGGCGGTGGCTGAGTCTGAACCATTGCAACGCCGCGCTCACCATACTTCGGTACACGCCTGGCCGCCCGTCTTCCGTCCTCATGTACAACGACATGCAACATCTGACCGCCGAACTCCGCTGGACCGGCTTCCTCCAGGTGACCATGTGACGGACGTGACCGTGCTTAACCGGGCATGGTTAGGCTAGCCTTTCCTGTGTGATCGTCTGTCACTGCGAGGTCGTCAGCGACCGGGACGTCCGTCGGAGCATCGACGGCGGCGCCCGGACGCTTGCGCAGGTGTGTGGGGTGACCGGGGCGGGGCGGAATTGCGGCGGCTGTGTGTTCTCCGTGAAGCGATTGTTGTGCGAGCATGAGAGGCCTGTCGCGGCACCCTCGCTCACGGAGGTGGCAAGTGCAACCGGTTGACCCACGCGTCGTCGTGCTGCTCAACGAGGCTCTGACGCTCGAGCTGACGGTCATCAACGGGTACTTCCTGGAAGCCAGGATGCTCGACAACTGGGGCTTCGGCCGGCTGGGCAAGGCGTTCTACGACCTGTCCATCGACGAGATGAAGGATGCTGACGACCTGATCAGCCGCATCCTGCTGTTCGACGGCCATCCGAACCTCCAGAAGCTCGGGGCCATCGCAGTCGGCGAGGACGCCCAGGAGATGCTTCGCCTCGGTCTCGACGGCGAGCTCGCCGCGGTCGCGCAGTTCAACGCCGCCGCGAAGGAGTGCCACGACCTCGGCGACCACGGCTCCGCGGCAGTCTTCGAGGAAATGGTCCGCGACGAGGAGAACCACGTCGACTGGTTCGAAAGCCAACTCGACGCCGTCAACCGCATCGGCCTCCAGCAATACCTGGCCCAGCAGCTCACCCCCGCCAAGTAGTCTCCGCGCCCGTCCAGCCCGCGTACGATCGCGGCACGGGCGCTAGCGGCCGTAGGTGGTGAGGAAGCGGTCGCGGAAGGTGTCCATCGGCCAGACCGGAGCGCCGGCATCGGGCCGCAGCCCGGTCTGCCAGCCCCAGTCCGCTGCCCGATCGGTCACCGCTGGGTCGGCGGCGATGATGCTCACGGGCACGTCGTGGCTCGCCCCGTTGCCCGACACGATGCTGGCCGGCTGATGGTCGCCGAGGACGACGAGCACCAGGTTGCGGTCGTGGAGCCGCTGTACGAACGAGGTCAGGGCGTCGAGCGAGTAGGCGATGGACTGCGCGTAGGCGGCCTTCACACGGTCCGGCTGCCGCCAGACGTCTTCCGGCGAGTCGCCCGCGGCCGGCATCGGGTCGAAGACCGAGCCGTCACCCAACTGGCTCCAGTCGACCAGCCGGGGGAGCGGCGCCCAGGGCGTGTGGCTGGAAACCAGGTCGAGCTCGGCCATGACGGGAGCGCGGTTCGGCTTGTCCAGCTCCAGCCGCTGGAAGGCGGCCAGGGTGTACTGGTCAGGCATCGAGGCATAGCTGAACGACGGCCCGGCGTACCCCACGTTCCGCCGGTCGTAGACCATGTCGTAGTGGTAGTACGTCTTCGCCACCGACCAGTCCTTGCCGTTGGACGGTACGTCGGCGACTGTCCGCCAGCCGGCCCGTCCGAACGCGTCGGTGAGGGTGACCCGGTCGAGGGTGACGAGGTGGTCGTACCGCTGCTGGTTGTTCACCCAGAGCCCGGACTGCAGGGTGGAGTGCGCCAGCCAGCTGATGCCGCCGAAGGTCGGCGAAGTGAGGAAGCCGCTACGCGAGGAGAAGCCGGCCTGCTGCAGCCGCCGGTCCCCGGCCTCGAGCGCCGACCCGACCACAGGAGAGTCGAGCGCCGTGCGTCCGTAGCTCTCGACGAAGACCAGGAGCACGTCCTTGCCCTTCAGGCCGGTCAACAGGTCGTTGCCCGGGGTGTTGCGGAAGGGATCCCGCTTGAGCGCCTGTACGAACTCCCGCTGGTCGCGAAGGTCGTCGCGGACCTGCGTGACCAGCCGGCCTGCGGAGGAAGAGGCGGGCTGTCGTACGGGCTCCGGCCCGGCGCCGGTCAGCGCGGGCACGAGCGAGATCGCGGCCAGGGCGGCTCCGATCCGGATCACCGGCCGCCGGTGTCTCGCCACCAGCCGGGTCACCCGCACCGCCGACAGCGGCAACAGGGCGAGCAGGGCCAGGAGGAGGATTCCGGCTGCGATGAAGACTGCGATGGCGCCGATGCGGCCGATCGAGTCGCCGAGCAGGCCCAGCGCGGAGCCGACGTACGCCGCGTCGTAGACGGGGTGGAAGCCGCGGTCGAAGGCGAAGTAGAAGCCTCTGTCGAGCAGCCGCAGGATCAGCAGCACCCCGAGGACGAGTCCGCCGATCAGTGCGAGGACCCGCGCGAGTCTCGACGGCCATACGCAGACGAGGAGGACGAACACCAGGCCCTCGAGCGGGATCCGGAGGAAGGCGGCCGGCGACAGGCCGCCGGTGTGGTCCGGCACGAGGAGCGCAACCCAGACCAGGAGCACCGCGAGCACCGACGTCACGGTGGCACGGGTGCCGCGCGGGCTTCCGGCCTGGCGCCACAGCCCCCAGATCTGACGGCCGAACGACTCGGCCAGCAGTCCCAGCGCAATCAGCAGCACCACTGTGGTCACGGCATCGGGCAGGAGGCCGGCCGCCGCGACCGCCAGGGTGATGCCCTGGATCGCGGCGACCACCTTCGCCCAGTAGCGAGGCGGGAGCGAGCCGCGCAGCCACGGCAAGACCCAGCTCGCGGCCACGAACACATAGCGGGCCAAGCCGATCGCAAGGACCCACCAACCCGTCGTGCGGGCGACGTACACACTCAGGACCAGGATCAGGAACGCGTCGACTTCCATGTCGAAGCGCGCCCCGAACGCCGAAACGGTGCCGGTACGCCGAGCGACCTGACCATCTACCCCGTCGAGGACCAGCCCGATCGTCGCGAGCGTCACGAGGATCGTCACCGGCGCCTGGCCGCCGAACGAGTCCGCCGTGAGCGCCGCGACCCCGCAGGCGAGGACTGCGCGAGCCAGTGTCACCCTGTCCGCGGGTCCCAGCCCGTCACGACGGTGATGCACCATCGCGCGGGCGAGCACGGCGGCAAGGCCGGCTCCCGCGGCGACACCGGTCACCCAGCCGGCGACGTCGAGGCCGGTGACCGCTGCGAGCACACCGAGGAGCACGAGCAGGCAAGCGAAGCCGACGAGCGGGCCGGTCAGGATGCGGCTGCGCACTCGACCCTGAACCAGACGCACAATGCCTCCGTATCTACGGGCTACGCCAGTCATACGACAACAGCGTCGCACCGGTTCATCCGGGCGGGAGACGGAGGCTGCGGTGCCGATCGAAGCACGCCCGTTCTGGATCCGCGAACCCGGCGAGCGGCCGTTGTGAAGCAGGTGCACGTCCTGGTCCCGGATGGGATCGACGACCCGCGGCGGCCGAGCGGTGGCAACGTCTACGACCGCCGGGTCTGTCGCGGGCTGACGGCACTCGGCTGGTCGGTTCACGAGCACGCCGTGGCCGGCCAGTGGCCCCGCCCCGACGCGGCGGCCCGCTTGGCCGTGGGCGCGGCGCTGGCCCGGGTTCCGAACGGTGAGGTGGTGTTGATCGATGGCCTGCTGGCGTCCGTGCTCCCGGAGGTGCTGGAGCCGGAGGCCGGCCGTCTGCGGCTCGTCGTACTCATGCACATGCCGAGGGACGAAGCGCGCGAGGTCGCCGCGCTGTCGGCGGCATCCGCGATCGTGGCCACGAGCGACTGGACCCGGCGGTGGCTGCTCGACCACTACGCGCTGCCCAAGGATCGCGTGTACGTCGTGCGGCCGGGCGTCGACCTGGCTGACCTGGCGTCGGGTTCGGTGTCCGGCGGGCGGTTGCTCTGTGTCGGAGCGATCACCCCGGCCAAAGGCCCCGACCTCCTGCTCGAGGCACTGGCCACGGTGGACGATCCGGCTTGGCGGTGCGTCTTCATCGGTTCGTTGAACCTCGATCTGGAGTTCGTCGACGAACTGCGCCGGCGGGCCAAGGACCGGCGCCTGGCCGACCGGGTGTGCTTCGCCGGCCCGCTCACGGGTGCCGAACTCGAGCGCGCTTACGCAGAGGCGGACGCCTTGGTGCTGGCCTCCCAGTTCGAGACCTACGGCATGGTCGTCACCGAGGCGCTCGCCCGCGGCCTGCCGGTCGTGGCCACGCAGGTCGGCGGCGTACCGGAGGCTGTCGGCCACGCCCCCGACGGCAGCCGACCAGGCCTGCTGGTCGTGCCGGGCGACCCACACGCTCTCGCGCAGGCGCTGCGTCAGTGGCTGGGTGACCCCGTGGAGCGCGCCCGGCTGCGCGCGGCGGCCAGATCGCGGCGCCTGACACTGTCCGACTGGACACAGACTTCACGCGAACTGTCGGCCGTGCTGTCGGAAGTCGCTGACTGAACCAACGGCGGGTGAGAGCCGTGTCATTGGTACAAGCGCAACTAAGAGATCGGAACTGCCATCAGCCGAAGCCTCTGGACCTGGGCCCGCGTGACGGGCGGTGCCGCGATCCTCGCCGTTCTCGTGTGGCGGGTCGGCACGGGCCCGTTGGTGGACGGGCTCCGACTGACGACCGGCTGGCCGATCGCCGCCGCGCTCGCAATCACCTCGCTGACCACGTTGTGCTGTGCATGGCGGTGGAGGCTCGTCGCCGGCGGACTCGGCGTCCAGCTGCCGCTGACGACCGCGGTGGCGGCGTACTACCGGTCCCAGTTCCTTAACGCCACGCTGCCTGGCGGGGTGGTGGGCGACGTACACCGTGCCGTGCGCCATGGGCAGGAGGTTGGCGACCTGAGCCGCAGCCTGCGGGCCGTCGCCTGGGAGCGGGCGTCGGGATTCGCAGTACAGATTCTGCTGACGGTGGGCGTGTTGCTCCTGCTGTCCTGGCCCGCCGGCTCCTTCGTTCCCTCGGTCGCCGTGACGGTCGTGGTCGTCGCCGGTGTGGCGCTGATCGCCGTACCCCTGTGCCTGAACCTTTCCTCGCGCATCGGACGCGCCTTCACCAGCGATCTCCGCGACGCGGTCCTCGCGCCACGGGCCTGGCCGGGAATCCTGCTGGCCTCCACCGGCGCCGTACTCGGCCACGCGTCCGTGTTCCTGATCGCAGTGAGAGCGACCGGAGCAGACGTACCGTCGGCTCGGCTGCTGCCCGTGGCACTCGTCGTGCTGACGGCCTCGGCGCTACCGACGAATATCGCCGGCTGGGGCCCACGCGAGGGCGCGGCCGCATGGGCGTTCAGCTCGGTCGGGCTTGGCGCGGCGCTCGGCGTCACCGTCGCGGTGGTGTACGGCATGCTCGCCCTGGTCGCAACGCTCCCTGGAGCCGTCGTCCTGGTGGTTGCCCGTCGGCGCGCCCGCGACAGTGCAACCAGCCCGGCCGATGTGCAGCCGGAACACGCCTGATGCCCCCGAACTCAGAGAGTCCAGGGGCATCGCGCTAGATCTGTCAGACGTCAGCCGGGAACTTGGCCCCGGTGTTGCTGTGGCAGCGATAGCCGTTCGGGTTCTTGAACAGGTACTGCTGGTGGTAGCCCTCGGCGTAGTAGAAGGTGGTGGCGGGGGCGATCTCGGTGGTGATGTCGCCGTAGCCGAGGGGCTTGATGACGGGCGCGTACAGGTCGCGGGTGCGCTCGGCCTCGGCGCGCTGGGCGTCGGTGGTGTAGTAGACGGCCGAGCGGTACTGCGAACCGAGGTCGTTGCCCTGGCGCATGCCCTGTGTCGGGTCGTGGGTCTCCCAGAAGACCTTCAACAGGTCCGTGAAGGTGGTCTTCGTGGGGTCGTAGACGACACGGACGGCCTCGGTCTGGCCGGTGCGGCCGGTGCAGACCTCTTCGTACGTCGGGTTGGGGGTGTAACCGCCCGCGTAGCCGACGGCCGTGGTGTACACGCCGGGCTGCTGCCAGAAGATCTCCTCGGTGCCCCAGAAGCATCCGGTGCCGAACCAGACCTCCTCGAACCCCTCGGGTGCGGCGGCGGTCTGCGGCGTGTGCAGGACGATGTTCTCGTCCGGTACGGCGAACCCGGGGGTCTCCCGCCCGGGCAGGGCGGACGACGGCTCGACCATGGCGGTGTTGCGGGTGAAGAACGACATTCTCACGCCTCTCGCAGAGTGACTCTCATAGTCTCTCAACGCCTGTTTTAAGGCGAACCTTCCCCGCACCCCTTACGGCGCGATGACGTCAGGCGATCATCGCGGCCGAGCGGCGGGTGCGGGGTAGACCGCTGGTGAGGGCCGCGGACGACGCTGCGAGCCGGCGTACGCCGTCACGGAGCGCATCCACGGGCAGCGTGTACGGCAACCGGATGAACGACTCCAGCCCGCCGTCCGGCGAGAACCGCGCACCGGCCACCAGCAGTACGCCGTTCCGCTCGGCCAACCCGACCAGGCTCGACCCGACCGGCTCTGGCAGTTCGCACCACAACGACAACCCGCCGCCCGGCAGGCGGAACCGCCACGACGGCAGCTCCTCGGACACGGCCTGGGCGAGGGCGTCGCGCTGCCGGGCGATCATCAGCCGGCGGTCGGGCAGCAATGACGCCCGCTGCCGGAGTAGTTGCGCTGCAACTAGTTGCTCGAGCACGGGCGCACCGAGATCGAGCGACGCCCGCGCGTCGAGCACCTGCGCGACCAGCGCCTCCGGCACCCGCATCCACCCGATCCGCAGGCCGCCCCAGAACAGCTTGCTCGCCGAACCGACCGTGATCACGCCGTCCGGGTGGTACGACGCGAACGGCGGCGGCATCTCCTGCCCGTCCAGCGACAACCCGTACAGCGTCTCGTCGACGATCGCCGTCGTCCGGCTCCGGGCGAACGCGGTGGCCAGCTGCTTGCGCTCCGCCGCCGGCATCAACCAGCCGGTCGGGTTCTGGAAGTCCACCACCATCCACGCGGCCCGTGGCGCGGTCTGCCTGATGGTTGCCTCCAGCAACGGCAGGTCCCAGCCGCCCGGGCTCATCGGGGTCGCGACGATCCGGCAGCCGCTGTGCCGGATCGCGTCGACCGAGTTGGGATGGGTGGGGCTCTCTGTCAGCACCCGGTCGCCGATCTGGGTCATCGCCCGGATCGCGATCGAGGTCGCGGCCAGCGCGCCGGCGGTGATGATGATCTGGTCCGGCGAGGTCGGCAGCCCGCGTTCGGCGTACGCCGCCGCGACCTCGATACGCAGCTCCGGCAGGCCCTGCGGATGGTACCCGGGGGTGGCGAGCTGCGCCGGGAGCTCGTGCATGGCCGCCGCGAAGGCCGCGCTGATCCCTGGGATGGCGGCAGGCGCGGCCGCGGTGAAGTCGTAATGCCCGTCGGTCTCGAACGTCGGCGCGTGATGCCGGCTCAGCGCGGGCTGGACCCGCCCCGGAAGAGCCGTCACGCTGCCCGAGCCGCGGCGGCTGATCAGGTACGCGCGGTCGCGCAACTCCCGGTACGCCGACGCGACCGTCGTACGGCTCATGCCGAGGGCGTCGGTCAGCTCACGCTCGCTCGGCAGCCGCGAACCGGGCGTGATCCGGCCGTCCGCGATCAGCAACCGGAGGCGCTCGGCGAGCAGCCGGTACGCCGGTCCGGTGCCGTCGGCCCAGGCGCCGAGCAGGCCCACGAGCGTGGTGGCCGGGAGATATTGCCCCTTCATGCAGTCCACTATGACGTAATTGGCTATCGAATACCAGGCCACTTTCTACGGACACTTGGGTACTGTGACCGCTACCTCCTCCGAAGCCCCGCCGCGTCAGCTCGCGCTGATCAACCCGATCCAGCAGCTGAAAGCAGGCCACCTGCCGCGCCGCCTCGTGCAGCTGTACGTCGGGCTGACCCTGTACGGCGCCTCGATGGGCCTGATGATCCGTGGCAACCTCGGACTCGACCCGTGGGACGTGTTCCACTCCGGCATCACCAAGCACCTCCCGCTCAGCTTCGGCACGGTGGTCATCGCGGTCAGCTTCGTCGTACTGCTCGCCTGGATCCCGCTGCGGCAGTGGCCCGGCCTCGGCACGATCAGCAACGCCATCGTGATCGGCTTGGTCACCGACCTGACCCTGGCCACGGTCGACCGCCCGGACGCGCTCTGGCTCCGGATCGTCTTCATGCTCGCCGGCGTCGTCGTCAACGCGCTGGCCGGCGCGCTCTACATCGGGGCCCAGTTCGGTCCGGGTCCGCGCGACGGGCTGATGACCGGCCTGGTACGCCGTACCGGCCTGAGCGTCCGCCTCGTCCGTACGTCGATCGAGCTGACCGTCCTGGCCACCGGTTTCCTCCTCGGCGGCTCGATCGGCGTCGGCACCGTCGTCTACGCGCTGTCGATCGGCCCCCTCGTCCACTTCCTGTTGCCGATCTTCACCGTCCGGCTGAAATCGTCGTGAGGTTCACGCGGCTACGGTCGGGAAGTTGCCGACGGCCACGATTACTGCAAGGTCACATCGCGGCCCGATCCTGACCTCGCAGCAGATCACGCGCGGACGCCGTCGAGCACGATCCGCAAAGTCGTCCGCCATTGCGCCGGCCCTGCGGTCAGCCCGAGCGTCCGCGTTTGCGGCACAACGCCTGCCAGCGCGAACGCAACGTCGCGGTTGGTGAGCCCCTCTCGGAGCGCGCCGGTGGCCTGCAAGCGCCGGACGAGCCTGCGGAACTCATTCCGCAGTTCACCAATGCGATCAGACAGGGCGAGCCCGCCCGCTCCGGCCAGCGCCTCATTCAGACCACAACTCGTCGCCCGCAGGCGTACGTAGTCCTCCGCGAAGCTGCAGAAGGCCGGCCAAGCATCATCCGCGGCGCGCGCACCACGGGCGAGCTCGATCATCTCGTCGATCGCTCCGGCGAGCACCGCCTCGAGCAGCGCGTCACGAGACGGCACCCGGCGGTAGAACGTACCGATCCCGACGCCGGCTCGCCGGGCGATCTCGTGCGCGGTTACTGCCGTCCCGACCTCGTCGACGGCGGCCCGGGCAGCGGTCACCAGTCGCTCGACATTCCGCCGCGCGTCGGCTCTCGGAGTAGCCCCGTCCAGCAACCGGACGACTGCAGTTTGCATGGCCCCAGTCTAACCGGACGCTCGGCATCCGGTTAGACTGCCTGCAGAATCGGACGCCGGACGTCCGCTTAGGTCGGACGTCCGCTTGGATCGGAGGGTGAGCATGCGGGTCGGTATCATCGGGGCGAGCCCGGAGCGTGGGTGGGCACCCCGCGCCCACATCCCTGCACTGCGGGCCCTTCCGGACTTCGAGCTGGTGGCAGTCGCTACCAGCCGGGAGGAGTCGGCACGACAGGCCGCCGAGGTGTTCGGCGTACCCCTCGCCTTCACCAACGCGACCGAGCTTGCGCAGCACCCTGCCGTGGACCTCGTGGTCGTGACCGTGAAGGTCGCCGCACACGCAGGGCTGGTGCGCGCTGCGATCGCGGCGGGCAAGGATGTGTACTGCGAATGGCCGTTGGCCTTGTCTGTCGGCGACGCAGCGGACCTGGAGCAGGCTGCGCGCGAAGCCGGCTCGCGTGCGTTCGTGGGGCTGCAGGGCCGCTTCTCCCCCGGCGTGGCGTACGTCCGGGACCAGGTTCGCGCGGGAGCGATCGGCCGAATCACCTCGGTGCGGCTGAGCAGTTCCAGGTCGAAGGGATCAGCCACGGCCGTCCCGGGCTGGACGGCCTACACCTACGACGATTCCTCCGGCGCTGGGCTGGTCGAGGTCCTCGGCGGACACGCGCTCGACCTGATCGAGCATGTCGCGGGACCGATCGGCCGCCTTGTCGGGCACGCGACGGTCCAGCATCCGGACCACACGATCGCGGAGACCGGTGAACTCATCCACGTCACGGCGCCTGACACGCTCGACGTCATCGGCGAACTCACCGGGGGCGCCGCGTTCTCGGCGCATCTCCACGACGGCGAGCCCGGCGTCCCCGCGACCCGACTGGAGATCACGGGCACTGACGGCACGATGACCGTCGAGTCTGCACCGGACGACAACCCGTGGGCGGCCCAGCTTCAGATCTCAGACTTCGTCGTCCGGAGAGACGCCAAGCCACTCGACATCCCGGCGAGCTATCGGACCACGCCTGGCCTGGCGGTCGAGCCTGCGAGTGTCGCCAGGCTGTACCGACAGATCGCCCGCAGTCCCGGTGACGTGCCCACGTTCGCTACCGCCGTACGCCTGCATCGCCTGATCGACACGGCTCGGCGCCGGCCGTCGGTGCACGCGCCGGTCCTGCGATAGGAAGTGAGCACGGGTTTCCGGGACCTGTGCGAACCATCCCGCAGTGACACCGACATGCCGGCGAAGGCACGAAGCCGGGTGCCGCGGCAGGACTAGGGCTGTTGGGGTCCTGGGGCGCGGGAGCCGCAGTACGGCGAGCTGGTGTACGACGAAATCCGCAGAGGTGCTGCGGTACGGCGCGCGCGTCGGGGAGGGCGAGCTGGCTGCGGCGTACGTGGTGAAGGGTTTTGCGGTGCGAGGGACTGCGGGGCAGGTCGTGCGGTACGGCGTGTGCGTCGGGGGAGGACGGACTGGCTGCGGCGTACGTGGGTGGTGAAGGGGTTTGCGGTACGGCGGACTGCGGGGTGCGTCGTGGGGTGCTGCGGTACGGCGTACGCATCGGGGAGGACGAACTGCCTGCGGCCTACGTGGTGAAGGGGTTGCGGTGCGGGGGACTGCCGGGGTGCGTCGTGGGGTGCTGCGGTACGGCGTGTGCGTCGGGGAGGACGGACTGGCTGCGGCCTACGTCGTGAAGGGTTTGCGGTGGGGCGGACTGCGGGGTGCGTTGTGGGGTGCTGCTGTACGGCGAGCGGTGGGGTCGTGCAGTGCGTGGGCTCGGGGCGCCGGTCGTGGGGTGCTGCGGTACGGCGTGCGCGTCGGGGAGGACGGACTGGCTGCGGCGTACGTGGTGAAGGGGTTGCGGTGCGGGGGACTGCGGGGTGCGTCGTGGGGTGCTGCGGTACGGCGTGCGTGTCGGGGACGACGAACTGGCTGCGGCGTACGTGGTGAAGGGGTTGCGGTGCGGGGAACTGCGGGGTACGTCGTGGGGTGCTGCGGTACGGCGTAGGCGTCGGGGAGGACGAACTGCCTGCGGCGTACGTGGGTGGTGAAGGGGTTGCGGTGCGGCGGACTGCGGGGCAGGTCGTGCCGTTCGGCGTGTGCGGCGGGGGAGGACGGACTGGCTGCGGCGTCGGTGGTGAAGGGGTTGCGGTGCGGGGGACTGCGGGGTGCGTCGTGGGGTGCTGCGGTACGGCGAGCGGTGGGGTCGTGCAGTGCGTGGGGCTGGGGCTTGGGGTCGGGGAGTGCGGGAGTGGCGGACGTGGTGGGTGCCGGATATGACGAACGCCGCCGGGTTGGGGCGGCGTTCGTCGTGTGGTGGGTCGTGGTCAGTTGCCTCGGCCGGTGCCTTTTGGGGATTTGTTTGCGAGTTGGCCGGCGCGTCGGGCGGAGTCTGGCCGGGCGCCCTGGCCTGACTTGTTGTCTGTGGTTGGGGGCGTTTTGTCTGTGGTTGGGGGCGTTGAATTCCAGTCGCCGACGCCGGCTGCGTGAGCGGCTCGGGCGGATTCCGCCTTTGCCCTGAGTTGCTTGGGATCTGCGGTGTTTTGCTGTCCTTGCGCGGGGGGCTGGCCGTTGCGCTCGGCGTGGTCCTCCGGGGTCTCGGCGATCCCCGACCAGACCTCACCTCGGCTCGGCCGCAGTGCGGCTCGCTGCTCGGCAGTGTCGACCTGCTGACTGCCTTGCTGACCGCCCTCGACGACCTGCTGCTGACCGGCCTCGGCGACTGGCCGCTGTGCGACTGCCTCACCAGCCTGCTGACCGTCCGGGATTTGGTGGCCCTCGACAACTTGTTGCTGGCCGGTCTCGGCGACTGGCTGCGGTGCGGCCCCTTCGCCTGCTTGCGGGCCTTCGGCGGCCTGGTCGCCCTGGGGATGTTGCTGGGCGGACTCGTCGATCGGAACGATGGGGTGCTGGCCGACGTTATGGAGTTCCGGGTCGGGCTGTGCCCCGGCTTCCGGCTGCTGTGCGCCGGCCTCGGGCTGTGCCCCGGCTTCCGGCTGCTGTGCCCCGGCCTCGGGCTGTGCCCCGGCTTCCGGCTGCTGTGCGCCGGCCTCGGGTTGCTGGGGCGCGGCTTCCGGCTGCTGTGCGCCGGCCTCGGGCTGTGCCCCGGCTTCCGGCTGCTGTGCGCCGGCCTCGGGTTGCTGGGGTCCGGCTTCCGGCTGCTGTGCGCCGGCCTCGGGTTGCTGGGGCCCGGCCTCCGGCTGTTGAGCTCCGGCCTCGGGCCGTTGGTTCAGTTGGGGGGCGGGTTGCTGGTTGAGTTGCTGGCCGGACTGTTGGACCTGGTTCAGCAGGGCGCTCAGGTTGGTGTTTTCCTGCTGGATCTGGGCCATCCGGGTCTCGATCAGCTGCTTGATCTCGCCCTGCAGCCGCTGGAACTCGGCCAGTGCCTGGAGCAGCGCCTGCTCGGTGTCCCCCTGCCCGGCCGCTCCGAGTTGGACCGCCGTGGAGGCAAGCTGCTGCATCGCCGACACACCCCGCTGCGGCTGAGCCCCCTGCTGCTGCCCCTGCACCAACTGCCCCTGACGCGGCTGCCCCTGGACCTGACCCTGCTGGCCCTGCACTTGTCCCTGCACCTGACCCGGCTGCTGGCCAGGACCCTGCTGAGCCCCGTAAACCTCAGGCTTGAAGACCTGCTCCATCCGCCCCTGGACCGTGTTCGCGATCTGGGTCTTGGTCATGGTGCGGTCGTTGCCGATCGCGAGCCTGACGTTGGGGTCGGCGTTCTTGGCTTCCTTCATCGCCAGGACCATCGCGGACTTGACCATCTTCGTGCCGTGCCGCACGTCCCGCCACCGGGAGATCCCTCTCGCCGCCTGGCGGAACGGATTCCTCGTCGGAGCCTGCTGGCGCTGGGTCCGCTGCATCCGGTTGGTCGCGCGCTCGCCCAGCTGCTGCGCGGGGCCGGTCTGCCCGCCGTTCTGCGCGTTGACGGCCGTCTGCGCCAGCCGCTGCAGGTGGGACGGCGTCATCCGGGAGCTGCCGATGCGAGCCAGGACGTCCTTGTCCCAGTTCTTCACGTCGCGCGCGGCCAGTGCGTACCCGGCCTTCATCGTCTTGGTACCGCGTGACCTGGCGCGCCAGCGGGAGATCCGCCCCTGGCGGGGTTCCGAGGAGGGCTCGCTCATCAGGGGTCTCCTAGTCGATGTACACGGCGTAGTTGACCCCGACAGACGTCGTCAGCGGGTCCTTGCTGGGCTTGTTGCTGTACAGGTGGATCTGAGCGCCCGGGCGCAGCCAGACAGCCAGATGCCGGCGACCGGTCCCGGCGCCTGGCTCCCACTCGTCGGCGAACGTGACACTGCTCTCATCACCGACGTAGTCGGGCTGACCCCAGTGCCTGGTGGCGAGCGCGAGGTGGTCCGGCCAGTGCTCGTCGAGCCCGGCCTCCGCGGCGGAGATGTCGTCCGGACCGATCTCGTACGCCGACCAGCCGCTGTCGGGGCAGTCCGGGAACGCGAGCCCGTCGAACACGATCATCGTCGTCCCGCGCCGGGTGGTGAAACCCCAGGAGACCATCTCGGCGCCGATGACCTCGCCGGCCTCCAGCGGCCACGGCTGCCAGGACGTCTGGCCCATCACCCGCTGCACGAGCGCGCGCACAACCTGCGGACCGGCATCGTCGCCGTCCGGACCGGCGATCACGCCCCAGTCCAGGATCTCGGCAAGGTCCGCCATCGCCAGGTCGTCCTGGTCGAGCGGCCTGTCCTGCGTCTTCATCCGGCCCCGTCGTCCTTCCTCTCGGTCCCCGGCGGCAACCACTGACCGCAACCGTAGGCGGCGCAGTGGGTCATTCGCCAGCCAGTACGACGCGCCTGTGGACAACCCGGATCCCTCCAATAGTCCCAGCTGTGGACGGCGTGCACGGCCGGATAGGACCAGGCCGTACGCTGGTCCGGTGAACACGGAACACCACTACGGCTTCGAGACGCTCGCCATCCACGCCGGGAACGAGCCGGATCCGACCACCGGCTCGGTGGTCCCGCCGATCTATGCCACCAGCACCTACAAGCAGGACGGTGTCGGCGGGCTGCGCAACGGCTACGAGTACTCCCGGTCGGCGAACCCGACCCGGACGGCGCTCGAGGAGTGTCTGGCCGCGATCGAGGCGGGCAACCGCGGGTTCGCGTTCGCCAGCGGCCTGGCGGCCGAGGACACGCTGATCCGCTCGCTGTGCGTGCCCGGTGACCACGTGGTGTTCCCCGACGACGCGTACGGCGGCACGTTCCGGCTGTTCGCCAAGGTGCTCGGCAACTGGGGCGTCGAGATGACGCCGGCCGCGGTCACCCACCCGGAGGCGATCCGCGCCGCGATCCAGCCGGGGAAGACCAAGGTCGTCTGGCTCGAGACCCCGACCAACCCGTTGCTGAACGTCGCGGACATCGCCATCGTCGCCCAGATCGCGCACGACGCCGGCGCCCTGCTGGTGGTCGACAACACGTTCGCCTCGCCGTACCTGCAGCAGCCGCTGGAGCTCGGCGCGGACGTGGTCGTCCACTCGACCACGAAGTACATGGGCGGCCACTCCGATGTCGTCGGCGGTGCGTTGGTTGTCCGCGACACCGAGTTGGCCGAGAAGATCGCCTTCCACCAGAACGCGATCGGCGCGGTCGCGGGCCCGTTCGACTCGTGGCTCGTGCTGCGCGGCATCAAGACGCTCGGCGTGCGGATGGACCGGCACAGCGACAACGCCGAGAAGGTCGTCGAGTTCCTGCAGCGGCACAACTCCGTCAGCCAGGTGCTGTACCCCGGGATCGACGGCCACCCGGGTCACGAGACCGCCGCGAAGCAGATGAAGCGGTACGGCGGGATCGTCAGCTTCCGCGTCGCCGGTGGCGAGAAGCAGGCCCTCGACATCTGCAACAAGGCCGAGGTCTTCACGCTGGGCGAGTCCCTCGGCGGCGTCGAGTCCCTGATCGAGCACCCGGGCAAGATGACCCACGCCTCGGTCGCCGGTACGCCGCTGGAGGTGCCGGCCGACCTGATCCGGCTGAGCGTCGGCATCGAGACGATCGACGATCTGCTCCAGGACCTCGACAACGCCCTCTCCTGACCCACCCCCCTCGCCGGTGGCGAGCTGCCGGCCGGTGGCGAGCTGCCGGCAACACGAGGGGATAACCCCTCGCGTTGCCGGTTCTCTGCCGGTGTAAAGGGGGAGAAGGGGCAACTCGACGGGATATCCCCTCGAACGCCCCAAGGCCGGGCGGCCGGGAGCCGGGCGGGAGTCGGGCGGCCGGGCGGGGTCGGGAGTCGGGCGGGAGTCGGGAGTCGGGTGGGAGTCGGGCGGCCGGGCGGGGGTCGGGAGTCGGGCGGGAGTCGGGAGTCGGGTGGGAGTCGGGTGGAGGGTGGGTGGTTGTGAGTCTTGTGGTGGCGGTTGATTTCGGGTCCACGTTCACGAAGGCGGTTGCGGTGGATGTGGGCTCGGGGGAGTTGGTGGCCCGGGCCGAGCACCGTACGACGATCGACAGCGACGTGATGGACGGGTGGAATGCCTGCCGGGTCGCGCTCGAGGATGTCGACCGTGGGGTGAGGAAGGCCGAGGTGCTGGCCTGTTCGAGTGCGGGCGGCGGGCTCCGGATCGGTGTCGTGGGCAACGAAGAGCTCGTCACGGCGGAGGCGGGCAAGCGGGTCGCGCTGTCGAGCGGCGGCCGGGTGGTTGCCGTTGTCAACGGTGGGCTGACGGCAACCGGTCAGAAGGAGCTGCGCAAGGACCGCCCGGACGTCGTACTGCTGCTCGGCGGTACCGACGGCGGCAACTCGGCCGTGCTGCTGAAGGCGGCCGAGACGCTGGCGAAGTACAAGTGGCGTAAACCGATCGTTGTCGCTGGCAACATCGACGCGCGGGCCGAGATCCGCGACATCCTCACCGATGCCGCCGTACCGCACGTGCTGGCGGACAACGTCGTACCGGAGATCGGCGTGTTCGCACCGGACAGCGCCCGGGCGGCGATCCGCGAGATGTTCCTCGAGCATGTGATCGGCGGCAAGAACCTGTCCCGCGATCCGTCGTTCGCCGCCATGATCCGCGCCGCGACGCCCGACGTCGTACTGCGCGGCGTCGAGGTGCTGGCGGGACTACACGGCGACGTCGCGGTCGTGGACATCGGCGGCGCGACCACGGATGTGCATTCGGTCATCGAGCTCGACCCCGAGGACGCGAACCTCGGCCGCGAGGTGGTCGCCACCCACCCGGTCACCCGGACAGTCGAAGGCGATCTCGGCATGCGCTGGAGCGCCGTACCCGTGGTCGCAGCTGGAGTCGAGGCCGGCCTGATCACCAACGTGGACCAGATGCGTGCCGCTGCCGAACGCCGGCACGACGATCCGTCGTACCTCCCCGAGAACGACGCCGAGAAGACGTACGACGAGACGCTGGCGAGTGTCGCCGCGACCGTGGCGCTCAGGCGGCATGCGGGACGGCAGCGGATCGTGTTCGGGCCTGGCGGCCGGGTGATCGAGCGATCGGGGAAGGACCTGCGCGAGGTGGACCTGCTGGTCGGGTCCGGGGGAGTGCTGCGGCACAACCCGCCGGAGGTCGCGGCCCGGATCCTTGGCGCGATCGGGACGAACGCGCAGGAGGAGGGCTGGCTCGTCCCGCAGCGTGCGGAGGTGTGCGTGGACGCGGACTACGTGCTTGCGGCCGTCGGTCTGCTCGCGGACGACGAGCCGAAGGCGGCGGAGGGGTTGGCAGCGCACATTCATGGAACCGGAACTACCGGGCACTAGTCTCAGCAGCAACCGAGCTGCGGAGGTGTGATGAGCGAGGCGGGGCGGGACGACCTGGCGGGGGCCGAGGACGAGAGCCCGGTGGCGGACAATCAGGTCCTCGAAGAGGCCAGCGAGCCGGAGCAGAACCTTCCGGACGACGTGGCACCGGTCGACGACGCCGGGGTGACGCGTGGAATGTACATCGCGAGCACCTGGGCGTGGCGGTTCCTCGTGATCGTGGCCGCCGTGGTCGTGATCGGGTACGGCATCCGGTACCTATCCGAGGTCGTTGTACCAGTGACGGTCGGCGTACTACTGACCGCGCTGCTCGTGCCCGTCACCAACGGCCTGCAGAAGCTCCGCCTCCCACGTGGTCCGGCCGCCGGCATCACAGTGATCGCCACCATCGTGGTGGTCGCCGGCCTCCTCACCCTGGTCGGCACGCAGATCGCGGGTCAGTTCGACAGCCTGTCGACCCAGGTCGGCGAAGGTGTGCAGAAGCTGCGCGAGCTGGGCCGGATCAACTTCGGGCTCACCGACCAGGACGTCACGAACGCCATCAAGACGCTGCGCGAACAGATCACCTCGGGCGGCGCGATCGGTCAGCAGGCGGCAGCGGTCGGTACGACGGCCACGCATGTCGTCGCGGGCCTGTTCATCGCCTTGTTCTGCCTGTTCTTCTTCCTGTACCAGGGCGAGCAGATCTGGGCGTGGCTGATCCGCCTGTTCCCGCGCCGGGCCCGGGAGAAGGCGGACTCGTCCGGCCGGCGCGCCTGGGTCTCGCTGACCGCGTTCGTCCGCGCGACGATCGTCGTCGCCGCTGTGGACGCGATCGGCATCTCACTCGGCGCCGCGATCCTCGGCCTGCCGCTGGTGAGCGCGATCGGCATCCTGGTGTTCGTCGGCGCGTTCGTCCCGGTGGTCGGGGCGCTGGTCAGCGGCGTGGTCGCCGTGCTCGTCGCTCTGGTTGCCAAGGGCCCCATTGTCGCGATCGTCATGCTCGCGGTCGTGATCGGCGTACAGCAGTTGGAAGCCCACGTCCTGCAGCCGTTCCTGCTCGGCCGCGCGGTCAGCGTCCACCCGCTCGCCGTCATCCTCTCGATCGCCACCGGCGTAGTCATCGCCGGCATCGTCGGCGCCCTGGTAGCCGTCCCCACCGCCGCCGTCCTCAACGCCATCGTCAACCACCTGGCCGGTAACGACGCAGAGCCCGAACCCCTACGCCCCCTCCCCAGACGCCGCCCCCACCCCAGACCCACCGAGGACTGACTAACTAACGCCCCCGCTCACTTCGCACGCTCCTGACTGAGGGAGGGCGGCGCGCTCGTGTTCCGGCTTCATCACCGCGTTCCGTCGGCGGGACCGGCCGTGGCGAGTTGCGGGAAGGCCTGGTTCCACATCTCGGCGCACCGGCGTGGGAGCCGGAGGCGCTGCCAGACGGCGACCAGTACGTCCCGGCTGAGGAACTCGGTCAGATCGTCCTGGGTCGACGCTTCGCTGATCACCTTGCTGTACAGCGCGATCGCGTCGTCGACGCTCGCCAGGTCGTACGTCCGGTGCGGACCCCAGTCGAGGCGGCTCGGCAGGTCCACGACACCGCTCGTCGGCCCCTGCAGGAGATCCAGCGAGGTGGGAACGATGTACGGGATCTTCGAGGCGTAAGTGTCGCCGGGCTGGGCCTCGTGCTTGTCGCTCATCGGCTCATCGTCTCAGAGGACCGGCCCATCGGTTTGCCGTTCGAGTTCTTCGGCCCAGTCGGTCGCCGTACGCCGGATGCGCGCGATCTGCTCGGGAGCGGCGCCGTACCGGGTGAAGCCGGTGTCCGGGAGCCGGGCGCCGGCCCGGAGCTGGGCGGCGAACATCTTGCGGTCGAGCGGGTTCGCTTCGCGATGATCGGCAAGCGCCAGCAATGCCTGCGGGGTATAGCGCCCGCTGTCCAGGACGAACTGGACGTCCATGAAGTCGCGCGGTTCGAGCCGTGAGTAGACCGCGCCGACTTTGCTCCCGATCGCGTCCGCCTCCGACAGCACGGAGCCGACCGCTGTGGCCACTGGCGGTTGCTGCCGATGATCCACTCCCAGATCGACCTTTGCGACCGAATCGACGACGAGCCGGGCGAACAGCGGTGCGCGCCTGGTGACCTCGATCGTGAGGCGGGCGGCCTGGTAGGCGGTGACGAGGTGGTCGACTGCCTGGGCGAAGTTTTCTGGGTCGAGGTTGTTGGTGAAGAGGTCTATGTCGTCGGATTCGCGGGTGCCGTACCCGTGGGTCTGGAGGGCGTAGCCGCCGGCCAGGACGAAGCCGTGGGGGGCCAAGGCTTGGAGGCCGAGGGTGGCCAGCTTGGTTTGGAGCGGGTTCACGACCGTCAGTCTGCCTGGTCCAACGGACGAAAGACGCCGCCGAGCGTGGCTCGGCGGCGTCTCGGGTGATGGGGTCAGCGCTTGAAGCCGTCCTTGTCGTTGTTCTTCGTGAGATTGGCCTGCTGGCCCTGCTTGCCCTGTTGTCCCTGTTGTCCCTGGTCGGGGGACTGCGGCTGGGCCTGCCCCGGGGCGCCTGTGGGCGAGGCTACGCCGACCAGGCCGGCGCGGACGGCGGTCTGCGTCTCGAGCCGGGCCTGGGACTGCTGGGCGAGGTTCTGGATGGCGTCGTTCGCCTCGACCGAGATCGGACCGCGGAGCTGCTGGCTCCACTGCTGGATCATCGCGAGCCGGCTCTTGTCGTCCATCACCTGCGACATGTCGGCCTGCAGGTCCGGATTGTTCCGGCCGGCGTTGAACGTCGCGAGCGAGCTCTCGGCCTTGAGCATGGTGTTGTTGAACTTGGCCTCGAACCACCGGCCCACCTTGCCGGGCGCCGCGGCGACCGCGTCCCGGGCGTTCCGGGCACCGCCGACCACAGCGTCGCGGGCGTCGCGAGCCCCACCGACGACCGCGGTCCGGGCATCCCGAGCGCCTTGGGCGATCTGCTGGCCGGTCTCGTTCAGGCGGTCGGCGCCGGCCTGCCACGCCTGGTCGAGGCGGACCTGTCCGCGCTGCGCCGCGTCGACGACGGTCTCCCGGGCGCCCTGGTAGGTCTCGGCGATCTGTCGGCCGGCCGCGTTCGCGCGATCCACGCCGCGGTTGTACGCGCCGGCAACCTGCTGACCGAACTCCTCGGCCCGGTCCCCGACGGCGTTCGCGCCGCGGACGACGGCAGCCTGGGTGTCGCGGGCACCTTGTACGACGGTGTCGCGGGCGCCTTCGTAGGCACGCGTTGCGCCGCCTACCGCCGCGTCGCGGTACTCGCGGGCCTGGGTCGCCAGCGTCTGGGCGGCCTCACTCAGCCGGTGCTGGGTGTTGTCGTAGGCCAGCTGAACCCGCGCGACGACGCCACGGACCGCGGCGTTCACCCGGTCGCGCAGCGGGTCGGTGTTCGCCGCCCGCATCAGGTTGGCCTGCTGGCGCGTGTCCAGATTCGCGTACTCGAGGGTGGCTGCCCGCTGCTCCGGGGACATGCCGACGAACGCACGGAGATTCTGCTGCTGGTTGGCGTCCAGGTTCCGCAGCCAGTCGCCGGATTCCATCCAGCTGCCCTGCTGCCACGCGGGGCCTTCGTTGGAAGGGGTCGTCATTCCGTCTCCTAGTTGATGTAGACCGCGTAGTTGACGCCGACCGCGGTGGTCAGCGGGGAGCTGGCCGGCTTGGTGCTGAACAGCCGGAGGTGCGCGCCCGGCAGCAGCCAGGCGGCCAGGTGGCGCTTGTCGGAGCCGGCGCCCGGACCCCATTCGTCGAGGAAGCCCGGACGGCTGTCGTCACCGACGTACGCCGGCTCGCCGAAGTGCTTGCGGGCCAGTTCCAGGTGGTCCGGCCAGTGGGCGTCGAGCCCGGCCTCGGCCTCTGCGAGGTCGCCCGGCTCGAGGCCGTACGCGCACCAGCCGCTGTTCTTGGCATCCGCGAACGCCATGCCCGGGAACACGATCATCGTGCTGCCGCGCTTGGTGGTGAAGCCCCACGAGGCCAGCACCGGGTCGATCTGCTCGCCGGCGGCCAGCGGCCAGGGCTGCCAGTCGGTGGCTGCGGTGACCCGCTGCACGATGGCCCGCACGACCTCCGGCCCGCTCTTGTCGTTGTTCGGTCCGGCGATCGCCGACCAGTCGGCGACCTCGGCGAAGTCGGCGAAGGCCCGGTCGTCCTCGTCGAGTGGCCTGTCCTGCGTTTTCATTCCGGGCTTGTTCCTTCCGTCGGTGCTCAAGCCGTCGTCGGCAGAACCGTACGGCGGTGTCAGGGTCATGGAATGTGCTGAAAACCAAGGCGTTTCCGGGCTGCTCCGGAGTCAGCGGGCACGGCCCTTCCGGTCGTTTCCGCGTGCTGTCGGCCCACCGGTCTGCGGGCGTGCGCCGGCGTTGCCGGCGGCCCGTGTCTGGCCCGGTGGCAGCAGTCCGGCCCGGAGGTTCGCGTCCAGTTTCGGCGACCTGGCCGTCGGACCGGCCACGGCCGCGAGGCGTTCGTGCGCGAGGGCGGTGAGCGAGGCGCCGGACACACTGCTGTCGACGGCTCCGGTGGGCGCCGGGTTCCCGACGTTCGAGAACCTGTCGTCGCGCTGCTGGTCGCGGGCTGCGGCTTTGGCGTTTCTCATGTCCCCTCCTCGTTGAGGTAGACCGAATAGTTGATTCCGACTGACACCGACACGCGCGTCGGCTTGTTGCTGTACAGATGGATCTCGGCGCCGGGCGGCGTCCACACGGCCAGGTGCCGCCGGTCGGTGCCCGCGCCGGGCGACCAGTCGTCGACGAAACCGGCCTTGCTCTCGACTCCGACGTACGCGGGCTGTCCCCAGTGCCGGCAGGCGAGGTCGAACTTCTCCGGCCAGTGTTCGTCGAGTCCGGCGGCCGCGGCCTTGACGTCCGCGGGCTCCAGCGCGAACGCGACCCAGCCGCTGAACGGGCTGTGCGGCAGCACCTGGTCGTCGTACACCGCGAGCTCGGTGTTGCGCCGGGTCAGGAAGCCCCAGCCGTCGAGCTGGTCGTCGATCACCGTCCTGCGGTTGATCGGCCACGGCTTCCAGTTGGTCGCGGACCTGACCCGGCGGATCAGCCGGCGCACCGGCACCGGGCCGGTGCTGCCGGCCTGCGGGCCGCCGAGGCGTCGCCAGTCGCGGACCTCGGCGAGGTCCGCCATCGCACGGTCGTCGTCGTCCAACGGCCGGTCAAGAGTCTTCATCCGTGAGGCTGTCCCTGTCCTGTGACTGTTACCGCGGTCCGTCACACTCTGCTGTCGAAACTAAGACCCCGGCGGGGTCAGGCGGCACGTTCGTCTCACGTACAGCAGAAGAACAGCCGCCCTGGGAAGCTTCCCAGGGCGGCTGTCGGGTAGGTCAACCGGAGTTTGGTCTCAGTGCGGTAAACCTCGCTGCGGTAAACCTCAGTGCATCGCGGCCGCGGCAGAGGACTCCAGCGAGTCCTCGGGCTCACCCTCGGCCTTGGGGCCGTCGTGGCGGCCGGCCAGCCGCTGCTCCGGCGTGATGATCGCCAGCACCAGCGCGATCGCCAGGAACGGCAGGGAGACCAGGAACACGTCGTCCATCGCGTCGACGAGCCCGTGCAGGGCGAAGCCCTTCAGCGGCTCCTTCAGCGAGTGCAGCGCCTGGACGCTGTTGGCCGCCTTGGCCAGTCCGTCGACCATCGACTGCGTGGCGTTCGGGATGATGTCGCCCAGGTGGACCTTCAGACGGCTGGTCAGCACTGCGCCGTAGACCGCCGTACCGATCGCGCCGCCCATCGAGCGGAAGAACGTCATCGTCGAGGTCGCGCTACCCATGTGCTGCCGGGGAACGCTGTTCTGCGCGGCGGTGACGGTGATCTGCATCGACAGACCCAGACCGGCGCCCATCACGAACATGTAGATCGCGAGCTGCCAGTACGGCGTGCTCAGGCTCAGCGTGGACAGCAGCACCATCGCGCCGCTGACCAGGACCGCGGAGATGATCGGGAAGTGCTTGTACCGGCCGCTCTTGCTCATCATCTGGCCGCTCGGGATCGACGCGGAGAAGATACCGACGATCATCGGCAGCAACGCCAGGCCGGAGCGGGTCGGCGACAGGTCCTTGACCGCCTGCAGGTACAGCGGCAGGAAGATCAGCGCACCGAACATCGCGAAGCCGAGCAGGAACGCGAACCCGGCGTACCCGGAGAAGATCCGGCCCTTGAACAGGTCCATCGGGATGATCGGCTCGGCCACCCGCAGCTCGATGATCACGAAGGCGACGGCGAGTACGACGGCTGCCGCCAGCAGGGCGATCGTGGTACCGGTACCCCAGCCGTTGGTCGGACCGCTCCAGGAGATGGCCAGCAGCAGCGAGGTGACCGCTGCGGCAATCGTGGAGGCGCCCAGGTAGTCGATCTTGTGCGAGCGCTTCACGTGCGGCAGCCGCAGTACGGCGGCAACGATGCCCAGGGCAACGAGACCGATCGGGACGTTGATCCAGAAGATCCAGCGCCAGCCGGGACCGTCGGTGAGCAGACCGCCGAGCAGCGGGCCGGCCACCGAGGACAGGCCGAAGACGGCGCCGAAGTACCCCATGTACTTACCGCGCTCGCGCGGCGGGATCACGTCGCCGATGGTGGCGAAGGCCAGTGACATCAGACCGCCGGCGCCCAGACCCTGGACGGCGCGGAAGCCGATCAGCTGCTCGATGTTCTGCGACAGCGCGGACAGCACCGAGCCGCCGAGGAAGGTGACGATCGCCGCGATGAACAGCGGGCGGCGGCCGTAGAGGTCGGAGATCTTACCCCACAGCGGCGTGGAGGCGGTCGAGGTCAGCAGGTACGCCGTGACCACCCAGGACAGCTTGTCGAGGCTGTTGAACTCGCTGACGATCCGCGGCAGCGCGGTACCCACGATGCTCTGGTCGAGCGCAGCCAGGAACATGCCGGCCATCAGTCCGCCGAGGATGACCAGGATCTGCTTGTGGGACAGGTAGTTGGGGCCGCCGTCCGAAGTATTTGAGGCTCCGCCGGCGGTGGCGGGCTCTGTGGTGCTCATCTGGTGCTCTCCAGGTTCTTGTCGGTGTTCTCACTGCTGACGGGATCGCCGTCGGCGGTGAAGTCTTTGTCGGTACTGCGCTCGGCCCCGGCGGAAGGTCTCGGGGCCACAGCGGCCCACCCCTTGTCGGCCCAGGCGGCGCTGGTGGGTACTTCGGTCCGGGCGGCGACGCCGTCCGCGAAGCGGGTCATCAGCCGCTCGAAGGTCTGCACGTCCTCCTCGGACCAGCCCTCCATCGCGGCACTCAGCAGCTCCATCCGGTGGCGGGCGCTGGCCTCCCACTGCTCGAAGCCTGCCTCGGTCAGCTCGACCCGGAAGGCCCGGCCGTCGTCGGGGTCGGGGGAGCGGCGGACCAGGCCCAGCTGCTCCAGGGACCGGACGTGCCGGCTCGTGGTCGAGGCGTCGAGCTCCAGCTTCGAGGCGAGGTCGGACAGTCGCAGTGCGCCGTTGCACCGCAACGCGAACATCACGACGTGTGCGCTGTGGTCGATCGTGTCGCCGGGCTGCTTGGCCTTGAGCCGGCGTCCGATCCGGGTGAACGCGTGCATGACGCCCTCGATGGGGGTCTGCGGTGTGTACGCGTCGTTTACTTGCATGCTGCAAGCATATACATGCTTGCGTGATACACGCAAATGAGTTTCCAAGATGTTCAAGTGAGTCGCCACTCATTTGCTCTTAGTCGCTGGATGGTCACTGTCCGCAGTGGAAATGGAATCCCTTACATGCTTTCGACGGCGGAGGGGTGTGTTTTGTGACGCGAGGTAGTGCTGGCATCCCCTCCAGGGGTCGGTCCAGCACCCTGGCCGCACTGCCGCGCCCGCACGAGGCTTGGGCGGTGATCAAGAGGCGATTGGTGGAGTTCGGAGCTATCTGTCTTGCCCTGACGTGGGTGCCGTGGGCCGTTCTCGGCGTACTCGGGGTGGATCTCGACGAAGGCGTGGGCGTGCTCGTGTTCTCGCTCGCGGCGGCCGGTCCGTCGTTGGCGGCGCTGGTGATGTGGCTGCGGTACCGGGAGCGGCGGCGCGTCGTCCGCTGGTCGCCGGTCTGGCCGGTGGCTGCCGTCGTACTAGGTGCGCTGGCATCGCTGGTGGCGTCGGCGCTGATGGGGGATCTGCCGGCGCTGCCGGACCACGCTGCGTCCGTGGTGTCGGGTGCGGGCGGTCTGCTCGGCGCGGCGGCGTACACGTTTCTGGCTGGGCCGGTGGCCGAGGAGTTCGGGTGGCGGGGGTACGTGCAGCCGCGGCTGCGTGAGTACTTCGGGCCGCTCGGGACTACTGCGGTTCTCGGGGCGGCGTGGGGGCTGTGGCATGTGCCGCTGTACTTCCTGAACGGGACCGGGCAGCACGACGACGGGTTGTTCACGCAGGCGGGGCTGACGTTCTTCCTGGAGCTGTTCCCGCTGTCGTTCGTGATGTTGTTCGTGACCGAGAAGCTGCGCGGAGGCGTGCCGGCGGCGATCCTCGTGCACGCCGCGTGGAACCTGACCCAGGAGTTGGTGCCGCCGCTGGGTGGCGGGGTCTGGCTGGAGTTCCTGGTCATGACAGCGGTCGCGGCCGCGTTGCTGCCATCCTGGACGGCAGTCGAACGAGGTCGGAGAAAGGTGGCGCGATGACGCAGGTGGCCGTGGTGACCGGTGGCGGGTCCGGACTGGGGCGGGAGATGGCGCTGGCACTCGCGGCGGCTGGATACCGCGTGTGGGTGACGGGCAGGACCAGAGAAAAGCTTGAAGAAACCGCCGCGGCAGCCGCTAGCTCGGCTGCGGCGGCGGGAAGTGGGGAAGGTGGCGGGGGCGCGGGGTGGGGCGTGGTGGAAGGTGCTGTGCTGGATGTAACTGATGGGGGAGCGGTTCGGGGGTTCTTCGGGGGGCTGGACCGGATTGACGTGTTGGTGAACAACGCGGGGACCGGGTCGCCGGCGGCGGGGGTCCAGGACGTGCGGGAGGAGGACTGGCGGCGGGTGGTGGACACCAATCTGACCGGTTCGTTCCTGTGTGCGCAGGCGGCGTTCGACCTGATGCTGCGGCAGGATCCGAAAGGTGGCCGGATCATCAACAACGGGTCCATCTCGGCGCACGTGCCACGGCCGCAGGGCATCGCGTACACCGCCAGCAAGCACGCCATCAGCGGCCTGACCAAGGGACTCGAGCTGGAAGGCCGCGCGCACGGCATCACCGCCTGCCAGATCGACATCGGGAACGCCGCGACCGCGATGACCCGCCGGATGGAGCAGGGCGTGCTCCAGCCGGACGGTTCGATCGCGGTCGAGCCGACGTTCGACCCGAAGATCGTCGCGGACTTCGTGGTCCGGATCGCGCAGCTGCCGACCACGGTCGCCGTACCGACCCTGACCGTGATGGCCGCCGGCATGCCGTACGTCGGCCGCGGTTGATCAGGCGGGGCGGGTCCGCGAGACGTCGAGGTCGATGACGTCGTACCACCGGCCGCTCGGCGGTTGCTCGAGGAGCGGGTCCTTCCAGCGCAGCCGGACGCGATCCGGCTGCGCTTCGACCAGCACAGCCTCCTGCCAGTCCGGTCCGTCGGTCCGCGCCCACCACGTCTCGCCAAGGCTCGCGAGTCCCTCACGCTCGACGGTCTCGACCGCACCGTCGCGATCACTCACCGGTCCGAGCGCAGCACCGAACACAGTCGTCGGCAACCACCCACCTGTCACCGGCACGATCCGTCCGAGCACCTCCCCGTCGTCCCGCACCACATCCACTGGTGCCGGGAAACCCGGCCACTGCTCCTTCAGCGCAGCAACGATGCGCTGAGTGGTCTCCCCAAGGAACAGCACTCCAGCCTGCTCCGTCTCGCTGCCCGCGTAGTGCGCTGGTGCCTGACCGGCGATCCACGTACGACGTACCCGCTGTGTGGCGGCAATGTCGGCCAGGGGATCCCCATCCACCTGCACGAGGTCGGCGCGCGCCCCCACCATGAGCCGGCCGCGGTCTGCAAGTCCGAAGACCTCAGCCGGCGCACTGGTCGCCGCAACAAGCGCCTCGGCCGGTGTGAGACCTGCTGCAACCAGATGCCCCAGTTCCCGATGCAGCGAGGCTCCGAAGACCAGGCCAGGGTTTGGCGCGTCTGTCCCCGCAAGGACAGGTACTCCGGCCCGCAGCAACGCCAGCGTGTTCGCCCGAGCCGGACCACCGTCCGGCGGCTGTGGCGGCATCCAACGACGAGACTGCCGGTCCAGCACCCGCCGCCACCGCGCGGGCATCCGTGCCATCAGCTCAGCCTCGTCCAGCAACGGCAACCGCCCGGATGGCCCGTTGAACCCGTCCACGATGTCGAGCGTCGCAATCACCGCTACGCCCGCGTCAGCAATCGCTGCGACGTCGCTCGCAGACATCAGGTCGGAAGGCGCATGTGCGAGTACGTCGCCTCCGCACGCCGCAACGGTGATCGCACCGGCCGCCGTGGACACGTGCGCTACCACAGTGAGCCCGTGTGCGTGGGCCTCGTCGGTCAACGCTCGGACCGTCGCGGAGTCCAGCGTCGGGATGTTCAACATGGCACCCGAGCCGTCGTCGTAGATCAGCTTGAGGTGGTCCGCGCCCTCGGCGACCCGGTCGGCGACGAACTGCTTCGCGTCGTCCGGACCGGTGACGTAGGGGAACGGTGGGTACGCGATGGTCGGGTGGCCGCCCGGAGCGGTCGCCCCGATGCTCGACGTCCGGAAGTCCGGCCCGAGCGCCCGCTCCGCCTCGATCACCTCGGGCAGGCTGAACTGGTCGATCAGCGTGGTCACGCCGAACGTCGCCGCCAGCTGGGTGCACCCTGGCACGAGGTGGACGTGCGCATCGATCAGGCCGGGGAGCACTGTCGAGCCGGCGCCGTCGACGAGCGCGTCGCCCGGCTGCGCGATCTCCGGGCCGCCGATGGCCGCGATCCGGCCGTCCGCGACGCGCAGGCAGTCGGCGGTCAGCGTCGCGCCGCGGTCGACCAACTGGGTGTGCAGGATGGTGAATGCCATGCGCCGGACGCTAAAGGGTGACGTAACGTCATAGTCCAGCCCGATTTCCGGAGGTGTCGTGGAGCGCACGGTCAGCGAGGTGGCCAGGCTCGCCGGTGTCTCGGTGCGGACGCTGCGCCACTACGACTCCATCGGCCTCCTGCCACCCGGTCGGGTCGCCGCGAACGGCTACCGGTACTACGGACGCCCCGAACTGCTCCGCCTGCAACGGATCCTGCTGCTCCGCGAGCTCGGCGTACCGCTGCCCGCGATCGCGCGGATCCTGGACGAGCAGGACGACGAGGTCGTTGCGCTGCAGGAGCATCGTGAGCAGCTCCTCCACGAGCGGCGGCGGCTCGACGACATGCTCGGTGCCATCGACCGGACGATCTCCGGGCTGTCCGGCGACGAGACGGTGACCGACGAGGAGTTCTTCGCCGGGCTGTCACAGGCGCGATCCCGGTTGCGGGACGACCTGGCCGAGCGCTTCGGTGAGGCGGCGGCCGAGGGGTTCGAGAAGGCGGTCCGGGAGACGGGCGGCTGGACCCGTGAGGACTACGAGCGGCTCGGGGACGAAGGGCGCCGGCTGCTGCTGCGGATGGCAGCGGCCCGCGACCGCGGCGTACGGCCGGACTCTGCCGAGGCGCTCGAGCTGGCCGAGCAGCATTACGAGGGGGTGCTGGAGCTGTGGCCCGCCACGCCCGCGTCGTACTACGCGCTCGGTGATCTGATACTCGAGAACGCGGACCAGCGCTCGATCATCGCCTCCGTGGACGACGAACTGCCCGAGTGGCTGGCCGCCGCGGTGAAGGCCTACGCCGTGCAGCGGCTCGGGTACGCCCAAAACAACAAGAAAACTGTCCGTCGGGGCGTCTAGTGTCTGGAAGGTGAGCGAGCAGCGGGAGTCCTTGGTCCATGTCCGCGACCTGCGGAAGTCGTACGGCGACTTCGAAGCGGTCCGCGGCATCGACCTGGATGTGTGGCGGGGCGAGGCGTTCGGGTTCCTCGGGCCGAACGGCGCCGGCAAGTCGTCGACGATGCGGATGATCGGCGCGGTCTCCCCGACCAGCGGCGGCACCCTGCGCATCCTCGGCCTAGACCCGGCCACCGACGGCCCGGCGATCCGCGCCCGGCTCGGCGTCTGCCCGCAGGACGACACCCTCGACACCGAGCTGAGCGTCCGGGAGAACCTCACGATCTACGGGCGGTACTTCGGGCTCAGCCGGGCCGAGTGCCGCGAGCGGGCGGACGAGCTGCTCGAGTTCGTCGCGCTGACCGAGAAGGCGAAGGTCAAGGTCGACGAGCTGTCCGGCGGGATGAAGCGGCGGCTGACGATCGCCCGCTCGCTGGTCAGCAAGCCCGACCTGCTGCTCCTCGACGAGCCGACCACCGGCCTCGATCCACAGGCCCGGCATCTGTTGTGGGACAAGCTGTTCCGGCTCAAACAGGCCGGCGTGACGCTGATCATCACCACCCACTACATGGACGAGGCCGAGCAGCTCTGCGACCGGCTCGTGGTGATGGACGGCGGTCTGATCGCGGCCGAGGGGTCGCCGGCCGAGCTGATCCGGGACTACTCCACCCGCGAGGTGACCGAGCTGCGGTTCGGCCCGGATGTGATGCTCGCCGACCACGACGCCCTGGCCGGCAAGGTCGAGGATCTTGCCCAGCGCATCGAAGTGCTTCCGGACCGCCTGCTGCTCTACACCGACGACGGTGAGCGCGCCGTGGCCGCCGTGCACGAGCGCGGTCTCGAGCCGGCCGCGGTGCTGGTTCGCCGTTCCACGCTCGAAGACGTGTTCCTGAGGTTGACCGGCCGGACGTTGGTCGACTGATGGCCGTAGTAGCTCTGGAGAACGGCCGCCGGATGTTCGACTACTGGCTGACCGTCTACAAGCGGACCTGGAAGGGCACGATGATCAGCAGCTTCCTGCTGCCGATGCTCTACCTGGCCGCGATGGGGATCGGGCTCGGCTCGTTCGTCGACAGCAACGGGACCGGCGCGCTCGGCGGGGTCAGCTACCTGCAGTTCATCGCGCCGGGGTTGCTGGCCTCGACCGCGTTGCAGATCGCGGTCGGCGAGTCGACGTACCCGGTGATGTCCGGGCTCAAGTGGCAGAAGTTCTTCCACTCGATGATCGCGACGCCGCTGCGGCCGGCGGACGTGGTGTACGGGCAGCTCGCCTTCATCGCGTTCCGGGTGCTGAGCTCGTGTGCGGTGTTCCTGGTCATCATCGCGTTGTTCGGCGGGCTGAAGTCGCCGCTCGGGGTGCTCGGGCTGCCGGTCGCGCTGCTCGTCGGGATGGCGGTGGCCGGCCCGATCGCGGCGTACGCGACGACCCTGGAGAACGACTCCGGCTTCGCGATGGTCTTCCGCTTCGGTGTGGTGCCGGCGTTCCTGTTCTCCGGCGCGTTCTTCCCGGTCTCACAACTGCCGAACTGGATCGAGTGGCTCGCGTACGTCAGCCCGCTGTGGCACGCGGTCGACCTGTCCCGCAACCTGAGCCTCGGCACCGTGAATCCGTGGCTCGCGCTCGTCAACGTCGTCTATCTGCTGGCCTGGTTCATCGCCGGCACCTGGCTCGCCGTCCGCGGCTTCACAAGAAAGTTGATCCGCTGATGGCGACCATCGCTGCCCGGGTCGTCCCGGTTCCGGTCCGGCTCGGTGGGGGCCGGCACATCGTCGAGCGGAACTTCCTGCTCTACCGGCGGTCGTGGGTCGTGTTCCTGTCCGGGTTCTTCGAGCCGGTGTTCTACCTGCTGTCGATCGGCATCGGCGTCGCTCACCTGGTCGGCGACTTCACGCTGTCCGACGGGACCACGATCGCGTACGCCGCGTTCGTCGCGCCCGCGATGCTCGCCAGTTCGGCGATGAACGGCGCGATCTTCGACTCGACGTACAACATCTTCTTCCGGATGAAGTACGCCAAGCTCTACGACTCGATGCTGGCGACGCCGCTGCGGCCGTGGGACGTGGCGACCGGCGAGATCACGTGGGCACTGCTGCGCGGAGCGATCTACTCGGCGATGTTCGTCCTGGTGATGCTGATCATGGGCCTGATCTCGTCGTGGTGGGCGCTGCTCGCGCTGCCGGCCTCGGTGCTGATCGGGTTCGCGTTCGCAGGTGCGGGGATGGCGCTGACGACGTTCATGCGCAGCTGGCAGGACTTCGAGTTCGTGCAGTTGGCGATCATGCCGATGTTCCTGTTCTCGGCCACCTTCTACCCGGTCGAGACCTACCCCGGCGCGATCCGCTGGCTGGTCGAGATCACCCCGCTGTACCAGGGCGTCGTCCTCGAGCGCGCCTTCACCACCGGCACCGTCAGCTGGTTCCTCCTCGTCCACGCCCTCTACCTGGCCGCCCTCGGCACCCTCGGCATGTACGTCGCATCCCGCCGCCTCGGCAAACTCCTGCTGAAGTGACCGGAACCGCAACGCCTCCGGCCGCCGTCGGAGTCACCATGACGGACATGTCCTTCCTCGACTTCGTGCGGGCGCCGAAGATCGAGTTGCCCGGTGGAGCGCGGCAGTGGGTCGAGGACTCGCTGCGGTTGCTCATCGAGCACTTCGGGACCGATCCGCTGCGCCGGCCCGCCGTCGTGCCGGGAGAGTTCGTGCCGGTCGGGTACGACGGGTCCGAGTCGGCCGCGCGGGAGTTGTGCCTCAAGGTGAGTGACCGGATGGGCATCGCGTCCGAGCGGATCCGGTTCAGCTTCCGGCTCGAGAAGGTGGTCGAGGCCGGGCAGTTGCTGGGGGCAACGCTGGTCGATGCCTACGTCGCGCAGAGCCTGCCCGCCTTCCGCGGTGCGGCGCCGGCGGACATCGCTGCCGTCCGGAAGTACTCCCGGCTGCTGGGCGCCGCGCCGAACGACCGGTTCGGAGAGCTGCTGGCCGAGTGCGGGGTAGGCGCCCCCGCGCCGGAGGACCCGGACGGCACCGATCTCGGGTTGCTGCCGGAGATCCAGCGGTTCGCCTTCCTGGACTTCCTCACCGAGTTGGTTCGATGCCGCGAGATCGCGGCCGAGCCGGACCCGGTCCGGCGGGCCGAGCTCGAGCAGCAGTTGGATCGGCCGGACCCCGAGACCGCCGGCCTGGAATCGTCGTCGGCCGGGCGATGGACCGACCTGACCTATTGCCTGCCGGGTGTCGAGCTGCTGCCCGGATCCACCGCCATCATGCTCGGTTCCCACGTTCTCGCGGATCCGACGGTTCTGATGGCCGCGGCGTCGCACGAGCTTGGTCATCAGGTCCTGATGCCGTCGGACGTGCCGGGTGCCACCGGCGTACTGCGGGAGCCGCTGACCGATCTGTTTGCCGTGCTTCACGGATTCGGCATCGCGCAGGCGAATGCCGCGCTCGACGAGACCACGATCGGCACCCCGACCGTGGAGACCTTCGGATACCTCGGCGAGACGGCCATCGCCGAGGCGCTCGCGGCGTACCGTTTCCAGCAGCATCGCGTGCTCCAGGACGGACCGCTCGTCCCGGCCTGGCACAGGGTCCTCGACCCCGAGCCGCGCGCCCGTTTCGCCGCCCGGCTCGACGAGCTGATCGGAGGCCCGCCCACCGTCCTCGGCTGGTGATCCAACCGCAATGTTCGCGATGGAACGGGCAACCGGCGGGTCGCGTCAGTTCGGGTATGAAACTGATCGGTGCGTGGCGGCGCCGGCAACGGGACCGGGAGCTGCTGTACGGGCCGAAGGTCATGCTGCCCGGGGGACCCGAGCAATGGATCGAGGACTCGCTCGACTGGCTGACCGGCCGGTTCGGCGTCGAGCCGCTTCGCCGGCCGCCGGTGCTGCCGAGCGATTTCGTGCCCAGGGGGTACGACGGCTCGGCGCATGCCGCCCGTGAGCTCTGCCTGAAGGTCTGCGCCTGGATGGAGGTGCCCGACGACCGGATCCGGTTCGGCTTCCGCATGAACGAGGTCCGCGCCGCCGCCCGGAGCGCTGCCGTCCACCGGCTCCAGGCTGAGCAACGCCCCGGCATCGTCGCGGTATCCGGGCTGAAGGCAACGATGACGGCGGCCGAGGTGGATACCCTCGCCGCGGCGGGTTTCGCGCCCGAGATCGAGGTGCTCGCCGAGCGCGAGCTGCAGGCCGAGCTGAAACGCAGTACTGCGATCGTCCAGGAGACCGACCCGGATCGACGAGGCGAACTGTGCGCACGCGCCGAGGCGGTCTGGTCTGTGCTGCCCGGAAGCGGGTCGCGCGCCTGCTGGCTGGATCTGCGCGCCGGCGGATACGACGGTACTGCGGTGATGCTGTCGGGCGATGCGCTCGTCGACCCGGCCGCGGTGGTGGCGGCGACGGCCCATGAGCTCGGGCACGAGGTGCTCTGGGGATATCACCTGATCGATCGGCAGCGGCCGGATGCCGAGGCGGTGACCGACCTGTTCGCTGTGTTCCACGGGTTCGGGGTCTTCATGGCGAACCAGGCGGTCGAGCGGGTGCCGGGCCGACGCTCTGCTCTGCAGACGCTCGGCTATCTGGGGGAGCGCGGGGCCTCGGACGCCTTGGCGGCGTACTGCTTCCGTCGGCACGAGTTGTGGCCGGTCTCGATGTTGCCGGTGATGCCGGCCGAGCTTGACCGGGCGGTGCGGATCCGCACCTTCGCGCGGCTGGCGTCGATGGTGAAGGACGCGGAGATCGCGTCGATCCAGGAGGGCGCGCCGCTCACCTGATTGTCGACTCACGGTGACCCGGCGACCCCGGAAGGTTTGCGCGCACGCCGGGCAGGCATGATCCGGCGGGTGAGGAATCCGATCGGGATGATGCGACGAAGTCAGCAGGTACGGTCCCAGCTGAAGGCTCCACGCGAACGGTTGCCGGGCGGCAGCCGGCGATGGATCCGCTCGTCGATGGACTGGCTGGTGGGTGAGTTCGGCCGGGACATCCTGCTCCGCCCGATCGCGCTGCCGGACGACGTCATCCCCGACGGGTACGACGGCAGCCGGGAAGCCGCGACGGAGCTCTGTGGCCGGGTGGACGGCCGGATGGATCTGCGGCCGGGGCAGTGCGGGCTCAGCTTCGAGCTCAACGGAGTACGTCGACCGTCGAACCGCGGGACGACTGTGGTGGTGAAGGAGCAGCACGGTCGCTGGAGCCGCGGGACCGGCCAGAACCAGATCGAGCTGTCGCCCACGCTGGCCGATGATCCGGTCGCGCTGATCGCGATCTACGCGCATGAGGTCGGGCACGAGTTGCTGCTCGGCGGAGACCGGATCTCGCTGAACCGCCGCCCTGATCACGAGCCGCTGACCGACCTGATCACAGTCTTCTACGGTCTCGGCATCTTCACCGCGAACGCGGCGTACGAACGACGTCCCCGCGCCAACGGCCGCGGCAAGCAGCCGGTCGCGCGCGGCTACCTGCGCGAGGCCGCCTTGTCCGAGGCGCTCGCCTACTACGCGCTCCTACGTGGCGAACGCCGCCCGGACTGGGACCGCTACCTGGACCCACCCGTACGCCGAGGCATGCGCAACCAACTGGCCGTCCTCCACCGCTAAGCAGGGGAGCTGCTGAGAAGTCTCCGGAGCCACCAGAGGCCGCCGCGAATCATGGAGGCTTTGCTGGGGCCGGTGAGGTGGCCGGGGAGGTGGGCGTAGGTCATGGTCTGGTGGAGGGCGCCGAGCTCCGTCGCCAGGGCGAGGGCTCGGCGAAGGTCTGGGAGAGTCGCGTAGTCCTCCCACTCGTTCAAGTACGCGTCCAGCACCTGCTGGTCGGCCGACAACGGGGACCACTGCTGCTCGGAGAACGTCACCAGGTCCAGGAACGGGTGCGACAACGATGCATCGGTCCAGTCGAAGGCCAGCACCTGGTCACCGCGGACGGCGATGTTCCGGGGGTGGAGGTCGCCGTGGAGGAGCGTCTCGGGGATGCCGATCGCAGCCAGTTCGTTGATTGCCTCGCGCAACTGTTTCGCGCGGTCCGGGAGCAAGCCGCGCTCATCGGGCTCGAGTTGGTCGGTCATCGGGTTCGGGCCCAGCAACCCGTCCAGCTCGGCGTCGAGTACGGCGAGGCGTCGGTCGAAGCAGGTGAGATCCAGCAGTCGTCCGGGCTGATCGGCGTAACCACGTTGCAGACGTGCATGGCGGCGTACGGCGTTGATCCACACGTCGATGTCGGTCTCGGCGGCCAGCGGGGTGCCCAGGTCGGGAAGGAGCATCCACGCGCGCTTCTCGTCGATCGCGATCGGCGCCGGGACCTCGCCCGGGTGGTCCGACGAGGCCTGCTGGAGGAACAGAGGCTCGTGGGCGAACAGGAGCGGCAAGGCGTCTGGGCTGGGTGGCTCGATGGTGGTGGAGTGGGCGATTGCCTTGAAGTACACGTCGCCGTCAGCGGTTGGAATGCGCAGCACGTTCGACAGTCCCCAGGAGCGCACCTGCGTCCACGGACCGGTCGGCTCTACGTGCTCAGCGATCCACGGGAGCGCCTCGTCGTACCACTCTGGCTTCGTCCAGGCGGGGAGGTCCGAGTTGCCGGCGCCGGGGAGCACGTCATACGTGAGCGGCTCCTCGGAGAGGCAGGTCAGTACGGCGGTCTCGATTCCCTGCGAACGCAACGCGAGGATGGTCGGTTCGACATCGGGGAACCACGTGCCGTCCGGGACCTCGACGGAGGTGTCTGACACGCCGACAACCGTGACTCTCATGTGCTGCAGCGTATGTGCCCACCGCGAAACGTAAAGTGATTTTGTGATCGATGCCAGGGACATTGCGCGGGCGGCCGATCTGTTGCACGACGTGGTGGCGCCGACGCCGTTGGAGTACTCGCGGTGGTTGAGCGAACTCGTCGGCGGCGACGTGTTCCTCAAGTGCGAGAACCTGCAGCGGACCGGATCGTTCAAGCTGCGTGGCGCGTTCGTGCGGATGGCCCGGTTGTCCAAGGCCGAGCGCGGCCGGGGCGTGGTCGCGGCCAGCGCCGGCAACCACGCGCAGGGTGTCGCGCTCGCGGCGCAACTGCTCGGCATCAAGTCGACCGTGTTCATGCCGCACGGTGCGCCGATCCCGAAGGAGAAGGCGACCCGGGCGTACGGCGCGGAGATCCGCTTCGTCGGCACGTCGATCGACGACTGCCTGATCGCGGCGCGGACGTTCGCGGCCGAGACCGGCGCGGTGCTGATCCATCCGTTCGACCATCCCGACATCGTGGCCGGTCAGGCGACCGCGGGACTCGAGATCGTCGAGCAGTGCCCGCAGGTGCGGACCGTCGTCGTACCGACCGGTGGCGGCGGGTTGCTGGCCGGGATCGCGGCCGCGATGCAGCGCGACGGGATGCCGATCGAGGTGGTCGGCGTACAGGCGGCCGGCGCGGCGGCGTACCCGGCGTCGCTCGCGGCGGGGGAGCCGGTGCAGTTGGAGCGGATGGCGACGATGGCGGACGGGATCGCGGTCGGGCTGCCCGGGAAGGTGCCGTTCGAGGCGGTGCAGGCGTACGTCGGTGACGTGCGGACCGTCGACGAGGACTCGTTGTCCAAGGCCCTCTTGCTCGTACTCGAACGGGCGAAGCTGGTCGTCGAACCGGCCGGCGCCGCCGCGGTCGCCGCCGTACTCGACGAGCCCAAACGGTTCAAGCCGCCGGTCGTCGTGGTGCTGTCCGGCGGCAATATCGACCCGCTGTTGCTGATGCGCGTGATCCGGCACGGTATGGCGGCGGCCGGGCGGTACCTCTCGCTGCGGGTGCGGATCCCGGACACGCCCGGCGGACTGGCCACGTTGCTGACCCAGTTGGCCGCGCTGGACGCGAACATCATCGAGATCGTGCACGAGCGGATCTCGGAGACGTTGAGCCTGGAGGAGGTCGAGGTCGCCCTGCAGCTCGAGCTCCGCGGCGAGGAGCATCGCGAACGCGTCCTCGCCGGACTCGTTGCCAACGGCTACAGCTACTCGCTCAACTGACGGACGTGGTCCACCAGGCTGATCAGGAACTTGCCGGGCTCCTCCCACGGCGCGAGATGCGCCGAGTGCTCGAACCAGATCGCTTGTTTATAAGGCGCTTCGACTGCCTCGAGCCACGCCTCTACCGGTTTCGTCGGCGTCGTGTAGTCGTGCCGTCCGAAGAACATCAGCACCGGGATCGGGAACTCGGTCACCCCGGAGTAGTCGATCGTGAGCATCTCGTCGAGAACGCGGCCCAACGTGAATTCGTTGCCCTCACCAATCGTCTCGCTCTCCTCGACCGTGTACTCCGGTGACAGCAGCGGCGCCTGGAAGTAGTACAGCGAGTCCTCACGGTACGCCGACAGGCCGCCGCGGTACTGCGCCCATTGCCGCGCGATGATGATCCGCTCGCGGGTCACCGGCCCCTCACCCGGGTACGGCGCGATCGACGCGAGCTGCTCGAGCGCCTCGGTGTGATTGTGCTCGCGGGCCTGCTGCATCGCGTACTCGAAACACAGACCCTCATTGGCGCGGCCGTCGACGATCTGGCCGATCCCGACGTACGCGTAAAACAGGTCAGGGCGGGTCAAGGCAGCCTGCATGGCGACGATGCTGCCCCAGCTGTGGCCGAGCAGGATCAGCTTCTCGACGCCGTACCGCTCCTTGACCTGCTCGGCGAGCTCGATGGCGTCCGCGGCGTACTGCGCGACCGTGAGCGTGTCCGAGATCGTGCTCGGGTCGACGGCGCGCAGGGTGCGGCCGGCCGCGCGCTGGTCGTAGGTGACGACGGTGAAGTACTCCTCGACGGGTCGCTGGAACTCCCAGGCCGCCGGGGCGAGCGGCGAGGCCGGACCGCCGTGGACGAAGAAGATGACCGGGTTCGAGCGATCCTGGCCGCGGGCATAGACGCAGTGGTCGATGCCACCGGCCTTCAGTTCGTAGCTCTCCTGGACGCCCGACGGCGTCACGATGCGATGCAGGTCCGCGATGACCTCGCGGGCGTCGTCGAAGGTCTCAGTCACTCGTCGAGGGTAGAGGCTCGCAGCTCTTCACGAGAGGTGCGTGCAGGCGCTCCGCGAGCACACGGCGCTGGGTCGGCTGCGCCTCGCCCTGAAGCTGCAGACCCTCGTCGGTCAGGCGGACGTTGATCGCGCGGCGATCCTCCGGGCACATGTGGCGCTCGACCAGGCCGGCCACCTCGAGGCGGCCGATCACCCGGGAGAGGGCGCTCTGGCTGAGGTGCACGGACTTGGCGATCGTCGCCACCTTCGCGGAACGCTCCGGCAGCTCGGCGAGCCGCTCGAGCACCTCGTACTCACTCATGCCCAGCGAGTGGCCCACCTGCAGCGCCCGGTCGAGGGCGCAGGTCAGGTCTGCGTGGCGAGCCAGTAGCTCGCGCCATTCGCGCACATCGGCGTTGGTCTCACCAGTCCCAACGCTGACCTTCGTAGCGGTCATGTCGGCGACCATAGCATGCACACGCATTCAATGCAAACGCATTTAATGCCTAGACATTAGATGCACATGCATGAAATAGTCCTTCCTCGTGACTACGCAAACCCCATCACCAACCAGCACTGCACCGGCCCGCATGACCTGGGACGCACGTCTCTGGGGCGCGCTCTTGGTGGTCTGCGGCGTGATCTTCCTCGACGGCCTGGATGTGTCCATGGTCGGCATGTCCCTGCCGTCCATCGGCGCCGACCTGGGCGTCTCCCTTTCTTCTCTCCAGTGGGTCGTGACCGGCTACGTGCTCGGGTACGGCGGTCTGCTGCTGCTCGGCGGCCGGACGGCTGACCTGCTCGGCCGGCGTCGCGTCTTCCTGATCGCGCTGGCCGTCTTCGCCGTCGTCTCGATGCTGAGCTCACTGGCGAGCAACCCCGAACTGCTCATCGCGGCGCGGTTCGTGAAGGGTGTTGCCGCGGCGTTCACCGCCCCGGCCGCGCTCTCGATCATCACCACCACCTTCCACGAGGGCCCGGATCGCAACCGCGCCCTCAGCATCTTCACCACCTGCGCCGCCAGCGGCTTCTCGATGGGCCTGATCCTCGGCGGCGCGCTGACCGAGGTCGGCTGGCGCTGGACCTTCCTGATGCCCGGCCCGGTCGCCCTGATCGTGCTGCTGTTCGGCCTCAAGCTGATCCCGAACAGCCCGCGTGACGACGCCGCCGGCGGGTACGACGTACCGGGCGCCATCACCGTCACCGGCGGAATGCTGTCCCTGGTGTACGCCGTCGTCGGCGCCGAACACGCCGGCTGGGTGTCGGTGCAGACCTTCGGGCTGTTCGCGCTCGCGATCGTGCTGCTGGCGGGGTTCGTCGCGATCGAACTGCGGACCAAGCACCCGCTGGTCCGGCTCGGCATCCTGCGCAACCCGTCGCTGCGGCGGGCGAACCTGGCCATCCTGACCGTCTTCGGCTCGTACGTCGCCTTCCAGCTGATCGGCACGATGTACTTCCAGAACCTGCTCGGCTGGTCGTCGTTCCAGACCGCGCTGGGCTTCCTGCCGGCCGGCCTGCTGGTCGCCACCCTCTCGCCGAACGTCGGCAAGATCGTGGACCGGGTCGGCACCGAGAAGATGATCATCCTCGCGATGGGGCTGTTCGTCGCCGGCTATGCGCTCAGCCTGCGGATCGGGCCGGAGTCGGCGTACTTCTCGACCGTCTTCCCGACGATCATGCTGCTCGGTCTCGGGTTCGCGATCGGGTTCCCGTCGCTGAACATCCAGGCGGTGTCCGGGGTGCCGGACCACGAGCAGGGACTGGCGTCCGGGCTCTTCAACACCTCCAACCAGGTCGGCGGCGCGGTGGTTCTCGCGATCGTGACCGCGGTGATCAGCGGCCGGTCGGTCGGCGCCACCACTCCGGCCGACGTGCTGCCGGCGTACAAGTCCGGGCTGGGAGTCGTGACGGGGATCGCGGCGCTCGGACTGGTGATCGCGCTGACCGGTCTGCGCGGGCTGAAGGCTCGCCGGGCCGTGGAGGAGGACGAGGCGGCCGAGCTGACCGCCGTACAGGACGAGCTGGCGTCGGAGGAGATGACGCCGGCGGCGTGACAACAACCAGCTCCCGCGCGGGGCTGTGCGGTTATAGATGAGTGGTGCGGACTTCTCTCGGGGGTCCGCACCACTGCTTTTCGGGGGATTCCCCGATTGGTTTCGACCCGTCGGGGTGCTGCACTTGGGGCATGAGCAACCAGAGCTACGACCAGCAGGTCAAGGACATCCTCGACCGGGTCGCCAAGGGCCACCTCTCCACCGAGGAGGCCACCACCCTGATCGCCGCCATCAAGACCACTCCTTCCGAGCCCGAAGCTCCGGCGGCAGAAGCTCCGGTTGCCGACAGCGCGAACGGCAAGCCGCCGTGGCCGACCGGCGACGATGTGCCGAACTCGGCCGTGTGGGCCGACGCGGTCGACTCGCCGACCACCGAGCCGCCGGCTGAGCAGGCGAAGGCTGAGCCTGCCGCGGAGCCGGCCGAAGCCGCGGAGCCGGCCGAGCCCGCGGAGCCGGCGCGGCACGCGGCCGAGGCCGCAGAGGTGCAGGACGACACGGTGTCCGACGAGGAGGTCGAGCCGGTCGAGGAGGAGCACAGCAACGTGCCGGTTCCGGCGGGAGTGCAGCGGGTCACGGTGCGGGCGATCGGGCGGCGGGTGAGGCTGATCGGTGAGCCGGCCGTGAACGGCGTGGCGGTCGACGGTCCGCACGTGATCAAGCGCGACGGCGACACGCTCGCCATCAGCAGCGAAGGCGACATGGGCGTCTCGATCGACGGGTTCAGCATGCTGCGCAACCCGACCGACCTGAAGGCGCACGTCAACGGCCTGGCGAAGGAGCTGTCCGTCCGCGTCAACCCGAGCCTCCAGGTCGAGGTCGAGGTGACCGGCGGCAGCGTCAACGCCGAGCGCCTGCCCGGTCTGACCCGGGTCCGCGTCACGGCCGGTACGGCGAAGGTCACCGACGTCGACGGCCCGATCGACGTACTCGTCCAGGCCGGCTCGGCCAACCTGGACGCCCAGCTCACCAAGGGCCGGTCCCGTGTCCGCGTCGAGTCCGGTACGGCGCAGGTCGCGCTCCGCCGCGGCTCCGACGTCCACGTCCACACCGAGGCCCAGCTCGGCCGCGTCACCTGGTCCGGCGCCGTCTCCGGCCAGTCCAAGGACGTAGAAATCGGCCGCGGCCGAGCCGCCCTCGACGTAGAGGTCCTCGTCGGCACCGCCCAGATCGCCTCCGACTGACCACACTCCCCCATCCACCCGCCCCGCGACCGACCGCGTCCCGTTTCAGGGGTTGTGCCCCCCGGGGGGGGGGGGGGGGGGGGGGGGGGGGGGGGGGGGGCGCGCCCCCCCCCCCCCCCCCCCCCCCCCCCCCCCCCCCCCGGGGGCCCCCACCCCTCAGACGGTCAGCTCGGCCGGGATCGTGCGGAGGGTGCGGAGTGGGGAGAAGTAGAGGACGGTGTTGCCGGCGAGGGTGCCGAGGCCTGCGATCCACAGGGTGGTGTGGAGGCCGAACGCCGTGCCGAGGGCGCCGCCCAGCAGGCTGCCGATGGGAGCGGCGCCCCAGCTGACGAAGCTGATGGTGGCGCTCACCCGGCCTTGCAGGTCGGGTGAGCACAGCCGTTGCCGGGTGCTCACCTGCAGGATGTAGCTGACGATGATGCAGAAGCCGGCCAGCAGCGTGCCGGCCAGGAACCAGCTGACCTGCCAGCCGGGCGCGGTCAGCGCCTGCACGGTGAAGGCGACACCGATCCCCGTGGACGACAGCAGCAGCGTCCGCGCATCGCCGTACCGGTTGCTGAGTCTCTCGGTGACGGCCGCGGCCACGACCGCGCCGCCGAGGCCGATCATGCTGAGTACGCCGATAGTTGCCGGCTGCAAATGAACGGCGCGCACCAGGTACACGATCATGATCGCGCCGGCCGCCGCCTGGAAGAGCATCGTCGCCATCATGTTGAGGGCGATCGGCCGCAGTAGGGGGTGCTGGAACACGTACCGCAGCCCGTCGCCGATCTCGCGGCGCAGGTCGGGGCGTTCCGGCTTCACCGGCCCGGCCTCGGGGGTCCGGATCGAGCGCAACCAGACGGCTGACCAGAGAAAGCTGAGCGCATCGAAGCCGATCGTCAGCGCCGCGCCGAGCCACTGCACCAGGATGCCGCTCACACCGGCTCCGACGACCGCCGCGATCGAGTGATTGGCGGCCAGTTTGGCGTTGCCCGGCAGCAGGCGATCCCGGTCGAGCAGCCGTGGCAGGTACGAGTTGTGCGCCACGTCGAACAGCACCGTGAGTATCCCGGCCGGCACGAGTACGGCGTACACCTGCGTGAGGGTGAGTACGTCGAACCACCAGGCGATCGGGATCGACGCGTAGAGCAAGGCCCGGAGCAGGTCGGCGTACACCAGGACCGGGCGGCTACGGACCCGGTCCGCCCATGCGCCCGCGAACAGGCCGAGGACGAGCCACGCCGCCGTCTCGCAGGTCCGCAGCAGCGAGACCTCCAGGGTCGACGCGTTCAAGGTCAGTACGGCGAGCAGCGGGATCGCGCTCATGCTCAGGCGGGAGCCGAGCTGACTGAGCAGATCGGCGGCCCACAGCCGGCGGAAATCTGGGTGACGCAGGATGCCCATTCCGTGACCGTAGAGGCTGACTTGAGTCTTGTCGACTCAAGTATCAACAAAGTTGAGTCGAGGAGACTCAACTTAATTCGCGCGACGCGACGCGGGGCATTGACATGATTTAGACACCGTACAAATAATCCGAACTGTGTTAAAGAGTTCGGACGGCGACTGGCGCGCGGCCCGCCGGGCGAATGCCCGGGCGGCCGTGCTGGAGGCTGCCTGGGGTCTGGTGCGGGACAACGGGCTGGCCGCCCTGTCGTTGCGCGAGCTGGCCAAGCGTGCCGGGATCACCACGCCGACCGTGTATGCGTACTTCGAGTCCAAGAACGCGATCCTGGACGCGATGTTCGCGCAGGCCGCGCAGTCGTTCGTGGAGTTCATGAGCTCGTTGCCCGGGAGCGACGATCCGGCGGCGGATCTGGCCGCCGCGGTCCGGGCCTTCATCGACTTCTGCGTCTCCGACGTACCGCGGTACCAGTTGTTGTTCCAGCACTCGGTCCCGGGCTTCACGCCGTCGGCCGAGTCGTACGAGGCCGCGGTCAGCGCGCTGGCGCTGGCCCGCGACCTCCTCGCACGCAACGGCGTGCACGATCCACGGCACCTCGACATTTGGACCGCGATCACCACCGGCCTGGTCGGCCAGCAGATCTCCAACGACCCGGACGGCGACCGGTGGACGCGGCTGGTCGAGGACGTGACCCGGATGTTCCTCGCGCAGTACGGGGAAACCACGGAGTACAAGGGGGAATCATGACCACTGTCCCGCAGCCCAGGCTCCATCACCTGGCGCTGACCGTGACCGATCTCGATTCGAGCGTCGAGTGGTACGGCGAGGTGTTCGGCGTACGGCCGGTGCTCGACGTGCCGCACCAAGGTGGTGTCGGGCGCATCCTCGCCGACGCGGACCGGCAGCTGATGATCGCGCTGCACCACCACGACACCAACGACGGGGCTCTGTGCGCCGAGACCGTGACGGGGCTGGATCACGCCGGCTTCACGGTCGCGGCGCGTGCGGACCTCGAGACCTGGCAGGACCACCTCGAGGCCCACGGCGTCGTCCGCGCCGACGCCGCCGACAAGCCGCTGACCCAGTCGCCGATCACCGACGAGCCGTACGCCTCGGTGCTCGTCTTCCGCGACCGGGACAACATCCAGCTCGAGCTCTTCGCCCCGGCCCAGCACTGATCCCGTCGCCGGCACCGAACCAGCGCTGACCGCAAAAGCAAGCGCCCCGGTGGCTGTCCACCGGGGCGCTCGGAGCTTGGTGGGTCAGCCGGTGAAGGGTTCCGCGGCGACGATCTGGACCGTGACGGGCTTCCCGTTGGGTGCCTCGTAGGTGGCCTTGTCGCCCTTCTTCTTCCCGAGGATCGCGGCGCCCAGGGGTGACTGCGGCGAGTAGACATCGATGTCCACCGACGCGTCCAGGGCGAGCAATTCGCGGGAGCCGAGCAGGAACGTCTCGACGTCGTCGTCGCCGGCGAACTTGATCGACACCTTCATGCCGGGCTCGATCTTGCCGCCGGCCTTCGGGGTCTCGCCGACCCGGGCGCGACGGAGCATGTCCTCGAGCTGCCGGATCCGGGCCTCGATCTTGCCCTGCTCGTCCTTGGCGGCGTGATAGCCGCCGTTCTCCTTGAGGTCGCCCTCGTCCCTGGCCTCGCTGATCCGCTGGGTGATCTCGGCGCGGGCCGGGCCCTTCAGGTGCTCGAGCTCGGACTTCAGCTGGTCGTAACCGTCCTGCGTCAGCCAGACAACGCTGTCCTCATCGATCCTCTGCGTCACGGGCTGCTCCTTGTGTCGGTGGATGGGCAGGAAAATACTGCTGGCCGCCGTCGTCGACGGCGACCAATCCAACGAGCGTAGCAAGAGACCGCAGATCACGCAGGGGTTCTCGACCTGCGCAAGCACGGGGAAAGCGCTTGCCTTGAAGGTTTTTCCCCTTAATCGTTCAGAGCTACGGCAACCGGTTGCCGCGCCGAGTCGGCCCGGGGGAGCAGGGTCAGTGCGGGCGGTGCTGGTCGGCCGTCGTACACCCGACGAGGACGACGGCGGTCGCAGAGCGTTGCGTTGTCAGTGTGACCGGCAACACCTGGTGGCGGGGCGCATCCGCCTTCACCGTCACGGTCACCTCGCCGACGATCGAGAAGTCGGCCGCCTTCGCCTGCAGCCGGCAGCTGGCTTCCACCGACTTGGTCCGATCCACCTGCATCGTGGCCTTCGCGCTCGTCGGCGAGACGATCTCGAACCCGTTCAGTTGCGACGTCACTGCCGGGTTCGACTGGACCCAGGCCGCCCACACCAACCACGCCAGTCCGGCCAGGATCACGACGCCCAATCCACCAATCACGAGCGGTCGCCGGGACGGCCCGCGCCGTCCGTACCGGGCGTTCAGGTCGGGGGCCGGGGCGGCGGCAGATGACGCGGCAGATGACTCGGTCACAGGTTGTCCAGGGGGTCGGTCGTGGGTTTTGGCGGAGGTTGGAGGACCATTGTGTCTTGTGAGTGGAGATCTTCGGTTGTTGCATGTGCACGCCCACCCGGATGACGAGTCGAGCAAGGGAGCCGCGTCGACCGCCAGGTACGTGGCCGAGGGCGTCGAGGTGATGGTCGCCACCTGTACCGGCGGGGAACGCGGATCGATCCTGAATCCGAAGATGGACCGCCCGGAGGTGCTGGCGAACATCACCGAGATCCGGCGCAAGGAGATGGACGCGGCGCGCGAGATCCTCGGCATCCGGCAGGAGTGGCTGGGCTGGGTCGACTCGGGATTCCCCGAGGGCGATCCGCTGCCGCCGTTGCCCGAGGGCTGCTTCGGCGTGCTCAAGGTCGAGGACGCCGCGGCCCCGCTGGTGAAGCTGATCCGCGAGTTCCGCCCGCAGGTCGTCACGACGTACGACGAGAACGGCGGCTACCCGCACCCGGATCACGTGATGTGCCACCAGATCGCCGTGGCGGCGTTCGAGGCGGCCGGTGACAAGGACGCCTACCCGGAGCTCGGCGAGCCGTTCCAGCCGCTGAAGCTGTACTACCACCACACGTTCCACTACGAGCGGATGAAGGCGCTGCACGACGCGATGGTCGCGCGCGGCCTCGAGTCGCCGTACGCCGAGCGCCTGAAGGACTGGAAGCCGGACCCGGAGAACGAGCGCCGGATCACCACCCGGGTCGAGTGCGCGGAGTACTTCGCCACCCGGGACAAGGCGCTGCTGGCGCACGCCACGCAGATCGACCCGGACGGCGGCTGGTTCACCGTTCCGCTCGAGGTGCATCAGGCGGCCTGGCCGACCGAGGACTACGAGCTGGCTCGGAGTCTGGTCGAATCGGAGCTGCCTGAGAATGATCTGTTCGCGGGGCTGCGCTGACGGGCGGCGACGACAGTGAGAGACTGGTGGCGTGACAGCGACGACCTCCCTTCTGACGGCCGAGATCGACCCGAACACGGTGAAACCCGGTTGGGTCGCGCTGTTGATCGTGCTCGCTCTCGCTGCCGCCACGGTGCTCCTGTGGCGCAACATGGGCAAGCAACTGAAGCGCATCGACGTGGACCGCGATGGTGCGGACGACCCAGCACCGTCCGGCGACCCAGCGACTCCGGACAGCTCGCAGTCCCCGGATGGCGCTGCACCGCCTACGACTTCGGAGCCGACAGCGACGGCGACCTCGACGGAGAAGCCGACACCGACTGACTCGAAGGAACACTCTCAGCACTGACGCGATGACAGTGCGGTAACTGATTCCTGGTAGCTCGGATACACCCTGGTCACGAGATGGTGTCGGACTGGGCTGCCCACCTCTGCGTGACCCTATAGTGAGCCGCGTGCTGAATGGTGCCCACGCCCGGTCCGCTCGGTGAGCGCGACACGCGCGACCCGCGCCGCCCGGCATCGCATGCCCGGACGTCTGGTCGCCGCAGGGGCTGGTGCGGTCGTCATCGCCTCGGTGGCTCTGGTGGTCGCGTTGTTCGCGGCCGGGAGCCGGCCGCGCGACCTCGGCGGTATCGGCGGTCCGGACCTCTTCATCTCCTGGCTCCTGCCACTGCTCAAACTGATGTCGACGCTGGCGACGGTCGGCTGTGCCGGCGCGCTGCTCGCCGCGGTGGTGCTGCTGCGGATCGAGGGCGGTCCGCTCGGAGTGCAGGGCCGGCGTGCGGTCCGGGACGCGAGCAACTCGGCGATCATCTGGGCGGTGTGCGCGTTCGCCAACGCGGTCGTCACGGCGGCGATCCTGCTCGACACCCCGGTCCGCCTGCTGCGGTTGCGGCTGGACGACGCTCTCGGCGTACCCGAGGTGAAGGCGCTACTGATCACGGGCATCCTGGTGCTCGCCCTGGCGATCGGCATCCGCCGCGTACAGACCTCATCGGCGGCAGGGCTCGGCGTACTCGTCGCGATCGCCGCGTTGATCCCGACCGCGGTCACGGCGTACCCGCGGAACGAGTCGTACGTCGTGCTGGCTGGTGCGGCCTTGGTGCTCCACGTGATCGCGGCGACGACATGGGTCGGCGGGCTCGCGGGCCTGGTCCGGTACGGGCGGGCGAGCCGGACCGGTCTGCCGATCGTGCTGGAGCGCTACGGGCAGGTCGCCTTCTGGTCGTCGATCGCGGTGCTCGCCAGCGGCCTGATCAGCGCCGCCGGACGCCTGGCCGCGAAGGGCGGCGGCTGGGGCTCGATCCTCGACCCGCTCACCGGTGACGCGTACGGCGCCTTGCTGATCGTGAAGATCGCCGCCTTCCTGCTCCTCATCATCCTGTCCGCCCTGCATCGCGGGCGGGCCCAGGAGGATCTCCTCGACGCGGGCCAGCCGTTCTGGCGCCTTGTCGGCGTAGAACTCTTCGTCATGGCGTTGGCCATCGGCTTGTCGATCGCCCTGTCCCAGACGGTCTAGTCCCAGACGGTCTAGTCCCAGGGGGCGGTCCGCAGTTCCGCGGTACTGCGGCGCTCGCGGTCGGCAGGCCGGTCCTCGGCGGCGCGGCCGATGGCGATCATGGAGACGATGTGCCAGCCGGCGCCCGGATTCAGGTCGTCGGTGAGGGCGTCGAGGTCGAAGGCCCGGAACTGGCGGCAGGCGAGGTCCATCGCGTGGGCCTGCAGGGTCAGATGCGCGACCGACTGACCGAGGTCGTAGTCCGCGAAGTCGGAGTAGGCCCAGTCGGTGTCCTCGACGTACCGGTGCGCCATCGTCGCGATCAGCAGCGACGCGCTCGGCGCCCACCGGGCCGAACTGCGGGCGAGGTGCTTGACGATGCGGTCGTGATCGGGCTCGCCGCGGCGGGCGACGAAGTACGCCCACGGCTGGGAGTTGCCCGCGGACGGCGCCCAACGGGCCGCGTCGAGGAGCAGTTCGACGTCGTCGTCGGTGACGGCCCCGCTGGAGTCGAACCACAGCGGGCTGAAGCGGCTGGCGAGCAACGGGTGCACGGGCATGCACCAGTCCAACTGCTGCGGGCGGCGGTGCATTCCGTACGGTTGGAGCATGGCGAACGAGCTCGGGCGATCGACCAGTCCTTACCTGCGGCAGCACGCGGGGAACCCGGTGGAGTGGCGGGAGTGGTCGGAGCGGGCGTTCGCCGAGGCTCGCGAGCGGGATGTGCCGATCTTCCTCTCGGTCGGGTACTCCGCGTGCCACTGGTGTCACGTGATGGCTCATGAGTCGTTCGAGGACGGCGAAACCGCGGCCTACCTGAGCGAGCACTTCGTCAGCGTGAAGGTGGATCGGGAGGAGCGGCCGGACGTCGATGCCATCTACATGGCGGCGACGGTGGCGATGACCGGGCACGGCGGCTGGCCGATGTCGGTGTTCCTGACGTCGGCGGGGGAGCCGTTCTTCTGCGGGACGTACTTCCCGAAAGACGCGCGCGGTGGGATGGCCTCGTTCCGGCAGGTGCTGGAGGCAATCACCGACGCGTGGACGAACCGGCGCGAGCAGATCGACGGGATCGGGAAACGGGTCGTCGAGCAGCTCGGCGCCCAGCAGCAGCCGGCCGGGGGAGAGATCGACCTGGATCGGGCGGTCCAGCTGCTGAAGACCGATTTCGACCCGCTCGACGCGGGCTTCGGGCCGGCGCCGAAGTTCCCGCCGTCGATGGTGCTCGACTTCCTGCTCCGCCACCACCGCCGGACCGGGGACGACAGTGCCGGCACGGCGCTCGCGATGGTCGCCCACACCTGTGACCGGATGGCCCGCGGCGGCATGTACGACCAGCTCGCCGGCGGCTTCGCGCGGTACTCCGTCGACGGCCAGTGGATCGTGCCGCACTTCGAGAAGATGCTGTACGACAACGCGCTCCTGCTCGACGTCTACACACAATGGTGGACGACCTCCGCCGATCCGCTCGCGCGGCGGATCGCCGAGGAGACTGCCGACTTCCTGCTCGACGAGCTCCGTACGCCGGAAGGCGGGTTCGCGTCGGCGCTCGACGCCGACACGGACGGCGAGGAGGGCAAGTACTACGTCTGGACGCCCGAGCAACTGCATGAGGTTCTGAGCGCGGAAGATGCCGACTGGGTCATCGGACTCTGCGATGTCACCGGCACCTTCGAGCAGGGCGCGTCGGTCCTCCAGCTCCGGCAGGACCCAGACGACGCCGAGCGTTGGCAGCGCATTCGGCAAGTGCTGAAGCAGGCACGAAGCAGCCGCACCTACCCGGGCCGCGACGACAAGGTGGTTGCCGCCTGGAACGGTCTGGCGATCACTGCGCTGACACGCGCGGGTGTTGTGTTCGGCAAACCGCAGTACGTCGAGGCTGCTGCGCAGGCGGCTGGATTGATCCGGGACGTGCATCTCGACGGGCGGTTGTACCGAACGTCGCGGGATGGTGTGCGGGGGACTGCGGACGGCGTACTCGAGGACTATGCGGCGTTTGCCCTGGGCTGCTTGACCTTGCTGGGCGCCACCGGCGAGATTCGGTGGTTCGAGACCGCTGAGGCCTTGCTGGACAGGGTTCTGGAGCAGTTCGTTGCTGATGGCTCCTATTTTGACACCGCGGCGGACGCGGAGGCACTGGTCTGGCGGCCGCAGGATCCGACGGACAACGCCACTCCGTCCGGGGTCAGCCTGGCCGCGGAGGCGTTCACCACGCTGGCGAGTCTGACCGGATCGGTCCGGTACGAGACCGCTGCCGCCGAAGCGTTGAAGGCGTCGGCGGCGATCGCCGAGCGCGCGCCCCGGTTCGCCGGCCGGGCGCTCGCGGTCGCCGAGACGGTTGCCGGCGGCCCCCTCGAGATCGCCGTCGTCGGCGATCAGCCCGAGTTGACCAGGACCGCGTTCACCGACGCGCCATGGGGTACGGCGATCGTCACCGGCGAGCCCGGTCTCGCCGTACCGCTGATGGAGGGGCGGCGGCAGAGCGCGGCGTACGTATGTCAGAAATTCACCTGCCGGCTGCCTGTGACGTTGCCGGAACACCTTCGGCGCGAGTTGCGCCCGGCGGACTGACATCACGCGGGGCGCAGGTTTTCCCCTTCGTTTGGGTCACATCCCTTGACTCACGGCGACCGGGCCGCAACAGTCGGTCCTCAAGTCGGATGTAACAGATCTCGCACGAATCGACACGCAGTGTCACAAATGAGGCAGTGGCACTGCTGGGTCAGCATCCGGCCCGTCCCCAACTGAATTCGGTCGCTGCGCCCAAACAGCGACCACACGTGAGGAGATGTTGTCTTGAGACGACTGACATCAGCAGGGGCGGTGGCCATCGTCGCGGCAGCGGGTCTTGCCACGACGTTCACCGCTTCGACCGCGGGTGCCGCCGACCGGGCGGTTCCGCTTCCGCCGTCCGGCTTCAACCAACCGGCCGCCGTCAAGGCCGAACAGGCGCTGGCCCCGCAGACCGCCGCCGCTCTCGGGCTCGGCAAGGGCGAACAGCTCAAGGTTCACGACGTGGTCAAGGACGCGGACGGTACGGAGTACGTCCGCTACGACCGCACGTACAACGGCCTGAAGGTCGTCGGCGGTGACCTGATCGTCAAGCAGAAGGGCGAGTCGATCGGTCAGGTCACGTACAACCGCGGCGCGAAGGCCGTCGAGGTTTCCACCAAGCCGACCCTGTCCCAGTCGGCGGCTCTGGCGAAGGGCGCGAAAGCAGCGAAATTCAAGGCTTCCGGCAACAAGGGCCAGCTGGTCGTCTTCGTGACGCCGACCAAGCCCGTGCTCGCCTACGAGGTCGTCACCACCGGTGTGAAGCCCGACCAGACCCCGTCGGTGCTGCACTCGTTCATCGACGCCAAGACGGGCGCCGTTCTCGACCAGGACGACGAGGTCAAGACCGGCACCGGCAACTCGATGTACGCCGGCACGGTCACCATCGGTACGTCGGGATCGTCCGGCAACTTCTCCATGACCGACCCGAACCGCGGTGGCAACTACACCACCGATCTGAACGGCTCGACCTCCGGCAACGGCACCACGTTCACCGACGCCGACGACACCTGGGGGACCGGCGCCGCGTCGAACCGCCAGACCGCCGGTGTGGACGCGCACTACGGCGCCCAGCTGACGTGGGACTACTACAAGAACGTCCACGGCCGGAACGGCATCTTCAACAACGGCCAGGGCGCTCGCTCCCGCGTGCACTACGGCAACGCCTACGTGAACGCGTTCTGGGACGGCACCCAGATGACGTACGGCGACGGGATCAGCAACACCCACCCGCTGACCGCCATCGACGTCGCCGGCCACGAGATGAGCCACGGTGTCACCGAGGCAACCGCCAACCTGAACTACTCCGGTGACGCGGGCGGCCTGAACGAGTCGACCAGCGACATCTTCGGCACCATGGTCGAGTGGTACGCGAACAACTCCAGCGACCCGGGTGACTACCTGATCGGCGAGAAGATCAACATCAACGGCGACGGTACGCCGCTGCGCTACATGGACAAGCCGTCGAAGGACGGCGCCAGCGTTGACTGCTGGTCGACCAGCACCGGCGGGCTCGACCCGCACTACTCCTCCGGCCCGCTGAACCACTGGTTCTACCTGGCCTCCGAGGGCACCGGCAGCAAGACCATCAACGGCGTGACCTACAACAGCACCGCGTGCAACGGCACGACGTTCGCCGGTGTCGGCCGCGACGTGGCGTCCAAGGTCTGGTACCGCACGCTGAGCACCAAGCTCAGCTCGGGCAGCACCTACAAGGACGCCCGTGAGGGTGCGATCACCTCCGCCAAGGAGCTGTACGGCGCGGACTCCGCACAGTGCAAGGGCATCGAGGCCGCCTTCAGCGGTATCGCGGTCCCGGCCGGTTCCGCCGCCTGCGGTGGTGGCACCACGCCGCCGCCCACCGGCGACAACCTGCTGCAGAACCCGGGCTTCGAGTCCGGCGCGGTGAACTGGACCGGCACCTCCGGCCCGGTCACCAACAACACCGGCCGCCCGGCGCGCACCGGTAGCTGGAAGCTGTGGCTGCAGGGCAACGGCCGCGCCACCACCGAGAACGTCGGCCAGTCGGTCGCGATCCCGGCGTCGGCGACGACCGCGACCCTGTCGTTCTGGATCCGGATCGACACCGCCGAGACCACCACCTCGACGGCGTACGACACGGCGAAGGTGCAGGTCGTCGACGGTTCGACCACCAGCACGCTGGCGACGTACTCGAACCTGAACAAGACCACGTCGTACGTGCAGAAGACGGTGAACCTGTCGCAGTACAAGGGAAAGACGGTCACGGTGAAGTTCGTCGGCCAGGAGGACTCCTCCGCGCAGACCAGCTTCGTCATCGACGACACCTCCCTGACCGCGAGCTGATCGGCTCACGGTGACTCGTCCGGGGCGCGGCGCCACCGCCCAAGGTCCGCGCCCCGGATCCTTTTGGCCGAAGGAGATCGGTCCATGAACAAGCCCCTCGTCGCCGCGCTCGGCACCGCACTGGCTGCCGGCGCGCTGATTGCCCCAGGCAACGTCGCAACCGCGGCGGAGTCTCCGGACATCTCGGTCACCAACACCAAGGCCCACCTCGACCAGTTGCAGTCGATTGCCACCAGCAACGGCGGCAACCGCTACACCGGCCGGCCCGGGTACAAGGCGTCGGCCGACTACGTGAAGGCCAAGCTGGACGCGGCCGGGTACACCACCACCCTGCAGTCGTTCAGCACCTCGGCGGGTACGTCGTACAACGTGATCGCGGAGTGGCCGCACGGCGACGCGAACCACGTCGTGATGACGGGCTCGCACCTGGACAGCGTCAGCGCCGGTCCGGGAATCAACGACAACGGCTCAGGCAGCGCCGGCGTACTCGAAACCGCCCTCGCTTACGCTGCCAGCGGCCAAACGCCCAGGAATCGTTTGCGTTTCGGGTTCTGGGGATCCGAAGAGCTCGGACTGCTCGGCTCGAAGTACTACGTCAACAACCTGCCCGCGGCCGAGCGGGACAAGATCGAGCTGTACCTGAACTTCGACATGATCGCATCGCCGAACCCGGGGTACTTCGTGTACGACGACAACCCGGCCGGCGACGGCGCCCGTGACGACCTGGTCTCGTACTTCACCGGCAAGAGCGTGCAGACCGAGTTCATCGACGTACAGGGCCGGTCCGATCATGCGGCGTTCCGTTCGTTGGGGATCCCAACGGCCGGGACGTTCTCCGGCGCCGAGGAGATCAAGTCGTCCGCGCAGGCGGCGAAGTGGGGAGGTACCGCGGGGCAGGCGTTCGATGCGTGCTACCACCGGTCGTGCGACACGATCAGCAACCTGGATCTGACCTCGCTGGACCGCCAGATCGATGCCATCGGCTACATGATCTGGGCGTACGCGCAGAAGGACTACACCGGCGGCCCGCCGCCGACCGGTGACAATCTCCTGCAGAACCCAGGCTTCGAGTCCGGCACCGCGAACTGGACGGGGACGACCGGCGTGATCACCAGCAACACCGGTCGACCGGCTCGCACCGGCAGCTGGAAGGCCTGGCTGCAGGGGAACGGCCGGAGCAGCAGCGAGAACATCGGTCAGGCCGTGGCGATCCCGTCCTCGGCGACAGCGGCCGCGTTGTCGCTGTGGGTCCGGATCGACAGTGCCGAGACCACGTCGTCGACCGTGTACGACACGCTCAAGGTGCAGGTCGTCAACGGGTCGACGACGAGCACCTTGGCGACGTACTCGAACTTGAACAAGAGTGCGTCGTACGTGCAGAAGACGCTGGATCTCTCGCCGTACAAGGGAAAGACGGTCACGGTGAAGTTCGTCGGCCAGGAGGACTCGTCCTTGCAGACCAGCTTTGTGATCGACGACGTCGCGGTGACTGCCGGTTAGATCTTGGTGCAGAGCTTGCCCGGTGGGATGGCGGCTTCGGTGAGCAGTTTGTCCACCGGGGCCGCCAGCGGCTTGAGTTTCGGGTCCTCGATCCGGGCGGTCTTCCCGTTCGCCGTCACCGCGAGGATCATGTCGTCGGGGTGCTTCGTCGTCGGCTTCGTCGCGACCAGACCGGCCCAGTCGACCTGCTGAGCGGCCGTGGTGATCGTCGTCAGCAGGCTCGGGTCGAGCTTGCACCGGATCGTCTCCTTGCCGCGCGAGCTCACGGTCGCGACGCCGTCGGCGCTGATCAGCACCTGGTCGTCGAAACCGCCGAACCCGCCCTTGCGGCTGACCGTCAACGGCAGACCCGCGCCGACCGGCGTCGACTGCGTCACGCTCGCGGTCGGCAAGGTCGGTGCCGTTGGCGTCGGGGTCGTGGGTGTGCCGGCGGAACCGGACTCGTCACCGCACCCGGTCAGCACGAGTCCGGCCGTCACTGTCATGGCTGCCACTGCTGCGTATCTGCTCAGGTTCGTCACGCACTATGGATACACGTCGGCAGGGCGTTCGTTGCAGCTGTGACACGACTGAAATGTTCAGATCACAGGCGAGACCAGGTCGACCATCGCACGGGTCAGCTGCACCCGCTGCTCGAACAGTTCCCTTGACGCGTCGGCCTTGCCGAACAGCTCCAGTGGCAACGCGGTGAACGCAGCCCGGACGAGCAGCGAGCCGAGGTACCCGTACAGCACCTCGTCCTCGGACACCTGCATCCCCTCGGCCTTGAGCCCGTCCTGGAACGACTTCAGGATGACTTTGTGCACCACGGGCAACGCCTCCGGCGCCAGCTCGCCGGCGTGTGCCAGTCCGATCAGCAGCTGCCCCAGGTCGAACCCGACGGCCTGTGGGCAGTCGAAGCCCCAGTCGATCACCACGAACTCGTCCGGCTCGTCCTGCGGGACAAGCAGGTTCTGTGGGCTGGCGTCGCCGTGCTGGTAGCACTGCGGCAACGCCTCGAGCGCATCCAGTACGGCGGGAATCCGCTCGCCCAGCTCGAGCAGGTCGTCCCGCAGGCGGTGGTCGCCGAGGTTGCACACCGCCGCGCTGAGCAGGGGATCCCTCCAGGTCTGTGGATCCGTCAGTGCAGGCAGCGCGGCACGCCGTACCCGGCCCTCCGAGTAGAAGCGCAGTCCGATCCCCGGTGTGGTGACGTGCTCGCGCGGGAGGAACGGCTCCACCAGATGCGGCTGGCGGCGCGCGGACAGCTGCCCCAGCAGGTACGCCGCCCGCTCGAACCGCTCCATCGGCCACGGTCCCGGTTGCTGGACGACGTTCTCCATCCACAGGGTGGCGCGGTCGTCGTCGTACACGTCGATCCGGTACGACGCCGGCAGCCGCATGCCCTCGGGGAGGACGTCGGCGACGTCACTGCGATGGACGGCGATCTCCAGCTGCCAGGGCAGGTTGTGGACGAAGGGCTCGCGGACGTCCTCGGGCAGCAGGTGCATCATCGGCCAGTACCGGACGGACTGGAACTTCTTCACGAAGCACGACCACTCGACACCGCGCGAGGTCCCGAAGACCCGGTTGAGCGACTCGGTGCTCGGCGTACCGATCGGGTAGTCGACCGGCTCGACCCGGACATCGGCGGGCACGGCCCCAGGATCGCCGGTGATCGTCCGGACCAGGGCGATGAAGTCGTCGTCGGGCAGGGCATCTCGCCCGAGCGGTTCGAGTGCGGTGATCATGTTCCCCCCAAGGAAGTAAAGCCACCTTACTAACGGCATAGTAAAGTGGCTTTATGACTTCCGTCAACGACCTACCGAGCACGCTGCCGGGGCCGTGGTCCGGCCACATCGCCGGTCTGCTCGGCGCCGCACTCAAGCGGATCCGGGAGGAGATCCTGGCCAGCTCGGAGGAGCACTACCCCGGCCTGCGCGTCTCGCACTACCGCCTGCTCGACCTGATCCCACCCGACGGCGCCCGGATCACCGATCTCGCGGAGGTCGCGACGATGACCAAACAGGGCCTCGGGCAGCACGTCGACTACCTGCAACGCCTCGGGTACGTCGAATCCGACCGCCTCCGCGCCGACCGCCGCGTCCGCCTGGTCCGCCGCACCCCCAAAGGCGACGAAGCTGTCGCCTTCAGCCGAGCCGCCATCGAACGCGTAGAAGACCTCTGGTCCGCCCGCCTGGGGCCCGCCCGCTACGAGGTCCTCCGCGAAACCCTCCACGAACTAGGCGGCTAACCCCACCGCCACACCGCCGAGTCGTGGCAACCGGCGAGCACCGCCATCACCGAGTCGTGAGATTCGGCTGCTGCGAGCGACCTCTGTCCACGACTCGCGATCGGGGACGTCCGCCGTACGCCACGACTGGGCGAGGCGGAGTGCTAGCCGGCGTGGTAGGTGGCGATGGATACGGCTATGTAGTGGCAGATGAAGGCGGCCACGGTGAAGGCGTGGAAGATCTCGTGGAAGCCGAACCAGCGGGGGGACGGGTTCGGGCGCTTGGTGCCGTAGACGACGGCGCCGAGGGAGTACAGGCCGCCGCCGACCGCGATCAGGGTGACGACCGCGGCGCCGCCGGAGTGGTAGATGTCGCCCATCCAGAAGATCGCGACCCAGCCGAGGGCCAGGTAGATCGGGGTGTAGATCCAGCGCGGTGCGCTCAGCCAGAAGATCCGGAACAGGATGCCCGCGGTCGCGCCGCCCCAGACGAGGCCGAGCATCAGCACCCGGTCCTCGCCGTGCAGCAGCACCATCCCGAGCGGCGTGTAGGTGCCGGCGATCAGCAGGAAGATGTTGCTGTGGTCGAGCCGGCGCAGGATCGCCTCGCCGGTCGGGCCCCAGTAGAAGCGGTGGTACAGCGCGGAGATGCCGAACAGCAGCATCGCGCCGGCGGTATAGACCGCGGCGGCCAGCCGGGCGTTGGCGTGCGGGGCCAGGCAGATCAGGACGATGCCGGCGGCGGTGGCGAACGGAAACGTGCCGGCGTGCAGCCACCCGCGGAGCTTGGGCTTGAGCGGGCCGAGCCGGCCGGAGAGCCGGTGGCCGAGTTCCTCTGGCTGGGCGCTGGTAGCGGTCATCGCCGTCCTTTCCAGGGGTGCCGGGCGGTTTGTACCTACGCAACCGTAACCTACGGAACCGTAGGTTGCATGGGTCGGAAGGATGAAATGTAGGCGACGTCACCCGGTCGGCGCACCACCACCCGTGCTTACGATGCACGAACTGCGAGGAAAGTTCGACCTTCCTGACAGCTTTCTGTGAGCCACTCCGAGGGCTCTCACCCGCACCGAGATGTGGGCTAGCCTCGTGACCGAGAGTCTTCGAGGAGAGCACCCTGCCCATGCGGACACCTGGCAAGCAGAAGCTGCGCGACGCGGTCTACGGCCTGTACGAGCGCCGCCTGATCCGATCGCTGTCGCCGGACCGGATCCCGCGGCACATCGGCGTCATCATCGACGGCAACCGCCGCTGGGCCCGCCAGGGCGGCGACCCGGTGTCGCGCGGCCACGAGGCCGGGGCGAACAAGATCTCCGAGTTCCTGGAGTGGTGCGACGACGTCGGCGTCAAGGTCGTCACGGTGTGGATGCTGTCCACCGACAACCTGACCCGTCCGGCCGACGAGCTGGAGCCGCTGCTGCGGATCATCGAGCAGACCGTCGAGGAGCTGACCGCGATCGGCCGCTGGCGGATCCACCCGGTCGGCGCGCTGGACCTGCTGCCCGGCAGCACCGCGGAGGCGCTCAAGGCGGCCGAGACCGCGACCCACGACAACAAGGGCATGTTCGTCAACGTCGCCGTCGGGTACGGCGGACGCCGCGAGCTCGCCGACGCGGTCCGGTCGCTGCTCCTCGAGGAGGCCGCGAAGGGCATGTCGATCGAGGAGCTGGCCGACCGCGTCGACGTCGAGCACATCGCCCGGCACCTGTACACCAAGGGCCAGCCGGACCCGGACCTGGTCATCCGGACGTCGGGTGAGCAGCGCCTGGGCGGCTTCCTGCTGTGGCAGAGCGCGCTGAGCGAGTTCTACTTCTGCGAAGCCCTGTGGCCGGACTTCCGGCACGTCGACTTCCTCCGCGCGATCCGGAGCTACGCCCAGCGAGAGCGCCGCTTCGGTACGTGAGGCCGCGTCCGCAGCGGGCACACGTCGTACGCCGGCGCAGGTAGTACGCGTACGTCGCCGTACCGAGAGCCGCGCCCCACACGACCCAGAGGATGCCCGGGGCATTGATCGCCCAGTTGTCGCCGTCGAGCGGGAGTTGGGTGTTCATCAGGCCGGCGGGGACGAGTACGACGGCCACGATCGAGGCCGGGACGATCGCGAGCAGGGGCGGGACGCGCTTGCCCGCCTTGAACCAGATCCAGCGCGGGTAGACCTCGCCCCAGCGGTGCACCAGCCCGTGGGTGAGGACGCCGCCGGCCAGCCCCATGACGGCCAGCCCGAGGCCCATCTCGAGCATGCCGGGCGTGTCGGCCATCATCTGGTGGAAGTCCTTGCTGATGCCGACCGGCCAGCCGAAGTACCAGGCGACCCGGGTGAACTCGTACGGAAGGTTCGCCACCACCGCCACGCCGACCGCCCACTTCCCCCACCGCAGCGCAGCCGCAGGGCTCTGCCAGGCCCGTTCTCGCTCGCCCCGGCCGCACGACACGCAGACGTCCCGGGTACGCCGGTGGTACGCGAGCGCAGTCGCCGCCCACAGCACACCGCCGATGAACAGGATGATCAGGTTCACCCGGTGCCAGTACAGGATGTCGCCGATCCCGCCCTGCGCGCCTGGTACGCCGGTGAAGGCGAACACCACGATCGCGGGGGAGAGGGCAACGACTGCGATCAGTGTGTAGTCAGGGATCACGAGCGCGAGCCCGACCGCGAGGACGGCGGCGATCGCCTGCAGGACCGATCCGCGCGGCCGCATCCGGGTCATCGTGACCGCGAGTACGGCGCCGGCCAGGCCGATCGTTGCCATCACCGGCGCGACCACGTGTGCCGGAGTGCCTTCCAGGACCGAGGCGGTGGCGCGGTCGTTCGGTACGTGCGCGAACGGGTAGCCCGCTCCGCCGAAGGTCCAGTACAGCCCGAGTACGCCGTACACCAGGGACCAGGTCGCGGTGGCATACCCGGTCCACGACGGCCAGTTCTTCCTCATGCACCGAGCGTCGCCGCATGGGCCGGGGTACCGGATCACCCCTGGGAGTGAGCGTGTTCCCTCGGGCGATTGAAGGTGTAACGCCCTGTTAACCCCGTGGCCGGGCGTGTCGGGCTGCGCCGTTTGCAGGAGGCTCCTACCCTGACATTGACGGTCGGAGGGGAAGCCGGCTGTCACGGGAGGCCCGATCAGTTTGAGAATCTCGTTCCAGCCGGTTGCCCCATGAGGGGCCGAACGGAGTACCCGAGACCTCAGGTCTCGAGCTCGCTGATCGCCGTCGCCGTTCGTGCGACGGCTCGGATGGGGTCTGCACCGGGCCCCGAGGGCAGCACCCGGTCCATCACCTAACCACTGGCGGGCCGGGGCGAGGGTGAACGTCACGGCCTAGAAGAGGACGTGCGACATGGCCATCCACGCCAAGGCGTCAAGTACCTCATCCACACCGGACCAGCGCACGTTCGTGCTGGACACCTCGGTGCTCCTCTCCGACCCGCACGCGATGCTGCGGTTCGACGAGCACGAGGTGGTCGTCCCGGTGGTCGTTGTCACCGAATTGGAGGCCAAACGGCATCACCCGGAACTCGGCTACTTCGCTCGCACGGCGCTGCGGCTGCTCGACGAGCTCCGGATCCTGCACGGACGTCTGGACGCGCCCCTGCCAGTGGGGGAGAAGGGTGGAACTCTTCGGGTCGAGCTGAACCACACCGACCCGCAGACCCTGCCGGCCGGTTTCCGGCTCGGCGACAACGACAGCCGGATCCTGGCCGTGGCCTGCAACTTCAAGGCCGAGGGCAAGGATGTGACGCTGGTCTCGAAGGACCTGCCGATGCGGGTCAAGGCATCGGCGTGCGGCCTGCAGGCCGAGGAGTACCGGGCCGAGCTGACCCTGGAGTCGGGCTGGACCGGGATGGCCGAGCTCGAGGTCGAGACGCATGTCGTGGACGACCTGTACGAGAACGGCTCCGTGGAGCTGCCGCAGGCCGGTGAGTTCCCGACGCACACGGGTCTGGTGATGCTGTCCGACCGGGGCAGCGCGCTCGGCCGGGTGATGCCGGACAAGCGGATCCGGCTGGTCCGCGGCGACCGGGAAGCGTTCGGGATCCGCGGGCGGTCCGCCGAGCAGCGGGTCGCGCTCGACCTGCTGCTGGACCCGGACGTCGGGATCATCTCGCTCGGCGGCCGTGCCGGTACCGGTAAGTCCGCGCTGGCCCTGTGTGCCGGCCTGGAGTCGGTGATGGAGCGGCGCCAGCACAAGAAGGTCATCGTGTTCCGGCCGCTGTTCGCGGTCGGCGGCCAGGAGCTCGGGTACCTGCCGGGCACCGAGTCCGAGAAGATGGGGCCGTGGGCGCAGGCCGTCTACGACACGCTCGGCGCGCTGACCAGCGGTGACGTGATCGACGAGGTGATGGACCGCGGCATGCTCGAGGTGCTGCCGTTGACCCACATCCGCGGGCGGTCGCTGCACGACGCGTTCGTGATCGTGGACGAGGCGCAGTCGCTGGAGCGCAACGTGCTGCTCACGGTGCTGTCCCGGGTCGGGGCGAACTCGCGGGTCGTGCTCACCCACGACGTGGCCCAGCGCGACAACCTGCGGGTCGGCCGGCACGACGGCGTGGTCGCGGTGGTCGAGCAGTTGAAGGGGCACCCGCTGTTCGCGCACGTCACCCTGACCCGCTCGGAGCGGTCGCCGATCGCGGCGCTGGTCACCGAGATGCTCGACGACCTGCAGCTGTGACCGGGGCGGGGAAGGTGTTTGTAAGGAGCGTTACATCTTTTAGCTAGTAGCTTTCTGTAAAGCAACGGTAAGAACGGTGCGGTCGCCACGCGGCGACCGCACCGTTCGTTTGTGACCTGCTTGTGATCACGCACGGTTTACGTCAGAGTATGTTCTCGTTGCAGCCGACGGGGGTCGGGTTTTCTCGGAAGGACAGATGAAAGCGAAGCGCTCCGTCGCGGCTCTCGCAGTAACAGGGGTCGCCGTCGTCTCCGTTGTCGCAGGTATCGACCTCTTCAGCTCTCCCGGGAGCAGCAGTGCCTCGGAGAAGGTCTCAGGGCGAGCAGAGATGGCCGTCATCAACAGTGGGAAGGTGCTGTCCAGCGCCCCCACGCCGTCGGCCGCCTCGAAGTCGGCGGCCTCCGACGCCGCTGCCGACGCGATCCAGATGCGGAACCAGGTCGAGTTGATCGTGGCAGCCCAGGACGCGGCCGACGTCAAGATGAAGGCCAAGAACGCGGCGCTGATGCGCTACCGGGCGCTCCAGGAGGCCGACCGCTCGGTCCAGGAGGAGCGGGCCAGCCGGGACGCCGAGCGGAAGAAGTACGAGGGCACGCCGAAGGAGGTCGCGATGAACCTCCTCCCCGACCACGGCTGGAGCCAGAGCCAGTTCAGCTGCCTGGAGAAGCTCTGGAACAAGGAGTCCCGCTGGCGCACGGACGCCGACAACCCGACGTCGACGGCGTACGGCATCCCGCAGGCGCTGCCCGGCAACCGGATGGCGGCGTACGGCAAGGACTGGCGCACCAACCCGGTCACCCAGATCAAGTGGGGCCTGGACTACATCGAAGCCACCTACGGCTCGCCCTGCTCCGCCTGGGGCCACTCGCAGGCCAAGGGCTGGTACTGATCCCTTAGGGTCTGACGGTGGAGTTGGCACGGGCGGTCGGTCCGCGTGGTGAGCTTGTACTGCGTCACCGCGACGACGGGGCCTTGGAGTTGCGGGTGAACGGCGTCTTCGTGATGGACGATCGGGAGACGTCCAGCGAGGAGCTGCTGGCCTCGGTGGCGCTGGAGGCGGTGCATCACCCGGACCGGGTGCTCGTCGGCGGGCTCGGACTCGGCTACACGGTCCGCGCACTGCTGGCCGACTCCCGCCTCGGTCAGGTGATCGTCGCGGAGATCGAGCCTGAGCTGGTGGCGTGGATGCGCTCCGGTCTGGTCCCGTCGATACTCGACGATCCTCGGGTCGGTGTGGTGGTCGGCGATGTCCGGGCAGTCGTCACCGACCTTCCGCAGGCGTCCGTCGACGCCATCCTTCTGGATGTCGACAACGGCCCGGACTTCCTTGTCTACAACGAGAATTCGGCCATCTACACCTCCGGCTTCCTCGCCACCTGCCACACCAAGCTCCGTGCCGGCGGTGCCCTGACAGTCTGGTCGTCGTCGCCATCCGCTGAGTTGGAGTCAGCCGTCACGTCGGTCTTCGGCAAATGCCAGGTCAGCCCAGTCCCGGTCCGCTTGCAGGAGCGGGACGAGACCTACTACGTCTATCAGGGCAGCTCGTAGTCGACCGTGACCCGAGCACCCTGCTCGTCATGCACGTACTCGACCGTCCCGGTCAGACCGGCCAGGTCCCCCTCGGCAGCGACGATCCGGCCAGGAGCCGAGCTCTGGTCGGTCGTAGCTCCATGCAACAGGACGAACGATCCCTTCCGCCCGCCGAGCGCCCCGGTGAACCGCTCCATCGCCGTGTACGCCGCCGGGCCGTCCGCCGTCCCCACCATCAACAGCTCGGCCGAGCTCGTGCCGTCGAGCTCGCCGCCGGTGAACGTCTTCCCGACCGTCGCCCGCCCGAGCTGGATCGAACCGGTCTCGTCGTACGCCGCCTGGTCCCACTGGGTGATCTCGAATGCCTGGGTGAACCTCATCCAGTCCCCTCCTGTGTCGTTGTCCACAGCTTGTCTATCAGGCGCTTCCGACAACGCTCAGCGACGTACTCTGCAGGTATGGGTGATGATGTGGAATTCAGGATCGAGCACGACACGATGGGCGAGGTCAAGGTGCCTCGCGACGCGTTGTGGCGGGCGCAGACGCAGCGCGCGGTGGAGAACTTCCCGATCTCCGGGCGGCCGCTGGCGCCGGCGCTCGTGCACGCGCTCGCACAGATCAAGGCTTCGGCCGCGGTGGTGAACGCCTCGCTCGGCGTCATCGACGCGGGCCGGGCAGACGCGATCGTTGCCGCGGCGGACAAGGTTGCCGCGGGGGAGTTCGACGACGAGTTCCCGATCGACGTCTTCCAGACCGGCTCGGGGACGTCGACGAACATGAACGCCAACGAGGTCCTGGCCACCCTCGCCACCCGCTCGCTCGGCGACGACGTGCACCCGAACGATGACGTCAACGCCTCCCAGTCGAGCAACGACACGTTCCCGTCGGCGATCCACGTCGCCGCCACCGCCGGCGTCGTGCAGGAGCTGTTGCCGGCGCTCGAGCACCTCGCGGATTCCCTGTCTCGTAAGGGATCTGAGTTCGCCGAGGTGGTGAAGTCCGGCCGGACGCACCTGATGGACGCGACACCGGTGACGCTCGGCCAGGAGTTCAACGGGTATGCGCAGCAGATCAGCCGAGGTGCTGCGCGGGTGCGGGCGACGCTGCCCCGGGTCGCCGAGCTTCCACTGGGCGGGACCGCGGTCGGGACGGGGATCAACACACCGCCCGGATTCGCCGCCGCGGTCATCACCGAGCTGAACCGGCGGACCGGTCTGGAGCTGACCGAGGCCGAGGACCACTTCGAGGCGCAGGGCGCCCGCGACGGCCTGGTCGAGCTGTCCGGGCAGCTGAAGACAGTCGCGGTGAGTCTGACGAAGATCTGCAACGACCTGCGCTGGATGGGTTCCGGGCCGCGGGCCGGGCTCGGCGAGATCGCGCTGCCGGACCTGCAGCCGGGCTCGAGCATCATGCCGGGCAAGGTGAATCCGGTGATCTGCGAGGCGACGCTGATGGTTGCCGCGCAGGTGATCGGCAACGACACCACGATCACCGTGGCCGGTGCCGGCGGCAACTTCGAGCTGAACGTGATGCTTCCGGTGATCGCCCGCAACCTGCTCGAGTCCATCACCTTGCTGGCCAACAGCTCCCGGCTGCTCGCCGACCGCTGCGTGGACGGGATCACCGCGAACGTCTCGCACGCGCGCGAGCTGGCGGAGTCGTCGCCGTCGATCGTGACCCCGCTGAACCGCTACATCGGGTACGAGAATGCCGCTGCCGTGGCAAAAAGTGCTTTGAAACAAGGGAAGACCATCCGCGAGGTCGTGATCGAGAACGGTCACGTAGAGAAGGGAGACCTGACCGAGGAGCAGCTGGACGCGGCGCTCGACGTACTGTCCATGACCCGCCCGGCCGACGCGTGACGGGCTATTGGGAGCCGGGGACAACGATCGAGTGGGTGTACGAAGGGACCGGGAAGCACGCCGACAAGCCGACTGTGCGACCGATGACGGTCGTGCGCGACGACGCGGACGCGCTGGTCGCCTGGCTCGCGCCGGGTACGCCGTTGCTCAAGGCGGTGCTCGTCGACGGGCGGGAGACGCGGCACGCCGGTCCGATCGGGATGTTCACCGAGGAGCGGGTGCTGAAGCTCGACATCTGGCACGGGACCGGGATCCTCAAGGTGTCGCCGCCGGGGAAGCCGTGGTCCGTCTGGTACTTCTGGGGCGAGGACGGGACGTTCCACGGGTGGTACGTGAACCTCGAGCAGGAGCACGTCCGCGACTGGGCATCACGCCGTACGAGCACCGTCGACCATGTGCTCGACCTGTGGATCAGGCCCGATCGCACCATCGAGTGGAAGGACGAGGACGAGCTGGAGGGAGCGGTCACCGCCGGGCGCTTCACTGCCGCCGACGCGGAGCGGATCGTTGGCGACGCCCACGCCGCCATCCGCGACATCGAGGCGTGGACGGCCCCGTTCTCCGACGACTGGCAGTTCTGGACCCCGCCGCCGACCTGGCGCGTGCCCGCCGCACCGACGACCCACCAGCCCACCCTGATCGCGGAGGAGTTGCACAGTTGATGCCGCGCGCTTTGCTTCTCACCGGAGGTGGTGGCGTCGGCAAGACCACCACGGCCCAGGCGATCGGCGGTGCGCTGACGGGCGCAGGCCACGCCACGGGTGTGCTCGACCTGGACGCCGTCGCCCAGTTCGGCGGTCCGGCCCGCGCCGCGCCGAGCTCCGGCCTGCGGTTCAGCGACCACCTGCGCATCGACAACCTCGCGGCCGTCTGGCGCACGTACCGAGCCGCCGGCGCCGACTTCCTGATCGCCAGCGGACCTGTCTTCACGACCGAGCTCCGCGCGGCCTACACCGCGGCGCTGCCCGACTGCACGGTCCAGGTGGTGCGTATCGTCACCGGGCCTGACCTGATCGCCGCCCGCACCCGCTCCACCCGCGGCCCCGAGTGGGATCTGGCCACGGCCCTTGCCCATGCTGAGACACATCAGCCGGTCGAGGACTTCACCGTCCGCAACGACGGCGCGGTCGCGGACACGGCGGCGGAGATACTCACGTTGGCGGGCTGGCCGGGTGGCTGACAACAGGTCGGTCACGAGCGGGTGCAACTGCGCCGAACAGGCTTAGCTTGGGAGTATGTACACCATCGAGTTGGAGGCCGAGGAGCTGCAGTTGGTGCGCTCGGCTCTTGGGTGTTATCTCCAGGCCTTCGGCCACAACGAAGCGGACCTGGTCAAGGCCACCCGTGCTCTGCTGGCGAAGCTTCCAGAGCAGATCGAGACCAAGGCCGGCTGAGGTCACTCCTCCAGCGGTTCGAGTACGGCGACCGGGATCGTCCGCCGTGCCTTCGTCGCGAACCGGCCGATGCCCGGATCCTCGCGGAGGATGACGTCCGTCCAGATCGTGCTTCGCTCGGCGCCGGCCGGCTCACGCGCCCGCAGTTGCGTGTGCTCGGCGCCGATCCGCACGGCAGGCGCGTCCGCGGCGCGCAGGTTCCGGAACCAGTCCGGGTCCTGGCGCGATCCCGGCCCGGTTCCCCACACGAGGATCCCGTCCGTGGTCTCGATGTACCGCACGCAGGTCGAGCGCGGTTCGCCGGTCCACCGTCCGGGCGTGGTGAGCATCAGGTCCAACTCCCGGAGACGGACCGTCAGCTCCTCGGGCGCACGGTCAGCGGGACCGGCTTGCGGGTGTCGGTGAAGAAGTCGTTGCCCTTGTCGTCCACCACGATGAACGCCGGGAAGTCCTCGACCTGGATCTTCCACACCGCTTCCATCCCGAGCTCGGCGTACTCCAGGACGTCCACGGACTTGATGCAGTCCTGCGCCAGCCTCGCCGCCGGCCCGCCGATCGACCCCAGGTAGAACCCGCCGTGCTCCTTGCACGCCGCCGTCACCTTCGCCGACCGATTGCCCTTGGCAAGCATCACGAACGAACCGCCGGCCGCCTGGAACTGGTCCACGTACGCGTCCATCCGCCCCGCGGTCGTCGGCCCGAACGACCCGGAGGCGTATCCCTCCGGCGTCTTCGCCGGCCCCGCGTAGTAGACGGCGTGATCGCGCAGATACGAAGGCATTTCCTCGCCCGCGTCCAGTCGCTCCTTGATCTTCGCGTGCGCGATGTCCCGCGCCACCACGAGCGGCCCGCTCAGCGACAGCCGCGTCTTCACCGGCAGCTTCGACAGCTCCGCGCGGATCTCGCTCATCGGCCGGTTCAGATCGATCCGTACGACGTCGCTCGCGTCGTCGAGGTGCTCGTCGGTGGTGTCCGGCAGGAACCGGGCCGGGTCGCGTTCGAGCTGCTCCAGGAACACACCCTCGGGTGTGATCTTCGCCAGCGCCTGCCGGTCCGCCGAGCACGACACCGCGATCGCGACCGGGCAGGACGCGCCGTGCCGGGGCAGCCGGATCACGCGGACGTCGTGGCAGAAGTACTTCCCGCCGAACTGCGCGCCGATCCCGAACTCCTGCGTCAGCTTGAAGACCTCCTCCTCGAGCTCCACGTCCCGGAATCCGTGTCCTACCGGCGATCCCGTCGTCGGCAGCGTGTCGAGGTAGTGCGCGGAGGCGTACTTCGCGGTCTTGAGCGCGTACTCCGCCGAGGTGCCGCCGACCACGACCGCCAGGTGGTACGGCGGGCAGGCCGCAGTACCGAGGGAGCGGATCTTCTCGTCCAGGAACTCCATCATCCGCGCCGGGTTCAGGACCGCCTTGGTCTCCTGGTAGAGGAACGACTTGTTCGCCGAGCCGCCGCCCTTGGCCATGAACAGGAACTTGTACGCGGGGTCGCCGGAGCCGGCCGGCGTCGAGTACAACTCGATCTGGGCCGGCAGGTTGGAGCCGGTGTTCTTCTCGTCCCACATGTTCAGCGGGGCCATCTGCGAGTAGCGCAGGTTCAGCTTGGTGTAGGCGTCGTACACGCCACGGCTGATCCACTCCTCGTCGACCGCGCCGGTCAGCACGCCCTCGGACTTCTTGCCCATCACGATCGCGGTGCCGGTGTCCTGGCACATCGGCAGTACGCCGCCGGCCGAGATGTTCGCGTTCTTCAACAGGTCGAGCGCGACGAACCGGTCGTTGCCGGACGCCTCCGGATCGTCGATGATCCGCCGCAGCTGGGCGAGGTGCGCGGTCCGCAGATAGTGCGAGATGTCGTGCATCGCCTCCGCGGTCAACGCCTGCAGTACCTCGGGCTCCACCTGCAGGAACGTCCGATCGCCGGCCGTGAAGGTGCTGACACCTTCCGTCGTCAGCAGCCGATACTCCGTCTCGTCAGCACCCAACGGCAACAGATCGGAGTAGTTGAAGTCGGCAGACACCGCACATACCTCCAGAAGGAGCGAACTGGACGGCTAAAGCCTAGTTCTCCCCGTCCGCCCTCCCGACGCGACCTCCGTCTCACCCGGAGATCAGGGTTGTGGTCAGGGGTGAATCGGGGGAGAAACGGGCGGCGGTGGGATAGGGGCGCGCGTATGGTTTTGCCGTGGCTCAGGATGACGTTCCCCAGGAGAACCGACCGCAGGATGCCGTGCCCTCGCAGGCCGCGACCGGTGATGAACTGGCGTTGCGGCGGCGGGTGTCCGACCTCGAGCGGGAGGAGGTCGCCGACGTACTGCGCGAGGCCGCGGGCGAGGGCCGGTTGTCGTACGGCGAGCTGGAGGAGCGGCTCGAGACGCTGTACGGCTCCAAGACGTACGGCGAACTCGTCGAGCTGACCGCCGACCTGCCGAACGGCCCGCGGGCACCGGGCGCGTCGGGCGTCCCGTCCGTCACCCCGCAGTACAGCGGCGCGATGGTCGAGACCGGGCCGGTGATCAACGTGTTCATGTCCGAGACCAAGCGGATGGGCAACTGGCTGGTCCCGCAGCGGCAGGAGGTGAATGCGGTCCTCGGCGACGTCACGCTGGACTACACCGAGGCTCAGATCCCGTACGACGACATCCAGGTCGACGTGAAGTCGATCCTCGCCGACGTGAAGATCCGCGTACCGCAGAACGCGATCGTCCTCCTCGACAGCAACCCCATCCTCGGCTCCGTCTCCGAACAGGAAGCCGGCCTCAAAGCCGTCCCCGACCCGAACGCGCAGCCCACCGCCCCGAAACGCTTCCACATCCGCGGCACCGCCATCCTCGGCGAAATCAAAATCAAACGAGGCCCCCGCCTCACCAAACGCCTCGGCCTCACCTGAAGCCCCGCCGGCGTGCAGATCGAGCTGATCTCGCTCCACGCAACCAACCGCCGGCGCCCGCGGTGGATTCCGCGCTGGTCAAGGAACATGACCGGCCGCTGCGACGGAGAGTGGTCGTTCCTCTGCTGGGCGCGCCGTACACAAAGCAGATCGAGGGAAAGCTTCGAGAGTTGCGCTTCTGGCTCGAGCAGGACGCGATGCGAGTGACGTACCGGATCGCATCAGATCGGCGGATCGTGCTGCTCACCGTGTTCAGGAAGAGTCGGATGCGGGCAACACGAGAGATCCGCGAGCAGCGCGGTTGGACGCAGACCACGCTGGCCGACGCTGCCGGGATGACCCAGTCGGCGCTCGCACGTTTCGAGGCCGGTGGGACAGTCCCAACGCTTGCTCTGCTGGAGCGCATTACTCACGCATTCCACGCCCAGTTGGTCGTTCGCTTCGACGAGAGCACCCCTGCCGCCTAGCCGAGGGTCCGGCTCCCTACCTTCTCCCGGCGGTGGCGGTCCAGCGGCCTGTGTGGTGGGTGATTTGGATGGGGTGGGCGAAGGTCTTCGAGATGAGGTCGGTGGTGATCGTGTCTTCGACGGGGCCGGCGGCGAGCAGGCGGCCCTCGTTGAGGAGGGCTGCGTGGGTGGTGCAGGTGGGGAGTTCTTCCAGGTGGTGGGTTACCAGGAGCCAGGCGAGGTGGGGGTGACTGGTGTGGATGTGGTCGAGGGTCTCGAGGAGTTGTTCGCGGGCGGCTACGTCGAGGCCGGTTGACGGCTCGTCCAGAAGCAGCAGTCGAGGGTCGGCGATCAGGGCTCGGGCGATGAGCGCGCGGCCGCGTTCACCTTGGGAGAGGGTGGTCCAGGGGGAGTGGGCCAGCGCGCTGATGCCCAGCAGGTCGACCAACTCCAGGGCGCGCGCCGTCTGAGCGGGCGTCGGTTCCCAGCGCGGCATGCGCTCGATGGTGCCGGTCAGGCCGGTGAGGACGATGTCGACCACGGACAGCGGCGAGCGCAGCGGGTGCCGCGGATTCACGTGGCCGATGGACTCGCGCAGGGTGCGGATGTCGACCGTGCCGAGCCGCTTGCCGAGGATCTCGACCGTGCCGCGGGTGGGGTGGGTGATCGCGCCGCACAGACCGAGCAGCGTGCTCTTGCCCGCGCCGTTCGGTCCGAGCAGCGCCCACCGCTCACCTTCGCCGACGGTCAGCGACACCCCGGCCAGCAGCAGTTTGCCGTCCCGGACGAAGTCGACGTCTTTCAGTTCGAGCACCCGTAAACCTCCTCGTACAACGCCTTCAACTCCTCCGCGCTCGCTTCCCGACCGGTCTCGTCCGTACGCCGTTGTACGTGCCGCGCGAACTCGCGCTCCTGCTCGGGCGACAGCCGTACGCCGTACACAGACTCCAGGACGTGTGCGATACCACCCTTACCCGACTGGCTGTTGACCCGGACCACCGCCTCGTAGCCGCGCCCGACATCGGCCGGATCGATCGGTAGATAAGGCACGTCCCAGAACCCGTCGCCCTGTACTGCGAAGCCCTTCCGGATCGCGTCCTGATGCGTCCCGGAGAAGGCCGTGTAGACGAGCTCCCCGACGTACGGGTGCCGCGGGTGGATCGGCATCCGCGTGCAGTGCTCCACCACCGAACGGATCCGGTCGATGTCGGAGAAGTCGACCATCGGATCCACGCCCTGCGCGTGCAGGTTGAGCGCGAGCGTCGCGATGTCCACGTTCCCGGTGCGTTCGCCGTTCCCGAAGATGCAACCCTCGACCCGCTGCGCACCCGCGAGTACGGCGAGCTCCGCGCAGGCGATCCCGGTACCGCGATCGTTGTGCGGATGCACCGACAGGATCACGCCGTCGCGCCGCGGCAGGTTCTGGTGCATGTACTCGATCTGGTCGGCGTACACGTTCGGCGTCGCGACCTCGACTGTCGCCGGCAGGTTCATGATCACCGGCCGGTCGGCCGTCGCGTCCCACTGCTTGGTGAGGTGGTCGGCCAGCTCGAGCACATAGTCCGGCTCGGTCAGGTTGTAGACCTCGGGCGAGAACTGGAACCGCACCGAGTCCCCGGCCAGCCGCAGGATCTCCTCGGACCCGGCGTAGATCATCGACGCCAGCTCGTCGCGCGAACGCCGCAGTACGACGTCCCGCCAGGTCGGCGCGGTCGCGGCGTACATGTGGATCACCACGTCACCGCGCATCCCCGCGACGGACTCGACGGTCCGCTCGATCAGATCGGCCCGCGCCGGGGTGAACACGACGATGGTGACGTCGTCCGGGACGAGATCGGAGGTGGCCAGCAGCCGGACGAAGTCGAAGTCGGTCTGCGACGCGGACGGGTACCCGACCTCGATCTCTTTGTAGCCGATGGCAACCATCAGCTCGAAGAAGGCTTGTTTCCGGGCCGGATCCATCGGCTCGGCCAGCGCCTGGTTGCCGTCGCGGAGGTCTACCGGCACCCACAGCGGCGCGGTGGTGATCCGGCGGTCCGGCCAGGTGCGGTCGGCCGGCGCGACCGGGACCTTGGCGAAGATGTCGCGATAGCGGTGGCTGGGCATGGGGGACGGCTGCTGACGGTTCATGGTCTGGTCCTTCCGGGGAGTGGGGAGGACCGGCAGACGAGTGCACTCCACGGAGGGAGCGCCGGTCGAATCAGCTCCCGCCGTGGCGGCCAAGAAGGAGGAGGCCCGGAAGCAGGCGCAGGAGTGACGACATGCGAGCACGGTATCAACTCCTCAGACAAGCTGACAACCTGAGTAGCCCTAGAATGTGCGGATGATTCGCCGTCACCCGCTGGCCGAGCAGGCCGCCGAGGAGCTGTTGCGCCGGATCGGGAGCGGTGAATGGACGCTCGGCGCCAAGCTCCCCGGCGAGACCACACTGGCCGCGCAGCTCGGGGTCGGCCGGTCGACGATCCGCGAGGCCGTCCGCGAGCTGGCCGGTCGCCGCGTGCTGGAGAGCCGTCAGGGCGCGGGCGTGTTCGTCATCGCGCTACAGGCCGCCGAGGACTGGGACAAGGTACTGCGGAAGGCCGACATCACCGACGTCCTCGAAGGCCGGCTCGCGATCGAGACCGAAGGTGCCCGGCTGGCAGCGTCCCGTCGTACGCCGGCCGATCTGAAGAACTTCCGCTACACGCTGACGGACCGCAAGCGCGCGGCGGTGAGCGCGCCGGACGACTGGTACATCGAGGCCGACCTCGCGTTCCATCGCGCGGTCGTGGTGGCCGCGCACAACGCCGTACTGACGGAGCTGTTCGACACGTTCGTGCCGCGGATCCGGCGGGCGATGATCGACATGCTGAAGCTCGACGACCAGCACCGTCACCGGCACGACCAAGCCGCGCACGAGGCGATCGCCGACGCCATTCGCGCCCAGGATCCCGACCTCGCCGCGGCCCGCTCCCGCGAACACCTCAGCGCGGTCCGCAGCACCGTCGCCTAGGTGCGATGCTGATCGAGGAGCGACCTCAGCCAGCGAGTGAGGGCATCGAGGTCCTCGACGTTGTCCTGCGGGATCGAGATCGGCCGCGTACGGCGGTTCGCCGGGTTGACCTGGACCGCCCGGGCCAGCGGGAGGCCGGTCGGGTCGTCGATGCTCGTGATGGACGACCAGGGCAGGTTGCGGCCGCGGGTGATGCCGTCGGCGTCGACCGTGATGACCGGGCGGTTCGCGATCAGCTGCCACGTGGTGAGCGCCGTGCCGTACACGAAGGCGGCCAGCGCAGTCAGCCGCAGTACGCCGAGCGCGCCGGAGACACCGTCCGCGCGCAGATGATCGATGTTCGTCCACGCGGACAGCACCATCAGCAGAGCGAACCCGGCCAGTCGCACCGCCAAGCGGCCGCGGCGCGGCGGGAACTCCACGCTGCCTTTGGACTCCAGCTCGGAGGTCCAGGTCTCGGCCGACATGTCAGGCGCCCCACCGCGCAGCGTGCTCGGCCTGGGTCGGCGGGTCCGCGCCGTGCCGCGTGCAGGTGATCGCGGCCGCCTTCACCGCGTAGTCCACGACGTCGCGCAGGTCCTCCGAGGTCAGTCCGGCCAGTCGCCGCTCGCCGAGCAGATCGCGCTTGAGCAGACCGGTGATGAGCGCTGCCATCAGCGAATCGCCCGCGCCCACGGTGTCGACCACCTCGATCGCCGGCGCCTGCACCTCGACCCGCACGTCCCGGCTGACGCCGATCGCGCCTTCGCCGCCGCGCGTGACGACCACACACTGCGTCCGCTTCTCGGTCAGCAGCTCAGCGGCGATGTCGTCCAGCGACATCCCGGGCCGGAAGAACGCGCAGTCCTCGTCGCTCAGCTTGACCAGGTCAGACAGCGCGGCGAGCTTGCGCACGGCGGTCCAGGCGACCGCCGGGTCGGGCGTGATCGCCGGCCGCGCGTTCGGGTCGAGCGTGACCGTGACGGGCTGGTCGGCGACCGACTCCAGGAACCTGTGGATCGCCGTCGCGCCGGGCTCGAGCATGGTCGCGATCGAACCGGTGTGGATCGCCGGGCAACCGCGCGTCAGCGACAACGCCGGCGGGTCCCAGGTCATGTCGAACTGGTAGGACGCCACGCCCTCGGCGTCCAGCGTCGCGGTCGCGGTGCTGGTCCGGAACGCGGGATCGACCGTCCCCGGGGCGAGTTGAACGCCGTTCCCGAACAGGTGCGCGCCGAGCAGGTCGCCGTACTGGTCGGTGCCGAAGCGCGCCACCAACTCGGTCGGCACGCCCATCCTGGCCAGTCCGACCGCGACGTTCGCCGCGAACCCGCCGGGAATCGCCTTGCCCTTGCCGTTCCCGTTGCGGGTGGTCTTGGCCGCCGTACCGACGATGTCGACAAGAGCCTCGCCGATGACGAGGACGGGTGCGCTCATCGGGCGTGCTCGAAGTCGATGGTGGAGTACGCGCGCAGCTTGGACAGCTGATGCTCGCTCTCGATGCTGCGGATCGTGCCGCTGCGCGATCGCATCACCAGGGAGTGCGTCCGCGCGGTGGATCGGCCGTACCGGACGCCGCGGAGCAGTTCGCCGTCGGTGATCCCGGTCGCGACGAAGAAGCAGTCGTCGCCGCTGACCAGGTCGTCGGTGTCGAGCACGCGGTCCAGGTCGTGACCGGCGTCGAGCGCCTTCTGCCGTTCCTCGTCGTCGCGCGGCCAGAGCTTGCCCTGGATCTTCCCGCCGAGGCATTTCATCGCACAGGCCGCGATGATGCCCTCCGGCGTACCGCCGATGCCGAGCAGCATGTCCAGACCGGTGTCCGGCCGCGCCGCCTCGACCGCGCCGGCCACGTCGCCGTCGGAGATGAACTTGATCCGCGCGCCGGTGGCCCGGATCTGCGTGGCCAGGTCGTCGTGCCGCGGCCGGTCGAGCAGTACGACGGTGACGTCGTCGACCGTGGAGCCCTTCGCCTTCGCGACCCGGCGGATGTTCTCCGCGACCGGGAGCCGGATGTCGACCACCTCGGCCGCCTCCGGGCCGACGACGAGCTTCTCCATGTAGAAGACCGCGGACGGGTCGTACATCGAGTTCCGTGCCGAGACCGCCATCACGGCGATGCCGTTGTTCATGCCCTTCGCGACGAGCGTCGTACCGTCGACGGGATCGACCGCGACGTCGCACTCCGGGCCCTCGCCGGCGCCGACCTGCTCGCCGTTGTAGAGCATCGGGGCGTTGTCCTTCTCGCCCTCGCCGATCACCACCACGCCGTTCATGCCGACCGTGCCGATCAGCGTGCGCATCGCATTCACCGCCGCGCCGTCGGCGCCGTTCTTGTCGCCGCGGCCGACCCAGCGCCCCGCCGCCATCGCCGCGGCCTCGGTGACCCGGACCAGTTCGAGGGCGAGGTTCCGGTCGGGCGCGTGCGCTTCGACCTCCAAGTGGGCCGGCGGCGTGGTCGGGTCGCTCATGCTTCCGCCTCGCTGGCGCTCGGCTCCAGCATGAGCGACAGGTCGGCTCTGCTGATTGGTCGCTCGCTGCGCTCGCTCATGCTTCCGCCTCGCTGGCGCTCGGCTCCAGCATGAGCGACAGGTCGGCTCTGCTGATTGGTCGCTCGCTGCGCTCGCTCATGCCAACGGATCGTAGCCAACGCCCCTGACCGGTGTTCGGGCGGATTGCGCCTCGCGAGACACTGTGCGTATGAGTTCGACAGGTCAGGGTGCTTCCAACGAGGCTGCGGCGCGGGAACGGGCGCAGATCCAGGCGGAGGCGAACGAGTACCGCCAGGCGTACCGACGGGACAAGCGGAAGTCACAGACCGTCGGGAACATGGTTTTCGCGCTGGTCATCTGCCTGGTGGTGGTCGCGTTCCTGATCCTGGTCACCTGGCGGTCGAAGCCGGCCGAGACGCCCAAGGCCGTCGAGTACACCGCGCAACTGGAGGACGCTCGCACAGCCGCGCCCTGGGTGCGCGGCCCGGAGCCGATGCCGTCCGGCTGGACGGCGACCAGCGAGGAATTCCGCAAGCCCGAGCAGGAGCCGATGACCTGGCACCTCGGCGTCGTCACCACCGCGAAGAAATACGTCGGGCTCGAGCAGTCCAATGTCACCGGCGGCAAATTCCTGGCCGAGAAACTCGGCCGGACCTCCGACGACGGTACGGCGACCGTGGCCGGTGTCACCTGGCAGCGCAAGGTTCTGCTGGACCGCAAGGGCGAGAACGCCTTGGTCCTGATCGGTAGCGGAGTCACCACCATCGTTACCGGAAATGCGGGTTATCCCGCACTCGAAACGTTTGCTTCCGCCTTGCACTGACCAATTTCCGGGCAGTTCCGACCACTTTCCGGACGGTCGTTGACACGTGCCCGCGGCAGAGGGTTCGATCGAAGCTCGGCTTTGTACGCTCGGGGACTAGCGGAGAGGGCCCCGCCAGCCATGCCCACGATTCTCACGCCGTCCCGGGCGGGGAGTTGATCCGCCGATGTTCGTCACCGGGCTCCTCCTGGGCGCCGACGGCTCACCCCACCTCGGCGCTCCCTGGCAATTGCTCGCCTATCAGGGCGGCACACTTTTCGGTTCGACGCTCGAGTCCGCGCGGGAGTGCGGGTTCGACCAGTTGGTGGTGACGCTGGGCAGCTCGTCGGAGCAGATCCACGACCGGGTCGACCTCGACGGGGTCCGGGTGGTCGAGTCGCCGCACGCCGACACCGACAGCTCGTCGATCGTGCCGGCCCTGGACGCGGTCGACCGGCGGGCCGACGGGATCGTCGTACTGCTCGGTGACCAGCCCGGGATCACCTCGGCGGCCGTGTGGTCGCTGGTCGCCGAGGCCGCCACCCCGATCGGCGTCACCAGGTACGACGACGGCGAGAGCTACCCGTGCTGGTTCGGCCGCGAGCTCTTCGGCGAGCTTCGCGCCCTGCGCAGCGACTCCGACCTGTGGAACCCGATCCACAACGGCGCCCACCCCATCACCAAGGTCGATGCCATCGGCAACATTCCGCCCCGGGCCACGACCTGGGCGGCGTACCACGGGATGCTCTCCGGCGCGACCGCGGCCGCCGAGGAACTACCCCTCGACACGCACCCGATCCCGCTCGCCAACCACCCTCGCAGGCGCCGCCGCGCCTCCAGCTGATCCTGGACTTCCAGCACTCACCAACGGCCCGCACGCGCCCACCTGCACGCTCAGCGGCCCTCGTGAACCGGCCGAGGCGGCTGGTTGATGAGTGGTGCAGGTCCGCCCCTACTCGGCTCCGGCCAGCCGCAGCCCGACGATGCCGGCCACGATGAGGCCGATGCAGGCGAGGCGTGCCGGCGTCGCAGGCTCGTTGAACAGGATGATGCCAAGCGTCACCACCCCGACTGATCCGAGCCCGGTCCAGATCGCGTACGCCGTGCCGACCGGGAGGCGATCGAGCGTCTTCGCCAGCAGCACGACCGAGATCACGCCGAACACCAGCACGCCTGCTGTCGGCCACAGCCGGCTGAATCCCTCACTCGGCTTGAGACTGAGTGCAAACGCGATCTCGAACGCCGCTGCCGCGAGCAGGACAAGCCACGCCATCAGTCAGCCCGGCTTAGGTATGTGCTCACGCGGCCAGGGCTCCTCGGAGGTGTCGGTGTGTCACCTGCGCGACGCGAGCGCCGAGTGCGGCCGCCGTACGGAGATCGGTGGCCGGCGGTGCCTTCTCGGCTGACAGGTCTGCGTCGGACTGGGCCATCGCACCCATCCAGCTGCCGAGCCGGTTGAGGTCCTCGATGCTCGCGGTGCTCTCCGCCCAACCCGGGTAGATGTCCAGTCCGACCCAGATCATCCCGTGCTGCGCGGCGAAGACGGCCAGATCGACCAGGCTGTTCAGCTTGTCGCCGGACATCGCCTTGGAATTGGTGAAGCCGGCCGCGATCTTGTCCCGCCAGCCGAGGTCGGCAGCCCAGATCCGCACGCTCTCCTCGGCGAACTTCTTGAACACCCAACTCGGACTCCCCATGTACGTCGGCGCGCCGAAGATGATCGCGTCCGCCGCGGTCAGCCGCTCCCACACGTCCTCGGTCAGCTCATCGAGCGGAACGAGCTCCGTCACGGTCGCCGGCACCGACGCGGCACCGGCCGCAACCGCCTCCGCCTGCTTCGCGGTGTGCCCATAACCCGAGTGATACGCAACCGCGACGGTCGCGGTGCCAGGTGTCGTACTCATGTGCTTCCTCCTGAAGGCTTAGCGGACTACAGTCCGTCTTATGAACGACAGTACCGGACCGCAGTCCGCTTCACAACGGGGTCTGCCGGTGGTGGGTGAACCGCGCCCGGAACGTGCGGACGCCCGGCGCAACCGGCTGCGCGTCCTCGAGGCGGCCGACCGGCTGTTCACCGAGCACGGGGTGAAGAACGTCTCCCTCGATGCGATCGCCGCAGAGGCAGGCGTGGGGAAGGGAACGGTCTTCCGCCGCTTCGGCGACCGTGCCGGCCTGGCGGTCGCGCTGCTGGACGAGCGCGAGCAGGAACTCCAGGCGAAGATCCTCAGTGGCCCGCCGCCACTCGGCCCCGGAGCGCCGCCGGTTGTCCGCGTGATCGCGTTCCTCGAGGCCTATCTCGATCTGCTCGACCGGCACGACGAACTGTTCATGGACAGCGAGAACGCGTCGGACGGCGCGCGGTACCGGATCGGCTCGTACCACCTCTGGCACCGCCATCTGTCGCACTTGATCGAGACGGCTCGCCCGAACCTCGACGCCGACTACACCGCTCACGTCCTGCTCGCACCGCTCGCGGCGGACCTGCACAACGCCCTTCGCACGCAGGGCTTCGACCTGGAACGGATGAAGGACGGTCTGCGCGCGGTGGTTACAGCTTTGCTGCCAGCCTGAGCTCGGGGAGCTTGTTCAGCGAGGAGTGGGTCCGGTCGCCGGTCTCGACGAAGCCGTACGTCGCGTAGAACCGGCGCGCCCGAGCGTTTGCCTCCAGCACCCACAACCACACGGACGCGCAGCCGGCGTCACGGAGGTCGGCGCAGGCGGCGTCGGCGAGCGCTCGCCCGGCGCCGGTGCCCCAGTGCGAGGGGTGGACGAAGAGGGCGTACAGCTCACCTGTGTGCGGTGGCGCTGAGGGATCACGCTCGGGGCCGACGCCGGCGTACCCGATCACCTGCTCGCCAAGCGCCGCGACGTACAGGCGGGAGCGGCCCGCCGCGATGCTCTGCGCCCAGGAGGCGGCGATCGACGCCGGATCCATCGCGTCCAGGAAGTCCTGCGGCACCAATCCGGTGAACGCACCTCGCCAACTGGCTACTCGCGCGTGAGCAGCCCCGAGCAGGTCGTCGGGGCGAGCCGGCCGGGTCGTCGGCCCTGGGTGTCGGTGGGAGCCGGGGGTGGTCAGTCGGGCTTCTCTTCGTGGGTGGCCTGGGCTTTGGCGAGGCGTTCGCGGGCGCCGTCGAGCCAGCGCTGGCAGGTGGTGGCCAGTTCTTCGCCGCGCTCCCACAGGGCGAGGGATTCCTCGAGGGAGGTGCCGCCGGCTTCCAGTTTGCGGACTACCTCGACGAGCTCCTCGCGGGCCTGCTCGTAGGTCATCTCGGGTCGGTCGGCGCTCACTTCTTCTTCTCCTCGGACTTGACTTCGACCGCGAACCGGCCGTCGGTGACCCGCGCCTGCAGCAGGTCACCCGGCGCGACCTGCGCCATTTCCCGTACGGCGGTGCCGTCGGCCAGCTGCAGCACGGAGTACCCCCGCTCCAGCGTCGCCTTCGGGGACAGCGCCCGCACGCTCGCCAACCGGTGCGCGATGTCGTCGCTCGCCCGGTCCAGCCGATGCGTCAGCGTACGGCGGCTGCGCTCGACCAGCGCCGCAACCTCGTCGGAGCGTCGCTGCAGATCCGTCACCGGCGCCGCCAGCGACGGTCGCGAACGGATCGCCGCCAGCGCGTGCGTCTCACGATCCAGCCACGAGGTGATCGCCCGCAGACCGCGCTCGCGCAGCAGCCGCACGCCGTCCAGCTCCTCGCGGACATCCGGCACGATCCGCTTCGCCGCGTCGGTCGGCGTCGAGGCGCGCAGGTCCGCGACCAGGTCGAGCAGCGGCGAGTCGGGCTCGTGCCCGATCGCGCTGACCACGGGCGTACCCGTCTTCGACACGGCCCGGATCAGTCCTTCGTCGGAGAACGGCAGGAGATCCTCGAGCGATCCGCCGCCGCGCGCGATGACGATCACCTCGACCGAGTCGTCGGCGTCCAGCTTCCGCAGCGCCGTCATCACCTCGCCGGCGGCCGACGGACCCTGCACCGACGCATACTCGATCCGGAACGTGACGGCGGGCCAGCGGCGTTTCGCGTTCTCGAGCACATCGCGCTCGGCCGCCGAGTCGCGCCCGCAGATCAGCCCGATCGTGTGGGGGAGGAACGGCAACCTCTTCTTCCGGTACGGCTCGAACAGCCCCTCGGCCGCGAGCAACTGCTTCAGTCGCTCGATCCGCGCCAGCAGCTCGCCGATGCCGACGTGGCGGATCTCGCTGACGGCGAGCGCGAGCGTGCCGCGGCGGGCGAAGAAGTTCGGCTTGGCGTGCACGAGCACCCGCGAGCCGTCCCGCACCTCGACCGTCTCGAAAACCCGCCGGTTGCAGGTGAACCGCAGCGAGATGTCCGCGTCCGTGTCCCGCAGCGTGCCGAACACGGTCGTCGTCCCGCGGCCGATCGAGACGTCCGTCAGCTGCCCCTCGACCCACACGGCGCCGAGCTGGTTGATCCAGCCGGCAATCCCGTTCGCGATCGTGCGAACGGCCGCGGGTGCTTCCGGCGACGTCTCCAAAGCCACTCCCAGACCCTACGACCCGCCACCGACATTCCCTAACGTTGAGTAATGCGCCCACTCCTGCTGCTCGATTTCGACGGCCCGCTCAACCCGCACCGGGCCAGAGAGATCCCACCCGGCTACCGGATGCACGAGATTGTCGAAGGTGCGAAGGTCTGGCGGGTGCTGGTCAACCAGCAGCATGGCGCCGAGCTCTTGGCGCTTGCCGAGATCTACGACCTGGTGTGGGCGACCAGCTGGGAGCACGGCGCCAACCGCCTCCTGTCACCGATCCTCGGCCTGCCGTCGGACCTCCCGACGATCCTGTGGCCCGGCCGCCCGTCGGTGGCCGACGTTCGCCGGGGCTCCTGGAAGACCTCACACATTGCGGACTGGGTGGGCGGCCGTCCGTTCGCGTGGGTAGACGATGAGGTGAACCGGCACGACCGGTTCTACCTCGAACGCCTCGGACAGCCGCACCTGGTGCTTCGAGTCGAACCCCACCTCGGACTGACGGCGGAGGACTTCGCCGTGCTCCGCGGGTGGGGCCGAAAACCCTTTGTGGACAGGGGCTGCGGCACAGATACTTGAGGAGCTGGTAACACCTCCCACGGAGGAGCCGTCCGGACAGGGCGGACGGCTCCCCAAACACGTTGCCTAAGGCAACCCGCTTGGCTGCGAGTGATCCTGCTCACAGGCCGGCGACCGGGCTGTCCGACGCCTGGCTGCGGCTTGAACGAGGGCCCGTACCATGGGGAGCGTGACTGCCCAGCCTGAGGACACCGGTACGACGACCGCCGTGCAGACCAAGCGGGTGCTGCTTGCAGCGCCGCGGGGGTACTGCGCCGGCGTGGATCGGGCTGTCGTCGCGGTCGAGAAGGCGCTGGACCTGTACGGGCCGCCGGTGTACGTGCGCAAGGAGATCGTGCACAACAAGTACGTCGTGGAGACGCTGCAGAAGCGTGGCGCGATCTTCGTCGACGAGACCTCCGAGGTGCCGGAGGGGGAGACGGTGATCTTCTCCGCGCACGGTGTCGCCCCGGTCGTGCACGAGGAGGCGGCCACGCGGCAGCTGAAGACGATCGACGCGACCTGCCCGCTGGTGACCAAGGTCCACCACGAGGCGAAGCGGTTCGCCGCGACCGACTACGACATCCTCCTGATCGGCCACGAGGGCCACGAAGAGGTCATCGGCACCTCCGGCGAGGCCCCGGAGCACGTGACGCTGGTCGACGGGCCGGACGACGTACCCAATGTCACCGTCCGCGACCCGGAGAAGGTCGTCTGGCTGTCCCAGACCACGCTGTCCGTCGACGAGACGATGGAGACGGTGCGCCGCCTGCGCGAGCGGTTCCCGAGCCTGCAGGACCCGCCGAGCGACGACATCTGCTACGCGACGCAGAACCGTCAGGCCGCGGTCAAGAAGCTGGCCCCGGAGGCCGACCTGATGATCGTCGTCGGCTCCCGCAACTCGTCGAACTCGGTCCGCCTGGTCGAGGTCGCGGTCGAGCACGGCGCGAAGGCCGGCTACCTGGTCGACTACGCCGCCGAGATCGACGAGGCCTGGCTCGAGGGCGTGGACTCGGTCGGCGTCAGCAGCGGGGCAAGCGTCCCGGAGGTCCTGGTCCGCGACGTACTGCGCTGGCTGGCCGAGCGCGGGTATGCCGACGTGAAGGAGATCACCACCGCGGAGGAGAGCCTCACCTTCGCCCTCCCCCGCGACCTCCGCACCGACCTGAAGGCCGCCGGCCTCGCCACCACCGGCACCTCGGACCACGCCTGGACTATCTGACCACCAACTGTGTGGTCGCGGTGGTGGGGAACCAGCCCTTCGTGCCGCAGTACCGGATCGTGTACGTGAACTTGTAGGTGCCCGGCTTCTTGAAGACGTGCGTCTCCGGGATGACATATGTCTGGGAGCCCGTGGTCAGCTTCTTCCGGGTGCAGTCGATCGAACCCCCGTCGGAGCCGCCCGGGTCGCCTTCGCCGAAGGAGTAGTCCGTGCCGCCGGACAGGTCTACGAACGGCGTGTTCGCGTCCAGCAGTGTGCCTTCGGGGATTCCCGTCGGGACGAACGCCTTCCCGGACACCGTGACCGTCATCCCGACCGTTCGGCCCTTGATCGAAGGCTTCAGGGCGACCTTGATCGGGGGTGGTGGTTTCGGTGCGACCGTCGGCGGGCCGGTGATGACCGACTTCGGTGCTCCTGGCGTGTTGGTGACGGGCGGTGCGCCGCCGATGTTCGTGACGTTGCCCAGGGCAAGGGCGATGGCGACGACGCCGGCCGCGGCGACGGTGATCACGCCGGCCGTGCGGCGTCGGCGTACCGTCCGGACGCGGGCGAACACTGCCTCACTCGGTACGGCGCTCGGCGGCGGCGGGTCCGCGACGAGCTGATCGAACCGGGTCTTCAGGTCTTCGGTCATGACTCAGCCCTCCTTCTGGGCAGGGGCGGAGACGGCGGCCACCAGGTGGTGCTCGCGGAGCTTTGCCAGCCCGCGGGAGACGTTGCTCTTCACCGTGCCGAGCGAACAGCCCATGATCTGGGCGATCTCGGCCTCGGGCAGGTCCTCGAAGTACCGCAGGACCAGCGTCGCGCGGGTCCGGCGGGGGAGCGTGGCGAGGGCCCGGAGCAACAGGTCGCGGTCGTCCACGACGCCGTACTCCGACTTCCCCGAGGAATGGCTCTCGGGCTCGGGGAGATGCTCGGTCGGCGTCTCGCCCTTCCACTTGCGTCGCCACCACTGGGTGCTGGTGTTGACCATAACGGTGCGGGTGTAGCTCTCCAGCGCGTTCCCGCTGCGTAACGAGTTGCGGTGGAACCACACCTTGGTCAGCGAGGTCTGCACCAGATCCTCAGCCAGATGCCACTCCCCGGTCAGCAGATAGCCGAACCGCTGCAACGCCGTGAACCGCCCGTCCACGAAGTCCGCGAACTCCCGATCCCGTCCTGGATCCATCCCACACCCCTCGCTGTCATCCCGGTCAGGAGTGTGATGAGGCGAAGGTTCCGAAAGGTTGAGCTGTAATCCGACAGTGCGGAGCTTGTGATGTTCAGACCGCGTCGTACTGCGTCTGGGCCTTGGTGATGGCGGGCATGTGGGTCTCGGCCCAGTCGGTGAGGACCTTGATCGGCTCGATCAGGGAGGCGCCCATCGGAGTGAGGGTGTAGACGACGCGGGGTGGGATCTCGGCGAAGACCTCGCGGGTGACCAGACCGTCGCGCTCCATCCGGCGCAGGGTCTGGGTGAGGACCTTGGGCGCGACCCGGCCGATGCCGTCGCGGAGCTCGGTGAAGCGGAGCGGGCCGTCGCGCAGCAGCAGGACGGCGAGCACCGTCCACTTGTCGCCGATCCGGTCCAGGATGACCCGGGTCGGGCAGTTCGGGTCGAACACATTGCCTTTAGTTACCACAAGGTACTTATAGCACGTTGAAGTAGCCAGTTACCAATGGATACCGTCGTCGACAACGACGACGAGAGGACAACGATGAAGATCGCGGTATACGGGGCAAGTGGCATGGTCGGGAGCCGGATCGTGGCGGAGGCGGTGAGTCGCGCCCACGAGGTGACCGGCGTCACCCGCTCGAGCAGCGAGCTGCCGGGCGGCGTTCGCGCGGTGCAGGCGAACGCGGACGACGTCGCATCGGCCAAGGAGCTGGCGGCCGAATCGGACGCGCTGGTCGCGGCGATCGGACCGAGCCGGACGGGCGGCGACCACCAGGAGTACCTGGACGCGGTCGACAACCTGATCGCCGCGGTGCGGGGGACGGCGACCCGGCTGATCGTGGTCGGCGGCGCCGGCAGTTTGGTTGTCAACGGCAACCGAGTCGTGGACGGTCCGGACTTCCCGGCCGAGTACAAGAACGAGTCGCTGACCGTTTCGCGGGCGCTGGAGAACCTGCGGGCGAGCGACGTGAACTGGACGATGCTCTGCCCGGCCCGCGTCATCGCGCCTGGCGAGCGCACCGGCGTCTTCCGTCTCAGCCTGGACGAGCCGATCGGCGACCACATCTCCGCCGAGGACTACGCGGTTGCCCTGATCAACGAACTCGAGACCCCGGACCACAACAAGCAGCGCTTCACGCTGGGCTACTGAGGGGCTTGCCGAGGTACCCGCGGGCCAGCATCGTCACCCACTGGTAGACGGCGTCCTCCGCGGGCGCCAGCGGGCCCGGGCGGAAGTGCGGGGACTCGGCGCCGCGTTGGACCGACTCGCAGGCGGCCCAGTCCTCGCGGTTCGTGATGTCCCAGAACTCCACGGCGTACGACGGATCCGTGACCTCGGGGCGGAAGTACCACGAGCACTCGATCGCGGTGAGGCTCGGCGTACGCGGCTCCAGGCGATGCGTCATCACGTAGTCGGGGTGCAACGAGATCAGCAGGTTCGGGAACAGGCCGAGGTAGTTCACCCGCCGCTGATCGACACCGTCGAGCATGACCCCGTGCGACCGGCCGTCGAGCGACATCGTCTCGGCGTCCGGTCGCAGGTCCATCAGTCCGCCGATCCACGCGCCGGGCAGGTTCCAGTTGTCGCCCGACGTCGGCGGCGACACCTTGCACAGCTCGGGATGGATCAGCGGGCAGTGGTAGCACTCGTGGTAGTTCTCCGCGATCGTCTTCCAGTTCGCCGCCACGTCGTACGTGTGCCGCGCCTTCAGGGCCAGCGTTTCCGGCGCGTACGGCGCGACCAGCTGGGTGAGCCCGCCGACGTGATCCGCGAACGACGTCGCCGTACCGGTCGCGTTCACGAACAGCCAGCCCTGCCACACCTCGGCCGGCAGCTCGACCAGACCATACGGTTTGGTATGGAAGTCGTCGCCCATCCGCGGCGCCGCCTTCACCGAGCCGTCGAGCTCGTACGACCAGCCGTGGTACGGGCAGACCACCGCCCGGCGATCGCTGGTCTCGTCGCGCTGCAGCAGCTCGTGACCCCGATGCCTGCAGGTGTTGGCGAACGCACGCGGTCGCTCGCCGAACGTCACGACCGTCGCGATGTCGCCGACGGTCACCTCCCGATGCGTCGTACCGTCCGCCAACTCGTCGACGCGCCCGAGGCAGGTCCAGGTCCCGGCGAAGAAGTGCCGGCGCTCCCACGCGAGCACGGCGGGATCGGTGTACGCCTCGCGCGGCAACATGACCGACTCACCATGCGGCCGCAGCGAGGCTTCCAGGGCGCGCGCGTCAACCGGAGAAGTCATCTGCCCACTATCGGGCGAACTCCACATATTTGCCCAGCACGTAGTCCCAGCCGGTGTCGTAGCTGAGGCGGGCGCGACCGCTGTCGCCGCGGCGCTCCCAGCCGGAATGGACGAGCTGTACTTCGGTGCCGTCGGCCGTCGGGGTGAACGTGACGGTCACCTGACCGGCCTCGCTCGGATCGCCGCCCGGATGCCAGCTGAAGCCGACCGTGGTGGGCGGGTCCCAGTCCGACAGCGTGCCCCAGGTCGCGAGCTCGCCCTCGGCGCCGAACTCGACGATGCGGCCGCCGACGGCGCCCTCCATCCGGACCTCGTTGGCCGCCGCTTCGCCGACCGAGTGGCTGAACAGCGGCCACCACGCCGACGTCTCCGCGGTGAAGGCCTCGAACGCCCGCTCGACGCCGACCGGTACGACAACGGTCTTCACCAGCGGTGAGATGTCGTGTTCCACGCTCATTTCCGTTCCTCCTCGGTCCGCCTGACGTGGTCTGCGTACGCATCGAGCGCGTCGCCCCAGAACCGGTCGAGCCAGCTGCGCAGCTCGTCGAGACCGGACTGGTGGACCCGGTAGATGTTCCGGGTACCACGCGACTCGTGCCGCACCAGTCCGACCGCCCCGAGCACCTTCAGGTGCTGGGAGATCGCGGGCCGGCTGACGGGCACGCGCTCGGCCAGAACACCGACCGAGCACGGCCCACCGGTTCGCAGCGTCTCGAGGATCACCCGTCGCGTCGGGTCGCCGAGCGCATCCAGCACCGGGTCGGCCGCTTCGAGTGATCCGTAAGTTCCCACGAACGGTAAGTTGCCACTAACGGATCGCGGAGTCAAGCCTCAGTTGAACGGATCGAGGATCAGCCCGGCCTGTTGCGGGTTGCCGTCGTGGACCAGCGCCTCGTGGTTGCCGACGTCGTCGAAGGCGAACCCGTACGCGCGGCCGTCGGCCATCTGGGCGTGGATGTTCTTGGAGTACTGGTTGGTGACTGCGTCCTGGTAGAAGTTCGCGTCGCTGGGGTCGGGCTGGTTCGGGTTGGTCAGCAACGTTGAGCGGTTGTAGCCGGCGCACAGCGTGCGGGAGATCGGCCCACGGACCTGGTCGTTCGGTGCGTCGAGCAGGTTGAAACAACCGAACACGCTGGCCGAGTCGGGCTTCTGGAACGACGTGACCACCGCACCGGAGCCGTCGGTGAAGTTCATGACGTTGCCGGAGACGCGGCCGAAGTACTTCGTGTTGGGCTGGTCGCCGAACGGCGTGACCGTCAGCGTTTCCGAGCTGTACTTCGACCAGACCCGGTTGATGTAGTCGTCCATCGCACTTGCCGGGAGCGCGCCGGTCTCGACGCCGTACAGCGGGGAGAGTGCCCGCAGGACCGAACCGTCGGGTGCCTTCTGGATCAGGCCGCCCCAGCCACTGGCGTTGAGTGCGTTGTAGACCGCGTTGTAGCCGCCCGCCTTCAGGTGGCCGGTCGTGTTCCCGTTGACGCTCACGGCGTACGGCGCGCTGAACATGTCGACCTGGGTGCTGTTGATCCACAGCCCGCCGTCGTTGAGCGTGTACTCCGACCAGCTGAACAGGATGTTGCGGTTGGGGTCGCTCGGGTTCTGCACAGCGGGCTGCACCAGGCCGCCCGTGGTCAGTTTGAAGACGAGCTTCTGGCCGTAGGAGAAGTACACCCGGCCGGAGAACTTCGGCATCTGGATCGTGACGGACTGCCCGTTGGACGGCCCGGCGATCGATGCGTCCGGCGCCGGAGTGGGCGGGTTGCCGCCGGCCGGCCAGGCATGGAAGGCGCCCGCGGCATCGGCCCAGCCCTGCTGGCCGGTCGCCAGGTTCGTGCCGAGGTTGTAGATGTAGACCGCGTCACCGCGGCCCGAGTTGTTCGTGATCGTCAACGGGATCGTCGCCGGGACGGCCGCGTCGGCCGGCCGGTTCGCGTTCGCCGCCAGTGCGCCGGCCATAGTGACAGCGGCCGCGACGACAGCCAGCATTCGCGTTCTGAACCGCATGGTTCCTCCTCACGTCGGCCCCCCGAGAGAGCGCTCTCATCGTGTCGTGAGGTGACCACCGACTGTCAACAGCCCACCACTGTCGGCTTTCCGACAGATGCCTACATCAGGAGCGCTCGCGAGGAGGGTGGCTGTCGTGTCGAACTACTGGGTCAGCGCTCATCGGGTGGTGGAGCTGGTGGGTTCGTCGCCGAAGTGCGACGGCCCGAGACCCTCGGCCAGGTCTAGTCTCAGCGACCTGCGCCACTGACAGACACGGAAGGGCAACTGATGGCACTGATGGCACTGAGGGCACCACATCTGCATGCTCTCCTCGACACTGTCGCGCGCAGGTTCGGTCGCGAGCACGACCCGCGGTCGAGGGTGTTTGCGGACCCCGCAGACGGAGCGCGGTCTGCTGTCGGTGGTGCGGATGGGTCTCTGGTCATGGGCGAGCAGACGTCCAACCGCCTGGAAACGCTGACTGACCCCTTCGGAGTCGGGCCGGCTGGGATGTCATTCGAGGATCTGCGTGCGGCGCAGCAGGACCTCGGCGACGCCACCACACAGGCGGTGTTGACCGCGACTGACAGTGGTATGGGCTCGGAGCAGTCGGGCGACGAGCTCGACAGGCAGCTCGCGGTTGGACTCGCCGAAGGCTGGACGCATGCCCAGGGTCGGGACCTCGCAGACAGCATCGGCGTCGGCCAGAACTTGTACCGGGATGGCCACTCGCCGTATTTCGGGCCCAGCGGAGCCCAGCCCGCTGCCGACGGTCTGCTCCTCAGAGTGGCGGCGCTTCGCGGCGTGGACCTCGGGTATGACGACTCACTCCATTCGACCCGCGACGATTTGCTGGCGGTTCCGCCCGGCCAGCGGTTCGACGCTGTCGCCAAGACTGTCCTCGAGACGCACGGCGCGACGCACATGCCGCCGGAGGCGAGGGCCACGCTGGTCGCCGACCTGAAGGCGGGGTTCGGTAAGGCGGTTGCCGCGACAGATACGTCCGTGAGTGAACACTTGGCGAGCGGTGCCGTCGACCGTGCCTCCATCCGGGCGAGGCAATTCGCGCAGCAGACACCGGTCGACCCGGCCCTGCAACACGTGGCGCATCTCGCAGGAGCAGGCGTTGCAGGGCCTGGAGGGGGCGAGCCCTCCTCAAGTCGGCGGGAGGAGGCACCTGGCACGACCCCGACAGCTACGCCGGTCAGCCGGACGAGCTCCGCCACACCGGCGATCGGCACCTGACGCGGCACAGCTGCGGGCCGGCGGTCAAGCCCGCGGAGGTGGCGTCATGGCTGCCGGTACGGAAAGGCGAACAGACGGCAGGCAAGCACGAAGTCCCGAATTCGGGCCGTCCCGTCAGCCCGCTTGTGGAGGCGGCCACCTTCGAGTCGTCGCAGACTCTTCGATGGCCAGGAACTCGGGTGCGGTCAGTGGGCGGACGGAGGCTTCGATGGACTCCATCGCGGTCAGTTCGGACTCGGTGACGTGCAGATCGCGGAGCTTCCGGGCCGTGATGAAGACGCGGCGCTCGAACGAGCCGACCGTCCCGTTGTACGCCTCGACGGCTGACGTGAGCGACCGGCCGACCCGGCCCAGGTGCTCGCCCATGGTGCTGAGCCGCTCGTACAACTCGCGGCCGAGCTCGAAGACCTGCTGGGCGGACTCGGTCAGCGCCGACTGGTTCCACGCGTACGCCGCGGCGCGCAGCGTAGCGATCAGCGTCGTCGGCGTCGCGAGGATCACCCTGCGCTCAGCGGCGTACTCGAGCAGGGACGGCTCGGTCTCGAGCGCCGCGGACAGGAACGACTCGCCCGGCACGAAGAGGATGACGAACTCCGGCGACGGCGACAGCCTGGTCCAGTACGCCTTCGACGCCAGTTGGTCGACGTGCGTGCGCAGATGGCGGGCATGCGCGCGCAGCCGGTCCTCGCGGAACGCCGCGTCGTCGGACTCGCTCGCATCGAGGAACGCGGCCAGCGGCACCTTGGAGTCGACGACAATATTCTTGCCCTCGGCAAGCCTCACGACGAGGTCGGGACGCAGTACGCCGTCCTCGCCGAACGTCGTCGTCTGCTCGGTGAAGTCGCAGTGCGCCACCATGCCGGCCAGCTCGACCGTACGTCGCAGGTGCAGCTCGCCCCATCGTCCGCGGACCTGAGGTTTTCGCAACGCGGTCGACAACGACGCCGTCTCGCGCCTGAGCGCCTCGCCACTCATCCGCACCTCGTTGACCTGTTGGTGCAGCTGACTCTGCCAGGCGGCGCGGCCCTGCTCGAGCTGATTCAGCTGTGCGTGCAGCCGATCCAGCGCCTCCTTGACGACGGCCTGGCCACCCATCTGCTGGCCGACGGACGTCCGCTCCTGGGTCAGCTCGACGACGCGATCCTCGGCCGCATCCCGCTCGGCCGTGATCCGCGCGAGCGCGGCGCCGTCCCGCCCGCGCACCCACAGCACGCCGAACACAGCACCCAGCAGCAGCCCCACCGCGAGGAAGAGCAGCACCAACAACACCGTCGTACCGGACATGTCACTGATAGTGCCTAAGCCCACCGACAGTTTCTGAGAACTACGCCTGCTGTCGGGGTGTCGCCTCGATGATGAACGACTGGCCGGGCGTCGGAACGACGTCGGTGAGATCGAGCCCGGCCGCTGCGAGCAGGGCCCGGTACTGGTCCGTTGTGCGCTCGCGCCCGCCGGTCATGACGAGCATGTTGAGGTCGGAGAACGCCGTACCGACGGGGTCGGGGGAGCGGTCCAGGAGCTGCTCCACCAGGAGCACGCGGCCGTCGGCGGGCAGCGAGCGGTGGCAGGTGCGGAGGATCTCGATCGACTCGGCATCGGCCCAGTCGTGGATCACGGACTTCAGGACCAACGCGTCTCCCGCGGGGACGCTCTCGAAGAAGTTGCCTCCGACGACTTTGCAGCGCACCGCGACACCGGAGGCCGCGAGCAGGTCGTCCGCACCCGCAACCACGTCGGGCTGGTCGAACAGCACCCCACTGACCGACGGATTGCGCTCGAGGATCCGGGTCAGCAACCGCCCGCGGCCCCCGCCGATGTCGACCACCGTGTGGCAGCCGCTGAAGTCGTACGCCGCCGCCACCGCGTCGGCCACCGCATCCGACCTGGACGTCATCGCCGCGTCGAACGCTGCTTGTTCCTCCGGATGCTTGGCGCGGTATTCCCACACCGGCTCTCCATGCACGGCCGAGAAAGCGGTCTCGCCGGTCCGGATGCTCTCTTCGAGGCCGGTGTACGCCTCCCAATGCGACCCGATGCCGATGAACCGGGCCCAGCCGGCGACCGAGTGCGGTGCGTCGACCCGCAGCGCCGCGCCGAGCTCCGTGTTGGCAAAGGCGTCACCGTCGGCCGTGTAGAGGCCGAGTGCGGTGAGCGCGTGCATGAGCCGGGCCAGCGCCTCTTCGTCGGCACCGGTCGCCGAGGCGAGCTCGGTCGGGCTCTTCGGGCCGGTCGCCAGCAGATCGCTGATTCCCAGCCGGGCGGCGACGTGGATCGCCTGTGTCACCTGGTACCCGCTGGCCAGGCGTTGCAGCTCTCGGGAAGCATCCATGGCGCATTCTGCGCCGGTAGAGGTCAGCAGTCCATGGCTGGGAAGCTGTAGCCCTGGGCCTTCAGCAGCGGGAGGACCTTGTCGAGGGCCGCGACGGTCTCCGCGCGGTTGCCGCCGCCGTCGTGCATCAGGATGATGTTGTGGTTGTGCGCGTGGGTCATGATGTTGTGCACGATCGCGGTCGTGCCCGGGCGGGCCCAGTCGCGCGGGTCGACGTCCCAGAGCACCTGCACCATGCCGGCCGCCTTGATGTCGGCGCGGACCTTCGGGTTCGAGGCGCCGTACGGCGGGCGGAAGCAGGTCGACTGTGGTCCGTCGAAGATCTCGTGGTGCCGCTTGGCCGCTGAGATCGCGGTCAGCTGCGGGTGCGTGATCGAGTGGCTGCCGATCGCGTTGCCAGCGGCAAGCACCTGCTCGCGCAGACCCGGGTGCGCGGTCTGCATCGCGCCGAGTTCGAAGAACGTTGCGTGGGCGCCGTACTTCGCGAGCACCTGCAGCACCTTCGGTGTCCAGACCGGGTCCGGGCCGTCGTCGAAGCTGAAGAACAGCGCCTTTTTGTTGCCTGTGGCAAGCGCTGCGGTCGGGTCCGGCGCCGGCTTGCGCGGTGTCGACGGCGGTGCGTTCAGCGTCGGTGTGTCGGTCGGCGTCGGCGACGGTGTCGTCGAGGCCGACGTCTGCGTGGTTGCCGCGGTCGGCTCCGGCTGGCGTTGATGGCTGAGCGCCAGCACCAGCAGCGATCCGACGACGACGGCCAGCGCCACGCCGGTCGCGACGAAGGCGGCAAACTTTCGCGACATCATGCTCCCCTTGCACATCAGGCGGTTGTTCCCCAGCAACAGCTCCCCCTCAGGAAGCCTCACACCCCTGAAGACGCCTTACCTGTCAGCATGGTTGGCGTCCTGATGTTGCGGTGCGATCTCGACTGTTGCGGTCGTGCCACGGTGGTACAGCCGCCCCTCCAGCGACTTCACACTCGCGACCAGCACGAAGCTCATGCTGACCAGCAGCGACCACGCGCCGAACTTCGCCGGGTGCACGAGATGCCACACGTTCACCTGGTCCGGGTAGTTCCACGCGTCGAGGAACGTGCCCCCGTTCTCGGCGATCCACAAGAAGAATCCGATCAGCGCGAACGACATTGCGAGCGGCATGCGGTACCGCCGTACGCCGACGGTGAAGAAGACCCAGGTCCGACGCAGCACGACGAGCAGGCCGAGCGCGATCGGGATCCGCAGGTCGGGCAGCCACTGATGGGTGAAGAAGTTCGCATAGATCAGCACCGCGAAGATCGTGGTCAGCACCGGGCGGTAGTTGCTGACGCGGAGGTCGAACCGGCGCCAGGCCTGACACAGGTAGCTGCCGACCGCGGCGTACATGAACCCGGCGAACAGCGGTACGCCGGCGAACTTCGTCACCGCGTCGCCCGGGTACTGCCACGAGCCGACGCGCACCTTGAACAGCTCCAGCCCGAGCCCGACCAGGTGGAACCCGAAGATCACCGCGACCTCACGCCACGTCTCCAGCCGGATCACCCAGAACAGGAACGTCAGGCCGACGCAGTAGATCAGCAACGCGTCGTACCGGGCGATCGGCAGGTCGACGTACTTCGAGATCGCCAGGCCCGCGAACAGGAACGCCGGGAACAGGCAGGACACCAGCTCCAGGCAGCCGAAGCGCAGGAATTGCAGGCAGCCGAACACGAAGCGTGAAGGAATCCTGATGCGGTCCGTCCAAGTGGTCACCGAGTGGAGACGTCGCTCGATCCCGCCTGGTTGGGACCGATGGAGCCGTTCGTGCTCCGACGATTGGGGTACTTCGGGCTTCGCCGCGTAACCTTGACGCCCGTGGCACTCACCATTGGAATCGTCGGGCTCCCCAACGCGGGCAAGTCCACCCTGTTCAACGCGCTGACCAAGAACGACGTACTCGCCGCGAACTATCCGTTCGCGACCATCGAGCCGAACGTCGGGGTGGTCGGTGTGCCGGATGCGCGGCTCGGCAAGCTGGCCGAGCTGTACTCGTCCGCGAAGGTGATCCCCGCCACCGTCCAGTTCGTCGACATCGCCGGCATCGTCCGCGGCGCGTCGGAGGGTGAGGGGCTGGGCAACAAGTTCCTCAGCCACATCCGCGAGTCGGACGCGATCTGCCAGGTCACCCGGGTGTTCCGCGACGACGATGTCACCCACGTCGACGGCAAGGTCTCGCCGTCCGACGACATCTCCACCATCCAGACCGAGCTGATCCTCGCCGACCTGCAGACCGTCGAGAAGGCGATCCCGCGGCTGGAGAAGGAAGCCCGGCTGAAGAAGGAGTCGGTCGCCGTCCTGGACGCGGTCCGGGAGGCGCAGAAGCACCTCGAGGCCGGTACGCCGATCATCGCGACCGACGTCGACCGCGACGCGATCCGCGAGCTGATGCTGATGACGGCCAAGCCGTACCTGTACGTCTTCAACTGCGACGCCGACGAGCTCGCCGACGACGAGTTGAAGCAGCAGATGCGGGACCTGGTCGCGCCGGCCGAGGCGATCTTCCTGGACGCGAAGTTCGAGGCCGAACTGGTCGAGCTCGGCGACGAGGACGAGGCCCGCGAGATGCTCGCCGAGATGGGTATCGACGAGCCCGGCCTCGACGTACTCGCCCGCGTCGGCTTCGACACGCTCGGCCTGCAGACCTACCTCACCGCAGGCCCCAAGGAATCCCGCGCCTGGACGATCAAACGCGGCGCCACCGCCCCCGAGGCCGCCGGTGTGATCCACACCGATTTCCAGCGCGGCTTCATCAAGGCCGAGATCGTTTCGTACGACGACCTGATGTCAGCCGGCTCCATGACCGCCGCCCGCTCCGCCGGCAAGGTCCGCATGGAAGGCAAGGACTACATCATGCAGGACGGCGACGTGGTGGAGTTCCGCTTCAACGTCTGAGCTGCAAGGAGTGACGGTGTTCGATGCGCTGCCCTGTGTCGAGGGGCAGGTGCGGATCCGTACTCTCGAGCATGCGGATGCTGCTGCCTTCGCTCGGGGGTCCGATGATGAGTCGGTCAAGCGGAACGGACACCTGCCGCTGTCCGAGTACACGGAGAGCATCGTGCGGGAGCAGATCGACGGCGAGATCGCGGCCGTCTAGCCGACGGTTCTCTGGCTGTGCTCGCAATTGCCGATGCCGCCTCCGACGAATTCCTCGGCAGCATCGTCCTGTTCAACGTACGAGCCGACCGCGCGGAGGTCGGCTTCTGGCTGGCTCCATGGGGCCGAGGCAGAGGCGTGGCCCGAGACGCTCTTGTCGCGGCTGGGCGCGTTGCGGCTCACCAGGGGCTGACCTTCCTGGACGCCAGGACCGCCCCGGACAATCGGGCGTCGCAACGGACCCTGCTCAGCTCCGGCTACCGTCAGGTCGGCGAGCCCGAGACCGTGACCTCACCGTCCGGAGCAGACTTCACCGCCCTGACGTACGAGCGCTCGGTGGCCGAATTCCGCTCCACCATGTAGGACTAACGGCATGGCAGACCTGGGGCAGTTCGAAAACGCGTACGACCAAGCCGAAGCCGCTTATCTGAGCGGACTCCAGACGGACCTACCCAGGGTGGAGCTGGCCCGACTGGCCGGTGCAGTCGCCACGGCCGCAGCGGAGTTCAACACCGAGGCGTACCGCAGCCTCCACTCCGCCTCCGACGACGACGATCGCGAAGAACTAGACCGCCTGACCGACATCACGGAACCTCTCGCCGAGCTCTGGACCGACATCCAAGCGGCCTACCAAGGCACCTACCACGGGGTAGGCAGCTGACCCTAGTGGGACTTGGTGATGGAGTCCGCGGCTTTGTGGATGAGGGTTATTAGTTCTGGGGGGTCCAGGGCTATGGCGGCGCCTGCTTGGGATAGGACGGCGGCGCAGGCTTCGTGGGGGGATTCGAGGTCGGTGTGGATCAGCCACCAGCCGTCGGTGGTGGGGATCATCGGGGTGGTGGGGCGGAAGCGGCGGATTGCGTGGTCGCGGACCTTCAGGGTGATGAGGTAGGACGGACGGGAGGCTTGGAACTCTCGTTGGGACTGGGCCCAGTAGGCGGCCAGGTCGAAGGTGGGTGGGCGGGTGAAGGGCTCGCTGGTGAGCTCGGCCGAGGTCAGGCGGGAGAGGCGGTACGTGCGGAGGCGGCCGTCGGTGCGCGCCGCCACGAGGTACCAGGTGCGGGCCTTGGCCACCAGACCTAAGGGCGAGACCTCGAACGGTTCGGTGCCGTCGCCGTAGATGATCGCCAGGCGCAGTTCCTCCCACAGGGCTTGGCGGCAGAGGTCCAGCCAGCGCGGGGTTTCGCGGCGGTCGTCCCAGCCGGCGTGGTCGATGAGGAGGCGTTGGCGGGCGTACTCGGCCTCGCGGCGCGTGCCTTCGGGAAGTGACGCGATGAGCTTTCTGACGGCCAGATCGCTGGAGGCGTCGAGGCCGAGGTCGGCCAACACATGCGCGGTCGCGCCGACGAAGACCGACATCACCTCCGACGGCGTGAGTCCGGTCAGCCGCGTGCGGTAGTCGGGGAGGAGCGCCCAGCCGCCGCGGCGGCCGCGGATCGAGTAGATCGGGACGCCGGCCAGGCTGAGGACCTCGAGGTCGCGCTGGATCGTGCGCGGTGAGATGTCGAGCGCCTCCGCGAGTTGGGCGACCGTCGTCTGACCGTGGGTCTGCAGGTACAGCAGCAGCCGGAGGAGGCGTTCTGCGCGCATACGTCGACTATCTCAGGAAAATAAGACATAGATGGGCGTCTTTTCTTCCTACGGTCGCTCCATGACTGCAGTCGAGGTGGAGAACCTCTCGATGTCCTACCAGGCCCCGGTCCGCAAAGGCGGTCTCCGCGCCGCGCTCGGTTCGCTGATCAAACGCGAGTACAAGACCGTCCAGGCCCTGGATCAGATCTCGTTCACGATCGCGCCGGGCCAGGTCTCCGGCTTCATCGGCCCGAACGGCGCCGGCAAGACCACGACCATGAAGATCCTCTCCGGGATCCTGCATCCGACCAGCGGCCAGGTCCGCGTCCTCGACACGGTCCCGTGGCAGCGCCGCTCCACGTTCCTCAAGCGGATCGCGTTCGTCCGCGGCAGTCAGCCGGTCGGCGGATCGCAGGAGCTGACCGTGATGGACTCCCTCGAGTACCAGCGCCTGCTGTACGACGTCCCGCGCGCCACGTTCCGCCGTACGCTCAGCGATCTCCAGGCCCTCCTCGACCTCGAACCCCTGCTGGAGCGGCAACTCCGCGCCCTCAGCCTCGGTGAACGGATGCGCGTCGGTCTCGCGATGGCGCTGATCTACCGCCCCGAGGTCCTGTTCCTCGACGAGCCGACGATCGGCCTCGACGTCACCGCGGCGAGCCAGATCCGCGAGTTCGTCTCGGAGTACGTCGAACAAACCGGCGCGACCGTACTCCTGACCAGCCACTACATGGCCGACGTCGCATCGCTGTGTCCGCGCCTGATCCTGATCGACCACGGCCGCGTCCAGTACGACGGCCCGCTGGCGGAGCTTTCCGCCCGCCTGTCGCCGTACAAGCTGATCCGGATCTCCACGCAAGGCGATCCGACGGCGTTCGGCGAGGTGGTCGAGAAGGCGGAGGGGCAGTGGGTCCTGCGGGTGCCGCGGGACGAGGTGGCGGGGACGACGGCGCGGTTGCTGCAGGCGCTGGAGGTCGTCGATCTCGCCGTGGAGGAGCCGCCGCTGGAGAAGGTCATCGACCAGGCGTACCGCGAGGGGCTGCGATGAGAACCGCGGTACTGCTGGGGTTCCGGCTCCGCCAGGAGGTGCTCGAATGGTCGGGCGCGTGGTGGTTCCTGCTGACGCTCGTGGTGCAGGCCGTGGTGGCGCCGCTGATCGGGCTGTTCGTGTGGTCCGCGGTCTACCCGGACGATCCGGCCATCGCGCGCTACTACGTCGCGGTCATCCTGGTGACGCTCATGACGGAGTCCTTCGAGCAGCACACGTTCTCCGAGCGGATCTACGACGGGACGCTGAGCCACGAGCTGCTCCGCCCGCAACCGGTGGTGATCGGTGTCATCGGGATGAACCTCGCGATCCGCGCGTGGCTGACGTTGCTCGGGGCACCGATCGTGCTGCTCACCGGGGTCGGGTTGCGGGTCGGGTTCGAGTGGTCGGCGGTGCTGCGTTCGGTGCCGTACCTGTTGTTCGCCGCCGTCCTCGTCTTCCTGTGGACGTTCCTCCTGGCGTTGACGGCGTTCTGGACGGATCGCGTCCACGCGGTCGTGGGGTTCGGCAGTCAGTTGATGTTCCTGTTCGGCGGTACGGCGGCGCCGATCGGACTGCTGCCGGACACGTGGCGCCGGGTCGCGGAGGTGCTGCCGTTCTACGGGATGAACGGTCTGCCTGCCGAGATCGCTGCCGGGAGTGGGAGTGGCTCGCTGGTTTATCAACTGATCTGGGTGGTGGTGCTGGTGGCTGTGGTCACGGTCGTCTGGCGGATCGGCGTACGGCGGTACACGGCGGTGGGATCGTGAAGCTGCTTCGGTTGATGGGTGCGGGGTTCTCGATGGCGCTACGGCGGAGCGTTGCGTTCCGGGTCAACCTGGTGTTCGACGTACTGCTCGCGTTCACGGGACTTGGTACGGCGGTGGCGGCGGTCCTGATCGTGTTCTCGCGGGCCGACAGTCTGGCGGGGTGGTCGAAGGCGCAGTTCCTGGTGCTGATCGGGACGTACCAGCTGATCACCGGGCTGCGCGCGACGTTCATCGATCCGAACTTGTCGTGGTTCCCGGAGACCGGCATCCGGAACGGGAAGCTCGACGGGTACTTGCTGCAGCCGGCACCGAGTTTGTTCCTGGCGAGCCTGTCGTTGTCCTCCCCGCTGCAGCTGATCCAGCTGCTGCTGGGCTTCGGCGTGCTGGGTTGGGGAGTCGCGGATCAGACGCCGAGCCTTGCCGGAGTGGTCAGCTGGTTGGTGCTGGTCGTGGCGGGGCTGGTGGTGACGTGGGCGTTGAGCGTGTTGTTCGCCTGCTTGGCGTTCTGGGCGCCGAAGCTGCAGCTGGATGTGTTCTTCCACTCCGCTTGGCAGCTGGGCCGCTACCCGACGGACGTGTTCGCCCGCCCGATCCGCGTCGTCCTCACCTACGTCTTCCCGATGGCATTGATCGCCTCGGTCCCATCGGCCGCGTTGCTGCGCGGTCCGCGGGTGGGTGTTGTGGCCGCCGGGGTTCTTGCGGCTGGGGTAGCAGCCGCGCTGGCCGGGCTGGCGTGGCGAGCCGGGCTGCGGCGTTATACCGGAGCGACGTCGTGATGGTGGCCTAACGACAGGAGGTAGTGCCTCTCCGGCCGCGATCTCGCGCGCGCTCAGGCGGGAGGTGGGCTATACGTACAGATCTACGTCCTGTCGTTACGCACAGGAAATCAGGTCGCCGGGCGGCGGGTGGTGGGGATAGCGTCGCGGGATGGTTGATGCTTTGTTCGGGGTGCCTCGGTTGGTTGCGATGTATGACGTGCTGGAGGCGGGGCGGGGGGATCTGGAGCATTACGTCGCGATGGTGAGCGAGTTCGCGGCTCAGCACGTGCTGGATGTGGGGTGTGGGACGGGGGAGCTGGCGTGTTGGCTGGCTCGCGTCGGGGTGGACGTGGTCGGGATGGATCCGGCCGAGGCCTCGTTGGAGGTTGCCCGGGGCAAGGAGTTTGCCGACCGGGTGCGGTGGATCCACGGGGACGCGACGACCTTGCCGCCGTTGCAGGTGGATCTCGCGGTGATGACGGGGAACGTGGCGCAGGTGTTCCTGACCGATGCGGAGTGGTCGGCGACGCTCGACGGCGTACATGCGGCGTTGACGCCGGGCGGGCGGTTCGTGTTCGAGACGCGGGATCCGGCGAAGCGCGCCTGGGAGGAATGGACGCGGGAGAACACGCATCAGGTCCAGCCCGCCCCGGGAGGCGGGACAGTCGAGAGCTGGAGCGACCTGGTCAGCGTGGAGCCGCCGTTCGTGTCGTTCCACGCGACGTACGTCTTCTCGGCGGATGGCGCCGTACTCACGTCGGACTCGACGTTGCGGTTCCGGGAGCGGGACGAGGTCGAGGAGTCGCTGGTGGCAGCCGGGTTTGTCGTTGACGAGGTGCGCGACGCCCCGGACCGGCCGGGCAAGGAGTTCGTGTTCGTGGCTAGGCGACTTTGAGCAGCTCGGTCAGAGTGTGGTGGGCGGTGCGGGACATGACCGGGTTGGTCTCGACGTAGTACCAGAGACAGCCGACGGCCTGCGCCAACGCCCAGCCCATGCCGCGGCGCCATTCGGCGTCGTCGCTGCCGACCGCGATGCGGAAGACCTCGCGAGCGGTCGGATCGAAGAGATTCCAGGCGGGCTGGAGGTCCATCGCGGGGTCGGAGACGGTGAACGTGCCGACGTCGATCACGCCTGCGAGCCGGCCGTCCGCTACCAGCAGGTTGCAGGGCATGAGGTCGCGATGCGTCCACGTGTCGGGCTCGGTGCGCGGTGTCGTCCGGAGGTCGGCCCACAGGCGGGCGAGTCCGTCGACGTCGATCATGCCGCGGCTACGTTCGAGGCAGTCGGGGACCCACTCGTCCTGCGAGGTGAGTACGCCGCCGCGCCAGGAGCCCGTGAACACCCTTCCTTCGGTCGGCTCCGCCCGCAGCGCGAGTACGAACCGGGCGAGATCCTCGGCCAAGGCGGTCGATCCGGCAACGTCGGCGTCGTGTGCGATCGTCCCGTCGATCCAGCTGTACACGCTCCAGGCCTGCGGATAGTCGAGGCCCGGCGCACCGATCGCGATCGGCTCCGGCGTCGGGTACGGCGAGATGCGCCGCAACCGCCGTGCCGCATCGGCCTCGTCCTCGAGCTCGGCGCGTACCGTCGCCGGGTCACCGGGCATGATCGGGAACCGCGCCACCAGTTCGTCGCCGATCCGGAACAGCGCGTTGACCGTCCCGTTCGACGCGACTGGCCGCACCGCGAGCCCGCTCCAGTCCGGGTACTGCTCCTGGATCAGCCGCTCGACCAGCTCGACGGTCACACTCAGTTGCCCGACATGCATCATCACGCCCAGCAGTATCCGCGAGCCATCCGTCTACTGCACATCAATTAGCAGCGCCGGAGCGACCCGCGCCGAACCGATGCCGCGGTCCGGTTTGCCCAGCCGGAACCGGACCTTGCCCTTCAGCACGGTCCCGGACTCGGCCTGCCCGTCGACGAGCTCCTCGCCAGGGAACAGCGTGAACGTCCACCGCTCATTGTCCTCACAGTCCGGCGGCGTCGCACCACACTGCAACACGCGAGCCCCCCAGACCTGGCGCGTCATCCACCGCCGCGTGTCCTGTCCCAGTACGACGAAGTCGTCGGAGTCGATCACGTCGTTGTAGCTGCCGAGCGACGGCCCGTAGGACCCGATGACGCTCACCACGAGCTGCCACGGGCCGAGTCACCGGAAGCGCAACGCCGGCCGGCAGACGTTCGTCGAAGAGGTCGCTCGTGGCTCCGCCGAGCCGTACCTCGCTCGGGAGCGGGCGCCGGGTGTCGAGCCGACGCGGATCCGGCACGAGCCCCAGGCTGCGACCAGCCGATCGATGTTCATCGCGGGTCACGCTAACGGCCCGGTCCGACAGCTCTCAGTGGGTGGCGAGTGGGCGGGCTCGGTCGGTGGCGAGGCGGACGGCGAAGACGGCGAGCGCTGTGCCGGTGACGTAACGGTGGATGCGCATCCAGGTGGGGCGGCGGGAGAGGAAGACGGCGACCGAACCGGCGGTGATCACGAAGACGGCGTTCATGACGACGCCGACGGTGAGCTGGGTGAGGCCGAGGACGAGGCTCTGCGCACCGAGATGGCCGCGGGACGGGTCGAGGAACTGGGGGAGCAGCGAGATGTAGAGGATCGCGATCTTCGGGTTGAGCAGGCAGGTGAGCAGGCCCATCCCGAACAGCTTGCGTGGGCCGTCGGGCTCCAGCTCCTGGGTGGCGAAGACCGACGCGCCGCCGGGGCGGAGCGCGTTCCAGGCGAGCCAGAGCAGGTACGCCGCGCCGGCGAGCTTCAGCGTCAGGTAGATCTCGGGGACGAGCGCGAACAGGGTCGCGAGGCCGGCGCTCGCCGCGAGCAGGTACACCAGGAAGCCGATGCCGACCCCGGCGAGCGAGATCAGCCCGGCGCGGCGGCCCTGGACGATCGAGCGGGACACGAGGTAGATCATGTTCGGCCCCGGCACGATCACCAGGCCGAGCTCGACCAGCGCGATCCCGAGCAAAGCCTCGTTGCTCACCAGCATTTCGTGTCCCTCCGTCGGCGTACGGCGAACCTAACAGCGGCGCTCGGGCTGTCGGCGGGGGTTTTCTCCTGGTGAGATCGGTGGTATTCCAGTCGCGGTTCGCGTTCACCCTCGGTTAGCGTGGGTGCGTACGCCTGACGGTTTGTGAAGGAGACGGTATGAGCGACAAGTCCAGCGAGCCGGCGGACGATCTGCAGAAGAAGTTTCGGGAAGCGCTCGAGAAGAAGAACGCCGGGAAGCACTCGCATCCGGGATCCGGAGTGCGGGGGCAGGGCGTAGGCGACGCGCACAACGACAAGCAGAAGCGCCAGTTCCGGCGCAAGTCCGGCAGCTGAAGACCGCCACTGTCCATCCATCCGCATGAGCCCCGGGTTACCGCCCGGGGCTCGACCTTTCTCCGGGGCCTTCTACTCCTGGAGCCGGCCCGTACCACGTCGCGGCATCAAGCGGTCAGCTTGCGCCGACGGAGTTCAGTAGGTCGGTTAGTCGGACCAGCTCGGGCTCCCAGCCCTGCTGGTGGTTGGCGGCGTCCTCGGCGTCGGCGAAGCCGGTGTGGCTGAGGACCATCCGGGTGCCGTCGGCCACTTCGGCCAGGTCGACCTCGACGCGGGTCGGCTCGTCCTCGGTGCCGTCCCACTTCCAGCTGAACACGAGCCGCCGCGGCGGCTCGACCTCGAGGTACGTCCCGCGCACCACGTGCGGTCCCATCTCGACCATCCAGTCGCCGCCGACCCGGACGTCGGCGTCCACCTTCAACTCCCAGGTGGGATTCGGGCAGTACCACTGGACCAGCAGGTCGGCCCGCGTCCAGGCGTCGTACACCCGCCCGATCGTTGCCGGAAGCACCCTTTCGATCCGGATCTCAGTGTCCATCGTCGTCCCCTCGCAAGAGTTCTTCCAGCCGGTCCACGGTGCTGTTCCAGTACGTCGTGAGGTCGCCGAGCCACTGCTCCAACTCGGAGAGCGCCTCCGGCCGGAGCGTGCACACCACGGTCCGGCCGACCCGCCGCCGACGTACCAGACCCGCGTCCACCAGCACGCCGACGTGCTTGGTGATCGCGGGTGGGGTGATCCGGTGCGGCTCGGCGAGCTCGCCCATCGTCGCGTCGCCCCGGCTCAGCCGGCTCACGATGGCCAGCCGGGTCGGGTCCGCGAGCGCTCCGAACGTCCTCGTCAGCACGCGCAACACTTCACCAGGTGGTGAACTATCCTGTCAAGGGCGCACCTCGAACACCAGGTTGAACGGCGTCTCCGCGACGGTCCGGAACCGGGTGAACCCGGCCGCCTTGGTGACGTCCCGGATCCGCGCCGGGCCGGCCTGGGTGCCGAGCGCGAGGCCGACGGGCTGGGACAGCGAGGCCGGCGTGCAGAGCAGCGTGGAGAAGCCGTAGTACGCCCGGCCGACCGGGTTGAGGTTGTCCTCGACGTGATCGCCGGCCATCGGCTCGACCAGCATCCAGGTGCCGTCGGCCGCCAGCGCGTCCCGTACGTGCCGGGCCGCGCCGACCGGATCGCCCATGTCGTGCAGGGCGTCGAACGTCGTCACCAGGTCGAACCCGGACCCGCTGAAGCGGTCGGCCGCCGCGACCTCGAAGGACGCCCGATCGCTGACGCCCGCATCTGCCGCCCGCAGCCGGGCAGTCTCGATCGAGGCCTGGTGGTAGTCCGAGCCGACGAACGTAGACCGTGGGAACGCCTCGGCCATCAGGATGGTGGACGATCCGTGCCCGCAGCCGATGTCGGCCACCGTCGCACCCTGCTGGAGCTTCTCCACCACGCCGTCCAGCGCGGGCAGCCAGCTCGGCAACAGGTTCGCGTTGTACGACGGCCGGAAGAACCGCTCACACCCCACGTGAACGTCCGACGTGTGCTCGTGCCACCCGACCCCGGCGCCGCTCCGTGCTGCCTCGATCGTGTCCGTGGTGTGCTGCAGCGTGCCCAGTGCGATCTGGAAGAAGCCGGGCAGGTACGCCGGGCTGCTCGGATCGGTCATGGCCACGGCGTGCTCGGGTGGCAACGTGTAGCGACCAGTGCCCGCGTCGTACTCGACGATCCCGCCCGCTGCTTGGGCGTTCAGCCACTCGCGGGTGTAGTGCTCGTCGGTGCTGGTCCGCTCGGCCAGCTCGGTCGGTGTGGCCGGGCCCTGGTCGGCGAGCACCTGGTAGTACCCGAGCCGATCTCCCATCACCACCAGCGCCGCGTTCAGCGTCGCCCCTACCTCGTCGACCGCCTTGAACACGAAGCCCATCAACTTGTCGGCGTCGATTGCAACAGTCATTTGCTTTGCCCCCTAGTGGTTTTCGTACGGCGAACCTAGGCAGCGTGGACGGACCATCGCATCAGGTGGGCCCCCTAGGGCACACTGCGAGACATGCTCATCGGGCGGGAGGCGGAGCGCCGGGTGATCGAGCAGCTGGTCGCGGGGGCGCGGGTCGGAGCCGCTGGGGCGTTGCTCGTCACCGGCGAGCCGGGCATCGGCAAAACCAGCCTGCTGGACGAAGCCGCCGAACTGGCCGGCGGACTGCGCATCCTGCGAGCTCGCGGCGCCGAGGCCGAACGTGAGCTCCCGTTCGCTGCGCTGCTCCAACTGCTGCGACCGGCGTTGTCCAGCCTCGACCGCATCCCCGGCCCGCAGCAGTCGGCGCTCGCATCGGCGCTCGCACTACGACCTCAGACCGCGACTCCCGCGGATCGTTTCGCTGTCGGTGCCGCAACCCTCAGCCTGATCTGCCGGTACGCGGAGGACGCGCCGCTCGCACTGATCATCGACGACGCCCATCTACTCGACCGGCCATCCGCGGAAGCCTTGCTGTTCGCGGCCCGGCGTCTGGTTGCCGATCCGATCGTCATGCTGATCGCGGCCCGCGCCCACGAGCCACATCCGTTCGAGGCGGATCTCCCGAGACTGGAGCTGAACGGGATCACGCTGGAGGCCGCCCAGCAACTCGTGCAGCACCTCCCGGGTGACCTGGTCGAGCAGCTGTACCAAACCGTGGCAGGCAACCCACTAGCGCTCCTGGAGCTCGCAGACGACCCGGACCGCCTGCACCGTACGCCGCCTGGTGTGCCGCTCCCCGTCCCCGCGATGCTCGCAGAAGCCTTTGTCAGCAGAGCAAATCGGCTCAGCCAGGACGCCCGCACCGCACTGCTGGTGTCGGCGATCGACGACTGCGAACTCGGAGCCGTCGCGCGTGCGTGCGCAGAGCTGGGTGTCGACGTTGTTGTGCTCGAGGAGGCCGAAGCAGCCGGGCTGGTCGCGATCCGCGAGGGCGAGGTCGTCTGGCGGCATCCCCTGGTCCGCTCCGCGATCTACACGAGCGCAGACCCGGCAAAGCGACGTACTGCGCATCGCGCGGTGGCTCGGACCACGCCGGACGGGGACAGACGGGCCTGGCACCTGTCCGAGGCGGTTCTCGGCGCTGACGACGAGGTGGCGGCCGGGTTGGTCGTCGCGGCCGAGCACGCTGCTTCCCGCGGTGCACATGCGGTCGCCGCTACGGCGTACGAGCGTGCTGGTCGACTCAGTCAGGGACTGCAGGACCGTGCACTCAGACTGGTTGCCGCTGGTGAGGCGGCGTGGTCGGCTGGACTGGCGGAGCGTGCAGAGGCCTTGCTTGCCGACGCGTTGAGCCTGCAGCCGCCGCTGCCGGTGAAGCTCCGGGCGCACGAGATTCGCGGCGACATCGAGGTGAAGTGCGGGTCGCCGCGCCGGGCTCGCGACATCCTGGTCGCAGCTGCAGCGGAGTCCACCGACCCCGAGGTCGCTACCGGGCTGCTCGTTGATGCGGTCGCTGCGTGCTTCCGGCTGTGCGATGCTCCCGCCGGGCTGGAGATCGCCCACGAGATCGACCGGCTCAGGCCGGCTATCGATCGCCCTGGTCCGCGGATCATGAGCATGCTCGCGAGCGGAGTCGCGAAGGTCCTTGCGGGCAGCGGCGGTACGGATCAGATTCGCGCGGCGATCGGACTGGAACCGTCGGACGAGCTGGACCGCGACCGCCGTCGTCAGGTCTGGATGGTGCTGGCTGCGTTGTTCCTCCGGGAGACCGGCACCGGCCGGACGCTACTGCAGCAGGCGATGCTCGAACGGCGGGAGGAGGTCGCTCTGGGGACTCTGCCCGGTCTCTTGTTCGTGCTGGCCCGCGATGACGCCACCACTGACCGCTGGGCCGACGCGGAGACGTCGTACGACGAGGGGATCCGGCTGTCGCGTGAGACTGGTCAGACGACCGAACTGGCGATGAACCTGGCCGGGCTGGCGTGGCTGTGGTCCCACCAGGGCAGATCGGAATGCCAGGAGGTCGCTGCGGAGTGTCTGCGCATCTGTGCCGAGCAGGAGATCCACCTCGGGACGCTGTGGTCGCTGTTTGCACTCGGCGACCTGGAGCTAGGGCGTGGTGATCCGGCGGCGGCCCTGCCGCAGTACGAGCGGCTGGTCGACGTACTGGCCGAGTATGGGTTGAAGGACCCGGACCTGTCGCCCGCACCGGAGCTGGTCGAGGTGTACCTGCGGTTGGGGCGTGTCGAGGATGCGAAGCGAGTAGCTGGCGAGCACTCCGCTCTGGCGGAGGCGAAAGGTCAGCCATGGTCGTTGGCGCGAGCAGCGCGGGCGCGTGGTGTGGCCGGTGACAGCGAGGAGGACTTCCATCTGGCGCTCAGCCGGCACGAGGTGACGCTGGACGCGTTCGAGCTGGCCCGGACGCGTCTGGCGTACGGTGCGTGGCTGCGACGGGTACGGCGGCGCGTGGACGCCCGGACCCAGCTCAGGCTCGCTGTGGAGGGTTTTGACGCGCTCGGTGCGCTCGGTTGGGCAGACCAGGCCGCGGCGGAGCTCAAGGCGACGGGTGAGACCGCACGGCGGCGTGTGCCGAGCACAGCGGACGAGCTGACTCCGCAGGAGCGGCAGATCGCCGTACTGCTCGCTGACGGGCACAGCATCCGGGATGCCGCGGCCCGGCTGTTCCTGAGCCCGAAGACCGTCGAGTACCACCTGCGCAAGGTCTATACGAAGCTGGGCATCCACTCCCGCACCGAGCTCGCTGAGCAGCTGGGACGGCGAACGTAGGCTGGCCGCATGAGGCAGCCGTTCACGGAGACCAGCGGAATAGCCCGGCACTGGGGCTTCGAGGACCTGGCGGCCAAGGGACCCGTGCAGCGGCTCACGCTGTTCACCGGCGTCCCGGTCTGCCTGGTGACCGGGTACGCCGAGACGCGCGAGCTGCTCGCCCACCCGGACGTGGTGCGCTCGCCGCTGGACGGGCCGCATCGCGACACGATGATGGACGAGCTGATCAACCGGACCGAGCGGCACATGCTCGGCGCGAATCCGCCGGACCACACCCGGTTGCGCAAGCTCGTCACCGCCGCGTTCACCCGCCGCCGGATCGACGCGCTCGAGCCGCGGATCCGCGAGATCGCGGCCGGCCTGCTCGACGACATGGCGGCGACCGGCGATCGCGTCGACCTGGTGAACGCGTACAGCTACCCGCTGCCGATCACGGTGATCTGCGAGCTGATCGGCATCCCGCCGGTCCGCCGCGAGGACTTCCGCCAGTGGTCCTCGGTGTTCGTGAACGCGACCATGCACACCGCCGAGGAGTACATCGACGCGACCACGCTGATGCTCGATTTCGTCCACGAGCTGATCACGCAGAAGCAGCAGGCGCCGACCGACGACCTGCTGTCGGGCCTGATCGCGGCCCGCGACGGCGGCGACCGACTGAGTGAGGACGAGCTGACCTCGATGATCTTCCTGCTGCTCGCAGCCGGCCACGAGACCACAGTCAGCCTAATCACGAACGGCGTACACGCCCTGCTGCGGCACCCTGACCAGCTGGAACTGCTGAAGGCCGAGCCGGACCGGTTGCCCGCCGCGGTCGAGGAGTTGCTCAGGTACGACGGCCCGCTGCAGGCCGCGATCCCGTACATCTCCCAGGCGCCGATCGAGATCGCCGGGACCCGGATCGAGGCCGGCGAGGTGATCGTGTTCGCGCTCCTGCCGGCCAACCGCGATCCGCGCAAGGTCGAGCGGCCGGACGAGCTGGACATCACCCGCCCGGACTCCGCGCACCTCGCCTTCGGCCATGGGATCCACCACTGCCTCGGGGCGCCGCTGGCCCGGCTGGAGGGCCGGATCGCGCTCGGCATGCTCTTCGAGCGCTTCCCTGACCTGCGCCTGGCCGAGCCGGAGCGCGACCCGGTCCGCACCCCCGGCCTGCTCATGAACGCGATCCGCGAACTGCCCGTACAGCTCTGACCACGGTGAGCCGTCAGGACTGAACATCGGGTGAACCGCGGCTGAATCACACCGATGGGATTGCGGCGATGTTGGCAGGAGATGGCATCCTTTCCGGGTGACAGAGTTGATGGAGGTCGCGCGACACCTGCTCGGCATCGCGATGGCCTCGCACTGGCTGCTGCTCATCCTGTTCATCGCCGCGGCGGTCGACGCGGTGTTCCCGGTGGTCCCGAGCGAGGGCATGGTCATCACGGCCGGCATGGCCGCTGCCGCCGGCCACCAGAACCTGCTGCTCGTGATCGCGGTCGCGATGGTCGGCTCGGTCATCGGCGAGTCCACCTGCTACTTCATGGGCCGCGGTTCGGGCCCGGCGCTGCACCGCTGGATGAAGCGTCAGGAGCGCCGTCAGCAGGTCTACGACCGGGTCGCCGGCGCCCTGCACTCGCGGGGCGGGCTGATCCTGATGACGGTCCGCTACATCCCCGGCGCCCGGATGGTCGCCACGCTGACCGCGGGCGCGACGCGGTACTCGTTCAAGAAGTTCATCGTGTTCACGTTCTTCGGGGTGACGATCGCGTACACGTACGTCGCCCTGCTCGGCTACCTGGGCGGCGACGCGTTCGCGCACGACCAGTTGAAGGGGCTCGCGTTCAGCTTCGGCCTGGCCGCGACGGTCGGTCTGGTCGTCGAGACGTCCCGCCGGATCGTGGTCAAGCGCCGCGCGGTGAAGATCACGAGCGCTTAACGATCCCCGCCCCGGTTTCGCCGCGGGCGCGTGTCCCGGGCCAACCTCGGCCGGGTTTCGTGCGTCAGTAGGGGCGTGGTGAGGCCTGGGGCGAACCTCGTGGGCGCCGCGCTCGTTGTCGCGGCGGTCCTGGCCGGGTGTGCCGACGTACCACTCGAAGGCGCTCCGTCGACCACCACGTCACCCAGTGGCTCGCGCGCTACGCGGCCGTCGCACAAGCCGCCTCCGGCGCCGGCAACCGCCAAACCGACGCCCAGCCGCACGCCAACGCCGAGCCACACACCTACCTCGAAGCTGCCGGCCGCGGCGCCCGTCCTGCGGTCGTTCCCGGGACGCCTGCCGAGCGGCAAGCCGCCTCTGTTCGTCGTGGTCTCCTTCGACGGCGCCGGCGACCTCGCGCTCTGGGCGCACTGGCGTGCGGTCGCGAATCAGGTCAACGCGCGGATGACGTTCTTCCTCTCCGGCCCGTACCTGTACCCCGGTGACCACCGCACCGACTACAAACCGCCGTACCACCGGCCCGGCGCCTCCGACATCGGCTGGGGCGACGCCGCCAACGTCCTCGCCCGGACGAAGGTCCTGCGAGCGGCCATCGCCGAAGGCCACGAGATCGGCACCCACGCGAACGGTCACTTCTGCGGCAAGACCGGCATCGGCCGGTGGACCACCGCGCAGTGGACCGCTGAGTTGAGCGCATTCGACCAGATGGTGCGGACCGGGCCGACGCTCGCCGCCGGCAAGACCGTCGAGCCGCCGTTCGATCCGTCGACGGTCAAGGGCATGCGCACGCCGTGTCTGGAGGGCAACCGGCCCGCGTACCGGCAGGCGATGGTCCAGCGCGGCATGCTGTACGACGCGTCCGCGCCCGGCTACATCACCTGGCCGAAGAAGCAGAACGGGCTGTGGGACTTCCCGCTCGAGTCAGTGATCCTGGCCGGCACCAGCAAGAAGACGCTGACGATGGACTACAACCTGTGGTTCGCCCAGACCCAGGCACGCAAGGCTCCGCTCGCCCAGGCGCCCGCGCTGAAGGCGCAGGTGCTCGCGACGTACCAGCAGGCGCTGGCGAAGTCGCGGGCGAGCGGCAACCCGCCGCTGTTCCTCGGCAACCACTTCAACAGCTGGAACAACAGCGTGTACTCCGACGCCCTGACCGACTTCGTCAAACAGACCTGCACGCAGCCCGATGTGCGCTGCGTGTCCAACATGGAGCTGGCGAGCTGGCTGGCGAAGTACGGCGTACCTAGTGGGCAGAACCGCCCGTCATAGCTTCAGGTAGCCGTAGGCGCTCTGCCAGGTGCCGCCGTCCTTGATGCGGCCGACTACGAGGCGCTGCAGGCGGGTGTTCTGTGGGAGCTCGTCCAGGTGGTCCGTGCCGTGCGTGCGGAAGGTGAAGAAGATGGCGCTGTCCTGGCTGTCGTTCGGCGTGCCGTACGGCGTGAAGCGGCGACCGAACTTCACCATGTTCGAGTCCTGGGGGAGGTTGTCGAGCAGGTACGGGTCGAGCAACCAGGACCAGAGGTTCGCGGTCTTGACCGGGTACTCCGGGAAGTAGCGCGGGAAGAACTCGCGGGCCTGCTGGAGGCTGTCGTCGACCAGCTCAGGTGTCAGCGGGCCGGTCTCGGGGATGTGCACGCCGATGATCCATTCGCCCGGCTCGGTGCCCGGGACCGGCTGGTCCGCTGTGACCTGGAAGAGCATGTACTGCAGCCGCCCCAGCGTGTAGAGGTTGCCGACCCAGAAGTTCGTCAACCACCAATGTGTCTCGAGGCTGTACTCGCCGTGGGTCCGGCGGCTGACCTTGAGCTGCTGTCCGAGGTCGGCCAGCGAGGCCCAGCTGATGTCGTCGGGGATGCCGCGGCCGGAGTGGAACGCGCGGATGTCCGGCACGGTGTCCAGGTACGCCTGGACCGAGTTCCGCGCGTCCTCCGGCATCCGGAACTCCGGCTCACTCCCGAGCTTCCCGATCGCGGCCCGGATCTGGTCGGCCAGGTCCTTCACCACCGCCGCATCCGGCGTGAACGCCTCGGCCGCCTCCCGATCGGCATCGGCGAAACCCAGCAGGCGGTACTCCTCGGCAGTCGTCACTCATCAACGGTAACCGATACAAACGAGCCAGAGACTTACGATTCGCGTCGTGAGCCGGGGAAGGAAGAAAGAACGAGAGCGGGCTCGGGTGGGTTGGGTGGGTAGGTCGGGCGGGGGATTTCGTGCGCAGTTCCTTGGTGCGAGACGGTGGGGCATGGCTTATGAGCGGTTCTCGCCGGCGGTGCAGTTGCGGGAGGTGATCGACCACGTGTGGTTGGTCGACTCCGCACCGCTGCCCTCGCTGCGGCAGGAGATCTTGATTCCGAACGGCCGGCCGGGGCTTGCGGTCGCGCTCGGTGATCCCGGTACGCGACACGATCCGGTGACCCGCGCCGAGTGGCCGAACGCCGCGTCGGTGTTCGGGGTCATGACCCGGCCGCAGATGATCGGGCAGGTTGGTGTGGCGAGTTATGCCGGGGTCGAGTTCACGCCGTGGGGGCTCGCGGCGCTCGGCCTGCCCGCTCTCGTCGACGAGGTGCGGCCGATGACCGACTGGGTCGGACCGGAGACCACAGCGGGCCTGGTGGCGGAGCTGCGGTCGGAGCCGTTCGGCCAAGCGCGTGCGGACCGGTTGGCGGGCTTCCTCGCGGCGAGGATGACGACCACAGCCGCTCCGCCGATCGTTGCCGAGGCAGTCCGGGCGATCGACGAGCTACGCGGTCAGGTCGCCGTGGCCGACGTCGTACGCCGGTGCGGCACGTCGTACAGCACCTTGTATCGCGTGTTCCGGAGCAGCGTCGGCATCGGACCGAAGCAGTACGCCGAGATCATCCGGTACTACCACTTCGTCGGCGGCCTGCTCGGCGGTCCGGCAGACGCGGCAGCCACCTTGTCGGCGTTGCACGGGTACTACGACCAGGCGCACGCCGCACGCGACTTCAAGCGCTACACCGGGGTCAGCGCGACGTCGTTCCTCGCAGTACAGAACGGGATCGCGGAGTTGATGCACGGAAGATCTGTCCAAGACGACGCCGGCCCTGATGCGTGACGATCGGACACATGGGACGCATTGTGCATGTCGAGATCGTTGCCGAGGACCACAATCGGGCCGCGGAGTTCTACAGCAAGGTGTTCGGCTGGCAGGTGACGCCGGCGCCGGTGCCGGACGGCTACCTGCTCGCGGAGACCGGCCCGGGGGAGGGGATCGACGGCGCCATCATGAGCAGCCGGTACCAGTCCCAGCCCACGATCGCCTGGATCGAGGTCGACGACCTCGAGGCGACCCTGGAGGCCGCCCGTGGTGCGGGCGGCACTCCGGCCGGCGAGATCCAGGAGCTGCCTGGCATCGGACGCCTCAGCTACCTCCGTGACACCGAAGGAGTCCTGATCGGCCTTCGTCAAAGCTCTTCCGCCACCCCCAGCTAGAGGATGCGGCGGTGGTTGGGCGGCATCGTGCCGTGGGGGTACTGCGAGGCAATTGGTCCGTGCTAAATTCATCGGAAAGCGCGGATTAGTCTTTAGTCCGGGGCGCAACGGCGCAAGACGCCGAAAGGGCAAGGCCCACCTACTCCAGCTCACCCCTGGGAGGGACGCCATGCCCACACTCGAAACCTACAAGAAGCAAGCCAAGCAACTCCTGCGCTGGCACCACGACCGCAACCTCTCGGTCGGTGGCCGCATCCGCCAGCTGCCGCGATACCGCGAGGTGACGGATCACGAACTGCTCGCGCTGAACTTCAAGCTCACGGAGGCGCAGGAGATCATTGCGCTCGAGGCGGGCTACGACGGTTGGGCCGCGCTGAGGGCGGACGTCGAGGATGCCTCGCCACGATCACCCGAGGCTCCGAAGCCTGTCCTGCTCGGCGCCGCGCGGCCGGTCCTGTTCGTCCGCAATGTACAGGCGGCCGCCGAGTTCTATCGCGATCGCCTCGGGTTCCGTGTCGACTTTCTGCACGGGCACCCGCCGTTCTACGGCTCGGTGTCGCGCGACGACGCTACCTTGCACCTGCGGCTCGTGCATGAGCCGGTGCTCGCTGCAGACACCGCGCGCGAGGAAGGGCTCATCATGGCCTTCATCGAAGCTCGAAACGTCAAGGACTTGTACGCGGAGTATCTCGCGGCGGGCGTGGAGCCGGCCCAGAAGCTCACCAAGCAAGCCTGGGGCGGCACGGACTTCATCGTGCGCGACCTCGACGGCAACACAGTCGCCTTCGTCGGCTGACGAAAGCGGTCTCAGGTTCGCCGAGTCGTGGAGAGGGGTTCTGAGAATCTGCCTTGATCCACGACTCGGCGTTCGGGATCGGAACCATTCGCCACGACTCGGCGAGGCTGCGCGCGACTGCGGCCACCCCGAGGCGGTGAGCAGAGGGCCGGTTCGAGCGGCGGCATGACCCAGCGGTGGATCGGCGCTACCGGCGGCTGACCGATCCCCGTGCAGGTCGATGCACGTTCTGACCCGCCAATTGCCCTCTTCTTGAATACTCCTCTGGAGATCTTGTCAGCGCTCTTCCGCGAGGCCCAGGTAGAGGATCTTCGGGTTGGAAGGGTTGAAGGCCAGGGACGGGATGCCGTCGTTGCGGTTGTGGTGTTTGCTGAGCTCGCCGGTGGACGGGCGGAAGCGGTAGAGGTCGGCGCCGAAGTTGGCGAACGACGTGCCGTAGCTGAAGTAGACGAGGTCCGGGTCGACCGGCGACGCCCACATCCTGTTGCCGTTGATCAGGTCGGCCCGGCTCTGGTCCAGCACCTCGCGGAACTTCTGCCCGCCGTCGGTCGACTCCCAGATGAACCGCGTCGCCCGATCCCGGTCGTACCCCTCCATCCAGACCTTCGACGGATCGGCCGGCGAGATGGTCAGGCTGAACGCGTTCACCCGCTCCACCGCCCGCGACCGGATCCAGCTGCGACCGCCGTCGTACGTGACGTAGACGCCGTTCGACATCACCCCGATGACGATGTGGTCCGGGTTCCGCGGATCCACCACGGCGTCGTACACGAAGAGATCGCGACCGGGCAGTACGCCGGTGCGCTGCCACGTCACGCCGTCGTCCGAGGAGTCGTACAGCTGCCCGTCACCGGCGACCACGCGCAGCCGCCCGGGCCGCGCATCCAGTGCGGCGAGACCACCGCCGTCGACCGGTCCGAGCACTGTGCTGACGTGAGAGCCGTGTACGCGATGGATGGGCTGGTCGTTGACGCTGTAGATGTACGCCGAGTCACCCGGGCCGGGCTGTACGTCGTACGTGCTGAGGTCGTCGGGCGCCTTGTCGAGCAACTGCCAGCTGCAGCCCGCGTCGCTGGAGCGCTGGATGGACTGCTTGCCGATGGTGATGAGCGTGTTCGGCTCCTGGAGGGCGGCGACCTTCGCGTAGGTGACGGGGCGCAGCTTGCCGGTCGTCGGTGCGAGGGTCTCGCCGTCGGACTCGGTGATCGTCACCGAGCCGTCGCCGTACACGGTGTCGCAGTGCGGAGCGTTCCAGAACCAGCCGGGGTCAGCGGTACCGGCTTGGGACGGGACGAGTGCCAGCAGGACGGTCAGAGCACTACCTAGGGCGGTCATGCCTTAGATTCAATGGATTCCGGGCACGCCGGACCAGCGCCTGTCCTGGCGGACAGGCGTCATGACGGGAACAGGTCAGCCGGCCGCCGTGTCGATGTGCCGGGCCAGCACCAGGTCGTCGTCGGTGATTCCACCGGCGTCGTGGCTGGTGACCCGGAACGTGATCGTGGTGTAGCGGATGTCGATGTCCGGGTGGTGGTTCATCGACTCGGCCAGCTGCGCGACGGTCGCCACCAGCCGGATGCCGTCCAGGAAGGCGGCCGCCTTGACCTCGCGGACCAGTTCCTTGTCCACGACCTTCCACTGCGGCAGGTGGTCGCGGATCGCGAGGTCGATCTGGTCGTCGGTCAAGAGCTCAGCCATGCGCTCACTCTAGCCCTGCTTCAGGACCGCCAGCGTAGCGATCAGGTCGGCGCGCCAGGCGCGGTACAGCACAGGGTCCTCCGTGAACGTGCGCTGGTTGGTGACCACGTCGTCCGCGTGCAGCAGCTTGGTGGCGTGGGCCTTCAGGGGCGGCGGGACATGTGGGTTCGTCCGCAGGTCCTCGGAGAGCAGCCAAAGGAGGTTGTAGTCCTCCATACCGTCCCGGAAGTTCTCCAGCCGGATCGATGCCATCGGCCCGTTCGGTCCGGGATAGAACATCGAGCCGTCGCCGGCGGTCCCGTTGAACGTCGCGGCCTTCCACGCCGACAGGATGCCGTCGTTGACCAGCAGTTGGTTGGCGTGGTCCGTGCGAAGCCAGCGGTTCGTCGCGTAGTACAGCATGCCTTCGACGCCGGCCTTGTAGGACATGGGGCCGGCCAGCATGCGGGTGTCGATCGGTGGGTAGCCGTTGAACCAGTTCGGCAACGGCGAGCCGGTGCCGATGTCCGGGTACCACCAGGCCTGATCGCCGCGCGCTCTGGTGCGCTCTGCCACCGTCTGGTCGTACAGGTCCTGTTGTGGCGCCCAGATGTCGACCAGCCCGGCCAGTCCGGTGTCGACGCCCATCGAGTTGTCTCGCAGCGTCGTGAGGATCGGCAGGTCAGGAAAAGCCTGCTTGACTGCGGCGAAGGTCTGCTTGGCCGCCTGCAGCAGTGGTCCGGTGGCCTCGTCGAAGCCGTACACGTACGCGTACTTGTCGACGCCGGCCGCACGGTAGCTGTCCATCGCAGTCCGCAGCTGAGCGATCCACGTGTCGATCTGCGCCTGCCAGGTCTCCGGCTTGGCCGGGTTGAGGAGTCCGGCCCACAGGTAGAACGCGTTGAAGTCGCGCAAGCCGTAGTGGTCCCGGATGTACAGCACGTCCTCGACCGGGGTCGGAACGATCACCGGGCCAGGGTTCGAAGGGATGCACGAGCAGGTGTAGAGCTGGTCCGGCTCGATCTTGTAGTCGTGCAGGAAGGACCAGTACTGGTGCTTGGTCGCCTCCTGCGCCGCCGGGTCGGTGATGCCGTAGAGGTCGTTCACGATCGCCGGTGTGAACTGGAACGTGGTGTTGAGTTTCGGCGCATCCGGCACGGTCACCGGCCAGACCCTGGCGGTCAGCGTCATCGACCGGGTCCGTTTGCCGGCCGCCGAGAACGCGACCTTGACCTGATACGCACCGGGCGCTGCAGTCGGTGCGGCCTTCAGCCGGATCCAGTACGGCTGGATCCCATCGGCCGGCACGTCCACCGACGTCAGGTCGTCGCGGATCGGGTCCGGTGTCCAACCGGCGTACGTCGGCCGGTGGTACACGCTGGTCGGCGTCACGTTCAGCGAGCCGACCGGAGCCACCGTCGCCTGCAGCGCACCGCGCTTGCCGGACACAGACGTCACCCGTGCCTGTACGCCGGCCAGAGGCTCAGCGAACGGCAGTACGACGGCCTGCACGTTCTCGTACTCGCCACGGGTCAGCGACACCGCAGGCGACGTGCCAGTGGAGGTGAACGGCAGGTCCTTCGGATACACCAGCGTCATCGAGTCCGCGGACTCCAGGCCGAAGTCCGCGTGCCGGTCGTGCGCCCGTGCCTGGATGGTGTTCGCCAGCCGCGGCACAGTCCGCTGCAGTGCGGCGACGCCGGCGTTGAAGGGCTTGTAGTCCGCGTAGCTCATCGGACCCAGCTTCTGCCGCAGTGCGGTGCACTGCGCGTCCGCAGCCTGGACCTGCTCCCGCAGGCGCTCGTCCGCAGCGGTGTGGCCGAGCGACCGGCCCAGGCCCCTGATCTGGTCGGCCAGCTTCGTCAGCACGCCGTTGAAGTCAGCCAGCCGGAGCAGCTGCGCCGCAGCCTGATCGCCGTACGGCGTCTCGTCGTACGGGTAGCTGTCGACCAGGCGGAATGCGTCGTAGTGGCCGATCACCGGAGTGGTCGACCGAGGCATCGAGAAGCCGATGTAGGCGATCCGGGTGATGTCCACGCCGGCGGCTGCGATCGTGCTCAGCCGCAGGTCGATCGGCGTCCAGTCCCGGGCCCTGATCGGGTAGTCCATGCCCCAGGCCTTGTTGGCCTTGTCCCGGACGGTGATCCGGCCGACGGTCGTGTAGTCCAGCTCGGTGAAGAAGTCGAACCCCAGCACGGTATGGCCGGACCAGTCGGAGACCGGCAGGCTCGGCGTACCGGCGTACAGATTGATGCCGGACGAGGCAGTCGCACCCGGAGTGTTGGCCGGACCAATGGTGAACTTCAGTCCGGAGCTGCCGTGCGTGGGGTCGGCAGTGCGTTCGATCTGGTCGGCCTGCGGCAGCGTGACGGTCGCGCCCTGCAGATCCGCGTCGGTCTCGAAGTCCTGGAACACCCCGGCGGGCGCCGCCTGCGCCGTACCCGCCTGCACTAGGCCGGCCGCGACGAGAGCGCCGGCCGCCAACAGCAATCCGAGCTTCCTCATGGGGACACCCTGCCCGGTGCTGCTTCATTTAGGCAAGGGTCTAAATCGGATTTGTGGCGTCCCTAATTGTTGAGGCGTTCGTCGAGGAGCTGGTAGACCATCGGCGGCCGGCCGACCTTGCGGGCCGCCCGGGTCGCCGGCATCGGCCAGGCAAGCCCGCTGTCCACCAGGCCGCGCAACGTCCGGCGCGCGGTCCGCAACGTGACGCCGAGAATGCCCGCCACCTGCTCGGCGTCGACCAGCCGTGCCTCGTCGCCGGCCTTGTCCAGGCTCTCGACCAGCATCCGCAACGTCTCCAGGTCGCGGGTTTCGTCCGCGACCGGCGCCGGCGTCGCCTCGGCGTCGGACTCCGCCGGCAGCTTGAGCACCAGCTCGTCGGATCCGACCAGGTAGGCCAGGTCGTCGGTGTCCGCGGTCGCCATCGCTACCGCGCGGTACGCGTTGTTCTCCGCCTCCAGCGTGGACCGGCCGAGGCCGATCCCGACCTGCAGATCCAGGTTGAGCGTCTCCCTGACCCGGGCCAGGAACGGCGCGATCTCCAGGTCGCCGGTGATCGTCCGCAGCGATCCGAGCGTGGTGATCACCAGGAAGCTGGTCTGGTCGTGGGGCAGCACGATCGCGTCCATCCGGCGGGCATCGTGCAGGAGCTCGTGATGCAGCGACAGCTTCAGCTCCTGGTACCAGTACTGCGCCGGGCTCGTCCGGGTCGGCAACGCCGAGTCCGGCACCTGCACGATCACGATCGCGATCCGCGACCGGGACAGCCGGGCGCCGCTTCCGGTGAGGATCGCGGCCCGCAGCGTCTCCCGGAGTGTCTGCGTCGACGGCCGCATCAGCACAGTCGGCACGCCGTCCGCCTCCAGCGACTCCGCCACGCTGGGGATCGTCGTGACCGCGCCCCCGGTCCGGCCGTCCTTGAAGAGCTTGCGGTGGAAGGACAGGTAGTCGGCCGGCTCGAGCTCCTCCTGGTACGGCTGCACCCGGACGCCCTTCGCCGACAGGGCGACCTCGGCGTAGCAGTCCTTGACGTCCTGCTCGGTGACCGAGTCCACGCTGATCCGGCTGGGGTCGAACGCCGACGTGTTCATGGCCTGCACGAGCGCTGCGTGCAAGGCAGCGCTGCCGGGCGGCACGTACATCGCCGGCACGGACAGGTCGCCGCCGGCCAGCGTGAGGTCGTACGGGAGCGGACCGGCGAACAGCAGTACGTCGACGCGCTCCATCACCTGCCGTGCCTGCTGCGGCGCGTCGGTCTCGTGCCGGTACACCGCGGGCTCGACACGCAGCCCCGGAGTACTGCTCTGGCGGGCGACCGAGATCATCCGGCGGACGAATGACTCTCCGCCGACCAGCCCGACCGCGACCTCCTCGTAGCGAGTGCCGGTCCCCTGATCCGCCATGACCGCACTGTAACCGCTGAGACCGTCGAGCTCAGGTACGGCGGGACCGCGGCGCCGCGAGGAAGCCGAGCAGGGCCAGTACCGCGCCGGCCGTGACGATCGAGCCGAAGACCCAAGGACGCGGGTCGTCGGCGTTGAAGGCCAGGAGCGTCCCGCTGATCGCCAAGCCGGTCGCGATGCTCATCGTCGCGGCCATCTGGCCGGCGCTGCTGTTGCGGCCGGAGTTGTGGTGGTCGGACAGGTCGAGCGTGAGGACCGACAGGCTGGACGAGCTGAGTCCCATCCCGATGCCGGCGAAGCCCCAGCCGATCAGGCCGATCCAGCTCGTCGCGTCCGTCCAGGCGAGCAACGACGTGACGAGCAGCCCGAGCGTCATGAACGCCAGACCGATCCGGAGTACGGTGACTCGCTCGATCCCGTGATCCCGGCCCTGCAGCCAGGAGCCGAACGCCCAGCACACGCCGGTGATCGACAACGTCACACCTGCTCGCGACGGACTGAAGTTGTGCTGCAGTGTCAGCAACAGCGGGAGGTACGCGCCGGACACGGTGAACGCGGCCCCGCCGAGGGCACGAACCGCGACGACGGCCGGGAAACCGCGGCGGGCGACGAACATGCCCGCGGGCATCACGCGTACGGCGGCTCGGGCGAGGACGGCGAGTGCCACGACGACCGCCGTGCCGCCGAGGAACGGGTGCGCCTCGAGGTGGTCGCCGGCCAGCGTCATCGAGAACAAGGCGACGGAGGCGGCGAGTGCCCAGGGGAGTGCGGCTCGCCAGGCCTCGAGTTCGGCGATGTCGTCGGCGCTGCGTTCGGGCGCGGGTGCGGTCGCCGACTGATGCATCGCCGGGCCGAGCAGCAGCCAGCTCGGGATCAGCAGGACGATCGCGCCGAGGAAGACCCAGCGCCAGCCGAACTGCTCGGTCACCACACCGGTGAGCACCGGCCCGAGGACCGACGGCAGGATCCACATCGCGGCGAACAACGAGAACATCCGTGGCCGCAGTACGGCGGGGAGCGCCCGGGCCACGAGCACCATCAACGAGACGTCGAGCAGCCCCTCGGCCAGGCCGCTGAGCAGGCGGCCCGCGATGACCATCGGCATCGCGGTCGCGGTCCCGACCAGCAACTGGGCCAGCGCGAACGAGATCGCACCGGCGCGCAGGGTCGGGATCGGGCCGCGCCGGTCCGACCAGAGCCCGGCGACGGCGAGCGAGATCAGGTAGCTCGCGGTCGGCGCCGCGTTCGCCAGACCGAAGCTGCCGAGCGCGTCGAACTCGCGGACCATCGTCGGCAACGCCGTACCGACCGCGCGATTCTCGAACGCGCCGAGTGTGACGAGCCCGATCACGCCGAGCACCAACGGCAGGTGCTGCCCGGTGAACAGCCGGGGGCGGGACTCAGTGGTGGAGGGCATGATGGCAATGGTGAAAGTTCAAGTTAGGTTTAAGTCAAGTGGCGCGCGGTAGGCGGAAGATCAGGACCAGGACGCGCAGGACGAGAACGGCGCAGATCACCAGCAGGTTGTAGCCGATCAGCTGGTACAGCGTCATCGAGGTGGTGACCTGCGGACCGCCCGGCGTGCCGAGCAGCAGCACGGCCATCAGGCCCGCGGTCGCGCCCAGGATCGCCAGCAGGGCCTGGTGGAGCAGGCCGGTGACGTGCCGCCGGTCGCGCTCGTCGGCGAGCAGCCTGACGTTGACGCCGAGCCGGCCGCTCTCGGCGGCCGCCGCGATCCGGTCGATCCGGCGAGGCAGCCGGCGCAGCATCGGCAGCAACGTCGCCAGCTCCTCGGTCGCCGTACGGCGCAACGCCTCCGGCGCAAGGCGGTCCGTGACGTGGGCGGCCGCGAACTGGCGCGACGCGGCCACCAGATCGAAGCCGGGGGAGATCCGCGAGATCGTGCCCTCGATCGTCGCCAGCGCACGGAAGACCGCGGCCACCTCGGGAGGTACGCCGAGGTCGTGCGACGTGATGATCTTGAACAGGTCGTTGAACATCGCGGCTCCGAGCGTGACCCCGGCCGCGAGGTGCCGGGTCATGAACTGGCCGACGGCACGCTCCAGCGCGCGTTCGTCGATCACGTCCGGGCGGTAGACGATCTCCAGCAGGGCATCGGTCGCGGACACCGGGTCGCCGTGGTCGATCGCGAGCAGGAAGCGCTGCAGGGCCTCCCGGGTGCCGGGGTCGAGACGGCCGACCGAGCCGAGGTCGAGCATCCCGATCCGGCCGTCGGCAAGCAGCAGGAAGTTGCCGGGATGCGGGTCGGCGTGGAAGACGCCGTCGATCGCCACCTGGCCGAGCAGGCACTCGAACAGCGAACGACCGAGGCGGACCGGGTCGAGGCCGCGCTCGGCGATCGCCTCGCGGGCGTTGCCGAGACCGACGCCGTCCAGCCGCTGCATGGTCAGGACCCGGCGGGTCGACTGCTCCGGATACAGCTCGGGTACGACGAGGTCGTTGCTGGCGGCAATCGACCGTCCGGCCGCGACCGTGGTCATGTTGCCGGCCTCGACGGTGAAGTCGAGCTCCTCGCGCATCGCGTCGGCGAACCCGTCGGCGAGCGCGCGGACGCCCATCGACCGGCCCCAGTCGGTGTTGCGCTCGAGCAGCCGGGCGAGGCGGCTGACGATGTCGAGGTCCCGGTCGACGATGCCGGCGATCCCGGGGCGCTGCACCTTGACCACGACGCGCCGGCCGTCCTCGTCGTGGGACGGGACCCGCAGGCGGGCCGCGTACACCTGCGCGACCGAGGCGGCCGCGAGCGGTTCGCTGTCGAAGTCGGCGTACAGCTGGTGCGGCGGGGCACCGAGCTCCTCGGTCAGGACCTGCTCGATCTGCGGCCAGGGCGCGGGGGAGACCTGGTCCTGGAGCCGGCTGAGCTCGGCGGCGACCGAGCCGGGGATGATGTCGCTGCGGGTGGACAGGACCTGTCCGAGCTTCACGAAGGTGACCCCGGCCTCGTCCAGCGCCAGCCGGAGCGACCGGGCCAGCTCGGCCTGCCCCGCGGCGTTCTCCCGGCCGGGCCGGCGGCGGCCGCGAAGGTACGGCCCGAGGCCGTGCTTGATCGCGATCCGGAGGATTTGCAGGTACCGCCGGGTGCGGGCGATCCGGCCGCTCAGGTCCCGGCGCAGATCGCGGGCCCGAGGCAACGATCCGGTCGGTACCAGCGCCTCCGCCAGGACCAGGAACACCAGCCCGGCGAGCATCGAGCAGAGCGTCGTCAGGACCAGGAACGCGATCGCGACGCCGTTCGACCCGGTGTACGGCGGTTTGCCGACCAGCGCGTTGGCGATCGGGCTGAACAGGCTCAGCGTGATGGCGCCCGCGAGCACCATCCGCACCACGCCGAACCGGACGCCCAGCAACCGCTGCGCCACCGGCACGAAGATCACCAGGAACACACCCAGGCTGAACAACCCCGCCACCACAACGTCCATGTCCGGAACGATAGGGGCTGGAGCAGGGCGCCCGGCTCCCCCACACGGGTGAGGCTTCCCTGGCAACAGGAAGGCCCTGGAACCAGGGACGGTTCCAGGGCCTCGCTGTTCGGCTACGTCAGGCCGGGCGACGGCGGATCTTGTTGCCGAGCCAGACGATCGGGTCGTACTTGCGGTCGGCGACGCGTTCCTTCATCGGGATGAGGGCGTTGTCGGTGATCTTGATGTGCTCGGGGCACACCTCGGTGCAGCACTTGGTGATGTTGCAGAAGCCGAGGCCGTGCTCCTCCTGGGCCGCGTGCTGCCGGTCGGCGGCGTCGAGCGGGTGCATGTCCAGCTCGGCGACGCGCATCAGGAAGCGCGGACCGGAGAACGACTCCTTGTTCTCCTCGTGGTCCCGGATCACGTGGCAGGTGTCCTGGCACAGGAAGCACTCGATGCACTTGCGGAACTCCTGCGAGCGCTCCACGTCCATCTGCTGCATCCGGTACTCGCCCGGCTTCAGGTCCGCCGGCGGCTTGAAGGCCGGGATCTCGCGGGCCTTCTGGTAGTTGAACGAGACGTCGGTGACCAGGTCCCGGATCACCGGGAAGGTGCGCATCGGCGTGACCGTGACGACCTCGTCCTCTTCGAACGTGTTCATCCGGCACATGCACATCAGCTTCGGCATGCCGTTGATCTCGGCGCTGCAGGAGCCGCACTTGCCGGCCTTGCAGTTCCACCGGACCGCCATGTCCGGCGTCTGGGTCGCCTGCAGCCGGTGGATGACGTCGAGGACGACCTCGCCCTCGTTCACCTCGACCTCGTAGTCCTTGAGCTCCCCGCCCTCGGAGTCCCCGCGCCAGACGCGGAATTTGCCCTTGTAACTCATTTGGCCGGCAGCTCCTCATCCGTCAGGTACTTCTTCAGTTCGTCGACCTCGAACAGCTCCAGCAGGTCCTCGCGCATCGGGATCTGCTGCTCCTCGGTCACGTTCACGTGGCCCTCGGCGTCGAGCTGGCAGACCAGCAGCTTCTTGCGCCACTCCGCCGACATCTCCGGGAAGTCGTCACGGGTGTGACCGCCGCGCGACTCCTGCCGCAGCAGCGCCGCACCGGCCACGCACTCGGACACGGTCAGCATGTTCCGCAGGTCGAGCGCCAGGTGCCAGCCGGGGTTGAACTGCCGGTGGCCCTCCACCGTCATCTTCGCGATCCGGCCGCGGAACTCGGCCAGCCGGCCGAGTGCCCGCTCCATCTCCTCTTCCTTGCGGATGATGCCGACCAGGTCGTTCATCGACTGCTGCAGGTCCTGGTGGATCGAGTACGGGTTCTCACCGCCCTCGAGCTCGAACGGCGCGAGCGCCTCGGTCGCGGCCGAGTCCACATCGGCCTCGTCGATCTTCGGCCGCTCCTGCAGACCGTCGACGTACGTCGAGGCGCCCATGCCGGCCCGCCGCCCGAAGACGAGCAGGTCGGACAGCGAGTTGCCGCCGAGCCGGTTCGACCCGTGCATGCCGCCGGCAACCTCACCGGCGGCGAACAGACCGGGCACCGTCGACGACGCGGTGTCCGGGTCGACCTCGACGCCGCCCATCACGTAGTGGCAGGTCGGACCGACCTCCATCGGCTCCTTGGTGATGTCGACGTCGGCCAGTTCCTTGAACTGGTGGTGCATCGACGGCAGCCGCCGGGTGATCTCCTCGGCCGGCAGCCGGGTCGACACGTCCAGGAACACGCCGCCGTGCGGCGTACCCCGGCCGGCCTTCACCTCGGAGTTGATCGCGCGCGCGACCTCGTCCCGCGGCAGCAGCTCCGGTGGGCGCCGGTTGTTGTCGGCGTCCTTGTACCAGCGGTCGGCCTCTTCCTCGTTGTCCGCGTACTGCTCCCGGAACACGTCCGGCACGTAGTCGAACATGAACCGCTTGCCCTCGGAGTTCTTCAGTACGCCGCCGTCGCCGCGGACCGACTCCGTGACCAGGATCCCCTTCACCGACGGCGGCCAGACCATGCCGGTCGGGTGGAACTGGATGAACTCCATGTTGATCAGCGTCGCGCCGGCCCGCATCGCCAGCGCGTGCCCGTCACCGGTGTACTCCCAGGAGTTCGAGGTGACCTTGAAGGACTTGCCGACGCCGCCGGTGGCCAGTACGACGGCCGGTGCGTCGAACAGGATGAACCGGCCGGACTCGCGCCAGTACCCGAAGGCGCCCGAGATCGCGTCGCCGTCCTTCATCAGCTCGGTGATCGTGCACTCGGCGTACACCTTGAGGTTGGCCTCGTAGTCGCCGGTGGCCTCGAAGTCCTCCTGCTGCAGCGAGACGATCTTCTGCTGCAGGGTGCGGATCAGCTCCAGGCCGGTGCGGTCGCCGACGTGCGCGAGCCGCGGGTAGGTGTGGCCGCCGAAGTTGCGCTGGCTGATCCGGCCGTCCGGCGTCCGGTCGAACAGTGCGCCGTAGGTCTCCAGCTCCCAGACCCGGTCGGGAGCCTCCTGCGCGTGCAGCTCGGCCATCCGCCAGTTGTTCAGGAACTTCCCGCCGCGCATCGTGTCGCGGTAGTGGACCTGCCAGTTGTCGTTGGAGTTCGCGTTGCCCATCGCGGCCGCGCAACCGCCCTCGGCCATCACCGTGTGCGCCTTGCCGAACAGCGACTTGCAGATGATCGCGGTCTTCTTGCCCTGCTCACGGGCCTCGATCGCCGCGCGCAGACCGGCGCCGCCGGCCCCGATCACGACGACGTCGTAGGAGTGTCGTTCCAGCTCAGTCATATCTCGAGATTCCCGGTCAGTTGATGAAGCGCAGGTCGGAGAACCATCCGGCCGAGACGGCCATGATGTAGAAGTCGGTCAGGATCACGGTGAACAGCGACGTCATCGCGAAGGTGCCGTGCTTCGGGTTCAGCTTGGACACGAAGGTCCAGTACCGGTAGCGCATCGGGTGCGTGGAGAAGTTCTTCAGCCGGCCGCCGACGATGTGCCGGCAGGCGTGGCAGGACAACGTGTACAGCCACAGGCAGACCAGGTTGACCCAGATGATCAGGGTGCCGAGTCCGATACCGAAGCCGCCGTCCTTGCCGTGGAAGGCCTGGGCGCCGTCGTAGATGTTCAGCACACCGAAGATCAGCGCGCCGTAGAAGAAGTAGCGGTGCAGGTTCAGCGCGACCAGCGGGAACTTGCTCTCACCGGTGTAGTTCTTGTGCGGCTCGGGCACCGCGCACGCGGCCGGCGCGAAGAACAGCGACCGGTAGCCCGCCTTGCGGTAGTAGTAGCAGGTGCCCCGGAAGCCGGCCAGGATCACGAACGTGATCAGGCTGAACGGCAGGAACCGCGGGAAGTCGCCGAACCAGGTGCCGAGGTGGCTGGAGCCTTCGACACAGCTGCTGGTGACACAGGGCGAGTACAGCGGTGTGAGGTAGTGGAAGTCACTGACCCAGTACCACTTGTTCATGAAGATCCGGATCGTCGCGTAGACGATGAAGAACAGCAGGATCACGCCGATGCGCAACGGCGCGAGCCACCATCGATCCGATCTCGCGGTCTTGAGGCCGACCTGTGCGCGGCCCGGGCTGTCTACTCCGGTCGCCATCAGGGAGCGTGCCTGTCGGGCGCGCCGAAGCCTTCATGCTCCGCGTCTGTCCACATGGACGCGTCATACTCCACGTCGGGAATCTCCTCGAGTTCCTCCGGAACGGGTCCGGGCCTGTGCCTGGGGTCGGGTGGGCCGAGCTCTGCGAGATCGTCGCTCAGCCGGGCCACGTCGGACACCAGGCGGCGAATGCCGAGGGTGTCACCGTACTCCTGGCTCAGTTTGCCGACGGCAGCGTGTAGCCCTTCGAGCGCGCGAGCGACCGCGGCAACGCTGTTGTTGCCTTCACCCATGCCTACTCCAGTGATGGTTATGTAGCTGTCAGTATGGGCACACTTTGCCCCTGCGGAGCGCCCAACGGAAGACCCCTCGGTACGGCGTGTTTCCGGTTAGGGTTACCTCAGTTGCGACCGTGCCGACGGGTGGAGTAATGGAGCGAATCCGGCCTTCAGCACAAGAAGATTCGCCGGTGGTGTGAGGGTCTCGACCTGATGCAGCCCGGGTGGTCGCAGCGCCTCGCCGTACCCCTCCCAGGACCACGGCAGCACCTGGTGATCGAGCACCAGGGCCGGGCGTCCGTCGAAGCGCACCATCGCGCCGTCCGGCAGGTCGGGGAAGTCCTGGGTGGTCGTCAGTTGCCGCCGGGTGCGTGATTCGACCCGCTCGTGGTGCAGTACGGCGTCCATCGCGGTGGCTCGTGGGCGCTCGTCCAGACCGTTCGCGCTTGCCCAGGCCCCGGCGTACAGCAGGAAATCCCTGCTCCGGCAGTAATGACACGGTCGATGCCCGGCCGCCAGCGCGACCGCCTCGTCGAAGAAGAACAACGCGGTCCAGCGCCCCGGCGGCATCGGATCGCGCCGGATCCCCTTCCAGTCAAGGACGCAGCAGATCCACGCCTTCGAGCGCCAGCGGGTGGCGCCGAGGCGGCGATCCGCGCCGTGCAGGCTGCCGCGGTTGCCCATCAGCAGACCGCGGCCGGGGTCGGCGACGATCTCCTGGGTGGGCAAAACCCTGTTCTGCAACGGCATACCGGCATCATGTCTGCTTCGGCCGACAGTTTCTGGCAGAGTCGCGACAATGCAGACAGTTGTCGGAGTAGCGGTCGTGCAGGGCGGTCTGGTGCTGGCGGCGTACCGACCGGACGCCGGCTGGGAGTTCCCGGGCGGGAAGGTCGAGCCGGGGGAGACCGACGAGCAGGCCGCGGTGCGGGAGATCCGCGAGGAGCTCGACCTCGAGATCAAGGTCGGCGAGTCGCTCGGGCCCGGCGTGGACATCTCCGCGGACTACCGCCTGCACGTCTATCTGGCCACGGCCGTCGCGGGTGACCCGGTCCTGCGGGAGCACTCGGAACTGCGCTGGTTCGGGGCGGCGGAGCTCGACGAACGGGACTGGCTTGAGCCGGACCGGCCGTTCGTCCGGGCCCTGCGCAATCGATTGTGAGTGGCAGAAGTCACACCGCTGTCCGCCACCAGAACCTCACGCACCGGAACTGTATGGGTGGTTTGTATGGGTTGTACCTGGCGAGTGGTCTAACCCGGCGACGAGAATCCTTCCCTGAGACTTCTGGGGAGGAGTGAGGTATGTCGGTTTATCCGGCAGTTCCGGTGGTGCGAAGAGAGGACTTCGCGCCCGAGGTCGTGTGTGAGGTGTACGAGCTCGGGTCGCACCGGCGGACCCCGGCCGCGGTCAGGGAGCTGACCAGCCGCCAGGTCACGATCGGCCGGATGATGTCGACCGGCGCGAAGGACGCCGCGATCGCCCGCGAGCTGGGCCTGTCGTTGCGGACCGTGCGTGCCGAGATCAGCGCGCTGATCGCCGGGCTCGGCGCGAAGTCGCGCTTCCAGGCGGGCTGCCTGCTCGTCCGGCGCTTCGGCTGACAGGACTGTGGCTGACAGAACTGTCCGAGGGCCGACGTAGGCTTTCGGCATGGTTGAGCTTGCTGAGCGCCGGCTGATGCTGGTGCACGCCCACCCGGACGACGAAACCATCAACAACGGTGTGACGATGGCGCGCTACGTGGCCGAGGGGGCGCACGTCACGCTGATCACCTGCACCCTCGGCGAGGAGGGTGAGGTCCTGGTCCCTGAGCTCGCCCACCTGGCCTCCGACCAGGACGACGGCCTCGGTGAGCACCGGATCGGTGAGCTCGCCAACGCGATGGCCGAGCTCGGCGTCACCGACCACCGCTTCCTCGGCGGCGCGGGCAAGTACCGCGACACCGGGATGATCTACAACGACGAGGGCAACGCCGACGTCCCGCCGCAGACCCGCAAGGACAGCTTCTGGCAGGCCGACCTGGTCGCCGCGGCCGACGACCTGGTCCCGATCATCCGCGAGGTCCGGCCGCAGGTGCTGGTCACCTACGACCAGTGGGGCAACTACGGCCACCCGGACCACATCAAGGCCCACCGCGTCGCGACGTACGCCGCTGCCCTGGCCGCCGCCCGGTCGTACCGGGAGGACCTCGGCCCGGCCTGGGACATCCCGAAGATCTACTGGACGGCGATGGCCGAGTCGCGGATGCGCTCGCAGTTGCGGCTGCTCCGTGACTCCGGCGACACGACCACCTTCGAGGGGATGGACCCGGACGGCCCGATGCCGCCGATGATCACCCCCGACCGGCTGATCGACTGCCTGATCGAGGGCGAGCAGTTCGTCGACCGCAAGATGAACGCGATGAAGGCGCACGCCACCCAGATCACCGTCGACGGACCGTTCTTCGCCCTGTCCAACAACCAGGGCAACCAGATCTGGAGCTCCGAGCCCTACCGCCTGGTCAAGGGCACCTCTGCGCCGGACGCCGACGGTCTGGAGCACGACCTCTTCGCCGGCCTCTGAGCCGGTTCCCGGACAAGTAGGCGCCGATCAGGATCAGCACACATCCGGACAGCTGGAGCACGGTCGGCCGCTCGTGCAGCACCACCGAGCTCAGCACGAGCGCGCCGACCGGCGTCAGCATCAACAACGCGGCGCCGACGTGACTCGGCAGGTGCGGTGAGTACGTCGCCACCAGCAGCCAGCCCAGCACCGTCCCCGCGAGCGCGACCCCGATCAGCCATCCGATCACGCGGAAGCCGGGCGCGAGGTCGACCCCACGCCACAGCCAGCCGGCGATGAGCGAGACCACGCCGGCCGAGGCGATCACGACGAAGTAGTTCTGGATCGGCCGCCCGCCCATCCCCGTCCGGCGGAGCAGGTAGAGGAACACCGAGTAGCAAGCCGCCGCCAGGACGGCGTGGATGGTGCCCCAGACGGGGTCTGTGCCGGCCGCACCGCCGTCGACCAGGCCGGCGGTCAGCGCGACGCCGAGGATCATCACCGGCACCCAGGCGACGAAGCGCCGTGGGACGGTCTCGCGGTCGATCGCCCAGGCGAGCAGCGGTACGCCGATCACCTGCACGTTCACCACCACTGTCGAAAGCCCGGCGCCTACCTCGTCGATCGCCCGCGTCCAGAGCAGCATGTCGCCGGCGAAGAATGCTCCGGCCAGCAGACCGAGGAGGAGTTCGTCCCGGCGCAGGGTGCGGTGACGGCGGCGCTCCAAGTAGGCGGCGACGGCGAGGAACGGGACGGAGAGCACGCAGCGGTAGAAGCTCGCGGTGCCGGGCGTCGTACCGGCGAGGTCGATGAGGACCGAGGAGACCGAGACGAACAGGGCTCCGGCCGCGAGCCAGGCGGCCGCTCTAGGTGGTGCGTTGTCAGCTGTCATCGGCTGTCCGGTACCCAGGAGCGTGATCGGCCCCACACGCTCGGTTGAGGCATCAACCTTGAAGCGGGCATAACCTGCAGTGGTGTCCTCGACCGAGCCCAGTGGGAGCGTTCCGCCTGCGGAGTTCCGTGCTGCGCTCGGGCGGTTCGCGTCGGGGATCACGATCATGAGCACGCTGCAGGAGGGCGTGGCGCACGCGATGACGGCGAACGCGTTCACCTCGGTGTCGCTGGATCCGCCGCTGGTGCTCGTCTGCGTGGACAAGGGCGTGCGGATGCATGCCGCCGTACTCGATTGCGGGTACTGGGCGGCGTCGGTGCTGTCCGGGGCGCAGCGGGACATCGCGGAGCGGTTCGCCCGGTCGGGGCGCGACCTGTACAGCCAGTTCGACGGCATCGGTACGACGGCCGGCCCGAAGACGGGGTGCCCGGTCGTCGACGGCTCGTTGTCCTGGCTCGAGTGCCGGACCTGGGCGACGTACGACGGGGGCGACCACACGATCGTGGTGGGTGAGGTGCTGAGCCTAGGCACCGGTGAACCGGCCGACCCGAGCGCGCTCATCTACCACTCGAGTCACTACCGGAAACTCCCCGGAAACTGAGCGTCACGCCGGGGGCATCCGGGGGCTGCCCCGACGGTCGGAAGGCCTCGTTGCGTCCCGTAGGATGTGCCCTTGTGCCTTGACCACGGCTCGAGCAGGAGGACTCTGTCCGGTGGGGAGAAAGCAGCTCGCGGGGATCATTGCCGCCGCGGGGCTCGGCGTGCTCGCCGTGGGGTACGGGGCGGCGTTCGCGTTCGCCGGCGACAAGGTTCCCGGTGACACCACGGTGCTCGGGATCCCGATCGGCGGTCTGTCCAGGTCCGACGCGAAATCCCGGCTCGAGACCGGCCTCAAGGACCAGATCAGTGCCCCGATCGCGCTGAAGGCGGGCGAGACGAAGTTCACGGTGGCGCCGGCCGACGCCGGCCTGTCGGTGGACGTGGATGCCACCGTCGACGCCGCGGGCGCGGGCCGCAGCCTGTCCCCGGCCCGGATCTGGCACGCGCTGGCCGGCGGCGACGCGGTCGCGCCGGTCGTCGCCAAGGACGACGCGAGGCTCAAGGCCGCCATCGACAAGCTCGCCGCGCAGGTGAACCGGCCGGCCACCGAGGGCACGATCACGTTCAAGGGCGTCCAGCCGGTCACGCATCAGCCGGCGCCCGGCCTGCAGCTGGACGGCGCGAAAGCGCCCGCTGCCGTGGTCGCGGCGTACCCCTCGGACGGGAAGCCGAAGGACCTTCCGGTCGGCGTGACCCAGCCGAAGGCCGGGGACGACGCGATCAAGAAGGCGCTCTCGGACTTCGCCGAGCCGGCGATGTCCGGCCCGGTCCGGCTGACCGTGGGATCCAAGTCGGTCGAGCTGCAGCCGGCCGAGATCGCGCCCGCGCTGACGCTGACCGCGGCCGAGGGCGAGGTCACTCCGACCCTGAACACGAAGTCCCTGGAGCCGCTGTTCCAGCAGCGGTTCAAGACGCTGGAGACACTGCCGAAGGACGCGACGGTGCAGATCGTCGGCGCCGGGCCGAAGGTGGTTCCGGCCGTCGACGGCATGGTCGTCGACCGGGCGAAGGTCGGGGCGGCGATCCTGGCGATCCTGCCGAAGCCGACCGGTGAGCGGCGGGCCGCCGTACCGCTGACGCCGACCAAGGCGGCGTTCACCACCGAGCAGGCGACGGCGCTCGGGATCACCCAGAAGATGGGCGAGTTCCAGACCGAGTTCCCGCACGCGCCGTACCGCAACACCAACATCGGCACCGCTGCGCGCAAGATCAACGGCACGCTGCTGAAGCCGAACGAGACGTTCAGCCTGAACAAGATCGTCGGTGAGCGGACCAAGGAGAACGGGTTCACCGAGGGCTACATCATCAGCGGCGGGAAGTTCGAGAAGGATCTCGGCGGCGGTGTCTCGCAGTCGGCGACCACCACCTTCAACGCGGCCTTCTTCGCCGGGCTGAAGGTCCTCGAGCACAAGGCGCACAGCGTCTACATCTCGCGCTACCCGGTCGGGCGGGAGGCGACCGTCGCGTGGCCGAACGTCGACCTGAAGTTCCTGAACGACTCGGGCCACGGCGTGCTGGTGCAGACGGTCTTCAAGGCGTCCACCCCGGGGAACTCGGGCAGCATCCGGGTGATCATCTGGGGCACGAAGGTCTGGGACGTCACCGCCGGCCAGTCGGAGAAGTCGAACTTCCGGCAGCCGGTCGTCCAGTACAACCCCGCCGCGGGCTGCGAGGCGCAGGCGCCGACCCCTGGCTTCGACATCACCATCTACAGGTACTTGGCGAAGAACGGCGCACGGGTCAAGACCGAGCAGTTCACCACGAAGTACAACGCCGCCAACGACATCCGCTGCGGCCCGAAGCCCGGCACCACCCCGACACCGCCGCCGGGCGGCACCACGACGCCACCGGGCCGGGTCAAGCCGCCGACCCGCCCGGCCAGCTGACGTTCGCCCGGCCGGGCCTGGGTTTCAGCTGCGGTGGAGCCTGTGTAGCTCTGCCGCTACCTGGTTGAACAGCTGCTCGTCGATCACGGCGCCCTCGCGGCGCACCTGCTTCGGGTCGATCCGCAGGACGCGGTCGAGGCGGACCTCGCTCGGCCGGTGCTCCTTGTCCCAGGACCCGCTGCCGATGTCCAGCCAGACCCGGCCCCAGCGCGCCTCGTCGGCGGCGTCGCGGTCGTGGTCCTTGCTGGTGAGGATGAGCGCCAGCAGGTAGACGTCGTCCGAGCCGACCACCAGCACCGGCCGGTCCTTGCCCCGGTGGAAGTCCTCCTCGAACGGCACCCAGGTCCAGACGATCTCACCCGGGTCCGCCACCCCGTCGTCCGGGTGCGGCGTGTACTCGACGTGCACAGTCCCCTCGAAGTCCCCGGGGTACTCCGGACGCTCCACCACGTGATCCGCCATGGCACCGGAGCCTAACGCCCCTCACATCTCGGTGGCCTCACACCGTTCCACCACCGTGCTCACCACAGAAACCCGAACAGTCAACCGCGGCGCGGTCCTCGCCGTGCTGCTCACCGGTCAGTTCATGGCCAACATCGACACCGCGGTCGCGAACGTCGCCGGTCCGTCGATCGGCGCCGACCTGCACGCGTCCGAGGGCGCGGTCGGCCTGGTCGTGTCCGGGTACGTCGTCGCGTTCGCCGTACTGCTCATCACGGGTGCCCGCCTCGGCTCGTCGCTCGGGTATCGGCGGACGTTCCTGCTTGGTCTGACGATCTTCACCGTTGCATCGCTGTTGTGCGGCCTCGCCCCCGGAATCGGCACCTTGGTCATCAACCGCTTCATCCAGGGTGCCGGCGCCGCGCTGATGGTCCCGCAGGTGCTCAGCGGCATCCAGCTGCACTTCCAGGGCCGCGACCGGCTCAAGGCGCTCGGCTACTTCTCGATCGCGCTGTCCGGCGGCGCCGTGGCTGGGCAGCTGCTCGGCGGCGTGCTGATCGCCGCGGACCTCTTCGGCACCAGCTGGCGCCCGATCTTCCTGGTCAACGTGCCCATCGGCATCGCACTGGCCGTGGCCGGCCGTCGATTGCTCCCCACTGATGCTCCCGGGCGGCGCAACCGTCTGGACCTGGCCGGCGTACTCGCCTTGTCCACAACAGTTCTGCTCGTCATCGTGCCGCTCCTGCTCGGCTCCGAGCGCGGCTGGCCCACCTGGTCCTGGCTCTGCCTCCTGCTCAGCCTGCCCGCGCTGGCGCTCTTCGAGTACGGCGAACGTCGTACAGCTGCCCGTGGCGGCCGTCCGCTCGTCGCCCGCGAAGTACTGGCCGACCGCTCCGTCCGGGCCGGTCTGCTCGCCCACGGGTGCACCAGCGGTACGTACTTCGCTCTGCTGTTCGTACTGGCCCTCTACCTGCAGGGCGGTCTCCACAAGGGTCCGGCGTACTCAGGCTTCGCCATGGTCGTCTGGGTGGCTGCCTTCGGTCTGGCCGGGCCGATCCTGCCCAAACTGCGCAGGGGAGTGCGCTGGATGCCGGTGGTCGGCTGTCTGGTCCTGACACTCGGCTACGTGTCCGTGCTGGCCTACCTGCTGCTGGGCGGTCACACCGGTCCGCTTCTGTTCGCTCTGCTGGGCATCGGCGGGCTGGGGCTCGGTATCAGCGCCAACACCTTGATCGGTGCGGTCACGTCGCGCATGTCGTCGGAGTACGCCGCTGACCTCTCCGGCGTGGTCGCGACCAACGCGCAGCTGTCTGGAGCGCTAGGTGTCGCGTTGGCAGGCTCGACCTACGCCGCGCTGGCTGCGGACCCCGCCCGCGCGCTGGGCGTCGTGGTGGCGGGCTTCGTCGTACTGACGCTCATCGGGGCCGGAGCGGCTCACCGATTGGTCAGATAGCGGTACCGGTAGGCCTCGCGGTAGCCGAGGCGGGTGTACGTCGCGACGGCGGCGGCGTTCTCGAGCAGCACCTCGAGGTACGTACGCCGCCCGTCGTGCGTCCCCGCCCAGCGCGCCAGCCCCTGCACGATCGCCGTACCGAGCCCGCGACGCCTGTACGCCGCACACACCCGGATCGCGTCCACACCCAGCCAATGCCCCGTCATAGCCCCCCGTCCGACCGCCACAACCTGCCCATCGAGGGTGACCGACGCGAACACCGCCTTCGCGGCTCCCTCGAGCACCTTCGGCGCCACATCCGGCACCGGGCCCTCGAAAGCAGCCGCATACCACTGCGCATTCGGCTGCTCTGCCAGCTGTACGTCGTACCCAGGCTGGGCGTTCACGTGGTCGAGCGTGGTGTGCATGACCAGCACGTCGGACTGCTCGGGCCGGGCGTCCACCCAGCCGCAGGCGCGAATCTCCTCCTCCTGCGGACTGCCGAGGCGGACCTGGGCCTGTGGGGGAAGACCGCGTTCGTTGTAGAAGGTCTCCGCTTGCCTCAGCGCGTCGGCGACGGGCATCCCGGGCCGGCCGGTCGGGAGGAGGGAGTTGCCCCGGCCTGTCCAGCCTGAGGATGCGCGGAGCAACCAGTGGCCCACGTACGCCCGCTCGACCGCCGGGCGGCCCAGTGCAGTCGTCAGGAACAGCTGGTCGACGTCCACCGGCCGGAGCGGCATCTCGGGGATGGTCTTGGCCGCGGTGACCTCTGTCACCGGGATCTCGTGCACCGTGCTGTCCGCGTGCCGGACGGCCAGGGTCTGGGGGTCGCCGGACTGGAGAACCCCGATCACATCGGTCAGACCGCCCGGTATCCGGTGCCGGACGACGACACGGTGGCCGATATCACGGGCACCCAGGCCTGACACGATCCGGACTCCTGGCAAAGTGGGCGAAGTACTACCGTGATACTAGAGACACGAGCATCACCGCATCGCAGCACCCCGAATCCCCCGCTGCGCTTGCCTGCCATAGGAGGAGTAGCAGTGACCTACGTCATCGCGCAGCCGTGTGTTGACCTGAAGGACCTCGCGTGTGTCGAGGAGTGCCCCGTCGACTGCATCTACGAGGGCAACCGGATGCTGTACATCCACCCCGACGAGTGCGTCGACTGCGGAGCCTGCGAGCCGGTCTGCCCGGTAGAGGCGATCTACTACGAGGACGACACCCCGGAGCAGTGGAAGGACTACTACACCGCGAACGTCGACTTCTTCAACGACCTGGGCTCGCCCGGCGGTGCGTCCAAGCTCGGCAAGATCGACAAGGACCACCCGTTCATCGCCGCGCTCCCGCCGCAGGAGCACGACGAGTAACCAGTTGGACACAGAAATGGGACGTCCTGCGTGGGCGTCCCATTTTCTATGGGTCCAGAACGTCGACGTGGACGTGGTCGAGGTGGCGCAGGATCTTCGGGTCGCCTGAGCGCTCCGGCGGGGTGTAGGCCCGCCAGCCGCTGTCCGACCGCCCGCCGGCCGTCCAGATCTTGTCGCTGAAGATCACCGTCTTGATCTTCAGCAGATCGGCTCGGGCGACCAGGTACTGCGCCATCGCCCAGCCCTTGGTCGTGTTCGCCGTCGAGATCGGCCGGACGAACACGTCCACCGCCCGCCCGTCGTAGTGCGCCGACCCCTCCATGTGCCCGGTCGACACCCCGCCGGCGGCGTACCCGCCCGTCGACAGCTTCCCGAACGTCCGGACCAGGTCCTTCCGTACGGCGTCGGCGCGGGGCGTCAGCCCGTTGGTCCCCATCTTCTCCGCGGGCGCCGAGTCGGTGTTCACGGTGCAGCTGAAGACGCTCTTCGACTGCCCGGTCAGCGCCGACGCCAGCACGCGCGCGTCCGCCTCGTGGTCGGCGTACGCGTTCGGGAACGCGCTGCGCTGCACCTTGTCCGCCGCGACCGTGATCGCGAGCTTCTGGTAGTTCTTGATCTTCACCAGCGCGTCGTAGAACTTCCCGGTCGCGTAGTACGGGTCGCGGACCTGGGTCGCCGTACCCCAGCCCTGTGACGGCCGCTGCTGGAACAGCCCGAGCGAGTCGCGGTCCCCGTGCGCCAGGTTGCGCAGGTTGGACTCCTGGTACGCCGTCGCGAGCGCGATCGTCGCCGCCCGGGCCGGCAGGCCCCGCCGTACGGCGACACCCGCGATGATCGCCGCCGACTCGGCCTGCTCGAAGTCGAGGACGGTCTGCTGGCCGTTCACCGTCGCCGTGCACTGCTCGCGCGGCGGCAGGATGTTGCCGACGTGCTTGCCGCCGAGCCAGGCGATGCCGACGCCGACCGCGAGGCTGAGCACGCCGACGGCCCCTACGGCCACCAGGGCACCACGCTTCACCGGCATACCGCTCCCAACGTCCGGGGGCGGGGGACAGGTTCCGGTTCGTGCGTCACGAACTGGTTGACGTGTGCATCCTCACGTTGGTTGGCAAAGTCATACTTTCGGACGGTCAGGCGTTGGCGTGCAGCGCCTCGTTGAGCGTGATGCCCTCACCCTTGCGCGGACGGACCTCGACGGCGCCGGTGACCGAGTTGCGGATGAACAGCAGTCCGGGCTGGCCGGACAGGTCGCGGGCCTTGACCACGGCGCCGTCCGGGAGGGTGACCTTGGTACCGGCGGTCACGTACAGCCCGGCTTCGACCACGCAGTCGTCGCCGAGCGAGATGCCGGTCCCGCCGTTCGCGCCGAGCAGGCAGCGCTTGCCGATCGAGACGACCTGCTTGCCGCCGCCGGACAGCGTGCCCATGATCGAGGCGCCCGCGCCGATGTCGCTGCCGTCGTCGACCACCACGCCGGCCACGATCCGGCCCTCGACCATCGACGTGCCGAGCGTGCCGGCGTTGAAGTTCACGAAGCCCTCGTGCATGACGGTGGTGCCGTCGGCGAGGTGGGCGCCGAGCCGGACCCGGTCCGCGTCGCCGATCCGGACACCGGACGGTACGACGTAGTCCGTCATCCGCGGGAACTTGTCGACGCTGGTGACGCTGAGGTGCTGACCGGCGGCGCGCGCCCGCAGCCGCACCTGCTCGATCTGGTCGACCGGGACCGGACCGAGCGAGGTCCAGGCGTTGTTCGGGAGGGCGGCGAAGATGCCGTCCAGGTTCACGCCGTGCGGGCGGACCAGGCGGTGGCTGAGCAGGTGCAGTCGCAGGTACGCGTCCGCGGTACCGCTCGGGGCCGCGTCCAGCGCGATCTCGGTCGCCACGACCTCACGCCGTACCTGCCGCAGGTCGTCGTTGCCCTCCGCGGCGATCAGCTCGGCCGGCGCCTTGCTGTCCTCCGGCCGCGTCCCGAGCGCGGGTGCCGGGTACCAGACGTCGAGGACGTCTCCGGCGGTCGTGACGGTGGCAAGGCCAAAGCCCCAAGCGTGCGTGGCGTTCTCGGTCATGGCTACACCCTAATTCGGCGGCGGTTTGGTCTTCAGCGTGGTCTACTCTTCGGATGCTTCCTGCCTGGCTTGAGGTCGTGTCGGATCCGGTTCTCGAGGCCACGAAGGCGCCTGGGGTTGGCGAGTTGCACGGTGAGTTGCTGCGGCGGTGGGGATCGTCCGAGGTGTGGCGGTTGTCGTTCGGGTTGCGCAGCGTGATCGTCAAGCGGGGTACGGACGGGCAGGCGGACGAGGCAGCGGCGTACGAGCGCTTCGTCGTACCGCTCGAGCTGCCGGCGCCCGCGTTGCTGCACAGGTACCGCTCCCCGGATGCGGGCGTGCTGGTGCTGGCGGACGTCGGGCGGGTGACGTTGGAGCAGGAGCCGAGTGCGGACGGTTTTCTGGCGGCTGCCGAGTTGGTGGCGGCGATCCGGTCGCGGACGGTGTCGCAGCGCAGTGAGTTCCCGCCGGAGCGGGTGAAGGAGATGGCGGAGCGGATCGGGCGGATCGACTTCGACCTCAGCCCGCTGACCGAGGCGTTGGCAGCGTTGCACCGGGACGCTCCTGTTGGGGTCGTGCACGGCGACTTCGTGCCGAAGAATCTGGTCACCGACGGCACGCGCTGGACCGCGATCGACTGGCCGGGCGCCTATCTGGCGCCGCACCTCAGCGATCTCTACACCTTGCTCCGCGACGCCGAGTCCCTCGGTCTCGACCGTGCCCCGATCGTTGCCCACTACATCGATGCCACAGGCACCAATCTGTCCTTGGTCGAACGTCAGCTGCTGGTAGGCGGGGGATGCTTCTACCTGGTGGCGTTGCGATTCATCGTCGAGGAAGGTCTGCGGACGATCCCTGATTCGGTGAACTGGATCGACGGGCTGCTCACCGAACTCGCGGACGTCGTCGGAGCCTTGTCGTGAAGCTCCTCGTCCTGGGCGGTACAAAGAACCTCGGCCGCCACGTCGTCGAGGCAGCCCTTGCCTCCGGCCACGATGTGACGCTCTTCAACCGCGGTCAGACGAATCCGGAGCTGTTTCCTTCTGTACGCCACCTCGTCGGCGAGCGTGCGGCGCCTGACGTGCTGGCCAGGGGCGAGTGGGACGGCGTGATCGACATGTCCGGCCTCCTCGTCCGCGATGTCTCGTTGAGCGCTTCGATACTGCGGGACCGCTGCGGTTTCTACACGTTCATGTCGTCCATCGCGGTCTATGCCAGCAAGATCACGCCCGGCATGACGGAGTACGCCGACCTGTTGCCCTGGCCGGACGGCGCACCCGAGGACCACTTCACGATGGACCTCTACGGCCCGTCGAAGGTCCGCTGCGAGTCGTTGCTCACCGCCACCTTCGGCCACCGCACAGCCGCCGTACGCTCCGGGTTCGTCGTCGGCCCCTACAACCCCGACTTCGGCAACTGGGGCTGGGCGCTGGCTCACGGACTTCCGATGGAGTGCGCGGCTCGCCCCGACCAGCCCATCCAGTACATCGACGCCCGCGACCTGGCCGGCTTCCTCCTCCACCTCACGGTCGAAGGTCTGAGCGGCCCCTACAACGCAGTCGGCCCCACCCACACCATGACCGACCTCGCCGACGCCTGGCGCTCCGCCGTACCCACACCCCCACCCGTGGATTGGCACCCCACCGAGGACCGCTTCCACCTCCCCCACAACGGCACCAACGACGGCACCTTCCAACTAACCAACACCCGAGCCCTACACGCCGGCCTGAACCTCCGCCCGGTCGTTGAGACTGCCCGCGACTACATCGCCTGGGTCCACGATGGAAACGTTCCTCCCGCGGCGCCGCACTGATACGTAACATTGCGCCGTGATTATTGAGACCGGTGGTGGGCCAGGTGGATCGACCAGTGCGCGGGCTGGGTTCAGCAGTGTGGAGGGGACTCGGTACTCCGGGACTTCCGGCGGGAGGCAGGAGGTTGTGCTGCCGGGAGTCGGGGGAGTGGTCCAGGCCGGTGATCGGTTGCGGTACAAGGTTTATCCGGAGCTTGATGCGGGGCTGAGCTACTCGGCTACGTATGTGGCGGTGGAACTGGTTTTCGCGGACGGGTCGCGGTCGGCGGGGGTTGATCAGTACGGGAAGCCGGCCTCCGCGGCGGGGCAGGGGGCGGCGAAGATTCTGTACGCCGACCAGTGGAACGACGTACAGGTGGATCTGACCGCGTACGCCGGGAAGACGATCGCGGACGTCGTGCTTGTCGTGGATGCGCCCGAGGCGGGGCACGAGTTCGCGGGGTGGATCGACGACGTGGAGATCGGGCCGGCGCCGGTGGAGCCGGACGGTTCGGGCCTCGCGGCGTACGTCGACACCCGTCGCGGCACCAACGCCAGCCACGACTTCTCCCGCGGCAACACGCTGCCGATCACCGCCTGGCCGAACGGGTTCAACTTCCTCACCCCGGTGACCAACGCGTCGACGTACCGCTGGCCGTACGAGTACCACCGCGCGAACAACGCGGACAACCGCCCGGAGTTGCAGGGCCTCACGTTCTCGCACCAGCCGAGCCCGTGGATGGGCGACCGCGATCAGCTCACGATCATGCCGGTCGCGGCGGCCGAACCGCTGGGCGATCCGGCCGAGCGCGCGGTCGCGTTCAGCCATGACGACGAGGTCGCGCGGCCGGATCTCTACTCGGTCGCGCTCGCGAACGGCGTACGCGCGGAGATCGCACCGACCGACCACGGCGCGATCTTCCGCTTCACGTTCCCGGCCGACGCTGCGGGTCGGCACTTGGTCTTCGACACCATCGACGAGAACGGCGCTTTCTCGTACGACGGGACTGCGCTCGCGGGCTGGGTCGAGAACGGGGCGGAGTTCGGGCGGACACGGATGTTCTGCTACGGCGAATTCTCGGCGGCACCGATCGGTTTCGGTGCGACGTCAGGCGGTCGCGAGAACGCGCGGGCCGCGAGTTTCGACGTACCCGAGGTGACGTTGCGGATGGCAACTTCCTTCATCGGTGTCGACCAGGCGCGGCACAACCTGTCGCTGGAGCTCGGCGGGACGTTCGAGGAGATCCAGGCCGCGGCCAACGCCGTGTGGAACGAGCGCCTCGCGGTCATGCGGCCGGAGGGCGCGACGCCGCCGCAGCTGCGGACCGTGTACGGCAACCTTTATCGGCTCAACCTCTACCCGAACTCGCACTTCGAGAACGCCGGAACGCTGGACGAGCCGTCGCACGTGTATGCGAGCCCGGTGCTTCCTGTCGACGGTACGGCGACCGAGCGATTGTCGAATGCTGTTGTGAAGCCGGGCAAGATGTATGTGAACAGCGGGTTCTGGGACACGTACCGGACCGCGTGGCCGGCGTACGCGTTCTTCTATCCCGCGTTGACCGCGGAGCTCGTCGACGGGTTCGTGCAGCAGTACCGCGACGGCGGGTGGATCGCGCGGTGGTCCTCGCCGGGGTACGCCGACTGCATGACCGGGACGAGCTCGGACGTGTCGTTCGCCGACGCCTATCTCAAAGGCGTCGCGTTGCCGGACCCGCTGGCGACGTACGACGCCGGGCTCCGGAACGCGACCGTCGCGCCGGAGGCGACCGAGGTCGGGCGCAAGGGCGTGGAGACCGGGTTCTTCGCCGGGTACGTGAGCACGGACACCGAGGAGAGCGTGTCGTGGTCGCTCGAGGCGTACCTGAACGACTTCGGCCTCGCGGCGATGGCAACGCGGCTGGCTTCCGAGGCCTCGGGCGAGCGTCGGGCGCAGCTGCTGGAGGAGGCAGAGTACCTGCGCCGGCGGTCGCTGAACTACGTCCTGCTCTTCGACCCCGCGGTGAACTTCTTCCAGGGTCGCCTGGCCGACGGGACCTTCGCCAAGCGCCCTGACGACTTCGATCCTGAAGAATGGGGCGGCGACTTCACCGAGACGGACGGATGGAACTTCGCCTTCCACGTCGCGCACGACCCGCGCGGTCTGGCCAACCTGTACGGCGGTCCGCGTGGGCTCGAGGCCAAACTCGACGCCTTCTTCTCCACGCCCGAACTGGCGGTGAAGAAGGGCACGTACTCGATCGTCATCCACGAGATGCTCGAGGCGCAGGCCGTCCGGATGGGCCAGTTCGGCTTCAGCAACCAGCCCGCCCACCACATCGCCTGGATGTACAACTACGCCGGCGCTCCGCACAAGACGCAGGCGATCGTGCGCGAGGTGTTGGACCGGTTGTACGTCGGAGAGCAGATCGGCCAGGGCTATCCCGGCGACGAGGACAACGGCGAGATGTCGGCGTGGTACCTGTTCGCCGCGCTCGGTTTGTATCCGCTGCGCGTCGGCGCCCCGGAGTACGCCATCGGTTCGCCCCTCTTCCCCCGCGTGGTCGTGACACCCCTCGGCGGTCAGCCCTTGACGATTACGGCCTCAGGAGTCGAAAACCCTTATGTCCAAGAGCTCCTCGTCAACGGCAAGCCGTTGCCCACAGCATCCATCACGGCTGTTGAGTTGGCTGCGACCCGGCAACTCGACTTCACCCTCGGCGCCGCCCCTTCCGACTGGGCGACGCTGGACTCCCCGCCGGCCCTGACCCTCGACGACGCCGTACCCAGTCCACTCGTCGACCTGATCCCACGCCAACCCGACAACCCCCTCTTCGACGACACCTCCACCACCGAGGCCGTCCTAGCCCTCACCACCACGTGGTCCCTTCCGGCTCCGGCGACTGCAACCCTCTACACCCTCACCTCGGCGGCCGTCGAAACCGCCCCCACCGCTTGGCGCCTGGAAGCCTCCACCGACGGGACCACCTGGACCACCCTCGACGACCGCACCAACCAGTCCTTCCGCTGGCCCCGCCAAACCCGCCCCTTCACCATCCCGAACCCAGGCGCCTACCACCACTACCGCCTGACCGTCCCCACCCAAGCCACCCTCACCCAACTAGAGCTCCTGCCGTGACCGGTCGCCGACTCGTGGATATCGGCGCGGAGAATGCGCCTCTATCCACGACTCGGCGGACCGACCATCAACCTTCCGGCACGACTCGGCGAATCGCGCCGGCCTGGTTGTACCAGTGGCGGCCCTGGCGGAGATGCTTGACGATTGCGTGTTCGAGCGTCGTGCGCTGCGGTACTTCGTCCAGCAAAGCCAGCGGTACGACGGAACCGTCGTACCGCCGGTGGAACACGTGCTCGAGCGGCGCCCAATCAGCCTCCACCCGATCGCCGAACCCGCTGAACCGCCGCTGAAACCGGATGATGTTCGAAGACACCGGCAGGTACTGCGCCAACTGCGTATCCATCAACCACGAGTGACACACAAACCCGGCGACGTCCTCGGGAAACTTGGTGGCTACCTCGAGCGCCCGAGCGAACGACACATCGCACGCCGCATCGCTCAACGGCTCCCGGCTGCTCGGTATGTGCGTGTTCAACAGCGTGGCGTCACCGTCAACCTGCGGCTGCCGCTCGAACGCCAACCGCCCGAGCCTGAACCCCGTACCGCTGAACACCAACGGCAAACCCGAGCTAGCATCCAACCCCGCCCGGTAAGCCGCCGCGACAACCTCAACTCGTCCCCAAGAGCGTCCGGTGGTTACTTCTTTGGGGCTGAGGTGGCGCGGATGTGGAGTTCGGTGCGGAGGGTGACTGTGGAGGGTGGGCGGCCGGGGGAGGCGGTGCGGTCTTTTAGGAGCATTCCGGCGGTGCGGCCTAGCTCGTACGTCGGTTGGGCGACGGTGGTGAGGCTGGGTACGACGAGGTCTGCCCAGGGGATGTCGTCGAAGCCGACCACGGCGATGTCGTCGGGGGCCCGGAGGCCCTTGCGGGCCAGGCATTCCAGCGCGCCGACGGTCATCAAGTTGTTCGTGGCGAAGAGCGCTTCCGGCGGGTCAGCCAGCTCGAGCAGGCTTTCCATCGCGGCGTACCCGCCGGCCTCGCGGAAGTCGGCGTGCCGGACCAGATCCTTGTCGTACCGGATCCCGCCCGCACGCAGCGCGGACCGATACCCGCCCAGCCGATCCATCGCAGTAGAGACCTTCCGCGGCCCGGTAATACAGGCGATCCGCCGATACCCGCCGTCGATCAAGTGCTTGACGCCCTCAAACGCCCCATGCTCGTTATCGACAAGCACAGTGTCCGCCTCGACCCCCTCAACCCGTCGGTCGATCATCACCAGCGGGATCTTGGCGTCTGCAAGCAGCTGTACACCCTCAGCGGTCGACGTCGGCGAGATCACCACACCCGCCATCTGATCAGTCAATACAGCCGAGGCGTAGGCAGCTTCCTTGGCCGGGTCCTCGTCGGAATTGCACAGTACGACGTGATACCCCTCGGTCTGCGCAACATCTTCGAGCCCGCGCACCAACGAGGTGAAGAACGGGTTCTCGATGTCGGAGATGACGACGGCCCACAGGTTCGTGGAGGACTTGCGCAGGTTCCGGGCGACGCCGTTCGGACGGTAGCCGAGCTCCGCGACGGCTGCGCGTACCTTCTCGGACAGCTCGGGGTCGACGTTGCGCCGGCCGCTCAGGACCCGCGACACCGTCGCCGGAGACACCCCCGACCTACGCGCGACGTCGTAGATCGTCGTCATACCCGCTCCCCGCTGGAGATCCGATGGTCGTCTGGATCGCACTCTAACTCCGATCCCGACTCTTGCGCCCACGGACCACCGTGCAACGGCATCCCGCGGGCACAAAGGATCTCATGACGCGGCCGAGTCCAGCAGGGCTAGGGCGGCGGCGCGGGCAGGGGCCGAGTCGGCGGCGCCGTTGACGGTGGTCGAGAGGGCGCCGGCGGCGTTCGCGAGTCGTACGGCGTCGACGAGGCCCGCGCCGTCCGCGAGCGACGCGGCCAGCGAACCGCAAAAGGCGTCGCCCGCGCCGACCGTGTCGACGGTCGCGACGTCATAAGCCGGGATCCGCTCCTCAAAGCTGCCGGCGCGGTCCAGCACATACGCTCCGCGCGAGCCGAGCGTGACCACACAGCCGCGAAGATCCCAGTCCTCGGCGAGCTTGCGGGCGATCATCGGCACCTGCGAGTCGTCGTCGCAGTCGAGTCCGGTGAGGGCGGCCGCCTCGACTTCGTTCGGCACCAGGATGTCGACGTACCCTGCCAACCCAGCCAGCGAATGATCCACCGGCCCGACCGGAGCCGGAGTCAGGACCGTGGTGACGCCCGCGGTCGAGGCGAGCCGGAGGGCGGTGTGGCTCGCCTCGACCGGGAGCTCGAGCTGGACGCTGAGCACCTTGCTGGAGGTGAGCACCTCCGTCGCGGCCTCGACGTCCGAAGTGGTGATCGCCGCGTTCGCGCGGGACACGATGATGATCGAGTTCCCGCCGTCGGGCAGCACCAGCGGTAGCCCGACGCCGGTTCCCAGCGAGGGGTGCCGCACGATCCACGAGGTGTCGACGCCGTTCGACGAGAGCAGTTCGAGGAACTCCTCGCCGTACCGGTCGTCGCCGATCGTGCCGACGATTGCCGTCCGCGCACCCATCCGCGCCGCCGCGATCGCCTGGTTCACGCCCTTGCCGCCGAGGAACTCCGCGAACCCGGTCCCGTGCAGCGTCTCTCCCGGCAGCGGCCGCCGCTCCGCCGACGCGACCAGATCCTTCATGAACGAACCGAGCACGCACACGTCGTTCATGCCTGGTCCTCGGCGAGACGCTTGCCCAGGGCACCGGATGGATGGAACTGGGCGAAGTCGTGATGGCTGAACGATCGCAGTACGACGAGAGCGCACGCCAACGCATCGCCCATCGCCAACGAGGCGGTGGTCGACGCGGTCGGCGCCAGATTCAAGGGATCCGCCTCGCGCAGCACCATGGTGTCGAGCGTGTACGTCGCCAACTGCGCCAGCGTCGACTCTTCCCGCCCGGTCATCGCGATCACCGGGATCGCCCGCTCCCGCAGCATCCGAGCGAACGCGCACACCTCGGCGGTCTCGCCGGATGCAGAGAGCGCCAGGACGATGTCGCGCGAGGTCACAGCGCCGGAGTCCCCGTGTAGTGCGTCGCCGGAGTGGATGAAGGTGGCCGGCGTACCGGTGCTCGCCAGCGTGGCGGCGATCTTCCGCCCGACCAGACCGGACTTTCCGAGACCGGTCACCACCAGATGACCCTCGCACCGGGCGACCGCGATCAGCACCTCCAAGAAGACCCCGTCCAGCCGGTCCGCGAGCGCCGAGACGGCCGCTGCCTCGGTCTCGATGGCGTCGCGCGCCGCTTGAAGTCCTCGTGCCACCAGGTCCCTGGACAGCTCGTCGGCCGTGCGGTGGGCGGACGCACGGTTCGGCACAACTGGCATCCCAGCGCCTCTCATCTCAGAAATCGATTTCCGCAGATTAGGCAGTGCGGCCGATCGGTGTCAACGCCTGCACCTAGGTCGAATCCCTTGTCAGCACGCGGGAAATCGCCAGAGTTGATCACATGGTCACCGACTCAGCCCTTGACCGGCCAGGCCGCCGATCGTAGATTGCGAGAAATCGATTGCCCCTCGAAGCCCACGGCTAGGCCGTTCGAGAGACCCCTGGAGCACCTGATGGCCGCAACACCCTCCCCTGCCAGGCAGTTCAGCCGCCGCTCCGTCCTGCGCGGCGGACTGGGCGCCTTCGCCGCGACGGCTGCCGGCGTACCGCTGCTGTCCGCCTGTGGCGGTGACGACGCCGGCGGCAACGCCAAGGAGATGTCGTTCTGGAACTTCTACGGACCGTCCGACGACCAAGGACCGCAGAGCAAGTGGTTCGTCGACACCGTCGCCGAGTGGAACAAGAACAACGACGTCCAGGTCAAGCTGCGCTACATCCCCGGCAAGGACTACCTCAACGGGACCACCCTGCAGACCGCGTTCCAGTCGGGGCAGGGCCCGGACATCTTCCTGATCAGCCCCGGCGACTTCCTCCGCTACTCCAACGGCGGCGTCCTGCAGGACCTCGGCTCCGCGTTGCCGGACGAGGCCAGGAAGGACTACCTGCCCGGTCTGCTCGAGGCGCGCAGCGTCGACGGCAAGGTCTACGGCCTGCCGATGGAGATCGAGCCGCTTGCGATGTACTACAGCGAGGCCGCGTTCGAGTCGGCCGGCCTGTCCGAGGCCGACCTGCCCAAGACCTGGGACCAGACCATCGCGATCGCGCAGAAGCTGACCAACAGCAAGCGGTACGGCGTGATGTTCGAGACCCTGCCCGGCTACTACCAGAACTTCACCTGGTATCCGTTCATGTGGCAGGGCGACGGCAACGCGGTCAAGGACGGCAAGTCCGCATTCGACTCGCCGGCCGCCGTCCAGGCGCTGAAGTTCTGGGGCGACACCATCAAGAACAAGGTCGCCCCGCGCAAGGCCCTCGGTGACGGCGGCGGCGACGTGGTCTCGAACCTCGGCTCCGGCGCGGCCGCGATGCAGCAGAGCGGGATCTGGGCGGTCGCGGACATGCGGACCAAGGCGAAGAACTTCAAGTACGGCATCATTCCGCTGCCCACGCCGGACGGCGGCAAGGCGGCGACGGACCTCGGCGGCTGGGCGTTCGTCGCCAACTCCAAGGGCAAGAACCCGGAGGCCGCGGCGAAGTTCATCGCGTGGGCGCTCGGCTCGACCGACGCGGCCGGTGTCGAGCGGCAGCGGCAGTGGAACACCGTGGTCAAGACCAACCTGCCGCCGCGCAAGTCGGTGCAGCAGGCCGCGGACGCGAAGGGCGCCTTCGCCGACGGCGCGCTGAAGAAGTTCGTCAGCCAGATCGCGCCGACCGGCAAGCCGGAGCCGCGGTTCCCACCGGAGGTGTACCAGCCGATCGCCGACGCGATCCAGGCCTGCCAGCTGAACGCGGCCGACCCGGCCAAGGCGGCGGCCGACGCGGCGGAGAAGATCGACACCTTCCTGAAGACCTACCAGGGCGCGCCGATCAGCTGATGGTGACCACGACAGCCCCTCCGTCCAAGCCTGCCGTGAAAGCGCGAGCGAAGCCGAAGGCCGGGATGACGCGGAAACGGCGCGAGGCGCTGGCGGCGTACGCCTTCCTCGCGCCGGACACCATCGGCCTGCTGATCTTCGTCGCGATCCCGATGGTGCTCGCCTTCGGGGTCGCGTTCTTCAAGGTCGATGGCTTCGGCAACTATCAGTACGTCGGCTTGGCCAACTACAAGCTGATGGCCGGGGACGACCAGCTCTGGGCCTCGTTGAAGGTCACGGCGATCTACGTCGTCACGTTCGTGCCGATCGCGTTCGTGGTGAGCTTCGCGCTGGCCATGCTGGTCCGCAACCACTTCAAGGGCATCGGCTGGGTCCGCTCGGCCTTCTTCCTGCCGAATGTGGTCAGCCTGGTGGTGGTCGGCCTGATCTGGCAGTTCCTGCTGGTCGACAAGCGCGGCGCGCTCTCGAAGATCCTGGCGCCGTTCGGCCTTGGCGACGTGTCCTTCCTCGGTACGCCGTCCCTTGCCCTCGGCACGTATGTGGTGATCAGCGTCTGGTTCCTGATGGGATACCAGATGCTGGTGTTCCTGGCCGGGTTGAAGGATGTGCCGAAGGAGCTCGAGGATGCCGCCGAGATCGACGGTGCGGGCTCCTGGCAACGGTTCCGGTACGTGATCTGGCCGCTGCTCCGGCCGACCAGCTTCTTCGTCGTGGTGAACTCGACGATCGGCGCGGTCACCGGCCTGCAGGCGTTCGACCTGGTCTTCGTGCTGACCAAGGGAGGCCCGGCCCGCGCAACCAGCACGGTGGTGCTCTACATCTACGAGCAGGCGTTCACCTTCAACAACATGGGGTACGCCGCCGCGCTGACGACCGTGGTCGTCGCGATCCTCGTCGTCTGCACCGGCCTGATGTTCGGCTTCACCCGAGGAGGTCGCTTCGATGAGGATTAGATTCTTCCCGATCCTGGCCCACGTCCTCGCGATCATCGCGGTGGCGCCGCTGGTATGGATCCTGATCAGTGCGTTGAAGCCTGCCGAGGACGTGTTCAACTTCGGGTGGCCTTCGACCTGGACGCTGGACAACCTGCAGTACGTGCTGCTGAAGATCCCGATGCCGCGGTTCATGCTGAACTCCGCGATCGTGTCAGTGACGGTCACCGTGGTCGCACTGTTCTTCCACAGCATGGCGGCGTACGCGCTGGCCCGGCTGCGGTTCCCCGGGCGCGGGATCATCTTCTCCGGGATCATGTCGACGCTGCTCGTGTCGCTGCCGGTGATACTAGTTCCGTTGTTTCTAGTTGCAAAGCAACTAGGTCTGCTGGACAGTTACGCCGGGCTGATCGTGCCGAGCATCTTCCACGCGTTCGGGATCTTCCTGCTCCGGCAGTACTACCTGAACATCCCACGCGAGCTCGAGGAAGCGGCCGACCTGGACGGCTGCGGGTACTGGCGGCGGTACTGGAGCGTCATCCTGCCGCTCAGCCGGCCGGTGCTCGCGTCGCTGTCGGTGCTGTTCTTCCTGGCCAACTGGAACGCGTTCCTCTGGCCGCTCACCATCACCCGGAACCCGGACCTGCGGGTGATCCAGCTCGGTGTCTCCGGCATGCAGGGGCAGTACGCCTCCGCCTGGAACCTCATTCTCGCGGCCGCCGTGATCGCGGCCATTCCCACGGTCGTGGTGTTCGTCGCGGGCCAGCGCCGTCTGGTCGACGCGATGAAGACGACCGGCCTCAAGTGAAGGGCGCATGTCATGAAACGTGGGGCACTGCTTGCCGTCCTGCCGCTGGTCTTCGGAACGGCGACCCTCCTCACCCAGTCCTCCGGCGCCGCTGACCATACCAAACCGTATGGTATGGCAGCCTCGACAGGACATACCAAACCGTATGGTATGGCGGGTTCGATCGGCACCGCGCAGGTGGAGTCGAAGGGCACGCCCAGCAGCAGCGACGGTGACCTGTGGCCGTCCTGCTGGGCCGGCAACGACAAGTTGTACGCCGCCAACGGTGACGGCAAAGGTTTCAGCACCGACGGGGACTTCGCCGACATCGCGGTCAGCGAGATCAACGGCACTCCCGGAAACTTGTCCGGGGCAACGATCTCGAAGGGCGACCAGGTCGGATCGGTCTGGAGCGGCGCCGGGTACAACCGGAAGCCGACCGGGATGGTGTGCGTCGGCGACACGCTGTACCTCGCCGTGCAGGACCTGGCGCTCGACTTCAACGACGTGCCGGCCGCAACGATCCTGAAGTCGACGGACCACGGCAAGACGTGGACGTGGGACAAGAAGCAGCCGATGTTCTCCGACCATGTCTTCACGACGATCTGGTTCGCGGACTTCGGCAAGGGCGGCGCGCTGGCTCCCGACGGCTACGTGTACGCGTACGGGCTGGACGGCAACTGGCGGGATTCGTTCGACGACACGGTGGCCGATCCGCAGAGCGTGTTCCTGGCGCGGGTGCCCAAGAACAAGGTGCAGGACCGCGGCGCGTGGAAGTTCTACACCGGCTCCGGCTGGTCGGCGAAGATCGCGGATCGCAAACCGGTGCTGACCGACACGCGACGGTTGTACGCGCAGACGTACGGCACGAACGCGTCGAACCTGAGCGTGATCAGCCAGGGCGGAGTCACGTACCTCGCGAAGCAGAAGCGGTACGTCTACACGTCCTGGACGGAGTACACCTTCGAGTTCTACGAGTCGCCGACGCCGTGGGGTCCGTGGAAGCACTTCATGAGCAAGGACTTCGGCGGGTATCCGTGGTCGACGTCGAAGTACGGCGGGTACGGCGTGACGATCCCGTCGAAGTTCGTCCAGCCGGACGGCAAGACGATGTACATCCAGGCGAACGTCTGCCCGTGCGGCGGCGGTGGGATCGGTACGTCGGTGTACAACTTCAACCTGCGCAAACTGGTCCTGACGCCGTCGGTCGGCACCCCGGCCGCGAACCTGCCCGGGTCCGACAACCTCGCGGCGCCGTCGACCGGTGCGGTCGCGATCTCCAAGTCGACACAGTCGGGGAGTCTCGCGTTGATGAACGACGGCGCTCGTACCGGCAGCGAGTCCGACTTCGACGACGAGGTGAAGGGCACGTCGTGGTGGGGCTACGAGTGGCCCGCCAAGCACAAGGTGAACAACGTCGAGTTCACGTCGGGCGCGGTGTCGGCCGAGGGCGGGTACTTCACCGGGCGGCCGCGCGTCCAGGTCAAGCAGAACGGCGAATGGGTCGAGGTCGGTTCGCAGACCGTCTCACCGGCGTACCCGGGGGATGCGTCGGCCGGGGCGAACACGACGTACACGATCACGTTCCCCGTGCAGGAGACCGATGGGGTGCGGGTGATCGGCCTGCCTGGCGGGACCCGTTCGTACACGACGGTCTCTGAGCTCGCGGTGCGGTTCGTGTCCCAGTTGGCGGACGGCGGGTTCGAAGGCACCGGCGGCGGCAAGCCGGCGTGGCTGTTCGAAGGTACTGCGGCCAACGGCGTCGACCGGGGTCTCGGCTTCGCCCACTCCGGCGCCAACAACGGCTGGATCCGCTGCACCTGCACGGGTTTCAGCGACCTGTACCAGACGGTCCCGGTCACGCCCGGCGCGACGTACACCTTCGGCGCGTGGATCAACGCCTCGGCCAACCTGCCGGCAGACCAGGGCCGCTTCGGCGTCCGCGCCGGCACCACAGACCTGGCCAGCACCACTTTCGGCGCAGGCACCGGCTACGTCCACCACGAGGTGACGGTAAAGGTCCCCGCCAACACCCACGAGCTAACGGTCTACGCCGGCTTCAACGCCCCCAACCTGGACACCTGGATCCAGGTAGACGACTTCACCGTCAGCTGACGCGCTCTCCGGAAAGAAGTCGTCACCCACCGACGACTTCTTTCCGGAAAGCTCACGGACGGAGCGACCTCGGTCGCGAGCCGCGTTCGCGTGCGGACCCCAGCCACTCACCAACCGGCTGGCCGGGCGTGGCGGCACGCGCGGCCGTGAGCTTTGGTCGGCCAATGCCCACGGTTGATGAGTGCTGCAGGTCTGCTGTTGTTGCTAAGGCCAGGGGAGGAGCTGCGGCTCGGGTCCGGTGATCGGGCTTGGGGTGGTGCGGCCGGCGTACCAGGCGGTTAGGTCTGTGAGCGCGCCGGTCAGCTCTACCTCTTCGCCGGAGCCGTTCTCCCACGTGGCGGTGGGGGACTTGAGGACCAAGTGGATGCCGTCGGGGGTGCGGGGGCGGAGGAAGTCGAGCAGGTGGAGGCAGAACGAGGAGGACCAGCTTGCAGGGGTCACACCCAGGTCTAGGTCTGTGGTGTGGATGGTTAGTTCTCGCCAGGTGGCTTGGAGGCCGGCGGCGAGGTTGCTGTTGCGGTGGAGGATGGGGAGGGGCCAGTCGGTGGGGCTGACCTTGTCCCAGGAGGAGAGCAGCGTGGTGACTGCCGCCGTTAGATGAGCGCGGAGGTCGGCGGCGGAGCGGTCCGCGCCGGCTTCGATGGACGCGTCCCGCTCCGGTCGGCCGCCGTCGTACATCTCGATCAGGCGACCCTGGAGGGCTTCGTCCACCTGACGGGTCATTGCCTCGGAGAAGTAGGCGATGTGCGTGATCACGTGACCGCGGGACCATCCGGGCAGGGACGAAGCGCCGCGGGCGGTCGGCTCGTCCAGGTCCGCGACCAGTGCGAGCAGTTGCTCGGCGGCGGCGCGTACGTCGGTCAGGGCCACAAGAGCTCCTTCGTCCACTGGTCCTCGAGGCGGTACCGCAGACGCGTATGCCGGCGGTCCGGATCGGCCTGCCAGAACTCGACCTCCTCGGCGCGCAGCGTGTAGAGCGTCCAGTTCGGCGCGACCAGTTCGGGCTCGGCGGCGATCCGCTCCGACTGCTCCTTCACCGCGCGGTCGATGTCCGCAGGATCCTCGAGTACGGCGCTCTGCAACCCGACCAATGCCTCGGCCCGAGCTGCCTCGGGCCGCATGAGGAAGTCCCGCGCCGAATCCTCCGGCTCCGCGGCCTCGACCCTCCCGAGCACGCGGACCTGCCGTCCCAGCGGGATCCAGTAGAACGTCAGAGCGGCGTACGGCGAGGTCGCCAGCTCCTCGCCCTTGCGGCTGGTCGACGTCGACGCGAACTGCCACCCGTCGTCCGTCACGTTCTTGAGGATCAGGACCCGCCCGTTCGGCCGGCCGTCGGCTCGGACCGTCGACAGGGTCGCGGCGCACGGCTCGGGCACCTGCTCGTCGATCGCCGTCAGCAGCCACTCGACGAAGATCGGGTGCGGCGTCTCGGGAGCACTTGCGGGATTCCAGGTCGGTGGGGTGCCGGTCAGCGTCGGTACGGCGCGCAGCCGGGTGCGGAGGTCGGTCACGCTTCGAGACCCTAAGCGATGTATTCACATGGCAGCAACCAGATATCCCATTAGAATCACCTGATGACCACGCTGGCCTTCGCCCTCGCCGCGACCATCAAGCACGACGGCCGCGGCGGCGTCGCCGATCTCCTCGCGACGCCCGCGGAGGCGGCCGCGTGGCTCGCTGACCACCAGGACGAGGTCACGGAGGTACTGGGACGGCCGCTCGCGGTAGGTGGGGAGGTGCGCGAGGAGCTTGTCCAGGTACGACGCGCCGTGCGGGCGTTGTTCGCGCGGACTGTCGCGCCTGAGCCGCCGAGCAAGGCCGATGCTCATCGGTTGATGGATGTCGACGCGGCACTGCGGATGATCAACCGGGCTGCCGGCCGCCTGGGGACACAGAAACTGGTGTGGCAGGAAGGCGGGGAGCCGGTTGTCGAGTGGTCCGGGGGAGCCGCGGAGCCGGTGGCGGTGCTGGTGGGCGCCGTGGGGCGGTCGACGATCGAGTTCCTGACCGGCCCGGATCGAGCGCGACTCCGAGCCTGCCCGGCTGCTCGCTGTGTCAAGTACTTCCTGCAGGACGATCCACGGCAGACCTGGTGTTCGGCGTCCTGCGGGAATCGCGAACGGGTGAACCGTCACTACCGCAAACGGCACGCCGGATAGCCTGTCGGTCATGACCATCGCTCGTTTCAAGGACTTGTGTGTCGACGTCTCGTCACCGAGTGAGATGGCCGCGTTCTGGGGCCGGGTGATTGGCCTGACCGCGCCCGCCGACAACCCGAACGTGCTCGTCGGCGACGCCCCGGAGAAGACGATCTGGATGTGCAAGGTCCCGGAGTCGAGGACGGTCAAGAACCGGGTCCACCTCGACCTGATCACCGGCGCGATCGAGGACCTCGAGCGGGCCGGCGCGGCGATCCTGACCCCGGCCACGGACGAGCAGCGCTGGACGGTGATGACCGATCCCGAGGGCGGGGAGTTCTGCGGGTTCGTCCGCGACACGGTTCCGGCGTACCGGCTGATGGAGCTCGTGGTCGACTCGGCCGAGCCGGAGAAGCAGGCGCGCTGGTGGGCGGAGGTGGTCGGCGGCGACTTCATGAGTCGACCGGGTACGCCGTATCACTGGCTCGAGAACGTGCCGGGCCTGCCGTTCCGGTACTGGGTCTTCGTCCCGGTGCCCGAGCCGAAGACCGTGAAGAACAGGGTGCACTGGGATGTCACCGCGCCCGCGCTGCAGCCGGTGCTCGACGCGGGTGCGACACTGCTGCGGCCCAAGGACGACGAGATCGGCTGGCACGTCTGCGCCGACCCCGAGGGCAACGAGTTCTGCGTGTTCCTGCCGCCGGAGGAGTCTTCATGACCAAGCTCGACCTGACCGCATCCGGTCCAGACCTGACCGAGGCGTTGGTCAACGTCTCGTCGGTGAGTGGGACCGAGGAGAAGATCGCGGACAAGGTCGAGAAGGCGCTCTCGGCGTACGGGCACCTGAAGGTGTTCCGGCACGGGAACACCGTGGTCGCGCGGACCGATCTCGGCCGCGCCGAGCGGGTCGTGATCGCCGGTCATCTCGACACTGTGCCGCTCAACGACAACCTCCCGGGCCGCCGCGCCGACGGCCTGATCCACGGCCTCGGCGCCTGCGACATGAAAGGCGGTGTCGCGGTCGCGCTGCGGCTCGCCGCGACGCTCGACGAGCCGAATCGGGACATCACCTACGTCTTCTACGACTGCGAGGAGATCGAGGCCGAGCGCAACGGTCTGTTCAAGCTGACCCGGTCCAACCCCGAGCTGCTCGAGGGCGTGTTCGCGGTCGTGATGGAGCCGTCGAACGCCGTCGTCGAGGCCGGTTGCCAGGGCACCATGCGGATCGAGGTCACCACCCGCGGCGAGCGCGCGCATTCGGCCCGGTCGTGGATGGGCCGCAACGCCATCCATGCCGCGGGCGAGGTGCTCGCGCGGCTGGCGGCGTACGAGCCGCGGCGGGTGCCGATCGACGGACTCGAGTACCGCGAGGGGCTGAACGCGGTCGCGATCACGGGCGGGGTCGCCGGCAACGTCGTACCGGATCTGTGCACGGTGACGATCAACTACCGCTTCGCGCCCAGCCGGTCCGAGGCGGAGGCCGAGGCGCACCTGCGGGAGGTGTTCGAGGGGTACGACGTCGCGGTGACGGACTCGGCGCCGGGTGGGCTGCCGGGGCTGGAGCGGCCGGCCGCGGCGGCGTTCCTGCAGGTGGTCGGGGGAGAGCCGCAGCCGAAGTTCGGGTGGACGGACGTGGCGCGGTTCACGCTGCTCGGCGTCCCGGCGGTGAACTACGGGCCCGGCGACCCGCTGTACGCGCACAAGCAGGACGAATTCGTGCCCGAGGCCGAGATCGAGCTGTGTGAACAGCGGTTGAGGAGTTGGTTGACGGGCCGCGCCTGAGCCGCAGGTGTTACCGGTCAGGCCATAATCTGGATGCATGTCAGAACCATCGATCCACCCCGACCGTCCGGTCGGCCAGCAGCAGCGCGGGCCGATCGTGATGCGGCGCAAGCAGGTGCAGCACTCCACCTCCGAGCAGCGGCTGCTGGACAGCCGCGGCCCGTCGGACTGGGTGCACACCGACCCGTGGCGGGTGCTGCGGATCCAGTCGGAGTTCATCGAGGGGTTCGGCATGCTGGCCGAGCTCGGGTCGGCGATCAGCGTGTTCGGGTCGGCGCGGACCAAGGCCGACGACCCGATGTACGCCGCCGCCGAGGAGTTCGGGCGGAAGCTGGTCGGCGCGGGGTACGCCGTCATCACCGGTGGCGGGCCGGGCGTGATGGAGGCCGCGAACAAGGGCGCCTCCGAGGCCGGCGGCGTGTCGGTCGGGCTCGGTATCGAGCTGCCCTTCGAGAACGGCCTGAACGAGTGGGTCGACATCGGGATGAACTTCCGGTACTTCTTCACCCGCAAGACGATGTTCGTGAAGTACGCGCAGGGGTTCGTGGTGATGCCGGGCGGGTTCGGCACGCTGGACGAGCTGTTCGAGGCGCTCACGCTGGCCCAGACGCGGAAGGTCACGTCGTTCCCGGTCGTGCTGTTCGGTACGGCGTACTGGGGCGGGCTGGTCGACTGGCTGCGGAACACGATGCTCGCCGACGGGAAGATCTCCGCGGCCGATCTGGACATGTTCACGGTCACCGACGACGTCGACGAGGCGATCAGCTACATCATGAAGGCCGGGGAGCTGGCCGACGCCGCCGCGGAGGAAGCCGCCGAGGTCGCCGCGCAGGACGTGGACAGCTCGTCCGCGAAGGCGCGCCGGCTGGGGTCCGACGGGAGCTGAAATCGCGGGTGATGGTTCGGTTGACTCGGACGGCATGGCACGATCGGACCCGTGATGTGGTTCTTCGGGCTGATCGTCGTGGTGTTGATCGGGGCTGTCGCGGTAGTCGCCTCGGGTCGTTGGGGTGCCATGAGCACGGCGTACGACGACCGGCCCGACATGACCGTGCCGGCGCGGCAGGTGCTCACGTCGGCCGACATCGAGTCGGCGCGGTTCGCGGTCGGGGTCCGCGGCTACCGGATGGACGAGGTCGACACACTTCTCGAACGGGTCGCGAAAGAGGTAGCTGAGCGCGACCGCCGGATCGCGGACCTGGAGCGCGCGGTCGCTCCGATCGTGGATGCGCCGGACGGGGCTGGGTTCACGTCGAAGTCGCCGTACGACTCGTCCGAGTTCGAGGACACCGGGGCTCACCCGCCGATCCTCGTCGGCGGGGACTTCCCGGCTCCTGCCGGCAAGGCCACGCAGCCCGCGGAGCCTTCGGAGGCTCCGGCGGCTACTGCTGGTGAGGTGCCGCAGGTCGGTGTCCCGGTGTCTGCGACGGCTCCCGGGGCGGCTCCTGAGGCGGCTACGGAGCGGACCGATGAGTCGGCGCGAGCTGAGTCCGCGGGAGATGCCGAGGATGACGTCGACGACGAGCCGGAGACCTCGGAGATCCCGCGCACGAGCCACGAAGCGGCCGCCGACGAGTACGAGCGCCTCCAGGCCGAGGCCCGTGCCCTCCTGGAGGCGCAGTCCCAGCCGGTAACTCCGCGCCGGACCCCTGCCACTCGCACGCAACAGCAGCCGGCAAGTACCCCGAAGCAGCCGCAGGACGAGCAGAAGCCGCAGCCCCCCACGCAGCAGGCGCCAGACGAACAGAAGCCGCAGGTCCCCACGCAGCAGCCTGATGGCCAGCAGCCGCCGCAAACTGCAACCCAACAGCCCCCACAGGGCCAGTCGCCGTCGGCCGCCGCACAGGAGCAGTCGCCGCAAGCCTTCGTGCAGGAGCAGTCGCCGCAGGCCCTCGTGCAGCAGTCGGCGGACACGCGGCCGGGGGCCGCCGAACAGTCTGCTCCTGCGCAGCACTGGACGCAGATGCCGCCGCCCGCTGAGGTGCAGGAGACAGCGGCCGAGCAGTTCGCTCCCGCGACGCACTGGACGCAGGCGCAGGAGTCGCAGTACGTCGTCCGGGAGCAGCAGACCGCCGGTCAGCAGCAGGCGCCAGCTCCTCAGCACGAAGCCGCCTCTCAGCAGCCGCCCGACCCTCAGCAGCAGTCCGGCGCTCAGCAGCAGGCGTCCACGGCTCAGCAGGAGCCCGGCTCAGCGCAGGCTGCGTCGCAGCAGGGTGAGGGGGAGGGGTGGCAGTTTTGGCCGCCGGTTGAGGAGGGTGGGGAAGGCGCCTATCAGCGGCCGAGCTGATGGACGGGACGGGGAGTTGTCACGCGGAGGCGTCGGTTGTACTGCAGCTCACGCCGGAGGCCGCGTGGGACCTGGTGATGGACTGGAAGCGGCAGTCCCGGTGGATGCTGCTGACGCGCGTCTGGGGGACTGAGAACGACGGGGTGGGCGTCGGTGGTGGGGTCGCGGCGCGGACTTCTGTCGGTGGCATCGGGTTCACTGACGACATGGTCATCACACACTGGGATCCGCCGCGAGAGTGCACGGTGAAGCATCTCGGCAAGGTCGTCCGCGGCACCGGCACATTCTCGATCACACCGGTCTCCACCGGAAGCGTCTTCACCTGGGCGGAGGACGTCCAGCCCCCGTTGGGACGGATCGGATGGGTAGTGGCGCGACCGATGTTCGAGCTGATGATGCGCGTCTCGCTGAGCCGCTTGGTGCGTGAGGCCCGATGACGGTACTGATGCCGCGCCTCCGGCGCGGCGGGTCATCGGGCTGTAACTCCCGGCCTTCCCTCGTCGCTCCGGTCGCCGCGCTCCCTGCGCTCCTCAGTCCAGGCAGGGAGGCCCGATGACGGTGATCGGCCCCGACGGGCAGGCGCGGTGTGGGTGGGCGACGTCCGCGCCGGAGTACGTCGAGTATCACGACAACGAGTGGGGCAAGGAGATCCGGACCGATGTCGGGCTGTTCGAGCGGATGACGCTCGAGGGGTTCCAGTCCGGGCTGTCCTGGATCACGATCCTTCGCAAGCGGGAGAACTTCCGCGCCGCGTTCGCGAACTTCGACCCGGAGACGATCGCGAAGTACGACGACTCGGACTTCGACCGGCTGATGGCCGACCCCGGCATCGTCCGCAACCGGTTGAAGGTCAACGCGACGATCAACAACGCCCGCGCGCTGCTGGAGCTGGACGACGGCGAGTTCACCGAGCTGCTCTGGTCGTTCCGGCCGGCCGAGCACAAAGCACCCCGGACGCCGGTCGATGTGCCGGCCACGACGCCCGAGTCCGTGGCCATGTCGAAGGCGCTGAAGAAGAAGGGTTTCGTCTTCGTCGGACCCACCACGGCGTACGCGTTGATGCAGGCGACAGGCATCGTGAACGACCACCTGAAAACTTGTATAGCCCGCTGAATCTCGTGCACGTGCAGGTGCCTTCTGCATATGCAAAAGGAACTTTGGCGAAACGCGAACACAAACGGCTGAACGAGTTGTGCATCGGGTACTGAACGTGATGTGGTGTTCAGCGGGCTCCCCGGCTGTCAGGTGGTTGTCCGGCCGTGACTCGCCCGGCCGGAACGCGGTCTGGGAGCCCACCAAACGTTCTATGGCAGCTTGTTGACGCCATCCGAGGTGAAGGCTGTCCGGAACACATCCGTTCCGGTCAGCCCACTCAACTGGGTACCCGTCGGCGTGACGGTGAGGTAGAGATTCGCCTCGGCGAACGGGTCCGCCGCGTCGTCGTCCGCAGTGCCGAACTGCCGTGTCCACGTGCGCGTGTGGTCCGGCGAGTACTTCGCCAGCACGCCGTCGAACTTGCCGAGCGGTGTCTCCAACGCGCCGTCGGTGAAGCCTGCAACGTAGAGGTTGCCGGCGGCGTCGACGGCCAGCGCGGCGGCCTTGTCGTTGGTGGGTGTGCCTAGCTGGTCCCGCCACGTCAGCGTGCCGTCGGAATCGGCACGTGCGATCAGAAGATCCTTGTCGCCGCTCAGTGTTCCGGCAAAGTCCCCTGCCGTGTAGCCGGCCAGATAGACGCCACCGTTCGGGTCTGGGGCCAGAGCCCACACCTCGTCCGACGCCGAGGTGCCGAACTGCCGAACCCACACCGGATCGCCATCGGTGGTGTAGCGGGCGAGGAAGCCATCCAGTCCACCAACCGAGGTGCCGAGCGCACCAGCTGTCATCCCAGCCAGATACACCGACCCACCCGAGACAGCGACCGCCATCCCCTTGTCCTCGCCGGTGCTTCCCGTCTGCCGCAGCCACACCAGCCGTCCCTCACCATCCAGCCGAGCGACGAACACATCCTTGTCGCCCTGATTGGCGCCACCGAGCGCACCCTTCGTGTAGCCGCCGACGTAGATGTCAGAGCCGTCGACAGCCACCGAGTAGCCGCGATCAGCAGCCCCCGGTACGCCGAACTGCGTCAGCCACCGCCGATTCCCATCGGCGTCGTACTGCGCCACGAACGCATCGTCCGTGGTGGTTCCCGCATGCGACCCATCCAGGTCCCCGTTCGTGTACCCGGTCACCACGACGCGCCCGTCCGCGTCGACAGCGACGCCGTACGCGCGTTCTGTCCCGCTCGTCCCGAGCGACCGGGTCCATACCCGCGAGCCGTCCGCGCGGTACTTGACCAGTGCGACGTCCGTCCCGCCCGCGTACGGCTGCCCGTCCAGCGCACCCGCTGCCGCGACCGCCTGATAAACGTTGCCTGAGGCATCAGTTGCGATGCCGCCGGCGCGGTCGTCGCCCGCCGTGCCGGTGATCGCCGCACGCATCGGGGTGGCCGGCGGCTTGCCGATGTACTGGAAGATGTACTTCGCGCCCTCGACGAACGTCGGCCCCCAGACGTCCCAGTCGTGCCCGCCGTCGACGACGCGGAATTCCGAGGTCAGGTTCGGCACCCGGGACGCCTGGTTGAAGACGATGTGCGCCTCGAAGTCGAGGTCGTGGATGGCGTCGATCGCCTTCGGGTTCTTGTACTCGTCGTCGCCGACCGCGATGTACAGGTGCGACTTCAGCCCGGTCGCCGCGAACGACTTCAGCGCCGCGGGCCAGTTCAGCTTCAGGTACGTCGCCTCGACGAACGGATCCTTACCCTTGCCGAAGGCACCGAACTCGCGGGTGCTCGAATCCGCCGGCGGCAACGGGAAGTACACCGCCGGGCTCAGGGCGATCGCGGCGCCGAACACGTCCGGATGCGCGAGCGAGTACCGCAGCGCACCGGCGCCGCCCATCGAATACCCGGCGATCGCCCGGCCGGTGCGGTCGGCGATGGTCCGGTACGTCGCGTCGATCTGTGGCACGAAGTCGCGGAAGAACGCCGTCTCCACCGGACGACCCGGATCGGTCCCCGTGTACGCCGAGTCGACGTACCAGCTCGCCCGGCTGCTCCACGGTGCGTCCGGCATGATCGCGATCATCGGCGGGATCTCGCCGGCGCCGATCAGCTCGTCGAGCCGGCTCTTCAGCTGCGTCCAGGCGCTCATCGAGTCCCCGCGCCCGTGCAGCAGGTAGACGACCGGGTACCGGCGCGTGGATTCCTCGTACCCGGCCGGCAGATAGACGTTGTAGTCGATGTCCTCGCCGAGAGTTGCGGACCGCACAGCGGCGGACTTGATGACTCCGGGCGCGGCGGCAGGCGTGGCCACAGGCGCGGCGGTCGAGCCAGGCACGACGAAGCTCCCGACCAGCGTGGCGGCGGTCAGGGCAGGCAGCAGCAGTTTCCTCACAGGTCAGGTTGTAATCGCTTACGTAAACGATTACAAGAGGTGGTCCATCGCTAACGACAGGAGGTAGTCGCCTATCACGGTGGAAATCTCGGCGTGTCGACCGCTCAGGTGCTCGATGGAGGCACTACCTCCTGTCGTCAGCGACCGGTGAAGGTTGGCTTCTCCTTGGCGACGAAGGAGGCGACGGCGTTGTGGTGGTCTTCGGTGGCACCCGTCAGCTGCATCTGACCGGCCTCGAACGCCAGCGACTCGGCCAGGGTGTGCGTCGCCGAGAAGTTCACCGACTGCCGTACGGCGCCGTACGCGACCGTCGGGCCCTTCGCGAGCTTCCCGGCCAACGCGGCGACCGCCGGCTCGAGCTCAGCAGCGGGTACGACGGAAGTCGCCAGGCCGAGGTCCAGCGACTCGGCGGCGGGGATGGTCCGCGGGAAGTACAGCAGCTCGAGCGCCTTGGCGCGCCCGATCAGCCGGGGGAGCGTCCAGGAGATCCCGGTGTCGCACGACAGCGCGATGCCGGTGAACGCGAGGTTGAACCCAGCAGTGTCGGCGACGACGCGGAAGTCGCACGCGAACGCCATCGACGCGCCGGCGCCCGCGGCCACTCCGTTGACCGCGGCAATCACCGGCTTCGGCATCTCGGCCAGCGCCAGCGCGATCGGCGCGTAGTGGTCCGGCACGGTGCTCCACAGCGCGGCCTGATCGTTCGCCTGCAGCAGCCCGATGTGCTCCTTCAGGTCCTGCCCGACGCAGAGCGCACGTCCGGTCCCGGTCAGTACGACGACGCGGACGGCCGGATCCTCGGCGGCTGCCTGGACGGTGTCGCGGAGCAGGACCTTGGTCGGCGTGTCGAGCGAGTTCATCGCGTCCGGCCGGTTCAGGGTGATGGTGGCCACGCCGTCGGAAACGGCGTACACAACGGAGTCACTCATCGTGGTCAGCTCCTTGACTGTCGGTGAGAATTTCAGTGCAGTGTCAGACAGTTGTCGACGAAACGCCCGGCCGCGGGGCTCAGTCGTTCGGCGTGGAAATCGAAGAATTCGGCCGCCCTGGTCCCGGCCCAGTCGGCCGGCAGGAGCTCGTCCGGCAGCCCCGGGTCGCGGAACAGGAACTTGCGCCACTCGTGCACCAGCTCGGACCGGACGGCGAACGCCTGCTCGTCGCCGCCTACGGTGGACTCCTGGCCCGCCTCGTCGACCAGCGCCTTCGCCTCGATCAGCCAGGCGTCGTACGACGCGCCGAGCTCGTCCAGCTTCCAGACCCGCCGGGCGAACTCCACGGCGCCGTCGTCGACCGGCGCCCGGAACCGGTCCGCGGCGATCCCTTCCATGCCGAGGATCTGGTCGACCTCGGCGTCGTTGCGCAGCCCGACCCAGGCGCCGTCGGACAGCGGAGCCCAACCCAGGAAGGCGAGTTGGCTCGCCAGCTGCTCGCGGCGGCGGGCGTTCGGGACCTCGCGCAGGATGCCCAGATGCCAGTGCCGGTCCCAGTCGCCCGGCCCCTCGGAGCCGGTGACCACCGGTGTGCCGTCCGGCGCGGTCCGGTAGATCCGGGCGGCGGCGTCGTCGAGGCGGCGACGCGCCCGGGCGGTCAGCGCGTAACCGGGCTGACCCTCGATCCGGACCGGCTCCAGCCAGCCCTGCCGGACCATCCGGGACACGGCGGTGCGCACCGCCGGCGGATGGACGCCGAGCGGCGCGAGCAGCTGGACCAGGGCCGCGACCGGGGCGCGCGCGCCACGCGCGCGCAGGTGGTCGCCGTACAGGTCGAAGAGGGCTGAACGGGCGTGCACAAGACTCGAGTCTGCCGTATGGTGCACGGCTCTGGCCTGGGATCGGGAATAATGGGGTCTGATACACACTGCGATACGCGCCGACGGCGCATCACCGCAACGGCGCCGGCGACGGTTCCCCGCGCGGTGTCGTCGCTCAACACCGACACTGGGAAGGGGTGCGCGCATGGCGGCGATGAAGCCGCGGACGGGCGATGGTCCGCTCGAGGTCACCAAGGAGGGCCGGGGGATCGTGATGCGGGTTCCGCTCGAGGGCGGCGGCCGGCTCGTCGTCGAGCTCAACGCGGACGAAGCGACCGAGCTCGGGAACGCGCTCAAGGCTGTCGTCGGCTGACCAGGTTCTCCCCGGGGTGCCCACGGGCGCACTCCTCTGATAATCCTGCGACCCCGGTGGGTGCCTGTTTCCGGCACCGGCCGGGGTCGTTACGGTTGCACCCTATTTTGATCAAAACTTCAGTGAGGTCCTCCTAGTGGCTCGCCGCAGCAGCAACGCGTCCCCTTTCCCCAGCCTCCCGGGCGTCGCCTGGCAGCCCGGTCTGCCGGTGCACGGATCCCCGGCCTGGGTGATCGTCGTCGGTGCCGAGACCGGTCTGCCGGCCGCCGCGAAGGAGGCCGGCGAGCGTCTCGGCGTCGACCTCGACCGGTTGCTCGAGGTGCAGCAGGCGACCGGTTTCGGCGCGTCCGCGGGCGCCGTCGCGGCGTACCCGCTGCTGACCGGTGACGTGGCCGAGGTCGTGCTGGTCGGCGCCGGCGACGGCAGCGCCAAGGACCTGCGACACGCCGGGGCGGCGGTCGCGCGGTTCGGCCGCGGCAAGGACGAGCTCACCACGGTTGTTGCCGAGGGCATCGATGACGCGGCGCTGCAGGCGTTCGCCGAGGGCGTGGTGCTCGGCTCGTTCTCGTACACGCTGAAGACGGTCGACCAGGGCAAGCCCGCGGTCGGCAAGGTCACGCTGACCGACGGTACGGCGCAGGCGCGGCAGCCGGTCGTCGACCGCGGCGTCGTCGTCGGCCGGACCGGCTGGCTGGCCCGCCGGCTCGCGATCACCCCGTCGAACGAGAAGGACCCGGCCTGGATGGCCGCCCGGGCGACCGAGGTGGCCGCCGCGACCGGTCTCGAGGTGACGGTCTGGGACGAGAAGCAGCTTGCCGAGGAAGGGTTCGGCGGCATCCTCGCGGTCGGTCAGGGCTCCACCCGGCCGCCGCGGTTCATCCGCCTCGACTACGTGCCCGCCGGCGCGACCAAGAAGACGCCGTACGTCGTGCTGGTCGGCAAGGGGATCACGTACGACACCGGCGGCCTGTCGCTGAAGCCGCGCGAGGGCATGGTGTCGATGAAGCGCGACATGACCGGCGGCGGCTCGGTGATCGCGACCATGTCGGCCTTGCGCGACCTCGGCGCGAACGTGCGGGTCACGGGCCTGGTCTGCTCCGCGGAGAACATGCCGTCCGGTTCGTCGTACCGCCCGGACGACGTGATCCGGCACTACGGCGGCCGGACGACCGAGGTGAAGAACACCGACGCCGAAGGCCGGCTGGTGATGGCCGACGGGCTCGCGTACGCCGTCAAGGAGCTGAAGCCGGACGTCCTGGTCGACGTCGCCACGCTGACCGGCGCGATCAAGGTCTCGCTCGGCGCGATGCTGTACGGCGGGATGTTCGCCACCGACGACGCGCTCGCGGACAACCTCGCGGACGCCGGCCGGATCTCCGGCGAAGAGGTCTGGCGGATGCCGCTGCCGCCGGAGTACGAGGACCTGATCGCGACCCCGATCGCCGACTCGGTGAACAGCTCGAAGGGCCCGGGCTCCATCACCGCCGCCCTGTTCCTCAAGGCGTTCGCCGGCGATATCCCCTGGGCCCATCTCGACCTGTCGTCGATCGCCGAGTCGCCGGCCGACCGCTTCGAGTACTCCGTCGGCGCGACCGGCGCGGGCGCCCGCCTGCTCACGACGTGGCTGAGCGGCGAGCGACCCACGGCCGGGATCGGCTGACCCATCCGACGTCGACTCGCTGGCCCTGCTCGGCAGCCTTGTCGCCTCGAACGACGAACTGCCGCAGCAGCACCAGCCAAGCCCCAAGGACTAGGAGTTCTTCGCCGTCCGGGCCCGGTACGCCGCGACCGTGGTCCGGCTCGCGCACGCGTTGGAGCAGAACCGGCGCGTCCGGTTCCGGGACTGGTCCACGAAGTAGTTGCCGCACCCGGCCGCCGCGCACCGGCCCAGCGTCACCGACGGATCCCCGGCCACGATCAGGGCGAGCTTGGCGGCGATCAGCTGGCCGGCCCAGCGCTTGGCCGGAGTGCCGTTGCGTCCGAAGTGGACGTGCCAGCCGAAGCCGTCGTGGTCGGACAGGTGCATGTCCGGCGGGTACTCGCGCAGCAGGCGATGCACGGCGTCAGGCGCGCCGCCATCGACCGATTGCGCCAGCGCCGTACGCACGAGGTCCGGCAGGTCGCCGAAGTCGCCGTCCGGCGGCGGAGTGATCTCGTGCTCCGCGAAGAACGCGGCGACCAGTTCACCGTCCGGGGCGAGCGTGCCGGTGTTGGCCAGCTCGACGGCCAGCCGCGTCACGTTGCCAATGTAGTCACCGTATTCCACTTGACCACCTACATCGTCGATCTCTAACGTAGGTGCCATGCTAGCTGACGCCACCTACGTGGCCCGTCGTCTGTTCCTGCTCGGGGAGTGGGACGCCGCGCTCGCCGTCCTCGACCCGGACGGCGATCCCGAGCTCCGGGCCGAGATCGCCGTCGACCACTGGTTCTTCCAGGTCGAGCGGCACGACGAGGCCGAGAAGGCGGTCGCGGCGCTCGATCCCGCGTCGTCGACCGCGCAGTTGCTGACGGCGCGACTGGCCTACAGCCGGCTGCTGTTCGATCGCGATCCCCGCCCCGACGACCGGGCCGTGGCAGAGGCGAGCTACCGCGCCGCGGCGGAGAGCGGCGACGAGTTGCAGCGCGGCTGGGCCGTCTACCACTGGGGCGTTCTGCTCGACAACATCGACGAGGACTCGGCCGGCGCCGTCGCGCGCTACGAGACAGCTCTCGAGATCGCGGCGAAGCACGGCGACGGGTTCCTGGAGTCCTACATCATCCGGCACCTCGCACATCTCCAGGAGCCGGCCGAGGAGATCGCGATGCTGCGCCGCTCGCTCCACCTACGGGCGGCGCTCGGAGCCCGGCCGCAGACCGTCGCCGCGCAGGCGACTCTCGCCCAGGCGCTGCCGGAAGCCGACCCCGAGCGTGCCGAGCTCATCCGGACCTACCTCCCGGCCGCGGCCGAACTACGCATCGGCTGGCTCAAGCCCACCGACTGAACGCGCGGATGATCAGCGGGTACGCCGCGAACGCCGTACCGGTGTGGTCGACCGCGCCCATCGAGTGGACGGTCACGTCGGCGCCACGAGCCCTGAACGAGGCCGCGCAGACGTCGGCGTTGGCGGCGACGACGTCGGTGTCCTTCGTGCCGCTGTACAGATGCACCGGCACGCGCGGTGTCCAGTCGCGGCAGACCTGGTCGGCCGCACGAACCGCCCGCAGGAGCCGGCCGGTCGGATGCTGTAACTGCTTGACGAAGGCCGGCGTGAACAGCTTCTCCGGCGAGTCCGGCAGCGCGGCGACGATCTCCTCATCGGAGTGCGTGCCGTCGAACAGCCCCTCGACCGTCGCGGCGTACGGCGCCTGGAACGCCTCGCGCGGATCGTCGTACAGTCCCACAGTCCGGTTCCACGCGGTGACGAGGTACCCGAGGTAGAACGTCGCCGTCGGCGGCAGGACGCCACCGTCGAAGGCCGCCGGGAGTTCCGAGCCGAGCAGGTCGTACGGACCGGCGACGGCCTGGATCGAGCCGAGGCGGAAGGAGCCGACCTCGCCGCGGCTCAGCGCGCGCCCGAAGGCGATCGACGCGCGCCCGCCCTGCGAGAAGCCGGTGACCAGCACGTCCCGCTTCAGCGCGACGCCGTGCTTGGCCGCGAACGTCCGTGCGGCGAGCAGCAGGTCGCCCGAGGAGGTCGTCTCGGTCTTCGTGTCGAGGTACGGTGGCTTGCCCGGACCGAGCCCGAGACCGAGGTAGTCCGGAGCAACACCGACGAGCCCCTGACCGGCGAAGAGCGCGGTGACCAGTCGATCGGTCGAGGTGTCGTCAACCGACGCCGCGGCCGCCTTCGTCGGGTTGGTCCCGTGCAAGTACTCCGCCACGGTGAGCGCACCGCGCCGCCCGTCCGGCAGTACGACGATCCCGCTCGCGGTCGTCGGCCGTCCGTTGTGATCGATGGTCCGATAGATCAACCGGTACGCCGTGACGCCGTACGACGCATGCGGCGTGCCGGGGAAGTCGGCCGCCGCCGCATCCAGCTGGGCCGCTGTCAGCTGCGCGACCGGCACCGCCGAGACCAGCGCGCCGCGAGGAGCGTGCACGCTGGAGACAGCGGCTTCGGACAGCGTCGGCTGACTGACAGCACCGAACGCGGACAGCGGGAACGTGAGCAGTGCAGCGGTCGCGAGCGTCGCGGCGACCGTCTTCGTCAGGCGAGAAGTCATACCTCAACCCAACCGCCGCCGCGCCACTCGAAGAATGGGTCCGAACCCCCGAACGAGGGTGGAGTTTCTCCTACCCGAGCAGGCTCGTGTACAGCTGCACGGTCCGGTCCGCGACAGCATCCCAGCCGAACTGCGACACGGCCCGCTCGCGCCCGGCCTTGCCCATCGCCTGCGCCTTGGCCGGGTTGTCGACGAGCTCGTTGATCCCGTCCGCGAGGCCGCGCTCGAAGGTGTCGGTGTCGTCCTCGTCGTACGCGACCAGGGTGCCGGTGACGCCGTCGTCGACGACCTCGGGAATGCCGCCGACCGCGCTCGCGACGACAGCGGTCTCGCAGGCCATCGCCTCCAGGTTGACGATGCCCAGCGGCTCGTAGATCGACGGGCAGCAGAACGCCAGCGCGTGCGTCAGGACCTGCCGGACGTCCTCGCGCGGCAGCATCTCGGAGACGACGAAGACCCCGTCCCGGGCCATCCGGAGGTCCTCGATCAGCGCGTCGGTCTCGGCCTTCAAGTCGACCGTGTCGGCCGCGCCGGCGAGCAGAACGAGCTGCACCGACGGGTCGAGTCGCAGCCCGGCGCGGAGCAGGTGCGGCACGCCCTTCTGGCGCGTGATCCGGCCGACGAACGTCACGTACGGACGGTTCAGATCGACACCCAGCCGCTCGAGTACATGCGTCGACGGGTCCGGGTGGTAGAAGTCCGCGTCGATGCCATTCGAAATCACATGGACGCGAGACGGGTCGATCGACGGGTAGCAGTCGAGTACGTCGTCGCGCATCCCGCGGCTCACCGCAACCACCGCGTCGGCCGCCTCGTACGCGGTCTGCTCGGCCCAGCTGGACAGGCGGTACCCACCGCCGAGCTGCTCGGCCTTCCACGGGCGGCGCGGCTCCAGCGAGTGCGCGGTCACCACATGCGGTACGCCGTACAGCAGCTTGGCCCAGTGGCCGGCCATGTTCGCGTACCAGGTGTGGGAGTGCACCAGTTGGGCATCGCCGACCGCGGCCGTCATCGTGAGGTCGGTGGACAGGATCCGCAGCGCCGCGTTCGCGCCCGGCATCCGCGGGTCGTCCTCGGAGTGGGCGATCGCGCCCTGCCGGGGCTCGCCCATGCAGTGCACGTCCACGTCGATCAGCCGGCGCAGCTCGCGGACCAGGAAGTCCACGTGCACCCCCGCCCCGCCGTACACATCCGGTGGATATTCACGCGTCAGGATGGCGACCTTCATAAGCTCCGACCATAGGTCATCAAGCCACGTGTGTGGGCACCCAGAACCGCAGCTTTCCGTGTCGTTCGTCTTCCAATTCGCCGCCAGCGGCCTCGATCACCTTGCGCGAGCCGACGTTGCCGGCGTCGCAGGTGACGAGCGCCGGCTCGATGTCGAGAGCGGCCGCGATCGGGAGCGACTGCGCCAGCATCTGGGTCGCGTACCCCTTCCGCCGCACGGACGGGCGGACGCAGTACCCGATGTGGCCGGCCACCTCGAGCAAGGGCGGGGTGAGCCAGTGCCGGATCGAGAGCCGGCCGAGGAACTCGATCCCGTCGACGAACCACAGCACGGTCTGGTGCACGATCCCCGGCGGCAGCTCGGTCGCCGGGTCGGCCTCGGCCTTGATCGCCTCGACCAGCCGATGGAACTCGGCCGGGTCCGCGGCCTGCTCGCGGGTCCACTCCTCGTCGTCGGCGGCGATCGACCTCGCACCCATCCAGCGCTCATGATCCGGACCGAGCTCGTCCCAGGCGGCGAGAAACGATCGGTGGACGGCAGTGGTCGGTACGACGAGGATCGGCATCTTTACAGTGTCGCGACACTCGCAAGCGCTTATGCCGGTGGGTTGTCGGAGCTAAGGTGCGGACATGGCAAAGGCGCCCAGAGTTCTCGGAATCGTGCTGGCCGGTGGCGAGGGGAAGCGGCTGATGCCGCTGACGGCGGACCGGGCCAAACCGGCTGTGCCGTTCGGGGGAAGTTATCGCCTGATCGATTTCGTGTTGTCGAATTTGGTCAATGCCGGCTATCGAAATCTCTGTGTGCTCACGCAGTACAAATCGCATTCGCTCGACCGGCACGTCACGCTGACCTGGCGGATGTCGACGTTCCTCGGCAACTACGTGACCTGTGTCCCGGCCCAGCAGCGGCTCGGCCCGCAGTGGTACCAGGGCAGCGCGGACGCGATCTACCAGTCGATGAACCTGATCAACGACGCGGACCCGGAGTACATCGTGGTCTTCGGCGCCGACCACGTGTACCGGATGGACGCCTCGCAGATGGTCGCCGCGCACATCGAGCGCGGCAACGGCGTGACGGTCGCCGGCATCCGGGTGCCGCGGGTGGAAGCCACCGAGTTCGGCGTGATCAAGACCGGTGCGGACGGGCACCTGATCGAGGATTTCCTGGAGAAGCCGGCCGATCCGCCGGGGCTGCCGGACTCGCCGGACGAGACGTTCGCGTCGATGGGCAACTACGTGTTCAGCCGGGACGTGCTGGTGGAGGCGCTGCGCAAGGACGCCGCCAACCCGGCCTCCCGCCACGACATGGGCGGCGACATCGTCCCGATGCTCGTTGCCGAGGGCAAGGCCGGCGTCTACGACTTCCAGGAGAACGACGTACCGGGCGCACTCGACCGGGACCGGTCGTACTGGCGCGACGTCGGGTCGCTGGACTCCTACCACGAGGCGCACATGGATCTGGTCTCGATCCAGCCGGTGTTCAACCTGTACAACTCGGACTGGCCGATCTTCACCTCGCATCCGCAGCTGCCGGGCGCGAAGTTCACCGACGACGCGACGGTCGGCGAGTCGATCGTCTGCCAGGGCTCGATCGTGAGCGGGGCGCACGTGGACCATTCGGTGCTCGGCTCGAACGTGATCGTCAGCTCGGGCGCGGACATCCAGCGCTGCGTGATCATGGACAACTGCAAGATCGGCAAGGACGTCGTGCTCAAGAACGTCATCCTGGACAAGAACATCGTGGTCCCGGACGGCGTCGAGATCGGCGTCGACCCGGACTACGACCGGGAGCGCGGCTTCATCGTGTCCAAGGGCGGCGTGACGGTGCTCGGCAAGGGCCAGGTGATCGAGGCGCCGAAGGCTGCCGCAGCTGAAGAGGTCGCCGGCGACGAGGTTGCCGAGGGGTGACGACCGAGGCTGAGGCTCTGGCTCTCGATGCCACCGACGCCGGGCACCGGGACCTGTTCGACGTGCCGCCCGCGCAGGGCGGCGACTACCCCGAGGTGGCGTACTTCGCCGGCAACTCGCTCGGTTTGCGGCCGAAGGCGACCAGGACCGAGCTGCTCGAGGACCTCGACGCGTGGGCGGCGCTCGGCGTCGAGGGACACCTGGACGCTGCCAGGCCCTGGTTGCCGTACCACGAGTTGCTGACGGGTCCCGCCTCCCGGCTCGTCGGCGCGTTGCCGAGCGAGACCGTGGTGATGAACTCGCTGACCGTCAACCTGCACCTGTTGATGGTGTCGTTCTACCGGCCGACGCCTTCGCGACACCGGATCGTGATCGAGGACGCCGCCTTTCCCTCGGACAGCTACGCCGTACGGTCGCAGGTCGCCTTCCACGGGTACGACGCCGAGGACGCCGTCGTCCGGCTGCGGCCGCGACCGGGCGAGGACAGCCTGCGTACGTCGGATGTGGTCGAGCAGCTCGGTGGCGACGTCGCGCTCGTACTGCTCGGCGGGGTGAACTACCTGACCGGCGAGTTGATGGACATCCCCACGATCACCAAGGCCGGGCACGCGGCCGGCGCGGTGGTCGGATGGGATCTCGCGCACGCGGCCGGGAACGTGCCGTTGGCGTTGCACGACTGGGATGTGGACTTCGCGGCCTGGTGCTCCTACAAGTACCTGAACTCGGGTCCGGGGGCGCTGGCCGGTGCTTTCGTGCACGAGCGGCACCTCGGGACGGACGTGCCGCGGTTCGAGGGCTGGTGGAGCACGGAGGCAGCGACCCGGTTCGAGATGACGCCCGAGTCGCGGCCGCCGGCGACCGCCGACGCGTGGCAGGTCTCGAACCCACCGATCTTCTCGATGAGCCCGGTCCGGACGTCGCTGGAGATCTTCGACAAGATCGGCATCGAGGTACTGCGGGAGCGGAGTGTGCGATTGACGTCCTACCTGGCGGAGCTGCTGGCGGATGTGCCACTGCAGGTGATCACGCCGACAGATGTGGCGCGGCGTGGTGCCCAGTTGTCGTTGCGGGTCACAGGTGTGCGGGCAGGTGAGCTGTCGCGGCGCCTGCGGTTCGAGCACGGCGTGATCGCGGACGCGCGGGAGCCCGACGTACTGCGCTTGGCGCCGGTGCCGCTGTATTCGACGTACCACGACTGCTGGCGGGCTGCTTCCGCCTTGGCTGAGGTGATGGCATGAGGGTCGCGATCGTCGGGGCCGGGCTGACCGGTTCGTTGCTCGCGTGTTTCCTCGCGCGGCGTGGGTTGTCGGTGACGCTGTACGAGCGGCGCGCGGATCCGCGGGTGGCGCAGGTCGAGCGTGGGCGGTCGATCAACCTGGCGATCTCCGAGCGTGGGCTGGACGCGTTGCGGCGGATCGGCCTGGTCGACGAGGTGATGGCGGATGCGCTGCCGATGAAGGGCCGGATGATCCATCCGGTGACCGGGCCGCTGGACTTCCAGGCCTACTCGGCCTCGGGGGACCGCGCCATCAACTCGATCAGTCGCGGAGCGCTGAACAACGCGCTGCTCACGGCCGCGTCGGCCGCTGACGGCGTCTCGGTCGAGTTCGAGCATCGGCTGGTGGAGCTGGACTCTGCCGCCGGGACAATGGTTTTCGCGACGCCGTCGGGGAAGGTGTCGGCTGCCGCGGACGTCGTACTCGGAGCCGACGGCGCCGGGTCGGCGGTGCGCGAACAGATGCTTGCCGAGGGCATCGTCGCGGAGAACGTGGACTTCCTCGACTACGGCTACAAGGAGCTGTCGATCCCGGCCGCTGCCGGGGAGTTCGCGCTCGACCCGGGTGCGTTGCACATCTGGCCGCGGGGTACGTCGATGATGATCGCCCTGCCGAACCCGGACCGCTCGTTCACCTGCACGCTGTTCTGGCCGGCCGGGTCGTTCGACGCGCTCACCACTGCAGCCGGGATCGAGGACCATTTCCGGACCAACTACCCCGACCTGTTGCCCTTGGCGCCGAACCTGGTCGACGACTATCTGAACAACCCGGTCGGTGTGCTGGGCACCGTGCACACGCTGCCCTGGCAGGCGCACGGGCGTACCGCACTGGTCGGGGACGCCGCGCATGCGATCGTGCCGTTCTACGGGCAGGGTGCGAACTGTGCCTTCGAGGACGTGGTCGAGCTCGACCGCTGCCTCGACGACACCGGCGGCTCCTGGGCGCGGGCGCTGCCGCTGTTCGAGGCCCGTCGTCGTGAGAACACCGAAGCGATCGCCGACATGGCCCTGGCCAACTTCGTCGAAATGCGCGACAAGGTCGCCTCGCCGGTCTTCCGCCTCCAGAAGCAGGTCGAGCACGCGCTCGAGCGCGCCCTGCCGGGCCGGTACGTGTCCCGCTACGAGCTCGTGTCGTTCTCCACGACGCCGTACGCCGAAGTCCAACGCCGGGTGCATCGCCAGCACCGGCTGCTGGCGGTGGCAGCCGCCGCAGCCGGAGCCACCCTCCTGGCCCTCGCCCGCCGGAAGCCCCGCCGATGACCCCCCAACCGCCGCCCGTCCGCAGCGCGAGTGGATATCCCGTCGTGTTGGGGGTTCTTCGTCCTTGTAAGAGTGAAGAACCCACAACAGGAGCGGATATCCCGTGCGATGCTGCGAGGAGGTGGACGGCGTGACGCTGTGGACGGGGGAGTTGCTGACGGGGCAGCCCGCGTCGGTCGGACTGCTTCGGCACTTCGTCGACGGTGAGTTTGTGGAGAGTGCGGGGCGGTTCGCGAAGGTTTCGCCGGTGACGGGTGAGCAGATCTTCGACGTGTGCGAGGCCGATCAGTCGACCGTGGACGCGGCGGTCGGAGCGGCGCGGGCGGCCCTGCGCGGGCCGTGGGGACGGATGAGCGAGCAGGAGCGGGCCGCCGTGCTGCGACGGGTCGCGGACGGGCTCGAGCGGCGGTTCGAGGATCTGGTGGCGGCCGAGGTGGGCGACACCGGGAAGTCGATCAGCCAGGCGCGGACGCTCGACATACCACGCGGGGCGGCGAACTTCCGCGCGTTCGCGGACTTCGCCACGACCATCCCGACCGAGTCGTACACGACCGTGCTGGCGGATGGGCGTCGCGCGTTGAACTACGCCGTACGCAAGCCCGTCGGTGTGGTGGCGATCGTCGTACCGTGGAATCTGCCGTTGCTGCTGCTGACCTGGAAGGTCGCGCCGGCGCTTGCCTGCGGCAACGCAGTGGTGGTGAAACCGTCCGAGGAGACGCCGTCGTCGGCGACCGTGCTGGCCGAGGTGATGGCCGAGGCCGGCGTACCGGCAGGGGTGTTCAACCTGGTCCACGGCTTCGGACCGTCGTCGGCGGGGGAGTATCTGACGCGGCACCCCGGCGTGGACGCGATCACGTTCACCGGTGAGTCCGCGACCGGTACGGCGATCGCGAAGGTGGCCGCGGACCGGGTGAAGGCGGTGTCGTTCGAGCTCGGCGGGAAGAACGCCGGCCTGATCTTCGCCGACTGCGATCTGGATGCCGCGGTCGAGGGCTCGGTCCGCTCGGTCTTCACCAACGGCGGCCAGGTCTGCTTGTGCACCGAACGCCTGTATGTGCAGCGATCCGTGTACGGCGAGTTCACCGAGCGGCTGGCGGCGCGGGCCGCCGAGCTGAGGTACGGCTGGCCGGCCGACGAGGCCACGATGAACATGCCCCTCATCTCCAAACAACACCGCGACAAGGTCCTCTCGTACTACGATCTCGCCCGCGCCGAGGGCGCCGAGGTGGTCTCCGGTGGGGGTGTACCGACCTTCGGCGACGCCCGCGACGGCGGTTGCTACATACAACCAACTGTGGTCACTGGTCTGGGGGCTGACGCTCGCACCAATCGCGAGGAGATCTTCGGACCGATCTGCCACGTCGCGCCGTTCGACACCGAGGACGAGGCTTACAGCTTGGCCAACGACAGCGACTACGGGCTTGCCGCAACCGTCTGGACCCGCGACGTCGGCCGCGCCCACCGTGCCGGCGCTGCCCTCGACGTGGGCCTCTGCTGGGTGAACACCTGGTTCCTCCGCGATTTGCGAACGCCGTTCGGCGGGGTGAAGTTGTCCGGCGTCGGGCGAGAGGGCGGACGGCATTCGGTGGACTTCTACACCGAGACCACGAACGTCTGCGTGGAGCTGTCGTGACCGTCGTGCCCGGGAAGGCCACGCCGCGGGGCCGGTTCCCTCATGTGAAGGTGTCCAACGGGTTGGCGTTCGTGTCGGGTACGTCGAGCCGACGGCCGGACAACTCGATCGCCGGGGCATCCGTGGACGCGATGGGGACCGTGTCGTTGGACATCCGGGTGCAGACGCGAGCGGTGCTGGAGAACATCCGGGACGTGCTCGCGGCGGTCGGGGCGGGGCTCGAGGATCTGGTGAGTGTGACGGCGTACCTGGTGTCGATGAACGACTTCGGGGGGTACAACGAGATCTATGGTGAGTTCTTCGACGAGTCCGGGCCGGCTCGGACGACTGTCGCAGTCCATCAGCTGCCGCATCCCCAGCTGTTGATCGAGATTCAGGCCATAGCGGCGATCCCGCAAAGGAGTGAGTGATGGCGAACTTGGAGTCGACGAATTTCCCGCAGTGGATCGAGGAGAACAAGCATCTGCTGAAGCCGCCGGTCGGCAACAAGCAGATGTTCCCGACCGGGGACGACTTCATCACGATGGTGGTCGGCGGCCCGAACCAGCGCACCGACTTCCACGTCGACCCGTACGAGGAGTTCTTCTACCAGATCAAGGGCACGATGCACGTCGACGTGATGACGGACGACGGCCCGGGCCGGGTGGACATCAGCGAAGGGGAGATGTGGGTGCTGCCGCGCAGCATGCCGCACTCGCCGCAACGCGACGCGGACTCGATCGGCCTGGTGATCGAGCGGGTCCGGGAGCCCGGCACACTGGAGAAGTTCCGCTGGTACTGCGCCAACTGCAACGGGATCGTGCACGAGGTCGAGCTGCAGGTGACCGACATCGTGGCCGACCTGCCGCCGGTGTTCAAGGCCTTCTACGAGAGCGAGGACGCGCGGACCTGCCCTCAGTGCGGCACGATCCACCCGGGTAAATGACCGTCGACGCCCACACCCACCTGGTGCCGCACGGGTGGCCGGACCTCGCCGCGGCGTGTGGCGGGGACGGCTGGCCCTGGCTGCGGATCGACTCCGAGCGGGCCGCGACGATCATGATCGGCGGGACCGAGTTCCGCCCGATCGGACCGCAGGCCTGGGATCGCGACGTACGGCGTGCCGATATGGATGCCGATGGCATCGATATCCAGGTGGTGTCGCCGACCCCGGTGTTCTTCGGGTACGAGCGGCCGGCGACGCAGGCGGTCAAGCTGGCCGAGATCTTCAACGACCTGACGCTGGAGACGCTGGCCGGCGACGACCGGTTCGTGCCGTTCTGCCAGGTGCCGTTGCAGGATCCGGACCTGGCCTGTGCGGAGCTGGACCGCGCGCGGGCCGCCGGGCATGTGGGTGTCGAGATCGGGAACCATGTCGGCGACAAGGATCTCGACGACGCCGGGATCGTTGCCTTCCTCAACCACTGCGCCGAGACCGGTACGCCGGTGCTCGTACATCCGTGGGACATGCCGGGCGGGCCGCGGCTGGACCGGTGGATGGCGCGCTGGCTGACCGGGATGCCCGCCGAGACGCATCTGTCGCTGCTGGCGATGATCCTGGGCGGGGCGTTCGACCGGCTGCCGCCGTCCCTGCGGATCTGTTTCGCCCACGGGGGCGGCAGTTTCGCGTTCTGGCTCGGGCGGCTGGAGAACGCGTGGCACCGGCGCGGCGACATCGTCCGTGGTTGCTCGGAGCACCCACCGTCGACGTACCTGGACCGGATCCTGGTCGACACGGTGGTGTTCGAATCAGCGCCTTTGCGGCTACTTGTCGATACCTTGGGGGAAGACCGCGTTCTGGTCGGCAGTGACTATCCCTATCCATTGGGTGAGCGGCCGGTCGGGGAGGTGGTACGGAAGGCCGGCTTCCTGACCGCGGAGCAGCAGCACAAGGTGCTGACTGCGAACGCCCTGCGCTATCTCGGGAGGTCTGAATGACCGAGGACCGATCGGTACTGACTCGCGAAGCGCGCGAGCCGGACGAGCAGCTCAAGTACGGCGACCACGCGGACCAGGTGATCGACTACTGGCACGCGAAGGAGTACCGGCCGCTGATCGTCTTCATCCACGGCGGTTTCTGGCGGCCCGAGTACGACCGCAAGCACGCCCGCCCCCTCGGTGAAGCCCTCTCCGACCTCGGCTGGCCGGTGGTGTCGCTGGAGTACCGCCGCGAGCCGGGCAATCCCGATGCGACGACCTCCGACATCCGTACGGCGCTGGACGCACTGCCGGACCTCGTCGACGTACACGCCGGCTACATCCTCGTCGGCCACTCAGCCGGCGGCCAACTGGCACTCTGGCTGGCCGCGACCACGAACCCGGTCCGCCTCCGCGGCCTGATCGCACTGGCCCCCGTGGCCGACCTGTTGATGGCGGATCGCCTCAACCTGGACCAGGGCGCCGTACAGGCCTTCATCGGCAGCGGCGTCCGCAACGACCTTGACCCGGTCCACCTACCCGCGCCGATCGCCTCCGTGACCCTCATCCACGGCGTGGACGACGCCCGGGTCCCCCTCAGCATCACCGAGTCCTACTTCGCCGCCCACCCCACCGCCCGCCTGGTCCGCGTCCAGCACTGCGCCCACTACGAGCTGATAGACCCCTTGTCCACCGCCTGGCACGAACTAACCACAGAACTAACCCGCCTGACCGGCTAGCTCAGCTCATGCGCTCGGCGGCGGCAGTTGAGGCTCGCCGATCTGCAGCTCGACAGGAGGTATCGGCCACTGCCGTGCGATCCAACGCTGTGCCAGGCGTGCGGGGGCGGGCTGTAGACAGACACATCCTGTCGAGCTGTCGGGCGACAACCCAAAGCTGTGCTCGTACACCGATAGAAACGTACTAATCGGGTCGGCGATTAGTACGGTTGTTGGGTTTGTTGGTGGCTTGCGGACCGTCAGCTCATGCGTTTGGCGGCGGTGAGGAGGCCGTCGGAGGTGGGGAGAAGGGCGGAGACGAGGTTGTCGTCGTCGCGGACGGCTCGGATGAGGTCCCGCAGGGCCATGGTGTCCGGGTCGCGGTGGGCCGGGTCGGCTACTCGGCCGCCGGTGAGGACGCCGGCGAAGGCCACGACGCCGCCGGGGCGGAGCAGGCGGAGGGCTTCGTGCAGGTACGCCGTGTTCTCGCGGCGGTCCGCGTCGCAGAAGACCAGGTCGTAGTGGCCGTCGGTAAGCCGGGTGACGACGTCGAGCCCGGCGCCGGCGATCAGCCGGAAGCGGTTGGAGGCGACGCCGGCGTCCAGGAACGTCTTGCGCGCGAGGCGCTGGTTCTCCGCGTCGATGTCGACCGTGGTGAGCGTGCCGTCGGCCCGCATCCCGCGCAGCAGGGCGAGCCCGGAGACGCCCGTCCCGGTGCCGATCTCCACGACCGCCTTGGCGGCGGCCCCGGCGGCGAGCATGCTCAGCGCGGCCGCCGCGCCAGGTCCGATCGGGGCGACACCGCTGTCCGCGGCGCTCGCCCGTGCACCGGTGACGACTTCGTCCTCGCCGGTGTAGTCCTCGGCGTACGCCCAGGACGTCGGGTCGATGCCGGTGGCGATGGCGTCCTCCCAGTGGTCGGCGGAGTGTTCTGCGGCTGCGGTACCCATGCTGAGTCAGAGCCTAGCGGTTGGAAGTCCGCTTTCCGTGCTGCACGCGCTGAGGTTGCGCACTCTTGCTCATAACAACCGGCCCTCAATCAGATATGATCGTCTCTTAGAGACGTGACTCACCTGGTGAGGAGGTGTGTGGAGTGGGGTCAGGCGCGGATGACGTCGATGCCGGCTTCCTTGAAGACGGTCAGCTGGCTCTCGTCGGCCTGGGCGTCGGTGACGATCGTGTCGATCTCGCTGAGCTCGCAGATCCGGGCGAAGGCGCGCTGCCCGAGTTTGGACGAATCGGCCACCACGACCACCTTCGCGGCCCGGCTGACGATCAGCTGGTTGATGTTGGCCTCGCCCTCGTGATGGGCGGTGGCGCCGGTCTCGTCGATCCCGTCGACGCCGATGAAGGCGATGTCCAGCGACAGGTCGGACAGGATCCGGTGCGACAGCGGGCCGATCATCTCGTAGGACTGCGGGCGGGCCACGCCGCCGGTCAGCACCATCTTCACGTGCGGCCGCACGATCAGCTCGTTGGCGATGTTCAGTGCGTTGGTGACGAGGGTGAAGGCCGGCTCGCCGTGCTCGGCGGACAGCTCCGGGCGGGTCGCCAGCGTGCGCGCCACCTCGGAGATCGTCGTACCGCCGTTCATCCCGATCACCATGCCGCGACGTACCAGCGTGGCCGCGGCCTGCGCGATCCGCTGCTTCTCGGACGCGAAACGCGCAGTCTTGTAGCGCAGGGGCAGGTCGTACGACACCGCGTTGGCCACGGCGCCACCGCGGGTCCGGGTGAGGAGCTGCTGCTTGCCGAGATGGTCCAGGTCGCGCCTGATCGTGGCCGCCGAGACGTGCAACTGCTCGGCGAGCTCGTCGACGTCGATGGCGCCCTTTTCGGCGAGCGACTCGAGCAAGGTGTTCAGGCGTTCATAACGCTTCACCCGGGGCTCCTCCTTCACACAATCGGTCAGCCGGGTGGCGGCTGGTTGGCACCATTCGATCACGTTCGAGCAGTTTCGACCATGACAAGTGCGGAGACGACATGACGCAGACGCCATTTGTGAGCACTGAGATCGCCACTCAGCCGGACCTCTGGCGACAGGTCGCGGACGGTTTCGCGCAGTACGGCGGTGCGCTTCCGAAGGCCGGCCAACGGGTCGCGGCCGTAGGCTGCGGGACCTCCTGGTTCATGGCGATGGCGTACGCCGCGCTGCGCGAGGACCTGGGCCAGGGCGAGACCGACGCGTTCGCCGGATCGGAGTTCCCGGCCGGCCGTTCGTACGACGCCGTGGTGGTGATCAGCCGCTCCGGTACGACGACCGAGGTGCTGGATCTGATCCGCACGACCGACCTGCCGACCATCGCGATCACCGCGACGCCCGGCTCGCCGATCGTCGAGCTGGCCGATCACACCATCATGCTGGACTTCGCGGATGAGCAGTCCGTTGTGCAGACCCGGTTCGCCACCACCACGCTGGCGTTGCTGCGCGCATCGGTGGGTGAGGACCTCACCCGGGCCGCTGCGGACGCCCAGACCGCGTTGACCATCGACGTGGACGACCTGGCCAAGCTCGAGCAGGTCACGTACCTCGGGACCCGGTGGACGGTCGGCCTGGCGCACGAGGCCGCGCTCAAGCAGCGCGAGGCCGCGTCGGCGTGGACCGAGGCGTACCCGGCGATGGACTACCGGCACGGCCCGATCGCGATCGCGCAGCCCGGGCGCGGCGTGTGGATCTTCGGCGAGCCGCCGGCGGGTCTGCTCGACGACGTGGCCGCGACCGGCGCCACCGTCGTACACCACGACCTGGACCCGATGGCGTCCTTGATCGTCGCCCAGCGCGTCGCGGTCGCCAAGTCCCTCGCCCTGGGCCTCAACCCCGACCAGCCCCGCAGCCTGAGCCGCTCCGTCATCCTCGGCTGACCGCCCTTCGCAACACGAGGGGAGCGCGGCCGCCGGCTGTTAGCCGGCCCAGGATGGCTGCGGCCACCAGGCCCAGTCCGACCGTCACCAGGGCTGCGTGGGTGCCGACCGCCGGTACGAGTACGCCGGCGGTCGCCTGGCCGAGCGCTGAGCTTCCGACCCGGAGGCTCGCGGCCGAGGTGCTGACGCGGCCCTGCAGTGCGTGCGGGCTGTACTGCTGCCGGGCCGCGAACATGGCCGGCAGCGCAGGCCCCTCGGCCAGACCCGCCGCGACCGCCAGCAGCAGGAGTACGGCGAACGTCGGCGCCAGTGACCAGCTGGTCAGCATCAGGCCATAGGCGGCGACCGACAGCATCACGACGTACTCCGGGCGCCAGCGCGACTGCAGGCGGCTCAGTAGTAGGGCCGTGGTGACGCTGCCGATTTCGACTGCTGTCCACAGATAGCCCGCCGCGGACTTCGGCATGCCCAGCGAAGACATGTGCAGCGGTAGGGCGATGAGCAGAATGCCGGTGAACCCCATCAGCAGGGTTGTCGTGACGGTGGACGCCCGCAGGCGCGGCGTGCGGACGAGGTGGACCAGGCCGCCGACAACCGAGCTGAAGAAGGACTCGTCCCCACCGCCGACGGGTGGGAGCGCGGGCAGGCGGCTGATGGCGACGATGCTGCACGCCGCCGCGACCACGATCACCACCCCAGCCGCATCGACCGACACGACCGCCGCGACGGTGGCCGCGGTCGCCGGTCCCGCGATCGTGGCGGTGCTGAAGCTGACCGACTCGAACGAGTTCGCCCGCGCGAGCCGCTCGGGCCGGAACAGGCTCGGCAGCATGCTGGTGAATCCGCCACTCACCAGCGGCAGCGTCGCGCCCGCGATCGCTGCGAGCACGGGGGCGAGCCAACTCGCGCTGTGCCCGACCACCGCGAGCAGACCGAGCATGACGAAGGCCAGCGTCGCTTGATTGATGGCGAGCGCGCTGCGCCGGTACGCCGTTCGGTCGAGCCACGCCCCCAGCAGCGGGCCGGTGACGATGGCCGGGAGGGCGTAGGCGGCGCCGGTGAGGCCGGCGAGCGTCGGGCTGTCGGTGCGATCCAGCACCAGCAGGACGAGCGTGAACGCGACCATCTCGTCGGCGAACCGGGCCAGCGTCGCCGCGAGGTAGTAGCTGGGCACGCGGAGCCTCCTGTAACGCAGATCAGTCTGTTACGCGTTACACTAACAAACGCGTTACGGGAGGAGTCCAGTGGAAATTCAGTCCCCGGATCGGCTGATCCGGCTCGCCGTCGACCTGGTGAACACGCGGACGCGGGATCCCGAGCAGCTGACGTCGCCGGCCGCGGTGCGCGCGTTCTTGCTCGAGCACGGCGAGTCCGACCCGATCGAGTTGACCGAGGACGACCTGAGCGAGGTCCGGGCCGTGCGAGAGCGATTGCGGCCGGTTTTCCACACCCGCGAGGCCGAGGTGATCAACGGGTTGCTCGCCGAGTACGCCGTGCGTCCGTATCTCTCGGATCACGACGGATCGCCGTGGCATCTGCACGTAGCTGAGCCGGACGCGTCGTGGGCCGAATGGCTCGCGGCGACGACCGCGCTGGGGGTGGCGACGTTCGCGGCCGGCCACGGGTTCGAGGCGCTCGGCGTGTGCGCTGCGGTCGACTGCGAGCGGGTCTTCGCGAACCCGGCGGAGCGCCGGCCGCGGAGGTTCTGTACGCCGAAATGCTCCAGCCGGACGCGCGTCGCGTCGTACCGCGCCCGCCGCCGTTAGCCGGGTCGCTAACGGATGCGAAACCACTTTCGCTGAGGTCTAGTATTTGCGAAAGCGCTTGCGCTACTCTGCGGAACGGTCGGCTCGCCGATCGCCATCCCCGCAGAGGAGCTTCGATGAACAGATTCGCAATCCGTTGTGCTGCAGGGCTTTCAGTGCCGTTCTTGCTGGTGGCCTGCTCCAGTGCGCCGTCGTCGACCGGTGCTTCCGGCTCCGACGGACAGGTGACGATCACGGTCGGTGACCGTCCCACGAGTTCCGATCCCGCCAACCGGGCGTCGTTCGACAAGCGGGTCGCCGACTTCCAGAAGGCGAACCCGGACATCAAGCTGAACCCGGTCGAGACGCTCTGGGACGCGACCACCTTCCAGGCGCAGGCGGCCGGCGGACAGTTGCCGGACGTGCTGAACGTGCCGTTCACCGAGCCGCAGGGCCTGATCGCCCGTAAGCAGGCCGCCGACCTGACCAAGGTGCTCAAGGACGACGGCCTGATGAGCGAGCTCAACCCGAACGTGCTCAAGATCGCCCAGGACCAGTCCGGCAACGTGTACGCCGTACCGACCGCCGCGTACTCGGTGGGCATGATCTACAACCGCGACCTGTTCAAGAAGGCCGGTCTGGACCCGGACAAGCCGCCGACGACCTGGGACGAGGTCCGCGCGGACGCGAAGCAGATCGCGCAGAAGACCGGGCAGGCCGGCTACGCGCAGCTGACCACGAACAACACAGGTGGCTGGATGTTCACCACCCAGACGTACGCGTTCGGCGGTTCGATCGAGAACGAGGACGGCAGCAAGGCGACGTTCGACGACGCGCCCTCGAAGGCCGCGCTGCAGTTGCTGCACGACATGAAGTGGACCGACAAGTCGATGGGCCAGGCGGTGCTGTACGACATCCCCGGGATCTCCAAGGCGTTCGCGGCGGGGAGGATCGGGATGTTCATGGCGGCGCCCGACGGTTACCGCACGCTGGTACAGCAGAACGGCCTGCCGTCGTCGGCCTTCGGTATCGGCCCGATGCCGCAGCAGGGCGGTGACCACGGCACGCTGACCGGTGGCAGCGTCCAGATCGTCAGCCCGACCGCGACGGACGCGGAGAAGGTTGCGGCGATCAAGTGGATCAAGTTCAACTACCTGAACAAATACGTGGACCAGGACGCCGCGGTGACGGCCGCAAAGGCCGGTGTGGCGGGGAAGTTGCCGGTCGGTACGCCGGGTCTCCCGGTGGTCGCCGCGGACCAGTGGTCGACGTACCAGGGCTGGATCAAGCCGTACGTCAACGTGCCGCTGGCGCAGTTCGCGCCGTACACGAAGGTGGCGGCCGACCAGAAGATCATCCCTGAGCCGCCGGTGAAGGCTCAGGAGGTGTACGCCGCGCTCGACCCGGTCGTACAGGCCGTGCTGGGCAACGCGAAGGCTGACATCCCGGCGCTGCTGACCAAGGCGACCGGCACCGTGAATGCCAAGCTCGGGCGCTGAGTTGCTTCGCCGTCTGCGCAACGGAGTACCGGCAGTGCTGTTCGCGCTGCCGGTGCTCCTGGTCTTCGTGGTGTTCTCGTGGGGCCCGATCGTCAAGGGCCTGGTGATGAGCCTCCAGCAGACCAACCTGATCGATCCGGTCAAGTGGGTCGGGCTGGAGAACTTCCGGTACGTCCTGTCCGACCCTGGCGTCGGGCAGGCGGCTCTGAACACGATCTGGTTCACCTTGCTGGCTTTGCTGTTCGGCTTCCCGGTGCCGGTGCTGCTGGCGATGTTCCTGTCCGAGTTGCGGGGCAAGTCCTGGCTGTACTCGACGCTGGCGTACCTACCGGTGATCACTCCGCCGGTCGTTGCCATCCTGCTCTGGCGGTTCTTCTACGACCCGTCGCCGAGCGGGATGTTCAACACCATCCTCGGCACGGTCGGGCTCGGACCGTACCCCTGGCTCGACAGTCCGTCCTCGGCGATGCCCTCGATCGTGCTGGAGGCGACCTGGGCCGGTGCCGGCAACGCAGTGATCATCTATCTGGCCGCACTGACCTCGGTACGCGCGGACCTGTACGAGGCGGCGGAGCTGGACGGTGCAGGCGTCGTACGGCGGGTGTGGCACGTGATGCTGCCGCATCTGCGTGGCGTGCTGCTGCTGATGCTGCTCCTGCAGGTGATCGGCACGATGCAACTGTTCACCGAGCCGCTGCTGTTCACCGGCGGCGGACCGCAGGGGTCGACCATGACGATTCTGCTGCTCATCTACAACTACGCCTTCGTCAACGGTGACTACGGCGCCGCCACTGCGTTGAGCGTCCTGCTGGCGCTGGTTCTCGCCGTAGTGTCGGCGGTCTTCCAGTTCGCTACGCGCGGCTGGAGTACGGAGTGAGCGGCGAGCGGGGTGCGCTGTCGGATGCCGACCACCGGCTCACCCGGGTCCGGGTGCCGTACGTCATCGGACAGGTCGTCGTACTGATCGGACTGCTCGTCGCCGGCCTCGGTCCGCTGCTTTGGTTGCTCAAGGCAGCGATCTCGCCGACGCAGGACAGCATCCGCTCGCCACTCGCGTGGTTCCCGTCCGGTCAGGTGCAGTGGGGCAACCTGTCCACTGCGTGGCAACAGGGCCACATCGGCTACTACCTCGGCAACACGGCCATGATCGCGGCCGGTACGGCAGTTGCGTCGCTGATCGTCTGTACGACGGCCGGCTACGTACTGAGCGTGCTGCGGCCGCGGTGGGGCGCACTGCTGTCCGCAGGGATCCTGGCCACGTTGTTCGTGCCGCACATCGTCTCGCTCGTCCCGCTGTACCTGACCGTGCTCAAGGTGCCAGTGGTGCACACCAACCTGACCAACACATTCTGGGCGGTCTGGCTGCCGCCCGCGGCCAGTGCGTTCAACGTGCTGATCGTGAAGCGGTTCTTCGACAGCATCCCGCGCGAGTACTTCGAAGCCGCCCGCATCGACGGCGCCGGATCGATCCGCGTGTTCACCTCGCTCGTGCTCCCGCTGTCGCGGCCGATCCTCGGTGTGGTCGTGCTGCTCAGCATCATCTCTTCCTGGAAGGACTACCTGTGGCCTCTGCTGGTGCTGACGAATCCGGATCTGCAGCCGGTCTCGGTGGCGTTGCCCAAGATCGCCAAGGTGACGGAGCTCAACATCCAGTTGGCGGGCCTGTTCCTGGCTCTGCTGATCCCGGTGCTGCTGTTCCTGGTCTTCCAGCGGGCATTCCTGCGTGGTGTGGGCCTGTCTGGGGGAATCAAGGCGTGAAGCGTGTCCTGGTCACCGGTGCGGACGGATCCATCGGTCGCGCCGCGGTCGACGGCCTGCAAGCCGCCGGGTACGACGTGACCGGCCTGTCGCTGCGCTACGACCACAGCAGTACGGCGGACCGTCCGCTGGTCGGTGATGCACGGTCGGCCGAGGACGTGACCGCCGCGCTCGCCGGTGTGGACGCCGTACTGCATCTGGCCGCCATTCCGCACCCCAGTCTGGGTACGCCGGAGGAGGTGTTCGAGAACAACGTCGCGGCGACGTTCAACGTGCTGGCGCAGGCCGGGCAGCAAGGGGTACGCCGGGCGGTGATCGCGAGCAGTATCAACGCATTCGGCGTACCGATGAACGTGAACGAGGTGGAGCCGGCGTACTACCCGCTCGACGAGGAGGTGGAGGCGGACATCGCCGATGCGTACTCCTTGTCCAAAAGTGTGGACGAGCAGAGTGCGCGGATGGCGTGGCGGCGCTGGGGTACCGACGTGATCGCACTGCGCTTTCCGCTGGTGAAGACTCGCGAGGAGCTGTTCAAGTTCGCGGCCAGGGCCGAAAGCGACCCGTCGGTGATGGCACGCGAAGGCTGGGCCTACCTGGACCTGCGGGACGGCGTACGGGCGATCATCGCCGCACTGGAGTCAACGGCTCCGGGAGCGCATGTACTTGGTCTGGCGGCCGACGACATCCTCATCGACCGCAAGACCGACGACCTGTTGCGGGAGTACGCCCCGACCGTCCCACTGCGGCGACCTGTCCAGGGACGTGCGTCACTGGTCGACACCACGCGGGCGAGGGAGCTGCTGGGCTTCAGGCCGCAGTACTCGATCCACGATCAGGCTGTGTCCGCGATGACCACGTGAGGCTCGACGTACTGGGTGCCCGGCTCGAGGTCGGCTTCGAGGAGCTGGTTGGCGACCTGGCGGCCGATCTCCTCGAGACCGACGTCGATCGTGGTCAGGTGCCTGGTGCCGCGCTGGTCGTGCATCAGGCTCTCCCAGTTGTCGACGCCGATCAGGGCGATGTCGTCGGGCACCTGCCGTCCAGCGGCCCGGACGACCCGCTCGATACCGCGGCCGATCGCGTCGCTGCCACAGAAGATCGCATCCACGTCGGGCACCTCGGCCAGCAGCTCGGCCGCGGCCTGCTCGCCCCACTCCTCGCGCCAGCGCCCGAAGCGGACCGGCGCCGCCCACTGGAGCCCGGCGTCGGCGAGGACCTCGGCAGCACCCTCGGCCCGCCGTTGCGCGGCCATGTCGTGCGGCTCCGCGGTGATGTGAGCGATCCGGCGCCGGCCGCTCGACAGCAGATGGGTGATCGCGAGCCGTCCGATGGCGAAGTCGTCGGCGGTGATCGTGGTGTCCTGCGGGTCCTCGGAGACCGTGAACGCGTTGATCACCGGGACGTCGAACCGGCCGGTGAGCGACGGGGTGGTGAACGACGTGCTGGTGCCGATCACGATCACGCCGTCGATCCTGCGGGCCCGCAGCTGCAGGATGCTCTCGGTGACGTCGCGGTCGCCCATCCGGGCGTCGTACAGCAGGATCGCCTGCTCCTTGGCGCCGAGCTCGGTGGCGGCGGTGGCGAGCACCACGCGGGTGAACGGGTTGGACGCGCGGTGCGTGAGCACACCGATCGTCTGGCTGCGGCCGCGGGCGAACGAGCGCGCCAGGGCGTTGTGGCGGAAGCCCAGCCGGTCCGCGGTGACGCGGACGTGTTCCCGGGTGGCCTCGGAGATCCGGTCGGTGCCGTTCAGCGCCTTGGAGGCGGTCGACAGCGACACCCCTGCGGCAGCGGCCACGTCGGACAGGGTGATCACTGAGTCGGCCATGTGCACATCGTAGTCAGCTTCGAGCCGTTGACAGGTGGCCCGGGGCGTATCAAGGTGTGATTTGCGAAACCGCTTTCGCTTCATCTGGGAGGAGCGCACTCCATGACCCGTCGCCGCTCCGGCGCAGTCAGTCTTCTCACGGCCGGCCTGCTGCTGGCCGCCGTACTGCAGTCACCCGCCCGCGCGGCCGTCACCGCCGCGCCGACTCTGACCATTACGCCGACCACGGTCGGCAACACCTTCACCGTCGGGCAGCAGGTGAAGCTGGGCTTCAGCACAGACGCATCGGCGGTCAACTGGACGGTCCGCGACGCCGGTGGCACCGAAGTGGCCAAGGGCTCCGCATCGGGGTCCTCGCTCAACGGACAGCTCGCGTTGTCGGTCAGCACGCCGGGCTGGTACCAGACCGACCTCACTGCGGTCGGGGCAGACGGCTCGACCACGCTCGGCGGCACGGACTTCGCCGTACTGACTCCGCACGACTTCTCCACCTCCACAGACACGCGGATCGGTGTCGCGGGAGCGCTGGGGTTCGGCAGCACGGCCAATCCAGGTCTGGAAGCGATCCCGCTGATGGCCAACGGCGGTATCTCCACCGACCGGGACGAGGCGTTCTGGGCGGCGGCGGAGACCACCAAGGGCGTCATCGACTTCCCGCAGCGGTACAAGGACTACAAGGCCGCGCTGGACGCGAACAACGTGGACTTCCTGAACATCCTCGACTACGGCAACACGCTGTACTACCCGGACGAGGCGCCGTCGACCGACGAGCAGCGTGCGGCCTTCACCCGGTACGCCGTTGCTGCCGTGGACCAGTGGGGCACCGAGCACACGACGTACGAGCTGTGGAACGAGTGGAACCTGCGCGACCCGAACGGCGCCGCGAAGGCCAGCCCGGAGAACTACGTCGCCCTGCTCAAGATGGTGAGCGCAGCAGTACGGGCCAAGCACCCGGACGTGAAGCTGACCGGTCCGTCGCTGGCGGTCATCAACGACTGGCAGGGCTGGTTCACCAAGTTCGCCGACCTCGGCGGGCTCGACTACGTGGACGCCGTGACCATCCACCCGTACGTGCAGCCGCTGGACCCGGAGGCCTCGGTCACCTACGTCAACACCATCCGCAGCATCATGGCGGCGCACGGCTCGACCAAGCCGATCTACATCAGCGAGCAGGGCTGGGCGACCGGCACCAACCCTAGTGCGGTGTCGGAGCCGGCTCAGGCGCGCGACCTGGTGCGCGGCAGCCTGCTGGCGTACGGCAACGGTGTGGCGCGCTACAGCTCGTACAACTTCATGGACTCGGGCACTGACCCGTCGAACGTCGAGAACCGGTTCGGCCTGGTGCGCAACCGGCTCGATTCCCGTGGCGCGCTCGTACCCAAGCCGTCGTACGTCGCCACCGCCGTGCTCGCCCGTCAGATCGACGAGCTCCCGCTGATCGGCCAGACCCGCTTCGGCACGAACGGGTACGACGTCGCCTTCGATGCCGGTGGTGGGCAGTCGGTACACGCGGTCTGGTCGGCAACACCCGGCCTGGTGAACTTGGCTGCGCCGGCCGGCGCCCAGGTCCAGATCACCGACTTGTACGGCGCGACGACGACGCTGACCGCGGACGCCGGCGGGCACGTGTGGGTGTCAGCGGGACCGGACCCGTTCTACGCACGCGGTGCGATCACCGGCGTTGCTCCGTCCAACCGCTTCGCGTTGTCGGTGGCTCCGGAGATCGCCGGTGACCCGGCTACGGGCACGCTGACGTTCACCAACCCGGATGCGGTTGCGCACGCGTTCACCGTGTCCGCCGGGGGTGCCGAGACGAGTGGCTCCGCTGCCGCGGGTGCCACGGCGACGGCTGCCGTCAGCTATCCGGCACAGGACTCAACGGGAGCACGTACCTACACCGCGAAGGTCAGCGTGGACGGCCAGGCCGTCGGATTGGTCTCGACCACGGGTACGGCGACTCCGCCGCTGTCGGTGAGCGCTTCGCACGTGGTCAATGGCAGTGGGAAGGACCTGCTGCGATTCCGCGTCACCAACGCCTCGTCGCATGCGCTTCCCGTCGCCGGACTGGACTGGGTCTCCGGTACGTCGTCCGGGACCTTGCTGGCGGGCTGCACGATCGGTGCGAATGCCACGCGAGAGGTAGATGTGCCGATCACCCTGTCCGCTCCTTCGACGTGGTCCGCGAGTCTGCGGCGAACCGGTGAGGCAGATATCAAGGCGTCCGGGACGCTGGTGCCAGTCAGTGCGGCAACCGTCGCCAAGCGGCACACCGTCAAGCTGGATGGGGTCATCGACCCGGCGGTGGCCCGGCAGCCTGCGATTGCGCTGGAAGGGACCGGTACGCCGCCGGTGACCGGCTGGGGTGGACCGGGCGACCTGTCCGGTTCGCTGTGGCTGACGCACGACGACCAGAACCTGTACCTGTCCGCCAAGGTCACCGACGACGTGTTCTCCCAGCCGAACCGGGCGGGCAACATCTGGGGCGGTGACGGTCTGCAGCTCGGGATGACGGCCGGCGCGCCGGGGGAGACGACCCAGACCCAGGAGATCGGCGCCGCCCTGACCGACGCCGGTCCGGTGGACACGTGGCGCTGGACGCCGACCAACGCAGCCGGTGTGCCGCCGGGTGTCCAGGCCAAGGTCGTGCGCGACGAGACCGCTCACACCACGACGTACGAGATCGCGATCCCGTGGAGCACGCTCGGGTTCAAGGCCTTGGACCGGCTGCTGTCGACGACCGTGGTGATCAACGAGAACGACGGCACCGGACGGCGCGGCTGGCTGAGCTGGGGCAAGGGGGTCGCGGAGACCAAGAACCCCGCCCTGTTCAACGCGGTCCGGCTGGACCCGGCTGCCGCCCGGTAGGCCCGCTGTAGTTCCTCACCGACTCGGCGTAGGTGCCCTGGTCTGCTGCCCGAGGGGCACCTACGCCGAACCCTTGCGACCCGCCTAGGATCGGACCATGAGTCACACCGTGCTCGCCGAGTTGGTGGCAAACGTGCTGAAGGTCACCGCCAAGGCCGGGGACACGGTGCGTCCGGACGACACTCTGGTCATCCTGGAGTCGATGAAGATGGAGATCCCGGTGCTCGCCGAGGTGGCCGGGACGATTACCGAGCTGAAGGTCGCCGAGGGCGAAGTGGTCCGCGACGGCGACCCCATTGCTGTCATAGAAGAGAAGTGATTCAACCGAAATGGCCGTTCGCGCGTCTTGTCTGGTGAGAGGTCTGGTCGGGAACTTCCGGCCGGGGCGCCGCGTTGAGCCGTCGTACGAGCGACTCAGGGTTCTACCCGGGTCTTCCCGACGTGCGCAAAGGACGGTGACCGCGGCACCATGGCCTTCACGCTTATTGCCGAGAGGACCCAGGGAGGCGTCGCGGTGAAGCCCGCCGACACCAGGACCGCGCCCGCGCCGCAGGAGGCGCCGGAGGTGCTGCCCTCGTGGGACGAGATCGTCCGCAACCACTCCGCCCGGGTCTACCGCCTCGCATACCGGCTGACCGGTAACAAGCACGACGCCGAGGACCTGACCCAGGAGGTCTTCGTCCGGGTCTTCCGCTCGCTGTCGTCGTACACGCCGGGCACGTTCGAGGGCTGGCTGTACCGCATCACCACGAACCTGTTCCTCGACGGCGCCCGCCGCAAGCAGCGGATCCGCTTCGACGGCCTGCCCGAGGACGCCCACGACCGGCTGCCGGCCAAGGGCGAGGGACCGGCCGAGAAGCTGGACTCCGACCTGTTCGACCACGACGTGCAGGACGCGCTCGACGCACTGCCCGAGGACTTCCGCGCCGCCGTCGTGCTGTGCGACATCGAAGGCATGACGTACGACGAGATCGCCGACGTCCTGGACGTGAAGCTCGGCACCGTCCGCAGCCGCATCCACCGCGGCCGGTCGATGCTGCGCAAGCACCTGGAGCACCGGGCCCCGCGGTCCGGCCAGACCCGGGTCGGCGGCCCGCCTGCCGACGGTGGCCTCTTCAGTGACGGAGGTGACCTGCGATGAGTCTGCAGCACCCGATGGACAAGCTGAGCGCCGTCGTCGACGGTGAGCTCGACCACGACTCCCGCGACAAGGTGCTGAGCCACCTGGTCGGCTGCGACACCTGTCGCGCCGAGGTGGACGCACAGCGCCGGCTGAAGGCGCGGATGGCCGGGCTGGACTCGCAGGACCCTTCCACCGACCTGATGCAGCGCCTGATGGGCGTCTCGTCGTTCTCGACCGAGCCGCGGGAGGAGGTCCGTCCGGTGCTCACACCGGCGGTCAGCCTGTTCCCGCAGCGGTCCGCGTTCCCAGCCGGGCGCACAGGTGGCACCCGACCGGGAGCCGCCCGTGGCACACGCTCCCGCCGGCGCACCGGCGTGCTGGGCGCGGCCGGCTCAGCCGCCGCAGTGGCCTCCCTGCTCGGGACTGCGTTCGTGGTGGGCGACCCGTCCCGGTCGGAGCAGCCGCCGACGCTCAAACCGCCGGTCGCGAGCTTCTCGTCCGACCATGCGACCACCAGCGGCGGAGCGCCGTTCGCCGACCCGGTCGCCCTGCTGAACTCCTACAACGGTTCTGGGTACGCCGGGCTCACGTCGACGCTCCAGCCGGTGGCCCTGACAGGGCGCTGACCGGTGAGCCTGTCCCGGCTCGCCGTCCTGGTCAGCACAGCCCTGATCGGTTTCGGCCTGCCCACGTCCGCGGCCGCCGTGCCGGCAGTCACGAAGGCGGATTCGCCGAGCGCCGTGAGCTGGCTGCAGCGGGCAGCCGCCGCACCGAACCGGGTCTCGTACCACGGCACGCAGATCATCACCGCCTGGGGACCGCAGGGCGCGAGCTCTGCCATGTTCGAGATCACCCACGCGGCGTCACAGGGCTCCGAGATCAGCGTGCTCGGTTCGTCGTCCGCGCCGGGTGCGAAGGCGTTCGTCCAGCGGGCCACGACCACCGACGCCGCCATCGACGGCGGACCGCTCGCCTTGCTGCAGGCGACATACCAGTTGGTCGAGAAGTGCTGCACCGATCTCATCGGCCGGACCGCAGTGCTCGTCGAGGCGCTCCGGGGCGACCAGACGCTGGCCGCCCGGTTCTGGATCGACAAGGCGACCGGACTGCTGCTCCAGCGTCAGCTGTTCAGTGACGACGGCAAGACGATGGTCCGGGCCACCGTGTTCACCGAGCTGGAGATCGAGAGCTCCGAGTTCCTCGGCCACCTGCCGCCGATGCTGCCCAGCGGCGTCGAGGCTGTCGGCATGGGCAAGGTCGACAACCTGCGCTCCCAGGGCTGGGTGTGCACGCCGGAGCTGCCCGCATCGCTCAAGCTTTACGACGTCCACCAGGACACAGCCAACGGCTCCCTGCAGTTCTCGTACTCCGACGGCCTGTTCAACGTCTCCCTCTTCGAGCAGCGGGGCGCTCTCGATCCGAGCGCGGTCGCGGGCTTCAGCAGCACCGACAGCCCCGGCGTCTACCAGCGCTACGGGATGCCGTCGTACGTCGTCTGGTCGTCGCACGGAATCGTCTACACGCTCATCGGGGACCTGCCCCCGGACCAGCTCGACAAGGTGGTGCGGGCGTTCTCGCACGACGTGCCGATCAAGCTGACCGCCGTACAGCGGCTGGGTACCGGGCTGGCGAAAATCGCGACCTGGCTCACTCCGATGGGTGCACTCTCGCCGAAGCTGGGATAATCGAATGTGGACGGCCCTCCGGTTACTCCGGAAGGCCTCCGAACGATGACCACGACGATGACGTGAGGCGGGGACCGTGACAAGCGACGACGCCGAGCCGACAGTTCCGAATCCGGCCACCGCGGACACCACCGCGGCCCTGCCCACCACCCCTGAGCCGTCCGCCGCCCCGCCCGCCGCCCCCGCCCCGACGCAGCAGTCGTCTCAGCAATCTCCGCAAGGCTCGTCGTCTGGTTCGCCGTTGAGCGGACTGACCCCGCCGCCACTCGGCGCCGGGGCGATGCCGCTGCGCACGCCCGGCTCCGACGCGGCGTACCGGCAGACCAACGGCGGCCAGCTGAACGGCGGCCAGACCAATGGCGGCCAGACCAACGGCAGCCAGGTGAACGGCGGCCGGTCCACCACCCAGCGCAGCTTCGGGCAGCCCGAGCCGCAGGAGCCGCGGTTCAAGCCGCTGTATCCGGGCCAGGCCTGGCCGACCGAGCAGCCGCAATACCGGCCCGCCTACATCCCGCCGCCACCGGCCGACTGGCACGCGCAGCAGGCCCGCTCGTACACGAGCGATCCGCCGAAGGTGAACCGGATCGTCGCGATCGCGTCCCTGGTCGCGTTGATCATCGGTGTCCTGGCCGGAGCCGGAGCGGCCACGGTCGTCGTCGCACTCAACGGCCGGGGCACCGCGCCGGTCGCCGATCAGCCCAACCCGCCGGTCGGCACCGGCGCCGATCCGAAGATCCGCACCGGCTCGGTCTCCGCCGTCGCCGCGGCGCTGCTGCCGAGCGTCGTCCAGCTGAAGGTCGACGGCTCGGACAACTCCGAGGCCACCGGGTCCGGCTTCGTGATCGACAACGCCGGGCACATCCTGACCAACAACCACGTCGTCGCGGCCGCGGCCGGCGGCGGTTCGATCCAGGTCGTGACGAACGGGAACAAGACCGCGACCGCGCGGCTCGTCGGCCGCTCGCCGGCCTACGACCTCGCCGTCGTGCAGGTGGTCGGCCTGGACGCGCCGTCGGTGCAGTTCGGCAGTTCGAACCAGGCGGTCGTCGGCCAGGACGTGGTCGCGATCGGCTCGCCGCTCGGGCTGGCCGGCACGGTCACCTCGGGCATCATCTCGGCGAAGAACCGGCCGGTGACGACCGGCGACGACACCGGCCAGGCGTCGTCGTACATCAGCGCGCTGCAGACCGACGCCGCGATCAACCCGGGCAACTCCGGCGGCCCGCTGGTCGACATGGACGCGCGGGTCATCGGCGTGAACTCCGCGATCGCGACCGTTCCGGGCTCCGGCGAGGGACAGAGCGGGAGTATCGGGCTCGGGTTCGCGATCCCGATCGACCAGGCTCGCCGGACCGCGCAGCAGCTGATCGCGAACGGCAAAGCGTCGTACCCCGTCATCGGGGCGAGTGTGGACATGTCGTTCGAGGGCGGCGGCCGGGTCAGCGCGGTGACGATCAACTCGCCGGCGGCGCGGGCCGGCCTACGGGTCGGTGACGTGATCACGTCGATCAACAACCAGCCGGTGGACAGCGCCGAGGTGCTGATCGTCGCCATCCGCACGCACCAGCCGGGCGAGGCGGTGCGGCTCGCGTACGAGCGCGGCGGACGGTCCCGCACGGTTACCCTGACTCTCGCCCAGCAGATCGGCTGACTTCCCATGACCGAACCCGATATAGGCTGGTCCGCGTCGGTGTACAGGAGTGAGGTGGGGACATGTTCGGCATCGGGCCACTCGAACTGGTCGTGATCGCGATCGTCGCCGTACTTGTCTTCGGACCGGACCGGCTGCCGGAGTTCGCCCGTACGGCGGGACGCCTGCTGCGGCAGGTCCGTCAGATGGTGAACAACGCGCAGAACGACCTGCGCAGCGAGCTCGGACCGGAGTTCGCCGACCTCGAGCTCCAGGACCTGAACCCGAAGAACTTCGTCCGCAAGCACCTGCTCGACCCGATGGACGAGGACGAGAAGCCGGTCACCGAGTTCACCGACTCCGCGCCGCAGCGCCTCCCGGCCGGCCAGCGCCCGCCGTACGATCCCGAATCCACCTGATCCTTACTTCCGCCGGAAGAGCAGCGCGGTCGCGACAGCACCGGCCGCCGCGGGCAGGAGCGCCAGGACGCCCCACAGCGTCGTGTACGGGTGCACGCCGTACTCCGACACGAGCAGGAGCGTCAGGCCGAGCGACGCCGTGAGCAGTACGACGACGACGCCCAGCACGGCCGCGACCAGACGGTGTGAGCGGGCCAGACCGGCGACCGCCAGCCAGAGCAGCACGTCGAGGACGGCAACGCCGTACAGGAGGCCGTAGAGCGCTCCGGCGGACGCGTGCTTGCCGTATGGCGCGTAGGCCGACGTGGCGTGGTCGAGCAGGCTGCGGCTGCCGGCCTGATCGACGATCGCGATCACGGCGAGCAGGACCGAGAGTCCGACCGCGATCAGGGCGGTACGTTTTTCAGAAAGTGACTGTCTCATGCAAGTGACTGTACGAACGGCAGCCGACGTGCGTCAAGAGTTTTAGACAGTCACTTGCTGAAGCGTGTGACTGTCTCGTACGGTGGCGGGTATGGCTACCGGTCTGCGGGAACGATGGCGCGTCAAGGCGCGACGGACGATCCAGGAGCGCGCGCTCGACCTGTTCGACGAGCGCGGGTTCGACGCGGTGACGATCGAGGAGATCGCCGCCGCGGCCGAGGTCTCGCCGTCGTCGGTGTATCGCTACTTCGGCACCAAGGAGGGGCTGATCGTCGCCGACGAGTTCGACACGATGAGCCAGGAGGCCCTGGACGAGATCCTCGACGTCGACGACCCGGTCGGCAGCATGATCCAGATCGTCCGCAACTACGAGGCGGCGCCGGAGGGCGAGACCGCCGCCGAGCCGGTCCCGTGGCGGCGGATCCGCTACTTCTTCAAGGAGCCGTCGGTCCGTACGGCGTTCTGCGCGTCACTGGACCGCGCGAGCCAGCGCATCGCCCCGATGATGGCCGACGGCCACCTCACCGAAACCCAGGCCCGCGTCGCCGCGAACGCCTTGGTGTTCGGCTACTTCTCCGCGCTGGAGCAGTGGTACGTCGACGGCGGGGTGCATCCGATCGCGCAGTACGTCGAAGAAGGGCTGGAGCCGCTCCGCCCGATCTGGTCAGTCGGTGGCGAGTAGGTCGTAGGTGACCTTGTCGTCCACGTGGGTGGAGATGTGGAAGGCGGCGCGTTCGGTGCCGACGTGACGGAAGCCCGCCTTCTCGGCGGTACGACGGGCTGAGGTGTTGGTGGCCGCCGTACGGATGAAGAGCCGCCGGCCGCCGAAACCGTCCGCGGTCTCGTTGGCGAAATACCATTCGGCGACCCGCTGGATTGCTTCGGTCATCACCCCGCGGCCCTGTGCGTCGGGGTGCATCCAAAACCCGAGCTCGGCGTCGCGGACCTTGCGGTAGTGAATGCCGAACATGGTGAGGTTGCCCAGCCCCTGGTCGGTCTCGGCGTCGGCCACACACCAGTTGAACCGCCGCCCGGCCGCTGCCTGCTCGGCCCTCTCCCTCAGCCAGAAGCGCGCGTCCTCGGCGGTGAACGGCTGCGGGACGAACGGCAGGAAATGCGCGGTCGCCTGATTGGTCCGCGCAGTGGTGATCCGCGGGATCTCGTCCTCGCGCCAGGTCCGCAGGCGCAACCGCGGTGTCTCCAGCACCGGATGCTCGAACCACGGATGCCGCGGCTTCCGCTCGTCGTCCGGTCCGATCCACGCGGTCCACGCGTCGACCCGCCGACCGCCCTCCTCCGCCATACTCGGGATCGTCTCACCCAGGCGGAATCCGGTCGCCCACGCGACCCGCCGGGACGGCCAGTTGCCGACCTGGGCCCACCAGCGGATGACGTGGAATCCGCAGGTCGCGAAGCCGAACTCGAGGATCAACCGCACCGCCCGGCTCATCACACCGGCGCCCCTGGCCCACGCCGAGAGGCCGTAGTGCACGCGGGCGTTGCCGTCGGCGTCGGGCTCGAGGGCGACGCTTCCGGCGTACCGGCCCTGGTACTCGATCACGAACATCAGCCGCTCGCGCTGCTTCCACGCGTCGGTGATGCCGACGGTGATCCAGCGGCGGGCGTCCTCGGCGGTGCGGTACTGGCCGCCTTCGCGGTTGCGCTCGGCCTGCCCTTCGACGTCGTCCGGCCGGGGCGCGCGAAGCGTCACCAACCCGTCGGTCAGGACCGGATGCTCAGCAGGAATCGGCACCCGGCCAAGTCAACACCAACCGGCGGCCACCTTCAGCCGGATTTACCGCCCGGCCGGAGACAGCCCGAGCTGGCGGCCGAGCAGACCGCGCGGACGGCCGCCGAGGGTCGCCGCGATCTTGTCGAGCACCTGGGCTGCCGTGGTCTCGGGGTCCGCGGCGGTCAGCGGCTGACCGAGGTCACCGCCGGAGCGGAGCCGCTCGTCCAGCGGGATCTCACCGAGCAGCGGGATCTTGTAGCCGAGGCGCGCGGACAGCGTCTCCGCGACGCGGGTGCCGCCGCCGGAGCCGAAGATCTCGATGCGGTGCTCGGGACCGCAGTGCGGGCACGGCAGGTACGACATGTTCTCGACCACTCCGGCCACGCGCTGGTGCACCATCTGCGCCATCGTCCCGGCGCGCTCGGCGACCTCCGCGGCGGCCTCCTGCGGCGTCGTCACCACGATGACCTCGGCGCTGGTCAGCCGCTGGCCGACCGAGATCGCTATGTCACCGGTGCCGGGCGGCAGGTCGAGGAGCAGTACGTCGAGGTCGCCCCAGTACACGTCGGCGAGCATCTGCACGAGCGCCCGGTCCAGGATCGGACCGCGCCAGGCGACCACCTGGTCGCGCTTCGGCTTCAGCATGCCGATCGAGATCACCTTCACGCCGTGCGCGGGCACCGGCATGATCATGTCGTCCACCGCGGTCGGCCGCTCGTCCGCGACGCCGAACATGGCCGGCACCGAGTGCCCGTAGATGTCCGCGTCCAGTACGCCGACCGACAGCCCCTGGCGCGCCATCGCGACCGCGAGGTTGACCGTCACAGACGACTTGCCCACGCCGCCCTTGCCGGACGCGATCGCGAACACCTTGGTCAGCGAGTCGGGCCGCGAGAACGGGATCTCCTTCTCGGCCACGCCGCCACGCAGCTGCGTCTGCAGGGCCGCCCGCTGCTCGGCCGACATCACGCCCAGGTCGATCTCGACCCCGGTGACGCCGTCGAGTTTGCTGACCGCGGCCGTGACGTCGCGGCGGAGCGTGTCCTTCATCGGACAGCCCGCGACGGTCAGCAGGACGCGCACGGCGACCACGCCGTCCTCGCGGACGACGACGGACTCGACCATGCCCAGATCCGTGATCGGCTTCTTGATCTCCGGATCCAGCACGCCACCGAGCGCCGTGGTCACCTGATCAGCAGTGGGAGCCATGCACCAAGGCTACGTGCTCGCCCCCACCCACCCGACCACGGTCCATGTGACGTTCCTCCAACCCCCACCCCCGCCCCAACCCCGTCCCGCCCAACTCCAACCCAGGCGCGCTCAACTCCAACCCCGCCCCAAGCCCGTCCCGCCGAACTCTAACCCGGTCCTGCCCACAACGCCGTCCCGCCGACAACCCGGTCCCAGCCCCGCTCAACTCCAACCCGGTCCTGCCCACAACGCCGTCCCGCCGGCAACCCGGTCCCAGCCCCGCTCGACTCCAACCCGGTCCTGCCCACAACGCCGTCCCGCCGGCAACCCGGTCCCAGCCCCGCTCAACTCCAACCCGGTCCCGCCCACAACGCCGTCCCGCCGACAACCCGGCCCCAGCCCCGCTCAACTCCAACCCGGTCCCGCCCACAACCCCGTCCCGCCCACAACCCCGCCCAGCCCCAAGCCTGCCCGGCCCCGCCCAGCCGCAAGCCCGCCCAGCCCCGCCTTGCCCACGAACGGATATCCGCTCGAGTTGGGGGTTCTTCACTGGCACACCACGGGAGAACCCCCAACTCAAGGGGATATCCACCCTTGTCGAGGAGGTCGAGGAGGTCGAGGAGGTCGAGGAGGTCGAGGAGGTCGAGGAGGTCGAGGAGGTCGGGGAGGTCGGGGAGGTCGGGGAGGTCGGGGCGGGTGCGGGTGCGGTGGCTGGGGTGGTGCGGTGGCTGGGGCGGTGGGGGCGGCTGCGGCGGCTGGTGTCGGGCGGTGGCTGGGACGGTGGGGTGGTGGCGTGGCTGACGTGCTGGCGTGGTGGGGCGGCTGGGGTGGTGCGGTGGTGGGGGCGGCTGCGGTGGCTGCGGCGGCTGGTATCGGGCGGTGGCTGGGACGGTGGTGACGTGGCTGACGTGCTGGCGTGGTGGCGTGGTGGCGTGGTGGGGCGGCTGGGGTGGTGCGACTGGGATCGTGCGGTGGCTGCGGTTGCTGGGGCGGTGGGGTGGTGGCGTGGGCCGACGTGCCGACGTGCTGGCGTGCTGGCGTGGTGGGGCGCGGCTGGGGTGCTGCGGTGCTGCGGTGGCTGCGGTGGCTGCGGTGGGTGGGGGCGGGGTGGGGTGGGGGTTACAGGCCGGGGGCGCCGTAGATCGGGAACCAGCGGGAGAGGTCCGGTTCGAAGTTGAGGTCGGTGCCGACGACGGACTTGATCTGGAGTTCGGTGGCGTTGTCGCGGCGGTCGGTGCCGGCGGGGACGAAGGGGTACCAGGAGCCGCGCTTGTACAGGTAGACCAGGCCGACCGACTGGGAGCCGTTGGTGAAGGCGACCAGGGTGCAGAGCAGCGCGTTGCCGAAGCCGGCGTCGACCAGTGACGTGTTGACGGCGTGCAGGTCGGTGACCAGCGTCTTCAGGTCGTCGGGAGCCGTCTGGCGGACCAGCCAGGTGAAGCCGTACGAGTCGGTCGTGCTGGTGAGCTTGCCGTTGTCGAGGGCGAGCAGCTTGTCGACCTCTTCGCGGAGGGTGGAGAACCCGCCGCCCTCGGCCGCCTTGAAGCAGACCGAGCCGCTGCCGGTCGGACGGTAGCCTGCCGCGGTCTCCAAGGTGATTGCGGCCGACGGAAGCGAGAACAACTGGTCGAGGTTCGGCGGGACGGCTTTGCTCCTGCCAAGCAGGATGTCGAGTAGACCCATGACCCGAGGGTATGTCGCCCGATCCCTAAGCTTGGTCGCCCAGCTCGCGGGAGAGCACGCCGAGGCGGTCGAGTCGCTTCTCCAGCGACGGGTGGGTCGAGAACAGCGACGAGAGGCTGGCGCCGGCGCCCTTGCCGGAGATCGCCGGGGCGAAGAAGAACGCGTTGAACGCCTCCGCCTGGCGCAGGTCGCGCGACGGTATCCGTGCGATGTCCCCGCTGATCTTCGTCAATGCCGAGGCGAGTGCGGACGGTCGGCCGGTCAGCATCGCGCCGGCCCGGTCGGCGGCCAGCTCGCGGTACCGCGACAGCGCCCGGGTCAGCAGGAACGAGATCGCGTACACGGCGATCGACACCGCGATGATCGTGAGCACGATGACGGCCGTGTTCTGGTCGCGGTTGCGGCCGAGCCCGCCGTACAGGCCGAAGCGGGTGATCAGGCCGGCCAGCACACCGAGGAACGACGCGATCGTCATCACGGCGACGTCGCGGTGCGCGACGTGGGACAGCTCGTGCGACAGCACGCCCTCGAGCTCGTCCTGGTCCAGGCGGCGCATGATCCCGGTGGTCACGCAGACCACCGCGTTCTTCGGGTTGCGGCCGGTCGCGAACGCGTTCGGCAGGTCGACGTCGGCGATCGCGACGCGCGGCTTCGGCATGTCGGCGAGCGCGCAGAGCCGGTCGATCGCCCCGTGCAGCTCCGGCGCCTGCTCCGGCGTGACGATCCGCCCGTGCATCGCGTAGAGCGCGATCCGGTCGGAGAACCAGTACTGCGCGAACAGCATGCCGCCCGCGATCAGCACGGCCAGCACGGCGCTCTTCGTCAGCGCGATCAGCAGCGCCACGAATCCGACGTACAGCAGACCGAGCAGGAAACTGGTGATCACCATCCGGCTGGACAGTCCCCGGTCAGGCGCAAATCGAGTCTTCATCCCACGTCCTTTTCGTCACCTGATAGTGAGAGTAGCTCGGGGTCAAACCCGGTCGTCCTCACGGCTCTTCAGCTCCAGGTCGGCGAGCAGCGAGCGGAGCTCGGAGCGGAGGAAGTCGCGGGTGGCGACCTCGCCGACCGCCATCCGCAGCGACGCCATCTCGCGGGCCAGGAACTCCATGTCCGCGCGGGTCCGGGCGTCGACGTCGCGGTCGCGCTCGTACTGCACCCGGTCGCGGGCCTCCTGCCGGTTCTGCGCGAGCAGGATCAGCGGAGCGGCGTACGACGCCTGCAGGCTGAGCGCGAGGGTCAGGAAGATGAACGGGTACTGGTCGAAGCGCAGGTCCTCCGGCGCGAAGATGTTCCAGCCGACCCAGAACAGGATCGTCGCGGTCATGTAGACCAGGAACTGCCCGGTGCCGAGGAAGCGCGCGATCCGCTCGGACAGCCGCCCGAACGCGTCGGCGTCGTACGTCGGCCGCGGTACGAACGTCCGCCGCCAGTCCCGCGGTACGTCGAGCCGCGTGGTCGTGCCGCGGAACAGCCGGCGCTCGTCCGAGGACCGGCGGTCGTCACGAGGCATCGTGGTCCTCCTCCAGCTCGGGGTGCTCGGTGTGGTCGTGCTCGCGCCAATCGTCCGGCAGCAGGTGGTCCAGTACGTCGTCAACAGTCACCGCACCGAGCAGACGGCCCTCGTCGTCGAGCACTGGCGCCGCGACGAGGTTGTACGTCGCCAGGTACTTGCTGACGGTCTGCAGGCTGTCGTCCGGCCGCAGCCCGTCCAGGTCGGTGTCCAGCGCCGCGGACACCAACTGGGAGGGCGGTTCGCGCAGCAGCCGCTGGATGTGGCCGATCCCGATGAACCGCCCGGTCGGCGTCTCCAGTGGCGGGCGGCAGACGTAGATCATCGCGGCCAGTGCCGGGCTGAGGTCGGCGTTGCGCACCTGGGCGAGCGCATCCGCCACCGTGGCGTCCACCGGCAGGATGACCGGCTCCGACGTCATCAGACCGCCGGCGGTGTGCTCCTCGTAGGTCAGCAGCCGCCGTACGTCCTCTGCCTCCTCGGGCTCCATCAGCGTCAGCAGTCGCTCGGCGGTGTCGGTGGGCAGCTCCGCGATGAGGTCGGCCGCGTCGTCCGGGGACATCTCCTCCAGCACGTCGGCCGCGCGCTCGGTGTCCAGACCGGCGAGGATCTCGACCTGGATGTCCTCTGGCAGCTCCTCGAGCACATCAGCCAGTCGCTCGTCGTCCAGCGCGGCTGCGATCTCCTTGCGGCGCTTGGCCGACAGGTCGTGCAGTACGCCGGCCAGGTCCGCGGCTCGCATCGACTCGAACGCGGCCAGGATGTGTGTCGCGCCCTGACCCTCCTCGACCTGGGTGAACCCGCCCACGTCGCTCCAGTCGAGCACATGCGTCTGTCCGCGCCGCCGGAACCGTTTGGAGCCCTCCCGGACCGCCACCTTGGTCAGCAGCCAGTCCCGGGTCCGCCACTGCTCCATGGCCATGTCGAACACCACAGCGGTCGTCCCTGTGTCCGCGATGGTGACAGTGCGGTCGAGGAGCTCGCCCAGCACGAGTACTTCGGTCGCGCGCTGCTCGAAACGCCGCATGTTGAGCAGACCGGTCGTGATGACGTGGCCGACGTCCACCGAGGTGACACGGGTCATCGGGAGGAAGATGCGGCGCCGGGTGAACACCTCGACGACCAGGCCGAGGACGCGGGGCGGCTGGTCGCCCTGGCGCATCATGGCGACCACGTCGCGGACCTTGCCGACCTGGTCCCCGTTCGGGTCGTAGACCGGCAACCCCGCCAACCGGGCGACGTACACACGCGACGGTGATCCGGTCATGTCCGAAGGCTAACCCGCGGAGCCGGACTAGCAGCTGATGACGCTTCGTAGACTTCTTACCTCGGGCGACGTCGAGGTGGGGTCGAGGTAAGGATGGACATGCTGGGATCGACCGGTCTCGGAGCTGAGAACGAGGCCGCGTACCTGGATCTGATCCGGCGCGGTGCCGCGTCGCTGGCGGATCTGGCTGCGCGACTCGGCCGGCCGGTGGACGAGGTCCAGCGGGCGATCGACGTACTGCAGACCGAGGGGTTCGTGCACCGTACGCCGCCGCCGGGCGAGCTGATCGTCCCCGTGCCGCCGGAGCTTGCGGTGGAGCAGCTCGTCCAGCGGCAGGAGGACGAGTTCGAGCGGATCCGCAAAGCGGCGTACCGGCTGGCGGCCGAGGCGACCAGGCAGGGTGGGGCGCGGCGGACCGAGGAGCTCCTCGAGATCGTCACGGGGGAGACTGCGGTCGGCCTGGCGTTCGACCGGGTGCAGCGGACGGCCAAGACCGAGATGCGTGAGCTGGTTGCACCGCCGTACGTCGCGTCCGCCGAGGTGAACAGCACGCAGCTGGCCAGGCAAGGCGCCGGTGTGGCGTATCGAGTCGTCTACGACAGCTCAGCTCTCGCCGACCCGGTGCTGGCCGCCAGCGCTGTCAGTCACGTCCGGGCGGGGGAGCAGGCGCGCATCGCGGACGTCCTTCCGACCAAGCTGGCCGTCGCGGATCGGGAGCTGGCGTTGCTCCCGCTGGACTGGGCAACGCCGGCACAGGATGCGGCCCTGCTGGTCCATCCGTGCAGTCTGCTGGACGCCCTGGTCGCACTGTTCGAAACGGTGTGGAACAGGGCCAGCCCGCTCTCGGTGACCGAAGCGAACAGCCTGCAGGCAGAGGAAGCGATGTCGGCCGAGGACCGGCATCTGCTGTCACTACTGGTCGCCGGGCTGACCGACGATGCGGCCGGTGCGAGGCTCGGGATCAGCCGACGTACGGTGGCGCGCCGCGTGCAGCAGTTGATGGAGCAGACGCACTCCCGCTCGCGTCTGCAGCTCGGCTGGCACGCCCGCGACCGCGGCTGGCTGTAGCTAACTCAGCTTCGGACGGCGGCGTACTGGGCGGTGGAGGGTGATCGGCGCCTTGCCACGGGTGGTTGCGCTGGTCGGGACCGGCGCCTCGGCTCGTGGAGTGGCGTCGTAGCGTCCAGCCGCCTCGGTAATCTCGCCGGTGGGCTCCAGGACGAGGATGTCGGCTTCGCTCTGCCAGCGGTCGAGCTGCGTGTCCAGTCCAGCCGCGTTGAGGCGCTCTGTCCGCAGTACCTGGGCTGCTGCCGTCCACTCATCCGTCCCGGGCTCCAGCCGCCGTACCGTCGCAGTCCAGCTGGCCAGCCGGTTGGTCGCCGGTTTGGCCGGTACGACGACCTGTGCCGAGCCCGCAGCGGCCAGTCCGGGCAGCGGCTGCTCTGCACTCTCGGCGGCGTCCGCCAGTACGACGTACTGCCCTTCGACCGTCGCGAACCAGGCCGGGGCCGGCCGTCCGCCGTCCCACGACAGCCAGACGAGACCCGCCTTCTTCATGACGGCGGCGATCTCCGTCACAGCCTCCTCGGTGTCCACCGCCCAAGAGTGTCACAGTGAGCGATGTCACCGGGCCGGACGCGTGCGTTTCGCCGTACGCTGCCGGTGACCGGTGGGTAACCGAGTGGAGGTCCGATGTCGGAGCAGGTTCTACGCAGTCGGCGGTCTTGTCTGGCCACGCCCGGGTCCAACCCGCGCTTCCTGGCCAAGGCGAAGGGGCTGGACGCGGACCAGGTGTTCCTGGACCTCGAGGACTCGGTCGCGCCGATCGCGAAGCCGGACGCCCGGAAGAACATCGTCGCCGCGCTGAACGAGGGCGGCTGGGGCACCAAGCTCCGCGTCGTCCGGGTGAACGACTGGACCACCGAGTGGACCTACGCGGACGTGATCGAGGTCGTCTCCGGCGCGGGCGCGAACCTCGACTGCATCATGCTGCCGAAGGTGCAGACCGCGGAGCAGGTGGTCGCGCTCGACCTGCTGCTCACCCAGCTGGAGAAGGTGCACGGGTACGAGCCCGGCCGGATCGGGATCGAGGCGCAGATCGAGAACGCGCTCGGCCTGACCAACGTGAACGCGATCGCCACGGCGTCGCCGCGGGTGGAGACGATCATCTTCGGCCCGGCCGACTTCATGGCGTCGATCAACATGAAGTCGCTGGTCGTCGGCGAGCAGCCGCCCGGGTACGACGTCGGCGACGCGTACCACTACATCCTGATGCAGATCCTGATGGCCGCGCGGGCCCACGGGAAGCAGGCGATCGACGGCCCGTACCTGCAGATCAAGGACGTCGACGGCTTCCGCCGCGTCGCCGGCCGCTCGGCCGCACTCGGCTTCGACGGCAAGTGGGTCCTGCACCCCGACCAGATCGCCGCCGCCAACGAGGTCTACTCGCCACGCCAGGACGACTACGACCACGCCGAGAACATCCTCGACGCCTACCACCACTACACGTCGGAGGTCGGCGGCGGACGCGGCGCCGTCATGCTCGGCGACGAGATGATCGACGAAGCCTCCCGCAAGATGGCCCTGGTCATCTCCGCCAAGGGCCGCGCCGCCGGCCTGACCCGCACCGACATCTGGCACCCGCCGGCGGACTAGGCCCCGACCTGCGCCATGATCGCCAGCAGGTGGCCGTCCGGGTCGGGGAAGAACGCCATCCATTCTTCGACGCCGTTGTCGTGCTTGTGGATCAGATGCGGTGCGGCCTCGAACTGCACGCCGCGCCCGCGCAGTTCGTCGTACGCGACCTGGATGTCGTCGACGCGGAAGTAGAGCGTCGACGGCTCACCCATGTCCGCGGTGGTGCTGAGAAACAGGCGGGTGCCGCCGCAGTCGAAGAAGGCCAGGTCTCCGAACGTGTACAGGTGCGGCAGGCCGAGTACGTCGCCGTAGAACCCGACCGCCTTCTGGATGTCGCTGACCGGGCGAGCGATCTGCCCGATCGCACCTAACTGCAGCATGTCCGTGCCTCCCGATCGTCGTAGCGCACTGTCGGCGGGCACGCCGCGCCAGGTGCGAAGCTCGGCCCGTCGGTCCAGGCCGAGCTTCAGCAACGCGTTCGCGACGTGGAACTTGACCGCGTCGACGCTGACCCCGCGCCGCTGCGCGATCTCCCGGTTCGACAGGCCGTGCCGCACCAGGTGCACCACGCGCCACTCGGCGGGGGTCAGTACGTCGGGATGTCTCGGTCGTCCGCGCGTGCCCACGACGCCACGGTAAGGCCGGCAGGCGGGGAATTACCCTCCCCTCAGAAGCTCCAGACCTTGTAGATGCGGATCGGCCTGACCGGCGGACCGTCCTGGTCGGGGTCGGCGATGCCCGCGGCGACCATCCGGTCGAACGTGGACATGCCGGCGATCACATGGCCGAGGACGGTGTAGTTCGGCGGGATGTTCGCGAACGAGTGCACGACGAAGAACTCCGAGCCGTTCGTGCCCGGACCTTGGTTGCCGTAAGCAACGGTGCCGCGTGGGTAGGTCTCCTGGCCGGTCACCTCGTCGGGGAACTTGTACCCCGGTCCGCCCTCCTCCTGGCGGTAGATGTCGCCGCACTGCAGTACGCCGAGCCGCGCCGAGTTGGTCAGCCGGAAACACTGGGTGGAGTCGTAGAACCGGCTCTGCACCAGATGCACGAAGTTGTGCACCCCGCAGGGCGCGTTGGCCCGGTCCATCCGGACCACGAACGGCCCGTAATTGGTCAGGAAGAACACGTCGACCGTGCCCTTCGAACGTGCCGTCGCGGACGGGATCCGCACCGGTTTGGCGGCCGGGTTCTCCGGAGTCGGTGTGAACTCGCACTTGACCACCGGCTTCGGGTGGTGGGCCGGTGCGGCGGACGCGGTACTCGTCGTGGTCACAGTCAGTGTCGCGGCGACGAGGGCGGCCGCGACCAGGGCGGGAATCGATCGCTTCATGCGACACACGGTAGTACTCCGATCGCTGTCTGCAGAGGTTCCGGAAGGCTTTCTGAAGGTTTCGGCCGCGGACTCGATCCTCCGGCGCTTCCCGCCTAAGGTGTTGCGGTCCGCTGCGGAAGGTGTTGTGTGTGAACGGCGAGGTACTGGCAGGTCGGTACCGGTTGCTGACCCTGCTGGGCAGGGGCGGTGCAGGTGAGGTGTGGCAGGCCGAGGACACCGTTCTCGCCCGCCAGGTGGCAGTCAAACTGCTGAGGAGTCTCGACGGCGACCCGATGGACGCGGTCCAGCGGTTCCGGGCCGAGGCGCAGGCCGCGGCGCGGCTGACGCATCCGAACGTCGTCGCGACGTACGACGTCGGCTCAGCAGGCGACCACGTGTTCCTGGTGATGGAGCTGGTGCAGGGCCCCGATCTCGCGCAGCTGATGCGGACGGCGGGGCTCCCGACGGCTGACCTGGTCACGGACATCGCCACGCAGGGCGCACGCGCTCTGGACGCGGCCCACGAGGCAGGGATCGTCCATCGCGACGTGAAGCCCGGCAACCTGCTGCTGGCCCCGGACGGCACGCTCAAGATGACCGACTTCGGTATCGCCAAGCGCGCGGGCAACGAGACGACCGGACTGGGCGTTCTGCTCGGTACTGCGTCGTATGTGTCGCCGGAGCAGGTCCGCGGCGAGCCGGCCACCCCCGCCAGCGACTGGTACTCCTTCGGCTGTGTCCTGCACGAGCTCCTGGCCGGTACGCCGCCTTTCACCGGGCCGACCGTCGACGTGGTGATGCGGCAGCACCTCGACGTACCACCGCCCCCGATCGCCCGCACCGACGTACCGCAGGAGCTGTCGGACCTCGTCACGCACCTACTGGCGAAGAACCCGGCTGACCGTCCATCGTCGGCTGCGGACGTGGTCGCACTGCTCACACCGGCCAACCAGACCCAGGTGCTGGCCTTCACGTCACCCGCGGCCGAAGAGGTGCTCGGTGTCGGCAAGTGGGAGGACGGCGACGAACCGGAGGCCACCAGCGGGCACCGGGCGCCGCGGCGCAGTCTCCCATTCGCGAAGATCGGTATCGCGGCTGCTGTGGTGGTGGCAGGGGTAGTAGGCGCACTGCTGCTGCGGTCAGGGGTGGCAACCGATCCGCCGGCGCAGGCTGGTGGTACGCCGTCCGCTCCGGTGGTGAAGGCGACCAGCGCGCCCAAGACCACGCCGAAGCCGAAGCCGACGCCTTCGAAGACTCCGACGAAGAAGGCGACGCCCAAGCCGACTCCTAAGCAGACGCAGCAGAACCCACAGGCTGCTCTGGTGCAGAGACTGCGCACCTTGGCCGCACAGGTCCGTGCCACTCAGCAGGGCAGCCGCAGCAAGGCTCCACGCGACGCGGCGCAGCAGCTGGACCGGGCCGCCGAGGCGCTCGATCACGGCGACACCGACGCCGCCGCACGGAACTTCTACGAGGCCCGGCAGCGTCTGTTCGACGCACAGCAGCACCACCGCTGGCAGGCGACGCCGCAGATCGCCGCGCTGTTCCAGACGGTCGGCCAGGCCCTGCCACGCCCCGACCACGACAACAACGACAACGAGTGAGCCACGCGACCTCCATCAGGTGGTCGATGTCACAGCGGGTGTCACCCTCGTCCCGGGATGCTGAGAACCGCGATACTCGCGGGTAAGCCGGCCGAAGGAGACGCACGATGAGCAGGTTGCAGCAGACCGACGGGCTGACCGACATCCAGGAGGAGATCCTGAAGACGGTCCGGGCCTTCGTCGAGGCCGAGATCCTCCCGGTCGCCACCGAGCTCGAGCACCGCGACGAGTACCCGACCGAGATCGTCGAGGGGCTCAAGGAGCTCGGCCTGTTCGGGCTGATGATCCCCGAGGAGTACGGCGGCCTGGGCGAATCGCTGCTGACCTACGCCCTGTGCGTCGAGGAGATCGCCCGCGGCTGGATGAGCGTGTCCGGCATCATCAACACGCACTTCATCGTCGCGTACATGCTGCTCCAGCACGGCACCGACGAGCAGAAGCAGAAGTACCTGCCCCGGATGGCCACCGGTGAGGTGCGCGGCGCGTTCTCGATGTCCGAGCCGGGCTGCGGCTCGGACGTGGCGGCGATCAAGACCAAGGCCGCTCGCGAGGGCGACAGCTACCTGATCAACGGCCAGAAGATGTGGCTGACCAACGGCGGCTCGTCGAACCTGGTCGCCGTACTGGTGAAGACCGACGAGGGGCAGGACTCGGTCTACAAGAACATGACCACGTTCCTGGTCGAGAAGGAGCCCGGATTCGGCGAGGTCGACAAGGGCCTGACCGTGCCGGGCAAGATCGAGAAGATGGGCTACAAGGGCGTCGACACGACCGAGCTGGTCTTCGACGGCTACCGGATCGACGCCGGCCAGATCCTCGGCGGCGTACCGGGCAAGGGTTTCTACCAGATGATGGACGGCGTCGAGGTCGGCCGGGTGAACGTCGCCGCGCGCGGCTGCGGTGTCGCGCGGCGGGCGTTCGAGCTGGGTATCTCGTACGCGCAGCAGCGGGAGACGTTCGGCAAGAAGATCGCCGACCACCAGGCCGTGCTGTTCCGGCTGGCCGACATGGCGGTCAAGGTCGAGGCGGCGCACGAGCTGATGGTGAAGGCGGCCCGTAAGAAGGACAGCGGCTCCCGCAACGACTTCGAGGCCGGCGTGGCGAAGTACCTGGCCAGCGAGTACTGCGCCCAGGTGGTGGAGGACTCCTTCCGCATCCACGGCGGCTACGGCTTCTCCAAGGAGTACGAGATCGAACGCCTCTACCGCGAGGCCCCGATGCTCCTGATCGGAGAAGGCACGGCCGACATCCAACGCATGATCATCGGCCGCCGCCTCCTCGAGGACTACAAACTCTGATCAGATCTCCACCAGCACGAACCGCTGCGAATGCAGCCCGCGGCACTTCGATGCGTAGATGTTGCCCGAGCCGAACGTCAGGCAGCCGTTGGTCTTGATGTTCACCACATACGCCGATCCGTCGCTCTGGGACACCAGCTTGAACTGCTGGTAGGGGGTCCCGTTGCACGTGAGCGCCTGCAGGCCGTTGACGCTGTCGTCGATGCAGTCGTGGACCCAGCCGCGGTTCGAGAACACCCGGCTGTTCGGCGGCGCGTTGACGTCCCACTGCTGGCCGATCCGGTTCCGTGGATTGCACACCGGCATCCACAGGCCGTCGTCGGAGTCGGCGATGCAGTAGTTGTTGCCGAGTGTCTTGATGGCGTAGATGCCCAGGTAGACCGACCCCTGCGCCGACGGCGTCGTGGCCACCAGGGCCGCCGCTGCCATGGCCAAGGCCCCGAGCGCGCCGATGAGCTTTCGCATGCTTCTCCCCTCGTTCTCGCCGCCGTTCCGCGGCGGCGGGAACAGCATCTCGGGAGGCGCTTACCGGGCGCAGACAAAGTGCTGACAGGGGCGGCCGGGGCGCTGGGTCGACAGGCGGGGCGGTGCCGGTCGGCCCAGCGCTCGGCGGGGCAGGGGCTAGGGGGTGCGTGCGGGTGCCCGGGTGTGGCCGGAGCCGTAGCCGGACAGGAGCCAGATGCCCAGCTGGGTGATCTCGTGGCGCACCGACGCGCCGGCCCGGCGGGTGGTGATGAGGCCGGCCTCGCGCAGGACCGTCGCCTGGTGGCTGGCGGCGGCCGGCGAGATCTTGCAGCGTTGCGCCAGCTCGGTCGTCGTACAGCCGCTGACGGTCGCCTCCAGGGCGGCCGCCCGCGTCGACCCGAGCAGGGAGCCCAGCGGGTCGCTCGACGAGGCAGGCTCCGTCGACGCCTGCCGCAGGATCCCCGGCGCATGCTGGATCGGGTAGACCAGGATCGGTTTCAGATCCGGGTCCCGCAGCTTGGTCGGGACCTGCCAGCAGAACGCCGACGGCTGCAACTCGATTCCCCTGCCATCGAGATACAGATCGCGGTCATTCATGTCCAGCACCTGCAGGACCGGTGCCACCCACCGGACCCGCGGATGCAGCGACGACAGCAGCCGGTCCACCCCGTGACGGGCCAGCGCTTCCCCACGATGGGCGTGGTCCGCGGACACATGCGTGCCGATCGACTTCCAGTACGGCGCGATGGCCGCGTCGTGGTACGACCGGATCGCCCGGCCGAGCTTGTGCATCGACAGCCGGCCGCCCTGCGCCAGCTCCCGGGTCCACGGCGATGCCGGCCGATACGTCCCGAGCAGGTCGAGCTGGCTGCGGATCTGCTGCCGCGGTGTCGCCAGCGCCTGCTGCAGCGCGGAGTCGAAGTCCGGCGCGGCCTCGGCCGGGGTCAGGAAGTCGGGGGAGTAGCCCTTCGGTGGGGTCAGTTCGAGCAGCAGCCGCATCTGGTCCGGCGCGACCCGCGTGCGCACGTGGCGGCGCCAGTCCTCGAAGATCAGCCGGCCGTCCGAGTGCTGCAGCATATGGAGGCTGAGCAGCACCTCCCACAGCGGCGCCGGTTTCGTGGCGACGGTGACGCGGGCCAGATCCCGTGGCGTGAAGTGGATTCGAAGCACCGCGGTCCCTCCCGTTCGTCGCAGAACGTGCTCGATTCCTGACCGAACGCGATGCCAGAATTCAATCAAGGCACCGGATTGCTCCACAACTGTTTGAACATTCCAATCCGCGAGGACTCCCGGCCATGGCAAAAGGTTGCCAAGTCGCATTTCAGACAGGAGAGAACAGCCGGCTCAGAGCCAGTGGTTCCGCTTGAACAACCGGTGAAGGACGAAGCACGCCGTCACCATCACGCCGAGTACGACGAAGTACGCGTACTTGAGCCGCAGCTCGGGCATGTAGTCGAAGTTCATGCCGTAGATGCCCGCGATCATCGTCGGCACCGCGAGGATCGCGACCCAGGCGGAGATGCGGCGCATGTCCTCGTTCTCGGCCACCTGGACCTGGGCCAGCCCGGCCTGCAGGATCGAGCTGAGCAGCTCGTCGAACGAGATCACCTGCTCCTTCACGCGCTGCAGGTGGTCGTCGACGTCGCGGAAGTAGTTCCTGGTCTCCTCGGCGATCAGTGCGTGCCGCAAGGTCGACAACGAACGCATCGGTCCGGTCAGCGGTGCTACAGCCCGCTTGAGCTCCAGTACCTCACGCTTCAGTTGGTAGACCTTGTCGATGTTGCGCCAGCCACGAGGCGTGAACATGCCGGTCTCGATCTCGTCGATGTCGGCCTGTACGGCGTCTGCGACCTCGAGGTACCGGTCGACGACATGGTCGGCGATGGCATGCAGTACGGCGCCTGGACCGGTCGCCAGCCTTTTCGGCTCCTTCTCCAGGTCCTGGCGCAGTCCGGTCAGTTCACTGTGCTCTCCGTGCCGGACCGTGACCACGAATCCCGGACCGCAGAACACCATCACCTCACCGGTCGCCACGACCTCACTGGTCGCGGTCAGATCCCGGTGCGGGACGTACGTGACCGTTTTGAAGACGGCGAACAACGTGTCGCCGTACCGCTCGAGCTTGGGGCGCTGGTGCGCTTCTAAAGCATCCTCCAGCGCCAGAGGGTGCAGACCGAACTCCTGGCCGACGATCGCGAGCTGGTGATCGGTCGGCTGGAACAGACCGATCCAGACGAACCCCTGACCGCGCCGTGCTCTCGCCAGTGCGTCGGTGTACGAATTGACGCGGTGGTCGCGGATGCCGTCGCGGTAGAGGCCCCAGTCGATCAGAGCGCCCTCCAGCTTGCCGGTGACCACGTCGTCCGGCGGGCGGCCGTCAGCGCCGCCGCGGCGGGCGAAGGCCCGTCCTACTCGGCGTGTCGCGCCCAGGTCCCACCGTCGGCCGCCCATCACCGGCGAGGCTATCAAGACGCGGTAACCAGCCGTCGGCAATGATGGGGGTGGACGCACGTGGAGAGGAACGACGATGACCACGCAGGGCATGCCCTCGATGGACCCCAGGCCGACCGGCCTGACGATCGGGACGTACGACACCTACCGGGAGGCGCAGCGAGCTGTCGACTATCTCTCGGACGAGAAGTTCCCGGTCGAGCACACGACCATCGTCGGCAACAACCTCCGTCAGGTCGAGAAGATCACCGGCCGGCTGACCTGGGGCCGTGCGCTGACCGCGGGTCTGGCCAGCGGCGCGTGGTTCGGTCTGTTCGTCGGTCTGCTGCTGGGGCTGTTCACTACCGGCAACTGGCTCGCGGCGTTGCTCACGGGCGTTGTGCTGGGGGCGTTCTTCGGTCTGGTGTTCGGTGGGTTGAGCTACGCGCAGTCCGCCGGACGGCGTGACTTCACGTCGCGCACCGCGGTGGTGGCGACGACGTACGACGTGCTGTGCGACTTCAAGTTCGCTGAAGAGGCACGGAACCACCTGGCCAAGCTGGCGCTGAAGGGCGAGGTGCACCCGCGGATGCCGGACCACCCGGTGCAGCAGCCGACGCAGGACTGAAGCAGGTGATGTATCTCTCGCGGCGGTGAGAGCCAGGCCACGGTCCGGAGGCGCCTGGACCCGGCAGCATGGGGAAATCCAGGATCTAGGAGGACCGCGATGCAGTTCGGGCGCAGCTACGAGGAGTTCGAGGTCGGTGCCGTCTACAAGCACTGGCCCGGCAAGACGGTGACGGAGTACGACGACCACCTGTTCTGCCTGCTCACGATGAACCACCATCCGCTGCACCTGGACTCGCACTACGCGGAGGAGACCACGCAGTTCGGCAAGAACGTTGTGGTCGGCAACTACATCTACTCGATCCTGCTGGGCATGTCGGTGCCGGACGTGAGCGGCAAGGCGATCGCGAACCTGGAGATCGAGTCACTGCGCCACGTCGCGCCGACGTTCCACGGCGACACCATCTACGGCGAGACCGTAGTACTGGACAAATGGGAGTCCACGTCCAAGGACGACCGAGGCATAGTCCACGTAGAAACCAAGGGCTACAAACAGGACGGCACAGTCGTCTGCCTCTTCCGCCGCAAGGTAATGGTCCCCAAGAACAACTACCTGGAAGCCAGAGGCGGCGAACAACCGGGTCGTCCGACCCCCACCTCTTAACACCTGGCCCCGGCCCGCCGGGGTTAGCCGGCGGGCGGGTTGTTTGTCAGTTGAGGAAGAGCTCGATCACTGGGACTTCGACGGTCGGGCGTTGGATGGGGAGTTTCAGGGTGAGGGTGTCGGGGGAGACGCCGCCCATGCGGGTGTTCTGGGCGGTTTGTTTCGGGTCGTTGGTGATGCGCTTGATCTCCGAGGCGTCGTTCAGGAGTTGGGCGTACTTGACCTTCCCGCCGAGGCCGGACAGGTGCACGTGGCCCATCGGCCAGGAGAACAGGTGCAGGTAGAGGCGGTTGCCCTTCTGCGTGTAGCGGGCGTCGGTCGGCGGCGTGAACTCCGACGGCCGCGCACCGCGGATCGAGCGCTCGTGCAACCGCATCCACTCGCCGATTGACGCCAGTGTCGCCAGCGCCCGCGGGTCGAACTCGCCCCGGCCGGTCGGACCGACGTTGAGCAGCAGGTTGCCGTCCTTGGAGACCGAGTCGACCAGCATCTTCACCAGCGTCTCCGGTGACTTCCAGTCCAGGTTGTCCCGGTCGTAACCCCAGCTGCCGTTCAGCGTCTGGCACGCCTCCCACAGCACCGGTACGCCGTCGCGCTCCATCGGACCGTCCGGCTGGTACTGCTCCGGTGTCACGAAGTCCCCGGGGATGTCCAGCCGGTCGTTGATCAGGATGTCCGGCTGCAACTCCCGGACCATCGCCATCAGTTCCTCGGACCGCCACTCGTCCTTACCCTTGCCGTTGCCCGGTCCGGGCAGGCCGTCCTCACGGTTGCGGTTCGGGTACGAGAAGTCGAACCACATGATGTCGATCGGCCCGTAGTTCGTCAGCAGCTCGCGGGTCTGCGCGTGCAGGTAGTCGGCGTACACCTGCACGTCGCGGCCCGCGGCCTTCGCCTGGGCCTCCTCGTCGTACCGCTGCGGGTGGACGACGTCGATCGGGAACTCCGGGTGGTGCCAGTCGATCAGCGAGTGGTAGAACCCGACCCCGAGCCCCTCGGCCCGGCAGGCCTCGACGAACTGCTTCACGAGATCCTTGCCCGCACCCCAGGCGGTGTGCGCGACCGTGTAGTCGGACACCTCGGAGTCCCACAGGCAGAAGCCCTCGTGGTGCTTGGTCGTGAGTACGGCGTACTTCATGCCGGCGCCACGTGCGGCCGCGGCCCACTTGCGCGGGTCGTAGAGGTCCGGCTCGAAGTGGTCGAAGTACGGCTGGTAGTCCTCGTCGGTCAGCCGTTCACGGTTCTTCACCCACTCGTGCCGGGCCGGGAGCGAGTACAGGCCCCAGTGGACGAACAGGCCGAACCGCCAGTCGCGGAACCGCTCGACAGAAGCCGCGGGAGGCGTATCAGTCATCAAAACTCCTTGGAAGGGAAGGAAGGGACGGTCGGGGCGAGCTGGTTAACGGCCGCCGAGTCCGGTGACGAGCAGGCCGCGGACAAGGTGTTTCTGCAGGAGGACGACAAGCAGCACGGTCGGGATCATCGCCATCACCGACGCCGCCATCATCAGGTTCCACTGGGTGCCCTGCTGGCCGACGAACTGCGCCAGACCCAACGGCACCGTGCCCTTGTCCTCGACGCTGTTGATGATGATCAGCGGCCACAGGAAGCTGCCCCAGAAGCTGATGAAGGTGAAGACGGTCAGTACGGCGATGGCCGGCCGCGCGAGCGGGAGCATGATCCGGAAGAACGAGCCGAACGGGCCGCACCCGTCCACCCGGGCCGCCTCCTCGAGCTCGGCCGGTACGGTGAGGAAGAACTGCCGCAGCAGGAACGTGCCGAACGCGGTGAACGCCCAGGGCAGGATCAGCGCCCAGTAGCTGTCCACCCAGCCGAGCGACTGCATCAGCCAGTACATCGGCACGATCAGCACTTCCTGCGGCACCATCAGCGTGCCGAGGAACAGCACGAACAGTTGCTCACGGCCCCTGAATTTCAGCCGCGCGAAGGCGTACGCCGACATGCTCGAGGCAGCCACCACCACCAGCGTGCCGGCCACCGCCACCAGCAGGCTGTTCAGGAAATAGCGGTCGAACGGCGCGAACGTGAACGCGTCCGCATAGTTCTTCCACCGGATCTCGGAGCCGAACAGATGCGGTGTCGGCGTGAACACCTCGTCGGCGGGCTTCAGCGACGTCGACACGGCGTACACCAAGGGGCCGAGGAAGGCGATCGCGACGATGATCAGCAGGATGTGCGAGACGCCGCTGCGGACCTTGCGCACGGCGCTGTTGGTCTCAGACGTCATAGTTCACCCACCGCTTCTGGCCGAAGAACTGGATCGCGGTGATGCCCATGATGATCACGAACAGCACCCAGCCGGCCGCCGACGCCAGCCCCATCGTGAGGAACTGCCAGCCCTGGTTGTAGACGTACATGACGATGGTCTGGGTGGCCACGCCCGGACCGCCCTGGGTCAGGATGAACGGCTGCGCGAACACCTGGAACGAGGTGATCAGCGTCATCGTGGTGGCGAAGAACATCGACGGGGTGATCATCGGCCAGGTGATGTAGCGGAACCGCTGCAGCGGTCCGGCGCCGTCGATCTGCGCGGACTCCAGCTGGGACTGCGGCACCTGGTCGAGCGCGGCCGAGAAGACCAGGAAGTTGTACCCGAAGCCCTGCCAGATCGACATCGCGACGATGGCCGGCATGGCCCAGTTCGACGAGCCGAGGAAGTTCGGCGCGTCGATGCCGAACCAGCTCTGCAGGCCGCCGTCGATCAGCCCACCCGGCTGGAACAGCAGCCGCCAGACCATCACGTTCGCGACCATCGGCGTCATCACCGGGATGAAGAACAGCACCCGGAAGATCTGCCGGCCCTTGATCTGCGGGCCGAGCCAGACCGCGAGCCCGAGCGAGACGACCACGTTCAGCGGGACATACAGCACCACGAACAGCACGGTGTTGAGCACCACCCGGCGGAACACCGGGTCGTGCAGCAGATGCGTGTAGTTGTCGATGCCGAGGAACGAGCGGGTGCCGAACACCGGCCAGTCGAACAGGCTGATGCCGAGCGCCATCGCGGTCGGGAACAACGTGAACAGTGCCAGCCCGACGAGGCTCGGCGCCAGGAAGACCGACGCGTACCGACCGTCCCGGCGCAACGCGGGCCGGCGCCCCGCCCGGGCGGCACCAGGAGGTGCGGCCGGGGGAGCGACGGTGGTGTCGGTTGCCATCAGGAACCAGCGCCTGCCTGGTCCTGGATGGTCTTCAGCGCCTGGTCGGGCGGGATCTCACCGTTCAGCGCCTGCGTTCCGAACCGGTTGAGCAGGTCGGCGACCTGGACCCAGTTCTTCGAGGTGACCAGCGGCACCGAGTTCTCGGAGGCGTAGTCGATGGTCTCCTTCGCGCCGGCGATCCCCGCGGCGGTGAACCAGGCCGGGTGCGCCACGGTGCGGGACGGGTACGCGCGACCGGCCTGGGCCAGCGTGGTCAGCGGCTTGACGCTCGTCATCGACATGATCGCCTGGAAGGCCGCGTCCGGGGTCTTGCAGGACCGGGAGATGCCGAAGCCGGAGCCGGCGGTGTAGGTCTTGGAGCCGTCCGGACCGGCCGGGATCGGTGCGATGCCGAGGTTGAACTTGACCTTGCCCTTGGTGTCGATCAGCGACCACGGCCCGTTCAGCTGCATCGCGGCCTTGCCGCCGGTGAACTGCTGGGTCTCGAAGTCAGGGTTGCCGCCCGGTACCTGCGGGGCGATCTTGTCGGTCTTGACGAAGTCGGCGTACTGCGAGAAGCCCTGCTCGAACTTCGGGTCGGTGAAGTTGAGCTTGCCGTCGGCGAGCGGCTCGGCGCCGGTCATCGTCCGCACCCAGGACATGGTGCCCAGGTCGCCGGGGGTCGTGACCAGGCCGGTCTTGCCGGCGGCTGTCAGCTTCTTCGCGGCTGTCTTGAACTCGTCCATCGTCCAGCCCGGCTTGGGGTCGGGGACGCCGGCGGCCTTGAACATGTCCTTGTTGTAGAAGATCACCATCGGGCCGGAGTCGTACGGGATCGCGATCTGCTTCCCGTCCGCCTTCAGGCCGTCCATGATCGGCTTGTCGAAGTCCTCGGCCTTCATGCCGTACTTCTTCATCAGGTCGTCCAGCGGCAACATCGCGCCGGCATACGACGCCATCCGCAGACTCTGCATGCCGATGATGCAGGGTGCCTTGCCGCCGGCCAGCGTGGTTCCGATCTTCGACCAGTAGCTGTCCCAGGGGGCGCCCTGGAGTTTGACGGTGATCCCGGTGTGATCGGTGTGGGCCTGGTCGGCGACCTTCTGCCAGGCGGCCTGGTCCTCGGTGCCGGCGACCCAGAACGACCAGGTCAGATCGGCCTTGTCCGTCGAGCCGGAGCTACCGCTACTGCCACTGTTGCCGCCGCCACAGGCCGCGACGGCGGTCAGGGCAAGAACCGAGAGCGCGGCCATGCCGGTTTTCAGGGCCCAGCGGTGCGCCCGCACTGGTGTTGCTTTCATCGCTGACCTCCAGGGGATGTACTGATTCATCCGATCTATAGTCGGTGGTCTTCGCGACAGTCAACACCTCATGGCCACAATTCACGACCTAAACCGGCAATTCAGCCCTAGACATCCGATGTATCGTGCTGGAACATCGGATGTCTCAGCAATATTCTGGAGGCGGGGCGATGCGCGTCACCGACGAAGCGATCGACCGGATCAAGCAGATGATCGTGGCCGGGGAGTTGCGGCCCGGCGATCGCTTGCCGCGGGAGGCCGACCTGGCCGCCCGCCTCGGCCTGTCCCGGAACTCATTGCGCGAGGCGGTGAAGGCGCTGGCGCTGATCCGGGTGCTGGAGGTCCGGCAGGGCGACGGCACGTTCGTGACCAGTCTCGACCCGTCGCTGCTGATGGAGACGATGGGTTTCGTCCTCGATCTGCACCAGGACGCGTCGGTGCTGGAGTTCTTCGAGGTACGGCGGATCCTCGAGCCGGCCGCGGCCGCGCGGGCGGCGCTCCGGATGGCCGACGACGACATCGCCGCGTTGCGCAAACTGCTCGACGATCTCGGCCCGGAACCGTCGGTCGAGGATCTGCTGGCCAGCGACGTGGAGTTCCACAAGGTGGTGGCGCTGGGCAGCGGCAATCGGGCGCTGGCGTCGATCATCGACAGTCTGCGGCAACCGACGTACCGGGCCCGGATCTGGCGGGGGCTGACGCAGAGCGATGCCGTCACCCGGACACTGGCCGAGCATCGCGCCATCCTCGACGCGATCGAGGGGCGCGAGCCGGAAGTGGCCAGGTCCTGGGCGACGGTGCACATCGCGGGGGTGGAGCGATGGATCCAGGAGGCCGTCAACCTCGACGAGGACGAAGCTCCACGAGAACTGCGCTCGGCATCGGGAGGGACAGTTCGACCACTCCGTCGAGCAACTCCAGTGGAGTACTGACCATCCGGCTGCGCTCGGCCAACTCGACAAGCTCAGCGTCAGTCGGCCAATCGCCCAGGTCTGCGGCCGCTGCGGCGATGTCGCCGGCACCGATCGCCAGGGTGGTTGCGGTGGCCTGCCACGACGGGTCCACGCCGGGGAGTTGGAGGCGAACGTTCCTGGTCAGCTCCGATGCGCCGTCCGCCTTCGTCTGATCAAGCGTGAGGTTCCACAGCAGTACGGCGATCCGGTCGCGGTCGCGGGACGCCCAGGCTTCGATGAGGCTGTCGGCACCGTCGCCGGTGAGGGTGACGGGGAGCTCTACCGGGCCTAGCCGGCTCAGCAGCGTCATTGCGTGGTACCGCGGTTTCGCCAGCCCAGCAACGGTTTGCAGGCCGAATCCGCCGTGGAGCAACCGCGCTGGACGGCCCAGCTCCTCGAAGTGGTCCGAGGCGACCCAGTACGAGAGCGCGTCGATCCGGCCGGCCGCGGACTTCATGCCGCGGAGCAGGAACACGCCTGAGAACACCGAGTCGTTGATCGGGTTGAAGTGCGTCGGCGTCACGCCCCACTCGGTCCACAGCACCCGCGCGTCGCCGAACCCGTGCCGCTCCAGCGACGCGCGTACGTCGAGCGGCGGTGAGCCGTACGTGTGCGTCGACACGAAATCGACCGGCATACCATACCGTTTGGCATGGTCGAGGAGGTCGTCCACCCAACCGGCCGCCGCGGACGACGGGCCGCCGACGGCGAGCCGTGGATCCACGGACTTCACCGCGGCCGCGGACACGTCGTACAGCTGCATCCACTCGGCCTTGGTCCCGGACCAGAAGACCTCGAGGTTGGCTTCGTTCCAGACCTCGAAGTCCCAGGTCAGCACCTCGTCGAGGCCGTACCGGTCGACCAGGTGCAGCACCAGTGCGCGGACCAGGTCGTGCCAGCGCTGGTACGACGCCGGCGGCGAGATGATCGCGCCGTACTCGAAGACCGTCTTCGACGGATCGCCGGCGAGCTCGCGAGGCATGAAACCGAGCTCGACCACCGGCCGCAGCCCGATCGACAGCAGCTTGTCGTAGATCGCGTCCACGACGGAGAAGTCGTACCCGGACTCGGTGATCACGTGCGTGTCGTCGTGGAAGATCGCGTGCGCGCGGACCGTGCGTACCCCGATCTCGTCGTGCATCCGGCGCAGCGCGTCCTCGAGCTCGACCCCGATCTCGTGCCCACCGGTCTGGTCCGTGCAAAGCAGCTGGCTCAACCGCTCGCTGCCGATCATCGGCGCCCACGGCTTCGCCAGCTCGGTGCCCTCGGCAACCACATCCACCGTCACCTCGACAGCCGGAACGGCGCCGTCGGCGACCAGCGGGACGGCGCCGACGATCTGGCTCGGACGCCCGTCCTGCACGGTCACCTCGGGAACGCTCGCCACCGCGTAGCGGTACGCCGTCCCCGGGGTGAGCGTCGTGTCGACGTACGGCGGCGACGGCACCGACAGGATGTCGCCGCTGTGATGATCGACCGGTTGGAGCTCGCCGTGCGCGCCCGTCCCGCGGAGGACCAGGTATCCGGCGGCGCCGTCGACCGGTGACCAGTCGATCGTCACCTGACCGACACCACCGACCGCGCTGACCTCCTTGGGCGGATCGAGGTCCGGGAAGGCGAACTCGCGCTCCTCGTCGCTGCGGAGCGCGATCCGCTCGTCCCAGTCGGTCCGTGCCGATCTCTGGGCGTCGTTCTGCATAAAGAGGGTCTCCTATTCGAGGCCGGATTCGAACTGCTCCATCGCGATCAGCGGCCGGATCCGGCTCTCCACCGTCCGGCTGCCGAAGCTCCGCCGGATCAGGTCGTTGCCGAACACGTTGCCGATGGCACCCATCACCATGGCCTGGTCGAGGGACAGGTACCGCTTCGCGATCAGCCCGGACTTCACCGCGACCGAGTCGTAGAAGCCGCCGCCGCCGTAGGCGTGCAGGTCCGACTCGATCTTGTGCAGGTTGTCGATCGCCTGCCGCGGTGCGTACGACATCGCGAGGAAGGCCGCGTGCGGGGTGACGACGCCGTCGCCGTACGCCGGGTTCGGGTTGGTGCCCTCGCGGCAGCCCTCGAATCCACCGTCGTAGTTGGTGCCCTCGAGGTCGGACGGGTAGCCGGTCGGGTCCATGCCGAGCGGCTCGACGCCGTAGACGGAGTACCCGCCCTTGGGGTTCGACGCCGGCGAGAAGCCCCAGTAGCCGTAGCGAGCGTCGTCGAGACCGTGCTCGATCTGCGCGCGGACCGTGAGCGGGTGGTTGATGCCCCAGCTGCGCGGCGCCCAGGTCGCCTCCGGGACGAAGAGGTCCGGCATCAGCGACTCGAACATGTCGCCGCCCCAGGACGGGACGATCCGCATCCCGCGGTACGAGTAGGTGCCTTCGAAGACGTCGAGCCCGAGGTACGTCCGGTGCACGCCCTTCGGCTTCTGCTCCACCCAGGACCAGTCGCACGTGTCCGGGAAGGTGCGGTACGTCGCGAAGTACTGCGTGTGCGGGACCTGACCGAGCGCGAAGCCCATATAGCCGGCGATCCGCGCCTCGGTGTTGCAGGTGTCGTAGTGGAACTTGCGGTAGTACACGTCCGGGCCGACGCCGGCGTGGTTGCCCTTGTCGGTCTCCTCGTCCGGCGGCGGGGTCTCGAAGAAGCCACCGCGCATCAGGCCGCCGGGACGGGCATCGGGGTTGTAGTAGAACTTGAAGTTCATCCGCCCGAGCACGGAGTCGGCCAGGGCGCGAGCACGCGGCTCGGCGTTCCGGACGACCATCAGCGCGCAGGCGAACCAGGCGTTGTCGACGCTCGACACGAACGGAGTGATCGGCTTGGTGCCGTCCGGGTCGACCGTGCGCACTTCACCGGTCGCCTCGTCGTACCAGTTGAAGTACATGCCGCTCGGCTCGTGATGTACGGCGTTCTTCATCGTGGTCAGCGTCTGCGTGAGCCGGCGCAGCGACTCCTGCGGCGAGATGATGCCGAGGTGCTTCGCGACAACCGTGCTCCACAGGTAGCCGCCGATGTTGGTGGGGGAGGTGTAGTTGCTCCGCACGGGGCTGGTCACGGACTCCCCGATGTTGTCGGCCGGCAGCCCGGTGTGCTCGTCCGTCATCGCGACGAGGCTGCGCCAGGTGTCACGGGCCCATCGCCCGACCAGAGCTTTGTCGTCGCGGCTCGGCTTCCATCCGCCTTTGAGCAGTACGGCGGGATCGGGCGTTCCTCCGAAGGCGGGTGATTCGACCCCGGCGAGCGCGAGCGCTCCGGTCGAGGCGAGCAGGGTACGGCGACTGATGATGGCGGTCATCGAACGTCTCCTATTTGAGTCCGGTAATGGCTATGCCCTTGGTGACGTGCCGCTGGAAGGCCAGGAACATCACCAGCACCGGAAGGACGACCACGACCGCGCCGGCCATCAGCAGGCCGTAGTTCTGCGCGTTCTGTCCGGTCGAGTACAGCGCCAGGGCGACGGGAAGGGTGTACTTGTCCTCGGTCTGGGCGATCACCAGCGGCCAGAGGAAGTTGTTCCAGGAGCCGAGGAAGGTGAGGATGCCGAGCGTGGCCAGCGCGGGCCTGGTCAGCGGCAGCATGATCCGGGCGAAGATCCCCAGTTCGCCGCTGCCGTCCACCCGGCCGGCGTCCATCAGGTCGTCCGGCAGCCCGAGGAAGAACTGCCGCATCAGGAACACGCCGAACGGCGAGACCAGGAACGGCAGGATCAGGCCGGGGTAGGTGTTGGCCAGGCCGGCGTTGGTGACCAGGATGAACAGCGGTACGAACGTGACCATGCCGGGGATCATCAGCGTGGCCATCACCACGACGAACAAGGCGTTGCGGCCCTTGAACCGCAGCTTGGCCAGCGCGTAGCCGATCATCGAGCAGAAGATCAGGTTGCCCGCGGTGACGACCAGTGCGACCAGTGTCGAGTTGACGAAGTACCGCGGGAAGTTCGCCTTGCCGAACAGGTCGTCGTAGTTCTGGCTGGTGGCGTCCTGCGGCCACCAGGTCGGTGGGACGCGGAGCAGTTCGCCCTGCGTCTTGAAGCTGCCGAGCACCATCCAGCCGAACGGCGCGGCCACGGCGACCAGGCCGAGCGCTCCGATCAGGTAGATCCACCAGGTACGGCGCATCACTTCTCCCTCAGCAACCGGAACTGGATGAACGTGATCACCGCGATGACGACGAACAGGATGTACGCCATCGACGTGGCCAGTCCGTAGTTGCCGAAGCCGAACTGGTTGTAGGTGTACATCGAGACCGAGATCGTGCTGTTCAGCGGGCCGCCCTGGGTCATCACGAACGGCTCCTCGAAGAACTGCAGGTAGCCGATGCCCGTGGTCACGCTGGTGAACAGGATCGTTGGCCTGAGCAACGGCATGATCAGGTGCCGAAATCGTTGCCAGGGGCCCGCACCGTCGATCTGGCCGGCCTCCTCGACCGACTGCGGGATGCCCTGCAGGCCGGCCAGGAAGATGATCATCGCGGAGCCGAAGTTCCGCCAGACCGCCATCGCGATCAGCGACGGCATCGCCCAGGTCTTCGACGCCAGCCAGTTGGGTCCGTCGATCCCGACCCAGCCGAGCACGGTGTTGAGCAGACCCGAGTCGGGCGCCAGCACGAACCGCCAGATCACCGCGATCGCGACGATCGACGTCACCACCGGCAGGTAGTACCCGACCTTGAACAGCGCCTGGAACCGCTTGACCCCGCGATCCAGCAGTACGGCGGCCGCGAGCGCCACCACCAGCGTGAGCGGTACGCCGAGCACCACGAAGTACGCCGTGTTGAACGCGGCCTTGCGGAACGTCTCGTCCTGGAACGCCTTGACGTAGTTCCCGAACCCGACCCCGTCCACTGCGAACGGCGTCCGCAGATCCCGCTGCTTGATATCGGTGAAGCTCATCCCCAACGACCCGAGCACCGGCCCCGCCGTGAACGCCAGGAAGAGCAGAACGAACGGCAGTACGAGGATCCAGGCCGCGGCGGTCTCCCGGGTGATTCTGCGTCGCGGACCCCCGGGCGGCGACGTACGCCGGACCGCCTGGGGCTCCGTCTGCGTGACGACACTCATCGGATCAGCTACCGCCGGCGCCGATCTGGGTGGCTTTGGTTTGGATGGCTTTGGCGGTGTCGGCCGGGGACTGGCCGGCCTTGGCCATCTTCTCGACCTCGGCGTCGAACTGGGCGGCGATCTGCTCCCAGTTCACGATCGCCGGCGGGGCCTTGGCATCGTCGAGCTGCTTGCCGAAGACCGGCAGCAGCGGGTCGGAAGCGATGCTCGGGTCCTGCCACGCGCTCTTCACGGCCGGCAGGTCCGACGACATCTTGAACCACGACGCCTGCGTCTTCGCGTCCGACAGCCACTTGACCAGCTTCCAGGCGCTGTCCTTGTTCTTCGACGCCTTGAACACCACGAAGTCCGACCCGCCGACGAACGACGTCGCGGACTTGTTCTTCGGCAACTGGAACACGCCGATGTTCGGCTTGATCGCGTCGCCGCCCGCCTTCGCCACCGAGCCGGCCATCCACGGGCCGGAGATGAACATCGGCACCTGCCCGCTCACGAACTGCGCCTCGGTCTGGTTCGGCGGCAGGTCCGTCCCGGCCAGCTTCTCGGTGAAGAAGCTCTGGTAGTACTTGAGCCCCTCCTGCATCTCCGGCGTGTCGAACGTGAACGACTTCTGGTCGTCGCTGGTGATGTTCGCACCGGCCGACCACGCGAACGGCATCACCGTCTGCCAGGACCCGGTGCCACCCGGCTGCAGGTTGATCCCGTACTTCGCGCCGGCCTTGTCCTTCATCGCCTTCGCCATCGCCTTCAGCCCGTCCCAGTCGGTCGGGGGAGTGCTGACGCCGGCCTTCGCGGCGAGATCCTTGCGGTAGAACACGAGCCGCGTCTCGACGTACCACGGAACGCCGTACTGCGTGTCGCCGACCTTCGTCGTGTCCAGTGCGCCCGGGTAGAAGCCCGAGTTGTCGAACCCCTGCGGCGTCGGGTCGAGTGCGCCGAGGTCGGCGAACTCACCCATCCACGTGGTGCCGACCATCGCGGCGTCGGGCAGCGTGTTCGCGGTGATCGCGGTGGTGAACTTGTTGTGCGCCGCGTCCCACGGGATCGGCGTGACGGTCACGTTGACGCCCGGGTTGGCCTGTTTGAACTGCTCCATCAGCTTGGGCAGGTTCTCGCCCTCGGTGCCCATCGCCCAGACGGTCAGGTTCCCGGTCGCGGGGCCTTGGCTGACGGTCGTCGTGGCCTGGGAACCCGCGTCGGGGGAGTCGCTCGACCGGCCGCAGCCGGCAAGCGCCAGTGCGGTGGCAGTGAGCGCAGCGCTGCCGATCACCAGCCGGCGGCGGATGCTGTGGGTGAACATCTGTTGTCTCCTCACTCGGTTACTTCCGCTGTGTCATGCGGCCCCGCCCCGCCGCCCCGGTCAGGCCCCGGTTCGTGCCGCAGCTGTCCCGGAGCACGAGTTGTGTCGCCAGTACGTCGTTCCGCGCGCGCGACCGCTCTCCGGTCACCCGCTCATGCAGTCGTTGCGCAGCCAGCCGCCCCAGTTCGGCCATCGGCTGCCGCACCGTCGTCAACCCAGGCGACACGTACCGAGCCGCCATCACGTCGTCCCACCCCGTCACCACAACCTCGCCGGGCACCCCGACCCCGTTCGCCACCAACACACTCATCGCGGCCAGTGCCAACTCGTCGTTCGCACAAACCAGCCCGTCGGGCCGCGATCCGTTTGCCTGGAGCAACTGCTCGGCGACTGCCCGGCCGGACTCCTCTGTCATCGGAACCTGGACCGGCTTCGGTACCTGTAGTCCGCGCGCCTCGAGGGCCTTCGCGAATCCGGCGTACCGCTCGGTGACGTCGTACCCGCCGGCCGGATCGCCGACGAACAGCAGATTCGTGCGGCCGTGGTCGAGCAGTCGCATGGTCAGGGCTGCGGCGCTCGCCGCCGATTCGGTGCGGACCGAGTCGCAGCTGCGGATGGGCGGATGCGCGATCAGCACCAGCGGTACGCCCGCCTTCTGCAGCGCCTGGATCGTCGGCAGGTCGAGAGCGTTGCCATGGACAACGATCCCGTCGACCCGGCCGGCCAGGTCCATCACGCTGCGGCGCGGATCCGGGTTGCCGTGCGTGACGGTGATGACGACGCTCTGACCGTGCTCGCCGGCCCAGCGCTCGTACCCCATCAGGAGGTCGCCGTAGAACGGACCGGCCAGGTCCGGCAGCACCAGCCCGTGCGCCTCGTGCCGTTGTACGGCGAGACTGCGAGCGGCGCGCAGCGGTACGTAGTTGAGCTCCTGCGCCGCCTGGTCCACCCGCGCCCGCGCCTTCGCCGATACCGGTCCAGTCCCTTGCAGGACACGCGAAACCGTCGCGATCGACAGCTTCGCGCGGGCGGCGACGTCGTAGATCGTCGCCGGCCGGCCGGTGGGTCCGGATGCCACGGTGAACCCTCCTGAGCAACAGTGGAAGCGCTTACAGTTTGGATACCCTGCCTTGGATCCTTCAAACGGTCAAGAGTTCGCGCGGCGTCGGCCGATGGTCTGCGAGGATGAAAGCGTGACCACACAGGAGCGAGAGGATCGGGTCTTCCTGGTCCGGCACGGCGAGACCGAGTGGAGCAGGTCGGGCCGGCATACGTCCGTCACCGACCTCCCGCTCACGCCCGACGGCGAGCGCGTCGCGGCGGGTCTGAAGGAGCGCCTCGCGGACGAGTCGTTCGACCTGGTGCTGACCTCACCGCGGCAGCGCGCCCGCCGTACGGCGGAACTGGCCGGCTACCCCGACGCCGAGGTCGACGACGACCTGGTCGAGTGGAACTACGGCGACTACGAAGGCATCACCACCGCGGAGATCCGCAAGACCGTCCCGGGCTGGACAGTATGGGACGACCCGGTACCCCACGGCGAAACTCCCGCCCAGGTCACCACCCGCCTCGACCGCGTCGTCGCCCGCATCGCCGCCGTACCCGGAGACGTCCTGGTCTTCGGCCACTCCCACGCCCTCCGCGCCCTCACCGCCCGCTGGCTCGAGCTCGACGCCACCGAAGGCCGTCACTTCGTCCTCAACACCGCCACCGTCTCAACCCTCGGCTGGGAACGAGGCTCCCCGGCCATCCTCCACTGGAACAGCTGACAGGTTTTCGGAACATTTCTCGCACTACATGGCAGAAATGTTCCGCAGATCCGCGACGGGACAGGCCGGGGAGCACGGCGTAGCGGTGAGGAACGGGGTCCTGCGGCGCAGCACCTGCAGGACCTGTACGGCGGCCTCGCACGGGCGATTGGTGACATCGAACCACCCGTACCGCAGCGTGGCCTCGGCGCGCAGCGTCGCGCGGTTGTCCCGGTCGAGATCCCGCCACCGTTGCCGCGGTACGAGGTGGAGCCGGCCGTCGAGTTCCACCACCAGGTCGGATCCGGCATAGAAGACATCGGTGAACTCGTTGTCCACCGCGCGTTGCCGTTGCCCGCGCGGCAGCCCGTGCCGGCGCTCGACGTCGCGCAGGTAGCGGATCTCCAGCAGCGAGTGCGATCCCGCGACCACGTCGGCGATGATCGGCCCGAGCTTCCCGCGGTGCCGCAGTCGCGGACGATCGGCCAGCGAGCTCAGAATGTCCGCCGGAGCCACCCGGCCGCTCTGGCACGCCTCGGCGACTACTGCGGACGCGTGGTCCAGCGACGAACTGATGCCCACGATATCGAGTACGGCGTCCGCAGGTGTACGCCGCGGTGGGGCGACCGGCGCGAGTCGATCGGCCCAGCGCAGGTCGCGATGAATGACGATCCCGTCCTGTTGCCGGACCTTCCGACGCTCCGGGACGGTCACGAAAACGGGTCGGTTGGCGTCCGGTTTGAGGAGCCCCAGTTGCTCGGCGGCGGTGTAGTGGCTCCAGGCTGCCTCGGGTCCGGCGTAGAGCAGTGCCGCCAGCAAGCGTTCGCCGTACCCGATCGGTCCGGTATGGGTGACGTAGACGCCGGGATGAACGGTCCGCCAGCGCCTGTTCCGCAGCGGTCTGCGGATGCGGTGGTCCGGCCAGGCAGCAGCGAGCAGCTGCGCTCGCGAGACGATCTGCCCCTGCTCGTGGATCAGCCCATCGATCCCCTTGTCGCGCAACGGCCCGCTCCACCACCACTCCACCCGCCCCAGGATGACCGATTCTGCGCGCGCTCGCCGTACGCCCTGTGGAAAACGTCGCCGACGGTTGATTCCCGGAAGTTTTTCGGCAGCGGCTGGCTATTTGTTTCCGATGAAACGGCTGACGAGGGTGTCGAGGCGCGCCTGGCGATGGGTGGGACGGAGGCGGTGGCCGTCGGTGAGGGTGGCGATGCCGTGGAGGGCGCTCCAGAAAACTTCGGTGAGGGTTTCCGGGTCGTCGCTGGTGAACGGTTCGACGGCGGCGCGGATCTGGTTGAAGGCGTCGGTCAGTTCGGGCGGGGTGTCGGCCGCGCCGAAGACGAGGTCGGTCCGGCGGACGAACATCGCCTCGTAGACGGCCGGGTGCTGCTCGGCGAAGTCGAGATAGGCGTGCGCAAGCGCGCGCAGTCCGGCCGTGTCGCCGGCCGAGCTCGAGCGAGCCGTGCGGAACACCTCGGTCAGCTCCTCGATGCCTTCCAGGGCGACGGCGTCGGCGATCGCGTTCATGTTCTTGAAGTGGCCGTAGAGGACGGGCTGGCTGTAGTCGACGGCTTCGGCCAGGCGGCGGGTGGTGACGGCGTCCCACCCTTCTGCCTCGGCGAGGTCGCGGGCGGCGCGGAGGATCAGCGTACGGCGCTCCTCGCGAGCCCGCTCGCGGCGTGTCTGGGTCGGCATACTCCGGATCCTAGCATCGCTAGACAATCTAGCAACGGCAGTGTTAGCGTTGCTAGAAAAGTTAGCAACGCTAGATCAAGGAGAATCCCGATGCGCCGCTTCACCACCGTCCTCACGGTTCTGCTCGCCCTCTTCCCGCTCACCTTCGGCCCGCGGTTCCTGTTCGACGGGCCCGGCGCCGGAGCCGGGTACGGGATCACGGCCGCCGCCGGCGGCTTCTTCGTGGCGAAGGGGATCCGCGACATCGTCCTCGGCCTCAACCTGCTCGCGCTGTTCGCGCTCAAGCAGCGCCGCGCCACCGGCGTACTGATGGCGATCACCGCGCTCGTCCCGATCGTGGACATGATCACGGTCCTGAGCCACGGCGGCACGGTCGCGACCGCGCTCGGCATTCACGGCCTGACCGCCGTCGTGATGCTCTTCGACGCGTGCCTCCTGCTCCGCGAGCGCCGGACCGTCGAGGCGCCTCAGCCGGTCGGGGCCCATTCGTAGAGCTCGATCGTGCAGTACTCGCGGAACCCGAGCCGCTCGTACACCGACCGCCCGGCCGGCGACGATCCCAGTACGGCGTACTCCGTGCCTGCGTCACGCAGTGCGCCGTACGTGATCGCCGCCCCGATCCCGCGCCGCCGTAGCTCCGGCACCGTCATCACGAAGTACAACCCGGCCACGCCCGCCCCGAGGAACACCGTCGCCGTGCCGACCGGGGCGCCGTCGAGCCAACCCACGTAGTGCCGCCAAGGATCGCCGTACCCGAGCTCCCGGTAGACCGACGCGACCCACCGGGCCTCCCGCTCGCCCTCGCCGAACCCCTGCCCGAGCGTCGCCTCCCACACCGCCAACGCGTCGTCATCACCGACCCGCGTCAACGACAACCCCGGTACGTCGGCCGGCACCAGCTCCTCGATCCGCACCGCCATACCAGGCTCCGCCCCAGCCGACGCGAACCCGGCCGCGGTCAGCTCCGCGCCGGAGACCCGCATCGACGGACCGACGTGCCAACTCCCCGGGATGCCGTGTTTCCTCAACAAAGCAAGGGATTCCGCCGCGGCGCCCGCATCGGAGGCAGCCACGACCGCGTTGTGGTAATCGATGGGCGACCCACCGATCGTCCACCGCGCCGCCGCATCGTCGCGCTGTGAGCCACCGCCCGCGGCCCCCATCGCCATCAGCAACTCGGCCGCGTTCTCCTCGATCGCCCGCACCAGCCCAGCGTCGTCCATCCGCCCAGTCTCGCCGATCACCCGAAGGCAGCGCGATTGCTTTCCACCCACGCCCGGAAAGTCCCCGCCGGACGTCCCAGCACCCGCTCGACGTCGTCCGTCAACGTCCGCTCCCCGCCATCCCGGACCAACGTGGCACCGCGCAACGCGACCGAAACCACCGCCTCGTCCAACCCAGCCGCCCGCAACTGCTCCGCATAAACCTCCAGCGGTACGTCGACCACGCGCAAGGCCCGCCCGAGCACGTCCGACATGATCGCGACCTGATCCGGCACGCTCAGCAACTCCGGCCCGGTCAACGTGTAGGTCTGCCCGTCGTGATCGCCCGAGACCGAGACCGAGACCAACGCCGCCGCCGCAACCGCCGCGACGTCACGCGGATCGACGAACCCGTGCCCGCCATCCCCGGTCTGGTTGGGAATCGGCTGCCCGGCCCGGATCGCCGGCAACCACCTCAGCACGTTCGACGCGAACCCGGCCGGCCGCAGGATCGTCCACGCGAGCCCGCTGTCCCGCACCGCACTCTCCCCGGCCGCATGCCAACTCGCCGGCCTCCCCTCGCCGGTACTCCCGATCGCCGACAGCTTCACGATCCGCGGTACGCCGCCGTCCACCGCGGCCGCGACCATGGCCTCGTCGTGGTCCGGCACCCATGGTCCCGGCGCGCTGAGCAGGAACACCGCGTCCACGCCAACGATTGCCTTTCGCAACGATTCCGGATCGTCGAAGTCCGCCTGGACGAATCCGGGCAACTCCCGGCGCGTCATCCCGCGGACGGGGATGTCGCGGGCAACCAGTTGGCGGACGAGTTCACTGCCGATGGTGCCGGTCGCACCGGTAACGAGGATCATGTCGCCACCCTGCGTGGCGCGGGCCGCCGCGGGATAGGAACTTTCGGTACTACGGTCCGCCCGGCCGACTGGCTACGCTCGAACCGTGCACGACCCGTGGATCGAGAACGTCACCCTGAAACCCGCGACCACCCCGGTCACCGTGCTGCCGCCGGACCCGGCGACCACGGTGGTCTGGCGGATGACGCACGCGGGGGAGAGCGACGTACTGATCGCCGGTCCGCGGACGCAGGCGGCGTACCACGTCACGAAGGACCTGCCGGTGTGCGTACGGCTGCGGCTCCGGCCGGGTCGCGTGATGGCGCTGGTCGGCACGCCCGCGGACGAGCTGGTCGACCGGACCGTGCCGCTGCAAGACCTCATCGGCCAGCCGGCGCTGTCCCTCGCCGAGCAGTTGGTCGCCTATCAGGATCGCCCTGGGAGGGCGGCTGAGGTGCTCGGCGACTTCTTGGTCGGCCGCTTGCCGCGCCACCTGCCCGACCGGCTCGATCTCGTCAGCAATGCAGTCACCGAGCTGACTGCCCGGCGGGTGGATGAGGCGGCCGCCACGCTCGGGGTGAGCGAGCGGTACATGCGGCGGGTCTTCCGCCAGGCGGTCGGCGTCTCACCGAAGCACTTCGCCCGGATCGCGCGCGTACGCAGTGTCATCGGTCGCGCCAACAAGTCCTGGGCCGATACCGCGGCGTACGCCGGGTACGCCGACCAGTCGCACCTGATCGCGGACTTCCGGGCGTTGATGGGCGTGACCCCGAGAGCGTTTGCCGCCGGCAAGGTCCCGCTCAGCAGCTGCTGATCAACCGGGCAACGCGTTCCACTGCTCCAACGTGGAGACGAGCAAGGTCGCCGTGGACAGCGCCAAGAACTCGGACCGGGTGACGAACCGCGCGTCCGATGCGTCGTCACCCGCGGTGAGCGTCCCACTGACGGCGGTCGCTTCGTAGTCGCGGATGACGTAGAGCTGCCCGCGAACGCCCGGGCGTTCGACCTCGCCGACCAGATCGCCGACCTCGACCGTCAGTCCGGTCTCCTCCGCGACCTCGCGGGCGACCGCGGTGGGATCGTCCTCACCCGGTTCGACCCGGCCGCCCGGGATCGACCACAGCCCCCGTTCCGGCTCGTTGGCCCGTTTCACCACGAGCAGCCTGCGCTCCGCGTCGTACACGAGAGCTCCCACACAGTCGACCCGCTCCATGCACCCGAAGGATAGAGGTTCTGTGCACAAGTGCCAGGGCTCGTCGGTCAACGCCTATAGCATCAGCGGTGACAGTTGACCGGCGAAGGGATTCGGGCACCTCGTGCGCATCGACCTGCACACCCACTCGAACCGCTCGGACGGCACCGACCCGGTGCCCGTCCTGATGACGCACGCGCGGGAGGCCGGGCTCGACGTGATCGCGCTCACCGACCACGACACGGCCGACGGCTGGGTCGAGGCCAGGCAGGCCGCGGAGGAGCTGGGGATCGGGTTCGTGCCGGGGCTCGAGATCTCGTGCAAGCTCAACGGGATCAGCGTCCACCTGCTCGCCTACCTGCCCGACCCGTCGTACGCGCCGCTCGCCAAGGACCTGCAGGTGATCCGCGACGGCCGCACCGACCGGATCCCGACGATCGTGGCCCGGCTGAACAGCATCGGCGTGCCGCTGACCGTCGAGGAGGTGCTGGCCCAGGCGACCGGTACGCCGTCCGTCGGCCGCCCGCACGTGGCCGACGCGCTGGTCGCCAACGGCACGGTCGCCAATCGGACCGAGGCGTTCGACCGGTTCCTCGCCGACGGGCGCGCCGGACACGTCGCGCACTACGCCCTCGAGCCCGGTCACGCGATCGACCTGGTCCGCGAGGCCGGTGGCGTGCCCGTGATCGCGCATCCGTGGGGCCGGTCCAGCTACAAGGTGATGACCGAGGAGAACCTGGCCGGCCTGGTCCAGGACCACGGGCTGGCCGGCATCGAGGTCGACCACCAGGACCACTCGCCGGAGTCCCGGACGGCGCTGCGCGCGATCGCCGGCAATCTGGGCATCATCTACACCGGCTCGAGCGACCACCACGGCGCCGGCAAGATCGACCACGACCTCGGGGTGAATTCCACCGAGCCGGAGCAGTTGGAGCGGCTGCTCGAGACCGCCAAGAACAATGCGGCTGCCTCCGGTGCACAGGTTCCCGAGGCCTACCTTCCGTGAACAGTGTCATCAACACCGGTCTGTTCAGCTCGGTCTTCGTCACGCTGTTCGTGATCATGGACCCGCCGGGCACCGTGCCGGTCTTCATCTCGCTGACCGCGGGCCAGTCCCGCCCGGCGCGGAAGAAAGCCGCCTGGCAGGCCGTGCTGGTCGCGTTCGGCGTGATCGTCGTGTTCGCGGCGTTCGGCCAGCAGATCCTGCAGCACCTCGGCATCACCCTGCCCGCCCTGCAGTGCGCCGGCGGTCTGCTGCTCCTGCTGATCGCCCTGCAACTGCTGACCGACACCGCCGAGGACCCGGTCCAGACCAAGAACGTGAACATCGCCTTCGTCCCGCTCGGTACTCCGTTGCTCGCCGGCCCGGGCGCGATCGTCGCCACGATGGTGTTCGTGCAGCGCGCGAACGGATCGCTCCCCGACGTGGTCGCGATCTCGGTCGGCATCATCGCGATCCACATCGTGATGTGGCTGACCCTCCGGTTCTCCGGCATCATCATGCGAATCCTCGGCGAGAACGGCGTACTGCTCGTCACCCGGATCGCCGGTCTGCTGCTGAGCGCCATCGCCGTGCAGCTGGTCGCCGATGCCGTGACCGACTTCATCAAGGCGGGCTGACATGCTGCCCGGGATGCCGACGCGGCTGTTCGTCGCGACACCGACCAAGCTGCTGACCTTCGCGGACTGCAAACGGAAGTACCGCTACACCTATCTCGAGACGCCGCGACCGCCGAAGGGCCCGCCGTGGGCGCACAACACGGTCGGTGCGATCGTCCATGAAGTGCTCGCTGACTTCTTCGGGCGCTGGCCCGCAGCTCGTCGTACTCCGGACGAGGTCGTCGCGAAGATGCGGTCGAGCTGGCGGAGCGAAGGGTTCCGCGACGAGCGGCAGTCGCTGGACTGGCGGGACCGCTCGACCGAGATGGTGCTCGGCTACCTGCGCGACTCCGATCCGTACTACGAGCCGCGCGGCGTCGAGCGTACGGTCGCGTTCACCACCGAGCGGGCGTCGTTGCGCGGGCGGGTCGACCGGATCGACGAGCGCCCGGCGCGCGACGGGAGCGGCGACACCGAGCTGGCCATCGTCGACTACAAGACCGGCCGCCGCCCGCTCACCTCGACCGACGCACGGTCGTCGCTCGCGATGGCGCTGTACGTCCTCGGCGCCCGCCGCGTCCTGCACAAGCCGTGCACGCGCGTCGAGCTGCACCACCTCCCGACCAACACCATCGCCGCGGCCGACCACGACGACGAGTCCCTGGCCCGGCACCAGAAGCGCGCCGAGTCGATGGCCGACGACGCCGCGGCCGCCGAGGCCCGCTGGCGCGAGGGCCTGACCCCGGCCGAGGCGGACGAAGCCTTCCCACCCGAGCCCTCGCCACTCTGCGGCTGGTGCGACTTCGCCAAGATCTGCCCCCAAGGCCGCCGCGAGTCCCCGACCCGCGACCCCTGGGCAGGCCTCGACGAGGCGGCGCCCGTCCCGGTGCAGGACGCCGGCTGAACGGCGATGGTTCCCGCTGACAACTGATGTCAGTGCCGTGTGCGTGTGGTGCCAGCGGTCGGGTGAACCCTGAGGGTGGACGAAAGGGGCTCGCCTGATGGGTGCGAAGACTGTGAACAAGCTGGCGGTGCCGGAGGCAACGCTGCACTACGAGGTCACCGGGTCGGGGCCGGTGCTGCTGCTGATCGCCGGCGGCGGGACGGACGCCGGGGTGTTCTCAGGGATGGTCGGGCAGCTCGCGGCGGAGTACACGGTCGTGACCTACGATCCGCGGGGCAACTCCCGTAGCCGGTACGACGCTGACGCGACGGACGAGTGCGTCGAGCAGTCGGCCGCCGACGCGCTCGCCCTGATCGACGCAGTCTCCGGCGGCGAACCGGCGTACGTGTTCGGCAGCAGCTCCGGCGCGATCACCGGGCTCGAGCTGATCACCCGGTGGCCGGACCGGGTGCGGATGCTCGTCGCGCACGAGCCGCCCTGCACCGAGATCCTGCCGGACGCGGACGACGCCCGGGCGTTCTTCGACGAGGTCTACGACACCTACCGCAACGACGGGCTGATGGCCGCCGACGTGGTGTTCATGATGGGCACCGGCATGGACGACGACGCGATGCCGCCGATGGAGGACCTGCTGCCGGAGTACCGCGAGCTCGCGGAGCGGATGCAGGCGAACGCGGCCAACTTCTACGAGCACAAGTTGTTGCCGTTCACCCGCTACCAGCCGGACCTGGACGCCTTGAAGCGGGTTTCGGACCGGATCGTCCCGGCCGCCGGACTCGAGTCGTACGCGAACCTGCCTGGGCGGCCGATCGCGGTCATCGCCGACCACGTCGGTTGGCCGGTGGTGATGTTCCCGGGCGGGCACGGAGGGTATTCCAGCCACCCGGCTCCGTTCGCCACGCATCTGGCTCATCTGTTGAAGACCGACACAGTCTGATCCGTGGCCACCGGTCCGGGTGCGAGTCTGAGGGGTCTCGCACCCGGACCGGTTATTCGTGTTGACGGCCGCCCGCGCCGCGGCGTAGCGTCCCTTCTCTGCCTTTGACAATCGGCGTGGTTCAACCACGCCTTCACAGTGGTGTCCGTACCCCCGGGTCCTGATGGATTCGGGGCGGTTTCGCGTGCCGCTGTGCTCTCGGACACCACTACGAGTGCGAGAGGAGGTAACAGATGGGCGTGTACTGGGCGATCGCGGTGCGGTCCTTCCGGCGTTTCTCGACGTACCGGATCGCCACCGTGTCCGGCACGTTCACGAACTCGGTCTTCGGGTTCATCCTGTGCGGCATCTACCTGACGCTGTGGCACGAGCGGCCCGGCCTCGGTGGGTACGACGTCGCGGACGCGCTGACGTTCGTGTGGCTGCAGCAAGGCCTGCTGATGCCGGTCGGGATCTGGGGCGCCACGACGACGGGAGAACTGGGGGAGCGGGTCCGCAGCGGTGAGATCGCGGTGGATCTGTACCGGCCGACGCATCTGCTGCTCTGGTGGCTGTCGGTCGACCTCGGGCGGGCGATGTTCCAGCTGGTGGTGCGCGGCGGGGCGCCGTTGCTCGTCGGAGCGCTGGTGTTCGACCTCAAGTTCCCCTCGACGCCGACGGCCTGGCTCGCGGTCGCGGCCGGTGTCTTCCTGGCGATCCTGATCAGCTTCTCGATCCGCTACCTGGTCGCGTTGTCCGGGTTCTGGATCACCGATACCCGGGGCATGGAGCAGTTGGCGCTGGTGCTGGCGACCTTCTTCTCAGGCATGGTCATGCCGCTGGTGGTGTTCCCGGGCTGGATCGGGGACGTCGCCCGGGCGACGCCGTGGGCCGCGACCATGCAGGTCCCGATCGACATCTGGCTCGGCCGGCACCCGGGTGGCGCCGGTTCGGCGCTGCTGTTCCAGCTGGGCTGGATCGCGGTGCTGCTGCTCTCCGCGCAACTGGTGACGTCGGTGGCGACCCGGAAGGTGGTGATCCAGGGTGGTTGACCGGGTGCTCCGGGCGCCGGCCCAGTACTGGATGCTGATCATGATGTGGGTGCGGTCGTCGATGGCCTACCCGGCGTCGTTCGTCGTGATGCTGTTCAGCTCGATGGTGCTGATGGTGATGGACTTCGTCGCGATCGTGCTGATGTTCAGTCACATCTCGTCGTTCGGCGGATTCTCGCTGGCGGAGATGGGGTTGCTCTACGCAACGGCCTCGATGACGCTGGGCATCGCGGACCTGTTCACCGGGTCGATCGAGCGGGTCGGGGAGCGGATCCGGTCCGGGACGTTCGACGCGTACCTGATCCGTCCCGTACCGGCGTTCCTGCAGGCCGCCGCCGACGGGTTCGCACTGCGGCGGCTCGGCCGGCCGGTGCAGGCCCTGGTCGTGATGGTGTTCTCGTTCGGCCGGCTCGACATCGACTGGACAGTTGCCCGCGGCATCATGCTGGCGGTGTCGATCGTCGCCGGGTCGGTGATCTTCGCGGCGATCTTCGTGCTCGGCGCCGCGTTCCAGTTCCTGTCGGTGGATTCGGCGGAGCTGGCCAACTCGTTCACCTACGGCGGTCAGACGTTGACGCAGTACCCGTTGGCGGTCTTCGGCAAGGAGATCGTGCGGGCCGTGACGTTCGTCGTACCGCTTGCCTTTGTCAACTATTACCCGGTGCTGTTCGTGCTGGGCAAGCCGGTCCCGTTGGGGTTGCCGTCCTGGATCGGGCTGTTGTCGCCGGTGGTCGCGGTCGTGATGGTCGCGCTGGCGTCGCTGGCCTGGCGGGGCGGTCTTCGTCGCTATCGCAGTACAGGGAGCTGAGATGCCAGTCATCGAGTTGTCGGATGTGTCGCGGGCGTTCACCGTCACGTCGCGGGCCGGGTTGCGGCGTACGCGGCGGGAGGTGCGGGCGGTGGACGGGATGACGTTCAGCGTCGAACCGGGGGAGGTGATGGGGTACATCGGCCCGAACGGGGCCGGGAAGTCCACCACGATCAAGATGCTGACCGGGATCCTGGTGCCGTCCGGCGGGTCGATCCGCGTCGCGGGCGTGGATCCGTCGCGGCACCGGCTGAAGCTGGCGAAGCGGATCGGCGTCGTGTTCGGGCAGCGGACGACGCTGTGGTGGGACCTGCCGTTGAAGGATTCGTTCGCGGTCCTGCAGAAGATGTACGGCGTGCCGCTCGCCCGTCACCGGGAGAACCTGGCGACGTTCGTGGAGCTGCTCGACCTGGGCGATCTGCTCGACGTCCCCGTTCGCCAGCTGTCGCTGGGCCAACGGATGCGCGGCGACATCGCGGCCGCGTTGCTGCACGATCCCGAGATCGTCTACCTGGACGAGCCGACCATCGGCCTGGACGTGATCAGCAAGGCCCGGCTCCGCGAGTTCCTCGCCCGGATCAACGCGGACCGCCGGACCACGATCATCCTCACCACCCACGACCTCGACGACATCGAGGCCCTCTGCACCCGGGTCATGGTCATCGACCACGGCCACCAGATCTTCGACGGCACGCTCGCCCAGCTGAAATCCAGCCAGTCGGCCCCGCGGACCCTCGTGGTCGACCTGGCCACCTCCCTGCCGCCGATCGAGATCGACGGCGCCACCGTCGTCAAGGTCGACGGTCCCCGTCAGCACCTGACCTTCCCCGCCGGCACGAGCGCCGCACCCCTCCTCGCCCGGCTGGCTGCCGACTACCCGCTGGTAGATCTGAGCATCGCCGAACCCACGATCGAGTCCGTCATCACCCAGCTGTACGCCCCGGCAACCAGCGCCTGATCGGGATCCGGTGACAACTCGGGTGGGTTACGGAATGGGGTTCGGGGTGACTTGGGCGTGGTGGAGTCGTTGAAATGCGGGTAAGGACCCAACCGGGCGGGTGATTCGGGGGTAGAGAAGGTATGCCGACGATGACGGGTGAGCCGGTGGCCGGTGTGCTGGGGCCGCCGGGGGACGGTCCTGGGTTCGCTCGGTGGGTGCGGCCGCATCTGGCGGCGATGGCCCGGTTGGCGGGCCGGCTGGCCGTCGGGGCGGATCGGGACGACATCGTCCAGGAGGCGCTCGCGCGGGCGTGGGCCAAGCGCTCCCAGTACGACGAGAGCCGCGGCACCCCCTCGGCATGGCTGCTCGCGATCACCGCGGACCAGGCCCGCAAAGCTGTCCGGCGGATGCGCCCGGCGTTGCTCGCGATCGACACGTCGGACACCGCGCCTGTGTCGCGGCCGGATCTGGATGCCCGGATGGACGTCGATCACGCGATCATGTCGCTCTCGGCGCGGCAGCGGCTCGCGGTGGACTGTTTCTACTTCGCCGACCTGTCGATCGCCGACACGGCCGCCGTCATGGGCTGCTCCGAAGGCACCGTCAAATCCACCCTCTCGGACGCCCGCTCCCGGCTCCGCACCTTGCTGGAGGTCACAGAGTGAAGCCGACCGACGAGATCGACGACCTGCTGACACGGGCGGGCGCTCGCTGGCGGGCCGACCAGGACGCGCCGCCCGAGCCCGACCTCGAGTACATGCTGACCGGCGGCCGCAAACCCCGCCGCTGGGTCCCGGCGCTCGCGGCGGCGAGTGTCGCGGTGATCGCCGCCGGCGTCATCGCCGTACTGCCGAACCAGAAAGAGCCGGCCTCCGACCCTCAGCAGTCATTTGCCCAAGGCAACCATGAGCCGAACGACGAGCTGCTCGTGCGGCCGGGCGACAAGGTGCAGGTCAGCGGCCGGATCATCGCCGTCCCGGGCAAGACCCCGGTCTTCTGCGCGCCGCTCGCGGTCGCAGCCATCGGCTACCCGCCCGGTAAGGAGCCGACGCCGAGCTGCTCCGACGAGTTCGCGGTCGAGCTCAACGGCCTGGACCTCGGCCAGATCACCGGCATGACGACGATCAAGGGCGTCCGCACCGGCAGCGCGACAGTCAGCGGCCTGTGGCGCGACGGCGCGATCGACGTACAGCAGCAGTCGGCTCCGATCACGCCGGCGCCGACCGGTCTTCCGAAGCTTCCGTGCGCGGCGCCGGCCGGCGGCTGGCCGTCGAAGCCGGTCAACCTCACCTCGCCCGCGGTGAAGGCGTTCCTCGCCGCGAACGCCGGCCAGGTGTACGGCCCGACCACCTACTACCCGAACGGCACCTCCCGCAACGCACCGGTCGTGATGATGCTCGGCGTGGCGCACGGCGACGCGGCGGCGATCCGCGCGGCGTTCGAGAAGGTCTACAGCGGCAACCTCTGCGTGAGCCCCGTGCTGATGAGCAACGCCGACAGCGAGCGTGTCGGGGCCGAGCTGGACAAGATCGTCCCCAAGCGGGATCTCGGTGTGTACCAGTTCGGCGGCGCCGGGATGTCCGGCGGCCGCGCACCGATCTCGCTGCTCGTCTACACCGAGCAGGTGAAGGCCGCCCTCGCTCCGGTCGGCCTGGACCTGCTGGACCTCCACCCGGACGTCCGACCGGTCAGCTAAACCTGCGTGGTCAGGCTCGGGTAGTCGTGGAAGAAGTCGACCAGCAGGCGAGCGGTCGCGGCCGGCTGGTCGATTGCCGGTGAATGGCCCGCGTCGGGGATGACCTCGGCCTGCACCCCGAGCGCCACGGCCATGGCGTGCTGTACAGGGATCGGCCAGCCGTCGTCCGCTGCGCCGTGCATGACCTGCAGGCGTACGCCGGCCTTGGCGAGCTGCTCGGTCTTGTCTTCCGCGTCCGTCAGCCGACGGGTGATCTCGGCAAGGCTGATCGGCACGTTGCCGGTGAAGCGCTTCCGGAGGAACGCGGCGACATCCTCGGGCGGAGGGACGTACGCCGGCGCTTCGCGGTCGTGACTGAGCTTCAGGTCGTACACCTGCTCGATCGGCAGGTTCTCCAGCCCGAACGCGAGCATCTGCAGGCTCTGGATCGTCTGCTGGTCCGTGAACGCGGCCGGCCCCGAGCACATCAGGGTGAGGGTGGAGAAGACCGACGGGTCGGTCAGCACTGCCTCACGCGCGACCAGTCCACCGAACGAGTGCCCCACCAGCTGGCTGTAACCGCCGAGCGCCTTGCTCATCGCCACCACGTCCGCGCCGAGCTCAGCCAGCGAGTACGCCGCCTTGTCGGCCGGACCGGCCGTCTCGTACTGACCACGCTGGTCGACCGCCACAGTCCGCCAGCCGTACCGGCACAGGTGGTCCACGAGCGGAGTGAAGTCCTCTTTGCTGCCGGTCCACCCGGGAACGAGCAGGACGGTGCCGAGCGGCGTACCGATCTCCGGTACTGCGGTCAGCGTGGCGAACGAGCCACGCTCGGTCTCGAGGGTCTTGGCGTGCACCCCGTGGGGCAGCGTCAGCGTACGCGGCGTACTCACAAGTAAAGAGGGTAACCGCTTCGCCGGTCCGCCCCTGTAGGAGGCCGCTCCGCGGTGCGGCACAATGGCCGGGTGCCTCGCACTCTCGTGGTTGCCAATCAGAAGGGCGGCGTGGCCAAGACGACCACCGTCGCCACCCTCGGCGCAGCCCTGGGCGAGCTCGGCCAACGGGTGCTGCTCGTCGACCTGGACCCGCAGGCTTGTCTGACCTTCTCGGTCGGCATCGACCCCGAGGACCTCGACAAGTCGATCCACCACGTGCTGCTCGGCGGCGTGAAGGTGCGTGACGTCCTGGTCGAGTACGACGACGCCCCGGACCTCCTGCCGGCCACGATCGAGCTCGCGACCGCCGAAGTACAGCTGGCCCGTGAGAGCGGCCCGGAGCAGGTGCTGCGGACCGCGTTGCGCCCGCTGCGCTCGTCGTACGACTGGATCATCGTGGACTGCCCGCCGACGCTCGGCCTGCTCACCGTCAACGGGCTGTCCGCGGCCTCCGACGTGTTGATCCCCTTGCAGTGCGAGACGTTGGCACATCGTGGCGTAGGGCAACTACTTGACACGGTGCACGACGTCCAGCGGCTGACCAATCCGGGCCTGCGCGTGCTCGGCGTACTCCCGACCCTGTACGACGGACGTACGACGCATGCGCGGGCTGTGCTGGAGACGATCGCGGACACGTACTCGCTCGACGTACTGCAGCCGGCGATCCCGAAGTCGATCCGGTTCGCGGAGGCGCCGGCGATCGGCGAGACCGTGCTCAGTACGGCGCCGGCCTCGCCCGGCGCGAAGGCCTACCGGGCGCTGGCCGGCGCGCTCCTTCACTGACCGGCGCTCGGCTGCTTCCGCAGCAGCCGGTGCCGGAACCGCCACAGCGGAACGGCGATGATCGCGAGCAGCACGAGGAACGGCAGCATCGCGCCGATCGCGGTCGCCAACGCGGAGAACACCGCGGTGAACGCGTGCCATCCGCCCTTCAGGCCGGCGAGGAATCCCTTGTCCTGCGTGGGTTCTGCCTGGACCGGCGGCTTGCCCTTCTCGGTCAGCGTCAGGGTGAGCGTCGCGAGATCGGTCTGCAGAGACAGGTTCTTCTGCTTGGCGAGCAGGGCCTCGAGGTCGGACTGGCGGCGGGTGAGCTCGCTCTCGACCGAGACGATCTCGCCGATGGTGTTCGCCTTCGTCATCAGTGCCCGCATGCGGTCCAGGCTGGCGCGCTGGGACTCGATCCGGCTGGCGACGTCGACGACCTGCTCGGTGACGTCGGTCGACTCCTGGTGGATCTGCAGCCGCTTACCGAGGTCGGAGAGCCGCTGGATCGCGCTCTCGAACGACTTGGTCGGGACCTTGAGGACGAGGTTCGCCCTGGTGACCTTGCCGTCCGGGTCGCTGCTGGTGTCCTCGGACGCGACCTGACCGTCCAGGCCTGCGATCGCGGTGACGGCCTTCTGCCGCATGACCGCGACGTCCTCGCCCTCGACCGCCAGCGAACCGGTCTTGATGATCGCCCGCGTGACCGTCGGCTGGTTGGTGCCCCCGGCCTGCGAGGTGCCGGCCGGTGGCTGGCCGGATACTTGTGGCTTCGCGTTGCTCGCCTTGCCGTCGGCCGCGCCTTGCTTCTGCGCCGGCGCGGCTCCGGTCGTGCTGCTGTCGTTGCTGTTGCCCCCACAACCGGCCAGCAGCACGATCCCCGCCGCGGCGAGCACGGCTGTTACCGCTCTGATCCGCCCCATCACCCAGCCCCTCTCTCGTGGTTACGCCCTAGGACGGGCCACGTGGGGCTGGGTGTTGCAGTCTCAGATCACCGTTCGGAAACGGTCACTCCGGCGCGCTGAAGATCGGCGTCGTCGCCGGACCCGCGGTCTTCGGCTCAGCAGCCTTACGAGTTCGCGCCCGCTTCACCGGCTTCTCGGCTGCCGCGTCCGCGTTCGCCTCAGCAGCAGCGGGCTCGGCCACCTTCGCGGCTGCCTTCCGGGTCCGCTTCGCCGGCTTCTCGTCCGCGGCGTCGGTCTCGGCTGCCGCCTCGGTTGCCTTGGCCGCGGCTGTCTTCCGGGTCCGCGTCCGCTTCACAGGCTTCTCGTCCGCCTCGGCAGCCGGCTCGGTGGCCTCCGCCTCAGGTGCCTTCGTCTCGGCGGCCTTGCGGGTACGTGCTCGCTTGACCGGCTTCTCGGCCACCTCGACCACGTCGGCCTCGGCGGCCGCCTGCGGCTCGACGGCCTCAGCGGTCTCGACGGTCTCGGCGGTCTTGCGGGTGCGGGTCCGCTTGGCCGGCTTCTCGGCCGGCGTCTCCGCCACCTCGGCCTCAGCTGCCGGCTCGACGGCCTGCGCCTGCGGGGCATCGGCCGACTTCCGGGTGCGGGTGCGCTTGCGCGGCTTGCGTGCCTCGTCCTGCACCGCGTCCGTCTGCGGTGCGTCCGTCTGCACTGCGTCCGTCTTCACCGCGTCCGTCGGCGCCGCCTCGGTGGCCGGTGGGACCTCGGTCCTGGTGGTGACGTCGGCGAGCTCCTCGACCGGCGCCCCGGCCCGGGTGCGCTTCCGCGTCCGGTTCCGCTTCCGCCCCGACCTCGCGCCATCGCCGTCGGCCCGACCGTCAGGCCGGCTCTCGGACCGCTTCTCAGGACGCCCCTCGGAGCCCTTGTCGGACCGTCCCTCCGAACGCTCCGACGAGCCGCCGCGACGGTTCCGCGGCGCGTCCTCGCGGGACTCACGCGACTCGCGGACCTGCTCGCGCGCCGCCCGGATCCGGCCCTTGGCGTCGGTCGGGATACCGAGGTCGTGGTACAGCTCCGGCGAGGTGGAGTAGATCTCCTGCGGGTCTTCGTACGGCAGGTCGAGCGCCTTGTTGATGACCTTCCAGCGGGTCACGTCCGGCCAGTCGACGAAGGTGACGGCGATGCCGCTCGCCCCCGCGCGCCCGGTCCGGCCGATCCGGTGGATGTAGGTCTTCTCGTCCTCGGGGCAGGTGTTGTTGATGACGTGCGTGACGCCCTCGACATCGATACCCCGGGCCGCGACATCGGTGCAGACCAGTACGTCGATCTTGTCGCCGCGGAACCGGGTCAGCGCCCGCTCGCGGGCCTGCTGGTTCAGGTCGCCGTGGATCGCCGCCGCCTTGAACCCGCGGTCCTGCAGGTCGTCGGTCAGCCGTGAGGCCTCGCGCTTGGTCCGGCAGAAGATCATCACCCGGCCACGGTCGTCGGCCTGCAGGATCCGCGCGACCACCTCGGGCTTGTCCAGATCGTGCGCCCGGTAGACGAACTGTGCCGTCGTCGGGACCATCTGGGTGTCCTCGTGCGACTCGGCCCGGATGTTCAGCGGGTGCCGCATGTGGGTGCGGGCCAGCCCGATCACGGCCGACGGCATCGTTGCCGAGAACAACATCGTCTGCCGCAGCTCGGGAGTCTTGCGCAGAATGCGTTCCACGTCGGGCAGGAAGCCGAGGTCGAGCATCTCGTCGGCCTCGTCGAGGACGAGCACCTTGATGTGGCCGAGGTCGAGTACGCCCCGGTTCGCCAGGTCGAGCAGGCGTCCCGGCGTACCGACGACGACGTCGACGCCGTTCTTCAGCGCGTCCAGTTGCGGCTCGTACGCGACGCCGCCGTAGATGGTCAGCACGCGCACAGTGCGCACGGTGGACGCGGTCGTCAGGTCCTTGGCGACCTGGATGGTCAGCTCGCGGGTCGGGGTGACGACCAGCGCCTGCGGCTTGCCGGGAGCGGCGAGCTCCTCGTAGTCGGCCTCGCCGGGGGAGATGGTGCGCTGCAGCAACGGAATCCCGAAGCCGAGCGTCTTGCCGGTCCCGGTCCGGGCCTGGCCGATCAGGTCGGTGCCCATCAGGGCGACGGGGAGTGTCATTTCCTGGATCGGAAACGGCTCCACGATGTTGACGCGGTCGAGCGCGTCGCAGATCTCGGGCAGCACGCCGAGCTCTCGGAAGGTGGTCAGGCTGATCGCCTCTCACATGCTTGTGCGGACAGATTGCTCAGGGGCCGGGCGCCATGTTTCGTGAGGCGCGGGGACACTGTGCAAGCACCTCGCACCAGCTTGCCCATGTGGGCGCGTCACCGGCGAATCGCCCACCAGTGTAACCGGTCAACCTGTCAACGCCGCTTCGTGTGGTTTGCGCCACTCGAACGCTGCCACGGTACCGGCCGGTGGCAGGGGCGGAGAGATAGGGTGCGGCGCATGGAGCAGACGGCCTTTGATGATCCCGCCTACCGGGCCGCGGCGGTGGATCTGCTGGGAGTGCTCGCGTACGGCGAGCTGACCGCGTTCGAGCGGATGGCAGAGGACGCCAAACTGGCGCCGACGCTGAACGACAAGGCGGAGCTGGCGGCGCTGGCGACCACCGAGTTCGGGCATTTCCAGCAACTGCGGGACCGGCTGGTACAGCTCGGTGTAGACCCGATGGAGGCGATGACCCCGTTCGTCACGCCGCTCGACGCGTTCCACGACCACACCGCGCCGTCGGACTGGCTGGAAGGCTTGGTGAAGGCGTACGTCGGGGACGGGCTCGCGAACGACTTCTACCGGGAGATCGCGTCGTTCGTCGATGCGGACACCCGGGCTCTGGTCCTGGAGGTCTTCGGCGACTCCGGGCAGGCCGAGTTCGTCGTCGACCGCGTCCGTGCCGCCATCGAGGAGGACCCGAAGCTGGGCGGCCGTCTCGCGCTCTGGGGTCGCCGGCTGGTCGGTGAAGCTCTCAGTCAGGCCCAGCGCATCGCCGCCGACCGCGACTCCCTGACCGCGCTGCTGGCCGGCAGCGTCGACCGCCCCGGCCTCGACCTGGCCGCCATCGGCCGCATGTTCACCCGTCTGACCGAGGCCCACACCGCCCGCATGACCGCCCTAGGCCTCCAGGCCTAACCCACCCGCCCCCGGCGTACCCACCCGGCGTGCCCGGCCCGGCGTACCCACCCGGCGTACCCACCCGGCGTACCACCCGGCGTACCACCCGGCGTACCACCCGGCGTACCACCCGGCGTGCCCGGTCGGCGTACCCACCCGGCGTACCCACCCGGCGTACCCACCCGGCGTACCCACCCGGCGTACCCACCCCGGCGTACCCACCCCGGCGTGCCCGGCCGGCGTGCCCACCCCGGCGTGCCCGGTCGGCGCACCACCCGGCGTGCCCCGCCGGCGTACTCACCCCGGCGTGCCCGGTCGGGGTGCTCACCCCGGCGTGCCCGCTCGGCGCACCCACCCGGCGCACCCGGCCGGGCGCACCACCCGGCGCACCCACCCGGCGCACCCACCCGGCGTACCCACCCGGCGTACCCACCCGGCGTACCCACCCGGCGTACCCACCCGGCGTACCCACCCGGCGTACCCACCCGGCGTACCCACCCGGCGTGCCCGGCCGCCGTACCCATGCGGCGTCCCCATCCGGCGTGCCCGGTCGGGGTGCTCACCCCGGCGTGCCCGCTCGGCGTACCACCCGGCGTGCCCGGCTGTCGCACTCACCCGGTGCACCCACCCGGTGCACCCACCCGGCGCACCACCCGGCGTGCCCGGTCGACGTGCCCGGCTGTCGCACTCACCCGGCGTACCCACTCGGTGTGCCCGCCGGTGTGCCCACCGGTCTACCCACCCGGCGTGCTCGGCCGGCGTCCCCATCCGGCGTCCCCGGCCGCCGTATCCATCCGGCGTCCCCGGATGCCGTGCCCATCCGGCGTACTCGGCCGACACCTCCGCACCACGTGCAGCCCCGCGCCGCTTGCTCAGCCACCGGCAACTTGACGGGATATCCCCTCAAGTTGGCGGTTCTCTGCCCGTGTGACGGGGGAGAACCGGCAAGACGAGGGGATATCCCCTCGTGTGGTCAAGGTGGGCCAGCCCGGGAGGCCGGTGGCGGCGGGTGGCGGTGGGCGCGGGTGGTGGGCGGGTGGTGGCGGGTGGGGTGGGTGCTGATGGGGACGGCCGGGTGGGGTGGGTGCTGATGGGGACGGCCGGGTGGGGTGGGTGCTGATGGGGACGGCCGGGTGGTGGGTGGGTGGAGACGGCCGGGTGGGGGTAGGGGCAGGTGAGCGCCCGGGTGGGGGTGGGGATGGCAACGGCCGCCTGCCCCGGGTGGGGCGGCGGCCGTTTGGTGGTGCCTGGACTAGGCGGTTCTGGCTTTGCTGTTGCGCGAGGAGATGATCGCGATGACGATCGCGGCGCAGATGATCTGGATCAGGTACTGGATCCAGTCCGGGCCCGATGTGTCCTTGACGCCGAGGAAGTAGGCGATGAGACCACCGATGAAGGCGCCGATTCCGCCGCCGAGGATGGTCCAGCCGAGGCTGATGTTCTGCTTGCCGGGGAGCACCAGCCGGGCCAGCGGCCCGAAGATGATGCCCGCGATGAGACTGACGATGATCATCCAGACCCAGTACACGGTTCCTCCTTGTGAGGGATGGCGGACCTGCGCGTACCTGGTGCCCCGTGACAACCAGACCAATCACGCGGCAGGTCTTACCGCCATCGTGCCCCCTCGACCGCGCTCCGCAACCCGGACACGCTCTACTGTGTCCGGACCGGGATCAGATCGCGCCGAACCCGACCTTGCGGGTCGACACCTCGCCGATCTCGACGTACGCCAGCCGGTCGGCCGGGATCAGCACCCGGCGGCCCTTCTCGTCGGTCAGCTGCAGCAGACCGGTCTTGCCGGCGAGGGCCTCCGCCACCAGTTCCTGGACCTCTTCCGGGCTCTGCTCGCTCTCCAGCACCAACTCGCGATTGGCGTGCTGGACGCCGATCTTGACCTCCACGAAACCCTCCGGGCACGTTCCGACCGGCGGCTCTCGCCGGTAACGCTTTCGAGCCTATCCGCTACTGCTGCCGAGCTCTCACCCGTCCGCCCAGAGCAGAACCTCAGCCAGCGGCAGAACGTCAGCGACCGAACGTCAACGGCAGTACGTCAGCCGTCGGTACGGGGGAAGCCACGAATGCCCCGCCAGGCCAGCGAGGCGACCAGGTCGGCGGCGTGCTCCTGCGGGATCGACGGATTGCCCTCGCCCAGCCAGTACCGCGCGCTCACCTGGGCCATGCCGACCAGGCTCACGGCCAGCACCATCGACTGCTCGCGACTCAGCCCGGCGTCCGCGCTGATCACCTCGGAGACAGCCTCCGCGCAGGCGTGCGTGACCCGGTCGACCCGCTCCCGGACCGCCGGCTCGTTGGTCAGGTCGGACTCGAACACCAGTCGGAAGGCGCCCTGCGCGTTGGCCACGTAGTCGTAGAAGGCGTGCATGGTCGCCGCGACCCGGAGCTTGTTGTCCTCGGTCGACTTCAGCGCGTCCTGGACGGAGGCGACAATCGCGTCGCAGGAGGTGTCCAGGAGCGCCAGATACAGCTCCAGCTTGCCGGGGAAGTGCTGGTACAGGACCGGCTTGGAGACGCCGGCGCGGTCAGCGATGTCGTCCATCGCGGCGGCGTGGTACCCGTTCGCGACGAAGACCTCCTGGGCCGCCTCGAGCAGTTGCGCGCGCCGAGCCAGCCGAGGCAGGCGGCTGCCGCGTTTCGGTGCGGTCTCGGGGGTCGTCGACACGGTGGTGCTCCTTCGGATGACGTTCCACGAATCCTACCGGGCAGTCCTCCTCGTCAGTAGCTTCCCCGCCGAAGAGTATTCCGCCGGGGCGCGATCACCGGGGAGTCAGCGGTAATCGTCTTCCTCGTCGTCGCCGACCTCGCGGCGCTGTTCCTCGACATCGGCCGGGTTGGCGTCGGCGGGCAGGTCGGGCTCGGACTCTTCCGGCTCGGTGTCGTGTTCGGCGTCGAAGGCCGGGTCGTAGTCCGGTCCCTCGAAGTCGGTCTCGGTCATGTCGCCCCCTTGCTCAGGTGGGTAGCGGCTGCGGGTCGTCGTACAGGCCCTCGAGTACGTCGCCGTACTCCTCGATCCGGGCCAGTACGTCGTGCGGGAGGAACCGGAGCTCCTCCGGTGACGTGGCCGACGCCACCTCGTCCCAGTCGATCGGCGTGGACACCCGTGGCTCGTCGGAGCCGCGTAGTGAGTACGGAGCCAGCGTGGTCTTCGCGCTGGCGTTCTGACTCCAGTCGATGAACACCTTGCCGGGCCGGAGCGCCTTGGTCATGTTGGCGGTCACGCTCTCCGGCAGGGCCTCTGCCAGCTGTTCTGCCAGCTGTTTGGCGAACGCACTGGTCTGCCGGGACGACGCGGGCTCGATCGGCACGTACAGGTGCATGCCCTTGTTTCCCGACGTCTTCGGCCAGCCCTCCAGCCCGAAGTGGCCCAGCAACTGTCGCAGCGCCAGTGCCACGTCGCAGCACTCCACAATCGTCGCGCCCGGCCCCGGGTCCAGGTCGAACACGATCAGGTCCGCCTGCGGGTCCTTGCCCTGGTCGGACAGCCCGATCCGCCACTGCGGGACGTGCAGCTCTAGCGCGGCCAGGTTGGCCAGCCACACCACGGTCTGTACGTCGTCCGCGACCACGAAGTCGGCCTCGTCGCGTCCGGTCGAGCTACCGGGCGTGGGCAGCGTCACAGTCCGCACCCACGGCGGCGTACCGCGGGGTGCGTTCTTCTCGAAGAAGTACGACGCTTCGGTGCCGTCGGGCCACCGTTTGCGGGTCAGTGGCCGGTCGCTCAGGTGTGGGAGCAGGTGCTCGGCGACCTGGTGGTAGTAGTCGATCACCTCTGCCTTGGTGAACCCGGTCTGTGGGTACAGCACCTTGCCGAGGTTGGTGAGCTTCATGGTCTGCCCATCCACCTCGGTCGTCAGCTGCTGCTGCGCGCCCGCCATGCGTCCCAGTCTCCACCTACGAACCGTCCTAACATGGGTGTCGTGGATAGTTACGGGCCAGTAACCGGGGACGCCGTACCCCCTGAGCTCAATCGGTGGCCGGAGCGGCGGGTGCCGGTCACAGGGGTGGATCTGCTGGTCAGAGACATTCCTGGTGCGGCGCCTGACCTGCCGCCTGCCTTGTTCGTCCATGGCTTGGGCGGGTCGTCACTGAACTGGACCGCTCTGGGCCTGCTGCTCAATGACACGATCCGGGGCATCGCTCCCGACCTGCCTGGTTTCGGGCGTACGCCGCTGTCCGGCGCGACCGGGATCTCCGAGCAGGCCGCAGTCCTGGTCGAGCTGCTGGAGCGGGAGTTCGACCAGCCGGTGCACGTGTTCGGCAACTCGATGGGCGGGGCGTCGTCGGTCGCACTGGCCGCCTTGCGTCCTGACCTCGTGGCGTCGCTGACGCTGGTCTCGCCCGCGCTGCCACATCCGCGGGTGTCGGCCAGTGCGTTGTGGTTCACCGCACTGGCGACTCCGCGGCTCGGTTCCGTCGTACTGGAGCGGACGTCGCGGTTGCCGTTCGAGCAGCGGTTCCAGGCGTCGCTGGCGATGGTGTTCGGCGATCCGCGAAGGCTGACGCCCGAGGTGCGGGCGGCGTACGAGGAGGAACTGCACCGGCGCGACACCGACCCGTGGGGCCGGCAGGCCACGCTGGACGGCGCACGGAGCATCCTGCGGTCTTCGCTGGCCAGACCGCGCCGGTCGCTGTGGGCCGACGCCGCCAACGTGAAGTGCCCTGTCCTGTTGATCTACGGAGGCAAGGATCGACTGGTCGACGCCAGGATCCGGACCAAGGCCCAGCGCACCTTCCCGAACGCACGGCTGCTCTACCTGCCGCAGTCCGGGCACGTCGCCCAGATGGAGCATCCGGCCGAGGTGGCGCGTGCTTTCCGGCAGTTGATCGAGTCGAATCCGACGCCCGACTGAGACACGACTGAGCGGCGGATCCGGTCAACTTTCCTCTCGCCCGGCAAGTACTACAGATGACTTGTCCGAACGAACGAGAGGACCACTGTGCGAGTGATCGGCAGAACCGCCCGAAGTCTGTCGCTGGGGATGGTCGCACTGCTGGGTGTGGGGACGCTCACCGCCACCGCCGCGACGCTGCCTGCTCCGCCATCGGTTGCTCAAGGCAACCAATGGGATGTGCGCGCGGTGACCGGCGGTTACCGGCTCACGCTGCGCCTGGACACACCTGCGCCGATGCGCGCATCGCTTCCGCTGCTTGCGGTCGACGGCAAGCCGCTCGGCGTCGCCACGCAATCGGCGGACCGCAAGACGCTGACGCTGGTCAGCGCTGATCCGGCGGTACTGAAGGCGCGTGACGTGCGCCTGATCTGGTCCGGCGACCTGGGAAAGCAGTCCGGCCTGAGTCGGGGCATCGCCGCGGCCGGCCCCACTGACGCCTATTGGCTGAAGGCGCGGCGCGGTCCGCTGCTGCCGGCGGACCCTGGTGCGCTGGGCAAGTACAAGGTCGACACAGCGGAGTACAACCTGGGTGAGGGGGCTGTCGACCTGCCGGGCCTCGGACACAAGTCGGAGCTGCTCGGGAAGGTGTATTCGCCGCGCGGTGCGTTCGGACCGCGGCCGCTGGTGATCTTCCTGCACGGACGGCACGAGGTCTGCTACGGCGAGCCGACGCACCCGTCCGACAACGACAAGCCGTGGCCGTGTCCACCCGGTATGAAGGCGATCCCGAGCTACCGCGGGTACGACGCACCGGCGACCGCACTGGCCAGCAACGGGTACGAGGTGGTGTCGATCAGCGCCAACGCGATCAACGCCTGGGACAGCGATGCGTACGACGCGGGCGCACAGGCCCGGGCCGAGCTGATCCTCGACCACCTGGCCCTCTGGCGGAAGTGGTCGACCATCGGCGGCGCACCGTTCGGCACGAGGTTCGTCGGCAAGATCGACCTGCAGAACGTGGGCCTGATGGGTCACTCGCGCGGCGGTGAGGGTGTCGCGCGCGCCGCAGTACTCAACGCGGACCGCGGTGGTCGGTACGGGATCCGTGCGGTGCTTCCGCTCGCGCCGACCGACTTCGCGCGGGCAACCGTGCCGGGGGTGGCGATGAGCGTCGTACTGCCGTACTGCGACGGCGACGTATCCGACCTGGAGGGGCAGAAGTTCTACGACGACACCAGGTACTCCGTGGATGGCGACAACGCCCCGCGGTCGACTGTCACCGTGATGGGCGCCAACCACAACTTCTTCAACACCGAGTGGACGCCGGGGCAGTCCGTCGCGCCGTCGAGTGACGACTGGTATGGCGACGAGAAGGCGTCACCGTGCGGGACGAAGGACCCGGGCCGGCTGACGGCGAAGGAGCAGCAGGCGGTCGGTACGGCGTACGTGGCTGGGTTCTTCCGGCTGCAACTGGGACACGAGACGCAGTTCCTGCCGGAGTTCGACGGGTCGGACTCGCGGGCGGCGTCTGCGGGCAAGGCCGTTGTACGAGTGGTGTCACAGGGGCGGGAGGTGAACCGCCTCGACAAGGCACTGCCGGCCGCAGCGGTCACTGGGAAGGTGTCTGCGACGGTGTGCGCCGGTGTGACTACGACAGGCCTGCGAGCGTCGACTCCGACCTGTATGGCGACGGACGACTGGTCCAACGCACCGCACTGGGGTGCTGCGTGGTTCGCAGCCAAGACGCCGACCACTGCGGTCACCAAACTGCAGTGGACGGGTACCAACGGGGTCGTGCGAGTCCGCGTGCCGGCAGGGCAGCGCGACGTACGACGCGTTGCGGCACTGACTTTCCGCGCCGCGCCGGACCCGGCTGGTGCGCCGAAGACGGACCTGAGTGTTCACGTGGTCGATGGGCACGGACGGGCGGCCGTCGTGCCGGTGTCAGCGGTCAGTGATGCGCTGGTGCGGATGCCGGGGAGCAACGACAGCGGTCTGCCGAAGAACCTGCTGCGGACGGTACGCATCCCGGTGTCGTCGCTGAAGGGCATCGACCTGCGAGACGTGCGCTCGGTGGAGCTGCATACGGACAAGGTGGCCAGCGGGTCGGCGTACGTGAGCGATCTGGCCTTCTCGTCGTCCGGGTTCGGTCTGCCGGTGCCTGCGGCGCTGCTGCCGAAGCTGTCCGCGTCGAGCGTCACTGTGAAGGAGGGCGACAAGGGCACGCGGACGGTCGACTTCTGGGTGACCATGTCGCGGCCGAGCATCCGGCCGGTCAGTGTGTACGTCGAGACGAACGGCGACCTCGGCGAGACCGTCGGGGACGTTGCACGGCAACTGGTGTTCAAACCAGGGCAGGTACGGCAGAAGGTGACTGTGCCGGTCACCGGGAACACCCGCGACAGCTACGACCTGCCGTTCAGCCTGGTGCTGTCGGCGCCGCACGACGGACTGCTGAGCGAGTCCTTCGGGCACGGTCTGGTGCTGGACGACGACCCGACGCCCACCCTCACCCTCGGCAATGTCAAGACGGCCGAGAAGACCGGACTGGTCAACTTCGGAGTCAAGCTGTCCGCTCCGAGCGACAAGTTCGTGTCGATCACCGGCGTCCTGAGGGACGGTACGGCGGTGATCCGAAAGGACTACACGTCCGCCGACGACCCCGGCACCGGCCCGGTCGACCGCTCCGTGCAGGGCTACGTCGAGCCCGGGCAGACCACCGGCGAGCTGTCCGTGAAGATCCTCGACGACAAGCTGAAGGAACCGGCGGAGACCTTCAGCGCCGTCATCCAGCAGATCGACGGCGCAGACCTGGCAGCCGGCGCGAAGGTCCCGATGACCCTCGTGGGGACGATCATCGACAACGACTAGTACTACCGGCGTGCCGGGCTGCCTGGGGGCGCCCGGCACGTCTCGTTCCTGAGACGACAGGCCCGGGATGTGGACTTCGGCCGGGGTGGGTTGGGATGTGCGGGAACATGGGGGAGGGACAGATGGTTGAAAACCGGAGATCCCGTCCGACGTCTTCCTGAGGAGCCGACAAAGTGTCACTGCCACCGCTGGTCGAACCGGCCGACGAGCTCACGATCGACGAGGTGCGGCGGTACTCGCGGCACCTGATCATCCCCGAGGTCGGGATGGCCGGACAGAAGCGGCTGAAGAACGCCAAGGTGCTGGTCATCGGCGCCGGCGGTCTCGGCAGCCCCGCGCTGCTGTACCTGGCCGCCGCCGGTGTCGGCACGCTCGGCATCGTCGAGTTCGACACCGTCGACGAGTCCAACCTGCAGCGCCAGGTCATCCACGGCCAGTCCGACGTGGGCAAGTCCAAGGCGCAGTCGGCCAAGGAGTCCATCCTCGAGGTCAACCCGTACACGAACGTCGTCCTGCACGAGACCCGGCTGGACAACGACAACGTGTTCGAGATCTTCGAGCCGTACGACCTGATCGTCGACGGCACCGACAACTTCGCCACCCGGTACCTGGTCAACGACGCCGCCGTGCTGCTGCACAAGCCGTACGTGTGGGGCTCGATCTTCCGCTTCGACGGCCAGGTCAGCGTGTTCTGGGCCGACAACGGCCCGTGCTACCGCTGCCTGTACCCGGAGCCGCCGCCACCCGGCATGGTCCCGTCGTGCGCCGAGGGTGGCGTGCTCGGCGTGCTGTGCGCGTCCGTCGGCGCGGCGCAGGTGACCGAGGCGATCAAGCTGCTCACCGGCATCGGCGACCCGTCGCTCGGCCGGCTGAACATCTACGAGGCGCTCGACCTCAACTGGCGTTCGCTGAAGGTCCGCAAGGACCCGAACTGCGCCATCTGCGGTGAGAACCCGACCGTCACCGAGCTGATCGACTACGAGAGCTTCTGCGGCGCGATCACCGAGGAGGCGGCCGACGCCGCCGCCGGCTCGACGATCTCGGTCAAGCAGCTCAGCGAGTGGATCAAGCTCAAGGACAACGGCGAGAAGGACTTCGTCCTGATCGACGTCCGCGAGCCGAACGAGTACGAGATCAACAAGATCCCGGGCTCGGTGCTGATCCCGAAGGCCGACTTCCAGACCGGCGTCGCGCTGGAGAAGCTGCCGCAGGACAAGCAGCTGGTCTTCCACTGCAAGTCCGGTGTGCGCTCGGCCGAGGTCCTGGCGATCGCCAAGGGCGCAGGCTTCTCCGACGCGGTCCACGTCGGCGGTGGAGTCGTCGCCTGGGTCGACCAGATCGACCCGAGCCAGCCCTCGTACTAAGCCGGCCACGCCTTCGGCGGGGTTGGGGATCGGTACTAGAACGGCATCCGGCAGGATGCGACCGCCTCAGCGGCGACAGGTTCACCTGTAACCGCTGGGGCGTTGTCGCGGCCGGACAACGTCCGCATGTAGCCGACCGCATCCACGACGGCGCGACCCACCGGCTCACCCCTCCCGAGCTGATAGGTCCCACCTCCCTGCCCGGTCAGCTCCACCTCGACCGCCGGCCGCTCGCCCCAGAACGGTCCGCCGATCACGTCGTACATCACCTGCGCGACGATCTCCCCGGCGTACGGTCCGGCGTCGAAGGGCCGTCCGAGTGCCTGGCAGAGGTCGTCGCGGTGCATCCACAGATCCCGCGCGAGCAGGATGTCGTGGACGTAGCCGAGGTTCATCCGGACGCCGTTGAAGGTCATCGACATCCGCCGCATCAGCTCCGGGCTCGTCGAGATCTTCCGGGTCGCCTTGGCCCACACCTGGTCGAAGGTGGTCCGCAAGACGGCCGGCGGCGTACCGCGGTGCTCGTCGGCCTGGACCATCATGTGCGCGTCGATCCGCAGTACCCCGGGATAGACCCGCTTGGCCTTGCGGTACCGGCGCGGGAACGAGAGTGGCTTGTTGACGTCCTCGGCCTGCCCGATCAGGTGGCCGGCGATGTCCGCGACGTCCCACTCCTCGCAGACGGTACGGCGCTGCCACTCGTCCCCATCGATCGACGCGAGCAACTCGTGCCACGCCGGCAGTTCGGCGTCGCGGTGGATCCGGCATTGCGGCCGATCGGCCCGCCCGATCTTTTCGGCAAGTACGGCAGTCATTTCTTCCCCCTGCTCGGTGCGTAGTGCTGGTAGAACATCTCGAGTACGACGGGGAACAGTCGCGTGAAGCGCCCCGTCTCGAAGCTCGCGTCCGGCTGGTTCGCCATCTGCTGCGAAATCACCCCGGCCGTGATCGACGTGAACACGGCGAGACCCTCCTCGCTCGCAGCGTCCGGATGCAGCCGGCCCGCGTCCACCGCCGCCTGCAGACCGCGCTGCAGTACGGCGAGGGCCTCCTGCGCCGGCGCATACGCCTCCGGGCTCGGCTCGAAGCCGGGGATCGTCCGCCAGAACATGAGTTGTGAGTAGACCGGGTTCCGCATGCTCCAGCGCGCGTAGGCGGTCGTGCCGATCAGGTGCAGCTCGACGACGTCGTCGGTCGTGGCGGCCGCGATGGCCTCCCGCTGCGCGGCCAGGAACAACTCGGCTCCACGCTGGAACAGCGCGTCGTAGATCGCCATCTTCGACGGGAAGTACTGGTACAGCGACGGCGGCTGCATCCCCAGCCGGCGCGCGACCGCCGACAGGCTCAGCGCCGCAACCCCCTCGACCTCCATCAGCTCGATGGCAACGTCGAGGATCTCCCCGATCGTCTCCCGCCGACGGCGAGCCCGCCGGTCCGGCGCAGTAGTACTCATACCTAAAGGAAAACCTAAGACCATTAGGCAAGTCAATACCCAGTAGGTTCGCTTCCTCATTCCCTCCGGCCACGTACTGTCGACACATGTGCAGAAACATCACCGTGCTCCGGGGACTCGAGCCGTCCGCGACCTCTGAGGAGATCTACGCGGCGGCGCTGCAGTACGTGCGAAAGGTGACCGGCGTCGGCTCGCTGAGTGCGACCACGCGCGGTCCGATCGAGCGCGCGGCCACCGAGGTCGCGCGGATCACCGAACAGCTGCTGGAGGAGATGCCGGCCCGCCGGACCCCGCCGCAGACCGTCCCGCCACTGCGGCGCCCCGAGGTTCGCGCGCGCCTCGGCCTCGACTAGCAGCCTCCCGTGGGGGACGGGGCTCGGGCCGCCGGCCGGCGGCGGGGGGTGGTGTTCGGCCTGATCGTGACCGGCGTGCTGATGGCGCTCACCAGTGCCAACGCGGAGACAGAGTTGTCCCGGCGTCGCCATGCGACGTGCGACGGCGCGCTGCCGTTGCCGACGAGCGCCTTCGTGCTCGGCTTCGGCGGACTGGTCCTGGGGACGATCGCGCTGTACCTGCTGCTGCGTTGGTTCGGGCGCAGCCGCCAGACGATCGTGCTGATCCTGTTCTGGACCGCGGTGGCCGCTGTCGTGTCCGAGGTCTTCACCCTGGTGACGGTGTTCCAGCAGAGCCGTCCGATCACGTCGCTGTGCATCGGCTGATTGGTAGTGTCGCGTCGGGGAACGGTTACCTCTAGGAGGCGCGGGATGCGGTTCGCGATCAAGACCAGGCCGGAACACACCACCTGGCAGCAGATGCGGGACGTGTGGGTCGCGGCGGACCAGTTCGAGATCTTCGAGTCCGCCTGGCACTGGGACCATTTCTACCCGCTCAGCGGCGACATGCAGGGACCGAACCTGGAGGCCTGGACCACGCTGGCCGCGCTGGCGCAGGCGACCTCGCGGATCAGGCTCGGCTGCCAGGTGACCGGGATGATCTACCGGCACCCCGCCGTGCTGGCGAACATGGCGGCCACCACCGACATCATCAGCAACGGCCGGCTCGAGCTCGGTATCGGCGCCGGCTGGAACGAGATGGAGACCGCGGCGTACGGCATCGACCTCTACCCGTTGAAGGAGCGCTTCGACCGCTTCGACGAGGGCACCGAGGCGATGGTCAAGCTGCTGACGGAGAAGGTCGCGAACTTCGACGGCAAGTACATCAAGCTCACCGAGGCGTACTGCAACCCGAAGCCGGTGCAGACCCCGCACCCGCCGATCACCATCGGCGGCAAGGGCCCGAAGCGGACGCTGCGCGCGGTCGCCCGGTGGGCCCAGCAGTGGAACGTCATCGTCCCGAACCCGGAGGAGTGGAAGCCCCTCAAGGACGTGCTGGTCCAGCGGTGCGAGGAGGTCGGCCGCGACGTCGACGAGATCACCTGCTCGGTCAATGTCCGCGTCGACCCGGACAGCCCGCTCGACAAGGCGGTCGCCGACGCAGCGGCGTACGGCGAGGCCGGCGTCGACCTGGTGATCATGAACCTGCCGCTGGACGCCCCGCCGTCCGTGCTGGAGCCACTCGCCAAGGCGCTCGCGCCGCTGGCCTAGATTTGGGCCCGTGGACAGGGAGCAGTACGTCGAGGCCGTTCTGCAGGCGGTGGAGTCGATCCCGGAGGGCAGCGTCGCGACGTACGGCGACATCGCCGAGTACGTCGGACAGGGCGGCCCCCGTCAGGTCGGCGCGATCATGCGCGAGTACGGCGCGAGCGTGCCGTGGTGGCGGGTGATCCGCGCGTCCGGAGTACCGGCCGACGAGGTCGGTGACGAGCAGCTCCACCGCCTGCGGTCGGACGGCGTGCGGATCACCAACGGGCGCGTGAACCTCCGCGACGCCCGTTGGGATCCACAGGACTAGGTCGTCACTCGCCGTTGAGCGGCGTGCCTGCCTGCGAGGTGCGCAGGAAGTAGACCGGGTCGTTGAACGTGCCCGGCACCTTGCCCAGGCTCTGGATGACCGTGGCCGTACCGTTGGCGTGACCAATGGCGTACAGGTACGCCGAGCCGCTGTCGGTGTCGATCGCGGCGAGCAGGGTGCCCTGCGTGCCGCACTTCTCCGCGACGATCGCCTCGAAGCCCTGCCAGGTCGACGAGCGGACGACCTTCACGACCGGCGTCAGCGGCGACGTGGTCGGGATGTGGATCGTGTACAGCGCGCCGGCCTTGGTGGTGGCCAGGAAGGTGTCGTACGTCGACGTCGTGCTGATCAGCGTCATCGTCTTCACGGCCGAGAAGCCGGCATACGTGCCGAGCGGGTGGAACCCGTCCTTGTCGAGCTTCCAGCGCGCCAGCGATCCGTCGTTGCGCAGTGCGTAGAAGTACTGCCGGGTCGGCGAGTCGCCCTTCGGGTACGCCGCCCGCGCGATGGAGGTGTACGCGCTCATGTTGTCCATCGCCAGCCCGCGGCCCCACCACGGGCCGCCCGGCACGTTGTTGATGACCGTGCTGTACAGCGTGTCGCCGTACAGCGCGTAGCCGCTGTCCGAGCTGCCGCCCTCGGGTTCGGGCTTGAACTCCCAGGTCGCGCTCGCCCGCGTCTCGCCCGGCTGGGCGACCTGCGGACCGACCCGGCGTTCGCTCGCGATCGGCGGGCTCGCGGCGGACACCACCTGGTCGACATAGTTGCCGTTCGCGGTGATCGAGCCGAGGTCCAGCGAACAGATCGACTGGATCTTCGGGTTGGCTGTCTTCGCCGCGGTGGCAGTGGCGGTGCCGAGGCCCGCCATCAGAACAGCCGCCCCCAGGAGGGCGGCCGTGCGTCGCATCGTCCTCATTCGGTGCTCCTTGTTGTTGGTGCGTTGCTTCCGACGTACTCGATGCGGGGCAGGTGCGGAAAGTTATCGCCCGGCTACGTTGACGTTGTCCGGTTTTCGGCTATCGGGCCGGGGCTCGGGGTGCCCCTTCGCGGAATGTCGGTGGGGTCTGTTGAGATGTGTCGGTGGTCAGCAGACAGGGATCCCGGTACCGGTTGGTCCGGGAGCAGCGGCAGAGCGCCGGCGCGCCTGTCCTCGATGCCGACCAGCAAGCCGTGGTGGATCACCCGGGCGGCCCGCTGCTCGTGCTCGCCGGCCCCGGCACCGGGAAGACGACGACGCTGGTGGAGGCCGTCGTCGACCGGGTCGGGCATCGCGGGCTGAGTCCGGACGAGGTGCTCGTGCTGACGTTCGGGCGGAAGGCGGCGACCGAGCTCCGGGATCGCATCACCGGCCGGCTCGGGCGGACGACGCGGGTGATGCCGTCGATGACCTTCCATTCCTTCTGCTACGCGTTGCTTCGCCGGTTCACCCCGGCCGACGCGTTCGACGTGCCGCTGCGGTTGCCGTCCGGGCCGGAGCAGTCGTTGCGGTTGAGTGAGGCGTTGTCCGGGAGTCGCGAGGTCGGTGCGGTGCACTGGCCGGGCAGTCTCCATCCGGCGTTGAAGACACGCGGCTTCACCGACGAGGTGCAGGCGGTGATCGGCAAGGCGCGGCAGCTCGGTCTCGACCCGGAGGACCTGTCCGCGATCGGCCGGTCGGCGGAGCGGGCCGAGTGGGTCGCGGTCGGCGACTTCTTCGAGGAGTACCTGCAGATCCTCGACGCCGAGCAGGTGCTGGACTATTCCGAGCTCATCCACCGTGCGGTGATTCTGGCGCAGCAGCCCTCGGTGCAGGCCAAGCTGCGAGCCGAGTTCAAAGCGGTCTTCGTCGACGAGTACCAGGACACCGATCCAGGTCAGACCAAGCTGTTGCAGGCGATCGCGGGAGACGGGCGCGACCTGGTCGTCGTCGGCGATCCGGACCAGTCGATCTACACGTTCCGCGGGGCCGAGGTGCGTGGCCTGCTCCGCTTCACCGACGAGTTCCGGACCAGGGACGGCGCCGAGGCGGCCCAGATCGCCTTGGGTACGACGCGCCGCTTCGGTACGACGCTGCAGCGGGTGTCGCGCAACGTCGTGAACAGGCTCGGCGTGCCGGGGACGCTCGATCGGGAGACGTTCGAGCGGTTCCGCAACCCGGATGCGTCCTCGTGTGTCTTCGGTCCGGGCAAGGTCGAGGCCAACCTCTACTCGACCAGTGGCGCCGAGCTCGAGCACATCGCGGACCTGCTGCGGCGGGCGCATGTGCAGGACGGCGTCGGGTGGCACGAGATGGCTGTGCTGGTCAGATCCGGCAGCCGTTCGATCCCGCCGCTGCGGCGGGCGCTGGCCGCGGCCGGGATCCCGGTGGATGTCGCGGGCGACGAGCTGCCGCTGTCGCGCGAGCCTGCCGTCCGGCCGATGTTGCTGGCATTGAGGGCGGTGGCTGATCCCGAGACGCTGACCGTCGAGGTCGTGCGGGCGTTGGCCTTGTCGCCATTGGGGGCCATGGATGCGGGGCAGCTGCGGCGGCTGGCGCGAGTACTGCGCCGGCGCGACCGGGATGCCGCGGGCGGTCAGCGATTGCCGCGCTCGTCGGACGAGCTGCTGCGGGAGGCGTTGCTGAATCCGCTGCTGCTCGACGAGGAGGCGTCGCCGGCCGAGGCGCGGTTCGCGGCCCTGGGCGAGAGGTTGCTCAAGGCAAGGAACATCGTGACCGCGGGCGCGGCGCCGGACGAGGTGATGTGGTCGCTGTGGTCGGAGTCGCCGTGGCTGCGACGCCTGCGCGGCCAGGCGAACTCCGGCGGCGAGCCGGCCCGGGCGGCGAACCGGGACCTGGATTCCTTGTGTGCGTTGTTCGACGCGGCCGGCCGGGCCGAGGAGCAGGTCGGGTTCAAGGGCGTCTCGGCGTTCTTGTCGGAGCTGGAGTCGTTGGACATCGCGGCGGACAACCGGTTCGACGCGACGTACCGCGAGGCCGGCGTGCAGCTGATGACGGCGCACCGGTCGAAGGGTCTGCAGTGGCGGCTCGTCGTCGTGGCTTCGGTGCAGGAGGGACAGTGGCCGGACCTGCGCCGGCGTGGGTCGCTGCTGGAGCCGGACCGGTTGGGGACGGACGGTCTGATCGATCCGTTGTCGGCCGGCGCGCTGCTCGCCGAGGAGAGACGGTTGTTCTACGTCGCGATCACCCGGGCCCGGGAGCGGTTGATCGTGACGGCGGTGCAGGCGCCCGAGGCCGATGGCGACCAACCCTCCCGATTTCTTGCCGAGCTGGACATTCCTTTGAAGCTGGTCGCGGGACGGCCGCGGCGGCCGTTGTCGTTGCCCGGCCTGGTCGCGGATCTCAGGTGTGTGCTCGCGGATCCTTCGTCCTCGCCGGCATTGAAGCGGGTGGCGGCGGATCGGCTGGCGCAATTGGCCGATGCTGCCGACGACCGCGAGCATCCGCTGGTGCCGACGGCAGATCCTTCTCGGTGGTGGGGCGTCCGGGAGCGGACGCAGTCGGTGCGGCCGATCGCGGATCCGGAGCTGCCGGTGCCGTTGTCGGGGAGTGCGCTGACGACGATCGTGGACTGTCCGCTGCGCTGGTTCCTGACCCGGCGCGCCGGTGGAGAGACGCCGAGTACGTCGGCGATCGGCTTCGGCATGGTGCTGCACACGTTGGCGGATGCGGTCGCGACCGGGACCCTGCCCCCGTCCATCGACGAGTTGAACGGGTGGCTCGACAAGGTGTGGACGCAGCTCGACTTCGAGTCCGCGTGGATCTCGGACCGCGAGCGCGCCGAGGCGGAGCAGGCGCTGCGCCGGTTCGTCGCGTGGCACCAGGGCCGGCCGGACCGGACGCTGGTCGGGACCGAGGTCGACTTCGACGTACTGCTGCCGGACGAGGACAAGCCCGCGGTCCGGGTGAAGGGCCGGATGGACCGGGTCGAGAAGGATCCCGAGGGGACGGTCCGCGTGGTGGACCTGAAGACCGGCCGCTCGATCCCGACCAAGCCTGCGCTGGCGCGGCATGTCCAGCTCGCGATCTACCAGCGGGCGATCAACTCCCGCCAGCTGAAGAAGCTCGGCGAGGACGCGGTCGCGGGTGGCGCCGAGCTGGTCCAGCTCCGTCACGACGACAACGGCGGCTTCCCGAAGGTGCAGCACCAGGGCCCGTTGGAAGCCGACGAAGACGGTCGCACATGGCTCGACGAAGCCGTCGACGACGCCGAGTCGATGATCCGCACCGAGCAGTTCACCGCCCAGCGCAACGACGGCTGCAACCGCTGTGAAGCCCGTGCCCTCTGCCCGATCCAGCCAGAAGGCCGGGAGATCGTCTGATGCCTGCCGCCCAGCTTCGGACGACCGCAGACCTGTGCGACCTCCTGGGGATCCCGTTCTCCGACCAGCAGTTGGCCGCGATCACGGCACCGCTCGCGCCCGGCGTGATCGTCGCGGGTGCGGGCTCGGGGAAGACGACGGCCATGGCTGCCCGCGTGGTGTGGCTGATCTGCACGGGCCAGGTGAAGCCGGAGGAGGTTCTCGGGCTGACGTTCACGAAGAAGGCTGCCAACGAGCTCGATGTGCGGATCCGCGACGATCTGACGAAGGCCGGCGTACTCGGATCGACGTTGCCGAAGGATCAGCACCCGCTGCTGGCTGCGCACCTGCGGAGCAACGTCCCCAACTGGGAGCCCGAGGAGCCGGGCGAGCCGGTCGTCTCGACGTACCACGCGTTCGCCGGCTCGTTGATCGCGGAGCACGGACTGCGACTCGGGCTCGAGCCGGACTCGCGAGTGCTGGCCGATGCGACGCGCTTCCAGCTCGCCGGACGCGTCGTACGGCGGTCCGCGGGGCCGATCCGGTTCGCGTCGCACCACGTGCCGACCCTGGTGAACAGTCTGCTCGCGCTGGACGGCGAGCTTGCGGATCATCTGCTCCGAGCGGACGACATCCGCGACCACGACGAGGCCGTACGGCTCGAGGTCGCCGCTGCTCGTAAGCAGACGGTGGAAGTTCGCAAGCTGGCCGAGACGGCGTTGAAGCGTGGCGAGATCCTGCAGCTTGTCGAGGAGTACCAGGCTTATAAGGCTGAGCGTGGTGTTGTCGACTTCGCTGATCAGATGGCGTTGGGCGCGCGGCTCGCGGAGGAGTGCCCGGAGGTCGCGGCCGTCGAGCGCGCGCGGTACAAGGTCGTGCTGCTCGACGAGTATCAGGACACGTCGGTCTCGCAGCGGCGGATGTTGACGGCGTTGTTCGCCGGGCCGGATCCGGCTCACGGTCGGGGTCACCCGGTCACTGCCGTCGGCGACCCGTGCCAGGCGATCTACGGGTGGCGCGGTGCGTCGGTCGCGAACCTCGACGAGTTCCCGGTGCACTTCCCTCAGAGCGACGGCACGCCGGCCCAGCGGTATGTCTTGAGCATCAACCGCCGCTGTGGCAGTCGCATTCTCGCGGCCGCCAACCAGCACGCCGCCGAGCTCTACGAGCAGCATCCGGGTGTGATCCCGCTCGAGGCTCCCACGGACGCGCCGGAAGGTGCGATCACGGTCGGCCTGTTCGAGACGCGCTCGCAGGAGATCGAGTGGGTCGCCGACGCGATCGTCGCCGCGCACCGCACGCGGAACCGCCGCTGGAAGGACATCGGCATCCTCATGCGGACGAATGTCGACCTCAGTGCGGTCCACGAGGCGTTGATCGCGCGCAAGGTCCCGGTCGAGGTCGTCGGTCTGGGTGGACTCCTGGCGCTTCCGGAGGTAGTCGACGTCGTCGCGACCCTGCAGGCCGTCAACGACCTCACCGCGAACGCCGCGATGCTCCGGATCCTCACCGGCCCGCGCTACCGGATCGGGCATCGCGATCTCGCGCTGCTCGCCAATCGAGCCCGGGCGCTCGCCGACGCGGGTGAGCGACCGGCCGCCGACGACCTGGTCGCCGCGCTGGACGCGGCAGTAGCGGGGATGGACTCGACCGAGGTCATCTCGCTCGCCGAGGCGGTGGACGATCCCGGCCGGTCGGAGTACGCGCCGGAGGCCCTCGTCCGCTTCAAGGAACTGTCGACCGAGCTCCGCGAACTGCGCGCGCACGCCGCTGAGCCGCTGCTCGATCTGGTCCGGCGAGTGATCAGCACGATCGGCCTGGACGTCGAGCTCACCGCGACCCCCGACCACGTCGACGCCGGCCGCCGCGACCATCTCGCCGCCTTCTTGGATGCCGTCGGCAACTTCGTGTCGACGGAGTCGGACGGTTCACTCGACGGATTGCTCGCGTACCTGGCCGCCGAGGAGGAATACGCCGCCGGCCTCGACCTCGCCGTACCGAGTGAAGCCGACTCGGTGAAGCTGCTGACCACGCACCGGTCGAAGGGGCTCGAGTGGCCGGTCGTGTTCGTGCCGACGCTGGTCTCGAAGGTGTTTCCTTCGGATCGCGGCCGGGACAAGTGGACGACGAACGCGAAGGTGCTGCCGTGGCCGTTGCGCGGGGACGCCGACACGCTGCCGGACATCCACGACCTGTCGAACGCGGGGCTGAAGTCGTTCGCGGACGAATGCAAGGACATGAATGCGTTGGAGGAGCGGCGGCTCGGGTACGTCGCCTTCACGCGGGCGAAGGAGCTGCTCGTCGCGACCGGCCACTGGTGGGGTCCGACGCAGAAGCGCCCGCGCGGTCCGTCGTCGTACCTCTCGGTGCTGAAGAAGCATGCCGGGGAGCGCGTGATCGAGTGGGCCGAGCAGCCGGAGCTGACCGCGGAGAACCCGGAGCTCGCGGAGCAGACGCAAGCGCCGTGGCCGACGGCGTACGACCTGGAGTCGTACCAGCGGCGGCTCGACGCGGCGGCCTTGGTGCAGTTGTCGCGCGCGGAGGGTCCGTCGGTCGAGGCCGAGGATTCGTTGCTGCTCGACGAGCAGGCGACGGTCGCGCGCTGGGACTCCGAGATCGAGCGATTGTTGTCAGAGGCAAGGGAAAGCCGGAGCCGCAAGGCGTACGACGTGGCGCTGCCGGCCGCGCTGTCCGCGACCCAGGTGATGCGGCTGGCGAAGGACCCGGACGGCCTGGCCGCCGAGCTCGCCCGCCCGATGCCGCGCAAACCCAACCGGGCGGCGCGATTCGGCACCCGCTTCCACGCGTGGGTGGAGAGCTACTTCGGCCAGCAACTCCTGCTCGACCCGGACGATCTCCCCGGTGCCGCGGACGAGGACATCGTCGACGACACCGACCTCACCGACCTGATGGACGCGTTCCGCGACGGCCCGTTCGGCGAAACCACGCCGTACGAGATCGAGGCCCCCTTCGCGCTCTCCCTCGACGGCCGCGTCATCCGGGGCCGGATCGACGCCGTCTACCAGGTCGTCCGTGAAGACGGCTCCCGCGGCTACGACGTCATCGACTGGAAGACCCACCGCTCGGAGACCGCCGACCCCCTCCAGTTGGCCATCTACCGAGTCGCCTGGTCCGAGCTCCTCAACATCCCCCTCGCCCAGATCACCGCCGCCTTCTACTACGTCCGCACCGGCGACATCGTCCGCCCCGACAACCTCCCGACAAAGCAGCAACTGGTCGAACTCCTCGACGGCTGAGGCCGGCTGGATCCCGGGTCACGACGCGGCGGCCTCTTCCAGCGCGGCCAGCAGGGCGGCGATCGCGGGCGGGTCGGGTGGTTCGCCGTACGTCGCGGCGTAGACGTGCCGGCGCGAGTCCGGGATCTCGGTGGCGAAGATGCCTTCGGCCTGGTGGCTGCGGAGGGCAAGACCGGGGATGGTCGTCACCCCGAGACCGGAGCCGACCAGTGCCTGCATCACCACCATGTCGTCGGACGTGTAGCCGACCCGCGGTTCGTATCCCTCGGCCGCGCACAAAGAGATCAGGTGGCTGCGGCACCGATCGCAGCCGGCGATCCAGGTCGCGTCGGCGAGCTCGGCGAGCGTGACCGGCCGCTGTTTCGACAGCAGGTACAGCGGGTCGTCCAGCAGGTGGTGCAGTCGTACGCCGGTCGGCTCCGGCTCGGTCTCGTCGTACCGGAAGACGATCGCGACGTCGATCTTGCCGGTGCGCAGGAGCTCCAGTGCCTCGGGCGGATGCAGGTCCGTGAGACTCACCTCGAGCCCCGGATGCTTGCCGGCCAGCGCCGCGACGGCTCCCGGTACGAGCGATCCGATCGCCGACGAGAACCCAGCGAGACGAACCTTGCCCACGCTCAGGCCCACGTGCGCGGCCAGTTCGGCGTCGGCGGCGTCGATCCGGCCGATGATCTCCGCGGCCCGGGTGGCGAGCATGAGGCCGGCCTCCGTCAGGCGGATGCCGCGGCCGGCGCGCTGCACCAACTGCGCGCCGGTCTCGGCCTCCAGGCGGGACAGGTGATGAGTGACCGACGGCTGCGAATAATGCAATTCCCGCGCTGCGGCGGTGACCGATCCGTGGCGCGCGACCGCGTCGATGACGCGCAACTTCGTGACATCGAGCATGTATCAAACCCGTCTATGGGTGAGAACGAAACTTGGCATTAGACGCTATGGGTTGAGGTGGCGCACGCTCAAGACATGACGACGACAACGATCCCCACCAGCCAACTGACCGACCTCGCCGCGGGCGTTCGTACCGCAATCGACCAGCACGCAGACTGGCACGACACCGCACAGCTAGTGGCCGAGCAACTACGCCGGCACCTGCCGACTCCCGACGTACTCACAGCCGAGCAACGCCTCGGATCAGCGGAGAGCTACCAGAGCCACACCCTGCACGTCGAGCCTGACGGCTCGTTCTCGATCATCGCCCTGGTCTGGCGGCCCGGTCAGCTCACCCGCATCCACGACCACGTGACCTGGTGCGTCTTCGGCGTAATCCAGGGCGTCGAACACGAGGACCTCTACGACGCCGACCTCAACTTGGTCGCCCAGAGCGACAACCACGCCGGCGACGTCAGCGGCTTCGCACCCCCCGGCGACATCCACCGAGTCAACAACACCTCCGACACCACCGCCATCTCCATCCACATCTACGGCACCGACGTAACCCGCATAGGCTCCAGCGCCCGCCGCTACTACAACTAACGCCCCGCCATCACCGCACCCGCAACAACTCCGACGGAACAATCCGCACGGGGAACGGCAGCTCCGCCTCGAACACATCCTTGCCGCTGACAACGGCCCGCATCTGGTAGGCACCGTCCGCCAACTCGAGTACGGTCAGCTCTTCCTCAGCCGGGTCGAACATCCAGTACGCGGCACCCCGGCCCGTGCGTAGAACAGCACGCCGCCGACAAGCTCGTACCGCGGGCCCTCGTCCGGGGCCAGCTCTAGGTCGGCCACCGTGAATTCGCCTGGTTCAACCGGTCTCATGCCCCGACTCTGGACCAGACCGGCCCGCAGCCGCAGGGCAGATGAGCATCTGCCCCGGGATGCCCTGGATCAGGTTGAGCGGTTGACTCGACGTGCTAGGTCGGCGGGAACGATCCGCACCGGGAACGGGCGCTCGGCTGCGAACACCTCATCGCCCTTGAACGTGCGCTCGATGTACTCGCCGTCGGCCAACTCGAGGACCGTCACCACGAAGGCGTCAGGGTCGATGATCCAGTACGACGCGATGCCTGCCTTCTGGTACGCGTGGCGCTTCCTGATCAGGTCAGTCGACCGGTTCGACGGCGACAGAACCTCGACGGCGAGGATCAGCGTGCGCCGAGCCTCGTCCCCATCGACATCGTGGTACTGGAAGACCATGAGATCGGGTTGCAGGCTGGTCCGCCCGTTCGGCCGGAAGTCGAAGGGTGCGAAGAAAACCTCCATGTCCTCCGGACATGCCCTCAACAGCGCGGCATAGCACACGCCCGCGGCCCGTTGATGTTCCTCCTTCGGACCTGGCGTCACTAGTAGCCGTCCGTCGAGCAGTTCGTGCCGCATCCCGTCGTCGGGAAGTGCGTCGAACTGCGCGAGCGTGAGCTTCCGCGGCGTGGTGTCCACGAACCCCATCGTGCCTCCTCCGTCGTCATTCGACCAGCATGGCGGCTGTTGACGGGCAGTCGACGCCGTTTAGGCAATCTGCCCCAGGATGCCCCGGGATGCCCCGTCAGTGGGTGAGGGCGGCCGGTGTCAGGTCTACCGGGAACGGGTGGGTTGCGTGGAAGGTTTCTTCGGCTTGGAGGACGGCTTGGCAGGTGTAGCCGGTGGGGGTTAGGGCGAGGATTGTTAGTTCTTGGGTGGTGGGGTCTAGGAGCCAGTAGGACGGGACCTGGTGGGTTTCGTAGAGGGCGCGTTTTAGGACCACGTCTGTTGTGCGGGTGGAGGGGGAGAGGACCTCGACGACCAGGAGCGGCGGTTGGGTGACGGAGGTGTTGCGGGGGCAGACGAGGAGGTCGGGGCGGAGGGTTGTGTGGGGTGTGGGACGGAAGGCGACGGAGCCGACCGACACGAGCAGGTTGGGTGGGCAGGCCTGTTTCAGGAGGATCATCAGAGCGATGACGGCCGCGTGGTGGGCGGGTGGTTGGGCGCCGGTGATGAGTAGGCGGCCGTCGACCACCTCGTACCGCCTGCCGTCCCGTGCGGGTGGAGGGGCGTCAGGCGGCCCGGGAGATGCTTGGAGCGTGGTCACGCCAACAGCTTGACCGATTTCGTCGTGCCGCCGTTGGAGTTATCCACAGGTGAGGGGGTTCTCCAGGGTGCCGACGAACTGGAGGGAACCGGCGACGTCGGTGAGGTCGACCATTTGCTGGTTGTTGCGGAGTTGCAGCCGGTTCAGGCAGGACAGGGCGAACTCCGGTGTGAACATGTCGTACTTCGCGAACGCCTCGGCCAACTCCGGCGTCGCGGCCTGGTAGTCGCGCACCGCCTGCGCCACCACCGACCAGAACTCGTCGGGCGTCAGCAGACCCTCGCGATCCAACAGCGGTGACAGGAAGCGGAAGATGCAGTCGAAGATGTCGGTGAAGATCGACAGCAGCTTCTCGTCGTCGGGCACCTCGGCGCGCACCCGCTCGGCGTCCGGCGGGATCGGCGTCGACGGGCTCAGTACGGCGATCTCCTCCGCGATGTCCTTCATGATGACGCGGATCGGGATCGCGTCCCGCAGCACCAGGATCAGGTTCTCGCCGTGCGGCATGAACACCAGCTCGTACGCGTAGAAGCTGTGCAGCAACGGGATCAGATACGCGTCGACGTACGCGCGCAACCAGTCGGCCGGCGCAAGACCCGACGCCCGTACCAGCGCGGCGGCCAGCGATGCACCGTGTCGATCGACGTGCAGCAACGACGCCATCGTCGCGAGCCGCTCCCCGGACTCGAGCGACGGCAGCGGGCTCTCGCGCCACAGCGCCGACAGCATCTTCCGGTACGGCGACGTCTTGTCCGTCGCGTTCTCGTAGTACCGGTTGTGATAGCCCGCCGCCGCGATCTCGCGCAGCACGCTGAAGCCGTAGCGCTTCAGAACAAGGTCGTTCGAGACGACCGAGTGGACCCAGTCGTTGATCGCCGGCGTCGCGGCCATGTACGACGGCGACAGCCCGCGCATGAAACCCATGTTGAGCACCGACAACGCCGTCTTCACGTAGCACCGGGACGGCTGCGACCGGTTGAAGAACGTCCGGATCGACTGCTGCGGCTGGTAGACATCGTCGGTCGACCCAAGGTAAATGATGTGCCGCTGCGCGATATCCGCCGCGAACGTGATCGACGTCTTGTTCTCCCACTGCCACGGATGCACCGGCAGATAGACATAGTCCGCAGGATCAGCGCCCACAGCAACAATCTCCGCCGCGAACCGCCGCAGAGTCTCAGCCCCCAGCTCGGCGCGAAGCAGCTCGTCATAGGACAGCGTGTTGCTGTGGGCAACCGTAGTACGGTCCCGTCGAGTAGCGATCCAGGTCAGCTGCACCGGCGCACCGGTCTCCGGCGCATACGCCAGATAGTCGCTCACCCCGAACCCGAGCCGCCCGTTGTTCGCGACGAAACACGGATGCCCCTCGGTCATCGCGGCCTCGATCACCTGGAAGTCCGCCGTGACCAGGTCCGCTGCGGTCAGATCCGGCTTCGACAGCTTGTACGCCGCCGACGCCAGCGTGCTGCTGATCTCCTCGAGGTACACCGGCAGCATCTCCGCGCCGATCCCCAACTGCTCACGGAACGAGGTGATGAACTCGAGCGCATCGATCGGCCCGCCGTCGTCCCGGACGATGCTCGGGGCATCGATCTCCCAATGATTCAAGGGGTACAACCGAGCAGTGAACCGATACCCGTCAACCGCGAACCCGTTGTCGACGGCAACAGGTGTGAGGATGCGCTCGTGCGCGAACTCGGCCAGCGCCTTCCGCACCAGAGCGCGGTTGACGACAGCCCAGACGTCCGGGTTCAAGTGCGAGATCATCAGCCTGCCTCGTTCATTCGGTGTGCGTCGGCGTACTGGTCACGGGTGCAGAAGCTCAACCACGCCTGCTTGTCGGCCAGTTGTACGACGCTGTGCTTGCGGAACCCCATCCGCGCGTTCAGCGCCTGGATCTTCACGTTGCGTACGTCGGGCTCGACCACGACCCGGTCGACCAGCGGATCGCTGAACAAGCTGTCCATGATCGTCTCGAACACCGCGGCGGTGAACCCGGCGATCGGCGTGACCGCCGGTCCGACCAGTACGTGCATGCCGATGTCACCCGGCGCGACGTCGTACACCTCACCGACCGCGTCGTACGCCGGCTCGTAGCGCTCCATCAGGAACGCGGCCCGGCCGTCGTGCTCGCCGAGAAAGGCACGGTGATGCGCGCTCTGCGATATCCGGAGGTACTCCGCGTGGACGTCGGCGACCGACGCGTTCAGCAGGCCCCAGTACTGCGCGTAGGGCTGGGTGACCCAACCGTGCAGCGTGGTCACGTCCTCGGTCAGGTCGAACGGCCGGAGGCTGAGGGTGCCGAGGCCGGCGACGAAGCGCCGGTACGTCGGCTCGGGCAGTGCTCTGGTCATGGCGGACTCTCTGCTGTCGAGGTGGGCGGTCCTGTTAGCTAAGGCTTACCTTACTAGATCCTCAATACCTGAGGAACCGGGTCCGTATCCTGACGACCACCTCGTCCGTCCAAACTGGTATGACCATGTCCGATCTGACTGATGCACTCGACCTTCCTGAGCTGAAGGCGACCCGCCAGGCGCGCAGGGAGTTCCTCGACCGCCTGGAGCCCCTGCGCACCGACCTGTACGCGTACTGCCGCCGGCTGACCGGCAACGCGTTCGACGCCGAGGACCTCGTCCAGGAGTCGCTGGCGCGGGCGTTCACGCAGGCGGCGCAGGCGCACAGCCCGATCCTCAACCCGCGGGCCTGGCTGTTTCGGGTCGCAACCAACGCGTACGTCGACAGCTACCGCCGCCAGTCGCCCGTGCTCGTCGACGCGCCGGAGCAGGCCGCACCGGACACAGCCGATCCCGCAGAGGTCCGTGACGCCTGGGCTGAGCTCGTGACTCTCCTCCCGCCGCAGGAGCGCGCCGCACTCGCACTGAAGGACCTCTTCGGCTTCACGCTCATCGAGGTCGCCGACGTACTGCGGACATCGGTCGGAGCCGTCAAAGCCGCACTCCACCGCGGCCGCGGCCGCCTGGCGGACCCGCAGCGCTCTCTGAAGACGCGCGAGGCCCCGGACCGCCGCCTGCTCGATGCGGTCGCCGACGCGTTCACGGCGTACGACGTACCGCGGCTGACCGCTCTCCTGCTAGCCGATGCGGACAGCGAGATCCTCGGGGTGCTGACGGAGTACGGCGCCGACAACATCCGCCAGGGGTCGATCGAGCACACGCTGGACCCGTCCAAGCCCTACCGCTACACAGCGGAGGTCGTGGACCTCTGGGGCGAGCAGGTCATCCTCATCCGCATCGTCCGCTACGGCCAGGGCGCTGTGAACGACCTGATGCGCCTCACCACCGAGGACGGCAAGGTCCGGTCGATCCGCTGGTACTACTTCTCGCCCGACTTCCTCAATGAGGTGGCAACCGCCCTCGACCAACCTGTGGAACTCAACGGCCACCACTACTGAAGGCGGACACTCCAGGTAGCCCGCGCGGCGGATGTGCGGTGGCGGCCGGTCTGCCTACGTTGGTGGCATGTTGATCGCCGAGGACCTGCTACTGCTCCTGTACGACGACCAGACCGGGAAGCCGATCGCCGGCTCACCAGGTTTGGACTACGCGCTGGCCGGCGCCGTGCTGATCGAGCTCACCCTGCAAGGAAAGCTCGACATCACGAGCCAAGGCAGCGGGGAGAAGCCAGGGCGGCTGAAGGTGGTGAACGGTGCGCCGACCGGAGACCCGATTCTGGACGAACGGTTGTCGTACGTGTTCGGCAAGCCAGGAAAGAAGCCGAAAGACCAGATCGGTGCGCTGTCCAAGCGCCTCCGTGACCAGCTGCTCATCAGGCTGGCAGAGCGCGGTGTGCTGGAGCAGGAAGAGGGCCGAGTGCTCGGACTGTTCCCGGTGACACGTTGGCCGGCTAAGGACGCACGGCACGAGGCTGAGGTTCGCGCCCAGCTGCAGAGCGTGTTGACGCAAGGTATGGCGCCGGACCAGCGGACCGGTGCGCTGATCGCCCTGCTGAGCGCGCTGAACGTCGTACCGAAGGTTGTCACCGACGCGGTGGACAAGCGGGCGCTGCAGCAGCGCGCAAAGGAGATCGCCGAGTCGGACTGGGCGGCGGACGCAGTCAAGAGGGCCGTTGCCGAGATGCAGGCCGCTGTGACCACGGCAGTCGTGGTCTCCGCGACAGTGGTTGCGTCATCCGGTAGCTAGGCGGGCCTTGATCTCCGGCTTGACCACCTTGCCGACCTTGGAGCGGGGGAGGTCGTTCCAGACGAGGACTTGCTTCGGGGCCTTTACGCTGCCGATGCGGGTCTTTGCGAAGGCGATCAGCTCCTCCGGCCCGACCAGGCTGCCCGGCTGCAGTTGTACGACGGCAACAACCCGCTCGCCCCACTTCTCGTCCGGCTGTCCGACCACCGCGCAGTCCTGTACGTCGGTGTGCGCCATCAGGGCCTGCTCGACCTCGGTGGAGTACACGTTGAAGCCGCCGCTGATGATCATGTCCTTCGCGCGGTCGACGATATACAGGTAGTTGTCGTCGTCCAGGTAGCCGATGTCACCGGTGTGGTGCCAGCCGTACGCCGACGCGGTCGCGGTCGCGTCCGGATCGCGGTAGTAGCCCCGCATCACCAGCGAGCCGCGGACGACGATCTCACCTCGCTCGCCCGAGGGAAGGAGACCGCCGTCCGGGCCCATGATCGCCACCGTGACCAGCGGTGACGGCCGCCCGGCCGACGACAGCCGGCTCCGCGCAATGTTGCCTGCGGCATCGAAGTGCGCGGCGGGCGGCAGGATCGAGATCATCATCGGGGCCTCGGTCTGCCCGAACAGTTGCGCCATCACCGGACCGATCCGCTGCAGCGCCTCCTCGAGCCGGGCGACCGACATCGGCGCGGCGCCGTACCAGAAGCATCGCAACGACGAGAGGTCCGTGGAGTCCAGCTCCGGCGCCGCCAGCACCATGTAGATCAACGTCGGCGGCAGGAACGTGTGCGTCACCCCGTGTCGCGGTATCAGCTCCAGGAAGGCATGGACGTCGGGAGCCCGCATGATCACGATCTCCCCGCCGGACGCGAGCACGGGGAAGCAGAGCACCCCGGCCGCGTGCGTCAACGGCGCCAGGGCGAGGTAGACCGGCCGCTCGCGGAAGGGATACCCCATCAGGGTCAGCGCGGTCATCGTCTCGAGATTGGCGTTGCCGAGCATCACTCCTTTCGGACGGCCCGTCGTACCGCCGGTCCCGACGATCATCGCCAGGTCGTCCGGATCGGTCAGATCGGGTGCCGGTTGGGACGCGCCCCCGCAGAACGCGCCCCAACCGACGATTCTCCGGCCTTCAGGGTGGGGGTCGTAGCCGGAGTCCGAGGGCTCCCCGTCGAGGCACACAAAGGTGTGCACCTTCGGCAGTGAGTCCCGAATGCGGTCCACCAAGGGTGTGAATGCCGCCTGGTAGATCAGTACTTCACAGTCGAACTGGTCGAGCAGCTCACGGTTCTCCGCGGCCTCGTTGCGCGGGTTGATCGGGCACCAGATCGCACCGGTCCGGCTGATCCCGAACACGCAGCTGAACGCGACCGGGTCGTTCGCGGCCAGGATCGCGACCTTGCTCCCTGGCTTGACGCCCGTCGCCACCAGCGCACCGGCGATGCGGTACGACAGTTGCTGCACCTCGGCGTACGACAGCGTTTCGCCGTCCGTGGTGAGGCAGGCCGCGTCCGGGCCCAGCGAGGCACCCTTGTCCAGGTAGTCGACCAGTCGCACGAGAACTCCTCTAGTGCTGCACAGTGAGCTGCGGCTCGGACACCAGCCCGAAGCTCCGCAGTACGCCGAGCAGCTCGCGGTGACCGAACGCCTGGCAACCACTCGCGAACCCGACCCGCTTCGGAGGTGTCTGCAGCAGCGAGTACGCCGCGTACGCCTGGAGCAGACCGGTCTGCTGGTAGTTGCTGTTGCCGTGGATGACACAGTGCGCCCGGCCGAGCGGCCCGGAGGCGTGCACGGAGTCCAGCGTCTTGTTGACCCGCGGGTTCTCCCGTGGCGGCATCTCGTTCATGACCTGGCGAGCGGTGGCGGTCAGTGCCTCGTCGCGCTCGGCCGGCGCCATGTCCTTCGTCGCCTCGAGCGCTGCGGCAACGATCTGCGGTACGCCGTTCATCAGCGCCGCGTTGAAGACACCGCCCTGCGACTTGCAGTTGGCGACACGAGGATCGCGCTTGAACCACACCGGGTGCGACATGCCGCCCCACGGCAGCGACAGAGCCAGCTCGTGCTGTCCGGGAACGACCAACTGCACCAGCCCCTGCGTGGGGAACTCGGTGTACTGGTTGTTCTCCAGGTAGTGCGCCTTCGACGTCGCAGCGTTCACCAGGATCGTGCGAGTGGAGGCGATCGTCGGACTGCCGCCCCAGAAGACAGCGATGTCCAGCGTGTCCAGCCCCGGCTGCTCGAGGCACAGCTGCGCAGCGATCTCGCTGGTCGTGTACATCTGCGCGATGCCGGGTGCCAGCACCAGGCCGGCCTCGGCGAACTGCGGACCGTACTTCTCGTCGCAGGTCATCAGCCAGTCCTGCTCACCGGTCGTGTCGGTGTAGTGCGCACCTGCGGCCAGTGCTGCTTCTACTGCGGCCGGACCGAGCTCGCTGAACGGCCCGACGGTGTTCAGGACGACAGACGCGCCTTTGAACAGGTCGGTCAGCGCAGCGGTGTCGTGGTCGACCGTGGCGATCTCGAAGTCCGCCGTCTCGATTCCCGGGACATGTGAGTCCATAGAGGCCTTGAGCTTCGCCTCGTCACGCCCGGCGGCCACGAAGGGCACGTGGTACTGCCGGAGGTACTCACAGACCAGACGGCCGGTGTAGCCGGAGGCGCCGTAGACGACGACAGGCTTGTCGCTCATCACATCCCCATTCCGCCGTCGACGGGCAGGCCGATGCCGGTGATGAACCGGGCCTCGTTCGACGCGAGGAAGACGACCGCGTCGGCCATGTCGGCGACCTCGCCGAGCCGGCCGGCCGGGGTCAGCTCGACCACTGCACCCACCGCGGCCTCAGGGGACTCGAACAACCCGAGTTGCGCGCAGTCGTTGGCCAGACCCAACCCCATCGGCGTCGCGACCAGACCGGGGTAGATGCAGTTGACGCGGACGCCGTACCCGAGCTTGCCGGACTCCATCGCGGCGACGCGGGTGAGCCGGTCCACCGCTGCCTTGGTCGCGGAGTACACCGCGATGCCGGGGAAGGCGATGGTCGCGGCGACCGACGCGACGTTGATGATCGCGCCGCCCTGACCGGCCAGGCCGTCCGGCCGCATCGTCCGCAGGCCCCACTTGACCCCGAGCGTGGTGCCGAGGACGTTGACCTCGAGCATCTTGCGGATGTCCTCGGCGGTGACCTCGGTGAGCAGGCTGGTGATCTCCACGCCCGCGTTGTTCACCAGGAGGTCCAGGCCGCCGAGGATGTCGGTGGCCGCGACGACCGCGTTCTCCCACTGGCCGTCGTCGGTGATGTCGTGCGCGACGAAGCCGTTGCCCGCTCCGAACTCGCTGTCCAGCGCGTCGGCGACAGCCTCGCCGGCGTCCTTCTGCAGGTCGCTGATGACGACTTTCGCGCCGGCTGCCGCGAGGGCCTTCGCCATGCCCTCACCCAGCCCCTGCGCGCCGCCGGTGACGAGGGCCTTGCGGCCGGAGAGATCGAGTGAACCCATCTGAAGCTCCTTCTGCTGACCGCTGGGGTGGTTCACACTCTGGCCAGCCTTTTGACAGTCGTCAAGACTTTGTTTGACACTTGTCAAGAAGCCTCCCCGCACCGGGACGCGCCTGGCCCGGTGCGGGGTAGTCTGACGCAACGACCCGATGAGGAGGGGTGGTGGTGCCAGTGACGTCGGCAGGTGCAGCCGAGCAGGAACGGCCCGCCCGGGTCTCCGGGATCGACAAGATCGAGCGACGCCGGGTCGCGCTGGCGGAGTCGGCGCTGAAGACCCTCGGCGAGCTCGGGTACGCGCGGACCAGCCTGCGGGAGATCGCGAACAACTCCGAGTTCACGCACGGCGTCGTGCACTACTACTTCCGCGACAAGATCGACCTGATCAGCTACTGCGTGCGGTACTACAAGACCAAGTGCGCCCGGCGGTACGACGAGGTCGTCGAGACCGCGACGTCCGGCGAGGAGCTCGTCACCGGGTTCCTGGCGAAGATGACGCAGACGCTGGTCGACGAGACCCCGATGCACAAGCTCTGGTACGACCTGCGTGCGCAGAGCATGTTCGAGGAGCAGCTCCGCCCCGACGTCGAGGCGATCGACAAGCTGCTCGAGGAAATGATCTGGCGGATCCTCGGCCGGTACGCCGAGCTCACCGCGACCACGCCGACTGTGGACGCGCCAACGGCGTACGCGCTGATCGACGGCCTGTTCGAGCAGGCCGTGGTGGGCTACGCCGCGAAGCCGGACAAGACCCCGGACCTGCTGACCGATCGGCTCCTGCAGGTGCTGCCGAAGCTGGTCGCGGCGTAGCCTGGCCGGCTACTCGGCTCCGCAGTCGACCTTGCAGAGCTTGTCGGTCAGCGTGAGGATCGCTCCCGGCTGGTCGGAATCCACCTCGGTCGAGAACTCCACGGTCCAGTTGCCGGCGGTCGTCTGTCCGGCCTTGCCCTGCCGCTGCTTCAACCAGTCGGCGATCTGGCCGCGTGGGTTCACGTGCGCCAGCTCCAGCGCCTGCGGAGCGAAGTCGGACAGCTTGGTCGTCGCCTCCGCCGCCACACCGGTCGCCTGCAGCGAGATCACCGGCGGACGCGGCTGGGTGCCGATCAGCACCTGGATCGACGTAGTGCCTTGAGCGCAGGTCTGGTACGCCTCGTCGGTGCTGCACTTGTAGCCCTTGCCGGTGAAGGCGCTGACGACCTGTGCGGCGTTGAGGTCCGGCAGCTTCTCCTCCGGCCCTGACGACGACGCACTGCTGCCGGCGCTCGGCGCGGTGGAGCTGCCAGAGCTACCGGCCCCGTCCGGCTTGTCGTCGGACTTGCTGCCCGAGCAGGCCGTCGTACCTAGAGCTATCACGGCGCAGGCCAGCACGGCCGCGCCGTACCGCGGGGTCAGACCGGCACCTCGATCGCCGCGTCGAGGGCGATGGTGATCATCTCCGAGAAGGTGCTCTGGCGCTCTTCGGCGCTCGTCTCCTCCTTGGTGATCAGGTGGTCCGACACCGTCATGATGCCGAGCGCCCGGCGCCCGAACTTCGCCGCCAGCGTGTAGAGCGCCGCAGCCTCCATCTCGATCCCGAGGACGCCGTACTCCGCGGTCCGCGCGACCAGATCGGCGCGGTCGTTGTAGAACAGGTCGCCGGAGAACACCTGGCCGACGTGCACGTTCAGCCCGGCTGCCTCGGCCGCGTCGACCGACGCGCGGAGCAGCTGGTAGTCCGCCGTCGGCGCGTAGTGGATGCCGTGGAAGCGCAGCTGGTTCATTTGCGAGTCGGTGCTGGCGGACATCGCCACGATCACGTCGCGCACCCGCACGCTCTCGACGAGTGCGCCGCACGTCCCGACCCGGATCAGGGTCTGTACGTCGTACTCCGCGAAGAGCTCGTTCGCGTAGATGGACGCGGACGGCTGGCCCATGCCGGAGCCCTGCACGGAGATCCGCTCACCCTTGTAGGTGCCGGTGAACCCGAACATGTTGCGGATCTCGGTGTAGCAGAACACGTCGTCCAGGTAGGTCTCCGCGATCCACTTGGCCCGCAGCGGGTCCCCGGGGAACAGCACCCGCGGTGCGATCTGCCCCTTCTCGGCGGCGATGTGAATACTCATGCGGGGATGCTCTCATGATGCCGGGGTAGGTTGGCCCACGTGGCCTACTCCATCGCTTCCGGTTCGCTAGCTCTGTCCCGATCGGTCCTGGACCGCGCCGCCGACCGCCGCCGTGACGACGACTGGCTGGAGAAGGCGTGGGCCGCACCCGACACCCAGGTGGTCGCCGTCGCCGGTGACAAGGTGCAGGTGAACGACGACCGTTCCGGACTGCTCTTCCTGCAGCCGTCCGCGGCTCCCGAGGGCATGCGGATCTTCCTGGGCATCGACCGGGAGTCCGGAGCCGGCATGACCGCCGAGGGGCGCGCTGTCTTCGGTGTGCTGGTGGAGGGCGAGGCAGACGAGTCGTACGGCGGCCTGCGGGAGCTGGGCGCCGTACTGGACGACCGTGAGGCCGCCATCGCGGTCCACGCGATCGGACTGTCCAACTGGCACGCCGTGCACACCCACTGCGCGAACTGCGGCGAGCACACCGAGGTGGTGGAGGCCGGCCACGTCCGGCGCTGCCCCGCCTGCGGACTGTCGCACTTCCCGCGCAGCGACCCGGCGATCATCGTGCTCGTCACCGACGACCAGGACCGCGCCCTGCTCGGCCGCAACGAGGCCTGGCCCGCGGGCCGGTACTCCACGCTGGCCGGCTTCGTCGAGCCCGGTGAGTCGCTGGAGGCCGCCGTACGGCGTGAGGTCCTCGAGGAGACCGGGGTGATCGTCGGCGAAGAGATCGAGTACGCCGGCAGCCAGCCGTGGCCGCTGCCGGCGAGCCTGATGCTCGGGTTCTACGCGAAGGCGTCGAGCTTCGACATCGACGTGGACCAGGACGAGATCGCCGAGGCCAAGTGGTTCACCCGGGAGGACCTCCGCGTGCTGGTCGAAGCCGGCACGATGGCCCTCCCGGGTGCGATCTCGATCTCCCGCCGCCTGATCGAAGGCTGGTACGGCGAGAGCCTCACCGGGAGCTGGTGATCACCGGCCCACGTTGGACCGGGCGGCCGCGATGCGGATCAGGACGCCTTCCCAGCGCTCCACCGAGCCGGCCTTCTCGAGCTCACGGAGCTTCCGGTCGACTGCGAGGACGTATGCCGCGTGACTCGGCCAGTCCGCCTTCGCGCTCGGCAGTACGTCGGTCAGCGTGCAGCCGTACGTCATGAACCGGTTCGACACGTGGCTGTCGATGTTCCCCGTCCAGACCGTCGGCCTGACGTCGGACTGCGGACACGGATCGACCGGTGGGGTGTACGACCCCAGGTTGGTCGGGTTGGTGAAGCCGTCCGGGCGCAACAGCGTGTAGTAGGTGCCGTCCGGTGTTTGCGTGAGCCGGTTGAGGCCGTGGTCGCGCAGGACGGTCGTGTGGCCGCTCAGGCTGTCCAGCACGAACAGTCGCCCACCGGTCACGCCGTACAGATAGCCGTCCCGCCAGGACAGTGCGCCGTCCTGTGAACCGGTGACGGCGCTGAAGACCGGCAGCAAGCGGAGCACCTCACCTGTCGACGGGCTGACCACGAAGACGATGCCGTCGGCCAGACCCCAGATGTTGCCGTCCGGTCCGTAGGTCAGCTCGTTGATGCTGGCCGCGCCCGGTACCGGGACCAGATCGGTCAGCACTGCGCCGGTCGCCGGGTCCACCTTGACCAGATGGGCCTCGGTCGCCTTCGGGTCGGTGCCCTGACCGCCTTCGATGCTGGAGCCGGCCCACACGTTCGCACCCGCGGGCAGGATGGAGGCGATCGTCTGGTCGGTCACCAGGTTGCGGTAGACGGTATGGCTGCCCGTCGGTACGTCGTACACGGTCAGCGCGCCGCCGTACTCGCCGTACGCCGGCGTGGTGCCGACGTACACGTGGTTGCCGTCAGGAACGACCGAGACCGGCCTGTTCTGGTGGTCGCTGTCGACCAGGCTGAACAGTTCCTTCGGGTTGGTCGCGCTGTCCGGTAGTGCGGGGTCCCACAGCGACAGGCGACCGTACGGATAAATGCCGACGTACATCTTGCCGGTGCCGTCCCAGGCCCAGCCTTCCACCTGTCCCTGCCGGGTGGTGACGGTGGACTTGCCGGTCGCCGGGTCGTAGATGGCGGTTGAGCCGTTCAGGTAGACGTTGACGAACACCTTGCCCGTGACGGGGTCGGCCAGCTCGTGCATGAGCGGCGACGGCACGTACTGGAACGGTGAGCTCCACTGCGCCAGCGTCCCGTCCGCAGGGTTGTACCGGAATGTGCCACCGGAGTAGTTGCCGGCCAGGCCGTAAAGCACGGGTACGCCGTTCTCGGTCACCCAGCCGTAGCCGATGGATGCGCCACGCGTCAGCGTCCGCGGCGGCGAGACCGGACCGACTGTGTTGGTGTCGAGGTCGTAGTGCGTGAGGGCCAGGGTGTTGTTGGTGAAGTACACGCCGCCTGGACCGGCTGCGGAGACCCCGCGGGCGGCGATCGGGTAGTCCATCACCTGCTGGCCGGTGGTCGCGTCGGTGTACTTGATCTGCTCACCGGTGACCGCGTCGACCACTACCAGCCGGCTGCTGGCGTTCGCGAACACCTTGCCGCCGGCGTAGTCCAGGTCGATGAAGTCCTTGGCCGTCGTACCCGGGGGAGTGATGTCCTCGACCGCCTTGGTGTCCACGTCGATGCGCAGCAGGCGGGCGTTAGGAGTGGAGACTCCGACGAACAGCTTGCGGTGGTCCGGGTCGTAGACCGTGGACCGCGCGTACTGCTGCACGGGGTCGAGTGAGCCGTAGTCGGTGACCTGTCCGTTCGACGGGTCGTACTTGAACGCGTGCGCGGTCGGGTACGTCCCGCCGTACACGTTGCCGTCCGGGTCGGTGGTGAGGCCGTAGATCTGCAGCTCGCCCGGGATGGGCTGGCCCAGGTCGGTGACTTCTCCCGTGACGGGGCTGTAGCGGTACAGATGCCCGTACGGGTAGGTGCCGAGGTAGACGTCCCCGTTGGGGGTCACGACGATGCCCCAGCCGCCGGCCGCTCCCTGGAGGGGCACGCTGCGGATCAGCTCGTGGGTGTGCAGGTCCGCGACGTTGAGACGTGCGTTCTCGCCGGCGGGCACGGCGTACACGACGTCGCGCCCGTCGGGAGTATGGCCGACCGCGCCCTCCATGACGGTGAGCGAGCTGACCGGCGAGCCGAGGTCTTTGACGACGTCGTCGGCCGGCCCGAACGACTTCGTCGGCGGCCCCAGCGGCCAGGTCTCCGACGGGAACGGATCAGGTATCGGTGGCGCCGCTGTGGCGTGCAGCCCGCCCGTGGCGAGCAGACCGACGGCGACGACCAAGGTCGTCAAGGCATGACCGAATTGACGGCGCGAGAACATGGGCGGACTCCCTGCGACGTAGTTCATCGCAAGGTATAACGGTCATGACCGTAATGTCCATAACTCAGGCGATATGACCTGAGTCAGGTTGTTCAGGCGACGAGCTTGTCCGCGACCTGGGCCAGCGACGGGTTCGTCATCGCGGTGCCGTCGGGGAAGACCACCGTCGGAACCGTCTGGTTGCCGTTGTTGATCTTCTCGACCAGCTTGGCCGCGTCCGGGACCTGCTCGATGTCAACCTCGGTGAACTCGATGCCGGCGCGCTTGAGCTGGCCCTTGAGGCGGTGGCAGTAGCCGCACCACGGGGTCGAGTACAGAGTGAAAGCCGCCATTTGGCTGACTCCTCGAGGCTGGGAGGGGTTTTGTCGGGCCGCCCGTCTAGGGTTGCCTTCGACGTATTCGAACCACGCCGTAGGTGGTGCTGTTCCCGCATGTCCCAGCCCGTGAGCGACCTCACACGATCTGCTTCTGCCGATGGCCTCCTCGAGGCGCTCGACCCGGAGCAGCGGGCCGTCGCGTCCGCGTTGCACGGCCCGGTCGTGGTGATGGCGGGCGCCGGGACGGGCAAGACGCGAGCGATCACCCACCGGATCGCGTACGGCGTGCAGACGGGGACCTTCGACCCGGTGCGCGTGCTCGCGGTGACGTTCACCCAGCGGGCGGCGGGGGAGATGCGCGGCCGGCTCGCGGCGCTCGGCGTCCAGGGGGTGCAGGCCCGCACGTTCCACTCCGCCGCGCTCCGGCAGGCCCGCTTCTTCTGGCCGAAGGTGTACGGCGGGGAGCTGCCGCCGATCGCGGACCGGAAGTTCCCGCTGCTGACCGAGGCCGCGTCCCGCTGCCGGATCCGGGTGGACACGCCCGCCCTGCGCGACCTGGCCGGTGAGGTCGAGTGGGCCAAGGTGAGCAACGTCCGGCCGGACGACTACGCCCGCCTGGCGCCCAAGTCGGCGCGGACACTCGCCGCCTTCGACCCGGCGACGATCGCGCGCATCTTCGCGGCGTACGAGGACGTGAAGCTCGAGCGCGGGCGGATCGACCTGGAGGACGTGCTGCTCTGTGCGGTCGCGTTGCTCGCGGAGGACGAGCGGGTGGCCGCGGAGATCCGGCGGCAGTACCGGACGTTCGTCGTGGACGAGTACCAGGACGTCTCGCCGCTCCAGCAGAGTCTGCTCGACCTGTGGCTGGGCGGCCGGGAGGACGTCTGCGTGGTCGGTGATCCGGCGCAGACGATCTACTCGTGGGCCGGCGCCGAGCCGGAGAACCTCGTGCGCTTCGCGTCCCGGCATCCGTCCGCCACGGTGATCAAGCTGGTCCGTGACTACCGGTCGACGCCGCAGATCGTCGACGTGGCGAACAAGATCCTCGACGCGGCCGGTCCGACCGGGCTGCCCGGCCGGGTGACGCTGCGGTCGCAGAAGGAGGCCGGTCCGAGCCCGGTCTACCGCGAGTACTCCGACGAGGTCGCGGAGGCGGACGCGGTGGCGCGGGCGGTGGTGAAGCTGCGGGACGAGGGCGCGGCGCTGCGCGACATCGCCGTACTGTTCCGGACCAACGCGCAGTCGGAGAACTTCGAGCAGGCGCTGGCCGAGCGGAAGATCCCGACCGTGCTCAAGGGCGCCGAGCGGTTCTTCGAGCGGGCCGAGATCCGGCAGGCCGCCGTACTGCTCAGGGGGCAGGCCAAGGCGGGGGACCTGTCCGACGACCTGGTCACCACCGTGACCGGCGTACTGGGCGGAGCCGGGTGGACGCAGGAGCCGCCGACCGGGACCGGAGCGGTCCGGGACCGGTGGGAGTCGCTGAGCGCGCTGGTGACGATGACCTCCGATTTTGCCGCCGCCAACGCTGAGGCCCGGCTGTCGGACCTGATGGCGGAGCTGGACCGGCGAGCGTCGATCCAGCACGCGCCGCTGGCGGAGGGAGTCACGCTGGCGACACTGCACGCCGCCAAGGGGCTGGAGTGGGAGAGCGTCTTCATCGTCGGGGCCCATGAGGGCACGCTGCCGATCAGCTACGCCCAGACGCCGGCGCAGGTGGAGGAGGAGCGGCGGCTCTTCTATGTCGGCGTGACCCGGGCGAAGCAGCAGCTGTTCGTCAGCTGGTCGACGTCCCGCTCACCCGGCGGCCGTGGGACCCGTGGTCCGACCCGCTTCCTCGACCCGATCGGCGTCCGTACGGCGCGGACCGAGTGGACCCCGTCGTCGCCCACCAGCTGGGAGCGTCCGTCCAGCGCCGCCCCGCGCTCCAGCCGGCCGATCCCGAAGTGCCGGGTCTGCGGCCGCGGGCTGCTCGACCCGGGTGCCCGCAAGCTCGGCCGCTGCGAGGACTGCCCGTCCACGATCGACCAGAAGCTGTACGACGCCCTGATCGAGTGGCGCACCGAGCAGGCCGAGTCGGAGCGGATGCCGGCCTTCGTCATCCTCACCGACGCCACGCTGACCGCCATCGCCGAGACCCGCCCGGCCGACGCGCAGGCGCTGCGCCAGATCCCCGGCATCGGCCACACCAAGCTGGCCAAGTACGGCGAGCACATCCTCAACCTCTGCACCCGCTAGCTGCCCTTTCGGGCAGGTGCTCGGAGAATTGTGTTGCCAGGCACGGGTATCGGGGCGCACTCTGGAAGACGTGCCGCGTTCTGCTCCTGGCAGAGGTGGCAGTTAGGTGACAGAGGCAACGATCCCGGAGCGTGCGGATGGCGTCCCGGAGCGTGCCGGAATCCTGTCGTGGCAACCAGATCCGGTCGCCGCAGCGGCAACTTCCGGCCAACTTCGCAAACTGGCGATAAATAGTTTGCGGGCTCCGACGCGGACGGCGTACTGTTCTTTCTGCGGTCGAAGCCTGGCCGAAAACTTCAAACAACCATAGCGATCGAGCTAACCGCCCGCTTCGCCACAACGAGAGGAGGTGCCTTGGAAATGATCACCAACACGGTCACGAAGCCGTTCAGCGACGCTGTAGCGCTCGCGTGTGCCCCGATTCAGGGTGCCTCGCCGCGACCGCACGTCGCGACCGTTGTGCTCATGGCTTCCGGCATCGCCCAGTTCCGGGGCGGAGCTGTCGGCGATGTGAAGTTCGGCGGTTCGGGTTCTCGAGCATGGAGTCCACCGGTCTGACAAGCGTCAGAGCCGGCACCTCCAGGCCGCGGAACCCACAAAGGGTCCCGCGGCCCTTTTGTTTGTCCACAGATTTGGTGATTACCAACCGGTAGTCATCACCGACGACAAGAGACCAGCATCCAAAAGTCACTGGGAGGTGACCGGAATGAGCGTTAGCTTCCTCGATGTCTTCACCGAGGTGGCAACGTCGCAGGACCTGCCCTGTCGGTCCTACGCGCCAGAACTCTTCTTCGCCGAATCGCCGGCGGACGTCGAGTACGCAAAGTCTCTCTGCACGACCTGCCCGTTGCAGGCCGAGTGCCTGGCCGGAGCGCTCGAGCGTTCCGAGCCGTGGGGCGTGTGGGGTGGCCAGCTGTTCGTCCAAGGTGTGGTGGTTCCGCGCAAGCGGCCCCGAGGGCGTCCCCGTAAGAGCGACACCGTTACCGCAGCCTGACGACACCCAACCATCCGAAACGAGTCCGAACGATGACGACCCAGACTTTACCTAGGAGCACCGAAATGCATTTACTTCAAGAAGATCTCGCCCGTGCTCATTGTCGTGCTTCACTGAAGGCCGCAGAGCAGAACCGGCGCTTCCGCCTCGCTCACAAGATCGAGAAGGCGCAGAAGCAGGCCGAGCGGGCAGGCCGGCGAGCTGAGAGGGCCAGCGCACGTGCGCGCCTCGCACTCGCCCGTCTCGTCTGATCCACCCAGCAGCACAGCCTGACCAGCTGAACAAGTGAGGGGCGGCACCCACAGGGGGTGCCGCCCCTTCAGCGTTCCTGGATCAGCAGCTGCTGCAGCCCGACCAGCGTGATCCCGCTGACGATCTCGTGCCGCGCGATCATCCCGGGTACGTCGGCCAGCGGGATCCATTCGATCCGGTCCGACTCGTTCCGCTCCGTCGGCTCGCCGATCCGTACCGCGCTCCGCGCCCGGAAGACGTAGTGCCGCGAGTCCATGATCCCGGCGGCCGGCTCCGACCGGATCAGCGCGGTGAGCCCGTCGGCCCGCCAGCCGGTCTCCTCCTCGAGCTCGCGTGCGGCGGCGGCCTCCGGGCTCTCACCGGCCTCGATGATCCCCATCGGCAGCTCCCAGGCCCACGTATCGGTCAGGAACCGGTGCCGCCACATCAGCAGCACGTGCTCGTCCCGGGTGACGACTGCGGCGGCGATGTCCTTCAGCCGGACCGCGTGATAGTCGAAGCGCTCACCGTCGGGTTGCTCGACGTCCAGCCGCCGTACGCTCAGCCACCGATTGCCCCAGACCTCGGCCTCACCGTGAATCACCCATCGCACCCGGTGCAGACTAGTCGTATGGCGATTGCTACCTGTGCGTTGTGTGGTCAGCAGGCGGAGTCGGAGGATGTGCCGCTGACCTGGATGACCTCGGTCGAGGACGGCCGCAAGCTGGTGTACTGCGACCGGTGTGCCCGGGAGAACGTCCGCAGCATCGAGGGGAAGCTCGACTCGGTCTACTGGTAGTCGTACCGGTCCGGCACGCGCATCGCAGGGCCGCCGACGTTCAGTCCGAGCGGCTCGGCGCGTCCCTTCGGCTCCTCCCACACCTCCTGCCGGCCGAGGACGGTGAGGTCAAGGTACCGGTAGCCGTTGTGGAAGTCCTCGATGCCGCGGCCGAACGTCGAGTAGGTGTGGAACACCTCGTCGTCGACGCGGAGGAACGTGCTGATCCCCGGCAGCTCCTCGCCGTTCATGTCAGCGGTCCACGGCCCGCCTGACCACGGCGTACCCTTCTCGTTCGCCAGCTGCTCCGGCGTGCGGTAGTGCAGCAGCACCGGCGCGACCCGGTCGTCCAGGGTGGCGTGGAAGTCGTAGTTGAAGTCGGTCCCGTACGACGAGTACCAGGGGAACGTCCAGCCCAGCCGCTCCTTGAACGCGGCGAGCTTCGGGTACGGCGCCCGCGACACCGCGACCAGTGACGTGTTGCGCACGTACAGCTGGCGCAGATGGCCGATCTCGTCGGCGGCCGACGAGCAGCTCGGGCACGCCTCGTCCCAGTCGGGGGCGAACATGAAGTGGTGGATGACCAGCTGGTCCCGCCCGTCGAACATGTCCAGCAGCCCGACGTCACCGTCCGGTCCCTCGAAGACGTACGGCTTGTCCATCCGGACCATCGGCAGGCGCCGCCGCTCCGCGTTCAGGCGATCCCTGGCTCGCGTCACCTCCTTCTCGAGCCTCAGCAGCTCCAGACGGGCGGCCAGCCACTCTTCCGCCGGCACGACCTCGGGCAGGTTTCCGAACGTCGTCATCGTTCGAAGATAGTCCCGGCCGGTGTCGATCTCAGAACACTTCGTCCGACGCAGAAGTGAGAACCCTCCTGTGGAAGGACCTGATCATGACCCTCACCGTCGAGGCGGACACCGTGGCGACCGGCCGGCGGCAGTGGATCGCGCTGGGCGTTCTGTGCCTGGCCGCGCTGCTCGTGTCGCTGGACCTGTTCGTGATGCTGCTGGCGGTGCCCGCAGTGACCGAGGCGCTTGGAGCGACCAGCAGCCAGCAGCTGTGGATCCTGGACATCTACGGGTTCATGGTGGCGGGCCTGATGATCACCATGGGCAGCCTCGGCGACCGGCTCGGCCGCCGCCGTCTGCTGCTGGTCGCGGCCTCCGTGTTCGGCGTCGCCTCGATCGTGGCGGCGTACTCGGTCAGCCCGGGCATGCTGATCGGCGCTCGCGCGGTGCTCGGTGTCGCCGGTGCGGCGCTCGCGCCCTGCACGCTGGCGCTGATCTCCACGCTGTTCCCGGACGAGCGGCAGCGGGCCACTGCCTTCGGCATCTGGGGCGGCTGCTTCACGGTCGGCGCGGTGGTCGGGCCGATCGTCGGCGGCGTGCTGCTGAACCACTTCTGGTGGGGCTCCGCGTTCCTGATCGGCGTACCGGCGATGGTTGTGCTGGTGGCGGTCGGGCCGTTCATCCTCCCGGAGTACCGGAACGAGCAGGCCGGGCGGATCGACGTACCGAGCGTCGTGCTGTCGCTGGCCGCGATCCTGCCGGCCATCCACGGCCTGAAGCACCTGGCCGCCCACGGCGCCGGAGTGCAGTCGATCGGAGCCCTGCTGATCGGCGGCGCCTTCGGCTGGATCTTCGTACGGCGGCAGCGGCGGCTGGCAGATCCGCTGGTGGACGTGCGACTCTTCACCCGGCGGACCTTCAGCGTCACGCTCGGCAGCATGACGGCGTACTCGATGCTGTCCGGCGGTGTGATGGTCTTCGTCGCGCAGTACTTCCAGCTGGTGAAGGGGATGACTCCACTGGCCGCCGGGCTGGCGCTGGTCCCGGGCATGGTCACGTCGACGATCGGATTCCAGCTCGCGCCGCGGCTGGCGCAGCGGATCCGCCCCGGCATCCTGATCCCGGCCGGCGTCGCGTTCACGGTGGCCGGGATGGCCGTGGTCAGCCTGACGACGTCGGCCACCGTGCTGGTGATCGCCTTCGCCGTCCAGTGCCTCGGGCCGGGCGCGCTGGTCACCCTGGGGACGAACCTCGTCATCGGGTCGGTGCCGCCGGAGAAGGCCGGCTCCGCCGGTGCGCTGACACAGACCGGCAACGAGTTCGGCTACTCCCTCGGTATCGCCATCCTCGGCAGCGTGGTCACCGCGGTCTACCGCAGCCGGACGGACGGCCGAGGCGGCAACTCGCTCGGCGAGCTGGTCAGCCAGGGCGCGCCGGCCGACGTACTCGACCAGGCCCGCGACGCCTTCACCTCCGGCCTCCACCTGGCCGCCGGGATCACCGCGGTGGCCCTGACGGCGATGGCGATCCTGCTGGCCGTCACGCTGCGCGTGCTGCCCGCGCTCAGCCGTCGGTGAAACCGGGCAGGAGCTCCTCCAGCACGGTGCGGAACGGGGCCTCCGCCTCGAGTTGGGACAGTACGGCGATGCCGCCGATCCAAACGCGGTGGATCAGCAGGTAGGACGGGGGGAGGTTGAGCCGGAGCGCGAGCGACGCGTTGGGCGACCGGAAGTCACTGGTCCGGTTCGCCTGCGCGCGCATCCAGGCCCGGCTGAACTGGAACGTCTCCTCCCGGGCCGGCTCCGCGAACGGGGCCAGGTAGTCCATCAGCTGCTCCGGGTCGATGTCCATCCGCGGCTTGATGAAGCCCTCGGCCTTCAGGCCGTCCCGGACCGCCTCCCCGTCGCCCTTCAGCGAGATCCGCAGCAGCCGGCCGATCGCCGGCGGCAGGCCGTCGGGAAGCCGCGCGCAGAGGCCGAAGTCGACCACGCCGAGCCGGCCGTCGGCCATCACCCGGAAGTTCCCCGGGTGCGGGTCCGAGTGCAGCAGACCGGCGTACTTCGGCCCGCTGAACATGAACCGGACGTACTTCAGCCCGATCGCGTCCCGCTCCTGCTTGGTGCCCTCGGTGATGTACGACGACAGCGGGCGGCCCTCGATCCACTCGGACACGATGACCGTGGGGGAGTGCTTGATGACCCGCGGTACGACGAACTCCGGGTGGTCCTTGAACGCGTCGGCGTACTGCTGCTGGGCCTGCGCCTCGCGGTCGTAGTCGAGCTCCTCGCCGATCCGCTCCTGGAGCTCGGCGACCAGCGGCTTCACCTCGAGACCGGGAACGATCGCCCCGATCGTCCGCGCGAACCGGCCCAGCTGCCGAAGGTCCGAGCGGAGCGCCTCCGCGGCGCCCGGGTACTGCAGTTTGACCGCGACTTCGCGGCCGTCCTTGAGCCGGCCGCGGTGCACCTGCCCGATCGACGCGGCCGCCGCCGGCAGATCGTCGAACTCCTCGAACCGGTCCCGCCAGCGCTTGCCGAGCTCCCGCGACAGGATCGTGTGCACGGTCGAGGCCGGCATCGGCGGGGCGGAGTCCTGCAACTTGGTCAGGGTGGCCCGGTACGGCGCCGCGAGCTCCTCCGGCATCGCGGACTCCATCAGGCTGAGCATCTGCCCGAACTTCATCGCGCCGCCCTTGAGCTCACCCAGGACGGCGAACAGCTGATCTGCGGTCCGGCGCTGGAACTCGGCGAACACGGCCTCGGCGGGCGCACCGCCGATGCGCTTGCCCAGGCCGACCGTGGCCCGCCCGGCGGCACCGAGCGGCAGGCTGGCAAGTTTCGCGGTCCGGCTCAGCGCCTTGCGAGGAAGGTCCGACACGTTTCCATTCTGTCCGGTCACCCAAGCGAGGACGAACCAGGGGCGGTGCCCGGCACAGACATCGTGCCGGACACCGCCCCTACGACGTGGTGCGTCAGGCCTTGCCGAGGATCCGGTTCAGGTTCGTACCGCACTCGGGGCACTTGGCCTTCGCCATGCGCGTGCCCTTGTCGTTGACCTTGACCTCGCCGTCGGCGGTGCGCTTGGCCTTGCACTTGACGCAGTAGAACTCGCCGCTCCAGGTCTCTGCCATGAGGGCCCTCTCCTTGCTTAATTCCAGCCCGGGGCCTCGCCCCGGGCAGTCGTTGGATGCTAACGGCAGACCGTCCTGCCGTAGGCCGTTCGGCCCAGTCGGGATTCACCCTACGGCCTCCTGGCTCAGGCTCAAGCGCACCTCGGGGTCCGCGTGCCGCCGGAATCCCCCGAGGAAAGCCCTTACCGAAACTTTCGCCCGCACGGAACAGGCTCCCGGTGATCCGCCTCCGGAGCTGCTCGGCTTCCCCTCCGAGCGGCCCCGGAGGCGGTCCGGGAGCCTGTTGGAGATGACGCTAGGAGCCGGCGGCCGCGCAGGCAAGCCCGCGTTGTCCACCCCTGTGGATAACTCTGTGCGCAACCTGTGGGACGCGCCGGTCGACGCTGTGGACGGGCGGGGGAACAGGATGTGAACAACGAGGGTCGGTGGGTTCAAAATCTGGCGTCTGACCTGCGGAAACGCCGATGCACAGGATGTGGACCGAAGAAAGTTGTCGGATTCGGGGGGTACATTTTTGAGCCATGGCCGACTCCCCACCGCGCTCGATCCCGCCGTACGTGGATATCCGTCGCAGCAAGCGCCGCAAGCGCACGGTCAGCGCGTACCGCGACGGTGAGCGGGTGGTCGTGCTGATGCCCGACCGGCTGTCCGCCGCCGAGGAGGCGCGCTGGGTCGAGACCATGCTGGCGCGGCTCGAGAAGCAGCGCAGCCGATCGCGCGTGTCGGACGAAAAATTGTTGGCCAGAGCACACGAACTCGCGTGTCGCCACCTCCCGGAAGTGCCCGAACCTGCGTCGGTGAGGTGGGTTTCGAACCAAAACAGACGGTGGGGATCCTGCACGCCGGCGGACAGATCGATCCGTTTGTCGACCAGATTGCAGTCGATGCCCGCCTGGGTCGTCGACTACGTGCTGGTCCACGAGCTGGCCCATCTGATCGAGCCGACCCACAACGCCACCTTCTGGGACCTGGTCCGCCGCTACCCGAAGGCCGAGCGCGCCGAGGGGTATCTGGAGGGCATCTCGGCCGCCTCCTCGCTCGACCTCGACGACTTCTGAGCTCCGGTCACCCTGGCCCGTACGGCGTACGAGAAAGGGAGGGGTAGGGCTGGCACCAGGGTGGGATGGGTGGCTTCCTCCATGGCCGCGACCGGTCGGCTCCAGCCAGGCTTTGACCCGTAGCCAGCGCCACGCCAGGGTCGCTGGGTGGGGTGCCCGAGGGGGCGCAGAGGGGCAGGGAAGCATGGCCAGGGGACAGATCACGGTACGGGCAGCGCGCTGGAGCGCCACCCATCCGTGGCGGGCGATCGCGATGTGGGTTGTCGTCGTGGCCGCCTGTTTCGCGCTCGGCTCGATGACCGGCACGAAGGAGTCGAAGAACGAGGGCGACATCGGTGAGGTGACCCGGGCGGACAACATCGTCAAGTCCGGCAACTTCGACGACCCGGACGTGGAGAGCGTGCTGATCACGGCGCCGTCCGGACAGCTCGACCAAGCCGCGGCGAACAAGGCCGCCGGCGTGGTGATCCAGCGCATGCGCGCCCTCGGTGGGGTCGCGGAAGTGGCGCAGCCGATGCCGTCGCCGAAGAAGGACGCGGTCATCGTCAGGGTCACCCTCAAGGACGCCGCCGAGGGGGCCGACTCCGATGCGCGGGTGCAACCGCTGCTCGACGCCACCGCCCAGGTGCAGAAGCAGTACCCGGATCTCCGGGTCGAAGAGGTCGGTGGACTGTCCATCGACAAGGCGCTCAACGAGACGCTGGGCAAGGACTTCAAACGGGCGGAGATGTTCAGCCTGCCGGTGACGCTGGCGATCCTCCTGATCGCGTTCGGTGCGCTGATCGCCGCTTCGGTGCCGCTGCTGCTCGCGCTGTCCGCCGTAGCCGCCGCGATCGGCTTGGCGGCCGCAGCCTCGCAGCTCGTGCCCGCGGTGGACGCGGTCAACAGCGTCATCCTGCTGATCGGTATGGCGGTCGGCGTCGACTACTCGCTGTTCTACCTCCGCCGCGAGCGTGAGGAGCGCGCCAAGGGCCGCGGTCACGTCGACGCGGTCGAGATCGCCGCGGCCACCTCCGGGCATGCCGTCGTGGTCTCGGGTACGGCGGTCATCATCTCGATGGCGGGGCTGTTCCTGGCCCGCGACGCGGTCTTCTCGTCCTTCGCGGTCGGCTCGATCCTGGTCGTCGCGGTGGCTGTCGTCGGTTCGCTGACGGTGCTCCCCGCGGTACTCGCGAAGCTCGGTCGGTGGGTCGATCGCCCGCGGATCCCGTTCGTGTGGCGGCTGACGGCGTCGAAGGGTCAGCCGCGGTTCTGGCCGACCGTGCTGAAGCCGGCGCTGAAGCACCCGGTCGCCACCCTGCTCGTCGCCGTCACCGCGTTGCTCGCGGTCGCGTCGCCGGCGCTGGGGATGCAGCTGAAGTTCCCGGGCACCGAGGACCTGCCCCGGACCACGTCGGTGATGAAGGCGTACGACCGGCTGACCGCGGCGTTCCCGAGCACCGGAACCAGCCACGAGGTCGCCGTCCGTGCGTCCGCCAACCAGCAGCCCGCGGTCAAGGCCGCGCTGGCCGAGCTGATGCAGCGCACGAAGGACGACAAGCTGTTCGCGTCCGACGGTCTCGAGGAGCCGCGATTCTCCAAGGACGGCACGGTCGCCACGCTCGAGGTGGCCACGCCGTACGAGGGCGGTAGCCAGCAGGCGCGCGACTCGTTGACCGAGCTGCGCAAGGACCTGATGCCGCAGACAGTGGGCAAGGTGCCGGGCGTCGAGTACGCCGTCGGCGGGTTCGTGGCGGCGGACGTCGACTATGCGGCGCACACGCGGGACAAGCTGCCGCTGGTGATCGGGTTCGTGCTGCTGCTGACGATGATCGTGATGATGGTGACGTTCCGCTCGGTGGTCGTCGCGGTCACCGCGATCGGGCTGAACCTGCTGAGCGCGGGAGCGGCGTACGGCGTCGTCACCGCGGTCTTCCAGAACACGTGGGCGGAGGGGTTGCTGCACTTTCGGTCGAACGGCGCGGTGGTGAGTTGGCTGCCACTGTTCCTCTTCGTGGTGCTGTTCGGCCTGTCGATGGACTACCACGTGTTCGTCGTCAGCCGGATCCGCGAGGCGGTACTGCGGGGCGTGCCGACCAAGCAGGCCGTTGCCGAGGGCATCACCGGTTCGGCCGGCGTGGTGACCAGCGCGGCAGCGGTGATGATCGGGGTGTTCGCGGTCTTCGCGACGCTGAGCACGCTGGACATGAAGCAGCTCGGGGTCGGGCTCGCGGTCGCGATCCTGATCGACGCGACGATCATCCGCGCGGTCGTCCTGCCGAGCGTGATGACCCTGCTCGGCGACGCCAACTGGTGGGCCCCGAAGTGGCTGAAGGGCAAGCGTGCCAAGCACGCCTCGCCGCTCCCGCCGGCACCGGAGGAGGAACGCGAGCTGACTCCCGTCGGCTGACGACAGGTCGGCCCCCGCGCGACGCCCCACCCGAAAACCATTCGGGTGGGGCGTCCGCCGTCGTGGAGGATGGGTCCATGCGAGCCGAGGTCCTGGGGGAGTTGGCGTCCGAGGTGCTGGCGGTCAGGCGATCGCATCCCGTCCGGGTGGCGATCGACGGATGCTCGGCGGCCGGCAAGACCACTCTGGCCGACGAGTTGGCCGACGCACTGCGAACTCGTACCGACCGCGAGGTGATCCGGGCCGGCATCGACTACTTCAAGCGAGCGCCGGAGCTGCGAACGGCGTACCCGATCGACTCGCCGGAGAGCTACTACTTCGACATGTGGGACTACGACGCAGTCCGCAACCAGCTCCTACTACCACTCGGGCCGGACGGCGACCGCCGCTACGTCGTCGCGGTCCGCGAGACCTCTGCACGCTCCGCCCTCGACTCACCAGTCCAAACCGCCACACCCGACGCGATCCTCCTCGCCGACGGCGCCTTCCTCCAACGCCCCGAGCTCGACGCGCACTGGGATCTCCGCATCTACATCCACGTCAGCTTCGACACCGTCCTCCACCGAGGCACCGCCCGCGACCAGGCCTGGATGGACTCGCCCGCAGCCGCCGAACACCGCTACCTGACCAGATACATCCCCGGCGAACGCATGTACGTCAACGAAATCCACCCCGCCGCCCGCGCCCAACTGGTGGTCGACAACGAGGACCCGGCGTGCCCGATCATCACGCGCCCCAGCAGTGAATCGGCATAAGGACAGGAGGTGTCGGGTGGCTCTCTAGTGCACCTGAGCGTGAGCATGTCCCGCGCGTACGCCGTCCCGCGGTGCACTACCTGTCGAGCTGCAGATCCCCCTCGTCAGCTCAGCTGCTGGCGGGCGCGGTGGGCGGCGGCTTTGACTCGGCTTTGGCATTGGGGGGAGCAGAAGCGGCGTTGGCCGTTCTTGGAGACGTCGACGAAGACGCGGTCGCAGTGGGGGGCCGCGCAGACGCCGAGGCGGCCGGCTAGGTCGCTACCTACGGCGAGTGCGAGACCGGCGGCGCAGCCGGCTGCCCAGCCGTTGGCCAGTTGTTCGTCGGGGCCGTGGAAGTGGAGGCTCCAGGGGCGGTCGCGGCCGCGGTCCAGTTGGGGGCGGGCGTTGGTGTCGAGGAGGAGGGCGTTGATCTCGGTGGCGGCCGCGTCCAGGTCGTCGGCTGCGGCGGCTTCGAAGACGAGCCGCATCCGGCCGGCCAACAGTCTGAGGCGCCGGGCGTCGTCGACCGGGACCGACTTGGGGGGATGGCCGATCGCGGTCAGAGCCTGCGCGACGGCTTCGGTGATCGCTTCGGGGTTGTCGGCGGGTGCGGCGTACGGGGCGCCGCCGGAGTACCCGGGGGTCAGCCGGTTCACGTACTCGACCGCGGCCGCCAGCACACTGCGGGCGTGACTATCAAAAGACACTTGACCAGTCATGGGCTCTCTCCCTAGGCTCTTGCGTGACCGATCATAACCATTTAGACAGTCATGGAGTCGCCATGAGTGCTGTTGTCACGCTGACCGGACCCTGGCGTGGATTGTCCCGGACTGTCTGGATCCTGGTCGTCGCCCGTGCGGTGAACCGGATCGGGGCGTTCACGCTGCCGTTCCTGGGCGTGGTGCTCACGGTCGAGTTCGGCGCTTCCCTCGCGCAGACCGGCCTGATCCTGGCGGTCTTCGGCGCCGCGACGATCCCGTCCCGGTTGCTCGGCGGCCAGCTCGCCGACCGTCTCGGCCGCCGCTGGACGATCGTCCTCGGGCTGACCGGCTGCGCGATCTCGCAGCTCTGGATCGCGGGGAGCCGCACGTTGTGGTCGGCGGTGCTCGCGACGATCCTGCTCGGTCTCGCGTTCGAGATCTACGAGCCGCCCAGCCAGGCGATGATCGCCGACGTCACCGAGCCGTCCGACCGTCCGGCAGCCTACGGTCTCTACAGCGCCGCGCTGGCCGCGGCCGGAGTCCTGGCCGGCTTGCTCGCGGCCGCGATCAGCCACGTCGACCTCCGCTGGCTGTTCGTCGCCGACGCGATCACCTGCCTGTCCTGCGCGGCACTCGTCGCTGTCGCACTGCCCGCCGGCGAACGCCGGGGAGGACGGCCCCTGCCGGCCCGCTCTGATGCGCGCGCCGAAACGCTGCTGGAAGGGCGCGGCGATCTCGCAGCCGGCGGCTCCGCCTGGCGTGACAGGAGGTTGTTGCTGCTGCTCGCTGGCGGCACGATCTTCGCCACCATCTACATGCAGATCATCATCGGACTGCCGCTGACCTTGCTCGAGCAAGGGCTCCCGAAGTCCGGCATCGGGATCATCCTGGCCATTTCCGCCGTCACCCTGATCGCTGCGCAACGACTGCTCCGCGTGCAGCACCTCGACGACTTCCGATCCATCACCGTCGGCTACGTGCTGCTCGCTGTCGGCCTGGTCGTCTGTGCGGTCGCGGGAAACCTGGCGGTCTTCGTGATCGCCTCGATCCTCTGGAGCCTCGGCGACCTGTTTCTCCTGACCCGCTACCTCACGCAGGCCTCGGGGCTCGCGCCCGACGAGGCCCGCGGCCGGTACCTGGCCGTCTTCGGACTGAGCTGGGGGATCGCGACCACGATCGCCCCACTCGTCGTCACCCAACTCCTCGACAGAACCGGCCCGACCGGTCTGTGGCTCACCAACGCGGCAGTCGCTGTCGCACTCGCCGCACTCCAGCCGTGGTTCAGGAAGAGACTGGCTCCAGCCTGACGGTCAGACCCTTCGCGACCGGCGTGTTGCTGCCCTTCGCGACGTCGTCGGCCGACATCAGCACGTTGGTCTCCGGGTAGTACGCCGCCACGCAGCCGCGCGCGGTCGGATAGGACACCAGCCGGAAGTGCGACGCCCGGCGCTCGACACCGCGGAACTCGCTGACGATGTCGACGTACCCGCCGTCCTCCAGACCGAGCTCGGCCAGGTCGTCCGGGTGCACGAAGACGACCTCGCGGGTCCCGTGGATGCCGCGGTACCGGTCCTCAAGGCCGTAGATCGTCGTGTTGAACTGGTCGTGGCTGCGCAGGGTCTGCAGGAGCAGCCGGCCGGGCTCGGTCGGCAACCAGACCAGGTCGTTCGCGGTGAACTGCGCTCGCGAGTCGGACGTCTTGAACTCACGCTTGTCCCGCGCCGCGTGCGCGAGCAGGAAGCCGCCGCCATTGGCCTGCAGACGATCCTCGAAGTCCTCGTAGCCGTCGGCCACCCGGCCGATCCGCCGCCGGATCAGGCTGTAGTCGTCGGCGAAGTCGGCCCACGGAATCTCCCCGACATCCGCTACGACGGCCTGCGCCAGCCCGCAGATGATGCCGATCTCCGACTTCATCTCCGGACCGGGAGGAATCAGATTCCCGGTCGAGAGGTGTACGGCGCCCTGGGAGTCCTCGACCGTGACGGACTGCGGACCGGCCGGGGTGTGGTCGTGGTCGGTGCGCCCGAGCGTGGGAAGGATCAGCGCCTCGCGGCCGGTGATCGTGTGCGACCGGTTGAGCTTCGTCGACACGTGCACGGTCAGATCGCATTCCCGCAGACCGCGATGCACGACCTCGGTGTCCGGGGTCGCGGACGCGAAGTTCCCGCCCATCGCGACGAACACGCGGACGGCGCCCTCGCGCAGCCGTTTCACCGTCTCCGCCGCGTCGATGCCGTGCTCGCGCGGCGAGGTGAAGGAGAACTCGGAGTCGAGCTTGTCCAGGAACGCGTCCGGCATCTTCTCCCAGATGCCCATGCTGCGGTCGCCCTGCACGTTCGAGTGGCCGCGGACCGGGCACGGACCCGCGCCCGGCTTGCCGATGTTGCCCTGCAGGAGGAGGACGTTGACGATCTCGCTGATCGTCGCGACCGCCTCGCGATGCTGCGTCAGGCCCATCGCCCAGCAGATCACCGTCGCCTTGGACTTGATGAACCGCTGGGTGAGCTCCTCGATCTCGGCCCGGCGGAGCCCGGTCGCCTGCTCGACGGCGGGCCAGTCGAGCTCGGTGTTGTGCTTGGCGTACAGCTCGAACCCGCTGGTGTGCGCGTCGATGAACGACTTGTCCAGCACCGTGCCCGGGGCGGCCGCCTCGGCCTCGAGCAGAAGGTGGCCGATGGCAAGGAACAGCGCCTGGTCGCCGCCGATCCGGATCTGCAGGTGCTGGTCGGCCAGCTTCGTGCCCTTGCCGAGCCAGCCGCGCGGGGCCTGCGGGTTCTTGAAGTTCATCAGGCCGGGCTCGGGCAGCGGGTTGACCGCGACGATGTCGCCGCCGTTGCGCTTGGCGATCTCGAGGTGGCTGAGCATCCGGGGTGCGTTGGTGCCCGGGTTCTGGCCGACGACGACGATCAGCTCCGACTCTTCCAGCATCTCCAGCGTGACCGCGCCCTTGCCGCTGCCGATCACCTTCGACAGCGCGGTACCCGAGGACTCGTGGCACATGTTCGAGCAGTCGGGCAGGTTGTTGGTGCCGTACGCGCGGACGAAGAGCTGGTAGAGGAACGCGGCCTCGTTGCTGGTCCGGCCGGAGGTGTAGAAGACGGCGTCGTCGGGGTCGACGAGGGCCTTGAGGTGGCGCGCGACGACCTGGAACGCCTCGTCCCAGCCGACCGGCTCGTAGTTGGTCGCGCCGGCCCGCAGCAGCATCGGCTCGGTGATCCGGCCGAGCTTGCCGAGGTCGAACTCGGAGATCTCGTTCATCGCGTCGACGGTGTGCTCGGCGAAGAACGCGCGCGGCACCCGTTTGCGGGTCGCCTCCCAGGCGACGGCCTTCGCGCCGTTCTCGCAGAACTCGGCCGCGTGCTTGCGTTTGTGGTCGGGGTCCGGCCAGGCGCAGGACGGGCAGTCGAACCCGCCGTCCTGGTTCATCTTCAGGAAGACCTTGCCGGTCCGAGCGGGGCCCATCTCCCGGAAACCGAACTTGAACGACGAGAGCACCGCCGGGACGCCCGCGGCCTTCTTCTTCGGATGTTCGATATCGACCATGTTTCAACAATAGATCCAGCTATCGGCACCTGCAGGTTTGATAGGCACAGTTGTGGATAAGTGGCGTGTCGGCCCATGCGGTCCGGGTGAGTTGTGTGGTCGCATCCCATAGTGCCCCGGAGTCGGGATTTCTACAGTCATCGGCCATGGAGACCCGTCGAGCCCTCGTCACCGGTGCCGCGTCAGGCATCGGCGCCGCCTGCGCGCAACGCCTGGCGGCGGACGGAGTCCAGGTGGTGGCAGTCGATTTCGACCAGGACGGGCTGGACGCACTGGACGGTGTGGACACGATCGTCAGCGACCTGTCCGACCTGGAGCGGCTGGCCGACCTGCCGACCGACATCGACATCCTGGTGAACAACGCCGGCGTACAGCAGGTCGCTCCGGTCGAGCAGTTCCCGCCGGAGCGGTTCAGCTACATCATCCGGCTGATGCTGGAGGCGCCGTTCCGGCTGATCCGGCAGACGCTCCCACACATGTACGGCGCCGGCTGGGGTCGCGTGGTGAACATCAGCTCGGTGCACGGGCTCCGCGCCAGCCCGTTCAAGGCGGCGTACGTCGCGGCCAAGCACGGGCTGGAGGGGCTCAGCAAGGTCGTCGCGCTGGAAGGCGCCGCGCACGGGGTGACCAGCAACTGCGTCAACCCGGCGTACGTGCGGACGCCGCTGGTCACCGCACAGCTGGCGGATCAGGCCGCGACGCACGGCCTGTCCGAAGCAGAGGTGCTGGACAAGGTCCTGCTCGAGCCGGTCGCGGTGAAGCGGCTGATCGAACCGGCCGAAGTGGCGGAGCTGGTGGCCATGCTGTGCGGCCCGGCATCCGCCTCGATCACGGGGAGCTCGTTCGTACTCGACGGCGGCTGGACCGCCCACTAACACCGCCCACTAACTCAGGAGCCCGCCCAATGACAGCTACAGAACCGGTCCGCACCCGTACGTCGATCGTCCGGGTGGTGGGCGCGAGTCTCGTCGGTACGACGGTCGAGTGGTACGACTTCTTCCTGTACGGCGTCGCCGCATCGGTGGTGTTCGGCGACCTGTTCTTCCCGAAGGGCGAGGAGCTCAGTGGGACGTTGCTGAGCTTCGCCACCTTCGCGGTCGGCTTCCTCGCGCGGCCGATCGGCGGCGTGGTGTTCGGGCACTTCGGTGACCGGCTCGGACGCAAGCAGCTGCTGGTGCTGTCGCTGCTGATGATGGGGCTCGCCACGTTCGCCATCGGCCTGCTGCCGACGTACGCGCAGGTCGGTGCGCTCGCACCGGTCCTGCTGACGGTACTGCGGCTCATCCAGGGCTTCGCGCTCGGTGGTGAGTGGGGTGGCGCCGTACTGATCGTGTCCGAGCACGGTGACCCGGCCCGGCGCGGCTTCTGGGCGTCATGGCCGCAGGCCGGTGCGCCGGCGGGCCAGTTGATCGCGAACGGCGTACTGGCCGGGCTGGCGGCGTTCCAGTCGGACGCGGACTTCAACGCATGGGGCTGGCGCATCCCGTTCCTGCTGTCGGCGGTACTTGTGCTGGTCGGGTTGTGGGTGCGGCTGCGGATCGAGGAGTCACCGGTGTTCCAGGAGGCGCGGGCCCAGCAGGAGCCGGCGGACAAGCTGCCGTTGCTCGAGGTGCTCACGAAGTACCCACGTGAGGTGCTGACGGCGATGGGCGCACGGATGGCGGAGAACGTCAGCTACTACATCTTCACGATCGTCATCGCGACGTACGCGAAGGAACACCTGGGGATGGGCAAGTCCTTCGCGCTGAACGCGGTACTGATCGGTGCTGCCATCCACTTCTTCGCGATCCCGGCATGGGGTGCACTATCGGACCGCGTCGGCCGGAAGCCCGTCTACCTGGTCGGCGCGTTCGGGGTCGGCGTGTGGGGCTTTGTCTTCATCGCCCTCGTAGACACTCGCAACTTCGCACTGGCGACTCTTGCCGTGACTGTCGGGCTGATCTTCCACGGCGCGATGTACGGACCGCAGGCCTCCTTCTTCACCGAGCTGTTCGGGACGCGGGTGCGGTACTCCGGTGTCTCGGTCGGCTACCAGCTCGCGTCGATCATCGCGGGCGGTCTGGCGCCGTTCATCGCGGTGGCGCTGCTCAAGGCGTACGACTCGGGCTACGCGATCGCCATGTACGTCGCAGCGTGTGCGGTGATCTCGATCGTCGCAGTGACGTCGTACTCCGAAACGCACCGTCGAGACCTCACTACTCTGTAGGCCATGGAGGAGCTGCTGCGGCTGCTGGCCGAGGATGCGCCCGGGAGCGAGCTGGCCCGGGCAGCGGGCGAGGACGCGGTGGCACGCGACCTCGCCCTGCGCATCCGGGCGAGCATGGACGCCAGCAAGAAGCGTGAGGCCGAGCTGTCCGCGCTGGTCGACGTGGCCCGGGAGCTAGCGTCGGCCCGCGATCCGGGCGGCGTGCTCGACACCATCGTCCACCGCGCCCGCACTCTGGTCGGCACAGACGTCGCGTACCTGACGCTGTACGACGAGTCCCGCGGCGACACGTACATGCGGGCCACCGACGGCTCCGTGTCGGCCGCCTTCCAGCAACTCCGGCTGCCTCTGGGCGCTGGACTCGGCGGACTGGTCGCGGAGACGTACAAACCGTACTGGACCGCGGACTACCCGTCCGACCGACGCTTCCGCCACACCATGCCGATCGACGACGCGGTCAGCGAGGAGGGGCTCGTAGCGATCTGCGGTACGCCGCTGATCGTCGACGGAGCGTTCGTTGGCGTGCTGTTCGCGTCCAACCGGACACGGCGGCCCTTCAGCCGCGATGAGGTGTCGCTGCTCGGCTCGCTCGCCACACTGGCCGCAGTGACGATCGTCCAAGTCCGTGCGGCTGCGGAGACAGCGGCCGCGCTGGACCAGGTGTCTGCCGCGCACGCCGGTGTCGAGCACGCTGCGGCCGCGCATGACCGTTTCGCGGACATCGTGTTGTCCGGCGGCGATGTGGACGCCATTGCCGCCGCACTGGCCGAGCTGCTCGACGTGTGGGTCGTACTGGTCGATGCTGCTGGCAACGAACTTGCTGTTGCCGGAGCAGTGCCTGAGTCGGTGCCCTGGCAGGAGTCCGAGTCCGGTCGGTTGACTCGAGTGGGGGACTGCTGGGTGGTCGCAGCTACTGCCAAGGGCGAACGCCTCGGTGCGCTCGTGATCGGCGGCGCCGACGACTTGCCCGGCGCAGACCGGCGCATCGTCGAACGCGCAGCCGTCGTCACCGCACTGGTTCTGCTCTTCCGCCGCCAGGCCGCTGAGCAATCGCAACGCGCACAGGCAGACCTGCTGGCCGACGTACTGAGTGGGAGTGCCGATCCGCGCACGCTGACCGATCGACTCCGATTGCTGGCGCCAAACCATCGCCACGACCACCTGGTCGTCGCAGTGTGCCGCGGCGACCACACCGCCGTACGCGCACGGCTGTCCGCACCACTGGAGGACAAGCTGGTCCTATCTGGTCCGTACGGCGGCGATCTCGTGCTGTTGTTCGCTCGTACGACGCCTGGTAGTGCGGCACGCGATCTGGTCGAAGTAGCCAAGCGTGGTGGCGTCACGATCGCTGTCACGGGCCCTGCGACCTGGGGTGAGCCTCTGGTCGACGCCCACCGCCAGGCCGCTCGACTGGTCGCCACCATGCTCCGTCTGGGCCGGACGAGCGAGTCCGCCACACCTGACGACCTGGGTGTTGCTGGACTCGTCGGCGCCTCGGACGTCGACGTTCGCAGCCATGTGCACCACGTGCTCGGTCAGGTCCTCGACTACGACACCCAGCGCGGCACCGACCTCATCGGTACGCTCCACGCCTACTTCGCAGCAGGCCAGAGCCCGACCCGTGCAGCAGCGTCGCTCCACATCCACCCCAACACCGTCCAGCAAAGACTCGACCGCGTCACTGCCCTCCTCGGCGAGGGCTGGCAGTCCCCGGACCACTCACTGGACATCCAGGTAGCGCTCCGCCTCTACTCCGCCCTCGGGTGACCTACGGCACCAGGACGACCCGGCCGCGCACACCTCCTGCGGCAACGCGCTTGTAGGCGATCGCTGCCTCGTCGAGGCCGTAGGTGTCGGCGACCCGCGTGGAGAGGACGCCGGCTTCGACCAGACCTACAAGTTCTTCCAGGTCCGCCCGGTTGGTGTGGATGAACAGCTGCTCCACGGTGATGCCGCGGAGATGGGGTGGTCGCGGGCCAGGTTGCACGTGGATGTGCCGACCGCCATTGCGTACGGCCTCTTGTGCGCCGATTCCGACCACGGCGGCGTCGACCACACCGTCCACGCCGGCCGGCACGATCCGCCGTACCGCTGCAGCCAGGTCCTCGTTGCGATCGACGAAGTGGTCCGCGCCGAGGCGCCGTACCAGCTCTTCATCGCGTGCTCCGGCGCTGGCGATGACTGTCAGACCACGGTGCTTCGCCAGCTCGACGGTGTACCCACCGACGCCGCCGGCGGCTCCGGTGACGAACACAGTCTGTCCCTGCAGTGACCTCACGGCCTGCAGCGCGGTCAGACCGTTGAGTCCGAAGGTCGCCGCCTTGGCGAGGTCCAAGCCTTCCGGTGCGCGTACGACGGCGTCGACGTCCAGCACGACGTACTCCGCGTGCGCCTTGAGACTCCGGCCCAGCAAGTCCGCCACGCCGACCACGGTCTCCGCCGGTGCCTCGGTGTCGGGTCCTACCGCATCCACAGTGCCTGCGACGTCCCAGCCGAGCCCGAACTGCTCGCGAGCGGCAGTCAGCCCGAACTCCACCGCCAGCCCTGCGCTGACGGCGAGGTCCACCGGGTTGACCGCGGCTGCGGCCACCTTGATCCGCAGCTGGCCCGCGGCCGGCTCGGGTACGTCGGTCTCGATCAGCTCGATCGCGTCCGGCCCGTCGAGGCGGCGGGCGACGAGTGCGCGCATATCGTTCACTCCTTGTCATTTGAGGGTCGGCACCACTGTGGGAGAGTTACTCTCTATCGGGAAGTACGCACTTTGGAGTGCCTACCGCACGACGAGGAGAGCCATGCCCACCCGCACCGCGGCGCAGGTCCGCGAAGAAGCAGCCCGCGAGTACGACGCGTTCCTGGCGACCTGTCCGGCGCGGCAGCTCCTCGACCGCATCAGCGACAAGTGGGTGACGCTGATCCTCACCGCACTCGCCGACGGCCCGCTGCGGTACTCCGACCTCTCGCGGCGCATCGCCGGTGTCAGCCAGAAGATGCTGACGCAGACGCTCCGTTCCCTCGAACGCGACGGCCTGCTCACCCGCTCGGTCACGCTGTCCGTCCCGGTGCGCGTCGACTACGAACTCACAGCGCTGGGCGACACGCTGATGCCGCTCATCGCCTCCATCAAGACTTGGGCCGAGGACCACATGCCCGAGGTGAACGCGGCCCGCACCTACTACGACAACGTAAGCACGCACGCATGACCGGCGACCGCCGCGTCGTGGTGGTTGTCGTACCGGCTGTCGGCACCTGGGCGCCGCCCGGACGGGATCCCGACGCATGGCGCTTGGCGCTGGCCGAGGACACGTACGAAGTTCTCGCCGGCCTGGACCGCGTCGAGGTAGCGGTCGCGGTCGCGGGTGCAGACGAGGAGGCGGTCGCCGAGGTCAGTGCGCTGACCTGGCCGGGCACACCGACGTACGCCGTGGATCCCGCTCGCCCCGTCCTGCATGCGGTGGAGCTGGCCGGTCCGGCAGCCGCCGTTGTTGCGGTCTCGCACGATGTGCCCGATCTCCCCGGCCTGCTGATCGGCAAGCTGTTCCGTGCACTCAGCACTGCCGACATCGCTGTCACTCCCGCCGAGGACGGCACCCTCGCGGCGATCGGCGTCAACGTCCCGACCGCTGACTGGGTGTCCGAGACCGCACCTGTCTTCGACACCGCGCTGTCCGAGCTCGAAGCCCGCAAGCCGCGCCGGCACGCTGTCGCGATCGGTCCGGGCTGGCATCGGCTCCGATCGGCCGCTGACATCGCGCGGCTGGATCCCGGCCTGGAGGGCTGGGACGCGACCAGGTCGCTGTTGCGTCGTTCCTGAGGCTTGTCGGCCGAACGGCCGACAGCTGTCGGCCGGGTGGCCAGGGACGTCGGCCGTTCACCCGCTGTGACACCTGGCTCGCAGAGACGAGTCTTTGACGCGGCAGCAGCATCATCCGGGGGGATGTGTGAGGCGGATTCGGCTGGATTTACAGGGGTCGAGCTGAGTCTTCGTTCGCGGCTGCCGCGCCTGGACCCCGTCTCCGTCGCTTGCCGGAGCATCTGTAAAGGAAGCTGTATGAACTACCCGCTTCGGGCCTTCGTCGCCCGAACAGTCCGTCGTGCCCGCAACCGCACCGACCGGACCCGCAGGAGAAACCAGTCCGGATTCACCCTGATCGAGCTGCTCGTCGTGATCGTCATCCTGGGCGTGCTGTCCGGGATCGTCGTGTTCGCCGTCTCGGGCATCCAGGACCGCGGTAACGCGGCCGCCTGCAAGACCGACAAGAAGAGCGTGGAGGTCGCCGTCGAGGCGTACTACGCGAAGAACGGCGCCTACCCACCCGCCGGCGACCCGGGCTGGCTCGAGCTGACCGTCGGCGTCAACCAGCTGCTGCGCAGCCGCCCGGCCGGCGACGGCTACACCATCACCCTCGGCATCAACGGTCTGGTCACCGCGAGCGGCGCCTGCACCTGAGTCACGGCCCGTACGGCGGACCGGCCGGAGGAGGGCCGGTCCGCCGCGGGTACGTCGTGTCCTGGTCAGACGATCATGCCGAAGGGACGTCATGAGAATTCCCGTGCCTGGCAGCCGGGTGGATCTGTTGCTGGAAGAACTCTGGAACGCCGGCGGTACCGACCTTCTCCTCACCGTCGGAATGGCTCCGCAGCTGCGTGTCCACGGCGTCCTGCGCCCGGTCGGGGACCAGACGCCGCTGACCCGGCGGGACACCGACGCGATGCTCGCGGAGATCCTGAACCCGCACCGCTCGAACGTCTGGCAGACGACGTACGAGCACGACTTCTCGTTCTCGTGGCGGGAGAGCGCGCGGATCCGTGCGAACGCCTTCACCCAGCGCGGTGACACCGCCATCGCGCTGCGGGTCATCCCGCGCAGCATTCCGACCATGTCGGAGCTGGGACTGCCGCCGGTGATCGGCGAGTTCGCCCGCTTGCACCAGGGACTCGTCCTGGTTACGGGGCCGACCGGGTCCGGCAAGTCGACCACGCTGGCCTCGGTCATCCACCAGATCAACACCGATCGGGCCTGCCACATCATCACCATCGAGGACCCGATCGAGTACGTCCACGAACATCGCCGGTCGGCGGTGAACCAGCGGGAGGTCGGCAGCGACACCGCGTCGTTCCCGGACGCGTTGCGGGCCGCGCTCCGCGAGGACCCCGACGTACTGCTGGTCGGTGAGATGCGGGACCTGGAGTCCATCCGGTTCGCCCTCACCATCGCCGAGACCGGGCACCTGGTCTTCGCGACCCTGCACACCAACGACACGGCTCAGTCGCTGGCGCGCGTCATCGATGTCTTCCCGCCCGAGCAGCAGTCCCAGGTCAGGGTTCAGCTCGCCGCGGCGCTGAGCGGCGTCGTACATCAGCGACTGATCCCGCGGGTGGGAGGCGGACTGGTCGCGGCGTTCGAGGTGATGGTCGCGAACGCCGGGATCCGCAACCTGATCAAGGAGGGCAAGACGCACCAGCTGCGCAACGCCCTCGTCACCGGCCGGCGCGAAGGCATGATCACGCTCGAGCAGTCGCTCTCGGAGCTGATCCAGGCCGGCGAGATCGCGCCGCAGGACGCCTACTCGCGCAGCTCGCACCCGAAAGAGATCGAGCTGCGGCCGCGGGTCCGATCCGGGGCGGTGCAGGCATGATGAGGCATCGCGGCAAGGACAAGCCGGAAGCAGTGACGCTGCCCGTGCCGCCGCTCGGCCCGTACCAGGCCGCCGATGTTCCGGGCGAACGACGACGGGCCGCGCAGCTGGCCGAGCGGCACGGCATCCCCTTGGTGGACCTGTGGAAGGTCACCCCGGAAGCCGAGGCGACGGCGCTGATCGACGAGCACACGGCCCGCGCGCTGACCGCGCTGCCGCTGGCGGTTCGCGAGGGCGAGGTGATCGTCGTACTCGCGGACCCGACGCTCGGTACCCAGATCCAGGACGCGCTCCGCCGCCCGGTGCGGCTCGCCCTCGCGGCGGCGCCCGACATCGTCCAGGCGATCGACAACAACTTCCGCGCGCTGGCCGGGATCGACGAGTCGGTCAAGCTGTTCCAGGCCCGCGGTACGGCGCTGGAGCCGGACGAACTCGTGGTCAACGAGGACGCACCGGTTGTCCAGGTGGTCCAGCTGGTCATCACCCAGGGCCTGCGCGACCGGGCCTCGGACATCCACATCGAGCCGCACGACGACCGGGTCCGGGTGCGGTTCCGGGTGGACGGCGCGCTGCGCGACCAGCTCGACCTGCCCGGCGCGATCGGGCCCGCCGTGGTCAGCCGGATCAAGGTGCTGGCCGACCTGAACATCGTCGAACGACGCCGCTCCCAGGACGGCCAGATCCGGATGCACGTCGAGGGCCGCGACGTCGACATCCGGGTCTCGACCGCGGCCGTCGTCGGCGGGGAGAAGGTCGTCCTGCGACTCCTCGACAAGAGCCGGCCGTTGTTCCGCCTCGAGCAGCTCGGGATGCCTCCCGAGTTGGCGGAGCGGTACGCCGCGCTGCTGCGAACGCCGTACGGGATGGTCATCTCCGCCGGGCCGACCGGCAGCGGCAAGACCACCACGCTGTACGGGTCGCTCGGCGAGATCGACAGCCCCGAGCGCAACATCATGACGATCGAGGACCCGGTCGAGTACAGCTACGCCTCGATCAACCAGATCCAGATCAACGAGGCGGCCGGGATCACGTTCGCCTCCGGGCTGAAGTCGATCCTGCGGCAGGACCCCGACGTCATCCTGGTCGGCGAGATCAGGGACGCCGAGACCGCGCGGATCGCCGTACAGTCCGCCCTCACCGGGCACCTGGTGCTGTCGTCGGTGCACGCCACCGACACCGCGACGGCCCTGCACCGCCTGCTGGACATGGGAATCGAGACCTTCCTCGTCGCGTCGTCGGTGAGCGCGGTGATCTCGCAGCGGCTGATCCGCAAGGTCTGCGAGAACTGCCGCGAGTACTACGAACCTCCCGCCGCGGAGCAGGCGTTCCTGCGTGCTACGGGTGCCGAGGTCCCGATCGGCGGGCTGGTCCGCGGGGCCGGGTGCAACTTCTGCGCGCACACCGGTTATCTCGAGCGGACCGGTGTGTACGAGCTGCTGCCGGTGACCGATCCGATCCGAGAGCTGGTGGTCGATCGCGCACCGCTGGCCGAGATCCGCAAGGTCGCCTGCTACGAGGGCATGCGGACGCTGCACGAGGAGGGCGCCCGGCTGGCGCAGACAGGAGTGACCACCGTCGCCGAGGTGCTCCGATCGATCTACACAGTGGGAATGCGATGACGAGATACGCGTACGTCGCGGCCCAGCCGGACGGGACTACCAAGCGCGGTACGACGCGGGCCGAGAGCCGTGAGGAGGCCGAGCTGGCCCTGTACGAGCGGGAGCTGCGGAACATCCGGCTGACCGAGAAGCCTGGCCTGCTGCAGATGGAGATCACCGCGCGAAGGGTGAAGCGGGAGGAGGTGATGCACCTGACCCGCCAGCTCGGTGCGTTCGTGGGGGCCGGACTGCCGCTGACGGAGTCTGTGCACAGCCTGGGCCGCGAGGCGGAGAACTCGTCCGTCCGCCGGATGATGCTGGAGGTCGAGGACGGCCTCCGCGACGGTGAGCGGTTGTCGGACTGCTTCGACCGGCATCCGCGGATCTTCCCCGAGTTCTACCGCGGCATCCTCCGGTCGGCCGAACTGAGCGGCCGCCTCGACACCGCGCTCGGCCAGCTCGCCCGTTACCTGGAACGCGATCTGGAGGCCCGCCGGCGGATCAAGCAGGCCACCATCTATCCAGCGGTCGTGGCCGTGATGTCGGTGGTGACGCTCATCGTCCTGGCCGGCTTCGTGCTGCCGCGGTTCCAGACGTTCTTCGCCAGCCTGGGCGCTCGGTTGCCGCTGCCGACCCGGATCCTGCTCGCGATCACGAACTTCCTCACCAGCTGGTGGTGGGCGCTGATGATCGGCACCGGCGTACTGACCCTGGTGATCGTCTACGTGCTGAGTACGACGCCCGGCCGGTATCTGCGCGACCGGCTGGTTCTCGCGGTACCGGTGATCGGGCCGACCATCCAGTTCGCGCTGGTCGAGCGATTCTGCCGGATCCTGTCCTCGATGGTCAGTGCCGGCGTGCAATTGCCGCAGGCGTTGCGGGTCGCGACCGGATCGCTGCCGAACCGCGTCTATCGCCGGTCGCTGGCCGGAGTGATGGAGGCGATGCTGCAAGGCGAGGGACTGGCCCGGCCGCTCGCGGCTACGAAGTTGTTCCCAGCCACTGCGGCCCAGATGCTTCGGGTCGGCGAGGACACCGGGACGATGGACGCCCAGCTCGAGGTCACAGCGCAGTACTACGAGGGTGAGCTGGACTACAAGCTGAAGAAGCTGATCGGCCTGTTCGAGCCGGCCGTGATCGTCCTGATGGGCGGAGTGGTCGGCTTCGTGGCGATCGCGCTGGTGTCGGCCATGTACGGAATCTTCCGGCAGGTGCAGGGCTGATGCGGGAGCGTGGCGAGAGCCTGCTGGAGCTGGTGGTCGCGGTCGCGGTGATGGGTGTGGCCGTCGTCGCGGTGATGGCGGGTCTGACCACGACGGTGCTGATGTCCGACGTGCAGCGCAAGCAGGCGACGGCGGTGGCGACGGTGCGCAACTACGCCGAGGCACTGCAGCAGTACGTTGCCAACGGCCACTATGTCCCGTGTGCCTCGTCGTACGTCGTACCGGGCTTCGCGCCGCCGGCGGGCTTCACGGCTCGAGTGGTCAGTGGGTCGGTCCAGTACTGGACCGGCGTGCTGTGGCTGCCGCTCTGTCTGCCGGACCGCGGGCTGCAGCGGTTGCGGATCTCGGTGGCGAGTACTGACGGGCGTGCCGCCGAGACGCTGGACGTCGTACTGCGCAGGCCCTGCCGGCTCGAGGATCCGCCGTGCGGGTGAGACGTTCCGAGCAAGGCTTCACGCTGGTCGAGCTGCTGATCACCATGACTCTGATGGGCGTCGTTACCGTCGGCCTGGCGGACTTGGTCGTCAACGCGCTGCACCAGATGAGTGCGACCTCGGACCGGCTGGACATGGCACAGGATGCGCAGCTCGGCGCGGCGTACTTCTCCGGCGACGTCGCCGCGGTGGGACTCCGCGACTACGGGGCCGTCGCCTTGGACGGATCGCTTCCGTTCCGGCCGTCGGTCCAGCTCGATGCCGCGGACTCCGCTGGGGGCGTTGTCTGTGGTCCGCTTCCGGCTGCTGCGGTTCGTCTGCTGTCGGATGACTGGGACACGTCGGTCATACCAGCTGTCCGACGTACGGTGGTCGTCGCGTACTACGTGAACGCGGCGGGAGAGTTGCACCGAGCGCGTTGCCTTGGTCCGAGTACGACGCCGTCGTCCGACCTGCGGCTTGCTACGAACGTGAAGCCGGGAAGCCTCACGGTCACCTGCTCGAGTACGTGTGAGTCGGCTGTGGTGCCAGAGGGTGTCAGCCTGCGGCTGTCGATGTCGAGGCCGTCCACCGGCGACTACGACGTCGTACTGAGTGGTCTGCGGAGACAGTCGTGAGGCGGCGCGACGAACGCGGGTCGTCGCTGCTGCTGGTCCTCGTGGTGATCACCGTGATCGGACTGGCGCTCTCGGCTCTGCTGTCGCGGACAGACTCGGCAGAACGGGTGTCGAAGAGCATCCGGGACCAGACGCTGGCGTCGTACGCGGCAGACGGTGCGATGGAGGCGGCGATCAACAACCTGCGCAACAGCAGGTACAACGGGGAGTCGGGGCAGCGATGCTTCGGGCTGTCCGACACGCTGTCGCTGATTCTCTTCAACGGCCTCGACTCCGCTGCCGTGACGTGCAAGCCGGATCCGAAGCAGGTGGTGGTGCACTGCCAGGACTCCAGCGAATGCAACCGGCCGGACGATGCGCTGCTCACACTCGGACAGATACCGGGCGAGGACGGTCTCGCGGTCGACCAGCCGGCGAACTCCACTCTGCAGATCCACGGCAAGGTCATCTCGAACTCGTCCGTCGATGTGGCCGCCGGGAAGCTGAGCGCCGGCACGTTGTCCGCGCGCGGCGGATGCTCCGGGAATCTGCTGGGCGATCCGCTCTGCAACCTTTCGGCGCTGCCAGGCGGCGACGACCCGGCGTACCCGTCGCCGCTCAGCGGTGTGCCCGCGCTACGAGCCTTACCCGCCTGTACGACGCCGAACTCGGTCGTCACCTTCCTGCCTGGGTACTACGACGACGCAGTCGGGCTGAGCGCCATGATGAAAGGCGACAGCGCATGCCACGGGAGCACCTGGTGGTTCAAGCCCGGCATCTACTACTTCGACTTCCACAACGAGTCGAACCCCTTGCTCGACAGCGGTGACAACGTCTGGACGGTCGACGACGGCAACCTCATCGGCGGCACGCGGTCAGGTGGTGCCGTCCCGGGGTCGTGTGCGAGTCCGCTCGACGGCGCCACCGGGGGAGTGCAGTTCGTCTTCGGTGGAGACAGTCGTCTGGTTGTGAAGTCGGGCAAGGCGGAACTCTGTGGAAGCTATTCCTCGGCGGAGCCGCCGATCGCCCTTCGAGGACTCACCAGCGGGGCCGCCTCGACCGTCGGCTTGACCGGGGCGAGCGCGTTGAAGCCGACCGCGGTCTCGCTGGTGAGCAAGTTCGGATTGACTGCGACACCGTCCCGTCTGTCGACGGTGGACGGCGTCGCGGCCACCTGGACGAGCTCGGTGGCCGGTGACACCGCTCCCGTCACGATCAACGGGTTCGCTCCTGCTAGTGCGATCCCGGCCGGCTCGGTGCTCGAGTCCGCCGCGTTGAAGATCACCCATCGGCACAGTGATGTCACGTCCACGGACAAGCTGGACGTATCGCTCGACGTCGGATCCGGTACGCCGTTGACCGCGTCGGTGACCGGCTCCGCGGGCGGGACGGCGTACCGGACCGAGTCTGTGCCGCTCGATTCGAGTCGCACTGGATCGTTGGCGCGGGCCGTCTATGCGGGGACCTTCACCGGGGCGAGTTTGGCGCTTACCGCAGGGCTGGCGGTCAAGGGCGACACCGAGGACGTCGATGCGGTGCGGCTGGAGCTCAGCTACACGCCGCCTGCGTTGCGGGCCGAGGACGGATGTGTGGTCGAGGGGCCGTATCCCAGTAGTACAAGCGCTTGTGCGATGGTCTCGGGCCGGTTGTTCGTTCAGGGAACGGTGTATGCGCCTTCCGGAGTTCTTGATCTCACCGTCGGTCCGGGGGCGCCGGTGATAGGAGCTGGTGCCGTGGTTCGCGCGCTGCGGATCACTGCCACTGCGCCGCTCTCCGGTGTGGCGATCGATCTGCCGAACGATTCGCCCGGGTTCACCTTCGGCGTACAGCTCACGGCGTACATCTGTCCTGGTGGCCTGGTCTGTCCGGCCAGCGGCCGCCCGGCTCTGCAAGCCAGGATCGGACTCGTCGACGCCGACCCGGACGCGCCTGTCGCGGGCCGGCGAGCGGTGACTGTCCTCGGATGGTGGCGGCCGGGCTGATGGGGTTGTGTCTGGTGCGACCAGATCTTCAGGCGGTAGGGGCGACATTCCCTATCGCAACTGCGTCACGCTGCGTAGTTTGGTCCGCGGGGGGAGCCATGAACGATTTCGTCAGGGTCGTCGTCATCGACGATCACACCTTGGTCCGCTACGGCTTGGCGGGCCTGATCGACCGGGAACCGGACCTGGAGCTTGCCGGCGACACCGGCCATCGCGCCGAAGCGATCGGCATCGTGCTGTCGACCCGGGCGAACGTCGCCGTCCTCGACGTCACCCATCCCGACCACGACGGTCTGCGGATCGCCCGCGAGCTCCGCAACCGGTACGCCGAGCTCGGCATCGTCCTGCTGGCGCCGGAGGGGCAGGACAGTGTCTTGTTCGAAGCGCTCGAGTCGGGAGTGTCCGCGTTCGTCGCCAAGAATGCGCCGACGGACGAGATCCTGGCGGCGATCCGGCACGCGGCCGTCGCACCGACCTCGTTCACGGCGACAGGGCTCGGGCCCGCGATGGCCCGGCGCGACCAGTCGCCGGCACAGGCCCTCCTCAGTCCGCGGGAGGCGCAGGTGCTCGAGCTGCTCGGGCAAGGCCTGTCGGTCCGCGCGATCGCGGTAGCGCTGTCGGTCAGCGTGTCCACGGCGAAGACCTACGTCGAGCGGCTGTACGAGAAGCTCGAGGTGTCGAATCGAGCCCAGGCGATCATGACAGCACTCCAGCGTGGCTTCATCGAACCGAAGTCGTGAGCCTTCTTCGAATTTCTTCCTGCCTGACCCGTCACCTTCCTGCCGGACGCTCGTTTCACCAGGCAGCGGGGAACTTCGGGGGAAGTCCAGCTGATCGCCGATGCCGTTCAGGGGCGGCACCCGACATCAGCCCACTGCCGGCCGCACCCGGGGGGATGCGGCCAGCCTCGGCAGGGGGCGCACTACGACGGGGATCGCACGGGGGATGGGTAACACAGCGGGGCGGGGGACACGGGGGACAGCTGTACCAGCGGGGACAACGGGGAACGCAGTACCAAAACGGGGATCACGGGGAATCACGGGGATCACGGGGTGAGGTACCAGGGATAGCAGGGCTGGGGAACGTTGATGCCCTGCTGTGGGGAGGTGGGCCGGCCACTCGGGTCGGCCCACAGTTACGTGGAGTCAGCGGCGTGAGAGCTGGTGAAGCGCCCGGCTCGCGAGCTCTTGGACGGACGTATCCGTGTCCGCCGGGAGCGCATCGAGCGGAAACCAGGCGAGGTCATGGGATTCCTCGCTCACGACGTACTCCATGTCCGCCGTCGCGGTGACCAGGAACTGCACGTCAAGGTGATAAGCCCCCGCGCACCCACCGCCGAGCAGCAGGTGCCGCGAGAGCTGCAATGGCTCAGGACCGATCGTCAGTCCCACCAGCCCGGACTCCTCGGTTGCTTCCCGCAATGCCGCGCCGGCCAACGTCGTGTCGCCGGCCTCGCAATGCCCGCCGAGCTGAAGCCACCGCCCGACCGTCTTGTGCAGCGTGAGCAGGGTGTTCTTCCCGGCAGCATCGACCACCAGCGCGCTGGCCGTCACGTGCTCCGGCCGGCAACTCCGCCACATCCCATCGGCATGCGCCGCCAGATGCTGCAGGTAGTGCTTCCGCAACTCCTCCTGCCCAACATCCTGCCCAACATCAGGCTCAACATCAGGCCCGACATCAGGCCCGACATCGGGCCTAGCATCAGGCGCATGCCATCGCTCTAAGACCTCGACCGCATTCCGATGAAGCACCCCGCAAGTCTCCACGCCGGGCGGGAAGGCCTACTTGGTGGGGTTGTCGCCGTCGTCGTCCGACGTGGGGTCGGACGGGTTCTTCTCTTCTTCGGTGAGGAAGTCGGTGATGTCGATGTTGGAAAGCTCTCCGGCGTGCTGAGCGAAGCCGATGGGGTCGTCGAGGTCGGCGGTGCTCGGCATCAGGTCCGGGTGGGACCAGAGGTTGTCGCGTCCGTCGACCCCGCGGGCGTCGCGGACCGCGGCCCACAGGTTGGCAGCGTCACGAAGGCGGCGAGGACGGAGCTGGAGGCCGACGAGCGTCGCGAACGTCTGCTCGGCCGGACCGCCGGCCGCGCGGCGACGCCGCACGGTCTCGGAGAGCTGGATCGCGGCCGGCATCCGGTCCCTGGTCGCCTCCCGGACGACGTCGTCCACCCAACCCTCGACCAGAGCCAGCGTGGTCTCGAGCCGGACCAGCGCCGCCTTCTGCTGCTCGGAGTCCTCGGGCTCGAACAGGCCGCCCGCGAGCGCCTCCTGCATGGCCTCCGGGTTCTGCGGGTCGATGTCGGCCATCGCGCGCTCGATCTTGCCGGTGTCGACCTCGATCCCGGCCGCGTAGTCGGCGACCGCGGCCAGGAGGTGCTGCCGAAGCCACGGCACACCTGCATACAGCCGCTGGTGCGCCACCTCGCGCAACGCCAGGTACAACCGGACGTCTTCGTCGGTCAGCCCCAGCCCCTCCGCGAACTTCGCGACGTTGTCGGGCAGCAGGATCGCCTGACCGGTCGGTCCGAGCGGCAGCCCGATGTCGGACGAGCTCACGACCTCGCTGGCGAGCTCCCCGAGGCCCTGGCCGACCTGCGCCCCGAAGACCGAACCACCCAGCTGCCGCAGCATCCCGGCCATCGGCCCGGCGAACTGCTGCGCCTCCGCGGGCAGCGCGTTGCCCATCGCGCCCGCGACGTGCTCGGCAACCGGGTCGACGATCGTCTGCCACACGGGCAGCGTGTTCTCGACCCACTCGGCACGGCTCCAGGCCGCGGAGGTGGCAGACACCTCGGGCAGTGTGGTCGCCTCGTCCAGCCAGTGCTCCGCGAGCCGGACCGCGTCCGCTACCCGGTCGCCGTCGGCGGACGTCATCGACCGGTCCCCGGCGGTGGAGACGGTCTTGCGGGCAATGTCCTTGGCCAGATCCCAGTTCACCGGCTTGCCGTCCGTCGAACCGCTCAGCAACTGCTGGACCTGGGCGAAGATCGCGTTCAGGTCCGGGGTGCCGCCCGCGCCGGCCGCACCGGAGAACTGCTGGAACATGGCCTCGAACGGCGTTCCCTTGAACGGGTTGTCCGGGTTGTCCGGTTCGTCGCTCATCGGAGGGCCTTCCTGTGCGGGTGGGGCGTACAACTCCAACGTACTGGTTCCACCCATCAGTTCCTCCACCGGCGAACGCGTCACCGCTCGTGTTCGCCGGTAGGTGAGCAGGGCAACAGTCTCTCGCGGTGCCCGGCAGACCACGCACCGCAGTTCCCGGTGCGCCGGAGCAGCGGTCGTCGAGAGAGCTGTGGAGGGAGGTGATGTGTGCGCCGAAGGCGGCGAGAGGGAGAATCAGAGGACGGGGGATGGGATGGTGTGCGGGTGAACACGGGGATCTGGCCGGAATGAGGAACGGATGAGCGACGCGATCAGGCTGCTGGACATACGGGACAGTCCGTTGTCGAGCGACGAGGTGCTGGCGGCTGTTGCTGATCCGACGGCGGGCGGAACCGCGCTCTTCATCGGCACTGTGCGCAACCACGACCAGGAGAAGCCGGTCGACAAGCTGGCTTATGAGGCGCACCCCGAGGCGCTGGAGCACCTGCGGAAGGTTGCGCAGCGTATCTGTGACGACCCTGCGGTGACCGCGCTGGCCGCAGTGCACCGGACCGGGGACCTGAAGATCGGCGACGCGGCGGTGATCGTCGCGGTGGCGGCTTCGCACCGCGATGTCGCGTTCGCGGCGTGCCGGCGGCTGATCGACGATCTCAAGGCCGAGGTCCCGATTTGGAAACACCAGCACTTCACCGACGGTGGCAGCGAGTGGGTCGGCGCTCACTGATGCGTACCCTGGGCGCATGAAGGTGGCCGGATGAAGGTTTTGGCGTGGCTGGCGTTCCCGCTGATCGCCACGCTGCTGGCGATGTGCTGGGCTGCGTGGCGCGGGTGGCGCAGCCGTGAGCGCCGCCGGGCCGGTGGCGCCTTCGCCTCTGTCGAGGACTTCCGCCGCTTCAATGCCGCGCTCGCCGCGCCCGGCCCGCGGGCCACCCCGGAACGTCGCCGCGGCCTTGGTCGTCGTAATCATCAGAAGGCCTCCACCAAGATCGCAGGGCAGGGTTCGTGACACGTCGTACCGCCACACTGGTTGCTTCGATCGTTGTGCTTCTGGTCTCGCTCGGGCTGGTCACCGCGTTCCCGGTGCCGTTCGTCTCGTTCAGCCCCGGGCCGGTCAAGGACACCCTGGGATCGTCGAAGAACAAGCCCGTCATCGAGATCACCGGGCACGACACGTTCCCGACCTCGGGCCAGCTCGACCTGACCACGGTGTCGGTCACCTCGCCGGACCGCCAGTTGACACTGCCGCAGGCGATGCGTAACTGGCTGGACCCGCACCACGACCTGTTCCCGCGCGACATCATCTATCCGCCGGACCAGAGCGCCGACCAGGTCCAGCAGCAGAACACCGCGGAGATGACCGGCTCGCAGGACAGCGCGGTCGCGGCCGCGCTGCAGGCGGCGAAGGTCCCCTTCCACACCAAGGTGTCGACGGTCGCGGACAACACCCCGGCGCAGGGCAAGCTGAAGCCCGGCGACATCGTGCTGGCTGTCGACGGGCAGACCGTGACACAGGTCCCGCAGGTCGGAGACTTCGTCCGCAAGCACAAGGTCGGCGAGAACGTCTTCTTCCTGATCCGTCGTGGCACTGCCGAGCAGACCGTCGAGCTGAAGACCGCCGCGACTCCCGGTGACACCACCCGCCCGATGGTCGGGATCACGATCGGCGTCGACTCGCAGGTCAAGGTCACCGTCAACCTCGGCCAGGACATCGGCGGCCCGAGCGCGGGCACGGCCTTCGCCCTGGCGATCTACGACAAGCTGACCCCAGGGGCCCTGCTGGCCGGCAAGCACGTCGCCGGCACGGGAACGATCGACGCGCTCGGCCAGGTCGGCGCGATCGGCGGCATCCAGCAGAAGATCGCCGGTGCGAAGAACGACGGCGCCACGGTGTTCCTGGTCCCGGCGCCAAACTGTGAAGCCGCGTTGCACGCCGACGTGAAGAACATCCAGCTGGTGAAGATCAGCACGCTGACCGACGCGATCGGCGCCCTGCAGGCAGTCGCCGGCGGCAAGGGAGTTGTCCCGTCGTGCAGTCAGTGAGCGATCCGTACGTCCTGGTGACCCGAAGGGAAGATCTGCCGGCATGGACTCCGTAGGCACGCTGCCTCCTGACGCGCTCAACCGCGCGGTGATCGAGATCGAGAAGCACGTGAGCAGCGCGGGCTGGGACCAGCCCGCGCAGTTGTTCGCGCTGGTTCCGACCGAGGAGCTGCTCCGCGCCGAACCGCAACTGGCCGCGCAGCTCGGAGCCGATGACGCCTCCCAGCCCTTGACGCCGGTCGCCCAAGGTGAGCTTCCCGGTGGCCTCGAGGACGACAACCTGGCCGATGCGCTGGGCCGGATCGAGTGGCCCGACGGAGTCGCCGGCTGCGCGCTAGCGATCGAGCGAATCGTTCTCCCGGCGTCGGCCGAGGCCGGCCTGTCCAGCGTCGAGTCCGACTCCCAACTGGCCCAACTGGCCGGCAGCGATCCCCGCCGGCACGAGGTCCGCATGGTCGCCGCGGTGCTCCGCGAAGGCAGCCGGTTCGGCGCCGTTCGTCTGCGCGAGCACGACCAGGACAGCGCGGTGCTCACCGGCGTGGACTTGGTCCCCACGCTGTGCGAAGTACTGTCTTTGACATTCGAACCTTCGGTCGGCAGCCGGCCGGGCGACGGTCCTGGGGTCGACGGCATGAGTGACGACGAGGAGAAGCGACGATGAGCGACGGCGTCTACGACATGCCGGAAGAGCAGCCGGCGCGCAGATCGCGGCGAACGGGGGGACGTCCTCGGGCCCTGCTGCCGACGATCGCAACCCTGATCGTCCTGCTGATCCTCTTCAGCGTCTTCACCGACGTCTGGACCCAACGGCTCTGGTACCGCTCGGTCGACCTCGGCTCGGTCTTCAGCACTGTGCTCGGCACGCGGGTCCTGCTGTTCGTGATCGTCGGTCTGCTGATGGCCGGGGCGGTGGTGGCGAACATCATCGTCGCGTTCCGGACCCGCCCCCGCGTCGCGCTGGCACCGTCGCCCAGCCCGGGCTTCGAGCGGTACGGCGACCTGCTGCAGCAGCACGGCAAGATCGCCGTCGGGGTGGTCGCGACCCTGATGCTGGTCTTCGGCGGCTCGGCCGCGTCCGGAGAGTGGAAGGTCTTCCTCGCCTGGAAGAACCGGACCTCCTTCGGCGTCACCGACAAGCACTTCAACAAGGACATCGCGTTCTTCGTCTTCGACTACCCGTGGCTGCGCGTGCTGCTCGGCTTCGGCTACTCGATCGTCCTGCTGTCGCTGGTCGCCGCGATCATCACGCACTACCTGTACGGCGGCTTCCGCCCGTCGGCGAAGGGCCAGAAGGCCTCCGGTGCGGCGCAGGTGCAGTTCTCCGTTCTGCTCGGTCTGCTGGTGCTGCTCAAGGCCTTCAGCTACTGGCTGGACCGCTTCGGCCTGACGACATCGGACAGTCGGCTCTTCACCGGTATCTCCTATACCGGTGACAACGCGATCCTGCCCAGCAAAGAGATCCTGGCCGTCATAGCGGTCCTCTGTGCGGGCCTCTTCTTCGCGAACGTGGTCCGCCGGACCTGGCTGCTGCCGGGTGTCGGCACGGTCGTGCTGATCCTGTCGGCGATCCTCCTCGGCGCTCTTTGGCCGGCTGCCCTCCAGCAGTTGCGGGTGCGGCCGAGTGAGCCGGTGAAGGAAGGGCCGTACATCACCAAGAACATCGAGGCCACCCGGGATGCCTACGGGCTCGCGGGGACCGAGGTCACCGACTACCAGGCCAAAACGACGGCGACGCCGACCGAACTGCTGCAGGACACCGAGGTGCTGCCCGGCATCCGGCTGATCGACCCGAGTGTGGTCGGACCTACCTTCGAGCAGCTCCAGCAGGTGCGTGGCTTCTACTCGTTCCCGACGGATCTGGATGTCGACCGGTACAAGATCGGTGGGAAGACCAACGACACCGTCATCGCCGTCCGTGAGGTGCAGGTCGACCGGTTGCCCGCCGGCCAGCGCAACTGGAACAACGACCACACCGTCTATACCCACGGCTACGGCGTCGTCGCCGCGAACGGCAACCAGCGGGCCCCGGACGGCACGCCGGTCTGGACCGAGAAGGACCTGCCGCCGACCGGTCAGTTGGGTGACTACGAACCACGGATCTACTTCGGCGAGCAGTCCCCGGACTACTCGATCGTCGGAGGCCCGGACGGGGTCCAGCCGGTCGAGCTCGACACCCCGGAAGGCAAGACCGGTGGCGACCCGACGCTGAACACCTACCACGGCAAGGGCGGTGTCTCGATCGGGTCGTTCGGCAACCGGTTGCTCTACGCAACCAAGTTCCGGGACGCGAACATCCTGCTGTCGAGCCGGGTGAACTCGGATTCGAAGATCCTCTACGACCGCACCCCTCGCGAGCGGGTCGAGAAGGCGGCCCCGTGGCTCACGCCGGACGGTGACCCGTACCCGGCGATCGTGGACGGCCAGGTGGTCTGGATCGTCGACGGCTACACCACCTCGGACAACTACCCGTACTCCGAGAAGGTCGCGCTGGACGTCAGCACCCGGGACACCACCACCGGCCGCGGCACGATCGCGCAGCAGCCGAGCGAGAAGATCAACTACATCCGCAACTCGGTCAAGGCAGTGGTCAATGCCTACGACGGCTCGGTCCAGCTGTACGCCTGGGACGAGAACGACCCGGTGCTGAAGACGTGGATGAAGGCGTTCCCGGGCACGGTCAAGCCGCGCGCCGACATCTCGCCGGCTCTGATGTCGCACCTGCGCTACCCGGAGGACATGTTCAAGGTGCAGCGTGACCTGCTGGCGAAGTACCACGTCACCGACGCCGGCACCTGGTACCAGAACAGCGACCTGTGGCGCGTCCCGGACGACCCGACCGCGGTCTCGTCCAGCGGCGACTCCTCGACGCATATCAGCCAGCCTCCCTTCTATCTGTCGTTGCGGATGCCTGATCAGTCCGACCCGAAGTTCTCGCTCACGTCGGTCTATGTGCCGAACGCCGAACGGGAGAATCTCACTGCCTTCATGGCCGTCGATTCCGAGGCGACCTCACCGGACTACGGCAAGTTCCGAATACTGCGACTACCCGGCAACCTGCAGATACCTGGTCCGGGGCAGGTCTACAACAAGTTCCAGACCGACGAAGGCATCAGACAGGCGCTGCTCCCGATCAACCAACCGAGCAGTGGCGCCAGGGCCCAGTACGGCAACCTGCTGACGCTGCCACTCGGCGGTGGTCTGCTCTATGTCCAGCCGGTCTACTCGGTGCGGACCAGCGGACCTGGTAGTTATCCCGTGCTGAGATACGTCCTGGTGTCCTTCGGTGATGGGGTCGCCTACGGATCCACGCTGCAAGACGCCTTGAACAAGGTCTTCAATACCAACGTGGACACGGGTGAGAACCCTCCAGGCACCAAGACGCCACCGGCAAACCAGCAGAACCAGACGGTCAAGCAGGCGCTCGCGGACGCGCAGGCCGCGTACACGGCCGCTCAGGATGCCTTGAAGAAGGGCGACCTCACCGGTTACCAGACGAACGTCAACAAGATGAAGGCAGCAATCGACAAGGCCGTGGCCGCCGGTGCGGTGGTGACACCGACGCCGACGCCGAAGCCCTCGGGGTCGCCGAGCAACACTCCGTCGACACCGGCAACCTCGACGACACCGTCGAGCCCACCGAGCTCTCCGGCAGGCTGAGTCGCAGGGTGCTTCCCGGGGCGGCGACACCGACAACTGTCGGGTCGCCGCCCCGTTCTGTCGCCTAGGGCATCAGGTGTTGGTCTCCGGGTGGAAGCCGGCGGCGGTGTCGAGCACGTCCTCGTCGGTGAACCGCTCGTGGTCGATCGTCACCTCGGCCGCGACGCCCGGCGCGATGAAGTAGAACACCTCGTCGCCCGCGAACAGACCGTCGTACCCACCCACCTTGACCGGGGTCAACTGCCACGCGTCCGGATCCTTCTCCTCGTACTCGACGAGGAAATTCTTCAGGGCCTCGAGATCGGTCAGCTTCTCGCCGCGGACGGTCTTCACGGTCAGGTCGACCTTGTACGCACCCTCCGGATCCGGCCCGGTCTCCCAGACCCGGCTGCGGAACGAGACGTCCTCCCACTCGTACTCGAAGTCGGTCGGCGTCCCGATGCCGTCGGGAAGGTTCTCGATCACGAAGCCGTCCAAGGTGCCAGCCCTCTGCTCGGTCGATGGAGATGCCGCGGAGTACGTCGATGTCGCTGAGGCAGGGACGGTCGTCGAGAGCCCGAGTGAGGCCAGGACGACCGCGGTCCCGATCACGATACGACGGGCGGACGGCACGGCTCGGGAACGAAGCGTTGAACGCGACATGGGCTGCCTCCTGGGGAAGGGGGCGCCTCGCCTGCTGCGAGACGCCTTCATGCCCAAGAAGATGCAGCGATCGGCCCGCGTCCGGACACGCGAATTCGAACCTGTGGACAAACCAGCGGTCAGTGGCCGATCAGCCGGTGCAGCCGATGGAACGTCTGCCGGAACCCGAGCCGCGGCCACGCCCGCGACGACAACAGGTTCGTCACCCGCCAGTCGGTCACCACCGACGTGTACCCGGTGTCGGCCGACCACTGCAGCACGGTCTCGCCCAGTGCGCGTCCGGCGCCCAGCCCTCGCGCCGACGGCAGCACGGCGGCGAACCCGAGGAAGCCGGCGTTGTCCGGCTTGGCCAGCCCGGCGTGCGAACTCGACTTGTCCAGCGAACACCCGATCGCGGAACCGATGACCTGACCGTTGTGCTCAGCAACGAAGGTCGCGTAGTCCTGGTCGTCGATCGACTCCTCCCAGTCCGCCACCGCCTCCTCGAGTGTCGGCATCTCCCCGGACGAGAACACCGGCGACAGGCCCTGGTGCTGGGGCAGCGCGAGATCGAGCTCCGCGAGCACAGGGATGTCCGCGCGGGCAGCACGTCGTACGACGAGATCGGGGGCCGGAGGCAAGGGAGTGTCCGGCACCGGGCGGACCGCGTGCGCGTGCTGCGAGCCGAACGCCAGCCGGAACCAGGCATCGATCAGCTCGGCGTCGTCAGGCACCAGCACGTAGTGCGCGATGTTGCCGTCGTCGACCCACTTCGCGGCGGCAGCGCCGTACAGGTCCCGGATGTGTTCTGGCTCACGGACGGCGTGACCGGCGGCCTCGACCCAGATGTTCGGGCCCCAGACCGGCGACGGCTTGGGCGCAGCGAGGAGATAGCCGGTGACCTCGCCGCCCTCGACCATGACCGCGCCGGACGCGCCCTCGCTCTCCCAGGCCGCGGTCACTTCGACCAGGGCGAGCCGCTCGTCCTCGTACTCCGCCGGCAGCAGAGGGTGACGCTTGCGGTGCGCCCGGTGCCGTTGGGCGAGCAGACTGGCGGCGGCCGCCAGATCCGCCTCCTCGAACGGACGGATGACGTGTCGGGACATACTCGGAAGGTACGCCGATCCACCCGTGGCGAACACGGGTTTCCGCCACTCCGGGAGCCGATTTGGTTGCTCAGCCCGGATCCTCTAAACTAAAGACACAACGGCGCGGGGTGGAGCAGCTCGGTAGCTCGCTGGGCTCATAACCCAGAGGTCGCAGGTTCAAATCCTGCCCCCGCTACCACAGAAGGCCCGGACCAACAGGTCCGGGCCTTCGCCTTGTTTACGAGGTGGCTGTGATGATGACCTTGAGGGCTTCTTGTTCGGCGGCGTTGGTGAAGGTGTCGTAGGCGAGGTCGAACTCGTCGAAGGTGAATCGGTGCGTCACGAACTTCTCCGGGGCGATGGCGCCCTTCTTGATGTCTTTGAGGAGTTCTGGCGCGGTGGTGGCGTTGACCAGGCCGGTGGTGATGGTGAGGTTGTTGATCCAGTGCCGCTCGATCGGGAACTCCACGCTCTCGCCGTGCACTCCGACGTTGGCGACGTGACCGCCGGGACGGACCGACTCGAGGGCGGCGCCGAAGGTTGCGGGGAGGCCGACGGCCTCGATGGCGACGTCGACGCCCAGCCCGTCGGGACTGAGCCTGCGTAGCGCCTCCGCGACGTTCTCGCCGGCGCTCACCTCGAGGGTCTCGGTCGCCCCGAAGTCACGTGACTGATCGAGCCGGAACTTGTTGGTGTCGGCGGCGATGACGGCCGTGGCGCCGGCTGTGCGGGCGGTCATGATCGCGGCGAGCCCGACGGGCCCGGCGCCGATGACGGCGACCACGTCCCCGCTCTTGACGGCGCCGTTGAGGACGCCGATCTCGTAGCCGGTGGGGAGGATGTCGCTCAGCATGGCGCCCGCTTCGGGCGAGACACCCTCGGGAAGCGGGATCAGGCCGTTGTCGGCGTACGGGACGCGCACGTACTCGGCCTGGGTCCCGTCGATGAGGTGCCCGAAGATCCAGCCGATACCGCCCAGCGTCTTGCAGTGCGAGGGCAGGCCGGCCAGGCAGTAGTCACAGGTCCCGCATTTGCTGATGCAGGAGATGATGACCCGGTCGCCGACCTTCACGTTCTTGCAGCCCGAGCCGACCTCGGTGACCACGCCGACTCCCTCGTGGCCGAGGATCCGCCCGTCGGTCACGGCGGCCACATCGCCTTTGAGGATGTGCAGATCGGTGCCGCAGATGGTGGTGGCCTCGACCTTGACGATCGCGTCGGTCGGGTCCTTGATCGCGGGATTCGGAACCTCTTCCCAGGCCTTCTGGCCAGGTCCGTGGTACACGAGAGCCTTCATCGGCAGTCCCCTCTCATCGGCCACGCAGGTGACTCGATCGGCACCAAGGGCGCGCACCGGTACCTAACGGATGGTCACACCGCTGCGTACGGACGGGCATCTCATCTTGAGACGGTGAGCGCGGCCCGGGCTGGGCCTCTCAAATCGAGACAGGCTCCCTGGCCAGGAGGTGGTGAAACTGATCACTGCCGGGGATGCACCCCGAAAGGAGCTCGCCATGACCGCTATCGATGCTGACGCCCACAGTGTCCGAACCGAACCACCTGCCGCCGAGACTGCGGCTCCAGCCGTGACCGGAGACCCGTCCCTGATCGGTCTGCCCAGTTTCATCGTGGGATCGGTCGCGCTGGGTCTCGTACTTGTCGGCTACGTGCCCGCAGCAGCCGTCGGAGCCTCGCTTCCGATCATCGTCGCTGCCACCGGTCTCGGCCTGGCGATCGCTGCCGTGTGGTCGGCAGCTGTCGGCCAGAGCGCGGTGGCCGGGGTGTTCGGCATCTTCGCGGGATTCTGGCTGAGCTACGGAATGCTTGTGCTGGGACTGACGCACAACTGGTTCGGCATCGTCGCGGCGGACGCGCTGCACACGCAGGCCTTGTACCTGATCTCCTGGCTGGTGGTCATCGGGATGCTCACCTTGGCCACGCTTCGGTTGCCGACTGCCTACTCGGTGCTGTTCGCGCTCATCGAGATCGCATTGGTGCTCGTCCTGATCGGCACGCTGCAGCAATCAGCCGGCGTGCTGAAGGTCGCCGGCGTGGTGGTATTCGTCTTCGCCGCTGTGGGTATCTATCTGTTCTTCAACTCGGCATCGCAGGCAACGGGCGGCAAAGCGCTTCCGCTCGGACAGCCGCTGGTTCGTGACTAGCCGTCAGGCGTAGACCGAGGATGAACGCCAGACCGTTGGGGGTCCCAACGCCGGTGACGGTGTCATAGCCCTTGGCGGTGACCTGGTCGGTGTCGGGGCCCTTGGAGTCGAAGACGTCGACTGTCGCGCTGTCTGTGGCGGTGGCCGGCGTGACCGCGGCTCGGTTCTGCTGGGGCATCGCCGCTGTGACCGGAAGGATGTCGTGGAACGCTCGTGTGCCGTGCAGACGGTAGATGAGCGGGTTGATGAATCCGAAGCTCGACCGCCGTCCCTGCTGTGCGTCGGCCACCAGGCCCGCGACCAGCGGGGCGGCGAGGCTCGTCCCGGCATTCACCTGCGTCTGATACTGCCCGTCGGCATCGCTCCACTGGCCCTCGTCAGCCATCGCGGTGTTGTTCGACCAGCCGGTCTCGAACACCCGGTTGCTCGCCGCGCCGAGGCCCAGCGTCGTACCGCCGACTGCCGTCACGAACGGGTCCGAGGCGGTCGTCGTGAGGCCAGGTGTGTCGCCGGAGGAGAAGTACATGCCGACGCCTTCGGCGACAGCCCGGACGGTGATCGCGTGCACGGTCTCCGGAGGCAGGTCGCCGATCGGGATCTGCCAGGAGTTGGAGACGATCGAGGCGCTCGGCCGATGCCCGTCGCCGGTCAGTACGGCGAGGGCCGCGTTGAGGAGCGCCTGGTCTTCGTCGCAGCCGCCGCCGACGACCATCAGCTGGCTGGCGCCGGGCGCCATCGCGTAGACGGCCTCCGAGTCCATCTCCGCTTCGTCGCTGTACTGCGCGGCGATGCGCGTGCTGCAATCACTGCCGCCCGGGAGATGGATCTCACGGAACTGACTGGCCTTCGGCGCCGGAAGGTGGTTTCTCCGCGCGTACTCCCGCAGTGTCTGGAACATCGCCGTCGGAGCTTCGCCCTCGGTCAGGGCGATGGTCTGGCCCTTCCCGGCAAAGGCCCACGTCGCTCCGTAGGCAGCACGCAACTGCCGAGCTGAGTATCCGCAAACCGGCAGGGAACCCTTCGTCAGTCCTCGGTACGCCGGGCTGAAGGCACGCACGTGCTCCGCCCAGTAGCGGGAGCACGTGGGCACCCGCGCGGCTGTTGTCTGCGCCGCAGGCGCTGTGGACGTCCCGAGCCCGGTCACGCCGAGGACGCCCGGCTCAAGCGACTTCGGTACTGCGAGCGCCGACGCCGGCCCTGAAGCGGAGACGTAGTCACGCTCACTGCTGACCCGCACGTCGGACATGCCCGCCGCGGTCAGCCAATCGGCCACTGCCTTCGCCTGCGAGGTGGAGGGACCGAACCGGGCCGTGTACGCGTCCGGACTCAAGTAGCGGTGGAACTGAGGACTGCCGGGCGTGGAGACGGCACTGGCGAACTGCGCAGCCCCAACCAGATCCGGCTCGAGCCACACCTGAATGTGCGAGGAGTCTCGGACTTGTGGCCCCGGCGCCGTGCCGACGAGTGCCACGGCCGCGCAGCCCGCCGCCAGTGCGGCAACAGTCCTGAGCAAGATCTCTCCCCGTGTGAGCGACCGACCCGGTCACCCTACGGGGTCATGAGGTTACTTCACGGCAAGTTCGCCCAGCTCGGACCAGTCGTCCTGGGGGAGTTTGAAGTTGACGATGCGGGGAGTCTCGACCAGGTGCGGGGGAAGGTGTTGCTGGGCGGCCTTGAAGTGGTCCGAGGTGACGTGGTGGGTGGCGGCTTCGTCGTCGGCGAAGGCCTCTACCAGCACGTACTCGTTCGCGTCGTCGAGCGAGCGGGACCAGTCGAACCACAGGCAGCCCGGTTCGGAGCGGGTCGCCGCGGTGAAGTCGGCGGTGATGGACGGCCAGTTGTCGGCGTGCTCAGGCTTCACCCGGAACTTGGCGGTGATGAAGATCATCAGGCTTCCTCCGCTGGATCGATGGGACCGGGACACAGGCTAGCGGGCTCAGCACCGACCGCGGGTCGCAATCTGAGATAACAAAAGCCGCTGTCCGCCCCGACGGTGGGGCAGGCAGCGGCTCGAGCGGCCTGGGACAGGTGGTCAGGCAGCTTGCAGTGTGCGGTTCCTGGCCGCCCAGACGGCTCGGCGCAGTTGCGCCTTGTCCGGGTAGCCGGCTTCTCGGCCGACTGTGTAGACGTCGTGATTGCGCATCTTGACCATGCCGGCGACGTACCAGACCGGGCTGCCCTCGGCCAGCATGGTGACGATCATGTTCCTGGTGTCGGTGGTGATGTTCATCCTGACCCTCTCCCTTTGGTCGCTCTTACTGATACGTCGGACCAGGTCGGCCGGATTCGACACGTCGCCAGAAAAACCTGCAAAACAAAGCGCCCCGATCAGTGATCGGGGCGCTCGTCCGTGTGGGTCCCGGGGGGAGTGGGACCACCACACGTTGGGGGGGACTTTGACGTTAACTCGACCAAGGGGTCACGCTCGGCAGTTTCGGCGCGCATCGTTCGCTGAGCGGTACAAGTCCTGCGCTCAGCGGCTGTTGCGTCTGCGATAGAGCGAAGTGGCCAGCACGATCGAGAACAGGAGCAGACCGGAACACCACGCCAGTGCGAGTCGCGCGATGTTGTTCATCGGCGTCCCGGTCAGCAAACTGCGGATGGTCTCGATCACCGGAGTGATCGGCTGGTGCTCGCTGATCGGTCGCAACCACGAAGGCATCGACTCGGGTGGCACGAACGCACTGCTCAGATACGGCAGGAACAGCATGAAGAAGCTGAGTGTGCTGGCCGACTCGACCGACTTCGCGATCACGCCGAGCCCCGCGGCCAGCCACGACAGTGCGACGACGTACAGCAACAGCAGGCCGATCGCCGCGAGCCAGTCGAGCACTCCGCCGCCAGGCCGGAAGCCCATGGCCACCGAGGCGAGGATGACGATCGCCGTCGACGCTGCGTTGCGCGCCACACTCGCAACCACGTGTCCGGTCAGTACGGCGAAGCTGTGGATCGGCAGCGATCGCAGCCGGTCGATCATCCCGCTGTTCATGTCGTCGGCGACCGCCATCGCCGTCGACGCGGCGCCGTACCCGGTGGTGAGCAGAAGGATCCCCGGCACGACGTAGTTGACGTACTCCGTACCCGTGTTGATCGCACCGCCGAACACGTAGACGAACAGCGCCATCATCAGCAACGGCATCAGGACCGACGCGAACAGCGTGTCGACGTTGCGCCGCGCCAGCCGCACGCTGCGATCGATCATGGTCGCCGCGTCCGACCATGCGGCGACAACTCCCTGGTGTGACATCAGCAAACCCCTCAGGCCGTCAGAGCGAGAAACACGTCGTCGAGCGTCGGTCGGTGCGACGAGACCCGGTCCGGCTCCAGTCCGTTGTCCCGGAGTACGTCGAGCACGTGGTGCAGGTGCGCCGCCGTACCGTCGGACGGAACATTCAGCACCAGTGCGTCGGCGACTCCGGCGCCTGTGTCGAGTACTCCGGTCGCTTTCAGCAGCTGAACTTCGTCGGCGAACCGCAGCTCGATCCGCTCGCCGCCGATCTGGGCCTTGAGCGCATCGGCCGTACCGCTCGCGACGATCCGCCCGTGGTCGAGCAGCAGGATCCGGTCCGCCAGCCGGTCCGCCTCCTCGAGGTACTGCGTGGTGAGCAGGATCGTCGTACCGTCGCGGACCAGGTCGACGATCGCGTCCCACATCGCCGATCGACTCGCCGGATCGAGTCCGGTCGTCGGCTCGTCGAGGAAGATCACCTGCGGCTGTGCGATCAGGCTCATCGCCAGGTCGAGCTTGCGCCGCATGCCCCCGGAGTACGTCTTCACGCGCCGGTCCATCGCGTCGGTGAGACCGAACTGGTCCAGCAGCTCAGCTGTACGACGCCGTGCGCCGCTCCGACCGAGATGCATCAGCCGGCCGACCATGACCAGGTTCTCCCGACCGGTCTGGTTCTCGTCGACCGCGGCGTACTGCCCGGTCAGGCTGATCGCTCCGCGGACGCGGGCCGGCTCGCGGATTACGTCGTACCCGGCGATGGTCGCCGTACCGGCGTCAGGTCTGGTCAGCGTGGTCAGGATGCGCACTGCAGTGGTCTTGCCGGCGCCGTTCGGGCCGAGCAGGGCGAGCACCGACCCCTCCTCGATGCTCAGGTCGACCCCGGCCAGCACGTCGGTCGCGCCGTACGACTTCCGGAGCCCGGTTGCCTCGACGATCATGGTCCCCTCCTTACTGCGTATTGGATACGCTAAATAGCGTAGCAGGTACGCAATGGGATCCGGCAAGCCCTAAACTGACCCGGTGGAGAACGACGAGCTGCCGGCGGACGTCGCGGCGATGTGGCGGTTGCGGGAGACGCCTCGGCGCGGGCCGAAGCCGTCGCTGACGCTCGACGACATCGTCCGGGCCGCGATCGAGATCGCCGATGCCGAGGACCTGGCCGCCGTCTCCATGGCTCGCGTCGCCGAGCGGCTGGGCAATTCGACGATGGCGCTCTACCGGCACGTGAAGAGCAAGGACGAGCTGCTCGTGATCATGTCGGACGCCGCGCTCGAGCGGCCGGATCCGATGCCCGAGGGCGTCGACTGGCGGACCGGGCTGACGTTCTGGGCGGACGGCGTGCTCACGGCGATCCGTCGGCACAGGTGGTACGCGAAGGTTCCGATCTCAGGTCCGCCGGCCGGCCCGAACAACCTGGCCTGGTTCGACTCCGCGCTGGGCGTGCTGAAGGACACCGGTCTGCCGGAGGAGGCGAAGGTCGGCGTGGTGATGGGGCTCATCACCTACGTGCAGGGCGAGATCCGGATGGCGTTCGACCTGGCCGTCGGTTACGCGGACAACCCCGACGCCTTTCGGCGGTTCGGCTCGACGCTGCGGCGGGTGGCCGATCCGCGCGTCTATCCAGCGGTCGCGCGCACGGTCGAGGCCGGCGTGTTCGACGAGGTCGGGAGCTTCGAGGAGGACAACGAGGCCGATTTCGACTTCGGTCTGCAGCTGTACCTGGACGGTGTCGCCGCGTTCATCGATCGGGTGTGCGTCAAGGGTGAATGATCGCGTCGGCCGCCGGTGCGGTGGCGGCGATCAGGTGGGCGTTGCGTTCGTCGGAGCCGTGTGTGCGCTCGTGTGCTTCCTCGGGTGATCTGCCGAAGAGCCGATGCCTGGCCTCGAGTCGTGCGTGCCGGAGTGGTTCGGGTACTTCGACGTACCAGCACTGGTCGAGCAGGGAGCGGACGGTGGTCCAGGGCGGCTCGTCCAGAAGCAGGTAGTTCCCCTCGGTCAGTACCAGCGTGACCTCCGGCGCGACGCCGATACTTGCGGCGATCGAGTCCTCGATGCTGCGGTCGAACCGCGGCGCCCAGATCTGCTCGTCCGGCGATTCCTTCAGCCTTCGGAGCAAGGCGACGAAGCCGTACCCGTCGAAGGTGTGCGGCGCGCCCTTCACGTCCGCGAGGCCGAGGCCATCGAGCACCGACTGCGCGAGGTGGTAGCCGTCCATCGGCACCAGCGCGACCTTGTGGCCGTCCGCGGTCAGCTTGGCGGCGAGCTGCTCGGCGTACGTCGACTTGCCCGCCGCCGGCGCCCCGGTGATCCCCAGGATCTGCCGCCGCCCACGTGTCGCCAACTCGGCGGCACGCTCGTAGGCGGCGGCTGATTCCAGGGTCTGCATCCGAAAATCCTAAGCGAGGTAACCGTCCGGACGGATCAGGATCTCGTCGCCCGGCTGCGCGTGGTAGATCGCGAACGCCTCCGGCGAGGTGATCTCGACGGCGTGCGGGTGGGTCGACGGGGTGGCGGGGGAGAAGCGCAGCAGGGTCTCGTGCGGGCCGCGGAACAGCTCGAACAGGCGGACCTTGTTGCCGGAGGCATCTACCAACGGAGCGTCGGGTGCGCGGTCGCCGGAGACGAGCGGGCGGGTGTCCGACGGGTCGCGGTACGAGACGTCCAGCTGGCGGGTGTTCTCGCCGCGCTCCATCGCCGACTCGTCGCCTTCGACATGCTTCTGCATCAGGTCCTCGCTGATGCCGAGCACCCGCATGGCGTTGGTCCGGCGCTCGGTCTCGTAGGTCGCCAGCACCTCTTCGCGTCCGTCGGCCAACTTCCAGCCGAGGTTGTACGCGTCCTGGACACCGGTGTTCAGGCCCTGTCCGCCGGTCGGCGGGTGCACGTGGGCGGCGTCGCCGGCGATGAAGACCCGGCCCACCCGGAACTTCGCGGCCAGGCGCACGTTCGGCCGCCAGACGGTCGACCAGGTCAGGTCGCGGAGCTTCGCAGTACCCGCGCCGGCGTACTTGTCCACGAGCGCCTGCAGGCCCTCGATCGAGGTGTCGGCGTCGTCCGGGTCGAGCGGTGCACCGAACTGGAACTGGTCGCCACCCGACAGCGGAGTCATCGCGATCCCGGCCATCGGGTTGTCCTTGGCCGCGAACCAGTAGCCGACCTCGTGGTCGAGGCCGTCCGCGGCGACGTCGCCGAGCAGAGTCCGGATCGACTCGTCGGTGGTGCCTTCGAACGCGATCCCGAGCTGTTTGCGGACGAAGCTCTTGCCGCCGTCCGCGCCGACCAGGTAGTCGACCTCGACGGTCTCACCGGTGGAGAGTTCGGCGGTGACCGCGTCGTCGGTCTGGCTGAAGCCGACGATCGCGGTGTCCAGTTCGACGTTCACGCCGTACTCCGCGAGCTTGTCGCGCAGGATCTTCTCGGTCCGCGACTGGCCGAGCATCCGGGCGTTCGGGTACGGAATGTCGGGGGCGGGGTCGACGGGCTCGGCCATCCGGCGCTCGCCGACCAGTTCGCCGTCGAGGTAGATCTTCATCAGCGGGATCGCGATGCTCTGCGCCAGCACCTGGTCCAGTACGCCGAGGTCCTCGAACACCTCCAGGGTCCGCGGCTGCAGGCCGTCGCCGCGCGATCCGTTGAAGAACTCGGTCGCCTTGTCGATCACGCGGACCTCGATGCCGCGCCGGGCCAGCTCGATCCCCAGGGTCAGTCCGGTCGGTCCGGCGCCCGCGATCAGCACGTTCATCATGGTCTCCTTGACTGAACTATGATTCACTGAATTTAGATTCAGTTTGAACCTGGCTAGGGTTCGGTGTCAAGAGGAGGTTGTCGTGACGGACACGGTGAGTCGCCGGCAGCGGGCTGCCGGGACCGAGGTGGCACTGAAGCAGGCCGCGCGCGAAGTCTTCGCCGAGCGCGGCTACCTGAACACGAAGATCACCGACATCACCGCGGCGGCGGGCCGCGCGACGGGGTCGTTCTACAACCACTTCGCGGGCAAGGAAGAGCTGCTCGAGGCGCTGCTCAAGGACATGCTGCTGGAGGCGGACGAGGCGGTCGTCGACGTCGCCGGGCACGACGCCGACTTCAGCAAGCTGTCAGCGATCCGGTGGCACGTGGCTGCGTTCTGGCGGTTCTACCAGGCGCATCTGCCGGAGATGATCGCGGTCAAGCAGGCCGCGATGGTGGATCCGGAGCTCGGGCGGCGACTGCAGCAGATCATGGCGGACGACGACCAGCACATGATCCAGCACTTCTCCCACCTGCCTCATCCGCCCGCTGATCCGCTCGTCGCGATCTCGGCGATGAACGCGTTGATGGAAGGCTTCGCCTACACCTGGCTGGTGGTGAACCCGGCGAACGGCCAGACGATCACCGACGAGGCAGCGATCGATACGTTGACCAACCTCCTGCACCACGGGCTGGTTGGTTAGTCCTCTGGCGGAGCTTCGGCGCCGTCGCGCTCGTCGCGCTCCGCCCACTCCATCAGGGTGGCCAGCGAGTAGACGTTGTCGTCGATGTCCGCGTGCAGGTCGCCGAGCTCGGCGTACCGGGCCGGAACCGTCTCGATCGTGAAGTCCTTCGGGTTCACGTTGTCGATCTCGTCCCAGTGGATCGGCGTCGACACGGTGCCTTCGGGGTTGCCGCGAACGGAGTACGCGCTGGCGATCGTGTGGTCGCGGGCGTTCTGGTTGTAGTCGACGAACAGCTTCTTCGGATCGCGGTCCTTGCGCCACCAGGTCGTCGTCACGTCGTCCGGAGCGCGCCGCTCGACCTCACGGGCGAACGCGAGCGCGGCCCGCCGTACGTCGGAGAAGCCGTACGCCGACTCGACGCGGACGTAGATGTGGATCCCCGAACCGCCGGACGTCTTCGGGTAGCCGACCGCGCCGAGCTCCTCGAGTACTTCGTGGGCGACGTGCGCGACCTGGCGCACCCGGTCGAAGGGGCAGTCGGGCATCGGGTCGAGGTCGATGCGCCACTCGTCGGGCTTCTCGGTGTCGGCGCGACGGGAGTTCCACGGGTGGAACTCGACCGTCGACATCTGCACCGCCCAGGCCACGTGCGCGATCTCGGTGACGCACAGCTCGTCGGCGGTGCGGTTGTACCGCGGGAACTTGACCCGGACCGTCTCCATCCAGGGCGGCGCGCCGTGCGGCAACCGCTTCTGGTGGACCTTCTCGCCCGCGACGCCCTCGGGGAACCGGTGCATCATGCACGGCCGCTCGCGGAGCGCGTTGACGATGCCGTCGCCGACGGACAGGTAGTACTTGACCAGGTCCAGCTTGGTCTCGCCGCGGGCAGGGAAGTACACGCGGTCCGGATTCGAGATCCGGACCGTACGCTCGCCAACCTCCAGCTCGATCGCCGGAGACTTGCCCTTGGACTCGGCCATGACGCCAACCTAACCGGCGCTGGGGACAAACGGCATCAAGCCAGCCGTGTGAGCCAGCCGCGGGTGTCGGGAGTGCGGCCGTACTGGAGGTCGAGCAGCGTGGAGCGGATCTTGGCGGTGACCGGGCCGACGCCGTGGTCGACGGAGTGGTCGCCGATGGTCAGATCGCCGTCGGGCCACGCGAGGCGGCCGATCGGGGTGATGACGGCGGCCGTGCCGGAGGCGAAGACCTCGGTGATCTCGCCTCGCCGTACGCCGTCGCGCCACTCGTCGGCGGAGATGCGGCGCTCCTCGACGGGATGGCCGAGGTCGGCGGCGAGCTCGAGCACCGATGCGCGGGTGACGCCTTCAAGGATCGAGCCGGACAGCTCGGGGGTGGCGATGTGGCCGTCGGCGTACACGAAGAACATGTTCATGCTGCCGATCTCCTCGAGCCACTTGTGCTCGACGGCGTCGACGAACGCGACCTGGTCGCAGCCGTTCGCCACTGCCTCAGCCAGGCCGGCCAGGCTGGACGCGTAGTTGCCGCCGCACTTGGCTGCGCCTGTCCCGCCCGGCGTCGCGCGGATGGTCGAGGTCGTGAGCCAGATGGAGACCGGCTTGGGGCCGGTGTTGAAGTACGGGCCGGCCGGCGATGCGATGACGCCGAACAGCACCTCGTGCGACGGACGCACACTGAGCGCGGCCTCGGTGGCGATCATGTACGGCCGGAGATACAGACTGGTCTCGCCGTCCTTGGCTGACGGCACCCAGGCCTCGTCAACGGTCATCAGCGCTCGCAGTGCCGCGACGAACTCGTCCTCCGGCACTTGCGGCAACGCCAGCCGCTCCGCACTTGCGGTGAAGCGGGCCGCGTTCCGGTCCGGGCGGAAGGCCCACACCGACCCGTCCGGGTGCCGGTAGGCCTTGAGTCCCTCGAAGATCTCCTGCGAGTAGTGGAAGACAGCCGCCGCAGGACTCAGCGACAGCGGTGCGTACCCCGTCACCTTGGCGTCATGCCAGCCGCGATCCACAGTCCAGTCGGCTACCACCATGTGGTCGGTGAACGACTGCCCGAACGCCGGGTCCGCGAGCACGGCCGCCCGAGCCTCTGCGCTGGCCGGGTCACTCCGCAGCTCGACCGCGAAGTCCCACTTGTCTGTAACCACCGTTGTCCGCTGTTCACCTGTCACTCACCGCACGCTACCCCTGCCCTCACCTCCAGCTCGACCCACTGCCCACACTCCGGCCTTGGGGGACAGCAGCCTCCGTAGCTCCACTGCGCCGCGATCGCTCTCCGGCACGACGCGGAGCACTCGATCGGCAGCGTCGTGCACCCAGAGGTCGTGCCACTCGTCCGGCAGCTCGACCAGAACCCTGAGAGCCGTGGCCACGCCGGCCGCGACCTCTCCGGCGACAGCCAGACACTCGGCCAACCCCAGGTCGAGCCTGGCGCGCTCGCCGACCCAACGCTCCGGGCAGAGCTCGCGAGCTCGCTCCAGGAGGACGCAGCCAGGCACGCCGTACCCCAGTCGTGCGCACACCCGTCCCTCGGCCCAGTGCAGCTGGTACGGGATCCAGTCGGTGGGTCGCGCGGCAGTGACGAGGGCCTCGTCGCCGATACCCACAAGCACCTGCAGCGCCTGATGCGTCTCCTCGCTCCGCCCGAGCTCAGCCAGGACCAGCGCCCGCGCCGCGTGGGCCACGGCGCTTGGCGACTGGCGCACCAAGGCTCTGTCGGCCAGCTCCAGCAAAGGTGGCAACGGACGTCGCTCGGCGAGCCCAGTGATCGCCTCCCTCGCGTAGACAAGCGCGGAGAGTGCCGTGTCCCCAGCAGCGGCTGCTTGCGCGGCCCACCACCAACGCCTCGCCGAGTGTCGCTCGCCAAGCCCGGCGAGCGTCTCGGCGATCAGGATGCTCAGCTCGACCGCGTGCACCTCGTCGACGCCGCGGGCCTGCAGCAGCTGCAGCTCGCTCACCAGCTCGGGCAGCAGCGCAGCCGGAGGAATGCTACGAAAGTCGTCGAGCGCAGTGGGCTGCTCGGCAACGCCGGCACCTGCGACCAGCCCTTGCCACGCCAGCTCCAACGGATCGGCGACGCCTGGTGTCTGACCCGGTCGCTCGGTGCGGGAATGCCTTCGCTCGAAGGTGACAGTCAGCTGGTCGCCAGTGCCGAGCTCACGGTCGCAGAGCCGCGCCAAGTCCGCAGAGCCCGGCCGCTGCCCGCGCTCCACCTGCGACAGATAGCTGTGGTCGTACCCGACGCGGGCTGCCAGTTGCCGCAGGCTCAGGCCGGCCGCCTGCCTGGACTGCCGCAAGTGCGTGCCGAAAGTAGATGTCTGGGTAGATGTCTGGGTAGATGTCTCGGTCACAGGATCACCCCGTTCGCGCTTCGAGCTCATGTGGTGCGTACCGGGAAGCTACAAGCCCTCGCCGACAAAAACCGTGGAAAACAAGGACATGTGGGTTGTGGGCTGTTCCCGCAGCCCACAGCCCACACCTGTTGTGCACAGCCCCCTCTGGTGATTCTGAAGAGGTGAACACACTGCAGCGACAGGCTCGCCTCTTCCGCCTGATCCGACACACCAACCCCACCGCGATCCTCGCCGAGGGCGTGGAGTGGTCCGACGGCGCAGCCACTCTCCGCTGGCGCGGCCCACACCCCGGCACGTCCACCTGGGACGCCGGCATCGACGCCCTGCTGACCGCTCACGCCACTGGAGGTCGCACTCGACTCCACTGGGTCCAGGACCTCCAGCCGTTCCGCGTCAGCGGTCCGCCCGTCCGCGATGCCACACCGGAGCCCACCGGCCCCACCAGCCGCGCAGACCGCGCAGACCGCGCAGACCGCGCCGACAGCGGCGACCGCGGTGGGGTGGGGCCCGCCGTCTGGCTGCCGGGTCCTGCCGTCGACGGCAGGTGTTCGCGCTGCGGCAGGCCCTGGCCCTGTCTCGCGTGCGGCCCGTAGCACCCCCGCGCAGCAGCACGGCCCGGGTCTCCGCACGACCGGAGCATGCCCGCTGTGAGATCCGGCTGCCCGGGTTACTTCACGCGGTTTAGTGTGAGGACGTTTGGCGTCGGTGAGGGGTGATGGTGGTGGTCGATCCGCTCGACGAGCTGGATGTGCAGCTGGCGCGGTTGCAGAGTGTGGCCGAGGACCTGCGGGGGCGTCGGGGCACGCCGGTCCTCGAAGGGAACCAGATCGAGCTGATCGAGGACGGACCGACGCTGCTGCGGGCGTACGAGGAGCTGCAGCTCGGGTCCGTTCACGAGGTCCGGGTGCTGGACCGGCCGCCGTACGTGACGCCGCCGTCGACCCAGCAGAAGCTCGAGCTGGACCGTCTGGCCGACGGGATCGGGTACCGGGCGATCTACGGGACCGAGGTCTTCGAGTCCGAGGACATCATGGGCGTGCTCCCGGAGTTGCAGACGGCCGGTGAGGTCAGCCGGGTGCTGGCACAGGTGCCGATGAAGATGGCGGTGGGGGACGACCACACCGCACTGATCGGGCTGACGAAGCGGGCGCCGGCCGAGTCGAACCTGCTGATCCGTTCGTCGGGCCTGCTGGACGGGTTGATCGCGACGTTCGAGATGCTGTGGGCGCTGGCGATCCCGATGCCCGCGTTGCTCGCGAGCGGTGAGGTTCCGGCGCTCAGCGAGCCGGATCGGGACATTCTGTTGCTGCTGGCCGGCGGAGCGACCGACGACATGATCAGCAGGCGGTTGCGGATCAGTCCGCGGACGACCCAGCGCCGGGTCCGCGCGCTGATGGATGCTCTCGGCGCGCAGACCCGGTTCCAGGCGGGCGTTCAGGCCGCCCGCCGCCGCTGGATCTAGTGTCCTGACGCTAGTTGATCGTCACCACCGTCCCGGCCCGGTTCGGAAACTCGACGAACCCGGTGGAGCGCCTGTCCGTCGGAAGCCCGGACCAGGACGCGGTGACCTGGAAGGGCTTGAACGCCGCCGGAGCCGCCGGAGGCGACACCTTGAGCGTGTTCCCCGACGACGCGGTCACGACGTTGGTCTGCATCGTGTACTCCGTCGTGTCCGCACCGGGCGGATTGGACAGGGTGATCGCCAGGACGCCCCAGACGCCGGCCGCGGGTGCAGGCAGGCTGGCTGACGCCTGGTTCGAGCCGTCACCGATGAACGAGAGGAACTGCTTCTGACCGTTCACGACCTTGTAGAGCACCAGCCAGATACTGCCGGCCGGGTCCACGGTCTTGATGTTCCACTGCACCGCCTTGGTCTGTGCGGTCGCCGTCACCGGGTAGTCCGGCAGATCGGCGTCCGCAGCACCTGCGGGCACAGCGCCGGCCACCAGGGGAGCCGAGACCACGCCGTACGAGTGGATCGGTGCGCCGGCCTTGCCGGCCGTGGCAGTGAAGGACGCCGAGCCGGCGGCGCCCGAGCCGGTCACCGCGGTCGGTGCGAGGACCGACGTGGGTACGGCGACGATCGGGCTCCGCACTGTCTTCCCAGCGCCCTGCCAGGTCAGCCAACCGCTGGTGGTCGCACCGGAGTCACCGGTGTCCAGAGTGAGCTTCACCTTGAAGGTCTTGGTCTGGCCGGCCTCCGTGAAGTTCAGGATCGACGGTGTCACCACTGCCTTCATCCCCGGTACCGAGACCGTCGCCCGGTACAGGCCCGGAGCCACTGCGGTCACGCGCCGGGTGATGGTCTGAGTGCCCAGCAACTGGCCGACCGCGATCGACGGAGCGTTGTAGTCGCTCGGGTTGATCGCAGGTACTCCGGTGCCGGTGTTGACGCCACTGCCCTCCAGGTAGCCCAGCCAGTCCGCGTCACCCGAGTCGTAGACCAGACCGGGGTCCAGCATCTTGGACGGCTGCACCTCGCCGGCGCCGGCGTCGAACGGGTTGGTGTCGACAACTCCGGTCGAAGTGAGTACGTTCCCGGCTGTGGTCATCAGGGCCGACTTGACTGCCATCGGTGACCAGTCCGGGTGCTTCGACAGGTAGAGCGCTGCCAGCCCTGCCACGTGCGGCGCGGCCATCGACGTACCGGAGAGGAACGCGTAGCTCTGTCCGTTGTTGGTGGGTGGCGCGACAGCGGCCAGCACGTTCACACCCGGCGCAGCGAGGTCGGGCTTCAGGAGGTTGCCATGGCTCGCCAGCGAAGGACCGCGCGACGAGAAGTCGGCCATCTGGGGGTACGGCGTCTTGGTGCTGGTTGTGTTCCCAGGGACGAGCTCAGCGGTTGCACCGTCCTGCGTGGCGTAGGACTTCACCGACAGCGCGTCCGGTGCGTTGACGTGCACAGTCGGTACGGCGTGGGAGTCGCCGACCACGTCCTGCGGGAACAGGTTGAGCAGCACCATCCCGGCACCACCCGCGCGCTTGACCTCGGTGGACTTGTCCACCCGGGCATTGACGCCCCGTTCACACGCGACGATCTTCCCGGCCGTCTTGCTCGGGTCCAGAGTGTTCGCCATACACAGCAGTGCGTCGGCGTCGCTGGCGCCCGCGCTTTTGACCGCGGCCGGGCTGACCAGCGGCTTGCTGCCGGTCGGCATCGCCACGGTCGTGCTCAGGCCGGCGTACTTCTGGCCGTTGCCCAGCACGACGGTCCCTTCGTACGGCGCGACCGTGCTGGCGCCGACCGTGGTCACCCAGGGGGAGGTGTTGTCCAGCGTGGACGCGTCCGGACCTGAGTTGCCACCGGCCGCGGAGACGAAGACACCGGCCGAAGCGGCGGACAGGAAGGCCAGCTGGATCGGATCGGTGTGCTCGGACTCGAAGATCGAGCCGACCGAGTAGTTGATGACGTCGACGCCGTCCGCGACCGCCTGGTCGATGGCAGCCAGGATGTCGGAGGTGAGGCCGCCGGAGTTCTGTCCGTCCTTGCCGGACCAGAGCGCCTTGTACACAGCGATCTTCGCGGCCGGAGCGACACCTGTGACGGTGCCGAAGCCGACACCGCCGACCGAGACGTCCACGTTGGCCCGGCCGGCCGCAGTGGTCGCGGTGTGGGTCCCGTGTCCCTCACCGTCGCGCGGTGAGACGTAGTCGGCCCGCTGGTCCGGCGGGACCAGGCTGAGCCAGCCGTCGCCGAAGTACTTCGCACTGATCAGCTTGGTGTTGCACTGGTCGGCGGTGAAGTCCTCGCCGGCCTCGCAGCTGCCCGTGAAGGTGCTGCCGTCGGCCTTCTCCATGACGGTCGTCGTGCCAGACAGGTACGGACGGTACGGGTCCGCCGCGGTCGGCGGCTTCGTACCGAGCTTCGGGCCGGACAGGGACGCGCTCTCCGGCCAGATGCCGGTGTCGACGACGCCGACAACGACACCTTGGCCGGCGGTCGCGGTACCGCCGAGTGCGTTCCAGACGCCGGTCTTACCGGACAGCTTGAGGAAGTCGGTCGGCTTGCGGTCGTCCAGAGCGACGTGCAGCTGGTCAGGTACGACGGCGACGACACCAGGCGTCTTGCTGAGCTCGTTGACCTGCTTAGAGGTCAGCGAAGCCGCGAAGCCGTTCAGAGTGGTCGAGTAGTCGTGGTCGACCTTGGCTCCCACGTCTCCAGCGACCTGTGTGTGCTTGCCGGTCAGAAAGGAGCGGTACGCCTTCGCATTGCTGCTGTTGACCTCGACCTTGCGACCAGCCGCCGGCTTGGTGGCCTTGAGCCCGGTCACCCCACCCTGGTACGTCGCCAGCGGTTTGTCGGCCAGCGTCACGACGTACCGGCCGGGCGCGAAGCTCGAGCGTCCGTGTGGGGTGGTGGGAGGTGCTGCTGATCCTGGTGGAGCCACCAAGGCGGTGGTGATCAGCGCAGCGCCCGCCAGCAAAGCGGCGCGCCTGCGCAGGTTGGGATGGTTCACGTGATGCCTCCACGGCATGTTGTCCTGGCCGCGGGCTGTAGCCCCGGCCGCCCGCCCCCGAGCTCGGACGCCGAAGAGCCTGCCAATCGGCCGCTCCGACTACACCGTTTTGGCTTCAACTGGCCGCTGGCGAAAACTCGCCACCTCAACCAGGCCGGATCCCGACAGCGTCGGGTTCCCGCCGTGGGTGATGCATTGACGTAGATTTATGGAGGCTCTCTACTAAATGGATCGTCGAGGAGGCTTCATGCGTGCACGGTGGCTTGCGGTGGTGATTGGGGTGTTGCTGGCCGGTGTCACGGTGCCGGCGCAGGCGGCGAACATTCTGAGCAATCCCGGGTTCGAGAGTGGCTCGTTGAGTGGGTGGAGTTGCTCGGGCGGGTCAGTTGTCAGTAGTCCGGTGCGGAGCGGTGGCTTTGCGTTGAACGGTGGAGTGACGAGCTCCGACTACGCCCAATGCAGTCAGACCGTGTCGGTCCAGCCCAACACGGCGTACACGCTGTCGGGTTGGGTGCGGGGCTCGTACGTGTACCTCGGAGTCACAGGTGGTTCGTCCACCTGGACGCCGTCGGCCGAGAGCTTCACGCAGCTGAGTCTGTCCTTTACTACCGGAGCGAGTCAGACGTCCGCACAGATCTATGTGCACGGCTGGTACGGGCAACCGGCGTACCAGGCGGATGACTTCAGTCTGGACGGTCCTGGCGGTACACCGGGTGCTCCGACCGCTCCTGGTACGCCGACTGTCACCAGCGCGACCAACTCCGCTATCTCGTTGAGCTGGCCGGCTGCGACAGGCACGGTCACCGGCTACCGAGTCTATGAAGGCACCAGCGTCGTCCAGACCGTCGCTGGGACTACCGCCACGATCAGCGGACTCCAGGCGTGCAGCAGCCACAGCTATTCGGTAGCGGCGTACAACAGCGCTGGTGAGTCCGCCAGATCAGCAGCCACTAGTGGTACGACGGGAGGCTGTACGAGTACTGGCCTGGCGAAGCATGCGCTGATCGGGTACCTCCACGCGAGCTTCGCGAACGGATCCGGGTACGTGCGGATGGCAGACGTACCGGACCAGTGGGACATCATCGATCTGGCCTTCGGGGAGCCGACAAGCGTCACGTCGGGGGACATCCGGTTCAACCGGTGCCCAGCGTCCGAGTGTCCGACTGTGGAGAGCGACGCGGAGTTCATCGCAGCGATCCGGGCCAAGCAGGCCGCCGGCAAGAAGGTGCTGATCTCCATCGGCGGTGCGAACGGGCAGGTGCAGTTGACCACCACCGCCGCGCGGGACGCGTTCGTCAGCTCGGTCAGCGCGATCATCGACCGCTACGGGCTGGACGGGCTCGACATCGACTTCGAGGGGCACTCGCTGTACCTCAACGCCGGTGACACCGACTTCCGCAACCCGACCACCCCGGTGATCGTCAACCTCATCTCGGCGCTGAAGACGCTGAAGGCGAAGTACGGATCCGGCTTCGTGCTGACGATGGCGCCGGAGACGTTCTTCGTACAGGTCGGCTACCAGTTCTACGGCGGTGCGGGCGGTGGCGACAACCGCACCGGGTCGTACCTGCCCGTCATCCATGCGCTGCGGGACTCCCTGACCGTCCTGCACGTCCAGGACTACAACTCCGGTCCCGTGATGGGGCTGGACAACCAGTACCACACCATGGGTGGCGCCGACTTCCACATCGCCATGACCGACATGGTCAAGGCGGGCTTCCCGGTGGCGAACACCGGACAGACGTTCCCGGGACTGCGCGACGACCAGATCGGTATCGGGCTCCCGGCAGCAGTCAGCGCGGGCAACGGCTACACCGCCCCGGCAGCCGTGCACGAGGCGCTCGACTGCTTGGTGAAGGGCCAGAACTGCGACGGCTACAGCCTCCGCGGCGGCGCTTCACCGGGCTTCCGCGGGCTGATGACGTGGTCGATCAACTGGGACCACTACTACAACTGGGAGTTCCAGAACAACCACGCGCCGTACCTCGACGCCCTTCCCTAGGCCGCCCCTCTCGCCCGGTTCGCGAATCAGCCCCTCGCGAACCGGGCGAGGGCCTGTGGATGACGGATCCCGATTTGTGGCTTGGCGCTGGTATGAAGGAGGCATGACAGCGTCAACGACCCGCCCGGTGATCCTCACCGTGGACGACGATCCCGGCGTTTCCCGGTCAATCGCCCGTGACCTCCGCCGTCGGTACGGCGAGGAGAACCGCATCGTCCGGGCGGAGAACCCGGTGCAGGCGCTCGACGCGCTGAAGGAGCTGAAGCTGCGCGGCGAGCCCGTCGCCCTGCTGCTGGCCGATTACCGGATGCCCCAGATGTCCGGCATCGAGTTCCTCGAGGCCGCGATGGATCTCTTCCCGCTCGCCCGCCGCGTGCTGCTCACGGCGTACGCCGACACGGACGCGGCGATCCAGGCCATCAACGTGGTCGACCTCGACCACTACCTGCTCAAGCCGTGGAACCCGCCGGAGGAGAAGCTGTACCCGGTGGTCGACGCGATGCTCGACCTGTGGAAGAAGACCCCAGGCCCGTCCGCCGATGAAACCCGGGTGATCGGTCACCGCTGGTCGGCGCCGTCGTTCGCGGCCCGCGACTTCCTCGCCCGCAACGCTGTGCCTTACCGCTGGCTGAGTGTCGACGACGAGGAGGGAAAGCGGCAACTGAAAGCGGCCGGGCTCGACGGCTCGACGCTGCCCGTGGTCATCACGCCAGACGGCACGGTGATGGTCGCACCGTCCGAAGCCGAGCTGGCCAGCAAGGTCGGCCTGTCCACTGCGCCGGCCGAGGACTTCTACGACCTGGTCGTCGTCGGCGGCGGTCCCGCAGGGCTCGGCGCAGCGGTGTACGGCGCCAGCGAGGGCCTGCGGACCGTGCTGGTCGAGCAGTTGGCGACTGGTGGTCAGGCGGGCCAGTCCAGCCGCATCGAGAACTATCTGGGCTTCCCGGACGGGGTGTCCGGTGCCCAGCTCACGGACCGGGCCAGGCGGCAGGCGGTCCGGTTCGGGGCCGAGTTGCTGACGACCCGTCAGGTCGTCGGGCTCGAAAAGCTCGGCAACGCGCGGCAGCTCCGCTTCGCCGACGGCAGCGAGATCTCGGCGCACTCGGTGATCCTGGCTACCGGCGTCTCGTACCGGACGCTGCAGGCGCCGGGTGTCGACGATCTGTTCGGTCGCGGGATCTACTACGGCTCGGCCACGACCGAGGGCCCGGCGTGTGCCGGTGAGGAGGTCTACATCATCGGCGGAGCCAACTCCGCCGGTCAGGCCGCAGTTTATTTCTCCAGGTATTCGAGACGCGTGCATATGCTGGTGAGAGGACCATCGCTCACCGCGACGATGTCGTCGTACCTCATCGATCAGATCGAGGGGATCGACAACATCGAGGTGCATACCTGCACGCAGGTCGTTTCCTGTATGGGCTCGGAGCACCTGGAACATCTCACCCTGCTGAACAGCGAGACCGGGGAGAAACGCGAGGTGGACACGGAGTGGATGTTCGTGTTCATCGGCGCGGCCCCGCGGACGGACTGGCTGCCCGGTGACCTGCTCCGCGACGACCGAGGCTTCGTCCTCACCGGACCGGACCTGCCCGGCAGACCGCCGGGCTGGCCGCTGGAGCGGGAGCCGTACCACCTGGAGACGAGCATGCCCGGCGTGTTCGCCGCGGGTGACGTGCGGGCCGAGTCGGTGAAGCGGGTTGCCTCGGCGGTCGGCGACGGAGCGATGGCCGTGACACTGGTGCACCGATACCTGGAGATGCTCTGATGACTGACCAAGCTGTGGAGCCGCGGCGGCTGACCCCGGATGAGCTGCGCACGCTGTTCCTCTTCGAGAGTCTGTCCGACGAGCAGTTGCAGTGGCTGTCCGAGGCCGGGTACGTCGAGTCCGACCACGACGGCATCGTCTTCAACGAGGGCGACGAGGCGACCTGCTGCTACGTCCTGCTCTCCGGTGAGATCCGGCTGTGCAAGCTGTCGCACGGTGAGCTCATCGAGATCAACCGGACCAGCCAGCGCGGGGTGTACTCGGGCGCGTTCAACGCGTTCTTCGGAGCCAACGACCACAAGTCGTACACGGCGACGATGCAGGTGACGCAGCCGTCGGAGTTCTTCGTCATCGGCGCGGACACGATGGCCACGATGATGAACACCTGGTTCCCGATGGCGGTGCACCTGATCGAGGGCTTCGTGATGGGCATGCGCCGCACCAACGAGACGCTGGGGGAGCGCGAGCGGTTGCTCGCCCTCGGTTCGTTGTCCGCGGGGCTGACCCACGAGCTGAACAACCCGGCCGCGGCAGCGGTCCGGGCCGCTGCCACCCTGCGGCAGCGGGTCTCCGGGATGCGGTCGAAGCTGGCGATGCTCGCGGACGGCACGCTCGACGCGACCAAGCTGCACCAGATCGTCGCGCTCCAGGACGACGCGGTCGAGCGCCTGGACAAGAACAAGGACAAAGACATCCCGCCGATGGAGTTGTCCGACCGTGAGGACGCGCTGACCGACTGGCTGGAGGACCACGACGTCCAGGCCAGTTGGGACATCGCGCCGGTGCTGGCGGCGGCCGGGCTGGATGTGCCGTGGATGGAAGAGGTGGAGACGGCCGTCGGGCCGAAGTACCTCGAGGGCGCGGTCCGGTGGTTGATGTACACGATCGACACCGAGTCCCTGATGAACGAGATCGACGACTCCGTCACCCGGATCTCGACGCTCGTCGGTGCGGCCAAGCAGTACTCACAGATCGACCGCGCGCCGTACCAGACGGTTGACCTGCGGGAGTTGCTGAAGTCGACGCTGGTGATGATGTCGGGGAAGCTGCAGGGCTACGAGGTCGTGAAGGACTTCGACCCCGAGCTGCCGCAGATCCCGGCGTACGCCGCGGAGCTCAACCAGGTGTGGACGAACATCATCGACAACGCGGTCAGCGCGATGGGTGGATCCGGCACGCTGACGATCCGCACCCGCAAGGACGGCGCCTATGCGGTCGTCGAGATCGGCGACACCGGGCCGGGGATCCCGGAGGAGATCCGGCGGCGGATCTTCGAGCCGTTCTTCACCACCAAGCCGATCGGCGAGGGCACCGGCCTGGGCCTCGACATCTCCTGGCGGATCGTGGTGAAGAAGCACCACGGCGACCTCCGGGTCGAGTCCGAGCCCGGCCGGACCGTCTTCAAGATCGTCCTTCCGCTCGATCCCGAGCGGGAGCTGGAGTCCGACCCGGCGCTACTCTCCTGAGGCGGCTCATCTGGTTGCCGTTGGCAACCAGGTGAGGATGGCGGCCAGCGCCTCGGGATCCACGTGTCCCGGGGCCTGATAGTCGGCCATGGTGGACGGGCCGGCGCCGGGGAAGAACACGTGGTTGTCCGCGTCGAGGATCCTGACGGTCGCGTTCGGGAGGCCGTCGCGCCAACCGGGAAGGTCGTCGGCGACCGTCACCTGGTAGTCGCGACCGCCTTGCAGGACAAGGATCGGTAGGTCGAGCTTCGCCGCGGTGGCGACCGCGTCGTACTCACGGAGGTCCAGCCAGAAGGACGCCGGCATGCCGAAGGGCAGGTCTGCGGGCGACGCGGACGACAGGTCGGGGCCGTCGACCACCGCGGCCTGGTGCTTGAACACCTCGATCGCCTCGGGTGGAACCGCTCCTGTTTCGGCGAGATAGGTCATCACCCGGACGGCCGCGTGGTGCATCGGTTGGGTGTCGCCGGCCATGATGACCAGACCGGCGACCAACGGTTCTGCGGCGGCGATCTTCGGTGCGACCTTTCCGCCCATGCTGTGACCGACGAGGAAAACCTGGTCGACGTGTTCGGCGAGTGCGCGTACGGCGCAGATGCCGTGCGGCACGTACTCCGAGGTCATCGTGTAGCCCGGCTCGGTCATGGCCTCCGGGCGGTTCGCGGTGAGCTTGTCGAAGCGCAGTACCGCGATCCCCTGGGTGGCAAGGCCCCAGGCGAGATCCTTCAACGGTTTGTTCGGTCCGCTGGTCTCGTCACGGTCGAAAGGTCCGCCGCCGGCCAGCAGTACGACGCCGATGGACGGTTCGCTCGGGAGCGTCAGAGTGCCGGGGACCGTTCGGCCGGCCGCGTCGAGGACGAGGTCCTGCTCGGTGAACGCAGTCGGGTCGGCGTACGGCGGGGGAGTCCAGGTCATCGGCGTACCTTTCTCAATGTTTGAGAAAGGTAGCATGGCGTGAGATCGTTTCGCCATGGGCCCGTTGGAGCTGCTGGGACATCCGGTCCGATTGCGGATCGTTCATGCGCTGCGGGGCGGCCGGGAGCTGACGACCGGCGAGCTGGGCGAGCGGATCGCGGACGTCTCGAAGGCGACGCTGTACCGGCACGTCGAGCTGCTCGCCGAGGGCGGGATCCTCGAGGTCGCGGAGGAGCGGCGGGTTCGCGGTGCGGTCGAGCGCCGGTTCCGGCTGCGCCAGGAGCGTGCGTCGATCACGCCCGAGCAGCTCGCGCGGTTGACGGTCGAGGATCACCGGCGTGGGTTCTCCGTCGCACTGGCCGCGCTGGTCGCCGAGTTCAACGCGTACCTCGATCGCGAGGGCGCCGATCCGCTCGCAGACGCCGTCGGGTATCGCCAGCACGGGATCTGGCTCACCGACGACGAGCTGCGTCAGCTGATCGAGGGCATGCGGGCAGCAATCCTCCCGGCATTGACGAACCAGCCCGCGCCGGGCCGATCGCGGTACCTGCTCAGCCCGATCCTGTTCCCGGTAGAGACCGACACCTGACCCACACTGCGCTACTTGGCCTTGGCGGGATATCCCCTCGTGATGCTCGTTCTCCCGTCTCGGGAGGACGGGAGAACGAGCGACACGAAGGGATATCCCGTTGGATCTGTTGTGCCAGGGGAGGTTAGGGCTGGTAGAGCTGAGCTTCGAGGAGGGCTGGGTGGTTGCGGGCTTCGATCGACTCGAGGGATTCGGTGCGGCGCCACAGGGCCTGGGCGATCTCGGCGTACGGGCGGACCGCGGTCGGGGTCCAGGTGGCGGGCTTCCAGGTCCGCGATCTGGCGAACGACTTCGGGCAGTGGAAGAACGCCTCTTGCACGTGTACGACGAGCGCCAGCGGCGGGCGATGGGAGCGCACGACCATGTCGTCGAAGAACGGGCCGTCCGTGACGATGCGGGCGCGGCCGTTGACGCGGAGCGTCTCGGGGCGTCCGGGGATGACGAAGAGCAGGCCGGCGTACGGGTTCTCGAGGATGTTGTGGAAGCCGTCCATGCGACGGTTGCCCGAGCGTTCGGGGATCGCGAGCGTGTCCTCGTCCAGCACCTTCACGAATCCCGGCGGGTCGCCCTTCGGTGAAACGTCGCAGTGGCCGTCGAGCGAGGACGTGGCGACGAAGACCAGAGGTGTGCCCCCGATCCACTCCCGATGTACGTCGCTCAGCCGCGGCTCGACCTTGTCGCGAGGGATCGGGTCCGGCGTACCGAACCGCTCCAGCTCGGCCACGCTGCGCACCTCGGGCAGCTCGTCCCACCTGCTCACGTCATGCCTCCTACTCGATCCGGTACGTCGGGACTAAGACGAGCCGGCGCCCTCGGGCGTGACATGCAACTTGGCGGTGAGGAACGCCAGGATCTCGTCGCGGGCTTGCACCGTGGGGTGGCCGGCTTCGTCGATGAAGTGGGCCGTCACCACGCTGTGCGCGCATCCGACGACGTCTCGGAAGAACGGCGGCGGGTCCGGGTTCGCGGCGTCCGCGGGCAGTACGCGTCCCAGAAAGGCGTCGCCCAGGAGCCGCTGGTACGCCGCGAAGCGTTGGCCGGTGCACCACCGGTCGCCCTGGAACCGGTACGCGAGCACCTGCAGGTCTTCGCGCCGGAACCGCTCCGCCAGCGCGTCCGCGTCGGCGGCCGAGAGTTCGAGCTCGCCCGGGGCGTCCAGCGGAAGCGACGGGTGGTTGACGACCGGCGCGATCACCGCCGGCTCGAGTGCCATCGTGAGCGCGAAGTTGCCGGTGAAGCAGAGGCCTATCGCGCCCACACCCGGTCCGCCCACCTCGTCGAGCGCGATCCGGGCCAGGCCGCGCAGCCATCCGCTGACCGGGCTCGTCCCGCCGCCGGCGAACGCGCTGAACTCCGCGCTCACACAGGCTCGCCGGACGATCTTCTGGCCCTCCTCGGCCGTCGGATAAGCGCCGTCCACGCCGAACAACGACGGTACGAACACGGTGAAGCCGGCGTCCCGCACCCACCGCGCGAGCCGGGCCACGTCCGGGCTGATCCCTGGCATCTCCGGCATGACGACAACGGCCGGACCAGAGCCGGTGACGTGCACCGTCTTCGCGACGCCATCGACCTCGACGACCCGATGCTCAAAGTCGTCGAGGGGATCGTCGGCGCTGCGGCGGGCTCGGCTCATGGCCCGAGAATGTCCGGCAGGGAGTAGTAGCCACCACTGGCGAGATCGCCAACTATGTGGTTAATCTCGCCAGATGGTTCCACTCCGCATCTCGGTCCTCGCGTACCCGGGCTGCTTCGCGTCCGAGATCCTCGGAGTCCCCGACCTCCTCACGATGGCAATGCGCGTCGCTCAGGCGCGCGGAGCGCCCGATCCGGCGTACGACGTGCGGATCGTGTCGCCGCGGCGCCGGGTGCTCGCCTCCGGAGACGTCCGGATCGGCGTCGCCCCGCTGCGGGAATCCGACGTACTGGTCGTGCCCGGGTTCGAGGTCGGACCGCCGGTCGAGGTCGATCGCGTCCTGGCCCGCCTCGGCCCGGAGGTCGCGTCGATCCGGACGCACGCGGCCGGCGGCGGAGCGGTCGTTTCCCTGTGCGTAGGTGCGTTCCTGCTCGCCGAGGCCGGTGTGCTGGACCGCCGCAGCGCCACGACTTCCTGGCTGTACGCCGACCAGTTGGCACGCCGGTACCCAGCGGTCGACGTACGTGCCGATCAACTGGTCGTCACCGATCAGGGCGTGACGACGACCGCCGCGTTCAGCGCGATGTACGACTTCGCCCTCACGCTGATCCGCCGCCACAGCGGTGAGTCCATCGCGCGCACCACCGCCCGGATCGCGCTCGTGGACGACGCCCGGACCTCGCAGGCGCCGTACGTCGACGAGTCGATCCTTCCGGCCGGGGGCTCGACCTTCGCCGACGACGTGAAGCGCTGGCTGGACCAGCACCTTGATGCTGCCTTCGACCTGGACCGACTCGCGGGTGAGCTCCATGTCAGCTCGCGGACCCTGCACCGCCGGTTCGGTGAGTCAGTGGGCGTCACGCCGCTCGAGTATCTGCAGGCGGCTCGGGTGCGCCGAGCCAGACGACTGCTGGAGACGACCGGTCGGACCGTGGCCCGCATTGCCGGCGAGGTGGGGTACCAGGACGCCGCCTCGTTCAGCCGCCTGTTCCGGCGGCACACCGGGAAGGCGCCGGGCGAGTACCGCTCCCAGTTCCGGCGTCCCCCGGCGGGCAGCGCGTGACAGTCAGCGGAGAGCGGTGCCCTGGGAGTGGGCCAGGAGGGTCAGGTCTTCACGGGTGGGGAGGGACTCCCAGTCGCCGTACGCCGTGACGCAGAAGGCGCCGGAGGTGGTGGCCCGCTCGAGGCGGGACTCGGGGGAGAGGTCGTCGAGGGTGGCGGAGAGGTAGCCGGACACGAACGCGTCGCCGGCGCCGATGCTGTCCACGACGGTGACGGGCAGGGCCGGGCGGTGGATGGTGCCTTCGCCCGAGTGCGCCCACGCGCCCTTCCCGCCTGCGGTGACGACGACGTGGTCCACCCGGGTGAGCAGGTCGGCGATCGGATCGGCGGCGTCGGTCAGGAGATCCAGCTCGTCGTCCGAGGAGAAGATCGTGTTCACGTGGGGCAGGAGCTCGCGGATCGCGGTGGCTGCGTCGGCGCGGGACCAGAGGCGAGCCCGGTAGTTCACGTCCAGCGAGACCCGGACGCCCGCTGCCGAAGCCGTGCGTACGGCGGCCAGTGTCGCGGCGCGCGCGGTGTCGGAGAGCGCCGGGGTGATGCCGGTGACGTGGAGCAGCGTCGGCCTCGCCGCATCCAGAGCCGCGGTGGCTTCCGAAGCGGTGAGGCTGGATGCGGCCGAGCCGCGGCGGTGGTAGCTGACCCGGGTGATGTCGTGCGACGGCTGGTCGAACGCGATGAAGCCGGTGAACGAGTCGTTCGTGAAGCGCAGGTACGCGGTGTCGACGTTCTCGGCACGGAGCGTCCGCTGGATGAGCCGACCGGGCTCATCGTTGCCCACGGCACTCAACCACGCGGCGCTGTGGCCGAGCCGCGCCAGCCCGATCGCCACGTTGGTCTCGGAGCCGGCGATCGAGAGGTGCGCGTCGCCGCCGAGGCGCATCGGCCGGGCGGTCCGCACCGAGACCATCGTCTCGCCGAGGGTGAGGAGATCAGTCATCGTCAGACGCCGAGCTCGGTCCGGAACGTGCTGGCGCGGATGGCGAGCTCGGCCAGCGAACCTCCGTGGCCCGCGTCGCCCAGCAGCGGAGAACTCACGCCGACGGCGAGCGCTCCCGCGGACAGGTACTTCGGCGCGGACTGGGCGTCGACCCCGCCTACGGCGATGAGCGGCGCGTCGGGAAGCGGGGCGCGGAGTTCGCTGAAGTACCCGGGGCCGTGGAGTTTGGCGGGGAAGATCTTCACCGCAGTCGCGCCGAGGTCGAGAGCAGCGACGATCTCGGTGGGGGTGAGGGCGCCGCAGAGCAGTGGCAGGCCGAGCTGAACCGCGCGGTGGGCGCCGCGAGTGATCGCGGGCGTGACGACGAAACCCGCGCGGGCCGCCGCGACCTCGTCGGCCTGGGCCTTGGTGACGACCGTGCCGGCGCCGATCAGGATGTGCGGGTCGTACTGCGAACGCGCCTTGGCGATCGCCTCGACGCCGCCGGGCGTGGTGAGCGAGATCTCCAGCGCGGTGACGCCGGCCTCGACGAGCGTCTCGACGCAGGCCAGCGCGGTGTCCGCCCCGTCGGCGCGGATGATCGCGAGCAGCTTCCGGGTGCGGAGTTCGGCAAGCAGGTCCATGGTCTCCAACCTAAGTGATCGATTCGGGGATAGGACGTCCTATGACCTCTGTTCTGGACACCCGATCTGTGGCTAAATTACTGAGTGAACAGCCGCCCCGTTGTTTACTTTCAGGAGGCACCCGCCCATGCCCAAGCTCAAAGTCCTGCTCACAACGCTGGCTCTGACCGCCGCGAGCCTGACCATGCCGACCCAAGCGCAGGCCGCCATCACCCAGACCGTGCTGTTCGACAAAGGGGACGCCGGCTACGGCTGCTACCGCATCCCCGCGATCGTGAAGACCAAGGCGGGCACGCTGCTCGCATTCGCCGAGGCCAGGCGTACCTGGTGCGCGGACTCCCAGGAGATCGACCTGGTGCTGCGTCGGTCCGAGGACGACGGCCGGACCTGGTCGGCGACGCAGACCGTACTGTCCGGGACGGACTCCGATCCGACCGCGGTGGCGACGCGCGGAAATCCGGCCCCGATCGTCGACTACGAGACCGGCCGGATCGTGTTGCTCTCGACGATGGACCCCGGTACGACGAGCCGCCCGCGGACGCCGTACGCCCAGTTCAGTGACGACGACGGGAAGACCTGGAGCAAGGCCGAGAACATCGGCGACCAGATCGACGATCCGGCCTGGGGCTGGTACGCGACCGGTCCGGTGCACGGCATCCAGCTCACCCGCGGCGCGCACGCCGGCCGGCTGGTTGCGGGCACGAACTACGACAACGGCGCAGGCAAGAACGCGGGCCAGCTTGTGTACAGCGACGACCACGGCGAGACCTGGCACAAGGGTGCGACCGATCTCCGGTCGGACGCGACGCCGCAGGAGATCAGCGTGGTCGAGAAGGTCGACGGCGGCGTGTACGCCGGCGCCCGCAACAACGCCGGTACGTCGGGCGCGAGCCGGATGTCCGCGGTGAGCAACGATGGCGGGCAGACGTTCGCGGCGCCGTTCGCCACCATCGCGGGGCTGACGACGCCGGTCGTGCAGGGCTCGCTGCAACGACTCCGAGCCGTTGACCAGGGCGACAAGTACAACCGCATCTTGTTCGCGGCGCCGGCGGATCCGGATCGCCGGCGGTACATGACGATCCGGTCGAGCTTCGACGAAGGCAAGACCTGGCAAACCGTTGCCGAGGGCACCCGAATCACCAGCGACTGGTCCGGGTACTCCGATCTGGCGATCCTCGACACCGGCGAGATCGGCCTGCTCTACGAAGGCGGCGCGGTCGACGCGCGGGACCAGATCCGCTTCGCCCGCTTCACCGAGAACGACATCGGCCACCCCGATGCACCGCTCGGCGCCACCACGCCCGACACCAGCGGCCTGCACAACGACAGCTACCTGCGCGGTACCCCGGCCGCGGTTGCGGGGAAGTTCGGGCAGGCCAGAGACTTCGATGGTGTTGACGACGCGCTCCAGCTCCCGTACGCCGAGTCGCTCGCGGTCGGCGCGGGCGACTTCACCGCGATGGCCTGGATCAAGTACGGCGCCAGTACGACGCCGCAGGCGATCTTCTGGGGCTACAACATCAACGAGTTCTCGCAGTTCTGGCTGCGGGCCGAACCGTCGGACAGCCGGATCCGCGGCCTGATCACCACCGGCGGCAACACCGCAGCCGTGCAGACGACCAAGGCCTACAACGACAACGCGTGGCACCACGTCGCCCTGCAACGCAAAGCCGGCACCGTCTCGATCTGGGTCGACGGCGCCCAGGCCGCGAGCGTCGCCGCACCGAGCGGCTCGGTGAGCCCCGGCCGCCCGTTCAAGATGTACGTCGGCCAGCGACTGGACGGGGCGCACCACTTCGACGGGTCGATGGACGAGGTCCGCCTCTACAGGTGCGCTCTCACCGCGACCGAGATCAACAGCATCCGCGCGAGCAACAGCACGGCCGTGTCCGACTCCGTACTCGATCTGCCGCTCGGGTGACATCACACCGGCCTGGCGGACAGCGTCAGCCGCCAGGCCAGCTCGCCACTCGCCGGCACCACGGCGGCGTCGTCGGGTCCGGCCTCGGCGAGGTCGAACACCCGGCCGAGCATCGGCTCCACGCCGAGGCTCCGGTACGGCGCATCCGCCGGGAATCCGCCCTGGTTACGCCAGATCGCGGTCGAGACTGGTTGCCCTGGGCAACTCAGGGTCATCGTGAGTTCAGCGCCGCGATCGCGCACCGAGACCGTCGGGCAATCCACCAGAACGGCGCCGGCCGCCGTCCCGTCCGACTCGCCGTAGACGGTGAGGTCCAGCGGGGTCGGCCATGCTGCGGTGACCCACGGTGCGTCACCTGGCCAAGCCCACGGGAGCTGACCAGCCGCCTCGGGATACATCCTGCACGAAGTCCCGGGCGGAGCGGAGACGACTGCACCCGCGACACAGTCGAGCAAGGCATGTGCAGCCCAGACGAACCGGTAGTCCGGGACTGCTTCGAGGTGGTAGTCGACGGTGACCGTATCGGTGCCGGAGGTGAAGGCGCGGGTCAGCACCGCGCCGTCGTACTCGACCGAACCGTCCCAGCGCTGGTTCCAGAGGCCGCCGTGGTCGGGCGTGCCGCGAACGGTAGGAAAGCATTCGTCCAGGCCGCCCGCGTCGATGAAGGTGGCAAGACCGGTGCGGGGAGCAGTCATCAGGCCGGGCCCGGCCCAGAGCCACTCCCGGTTGGCTAACTGTAGGGATGTCCAACGACCACCATCGGTCGCGTCAACCGTCACCATTCGGCGAACGAGCCGTCTGGGTGGGTCCACACCGGGTTGCGCCACGTGTGACCGGTCTTGTCGGCGGCGCGAACCGCGTCCTCGTCGACGGTGATTCCCAGGCCAGGCAGGGGATTCCACTCCGCGTGGCCGTTGACCCACGTGAACGGCGCCGGATCCACGACGTACGACGTGAGGTCACTCGACGCGTTGTAGTGGATTCCGCGGCTCTGCTCCTGGATCAGGAAGTTCGGCGTCGCGAACGACACCTGCAACGAGGCCGCCAGCGAGATCGGGCCGAGCGGGCAATGCGGGGCAAGCATCGCGCCATGCGCATCCGCGAGTACGGCGATCCGTCGCAACTCGGAGATCCCGCCGGCGTGCGACACGTCCGGCTGTACGACGGCGACGCCTGCGTTCAGCGGAGCCATGAACTCGGCCCGGTGGTAGAGCCGTTCACCGAGTGCGACCGGGATGGTCGAGGCCTCCACCACAGAGGACAGGTGAGCCATCTGCTCCGGCAGCACCGGCTCCTCGACGAACATCGGCTGCAAACCTTCGACCGCGTGCAGGATCCGCCGCGCGCCGGCCACGCCGACGCGCCCGTGCAGGTCGATCGCGACGTCCCGCGTGTCGCCGAGAACCTCGCGGGCCGCGGCCAGCCGGTTGACGATGTCGTTGACCTCGGCAACCGATGGTGAGGTCTGGATCTGCCCGCTGGCGTTCATCTTCACCGCAGTCATACCGGCCGCGACCTGCTCCGCCACCGCGTCGCCGATGGATGACGGTTCGTCCCCGCCGACCCACGCGTACACGCGGACGCGGTCACGGACCCGTCCGCCGAGCAGTGCCGCGACCGGAGCGCCGTACACCTTCCCGGCGATGTCCCAGAGCGCGTGGTCGATCCCGGCGACCGCGCTGCTCAGCACCGGCCCGCCGCGGTAGAACCCGCCCTTCGTCAGCACTTGCCAGTGCCGCTCGATCTGCAACGGGTCCTGGCCGATCAGGTACTCCGCGAGTACGTCGATCGCGGCCCGCACGACTTCCGCGCGGCCCTCGACGACCGGCTCGCCCCAGCCGACGACGCCGTCGCTCGTCTCGACCCGGCAGAACAACCAGCGCGGCGGGACGAGGAACGTCTCGATCTTCTCGATCTTCACCGGCGCCGCCGACGAGTCGATCCGCGTACCTCGGTCAGGTCCTCGGCCGCCTTCGCCAGTAGCTCCCGCATCGCGAGCTCGGCGCCCTCCGGGTCGTGCGCGCGGATCGCGTCCACGACCAGGCGGTGGCTCGGGATCGGATCGTCCGACGGCTTGACCGTGTGCACCAGCCGGTCGCGGTCCGCGAGCCCGGTCTCCATGATCACTTCCATCTTCGTCAGTAGCTCGTTGCCGGTTGCCGCCAGCAACGCCCGGTGGAACGCGAGGTCCGCGGCCGCCGCGGCGAGATTGTCGTCCGCGGACTCCATCCCCGCGAGTGCCTCGTCGAGCGCTTCGACGTCGGAGTCGTCGGATCGCAGTGCGGCCAGCCGGGCCGCGGCCGGCTCGACGATCCCGCGCACCTCGTGCAGTTCCTCGAGCAGCTCGGGCCGGGAGTCGGCGTCCTTGAAGTGCCACCGGATCATGTCCGCGTCGAGCAGGTTCCAGTCCGAACGCGGGCGGACGAACGTGCCGCGCTTCTGCCGCGCGTCCACCAGACCCTTCGCCGTCAGCACCTTCAATGCCTCCCGGACCGCCGTCAGGCTGACGCCGAGGTCGGACTGCAGCTCGGTCACGTTGATGGTCGCGCCCTCTGCGATCTGCCCGGACAGGATGCGCTCAGCCATCACCTCCACGATCTGCCCATGCAGCCCACGCGACACCCCACGCTGAATCCCCGTCACACCGCTCTCCCTCATGCCGAGTCCTTCACCGCGGACCATCCGCCGTCGACCACCAGGCTGGCTGCTGTCACGAACGACGCCTCGGACGACAGTAGGAACGCCACCGCCTGAGCCACCTCGTCCGGCTGACCGAGCCGCCCGAGTGCCGTCGCCTGCGCGCTGCGTTCGCGCCCCTCGGCGTCGACCCGGTCCCACATCGCCGTCACGACGGGACCTGGCAGGACGGTGTTCACCCGGATCGAGCGACCGTACTCGACGGCCAGCTGGCGCCCGAGCGAGATCAGCGCGCCCTTTGTCGCGGCGTACGCCGGATGGCCGGGCAGGCCTGCGATCGCGTGCACCGACGAGACCAGTACGACGGAGCCGGCGTTCGCGACGAGGTCGTCGTACAGCGCCTGGAAACCGAGGAAGGCCGCGGTGAGGTTGACGTCGAGCTGGCGTTGCCAGGACGGCGGCGACAGCTCGTGGGCCGGCTTCACGTCGACGACGACCGCGTTGCTGACCAGGCCGTCGACCGGGCCGAGCTCGTCGCGGCCGCGGGACCGGACCTCGGCCCAGGTGTCCGGCGACGCGACGTCGCCGACCACGCTGATCGCCTTGCCCGGCAGGTCCTTGCACGGGTGGATGTCCACCTGCACGACCTGCGCGCCCTCGGTCAGCGCCCGTTCGACGCACGCCGCGCCGATCCCCGACGCGGCCCCGGTCACCACGATCACCCGCCCAGCCAGCCGCACCCGCGCCTCCTCACGTCACCCCTACCCAAGCATGCAGGCAGGCCCGCTCCAACGATGAACGAGCCATCAGTTGACCGTGACGCCGTCGTCGCGTCAAGCGATTTGCTCGTAATTTACGAATTAATATTGACACCCGGGACGGCTCGCCGCAAGATCGTCGGCAACAAGGACCACGTACTCGACTGGCATGACCGTCGAGCAGATCTCAGGAGTTGGGCATGACGGGTCTGGCAGTACCGGCATCGGATCGGCGGACTTTCCTCAAGGGACTCGGACTGCTCGGGGCCGCGACCCTGGTACCCGGGTGTGCGACCTCGACGAAGAGTCCGGGCAGTGGCAGCGGGACGACCGGCGAGCTGGCGCTGCAGTCCAACCTGTCCAGCGAGCAGGCCAAGGCCGCGATGGAGAATCTCGTTGCCGCGTACAACAAAACCGGCGGGTCGCAGGTCAAGCTGAACACGGTCGCGGCGGAGATCTTCCGGACCCAGCTGCCGACGTACCTGACGTCTGCGAACCCGCCGGACGTCTACACCTGGTACGCCGGATCGGTCGCGGACTCGTACGCGAAGAAGGACTTGCTGCTCGACGTGACGAGCGTCTGGGACGGCATGGGCAACTACTCGAAGGCGATGCAGACGCTATCGACGAGCAGCGCCGGGCAGAAGATCTTCGTGCCGACCAGCTACTACTGGTGGGGCATGTTCTACCGGAAGTCGAACTTCGCCAAGTGGGGCGTGACGCCGCCGAAGACGTGGGCCGAGTTCGTTGCCGTGTGCAAGACCATCCAGAGCAAGGGGATCCCGCCGATCGGCATCGGCCTCGGCGACACCCCGTGGGTCGCGTCGGCGTGGTTCGACTACCTGAACATCCGGATCAACGGCGCGCCGTTCCACCGGCAACTGCTGGCCGGCCAGGGCGACTTCACCGATCCGAAGGTGAAGGCGGTCTTCACCAAGTGGCGCGAGGTGCTGCCGTACTTCGACCCGAAGGGCAAGTCGTTCCCGTTCCAGGAGGCGACGTCGGCGCTGCTCGCGGGCAAGACCGGGATGTTCCTGATCGGGACGTTCTTCGCGGACTCGGCGCCGAAGGACGCGCTCGACGACATCGACTTCTTCCAGTTCCCGATCATCGATCCCGCCGTACCGGTGGCCGAAGAGGCGCCGATGGACGGGTACTTCGCGTCGAAGAAGGTGAAGGATCCGGAGGGTACGAAGAAGTTCCTCGCCTGGCTGGCGACGCCGGAGGCGCAGAACATCTACGTACAAAGCTCTTCCGGTACGGCGATTCCGGCGAACCCGGAGGGCAAGTCGGCCGACACCGCGCTGGTGAAGAAGGGCAAGGCGATGATCGAAGGCGCCGCGGAGATCACCCAGTTCTTCAACCGTGACTCCAGCGACGCCCTCCAGCCCACCGCCGACGCCGCCCTCACCAAGTTCCTCGACAAGCCCGACCAGATCGACAAGATCCTCGCCGACTGGCAGGCAGCAGCACAGAAGGTCTTCAAGGCGTGACCGCAACAGCTGTGGAACCACGGAGCCGGACCGGCAACGGTCCGGCGGCCGGGTCGCGTCGTACCAAGCGGTCGGGTCCGCCGCGGGTGTCTCCTCTCATCCTCGCGTTTGTGCTGGTGCCGTTCGTCATTGAAGCGGTATGGGTGTTCTGGCCCGCGTTGCAGGGATTCTGGTTGGCGTTGACCAGTTGGGACGGGTTGTCGGCGCCGCGGTTCGTTGGGTTCGGCAACTTCTCCGACATGGTGTCGGATCCGATCTTCCGGACCGCGCTGAAGAACACGGCGATCTGGCTGGTGCTGTTCGGCGGGTTGAGTGTGATCGGCGGGTTCGGGATGGCGCTGCTGTTGCAGCGGGAGCGCCGCGGCGTGGGCATCTACCGGGCGGCGCTGTTCACCCCGGTGGTGTTCTCGCTGGTGGTCACGGCGCTCATCTGGCGCGTGTTCTACCAGCCGGATGGACTTGTCGACACTGTGTTCCGGACGGTTGGTCTCGGCAACTTCGTCCGCCCGTGGCTCGCCGATCCGGACACCGCTCTGTACGCCGTGATCGTGCCCGCGCTCTGGCGCCAGATCGGGTACGTGATGGTGCTCTACCTGGCCGGCCTGAAAGCGGTCGACCCCGCACTGTACGAAGCCGCGAAGGTCGACGGCGCATCCGCCTGGCAGCGCACGAGGTACGTCACCATCCCGCAGCTCAAGGGCGTGAACTCCGTCGTCCTGTCCGTGATCGTGATCGACTCGCTGCGCTCCTTCGACATCGTCTGGTCGATGACGAAGGGCGGTCCGTACCACTCGTCCGAGCTGCTCAGCACGTACATGTACTCGACGGCGTTCCAGTCGACCCAGCTCGGCTATGCCTCCGCGCTCGCAGTGGTGATCTTCCTGCTCGCACTGGCCGTCATCCTCGGCTACCTCATCCGCGCCTTCCGGGAGGAATCATGATTCGGAAGGTGAGCTACCACGTCGCGATGAGCGTCGTCTCGTTCCTGTGGATCGCGCCGATCCTCTGGGTGATCGTGATCTCGTTCCGCAGCTTCGACGACGTCGCCGCGAACGGGCTGGGATCGCTGCCGCATTCGTTCACGTTCTCGACGTACAAGTCGGCGTGGGAGGACGCGGACGAGTTCCGGGCGCTGATCAACAGCCTGCTCGTGACGATCCCGGCGGTGCTGCTGAGCCTCGGACTGGCGTCGATCGCGGCGTACGGGCTGGCGCGCTACTCGATCCCGTTCCGGCGGACGATCCTCTTGCTGATGTTGATGGGGAACCTGTTGCCGCCCCAGATCCTGCTGATCCCGATCTCCCGGTTCGTGGAGTTGATCGGGTACTACGACACGCTGATCGCACTGATCGCCGTCCATGTCGGGTTCGGGCTCGGGTTCTACACGTTCGTGCTGCACGGGTTCATGCGGGACCTGCCGCGCGAGATCCAGGAGGCGGCCACGATCGACGGCGCCGGGCCCGGGAAGATCTACTCGGCGGTGATCCTGCCGCTGACCCGGCCGGCGTTGGCGGCGCTGGGAGCGCTGTCGTTCACCTGGATCTTCAACGATCTGCTCTGGTCGATCACGGTCATCCGGTCCGGCGAGAAGATGCCGGTGACGCCGGCGCTGCTCGGTCTGCAAGGGTTGTTCGTGTCCTCGTGGAACGTGATCGCGGCCGGCACGGTGATCGCCGCGGTGCCTACAGTGGCGGTGTTCCTTCGTTTCCAGAAGCACTTCGTGGGCGGATTGGCGATCGGAGCCGTCAAGTGAAGACGTGGACGCTGCGCGGTACGACGACGTCGTACGTGGTCGGCGTACCGGATCACGGGCAGTGGGCCCAGCTGGTTGCCTGGGGCCCGGATGACGGCCTCACACCGGTGGAGATCGTCGGCACGGAACACTTCGTGCCGCGCGCGGATGTGGAGCCGTTGGAGTACGCCGTCCGCGGGGTCCGCTACACCGCCCCTGTGGACCTCGTTGTCTCCGCTCCTGAGGGGACGGACGAGTTCCGCCCGGTCTTCGTGGAAGCTCGTGAGGGCGACGGCCTCGAGCTCGAGTTCGCCGGCGCCATCGGGCTCGTCCTGCACTATCGGATGGTCGGCGACGTGCTGGAGCGCTGGATCTCGGTGCGCAACGACTGGACCGACGAGCTGACGCTGCATCGGCACGACTCCGCCGGGTTCGTGGTGCCTGGTGGGAACACGATCAAGTACTTGTGGGGCGAGTGGAACAGCGAGTTCCAGCAGGCCTCGGTGACCTTGCCGCGCGGCCGGTTCACGATCGGGAGTGCGCAGGGGATCACCGGGCACTCGTACTCGCCGTTCCTCGCGACCGACGGGGACGTTGCGTACGGCGTGCAGCTTGCGTGGTCCGGGTCGTGGGAGATGTCGGCGGACGTCGACACCACCGGGCTGCTGCGGATCCAGGCGGGTCGCGTGTCGTCGAGCCACGGGATCGCGCTCGCGCCGGGGGAGACGTGGGAGTCTCCGAAGGCTGTCGGTGCTTGTAGTGCTGACGGCGCCGACGGACTTGCACGCGCGTTCCATGGCTATGAGCGTGCGCAGTCGCGGAAGCGGACGCCGCACGTGTTGTACAACTCGTGGTTCGCGACCGAGTTCGACATCCGGGCGGAGCATCAGCTCGAGTTGGCGCGGCGGGCGGCGAGTATCGGCGTCGAGACGTTCGTGGTCGACGACGGGTGGTTCGTCGGGCGGTCCGATGACAGGGGTGGGCTGGGCGACTGGGAGGTCGACCCGCAGAAGTTCCCCGACGGGTTGGACGGCTTCATCAGCCGGCTGCGCGGCTTGGGTCTGGATTTCGGTCTGTGGATCGAGCCTGAATCTGTCAGCCCGAAGGCGCAGTTGGCGCAGGACCGTCCTGAATGGATTCTTCGGACGGACCGCTTCGAGCCGGTGCTGGTGCGGAACCAGTTGCTGCTCGATCTGAGTCGGGACGATGTCCGCGAGTTCATCTGGAGCACGCTCGATCGGCTGCTGTCGACGTACGACATCAAGTACCTGAAGTGGGACGCGAACCGGCCTCGGCTGGACAGTGGTGATCAGCGGCGGGATGTCGACGGGCTGGTGGTTTCGAATCTTTACGCGATTCTGGATCGACTGAGGGAGCAGCACCCGTCGGTGTACGTCGAGGGGTGTGCCGGGGGCGGGGCTCGGGTGGATCTGGGGATGGCGTCCCGGGTGGACACGTTGTGGCCGTCGGACAACACTGCTCCGCTGGATCGGCTCAGGATTCAGGAGGGGTTCCGGACCGGGTTCGCGCCGCATCTGATGAGTTCGTGGGTCACCGATGCTCTCGGCACTCACGACGGCCGCGAGCGGTCGCTCGACTTCCGGTTCCACGTCGCGATGGCCGGCGTCCTCGGGATCGGCGCGGACCTGTCCCGCTGGAACGACGAGCAGTTGAAGACGGCAACCCGTCAGATCGAGCAGTACAAGGGCTTTCGAGAGTTGATTGCCGATAGCAATGTCTACGGACTGTCCGCCGGCGTGCAGTACGTCGGCGCGGAGCGGTCCGTGGTGTTCCTGTGGGAGACCGGCGACGGCAACGTGCGCGGCACGCTACCGACCCGCCCGCGGCGGGTGCCGCTGGCCGGGCTCGATCCCACGAAGCACTACCGGGTAGGGGAAGCGACCTACCCGGGCAGCTACCTGCTGCAGGTCGGGATCCCGTTCGACGGATCCGCCGACTCGCACTGCCTGGTCGTCGAGCTCCTCGACTGACCGTCCGCTCACCTGGCAGCAAAGGAAGGCACATGAAGCGACTCCTCGGTGGGGTGATCGCCGCTGCGCTCATGCTCGGCGGCGTCGTATCCACCACAACCCCAGCTGTGGCGGCTCAGGCCACAGCTACAGCACCAGCCGTGCTCAGCCCGACGCCGTACATGGGCTGGAACACGTACTACGGTCTCGGCGGCGACTTCACCGAAGACACGATCAAGTCGGTCGCGGACTCGCTGGTGAGCCGCGGACTGGCAAAGGCCGGCTACGACATCGTCTGGCTGGACGGCGGCTGGCAGGCCGACCAGTCCCGCAGCGCTGCCGGCGACCTCGTGCCGAACCCGGCGAAGTTCCCGAACGGCCTGAAGCCGCTCATCGACTACATCCACAGCAAGGGCCTGAAGGCCGGCATCTACACCGACGCCGGTCCGTACATCCCGGGCAAGTGTGGTCTCGGCAGCGGCGGCTACTACCAGCACGACGCCGACACCTTCGCGGCCTGGGGCTTCGACGCGGTCAAGGTCGACTACCTGTGCGGCATCGCGGCCAACCTGGACCCGAAGACGGTCTACACCGAGTTCGCCCAGGCGCTGCGGAACAACTCCAGCCACCGGCCGATGATCTTCAACCTGTGCAACCCGGTCACGTCGCCGGACTGGGGCAACTACCCCGAGTCCCAGCAGTCGATCAACTCCTGGTCGTACGCACCGGGGATCGCGCAGTCGTGGCGCACGTACACCGATGTCGGCTTCCAGGGCGACATCAAGTTCAAGGACGTACTACGCAACTACGACGCGAACGCGCGGCACCCGGAGGTGGTGAAGCCGGGTGCGTTCGGCGACCCGGACTACCTCGCGCCCGAGCTCGGGATGAGCGACGAGGAGTTCCGGACGCAGCTCACGCTGTGGGCCGTTGCGGCTGCTCCGCTGGTCGTCGGCAGCGACGTACGGAAGCTGTCCGCGACGACCGTCGGGATGCTGACGGATCCCGATGTCATCGCGATCAACCAGGACAAGGCCGCGGTGCAGGCCGTCCGGGTCGGTGCTGCGGGTACGACGGAGACGTGGGTCAAGCGGCTCGCCGACGGCAGCCGGGCCGTCGTACTGCTGAACCGGGGTGACAGCGCGAAGACGCTGACCACGACCGCGTCGGCCGTCGGTCTGCAGGGCTCGCGGTTCACGCTGAAGAACGCGTGGACGAACAAGGTGACCGAGAGCGCCGGCGTGATCAGCGCGGCGGTTCCGGCGCACGGTACGGCGCTGTTCCGGGTCGAGCCGGCCCGTGGCGTGCCGGGGATCCCGCACGTGACCGCTGGGATTCCGCAGGTGACGAAGGTGGGCACGGATCCGCAGCCCGAGGGCGCCGCTCCGGTTGTCGCCGGTGGCGACGAGCTGACGGTCCAGGTCAACGTCCGCAACGACGGCGTCCTGCCGGTGCTGCGGCCGACCGTGACTGTTGCTGGCAGCAACGGATGGACCGTCCAGCCGCTGTCCGAGGACCCCGCGATCCTTGCCAGTGGCAAGCAGGCGAACTTCACTTTCACGGTCAAGCTCCCCGCCGGCGCAACCCCCGGTACCGCGAGCGTCACCGCCCAGGCGGCATACCATACGGTACTGTATGGCGTGCAGAAGCAGACGACCATGCTGTCGCCGATCGTGATTGCGCCGACGCCCCCGAGTGGGACCGTGCCGCTGTCGCACCACGACTGGATCACGGCGACGAGCGGCTGGATGTCGCCGACGATCGACGAGAGTGTCGGCGGCGGTAACCCGATCAAGCTCACCGGTACGACGTACCCGACCGGCATCGGGGTCGCCTCGCCGTCGCTGATCCGGTACTACGTCGGCAAAGCCTGCTCGCGCCTGACCGGCACCGTCGGCATCGACGACGTGGTCAGCAACGTCGGACCGGACGGCGGTACGTCGACGTTCCAGGTGGTCGGCGACGGCAAGGTCCTGTTCGACAGCGGGACCGTCGACCGCTTCACCCCGAAGCAGTTCGACGTGGACCTCACCGGCGTACGCGTCCTCGACCTCGTCGTCGGCGACGGAGGCGACGGCGGCTACAACGACCGCGCCGACTGGGCCGCCCCCACCGCAACCTGCTGACGAAGTGGGTGGACCGGCATCGGTCCACCCACCTCCACAGGTCAGGCGCGGATCGCCAGGCCATCACAATCACCAGATCCCCGGCCGCCCCGCGGCGACCGGTCCCGGACAGGCAATTGCGATGGCCTGGAGATCCGGCCTCCGGGGCGGCCCCGCTCTGGGCCGCGACGCGGGATGGGACGCAGGCCGGACATGAGGCACTCACCAACGAACCCCGAACCCGCCCAACACCGCCTAGGCACGCCCGGCGCCGAGTCGGCGACGGGCCGCCGGGCCGGTTGGTGAGTGGTGCGGGTGCGCGGGAAGCTAGGCCCAGTCGACCTCGACGGACTGGAGCCAGGTCCAGTTGCGGCGGCGCCAGCTCGCGGACTGCCGGCCGAGGCGGCTGGCGTACTCGGGCCAGTCGGTCCCCGGCCGGGCCCAGGCCTTCTCGGCGGCGCCGGGGAGGCGGGGGAGGAGCATGAGCTCGAGGTCTGCGGCGGTGACGATCGACTCGCACCAGATCGCGGCCTCGACGCCGGCCACCTGGTCGGCGGAGTCGACGCCGGGCAGACTGTCGACCGGGTCCCAGGTGACGCCGTGCTCGATCGAGGCGGCGCCGTAGAACTCCATGCCGAGATGCTTGCGCGCCTCCTCCTGGTCAGGATCCGATGACGCGTCGGCGTGCGGGCGGTCGAAGTACAGCCAGGTGACCGGGGAGACGATCAGCTTGGCGCCCTGCTCGAGCGCCTTCGGGGCGTCGTACTTCGCCTTGCGCAGACCCTCGACCAGGATCGGCAGCAGCTCCTCGGGCGGCGTCGGCAGGTCCGGGTTCTGCACCATGGAGTCGACGTCGAGGTCCAGCCAGTACTGCGCGACGTCCTCCGGCTCGAGGTCGGCACGGGCGATCTCCTGCCAGCCGACGACCTTCTTCCCGCGCGCACGGACGAGCGCGGCCGCCCTCTCGACGAACGCCGCGTGGTCCTCGTCGGCCATGCCCCACGTCTCGTCACCGCCGATGTGCACGTACGCGCTCTGCGGGAACTGCGGGATGACGCCATCCAGCACGTCGCCGACGAACGCCCACGTCTCGTCCCGGCCGGGATCGAGCGTGTTGAGCTGGATGCTCTCGCCGTTCCCAAGGTCAACGCTGCGGGCCTCGTCCGGCCCCAGCGGCGGGTACGCCGTGAACACCGCCGATGTGTGCCCCGGCATGTCGATCTCGGGTACGACGGTCACGTACCGCTCAGCGGCGTACGCGACGAGCTCGGCGAGCTCCGCCTGACTGTAGTAACCACCCGGCCGATCGCCGATCGCCCCGGCCGCACCCACCTCGGTCAGCAACGGCCGCGACGGCACTTCGACCCGCCACCCCTGATCGTCCGTCAGATGCAGGTGCAGGACGTTGAGCTTGTACAGCGACAACATGTTGATGATCCGCCGTACTTCGCCCGGCCCGTGAAACGTCCGCACCACATCAAGCGACAACCCACGCCAAGCAAACCGCGGCCCGTCGACAATCCGGACAGCAGGCAGCACGGCAACGCCATCCTGCAGATACGCGGAGATCAGCTGACGCAGGGACGTAAGCCCCCGGTAGACCGCCTCCACCGTCGCGCCCCACACCCGAATCCCGTCGGCGGCAACCTCTAGCCCGTACCGCTCGTCGACAGGATCACCATCGGCACGCAGCCCAGCCGCCGCCGGCAGGTCGTCGACGGGCTCAACCGCCAGCGTGATGCCGGCATTGCCCGTCAGGGCGAGACCGCAGTCAAGCTCTACGTCCGCGGCGAACCGAGCAGCGAGCCTCGCCAACTCGGGTGATTCGACGGCGACTCCTGTCGAGGAGGTGAGAATGAAGGTCTCATCGCTGAGGGTGAAGTGAGCGGGTGCAGGGATCACAGGAAGGCTCATGCGAAGAGTCTGCGGCAAGACATGCGTCCGGCGGTACCACTCTCGATCGGCTAGACGGCTACTTGACGCTGCCGGTGACCTTGAGGGAGATGACGGACAGGTTCGGGACCGTCGTCTCGCCGCCGATCTGGGTGTCGTAGGACAGCGAGCCGAGGATCTGCACGTTGGCCTGGAACAGGTCGTCCTCGACGACGTCGGACACATCGGCGGAGAGGTTCGTCAGCACGGTGTTGGTCGGGTAGTCGACGAAGCCGTACGACACTTTGTGCTTCACACCGTCGACGTCGGCGCGGAACGCGTCCTCACCGGTCGCGGCGTCGAACTGGGTGACGCGTCCGTAGACGACGTACGACTCCCCGATGTGATCGTCGGGGCTCTTGGCGATCTTGGCCCACTGGCGTGCGGTCAGTTTCTTGAAGGTCGTCTTCGAGCTCGTCTTCGGCGCGGCGGTCGGCTTCGGGCTGGAGTCGGCGGTCGGTTTGGCTGCCGGTTTCGGCGGCGGGGCCGTCACGGTGACCGTCGTGGGTGGCGCCGTGACCCCGACCGCCTCACCCGGAACCGTCACGGTCGCCGTCGGCACGGGCAGACCCGCGGCTGTGGATGCCGTCGACTGCCTGCCGGCCCCCGCGTTACCGGCCGCAGCGCCGAGCGCGAACAGAACCAGGCCGGACAACGCCGCCCATCCGATCTTCGCGCTGCGCGACACCGGCTTCTTCCGCGGCGCCGGCGGCTGGGGTGCCGGCGGTGCCTGCTGCGGTGCCTGCTGCGGCGGCGGATACGGCCGGAACGGCTGGTTCGGATTGTGCTGGTACGGCTGATTCGGGTCGTGCGGATACTGCTGAGACATGATTGTTCCTTCCCCCCGGTCCCCGAGCCCCCCTCGGGATCCGCTATCACGGTAACGGTGAGTGATTGTTTTGCCTAGATCAGCACGCATTGTGTTTCCGGATCAGCGGGTCGTCGAGACCTGGGAAGGTGGGGCCCCGACGGGCCGGCCGGTGATCTTCCAGCACGGGACGCCGTCCGGGCGGCTGCAGGCGGCGCTGGGGGATGCGGCCGCACAACGGTGTGGGGTTCGGTTGATTTCGTTCAGTCGGCCCGGGTACGGCGGGTCGACTGTCACCGCTCCGGGTTTGGCGTCGGTTGCCCGGGACACCGTGCGGGTCGCCGATGGGCTCGGGGTCGGCGAGTTCGCCGTACTCGGGGCGTCGGGTGGTGGGCCGTACGCGATCGCCACCGGGGCGGCTGATCCGGAGCGGGTGAAGGCGGTCGGGCTCGCGGGTGGGGTGGGGCCCTGGCGGTTGATCGAGCCACCGGATCCGGCTGATCCGGATCTGCCGCTGCTGGCGTTGGCGGATGCGGGTGATGTCGCCGGCGCGCTGGACGGCTTCCGGCAGCAGGGGGCGCAGGCCTTCGACAGGCTGTTGGGCCTCGACGACGCGGCGATGGTCGACGCGTTCTTCGAGGGGGCGCCGGGGGAGGACCTCGCGTGGCTGGACGCCGAGGCGCGGACGGTGTGGGCGGCCGACGCGCGGGAGGCGCTGGCGTCGTACGACGGGTATGCGCGGGACAACGTGGCCTGGGGAGGTGCGTGGGACATCGATCCCACGCACCTCACCGTCCCGACCTGGCTGTGGTACGGCGAATCCGACCGGATGGTGCCGGCGTCACACGCCCGGTGGTTCGCCGATCGCATCCCTCACGCCGAGCTGACCGTCCGCCCGGGAGAGGGCCACGGCAGCACGATCTTCGGCCACTGGGACGAGATGCTCAGCGCCCTCGGTACTGCGCTGCCAGGTCTTTGAGGTAGTGGGCGCTGGCCTTCGGGGTGCGCTTCTGGGTTTCGTAGTCGACGCGGACGATGCCGAAGCGCTTGACGTAGCCGTAGGCCCATTCGAAGTTGTCCATCAGGGACCAGGCCAGGTAGCCGCGGATGTCGGCGCCCCGGGCGATGGCGTCGGCCACGGCGGTGAGGTGGGACGTGAAGTACGCCGTACGGTCGGTGTCGTTCACGTAACCCTCGGAGTCGGGCACGTCCTGGAAGGCGGAGCCGTTCTCGGTGATGACCATCGGGAGGCCCGGGTAGTCGCGGGCGATGCTCACCAGCAGATCGGTGAAGCCCTCCGGGACGATCTCCCAGTCCATCGCGGTGCGCGACTTGCCGAGCGGTACGTCGCGGCTCACCGGGAGACCGTCGGCGCCGACGGTGCTGCCGTCCTCGGCGTACCCGGTGAACTTCTGGCTGAAGTAGTAGTTCACCCCGAGCACATCGATCGGAGCGGAGATGATCTCCAGGTCGCCGTCGGCAACAGGCAGAGTCACCCCCTCACGCGCCAGATCGGCGACGACATCCTCCGGGTAGCGGCCGTGCACCAGCGGATCGAGGTAGATCCGCCGCCCCATCCCGTCCGCCCGCCGTGCCGCGTCGACGTCCGGCTCCGCATCCGAGGCCGGGTACGCCGTCGCCACGTTCAGCGTGATGCCGATGTCCAACGGGCGCGGCGCCGCCGACCGCATCTGGGACGTCGCGAGCCCGTGCCCCAGCAGCAGATGATGTACGGCGGCGATCGCGGCCGGGTACTCGCGCCGCCCCGGAGCATGCGCGCCGTACGCGTACCCGAGCATCGCCGAGCACCACGGCTCGTTCAGCGTGGTCCAGGTGTCGACCCGGTCCTTCAACGCGTCGAACACCAGCATCGAGTACTCCGCGAACCGGTACGCCGTGTCGCGCACCGGCCAGCCGCCCGCGTCCTCGAGCTCCTGCGGTAGATCCCAGTGGTACAGCGTCACCCACGGGTCGATGCCCTGGGCAAGCAGCTCGTCGACGAGCCGGTCGTAGAAGCCGATCCCGGCCGGGTTGACCGGGCCCTTGCCGCGCGGCTGGACCCGCGGCCACGCCACCGAGAACCGGTACGTGTCCAGCCCGAGGTCCTTGATCAGGGCAACATCGGCGGGCATCCGGTGATAGTGGTCGCAGGCAACGTCGCCGGTGTCGCCGTTGTCGATCGCTCCCGGCACGCGGCAGTAGGTGTCCCAGATCGACGGCGTCCGGCCGTCGGCGGAGATCGCGCCCTCGATCTGGTACGCCGAGGTCGCGACCCCCCAACGGAATCCTTCGGGCAGTCCCGCGACCAGCTCAGAATCCTTGCTCATGTTCGCCTTTCTAAGCCGTGCGGCCGGGAAGCCAGCATGCGACGGAACGGGTGGGGTCGTTGCGTGCCGCCGGGATCTCCAGAACGGGAATGTCCGCGGAGCAGCGGTCGAAGGCCTGCGGGCAGCGCGGATGGAACGAGCAACCGGAGGGCATCCCGCGCAGATCGGGTGGCGACCCAGGTATGCCGGCAAGCTCGCGCCGTTCGCCTCGGAGGGCGGGGAAGGATTTCAGCAGGCCTTCGCTGTAGGGGTGCAGCGAGTCCTTGTACAGATCGGCCGAGCGAGCTTCTTCGACGATGCGGCCGCCGTACATGATCGCGATCCGGTCCGAGAACTCCACCAGCAGCGACAAGTCGTGGGTGATGAACAGCACCGAGAACCCGAGCCGTTCCCGCAGCTCCACCAACTGCGCGAGGATCTGCCGCTGCATCACGACGTCGAGCGCGGTCGTCGGCTCGTCCATGATCACGACCTGCGGTTCGAGTACGAGCGCCATCCCGATCATCACCCGCTGCCGCATCCCTCCGGACAGCTGATGCGGGTACGCGTCCATCCGGTCCGCCGAGATCCCGACCAGCTTCAGCATGTCCTGCGCCCGGGCGATCCGGGCAGCGGCCGAGAGTTGCGGCTCGTGGGCCTTGACCACGTCGATCATCTGGGTGGAGATCTTGTGCACCGGGTTGAGCGAGTTCATCGCGCCCTGGAACACGATCGACGTCTCGGCCCAACGGAAGGCCCGCAACTCCGGGTCGGTCAGCGCCATCACGTCGTACGGGTCACCCGTCGGCGGGTGGTAGATCACCGAGCCGCCGCTGATCACCCCGGGTGGCGGCAGCAGCCGCGTCACGCCGTACGCCAAAGTCGACTTACCGCTACCGCTCTCGCCGGCCAGGCCGAGTACTTCGCCGCGGTGCAGCGTCAGCGTGACGTCGCGGACAGCCTGGACCGCTTCGGAGCCGAGGCCGTAGTCGACGTGGAAGTTCTTGATCTCCAGTACCGGCGTCTTCACGCGGCATTCTCCTTACGCCGTACGACGGGCGTCACCGGCTCGCGCGAGGATGACAGGACCGGCGTGAACCCGACCCGCATCCGGACCGAATGCCCGTCCTTGGTCTTGACCCGGGTGTGGCCGCTCGACCGCAACCGCGGGCTGACGAACTCGTCGATGCCGAAGTTGATCAGCGACAGCGCCGTGCCGAGGACGGCGATCGCCAGACCGGCCGGGACGAACCACCACCAGGCGCCCTGGGCCAGTGCCTGCTGCGATTGCGCCCAGAACAGGATCGTGCCCCAGTTCCACTCGGAGATCGTCGAGATGCCGATGAAGGCCAGCGTGATCTCGGACATCACCGCGAAGATCACCGTGCCGACGAAACCGGACGCGATGATCGCGGTCAGGTTCGGCATGATCTCGAAGGTGATGAGCCGCCAGGTGCTCTCGCCGGTCGCCCGCGCGGCCTCGACGTAGTCCCGCCGTCGCAGCGACAACGTCTGCGCCCGCAGTACCCGGGCTCCCCACGCCCACGAGGTGAAACCGATGACCAAGGCAACCATCAGGTCGCCGGCCGACGGGATGGTCGAGGCGACGATGATGATGAGTGGCAGCGCCGGGATCACCAGGAAGACGTTCGACAACGCGGACAGGCCGTCGTCCGCGGCGCCGCCGAGGAAGCCGGCGCTGACGCCGATCAGGATCGACAACGCGGTCGCGACCAGGCCGGCCAGCAGGCCGACGAACATCACCCCGCGGGTGCCGACGAGCACCTGGCTGATGATGTCCTGGCCGAGGTGCGTCGTGCCGAACCAGTGTTTGCCGGACGGCGGCTGGATCAGGTCGCTGCTGCGGGCCGACGGGTCGAACGGCGCGATCCACGGGCCGATGATCGCGATCAGGCAGAAGAACGCGAGCACGACCAGGCCCGTGGCCGCCTTCGGGTTCGCGACGAACCGCAGCCGGCGGCGCTTGGCCGGGGCCCCTGGGTTGCTAGGAACCTCCGGCCCCTCCGGTGTGACCGCGGTGATGGTGCTGGTGGGTGCGGACACGTCAGCCCTCCTTGCGGGTGCGCGGGTCGAGGAGCAGGTACGCGACGTCGGCCAGCAGGTTGGCCACGAGTACGGACAGCGTGATGACGAGGAAGACGCCCTGCATCAGCGGATAGTCCTTGGCGCCGACGGCCTGGAACAGGTTGTAGCCGATGCCCGGGTAGGAGAAGACGATCTCCACCAGCAGCGTGCCGCCGACGATGAAGCCGAGCGACAGAGCGAAGCCGGAGACGTTGGGCAGCAGGGCGTTGCGGGCCGCGTAGCTGACCATCACCCGGCGCTCGGACAGGCCTTTGGCGTGCGCGACGGTGATGTAGTCCTCCGACGCCACCGTCACCATCATGTTCCGCATCGTCAGGATCCAGCCGCTGACCGACGAGATCAGGATCGTGATCGCCGGCAGCAGGCTGTGCTGGATCGCGCTGCCGATGAACGTCCCGTTCCAGCTCGGTACCAGGCCGGGCTCGTACCCGCCGGACGACGGGAAGAAGCTGCCCGCGCCGGCCAGCAGCGTGATCGCGAGCAGGCCGAGCCAGAAGTACGGGATCGACGACAGGAATGTTGTCACTGGCAACAGCCCGTCCATGATCGAGCCGCGCCGCCAGCCCGCGATCACGCCGAGCGAGGTGCCGATCAGGAAGCTGGCGAGCGTGGTGATGCCGACGAGCGCGATCGTCCACGGCAAGCTCTGCTTGAGGATCTCCGACACCGGGGTCGGGAAGAACGTGAACGACAGCCCGAGATCGCCGTGGAACACCTGGCCCCAGTAGTCGACGTACTGACTCCAGATCGAGGCGTTCTTGTCCAGGCCGAAGAGCACGTACAGCGAGTTGATCGCCTCGGTGCTCATCTGGCCCTGGAACTTGTTGATCAGCGAGGTCACCGGGTCGCCCGGGATCAGGCGCGGGATGAAGAAGTTGATCGTCAGCGCCGCCCACGCGGTGAAGATGTAGAACGCCAGCCGTTGCAGGAGGAACTTCACTTCGCCGCCCCTTCCTCGTACAGCCAGCAGGCTGCCCAGTGGCCGTCAGCGGGTAGCTCGAAGCGGGGCGGCAGCTCGGTCGAGCACTTCGGCATCGCGTGCACGCAGCGCGGATGGAAGCGGCAGCCGGTCGGTGGCGCGATCAGGCTGGGCGGTTCGCCACCGGCCTGGTCCTCGGGCGTGCTGAGCTCGCCGAGCCGGTCGGGATCGGGCGCGCTGTCGATCAGCAGTTGCGTGTACGGGTGCGCGGGGTTCTGCGTGACGGTCTCCGAATCGCCGCCCTCGACCAGGCGACCGGCGTACATCACCAGGGTCTCGTCGGCGAAGTACCGGGCCGAAGCGATGTCGTGGGTGATGTAGAGGATGGCGAGGTTGAGCCGTTCCTTCAGGTCACGCAGGAGGTTCAGTACGCCGAGGCGGATCGACACGTCGAGCATCGACACAGGCTCGTCGGCCAGGAGCGCCTCGGGGTCGGCGCCGAGTGCGCGCGCGATCGAGACGCGCTGCCGCTGGCCGCCGGACAGCTCGTGCGGGAACTTGTCGAGGTACCGCTCCGGCGGCATGAGCTGAACCTTCGCCAGGAGGTCGCGAAGGTTCTGCTCCAGATCGCCGGCCCGGCCGTGGATCTTCAGCGAGCGCGTCAGGTGGTAGCGCACGGTGTGCGTCGGGTTCAGCGACGCGAAGGGGTCCTGGAAGATCATCTGCACGCGGCGTGCGTACGCGCGGAACTTGCGGCCGCCGCGTACCGTCACCGTCTCGCCGTGCAGCCGGATGTCGCCGGCGGTGCGCCCGTACAGCTGGGCCATCAGCCGCGCCACGGTCGACTTGCCCGATCCGGACTCGCCGACCAGTGCGGTGACCCGGCCCCGGCGGAGCGTGAGCTTGATGTCGTCGACCGCGTGCACGACCTTGTGCTCGCGGGACAGCAGGTCGCGGACGCCGCGTCGTACCGGGAAATGCTTGGTGAGGCCCTCGGCCTCCAGAACAACCTCGGTCTCGGTGACCGTCATAAGGCTCCAATCACGGCTCGCTCCGCTCGCCGGATGTGGGGTGATGGCGACCGCGGCGCCGGCCGGAGCCGGCGCCGCGGTCCCTGAGTCACTGGCTGCCGGCGGGCTTCAGGTTGAGGATGATCTGCAGAGCGTTCTGCTGGGTCGGCTGCGCCGGCCCGTACTGGTTCTGCTCGTCGGGCCAGCCGACCCAGTTCTTCGTGCTGTAGAGACCGCCGACGTTGGACGCCGAGGTGGGGATGATCGGCATCTGCTCGACCATGATCTTCTGCAGCGTGTTCAGCGCGGCCGAACGCGTCGCGTCGTCCGCGGCGTTGGCGTACTGGTCCAGCGCCTTGGTCGCCTCCGGGCTGTTGAACCGGCCGTAGTTGCCGCTCACGCCGCCCTTGCCGACCGGCTTCAGGATCTTGCCGTCCATGATGTTCTGGTAGATGTCGAACGGCGTCGCGCCGCCGTTGGTCCAGTGCATCGCGGCGTCGAAGTTGCCCTCGTCGATGTTCTTGAACCAGGCGTCCTGGTTGGCCTTGTCGATGGTCGCCTTGATCCCGATCGTGGACAGGTTGTCCTTGATGATCTCCAGGTCGGTCTGGTAGTCCGACCAGCCGGCCGGGTCGGTCAGCGTGATCGTCACCGGCTTCCCGGTCGGATCCTTCAGCACGTCGCCCTCGAGCTTGAAGCCGGCGTCGCTGAGCTCCTTCTTGGCGCCGTCGAGGTCGACCGCGTGCTTCTTGTCCTTGTACTCCGGCGCGATGAACGAGTCGCCGGCCGGGGTCGGGATCCCGGTGACGGACTCGACCTTCGGGTAGAAGTACCCGGCTTCACCCTGCTGGAAGATGTCGTCGCGGTTGATCACCAGGTTCATCGCGCGCCGCAGGGCCGGGTTGTCGAACGGCTTCTTGGTGGTGTTGATCCACAGACCGTGGATGCCGAGGTTCGCCGGGAACCACAGCTTGTGGTTCTTCGGGTCCTTGTCCTGGTAGACGGCCTTCACGTTCGGGACGAAGACGAAGCTCCACTCCGAGGCGCCGTTGGCCAGCGCGGTGGTCTGCGCGTTGTTGTCGTTGTACGACGTGTACCGCAGTTCCTTGACCTTCGGCAGGTCCTGCCAGTACGAGTCCCGCAGCGTCAGCGTGGTGGTCTGCGGGGTGAACGACTTGACCGTGTACGGGCCGGTGCCGATCGGGTTCTTCAGCGTGTCCTGGCTCGGGTCCTTGATCGTCGACCACTGGTGCTTCGGGACCACGAACACGGTCAGGATCTTGTTCTGGTTGGTGAACTGGGACCGGGTGAAGGTCAGGTCCACCTTGTTGCCGGACGCCGTGATCGTGCCGTACGGGATCGCGTCCTGGTTCAGCCCCTCGTTGTCCTTGCGGAGCTGGAACGAGTACGCGACGTCGTCGGCGGTCATCGGCTGGCCGTCGGAGAACTTCACGCCGTCGCGGATGGTCAGCGAGAGCTTGGTGTAGTTGGCGTCCCACTTCCACTCGGTCGCCAGCCAGGGCTTGCCCGGCTCGGTCGGCTTGATCCCGTTGATCATCACCAGCGGCTCGAAGATCATCCACCGGTAGCCGAGTGAGGCGCCCGAGGAGGAGCCGAGGAACGGGTTGTGGTTCTCGGTCTGCGGCCCGTTCGGCATGCCGATGTTCAGAACGGTCGCCCCGCTGCTCGACCCGCTGTTGGCGGTCTTCCCGTCCCCGTTACTGCAGGCAGCCAGGGTGGCTGCCGCGAGCAAGCCCGTGAGGGCCAGCGCGACGGTACGTCGTGCTCGCATCGGTTCCTCCTGTGTATCTGTTGGCGGATGCTCACGCCTGAGCCGCGTGAGCAGGTGCATCGTGGCGTGAGAACGCTCTCATGGGAAGAGCGGACGCCTTAACGGATAGATATCGGGGGAGTGCGCCGGCGGCGGAACAGGGGCAGCTGCCCCGCCGCCGGAGCCTTAGTGGGACCGGTGTTTCGGGGCGGGTCTGGTCCTTGAAGTTGCCAATGATCGATGCCGCGGGGCGGTTGAACTGCGGACGATCAGCGTCGTCGGCAGCACTTGGGGTTGGTCCGGCAGCGGGGTGCCGCCGAAGTAGCCCATCAGCATCCGGGCGGCGGCCTGGCCCATCTGGCGCATCGGCTGATGCACCGTGGTCAGGGGTGGCTCGGTGTGTTCGGCGTACGGGATGTCGTCGAACCCGACCACCGACACGTCGTTCGGCACGTTCCGCCCGGTCTCCCGGACGGCCTGGATGGCGCCTCCCGCGGACAGGTCGTTGTGGGCGAAGACCGCGTCGAAGTCGAGTCGCTCGTCGAGTGCGTGCTGGACGCCGCGGCGTCCGCTCTCGTGGGTGAAGTCGCCTTCGAACACGAGTCTCGGGTCGAGCTCGATGCCGGCGGCCGCGTAGGTGTCGCGGAAGCCGTCCAGGCGTTCGTGGGTACAGCCGAAGCGCTCGACACCGGTGATCACCAGTGGCCGGCGGCGACCGAGCTCCAGCAGGTGCCGGGCGGCGGACTCGCCGCCGGCGTAGTTCGTGGTGGCGACGGACGGGAACTGCGGGCGCTTGTCGCGGTCGTCGATCAGGACCACCGGCAGACCACGCGCGTGGAGTTGCTCGATGAAGGTGAGCGTGCCTTCGGGCTCGATCACCAGCAGGCCGTCGAACGACTGCGACGAGACCTGGGAGGCGAACTGCTGCATCGATTCCGCACCCCGGTTGAAGGTGAACAGCAGCAGGCCGTACCCCTCGCTCTCGACCACGTCGACCGCGCCCTGCAGCACCTCGCCCATCCAGGGCCAGGTGAGCGACGGGACCAGCATCCCAACGATCCGGGTCCGGCCGCGGGCCAGGCCGACCGCGCGGGCGCTCGGCACGTACCCGAGCTCGTCGATCACCTGCCGGACCCGCTCGGCGGTCCGCAGGTCCAGCTCGCCCTTGCCGTTGAGGACGCGCGACACGGTCGTCTTGCTGACCCCGGCGCGGGCGGCGACATCGGCGATGGTGATGGACACGCTTGACTCTCCCCTCGGGCGGTCGGGGCTGGCGGGACGGAACCGGTTTCGGAAGCGGTTCCGTAGATCAAAGCCGAGAGAGCAAGCGGCCGTCAATCACAGGGTGGTAACGAATCGGGCCTTAGTTCACGACCTGGAAGAAGGGAGGTCTTCCGTCGGGTGGGGCGGCATGATGAACTCGGGGCGAGCGGCCTGCCCGGGGCCGGCCTGCGCAGGTTTCATGGTGAGGGTTCGAGGTATGGAAGTTCGCCGGACCACGGTGCGTGACATGCGCCGGTCCAACCGCTCGGTGATCCTCACCAGCATCTACCGCGAGGGCCCGCTGAGCCGCCAGGAGCTGACCGTCCGGACGTCGCTCAGCGCCGCGAGCGTGAGCAACCTGGTCGCCGAACTGATCGCCGAGGGTGTGGTCGAGGAGGCCGGCTCGGTCGAGTCCGAGGGCGGCCGGCCGCGGGTGCTGCTGCGGGTCGCGGCGACGTTCCGGTACGTCGTGGGCGCCGAGGTCGGCGAGACCCGGGTCCGCGTCGAGCTGTTCGACCTGGCGATGAACGTGCTCGCCCGGGCCGATCAACCGATCAGCACGCCGACCCCGGAGGAGGTCGTGAAGCACGTGCTGGAAGGGCTTTCGAGCGTGATCGCGTCGTCGGGCGTGCAGCCTACGCAGGTCCTCGGGCTGGGCGTGGCGGTCGCCGGCGTGGTCGAGGACAACGCGGTCGTCGACGCGCAGACGCTCGGCTGGGAAGCCGTTCCACTCGCCGAGATGCTTGCCGAGGGCACCGATATTCCGGTGCACGTGGACAACGGCGCGAACATGCTCGGCCAGGCAGAGATGTACTTCGGCGCGGGCCGCGGCGCCACCGACGCGGTCGTCGCGCTGGTCGGCTCCGGTGTCGGCTCCGCCCTGGTAGCTGGTGGATCCAGCTACCGCGGTGCCCGCAGCAGCGCGGGCGAGTGGGGCCACATGACGATCGTGTACGGCGGGCGCCAGTGCCGATGCGGCGCGCTGGGCTGCCTCGAGGCGTACGTCGGCGCGGAAGGCGTGCTGGACCGGTACCGGGAGGCCGGCGGGCTGGTCGACGGTGACGAGGAGACGGCCTTCGTCGAGCTGCTCTCGTCGGCTTCGGAGCCGGCGGCAACCATCATCGCGGACACGATCGGTTACCTCGCGGCCGGCTTCGCGAACCTGGTCAACCTCGTGAACCCTGAGCGGATCGTCCTCGGTGGCTGGGCAGGTCTGCTGCTCGGCGAGAAACATCTGGACGAACTGCGCGTCCAGGTGGGCAAGCATGCCCTCCGGCGGCCGTACGCCCAGGTGTCCATCGTGTTGTGCGAGCTGGGCCGCGACGCCGTAGCTCTCGGCGCCGCGACCCTACCCGTGGTGCGACTGCTGCGCGACGGTGGCGCGCTACCTCGCTAGACGGTCCACTTCTGGTTGGCTCCGCCGGTGCAGGTCCAGACCTGCGTCGGGGTTGCGTTGGCGGAGTTGTTGCCGGTGACATCGAGGCACTTGTTGGCGTGTGGATTCACCAGGTCGTGCCCGCTCGTGTAGGTCCATTGCTGGGCCGCGTTGCCGTTGCAGGTCGCGAGCTGCACTCTGGTGCCGTCGGCAACTCCCGCGTTCGCGACATCGAGGCACTTGCCCAGGGCGCGGATCGTCCCGTCACCAGGACGGCTCCACTGCTGGGCGTTCGTGCCGTTGCAGTCGTAGAGCTGGACCGTCGTACCGTCCGCGGCGTTCGCGCCGGCGACGTCCAGGCACTTGCCGGCCAGGCCGGTGATCTGCGATCCGCTGCCGCCGGTGCTGCCGAGGGTGGAGACGCGGACGTAGTCGACGGTCATGGTCTGCGGCATCACTGTGGAGCCGTCGGGGTTGCCTGGCCAGCCGCCACCCACCGCGACGTTCATGATCATGAAGAACGGGTGGTTGAAGACCCAGGTGTTGCCGTTCAGGTCGGCCGGCGTGCGGCGCTCGTACTGGACGCCGTCGACGTACCAGGTGATCGAGTCCGGCGCCCAGTCCACCGTGAAGGTGTGGAAGTCGTCGGCGAACGACCAGCCGTTCGGATGGTTGTACGCGGCACCGATGCCGCCGGCGCCGGAGTAGCCCGGTCCGTGGATCGTGCCATGTACGGTGGCCGGCTCCTTGCCGATGTTCTCCATGATGTCGATCTCGCCGTCGTTCGGCCAGTTGCCGCCGCCGAGCATCCAGAAGGCCGGCCAGAGCCCTTGGCCGCGGGGAATCTTGATCCGCGCCTCGAACCGGCCGTACGTCTGGGTGAAGGTCTGCGCGGTGAGCAGGCGGGCCGACGTGTACTGGCACGGGCCGTACCAGCACTGGAAACCGCCGCTCTCCTGGCGGGCCGTGATGACCAGATTGCCGTTGCCGTCGAGGGCCGAGTTCCGGGTGCTGTTGGTGTAGTACTCGAGTTCGCTGTTGCCCCAGCCACCGCCGCCGGTGTCGTACCGCCACTTGGCGGGGTCGGGGGCCTGACCGGAGGGGCCGTCGAAGTTGTCCTCCCAGACCGTCGCCGTGGTTGCGGCAGCGGCCTGCTGATGTGCGGTGGCCGACGGCTGGAGGAGGGCGGTGCCGATCAGTGCGGCACCGATCGCGACAAGCGCGAGCATGCGGGGACGCTTCATGATTACCTCATTTCGGGGGCGTCTGAATGAGGGCGTGATTGGGCGGCAGCGTGCCGTGAGAACGCTCCCACGTCAAGCCCGGGACTAAATAAAAGATCTGAAAAAAGTCTCGGTTTCGGCGTTGACAGTGGTTTGCACGGATGGTTACCTCTTGCTGACCACCAGTTGCGGCGCGGGCAGACGCCGGCAACCTCACCGCCCCAAACTCCTTTATACAAAGGGAGAACCGCCCCATGAAACGCTTCCTGCCGCTCGTGGTCGCCGCGCTGTGCGCGGCCGCCGCCGGACTCGGCATCGGCACCGCTCCACCGGCGCAGGCCGCCGGCGAGCAGGTCAACATCTGGCTGACCACCACCAACGACAGCGCCGGCCGCACCGTGACCCGCGGCCTGCAGCAGCAGACGCCGGTCAGCTTCGGTCCGGCCGGTGGCTCGGCGAACCAGACGATCACGGTCAACGAGAACACGACGTACCAGTCGTTCGAAGGCGGCGGAGCGTCGTTCGCCGACAGTTCCGCCTGGCTGCTGAACAGCAGCAACACGATCTCGGCCGCGACCCGCAACCAGGTGATGAAGGATCTCTTCGACCCGGTGAACGGGATCGGCCTGGCCTTCGTCCGCAACCCGATGGGCGCCTCCGACCTGGCCCGGTTCAACTACTCCTACGACGACACGTGCTGCGACCTGAACGACTTCAGCATCCAGCACGACCTGGCGGACGTCGTACCGCTGACCAAGCAGGCCCGGCAGCTCAACCCGGCGGTCAAGGTGATGGGTTCGCCGTGGAGTGCGCCGGCCTGGATGAAGGACAACAACGACTTCGTCCACCGCGGCTGGCTGAAGGCGCAGTACTACCCGATGTACGCGCAGTACTTCGTCAAGTACCTGCAGCAGAACGAGGCCCAGGGCAACCACATCGACTACGTCTCGGTGCAGAACGAACCGACGTGTTGCGGCAACGACAACACCGGCTACGCGTCGATGAACTGGAACGGCTCCGGCCTGCTCGAGTTCACCAAGAACAATCTGATGCCCGCACTGCACGCAGCCGGGCTGACGACCAAGGTCCTGATCCTCGACTACAACTGGGGCAACTACAACGACCTCGGGTCGGTCCCGATCGCGGACGCTGCCCTGCGCAACGATCCGAACTTCGGCGGTATCGCCTGGCACGGGTACGGCGGTGACGTGAGCCTGCAGACCCAGATCCACAACCAGTACCCGTCGGTGAACGCGTACATGACCGAGCACTCCGGCGGCACATGGATCACCAACCAGCAGGACGAGGACATGAACAACCTCGTCGACTACACCCGCAACTGGGACAAGTCCTGGGTGAAGTGGGGCCTGGCGCTGGACCAGGACCACCTGCCGTACGTCGGTGCCGGGTGCAACGTGTGCACCGGACTCGTGACGGTGCAGCGCGGTGGCAGCCGGGCCGGCCAGGTGGACAAGACGATCGAGTACTACACGATGGGCCACCTGACCAAGTTCGTGAAGCCGGGCGCGCTGCGGATCGACTCGACCGCGAACAGCTCGGTGAAGAACGTGGCCTGGAAGAACCCGGACGGTTCGAAGGCGCTGATCGCGTACAACACCACCGGCAGCTCGCAGTCGGTGCGCGTCAACTGGGGCTCGCAGTCCTTCACGTACACGCTGCCGACCAAGACGTCGGCGACCTTCACCTGGTCCGGCACGCAGAGCGGCGGCGGTGGTGGCGGCGGCCAGATCACCGGATTGGCCGGCAAGTGCATGGACATCGCCGGAGCCAACAGCGCCGACGGTACGGCGGTCCAGCTGTACGACTGCAACGGTACGACGGCCCAGCAGTGGTCCCGTCCCGGCGACGGGACGATCCGTGCCCTCGGCAAGTGTCTCGACGTCAACGCCGGCTCCGTCGCCGATGGTGCGCGGGTCCAGCTCTACACCTGCAACGGCAGCGCCGCCCAGCAATGGACCTACACGAGTGGGAGAGATCTGGTGAATCCACAGGCGAACAAGTGCCTTGATGTCACGGGCAACAACTCCGCGAACGCCACGCCGCTGCAGCTGTGGACCTGCACCGGAGCCGCGAACCAGAAGTGGACCGTGTCATGAGGCGCGTTGCGGCAGGTGCCGCGGCTCTCGTGCTCGGTGCTGGTCTGCTGATGACGGCAACTCCCGCACAGGCGGCGACCGGGACGATCACCGGGTTGGCCGGGAAGTGTGCGGACGTCGCGGCCGCGAACAGTGCGGACGGGACGCAGGTCCAGCTGTACGACTGCAACGGATCCGGTGCACAGCAGTGGAGTCGCTCGAGCGACGGAACGTTGCGGGCCCTCGGCAAGTGTCTGGACGTGTCGGGTGGCTCGGTCGCCAACGGCGCTCGCGTGCAGCTGTGGACGTGCAACGGCTCGGCGGCTCAGCAGTGGACGTACACCGCCGGGCGGGATCTGGTGAACCCGCAGGCGAACAAGTGTCTCGATGTCACGGGCAACAATTCCGCGAACAGTACGCCGCTGCAGCTGTGGAGCTGCACGGGGGCGGCGAACCAGAAGTGGAACGTCCCGGCCGGTGACGACGGGCCTCCGCCGGCGGGTGGCGCGCCGATGGCCGCCGCGCCGTACCTGTACGAGGGCTGGGGTGACCCGCCGAACCCGGCGACCGTGATGAACGCGTCCGGGGTCAAGTGGTTCACGATGGCGTTCATCCTGTCCAACGGGTACTGCAACCCGCAGTGGGACGGCGGCCGGCCGCTGACCGGCGGTGTGGACCAGCAGGCGATCAACACGATTCGCTCCAACGGGGGCGACGTGGTGGTGTCGATCGGCGGCTGGTCGGGCAACAAGCTCGGGCAGAGCTGCGGGTCGGCGAGTGAGCTGGCGGCGGCGTACCAGAAGGTGATCAACGCGCTGTCGCTGAAGGCGATCGACATCGACATCGAGGACCAGGAGATGGCTCAGCCGGCGGTCCGGCAGAAGGTCATCGACGCGCTGAAGATCGTCGAGCAGAACAATGCGGGCATCGCGACGTACCTGACCTTCGGCACGACGACGAGCGGGCCGGACGGCGACGGTCAGGACCTGATCCACCGCGGCGCGGCGTCCGGGCTGAACCTGGACGGCTGGGTGATCATGCCGTTCGACTTCGGCGGCGGGTCCACGAACATGGGCACGCTGACGCGGCAGGCGGCCGACGGTCTGAAGAACCAGGTGAAGGCGGCGTACGGGCTGAGCGACGACGCGGCCTACCGCAAGATCGGCATCTCTTCGATGAACGGCACCACCGACAACGCCGGTGAGCGTGTGAACCTGTCGGACTTCGAGTCGATCCTGTCGTACGCGTCCCAGCACCACCTGGCCCGCTTCACCTTCTGGTCGGTCAACCGCGACCGCCCCTGCACCGGCGGCAGCGCCGACAGCTGCTCCGGCATCTCCCAGCAGCCGTGGGACTTCACCAAGGTGATCGGGCGGTACCTGGGGTAGCGGATCGCCAGGCCACCACAATCGGCCCGCGACGGCTCGCGCATGCGTGTGCTCGTCGCGGGCCGACGATTGTGATGGCCTGGACATCCAGGATTGACCCTCCGGTTACCGGAGGGTGGAAGCTTGTCGCATGAGGGCGACGGTGACGGTGGGGGAGTTCTCCCGCCTGACGCATCTGAGTGTGAAGAGCCTGCACCACTACCACGAGATCGGCCTGCTCGCGCCCGTCTCGGTCGACGCCTCGTCCGGCTACCGGCGGTACAGCACCGCCCAGGTCGACACGGCGCAGTTGATCCGGCGGCTGCGCGAGTTGCGGATGCCGTTGGCGGACGTGCAGGCGGTGGTCGACGCCGGTGACGGCGCGGCGCGGGAGGAGCGGCTGCGGGCGCATCTCGAGCGGATGGAGACCGAGCTCGCGCACACCCGCGAGGTGGTGGTTTCGCTGCGCGAGCTGCTGACTCCGGGGCAGCCGGTGCTCGAGGTGGAGTACCGGTTCATCCCGGCGTTCCGTGCCTACGGCGTCCGCGGTCAGGTCGTGCGCGACGAGATCGGGCCGTGGTGCGAGTTCGCGTTCGGTCGGCTCGACGCGGTGGCCGGCGACATCCGCGCGACCTCGGGAGCGACGTACAGCGATGAGTTCTTCACCGACGACGTGGGGGAGGTCGTCACTTTCCTCCCGGTCGCGCCCGACCAGGCACCGGCCGACGGGGTGGAGCTTGTCGACCTGCCCGGCGGGTACTTCGCGATCGCCGTCCACGCCGGCCCGATGACCGACTTCGACCGTACGTACGGCGCGCTCGGCAGCCACGTCGCGGAGTACTGCGAAGTGGCGCCCGGCCCGATCCGTGAGCTGTACCCGATCGGCCCGGGCGACGTGCCCGATCCGGCCGACTACCGAACCGAAGTCTGCTGGCCGATCCAGCAGATCCCTGTACCGAAAGGCTGAAACGTGTCCATTTCTCTCGAGAACATCGCGTTCGACTGCGCCGATGCGGCAACACTGGCGACCTTCTGGGCCGGCGTGCTGTCGACCGAGGTCGATGCTGATGGCAACCAGTTCTTCGCGACCGTGAACCGCGCCGGCGACGGACCGACGCTGATGTTCCTGCAGGTCCCCGAGCCGCGCAACGGCAAGAACCGGCTGCACGTCGACCTGGCCGCCACCGACTGGGCCGCCGAGGTCGACCGACTGGTCGGACTCGGCGCCAAGCGCGTCGACGAGCACAACGAATACGGCACGCACTGGATCACGCTCGCCGACCCAGAAGGCAATGTCTTCGACGTGGCCGAAGCCCACTAGCGGCAGACGTACCGGCTGCCGTCAACGGCCGCCTGGTCCGCACCGACCAGTTCGTCCAGGCGGGCTCGCGCCCGCGCCACCGGCCACCGGAAGGCGCGGGCGAGTTCGCCGGGCGTGGTCGCGAGCATCGTGTCCAGGAACCGCCCGGCCGCGAGCGCATGATCCGCCGATCCGCCGACCTCGAACTGCCGGCAGGTGAGCGCGATGAGCGCGGCCGGCCAGCCGGATGCGGACTCGTGCACACCCGCGGTGGTCACCAGCAGGTTCCGCTGCAGTTCGGTGATCGCCCGTTGATAGCGGCCACGATCGCCGATCAGGGATCGCAGGGTCGCGCTCGGCAACGGTTCGGCGGCGATGGCATCGGCGATCTCATGAGCGGCCGGCGACAGGTCCAGGGTCAGGTGGTCGCTGGGGTCGCCCGCGGCCGGGTACAGCGCGTTCAGGAGCTCCGGCGACAGGAACGTTCCACGGCCGCCGAGATACGCGCCGTACCAGGCAAGCCCCCGGCGGGGCAGCTCGTCCTTCCAGGTCCAGACACGCTGCTCGTTCGTCCCCATGCCGCTGCCGAACGGTTCCTCGTCCTCGCCCGCGACCGCCTCCCACAGCGACGGTACGACGGTCCTCGGTGCCGGAAAAAGCAGCGCGAAACCGACGTCGTCGATGAATCGCGCGGACCGCTCGATCGATGCCACCCGCCGTCCGCGGACCCACCAGCGGCCGGCGCGCGCCCGGCCGAGCTCGGCGTCAGGACTGCCCGGGTTTCCCATCGGGCCAGTCAATCACCGGATCCCTCGCACCAGCCGGGCGGCCGGAGGAATGTGAGAAGTGTCAGGCGGCGCCGTCGCTTATTCCATCTGGTCCAGGTGCGCCTCGAGGGCGTCGAGGCGGTCGTGCCACAGGTCGCGGTACGGCGCCAGCCAGGCGTCGATCTCGGCGAGCGGCGCCGGGCGGAGGCGGTACCAGCGGCGCTGGGCGTCGTGACGGACCTCCACCAGCCCGGCGTCGCGCAGTACCTTCAGGTGTTTCGACACCGCGGGCTGGCTGAGCGTCAGCGCGTCGACAAGCTCGCCGACCGGTCGCTCGCCCGCGCGCAACAGATCGAGGATCTCCCGCCGTCGAGGCTCGGCCAGCACCTCGAACGTAGTTGCCATACCAGGAATATAACCCGATTCATCCCGTCTCACGCCGGGCCGGAAGCGCGAGCGCGGCGACCGACGCGGCGGCCGTGATCCCGATCGCCGTCCAGAAGGCGGCCGGGAACGATGCACGCTGCAGGATCACCGCGAGTACTGCGGTCCCGAGCGATCCACCGATCTGCTGCAGGATCCGGGTCCCGGTGGTCGCGGCGGCGTACTGCGACTTCGGCAGCGTCGCGTACGTCGCTGTGATGGACGGGAGCAACGATGTGGTCAGTCCGGCACCGCGAACGACCAGCGCGATCGCCAGCAGAGTCACCGGCGTTCCCGGCCCGGCGACGGCGAAGGGGATCGTGCCCGCCACCGCGAGCGCGAGACCGATCAGCATGATCGTCCGCGTCGCGCCGGTCCGGTCGAGGATCCGGCCGACGAAGAGCGTTCCGGCGATCGCTCCGAGCCCTTGCGGCGCCAGCAGGAGCCCGGCCTCGAGCGGGCTCGCGCCGCGCAACCGTTGGTAGTACAGCGGCAGCAGCAGCATCGCGCCGAAGAGTGATCCGCCGAAGATGAACACCAGCGTCGCGGACGCGCTGAAGGACCGGTTGCGAAACAGCCGGAGGTCGAACAACGGCGCCGAGCTCCGTAGCGCGTGCACGCCGTACCCGACGAGCAGGACGGCCCCGGCTGCCGCCCCGGCCAGGGCGCCGGCGGGGAGGCGGCTGGATTCGCCGTACGACGTGAGGCCGTAGATGAGGATCGCGAGTCCGGGGGAGAGGAGCAGCAGTCCGCGGACATCGAGGGACGGGCGGGTCGCGGCTGCCTCGCCGTGGACCAGCTTGCGCGAGAGCACGAGCGCCGCGAGCGTGACCGGGACATTGATCAGGAACGCCCAGCGCCAGTCGAGCGTGCCGATGATCAGACCGCCGAGCACCGGCCCGGCGACGGGCGCGAGCTGTGTGGGCACGATGACGAAGGTCATCAGCCGGCCCATAGTGGCCTGATCGGCCTCGTCGGCGAGGGCGATCCGGATCAGCGGCAGCATCATGCCGCCGCCGATGCCTTGCAGCACCCGGAACCCGATCAGCGCACCGGCGGACCAGGCGCCCGCGCACAGCAGCGAACCCAGTCCGAAGCCGATCAGGCAGAACGCCCACATCCGCCGGACGCCGAACCGGGCAACGGCCCAGCCGGTCAGCGGAAGCGTGGCGGTGAGGGCCAGCAGGTACGCCGTGGTGACCCACTGGATCGTCGACAGCGGCGAACCGAATTCGTGCGTGAGCCGGTTGATCGCGACGCTGACGATCGTGGTGTCGAGCTGGGCGGCGACCGCGCCGAGGGACAGCACCAGCGCGAGCCGGATCAGCCGCGGCTCGAGCCTGGTCGTCTCTGCAACGGACATGGATGGTCTCCAAACTAGACTTGACGGTTCAGTCTCGTTTGAAGCTAGATGAGACTGAACCGTCTAGTCAAGTAAGGTGGGGGTCGTGAGCTCCTCAGAGACTGCGGCCGGGCCCGGGCGACCGCCGGTGCGGCACCGGTCGCCGGCGAAGCGCTCGGCGATCCTGGCCGCGGCCTCGAAGCTGTTCCTCGCGCAGGGGTACGAGCGGACCAGCGTCGACGCGATCGCGGCCGAGGCCGGCGTGGGGAAGCAGACCGTCTACGGGCACTTCGGGGACAAGGAGAAGCTCTTCCTGGCGGTGATCGAGGAGACGCGCCGGGAGCAGGATGCCGCGCTCGGCCCGGCGCTGCGGGACACCGGCGATCCGCTGGCCGATCTGACCGCGGCCGTCGAGCTGGTCCTCGACGGTGTGCTGTCGCCGCCGATCGCCGCGTTGCATCGACTGACGATCGCCGAGTTGCCGCATCACCCGGAGTTGCAGCGGCTGTGGCGCGACAAGACCAGCAAGCGTGAACGCGCGGCCGTGATCGCCGACTATCTCGGGGCTTGTGATGCGAGGGGTCTGCTGCGAGTTCCCGACCCCGAGCTCGCTACGCGGCAGCTGACCTATCTGGCCCTCGCCGAAGGACGGGTGGCGACCCTGCAAGGGACCGAGCCGCTGACGAAGGCCGAGCGGCACCGGATCGCGCATGAGGCCGCCGACCTGATAGTGCGCGCCCACCGCCCCTAAGGTGCGTGGCCGAAGGCGGCCGTGAAGGCTTCGCGGAACAGGTCGGGCAGGTCGGGTTTGCCGTCGTCGGCGGCCCAGTGGAGTAAGGCGATGTGGGTGACGGCGAGGCAGGCGCTCGCGGCTGCACGGGCGGCGTACTCGAGGGTCGGATCGTCGGCGCGGATTGCCTTGACGAAGGCGTCCTGGAGGCGGAACTGGCTGTCCAGGTGGCGGGCCTGGAGGGCCGGCGTCGAGATCATCAGCTGGAGCCGGACGAGGAGCAGGTCCGTGCTCGCTCCGTCGAGCGTCGCCAGGATGGCGCGGCCGATGCGGTCGGTGATTGCGCCGGTTGACGGGAGTTCCGCGATCGACGTCGCGGCCTGCTCGTCGAAGTCGTCGTACAGGACGAGGTCTTCCTTGGTGGGGAAGTTCCGGTAGACCGTCATCGCCGAGACGCCCGCAGCGTCGGCGACCTCGTTCACAGTGGTCGCGTCGTACCCCTGCCGGCTGAACAGGCGGAGCGCCTGCCGCTGGATGCGTTGCCGGGTGTCGGCGCGCTGGCGGTCCCTCAAGTTCATGTGGTAGATACTAACAACATGATAGTTTCTAACATGAATGACAGGATCGCGTTGGTGACGGGTGCGTCCCGCGGTATCGGGCGGGCGATCGCAGAGCGGCTGGCCGAGGCGGGGGCGGAGGTGGCGGTGCACTACAACCAGGACAAGGCCGGTGCCGAGGAGACGCTCGAGCGGATCGGCGGTCGCGGATTCGTGATCGGGGCCGAGTTGGGCGTGCCGGGGGACGTCGCTGCGGTGGTCGGGCAACTGGGTGCGGGCTTGGACGGACGGCCGCTCGATGTACTGGTGAACAATGCCGCAGCGCAGCCCGCCGGCCCGATCGGCACGGATACCGAAGCGGCGTTCGATCGGCTGATGGCGGTGAACGTGCGCGCGCCGTACTTCCTGATCCAGCGGCTGCTGCCGGTGCTGGCCGACGGCGGCCGGATCATCTCCGTTTCCTCGGTCGCGACCCGGATGGCGAACCCGGCGCAGACCTCGTTCGCGATGACGAAGGGTGCGGTCGAGACGATGACGCGCACCCTGGCGCAGGAGCTGGGCCGGCGACGGATCACTGTGAACGCCGTCGCGCCCGGCGCCACCAGGATCGAGGCGAACGGCGCGATCTTCGAGACTCCGGGGCTGTCGGAGTTGGTCGTCGGTCACACCGCGCTCGGCCGGCTGGGCAGCGGTGAGGACGTCGCCGAGGTGGTCGCGTTCCTGGCGTCGCCGGCGGCGCGGTGGGTCACCGGCCAGGTGGTCGACGCGTCGGGCGGTCTACACCTCGGAGTCGGCTGATTCGGTGCCGGCTGATTCGGTGTCGAGGAAGAGGTGTACGTCGGGGTGGGTGCGGAGCGCCGTACCGGGACGGGCGGGGCCGATCGGCTGGGTGAGGGTGTCGTGGACGGCCTGGCGTTTGACCGCGCCGGGGACCGAGCCGATCAGGGCCCGGGCGTTGAGGAGGCGGGGGATCGTGACCGTGACGGCGTGCGTGGGTACGTCGTCCATCGTGGCGAAGTTGCCCTCGTCGACCTGCTGGCGGCGGCTGGTTTCGTCCAGAGCGACGATCTTCGCGGCGCGGGGATCGTCGAAGTCGGCGGGCGGATCGTTGAAGGCGAGGTGGCCGTTGACGCCGAGCCCGAACAGCACCAGGTCGAACGGATCGTCGCCCATCAGCGCCGCGTACGACTCCGGGCCCGCCTCCGGGGCGAGCGGGTGGAAGGTTGCCTTCGGCACCTGATCGAGGAAGGTCCGGTGCAGCCAGTTCCGGAAGGACTGCGGGGCGTCCGGCGACAGGTCGACGTACTCGTCCATGTGGAAGCACTCGACCCGGCTCCAGTCGATGTCCGGCTCCACGGCGAGCGCGGCCAGGGTCGCGGTCTGGCTCGGCGCCGCGGCCAGCATGATCCGCGCGCGTCCGCTCGTCGCGATGGCCTTGCGGAGGTGCTCGGCGGCCGCGGTGGCTGCGGCGCGGCCGAGCTCCGCACGCGTCGGGTACGTGCTGATCCGGGGAGCGTGCTCGACTGTCATGAAGACCCTTCCGGTTGGCAGATGTCGTGGCAAAGGTTCGCACAGCCGGGGGTTTTCCCCCGGTCGGTACGGTGGATGGCTCCAGTGTGTTGGGCGTGGCCGCGCAACTAGCGTCGCACCCATGATGCCGACGACGAATCAGGTGATGATGACCGCGCTGCAGGCGACGCAGGAGCCGACCGGTGGAGTGGCCGGGTGGGCGATCGATCTGATGGAGCGGATGGGCCCGGCGGGCGCCGGGCTGGCGGTCGCGCTCGAGAACCTCTTCCCGCCGTTGCCCAGCGAGGTGATCCTGCCGCTGGCCGGGTTCGCGGCGGCCCGTGGTGATCTGGGGCTGGCGAGCGCGATCGTCTTCACCACGCTGGGTTCGGTCGTCGGCGCCCTCGCGCTGTACGGCGTGGGCGCGGTGCTGGGCCGCGATCGGACCAGGACGATCGCCGCGAAGCTGCCGCTGGTGAAGGTGACCGATATCGACAAGGCCGAGGAATGGTTCCTGCGGCACGGCGCCAAGGCGGTGCTGATCGGGCGGCTCGTTCCGGTCGTGCGGAGTCTGATCTCGGTGCCGGCCGGGGTGGAGCGGATGCGGGTCTCGCTGTTCCTGCTGCTGACCGCGATCGGGAGCCTGGGGTGGAATTCGCTGCTCATCCTGGCCGGGTACCAGCTCGGCGAGCGGTGGCATCTGGTCGAGTCGTCGGTCGGCGTGTTCCAGAAGCTGGTGATCGTGGGTGCGGTCGCGGCGGTGGCGTGGTTCGTGGTCGTGAAGCTGCGAGGGCGTTCAGATCCTGAGAAAGTCCAGTAGCCTGCTCGACTTTGACTACGCTCGGGGTATCACTGCCGATGCGTCAGGAGTTGGGTCAGATGCCCTCAGCCGCGTTCGAGTCCCAGCATGTGTCCGTGGTCACCGTGGTCGGCAATCCACGGCCGGGTTCGCGGACGGCGGCCGCGGCGGCGTCGGTCGCGGAGTTGCTCGCCTCCGAGCTCGGTACGCCGTACCGGATCGACGAGCTGATCGACCTGGTGACGCTCGCGCCGGCGATCTTCGAGAGTGCCGCTGATCGTGCGGCGTTGGACCAGGCGATCGACCTGGTGTCGTCGGCCTCGGTGATCGTCCTCGCGACGCCGGTCTACAAAGGCAGTTACACCGGCCTGCTGAAGAGCTTCCTCGACGTACTGCGGCCTGGGGCGCTGGCCGGCGCGGTCGTCGTACCGGTCACCGTGTCCGCGGCCCCGAGTCACAAGTTGCTCGCCGACCACCATCTCCGCCCGGTCCTCGCCGAACTCGGCGCCAGCGTGCCCGTCCCCGGCGTGATCCTCGAGGAGCGCGACCTCGAGGACCTCCAGGTAGTCCTCTCCAGTTGGATCCGCACCAACGCCGCCATCATCCAGGCCACGACGATCGCCCTGCAGCCGGTGGCGGAGCCTACGCCGGCGCGGTAGCCGTGCGAGCTTTCCGGAAGATAGTTGGCGCTGGGTGGCACAAAACTTCCGGAAAGCTACTGCCACGGTCAGTCGGTGTAGGTGGGTTGGGTGGGGGCGTGGCGGAGGGTTGTGGTTGCGGGAAGGAGGGTGGAGGCGAAGGTGAGGATGGTGGCGGCTGCGACGATGACGCCGTAGATCCACAGTGGGCCGGTGGGGATGGCGCTGGTGGAGACCTTGGCGGAGAAGGGGAGCAAGCAGGCCAGGGCTATCGCTGTTCCCAGCGTGACTCCCGCGAGGGTGACCAGCGTGCTTTCGGTCCACAGCATTCGGAGGACCTGGAACCGGGTGGAGCCGGTCAGCCGTTGCAGCGCGAACTCACGACGCCGGCGCAACGTCGACGACACGAGCGTGTTGACGACCGAGACTGCGGTGTACGCGATCAGCATGCCGACGAGCATGTAGTTGACCCACGCCTGCGTCTGCAGATCCTCCGCGTTCGCCGCGACCAACGTACTGCGGTCGGCGACCTGCACACTCGGATGCGCCGCCGCGAGCTTGGCCAGCCCCGGCCGTACGTCGGCACCTGGCGTGGCGCGGACGAGGATCTGCTTGGTCAGGCCGTCCGTCGTGTGCGCGGCCACCAACGAGGCGGGCATGATGATCGTCTCGTACCCGCGTTCCGCCGCGAACGTCGCAACCACCCGCAGCTTCACGGTCGTCCCGTCGCCCAACGTCATCGTGACCTCCGACCCGACACCGCGACCCGTCTTGGTGGCCATGTAGTCGGGGATCGCGACGGTAGACCCGGTCAGTCCGGCGAGCGATCCGCTCGTCAACCGAACCGGCGCCGTACCGTCCGCGCCCTGCGCGTCCACGCCGATCACCGGCGCACCGTCCTCGTCGAACGGCGCGTTCCGCGGCTCATCGACCGCGCCGATGCTCCGGACGAACGCCGACGCACTCGCAACACCAGGTGTGGCGCGGACCTGCTCGAGTACCGTCGACGACAGGCCGGCGTCCGACACCAGTACGGCGTCTGCGCGCAGATCCCGGGTGAACGCTTCGGAGGACGCGTGGACCTGGGTCGTCTGCATGTACAGGTTCGCGGTCGAGATGCCGACGGCAAGCATCACCGGCATCACCGCGGCCGACATTGCGACCGAGCGCGCCGACAGGTTGCGGATCGCGAGGCGACCGTTCACCCGGGTCAGCGCCTGGACCGGCCACCGCCAGAAGGCCAGCACGGCCTTGGTCCAGAAGGGACCGAGCAGCGCGACGCCGATCGCCCAGCAGAGGATCGACGGACCCGCGGTGGAGGCGGCCAGCGGCCCGGTCATCACCGTCGCGGTGACGATCAGCAGCGCGAGTCCGCCGCCGAGGAAGAGCAGCCCGAACAGCAGCCGGATCCAGCCGAACCACTTCCGCTGCAGCGACGCCTCGGCCAGCGCTTCGACCGGGCGGATCTTCGCCGACTTCCGGGCCGCGATGATCCCTGCCCCGACGGCCGCGAGTACGGCGGCGCCGGCGCCGGCCGCGAACGGGATCCAGCCCTGCGAGAACTCGATCACCGGGGACGCGACGCCGTGCGTGCTGAGCTGGTCGAACAGGAAGCGCCCCAGGAACGTGCCCGGAATCACCCCGACGGCTACGGCCGGGAGCGAGACGAGGAGTGCCTCGCCGAGGATCATCCGGCGGACCTGGCCCGGCGTCGTGCCGATGCCGCGGAGCAGGGCGAACTCACGCTCGCGGTGTTGCGCGGCCAGCGCCAGGGTCGACGCGACGACGAACATCATCGTCATGGCCGCGATGCCGCCGAAGGATCCGGCGACCGCGATCAGAGCGGTCTTCTGGGACTCGGCGTCCGGGTGTTCGGCAAGGCCGCGATCGACGCCCTGGCTGACGGTGAGGTTGCCGTCCACCTTCTGCAGACGCTTCTTGACCTCGTCGAGGTTGGTGCCGGAGGCAACTTGTACGCCGACATCGGCGTACCGGCCCGGGTTGCGGACCAGTTCCGCGGCGTCGTCGTCGGAGAAGAAGGCGTGCGTCGACGCTGTCGGGGCGATACCGCTGATGGTGAAGGACTTCGGTTCACCGTTGATCAGGAGGGTCAGGTGCCGGCCAACCTTGCCGGACGCAACTACTACCTCACCGGAACGCGGTGCGTGCCCGGCGCTCAGGTGATAAGGAGCGAGTGCCGCGCTTGACCAGTTGTGGCCCTCGGCAATCGACGAGCCGCCGGTGGCGAAGGCAGGGAAGGTGTAGTCGCCGATGGCGGAGGAAACACCTTGAGTAGAACGGATCTTGGCGAGCAGGTCTACCGGGACGCCGACCCGCTCGGGTAGGGGAGTGGCGTCCTCCTGACCTGGGCGTAGGTGGGACTGCTTGCCGCTGACAACCAGCGACGTCCCGGCCAGGCGTTGCGGGTCGACGTTGGAGCGGATGCCGGTTTCCATCAGGCCCCCGCAGGCCATCACGATCGCCGTACCGAAGACGACCGCGACGAAGGTGGCGATGAACCCGCTCTTGCGGTGGCGCAAGGTGCGGATGGCTTGGCGCATCATCCCGCCACCACCTGCAGGTTGGACCGCGCGCCGAGGTGGGTCATCCGGTCCGCGACCTGTTCGGCCGTCGGAGCGGTCAGGCTGCCGGCCAGTACGCCGTCGGCCAGGAAGACGACCTGGTCGGCGTACGACGCCGCGACCGGATCGTGGGTGACCATGACGACCGTCTGGCCCTGGGTGCGGACCGGCTCGCGCAGCAGCTCGAGGACGTCGGCCGCGGTCTGCGTGTCGAGCGCGCCGGTCGGCTCGTCGGCGAAGATGACCGCCGGACGGGCGACGAGTGCGCGGGCGATCGCGACGCGCTGCTGCTGGCCGCCGGACAGTTCGCCCGGCCGGTGCTTGTACCGGTCGGCCAGACCGACGCGCTCCAGGACGCGGCGGACCGCGGCCTTGTTCACCCGCCGGCCGTCGAGCTCCTGCGGAAGGCAGACGTTCTGCCAGACGGTCAGCGCCGGCAGCAGGTTGAACGACTGGAACACGAACCCGATTCGCTCGCGGCGGAGCTCGGTCAGCTTGCGCTCGCTCAGCCCGGCCAGCGGCAGGCCGTCGATCAGCACGCTGCCCGACGTCGGCCGGTCGAGCCCGGCGGCACAGTGCAGGAACGTGCTCTTGCCCGACCCGGACGGACCCATCACCGCGGTGAAGGTGCCGGGGGCGAATTTCATCGAGATCCCGTTGAGGGCGGTGACGGCGTTCCCGCCACGGCCGTAGACCCGTCGTACGTCCTGCAGGACGACCGAGTATCCGGCCCCGTCGACTGCTTCCTGCTTCCGCTTTCTCATGCCGCTGACGCTACGGAGCCGCGGCGTACCGACCCATGGTGCTGGACCACCGTACGGGGTGGGTGAAACTCCACCTCCGGCTAGCGGAGCAGGGCCCGCAATCCAGCCTTGTAGGTGGCCGGGGTGATGTCGCCGATCAGCAGTCGCTGGAGGACGAAGCCGGGGACCATGCTGAACATGACCTGGGCGACGTACTCGGGATCGACGTCCGGGTCGAGGGTGCCGTCAGCCTGCGCGCGACGGGCGATCACCAGGAAATGGCTGCGGAGCTTGCAGTACTTGCCCTTGGCGACCTGCCGGATCTCCTCGTTGCGCAGCGCCTCGGCCCAGGCCTGTACGGCGATCCGGGTGACGTCTCCGGCCGGCGCCCCGGCGATCTCGACCACCTGCTCGATCGTCGCTTCGAGAGCGGCCAGCGGGGTCAGCGGCTGCTCGGTGGCCAGGAGGTTCTCGAAGAGCTCGTCGACCGTGTCGAGCGCGCTCTCGGCGATCGCCGCGACGATCTCCTCCTTGCTCTTGAAGTAGCCGTACACCGCTCCCGCCGACAGGCCGGACTCGCGGATCACGTCGGCCATCGTCGTCTTGTGGAAGCCCTCCGCGTTCATGCAGACACGGGCCGCCGCGACGATCTGCTCGCGGCGGGCCAGGCGGTGCTCCTCAGTGACCTTCGGCACGCTCGCAACATAAAACGAATGTCCGTTCTTGACAAGTCACCGGACCCTCGCAACGCTATAAAGAACGGACATTCGGTTTTTTGGATGAAGGAGTTTCCGCCATGACCACTGAGGCGCACGCGGCCGAACGTCGCCGGCCGCCCCTGATCGCCGTCATCACCCTGCTGACCGCGGTCCTCACCGTGTTCCTGATCGCCTTCGCCTGGCCGTCCGCACGGTCCGAGCCGCGGGACATCCCGATCGCGGTGTCCGGTCCGACGCCGGCCGTCGAACAGGTCAAGGCCCAGCTCGGGCAGGCGATGCCCGGCGGCTTCGAGATCACCGCGGTACCGGACCGGGCCGCGGCTGTGCAGCGGATCGAGGACCGGGACGCGTACGGCGCGATCGTGCTGGACTCGGCGCAGCCCGAAGTACTGACCGCTTCCGCGGGTGGCCCGGCCGTCGCGCAGATCCTGACCCAGCTGTCCACGCGGATGTCGCCGCAGAGCCCCGCGAAGGTCACGGACATCGTCCCGCTGCCGAAGGACGACCCGCGCGGCGCCGGTCTGGCCGCGGGCGCGCTGCCGCTCGTGCTGGGCGGCATCATCGCCGCGGCCGCGCTGACCCAGTTGGTGCGGCCCGGGGCGAAGCGTGTGGTCGGGGCGATCGCGTTCGCGATCACGGGCGGGCTCGCGCTGGCCGCCGTACTGCAGTACTGGCTCGGCTCGTTCGAGGGAAGCTACCTCGGCAACGCGGGCGTGATCGCGATGTCGATCGGGGCGATCAGCCTGACTCTGCTCGGGCTCGAGTGGCTGATCGGTGCGGCGGGACTCGCGCTCGGCAGCGCGACGATGATGCTGCTCGGCAACCCGCTGTCCGGGATGACGAGCGCGCCGGAGATGCTGCCGAACGGCTGGAGCACCTTGGGGCAGTTCCTGCCGCCGGGCGCAGCCGGTACGGCGCTACGCTCGGTGAGCTTCTTCGACGGCGCGGGAGCCGCCAGACCACTCGTCGTACTGGCCTGCTGGTTGCTCGGCGGGCTGGCGCTGTGTGCGCTCGGAGCGCTCCGCACGCGGGGACGCGCCGTACCCGCTCGACACGAGGCGTCTGCCGTCGCAGCCTGACAAAGTAGCGGTATGACAGCGCGGTGATCGGATCGTTACGTGCCGGTCGCCGCGTTCCTGCCTGGCTACCGCGACAACGTTGTCTCTCAAGCATTGACTTCGGTTGCTCGGGGCTCCTACGGTCACGGAAAAGCCCGCAGGGTTTGGGCCGTGGTACCGGCATGACAACGATTGCCCCGAAGGTGGACCTGATGGTGACTAGGAAACGTTTCATGGCAGCGGCCGCCGCGGGCGCGCTGCTGCTCGGGGTCTCGGCCTGTAGTCAAGGCTCGACGACCAAGCAGCCGGACGCCGGCAGCGCGCAGAGCTCCGGGCCCGCGCACATCAAGATCGCGTATCAGCAGTGGGGCCCTGGCGTGGTGATGAAGAACTTCCTCACCGGCGTCAAGTCGGAGTACGAGGCCGCACATCCGGGCTCCCAGGTCGAGATCGTTCCGGTCGTGGCCAGCGAGAACGACTACTACACCAAGATCCAGTTGATGATGCGCTCGCCGAACACGGCGCCGGACATCGTCTACGAGGACACCTTCCTGATCAACTCCGACATCACCGCGGGTTACCTGAAGCCGCTGGACGACTACATCGGCAAGTGGGACCAGTGGAGCCAGTTCGAGGACACCGCCAAGGGCGCGGCGCGAGGCCAGGACGGCAAGACGTACGGCGTACCGGACGGCACCGACACCCGGGCGCTCTGGTACAACAAGCAGATCTTCGCGAAGGCCGGCCTGCCCGCCGACTGGCAGCCGAAGACGTGGGACGACGTGCTCAGCGCCGCGCGCACCATCAAGCAGAAGGTGCCGGGCGTGATCCCGTTCAACATGTACTCCGGCAAGCCGATGGGTGAGGCCTCGGCCATGCAGGGCTTCGAGATGCTGCTCTACGGCACCAAGGACACCCTGTACAACTACGACCAGAAGAAGTGGGTCGTCGGCAGCCAGGGCTTCAAGGACTCGCTGAACTTCGTCAAGACCGTCTTCTCCGAGGGCCTGGCCCCGTCCCCGAAGGACGCGCTCAGCCCGAACATGGGCAGCAAGGTCGGCACCGAGCTGCTGCCGCAGAGCAAGCTGGCGATCGACCTCGACGGCTCCTGGATCTACGGCAACTGGCTGAAGTCCGGCGCCAAGCCGTGGCCGCAGTGGAGCACCGTGCTCGGCCAGACCGCGATGCCGACGCAGGACGGCAGCGGCAAGGGCAAGGTCAGCCTCTCCGGCGGCTGGACCTGGGCGATCCCGGCCAAGTCGAAGAACCCCGACGCGGCCTGGGACTTCATCAAGACCCTGCAGACCCAGAAGAACGCCGCCAAGTACGCCACCGACGGCGCGCAGATCGCGGTCCGCAAGGACGTCGCCTCCGACGCAGCGTACAAGTCCTCCTCGGCGAGCACCCAGTTCTTCACGGACCTGGTCTCGGTCACGGTGTACCGCCCGGCGCTGCCGGAGTACCCGAAGGTCTCGAACGAGATCATCACCGCGATGGAATCGGTGATGACCGGTCAGTCCCAGCCTGATGCGGCGGCGAAGAACTACGACCAGGCGGTCGAGGGCATCGTCGGCGGCAAGGACAGTACGACGACGAAGAGCACTGGCCAGTAGCTCGGAGGATTCTCCCCTGTGACGACGACTGTCGCTCCCCCCTCCAAGGCCGCCGCTGGTACTCCCAGCCGGCGGCCGCGGGGGGCCAAACTCATCCGGATGCTGCCGCTGTCGCCGGCCATCGGACTGATGCTGGTCTTCCTGGCCGGCCCGATCATCTACTGCGTGTACGCCGCGTTCACGAACATGGCGCTCACCGGTACCGGCGCGGCGAACGTGAAGTTCGTCGGGCTGGACAACTTCCGCAAGGCGTTCGGCAGCGGCGCGTTCACGAACGCGATCTGGCTGACGCTGGTGTTCACGCTGATCTCCGCGATCATCGGGCAGAACACGCTGGGCCTCGGCCTGGCCCTGCTGATGCGCAAGTCGACGAAGTACGTGCGCAACTTCGTCGGTACGGCGGTGATCGGCGCGTGGGTGCTGCCCGAGGTCGTCGCGGCGTACCTGCTGAGCGCGTTCTTCAACGACGACGGCACGCTGAACGTGATGCTGAAGGCCGTCGGGCTGCCCGGTCAGGACTGGTTGTACGGGGCACCGATCATCGCGGTGTCGCTGGCCAACATCTGGCGCGGTACGGCGTTCTCGATGCTGGTGTACTCCGCGGCGCTGAGCGAGATTCCCAAGGAGATCGAGGAATCCGCCGAGATGGACGGCGCCGGCGGCTGGCGGCGACTGCTGTTCGTCACGCTGCCGATGATCACCCGCGCGGTGATGACCAACTTGATGCTGATCACGCTGCAGACGCTGAGCGTGTTCGGTCTCATCTACGCGATGACCCGGGGCGGCCCGGGGACCAAGAGTCAGACGTTGCCGCTGTACATGTACGAGCAGGCGTTCAGCTTCTCCCAGATCGGCTACGGCACGGCGATCGCTCTGGTGATGCTGGCGATCGGCGCGGTCTTCTCGCTGATCTACCTGCGTGGACTGAACTCGGAGGCAGCATGATTGCGCGGGACCGGATGAGCAAGCTCGCGTCGAACCTGGTGCTGCTGGCCATCGGCGTACTGTTCGTCCTGCCGTTGCTGTGGGTGCTGTTCGCGTCGATCAACCGGACGGCGGGGCTGCGGGTCGAGTTCCCGACGCATCCGACGTTGGGGAACTTCAAGGCGGTGCTGAACACCGACACGACGTACCGGCCCGTTCTGAACGGGATCGTGCTGTGTGGCGGGGCGGCGTTGCTGACGATGATCTGCGCGGTGCTGGCGGCTTATCCGTTGTCGCGGTTCCGGACTCGGTTCAACCGGCCGTTCTTGTTGACGGTGCTGTTCTGCACGGGGTTGCCGATCACTGCGGTGATGGTGCCGGTGTACGGGTTGTTCGTGCAGCTGAACCTCGTGGACACGCTCGGCGGGACGATCATGTTCATGGCGACGAGTGCGTTGCCGTTCGCGATCTGGCTGACGAAGACGTTCATGGACGGCGTACCGCTTTCTCTGGAGGAAGCGGCGTGGGTCGACGGCGCCGGGAACATGCGGGCGCTGTGGGCGATCGTGCTGCCGCTGATGTGGCCGGGGATCGCCGTGGTGCTGATCTTCACGTTCATCGGCATGTGGGGGAACTTCTTCGTCCCCTTCATGCTGCTGCTTTCGCCGGAGCGCTTGCCGGCGTCGGTCAGCATCTTCACCTTCTTCGGCCAGTACGGCGAACCGAACTACGGGCAGCTGGCGGCGTACTCCCTCATCTACACGACGCCCGTCCTGCTCCTGTACCTGCTCCTCAGCCGCAAACTAGGCGGCGCCTTCGCCCTCGGCGGCGCCATCAAGGGCTGACGTGGTGGCGCGGAGAGCCGATGGGGTTTGGCCTTGAACAGGTGGTGGGGACTGGCGACAGGGCATGCCTTGTCAACAGTCCCCAGGGGGTCTTCACAGTTGTTCCGAGGCGCGTTGGCGGGTGCGGCCGAGGTGGGTTCCGTGCGGGGCGCGTAAGCGGTGCAGGTCGGGGGGTGGCCGATCAGTTTGTTGCGGCTTCTTTCCAGGAGGCTAGTTTTTGGTCGAAGGTGCAGTCCCACTGGTGGTCGGGGAGGGCGTTCGCGTAGCGGTCCAGCGCGAGGGGGGCCAGGGTGGCTGTTGTCTGGGGAGCGGTGTCGGTGACCACGGCCAGGCGTACGACGAAGGTGACCAGGCGGGTCAGCTTCGAGTGGTCCTTGGTGGTTTCCAGCTCTTTGAGTTGGGAGCGGAGTTGTTTGATCGTGCGGAGGGCCGCGCGGTGCTCGCCCCGGCCGGGGGCGGAGGCGAGGTCGTCGGCGGGGATGCCAAGGAGCTCGGCGAAGGCGTCCAGGTCGGCGTCGTCGGACGACGCGGTGGAGGACTTGCCGAAGCGGCGCGGTTTGTCGGCCTGGAGGCGGTCGGCGAGCTGGTCGAGTAGCTGGTCAAGGCCCTGGACGACCTGCGGGAGTACGCCGTCGGCGGTCCTGCGCCGGTTGGTTGCCAGCGCGGTGACCCGGTCGTGTTCCGCCTCGACGGTCGATCGCAGGGTCTCGGGCCAGTCGTCCAGCCCGGTCAGTTCTTCCTGCGGCGGCGCTGACGCGTTCAGGTCGCCGGCGCTCAACGGCTTCGCGCCGGAACGGGCGGCATCGATCTCTTCGCCGATCTTCTTCTGCGGACCCGGAACGATTGAACTCACACGTCCACCCTACGCAGATTCCAGACCGACGGTACGACCAGCGTGATCACGGTGATCAGGATGAAGAGGGCGGCGCCGTACAGCTCGACGGCTTTCACGCTGACGACGGCGGCGACGTACCCGACGGTGAGTTGGCCGACCGGGCCGGCGATGAACGAGCCGAGCATGTCGTACGACGAGACGCGGGAGAGCTTCTCGATCGGGATGTGCTGGCCGAGGGCGGTCTCCCAGCTGATGCCGAAGATGTCGAAGCCGACGCCGAGGAGGAACGCGGCGATCGCCATCGCCCAGGTGTACGGGAAGAGCGCCAGGCACAGCATGACCGGGACCGTGAGCAGCATGCCGAGCATGCCCGTACGCAGCGGATAGCGGGGTTTGAGGCGGAGCATGATGATGCCGCTGGCAACTAGTCCGGCGCCGAAGCACGCGCTCACGAGGCCCCAGCCGGTTCGCCCGAACGTACGGTCCGCGATCACCGGGCCGAGGGTTTGGTAGCACGCGGTGAAGATCAGGTTCAGCAGGCCGAACGCGAGCACGATCACCCAGACCCACTGCCGGGAGACGAACTCGCTCCAGCCGTCGCGCAGGTCGGTCAGCATGGAGGTGGCCGCGCGTTCGATCCGTGGGATGGTGAGGCTGGACAGCAGTACGGCGGCGATCAGGAACGTTACGGCGTCGACCGCGAGACCGACGCCCGGACCGGTCAGGCCGACGATGACGCCCGCGACCGCGCCGCCGCCGATCATCGCCGCCGACCGGGCGAAGCCCGCGATCGCGTTCGCCTGCGGGAGTTCGGCGCGCTCCACGATCGACGGCAGGATGCCGGTCATCGCGGGCATGACGAACGCGGCCGCGATCCCGTTGACCGCCTCGATCGCGGCGAGCTGCCAGATGGTCGCGTGTCCGGAGAGTACGAGCGTCGCGGCCAGCCCCTGGGTCAGTCCGCTGACCGTGTTGGCGACGACGAGTACGAGGTGGCGGGGGAGCCGGTCGGAGATGACGCCGCCGATCAGCAGGAAGACGATGTTCGGGATGCTGCGGGCCGCGAGTACGATGCCGACCGCGCTCGCCGAGTCCGAGACATCCAGGACTGCGAACACCAGCGCCACGGGGGCGATCGTCGACCCGAGGATCGAGATGAACCGCGCGGAGATGAACACCCGCACGTCCCGATGCCGCAGTACGGCCAGATCCTCCCGGAACCCCACTGCGCCCCCTCCGTCATCCCGAACCCGCCGATCCTACGGGCTGCTGGTCCAGGCCGACCTGCTGTTTTCGCAGAGCGAACTAGTCGGGGTGCGACCTGCATACCGACAGGAGGTGTCCGGCCTCAGGTAGTGCACCTGAGCGTGATCGCTTCCGCGCGTACAGCGTCTCAGTGGTGCACTACCTGTCCAGCTGCCGACCTCCGCCCCGTGGCCGGCCGTCGGCGAGGCGGAGGTTGAGTTCGACCTCCCACTTGGTCTTGCGTGGTGCGGGGATCGGTGCGCAACGCCTTGTACCTGCAGGTTGCGTAGGTAATCCTCGACACCTACATGTCCTTCGTTGTCACTGGGTGTGATGGGGGGAATGCCGCTACCTTGGGGTATTGGTCCTCGATCTGCAGGAGGCTCCGTGAAGATCAACGACGTACTGCGCGGTAAGGGCAACCAGGTCGTCACCATCTCCCCAGAAGCCACTGTCACCGAGCTGCTCGCCCTGCTGGCCGAGAAGAACATCGGCGCGGTGGTGGTCAGTGCGGACGGGTCGACGGTGTCGGGCATCGTGTCGGAGCGTGACGTGGTCCGGCTCTGGAACGGTACGCCGGACGCGGGCGACGTGCGTGTGAGCGCGATCATGACGGCCGAGGTCCGCACCGCGACACCGGACGACCTGATCGACAACCTGATGCGGCTGATGACCGAGCACCGGATCCGGCACGTCCCGGTCGTTGTCGATGGCAACCTCGCCGGCCTGGTCAGCATCGGTGACGTGGTCAAGTCCCGGATCGGCGAACTCGAGTTCGAGAAGGAACAGCTCTCCAACTACATCAGCAGCTGATCAGACGGCGGCGAACACCACGAGCATCGCCACCACGAACAGCCTCCGCTCGGGCGGCCCGAGCGGAGGAACAGGTGGTCCGTCAGCTCAGGTCGATCAGGTCGCCGAGGTCGAGGCCCTCGAGTTGCGGCCGGACGTCCTTCGCTTCCCCTACGACGACGACCAGCAGGCCGTCGGTTCCGACGTACCGGCGGTAGGCGTCGGTCGCCTCGGCCGCGGTGGTCGCCGCGATCTGACTCAGGTAGGTGTCGGCGAAGTCGATCGGTACGCCGTTGGCGATGTTGCTGCCGACCTGCTGGGCGACCGAGTCGGCCTGCTCGTAGCGCAGGGGAGCGGTGCGGATCAGGCTGTCCTTCGCCTCCTGGACCTCCTGCTCGGTGAGACCGTCGCGGGCTTCGCGCAGGATGCGGAGCGCGTCACCGATCGCGGCGCCGGTCACCTCGGTGCGTACGGCGCCGCCGAGGCTGAAGGTCCCGCCCTTGCGCGGCGCCGCGAAGCTGGTCCGCGTGCCGTACGTGTACCCCTTCTCCTCGCGCAGCACGGTGTCCACGCGCGAGGTGATGGTCCCGCCGACGACGTGGTTCGCGACCGCGGCCGAACCCCATCCGGCGTCCCGCCGATCGGGACCGGCACATCCGATCAGCAGCTGGCTCTGCACCGAGCCCGGCCGGTTGACGAGCACGACCCGATTGCCCGGGAGGTAGATCGGCTCGGGCGTCTCGAGCGCTGCGCCGGCCGTCGACGTCCAGCCCGCGAAGGCCTCGTCGATGATCCCGGCCACGTCCACACCGGTCGCGTCGCCGGCGAAGAGGATCTCGGCGCGCTCGGGCCCGATGTTCCGGCGGTAGAAGTCGGCCACCTGGACGTTGGTCAGCGGCCGGATCGTGTCCGGCGTACCCGCGGTGGGCCGGGACCGACGCGTCGACTGGTCGAAGAGATGGGACGCGAACGCCTCGCGCGCCCGGTACCCGGCGTTGGCGCGCTCCTGGTTGATCTCGCCGAGCCGGATCGTCACGTGCCGGCCGACGTCGGCCTGGTTGAACGCGGGTCGCGTGATCGCCTCCGCCAGCAGCGCGACGGCCGGCGCGAGATGCGACACGGGCACGGAGATCTCGACATGCAGCGCATCCGAGCTGACGTCCACGCCGTACGCCGCTCCGTGGCGCTCGAGCGCGGCGGCGAACTCGTTGGCCGAATGCAGTTCGGTGCCCTCGTCGAGCGTCCGCGACATGATCGTCGCGACGCCTTCGAGTTCACGCGGCTCCGCGATCAGCTGCATCGCGATGGTGACCCGGACGGTGGCGACGTACTGCCCCGGGCGGTCGAAGACGTGCACCGGAGTACCGACGCTGGTCCGCGTCGTTACTGCTTCGGGGAACTTCCACGGACGCGGTGCGCCGACGGCCGGTGGGGTGGTCAGAACCTGGTTCATTCCTGCTCTCCTGCCGTCTCTGCCAGCTCTGATGTGGCCTCTTGACGGCGGTAGCTCACCTGGACCCGCCCGGACGCGCGGACCCACTTCGCGGCAGCCGCTTGCACCTGCTCGACGGTCACGGCCTGGATCTGGTCGATGCGGTTGTTGATCCGGTTCGCGTCGCCGAACAGCAGGGCATGGTGCGAGATCTCGTCGGCGCGACCGGCGCAGGTCGCCAACTGCTCCAACCAGTCCCGCTCTGCCTGCGCCTGCACCGTGGCCAGCTCGTCCGCGGTCACGCCGTCGGTGGCCAGCTTCTCGATCTCTTCGAGCAGTGCGTCCTCGACCTTCTGCAGATCGACACCGTCGGACGCGATCCCGGTCAGCGTGCCGAACGAAATCCCGCCGATCAGCGGCAGCGCGCCGCCGGACACCGACTGCGCGATCTGCTCGTCGCGGACCAGCCGCCGGTTCAGTCGCCCGCTCTGACCTGCCGCCAAAATATCCAAAGCGAGCCCGGCCGCGTCGAGCTCCGGCGTACCGTCGACCGGCAGCCGGAACATCATGGTGATCAGGTCGGACGGTACGTCGGACTCCACGTCGTCGCGCTGTACGTCGGTCATCGGACCGATCGTCCCGTCCGGCGCCGGCGGCGGTGTGGCGATCGCGGGCAGGTGGCCGAAGTACCGCTTGGCGGCGTCGAACGCGTCGTCCTCGGACACGTCACCGACGATCGTGAGGACGGCGTTGTTCGGCCCGTAGTACTTGCGGAAGAACGCGTGCACGTCCTCCAGCGAGGCAGCGTCGAGGTCGGCCATCGAGCCGATCGTCATATGCGCGTACGGGTGGCCCTCGGGGAACGCGAGCCGGACCAGCCGCTCGTACGAATCGCCGTACGGCCGGTTGTCGTACGACTGCCGCTTCTCCTCCTTCACCACGTCGCGCTGGTTGTCCAGGTTCTCCTGGTTGACCGCGTCGAGCAGGTAGCCCATCCGGTCCGCCTCGAGCCAGAGCGCGAGGTCGAGGCCGCCGCTGGGCAGCGACTCGAAGTAGTTGGTGCGATCGAAGAACGTGCTCGCGTTCAGGCTGGCGCCGGCGGTCTCCAGCAGGCTGAAGTGCTGACCGGAGGCGACGTTGCGCGACCCCTGGAACATCAGGTGCTCGAAGAGGTGCGCGAACCCGGTCAGGCCCGGTGGTTCATGGCGCGAGCCGACGTCGTACCAGAGGTTGACGGCGACGATCGGCACGGCACGGTCCGAGCTCACGACGACCCGGAGGCCGTTGTCGAGCGTCTGCTCCGCGATGGGGTACGTCAAGGGCATACCGGCCACCATACGTGGTCGCGAAATTCCCGGCAGGCGATGTCGATCCCGGCCCGGGTCGCGCATCGGAGTGGTAGATGCTGTAACCGAGTGTGGACGAGAGAGGTGACCCGCAAGTGGGCAAGTACCTGGTGATGATCTACGACGACGAGGCGAAGTGGGCCGCGGACGACGGGTCGGTGATGGAGCAGAACCACAAGAACCATCAAGCGTTTGCCGAGGCCAACGGATCCGCGATCCGCGGCGGCGGGCAGCTCGACGGGAGTGAGACCGCGACGTCGATCCGTTCCGACGGCAACGGCGGGTACGTCGTCACCGACGGCGTCTTCGCCGAGACCAAGGAAGTGATGGGCGGGTACTACATCATCGAGGCGGCCGACCTGGACGAGGCGCTCGCGATCGCCAAGCAGGTGCCGTCGCCGATGGGTGGTGTCGAAGTCCGCCCGCTGGTCAACGGTGGCTGACCTGGACGCCCAAGAGGTCACGCAGGCGGTCGCGGAGGCGCACTCGACCGAGTGGGCCTCCGTGCTCGCCGCGACCGCTCGCGTCGCTGCGGACCTGGACCTGGCCGAGGACTGCGTGCAGGACGCGTACGCCAAGGCCCTCGTGCACTGGCGGGAACAGGGCGTACCGCGCAAGCCAGGCGCCTGGCTGACGACGGTCGCCACCCGGCGGGCGCTCGAGTTGAGGCGGCGTGCGGACGTGGCCCGGCGGAAGCTGCCGCTGCTCATGCCGGTCGAAGACGTTCAGGACGGGACGTTTCCGGATGATCGGCTGCGGTTGGTGTTCACCTGCTGCCACCCGGCGCTCGCGCAAGAGGCGCAGGTCGCGTTGACGCTGCGGCTGGTGTGCGGGCTGTCGTCGGCGGAGATCGCGAAGGCGTTCCTGGTGAAGGAAGCCACGATGCAGGCCCGCATCACCCGCGCCAAGCAGAAGATCTCCCGCTCGAGCATCCCGTACCGCATCCCCCGTACGCCGGAACTCCCGGAGCGCATCGAGGCCGTGCTCGACGTGGTGCACCTCGTGTACACGGCAGGGCACACAGCAGTGGACGGCGATGAGCTGACCCGGCCGGACCTCGCCCGGCGGGGGATCGACCTGGCGCGGATGATGCGGATGCTGCTGCCGGACAGCGCGGAGACGGCGGGCCTGCTCGCGCTCCTGTTGCTCGCGCAGGCGCGAGAGGCAGCGCGGGTCGAGGGCGGCCGCTTGGTGCTGATGGAGGATCAGGACAGGTCACGATGGGATCAGGGACTGATCGCCGAGGGGCTGGGGCTGGTGCCGGAGGCACTGGCAGGCCGGCCGGAAGCGGGTGCGACCGCCGGGCGGTTCGCGGTGATGGCCGCGATTGCCGCCGTCCATGCTGAGGCGGGGCGGTGGGAGGACACCGACTGGGGCGAGATCCTCGGCCTCTACGACGTCTTGCTGGCTCGTTGGCCGTCGCCGGTCGTCGCGTTGAACCGGGTCGTGGCGCTGAGCTACGTCGAGGGCCCACGGGCGGCGCTGGCCGAGTTGCCGGACGACGCGGCGTTGGCGACGTACCCGTATCTGGCGTCCACCCGCGCCGAGCTCCTCCGGCGCCTAGGCCGCACCCACGAGGCCCGAGCAGCCTACGAGGAAGCCCTCGCCTTCACCACCAACCCCACCGAAGCGGACTTCCTGCAACGACGAATCCACCGTCCCACCTGATCCCTGCGCTGGATATCCCCTCGCCTTGTGGGTTCTTCGTTCGTACACCACCAGAGAACCCTCCACGCCAGGGGATATCCCCTGGTATTACTCGAGGCGTTTGAGTACTTCGTCGTGGAGGCGGCCGTTGGTGGCGACGGCGTTGGGGCCGTTGGGGCCGGGGGCGCCTTCGACCGAGGTGAACTTGCCGCCGGCCTCGTCGACGATGATCGCCAGGGCGGCCATGTCGTAGAGGTTGAGCTCGGGCTCGGCGGCGATGTCGACCGCGCCCTCGGCGACGAGCATGTACGACCAGAAGTCGCCGTACGCGCGGGTGCGCCAGACCGAGTCCATCAGGTCGGCCCACTGGTTCTTCTTGCCGAGCTTCTCCCAGCCCTTGAGCGAGGCGTACGACAGCGAGGCGTCCTCGATCTTGCTGACGTCGCTGACCCGGCACGGCTGCGACGAGTGCAGCGCGCGACCGGTCCAGGCGCCGTCGCCGTACGACGCCCACCAGCGCTTGCCGAGCGCGGGCGCCGAGACGACGCCGACGACGACCTGGTCCTCGATCATCAGGCTGATCAGCGTCGCCCAGACCGGGACGCCGCGGATGTAGTTCTTGGTGCCGTCGATCGGGTCGACGACCCAGCGCCGTACGCCCCAGCCGCTGGTGCCGTCCTCCTCGCCCACGAACGCGTCCCGCGGCCGGGCCCGGGAGAGCGTCTTGCGCATCACATCCTCGACCTTCTTGTCCGATTCGCTCACCGGGGTGAGGTCGGGCTTGGTGGCCACGTGCAGGTCGAGCGCCTTGTAGCGGTCCATCGTGGTCGAGTCCGCGTCGTCGGCCAGGATGTGGGCGAGCCGCAGGTCATCCGTGTGCGAAGGCATGCCGGAAGGCTAACCTGACCCCCGCCCCCGTGGTTCGGCCGTCCGGGAACTGTTGCGGATCGGTTGCGGCGCGAATTGAACCGAACGCGGTCGTTGAACGTGCCATTAGTGTCTGACCACGTCGTTACGACTGCCATGGAGGCTGTCATGTTCGAGCGCTTCGGGGATCTGCCGCTGCACGTGCTCGTGATCCATCTGACGGTCGTGCTGCTGCCGGTGGCCGCGCTGACCCTGATCGTCTTCGCCGTGGTGCCGCAGTGGCGCCGGCTGCTGCGCTGGCCGGCTCTGGTGCTCGGGGTCGGGACGCTGGTGTGCGCGTACGTGGCGAAGAAGAGTGGACAGGCGTTCGTGGAGGCGGTGCCGACGCTCGCGAAGGCGATCCAGCTGCACGAGAAGCGTGCCAATCTGCTGTTCTGGTACTGCGTGATCTTCGCGGTCGTCGCCGTCGCGGCCTTCCTGCTGCTGGCCGGCGTGAAGGGTGACAAGGCAACGAACATCCGCCCGCTGGAGCTCGTGACGCAGGCGGCTGTGGTCGTGATCGCAGTACTGGTCATCTGGCAGACCGTGCGGACCGGTGACGCCGGTGCGCGGGCGGTCTGGGAAGGCCAGCTGCCGCCTAAGTAGGCTCCTCGCTTGCGCGCAGTTCGCGGCCCTCGCGGGACGCGACCAGGCGGCGGAAGGACGCGACCCGATCGGGGTCGGCCTTGCCTGCGGCGACGGCTTCGTCCAGCGCACAGTCGGGCGCGTCGGCGGCGTGGGTGCAGCCGCGCGGGCAGTCCGCGGTGATCTCGGCCAGGTCGGGGAAGGCGTTGATCAGCTTGTCGGGGTCCACATGCGCCAGACCGAACGAGCGGATGCCGGGGGTGTCGATCAGCCAGCCGCCGTCAGGGAGCCGCAGTACGACGGTGTTCGTCGACGTGTGGCGTCCACGGCCGGTGGCCACGTTGACGATGCCGGTCGCACGGTCGGCGCCGGGGATGATCGCGTTGACCAGCGTGGACTTGCCGACGCCCGAGTGACCGACCAGCACGCTGGTCCGGTTGTGCAGCTGATCACGCAGCTCGGTCAGGTCGCCGTCCTGATGGGTGGCGACCGACTCGACGCCGAGTGGGCGGTAGATCGCCAGCAGCGGGTCCGGGTCGGCGAGGTCGGTTTTCGTGAGGCAGAGCAGTGGTCGCATGCCGGCGTCGTACGCCGCGGCCAGGAAGCGGTCGATGAGACCGGTCCGGGGCTCCGGGTTGGCGACCGCGACGACGATCACGAGCTGGTCGGCGTTCGCCACCAGCGGGCGTTCGACGGGGTCGTCGTCATCGGCCGACCGCCGCAGCAGGGTCGAACGCGGGAAGACCTCGACGATCCGCGCCAGCGTCCCGTCGTCACCGGTCGCATCACCGTCGAGCTTGACCCGGTCGCCGACGATCACGCCGGTCCGGCCGAGCTGCCGGGCCTTCATCGCGGTGACCTCGCGGCCTGACCGGCCCGCCGGGAGCTGACCGTCGCCCCGGTCGACCCCGTCGTCGATCCAGCAGGTGTACCGGCCGCGGTCGCGCGTGATCACGAACGCTTCGGCGGCGTCGTCGTACGACGGGCGGTCCTTCGTCCGCGGCCGGGTCCGGCGCTTGGGCCGGTCGTACTTGGCCTCCTCGTCGTACCGCGACATCAGCCGGCGAGCTCCGACCACATGCCGGGGAACTCGGGCAAGGTCTTCGCCGTGGTCCCGATGTTCTCGATCTGCAGGCCGTCGACGAGCAGGCCGAGTACGGCGGCCGCGTGGGCCATCCGGTGGTCGTCGTACGTGTGGAAGAGCCCGCCGTGCAAGGTCTTCGGCCGGATCTCCAACCCGTCCTCGAGCTGGGTGACGTCACCGCCGAGCGCATTGAACTCGGTCTCGAGCGCGGCCAGCCGGTCGGTCTCGTGGTTGCGCAGGTGCGCGATCCCCCGCAGGTACGACGGTCCGTCGGCGAAGGCCGCGACCGCAGCGATCACCGGCGACAACTCGCCCACCTCGCTCAGGTCGAGGTCGACACCGGCGACCCGGCCGGTGCCGCGGACGGTGAGCCCGTCCTCGGTCCGAGTCACCTCGGCACCGAAACGGGTGAAGAGGCCGGGCAGTTGGCCGCCCGGCTGGGTGGTCTGCGCCGGCCAGCCGGTGACGGTCACCGACCCGCCGGTGATGACGGCCGCGGCCAGGAACGGCGCCGCGTTCGACAGGTCCGGCTCGATCGCGGTGTCCAGCGCCCGAATGGGGCCAGGGGCAACGACCCACCGGTTCGGCTCGGCGTCGTCGACCTGGACGCCGCGCTCACGCAGCATCCCGACCGACATGTCCAGGTGCGGCTGGGACGGCACCGGCTTGCCGTCGTGCCGGATGTCGACGCCCTCGTCGTACCGCGCGCCGGCGAGCAGCAGCGCGGACACGAACTGGCTCGAACCGGACGCGTCCAGCGTCACCTTCCCGCCGCGCACCGACCCGGTGCCGGACACCGTGTACGGCATCCGCCCGGTGCCGCCGTCGTCGATCTGTACGCCGAGGGTCCGCAGCGCGCCGAGGATCACGCCCATCGGGCGCTCCCGGGCGTACGGGTCGCCGTCGAAGGCGACCGTCCCGTCGGCCAGCGCGGCCACCGGCGGCACGAACCGCATCACGGTGCCGGCCAGACCGCAGTCGACCTCGGCCGGACCCTTCAGCGAGCCCGGCGTGACGGTGACCGACGTACCGCCTTCGCTGATGCCGACGCCGAGTGAGACCAGGGCGGACCGCATCAGGGCGGTGTCGCGGGCGGCCAGCAGGCCGGTGAGGTGCGACGGCCCGTCGGCGAGTGCGGCGAGGATGAGCGCACGGTTGCTGATCGACTTCGATCCGGGGACCGTGACCGTACCGCTCACAGCACCCTCGGCCCGCGGCGCCGGCCATCCCTGCTCGCTCATCCCACTCCCTCGGCTCAGGTGTCTACAGCCCTGAGCCTAGGGCATGTCGCTCTACGCGGCTCGAGGTTCTCGGGGGCAGAGCCGGTTCGCCCCGGTCCCTTCCACCATTCCGGAGGATGACTACGGATTGTGGCTGGGGATCTGGAGCGGGTCAGCGAGGGCTGTGCCGGGATCGCCCTTCCTGGCTGCGGGTTTCGCGGTACGCCACAACCATGTGGCCAATTCGTTATACCACGAATGTAACGCTCCGTGTTCCGAATCCGATGGGAGGACCGGGTGGCTCACCACCGGTCTAGGCCAGGGGCGGGCTGATCAGCAGTAATTCACGAGGGGGAACTCAGATGTCGCAGCAGTATCCGCAAGGCCCGAACCAGACCCAGAACGCGGGGGGACAGCAGCCGGGCTACCAGCACCCGGAGTACCCGGGTCAGCAGCCTCAGCAGCCGGCCCAGGTCGTCTATGTCGAGCGGAAGAAGACCCACAAGTTCCGCAACTTCGTGGTCCTTCCGCTCGTCGGCCTGATCGCCTTGATCGTCATCATCTCGGCCGCTTCCAGCGGTGGCGGCTCCGACCCGACCGCCGCGAGCAAGTCCGGCTCAGCCCCGGCCCGCAACGAGCCTCGTCCGGTCCAGGTCGGCAAGGCGTTCACCATCGGCAAGCACCAGCTCGACGCCGGGTGGAAGCTGAAGTTCACCGACTACATCGGCACCAGCGTCACAGGCACGGTGACGAACGTCAGCAAGTCCACCAGCACCGCGATCTTCTCCGTCAAGTTCCTCAAGGGGAGTCAGGTCGTCGGGAACATGCAGTGCACCAGCAACGAGCTGGAGGCCGGCCAGCGGGAGGCGGTGGAGTGCCTGAACACCGTTGACGGTGCAGGCAACCTGCTCCGTCCGGGCGCGTACGACAAGGTGACCGCCGAGGCCACCTTCTGAAGCAGAACGGGCGCTGGCAATGGTTGCTAGGAGCAAATGACCGGGTTCGAGTCCCGGCGTCCGACGATCCGGTTCAGGAGGCCGGGCATCCACGGAGGGAAAGAGCAACATGCGAAAGCACATCGGTACCGCCCGTGCGGCAGTCCTGGGGGTCGCAGCAGTCGCCACGGTCGTGGGTCTGAGCGGTGGCGCGTCGGCAGCTCCGACGGCCTACGCACCGCTGCCGCTGCCCGCGAACTCGGTCGGCACGGCGCAGATCCAGACCGGCGCGGTCGACACGTTCAAGATCAAGGACAAGTCGATCGGCGGCTGGGACGTCCTCGACAACACCCTGCCGTGGTCGAAGATGGGCTCGGACTTCCGGGCCAACATCAACAAGACGATCAACACCGCGACCGCCGCCAAGACCACGGCCGACTCGGCGACGACCAAGGCGAACGCCGCCGACTCCAAGGCAACCGAGGCCCTGAACAAGGTCAACGGTCTCCCGCAGTCGCCGTCGTACCTGAAGAACTGGGGTGAGATCTTCCGGAACACGATCGGCAACGCCCGTGCCGAGCTGGGCCAGTCCTCGTCCGGCGAGGGCCTCAACATCAGCGTCCCGACCGGCGCCGACGCCGTCATGTGGGGCAACGAGGCCGACTTCGGCGGGAAGTCGTTCGCTCTCACCAAGGTCGGGTACGAGGTGTTCCAGACCGGCGAGAACAGTGCGATCGCGGCGGGCAACATGCCGTCCATCAAGTTCGAGATCTCGAACCCGACCGACGCGGCGACCTACACCACCCTGGTCTACTCGCCCGACAACTCGGCCTCGAACACCTGGACGAAGATCGACGCGGCAGCCGACACCGGCAAGCACTGGGGCTTCAGCGGCTCCTGGTTCAACGCCGACCCGACGCGTTGCGGCCTCAACGGCGCTCGCTGCACGCTGGACGACGCGCTGGCCGTCCTGGGCTCCAACGCCAAGTTCCTGTCGGCCGGCGTCGGCAAGGGGCGCGACAACGCCTGGCACGGCGCGATCCGCTCCCTGACCGTCAATGCCACCACCTACGAGTTCACCGCCGGTGGCGTGCAGAAGGGCTGACCGCCCAGCAGCGGACCGGGTGGCCCCGGGTAACACTTGGGCCACCCATTCCGCTCGAACGAGAACTTCGCAGGTCTGCCGCGGGCGCTCGGCCTAGGTCAGGAGAATTCAGCCTTGGCGAGCCGGGCGGCCTGCTTGGCCTCGTGGGCCAGCTGCTTCGCCTCGCGCTTGGCGGCCTTCGCGCCGCGCTTGGTCTCGCGCTTGGCGGCCTTCGCGCCGCGCTTGGTCTCGCGCTTGGCTGCCTTCGCGCCGTGCGAGGCCCGCCAGGCGACGCCCGGCTTGCCCTCGGTGTCGACCGCGGCGAGCAGCAGACCGCCCATGATGCCCAGGTTCTTCATGAACTGGAGGCGCTGCTGGCTGCGGACAGTCTTGTCCTTCTCCAGCCAGAACGGGTGACCGGCGAGCGTCGTCGGCACCAGTGAGGCCGCCAGCAGGGACGCTCCGAGGCGCCGGCCCTTGCCGGTGGCCAGGGCGACGCCGCCGAGCACCTGGGCCGCGCCGTTCAGCCGGACGAGGTTGGCTGTCGTGTCAGGGATCCGCTCGCTGACTTGCGGCGGGGCTGCGCGCTTCATCATCGGCACCAGCCGGTCGGTGACGGGCTGCGCCTTCGGTACCAGCGGCTCGGGGTTGCGGATCGCGTTGGCGCCCTGCACGACGAAAATGACGGACAGCAACGGCCTGGCCAGTGCGCGCACGACAGTCATGCCTCCTTCATACACCACGGTTTGTACGACTCCCGGTACCCACCGCTGATGCAGATGATCAGATGGGGCAGCCGTCCGGCCCGCACACCGCGTCACCGTCGGTCGTCGCACCGGGCACGGCGTCGGGTGCCGTGATCAGGGTGACCGGCTTGCGGTCCGCGTTCGCCCGGCGCAGCGCTTCCTGGAAGACCTCCACAGGCTGCGCGCCGCTCACGCCGTACTTCTCGTCGATGACGAAGAACGGTACGCCGTTCGCGCCGTACGCCAGTGCCTGCGTCTGGTCCGCCGCGACGTCATCGGTGTACGTCGTACCCGCCAGCACCTCACGCGCTCTGTCGGCGGGCAGGCCGACCTCGGTGGCCAGCTCGGTCAGAGTGGCGTGGTCGCCGACCGGGAGGCCGTCGGTGAAGTAGGCCTTGAGCAGGCGCTCCTTGAGCCGGCCCTGCGTACCGGCGGGCACCTCACCGGCGTCCTCGAGGTCGCGAGCGAGGTGGAGCAGCCGGTGCGCGTCGACGGTGTTGACCGACTTGGCCTGGTCGAGGTGGTACTCCAGTCCGACCTCCGCGGCGACCTCGGTGACGTGGGCGTTGGCCTGCAGACCCCACTCGCGACCGCGGCCGTACTTCTCACCCAGCCGGGTCGGCAGGTCGCGCGGGTCGTCGTTCGTCGACGACGGGTCGAGCTGGAAGCTGTGCCAGACGACCTGCGCGGTGTCGCCACTGGCGGCGAGGGCCTCTTCGAGCCGGCGCTTGCCGATGTAGCACCACGGGCAGACGACGTCGGACCACACATCAATGCGCATAACCGTCGCAACTGAGCACTTTCCGCACCTATTCCCAACCAGGGACCGGTGTGACGCGTCTGACGCACCATGGACGACGAGCTCGTGCGGACCCTGTTGAAAGAGCAGCACCCGGACCTGGCCGATCTGGAGCTGAAGGAGGTCGTCGGTGGCTGGGGCAACCAGATGTGGCGGCTCGGTGAGGACCTGGCGGTCCGGATGCCCCGCACCCACGGATCGCCCGAGTCGCTCCGCAGGGAGTACCGCTGGATGCCTGAGCTGGCCGCTCGCCTTCCTCTACCCGTCCCCACCCCGATCCACCTCTGTGAACCGTCGGACCGCTTCCCGAACCCGTGGCTGATCACTACCTGGGTCCATGGAGTGCCCGCGGAGCATGCACCGATCACGGATCCGGCCGCTGCCGACGTACTGGCCGACTTCCTGCTCGCACTGCACGCGGAGGCGCCCGCGGACGCACCGGTCAGCGACCGGAGCGGTCTGCCGCAGGGCCTCGGCTTCCCGGAGATCCACGAGTACGTCGGCCGCCGAGACGAGATCCGGGCGGTCTGGGATGACGCAGTGGCGGCCCCGGCATGGGACGGCCCCCGGCTGTGGCTGCACGGCGACCTGCACCCGGCCAACGTGGTGGTTGCCGACGGCACGCTGACCGGGGTCGTCGACTTCGGCGACGTCTGCGCCGGGGACCCGGCAACCGACCTCGCGGCTGCCTGGATCCTGCTGCCGGACGGCGCCGCCGAACGGTTCTTCGAGCGCTACCCGGTGGACGAGGCGACGGTACGGCGAGCGCGCGGATGGGCCCTGACCCGTGCGCTGTTCCTCATCGCGATGGGCATCAACGGCGAGAAGGGCCTGCCCGGCGGAAAGACGCACTGGGGACCGGCTGGGCAGGCCGCGCTCCAACGCCTGCTGTAAGACGGGGATTCCGGCGAAGGGCAGCAGCTCCTCACTCTCGCGCTACTTCTCCGGTCAGGCCGTCCCGCCCTGGGGGACGGTCGTGGCGCTCTGCAAGGCGGCCGGTCGCGATTGGAGATCCACGTGGACCACGCCAGGCTCGCGGTGCAGAGCTGGTACGCCGGTGTGCATACCGCGACCGGCGTACCGGAGGGGACGCTGGTGAGCCATCGCGTCCACCGGGTCCTACCCGACCATCCTGGGTTCGCGCCGGGGATCGCTGAGCTCGGTCCGGAGGCCCGGATGGGCCGTGATCTGGCGCAGGTCCTGGATGTGATCGCCGACCGCCTCGCCTGCTGACAGGCAGGGGCGCAGGGTGTCAGAGCCGGTGTCAGGCCGTGTCAGCACGGCGGCGGCCCGGTGTCAGGGCGGTCGTCCAAGCTTGTCCCAATCGAACAAGTGCAACGGACCAGAACAGAATCAGAAAGGTACGACAATGCCTACTTTCAGCACCCCCGAGCCGATCTCCGCAGTCCTCGACATCCCCGCGGGCCGATCCGGTTCGTCGCCGCAGACCAGGCCGAGACCCTCGTCGAGGTCGTGCCGGCCGACCCGTCCAAGAGCCGCGACGTCAAGGCGGCCGAGGCGGCCGAGGTCGGGTACGACGCCGGCGTCCTGCGGATCACGGTCGCCGCGAAGAACCAGTACTTCGGTCCGTCCGGATCCGTCGCGGTGACCGTCCAGCTGCCGTCGGGCTCCCAGCTCGAGGTCAAGGCGGCCAGCGCCGAACTCCGGGCCGCCGGGCGTCTCGGCGACGTCGCAGTCAACAGCGCGCACGGCTCGATCGAGCTCGAGGACGTCGCGAGCGCCCGGCTCAGCCTGACCGCCGGTGACGTCTCGGTCGGCCGCCTGAACGGGCCCGCGGAGATTCGCACCAGCAAGGGCGACATCCGGATCGCCGAGGCCGTCAGCGGCGCGCTCGAACTGCGCACCGACGTCGGCGAGATCGAGGTCGTCGCCGCCACCGGCGTCTCGGCCTCCCTGGACGCCGGCACCACCACCGGCCGGATCGACAACGCGCTCAAGAACGCCGAAGGCGCCGGGGCGCAGCTCACCATCCGCGCGACCAGCACCGTCGGCGACATCGTCGCCCGCAGTCTCTGACCGCCGTCTCGCCACAATCTCTCACTGGAATCCCCTGAATCGAAGGAGAACACCACGATGCCCACCTCCAACGGCTTCACCGAAGCGGGTCTGCGCCGGCTGCACGACGTACTCGCCCGGCATGTCGACTCCGGGAAGATCCCCGGCGTCGTCGCCCTGGTCAGCCGGGGCGACGGCGAGCCGCACGTCGAAACGCTCGGCACGATGCGCCACGACGGCGGCGCCCCGATGCAGCGGGACACCATCTTCCGGATGGCATCGACGTCCAAGCCGGTCTCGATCTCGGCGGCGATGGTGCTGCTCGACGAGTGCCGGCTGCGGCTCGACGACCTGGTCGAGCCGTGGCTGCCCGAGCTCGCCGACCGGCAGGTGCTGAAGCGGATCGACAGCCCGGTGGACGACACCGTGCCGGCGCGCCGGCCGATCACCGTGCGGGACGTGCTCACGTCGACGTTCGGACTCGGCATGGACATGACGATGATCGGCACGCCGATCATGGCCGCCCTGTTCGAGCAGGGCATCACGCCGAACGGGCCGGTGCCGATGCCGGAACAGGACGAGTGGATGCGCCGGCTCGGCACCCTTCCGCTGATGTACCAGCCGGGCGAGCGCTGGCAGTACCAGATCAGCAGCGACCTGGTCGGCGTTCTCGTCTCCAGGGTCACCGGCCAGTCGTACGACGAGTTCCTGCGCGAGCGGATCTTCGGGCCGCTCGGCATGAAGGACACCGGGTTCTCCGTCCCCGCCGACCAGCTGCACCGGCTCCCACCGCTGTACGCGCCGGACCCGCAGACCGGCGAGTTCCAGGTGTGGGACGAGGCCGAGGGCGGCCGGCACAGCGCTCCGCCGGCGTTCCAGGGCGGTGGCGGCGGGCTGAACTCGACCGCCGACGACTACCACGCGTACTTCCGGATGCTGCTGAACCACGGTGTGCACCAGGGCGAGCAGATCCTGTCCCGTCCGGCCGTGGAGCTGATGACCAGCAACAGACTGACGCCCGAGGTGCTGGCCTCACGCGAGGCTCTGGCCCGGGAGAGCGTCCACATCTCGTTCGGCCAGGGACAGCAGGGTGGCTGGGGATTCGGGATGGCTGTTCGCACCTATCGGGGCGACTACGCGCCGGTCGGTCAGTTCGGCTGGGACGGCGGCGCCGGTACGTCGACGTACGCCGACCCGGTCAACGGCATCGTCGGAGTACTGCTCACACAGGTCGGTATGACCGTGCCGTCGTCGGTCCACCTCATGAACGACTTCTGGACCACGCTCTACCAGGCAATCTGAGCAGAGCCGGCCGGACCGCTGAGGCAGCGGTCCGGCCGACGGCTGTTTCAGCGAGCCGCTTGCTCGATGACCCGCGCGACAGTGCTCGAGTGGGACAGGGCGACCAGATGGGACGCGCCCGGCACCTCGACGGTGGTGGCGTGGGCGCGCTGGGCCATGAAGCGCTCCGCAGCCGGTGCGATCGCGTGGTCGCCGGTGGGGATGACGGCGTACTTCGCCAGCTGAGCAGGTGCCGTTGAGGCGATCTTCTCGTCGAAGGCGGCCGCGGCGATCGGCCGCTGCGAGGCGCCGAGTACTGCGGCCTGTCGAGCCGGCAGGTCGGCGGAGAACACCTGGTGGAATGCCTCCGGCTTCACCAACAGGTCCACACCGCCCGCGTAGGCGATCGTGCTCGTCGTATCCGGGCCGAGCTCACTGCCCGGGTACTTCGCGTTGAGCGCGCCGATGGTCTCGCCGGCCTGCGGGATGAACGCGGCGACGTACACCAGCGACTTCACCCCGCTGGTCGCGGCCAGTTCGCTGACCAGCGCACCGCCGTACGAGTGCCCGACGAGCACCTTCGGACCGGGGATCGTGTTGAGGACGCCCTGCAGGTACGACGTGTCCGAGGCGATCCCACGCAGCGGTACGGCGGGGGCGACGACGGTGTAGCCGTCGCGCTGCAGCCGGCTCGTCACCTCGGACCAGCTCGCCGCGTCGGCGAACGCACCGTGGACCAGAACGATGGTCGGCTTCGGCTTGTGTTCGGTGTGAGCGCTCGCGGTCGTGATGCCGGTAAGCGTGACAACCGCCGCGGCGGCGACTGTGATCAGCTGACGGAGTTTCATTGCGATGTTCCCTTCGTGGTTGCTTGCCAGAAGGAAACCGCTGAACGCCTGTCGGCCGGATCGAGCGAACAGGTGAACCTGTCAGCGCCGGATCGCCTGCTCGGCGCCGGCGGTGCACCCGAATCTCATGCGTTCGGGGGAGGGGCGAACCGCTCCAGCACGAGCCGGGTGAGCTGGACGCGCGACTTCACCCCGAGCTTGCCGAACACCGCGCGCAGATGCGTCCCGACCGTGCTGGCCGACACGACCAGCTCGTCGGCCGCCGACCGGTTGGTGTGCCCCTCGGCCACGAGCAGTGCGACCCGGCGCTCCATCGGAGTGAGCGCCTCCCACCCCTCCTGCGCTCGCGGCGGTACGGCGGCCCATCGTCGTCGGCGTACTCCGGCCGCCTGCAGCACCGCCTGGATCCGCCCGGCCGGAGCGGTCGCGCCGAGGGCAGTCAGGCTGTCCAGCGCTCGCTCCAGAGCAGAGACACCAGTCTGGCGGTCACCGGCCTCCAGCGCGGCTCGGCCCAGGCGCTCTTCGGCCAGGGCGAGCAGCAGGGGTCGGTTCACAGTACGCACCACTTCAACAGCCTCCACCAAGTCAGCGACGTCATTGCCCGCAGCTATCACCGCTCGCGCACCACGGCTTGCCGCGGACGGACTCAACCGTGCCAGCTCGTTCAGGTCGTCCAAGGCATCGGCCTGCAACAGTATGGCGACCCGCTCGGGAAAGTCGTACGGGGCGGTAGCCAGTCGGCTCGTAGCCTTCGCGTCACCGTCCGCGATTGCCAGCAGCGCAGCGATCGTCGGATCGCCGCCGGCCAGCTTCCGAGCCGGGGTGAGGTGGCCACGGGCCAAAGCGACGAGTGCGAGCACCTGATCCGCTGCTGGAGCCAACCTTCGCTGATGCAGCTGGTCCATCCAGCGCAGTCCGGAGTTGGCTGCGCTCTCAGCCTCCTGCAGATTGCCCGCCGCATACTCGAGGCGTGCACGCAACACCGCGAGCTGCGGTGCCCACCAGGACTCACCTGCGGTCATCAGCCCACGCACTCGATCCACAGCCGCTGGCAGCTCGTCAGCCTCGGCCCGGCAGTACAGCTCGCCCACCTCGACCAGCGTGTCCGGCAAGCTCCCCAGACCGGGCTCCGCCTGCCGGGCCTTGGCGTACAGGTCGCGGGCGTCGGCGTACCTGCCCTCTCCGCGCGCCTGCTCGGCAGCAGCGACCTGGAGCAGCGCCTGAGCCAGCGGGTCCGCTGCGCGGCCCAGAGCGTCTCCAGCCAGCGCACGGTACGCCGCGAGCCGTTCGGCGAGCTGGGCGTCGGCACCGGCGACAGTCAGCTCCTGCACGTCGAGACGTCCGCCGGCCCACTGGTACGGCGCCAAGTGGAGCCGGAGCGTCGCGTGCAGCTGAGGAGTGATCGGCCCGTGGTAGAGCGCCGCACCGCTCAGCAGGTCCTCGGCGAACGCTTTGGCGCGGTCGTACTGTCGTGCGGCGAGCAGGATGCTGACGACCTCCACACCGACCTCGGCACGGAGCGGATCGTCCACGCGGGTCAGGTCGAACGCTTCCCGGATGAGCTCCGCGGCTGTGGTCGCCATAGTGGCCAGCAGATCGCGGGCAGCCTCGCGAAGTGTCTCCACGGCAGACGTGTCGCCGGACTGCGCGACCGCCAGCACATGTGGTGCCGCAGCGGCCGCACCGCGTCCTGCCGACATGAGCTGACCGGCGATCGCACCATGCAGCGCTCGTTGGGCAGACGGCGGTACGTCGGCCAGCGCGGCGGCTCGCAGGAGCTCGTGGCGGAAACGCAGTACCGAACCCGCATCGGTGAGCAGACCGGCCTGGATCGTCTCCTCCAGCGGCGCTGCGAGCCGTGCGACCGGCATGGCCATCAGTACGGCGACGTCCTCGAGGCGGAACTCGCTCCCGAAGACGGCGGCGGTGCGGACGAGATCACGGCTGGATTCGGACAGGCCGCTGGTACGACGGCGTACGCCTTCGACGAGGCCGGCGGGCAGCGGACCGGAGTCCTTGGCATCGCTCAGATACAGACCGGCGATCAGTTGCTCGGCCAGGAACGGGATGCCTTGGACACCGGCAAGTTGGACGGCGAGCGCCGGGTCGACCGTGCGGTTCAGCCGGTCCGCGGCGAGGTCCTGGATGGCACCTGCAGTCAGGGGCTCAAGCGGAATGGTGTGGACCGGGACCTGGTCGCTGACTGCTTCGATCAGCTGGTCGGTCATGCCGCCCGGACGGCTGGCCAGCAGCCAGAGCAGCCTGGCGGCGGAGAGGCGAGCGATGGCGACCCGCAGTACGAAGGCGGTCAGTGGGTCCGACCACTGGGCGTCGTCCAGCACAATCAGCGTGCGGCTGCCGTCGAGGCGGCGGCCGATGAGGTCCGCGAGGCGCTCGGCGAGCCAGAGCGGCTGGGTGTTGAGCGCGGCCAGGTCGAGAAACTGCTCCGTGCCGATCAACGGCTCCGCACCGGCACGCAGAGCGGGAGCCAGGGACGCGAGTGGGCTGATGTTGTCGTTCTGGTGCGCGGCCGCGCTCGCGACCAGGAAGCCCTGCCGCTCCGCCTGCTCTACCGCGGCCGCGAGCAGCGCCGACTTGCCGATCCCGGGCTCACCGCTGACGACCGCCAGCGAGGCACGACCGTTGCCGGCCGCACGCAGCGCGTCCAGGAGCCGTCCGAGCTCCTGCGACCGTCCCCGCAGCGGTGCCATGGTGGATTTGTATCAACCGCAACGACGGACTGCGAGAAGGGCATACGTCCGCGCGGCGTGCAGTACGTCGGCGAGCACCACATGCTCGTCCGCCGCATGTGCGTAGCGGACATCACCAGGTCCGTATTGCAGCGTGGGAATGCCCGCCCCGGCGTACAGCCGCAGATCCGAGCCGTAAGGCGCACCACGGACCTCTGGAGCCGGCCTGCCCGTGTCGGTCACAGCCTGCACGGTAGCGGCGAGCAGGGGGTCGCTGTCCGGCAGCACCCCCGAGGCGAACGCACCGCCCGGCCACGTCACCTTGACCGGGTGATCGCACAGCCAGTCGTCCTTGGCACAGGCTGTCGCGATCGCACCCTCGAAGGCCTTGCGCGCTTCGTCGAGCGGCTCCCCGAGGCGTACGCCGTACCTGCCCTCGGCGATCAGCCGGTCGGGCACAGTACTCGCCCAATCGCCCGCCGAGATCGTGCCGACCGAGAGTGGATTGGCGAAGTCGAGATGGGCGAGCAGCGGGTGCGGATCGAGGTTGCGGGCGGCTTCGAGCTCCTGCAACGCGGTCTGGATCAGGGTGAACTTCTCGATCGCGCTCACCCCGCGGCTGCGCGTCGAGCCGTGGGTGGCCAGCCCCGGCACCTCCAGGCGGAACGTCAGCGAGCCGGCGTTGGCCGGGATGACGGCTCCCGCGGTCGGCTCCGCGATCACGCACGCCTCGCCGCGATGACCGCGGCGCAGGGTCGCGAACGCGCCGAGCCCGCCGTCCTCCTCGCCGATCACGGTGTGCACGGCCAGCGGCTTGCGCAGACGGATGCCGGAGGCAACGATCGCTGCCACCGCGCCGAGGATCGCCGCGACTCCGCCCTTCATGTCACACGTCCCGCGGCCCCACATCACCCCGTCCTCGATCGAGGCGTCGAACGCGTCACCCGGCACCACATCCACGTGCCCGTTGAGGATCAGCCCCGGCGTACCATCCCCACCCAGTACGCCGACAACGCCCCACGCATCGCGCCGCTCGACCTCCATCCCCGGGAACTCCGGGTCGGACCGCAACGCCGCAAGGTCCAGCTGCCAGTGATCGACCGAGACGCCGAGCGCCTCCAGCCAGCGAGCACACCACCCCTGTACGTCGACCTCGGCCGAGGTCCCGTCCACACTCGGGATCCGCACCAGCTCCTGCAACTCGGCGATGATCCGTTCGTCGTCGATCGCCGCCAGCACGGCCCGCTCGGCCTCACTCGTCATGCGGACATCATGCATCCAGCAGCTCGAGCACCCGTCGCCCGCCGTACTCGATCAACTCTGGCGAGCCGATCCGGTCGTGGACGAACTCGGCGATACTCGCGTACGCCGCGCCTGCGCACAAGGCGACCACCGCCCGCCCGCCGGCCCGCAGTGCCGCCTCGACGAACAGTTCGTCCACACCGTCCGCGGCGCCGTCCCGCGCCGCCGAAGCAGCCAGCGAGACCAGGTCGTACGCGCGGGAGCCTGCGCCCGCCGCCTCGATGTCGACGATGCCGGCGACCCGGCCGTCGCCGACGATGACGTTGCCGAGGTTGAGGTCGCCGTGGACCAGGTCGTCGTCCGGCAGGTCCACGTCCCGGTACGGCCGGCACACCTCCTCGTACCGTCGCAGCAGCTCGACCGTCTCTCCGTCGTACCGACTGACGCGCTCCCAGACGCCGTCCCAGCCCTCCAGGACCACGCCGCGCGACCAGGCCGACCAACTGATCCCGGGCTCCGGCACCAGGCCACGCTGCAACTCGCATACAGCGATCAGCTCACGCGCGAGCCCTTCGTCGACAACGGAGTAGTCGCGCACCGGCGTACCTGACACGAACTCCTGCAGCTGGTACGGCGAACCCGCTGCGGTCGTGCCGACGGCCAACCAGGCAGGTGTCGGGTAGCCGACCGCCCGGGCCCGGCGGACAAGCTCGTCCGCCCGCCGGACCCGCGCTGCCCAGTCCGGGTCGCCGGACCACTTGAGCACGACGCCGTCGGTCAGCTCGTACGCCCCCGACTGGAAGCCACCGGTCAGTTGCCGCACGACCCGATACTCGGTGCCCAGGGCAACGTTCAGTTCGGCGACAACCGACTCGGTGGTCTCCATCAGGGCGTCAGCCGGTGCAGGTCGCGGGGGAACAGCGTGACCGCACGGACGTTCTCCGCACCGATCAGCCGGGCGACGAAGCGCTCCAGCCCGATCGCGAAGCCGCCGTGCGGAGGCATGCCGTGCTTGAACGCCTGCAGATACGAGCTGTACGCCGGAGCCGCCGCGGACTCACCGCGCGCCGCGAGCGCCGCGACGTAGTCGGAGTACCGGTGCAGACGCTGGCCGCCGGTGACCAACTCGACCCCGCGGAACAGCAGGTCGAACGAGTTCGACCAGCGCGGGTCCGACGGCTGCGGATGGGTGTAGAACGGCCGCTTCACCATCGGATAGCCCTCGACCGCGACGAAGTCGCTGCCGTGCTCCCGCAACGCCCACTCGCCGATCGCGCGCTCGTCGGCCGGCGCCAGGTCCGGCTCGTCCGGGTCCGCGCCGGCGATCTTCAGCGCCTCGCTGAAGTGCACGACCGGTACGTCGACGGGGATCCCGGGCAGCTCGACCTCGAGCCGCTCCAGCGCCCCACCGGCCCGTTCGCCCACTGCGGCAAGCATTCCGGCGACCGTGGACCGCAGTACGGCGAGAACGTCGCGATGGTCGGTGATGAAGCCGAACTCCGCGTCGAGCGACACGTACTCGGCCAGGTGCCGCACGGTGTCGTGCGGCTCGGCCCGGAACACCGGACCGACCTCGAAGACCCGCTCGAACACCCCGACCATCTGCTGCTTGTAGAACTGCGGCGACTGCGCCAGGTACGCCGGTCCGCCGAAGTAGTCCAGCGCGAACACGTTCGCCCCGGACTCGGTCGCCGTACCGACGATCTTCGGCGTCTGGATCTCCGTGAAGTCCTGACTGGTCAAGGCTTCCCGGAACCCGTGCAGAGCCGCCGCGGCGATCTCCCAGCCGGCCCGGACGACCGGATGCCGAAGCGCCACCGGTGCGTTGTCCAGTACGACGGGAAGCCCGGCGCCGACCGTGGGACGCCACAGCTCGATCGGCGGCGTGGCGGCGGGCTCGGTCAACGGCTCGATCACCGGGTCGACGATCTCGGCCCCGCCGGGAGCCTGCGGGTTGGCGGCGACCGTACCGGTCACCCGGACCACGGTCTCCTCACCGAGCTCGTCCAGCTGTGCCTGTGTTTCCGGAGCCTTCACGACGATCTGGCTCAGGCCGGACCGGTCGCGCAGGATCAGGAAACTGACGGCTGCGAGCCGTCGTCTTCGGTGCACCCAGCCGGCCACCGTGACGGACTGGCCTACTGCTGAGGGGATCTCATGGCTGAGAATGCGCATCGCTGTTCTTCACCTCCAGGTTTGTCTCGAACCCCGGAGGTGTGGGCGAAGGGGAATCTCGCGGTGCCACCACACCTTCACCAGACCCGACGGGCCTGGCCTCTTGCACAACATCCGCTCGGGAGTGTCTTCGCGACCGCTCCACGTGCCGCCTTCACAGCTACCGGCGACTCTCTCGAACGTGGTGTACGGCGCTACTTGGTTCCGTCAGCGCGAACAGATCCAGGATAAGCGATCGGGCAACCGCATTTCACCGGCGGGACGACGTCGGCGGGATCTGCGCGGTGTCGGTGTCCTCGCGGCCGCCGACCCTGGCATGGACGCTGAGCGCGTTGTTCGACCCGCTGCCGGGCAGCCACGCGTTCCACTCCGAGTTGAGCGGCTTCTTGTAGTTGCTCGTCCAGCAGGTCGCGCGCCGGATGTCGGTGGTCCGCTCGCACGTCCAGCCGCTGTCCCACGACGGCAGGAACACCAGGTTGCGGCCCCAGGAGATGTCCAGGGTCACCTTCCGCCCGGCGGCGCCGTTGACCTTGAGGAACCGGTTGTAGACGAACGGGTTCGGGTCGGTCTGCGGCGTCGGCGTGAGGATCTGCAGCAGCGACTCGTCCTGCTGGACCGCCGGCAGCACCTCGGTGTCGGTGTCGCTGACCAGGTCGGCCGTCGCGGCCACGGTGAACGTCCGCGCGGCGGTCGACGAGTCGTCGGGTACGTCGAAGTTCGCCGGCAGGGGAGCCGGTTTGTCCGGGTTCGACGCCGTACACGTCCTGGTCCTCGACGAGCAGGTCCAGCCGGCCGGCTTCGCCGCGATCGGCCACTCCAGCGCCGAGCCGTAGCTGAGCTTCAGCGTCACCTTGGTCCGGTCGGTGCGCGGGGCAACGGTGATGATCCGGTGGTGGACGTCCGGGTCGGCCTTGCCGTCGAGGATCTTCAGCAGGTTCTCGTCGGTGCTCGGCGCGGCCTTCACAGTCGCGGAGTCGTCGTCGTACAGCCGGCCGGTCTTGGCCGAGACGGTGAACGTCCGTTCCGCGGCCGAGCCGCCCGTCGGGGCGTCGAAGGTCACCGGCAGCGGTGCCGGTGCGGCCGGGTTGCTCGCCGTACAGGTGCCGGCTGCCGCGGCGCACGTCCAGCCCGGCGGGTTGCCGGTGAGCGGCCAGTCCAGCTCGCCGCCGTACTTGAGCCCGATCACCACCGGATTCGCGTTCGCGGCCGGGGTCTTGATCGTGATGACGAACCTGATCCCGCCGGCAGCAGCGGCGGCGGTCTCGCGGTTGGCCGGGCTCCCGCCGCCGCTCGGCATGCTGATCGTCACCAGGGCCTCGTCGAGCACCGGTGTGGTCGGCGTCGGCTTCGTAGGTGTCGGAGTCGGCGTCGTCGGCGTGGGCGTCGGGACAGGCGTGGTCGCAGACGGTGTGGGAGTCGGGCTCGGTTGCGTCGGCGCGGTCGTGGGGGCCGTGGTCGGCGCCGTCGTCGGGTTGGACGCCGGCGGCTTGGTCGCCGGGGGCTTCGCCGTCGGATTGACCGGTGGCGCGGTCGGCTTCTGCCCGGGTGGCTGGGTCGGCTGCTGCGTCGGCGGCTTGTCGATCGCCGCCTGGGGCTTGTCGTTGCCGGTCAGCGCCATCGCCGCGAGTACTGCGGCGATCGCGACGACCACGACCGCACCAGCGCCGACCGCGGTGCGGGTGCTGTTCTCGGTGACCTTCTTCCAGCCGGTGACGACGAAGCCGACCAGGCCGACCTTCGCGCCGGACGCGGCGGCCAGGTAGCCGAGGCCCGCGGTGCCCAGCAGGGCCGGGGCGAGCAGCGCCGGCAGCGCGCTGTTGACCTCGACGAGCTCGAGGTAGACCGCGGTGCACTTCGCGCAGTCGTCCAGGTGCTCGCGGACGTTCCGGTTCTCGCGCTTGGTGAGGCCGCCGCGGACGTAGGCGCCCAGGCGCTCGGTCGTCCAGCGGCAGCGGTCCCCGGCGACGTCGGCCAGGTGCTGCTGCAGGTACGCCTGACGCAGACCCTCACGGGCCCGGTAGGCGAGCGCGGAGACGCCGTTCGCAGTCAGGCCGAGCAGGGGAGCGATCGCGGCCGGCTTCTCGCCCTCGACCTCGGTGTGCCACAGCACGGCCTGCCAGCGCTCCGGCAGGCTGGCGAACGCCTTGGCCGCCGCGCCGCTCTCGAAGCCGGTGACGGTCGGGTCGTCGAAGGTCTCGGGCTCCCGCTCGTACGACGCGATGTCGTCGGTCGACTGCACCTTCTTGCCGGAGCGGATCCGGTCGACGTGCACCCGGCGGACCGTCGTCAGCAGGTAGGCACGGAAGGAGATGTCCGGCCCGCCGCCGGCCCGGAGCGCGTCCAGGACCTTGGCGAACGCGTCGCTGGCCAGGTCGTCGGCATCGTTGGCCGGGACCAGCTGGCGGGCCATCCGCTCCGCCGCGTGGTGGTGCCGGGCGTAGAGCTCGCCGTACGCCTCCAGGTCGCCGTTGCGGACGCGCGCGATCAGTTCGGCGTCGCCGGCTACCTCCGGCTGGCCTGGCGGCGTCTCCATTGATCTCCCCCGTGGGTCTGACTGTCTGTGCGGCAACGTGACGGTCCGTCACTTTGTTGCCGGAGACAAGGCTCCCACGTGAGACGGGCTGTGCGCACTATTTGGCGCACCCTTCCTGACGCCGAACCGTGCTCCTTGTCTGACGAGATGACCGGCCCGGAAGTTACGCGAAAAAACTTCTGCGAATCCGCGTCATGAACCGCGTCACGGGCTGTCTCTTCGGCGTACGACGCTTCCGGCCGACCGGTCGGGAGACTGACGGGGCTGTTTTTCGAGGAGGGCCATGTCGCTGTTCGCGGATCTCCGCAGACGGTTCGACCTGCGTCCGGCCAAGTCCCTGAACCTGGCGGGGTCGCCCGCCCGGACCCGGCCGGAAGCGTCGTCCACCACAAATTCGGGGGAGCAACCGCGCGGTTGGAGGGAGCCGCACGGCACAGCTGGCATCGACCACAGCGCTTATCTCGCGATCGCGGAAGCGCTGCGGGACGGGGCCGATGTCGTGCCTGCATCGGACGAGGTCGGGCGCCGCTTGGCGACCGACGGAGTCTCGCTGGTGGAGGCACTTGATGGGCTGAGTGCGTTGTACCGCTCGATCGCCGGGGGCGAGCCGGCTTTCGATGCGGTACGCGCACTCAGTTCCAGTTGGGCCGAGGCCTCACTTGTCTACCTGCACTCGCTGTCGTGCGAGGACCCGCTGACCGGGCTGTCCAGCCTGGCGCACCTGCGGTCCCGGCTCGGCGAGCTCTACCGAGAGGCGGAGTTCCGTGGAACTTCCGTACCGCAAACCCATGCACTGGTGGTTGTCGAACCGCTCAATCCCGCGGGTACGTCGCCGTTCGAGCGCGAGCTCCGCCTCGTCGACGTCGCGGAATGCCTGCGGATCGTCTTCTGCGGCGGTGACGTACTGGGTCGCGTCGGCTCACGCCGCGCGGCGGCGCTCGTCGGCCGCGAGCCGAACCTGCCGGAGCAGGTCGCGACGGTACGAGCCCTGATCACCCAGTGGCGGCTGGACACCGACGTACCCCAGCTGGCCCGGATCTGGATCGAAGGACTGCCCGGCACCGACGAGATGGCCGGTCGGCTCCTCGACGAGCTGACCAGACCTTAGGACTTGCGTCCGGCCGCCAACAGGGGGGCGTCCGGGCGCATCACGCCGACGGTGGATCGCCCGACACGGGGTGGGCGATCCACCGTCGCTTGTCCGAGGTCAGTCGGGTACGGCGGCCGTCTGGGGCACCGCCTCCGGCTCCACGTGGATGTAGCGCGGGCCCCGGAAGAGTGAGGCGCCGGCGGCGACGAGGGACATCGCGATGGCGATCGAGAAGACGATGACCAGGCCGTGGTGGAAGGGCTGGGAGATCAGCTGGGGGAAGTACGCCTTGCTGGTCAGTATGTTCACGTCGGCTCCCTTGACGGCCGACGCGGGCAGACTGCTGAGCGCCGTACCGATCGGGTTGTAGCCGAGGAACGCGGCGAACAGGCTGCCGACCGGTGGTTGGTTGCCGATGGCTACTGCCGCGGCCTGCGCGACACCGTGGGACCGCAGGCCGTCGGTCAACGTGCGCGGCAGGGTCTGCGCCAGGCCGATGATCATCAGGGTGAAGAAGACGCCGATCGACAGCGACGTACCGGAGTTGAGGAACGTGCCGATCATTCCCGACGCGGAGCCGCGCCGGCTGGCCGGGACGCTGCTCATGATCGCACTGGTGTTCGGCGCGGAGAACAGCCCCGAGCCCACGCCGTTGAGGACCAGCAGCCCGGCGAAGGCCCAGTAGCTGAAGTCGGTGGGCAGCAGCATGAAGCCGAGGAAACTGAGGGCCACCAGCAACAACCCGCCGGTCGACAGGGCGCGGGCGCCGAGCCGGTCGGAGAAGTAGCCCGACAGCGGTCCGGCGAGCAGGAACGCGACCGTCAGCGGAAGTAGATAGATGCCGGCCCACAGCGGCGTACTGGAGAAGCTGTATCCGTGCAGCGGCAGCCAGATGCCCTGCAGCCAGATGATCAGGATGAACTGCAGGCCGCCGCGGCTGACCGAGGCCAGCAGACCGGCGAGGTTGCCCGCCGAGAACGCCTTGATCCGGAACAGCGCCATGTCGAACATCGGATCGGCCGTGCGCGCCTCGACCACGCAGAACGCCGCCAGCAGCACGACGCCGCCGATGAGTCCGCTCAGCACCCACGGACTGGTCCAGCCCATCGTGTGGCCGCCGTACGGCTGGATCCCGTAGGTGATCGCGATCAGGAGCGCGGTCAGGCCGACCGCGAACAGCGCGTTGCCCCACCAGTCGATCCTCGCCGCCGACCGGGTGCTGGTCTCCCGCAGGCTGTGGTACGACCACAGGGTGCCGAGGATGCCGAACGGGACCGAGACGAAGAACACCAGGCGCCAGTCGACCGGCGCCAGCACGCCGCCGACGATCAGCCCGATGAAGGAGCCGCCGATCGCGGCCACCTGGTTGATGCCCAGCGCGAAGCCGCGGCGGTCGGCGGGGAACGCGTCGGTGAGGATCGCCGTCGAGTTGGCGAACAGCATCGCGGCGCCGACGCCTTGCACGACTCGCCAGAGGATCAGCCAGAGCGCTCCGCCGCTCTCGGTCAGCGGGTCGAAGACCAGCGCCATTGAACCCACCGAGAACACGGCGAACCCGAGGTTGTAGATCTTCACCCGGCCGTAGATGTCGCCGAGCCGGCCGAGCGTCACGACGAGCACCGCGGTCACGACCAGGAAGCCCATCAGCATCCAGAGCAAGTAGCTGACGTTGCCGGGCCGGAGCGGGTCGAGCTTGATGCCGCGGAAGATGTCCGGCAGCGAGATGATCACGATCGAGGAGTTGATGGTCGCCATCAGCACCCCGAGCGTCGTGTTGGACAGCGCCACCCACTTGTAGTGGGGGTGATCCTTCTCGACCGCGAACCTGCTGCCTGCACTCACGAGGCACTTCCCCACGGATAGATTTCGTTAGCAAAACTAACTGTATCTCGCTACCCGGAGGTGACCCTCCGGGTGGTCGTCGATCCGGTTCTGTCGGTGCGGGTCGCTAGGCTGCTGGTGTGTGCGGAAGGTATGCATCCGGTCGGGCCCCGTCCGATCTCGTCGCGGAGTTCGAGATCGAGGCGGGCAACGTGCGCGAGTCGGTCGAGGAGCTCGGTGAGAACTACAACGTCGCTCCGACCAACCAGGTGGTCGCGGTGGTCGAGCGGAAGGACCGCGAGCAGCCCGGTGAGACGATCCGGAAGCTGACCACGGTCAAGTGGGGTCTGGTGCCCTCCTGGGCCAAGGACACCTCGATCGGGAACCGGCTGATCAACGCCCGGATGGAGACCGTCGCGGAGAAGCCGGCCTTCAAGAAGGCGTTCCAGACCCGGCGCTGCATCCTGCCCGCCGACGGGTACTACGAGTGGTACACGGCCGAGGAGAAGGTCAACGGCAAGCCGGCCAAGCAGCCGTACTTCATCCACCCGCCGGACGGGAGCGTCCTGTCGATGGCCGGGCTGTACGAGATCTGGCGGGACAAGTCGGTCGAGGACCCGGACTCCGACGACGCCTGGCTGTGGACCTGCACGGTGCTGACGACGAGCGCCACCGACGATCTCGGCCGGATCCACGACCGGATGCCGCTGCTCGTCGAGCGCGAGCGGTACGACGCGTGGCTCGACCCGCTGTCGTCCGAGACCGACGACCTGCTCGAGCTCCTGGTCCCGGCCGCACCGGGCCGGCTCGAGGCGTACGCCGTGTCGAAGGCGGTCAGCTCCGTGAAGAACAACGGCCGCCATCTGCTCGACCCGCTCCCGCCGGACGGCGTGGATCCGCTGGACCAGCCGCCGGCGCCCGAGGAGACCACGCTGTTCTGAGGCCGGGCTGTTCTGGCCGATTGTTCTGGGGCCGGCTGTTCTGAGTTTCGGGGCCACCGATTCCCGTCCCTGATGACAGGATGGGCGGGTGACCGACGAACGCATTGTGGGGACGCCGCACGGGGAGGCCCGGATCGTCGCGTACCGGGCCCGCCGGCCGGTGGCGACGCTGGCCCTCGGTCACGGCGCCGGGGCCGGGATCGAGTCGGGTGACCTGGCCGCGCTGGCCGGCCGGCTGCCGAAGCAGGACATGAACGTGTTCCTGATCGAGCAGCCGTGGCGCCGCGCCGGTCGCAAGCTCGCGCCCGCGCCGAAGGTGCTCGACGAGGCCTGGATCGCGATCATCGGGCAGCTGCGGGTGCGCACGCCGCTGGTGATCGGCGGCCGGAGCGCGGGTGCCCGGGTGGCCTGCCGGACGGCGAGCAGCTTGGGGGCTTCCGGCGTACTGGCGATGTCGTTCCCGCTGCATGCGCCCGGGAAGCCGGAGAAGTCGCGGGTGGACGAGCTACAGGGCGCAGGGTTGCCGACACTCGTCGTACAGGGGGAGCGGGACCCGTTCGGCACGCCGGAGGAGTTCCCGCCGCTGACCGAGATGGCGGTCGTGCCGGACGCCGACCATGCCTTCAAGGTGCCGAAGCGGGCCGAGCTGGATCAGCAGGAGACCTACGACCTGCTGGTCGAAGCCGTGTTCGAGTGGGTGACCCGCGAGGTGTCCGGATAACGGGCGGCGATCTGCCCGGGAATGGCCCCGCGACCGGGCGTGTTGTGACCAACATGATGGCGACGAGACAGGCTCCGGCGCGGAGTACTGGGAAGACCCCGGTATTCTCGATCACGATGCCGACTCCCACCACGACCGAGACACCCGAGCAGCGCACCGCGCGGTTCGAACGCGAAGCGCTGCCCTTCCTGGACCAGATGTACGCCGCGGCGATGCGGATGACGCGTAATCCGTCCGACGCCGAGGACCTGGTGCAGGACACCTTCGCGAAGGCGTACAGCTCGTTCCATCAGTTCACGCCGGGTACCAACCTGAAGGCGTGGCTGTACCGGATCCTGACCAATACCTTCATCAACGGTTACCGGAAGCGCCAGCGTCAGCCGACGCAGTCGCCGACCGAGGAGATCGAGGACTGGCAGCTCACCGCTGCCGAGTCGCACACTCCCGGTGGGCTGAAGTCGGCCGAGGCGGTCGCTCTCGAGCACCTGCCCGATTCCGACGTCAAGTCGGCCCTGCAGTCGATCCCGGAGGACTTCCGGCTGGCTGTGTACCTGGCCGATGTCGAGGGCTTTGCCTACAAGGAAATCGCCGAGATCATGGGCACGCCGGTCGGCACCGTCATGTCGCGGTTGCACCGCGGCCGGCGCCAGCTGCGTGACCTGCTGGGTGATTACGCACGGGATCGCGGCCTGATCCCGCCCTCGGACGAGAGTACGGACGCGACCGCGGCGAGCACCGACGCGGACGCGGAGAAGGAGGAGTCGTGAGCTGCGGCGAGCACCACGACGTCGACTGCGGAGAGATCCTGCAGCGGGTCTACGTCTTCATCGACAACGAACTCGAGGACGCCAGTTCCGACGAGATCCGGCAGCACCTCGAAGAGTGCGCCCCCTGCCTGGACGAATACGACCTGGAACGCTGCGTCAAGAAACTGGTCCACCGCTCCTGCGGCTCCGACCACGCCCCCGACGCCCTCCGCCAGAAAATCCTCCTCCGCCTGACCCAAATCCAGGTAGAAACCACCATCACGACCACCGACTGAGTTTCGGCTCCGTGGTCAGATGGAAAAGGCCGTGAAGACGTAGTTGTCGATTTCGCCTTTGTGGAGCAGCTCGAGGACCTCTCGCGCGTGTGCCTCGTAAACGACCGACGAATTGTGCAGAAGCCGTATCGCCGTGTCCAGGTGTTCGGCGGCCGATGTCCGGTCACCACGAGCGGCATCGATCTTTGCGAGTTCGGCGTACAGCCGTCCTTCCCGCTCGACATCGTGTGAAGTCCGTGCCAAAGGCAACCCGAACTCGATATGAGCGGTTGCCGCTGCGTAGTCGCCCTGCGCGGCGTAGGCGATCGCGAGCAGGTGATGGCTCTCGCTCTGGAAGGTCGCGTCGCCGGCCTGCTCCACAACGTTCAGGGCTTGCAGCGCGAACGGTACGGCGTCGCGGAAGCGTCCGGCCTGGAGGTGCGCGAAGGCTGTGTTCAGGTACCGCTTGAACAGAGCCCGCGAGTCGTTGGCCTGCTCGGCCATTGCGATGCTCAGGGCAAGTGCTTCGTCTGCGCGCTCGAAGTGCCCGAGGCGGTCGTGCATTCCGCCGACGGCGATCAGTGAGACACCTTCCAGCGTCACGTCCTGGATCCTGCGGCTCAGGGCAAGCGCAGCCTCGCCGTACTCCAGGGCCTCGGTGACGCGACCCAGCAGGCCGAGCAGGTAGCCCAGGGACGAGCAGCAGCGTGCCTGGCCGACGGAATCGCCGATCTCTTCGAACATCGCCAGCGCGACGAGGATCCCTTCGCTCGCGGTGGCAGCGTCACCATTCTCCGCGACGGGGATTGCGCCGTCGTGCTGTAGCCAGGCCGCGGTTTGTTTCCGGCCGTGCCGTTGGGCGAGCGCGACCGCACCGTCGTTCAGCTCGCGCATCTCGCGCCAGCGTCGGCGCGACTCGTGGTATCCGAAGTAGGCGAGGGCCAGCTCCGGGAACAGAGCAGAGCCGGCCAGCGTCGACTGCCTCGCCTGCCGGAAGCGGTCCATGAGGTTCCGCTGCTCTGCGTCCACCCAACGCAAGGCCTGCTCCCGGTCACGGAATGCCGGGACATCGTCGCTGTGGACGGTTGCCAACGGCAGCCGTGGGCTGGTGGGATGCGTCAGCGACTGACTGGCCCAGCCGACAGCGATGTAGAACCGGAGGACCCGGGCCAGGCATTGGTCCCGCTCGGCGGAGGTCAACACCTGATCGGCGATCTCCCGGCCGTACGCGCGAATGAGGTCGTGGAAGCGATAGCGCGCCGGGGCAACGGACTCCAGCAGGTTGAGATCGACGAGGCGTTCGACGATCGCGTCCGCGCGGCGCACGGAAACCCCGAGGACGGCTGCGGCGACAGCCGTCAGTACGTCGGATCCGTCGGGCACCGCCAGCATCGGCAGTGCCCGAGCGGCCTGGCGGTCGACGTCGCGGTCGCTGTCTTCGAGGAAACGCACAGAACTGGCGATGCTCGCGCGAACGCCGGTCTCGTCGGAACCGAGGCTGTCGAGCCGGCGTTCTTCGTCCTCCAACAGGTCGACGAAGTGCTGGATCGGCCAGGTCGGCCGCGCTGCGAGCCGGCCACCGATCAGGCGGATCGCGAGCGGCAGGCGACCGGAGTACGAGGCAACGATCTTCGCGGCGTCCGGTTCGGCGGTCACCCGGTCCTGTCCGATGACCCCGGCCAGAAGATCGACGGACTCGGACTCCGACAACGCGTCGAGGAGGATCTGCCGGGCGCCCGGCAGGTTGACCAGCGAGCCTCGGCTGGTGATGATCACCGCCGATCCTGCGCTGCCGGGGAGCAGGCGCAGGACCTGCGCGACGTCAGCGGCATTGTCAAGCAGGATCAGCACCCGTCGCCCGGCCAGCTGGGATCGCAACAGTGCTGCCGCTTCCTCGACGTCCTCGGGAATCGAGCGAGCGTCCAGGCCGAGCGAGCGCAGCAGATGGCGCTGGGCGTCGGCGGTCGTCATCGGCTGCCCCGGGCCGTAGCCGCGGAGATTCAGGTAGAGATGGCCGTCAGGGTAGCTGGGGGCCAGCTTGTGCGCGGCCTGGACGGCGAGCGTGGTCTTGCCGATGCCGCCCATACCGGTCACTGCGACCAGGCCTACTGCTGTGCTGCTCGTCCCGCTGGTCTCGCGCAGGACCGAGAGAATCGCGTCGATCTGCGCAGCCCTGCCGGTGAAGTCGGCCGCGGCCGGCGGCAGCTGCCACGGTGTCGGGATCGAATCAGCCACTGCGGATGGATTCGCCGACGACGCGCGCGGGAGCTTGCTGCCCTTGCCTCGGGCAACGGTGAGGAACTGGTCGGCCTCGGCGGGGGTGAGATCAAGCGCTTTGGTGAGTCCGCGGATGGTGTCCATCCGGGGGCGGCTGCGGGTGCCGCGCTCGAGCACGCTGATGGCCTGCTCGCTGAGCCCGGCCTTCTCGGCGAGGGCGGCCTGGGTGAGGCCCGCCCGAGTGCGGAACGTACGCAACAGCTCGCTCAGCGTCGGCATCGGCGGCGCGGACGGCACGGACGCCGCAGACGGCACAGACGGCACAGACGGCGTGGACAGCTCACTCACCTCCCTCACTCCTCGGATCCGGGCGGGATACGGTCAGTACCGGAAACCTGCCGAGGCCAACTCTAGGGGGATCCGCCGGCTGCCGTTCGCCGTTATCCACAGCGGCACCGGACCGGAGCCGGGTCAAGGGGATGAATATCCAACGATCGTTTGAATAATCGCATTCAGTATGCGCTCGGAGACTCTCTGAATACAGAACCTCTGGCAAAGGTGGTCTGCTGTAAAGCTGTGACCAAATCGCAAAGACCCCGGATTTCTCCGAGGTCCTCGCTGTCTGTAGCCGCCTGCGTTCAGGCGTTCGGGCGCTTGCCGTGGTTTGCGGCCTTCTTCTTGCGTCCACGGCGCTTCCGACCGGTCTTACCCATTCCTAAGCCTCCTTGAAACAACTGCAAAGAGTCACAGTCTCTCATATGGCGCTCAACCGCTCATGTCATGCGGCGAGTCACGGTCTGGCCTACAGTGTTTCGCGGCCTGCCTGCTTAGGCAAAATGATGAAGAGTCAGCGACGTGCTGTCTGCCCCCCTACGTCCCACCGATACCCGGGACGTAAGACTGCGACCCGCTGAGTGGAGGTGACGTGTCGTGTTTGGTAGTGACGCCTGGGAGTGGTGAAGGTTAGAGTTCACGGGTGAACAGCCGCTGGCCGCTGCGCATGACGGTGGCGTTCAGCGCCGGTATCGCCATCGTGGCTCTTGTTGTCGCGCTGTTTCATACCAGGCCTGACGCCGCCACCATAGCTTTGGGCTTGTTGTTGCTGCTGGGTGCCCTGCTGCGATCCAAGGTTGGACCGGTGCGGGCTTCGCTCGACTATGTAGTAGGCATCGCGCTGTTCTTGCTGTCCGGCCCGGCTGCGGCCGTCGTCGTTTCGGTGTTGTTGCCTCTTACTCAAGACCGTCGCCTTCCCCTGATGCGACGGGTGTTCAACGGCGCGATGGCAGTCCTGTGTGCCAGCGCAGCCGGTCTGGTTTTTCTTCGTACCGGTGGTGTACGTGGAGACGCCGTGTTGGACGCACCTGGACGTGCCCTGGTTGCGGCCACGGCGGCCATCGTTACCTGGCTCGCGGTGAGCGCCTTGCTCATGTGCTTGGTGCTGTGGCTCGATCGCGGTGCGACGTCACCGCTGGACTTCCTCCGCCACGTTGCCGCGCCCACCGTTCTGCCGATGATGGGCTACGGCCTGCTCGGCGTACTGCTCGCCGTGGTCTGGGTCGGCGGCCTCGGCATCTTCGCTGTACTCCTGGTCGTCGTGCCGTTGCTGGTCGCGCGCTGGACGCTGAGCCTGTACGAGGCGGAGCGCAACGCGCAGGCCGCGACGATGCGAGCCTTCATCGAGGTCATCGAGACCAAGGACCTCTACACCCGCGGTCACTCCGAGCGCGTCAGCGAGGGAGTCGGCATGCTCGGCCGGCACCTGCGGCTGACCGACGACCGCCAGCAGGCGCTGGAACACGCCGGTCTGCTCCACGACGTCGGCAAGGTCGGCGTACCGACGAGCATCATCCAGAAGCCCGGCCGCCTCGAGGACTTCGAGATGGACGCGATCCGGCTCCACCCCGCCCGGGGTGTCGAGCTGATCGGCAACATCCCGTTCCTCGAGGAGGTGAAGTCCGCGGTACTGCACCACCACGAGAAGTACGACGGCACGGGGTACCCGGCCGGTCTCGCCGGTGCGAACATTCCGTACTTCGCCCGCATCATCGGCATCGTCGACGCGTTCGACTGTCTGACGTCGACGCGTTCGTACCGTCCGGCCCGGGGCGTGGACGAAACCCTGGAGGTCCTGCTGCAGGACCGGTACACGCATTTCGATCCGCACCTGGTGGACGCCTTCGTCGAGGTGATCCGGAAGGACGGCTGGAAGGCCGCGGCGGCTGAGCAGCCGGCGCCCGACGGCAGCGTGGTGGTCGCGATCGACCACGACGACCTGAGTCTCGGCAGTGGCGGTGGCGCCTCCGGGTCGGCGGCAGGACCGGACGCCTAGATGATCCTGAACGCGCCAGAGGGTACCGAGGTGCGCCGGCTGGGCAGTGGGGTGGTCGTCCTTGCCGCGGGTGCCGTTGTCGGGGTCATCGCGCTCGCCATGACCGTACGTCGTGGCGTCTCCGAGTGGCCGTACGCCGTGACGTTCGGGGTGCTGATCGCCATCGGTGAGATGGTGCAGTTCCGGGTCGACCGAAGCCGCAACCGGGCGCCGATCGCGACCAGTGCGGCGTTGGGCTATGTGCTGCTCCGTCCGCCCGAGGTCGCGATTCCCCCGGATGTCGCGCAGATCATCGCGGTCGCCGGACTGGCCACGCTGGCAGGGGTTATGCCCCGGCTCATCGCCGGCCTGCGGTGGGACATAGTGGTGTCGTCGCGGCGGGTGCTGTCGGTGGCCGCGGCTGCCGCGGTCTTTTCCGCGGTGGTGCCCACCGACCTGTACTGGGACGGCTCCTGGACATCTGCGATCACGCTGACCGGCGCGATGTTGCTCGCGGTGCTGTCCGCCGTCGTGCTGGATGCTCTGGTCGGCGCGGGGCAGTCGACCGAGCGGTTCAACCAGCCCTTCCCGGCGGCGCTGCGGGACGAGGCATTGGTTGCCGCACGCATCGGGATGGCGATGGGCATCAGTGGCATCCTGCTGGCTATCGGGACGTCTTTGCTGGGGCTGTGGGGGCCGCCGCTGGTTGTTGTGCCGCTCTTTCTGACGCAGGTTGCGTTCAGGCGGTTCGCGTCGGCGCAGCGGACCTATCGGACGACGGTGCGCTCGATGGCCCGCAGTACGGAGATTGCGGGCTTCAGCAGCCCGGGGCAGAACGCGCGGACGGCTCAGCTTGCGGTAGCGCTCGGGCACGATCTTGGACTGACGCCGGCTCGGATGGAGGCGTTGGAGTATGCGGCGTTGTTGTCCGGGGTGGGGCAGTTGGCGTTGGCGGATCCTAGTCCGGGTGGGGCTTCGTTGCTGCGGACGCGGGAGGAGCGGCAGCGGGCTGCGGAGATCGGGGCTTCGGTGATCGAGCGGTCGGGGGTGCTGGATCATGTTGCGGAGATCGTCAGGCACTCCAACGATCCGTACCGGCAGGGGCGGGCCAACAACTCGGACATCCCGGTCGAGAGCGGGATCGTGAATGTTGCCCTGGCCTACGAACAGCTGGTGGGCGAGGGCTCGGGACAGTCGCCGGACAAGGCGATGGAGTCGATCGGGCTGGGCATCGGCGCGGAGTACGACCCGGTGGTGGTCGAGTCACTGAGGCGCGTCATCGGCCGCGGCTTCCGCTTCTGAGCAAGCCTCGGGCGACAGCCTGAGCAGCGCCGGAGTGCCCGCGCAGGGCTCCAGTTCGTCCCAGACGGGGGCAGCCGTTGCGGGGACGCGGCCCGACGCGCCCATACCGGCGTACAGCAGCAGGCCGGCGCCGGCGGCGATCAGTACGTCGCCCGGGCTGACGGCCTGACCGAGCCCGGGAAGGGCCACGGGTACGACGTCCCCGAGCCAGGGCAATCGCGTCGCGGCATCGGACAACTCGTGCCGGGGATCGCTCACCACACCGGAACCCACGCCCGCACGCGCCAGCGCCGCGAGCGAAACCGGCATGGCGCCGTTCAGCGCGACGACGAGTGCGTTGCTGAAGAAACCCAACGCCAGCAGGCCGACGCCGGGATGGCGCAGATTGAGCCGCAGGAAGACCGCGATGCAGACCGCCGACCCGATCAGTCCGACCGGGTACACCGTGCCGCCGAAGAGCGATCCGAGCAGTTGCCCGATCGCGGCCGCGGCCAGCCAGTGCACGCCGGTCAACGTGTTGGCGGCCAGCCGTCCGAACCCGCCGCCGGTCGCGAGCGCCGCCCCGGCAGCGATCACCATGACGAGGAGGACCAGCAGCACGTGTGCGATTCTGCCGAACCCGCGGCCCGAAACCGGGCAAGCTGACCCCGCAGCGTGTCGACTTAACTTCAAAAAGTGATGGCGGCGCAAAAAGATGACGGCGGCCCCGAAGGACCGCCGTCACCCGGAACTACGTCAGGACTTGGCCGTTGCGGCTCCGCCGTCGTCGAGGATCTCCGGCAGGTCCTCCACACCCGGGTCGCCGCGGTCGGCGAGGTAGTCCGTCGGGTGCGTGGTGTCCTGCCCGTCCGGCACCTTCAGGGCCCGGAACAGGAACGTCAGCACGATCACGATGAGCAGGTTCAGCACGAACGCTGTCAGCGCGATGTACGCCGGCGTGTTGGTGAACGGGATGTTCGCCAGCGATCCACCGAAGTGCTTCTTGGTCGCCGGGTTCACCACGTTGTACGCCGAGATCGTGCCGAACACCATCGCCACGGCCCAGCCGGCCAGCAACGCGTACCGGTGGAACCACCGGGTGTAGAGGCCGACGACGATCGCCGGGAACGTCTGCAGGATCCAGATGCCGCCCAGGAGCTGCAGGTTCAGCGCGATCGTCTTGTCCATCGCGAGCACGAAGATCAGCGCGCCGACCTTCACCAGCAGCGACGCCAGCTTGGAGACCTTGGCCTCCTCGGCCGGTGACGCCGACGGCTTGATGAACGCGCGGTAGATGTTGCGGGTGAACAGGTTCGCCGCCGCGATCGACATGATCGCCGCCGGCACCAGGGCGCCGACCGCGATGGCCGCGAACGCGATCCCGGCGAACCAGGACGGGAACTCCTGGTCGAACAGCCGCGGGATCGCCAGCTGCGGGTTGGCCAGGCCGTCCAGACCCTTGACGTTCACGTTCGCCTTGATCGCCATGAAGCCGAGCAGGGCGAGCAGGCCCAGCAGCAGCGAGTACGCCGGGAGGATCGCCGCGTTCCGCCGTACGACGTTGCGGGTCTTCGTCGACAGCACCGCGGTCACCGAGTGCGGATACATGAACAGCGCCATGGCCGACCCCAGACCCAGCGTCCAGTAGGACACGTAGCCCGCGTTGCCGGGGATGAACGATCCGGTCGGCTTGCCCGTGACCGGATTCGGTTTGGCCATCTTCTCCTGAGCCGCACCGAAGATCGAGTCCCAGCCGCCGAGCACGTGCGGCAGGTAGAAGATCGCGACCAGGATCACCACGTAGATCAGGAAGTCCTTGACGAACGCGATCATCGCCGGCGCCCGCAGCCCGGAGGAGTATGTGTACGCCGCCAGTACGGCGAACGCGATCAGCAGCGGGAGGTCCTTGGCCAGCGTGTTGTTGCCACCCAGCCCCATCGTCTCGAAGACCGCCTGCATGCCGACCAGCTGCAGCGCGATGTACGGCATCAGGGCGAGGATGCCGGTGACCGCCACCGCGAGCGAGAGCGCCTTGCTGCCGTACCGGCCACTGACGAAGTCGGCCGGCGTGACATAGCCGTGGCGGTGCGAGACCGACCACAGCCGGGCCATGAAGACGAACACGATCGGGTAGGCCACGATCGTGTACGGAACGGCGAAGAAGCCGCTGATCGCACCGGTCGCGTACATGGCGGCCGGCACCGCGATGAAGGTGTACGCCGTGTACAGGTCCCCACCCAGCAGGAACCAGGTGACGAACGTGCCGAAGCTCCGGCCGCCCAGACCCCACTCGTCGAGGTTGTCCAGATGACCGGCACTGCGCCAGCGGGCCGCCATGAAGCCCATCACGGTCACGGCGCCGAAGATGACGACGACGATGATCAGCTGCACCCAGTCGACCTTGGTGTTCACTGCTCACCCTCCTTCGCTGCCGGGCCGGCCGAGCCCGCGGAGCCGGTGGAGCCGTCAGCGGCATCGGGCGCGTCAGGGTCACCGAGGCCCTGGGCCGCCCGCCGCCTGCGCTCCTCGGCGCGGAGCAGCCGGTAGCTGATGCTGACCAGGATCGCGGACAGGAAGACCCACATCAGCTGGTACCAGTAGAAGAACGGGAACCCCCACAGATGGGGATCCGGTTTGGCGTACGTCGGCACGAGCAGCGGTACGACGACCGCCACAACCAGCAGCACACCGGAGATCCAGTACGCGGGTCTGACCGCGGACAATCGAGACACTGCAAACCTCCTCGGGACACAGCAGGCGCACCGGAGCACGCTACCGTTCGTCAGCACAAGCGACTAGACCTTCAGGTTGGTGCATGGATAACGAAAAGGCATGGTTCGTACGGCGAGTCGTGCTTTCCGTGTTGTTCGTGCTCATTGTTGCCGTGCCGCTGTATCCGGAGCTGTTCGGCCTGGACGAGGTGACCCCGTTCGCCCAGCTGGCCGCGTTCCGGCCGCAAGGACTGGTCGTGGCCTTCGTGCTGGCGCTCCTGATGCTGGTACGACGCGGGTGGCGGATCGCCGCCGTACTCGTCGCTTCGCTCGCCCTGGTCGGCGGCGCGCTGGTCGCGCCGCGGCAGTTCTCCGGCGCGCGGCCCGCTCCGCCCGGCGCCCGGGTGCTGACGATCATGGTCGCGAACGTCCTCGGCGGCGGAGCCCGCGCGGCGGACGTGGCCCAGCTCATCCGGGACCGCAAGCCCGATCTGGTTTCGTTGCCGGAGGCACAGGTCGACGTCCGCGAGGAGATCCGGGCACAGCTGCAGGACCAGCAGTACAAGGGCTATACGACCCAGCCGAGCACGGCGGTCGAGAGTGCGACCAGTGTGCTCGTGGCTTCGTCACTCGGAAACGTGTCGTTCGCGTCCGAGCCCGGGACGACCTTCGGGAACATCATCGTGACCGGTGGGAACCTCGGCCCGGTCCGGCTGATCGCGTACCACGGTTTTCCGCCATTGACCGACTCCGTGACCACCTGGAAGAACGACCTCCAGCACGTACGCCACTGGTGCACCGAGAACGCGCCGACGATAGTTGCAGGGGACTTCAACGCGACCGTCGACCACGCGGACTTCCGGAACGCTCTGGGCGGCTATTGCCGCAGCGTTGGACCGACCGTCGGCCGTGGTCTGCAGGGCACGTGGCCGGCCGACCAGCCCGCGCTACTGCGAACGCAGATCGATCACGTCGTGGTGACGCGGCAGTTCGAGCCCGGGCGGTTCACGACGTACCCGATCGAGGGGACGGACCACCGGGCCGTGGTCGCGACCGCCGCGCTCAAGACGGATTAGTGGCCGGGCGGTAGATGTAGGGCTGCGAGGCCTGCACGGCCTCGGTCAGCATCAGCAGCAGGTCGGCGCGGGCCTCGATCGGGCGGCCGAAGAGCTCGTCGTCGCCAGGGATCGGGAAACCCTTCACACCGATCGCCAGCTGGCTGAGCAGGACGTGCAGGACGCCGCGGGCGTTGAACACGGCCGGCATGGGCCACTCCGGCAGCGTCTCGTGCATCAACGGCTGCTGGCCCGCGGTCGCCGCGATCGGCTTCAGCCAGCGCTCCAGTTCGTCGCTGGTCAGCATGTTCCGGTGCAGGATCGTCATCACCGCGTGGGCGACCCGGTCGTGCTCCTCGTGCACCCAGCGGTACGGCGTGTCCTTGACGATCCGGTCCGCGAGTACGTCGAGCAGGGCCCGCAGTACGCCCGCGTCGCAGTGCCGGGAGCGGGCCAGCGCGCCGATCGCGTCGGCGCCGTGGGCAACGGCATGCGCCCAGCCGCAGTCCTTGACGTACCCGCGCAGGTCGCGCTCGCGCAGCAGCCAGGTCGCCAGCCGGTCGCCCCAGCGCATCACGACCTCGTCGTGGACGAGGAACTCGGCGTTGTCGCGGTGGATGACCTCCGCCAGCGTCAGCGCGGTGAACGAGCGGCGGAAGACCGAGTCGGTGCCGTCCTCGCCGAGCCCGTAGTTCAGCCCGGCACAGAGGCCGTCGCCGAACCCGGGCAGCAGGTCGTCGTACACCCCGCGCTCGAGCCAGGTGGCCAGCGTCGGGTAGGCCAGGGCGTCACGGACCTGCGGGTTGGTGCTGGCCAGCCCGCGGACGAGCTCCTCGGTGAGCTCGGTCAGCGTACGGTCGTGCGGTACCGCGTAGTCCGCGGCCATCACGTCCTGCCAGTACGTCGACTCCACCCGAGCATCCTTTCATCCGTGCTGAATCAACTAACACCTGTCTACACCAACTTGTCGAGCGGACCACTCCGAGTGGTGGTATAAGAACGTCGGTAGCATCGAATCGTGCCGTCTCTGACCGACGTGGCCCGAAACCACACCACCCTGGACTCCGCCGACCTCGATCGCCTGCAGCTGCTCGTCTCCGACTGGCAGATGCTGGCCGACCTCTCGTTCGCCGATCTCGTCCTCTGGCTGCCGGACACCGAAGGACTCGGGTTCTGGGCCGGTGCGCAGATGCGGCCGACCACCGGCCCGACCGCGTACCTGGACGACATCGTCGGCAGCTTCATCCCGCGCGGCCGCCGCCACCTGCTCGACCAGGCGTACGACGGCGGCCGGATCTGCCGCGAGGGCGATCCCGAATGGCGCGACGACGTGCCCGTCCGGGTCGAGACGATCCCGGTCCGGCGAGGCAGCCGGGTGATCGCGGTGATCGCGCGGAACACCAACCTGCTCGGCGTCCGGACGCCGTCCCGCCTGGAGATCGCCTACCTGCAGAGCGCGACCGACCTGGCCCGGATGATCACCGACGGCATCTTCCCGTACGGCGGGGAGCGGCTGCTGTCCACGACACCCCGGGTCGGCGACGGCTGCATCCGGGTCGATCGGCACGGCATGGTGACGTTCGCCAGCCCGAACGCGTTGTCGGCGTACCGGCGGATGGGTCTCGTCACGGATCTCGTCGGCTCGCGGCTCAAGGACGTGACCGCGGAGTTGCTGCATTCCGGACACAAGGTCGACGACGTGCTCGCGTCGGTGCTCACCGGGCGGGCGGCGAAGGAGATCGAGATCGAGAACTCCGACGCGACGCTGTTCCTGCGGGCGATCCCACTGCGGGCCGACGGAGCCCACGTCGGGGCGCTGATCCTGCTCCGCGACGTCACGGAGCTGCGGAGCCGGGAGCGGGAGCTGGTCACCAAGGAGGCGACCATCCGGGAGATTCATCATCGCGTCAAGAACAACTTGCAGACGGTCGCCGCGTTACTCCGGATGCAGGGGCGAAGGATCACCGTCCCCGAAGGCCAGGCGGCCCTGGCCGAGGCGGTCCGGCGGGTCGGGTCGATCGCGATCGTCCACGAGACGCTGTCGGAGTCGTTCGACGAGCACGTGGACTTCGACGACGTGGCCGACCGGGTCGGTGCGATGGTCGCCGACGTGTCGACGGTCGCGACCGCGGTGGAGACGCGACGGAGCGGGACGTTCGGCGTACTGGACTCCGAAGTGGCGACCCCGCTGGCGATGGTGCTGACCGAACTGATGCAGAACTCGGTCGAGCATGCCTTCGGCGCGCGGGACGGGGGAGAGGCGACCGGACGGATCGAGCTCACCGCCGAGCGGTCGGTCGGACGCCTGCACGTCAACGTCATCGACGACGGCAAGGGACTGCCGACGAACTTCGACTCCGAACTGTCCGGCAACCTCGGCCTGTCCATCGTCCGCACCCTCGTCATCGGGGAGCTGGACGGGACGCTGGAGTTCGGCAACCGCCACGACGGAAAACCCGGCACCCAGGTCACTCTGGACATCCCGGTGAAGGACTGAAGACGTGGTCCGGGAAACACAAAGGCCCCGCGGTGCTTCCCGCGGGGCCTCGAGAGGACTTACTCAGGCGGTGCGAATGCGCTGGCGGGCATTGCGGCGCTTGAGAGCGCGGCGCTCGTCCTCGCTCAGGCCGCCCCAGACACCGTGGTCCTGGCCGGCTTCCAGCGCCCACGCCAGGCACTGCTCACGCACGTCGCAGCGTCGGCACACCTGCTTGGCCTCTTCGATCTGCATGATCGCAGGGCCGGTGTTGCCGATGGGGAAGAACAGTTCCGGGTCCTCGTCGAGGCATACGGCCCGGTGGCGCCAATCCATGGCGGATCCCATCTCTCTCAGTAGTTGACGTAAGCTGACGGGTAGGTCTGTGCCCAATCAGCGGTGCTGTACTCGTCGGTTCGTCCCGCACCGGGGGGTTTGGTGCGATGCGTTGTGAACGCATTCACGAACGAGACCATGTTCCCAATCTTGGGGGATCGAAACAAGGGTTATGGAGTTGTCGATCCGATCACAACGCTTCCTTAACACTTGGAACTGGCGCAGGGTTGTACTCCCCATCCGGTTATCGGACAGAGCCGTTCTTCCGCAATCGCCCGTTCACTGCAGGTAACCGTTCCAACCATCTTTTGGTTACGCACAACCCTCAAATCCCTGTAGGGCCTTGGGTCCGCGAGGCCGCCGGGAGCATGGCACTAAGCTGGCGAAGTGCCGATCGACTCCCCAGCTGCCGCCGTCCCGAGACCGCTCAAGCTAGCTGCGGCAGTGGTCGCTTTGGAAGGCCTCGCGCTGATCGTTCTGGGAATTGGCGAAGCCTTGACGATTCATGGCGATCGCTTGGTGCTCGGCCTGACCACAGCCGGCTTCTTCCTCGTGTACGGCGTTGCGCTCGGCTTCGTCGCCCGCGGTCTGTGGAAGGCAGTGCGCTGGAGTCGCGGACCGACGGTGTTCACGCAGCTGATCCAGCTCCTGGTGGCCTACAGCTTCTGGGGCGGGTCGACCAAGGCCGTCACGGTCGCGCTCGCCGTCGCGTCCGTCGCAGTACTGATCTGCGTGTTCCAGAAGGCCTCCACCGACGCCCTGGCCGGTGGCGAGGCCAACGATCACCCGGTGCTGTAAGGGGCTATTCCTTCAGCAGACCGGTCCGTAGCTCGGTCAGCGTCCGGGCGAGCAGCCGGGAGACGTGCATCTGCGAGATCCCGATCTCCTCGGCGATCTGGGACTGCGTCATACCGCGGAAGAACCGCAGCGTCAGGATCCGCTTCTCCCGGGTGTCCAGCTGTGCCAGGAGCGGCTTCAGCGACTCTCTGTACTCGACGCTCTCCAGCGCCTCGTCCTCGCCGCCGAGACCGTCCAGGACCGTCGTCGCGTCGGTCTCGTTCTGATCGGGAGCATCCAGGGACAAGGTGTTGTAAGCGTTCGCGGACTCGAGGCCCTCGATCACCAGATCCGGCGAGAGCCCGAGCCGGTCGGACAACTCGGCCACGGTCGGCGCCCGGCCGAGCTCCTGCGTCAGCTCCGCGGTCGCCGCGGTCAGCGACAACCGCAGTTCCTGCAGCCGCCGCGGCACCCGGATCGCCCAGCCCTTGTCCCGGAAGTACCGCTTGATCTCACCCAGGATCGTCGGCGTCGCGTACGTCGAGAACTCGACGCCGCGGTCGGAGTCGAACCGGTCGATCGCCTTGATCAGGCCGATCGTGGCCACCTGGACCAGGTCGTCGTACGGCTCGCCGCGGTTGCGGAACCGGCGGGCCAGATGCTCCACCAGCGGCATGTGCAGCGAAACCAGGCCGTCCCGCGCCGCAGTGTGCGCAGCGTCTCCTGGGCCGGCGGCGGCCATCCGCCGGAAGTAGTCCGCCGTCCGGGTACGCAGATCCATGGATTCCCGGGCCTCACCCGGGACCTGGTCGTCACTCACGCCGCAGCCTCGCCGGCGCTCGGCTCAGGCGCGAGTGATGACACTGCTCTGCTCATCGTTCGCTCGCTGCGCTCACTCACAGGGTCTCCGTCGCGGTGGCGGTCGCCGTCACGGTGATGGTCAGCCGGCCGTCGTTGGTCTCCGCCGCGGCCGACTCGACCAGCGCGGTCAGCACCGTCCAGCCGAACGAGTCGGTGTCCGGCATCCAGCCGCTGCGCACCAGCGCGCTCGCGCGCACGGTCAGCTGCGGCGGCTCGATCTCGAACACGCAGTCCAGCACGCCGTCGGCCGCCTCCGGCAGCAGCAGCGCGCAGGCCTCGTCGACAGCGATCCGCAGGTCGTCGATCGCGTCCACGGTGAAGTCGTTGCGGGCAGCGAGATTGCCGACCACGGCTCGCGGTACGGCGATGTAGGCACCGTCCGCCGGGATACTCAGGCGGACCTCAGCGGCTCGTCCCGTGCTGCTCACATCGTCTCCTGTGCTTTTGGCCGGGCCTTCGGCACCGGCGTGTCATGGGGCCCTTGGCTCCCGGCCTTCCCTCGTCGCTCCGGTCGCTCCGCTCCCTGCGCTCCTCGGTCCAGGCCGGGAGGGCCCCATGACTCTGGGCGGCACCACGTGTGCGACTCGTACTCCGACCGTACCCGAACTCAGGGGTGCTCGTGCTCCGAGCGGAGGCGTGACAGGAAGGTCTGGGTGCGGGAGTGCTGGGGGTTGTTGATGACGTCCTTGGGCGGGCCGGCCTCGACGACGACGCCGCCGTCCATGAAGACGACGGTGTCCGCGACCTCCCGGGCGAACGACATCTCGTGGGTGACCACGATCATCGTCATCCCGTCCAGCGCCAGCTCGCGCATCACCGCGAGCACCTCGCCGACCAGCTCGGGGTCGAGCGCCGACGTCGGCTCGTCGAACAGCATCAGCTTCGGCTGCATCGCCAGCGCCCGCGCGATCGCCACCCGCTGCTGCTGACCGCCGGACAGCTGCGCCGGGTAGGCGTTGCAGCGGTCCGCGAGCCCGACCCGGTCGAGCAGCTTCATCGCCCGCTCGCGCGCGACCTTCTTGGACTCGCGCTTGACCTGCGTGGGCGCCTCGACGATGTTCTCCAGTGCGGTCTTGTGCGGGAACAGGTTGAACCGCTGGAAGACCATCCCGATCTCGCGCCGTTGCGCCGCGATCTCCTTGTTCTTCAGGCGGTACAGCTTCCCGCTGCGGTCGGCGTACCCCATCAGTTCCCCGTCGACCCAGATCCGGCCGCCGTCGATCGTCTCGAGCTGGTTGATGCAGCGCAGGAACGTCGTCTTGCCCGAACCCGACGGCCCGAGCAGGCACACCACCTGCCCGCGGTCGACGTCGAGGTCGATGCCCTTCAGTACCTCGTTGTGGTGGAACGACTTGGTCACGTTGACCGCGTGTACGAGCGTTTCGGTCATCACGCGCCTCCTGCCCCGGCCGGCCGCGCGGCCCGCGGCGCCTTGGTGGTCCCGAAGCCGCGGCCGAAGTGCCGCTCGAGGAAGTACTGACCGACCATCAGCACGCTGGTCGCGGCCAGGTAGTACAGCGTGGCCGCGACCGCGATCGGGAATGTCTTGTAGTACGTGCTTCCGATCGACTGCAGCTGGTAGAACAGCTCGCCGATCACCGGTACCGCGAGCAGCAGCGACGTGTCCTTCAGCATCGCGATCGTCTCGTTGCCGGTCGGCGGCACGATCACTCGCATCGCCTGCGGCAGCACGACCCGGCGCATCACCTTGCCGCTGCTCATCCCCAGCGCCTCGGCCGCTTCGGCCTGGCCCTTGTCGACGCTCATGATGCCCGCGCGCGCGATCTCGGCCATGTACGCCGCCTCGGACAGCCCGAGTCCGATCACACCGGCGACGATGCCGGTGAAGACCTGGTTGGCGTCGAGGGTGCCGAACCGCCAGTCACCGGACATCCCGAGCCAGTCGATGATCTTCCAGTCGAAGGGGATCCCGAACGCGATGCCCTGCGGGAACAGGATCCCCAGCGTGCCCATCGTGAACAGCAGGATGTAGCGCGGGATGCTCCGGAAGAACCAGGTGAACACCCACGACACCCCGGCCAGGATCGGGTTGTCCGAGAGCCGCATCACGGCCAGCAGGACGCCGCCGCCGACGCCGACGATCATCGACAGCACGGTGACCAGCAACGTGCCCTTGATGAAGCCGTTGATCACCGGCTGCTGGTTCATCGCCTGGAAGACGAAGCGCCAGTCGAAGGCCTTGTTCGTCACCAGCAGGTGCACGAGCATTGCGGCCAGGACCACGATCACGGCGATCGCGACCCAGCGGCCGGGATGCCGGACCGGTACGGCGTTGATCGCCCCCGGCCGATCGGGGCTCGCGTCCGTCGGCCGGGTCTCAGCGGTATCCGTGCTCATCGAAGCCTCACGGGTTCACGGCGAAGTCGGTCAGCGCACCCGAGTCGTTGTTCCACTTCTGCAGCGTGCTCTTGTAGGTGCCCTCGGTGTTCAGGGCCTTCAGCGCCTCGGTGATCGACTGCGCGAACGCCGTCTCCGCCTTCGGGATCACATAGCCGTACGGCGCGGCGTCGTAGATGTCACCGAGCTGCTCGAGCTGACCGTTGGTCTGCTTGATCGCGTACAGGACGACGGGGGAGTCGGCCAGCATCGCGTCGGCCTTCCCGGCGACCAGGTCCGCGGTGGCCTGGTCCTGCTTCTCCCGGACGACCAGCTTGATCTCCGGCTTGCCGGCGGCCTTGCACGCGGCCTGCCGCTTCGGCATGTCGTCCTCGAGCTGCGTCGTACCCTTCTGCACCGCGACGGTCTTGCCGCACGCGTCGTCGGCCTTGACGCCCTTCGGGTTGCCCTTCGCGGTCGCCCAGAGCGTGCCGGCGTTGAAGTAGCTGACCATGTTGACCTGCGCCTTGCGCTTGTCGTTGATCGTGAACGACGAGACGCCGACGTCGTACTTGCCGCTCTGGACGCCGGTGATGATCGTGTCGAAGCCGGCCGGCTGCCAGTCGACGGTGACGCCGAACTTCTGCGCCACCGCGTTGAACAGGTCGACGTCCATGCCGACGACGGTCTTGCCGCCCTGCAGGAACTCGTTCGGCGGGTAGCTGGCGTCCACGCCGACGACGATCTTCCCGGCCGACTTGATCTTCGGCGGCAGCGAGCCGCTCAGGTCCGCCCCGCTGCTGGACGGCCCGCTGGACGGAGCGCTGGAGGGGGCGCTCGACGGCGAGGTGGACGAGCCACCCTCGAGAGAGTTCGAACCGCAGCCGGCGGCGGCGAGAACCAGGACGCCGGACAACGCCAGCGCCCTACGCAGGACAGACATCTAGGTCCTCCAAACCCGGGCACCGGTCGGGCCCGGTGCCATGTGTCCGCATCTTGACACAGCGACCTGCGGACAACGCACGGACCAACCCCGAATGGAGACCTATTCGTAGTCTCCTGCCCCCCACACTGCGCCCCGTCGACCACCCGGCCACGCACCGTCACCACCGCCAACCCCCGACTTTGAGAAGCCACCAACCACATACGCAGCGCGAAAATGGTCGGTGGCTTCTCAAAGTCGGGTGGAAAGGAGGGGAGGGACGGGGAGAGAGGGGACGGGGAGGGGACGGGTGGTTACGGGGTGGGGTCGACGTGGGTCGGGTCGAGGACGCGGCGCAGGAACGTCCGGGTGCGCTCCTCCTTCGGGTCGCCGATCACGTCCGCGGGCGGGCCCTGCTCGACGATGACGCCGCCGTCCATGAACACGACCCGGTCGGCCACCTCGCGGGCGAAGGCCATCTCGTGCGTGACGACGAGCATCGTCATACCGTCCAGTGCGAGCTTGCGCATGACCGTGAGCACGTCGCCGACGAGCTCGGGGTCGAGCGCGGACGTCGGCTCGTCGAACAGCATCAGCGCCGGGTCCATCGACAGCGCCCGGGCGATCGCGACCCGCTGCTGCTGGCCGCCCGACAGTTGGGCCGGGTACGCGTCGATCTTGTCGGTCAGCCCGACCCGCTCCAGGTTGGCGCGGGCGATCCGGTCGGCCTCCTCCTGGGTGCGCTTGAGAACGGTGCGCTGGGCAACGGTGCAGTTGGTCAGCGCGGACAGGTGCGGGAACAGGTTGAACTGCTGGAACACCATCCCGATCTGCTGCCGGGCCGCGTCCAGGTGGCAGTCCGGGTCGGTGATGTCCTCGCCGCGGACGATCACCTGCCCCTCCTGCGGTTTCTCCAGCAGGTTCACGCAGCGCAGCAGCGTCGACTTGCCGGACCCGGACGGGCCGATCACGCACACCACCTCGCCCTGCTCGACGGTGAAGTCGATACCGCGCAGGACGTGGTTGCTGCCGAACGACTTGTGCAGGTTCTTGATCTCTACCAGTGCCATTTCAGCGCGTCCTCGCAGTTCGTGCTTCCAGCCGGCGGGCCAGCAGGCCCAGCGGGAGGGTGATCACCAGGTAGCAGAAGCCGCAGACCACGATCGGGGTCAGGTTCGAGTACGTGTTGGCCAGGTCCCGGCCGAAGCCGGTCAGCTCGTAGCCGTCCGCGGCGACGCCGATCATGAACACCAGCGACGAGTCCTTCACCAGCAGGATCAGGTCGTTCGTCAACGGCGGCAGCACGATCCGGAACGCCTGCGGGAGCACGATCTTGCGCATCGCCAGCCCGGCCGGCATACCCAGCGACCGCGCCGCCTCGACCTGTCCCTTCGGCACAGCCTGGATGCCCGCCCGGATGACCTCGGCCATGTACGCCGACGCCACGATCCCGAGCGCCAGCCACACCACGCCGTACGGGTCCCACGGGATCGTCATGCCCGGGAAGGCCAGCGGCAGCAGGCTGAACGCGATGAACACCACGATCGCCGGCAGCCCGCGGAAGAACTCGATGTAGGCGGTCGCGATCCACCGGTACGGACCGACCTGGCTGAGCTTCATCAGCGCCAGCAGCGTGCCGCCGGCCAGACCGATCACGAACGCGCCGGCCGTGTACTCGAGCGTCTTCAGCAGGGCCTTGAGCACGCCGTCGGTGAACGTCGACTTGATGAACTCCGGCTTGAAGAACACGCTGCCGATCTGGTGCCAGTTCGCGACGAACACGGCGACCAGCACCAGCACGACGAGGACGGCGTACTGGATCCAGCGGGAGCGCTGGGCCCGCTGCCGCGGGCTCAGCCCCTTCCGCTCAACGGTTGTCCCGGTCCCAATTTCCGGCGAGGTGCTCACTTCTTCGGCTCAACCCCGAACCACTTCTTGTAGATCTCGTTGTACTTGCCGTCCGACTTCGCCTTGGTCAGCAGGTCGTTGAACTTCGACACGAGCTTCGGGCCGCTGCCGTCCTTGAGCGCGCCGAAGCCGTACTGCTCACCGGTGTTGAACTCGGCGACCACGGCCATGTCCGGGTTGTCCTTGACGAAGTCGTACAGCACGCCGTTGTCGTTGATCGCGGCGGCGACCCGGCCGGACTTCACGTTGTTCTCCTGCAGCGCGAGGTCGTTGAAGGGGATCACCGTGTAGCCGTTCGCGGCGGCGTTCTCGTCGGCGTACTTCTTGCCGGTGGTGTCGGCCTGTGCGCCGAGCTTCTTGCCGCGCAGGTCGGCCAGCGACTTGATGCCGGAGTCCTTCTTGGCCATCAGCACCTGGGTCGCGTCCATGTACGGGTCGGTGATGCTGATCGCGGCCTGACGCTCCTTGGTGATCGTCATCGCGCCCATGCCCATGTCGCACTTCTTCGCCTGGAACGCGGCGCCGGACGTCACCTGCGCCCACTCGATGTTCACCACGTCCTGCTTCAGACCCAGGTCGTCGGCGACCAGGTTGAGCAGGTCCACGTCGAAGCCGACGACGTCGGTGCCGTCCTTGTACTGGAAGGGCTTGTACGGCAGGTGGGTGCAGACGGTCAGCTTGCCGGGCTTGACCAGCGTGATGCCGGCCGCCTTCGCCTTGTCATCGGAACCGCCGCTGCCCGAGTCGTCGCCGCAGGCGGACAGGGACAGTCCGAGTACGGCGGCCAGCGCGACGGTTGCTCGAGTCTTGCGGAGAGTGGGGACGAAGTTCATCGCGGGTTCTCCTCGACAGGGGTTGTGGATCCACGAATCCTGGCACATCGGAGGGGATGTGGGACCCCTCACAGCAGACCAGTCGCCCCTGTGGTTTACTCGGTGCCCCACGGGTGACCCCCTTTGCACCGCGCCGTTCGGACCGAACGCCCACTCACTTTCCGCACGCTTCACCCCGAAGGGTCCCCGCATGGTCGCCCAGCCTTTTTCGCCCGAGATCTCCGATCCGTTCGCCGGTGACGCCGTCTTCGAACTGCACCGCGGCGGCAAGATCGAGGTGACGTCCTCGATCCACGTCAATGACGCCGACGACCTGTCCAAGGCGTACACGCCGGGCGTCGCCCGGGTCTGCACCGCGATCGCCGAGGACCCGACGCTGGTCCGCCGCTACACCTGGAAGTCCAACGTGGTCGCGGTCGTCACCGACGGCACCGCGGTACTCGGTCTCGGCGACATCGGGCCGGCCGCGTCGCTGCCGGTGATGGAGGGCAAGGCGCTGCTGTTCAAGGAGTTCGGCGGCGTCGACTCGGTGCCGATCGCGCTGGACTGCACCGATGTGGACGAGTTCGTCGAGACGGTCGCGCGGATGGCTCCGACGTTCGGCGGGATCAACCTCGAGGACATCTCCGCGCCGCGCTGCTTCGAGATCGAGCGCCGGCTGAAGGAGCGGCTGGACATCCCGGTCTTCCACGACGACCAGCACGGTACGGCGGTCGTCGTGCTCGCCGCGCTCCGCAACGCGCTGCGAGTCACCGGCAAGGCCATCGAGGACATCCGGGTCGTCATCTCCGGCGCGGGCGCGGCCGGGGTGGCGTGTGCGCGGATCCTGCTGCAGGCAGGCGTCGGCGACCTCGCCGTGGTCGACAGCAAGGGCGTGCTGCACGAGGACCGTGCGGACCTGAACCCGGTGAAGCTGTCGCTCGCGCGCGACACCAACGCCGGCGGGATCTCCGGCCGCCTGGTCGACGCGCTCGAGGGCGCGGACCTGTTCCTCGGCGTCTCCGGCGGCACGGTGCCGGAGGAGGCCGTCGCGCGGATGGCGAACGACGCGATGATCTTCGCGCTGGCGAACCCGAACCCCGAGGTCCACCCGGACATCGCGCACCGGCATGCCGCGGTGGTCGCGACCGGCCGCTCCGACTTCCCGAACCAGATCAACAACGTGCTGGCCTTCCCGGGCATCTTCCGCGGGGCCTTCGACGCCAACGCGTCGCGGATCACCGAGGGCATGAAGCTGGCCGCCGCCGACGCCCTCGCCGGCCTGATCCCGGCCGACGACCTCCGCCCCGGCTACATCATCCCGTCGCCGTTCGACGAGCGGGTCGCCCCGGCGGTCGCCGCCGCGGTGGCCGCAGCCGCCACGACCGACGGTGTGGCCCGTCCCGTCTGATCCAAAGTGTTGCTCAGAGCAACTTTTTCTTTGCGTCCGGCAACTGCCGGTCGCGGTTCGCCGAGAGTTCCGGATCGGTACGCCCGCCGTCTGCACGGACGTCGGAAACGGGTCGCCTGGTTGGTTTCCACCAATTGTCAAACGCTTCTTGGAAAGCTATTGACTTAACAAACCTGCCGCAGCCACCATTGGCGTGGTTTTGCCCGCCGGGCATTCCGCACCAGTACCGATGGTTGGAGGCTTCCATGAAGCTCAGGCCCGCATTCGGGGTCGTCGCAGTGGTCGCGGCCGCGGCCCTCACCCTGACCGGGTGTGCGCAGAGCAGCACCGCCGCGAAGGGCGGAGGTGCCGGCGATGTGAAGACGGTCAGGGTCTTCATCAGCGGCGACACGAACATCCAGAAGCTGTGGGTGAGCGACCTAGGGCCGGCGTTCGAGAAGGCCAACCCCGGCTACAAGGTGCAGATCACCCTGGACCTGCACGGTGAGCACGACGCCCAGACGATGGCGAAACTGTCGGCCTCGGTCGCGCAGAAGAAGGATCCCGGCTTCGACCTCGTCGACGGCGGGTTCGTGCCGAAGGCGTCGGCCGCGAACTTCCTCGACCCGGTCGATCCGTCGAAGGTCTCCGCGCTGTCCGACATTCCCGCCGACGTCGTCAAGGCCGGCGGGACGGGCGGAATCCCGTACCGCGGCTCCTCCGTGCTGCTGGCCTACGACACCAAGACCGTGCCGGCCCCGCCGAAGACGCTGGACGACCTGCTCGCCTGGATCAAGGCGAACCCGGGCAAGTTCACCTACAACTCGCCCAAGTCGGGCGGCTCCGGCGGCTCGTTCGTCGCCACGGTGCTGGACAAGTACGTTCCGGCCGACACCCGCCAGAAGATGACGGTCGGCTACGACAAGGGCCTCGAGTCGAACTGGGACCAGGGCTTCGCGACCCTGCACGGCCTCAACCCGTACGTGTACCAGAAGGGCGTCTACCCCAACGGCAACCAGCAGGTGCTGGATCTCCTCGCGAGCGGGCAGATCTCGATGGCGCCGGTGTGGTCCGACATGTTCACGACGGCCGTCGCGAACGGCGCGGTCCCCTCGACGGTGAAGGCCACCCAGATCTCCGACCCGTCGTTCACCGGCGGCGCGGCCTATCTCGGCGTACCGGCCAGCAGCCCGAGCAAGGACGCGGCCGTCAAGCTCGCGAACTTCGTCCTGGAGCCCGCGCAGCAGGCCCTGATCGTCAAGGACATCTCGGGCTACCCGGCGATCTCCCTCGACAAGCTGCCGCAGGAGCTCCAGGGCAAGTTCGCCAACGCCGACACGAACAACCTGCGTAAGGGCTACTTCGACTCGATGACCAAGGATCTCAACAACCTCTGGGACCAGAAGGTTCCCGGCAAGTGACCGCTGAGGTCGAAGCCCGCCCCGCTGTCGTCAGGCCCGTCGCCGCCCGCGCGGCGGCGGGCCGGACGCGGGGTCTGCTGATGGCGCTGCCGCCGATGGCACTGATCGCGATGTTCATCGGCTTCCCGGTGGTGCTCGCCTTCGGCTTCAGCCTCGGCTTCACCGGCGGCCTCAACCGCACCGTCGCGCTCATCGGCCAGAACGTCCACAGCGCCCACGGCATCGTCCCGACGTTCTCGGCGTACGCCGAGATGTTCACCAACGCACGGTTCCTCGGCGACCTGTTCGTCACGGCCGTCGTCACCCTGGTGAGCACCGTCGTCGTCATCCTGCTCGCGGTCGGCATCGGGCTCTATCTCAAGTTCTCCGGCGGGTGGATCGGCAAGGTGCTGTCCACCCTCGCGATCGTCCCGCTCTTCATCCCGGTCGTCATCGCCTCGTGGGCCATCCTCGGCTTCTACTCCGCGAACGGGTTCCTGCGCAGTGTGGCGGCCCAGTTCGGGCTCGGCTTCCCGGTCTGGTCCTACACGTTGGTGACCGTGGTCATCGGCTCGGTGTGGACGTCGCTGCCGTTCGCGACCCTGCTGGTCACCTCCGGGCTGCAAGCCGTCCCGCAGGCGATGATCGACGCCGCTCGCGACGCCGGCGCCTCCTTCTGGCGGGTGGTCGTGAGCGTCGTGGTGCCGATGGCGGGGGTGCCGATCATCATCGCGACGACGTTCACCGCGATCGGGATCCTCGGCTCGTTCACCGTGCCGTACTTCACCGGCCCGAACTCGCCGAACATGCTCGGGGTCGACATGTCGAACTACTTCTCCTCGTTCAACCAGCCGCAGCAGGCCGTGGTGATCGCGTTCATCGTGTTCGCGATCGCGTCCGGGATCGCAGCGGTGTACGTCTGGGCGAACTTCCGCTCCGCCAAGGAAAGCGGGGCGGTGTGATGGGCCGGGCAGCCTCCCGCGCGCTGGTCGTCGTCTTCGCCGCCGTACTGGCGCTGTTCATCATCGGACCGCTCGGCTGGCTGGCCGTACGGGCGTTCGCGGCGACCTGGACCTACCCCCACCTCGCCCCGGACGCGTGGACGTTCAGGTGGTGGAGCGTCGTCTTCAGCGACCAGGCGCTCGGGATGGCGGTGCAGAACTCGCTGTTCTTCGCCCCGATCACCGTGCTCGTCTCCGCGCTGATCTGCCTGCCCGCGGCCTACGCGTTCGCGCGCTTCGAGTTCCCGGGACGGCGGTTCTTCCTGATCGGGGTGTTCGCGGCCAACGCGTTCCCGAAGATGGGGCTGTTCGTCTCGCTGGCGGCGCTGTTCTACGCGCTGAACCTGATGAACACGATCCTCGGCATCCTCGTCGTCCACGTGCTCGGCACGGTGGTGTTCATGACGTGGATCCCGGCCGCCGCGTTCGCCGCCGTACCGCGCAGTCTCGAGGAGGCCGCCCGGGACGCCGGGGCCTCCAAGCTGCGGACCTTCTTCAGCGTCACCCTGCCGATGGCTCTCCCGGGCATCCTGGTGGCCGCGATCATGAGCTTCCTCGCGTCCTTCGACGAGGCCCAGGGCACGTACCTGGTCGGCGCGCCGGACTACATGACGATGCCGACGCAGATGTACAGCCTCGTGCTCAACTACCCGACCCAGGTGGCGGCGGTCTTCTCGATCCTGCTCGCCATCCCGTCCGTCGCGCTGCTGCTGGCCGCGCACAAGCACATCATCGGCGGCCATCTCGCCGAGGGCTTCCAGATCAAGTAAGGGCGCCATGACGACCGACACAACCGAGTCCCAGACCGTTGCCACCGACAGCGCCCCGGGTGCGGGCGGCCTTGACATCCAGGGCCTGCACAAGGTTCTCGGCGGGCGGAGCATCATCGAGAGCCTCGACATGGTGGTCCACCCGGGTGAGCTGGTCTCCCTCCTCGGCCCGTCGGGCTGCGGCAAGACCACCACCCTGCGGATGATCGCCGGCTTCCTGACCCCCGACGCGGGCTCGATCAAGGTCGGCGGCCGCGAGGTCGTACACCTCGGCCCCGAGCGCCGTCCCAGTGCCATGGTGTTCCAGAACTACGCCCTCTGGCCGCACATGACGGTGGCGAAGAACGTCGCCTTCCCGCTGAAGCTGCGCAAGCGGCCCAAGGCGGAGATCGCGGAGCGCGTCGACGCCGCCCTCGCGCTGGTCAACCTGATGCACCACAAGGACTCGCGCCCGGCCCGGATCTCCGGTGGCGAGCAGCAGCGTACGGCGCTCGCGCGGGCGCTCGTCCAGGAGCCGGAACTGCTCCTGCTCGACGAGCCGCTCAGCAACCTCGACGCGAAGTTGCGCGTCAAGGTCCGCGAGGACATCCGGGAGATCCAGCAGCGCCTTGGCATCACCACCGTCATCGTGACGCACGATCAGGAGGAAGCGATGTCGGTCTCGGACCGGATCGCGGTCATGAACGACGGCCGGATCGAGCAGTTCAGCACGCCCGCCGAGCTCTACAGCACTCCGGCCACGGAGTTCGTGGCGACCTTCATCGGCAGCCTCAACCGGCTCGAGGGACGGATCGAGGACGGGCGGGTCCGGTCCGGCCCGCGAGTGGTCGGGATCCGGCCCGAGGATGTCGTCTTCACCTCCGAACAGCGTCCCGGCGGGCTCGCCGCGACCGTCGAACGGGTCGTCCCGCGTGGGCATTTCGCCGAGCTGTACCTGCGCCGCGAGGACGCGGAACTGCGTTCCTACGTGACCGGTGTCCCACCCGCCGTCGGCGCCAAAGGCTCGGCCCGGATCGAGAAGTGGCTCGAGTTCGAGGACGGCCGGCTCGTCGGTCAGGGGAAGTCGGCATGAGCGTTGCCCCCGTCCGCACCTCAGGGCGCGTACCGCAGGCCATCGCACACCGCGGCGACGTCGAACGGCACCGGGAGAACACGATCCCTGCCATCCGCTCCGCCCTCGAATCAGGCGCCGGGTTCGTCGAGGTCGACGTCCGCGTGACGCGGGACGGCCACGTCGTAGTCCTGCACGATGCGACGCTCGAGCGCCTCTGGGGTCTCGATCGGCAGGTCTGCGAGCTCGACTGGGCCGATGTCGCGGCGCTCGGTGACGCGCAGAACCGCATCCCGCTTCTCAGCGAGGTGCTGCCGGTCCTGGCGGGGACGTCGTCGACCCTGGTGATCGACATCGGCTCGCCGGAGATCGCCGAGGCCGCGGCACGGGTGGTGCAGGACTCCGGGGCGCGGGTCGCCTGGTGCGGCGATTTCGACGCGATGGCGGTCGTCCGGGCACCCGACCCGGAGGCGAGCATCTGGCTGCCTTGGGACCGCCGCGACGTACCACCCGCGGACCTCCTCGCGCACCTGCGGCCGGATGTCGTCAACTCGGAGTACCTCCTGCTCAGCCAGGAGATCGTCGACGCCGTCCATCGCGCCGGGCTCCGTGTCGCGTGCTGGACGGTCGACGACGAGGACGCCATGCGCTGGGTTCTCGCTCTGGGCGTGGACGCGATCACGACGAACCGGCTCAGCCTGCTCCGGAAGGTCGTCGCGGAGGGGCCGGCGTCATGGGCACAGGCACCCCGACCCGTCGGGCTCACCGGTGACGAACTGGTGGAGGCGATCGCGGTCGCCCGCGAGCTCGCGGAGTGGGCCAACGAGTTCACCCGGAACGCCGACCTCGGCGACGTCCGGACGAAGGCGAACGCCGCGGACCACGTCACGGCAGTCGACATCGCCGTCGAACAGCAGGTGCGCACCGTCATCGCCGAACGGCTGCCGGGCCATCTCGTGGTCGGCGAGGAAATGGGCGGCGCCGCCAGTCCCAACGTTCCCTGCTGGTACGTCGACCCCGTCGACGGAACGGCGAACCTGGCCAACGGCGTGCCGTGGACGGCCTTCTCCCTCGCTCTGGCGATCGACCGCGAGCCGTACGTCGCCGTCGTCGGGGACGTCTGGCGCGGGCAGGTGTTCGCCGCCGTGGCCGGCCAGGGCGCCGAGCTGGACGGGCGGCGCCTCGAACTCGACCGCGGCGGAGCCGGCACCGGCCTGGAGGGCAAGATGGTCAGCACCGAACTGCTGAACCATTCGTCGTGGCCCGGCATGGACGTCTTCATGGACGGGCTCCGCGACCGGTTCTGCACGCTCCGGGTGATGGGATCCGGCACCCTGACCCTCGCCGGACCCGCGGGCGGCCGCGGCGCCGGAGCCGTGATCGAACGCTTCAACCCGATCGACCACCTCGCCGCCGCACTCGTCGTCCGGGAAGCGGGTGGCGTGCTCCTCGACGACCGCGGCGCCGAGAACGTCTGGCCCGAGTCCGGCGGCATCCTGGCGGCCCGGCCCGAGCACGCGGCGGAGCTCTACGACCTCTGGTCGGCCGCGCGCGGCCCGCGGTGACGGACTCGCTCCGAGCTGACCGTTAGCCGCGCACGATCAGCTGGTCCCACCACTGGCCGGCGCGGTGGAGCACGGCCTGGTCACGACCGCCGGACTCGACGTACCCGGTCATGGCCAGGCGCGAGTAGACCGCCGACATGGTGCCTCGGCCCGACCCGTCGTACCAGCCGCCCCGACGGACCGGGTCGTCGCCGGTGCCGGGAAACGTGGTGCGATCGAGGTCGAGCCAGGGAAAGCCGGCCGGGACCGGCAGCTGGGTCGACTCGATGAAGCGGTGCGTGTAGGCGATCTTCGCGTCCAGTCCGTGCCAGAACTGCCCGGGTGCGAGCACGGTCTGCGGAGGAGTGCCCCGCCAGTACGACGCGAGCCAGGCGGCCGAGCGCGGGACCTTGACCCGGTTGTCGCGGACGGCCTTCAACGCCGTACCCATCTGGGCGATCGCGTTCGGCGACCAGCCGTAGGTGATCAGGTACGGGTGCTCGCCGGTCTCCTCGCCGATCTGGTACGTCGCCCCGTCGAGCGGGAACCCGGCGGGCGCGCCGGCGTAGATCAGCCCCGGATCGATCGTCGTGGTTCCGAGCAGATGCCGCGTTCCGGCCGCGGCCGCGTTGTTGTACGCGGCGGTGTGGAACCGGCCGAAGCCGATGGCCAGGGCGCGGACCGCGGCGTACTGGTCGAGCGACAGCATCGCGGGTGCCCAATGCTCGACGTCCCAGGTGCCCATGTTGCCGTTGTCACCCGCGATGAAGTGCGGGAACGAGCCGACATACCGGTCATTGTGGAAGGAGCCGACGGCTTCCTGGTAGGTGTACTGCAAGGCCGCCAACCGGTCGAGCATCGCGCGGGCCGCGGTGTCGGCGGCCTGGATCCGGGCCGGGTCACCCGATTGCTGCTCGAGGTACTTCGCATAGCCGGTCAGCAACTCGGCGCGGCCGCTCAGCGTGCGGATGTCACCGGTCCGCAACACCTTGTCGGGCTGCGTGGCGTACAGGTCGAGAATCGAGTCCGCGAACGTGTCGAGGTTCGTGCGCAGTTGAGGAATCCCTTGCAGATAAGGGCTGTCCAGCAATTGCAGTCCGATGTCCGTGCTCATGTGGTCCGGTCGCCGCTGCAGGATGTAGCCGAGCAGGTCGTCGGCTTCCTGCTTCTGCGCCGGGTCACCGGTCGCGTCGTAGATCGCCGCGAGCGCCGCGAACGCGTGCGTCGCGCCCTCGAGACCCGGACCGGTGGGAACTCCATCGGCCGTGATCTGCAGATAGGCGCCGGTCACGGGTGGCTCCGGCGCGGCCACAGCCGGCCCGGTCAGCAGAGCGGCGGTGAGACCTGCGATCACGAGCGCACGAAACATCGGTCCTCCTCGGGCGGGATTACGGTCAAGACCGTTAATTCCGGATCAAACCACATCCCGGCTGTCGAGGAAACCCCTGACCAGCCCGATCCACTCCGTCGGTGCCTCCACGAACGGCAGGTGCCCGGACGCCAACTCGGCGTACCTGGCGCCCTCGATGCCGGCGGCAACCTCCCGGTGGTGGTACGGCGTGACCAGGTTGTCGTGGGTGGTGGAGATGACGAGTGTCGGTACGGCGATCGCGGCGAGGTCCGCCCGTATGTCGACGGTGTCGATCAGGTCGAGCTGGTCCGGCGTGCCCGGTGGAACGTGTTCGGCCGCGCCGGCCAGGGAGTCGGCGAGCTCCTGCGGCGTGCGGTGGTCCAGGTACGGCGCGCCGACGCCGACCAGGTGCATGAAGTCCGCGAGGTGGTCGGTGTCGAGGAGCTCGCGCCACAGCTTGACCAGCAGGGTGAACCGCGGAGTCGGCTTGGCGAACGGAGCCGTGAGAACGAGCGCCGCGACCCGGTCCGGGTGCCGGACGGCCGCCCGTACGGCCAGCGCCGTACCGAGAGAGTAGCCGACGATCGCGACGCGGTCGTGTCCGTCGGCGGCCGCGACGAGTTCGTCCGCCAGGAGATCGAGGGCGAGCGGCTCGGGCCGGCGCGGGGCGGCGCCGGAGCCCGGTAGGTCGGGCCCGATGACGGTGCGATCGATCGACAGGTCGTCGATGAGGGCGGCGAAGTTCGCCTGGATGCCGCCGCCCGCACCATGGGCGAGCAGAACTGGGGTCATACACCGGAGGCTAAACTCCGACATTGGTGTCAGAGTCAAGTCGCCGAGGGTGTGATCGCGTGCGGATGCGGGAAATGGTCGGCCGGACCGGCGTGAGCGAGCGGCTGCTGCGCTACTACGAGGACCAGGGACTGCTGCACCCGGAGCGGCTCCCGAGCGGATACCGCGAGTACGCCGACGCCGATGTCGAAGTGGTCGGCCGGATCCGGTCCTTACTGGCGGCGGGGCTCTCGACCGCGACCATCGCCCGGACGCTTCCCTGCGTGACGGATCGCCTGGAGCCGATGTGCCCGGAGCTCCTCGAGCAGCTCAGGCAGGAGCGCGAGCGGATCAGTTCGTCGATTCAGGCGCTCGAGGACTCGCGGCGGCTGCTGGACGGAGTGCTGTCCAGGCCGATGGTGAATTCGGTAACTGACGCACGCTGAGCCGCGGGTCTAGGGTGGAGCGCATGCTTGCCGCTTACGCTGCCAAGTTCGACGCCGACGACCCAGTAGCTGCGCTCGAGGTGGGGGAGCGGCCCGATCCGACGGCGCCCGACGGTTGGGTGACCATCGACGTGCGGGCGACCGCGCTCAACCATCACGATCTGTGGTCGTTGAAGGGGGTCGGGCTGGCCGAGCAGAGCCTGCCGATGATTCTCGGCTGCGATGCGGCCGGGGTGGACGCGGACGGGAACGAGGTCGTCGTGCACGCGGTCGTCTCGGATCCGGCCTGGAAGGGCGACGAGACGCTCGACCCGAAGCGGTCACTGCTGAGCGAGCGGTACCAGGGCACGCTCGCGCAGAAGGTCGCCGTACCCGCGCGGAACGTCGTACCGAAGCCGGCCGGGATGAGCTTCGAGCAGGCGGCGTGCCTGCCGACGGCGTGGCTGACGGCCTACCGGATGCTGTTCACGCAGTCGGGGCTCAAGCCGGGCGACACCGTGCTCGTGCAGGGCGCGGGCGGTGGCGTCGCGACCGCGCTGATCACGCTGGCCCGGGCGGCCGGGATCCGCGTCTGGGCGACCAGCCGGGACGAAGGGAAGCGGTCGAAGGCTCTGGAGATCGGCGCGCACGACGCGTTCGAGTCCGGGGCGCGGTTGCCGGAGCGGGTGGACGCGGTGATGGAGACGGTCGGGCAGGCGACCTGGTCGCACTCGCTCAAGTCGCTCAAGCAGGGCGGCACGCTCGTCATCTCCGGCGCGACCAGCGGCCAGGCGCCGAAGTCGGCCGAGCTGAACCGGATCTTCTTCCTGCAGCTCCGCGTCCAGGGCTCGACGATGGGCACCCGGACCGAGCTCGCGGAGCTGGTCCAGTTCATGACGAACGCCGGGATCTCGCCACACATCGACTCGACCCTGCCGCTCGCCGACGCCCGCGACGGCTTCGCGAAGATGAACGCAGGCGACGTCTTCGGCAAGATCGTCTTTACTGTCTGAGTGCGACAACCCGAGATTCGCCCGGTCACGCTCGACGACTCCGAGGCCGCGGCCTGGTGTCACCTGCTCTGCTGGCGGGAGGCGTACGCCGGGCTCATGCCGGCCGACCTGCTCCTGGAGCGTACGTCGAACATCGAACGCCGGATCGAACGCTGGACCACACCCCTGGGCGAGGGCCGGCGCCGCTGGATCGCGGTGAACCCGGACCCGGAGGCGCCGGTGCAGGACCGTGTGGCCGGTTTCGTCGGCATCGGCCCGGGCCGCGACGAGGACGCGCCGGTGCCGTTCGAGCTGGAGGCGATCTACACCCGGCAGGCGTTCTGGAAGACCGGGCTCGGCACCCGCCTACTGGATGTTGCCGTCGGCAAACAGCCCGCGTTCCTCTGGGTCTTCGAGGCGAACGAGCAGGCGCTCGGCTTCTACCGGCGGCACGGGTTCGCGCCGGACGGCGTCGGCAAGCACGATCCGTACTTCGATCTGCGCGAGATCCGCCTCGTCCGGACCTGACGTTTCACGCCGGAAACACGGGCGTCGCACCGGGGCAACGCGACGGGTTCAGGCTGTTCCTACCGATCCGCCCGATCGATGAGGAGCGATGAGCCCATGAGGCCTACTGTGACGGTGATCGTCGATCCGGCCGACCGCTGGATGACGAAGGCCGCGTGCGTCGGACAGGCGCCGTCGTACGACGAGACCGCGACGCCCTGGGAGCAGCGGAAGGCGCAGGCGCTCTGCCTGACCTCGTGCCCCGTGATCGAGGAGTGCCGGGAGTGGGCCCGCCGGACGAAGTTCACCGGCACCGCCGCCGGCGAGAAGTTCCTCTCCGGCCGCCGCCGCGGCCGACCCGGGCCCCAGGAGCGCCGCAACCGCCCGGCCGTCGTCGAGGAACAGCAGGCCAGCTAGACGTTGATCAGCTCGTCGGCGCGTTCTGCGTCGACGGGCTGTTCCGTCCGGCGGAACGGCGAGGTGAGCGTCCGCAGTACCTGCTCGCGGTTGTGGATCGTCGCGCCGATCGCCAGCACGAGGTAGACCGCGCTGATCACGTACCGCCCGGTCTGTCCCGGCACGGCGAACTGGACGGCGAACAGGCCCAGCAGCGTCCAGGCCGCCCAGCGCGGGAAGCGCAGGTTCAGCAGGATCGCGATGCCCAGCAGCGTCTGGGTGGCGGTGAGGAGGAACTCCTCCACCTGCCGACCGTCGAGGTGCAGCGCGGCACCGCCGCCGCCGATCCCGTACGCGATCGGGAGGCTGCCGATCAGCAGGGTCCACTGGTTCACCTTGGCCGAGATCAGCAGGCCGAGCGCCGCGGCGCCCTTGCCCCGCCAGGCGAACAGGATCGCCACGATGAACTCCGGCGCCTCCGATGCCAGCGGCGCCAGCCACTGGACCAGCAGGAACTGGTCGATCCCCAGCGCCTGCCCACCCTGGACGAGCGAATCCGCGAACGGCTCCGCTGCGGCCAGGATCACAGCGGCCGAAACCAGGAACATCGCAGTCACGGTGATCCGCCGCTGCAGCTTCGGCAACCCGCCGATGGTCGCCGCCGGGCCGATCAGGTCGGGCTCGTCGTCGTGCTCCGACGTGGCCGCCCGGTACAGGTAATAGGCGAAGAAGGCGAGCAGCAGGATGCCGAGCACCAGGTGGATCTCGCCGGTCACCGGGATCACGAACGCGACCACTCCGGCGACCGCGAGGAAGCCCAGCTCCCGGCGGTACCCGGACTCGAGCACCAGCGCCTTCACCGATTGCCCGCTGCGCCGCGAAGCGACGTACAGGCTGATGAGGACGACGGCCGACCAGCCGAGGCCGAGGAGCAGCCGGTTCGACCCGGTCATGTTGGCCGCGGCGAACTGCACGTAGGCCGGATTCGAGCCGGCGGTGTGGGCGAAGTACAGATCCACCGCGTACTCCGGCAGGACCGCGATGACGGCCAGCAGTGCGATCGCCAGACCGCCCGAGATGTCCATCTCCGCCGCCTCGGCCGCCCATGCGAGCACGAACGACGCGGCGACCACGGCGAGGCCGAAGATCAGCATCGAGGCCAGTGCCGGCGGGTGTGTGCCGGTGACCCGGAGAGCGACCGCGGGGATCGCCACCAGGAGCAGCAAGAGCACAGGGCGGAGGGCTCGGAACATGGTTCCAGCCTGCCACCGTTTCGATACTTTCGCAATTGCGAAAGTGTGAGACCGTTGTCACGACGGCCCGGCGAGCTGTCCGCAGACCGGTCTACCGGTCACAATGACTGCGCGATGACCAACCCTGAACCGACGAAGGCTCAGCTCGATTCCGCCGCGGGCACCTTCGCCATGCTCTCCGCGCCCGTCCGGCTGCACCTGGTGTCGCTGGCCGCGCAGGGGGAGTACGACGTCGGCACCCTGGCGGAGCGCGTCGGCGTGAGTATCGCCACCGCGAGCCAGCACCTCGGCAAGCTCCGGCTGGCCGGCATCATCACCGCGCGCCGCGAGGGCCGGCGGCACATCTACACCGTGGACGACCCGCACGTGCTGAACCTGGTCGACCAGATCTTCGAGCACATCGCCCCCGACGGCACCCTCGCGCCAGACCCACCACGCCGCACCCGCCCGCCGCACACCGGCTAGAGCACATGCCGCAGGTACCTCTGCGGTGCTTGCAGGTAGGCCTTCCAGTTCTGCACGAGCTCCAGCTCCTCCCACGTCGTACGCCGGATGCCCCACTCGCCGACCTCGAGGATCGCCGCGCCGGGCAAGGCCGCGATGACGGGGGAGTGCGTCGCGCACAGCACCTGTGAGCCGCTTTCGGCGAGACGGTTGAGCACGCCGATCACGGCGAGGCTGCTGGAGAAGGAGAGCGCGGACTCGGGCTCGTCGAGGCAGTAGAACCCGCGTCGGCTGAACCGGTCGTTGATGAGGTTGAGGAAGCTCTCGCCGTGGCTCATCTCGTGGAAGACGGGCTCGGGCGGTCCGGAGGTCTTCGGGTTGCGTTCGAGGTAGCTGTAGAAGCCGTGCATCGTCTCCGCACGCAGGAAGAAGCCGGCCCGCTTGGCGCCGACGCCGCGGGTCAGCAGGAGATCGTCGGCCAGCGGTGACTCGGTTGCGCGGGTGGTCAGCCGCGCGCCGGTCGAACCGCCTTCGGGGGACAGGCCGAACGCGACGGCGATCGCCTCGACGAGCGTCGACTTGCCGGCGCCGTTCTCGCCGACGAGGAATGTCACGCCCGGTTCGAGGTCCAGGCCGTCGGTCAGGAGCTGGCGTACTGCGGGGATCGTGTGCGGCCAGTGGCCGGACGGACGAATGCCCTCCGCCGCGGCAACCCGGCGTACGGGCTGCGAGGCGAAGGGCATTCGCTCAGGTTACTAGTCGTCCTGCTAGTCGTCCTCGTCGTCCAGCCGAGCCAGCCAGGTGGCGAAGCGCTCGATCGGCGTCTCGAACTCGGGGTTCAGGTCGACGAACTCGCGCAGCCGTTCGGCCACGAAGGCCAGCGTGACATCCTCCTCGCCACGCCGCTTCTCGAGCTCCTCGATCCCGCGGTCGGTGAAGTACACGTCAGCTGAACGCCTGCTTCAGCAGCGTCGTCTGCTCGGTGCCGTGGACACCGTGCGAGCCGACCGCCGGGGCGGCCATGGCCGGCCGGGACACCCGGTAGAACGGCTTGCCGCCCAGGTGCTCGGTCAGGTTCAGCGCCATGAACGGCCACGGACCCTGGTTCGCCGGCTCGTCCTGCACCCAGCGGATCTCGGTCGCGTTCGGGTACTTCGCCAGCTCGGCCGCGATCTCCTCGGCCGGCAGCGGGTACAGCTGCTCGACCCGGAGGATCGCGGTGCTGATCTTGTCCGGCTCGACCTTCTTGCGCTCGGCCAGCAGGTCGTACACGATCCGGCCCGAGGCGAGGACGACCCGCTCGACGGTGGCCGGGTCGGCGTCCGCCTCGGCGTCGTGGATCACCGGCCGGAAGGTGCCGTGGGTCAGCTCCTCCGGCTGCGACACGGCCTCCTTGCGGCGCAGCAGCTGCTTCGGCGTGAACACGACCATCGGGTTGTGCTCCTCGCCGAGCGTGTGCCGGCGCAGCAGGTGGAAGTACGACGCCGGGGTCGACGGCTGCGCGACGGTCATCGCGTTCTCCGCGCACAGCGCCAGGAACCGCTCGATCCGGGCCGAGGTGTGGTCCGGGCCCTGGCCCTCGTAGCCGTGCGGCAGCAGCAGCACGACACCGGACTTCTGGCCCCACTTCGCCTCACCGGACGAGATGTACTCGTCGATGACCGACTGCGCGCCGTTGACGAAGTCGCCGAACTGCGCCTCCCACAGGGTCAGCGCCTCCGGGCGTGCCACGGAGTACCCGTACTCGAAGCCGAGGGCGGCGTACTCGCTCAGCAGCGAGTCGTAGACGTAGAAGTTCGCCTGGTCGTCGTCGAGGTTCTGCAGGGGGACGTAGTCCTGGCCGTTGACCCGGTCGATGACGGCGGCGAACCGCTGCACGAACGTCCCGCGGCGGCTGTCCTGACCAGCCAGCCGGACCGGACGGCCCTCGAGGAGCAGCGAGCCGAAGGCGGTGATCTCCGCGCTGGCCCAATCGATCGGGCCCTCGGTGATCGCGTGCGCCCGGCGCTGCAGCTGCGGCATCACCTTGGGGTGCACGGTGAAGCCGGCCGGCAGCGTGGTGTGCGCGTCGGCGATCTTCTTCAGCACCTCGGGCGTGGTCGCGGTCGCGTCCGGGCCTTCCGGCTTGTCCGGGTACACCGGGGCGGTCACGTACGGCGCCGGGGTGTCCGGCTGGCTCTTCGCCTCGCGGACCTCGGCGAAGACCCGCTCGAGCCGGTGCTGGAAGTCCATCATCGCCTGCTCGGCCTCTTCGATCGTGATGTCGCCACGACCGATCAGGGCCTCGGTGTAGAGCTTGCGGACCGACCGCTTCTGCTCGATCAGGTCGTACATCAGCGGCTGCGTGAAGCTCGGGTCGTCACCCTCGTTGTGACCGCGGCGGCGGTAGCAGACCAGGTCGATGACGACGTCCTTGTTGAACGCCTGCCGGTACTCGAAGGCCAGGTCGGCGACCCGGATGCACGCCTCGGGGTCGTCGCCGTTGACGTGGAAGATCGGCGCCTGCACCATCCGCGCGACGTCGGTGGAGTACATCGACGAGCGGGACGAGGCCGGCGAGGTGGTGAAGCCGACCTGGTTGTTCACGATCACGTGGATCGTGCCGCCGGTGCGGTACCCGCGCAGCTGGGACAGGTTCAGCGTCTCGGCCACGACGCCCTGGCCGGCGAAGGCCGCGTCACCGTGGACGAGCACCGGCAGCACCGGGAAGGCGGCGCCGCGGTCCAGGATGTCCTGCTTGGCCCGGACGATGCCCTCGAGCACCGGGTCGACGGTCTCCAGGTGGGACGGGTTGGCCGCCACCGACACCTTGATCTTGTCGCCGAACTCGGAGACGAACTCGCCCTCCGCGCCCAGGTGGTACTTGACGTCGCCGGAGCCCTGCACGGTCCGCGGGTCGATGTTGCCCTCGAACTCGCGGAAGATCTGGCCGTACGACTTGCCGACGATGTTGGCCAGCACGTTCAGCCGGCCGCGGTGGGCCATACCGATCGCGACCTCTTCCAGGCCGGCGCCGGCCGCCTCCTCGCACAGCTCGTCGAGCAGCGGGATGGTGGTCTCGCCGCCCTCGAGCGAGAACCGCCGCTGACCGACGTACTTGGTCTGCAGGAAGGTCTCGAACGCCTCGGCCTCGTTCAGCTTGGCCAGGATCCGCAGCTGCTCCTCGCGCGGCGGCTTGGTGTGCGGCCGCTCGACCCGCTCCTGCAGCCACTTGCGCTGCTCGGGGTCCTGGATGTGCATGTACTCGATACCGGTGGTCCGGCAGTAGGAGTCGCGCAGGATGCCGAGGATCTCGCGCAGCTTCATGAACCGCCGGTCGCCGCCGAACGAGCCGGTGGCGAACTCGCGGTCCAGGTCCCACAGGGTCAGGCCGTGGGTCGCGACGTCGAGGTCGGGGTGGCTGCGCTGCTTGTACTCCAGCGGGTCGGTGTCGGCCATGATGTGGCCGCGGACCCGGAAGGCGTGGATCAGCTCGAGGATCCGGGCCTGCTTGCTGATGTCCTCCTCGTGGCTGTGCGGGAGGTCGGCGGCCCAGCGGATCGGCTCGTACGGGATCCGCAGCGACTGGAAGATCTCGTCGTAGAAGCCCTCCGCGCCGAGCAGCAGCTGGTGCAGGCGGCGCAGGTACTCACCCGACTGCGCGCCCTGGATGATCCGGTGGTCGTACGTCGAGGTCAGCGTCATCACCTTGCTGACCGCGAGCTTGGCCATCGTCTCGTCGGCCGCACCCTGGTACTCCGGCGGGTACTCCATCGCGCCCACGCCGATGATGCAGCCCTGGCCGGTCATCAGCCGCGGCACCGAGTGCTGCGTGCCGATCGTGCCGGGGTTGGTGAGGCTGATCGTGGTGCCCTGGAAGTCGGGCAGCGCGAGCTTGTTGTCCCGGGCGCGGCGGACGATGTCCTCGTAGGCCATCCAGAAGTCGGCGAACGTCATCGTCTCGGCGGCCTTGATCGACGGCACCAGCAGCTGCCGGGTGCCGTCCGGCTTCTGCATGTCGATGGCCAGGCCGAGGTTGATGTGCGCCGGATTGACGAGGGTCGGCTTGCCGTCGGTCTCGTCGTACGCCGCGTTCATCTCCGGCAGCGTCTTCAGCGCCTTCACCAGCGCCCAGCCGATCAGGTGGGTGAAGGACACCTTGCCGCCGCGGGCGCGCTTGAGGTGGTTGTTGATGACGATGCGGTTGTCGATCAGCAGCTTGACCGGCACCTGCCGCACGCTCGTCGCGGTGGGGACCGTGAGGCTGGTCTCCATGTTCTGCGCCGTGCGGGCCGGGGCCCCGCGCAGGATCTTCCGCTCGGCGTCGTCGCCCGCCGCGGCCGCGGTCTGTGCGGGCTGCGCAGGCTTCGGCTGGGCGCCGGTCGGCTGGTTCGCCGTGCCTCCGGTCGGGGCTGCCTTCTGGGGCGCGGCGGCCTGCGCAGGGGCCGGCTTCGCGGGGGCGGGCTTCGCGGCGGTGGGCTTTGCGGGGGACTGGGTGGCTGGGGACTGCGTCGCCGCCGCGGCGGCGGGAGCGTTCGAGGCGGGCACGGTCGGCGCGGTGCCGCGGCTCGGCGCCTCGGGCGTCTTGTTGTCGGACACCGCGTCGGGCCGGGGAGCGTCCGACCGGGGAGCGTCGGCCGGGGTCGTCGTCACCGGCTTCGCGTCGCCATCGGGGTTGTACGTCTTGAAGAAGTCGAGCCACGCCGGATCCACCGAATTCGGGTCCTGCTGGTACTTCTCGTACAGCTCGTCGACCAGCCATTCGTTCGCACCGAAGGCTGCTAGGGGGTTGGTGTCTGATGGCTCGGTGGCCACTTGGCAGTTCGCCTCTTCCGATTTCGGGTCCGGTAGCACGGTTAATTCAGATGTTATGGGTGGTGTCCCAAGCAAAGGCTAATAGCAGGGGGACCAGTTCCACAGCCCGGGACCACCGGACCAGTGTGTCGAGTGGTCGGGCTCCGGCGGGTCGATCCGCCGGCACCTGAAACACTGCTCACAAAGGTGTTTCAGGCCACACGCCGTCCTCTCACCACCTACTGGTGCGGAGAGCAACGGCAGCGGCTCCCGGACGCCTTGCAGATGTGGCTTTCCGGCCTGGGCTCCGGTGCCGCTTGCGGGGCCCGCTGAGCGTGGCTGCCCACTGTATGCAGTTGTCCACTCGCCCCGGTGATGATCACAACCGCGCAAAGGTGTGGCCAACGTCACGCTCCAAATCAGTCCAGTTGAGTCCGACTGGCCTGACCGGTCCATACCTCTATCCTCGCCGCCATGGCGGTCAAGCGAATGGACAATGTCAGCATCGTGCTCGAGGACCTCGACGCCGCGGTCGCGTTCTTCGTCGAGCTCGGTCTGGAGCAGGAAGGGCGGATGACGGTCGAGGACGAGTGGGCGGACCGGATCATGGGTCTCGACAACCACCGCGTGACCGTCGCGATGATGCGTACTCCGGACGGCCACAGCAGGCTCGAGCTGATGCAGTACGAGCGGCCGACGGCGATCGCGCTCGAGCCGGCCGTCGCACCGGTCAACGCGCTCGGCATCCGCCGGCTGCTGTTCGCCGTCGACGACATCGCGGACGTGCTGACCCGCCTGCAGGCCAAAGGGGCCGAGCTGGTCGGCGAGGTGACGGACATCGGCGACAGCTTCCGGATGTGCTACCTCCGCGGTCCGGAGGGCATCCTCGTCGCGCTGGCCGAGGAGCTGGGCTGACTCAGCGGTTGGTCAGGCGGCGTACCAGCTTGAGGCCCGACCAGGTTGCGTCGATCGCGCAGACCTTCACGTCGACGACACCCAGCGGGAGGGCGAGCTCGCGGATGCCGTTCTCGTCGAGGTCGGTCGCGACGCCGGACGATCGCTTCGGCCAGGCCGCCCAGATCATCCCGGCCGGGACCGTCTTCCCGAGCAGCACGGGCAGCCGCTTCGCGAGCCGGGCACGGTCCGGGCAGAACATCAGCACCACGTCGTACGGCGTCTGTCCGGCTCGGCGCCCAACCGTCGTACCGGCCGGAAGTCCTTCGATCGCGAAGCCGTCCGGCGCGTTGTCGAGCAGCACGAGATGCTCCGCCTTGATCCCGAGCTTGGCAGCCACCGGCTTGCCCGAATACCCCGCCGCCCACCCCATCCCCGGATGCTAACGCCGAGCCCCCTGCTCCGCGCACCTGCTCCGCGCCCCCTGCTCCGCGCCCCCTGCTCCGCGTCACCTGCTCCGGGCCACCTGAGGGGTTGACCCCTGAGCTTGTGGGTTGTGCGTCGGTGTGCGGGGGGCCAACCCACCAACTCGGGGGCCAACCCCTCACATGCCCAGCTCGCCGACCGGCATACTGACGGGATGGCGTTGACGGATGAGGCGATCGTCAAGATCAAAGGGATGATCACCTCGGGGGAACTGGGTCCGGGGGATCGGCTGCCGAAGGAGGCGGATCTCGCCGCCCGGCTGGGGCTGTCGCGGAACTCGCTGCGCGAGGCGGTGAAGGCGCTCACGTTGGTCAACGTGCTGGACGTCCGGCACGGCGACGGCACGTACGTGAGCAGTCTGGATTCGGCGCATCTGCTCGACGCGCTCAACTTCATGGTCGACCTGCATCGCGACGACTCGGTGCTGCAGTTCTTCGAGGTACGACGCTTGCTCGAACCGGGCGTCGCCGCACTGGCCGCCACCCGGATCAGCCCGGACCAGGTGACCGAGCTCCGGCTGCTGACCAGCGACCTCGCGCCGGACGCGAACGTGGAGGAACTGGTCGCGAACGACCTGCGGTTCCACCGCGCCATCGCCGAGGCGACCGGGAACCAGGTGGTCTGCTCGCTGCTCGACGGCATCTCCGGCGCGACCCAGCGGGCCCGGATCTGGCGTGGTGTGACCCAGGCCGGCGCGGTCCAACGCACCCTCGCGGAGCACGCCGCGATCCTCGACGCGATCGAGATCGGCGACGCCGAGGCCGCTCGTGCCTGGATGACCGCCCACATCGCCGGCGTCGAAACCTGGCTACGCAAGGCCCCGTAGTGGGTAAAGGCCCGTAGTGGGTACAAGCCAGGTATGGCGTTCGAACCGCCGCCGCCTCGCAGTGCGCTGACGCTGAGGACCGTGCTGGCGTGCTTCGGTCTGTGCCTGTGGATCGCGGCCGCTGTGCTCGCCGCCGTGTACGACCTGCCGGCCGGGTGGGTGATCGCGTTCGGGGCGCTCGCGGTGGTCGCCCTCGTCGATCTGGTGATCGTTGCCCGGCGCAAGCTTTCGGAAAATGGTTGATGGGCCGTGGGGCGGCCCGTATCCTGGTGCATGTCCCATTCCCGACGTCAGGGGTCCGCGTTGTAGCTCCGAGGTCTTCTCTTCAGCCGATTGATCGCCACCGCTCTGGTGTGCGGTCTCGTCCGAGACCTCGTTGGGAGTCCGACGCTCATGAGCTTTTCCCTGTCCTGTACCGACCTCTTCTTCGCCTGGCCTGATGGCGAGGTGCTGTTCGACGGCCTGACCTTCGTCGCCGGTCCGGTCCGCTCCGGCCTGGTCGGCCGCAACGGCGCCGGCAAGTCGACCCTGCTCAGGCTGATCGCCGGCCGCCTCACCCCGCAACGTGGGGCGATCCGCGTCAGTGGCGAGCTCGGGTACCTGCCGCAGGACCTCACTCTCGACACGTCGCTACGCGTCGACCAGGCGCTCGGGATCGACGCCGTACGACGCGCGATCGTCGCGATCGAGTCCGGTGACGCCTCGGAGGAGAACTTCGCGACCATCGGCGACGACTGGGACGTCGACGAACGCGCCGAGGCGCTGCTCGGCAAGCTCGGTCTCGGCGCGATCGGCCTCGACCGCAGGGTCGGCGAGCTGTCCGGCGGCGAGACGATCCTGCTCGGACTCGCTGCCGAGCTGCTGCGGCGTCCCGACGTACTGCTGCTCGACGAGCCGACGAACAACCTCGACCTGCGGGCGCGACGGCATCTGTACGACGCCGTCGACCAGTTCCGCGGCGCGCTGGTGATCGTCAGCCACGACCGGGAGCTGCTCGACCGGGTCGACCAGATCGGCGACCTTCGCAAGGGCGAGGTCACCTGGTACGGCGGCAACCTGTCGGCGTACGAGGAGGCCGTCGCGGTCGAGCAGGAGGCGGCCGAGCGGATGCTGCGGGCCGCCGAGGCCGACGTACGCAAGCAGAAGCGCGACCTGGTCGAGGCGCGGATGAAGATGGACCAGCGCCAGGCGCGCGGTCAGCGGGCGTTCGAGAAGGGCGGCATCCCGAAGATCGTGGCCGGCAACCTGAAACGCGGTGCGCAGGTGTCGGCGGGCAAGCACATCGGGATGCAGTCCGAGCGGCTCGACTCCGCACAGGAGGCACTGGCCGACGCGGAGGAGAAGGTCCACGACGACGACACGATCCGCGTCGACCTGCCGAAGACCGCCGTACCCGCCGGTCGCATCGTGCTGCGGCTGGAGGACCACGTACTGCGGACCGGCGCGCACGTCGACCTGGAGATCCGCGGCCCGGAGCGGATCGCGTTGACCGGGCCGAACGGCGCCGGCAAGACGACGCTGCTGCAGTCGATCGTGGCGGGGGAGCTGCCGGTCGTCCCGTTCCGGTACCTGCCCCAGCGCCTCGACCTGCTGCGCGACGACCTGTCCGTCGTCGACAACCTGGCCCTACTCGCCCCCAGCACCGAGAACCAGGAACGCCGCTCCCGCCTCGCCCGCTTCCTGTTCCGCGGCCGGGCAGCGGACCAGTTCGTCAGCACCCTCTCCGGCGGCGAACGCTTCCGCGCCACCCTCGCCGCACTACTACTCGCCGAACCCCCACCCCAACTCCTCATGCTCGACGAGCCCACCAACAACCTCGACCTCTCCAGCGTCGCCCAACTAAAAGACGCCCTGGCGTCTTACAACGGAGCCCTGGTAATAGCCAGCCACGACGTCCCCTTCCTCCGCGAAATAGGCATCACCCGCTGGCTAGAACTAACCCCGGCCGAGCTGACCGACATAGAGCCGCTCTAACCCCCTTCCACCGCGCCCGGCTGGCAACCCCAGCCGGGCGTCTCCACTTTCCGGACCTTCGGCGTAGACCCCGCACACACCGCGCCTGTCGTACGCGCGCCTGGGGTACGCGCGCCCGGCGTGCGCGCGCCCGGAGTACGCGCGCCCGGAGTACGCGCGCCCGGAGTACGCCGCGCTCCGTCGCACGGCCGCCCTGCGCCCGTTCGTAGCGCGCCGCACCGCCGCCGCCGCCGGCAAGACCCACCACCACGAACTGCCCGCGGCTCCGCCCCTCTCGGCCCTGGAGCTGAACGCCGACGGGACCGTGAACACCTCCTGGGGACTGTGCATACCCGATGAGGACTGCGCACGGGCAAAGGCCTGTTCACAGTCCCAGGAGGTGACTGTTCACTCTCCCCAGGAGGTGTTCCGACCCGGGGCCGCAAGGTCGTCGGCTGTCGGGTACGCCGTGTAATCGCCCCGCCGCAGTCCCGGGGCCGGCCGCCATCGGCTCGCCGCACGCCGCACGCCGCACGCCGCACGCCGCACGCCGCACGTCGCACGTCGCACGTCGTTTCGTCGTACGTCGGCCTCCGTGGGACGACAGCCCACGCGCCCGTCGTCCTCACGTTGGTCCTCGGCGAGACGGCCATGCCTCGCCTCCACCGCTCGGTGCGAGCTGGCCAACGGCTTCATTCCGTTCGGGCCCTGGACCCGAGCGTTGATGGGACTGTGAACAACCCGTGGGGGTTGGGCACAGGAAAAAGCCTGTTCACAGTCCCGAGGAGGTGTTCATGCCCGGGGCAACTTCGTCGTGGGAGGCCTCGGTCGTCCCGACGTGCGCCGTAGCCACCACCGCAGTCGTCTAAGGCGGCGGCGGCCCGCCGCGTATCGCCGCGTGGCGCCGAGTCGTGGCGCTTGGTTGGTGACCTGCGGCGCGAGTCGTGGATCGGGGTTGTCTCGGGCAGCCGAAATCCACGACTCGCGTACGAGCGCGCCATCACCGAGCAGTCGAGCGTCTGTGCACGCCCGCCGCGGCGGTGGAGCGGCCCGCGGTACGCAGCTCCGGCGTACCGGCGTGCGGCCGATCCGTCGTGCCGGCGCTCCGGTGCGATCGTGCTGGCTGGGTCGTACGCCGGGCTCCGTCTGCTGATCTGCTGTGGGCCGTCCTTCGTAGGCCTTCGCTCGGTGGGGGTCCCCTCGTGCGCTGCGCCACGCGTGGCCGTCACCCGTCACCCGTCGCGCGCCGCCAGCCGCCCATCGCCAACGGTCAGCCGCCCACCGCCAATGGCCCGCCGCCCCGCCGCCCACCGCCAGCGGCCAGCCGACCCGCCGCCCACCGCCAATGGCCCGCCGCCCCGCCGCCCCGCCGCCCACCGCCAGCGGCCAGCCGACCCGCCGCCCACCGCCAGCCGCTGCCCCGGCCCGGCAGCCCCGGCAGCCCCGCCACGCGGCGGGCTGCGCCGCCGCCAGTCGCCCGCCGCCCGGCTGCCCAGCCGCCCAGCCGCCCGCCGCCCTGCCGCCAGCCGCTCACGCCCGGCCGCGCCGCCGCCCGGCCGCCCCGCCGCCCGGCCGCGCCGTCGCCCGGCCGCACGCCGCCGCGCCGTGGGCCGCAGCGCTGGAGGTCGGCTCGGGTCGAGTTGGCGCGTTTGGTTGGGGTGTCTGACTTGAGGTGGGGGTGGGGTTGAAGATTTATACCCCCTGGGGGTATCTTCTCGGGTATGGATGAGCACGGTGGGCATGGGGATCATGCGGCGCAGTTCAAGGATCGGTTCTGGGTTAGTTTCGGGCTGGCTGTGCCGGTGGTGTTCTTCAGTGGGATGTTTGCGGATCTGCTGGGGTACACGCGGCCGGATTTCCCCGGCGCCGGGCTGATTGCGCCGGTGTTGGGGACCGCGATCTTTGTGTACGGCGGGCAGCCGTTCCTCACCGGCGGTTGGAGTGAGCTGAAATCGCGCCGTCCGGGGATGATGCTGCTGATCTCGATGGCGATCGCGGTTGCGTTCGTGGCGTCGTGGGTGACGACGTTGGGGCTTGGCGGGTTCGATCTGGACTTCTGGTGGGAGCTCGCGCTGCTGATCGTGATCATGCTGCTCGGGCATTGGCTGGAGATGCGCGCGCTCGGTGCCGCGTCCGGTGCGCTCGACGCGCTGGCGGCGCTGCTGCCGGACACGGCGGAGAAGGTCACCGATGACGGCGTCGTCGAGGTGTCGTTGCATGAGTTGCAGGCGGGTGACGTCGTGCTCGTGCGATCCGGGGGCCGCGTGCCGGCGGACGGGACCGTCGTCGACGGGCAGGCCGAGGTCGACGAGTCGATGATCACCGGGGAGTCGCGGCCGGTGTCGCGAGCCGTGGGTGACGCAGTTGTCGCCGGGACCGTTGCCACCGACAACGCTCTGAGAGTCGAGATCACCGCGGTCGGCGACGACACCGCGCTGGCTGGGATCCAGCGGTTGGTGGCCGAGGCGCAGGCGTCGTCGTCGCGGGCGCAGGCGTTGGCGGATCGGGCGGCCGCGTTCCTGTTCTACTTCGCGTCGATCGCTGGGCTGATCACGTTCGTGGTGTGGGCCCTGCTCGGGAAGGTCGACGAGGCGGTGACGCGGACGGTGACCGTACTGGTGATCGCCTGCCCCCACGCCCTCGGCCTCGCCATCCCGCTGGTCATCGCGATCTCCACGGAGCGCGCGGCAAAGGCCGGCGTACTGGTGAAGGACCGCCTCGCACTGGAGCGGATGCGGACCATCGGCGCAGTCCTGTTCGACAAGACGGGCACCCTGACGAAGGGCGAGCCGGCCGTCACCGGAGTCGCCGCCGTCGCAAACGTCAACTACGACGACCTGCTGAGCCTGGCCGCCGCGGTCGAGGCCGACAGCGAACACCCGCTGGCGAAGGCGATCGTTCGCGCGCACGCCGACCGGGTTCCGGTTGGTGTACGACGCGTCGCGGCATCGGACTTCCGGTCGCTGACCGGGCGAGGTGTGCAGGCGATCGTCGACGGCGCGGAGGTCGCGGTCGGCGGCCCGGCGTACCTGCGGGAGACCGGGTTGGAGGACCCTCGCGAGTTGGACGCGGAGGTTGCGGAGTGGAAGGAGCGGGGTGCAGCGGTGCTGCATGTCGTGAGGGATGGGCAGGTGCTGGGGGCTATCGCACTCGAGGACGAGGTGCGCGAAGAATCCCGCCAGGCCGTGGACGCGTTGCACGCGCGCGGAGTGAAGGTCGCGATGATCACCGGCGATGCGCACCAGGTCGCCGAGGCGGTCGCGAAGGAGCTCGGGATCGACGAGGTGTTCGCGGAGGTACTGCCGCAGGACAAGGACGCCAAGGTCGCCGAGCTGCAGGGCCGTGGACTGAAGGTCGCCATGGTCGGCGATGGCGTCAACGATGCGCCGGCCCTGGCCCGCGCCGAGCTCGGCATCGCGATCGGCGCGGGTACGGACGTCGCGATCGAGTCCGCCGGCGTCGTACTCGCCGCCGACGACCCGCGCGCCGTCCTGTCGGTGATCGAACTGTCCAAGGCCAGCTACCGCAAGATGTGGCAGAACCTCATCTGGGCCACCGGCTACAACCTCATCACCGTCCCGCTCGCCGCCGGTGTACTCGCCTTCGCCGGCATCGTCGTCTCGCCGGCCGTCGGCGCGCTGCTGATGTCGATCTCCACGATCGTCGTCGCCCTCAACGCCCAGCTGCTCCGCCGCCTCAACCTCTCACCGGCCCGCCTCGCCGCGTAGCCCGGACAGCACGACCGCCACCAGGCGCCGTACCGCCGCTTTCGACGGTACGGCGCCTGCGGCGCCCAGCGCATGCACGCAGTACGCCGCCAACTCCCGAGCCGGTACGTCGTCGCGCACCTCACCCAGCCGCTCCGCGATGAACGAGACCAGATGCTCGTGCGCCCGCGCCACATGCTCGGACCGGTGCAGCGAAGCGGCCGCCTCCGACGACGGGTGTTCGTGGCGGACGAACGCATAAGCCTCGAGTACGTCGTCGATGCTGCGCGTCCGCTCCCAGACGTCGGACAGCCGCAGCAGATGATCGGCGACCTGACGCTGGTGCCACGCGGTCAGGATCGAGTCGACGTCGGCGAAGTACTTGTAGAGCGTGGCCCGCCCGACCCCGGCGCGCTGGGCGACCTCGGCCATCGTCACCCCGGTCAGCCCGCGATCGGCAACCATCGCGGCCGCTGCGTCCAGCACAGCCTCCCGCACAGACTCGCGATGGGTTGCGATGGTGTCGCTCCACAACTTCGGCATGGTGGGATTCTAGCTGGACAGTCTGCCTATGGTCGAGACATAGTGTCTTGAAAAAAGGAGATTGATGTGCCTGCACTCGAAGCCCGCCTCGACACTCCTCGTGCCGATCGGTACCTTGCTCAGCTGACCAGCCACCTGGCTCACGGGCCCGGCGGCCTGAAGATCTTGTCGACGTCCGAGGATGAGCTCGTCGTGGATCTCGGACCGGCAACCTGGTCGATCCGGGCGACGCCCGACCAGTTGATCCTCCGCGTGCAGGCCGACGACGCCGCCGTCCTGGAGCAGCAGGGCGCCCGAGTAGCTCACCGGATCGAGCAGATCGCACACCGGGACGACCTTCGAGTTGACTGGCGAGCCGCCTGAACTGGGCTGGTTGCACAGTCAACACCCGCTGAGTGTGCACACTGGACGGTGAGACCGCCCGCCTGGAGTCGTACGTTCGATGAAATCCCAGGGCTGGAGGTTTTCATGGCCGGTACATCTGTAGGTGCGGACGACTACGCGCTTGCCCGGGTCCCGGAGCACGCGCGGTACTCCTGGTGGTCTGTCGCGACCCAGCGGTTCGGGCAGATCTCGGCACTCAGCCAGTTCCTGCTCGGTGCGACGCTCGGGTTCGGGATGAGTTTCTGGACCGCGTTCTGGGCGCTCACGCTCGGCGCGGTGATCCTCGAACTCGTGGCGATCCTGATCGGCGTGATCGGCGCCCGCGAAGGTCTGCAGACGTCGGTGATCGCGCGCTGGACCGGGTTCGGCCAGGCCGGCTCGTCGCTGATCGGGCTCGCGATCGGCATCAGCCTGATCGGGTGGTTCGGGATCCAGTCCGCGGTGTCCGCCGCCGGTCTCAGCCAGCTGATCGGCGTGCTCCCGACCTGGGGCTGGTCGCTCGTCTTCGGTCTCGCGGTGACGCTGGTCGTACTGCGCGGCTTCCACTCGATGGCCTGGGTCGCGTACGTGACCGTCCCGGCCTTCCTGGTCCTCGTCGGCTGGTCGATCATCAGCGAACTGTCCGACCACAGCCTAGGCTCGCTGGTCAACGCCGCGCCGCCGGGCCCGCACCTCAGCCTGCTCGAGGGTACGACGCTCGTCGCGGGCGGATTCATCGTCGGGGCGGTGATCACGCCGGACATGACCCGCTTCAACCGCAGCGTCGGCGACGTGGTCAAGCAGACCGTCCTCGGCATCACGCTCGGCGAGTACGTGATCGGCCTGGTCGGCGTACTGCTCGCCCACGCGGTCGGCTCGGCGAACGTGATCACGATCGTCACCTCGTCGGTCGGCTGGGTCGGCACGCTGGTGATCATCCTCGGCACGATCAAGATCAACGACTGGAACCTCTACAGCTCCGGCCTCGGCATCGTGAACTTCATCGGCACCGTCTTCGGCCGGCACGTCAACCGGGCCGTGGTCACGCTCGTGGTCGGCATCCTCGGCAGCGTGCTCGCGGCCGTCGGGATCCTGGACAAGTTCACCGAGTTCCTGACCGTGCTCGGCGTCGCGTTCCCGCCGATCGCCGGGATCATGGTCGCGGAGTACTTCGTGGTGAAGCGCTGGCGCCCCGACCTGGAGGCAACCAGAGCGGCGGGCACGCTGCCCGCGACCGCGCCGACCTGGGTGCCGGCGACGATCGTGATCTGGGTCGGCGCCGCGCTGATCGGCAAGTACGTCGCCTGGGGCCTGCCCAGCATCAACTCACTCGTCGTCGGCTTCGCGGCGTACGTCGTGGCGGGCAGGCTCGGCCTGATCCGCGGCGTCGGAATCAGCCGCACCATGGACAGCGAGCCGACCGAGATCAGCACCGTCGTACAACCTGGGAGGATCTGAATGCGTATCGGCATCGATGTCGGCGGCACCAACACCGACGCCGTACTTCTCGACGGGACGAGCGTGCTGGCCGCCAACAAGTCGGCGACCAGTGCGGACGTGACCGCCGGCATCATCGACACGCTGGACCGGCTGCAGGCGGAGCGATCCTTCGACCCGGCGCAGGTCCAGGCCGTGATGATCGGCACCACCCACTTCATCAACGCACTGGTCGAGGCGCGACGGCTCGCCCCGACGGCGGCGCTCCGGCTCGGGCTGCCGGCCACCGCGTCGCTGCCGCCGCTGGTCGACTGGCCGGAGCGGCTGGTCGAGGCGATCAGCGGGCGGAGCTACTTGGCGCACGGCGGTCACGAGTTCGACGGCCGGCACATCGCGGAGCTGGACGAGGACGAGCTGCGCCGGCACGCGGGCGACATGGTGAAGCACGGCGTACGGTCGGTGGCGATCTCGTCGGTGTTCTCCCCGGTGAGCAACGAGTTCGAGCTGCGCGCGGCGGAGATCCTACGCTCCGAGCTCGGCGACGACGTGGCGATCTCGTTGTCGCACGAGATCGGCCGGATCGGCCTGCTGGAGCGGGAGAACGCGACCATCATCAACGCCGCACTCCGCGAGCTGGCCGCGAGCATCGTGGACGGCCTGTCCGGCGCGGTCGCCGGCCACGGCATCTCCGCGCCGCTCTACCTGAGCCAGAACGACGGGACCTTGATGGACGTCGACTTCGCCCGCCGGTACCCGGTCGCCACGTTCGCGTCCGGCCCGACCAACTCGATGCGTGGTGCGGCGCTGCTGTCCGGGCTCGACACCTGCGCGGTCATCGACGTCGGCGGTACGACGAGCGACGTCGGCGTACTCACGCATGGCTTCCCGCGGGAGGCGACGACCGAGGTCGACGTGGCCGGGGTCCGGACGAACTTCCGGATGCCCGACGTGCTCAGCATCGGCATCGGCGGCGGCAGCTTGGTGGCCTCGGGCAACGACTCGGTCACCGTCGGCCCGCGGTCGGTGGGATACCGCCTGACCGAGGAGGCGCTGGTCTTCGGCGGCAAGACGCTGACTGCCACGGACATCGCGGTCGCGGCCGGCCGGGCCGAGGTCGGGGACGCGGCTGCGGTCGCCGATCTGGACCCGACGCTGGTGAAGGCCGCCCTCGCCCGGGTGGCGGCGGACATCGCGGACGCGGTCGAGCGGATGCGTACGTCGCCCGATCCGCTGCCGGTGGTGGCGGTCGGCGGTGGGTCGATCCTGCTGCCGGACGATCTGCCCGGCAGCCTCGCCGTACACCGGCCGGATCACTTCGCGGTCGCGAACGCGATCGGCGCCGCGATCGCCCAGGTCGGCGGCGAGGTCGACCGGGTGTACGCGATCGATCCCGGCCGTCGCGACGCGGTGGTGGACGAGGCGCGGCAGGAGGCGGTCGACCGGGCGATCGCGGCCGGCGCCGACCCCGCGGCCGTGCGGATCGTGGACTTCGACGAGGTGCCGATCCCGTACCTGCCCGGCAACGCGACCCGCATCCGCTGCAAGGCGGTCGGCGACCTGCGCCTCGGGGAGGCGTCGTGAGCACCGACATGCCGCCATACCAAACGGTTTGGTACGGCGGCCACGTCCAGCCATACCAAACGGTTTGGTATGGCGCCGGTGGTCTGGCATCCGAGGTGGAGTGGTTGCGATGAAGCTTCGTGCTGAAGACCTGGGGTCGCTTGCCCGCGGTGCCGCCGTGCTGGGCACCGGGGGCGGCGGGGACCCGCACATCGGGCGGCTGCTGGCCCAGGAGGCCGTGCGCGAGCATGGGCCGGTGGAGATCGTTGCCGTCGGCGACCTTCCGGACGACGCCTGCGTGTTGCCGGTGGCAATGATGGGCGCGCCGACGGTGATGGTGGAGAAGCTGCCGTCGGCCGACCAGATCTCCGTCGCGGTGCAGACTCTCGCGAAGTACGTCGGGAAGACGCCGACCCACCTCGCCTGTATCGAGGCCGGCGGGGTGAACTCGACCGTACCGGTGATCGCCGCCGCGCAGCTCGGCCTGCCGCTGGTGGACGGTGACGGGATGGGGCGCGCGTTCCCCGAGCTGCAGATGGTGCTGCCGACGCTGGCCGGGATCGAGGCGACCCCGATGTCGATCGTCGACGAGAAGGGCAACCGCGGCGTCTTCGACACGATCAGCAACGAGTGGGCCGAACGGCTGGCCCGCTCCGCGACTATCGACATGGGCTGCTCCGCGATCGTCTCGCTGTACGCGATGACCGGTGCCGAGCTCCGCGGAGCGTTCGTCGCCGGGACGCTCAGCAAGTGCGTCACGCTCGGTCGGGCGATCGAGCAGGCCCAGCGTCAGCACACGGATCCGGTCGCAGCCGTGGTCGACGAACTCGGCGGGCGGCTCCTGCACGTCGGCAAGGTCGTCGATGTGCAGCGCCGTACGACGACCGGCTTCGCCCGCGGAGACGCGACCGTCGACGGACTGGACGCGTCCAACGGCCGCGTGATGGTGCTGCGGTTCCAGAACGAGCACCTGGTCGCCGAACTGGAGGGGAGCGCCGTGGCGACCACGCCGGACCTGATCATCGTGCTCGACACCGAGACCGGCGAACCGATCACCACCGAGGCGCTGCGCTACGGCCACCGCGTCAGCGTGCTCGCCGCGCCGGCCGACGAACGCTGGCACTCGCCCGAAGGCATCGAGCTGGTCGGCCCGCGGTACTTCGGCTACGACCTCGACCCGATCCGGGCCCTGGAGACCGTATGAGTGAGCGGAGCGAGCGAATCAGAAAGCACAGCGCGATTCGTGCCTCATGGCCGCGCGGAGCGAAGCGAGGACGGGCATGAGCTGGCAACTGGACATCGAACATCTCCGGGACCTTGCCCGGGGCGCCGCGATCCTCGGGACCGGTGGTGGCGGCGATCCGCTCATCGGACGGCTGCTGGTCGAGCAGGCGATCCGCGAGCACGGGCCGGTGACAGTCCTGGATCCGGACGAGTTGGACGACGACGCGTTCGTCATCCCGACCGCGCAGATGGGCGCGCCGACCGTGATCGTGGAGAAGATCCCGCGCGGCAGCGAACCGGTCGTCGCCCTGCGTGCGCTCGAGAAGCACCTCGGCCGGACCGCCGACGCGACGATGCCGATCGAGTGCGGCGGCATCAACTCGATGATCCCGCTGCTCGTCGCGGCCCGCACCGGTCTGCCGGTCGTCGACGCCGACGGCATGGGACGGGCTTTCCCCGAGCTGCAGATGGAGACGTTCTCGGTGTACGGCGTACCGGGGTCGCCGATGGCGATCGCGGGGGAGCACGACGAGACCGTGGTGATCGACAGCGGCGCCGACAACAAGCAGATGGAGTGGCTGGCGCGCGGGATCACTATCCGGCTCGGCGGGGTCGCGCACATCGCGGAGTACTCGATGACGGGCGCCGAGGTGAAGCGGACCGCTGTACCGCGGACGCTGTCGCTCGGGTTGTCGATCGGGCGCGCGGTCCGGGAGGCGCGGGAGGCGCACCGGGATCCGATCGAGGCTCTGCGGGCCGCGCTGGCGCCGACGCTCTACAACCACCTGCGGGTGCTGTTCCGCGGGAAGGTGGTCGACGTGGAGCGCCGTACCCTCGAGGGCTTCGCGCGGGGACGGGCCCGGTTCACCGGGTACGACGGGACGTCGGAGCTCGCACTGCGCTTCCAGAACGAGAACCTGGTCGCGGAGGTCGACGGTGAAGTGGTGTGCACGGTGCCGGACCTGATCTGCGTACTGGAGGCGGACACGGCCGAGCCGATCACCACAGAGGGTTTGCGATACGGCCAGCGGGTCACTGTGGTCGGTATCTCGACACCTGATCTGATGCGGACACCGGAGGCCCTGGCCGTCTTCGGACCGGCATGCTTCGGACTGGACGTCGAGTTCGACCCGGTCGAACGCCGCGGCGACCTGGTCGCCATCTGACTCTCGGCCCGCCGTGCTGACCCCTCCGCGGCGGGCCGAGATTCCAACCGAACGGCCACCACTCACCAACCTCGCGCCGCACGCGCCCCCACGCTCAGGCTGGGGCTGCGACGGCCGGTTTGGCGCGTTTGATGAGTGGTGCGCGTCCGCAGTGCGAGGATCGCCCCATGACGACTGTCGTCAGGCCGCAGGATCTCGAAGCGCTGGTTGTCGGCGTCACGCTGCTTGGGTCGGGCGGTGGCGGCGATACCGGATCGTTCGGGCGGATGCTGCGTCGGCGGCTGGGTGACGGCGAACTGGTACTGCGGGACGCTGCCGACGTGCCGGATGCGCTGGTGAGTCCGATCGGGGTGGTCGGGGCGACCAGCGTGCTGATGGAGAAGCTGCCGAGCGGTGGTGAGTTCGACACGGCGGTGCAGGCTGTCAGCCGGTGGGCCGGTGCGGACGTCACCGGGCTGATGCCACTCGAAGCAGGTGGGCTGAACGGGCTCACTCCACTGATCGCCGCGCTGGATCTGGGCCTTCCGGTCGTGGACGCCGATCTGATGGGCCGAGCGTTGCCGCGGCTCGACCAGTTCTCCTGGGCGGTGGCGGGTCGTTCGCTGACACCCTGTGCGCTCAGTGAGCCCAGCGGGCAGGTGATCGTCGTGGACAACGTCGACGCGAGCGGTCTGGAGCGCGCAGTGCGCAGCTTCGTGGCACACACCGGCGGGTGGGCAGTCCTGGCGCTGGCGCCTACTCCAGTGGATGCTGCAGCCGCTGATGCGGTCCAGGGGAGTCTGACGCGGGCGTTGGCGCTCGGCCGAGCCCACGCCGCCCTCAAGCCGGGAGCCACGCCGTCTGTGATCGCCGACGGCCTGGGCGGACGCCTGTTGGGGAGCGGCCGAGTCGAGCAGGTCGCCCGCCATCTGATTGCCGACGGCGGTGCGGCGTTCGGGCGCGGCAGCGTCTGCGTGATCGACTCTGCCAGCCGAGCAGTCATCCGGATCGAGACCGAGAACGAATACCTCCTCGCACTGGTCGACGGCACCCCTGCGGTCACCACGCCGGACCTGCTCTGCCTCCTGGATCGCCGCAGTCTCCAACCGATCGCCGTAGACGCCATCCGTACCGGCGACGAGGTCCTGGTGCTCGCACTCCCCGGCCCGGAGTGGTGGCGGCGCAGCGACCGCATCACCCACGTCGGGCCGAAGGCGTTCGGGCTCGCGTGTGAACCACAGTTGCTGGAGGCCTCGTGATTCTGGCTCCTTCGCTGGCGGCGATGCTCGCATCACCCGGCTGGCGCGACGTGGTGGTGCTGGGCGGCGCTGCGGAGCCTGGACCGCGGCTGACCGGGTCTCGGGTGTCGCTGGACGTGTCTGTGCATCCAGAGCCGATGGACAACCAGTTGCTCGTCGTACTGCTGGCGAATGATCACACCGACTGGCGGATCGACGCTCTGATCAGTCGAGCGTCCGCTGCGAAAGCAGGAGCGGTACTGCTGGCCGGCGTGGAGCCCCTAGGGCGCGGAGCGCAGCTGCTGGCCGAGCGGTTGCAGTTGCCGGTCCTGGGCTGTTCAGATCCGCTGGCCGCACACGAGCACCTTCGCCGGGTGACAACCGAGCCGGAGGTAGTGCGGTCGGACCTGGTACTGCGAGCGGTCGCCGCACTGCGCCGTACGAACGGTGACCTGGCCTCGGTACTGCGGACGACGGCAGGCGTACTGGAACGGCCTGTCACGCTTGCGGGCGCTGACGGCGGCACGCTGGCCGGTGAGCCGCTGGAGCCCGAAGAGCGGACCGCGCTGGTCGCTGCGTTGCCGAGGGTGCCGATCGGATGGGCTGCGCCGTACCGGGTGGATCTGTCGAGCGGTGCGGTGCTGATTGCCGTTGCTGTGCTGGGTGTTGGGCCTGTGTGCTGGTTGGTGGCCCGTTTGCCCGCAGTGGTGCCGGCCGAGGTCGCCGCCGTACCTGAGGTGCTGAGTGTGGTCGCACCGGCGGTGGGGGAGCGGTTGGCATTGCGGCGCTTGGAGCTGGAGCGGGATGCGCGGCAACGTACGTCGCTGCTTGGCGAACTGCTCCATGGCGAGCCGTCCGAGGCCACCCGCCGCCGTGCGGTGGATCTGGGGTGGCAGCTCGACGGCTGGCACACGGGCATCCGGATCGGAGCCGACGGCCAGGTAGACGTTGCGGGTCGGCGTACGGACGTGGTGGAGGCGTTCGACGCTGAGGGACTGCAGGCGGTCGTGGTGGAGCAGGGCGACGGGTGGTCCGCGTGGATCACCGCGGTCAGCGAGCCGACTTCGGCGGAGGTGCAGGAGCAGGCCGCGGCCATCCGGCGAGTGCAGCGGCGGCTGGTGCAGACAGTCGACGCGTACGTCGGCGTCGGTCGCGTGCAGGCTGGTCCGAGCGGAATCCCCACCACACTGGCCGAGGCTGGTGACGCCGCTGGTCTGGCGCGTGGTCGGGCCGAGACCGGACGTTTCCTGCACGTTGACAGGCTTGGCCTGGCACAGCTGTTGCTGGCGTGGACGCGGACCGACACGTTCCAGCCGGCTGCACAGGCCCTGCTTGCCCCGATCAAGGACCAGCCCGGCGACCTGGTCACCACACTGGCCGTCTACCTCGACACGGAGTCTTCAGTCGCCGAAACAGCCGCTGTGCTGGGTATCCACCGCAACACCGCAGCCGCCCGAGTCCAGAAGATCCAGCACCTCCTCGGCGTCGACCTCACCAACCCGGACGAGCGCCTCGCACTGCACCTGGCCTCCCGCACTACTCCGTCGGAGTAGGGCCGGAGGTCAAGGTGGGAGGTGGGGCGGAGGCCACACCGGCTACGGCGTCGGCGCGTCCTCGCGTAGTAGGCCGGCCGACTTCAGGTCCGACCACAGCGCAGCGGGGACCTCGGCGCGGCCCAGGGCCGCGTTGGTGTGGACCTCTTCCGGAGTGCGGCAGCCAACCGCGATGCCTGCCACCGCGGGGTGAGCCAGTGGGAACGCGAGTGCCGCGGCCGGGAGCGTCGTGCCGTGCGACTCGCAGATGTCCGCGAGCTTGTTGGCCTTGTCGAGCAGGGACTGCGCCGCGGGCTCGTAGTTGAAGGTCGCCCCGGCCGCCGGCCGCGGCTGCGACAGCAGCCCCGAGTTGAAGATGCCAACGGCAACGACCTTGACGTCGTGCTCCAGACACGCCGGCAGTACGTCGTCGAGACCGTCCGGATCGATCAACGTGTACCGGCCGGCCAGCATGATCACGTCGATGTCGATCTCCTGGACGAACCGGGTCAGCATCGCCGACTGGTTCATCCCGGACCCGATCGCGCCGATCACGCCCTGCTCGCGAAGCTCGATGAGCGTCGGGAACGCCGTCGCGACGGCCTCGTCGTAGTGATCGTCCGGGTCGTGCACGAAGGCGACGTCCAGCCGGTCGGTGCCGATCCGCCGCAGCGAGTCCTCGATGCTTCGCAGTACGCCGTCGCGGCTGAAGTCCCAGCGCCGGCGACGCGTGGTGTCGACCGCGAATCCTTCGTCGTCGGTCGCAGCGTCGGAGGCGTCGTAGATGATCCGTCCGACCTTGCTCGACAGCACGTACCCGTCGCGGGGCTTGTCACGAAGTCCGGCGCCGAGCCGCTCCTCGGCCAGTCCGAGGCCGTAGTGCGGCGCGGTGTCGAAGTACCGCCAGCCTTCGTCCCAGGCCGCGTTCACCGTCGCTACGGCCTCGGCGTCGCTGACCTCGCCGAGCAGGTTGCCCAGCGGCGCACCGCCGAGCCCGATGCGCTGGTCGTCCGGGAAGAGCTTCATGAGCGCGCCGCCGGGAGCCGGAGGTTCTGCATGCCGCCGTCGACCGCGAGCGCCGTACCCGTGGTCGAGCCCGACAACGGGCTGGCCAGGTAGGCGATCGCGTGCGCGACCTCGGCCGCGGACACCAACCGGCCCATCGGCTGGCGGGCTTCGAGCGCTGCCCGCTCGGCCTCCGGGTCGGGTGCGACGTCGAGCAGGCGGCCGACCCACGGTGTGTCCGCCGTACCCGGGTTCACGCAGTTCACCCGGATGCCTTCCCGGACGTGGTCGGCGGCCATCGCCATCGTCAGGGCGAGCACGGCGCCCTTGCTCGCGGAGTACAGCGCGCGGTTCGGCAGGCCGGCGACCGCGGCGATCGAGCAGGTGTTGACGATCGCGGCCGCGTCCGACTTGCGCAGGTGCGGCAGCGCAGCCCGGGTCACGCGGGCGATCCCGACCACGTTCACGTCCAGCACCCGGTGCCACTCGTCGTCGTCGTTCGCGGCGACCGTGCCCTGCGCGCCGATGCCGGCGTTGTTCACCACGATGTCGATCCCGCCGAGCTGCAGCGCCGCGGCGGCGACCGCGTCCCGGATCGAGCCGTCGTCGGTGACGTCCGCGGCGATCCCGGTCAGCGGCGCGCCGGCCTCGGGCTTCAGATCGAACACGACCACCTGGGCGCCGCGGGAGGCGAGCACCGTGGCCGCGGCGAGCCCGATACCCGACGCACCCCCGGTGACGATGGCACGCAGACCGTCGAAGTCGGTCACTTGTTCTCCTTAGTCAGGTCGGTCCAGATCTTGCCACCCGGGTACCGGAAGTCGGTCAGCGTCTCGGCATCCATCTCCGCGCCGAACCCGGGCCGCACCGGTGCCACGTAGTGCCCGTCCCGGATCACCACCGGGTCCAGGAAGTGCTCGTGCAGGTGGTCGACGTACTCGATCACCCGGTCCTGCATCGATCCGCTCACGGCGACGTAGTCGAACATCGACAGGTGCTGGACCAACTCACACAGTCCTACCCCACCCGCGTGCGGGCACACCGGTACGCCGAACTTGGCCGCCAGCAGCAGGATCGCGATGTTCTCGTTCACCCCGGCGACGCGGGCCGAGTCGAGCTGGAGCACCGAGAGCGACCCGGCCTGCAGCATCTGCTTGAAGACCACCCGGTTCTGCACGTGCTCACCGGTCGCGACCTTGATCGGCGCGATCGCCCGCGCGATCGCCGCGTGGCCGAGGATGTCGTCCGGGCTCGTCGGCTCCTCGACCCAGTAGACGTCGTACGGCGCCAGCGCCTCGACCCAGCGGATCGCGTCCGCGACGTCCCAGCGCTGGTTGGCGTCGACCGCGACCCGGATGTCCGGCCCGACCGCCTCGCGGGCCAGCTGCATCCGGCGGATGTCGTCGTCCAGGTTCGCGCCGACCTTGAGCTTGATCTGGGTGAACCCCTCGGCGATCGCCTCGTGGCAGAGCCGGACCAGCTTCGCGTCGTCGTACCCGAGCCAGCCGGGCGTCGTCGTGTACGCCGGGTAGCCGCGCTCGCGCAGTACGGCCTCCCGCTCGGCCCGGCCGGGCTTCGCGGCGCGCAGGATCTCCAGCGCCTCGTCGGGGGTGAGCGCGTCGGTCAGGTACCGGAAGTCGACCAGGTCGACGATCTGCTCCGGCGTCAGGTCGGACAGCAGCTTCCACAGCGGTACGCCGGCGCGCTTGGCGGCCAGGTCCCACACCGCGTTGACGACCGCGCCGATCGCCATGTGCATGACGCCCTTCTCGGGGCCGAGCCAGCGCAGCTGCGAGTCGTGAACCAGCGATTTCCAGAACCCGCCGAGGTCGGCCAGCGTCGCGTCCAGGTCGAGCCCGAGGACGTGATCGCGCAGCGCCTCGATCGCGGTGGCCTCGATGTCGTTGCCACGCCCGATCGTGAACGCGAAGCCGTGCCCCTCCAGCCCGTCGCCGGCGTCGGTGCGGACGATGACGTACGCCGCGGAGTAGTCCGGGTCGGTGTTCATCGCGTCGGACCCGTCCAGGTCGAGTGACGTGGGGAAGCGGACGTCGTACGTCTCGAACTCGGTGAATCGTGGCATCGAGGACCCGATCTGCTGCGGTGGGCGGGACTGTCGAGGTGAATCCTATAGGATATGTGGCGATCGGGACACCTCGTTGCGGATCCCCACGCCATCACAATGAGGCGCTCGACGGCCGGCGCCGCCTGCGCCGCCGGTGGGGTGGTGATTGTGATGGCGTGCAGATCCGCCCGTTACAGTCGGTGCCGTGACGGATCAGCGCGACGGGGTACTCCGCCTGGGCGATCGGACGTTCGGGGCCGGTGAGTTCGCCCTGATGGCGATCATCAACCGGACGCCGGACTCGTTCTTCGACCGCGGGGCGACGTATGCCAGTGACGCGGCGTACGCGGCCATCGACCAGGCCGTCGCCGACGGGGCCGATCTGGTCGACATCGGCGGGGTGAAGGCCGGGTACGGCGAACCCGTCAGCGAGGACGAGGAGCTCCGCCGGACGGTGGACTTCGTGGCCGGTATCCGGGCGCGGCATCCGTCGCTGGTGATCAGCGTGGACACGTACCGCAGCGGGGTCGCCCGCCGGGTCGCCGAGGCCGGCGCGGACCTCCTCAACGACACCTGGGCGGGCGCCGATCCCGACCTGGTTCATGCCGCCGCCGAAGCCGGGGCGGGGCTCGTCTGCAGCCACGTCGGCGGCCTCTCGCCGCGCACCGACCCGCATCGGATGGCGTACGACGACGTGGTCGCGGACGTGATCCGTACGACGACCGCCCTTGCGGACCGCGCGCTCAAGGCCGGGGTGCGGCCGGACGGGATCCTGATCGACCCGACCCACGACTTCGGCAAGAACACACTGCAGTCGCTGGAGCTGACCCGCCGCCTCGACGAGCTCGCCGCGACCGGTTGGCCGGTCCTGGTCGCCGTGTCCAACAAGGACTTCATCGGCGAGACGCTGGAGATGCCGCCGGGACAGCGTGGGAACGGGACGCTGGCAGCGCTGAGCGTCTCGGCCTGGCTGGGTGCGCGGGTGTTCCGCGTCCACGACGTACCGGCCGCTCGCCAGGCACTCGACTTCATCGCCGTACTGCGCGGCACCGCGCAGCCTGCCGGAACCCGAAGGAGCCTGGCCTGATGCGCCGAGTAGACGACCTGTCCGACGAGGAACTGATCGCCGCCTACCAGGTCGAGGACCGGGCGACGCCGCATCTGCGGGCGAACTTCGTCAGCAGCCTGGACGGCGCGGTCGAGATCGACGGGCAGTCGAAGGCGTTGTCGAGCGACTCCGACAGCCGGGTGTTCAGCATGGTCCGGCGGCTGGCGGACGTGGTGCTGGTCGGTGCGGGGACGATCCGCGACGAGGGGTACAACCCGCTGCGGCTGTCGAAGGCGGCGCGGGAGTGGAGGACGGCGGCGGGGCTGACGGAGAACCCGACGCTGGCGATCGTGTCGTCGCGGCTCGAGCTGAGCCCGGTGAACCCGGTGTTCCAGTCCGCCGTACGGCCGATCGTGGTGACCCACGAGGCGTCGCCGATGGACCGGCGGGAGGCGCTGGGGGAGGTCGCGGACCTGATCGTCCTGGGTGCGGCCGAGGTCGAGCTGGCCGCGGTCCTCGAGGAGCTGACTGCGCGGGAGATGCCGCAGGTCCTGTGCGAGGGCGGGCCGCACCTGTTGGGAGCCCTCACCGAGGCGGATCTGGTCGACGAGCTGTGCCTCGCGCTGGCGCCACTGTTGGCCGGCCCGGGCTCCGGCCGCATCACAGCCGGCCTTCCGACCACCCTCACCCGCCGCATGAAGCTCCATACATCCCTGACCGCCGCAGACGACTACCTGTTCTTCCGCTACACCCGAGAGGCGTGATCCGTGCCCGTCATCGCCGCCGCGGTCTGCCCCCACCCCCCACTCCTCATCCCCGAAGTAGCCACCGGCGCAGCCTCCGAGCTGGACGCCCTACGCACCCTCTGCCAGGCCGCCCTCGACCCCCTCGCCACGGCCTCAACAGTCGTGGTCATCGGCTCAACCCCGGCCCCGCCCACCAGCGCCACGTCGGCGCGCTCCGCCTCAACCCCCTCCACCGGCTGGAGCGCCCCCGCGTCCGTCCGTCCCACCACCTATCCCGCCGACGCAGGCGGTTCGTTCGCTGCGTATGGCGCTCCCGGTGTCCGGATCGGCTCCGGCGACCCCGTCCTCCCGCTCTCCTTGGCGGTTGGCGGCTGGCTGCTGGAGCAGTCGAAGGCGGCGGGACTGCCTCGCACATACATCGCCGTACCCACCTCGGCAACTCCCGACGAGTGCATCCGCCTCGGCCGAGAGATTGCTGCAGGCAACGATCGTATCGGCCTCCTGGTCATGGGTGACGGCTCTGCGCGCCGCAGTGAACACTCGCCCGTCCACCTCCACCCCCGCGCCGAGATGTTCGACACCACCGTCGCAACCGCCTTGCAGCACGGCGATCTCGACGTACTCGAAGCCCTCGACCCGGACCTCGCCGCCGAACTGGAAGCCGCCGGCCGCGCCCCCTGGCAAGCACTCGCCGGCGCGCTCGAACGTGCGACGCTCACCCCCGACCTGACCTACCACGCCGCGCCGTACGGCGTCGGCTACCTCGTGGCTTCATTCACCTAGATACTGACCGGGTGACTGAGGAACGTGCGGGGTACCGTCGATCGGTGAAGTCGCCGCGTGGCGAGGCGCGGCGGCGGGAGTTGCTGGACAAGGTCGCGGACGAACTCGGGACCAACGGTCTGGTCGACTTCTCGCTCCGGCGCGCGGCACGGGCGGCGGGTACGACGCACAAGGTGCTGCTGTATCACTTCGACGGCGCCGAAGACCTGCTCACCCAGGCAGTCCTCCAACTCCGCGAGCGACGCATCACCCGCGCACTCGCCGCGGCGACCGAGGGGCCGCACGACCGCTCGCTCGCGGATCGCGTCCGCTCGATGTGGCCCACGCTGATCGGCGAGGAGTCGTGGGTGCTCGACCAGGCGATCGGGCTCGCGATGTACGACGCCCCGCGGTACGCCGGTCTCGCCCGGACGGCCTCGCGTCAGTACCTGCCGACACTGCTGTCCCTGTGCCCGGCGGAATGGCCCGAGCAGCGCCGGCAGGAGGTCGCCGAGCTGATCCTGGCCACGCTGCGCGGGTTCCTGATCGAGTGGCGAACGAGCGGCGATGCGGCCGGGATCGAAGCCGGGCTGGCGGCGCTGACGCGTGCGTTGGAGCGTGAAGAACAAGCCCCGTAAAGCCTCCTGGACAGTTTGCGAACCACGTGGTTCACTTTCATCATGCGCGAGAAAGTGAGCTTCATCAGTGGTGGGGTCGCGTGTGCGGCCTGGCACTACCCGGGGACCAACGGCGGGTGCGTGGTGATGACCGGCGGCTTCGGAGTCACGAAGGAGCCGGGGACGGATCGCTTCGCGGAGCGGTTCAACGCGGCCGGGTTCAGCGTGCTGGCCTTCGACCATCGATGCTTCGGGGAGAGCGGCGGTGAGCCGCGGCAGGTCGCCCGGATCGCCGACCAGCTCGACGACTGGCGGGCCGCGATCGCCTATGCGGCCGCGCTTCCGGCCGTCGAACGGGTCGCCATCTGGTCGTTCTCGCTCCCCGGCGGCTACATCGTCAAACTGGCCTCGGAGGACCTCGGTCTCTCCGCCGCCATCGCCCAGTCCCCGAACGTCGACGGCCCGACCGTCACCCGGAACGCGTCCCGCCACCAGACGCCCGGTGCTGCCCTCCGCCTGATCGGCCGCAGCATCCTCGACTCCCTCGTCGGAGGCGCGCCGAGGCTGGTGGCGTTGTCCGGCCCGCCCGGCACAGTCGCCCTGCTGAACACCCCGGATTCCCTGGACACCAACCGGGCCCTGGATCCTGACAAGCGCTACACCGACTGGCAGCAGGCGATCGCGGCCCGGTCGATCTTCCCCGCGATGTTCTACCGCCCTGCGAAGTACGCACCCCAGGTCCGCGTCCCCTTGATGTACGTCGTCTGCAAGGACGACCAATCAGCCCTCGCAGCTCCCGCTCTGAAGGCCGCTGCCCGAACCCCGGACGCCACAGTCCTGCAGGTCCCCGGCGGGCACTACGCGCCGTTCCTCGACGCCCACGAGCAGGTCGTCGCAGCCGAGCTCGACTTCCTCACCCAGCACCTTTCCGGAAAGAACCAGTCGCCCAGCGCGGAGAAGTCACCGCAAATCGCTAACTAGCCTCGACCGGGACGGCCGGCCACCGCGGCGACGTGCGTGCCAGGTCGTCGCGGCCGGCCGCGCGGAGTTGCTCGACCAGCTCGGCGCGTGCCGCTCGTACGGCGTCGACCGCGGCGTCGGCGCTCTCGTGCGGGCCGGACCAGTTGCACACGGCGTCCCCGGCGTACCAGTCGCCCGACGAGGTACGCCGGGCATGGGCCGCCGCCAGCCGCCCCGCCGGAAGGTCGACGTCGGCGAGCCCGACAACGGCCTCGACCGCCACGACCTCGGCGTCGAGGTCGAGGAGCGGCCGCAGTTCGACCGCGTCGGTCAGCACGAACTCGTACCCCGCCGGCGCCCGCTCGCCCAACCAGGCAAGCGCTTCCTGCGCCGTGTCCTGCAGCGACTGAGCGTTGGACGGATCAGCCAACGTATGCACGCCACACATCCGCGTATGCGTAGGACGCAACTCGTTCTGCCAGAGCCGGACCTGCAACTCTTCCCGCCCCGACAACCGCCGCCCGAGAATCCGAGCCAGCCCCACCACATCAAAGTTCAACTCGTCCGGCGTCCGCTTCACCCCAGCCTCGAAGGGCTCACCGGGCCGGCTCCCACGCGTCGTCCACGGACCCACGTGCCACCGCGCCAGAACAGTCACACCAGAACCCTAAACGCCGTCACTCTCCGCAGTGGACGCGACCACGCCGCCCGGACGAGTGGCGTTCCGGAGCGGTGCCAGGCGCCAACGCCAAGGTGTTCGACGACACCGGGCAGCAGTTCGACAACGGGTGTCACCCCACGCGGGTTTTGTTGCCACCTTCGACTTCAACGTGACGTGATCGGGTCGGACCGTAGGCTGGCCGGGTGGCGTACTCCGTGGGTGGGCTGGCGGATGTGCTGGCTGACTCGGTCAGCTGGCTGTCTGTGCGTACGGCGGACGCGGTGCCCGGGCCGGAGTGGATCTCGTGTGCGGAGCTGATCGCGGAGCAGGAGGCAGGCGGCGATCCGACGTACGAGTGGCGGTCTGCGGCGGCTGCGGACTATGCGCGTGACTATGCGATCGATCCGCCCGAGCAGGTTGCCGCGATGTTCACGCTGATGTGGTACGTCCAGGTGCCCGCACTGGTCGCCGGAGTCGCCAGTGCTGTCACCGGAGTGTCTCCTGCGGTTTCACCGGCTGCCCTGGCGTTCAAGCGACACCCGACCGCGCATTACCCGGCTGAGGTGGCCCTGTTGTCGGACGAGGTCGTACCGCTCGAGACTGCGGCTGCTCAGCTCAAAGCCCATGCCGACGCGTTCTTGGACTCCTACCGTCCCGGCGTGAAGCTGGGGACGTTGCAGCGCTTCGGGGCGGTGGACGACGAGGTGCGGTCGGCGATCCGGCTGCCCGAGGAAGCGCCGTACGCGGACCGCGCCGCGACGGCGTTCGGGGTGTCGCTGGAGCAGAAGCTCCGCACGTCGTGCTGTTACTTCTACGTGCTGCCCAACGTGACCGCCTGCACCACCTGCCCGCGCTTCCGCTGAGCGATTTCGCTCAGAGCGAAACCAGCCTGTCCTGATCCGGCCGGAAACTGTCGGTGGCCTCGGGAAGCATGCTGCGCATGATTCGACACGCACCCCAGATGTCACCGACGGGTAATTCCTGGTCGGTTGTCCAGTTTCGGGTCCGGAGCTAGGTTCGCTGACGTGACCTCGCCCGGTGGTTCTCCGGCGACGACTCCGATCGGCTCCCGGGCCGAAGCGGAGGGGTACGTCGCGATGGTCTGTTTCAAGCACGGTCCACCTCGGTTGTACGGCGTCGAGCTCGAGTGGACTGTGCATCACGCGGATGATCCGCACCGGCCCCTCGACGCCGGTCGACTGAGCAAAGCCCTGGGGCTGCATGCCCCCGCGACCCTGGTGAGAGGCAGTCCGCAACTGCCGCTGAGCCGGGGCGCTCTGGTCACTGTGGAGCCGGGTGGCCAGGTAGAGATCTCGGTGCCGGCATCGGAATCGATTCCCCGGTTGATCGACGACACCGCCGCCGACGCCGCCGAGCTCACGGCTCTCCTTCTCGACGCGGACCTGATTCCGGGCGCCCACGGCCTGGACCCGTTCCGCGCACCCCGCCGCATCCTTACCGTCCCGCGCTACGCGGCGATGGAGCATGCGTTCCAGCGGCTCGGGCCGCACGGCCCGCGGATGATGTGCAGCACCGCCGGCCTGCAGATCTGTCTCGACGCCGGCGAGCAGGACCAGACCGCACTGCGCTGGCGCGCCCTGCACGATCTCGGCCCGGCTCTGGTCGGGCTGTTCGCCAACTCCCGTCGTCGGGGCGGCGCGGACACCGGCTGGGCCTCGGCCCGGACCGAGGCGACCTTCGGGACCTGTGCGCCGTTCACCGAGCCACCGCCGCTCGACGGCGATCCGGCCGCCGCGTGGGCCCGGATGGCGATGGAGGCGCCGGTGCTGTGCCTGCGGCGCGGCGACACGTGGGACGCGCCGACCGGACTGACCTTCGGCGCCTGGGCGGATGGACAGCTGCCCGGCGACAGACCGACGTACGACGACCTGGAGTACCACCTGTCCACGCTGTTCCCGCCGGTTCGGCCGCGCGGGTACCTCGAGGTGCGCTACCTCGACGCGCAGTCGGGGGACGGGTGGATCGCCCCGACCCTGCTGCTCACCGCACTCATGTCCGCTCCGATGGACCAGGTGCTGGCCGCGGCGGAGCCCGCCGCCGGTCGCTGGTTCCCGGCGGCCCGCGAAGGGCTGGAGGACAAGCTGGTCCTGCAGGCCGCGCGAGACGTGGTCGACCTGGGCACCGAGGTGCTCGACCGGACCGGTGCGGATCCCGAACTCACCGCTGCAGTCGCGACCCGGCTGCAGCGCATCGTCGACGACACCCACGGAAGGCGAGCTTCATGAACAGCACTGATGGCCGGACCCAACTGTCCGATCTGTCGCCGGAAGGCCTGCGTACGTTCGTGGGCGAGCAGCTGGAGCGGTCCCGGTCGCGGACCGTGCAGCTGACCGACGCCGTCGACACCGACGACCTGGTCAAGCAGCACTCGAAGCTGATGTCACCACTGGTCTGGGACTACGCACACATCGGGAACCAGGAGGAGCTCTGGCTGGTCCGCGACGTCGGCGGCCGTGAGCCGCTCCGCCAGGACATCGACGAGCTGTACGACGCGTTCGAGCACCCGCGGGCGGAGCGTCCCGCGCTCCCGCTGCTCGGCCCGTCCGAGACCCGCGCCTACGTGACCGAGGTGCGCGACAAGGTCATGGACGTGCTGGACCACGTGAAGTTCGACGCCGGTCGCGAGCTGGTGGACAACGCGTTCGCCTTCGGCATGATCACCCAGCACGAGCAGCAGCACGACGAGACGATGCTGGCGACGCACCAGTTGCGTGCCGGTTCGCCGGTGCTCGATGCGCCCGCGCCTCCGCCCGGACATCAGCCGGCCAGCAAGGAGGTGTTCGTCCCGGGCGGTGTGTTCGAGATGGGTACGTCGATCGAGCCGTGGGCGCTGGACAACGAGCGCCCGGCGCACGCCGTACACGTCGCGCCGTACGTGATCGACACGGTCCCGGTGACGAACGGGGACTACCTGGCCTTCGTGCTCGGCGGCGGGTACCAGGATCCGCAGTGGTGGAGCGAGGCCGGTTGGGCACATGTGCAGAAGGCCTCGCTGGTCGCGCCGCGGTTCTGGTCGTCGGACGACGGCGAGTGGACGCGATTGCGGTTCGGGCACCGGGAGCGGTTGCCGCTGGACGAGCCGGTGATGCACGTCTGCTTCTACGAGGCCCAGGCGTACGCGAAGTGGGCCGGGAAGAGGCTGCCGACCGAGGAGGAGTGGGAGTTCGCGGCGCGGTTCGACCCCGCCAGTGGACGGACGCGGCGGTTCCCGTGGGGCGACGAGTCCCCAGGGCCGCAGCACGCGAACCTCGGGCAACGGCACCTCAGGCCGGCGCCGGTCGGGGCGTATCCGGCAGGTGCGTCGCCGCTGGGCGTCGAGCAGCTGATCGGCGATGTCTGGGAGTGGACGTCGAGCGACTTCCACGGCTACCCCGGGTTCCGCGCGTGGCCGTACGACGAGTACTCGCTGGTGTTCTTCGGTCCCGACTACAAGGTGCTCCGCGGCGGATCGTTCGGCACCGACGAGGTCGTTGCCCGCGGCACCTTCCGGAACTGGGACTACCCGATCCGCCGGCAGATCTTCGCCGGCTTCCGGTGCGCCCGCGACCCGCGACCCGAGGAGCTGCACAGCTGATGTGCCGCCACCTGGCCTACCTCGGCCCGCCGGTCACCCTCGCGTCCCTGGTCCTCGACCCCGACCACTCCCTCTACGAACAGAGCTGGGCCCCCGCCGACATGCGCGGCGGCGGCTCGGTCAACGCCGACGGCTTCGGCCTGGGCTGGTACCCCGAAGGCGACGCCGCCGTGTCCGGCGGCCCGGTGCGCTACCGGCGGAACGTACCGATCTGGACCGACGAGAACCTTCCCGGTCTGGCCGGCTCGATCCGCTCCGGCGCAGTCGTCGCCGCCCTCCGGAACGGGACCGTCAACATGCCGTACGGGCAGGCGGCGGTCGCGCCGTTCATGCTCGGCGACTGGCTGTTCAGCCACAACGGACGGATTCCCGGCTGGCCCGGATCGACCCTCAAGCTGGCCGAGCGACTCCCGGTCTCCGACCTGCTCGAGCTCGAGGCACCGGTCGACTCGGCGTTGCTGTGGGCCCTGATCACCGACCGCCTGTCCGAAGGAGTCCCGCCGGCCGATGCCGTCGCGGCCGTCGTCCAGGAAGTCGAGGCCGCCGCCCCCGGCTCCCGCCTGAACGTCTTGCTGACCGATGGCGAGCAACTGATCGCAACCACCTGGTCCCACTCCTTGCACGTCCGCCGCACCACCGACGCGGTGACCGTCGCCTCCGAACCGTTCGGCCCCGGCACCTGGACCGAAGTACCCGACCACTCACTACTGGTGGCCACCGCCACCACCGTGCACATAACCCCGATGGAAGGACGAGAGTGACCCTCATCGACGTACATCTGACGCCTGACTACGTGGCTCGTGCGCTGCGGGAGGATGTTCGGGCGGGGTTGTCGGCGACGCCCAAGTGGTTGCCGCCGAAGTGGTTCTACGACGCGCGGGGGAGTGAGCTGTTCGAGGAGATCACGCGCCTGCCGGAGTACTACCCGACGCGCGCCGAGCGGGAGATCCTGCACGCGCGGGCCGGTGAGATTGCGGCGATCACCAAGGCGCACACGCTGGTCGAGCTCGGATCCGGGTCGTCGGAGAAGACCCGGCTGCTGCTCGACGGGCTGCGCGACAACGGGACGCTGACCAGCTTCGTGCCGCTGGATGTGTCGGAGTCCGCGTTGCGGGAGGCGGCCGACGCCATCAACGTCGACTACCCGACGCTCGACGTGCACGGCGTGGTCGGCGACTTCACCGCGCACCTGGACAAGCTGCCCGGCGATCCGCCGCGGATCGTCGCCTTCCTCGGCGGCACCATCGGCAACCTGATCCCGGCCGAGCGCGAGACGTTCTACACCTCGATCCGCGACGTCCTCGAGCCCGGCGAGTGGCTGCTCCTTGGCACCGATCTCGTCAAGGACCCGGCCACCCTCGTCGCGGCGTACGACGACTCGGCCGGCGTCACCGCGGAGTTCAACAAGAACGTGCTCCGGGTCATCAACCGGCAGCTCGGCGCGGACTTCGACGTCGACGCGTTCGAGCACGTCGCGATCTGGGACACCGACAACGAGTGGATCGAGATGCACCTGCGGGCCACCCGCGCGATGCAGGTGCTGATCCCGGAGATCCATCTGGAGGTCACGTTCGACGAGGGGGAGGAGCTCAGCACCGAGATCTCCGCCAAGTTCCTCCGCGCGGGCGTCGAGGCCGAACTGGACAAAGCGGGCTTCACGCCGGCCGCGTGGTGGACCGACAGTGAAGCCCGCTTCGCCTTGTCACTCTGGCAAGCAGTGTGACGAAATAGCCATAGAAGAGGGTTACTTGAAGGAAAGAGCAAGGAAAGAACGGAGATTTAGAGAGGTGGCTGGCTCCCGTGACCGACCGCAGGATCGACTGCAGGCGGTCCGCGGCGTCGGTCGGCGCTGGGGATAAGGAAGCGATAGAAGAAAGAAGGCTATTCGGTGCGGTCCGGACGTGAGCCACTCAGTAACCGAAGGTAGCCCGGTGGCTCCAGGCGTGCGGCACCTCTCTTCGGTGCCGGTGGCGTGGGTTGCTGAGTGGTGGCGGTCCGCCTCGGCAGGTCGAAGCGGGGTTGGGGAGGATCTTCTACCGGATTCGGCACATAATCCTCCCCAGGTCCGGTCGTCCATCCAGGGCGTAGGTCCGCGCCGCGGTCGACTGACCGTCACCCACGCCTTCTGCATAACCCTCAAAGAGCAAAAGAACAAAAGGGACGTGGTCGCGGGCGGTGGTCGGTCGGGGGTTTGCCAGCGCCACGTAGGCGCCTGGGCAGGCTGCGGAGCTGCAGGCAGCCCGAGGGTGTCAGCTCTCGAGAACCAGGAAGCTCCGACCGACCTCCTCACGGCGACCGATCACCGGAGCCAGCCACTTCTCTAAATCTCTGTTCTTCCTTTGTTCTTTCCTTCAATAGTCTTCTAGCGTGGCAAACCCCCGGTCGGTTCGCCGGGGGTTTGCCGTCACTCCAAGTATCTCTTCTCTTTTCCTCTACTTACTTCTTTGGCCTTCTAGCCGCCCTGCTTGATCAATCCGTTGATCTTGTCGATGTACGCCGGCAGGTCGGTGATCGGCTTCTTACCGCTCAGGATGGGCTGGTAGTTGGCGGTCGTCAGGTCGCCGACCTGCTGGGCCCACTGGGTGGTGAAGCGGACGCCGACCGTCTTCTCTGCACCGAGGTCGGCCTTGACCGTGTCGGCGACGGTGGGCTGCTGGGCCTTGGTGAGTGCGTCGAAGTAGCTCGTCTGGGCCGGCTTGTACGCCGGCGGCGCCACCGGGGAGGCCGGGAGGACGGCGTCCCACACCTTGGTGTTGATGTACTCGAGCACCTTGTACGTCGCGTCCTGGTCCTTCGTGTACTGCGGCGTGCAGATGCCGACCGAGTCGTACAAGGTGGTCGCCGTCTGCGCCTGCGGGAACGGCGCGAACCCGTACTTGACCTTCGGCTTGTCGGTCTGGAAGCCGGCCGCCAGCCACTGCCCGCCGAACGTCATCGGCACCTTGCCCGCCGAGAACAACGACTGCACGTTGGCCGCGTCGTACCCGGGCGGCGCGACCGACCCGTTCTTGATCGCGGCGACCAGCTTCTCGACGCCTTCCGTGTACTTGTCGTCGGCCTCGGCCTTGGTCGGGTGGTTCACGTTGTCGGTGAACGGCGCGCCGCCGGCCGACACGGAGTACATGCTCATCGTGAACGGCCCGTCGGCGGAGGTCAGCTGGTCGGCGACCAAGCCGTACTTCGCGCCGTTCTTGTTGGCCAGCTTCGCGGCGTCGGCGTACATCTCGTCCCACGTCCAGCCGGCCTTCGGCAACGCCAGACCGGCCGCGGTGAACGCGTCGGCGTTGTACCAGACGCCGTACGTGTTCATCAGCGACGGCAGGCCGCCCATCTGACCGTCCGCCGTCTTCCAGTTGTCCATCGCGGACGACACGAAGTTGTCCGACTTGAAGTCGCCGTCGCCGTTCTTGACCTTGTCGGCCCAGTCGACCAGCAGGCCCTGCGAGGTGTACTGCTGCTCGGTGTCGTTACCGCACCAGAACAGGTCCGGCAGTTTCTTCGCCTGGGTCAACGAGGCGAGCTTGTCGCCGAAGTTGCCGGCCGGGGTGTCGAGCAGCTGGACGGTGATGTTGTCGTCCTTGAAGTCCGCGAGCGCCTTCTTGATCGCGGCGTTGGTCTCGGCCGACTCCCACGTCATCACGGTGACGGTGACCGGGCCGCTGCTCGATCCGCCGCCCGAGTCCGACCCGCTGCAGGCCGTTGCCGCCAGCAACCCGGCACAGGCCAGCGCGGTGACGCCCAATGTCCTCTTCACAAGGATTCTCCTTATTTCTGGTTCGTGCTGCCGAGAGCGCCGAGGCCCTGGATGAAATAGCGCTGCGCGGCGAAGAAGATGATCAGCGGCGGCAGCATGTACAGCAGGTTGGTGGCCATGTAGAAGCTCCAGTCCGGCGTCTTCCCGGCGAACGGGGAGATGAAGGACGCCATCCCCACCGACAACGGCCACTTGCCGGACGAGTACAGGTACACCAGCGGATTGAGGAAGTCGTTCCACGACGCCTGGAACGCGAGGATCGCCATCGTCAGCCAGGCCGGCCGGGTCAGCGGCAGCATCACGCTGACGAAGATCCGCAGGTGCCCGGCGCCGTCGATCTTGGCCGCTTCATCGATGGAATAGGGGATCGCGAGGAAGTACTGCCGAGCCAGGAAGATGAACAGCGGATTCCCGCCGAGGAACGCCGGCACGATCAGCGGCAGCCAGGTGTCGTACCAGCCGATGCTCTTGTACAGCTGGAACAACGGGATCAGCCCGACCACACCCGGCAGCAGCATGCTGCCGACGAACAGGTAGAACCACAGCTTCCGCCCGGGGAACCGCAACCGGGCCAGCGCGTAGCCGGCCATCATCGCGGTCATCACGCCGCCGAGCACGCTGAGCGAGGTGATGATCATCGAGTTCAGGAACAGCCGCGGGAAGTGGATCGCCTGCGGTCCCTTGACGAAGTTGCTCCAGTGGAACTCGTGCGGCAGCAGCCTCGGCGGGATGTCGAACACGGCGGTCCGGCTCTTCAGGCCGATGGTGATCATCCACAGCAGCGGCACCACCATCACCGCGCAGATGAAGAGCGCGACGACGTACCACGACGTCGTACCGAGCACGCGGGGTTTCTTCTTGGTCGCGCTCGCGGCCTGGGTCGCGTCGGGCACGGCGGCTTCAGTCGGAAGTGCTGTCACTGTACGTCCAGAGTGAGGAGAACTTCGCGGTCAGGGCGATCACGGCGATGATGATGATGAACAGCACCCACACCTGTGCGGATGCGTACCCGAGTTGCGGGATCCGGCCCAGGGTGGGGAAGCCGTTGTTGTAGATGGAGAGCATCAGCACGTTGGTGCTGAATCCTGGCCCGCCGCCGGTCAGGATCTTCGGCTGGTTGAACGTCTGCAGCGCCGCGGTGGTCTGCAGGATCACCTGGAGCAGGATGATCGGGCTGATCATCGGCATCGTGATCCGGAAGAACACCGACCACGGTCCGGCCCCGTCGACCCGGGCCGCTTCGTACAGCTCGGTCGGCACCGACTGGAGCGCGGCCAGGAAGATGATCATCGTCCCGCCGACGCCCCACAGCATCACCAGCACGACCGATGGCATCGACATCTTCGGGCTCTGCAGCCAGAGGCTGGTCGGCAGCCCGATCCGGTCCAGCACTGTGTTCAGCAGCCCGACCTGCGGGTCGAGCATGAACTTCCAGAGCGTGATCGTCGCGACCGCGGGCAGCACCACCGGCAGGTATGCGAGCGTCCGGACCACCCGCACCCCGGCGAACCGCTGGTTGCAGAACATCGCCAGCGCCAGCCCGAGGACCAACGACAACGGGACGTACAGCAGCACCAGATAACCGGTCGCCCGCAGCGCCGGCCAGAACGCCGGGTCGGTCGTGAACAACCGCCGGAAGTTGCCCAGACCAACGAAGACCGGATCGGTCAGCCCGTTGTACTTCGTCAGCGCGAGGTAGAACGACCGGACCAGTGGGTACCCCACGAAGACGAAGAACCCGATCATCGCCGGCGCGATGAACAGGTACGCCGCCTTCACGTCGGACCCTGCGTTCCGGCTCATGCCACCCCTGGCCGACCGCCGCGTTTTCACCGGAGACGAACTACTCACCCGACCTCCTGGACGGTAACGTTTCCAACGTTTTACTGTTGGGTGACGATGCCGTGTCGCGAAAAGGAAGTCAACCCCGTGCCCGAAACGTTTCCAACCAAGCCGGAAGTACCCCGGCCGACGATGATCGACGTCGCCCGACGGGCCGGTGTCGGGCTCGGCACGGTGTCGCGCGTGGTGAACGGCGGGCACGGTGTCCGGGACGAGACCGCGCAGCGGGTCCGGGCCGCGATCGACGAGCTCGGGTTCCAGCGCAACGAGGTCGCCCGGGCGCTCCGGCCGGGGAAGAAGTCGACCAGTCTGGCGCTGGTGCTGGGCGACCTGACCAACCCGTTCTACGCGACGATCGCGAAGTCGTCGCTCGAGGTCGCGGGGCAGTCCGGCTTCGCCGTCGTCCTCGGAAGTGTCGACGAGGATCCGGAGGGCGAGAAGCGTGCCATCCAGGAGCTCGTCAGCCGGCAGGTGGCCGGGCTGATGATCGTGCCGGACCAGGGCGATCACGCCTTCCTGCAAGGCGCGGGCGTGCCGGTGGTGTTCGTCGACCGTCCGGCGACGGGTATCGACGCGGACATCGTGATGGTCGACAACGAGGGCGGCGGGCGGCTGGCCGCGGAGCACCTGCTGGCGCAGGGGCACGAGCGGATCGCGATCCTGCTCGCCCCGTCGTACTACACGATCGGACGCCGGCTGCGTGGGTTCCGTCGCGCGCACCGGGCCGCCGGGATCGACGTCGACGAGTCGCTGGTGATCCAGCTGCCCGAGGGCAACGCCGAGGCCGCGGAGAAGGCGACGCACGAGGTGATGCTGCGGCCGGATCCGCCGACCGCGATCTTCGCCTCGACGAACTTCCTCACCGAAGGTGTACTGCGGGCTCTGGGTGAGCTCGGCCGGGAGCCCGCGGTGGTCGGGTTCGACGACTTCCGGCTGGCCGACATGCTGCCGACCCCGGTCACGGTCGTTGCCTCCGACATCGCCGAGCTCGGTCGCAGCGCGGCGCGACTGCTGCTCGATCGCGCGTCGGGCGCGGACACCCGTCCGCCGCAGCGGATCGTGCTGCCGTGCGGGCTGATCGAGCGCGGGTCGGGCGAGCGCCCACCGGATTCTGCTGCCAAGAGAAAGCCTCGATGAGCCGCTGACCGGCTGGCTAGGGTCGGAGCGTGTACTACGAGTCTTTCGGCGCGGGACGTCCGATCTTCTTCCTGCCCAGCTGGGGTGGTGACGGCGGTGAAGGCCGCGACGTCCACGAGCCGGTCTTCGCCGAGCGGTCGGGTTGGCGACGGATCTACGTCGACCCGCCGGGCACCGGTCAGTCGCCGGCCGTCCCGTCGATCACCGACCAGGACGGCATGGTCGCGTCGATCGCTTCCCTGATCGACGACCTCGCCGGTGACGAGCCGTTCGCCCTCGCCGGTACGTCGGCCGGCGGCCTGCACGCCCGGGGCATCGTCAAACGCGACCCGTCCCGCGTCCTCGGATTGTTGCTGCGGGCCCCAGGCATCGTCGTCGACCGCGCCAAGCGCACGCTGCCGACCGGCGAGCACCTCGTCCCGTCACCTGATCGGCAACGTCAGCATCAGTACTACGACGCGGCTGAGGCTGCCGCCGATCTGGCGTTCCTCGCCCGGATCCAGAGCGATGTCTCGACCTATTCACTACGTGAAGACCCCGCCACCCGCTTCGAGCGCCCGACGCTGATCGTGACCGGTCGCCAGGACACCACAGCCGGGTACGCCGACGCGTGGGCGATTCTGGACGACTATCCGCGCGCGACCTTCGCCGTACTGGATCAGGAGGATCACCTGCTGCCCGGGCCCGGACTGGCGACGTACCGCGCCCTGGTGTCGGACTGGCTGGGCAGGATCGATGACATCATCCGGACATAGCAGGTCGGCACCCCTGAGCGCTCGCTATAACTCTCGGCATGGAGCCAAGGTCGACCGTCCCGTGGATCGCTGTGATGGTGGGGATGACGATCGTCGTACTGGCCGATCCGCTCATCGCCGCGAACTGGAAGCTGATCCCTCTCGCGGTACTGGTGGCGGGAGTCGGGGGCTATGCGATCTCCAGCGGAATCAACTGGATATCCGCCGCGTCGCCCCGCGGCGCCGCGACGATGGCGGCCGTGGTGCAGGCAGCGGAGTGCATCGCTATCCAGGTCGCGATGGTCTCCAAGGGCGCGTCCGGGGTGCAGTCCCTGGTGATGGCGTTCGGGCCGTTCATCCTGTTCCGGCTCGTGGTGACGTCGATGGATCTGTTCATCGACGAGTTCACCATGCCCTTGCTGGCAGGGCTGATCGGGGCGGCGGTGTTCGCCTGCGCGGTTCCGCTGATCGCTGCCGGGCATCCCGGTCTGGCGATCTGGACCTGTGTGGGCATCGGCGGCGTGCTCGGCTTCGCGGAGGGGTTGGTGTCGGGTGCTCTGCTGTGGCGGATGATTCCGGAGTCCCGCCGCTGAAGGGTCGAGCACCCGGACACGTGAGGGGCGGAGCGCGCGTCCGGGTGCTCGCGATCAGAAGTTGGGCCAGGCCCAACCGAGGTAGCTGTTGAAGTAGGGCAGCGCGCGGGTTCCGATGGCGCCGCTGACGCTGGTGGCCCAGAAGGTGCCGTCTCCCTTGGCGACTCCGACGTGGCCGTACGGCGCGGCCAGGTCCCAGAACACCAGGGCGCCCTTCGGCGGGTTCAGATCGCCGCGATGCGCGACCCCGCGGGCCACGGCGTCGTTCCAGTCGGCCTTGGCGGAGGCCCAGATCGCGGTTTTGCCGTACGAGTTCTCCGCGGCCATCTCGCAGTACCCCTGGTAGGCGGTCGAGCCGCTGCGGGCGGCGTACCAGGCGATCGCATTGTCGGCGCGCGGGTTGCTGGTGCACAGCGGGGCGATCAGGCCGCTGCTGCCGGTGTTGACGTAGGAGTCGGTGATGTAGCCCTTGCCGGGGATGTGGTCCCAGACCAGGCTGCGGCCGTACTTGCCGGTGACGGGCTCGCCGTAGATCTGGCAGTCGATCTCGACCGGTCCGTTCGGCTGGGTGCCGACCGAGCCGAAGCCGGTCGCGTTGCCGGACCGGATGGCGACTCCTTGGCCGCTGTCGGTGACCACGGTTCCGGTGGCGGCGCTGGCGGTCAGGGTGCCGGTGCCGAGGGCGGCGGTGCCGGCGATCAGGGTGGTGAGGGCGACGCGGGCGGTGATGCGCAAGAGGGCGGTACGCATGATGTTTGTCCTTTTCGCTGGGGCAGTGGCGAAGTGACACTGATTTACAGCGAATCAGGACGGCCCGGCGTTGTCGCAGTAGGCAACGGCCTGCTCACCGCCGTAGCTGGGCGCGCGCCTCGACCTCCTCGGCGTCGAGGTAGGTCATCATCGGCACGCCGGGCGCACAGATCATGAAGACGACGAACTTGCTGGCGATGTCGGTGCGCAGATTGGCGGCCTGGTAGTGGACGACGTCGCCGCCGGGCTCCCAAAACGCCTCGCCGGCCTTGATCGGGTACGGCGCCTCGCCCTCGAGCTCGAACAGGATCTCGCCCTCGAGCACGTACCCGAACACCGGCCCGGAGTGCCGGTGCGGTCCCGATCCGGGATCGCCGGGCGGGACGGTGACGGTGGCGACCATCGCGTGCGAGCCGGGGGCGATCGCGGGCGTCTGGGTGAGCAGAGTGTCGAAGGTGTTGGTCTTCGCCGGTCCGATGATTCCCATGCTTCGACGGTAGGGGCCGGATGGCCGCGGCCCATGGGCCAGTTGAGGGTTGTTTTCCTGGACCAGTTGAGATTCGGAGGGTTACCGTGTAGTCGCGGTACGCAACGATCGGAGTGCGGTGTGAGGCCTGCGCAGCTTCGTCTGGTGATCGGGTCGCGGATGCGTGAGCTCCGGGAGGCTTCCGGCGTACCGCTGAGCCGGGCCGCCGCGGAGTCCGGCTGGGACAAAGGGCACCTGTCCCGGGTCGAGCGCGGCCACACCAAACCCAGCCGCGAGCTCACCGAGTGGTACGACGCCTCGTTCGGCGCCGGCCAGTCGCTCGTCAACCAGCTGATGGAGCTGGATGCCGCCGTACGCGTCGGCCGGGACATCTCCCAGCGAGACCTGCGCCGGCACGTACAGCCGATCCTGCTCGGCGGCTCGGTCCCGATCGACCACCACCCGGAGGACCGTGCCGAGCTGGTCGGGGAGACCATGCCCGATGGCACGCGGGTATGCCGCGACGAGCCGTTCGAGAAGACCTGGGAGATCCGCAACAGCGGGGAGCGTCCGTGGCGCGACCGCTGGCTGACCCGCCAGGGCACGCCAGGTACGCCGGGTTGGCTGCGCTCGCCCGCGCGCGAACGGGTGCCCGACGCCGGACCGGGCGAGGTGGTCGTCGTCCGCATGACGCTGCAGGCTCCCTCCCAGGTCGGCGGCTCCACCGCCTACTTCAAGCTCACCGACGAGGCCGGCCGGCTGTACTACCCCGGCCTGGAGTCCCCGCCCATCTACTGCACGATCTTCACGACCTACGACCCCTAGTCCCGTGGTGAGCTGAGACTGGTAGGTGCAACCTGAGACCCGCTATGTCAGGTCTCAGGCTGCAGCATCAGGTCCGAGGTTGCTGCATCCTGCTCGCCGTGGTGTGGGGGTGGTCGACGGTCCTCCCGCCACTTCTCGGCAATCACGGTCCGGCCGTCGTCGCCGTACTTCTGCGCTCCGTCGAACTCGATGATGAGGTCGTCGTCCACCACGAAGTCGACCCGGCCGATCAGCCGGCCGTCCTGATCGCGGATCTCTACCTGAAGTCTCGGCGCGAGAAGCCCAGCGTTCGCCATCAGCACCCGAAGTCGCGACTCGCCGACCGACTCGCTCAGCCCGTCGGCGAACAGTGCGGCCGTCCGGGCCCGGGGGACACCCGGCCAATGCTTGTGCCGTTCGGTGGCCGCGATCAGTTCCATCGGCCTGACCAGCTGTTCGTGCAGAGCGGCATCGGCCAGCACCACACCGACTTCGTACGACGACACGCAGGCTGTCTCGACGATCGCCCGAGCCGCGGAGCTGGTCGGAAGGCCGTCGACCTCGATGATCTCCTCCGCGTCGACGGGCGACCGGTGAACCAGCACCCGGTCGTCCGAGCGCGTCCGTCCGGCAGGTCGGGTAACGTGGATCCGGCTCAGATCCAGGCCCCAGGTCGGTAGGCCGTGCAGTACGGCGGCCGACTGGTGACTGACGACTGCATCTGGTCCCATTCCGGCGATCACGGCCCTCGTCGTCAGGACGTGCAGGCGTCGCGCCCGATGCCAGGGTGCTTCGTTCGCCGGCCAGCCGCTCGGGTCGACGTACGCATTCCGCGAGAGCCGCAGCCAGTGTCCCTGACGCACCCGGAGCCGCAACTCACCTGGGCTGTATCCCGCCCCGATCGCATCTGCCCGCGAGAACCACCCGCCTTGCCCCGCCGCCACCACTTCCAATCTCCGATTCACATCCACAACATGCCGCTCCCACCACCCCCGCCGTACCCGCAATCCCCGGACCTGTGGACAACCCGCGTGGCTACGTGGGACCTCGAAACGCAACCTGACACCTGAAGTAGCAGGTCTCAGGTTGCCCCTTCAGGGCTCAGCACACCCTGTCGGCGTTAGCGCAACCGCCGGGGGCTGGAGTGGGAGCCGTCGTACTCGGCGTCGATCTCGGCGTCCAGTTCGGCTTTGCGCTTGATCCAGCGTTCGCTGAGGCCTTTGACCTCGGCGCCGATGAAGTCGATGAAGCCCAGGGAGATGCGGATCCGGCGGTGGGCGTCGGTGCCTTCGCCGGAGGCGTCGAGAACCTTGCGGAGCGACTCCGACCAGCGCACCAGCGAGGCGTCCTCGCTCATCATCGTCTCGTACCACGCGTCGTCCTGCACGACGTACACATCGCGCCGGCTGCCCGGCTCACGCTCCCGGGTAGCAAGGCGAAGTTGCAGCAGATAGTTGACCGCGCCGGAGACCGCGGCGGGACTGGCCTGCAGTTGGTCGGACAGCTCGGCGGCAGTCATCCGGCCCGACACGCTGGACAGGATGGCGGCGAAGACCCGGGCCGCCATCCGCGGCCAGCCTGTCTCGGCGAGCAGGTTGCCGAACTGCTCGGTGTACCGCTTGACGGCGTCGTCGTCTCGATGTGCACTCACCGCCCCATCATCCCCTCTGACCTGTCAGGAAGCTGTTAGCAAGATTCACAATCTTCTGAATGAAGTGTATCTTATGAAACATGACATCAGCCATCGTGGTCTCTGGACTGCACAAGTCGTACGGAAGTACGCACGCCCTCGACGGCCTCGACCTCGAGGTCAAGACCGGTGAGGTGCACGGATTCCTCGGCCCGAACGGCGCGGGGAAGTCCACCACCATCCGCGTCCTGCTCGGCCTGTTGCGGGGTGACGCCGGCGATGTCTCCCTGCTCGGTGGCGACCCCTGGCACGACGCCGCCAAGCTGCACCGGCGGCTCGCCTATGTCCCCGGCGACGTCAATCTCTGGCCGAACCTGACCGGTGGCGAGGTGATCGACCTGCTCGGCCGGCTCCGCGGCGGGGTGGACGAGAAGAAGCGCGACGAGCTGCTGCGCCGGTTCGACCTCGACCCGACCAAGAAGGGCCGGACGTACTCCAAGGGCAACCGGCAGAAGGTCGCGCTGGTCGCGGCGCTCGCGTCGGACGTCGAGCTGCTGATCCTGGACGAGCCGACCTCCGGCCTGGACCCGCTGATGGAGGAGGTGTTCCGGCAGTGCATCGAGGACGAGCGCCAGCACGACCGCACCGTGCTGCTGTCGAGCCACATCCTGTCCGAGGTCGAGGCGCTGTGTGACCGGGTCAGCATCATCCGCCGCGGCCAGGTGGTCGAGACCGGCACGCTGTCCGAGCTGCGGCATCTCACCCGTACGTCGATCCACGCCGAGCTGGCCGCATCGCCGAACGGTCTCGCGCAGCTGCCCGGCGTTCACGATCTCGATGTCGAGGGCAACCGGGTTCGCTGCGAGGTGGACACCGCCCAGCTCGACGCGGTGATGCGGCAACTGTCCGCGAGCGGGATCAAGAGCCTGGTCGCGCAGCCGCCGACGCTGGAGGAGTTGTTCCTGCGCCACTACGAGGACGACGCACCGGCTGAGCCCGAGGCGGCTGTGCGATGAACGACTTCGTCGGCACCGGGACGCTGGTGCGGCTCGCGCTGCGCCGGGACCGGCTCCTGATCCCGATCTGGATCGTCGTCTTCGTCATCTCGGCGGCCGGCTCGGCCAAGGCGTCGATCGACCTGTACTCCGACCAGAACGCCCTGGTCGAGGCTGCGCGTACGTCGAACGCGTCGCCGGCGCTCGTCTCGCTCTACGGCCGGATCTTCGACGAGTCCTCGCTCGGGGAGGTCTCGCTGTTCAAGCTCACCGCATTCGGTGCGCTCCTGGTCGGACTGCTGGCCGGCATGCTCGTCGTACGCCACACCCGGACCGAGGAGGAGAACGGTCGCCTCGAGATGCTCAGCGCCGGTGTGCTCGGCCGGTACGCCGCATTGACCGCGGCGTTGATCGTGTCCGCCGGGACCGTGATCGTGCTCGGACTGGTGACTGCGCTCGCGCTGATGGGGAGTGGGCTGGACACGAAGGGTTCGTTCGCCTTCGGACTCATGTGGGCCGCGACCGGACTGGCATTCGCCGGGGTGGCCGCTGTGACCGCACAGGTGACCGAGAGCGGCCGCGCCGCCAACGGGCTGACCGCTGTTGTTCTCGGCGTGTCCTATGTACTGCGAGCGATCGGTGACTCGTCGGCTGACGGTAGTACCCAATGGGTGTCGTGGTTGTCGCCGATCGGGTGGTCGCAACAGGTCCGGGCGTACGCGGGCGACCGGTTCGTCGTACTGCTGATTCCTCTGGTGTTCCTGGCCGTACTGATCGCTGCTGGGACCGCGCTGATCCGGCGGCGCGATCTCGGTGCCGGACTGGTTCCTCCACGTCCCGGTCCGCCGCGGGCAGCCGCATCGCTGCGGTCGCCGGTCGCGCTCGCCTGGCGGTTGCACAGAGGCTCGTTCTACGCGTGGGGCTTCGCTTTCCTGCTGCTCGGACTGCTGGTCGGCAACATCGCCAGCAACGTCGATGGGTTCGTCACCAGCGACAGCGCCAAGGAGATGGTGCAGAAGCTCGGCGGCGTGGAGGGCATCACCGATGCGTTCCTGGCGACGGAGATGGGCGTCATGGGCCTGCTCGCGTCGGCGTTCGGCATCCAGGCGGCGCTCCGGCTCCGCTCGGAGGAGACCGCGCTGCGCGCTGAGCCACTGCTGGCGACCGGCGTGACCAGGTCGCGCTGGCTGGCCAGCCACGTGCTGATGGCGCTGCTTGGTACCGGCGCGCTGATCCTGGTCGCCGGCCTCGGCTCCGGGATCTCGAGTGGTGCATCGCTGGGCAACATGGGCCGCCAGGTACCACGCATGCTCGCGGCGTCCGCCGTACAGCTGCCGGCCATCTGGCTGGTGACGGCGCTGGTGGTCATCCTGTTCGGCTTTGCCCCGAAGCTGGTGACCGGTGGCTGGGCCTTGTACGGCGTGTTCCTGCTGATCGGCCAGTTCGGCGAGATCTTCAACCTGCCGCAATGGATGATCAACCTCAGCCCGTACGGCCACACCCCGCGCCTGCCCGGCGGCGACTTCTCCGTCAGCCCGGTCCTCTGGCTGACCGCGATCGCCGCTGCGCTGACCGTGGCCGGCTTCGCCACCTTCCGCCGCCGAGACATCGGCTGACCTCGGCTGATCCGGACTGCGCTGGTCTGAGGGGTCCAGCGCACCACGGCCCGCCCGGCACCTCACCGGGCGGGCCGTCTTGTCTACGATCGCTGGGTGTTGAGTGAGCGGATGGTCGAGTTCTGGACCGAGCGGCATCTGTGCGTGCTGAGTACCGTCCGGGCGGACGGGACCGTGCATGCCACGCCGGTCGGGGCGACGCTGGACGTGGACGCCGGGTTGGTGAGGGTGATCTGCTCCGGTACGTCGTACAAGGCGCGTACCATCCGGCGACTGGGCGAGGCGTCCGTTGCGGTCACGCAGGTGGACGGTCGCCACTGGAGCACGATCGAGGGGCGTGCGGTGGTGAGCGACGATCCCGCTCGCGTCCACGACGCGGAGCGCCGCTACGCCAAGCGCTACAAGGAACCGCGGGTGAACCCGCAGCGGGTGGTCATCGAGATCACGATCACGAAGGTGCTGGGCAATGCCTGACGCCGTCACGGTGGTGGGCATCGGTGCTGACGGCTGGGAGGGGCTGACCCCGGCTGCGCGCGCCGCTGTCGAGTCATCCGAAGTCCTGATGGGCAGCACGAGGCAGCTCGCCTTGGTCCCTGCCATGGACGCGTCGAGAGTCGCCTGGCCGTCTCCGTTGTCCGAGGCGCTCCCCGGTCTGTTGCGGGAACACCGCGGCCGACGGATCTGCGTACTGGCCAGCGGCGACCCCACCTTCCACGGCATCGGGACGACCCTGGTGCGGCTACTCGGTGCGGACGCCGTGCACGTCATCCCACACCCGTCGAGCGTCTCACTGGCCTGCGCCCGCCTCGGCTGGCCGCAGCATCAGGTGCAGGTGGTGAGCCTGGTGACCAATCCGGTCGAGCGGTTGCACCCACACGTGCAGCCCGGTCGACAGTTGCTCATCCTCAGTCGCGGCGCCCAGACGCCGGCCGAAGTGGCTGCGTTGTTGGATGCCCGTGGCTACGGCTCCAGCGAGTTCACTGTGCTGGAGCAGCTCGGTGGACCTTCTGAACGCATCCGTGCCGCACGGGCCGCCAGTTGGTCGGAGGACGTCGATGCGCTCAACGTTATCGCCGTCGCCTGTCAGGGACCCGCCTTGTCCACGGCGCCCGGCCTACCCGACGACGCCTACGAGAACGACGGTCAGCTCACCAAGCGCGAAGTACGCGCGGTGACTCTGTCCCGACTCGCCCCGGTGCCTGGGCAGTTGTTGTGGGACGTCGGCGGCGGCGCCGGCAGCATCGCGATCGAGTGGTCCCGCCATCACGCGTCCTGCCGGGCGATCGCCGTCGAGCGCGACCCCGACCGAGCCAAGCGCCTGGAACGCAACGCCGCCACGCTCGGCGCCTGGGTGACCGTCGTACAAGGCTCTGCTCCAGCGGCGCTGGACGGTCTCGAGTCGCCGGACGCGATCTTCATCGGCGGGGGAGCGACGGCCGCCGGTATGTTCGACGCCTGCTGGGACGTCCTCAAACCCGGCGGCCGACTGGTGACGAACGGCGTCACGCTGGAAACCGAATCCCTCATCGCCCAGTGGTACAAGGCCCACGGCGGCGACCTCGTCCGACTCGAAGTACACCGAGCGTCCCCCGTCGGCACCATGACCGCCTGGCGCCCCGCCATGCCAGTCACCATCTGGAGCGTAGTGAAGTGACCGTTCACTTCATCGGCGCAGGTCCAGGTGCTGCCGATCTCATCACCGTGCGTGGGCGTGACCTGATCGCGGCCTCGCCGGTCTGTTTGTACGCCGGTGCGCTCGTTCCGGTAGAGCTCCTCGACCATTGCCCGCCCGGCGCGCGCAAGATCGACACCGCCAACCTGAACCTCGACGAGATCGTCGCCGAACTCTCCGCCGCCTCCACCGCAGGCCAGGACGTCGCCCGCCTGCATTCCGGCGACCCCTCCGTCTTCAGCGCGATGGCCGAGCAGATGCGTCGCCTCGATGCTCTCGACATCCCGTACGACGTCACGCCCGGAGTGCCCGCCTACGCAGCCGCCGCGGCAACCCTCGGCCGCGAACTGACCGTCCCCGAGGTCGGCCAGACCGTCATCCTCACCCGCATCGGCGGCAGCGCGAGCGCGATGCCCGCCGGCGAGGACCTCGCGACCCTCGGCGCAAGCCGGGCGACCCTCGTCCTGCATCTCGCCGTCCAGCAGATCGACCGCGTCGTCGAGGAACTGATCCCGAACTACGGCCCCGACTGCCCGGTCGCTGTCGTCGCCCGAGCCTCCCGCGACGACGAACTGATCCTCCGCGGCACCCTCGCCGGTATCGCCGCCCAGGTAAAGTCCGCCGGCATCCGCCGCACCGCCGTCATCATCACCGGAAAGGTGCTCACAGCAACAACTTTCCGGGACAGCCACCTCTACTCACCGGACCGGACCCGCTGAAGATGAACCGCGTCCCGCTCACCGCGACGAACGTGCTCTCGGACGGGCCCGCCGGGGGTCGGCGTACTCGAAGACCTGGGTCGAGCCATGTCTACTCGCGCGACCGGTCGCGATGAGGATCCTCCTCCTCGGCGGCACCGGTGAGGCGCGGGCGCTGGCCGAGCTTCTCGTCGCCGCGGGGATCGATGTCGTCTCGTCGCTGGCCGGCCGCACGGCTGACGCGCGCCTGCCGGCCGGCGAGGTGCGGACGGGCGGGTTCGGCGGCGCCGACGGCCTCGCCGCCTGGCTCCGCGCCCACCCTGTCGACGCGGTCATCGACGCCACACACCCGTTCGCCGCAACCATGACCGCCCATGCAGCCGCCGCAACCCGCGAGACCGCCGTACCCCTCCTCGTCCTCCGCCGCCCCGGCTGGACCCCTGGCCCTCACGACAACTGGCACTGGGCCGACTCCCCATCCGCAGCCGCCGACCTCCTACCTACCCTCGGCTCCCGCCCCTTCTTGACAATCGGCCGCCAAGGCCTCAACGCCTTCGCACCCACTTCCGCGACTACCGGGGAATTGGGTTCGGCGGGGCGGGGGCTCTGGATGCTTGCTCGGTGTGTTGAGGCACCCGAGCCTCGGCCGGCGTGGTGCAGGTTGATCCTCGCTCGCGGTCCGTTTGCGGTCGCGGACGAGTTGGTGCTTCTGCGCGAGCACCGCATCGACGTCCTTGTCACCAAGGACAGCGGTGGGCCGGCGACCTCGGCCAAGCTCGAGGCCGCACGTCAACTTCGTCTCCCGGTGGTCGTGATCCGCCGCCCGCCACTTCCCGCCGACCTCGCGACCGTCGAGTCCGTGGACCAGGCCGTTCAGTGGGTCATACGGCCCACCTAGCGGCCGTCGGGGCGAGGCTCGATAGATTGGCGCCATGGGGATTCAGATCGCGCCCAGCATCCTGGCTGCCGATTTTGCGCGGCTGGCGGATGAGGCTGCTTCGGTGTCGAACGCGGACTGGCTGCACGTCGACGTCATGGACAACCACTTCGTCCCGAATCTGACCCTCGGGATGCCCGTGGTCGAGTCGCTGGCGAAGGCGAGCGACACCCCGCTCGACTGTCACCTGATGATCGAGGACCCGGACCGCTGGGCGCCCGGGTACGTCGAGGCGGGCGCGTCGAGCGTCACCTTCCACATCGAGGCCTGCCGGGCGCCGATCCGGACAGCGCGGGAGATCCGGGCCAAGGGTGCGCGGGCCGCGATGGCGCTCAGGCCCGCGACCCCGATCGAGCCGTACGAAGACCTGCTGGCCGAGCTCGACATGATCCTGATCATGACCGTCGAGCCCGGGTTCGGCGGGCAGAAGTTCCTCGAGGTGTGCGTCCCGAAGATCCGCCGAACCCGCCAACTGCTCGACAAGCACGGCCTGGACCTGTGGATCGAGATCGACGGTGGGGTCTCGGCCGACACCATCGAGCTGTGCGCCGAAGCCGGTGCCGACGTGTTCGTGGCCGGCTCGGCCGTCTACGCCGCCGACGACCCGAACGCGATGGTCGAGCACCTACGCGGTCTCGCCGAGCAAGCCACCGGCCGGTAACTCAGGCCCAGACCCAACCCCAGACCCAGGCGCGGACTCAGGCGCGGACTCAGGCTCGCCGCGCCGCTCCGGCTGAGGTCCTGCTTCGGTCTCCGAACGCTGCTCCGGCGGCACCCGCAGCAGCAACACCATCGACACCCCAGCGAGCACGGCGGCGAGTAGCCAGACATACCGCACACCCAGCCCTTCGATCACCGCACCCGAAACGGCAGCCCCGATCGCCGCACCACCCATCGCCGCGCTGCCCATCCACCCGAACACCTCGGTCCGGGCAACATCCGGCGTCAACGCGCCCAGCCGCTCGTACAGCGCACCGATCGCCGGCGCGAGCGTCAGCCCCGACAACGCCAGCGCGATCCCCAGCGACACCGACGACCAGGTCGCGAACACGCACAACAGCATCCCCACGGTGACCAGCGCGGCCCGCCGCCACAGGTACGACGTACGCCGGCCCGGCAACGCGCCCGCGACCGCGCCGCCGACCAGGCTGCCGAACGCCCAGACGGCCTCGAAGATCCCGGCGATCAACCGCTGACCGTGCTCGTCGGCGAACGCGACGATGCCCAGCGAGATCCCGTTGAACGACGTCACCCACAGCCCGAAGGCGAGGATCAACGGCAACCGATGCCGATGCCAGAGCAACTGCCGCGCAGTCAGCGGCACCTCCGAATGGTGATCGCGGGGGAGCGGTTTGGGTTGTCGGAGCGCATACCACCAGATGAAGACGGCCGACATCGCCGCCGCCAGCAGTACGCCGAGTCGTGGGCTGGCCACGCTGACGGCAGTTGCCCCGAGCATCGGCCCGACCATGAACAGCAACTCCTGCGCCGTCGCATCCACCGAGTACGCCGTCCGCAGCGCCGGACCGTGCACCACCCGCGGCCACGCTGCCCGCAACGTCTGCATCACCGGCGGCACGAGCGCACCGGCGATCACCGCGAGAGCAGGCAGCAATCGGTGCAGCCCGCTCGGCAGCAGCGCGATCGCAAGCAGCGCGACACTCCAGGCAAGCCCGGTCACCAGCAGCACGCCTCGCGGACCTCGCCGATCCGCCGCGCGCGACCACACCGGCCCGGCGATCGCCGTACCGATCGAATACGCACCGGCCACGACACCGGCCCACCGGAACGAACCACTCGCATCCTTGGCGAGGAAGGCGATGGGCACCATCGTCGCGAGCATGGGCAGCCGCGCGAGCAGCGAGGCAACCAGCAGAGGCATCACGCCCTGTGCTCGCCACAACTCTCGGTACCCGGACAGCTCCATGGCCGCATTCTTGCCGCCGCCACCGACAGTTTCCAGGTTCGCGCGGGTCGGGCCACTACGATGAGCCGGTGAGCGAGCACAAACCGGTCGAGAGCTGGCTGACGGACATGGACGGCGTGCTGGTGCACGAGGAGCGCGCCATCCCCGGAGCCGGCGACTTCATCGCCGCCCTGCAGACCTCCGGCCGGAAGTTCCTCGTCCTCACCAACAACTCGATCTTCACGCCGCGCGACCTCCGCGCCCGCCTCCTTGCCGCGGGCATCGACATCCCGGAGGCGGCGATCTGGACCAGCGCGCTCGCCACCGCCCAGTTCCTGGACGACCAGCGCCCGGGCGGCACGGCGTACGTGATCGGCGAGGCCGGCCTGACGACGGCGCTGCACGAGATCGGATACGTGCTGACCGAGCGCAACCCTGACTACGTCGTCCTCGGTGAGACGCGCACGTACTCCTTCGAGGCGATCACCAAGGCGATCCGGCTGATCGCCGACGGCGCGCGATTCCTCGCGACCAACCCCGACCCGACCGGTCCGTCGCAGGAGGGCCCGCTGCCGGCGACCGGTTCGGTGGCCGCGCTGATCACCCGGGCGACGGGTATCGCGCCGTACTTCGTCGGCAAGCCGAATCCGCTGATGATGCGCAGCGCCCTGAATCGGATCGAGGCGCACTCCGAGACCAGCGTCATGATCGGCGACAGGATGGACACCGACATCATCAGCGGTCTCGAAGCGGGTCTGCGGAGCGTGCTGGTGCTGTCCGGCTCGACCGGCGAGCACGAGGTCGAGCGGTTCCCCTACCGCCCGACGCGCATCGTCGAGTCGATCGCCGACCTCGTACCACTGGTGAGCGAGCTGTCCTAGCAGCCTGCCCTGGCAGGCCCGTCCTAGCAGGTCAGGGTGCGGAAGCCGTAGCCCTGCGCCTTGAGCGACTTGAGGATGGCCGGCAGCGCGGCGACGGTCTGACTGCGGTTGCCGCCACCGTCGTGCATGAGGATCACCGAGCCGCTGTGCACGTTCTTCAGCACGCGCTGGACGATCGCCGTCGTACCGGGTTTGGTCCAGTCGCGCGAGTCGACGGTCCACACGACCAGGTCCTTACCCATCGCCTTCGCCCGTTGACGGACCGTCGCGCTCACGCCGCCGTACGGCGGGCGCAGGCAGCCCGGCGTACTGCCGATCTGTGCGCGGATCGCCTGGTCCGTCGACATCACCTGCTGCCGGAAGGCGGTCGCGCCGAGTTTGCGCAGGTCGGCGTGCGTCCAGGTGTGGTTCTCGACGCTGTGGCCGGCGTCGTGGATCCGCTTCGTCAGCTCGGGATGCTTCTGGACGCTCTGGCCGACCTCGAAGAACGTCGCCTTCGCGTCGTACTTGGCCAGGATCTCGAGCACCTTCGGGGTGTACTCGACGTCAGGACCGTCGTCGAAGGTCAGCACGACGTACTTGGTCGGCAGTGGGGTCTTGCTCGGCGTGGCGGCTGCCGGCGCCGCGGCGGGTGGTGCGGGCGTGGCTGGTTTCGCGGGGGACTTGGCGGCCGCGACCACGACCGAGCCGATCACCGCGCTCACCAGCATCATCATCGCCAGACCGATCATCCGGTTACCGGCGCGGGTCAAGCGGACATCCATGCGTCCCCCAGGGCGGTGGGTGGCTCACTCCTCCCGTCCACCATGGGCATGCCGCGGCAGAAAGCCAGCGCCCACGCCGCTGCCCCGTCAACAAGTCACGAATACCGGACGCCGATCAGTGACACCACAACGGATAGAACAGATACCCCCTGGCCTTGAGCGCCTTCAGGATCTTGGGGAGCGCGGCGACGGTCTGGCTGCGATTGCCGCCGCCGTCGTGCATCAGGACGATCGATCCGCTCCGTACCTTCGCGAGCACGCGGCGCACGATCACCGACGTACCCGGACGGCTCCAGTCGGCCGGGTCCACGCTCCACAGCGTGAGCTTCTTGCCAAGCATCGCTGCTCGTTTGGCGACCACCCGGTTCGTCGCGCCGTACGGCGGTCGCAGGCAGCGCGGGGTGTAGCCGGTCTGTGCCCGCAGGTATCGGTCGGTGGTCCGGACCTGGTACTTGAACGCCGGCCAGCTGACCTTCGTGAGGTTCGCATGCGACCAGGAGTGGTTCTGCACGCTGTGGCCGAGTTGGTCGACGCGCCGGGTCAACGCCGGATACCGCTTCACGTTCTGGCCGACCTCGAAGAACGTCGCCCGCACGTGGTAGGCCTGAAGGATCTTCAGGATCTGCGCGGTGTAGCCCGCGCTCGGGCCGTCGTCGAAGCTCAGATAGACCCACTTGGGCTTCGCCACCGCCTGGGTCGTGGCCCGCACCTGCGCCGCCGGCGCGATCGGTGGTGGTGGTTCGGCGCTCACCGCCAGGCCGAGCATCGCGATCAGCCCGACGATGAGCGCCGCCGAGATCGGCAACCGAAGATCTCTCACCATAACCATCCCCCAGCCATGGTCGACCCGGTCCCGGGCCCGTCTCCATAGTGGCCCTCGGCAACGAAATACGCCAGGGGCGATTTTCAGAGGACCTGGGACAGGAACTGCCGCAGTCTCGGTGAATCCGCGTCCGTGAACACCTGCTCCGGTACGCCGGACTCGACCACCACGCCCTGATCCATGAACGCGACCTGGTCCGCGACCTCCCGCGCGAACCCCATCTCGTGCGTGACGACGATCATCGTCATCCCCGCCTGGGCAAGGTCCGCCATCAGAGCGAGCACGCCCTTGACGAGCTCGGGATCGAGCGCGGAGGTTGCCTCGTCGAAGAGCATCACCTCGGGCCTCATCGCGAGGGCCCGCGCGATCGCGACCCGCTGCTGCTGGCCGCCGGACAGGGTCCCGGGCCGCGCACCGGCCTTGGCTGCCAGGCCGACCAGCTCGAGCTGCTCCCGGGCCGCGACCTGCGCGGACTCGGTGTCGAGCTTCTTGATCTTGCGGAGCGGGAGCGTGATGTTGTCGAGCACGGTCCTGTGCGGGAACAGGTTGAAGTGCTGGAACACCATCCCGATCCGGCGCCGCAGTACGTCCGGGTCGCCGCGCAGTACCGACTCGCCGCCGAGCTTCACGTCGCCGGCATCCGGCTCGAGCAGCCGGTTGATCGCGCGCAGCAGCGTCGACTTGCCCGAGCCGGACGGGCCGATCACGCAGGCAGTGTGTCCGGCCGGTACGGCGAGATTCACGCCGCGCAGGACCTTGTTGGTTCCGAAGGCGAGCTCGACGCCCTCGACCTCCAGGCTCGCGGCCTCAATGGTTCGCATGCGCGAGCTCCTCCAGCTTCACATCTTCGGTCTCGGCCGGACGCCCTTCACGTAGCCGCTTGTCGAAGTGGTTCACCAAGTGGGTCAGCGGCACGGTGATGATCAGGTAGAAGATGCCCGCGAGCAGCAGCGGGGAGAGGTTGCCGTTGGTCGCGGCGGCGTCCTGGCCGATGCGGAACAGCTCGCGCTGACTCGCCAGCAGGCCGAGGAAGTACACCAGGCTGGACTCCTTCACCAGCGCGATGAACTGGTTCACGAGCGCCGGCAGCACCCGGCGTACGCCTTGCGGGATGACGACCAGCCGCATCCCGCTGGTGTAGCTGAACCCGAGTGCGCGGGCGGCCTCGAGCTGACCTTTCTCCACGCTCTGGATGCCGGAGCGGAAGATCTCGCCGATGTATGCGGCGGCGATCAGGGAGAGCGCGAGGATGCCCAGCGGGTACGGGTTCGGGCCCCACCAGTGGCGGGTGATCGGGGACAGGCCTTGGCCGATCAGCAGGATCGTCAGGATCGCGGGCAGGCCGCGGAAGATGTCTGTGTAGATCTTCGCCGGCCACCGCAGCCACGGCTTGGCGGACAGGGCGAGGACCGCCACGATCATGCCGAGCACGGTGCCCAGCATGACCGAGGCTGCCGCCAGGATCAGGGTGTTGACCAGTCCTACCTTCAGCATCTCGGGCAGGACCGCCTTCATCGACTCCCAGTCGAGGAAGGTGTCACTCAGGGTGGACCAGACATCCATGCTCAGGCCTTGGGTGCGGTGAACTTCACGCTGCCGGAGCCGGGCTTGAAGTTCGCCGGTACGGCGCGACCCGGGTAGTACTGCTCCACCAGCTTGGTCCAGGTGCCGTCGGCGATCACCTCGTCGAGCGCCTTGTCCACAGCGTCGCGGAGCTTGGCGTTGTCCTTGGCCACCGCGAACGCCATCGGCGCGTCACTCAGCTCCTTGGCGGCCAGGATCACCGTGCCGCCGCCCTGCTCCTTGGCCATCTTCTCGCCGATCTCGGCAGGGGAGACCCACGCGTCCGCCGTACCGGCCTTGAGCTGGCCGAGCGCGGCGTTGTAGTTCGGCACGCGGACCGGGTTGAGGTTCTTGCCGGTCGCGTAGTCGTCCTGGACGGTGCCCTGGACGACGACCACCCGCTTGCCCTGGAGCTGGTCGAACGAGGTGATACCGGAGTTCTTGGTGGTGTTGAGCCCGAGGTAGCCGAAGTCGTAGCCGTTGCTGAAAGCAACCGTCTTCTTCCGGGCCTCGGTGATCGTGATCGACGAACTGCCGAGGTCGAACTGGCCGCCGTTCACCTGCGAGAGCAGCGCGGAGAAGTCGGTGCCGACGAACTCGGGCTTCAGATTCAGCTTGGCGGCCACCGCGGTGATCAGGTCGTTGTCGAACCCGGTGAACTTGCCGTCCTTCACATACACGTTCGGCGGGGCGTCGGTAAGGGTCCCGATCCGCAGCGTGCCGGCCTTCATCAGCCCGAGGTCGGGTCCGCTCGCGGCGTCGTCCTGATCGCTGCCGCAGGCAACCATCGACACCGCGAGAGTGATCGCTCCCGCTACCGCAACAACCCGCTGGAAAGCGCCGAACGCGCGCACAAGCCTCTCCTCACAACGTCAACGAACGCAGGGCGATCCGCCCCGCCGACGCAACCCAACACCAGACTCGGTGGCGGAATTCCACGCCGACAAAGGATGAGACGGACCCGAATGTCTACTCAGCTCGTGTTAACTGGAAGCGCTGCTGGGCGGCTGGTCGCTGCCCGTGCTGTCGCTCAGCCGTGATGTTGCTCATAGTGGGCAAGGGCATCCGCCGTCCTGCCGGTCCCGTACGCCAGCAGTAACTCGGCCAATGCGGGCGACTCCGTCTCGATGGCGATCGCAGCTCGCTGGATCTCGTCGGCCGACGCAACCTCGCGGAGCAGATCCTGGATCGCCCGCACGACGGCCCGGGGCATGGGCCCGTCGTCCCCGCTCATCACCACGCCGGCAGGCAGAGGGGTATGGATGCCGGCCGCAAGAGCCATCTGGGCCGGGCCGGGCGCGCCGAACCCCGACGGCACCTCTCCGTCGGGTAGCCCCGAGGCCACAGCGCCGCCGACCGGCGAGCCACTCGAAGGCCGGCCGTCCCTGCTCAGCTGCCCGGTCGCCCCCGAGGTGGTCAGCCCTCCGGTGGTCGCCCGGATCCGGTCCAGCGAAGACGGAATGTCGTCCGGCCAGATCTCGCTCGCGATCGCGAGGTCGGCCAGCTCCGTCGCCGCCCGCAGCCGTGCCATCACCGCCGGGTTGCCGATCTTCACCCGCTGGGCGCTGACGAGCTGGGACAACATCGGGGCGGACATGCCGATCACCTGCGCGAGCCCGCCCTGCGTCAGCCCGAGTGGACCCAGGATGCGCCGTACTGTGTCTCCGAGCGGCTCGCCGTACAGCTCGATCTGCTGCTGGAGGTTGTGCGCTGTCTGGTCCATCGGTCTGACCCTTCTGTCGGCCATCGCGTCGCGATTGCAAATATCTTCGCACTAGCGAACGCAAATTTCCAGTCGGATCGGACTTGACATTCGCGATCGCAAACTGCAAATGTTTGCGGCAGCGAATCTCACTGGAGGAAACGATGACGACTCACCAGCCACGCCGCCGCCCTGCGGTGTGGGCGCTCCTCGCCATCACACTGACGGCTGTGCTGGCCGGGCTGACCACCGGGACCGCGCTGGCCGATCCCGCGCCGTCGGGCGGCAAGCTTGTCCTGGTGCTCGACTCGTCCGGCTCGATGAAGGAGCCGGCCGGCGACGGGCAGACGAAGATCACCGCCGCCCGGACCGCCCTGACCCAGGTGGTCAGCAAGCTCCCGTCGGCCGCCGAGGTCGGCCTGCGGGTGTACGGCGCGACCGTGTTCAAACGCACCCAGCCCGGTGCCTGCACCGACACCCAGCTGACGGTCCCGATCGGCACGAGCAACCGGCCCCAACTGCAGGCCGCGATCGCGAAGTACAAGCCGTACGGCGAGACACCGATCGGCTACGCGCTCCAGCAGGCGGCCAAGGATCTCGGTCCGGTCGGCCAACGCACCATCGTGCTGGTCTCCGACGGCGAGGCCACCTGCGCGCCGGATCCCTGTGTGGTCGCGCAGTCCATCGCCAAGCAGGGCATCGACCTGAAGATCGACGTCGTCGGGTTCCGCGTCGGCGGCAAGGCACGCAGCCAACTGCAGTGCGTCGCTCGGGAGGGTCGCGGCGACTACTACGACGCCGACTCGACCATCGACCTCGAGGCGGGGTTGGACCGCTTGTCCACGCGGGCCTTCCGCCCGTTCCGCATCTCCGGCACGCCGGTGCAGGGTGGACCGCAGCAGGAAGGCGCGCCGACCCTTGCCCCGGGCCACTACTCGGACACCTTCGGCAACGACCAGACCGCGAAGTACTACCTGATCAAGCGGACGATGGCGAAGTCGACCCTGCGCGCCGGCGTCAGCTTCCGGCGGCCGTCGGGCGGCAGCTTCGTGCTCAAGGCCGAGGTCTTCCTCAAGACGATCGGCGGCGAGAACTGCGGCTGGAGCTATCCGCTCGCGTTCGACGGTGATCAGGGCATCGCCACCGGTGCCGCCTCGAGCTGGACAGGCGACTACCCCAAGGGCTGCAGCACCGACGACCAGTTGGTGCTGACTGTCTCGGCCGGTGACGCCTTCCGCGAGATGAAGGGCGTTCCGTACGAGTTACGCGTGGACGAGGAGCCGCCGGTCGACTCCACCACGAACCTGCCGCCCGAGGCCGACGACCCGACCTGGACTCCGATGCCGGGTGTCACACCGAGCGCGATCATTCCGGGCTCGAGCTTCGCCGACGCTCCGCTCATCACGCCGGGCAGCTTCAAGACCACCCTCATGCCAGGCGAAGTGCAGCTCTACCGGATCAAGGCCGATTGGGGTCAGCGCATCCAGGCGCAGGCGACGGTGCCGAAGCTGGGAGCCGCGACCGCGAAGGCGATCGACGGGATCCGGTACCTCGACATGGGGCTGATCTCACCGCTCGGCGAGGACGTGATCGCCACGTTCGCGAAGCAGGTGCCCGGCAACGTCGGGCGGCGCGGCGTGCTGACCAAGGACGGGGTCGTCAAAGCGAATACGACCAAGGAGGTCCGCTACCTCAACCGCGACGGCGCGAACACCATGGACAAGGGCACTGCGATGCCCGGTGAGTACTACATCGCGCTCTCCGTGACCCGCAAGGACGACGACAAGGCCTTCGCCATCCCGATGACGCTGACCGTCGCCCTCGAAGGCACCGCAGGCACAGGCAAACCGCAGTACGTAGACGGCGCCACTCCGGTCTCCGGCGACTCGATCACACCGACCCCGACCGCGACGCCTTCGCAGTCGTCGGAGACCCCAGGCAGCGGCGACAAGACTGAAGCCGGCGGCCCGGTGGTGGGCGACCCCACTCCGAGCGACGGACCTCCGCTCGCGCTGGTCGCCGGCCTCGGCGGTGGTGGTGTTCTGCTGCTCCTGATCGGGATCCTCGTGGTACTCCGTCTCCGCGCCAGGCCGACCCCTCAGGCAGCTGGCACGTGGCAGCACGGTCAGCACCAGTACCCGAACCAGGCTACGCCGCAGTACCCGAACCAGGGCGGGCATCAGCCACCTCAGCAACCTCCGCATCGCTGACCCAATGCCCGCGGCCCGGATCGCTCGATGATCCGGGGCTGCGCGTCCTTCGCGGTTCGGCGTGGTGCGGCGTCCTGCCGGAGGTGGGCGGTCGGGGCGGTAGGTTCTGGGTGGTGGAGGCGTTTGCTGGGCGGTATCGGCTGATCGACCTCGTCGGGATCGGAGGGATGGGGTCGGTCTGGCGGGCGTGGGACCTGCGGCGCTCGGCGTACGTGGCGGCGAAGGTGCTGGGGCAGCACGATGCGGCGACCTTGCTGCGGTTCGTGCGGGAGCAGTCGTTGCGGATCGAGCACCGGCATGTGGTGGCGCCGCACGGATGGGCGGCGGATGACGACAAGGTCGTGTTCGCGATGGAGCTGGTGCGCGGCGGGTCGGTCGCGACGCTGCTCGGTGATCACGGTCCGCTGCCCGAGTCGTACGTCGCTGTCCTGGTGGATCAGCTGTTGCACGGGTTGTCCGCAGTACATGCGGCACGCGTCGTACATCGCGATGTGAAGCCGGCCAACCTTCTGCTTGACGCCACCGGTACGGGGTGGCCGCACCTGCGTTTGTCGGACTTCGGCGTCGCCGGCCTCCTCGACGAACCGCGCATGACCCGCCACAGCACCGTCCTCGGCACGCCCGGATACCAGGCCCCCGAACAGCTGGCGGGCGCGGACCCCGACCCCCGCCAGGACCTGTACGCCGTCGGCGCCGTCACAGTCGAACTCCTCACCGGCGAACGACCCGGCACAGACGGCAAGCTCCCCGACCTCGACGGAGCTCTGCGGGACTTCGTCCGCCATCTGACGGCAAGGAATCCGTCCGACCGACCCGAGTCCGCCGCCTCCGCCGGCCGACTCCTGGCCGCAACCGGCGCCATACCCCCGCCGGGAACTGATCCGTGGGCCCAGAACCCCGACGCCCCCGAGGTCTTCGATCAACTCCCACCCCTCCCACCGGCCTGGACCCCCACGGGCCCGCAACCCCACCACCACACAGCACCACCCACCACCCCACCCCCCACCGACCGCTACCCACAACCACCCAACCGCGCCGACGCGGCTACACCGGTCGTCGCGCACGGCGGTGCGGCCACGCCAGCACCGGCCCAGGACGGCGCAACCATGTCTGCACCCGGGCAGGGTGCGGCGGCTGTGCCAGCCTCCGGACATGGTGGTGCGGCTGCGCCGGCACACGCGGAGGGCGGTGCGGCTATTCCGGCACCGGAGCAGGACGCGGCGGCTAGGTCTGCGTCCGCGCAGGGCGGTGCGGCTGTGCCGGCGCGGGGAGGTTCGGCTGGGCCGGGTGGTGCGTCTAGGTCGGCATCCAGGCACGGTGCTGAGGCTGCTCCGGCACATGGGCAGGGTGGTGGGGCTGCGTCGGCATCCGAGCACGGTGGTGTGGCTGCGTCGGCACTCGGTCACGGTGGTGCACCCGGGCAGGGTGCGGCTAGGCCGCCATCCGGGCAGGGTGGTACGGCTGCGCTGGCACCCGCGCGGGGAGGTGCGGGTACGTCTGCATCCGCGCACGGTGGTGCGGGTGCATCGGCGCCCGGGCACGGTGGTGCGGCTGCGCCGGCGCCCGCGCGAGGCGGTGGAGTCGCGCCGGTGGCCGCGTCTGGCGGGCCGCAGGACTCGGTGCCGGTTGAGCGCGGCGGCGACGCTACGGCTCCGGCGGCTCCCAAACACCGGCGGGGGTTGTGGGTGGTTGCGGGGGTCTGTTTTGTGGGGGCGGTTGCGTTGTTGGGGAGTGCGGCCTGGTTGCTGTTTCGGTGAGAGGAAATTCACCGGGCGGGTGGGGTTCGGCGTGAAATAATGACGGTGATGGGTTCGACACTTGTCACTGGGGCGAAGGGTGACCGGCTGCGCCTGATGGTCGGCGCGCTCGCGGTCACGACGACGGTCGGGTACGGCGTACTGATCTACGCGTTCAGCGCCCTGCTGGGGCCGATGAGCGCCGAGCTCTCCATCTCCACCACCACTACGGTCGGCGCGTCGACCACCGCGGTACTGGTGAGCGGTCTGATGTCGATCCCGATCGGTCGTCGGCTGGATGTGCGCGGCGGGCGCGGACTGATGTCCAGCGGCTCGGTGCTTGCCACGGTCGCTGTGCTCGGGTGGTCGCAGGTGCAGAACGTCGTGCAGTTGTACGCCGTGTTTGCCGTGATCGGTGTCGCCTGCGCGATGGTGTTGTATCCACCGGCGTTCGCGGTCGTGGTCGCCGTCGCGGAACCAGCCAAGCGGACCAACTCCATCCTCACGATCACGCTCGTCGGTGGGTTGGCCAGTTCGATCTTCCTGCCGCTCACCGGGTACCTCGCCCACGCTCACGGCTGGCGTACCGCGTTGATGATCCTGGCCGGCACCCTCGCCGCGATCACAGTCCCCCTCCACCTCCTCGCCGTACACCCCGGCCCCCCACGCCCGGCCGACAGCCCAGCCGCCAGCACCGGCCGCAGCACCGGCCCCAGCGCGGATCGCAACGCGCGTCCCAGCGCGGACCAGAGCGCAGACCAGAGCGTGGGCCGCGGCGTGGGTCCCAGCGCGGACCAGAGCGCGGATCGCAGCGTGGACCGCGGCGCCCGTCCCAGCGCGGACCAGAGCGCGGATCGCAGCGTGGACCGCGGCGCCCGTCCCAGCGCGGACCAGAGCGCAGGCCCCGGCGTGGGCCGCAGCTCAGGCGGCAGCACAGACCTCGGTGTGAGGCAGGTTGGGTCGCCGAGCAGGGTGCTTCGGGATCCTGGGTTTTGGGTGCTTGCTGGTGCGTTCGTCGTGCACAGTGCTGCGCTGGCGGCGGTCTCGGTCCACCTGGTGCTGTACCTGGTCAGTCTCGGGCATCCGCCGGCGCGGGCGGCGAGTTTGGCGGGGCTGCTCGGTCTGTTGTCGGTGACCGGCCGGTTGGTGACGAGCGTGTCCGCGCGGTGGTTGCCGATGGCGACGATCACCTCGCTGATCTTGTTCGTCCAGGCGATCGCGATCGCCCTGCTGCCGGCCGTCGGACGTCACGTCGGGGGAGCGATCGGGTGTCTGGTGCTGTTCGGGCTCGGGTTCGGGGTGTCGTCGATCGCGACGCCGGCGATTCTGCTCGACCGGTACGGCGCGAGCGGGTTCGGCACGATCGCCGGGATGCTGGGTACGCCGACCACGATCGCGAAGGCGCTCGGGCCGCTCGGCGGCGCGGGGCTGGCCGATGGATTCGGGTACCGGCCGCTCATCCTGGCCGTCGCGGTGGCGTGTGCCGTGGCCGCCGTCGGCCTGGCCTTCACCCGGCGGATCGCGCCGAGCCGGCAGGAGGGGCAGGAACGGACCACGATGTGACCCAGGTCGTGGTGTGGCTTGCGGGGAGAGGCATACTTGAACTACGAGTGAACCCACTCGCGTGCTCCGGGGTCGGTGTAATTCCGAGCCGGCGGTGACAGTCCGCGACCCGGTCGCTGCGGTTTGGCGATCGGTTGACCTGGTGGAATTCCGGGACCGACGGTGAAAGTCCGGATGGGAGGCGCACGCGGTCGGCGGGTGTGCTCTGTTGTCCGGTCGGCAGGGCGTGCGCGAGGTGGCGTACGGCGAAGCCCGGATGGCGGAGCGTGGTCGCCGGTCGTCACGAGACCCCGGTAGTGCGTCCGTGACGACGAGGGACCGAGCAGTGAGTAACGCTTCGCCGATTGATGTCGCGTGGATGCGGCGTGCGGTCGAACTGGCCGCGAAAGGTGTCGGCAGCACCCATCCGAACCCGGTGGTCGGCTGTGTCGTGACCGGCCCGGACGGCCATCCGGTCGGCGAGGGCTTCCATGCCGTTGCCGGTGGCCCGCATGCCGAGGTCGAAGCGCTCCGGATGGCCGGAGAGCGCGCCCGCGGCGGTACGGCGTACGTCACGCTGGAGCCCTGCAACCACACCGGCCGGACCGGCCCGTGCGCGGATGCGCTGATCGAGGCCGGGGTCGCGCGGGTCGTGTACGCCGTACCGGACCCGAATCGCACCGCGGCGGGCGGCGCCGAGAAGCTGACCAGCAAGAACATCGAGGTCGTCGAGGGCGTCCTTCGGGACGAGGCCGAGGCGGTCAACTACGTCTGGCTGCACAGTGTCCGGGCCGGTCGCCCGTTCGTCACCTGGAAGTTCGCGACCACGCTCGACGGTCGCTCCGCGGCGCCGGACCGGTCGAGCAAGTGGATCACCGGCCCGATCGCGCGCGCCGACGTACATCGGCATCGCGCAGAGTGCGACGCGATTGCCGTCGGCACCCAGACCGTGCTGGACGACGACCCTGAGCTGACGGTCCGCGACGAGAACGACGTACCGGCGGCGCGGCAGCCGCTCCGTGTCGTCGTCGGAGACCGGGAGGTCCCACCGGCCGCGCGGGTCCGCAACGACCGCGCGGAGACGTTGCTGCTGCCGACCCATGATCCCGCCGAGGTGCTCCGGCAGCTGGACGACCGGCAGATCCGGCACCTCTGGCTCGAAGGCGGTCCGACGCTGGCCGCCGCGTTCCTGCGCGCCGGCCTGGTCGACCAGATCGTCGCGTACGTCGCCCCGGCCGTGCTCGGCTCCGGGTTCGCCGCGGTCGGCGACCTCGGCGCGGAATCGATCGACCACCTGCGGCGGTTCAAGCTAGCGGACGTCAGCCGCCTCGGTGACGACGTCCGGCTGACCCTGGTCCCTCTGGGAGGAAAGTAGATGTTCACCGGCATCATCGAAGAACTCGGCACGGTCGAGTCCCTGGACCTGCTCGACGGCGACGCGGCTCGGTTGACGATCCGCGGGCCGAAGGTGACGGAGGACGCCGGTCACGGCGACTCGATCGCGGTCAACGGCTGCTGCCTGACGGTGGTCGAGCATGGCGACGGCGTGTTCACCGCGGACGTGATGCGCGAGACACTGCAGCGCACCAGCCTGGGCGGCCTCGACAAGGGCTCGTCGGTCAACCTGGAGCGTGCCGTCACCGCACACGCGCGGCTAGGCGGTCACATCGTGCAGGGGCACGTCGACGGCACCGGCACGATCGCCTCGCGCAGCCCCGGTGAGCACTGGGAAGACGTCCGGGTCGAGACGACGCCCGAGATCCTCAAGTACGTCGCCGAGAAGGGCTCGATCGCGGTCGACGGGGTCTCGCTGACCGTGACCGATGTCGACGACGCGTCCGGGACGTTCGGGATCAGCCTGATCCCGACCACGCTGGAGCTGACCGTGCTCGGGCGGAACAAAGTGGGCGACACCGTCAACCTCGAGGTCGACGTGATCGCGAAGTACGTCGAGAGACTAATTGCTGGAGGCAACAAGTGAACCCGATCGACTGGCTGTTGCACTCCCAGGTGACGATCGCCGGCTCGCCGGTGCTGGTTCGGGAGATCGTCGGCAACGTGTTCGGTCTGGCCAGTGCGCTGTTCGGCATGCGCCGGCTGGTCGCCGCGTGGCCGGTCGGCATCGTCGGCAACGTGCTGCTGTTCACGGTCTTCGTCGGCGGGATCTTCGACACGCCGCAGGACAAGGACCTGTGGGGCCAGGCCGGCCGGCAGGTGTTCTTCGCACTGATCAGCCTGTACGGGTGGTACCGCTGGTACCAGACCCGTCACGGCGGTTCCGCTTCGGCGGTCCAGCCCAAGTGGGCGACGGCGAGGCAACGACTCGAACTGCTCGGCATCGGCGTCGTGATCTACGCGATCGCGTACTTCGTGCTGAAGGCACTCGGCTCGTGGGGACCGCAGTGGGACGCGTGGATCCTGACCGGGTCGATCCTGGCGACGTACGGGATGGCGCGCGGGTTCGTCGAGTTCTGGCTGATCTGGGTCGCGGTCGACGTGGTCGGCGTACCGCTGCTGGTGCAGGCGAAGTTCTATCCGTCGGCGTCGATGTACGTCGTGTACGGACTGTTCTGCATCATCGGATTCGCGTCGTGGTGGAAGATCCAGAACCAGGAGCGGGTTGCTCCGCCGGAACCAGTGGTGGTGGGCTGACATGGGTAACGTCTTGAAACTCGACACGATCGAGCATGCGATCGACGAGATCCGCGCCGGGCGACCGGTGATCGTGGTCGACGACGAGGACCGCGAGAACGAGGGCGACCTGATCTTCGCCGCGTCCAAGGCGACGCCGGAGCTGCTGGCGTTCCTGATCCGGTACAGCTCGGGTGTGGTGTGCGTGCCGATGGAGGGCAGCGAGCTCGACCGGCTCGGGATCCCGTTGATGACGCCGCACAACCGCGAGCGGATGCGGACGGCGTACACGATCTCGGTCGATGCGCGGGACGGGATCAGTACCGGCATCTCGGCGGCCGACCGGGCCCGGACGATCCGGGTGCTGACCGATTCCGCCTCGGAGTCGTACGACCTGGTGCAGCCGGGGCATGTGTTCCCGCTGCGCGGCCGGGAGGGCGGCGTACTCGTGCGGCCCGGGCACACCGAGGCATCGATCGACCTGGCGCGGCTGGCTGGATTGACGCCGGCCGCGGTGATCTCCGAGATGGTGAACGACGACGGGACGATGAAGCGCGGTGCCGAGCTGCGGGCGTTCGCGGACGAGCACGGGCTGGTGCTGGTGTCGATCGACGACCTGATCCGGTACCGGCGTCGTACGGAGTCGCAGATCCAGCGGGTCGCGACCACCACGTTGCCGACGCAGTACGGCGATTTCATTGCCCACGGCTACCGGAACACGGTGGACGGCTCGGAGCAGCTGGCGTTGGTACGCGGCCCGATCGGTGATGGGCCGACGTTGGTGCGGTTGCATTCGGAGTGCTTGACCGGAGACGTGTTCGGTTCGTTGCGGTGCGACTGCGGGCCGCAGCTGGACGAGGCGATGCGGCAGGTCGCTGCCGAGGGCGGCGTGGTGGTTTACCTGCGCGGTCATGAGGGGCGCGGGATCGGGTTGCTGCACAAGCTGCAGGCATACGAGCTGCAGGACGCGGGCCGCGACACGGTCGACGCGAACCTGGATCTCGGGCTGCCGGCCGATGCTCGTGACTATGGCACCGGGGCGCAGATCCTGGCCGACCTCGGGGTGACGTCCGTGCGGCTGCTGACCAACAATCCCGACAAGCTCGCGGGGGTTCAGGGGTACGGCATCGACGTCGTGGAGCGCCGCGGCATCTCCATCGATCCGACCGAGCACAACCTGCGGTACCTGCGGACGAAGCGCGACCGGATGGGTCACCACCTGCCGGGCGGCGTACTCACGGAAGAGAACGGAGCCGGCTGATGTCGGGCAGTGGAGCACCAACCATCGAGGTCCCTCGCGTCGACGGCGCCCGCGTCGCGGTTGTCGCGGCCCAATGGCACCCGAAAGTCACGGACGCTCTGGTCGCCGGGGCGATCCGGGCGCTGGACGACTCCGGGATCAGCGACTACACGGTCATCCGGGTGCCGGGGTCGTTCGAGCTTCCGGTTGCGTCGTTGCATGCGGCCAAGGCCGGGTACGACGCGGTGGTCGCGCTGGGCGTGGTGATCCGGGGGGACACGCCGCACTTCGAGTACGTCTGCCAGGCGGCGACCGAGGGTTTGATGCAGGTCGGCGTGACGACCGGGATCCCCGTCGGCTTCGGCTTACTCACCTGCGACAACGACCCCCAGGCTCTGGACCGAGCCGGCCTCCCCGACAGCCGAGAAGACAAGGGCTACGAAGCAACCCAAGCCGCCCTCTCCACCCTCGCCGCCGTCAGACAACTGAGCTAGCCCCACGCGTCTCCGGGCGACCGGTCGTCTGGTGAACCTCGGACACCCGGTGGGGGCCTGGCACATGGCATGACCTGTCCAAGGCCCCCATCGCCTGTTCAAGGTCAGACGAATCGCTCGCATGGCAAGCACCAGGGAGCGCTGATCACTCCACCCGCGTGTGGTTCATGTGCCAGTTGGTGGTCCAGGACTTGCCGCCGTCGGTGGAGAAGGACTGTTCCCAAGCGGCCTTGTCGGTGCCTCGGGTCCAGAGGAAGCGGACGTCGATCGGTTGGCCGTTGAGGTCGTCGGGGCCCTCGAAGATGCCGGTGTCGCCGCTGAAGGAGCCGATGACGGGCGTCTCCAGGTGGCCGCGTTCGCTGTTGATCCAGTGGATGGACCACGTGTGGGTCGTCGGGTCGTACAGCCGGAACGTCGCGCCACGGAAGCCTTCCGTCGGGTACCAGCCCTCGTCGACGCTGATGGCCCCGTCGAAGTACGTTGTGGCTTGTAGTTCGGCGTCGAACTCGTGCCACTCGAAGGGCTCGCCGAGCACCGGGCGACGCCGGAGGTTGTGGAACGACCACCGCCCGACGAGGAAGTCGAAGTCGTCGGTGACCTTCGGTACGTCGAGCGGCGGCGGAGGATCGGAGCGGCGGGTGAAGTCCATGATCCAGTTGGTTTCCCAGGTCTTGCCGCCGTCGCTGGAGTACGCCTGCTCCCAGTGCGCGGTCTCCTCGGTGATGTCCGACCACTCGTAGCTGCACAGGATCGGGAACCCGTCGAGCGAGTCCTCACCGACGAGCCGGCACGAAGTACCGTCGGCCGACCAGCCGCCGTGCACAGGTGGGTAAAGCTTCATCGTCCGGCTGTCGACCCACCAGATACTCCAGCGGCGAGCCGCCGGGTCGAACACGCGCAGCGAGAGCCCGTACGAGCCCTTCGTCGGGAAGCGCATCTCGTCGATGCTGATCTGCCCGTCGAAGTACGTGTGCGCCGTCGTGGTGCCGTCGTACTCGAGCCACTCGTCGCAACCGGCGAAGGCTTGTTTCAGGGTCCGGTGGTGGACGTCGAAGTACCCGTTGAGGAAGTCGAAGTCGCCGGTGGCTTTGGTCCAGGTCGTCGTGGTCTCCATGCAGCCAAGCGTCCCGGGCATACCTGACAGTCCATGGCAGTGTTCACGGCTAACCTGGTGAGCATGCGTTCGAGCCGGCTGTTGTCGATCCTGTTGTTGCTGCAGACGCGCCGGCAGTTGACCGCGCGTGAGCTCGCGGACGAGCTCGAGGTGTCGCTCCGCACGATCTATCGCGACGTCGAGGCGCTCGCGGCGGCCGGGGTTCCGGTGTACGCCGACCAGGGGCGCGCCGGTGGATATCGGCTCGTCGAGGGGTACCGCACCAAGCTCACCGGGCTGACCGAGCAGGAGGCGGCCGCACTCTTCCTGGTCGGCATGCCGGGCGCGGCGGCGGCGCTCGGGCTGACCGCGGAGACGAGTGCGGCCGAGCTCAAACTGCTCGCCGCCCTCGCGCCCGACCAGCGGGACCGCGCCGGCCGGCTCAAGAACCGCTTCCACCTCGACCTGCCGGCCTGGTACCAGGACGCCGAGGACTCCCCGCATCTGTCGGCCGTCGCCGACGCGGTCCTGCACGACCGCAAGATCCGCGTGCTGTACCGCCGCTGGGAGGAGCCCCGCGAGGTCGAGCGCGTCCTGGAGCCGCACGGCCTGGTCCTGAAGAACGGTGCCTGGTACGTCGTGGCCGCCACCGCGAATGGACTGCGCACGTACCGCGTCTCGAACATCCTCGAACTGACGCCGACCGACGACATCTTCGAGCGCGACCCGGACTTCAATCTGATGCGGTTCTGGCAGAACCACCTCGAAGGCTTCGACCGCGTCCGGTACACCGCCGAGGCCGTCGTACGGGTCTCGGCAGCGCTGGCCGCGAGGATCTACGACATCTCGTTCCCGGGCCTGGTCAAGGCGGTGGCGGCCGCCGAGCCGGCGGCCGACGGGAGTGTCGTGGTGACGATCCCGATCGAGTCGATCACCAACGCGGCGGCGTCGCTGAGCCGGTTCGGTGCCGCGGTGGAGGTGCTCGAGCCGGCCGAACTGCGCACCGAACTCGCGGACCTCGGACGCGCCCTGCACGACCTCTACTCCTGACCCGGCCGGTGGCGCGCATCACGCCGATCTGATCTGTCGCATATCTTATGAATCTCGTACTATATGAGATCAATGGTAGTGCGAGGAGGCGTGGAATGAGGATCACGGTTTTCGGTGCGACCGGTGGAATCGGCGGTCACGTCGTACGGCAGGCGCTCGATGCGGGGCACAAGGTGACCGCCGTGGTGCGGACGTCGTCGACGTTCGAGGTGGACCATCCGTCGCTGGAGGTGGTTCGGGTGGCGGGTCTGGACGCGGCCGAGCCGCTGCGGGAGGCGCTCGACGGGAGCACGGCGGTGGTGTCCGGTGTGGGCGCCCGGAGCCGGAAGGACGGCCCGGTGGCGTCGCGGAGTACGCGATCGATGCTGACGGCAATGGAAGCGGCCGGGGTACGGCGGTTCGTCGCGGTCAGCGCCGCGCCGCTCGGACCGGTCCCGCCGGACGAGAGTTTCCTGAACCGGCGGGTGGTGTACCCGATGATCAACGCGTTCGCGGCCGACGTGTATGCGGATCTCCGGCTGATGGAGACCGCGATCATGAGCAGCGTCGCGGAGTGGACGATCGTGCGCCCGCCGAAGCTCAACAACAAACCGCTGACCGGGCGTTACCGCACCATGGTCGGCGGGACCGTGACGAAGGGGTACCTCGTTTCGCGGGCGGACGTGGCGCACTTGATGCTCGCGGTGCTCGACGACCCGGCGACCATCGATCAGCCGGTTGGGGTGTCGTACTGATGACGCGGTTCGTGCGGTCGGCGAGCCTGCTGTTCAGCGGGCTGTTCGCTGGGTTTCTGGTGTGCGTGCTCGTGCTGGAGAACTCGTTGCGCGGGTACGACGCGGCGGTCTACACGCAGACGCGGTTGGTGGAGCTGGACTCTCTGGACAAGTTGGCCTCGGCAACGTTGATCCCGGCGCTGATCACCACGGCGGTTCTGGTGGTCCGGGCCCGAGGCAACAATCGGCGGCTTGTGTTGGTGGCGTTGGTGTTGCTGGTGGTGGTGTTCGCCACGACGCTGGCGGTCAACCTGCCGATCAACTCGGACCAGGCTGCGTGGTCCGTGCAGAACCCCCCGTCCGACTGGGCGAGCGTCCGCGATGGGTGGCAGGTCGCGCATGCGATCCGTACTGCGGCGGCTGTGGTCGCCTTCGGTCTGCTGATCGTCGCCGGCCAGCGAAAGTCGGTTGGTCGGAGCGGGCGGCTTGGAAATGCCGCAGTACAGGCAGGTGTGCGGTGACTAGGTGAGGTTGCGGATGAGGTCGTGGGGTACGGCGTGGGCGGTGTGGCCGTGATGCCCGGTGGTGGTTCGCGCCATGGTGAGGGAGTTGAGGAGCGCTTCCTCGACTGACTCGGTGACTGCTTGGAACGGGCCGCGGAGGTCGCGGTCCGCGTAGTCCGGTGCGCGGTTCGTGGTGAAGGCGATCGCGTAGTCGCCGCTCCCGGGCGCGAAGTCGGAACCGACCCGCCCCATCGCGAACACCGCTCGCCGCGCCAGCCGCCCCAGTTGGCGGGAGTCGAGCGGCAGATCAGTCGCCACCACGATCATGCAACTGTTGCCATCCGCATCGACAGGCGCTGCGGGAATCGGCCGCCCCAACACAGTGAGCACCCCGGAGAAGTTCGCCTGCACCAAGACCCCAACCGTCTTCCCGGCGAGGGTGCGGGAGGCGGTGCCTATGCCGGCCTTGTAGCCGAGGGCGGTGGTGCCGGTGCCGGCGCCGGCGCAGCCTTCGGTGGGGAGGGCAGGGGAGGCCGAGTCCAGGGCGGCGTGGACGTGGGCGGGGGTGATGGGACGGCGGCGGATGTCGGAGAGGTAGGAGTCGTTGGTTTCGCCGACGATCGGGTTCAGGCTGGTGGCCTTGGGATCGCGGTCGAGGAGCCAGGTCAGCAGGGCGTCGGCGACGCGGAACGTACTCAGCGTGCCGGTGAGCAGGACCGGGGTCTCGATCACGCCGAGTTCGTCGACCTGCGTGGTGCCGATGAGCTTACCGTACCCGTTGCCGACCGCAACGGCCGCCGGAAGCGTCCCGGCATACTCGTCTGGGACGATCGCGGTGACCCCGGTGTGCAGGCCGTCGCCGGTGAGGGTGGTCTGACCGACGCGGACCCCGGGGACGTCGGTGATCGCGTTCAGCGGACCGGTGGGCAGGGTGCCGACGACGACGCCGAGCTCGCGGACTCTCCGGGGATTCTGCATACGGCTATCGTCGGCCACATGCTCCAGCACCTCGCCGGCCGGGTCTGGCTCTACCCGCACGACCCGGACCCCGACGCGATCCGCCCGTCCGTCGCCGTCATCGCGGACGAAGAGGGATCCGTCCTCGTCGACGCCGGCAACAGCCCGGACCAGGCCCGAGCGATCCAAGCGGCGATAGAAGCTGCCGGACTGCCCGCGCCGAAGTGGCTCGTCTACACGCACCACCACTGGGACCACACCTGGGGCGCCTCAGCCTGGGACGACGTCACCGTCATCGCCCACGCGTCAGCGGCCCAAATCCTCACCAACGAAGCGGAAAAGCCGTGGAGCCACCGTTACCTCCACGACCAGGTCGACGCCAACCCCAAACTCGGCCCGAGCTTCCGCGCCCGCGCGCTCGCCGTACCCGACTGGTCCGAGTTCCGGATCGTGCTCCCCGACCAGACCTTCGACGAGACCCTCACACTCCCGACCGGCGTCGTACTGCGTCACGTCGGCGGCAACCACGCCCCGGACTCGCTGATCGTCGTCGCGGACGGTGTCGCGCTGCTCGGCGACGCGTTCTATCCGCCGCCGTACCACCTCCGCACGCCCGACGACACCATCGACTACGCCATGGTCAAGCGGCTGCTGTCCGAGCAGCACGACTGGTACGTCGACGCGCACTCGGCGCCGCGGACGAGATCAGCCGCGCTCGCTGGGGCCTAGTGGCGACCGATCCCCGACGAACCACAGGTGACCGAACGGATCCAGGAACGACCCCTGCCGGTGCGTACCCCACGGCACCTCGTGGTCGCGGACCGGGTCGAAGCTCCCGTCCGCGCCTGCCTCGACGGCACGCTGGACGAAACCGTCCGGATCGTCCACGAACACCTCGACCCGGACCGTCGGAGCGCCGGTCGAAGTAGGCGTTCTCCAGATGTTGTTCCCCGGCTCGCCCAGGAACACCGGGGCGCCGCCGACGCTGAGGCCGATCACGCTGCCCAGGTTCCACAGCTCGACCGCGCCGAGCGCCCGCGCGTACCAGGCCGCGGCGGCCGGAGCGTCGGACACCGCGAGCATCACCGAGATCTGCGTCGGCTCCTCCATGGCTCCAGTATCCGGTCCGCCCACCGGACCTGGATAGCTGGGCCGGGAGCCGGACCCCGTAGGCTTGGCGCGCGATGAAGAGTTTTGAGGAGCTGTTTGCCGAGCTGGGTGAGAAGGCGGCGACGCGGCCGGAGGGTTCCGGGACCGTGGCGGCGCTGGATGCCGGCGTGCACGCGATCGGCAAGAAGCTGGTCGAAGAGGCCGCCGAGTCATGGATGGCAGCGGAGTACGAGGGCAAGGAGCGCGCCGCGGAGGAGCTGTCACAGCTCATCTACCACGCTCAGGTGATGATGCATGCCCTCGGCCTGGACCTCGACGACGTGTACCGACATCTGTAGGAGCGCATCCACAGATCACCGGTTCACAACCCCAGAAAGGGCAGTCGCCATGCTGCGCGTCGCAGTACCGAACAAGGGCTCGCTGAGCGAAGCCGCCACCGAGATGCTCGTCGAGGCCGGCTACAAACAGCGCCGGACCACCAAGGACCTCACCCTCACCGACTCGGCCAACGAGGTCGAGTTCTACTACCTCCGTCCCCGTGACATCGCCGTGTACGTCGGCGAGGGCACCCTCGACGTCGGCATCTCCGGCCGGGACCTGGTGCTCGACTCGCACGCCGACGCGGACGTGATCATGGGCCTCGGGTTCGGATCGTCCACGTTCCGGTTCGCCGGGCGCCCCGGGGTCGCGGACTCGATCAAGGACCTGGCCGGGAAACGCATCGCCACGTCGTACGCCGGGGTCCTCCAGGACCACCTGGCCGAGAACGGCGTCGACGCCTCCGTGGTCCGCCTGGACGGAGCCGTCGAGTCGGCCGTCCAGCTCGGTGTCGCCGACGTGATCGCCGATGTGGTGGAGACCGGTACGACGCTGCGCCAGGCCGGACTCGAGGTGTTCGGGGAGCCGATCCTGAAGTCCGAGGCGGTACTGATCAAGCGGCACGGCGTCGAGAGCCCGCCGAACGGCATCCAGCAGCTGGTCCGCCGGCTCGAGGGCGTCCTGATCGCGCGCAACTACGTGATGATGGACTACGACATCCGCGCCGAAGCCGTCGACGCTGCGACCTCGGTCGCACCCGGCCTGGAGTCGCCGACGATCTCCCCGCTGCACCGGCAGGGCTGGGTCGCCGTCCGGGTGATGGTGCAGCGCGCCGAGGCGCAGCGCCTGATGGACCAGCTGTGGGAGGTGGGCGCCCGTGCCATCCTCACCACAGACATCCACGCCTGCCGGATCTGAAATGTCCGCCGACAGGCTCTTCACCTTCCATCCGCGGATTCTCGCGCTGATGGCCGGGGTGATGGGCCTGTCGCTGCTGGCGGTGTTCGGGGTGATCTGGATCCGGCTGCCGGCCGACGCCAAGGACTCGTTCAGCTGGTTCCAGCGGATCACGTTGCTGGTGTTCTTCGGGGCCGTGTTCTGGATCCTGTACCGGATGACGACGCTGCGGGTCACGGCGTACGCCGACGGGCTGCGGGTCCGGAACGTGTTCAAGACGTACACACTGAGCTGGTCGGAGATCAGCGGCCTGCGGTTCCGGCCGGGCGACGCGTGGCTCCAGCTGTTCGATGCCGATGGCAACCGGATCGGCATCCTCGCGGTCCAGGCCGCGGAGGGATCCCGGGCGAGCCGCGCCGCGAAGGAGCTCGCGGCGGTGGCTCGCGACCACGGCGCCGGAGCTAAACGGCCACCGCGAAGCTAGTCGTGTGGGACTCGCCGGGCTTCAGGACGACCAGGTCCTGACCGGTGACGAACGCGTCCGGCGGACACGTCATCGGCTCGACCGCGAGCGCCGTACGCCCGACCGCCTCGCCGGTGAACAGCTGCATCCAGGGCGTGTCACTGCTCAGCACCGACCGGGCGCCGCTGTCGGGATTGGTCAACGACACGGACCACGAGCCGCCGAGCCCGGTGAAAGCGTGGTCGATCGAGGTCGTCCCGATGACCCGGCCGCCGCTGAAGTCGTACGACGAACCGGCGACCGGCGTGAGACCCACGGGCTGCATGCGCTCCGCGGACACTTCCAGGCGGTCGGCTGCGGCGAACTCGAGGACGCACTCGTCGATGGGACGTCCGACGCTGAGATACGGATGTGCTCCATAGCCGTAGGGCGCTGACGTCCCACCGACGTTGGTAGCAGTGGCGGTGACGGTCAGGTGGTCGGTCAGGCGGTATTCGAGCCGGAGGTCGAGCTGGTGGGGGTAGCCGGGCTGGCCGTGGAGGCGGTGGCCGGCGACCAGCGCGGCGGGATCCGAGCCGTCGTCGACCCGGAGCCAGTTGGCCCAGCGGGTCAGACCGTGGATGGCGTTCGAGCGGGCGGGCTCGGTCAGGTACAGCTGCTGCTCGGTGCCCTCGAACGTGTAGCGCCCGTCGGTGATGCGGTTCGGCCACGGGAACAGGTGCTGGCCGATGCCCGCATGCGCGGCCTCGTCCTCGCCGTACCCGAGCAGGACCGGGCGGCCGTCGTACGTGAGCCCGCGCAGCCCACCCCCGACGCTCACCACCGTCGCCTCGTACCCGCCGCCGCGGAGGACCCACTGCTCACCCGATGGCAAAACATTCATGGCCCAATCCTCTCCGACCCTGTCCATTCGGGGCGAACCCGTTCGTGGTCATGCTGTAAACACGCTCACAGGAGGTACGACGTGAAGTACATGCTGCTGATCAACGCCGCGGAGCTCGACTCGGCGAACGCGCCGGTCGGATGCGAGCCCGAGGACTGGATGCGGTTCGACAAGGAGATCACCGACTCCGGGGTGGTGGTCGCGTCCGAGTCGCTCGCCGATCTGGTCACCGCGACGCGCGTCCAGGTCGCTAACGACGGCAAGCGGACGGTGACGGACGGTCCGTTCGCGGAGACCCGCGAGGTGCTCGGCGGGTTCTACGTGATCGACGTACCGGATCTGGATGTCGCGCTCGACTGGGCCGCGAAGTGCCCTGGGTCGCGGGCCGGCGGGTCGGTCGTGGTCCGGCCGGTCGCGGAGTTCTGAGGGTGGACCAGGTCGAGGCAGTGTTCCGGGAGGAGCGCGGCCGGCTGCTGGCAGCGCTCGCCCGGCGGTTCGGGGACCTCGACCTGGCCGAGGAGGTCACGTCGGAGGCGATCGAGGCGGCACTGGTGCGATGGCCCGTCGACGGCGTACCGCCGAACCCGGGTGGCTGGCTGATGACGACCGCCCGGCGCAAGGCGGTCGACCGGCTCCGGCGCGACCAGGTGTACGCCGCCAAGCTCGCCGTCCTGCAGATCGACATGGACCGCGCCGCGCCGCAAGCGACCGGGGACGAGCTGCCGGACGAGCGACTGCAGCTGTTCTTCACCTGCGCCCATCCCGCGCTCGCTGCCGAGGACCGTGGTGCGCTGACGCTGCGTTGCCTGGCCGGTCTGACCACGCCCGAGGTCGCGCGGGCGTTTCTCGTCCCGACCGCGACGATGGCGAAGCGGATCGTCCGGGCGAAGCAGAAGATCCGGGACGCGCGGATCCCGTTCCGCGTCCCCGGCCCGGACGAGCTGCCGGAGCGGCTGCCCGGCGTACTGCAGGTCGTCTACTCGGTCTTCACCGAGGGGTACGCCGCGAGCTCGGGGCCGTACCTGCAACGGCTCGACCTCGCCGAGGAAGCGATCCGGCTGGCCCGGATCCTGCACCGGCTGCTCCCTACCGAGCGCGAGGTGACCGGCCTGCTCGCCCTGATGCTGGTGGTCCACGCCCGCCGCGACGCCCGCACCGGGGCTCAGGGCGGCATCGTGTTGCTCGAGGATCAGGACCGTCGCCGCTGGGACCACGAGCTGATCGCCGAGGGCCGCGACCTGGTCGTCACCGCGCTCACGGGCGGGGCCGGACCGTACGCCGTACAGGCCGCGATCGCCGCGCTCCACGACGAGGCCGCCACCTTCGCCGCCACCGACTGGGCCCAGATCGTCGCGCTGTACGACGTACTGGTGGAGCTCGACCCGTCGCCGGTGGTCGCGCTCAACCGGGCCGCCGCAGTGGCGATGCGCGACGGAGCCGAGGCCGGGCTCGCCCTTCTCGACGAGCTCGCCGGCGAACTGCGGCTGCGCGACTACCACCCGTTCGCGCTGGCCCGGGCCGACCTGCTGCACCGGCTCGGACGTTTGCCCGAGGCAACCGCGGCGTACGGGCGGGCGCTCGAGCTGGCCGGATCCGAGCCGGAGCGCGCGCAGGCCCGTGACCGGCTGGCGTCGATGCAGCAGACTGAGCGCCATGGAGACCGTTTATGAAGCGGCGGGTGGGTCCGAGGGCATGCGGCGGCTGGCACAGGCCTGGCACGAGCGCGTGATGGCCGACGAGGTCGTCAGCCACGCGTTCCACGGTGAGGTCGAGCCCGACCACATCGCGCGGCTGGCGGCGTACTGGACCGAGGCGCTCGGCGGGCCGCAGGCCTACACCGGGGTGTACGGCGACGAGGCGTACGTCGAGCGGCGGCACAGCGGCAACGGCGAGCACGACGAGATGAACCGGCTCGCGATCGAACGCTTCGACGAGGCGATGACCGACAGCGGCCTCACCGATCCGAAGCTCCGCCAGGTCCTGCACGACTACTTCGCCTGGGCGACGTTCACCACGATGTACCACCGCAACCCGGGCGACATCGCCGACGATCTGACCGTCCCACGCTGGTCCTGGGACGGCCTGGAAACGTGACCGACCGCCTGTCGAGACTCGCCCGCAGCTGGGACGAGGCGGCCGAGGGCTACGAGCAGTACTTCGTGCCACGCTTCGCGCCGTGGGTGCGGGCCGCGGTCGAAGCCCTGCATACCATACCGTTTGGTATGGTCCTCGTGCCCTGCTGCGGGACCTTCCCCGAGCTCGAGCTGCTCGCTCCGCGGTTCCCCGACCGGCGGATCGTCGGCATCGACCTGTCCGCCGAGATGGTTCGCCTGGCCGGCCTTCGCGCCGCCGGGCGCCGGCTCGTCGAGGTGGTTCAGGGCGACGCCGCTGGGCTGGATCCCGCCTGGTCCGCGGCTGCGGTCGTGTCCGTCTTCGGACTCCAGCAGTTGCCTGATCCACCCGCCGCGATCCGGTCCTGGTACGACGCGCTTCGGCCGGGCGGCCGGCTCTGTGTCGTCTACTGGCCCGAGTTCGCCGAGGAGACCGGTCCGTTCGCGCTCTTGGACGAGCAGATGGACGGCCGGCGCGACCGCTCGTGGGAGGACGCGCTGGTCCCGGCGCTCGACGGTGCCGTGGTCGAGCGGGACGAGCTGGTGTCGTACCGGATGGCGCATCCCAGCGCGGCGGCCTACTTCGATGCGGCCGACCGTTCCGGGCCGCTCCGTGCTACCGCGTTGGCGCGTGGCGACGAGTACATCGCGGAGCTGCGGGCGAGCTACCTGGCGAAGGCACCCGCGGGGGAGTGGGTCCACCATCCGCAGGCGCGCTTGATCTCCGCTACGAAGCCGCTGAGTCGTGCGGAGGTAGTGCCACCGACTTTGTGACGAGCTCCAAGGCGGGGTCGAAAGGGACGGACGGGTCGCCGTCGACGATCACGTGGGCGCGTGAGCGGGTGGCCTGCTCGGCGAAGTGGTCGCGCTCCCAGCGCATCCACTCCAGCCAGTGGTCGCGGAGGGGCTCACCGTCGCGCTCGATGCCACGATGCAGGCGGACCTCGTTCGACGTCTCGACCCACAGGCGGAGTGATTGCCAGTGTGCCGCGTCGCGGTCGCAGGCGGTGACACCTTCGACGATCAGCAGGTCCACAGTGCTCGGTACGACGTGGAGCTCGGCATACGCGCCGACGTACCAGTCGTAGCGGCGGTACCGGCCCTCGCGGCCGTCGGCGAGCCGTTGCAGCACGTGGTCGCGGAGCAGACCGAATCCACGTTCGGCTCCGGTCCAGCCGTCGTACAGGTCGTCCATGTGGATGACGTAGGTGTTCAGGTCGCGGGCCTCGGCCCGGGCCTGCAGGTGGGCGGCGACGGTGGTCTTGCCGGAACCGGCAGGGCCGTCGATGCCGATCAGCCGGGTCCGGCCCAGTTGAGGCGAGCCGGCCTGGACGTTGTCGAGCAGCAGGTCGATGGTCAGGGGTGAACCGTGGTCAGCGGTCTTCTCAGTTGATTCCATGGCGCTTCAGGATGTCCTCGATCTCGTCGAACTCCGACGAATCCTGCTGCTTCGCCTTCCCCTTTGACGGCTTGGCAGCTTTTGCGGTGGTGGCCGAGGCGGGTTCGGGACCCGTCGCGGTCAGCTCACCCGCGGGCGAGGCGGGCTTCTTCTGTGCCTTCTGTGACTTCTCGGCCTTCTGGTTCCCGCCGCGGCCCCGGGCTACACCCGAGACGACGTACAGCACCACCGAGACGCCGAACAGCGCGACTCCGGCCCAGACGGTCGGGGAGAAGATCAGATGGGTGATCCAGCTCACCGTCGAGCGGACGACATCCCAGACCAGCTCCAGCAGACCGGTCAGGTACAGCGAGACCGGCAGCAGGGACCAGGCCACACCGCGCGTGCCGGCCGCCACCCCGCGTCGCCGCCAGGCGAACCACGAGCCGATCAGACCGAGCAGCGTGAGGCCTACGCAGAACGGCAGCAGCGTCAAATCGTTGAAGTCAGGCACATACCCAGGCTCGCACAGTTGGCCTGCGAACCAAGAGGGGAACAGCCCTGACGCACCCCTGAAACCCGCGCTCCGGATCCCCAGGCCATCACAATCTGCCCCTGCACCCCGGCCTGAGCGCGCCCCGGCCCGTCCGGCGTGATTGTGATGGCCTGGGGATCCGGACTCCCACCACTCACCAACCAGGCGGCATGGCCCTGCAGCCCTCCGAGCTGAGCGGGCCGGGGCCGATGCGGGTGGGGTTGGTGAGTGGTGGCGGTCCGGGTCCGGCGAGAATGGCGGCATGCAACCAGAGCGGCGGCTGGCCTTCACCGGGTTCGACAACGACGACGGGACGGCGGATCCGGCGCTGGCGAGTGCGCTCGCGGAGGGTGACGGCGGCGCGGTGCTGGCGGCGCTGACCCGGGCGCGGTTGCTGGTGCCCGTGGTGGCGATGCTCGGCGAGGTCGAGTTCGACGAGAACGGGCTGGCCCACGACAAGACCTCGGACATGGCCGTCGCGTTGCTCCAGGGGCAGGACGGCCGGAACGCGCTGCTCGCGTTCACCAGCACCGAGAGTTTGGCCCGGTGGAGCCCGGAGGCCCGCCCGATGCCGGCTCAGGCGCCATTGGTGGCGACCGCGGCGATCCAGGAAGGCGCGGCCGCGATCGTGCTGGACATCGCCGGCCCGGCCGCGGGCGTGATCGAGACCGACGACGTACGCCGCTTGGCCGCCGGCCTCCAGGTCATCCGCCTGGAAGACGGCAGCCACGCGTGGATCGAATCAGCCGACGGGTGAGCTCAGGGCGTCCATCGGCTTGGCGCGCATCGCGATCCGGCCGGTGATCGCCGTGGTCGGCAGTACCAGCAGGAGGACGACCACGACCCACGCGACCAGGATCCACACCGGACCCGAAGGGATCGGCCAGCCGCGGGTCGCCATCGCGATCGGCAGCACCGTGAACGCCGCCGTGACCAGCCCGCTCACCAGCCCGAGCGCCGCGATCAGCAGGCCCTCGAGCCCGAGCATCCGCGACACCTCACGCCGCGTCGACCCGGTCAGTCGCTGCAGCCCGAACTCCCGGCGCCGGTCCAGCACCGCCACCGCGATCGTATTGACCGAAGCGATCGCGGTGTACGCGACCGCGATCGCGGCCAGTAGGTAGCCGATCCACGCGTCGACGCCGAGTCCGGTGTCCAGGCCATCGGCGAGCAGTTCGCGTCCGCCGATCGCCGTACCCGGCCACTTGGAGAGGTCCAGGTGCAGCTTGCCGGTGGTCTTGAGAACCAGCTGATCCGGCAGTCCGGTCGTGGTGTGGGCGGCCAGTAGCTGGGCGGGGAGAAGGAGCGGCTGGTAGCCGGACGGACCTTCGACCAGAGCGACCACCTTGACCTTGACCAGGGAGCCGTCGCCCAGCCGCACCCCGATCTCCGAGCCGACGTCGACCTTGAGCTTCTTCGCCGTACCCGGGGGCAGCGCGATGGTGTTGCCGGTCAGGTCGTCGAGCGAACCCTTCTTCACTTTGTCCTTGTAGATCGGGCCGCTCAGGCCGAGCAGGGGCCAGGCGTCGCTGGTGTGGGAGGTGTCGTACGGCTCCTCGATCCAGCCCTTGCTGCGGACGAGTTCGGACGACGCGGTGACGCCGGGGAGGGAGCTCGCGGCCTGGGTCAGCGAGGCGGGGATGCCGCCGGTGATGACGACGTCGCCGGACAGGTTGCTGGTGAAGGCTTCGACGGCTGCCTTCTGCTGGGTGGTCTGCGAGTAGATGTTGCCTAGGGCAATCGCCGTGGCGATCGTGATCGGGACGAGGATCGCGCCGAACTGGACCGCGCGGATCCGCAGGTTGATCACCGCGAGGACTCCGCTCGTACCGCGCTTCTCGACGAGTCGGGTGATGCGGGGAACGAGTGCTCGCTGGATGACCAGCGGGGCAAGGATCGCGACGGCGATCGAACCGGTCAGGCCTGCGGGTCCGCCGATCGCTGCTGCGTTGGTGGGGCCCATGAATGGCGTCGACAGCGCGATCGCCACCGTGGCGCCGGCGAAGATCAGGCCGATGATGATCCGGATGCGGCTGAGGGCGACGTTCGGTACGGCGGCCTCGGCGAGGGCCTGGATCGGGCGGATCCGGGCGGCCCGTCCGGCGGCGAATCCGACCGTCACCCGCAGTACGGCGAACGTGAGGATCGCGGCGCCTGCGAACGGGAGCGGCCCCTGGTCGAACCGCAGCTGCGACGGGACGACGCCGCCGTCGGCCAGCATCCCGAAGATCCACGTGCCTGCGAACCGGCCGCAGAGCAGGCCGAGGATAAGCCCGAGTATGCCGACCACCATGGTCTCCGCGATGACCATCTTGCCGACTTGGCGTGGTGTCGCGCCGCTTGCCCGCAGCAACGCCAGCTCGCGGCGACGTTGCCGGACCGAGAGACCGATCGTCGCCGAGACCACGAGCGCCATCACCACGGCCACCATCCCACCGAAGACGCCGGACATGATGATCAACGGCAGACTCGTAGCAATCCCCTGGAACTCCGCAACACCGCGATCGTCGCCCGTGTAGGCCTTCACGCCTTGCGGCAACTCAAGCCGCTTGGCCAACTCGCGAGCCGACGTACCGTCCGCCGGGAATACGCCGATCGCATCCACACCCGCCGGCACATCCGCGTCAGCGAAGAACACCGCCGGCACGTCAATCTGCCGCTGAGCCACCGCAACCCCAGCCAGCACGAACCTCCGCGGCTCACCACTCACGACGACAGTCACCCGGTCCCCGGGCTTGGCCGACCCGGCCAGCCGCCGGTCCAGCACAACCTGTCCGGCACGCGGAGCACTCCCGCCGGTCAACTCGTAGGGCGTCAGCGCCGCCGCCGACCAACCGTGACCCGCCAGCTCCATACCAAACGGTATGGTATGGGCGCCTTCGGGATCCTCCGCGCCGGCCGCCGGCAGACCAGCGGTCGCACCGGCAGTCGGCTCACCAGCAGTCGGCTCACCTGCAGTCGGCTCATCAGCAGTTGGCTCACCACCAGCCGGCTCACCAGCGGGAGTTGGGGCGGCGGTCGGCTCGCCGGGAGTCGGTTCGCCGGTAGCTGTTAGTACGGCGGCCGGGAACGACCTGTCGGCGATCGCCTTTGCCACGCCCGGTGTGCCGGCGAGCTTGGCGACCAACGCGGCGTCTACGCGGTGGCGCTCGGGGAAGGCGGCGGAGCCGCTGCCGTTGGGAGGGTGGTACGCCGGGTCGCCGGCCACGATGATCGGCGCGGCGGCGAGGCGTTGGGGTGGGGCGTTGAGGCGTAGGCCGGTTTCGAGGAGGCCGCCGGCGGCGCTCAGCAGGGCGCCACCGAGGAGGACGGCGACGAAGATCGCGAGGAAGGCGGCCGTGCGGTACCGCAGCGTGGTGACGGCGAGGCGGAACATGTCAGTTCTCCGTAGGTGAGAAGCGGCCGGCGCTCAGCAGCGCGAGCTCCGCGGCGACGGCCTCGGCGGTAGGGTGGGCGGTTTCGGACACGATCCGGCCGTCGACCAGGAACACGACGCGATCGGCGTACGACGCGGCGACCGGGTCGTGGGTGACCATCACGATCGTCTGGCCGAGTTCGCGGGACTGATCACGCAGGAGCGTCAGCACCTCGAGCGCCGTCGTCGTATCGAGCGCCCCGGTCGGCTCGTCCGCGAACGTGATCGCCGTACGACCGGCCAGCGCCCGGGCGATCGCCACCCGCTGCTGCTGACCACCCGACAGCTCACTCGGCCGGTGCTTGGTCCGCGAATCGAGCCCGACCCGCCGGATCACCTCCGTCACCCACGCGTCGTCGGGCGATTTCCCGGCCAGCGTCAGCGGGAGTACGACGTTCTGCCGCACGGTGAGCGCCGGCATCAGATTGAAGGACTGGAAAACGAAGGCGACGGCCTCGCGACGCAACTCCGTCAGCGCCGTCTCGTCGAGTCCACGAAGCGACCGCCCGGCCAACTCGACGTCACCGGAGGTCGGGACGTCGAGCCCGGCCGCGCAGTGCAGCAGCGTGCTCTTGCCGGACCCGGACGGCCCCATCACCGCGGTGAACGTCCCGGTCCGGAAGCCGTAGGTGACACCGGCCAGCGCGTCGACCGCGCCGGGCCCGGTGCCGTACACCTTGCGTACGTCGGTCAGCTGGACGCTCACGGCGTCACCAGTACGTCGGACTTGCGGTGGTACGACTCGTTCGTCCACCAGAGGATCGCGACGACCGCGCCGAGGCCGAGGTCCGACCAGAGCCACCACGGTCCGTCGAAGTGACCGAACATCGCCAGCGCCACCCAGATCACGAACTGCACCACGCAGGTGACCAGCCACACGCCGGTCACGGCTCGCAGCGCCGTCGTCAGGCCGCGGGGCGGGGCCGCGTCGGCGACACCGGTCATGATCCTGCGGAGCTCGCCGCGGGTCTGGGCCGTGAGCAGCTGCAACTGCCGGTCGCTCGCCTGCGACGGAGTGAGTACGGCCTGCCGGACGGCGCTGTCGAGCTTGGCGACGGCGGCGCGGCGGTCGGCGTCGGTCAAGTGGATCTGGTCGGGCGTCAGGAGGGGTTCGAGCAGCGTGTTCATGGTGGGTTCCTTCCAGGAGGTCGATGTGAAAAAGCGTAGGGGTTGAACAGTTTCGTCCGCCCGGTGCTCAGGACCCGTCCCGAGGTGGTGCTAACACCCCTTTTCGGCGCGATCCGCCCGCTGCGCGTCCGGCGTGCGTCAGGATGGAGACATGACCGAGGATCGCGGGGAGCTACCGCCGGGGCTCGCCCTGTCCTGGGGTGTGCTGCCGGTCCAGCGGCGCGGGCCGAAGCCGGCGTTGTCGATCGACCAGATCGTGGCCACCGGCGTCGAGTTCGGCGATCGGGACGGGTTCGAGGCGATCTCGTTGCAGCGGATCGCGGCGCACCTAGGCGTCACCACCAACGCGATGTACCGCTACGTCCGGTCCAAGGAAGAGCTGATCGTGCTGGTGAACGACAAAGCGGTCGGCCTGCCGCCGGAGCTGCCGTCCGGCTGGCGGCCGGCGGCGATCGCCTGGGTGAACGCCCAGGTCAAGCTGTACGCCGAGCGTCCCTGGCTCCTCGACGTGCCGATCCGCGGCGCGCCGGTCACGCCGAACCAGTTGCGCTGGGTGGAGGCGATGCTCACGGCCCTGGCCGGGACGGGGCTCAGCCAGCACGACAACCTCGGCTGTCTGGTGCTGCTCAGCGGATACGTGCGGAGCTACGCCGGCCTCGCCCGGCAGCTCGGCTCGAGTGCGGACGCTCCCGTACAGGCAGAGCAGGTCGGGCGGTTCCTGGTGCCGCGGCTGATGGAGGGCGGCTATCCGACGCTGACATCGGTGTACCTCAACCAGGAGTACGAGGACGGCCTGGACGACGACCTCGACTTCGGACTGGCGCGGATCCTCGACGGGATCGACGTACTCATCGCCAAGCGGTAACGCCGCGCAAACAGCCTGCCGGATCGGATCTCAGTGGTCATCGATCACGGCCGCGATCCACCTCGGCAACTACGACCCGACTCCCGGCGCGAACGTCAACCAGGAACTGCGCCAAGTGCTCACGAGCTAGGGCAGGACGATCCGCACCGGGCCTGCTGCGCGGGCCTCGACCCAACGCAGGTGGAATTCGCTGCCGGGGGCAACTTCCGGGCGGCGCGCCGGCTGGGTGCGGAGGTTGGCCGGCGCGGTCAGTGTGGTGGCGGCCGGTTGCGCAGGTGCGCCGTTCGCCTTGACGTCGGCGATCAGCTCGGCGAGGGCCCGGGCGGCGGGCTTGCGCTGGTGGTCGACCGTGAAAAGGCCCAGGTCGTACTCACGGTCCGGGAAGTCCAGCAGGCTCCGGTCGATGTCGTGCGACGACCACCACGTCACGCCGTACAGCGCAGGGTTCGGCAGGACGGTCTCGACGGTACGGCGGGTGAATTCGGCCTGCAGATCCGCGGGGATGTCCGGCCCCGGTACGCCGATCTCCTGCAGCCACACGGGTCGTTGCGGGTCGAGCGAGGTGGCCCTCGCGAGCTCGACGAGGTAGTCGGCGTGGGTGAGCGTGGCTGGTCCGAGGGGACCGTCCACTCGTGAGACCCCGTTGAAAACCCACGAGTGGACAGTGCTCAGGTCACCCAGATCCACGGCGTCAACGGGGTGGAACGGGTGGTCGGCCTTGTACCAGGCGTCGTCGAACACGGAATGCAACGCGAGCACGTCCGGCGCTGCCTTCTTCAGCGTGGTCAGCAGATCCTGCGCCCACGTGGTCGACGCATCCGGTGTGGTCGAGCTGTCGGGCCAGAGGTTGTTGACCTCGTTTCCGAGCGTGATCGCGAAGACGTTCGGCTTCGTCGCGACCGCGCGGGCCACGGTGTCGACGTACGTCGTGAGGCCCTCGCGGACCGTCGGCTCCTCGAACAGGCTGCTCTTGTGCCACGTCAGCACCCACGAAGGGAGGAAGTCGAAGCTGGACAGGTGTCCCTGGATCAGGTCGACCGCGACGGTGAGCCCGTGCTCGGCAGCGGCGTCGACGGTGTCGAGGAGATCCGCGATCGCGCGCTCGCGGATGATCGCGCGGTTCGGCTGGATCCACGGCCAGACCGGGAAGATCCGGACATGGTCCAGCCCGATCCCGGCCAGGTCGGCGAAGTCCCGCCGGACCGCGGCGCCGTCGTAGTCCAGCCAGCTGTAGAACCATCCCGCCGAGGGGACGTAGTTGGCGCCAAACCTGACGGGATCCGAGGACATGCCGAGGATGCTAAATCGGTTTAGGCCGTCAGGGCAACCGAGGCGTCCGGATCAGGCCGGGGAGCCGCCGGGGGAGCGGTCGACTCGCGGACGGTGAGGACCGGGTCGGAGGTGCGGCGGTTGACGACGGCGGCGGGGTCGGCGATGACTTCGAGGAGGACCTCGGCGGCCTGCCGGCCGAAGTCGAAGGTGTCGCGGGACAACGCCGTCAGGGCCGGGTGCATCAGCTGGGTGAGGATCGAGTCGTCGAACGCGACGATCGAGAGATCGCTGGGCACCGACACACCCATCTCCATCGCGACGCCCAGGCCGGCGACCGCCATCACGTCGCTGTCGTAGACGATCGCGGTCGGACGCTCCGGCTGGGACAGCAGCTTGCGCGTGATCGCGGCTCCTTCGGCGTCGCTGAAGTCCGTGGTCAGCGACGGCGCGTCGAGCAGTCCGAGGCGTGGGGCGGCGTCGCGGAGGGCCCGGATGCGGCGCTGGGTGTGCTGGAAGTTCGGCGTACCGGCGACGTGGGCGATCCGGCGGTGACCGAGCGCGGCCAGGTACTCGACGATCGACAGCATCGCGTCCCGGTCGTCGGCCCAGACCGACGCGAGCGCCCCTTTGCCGCCGCGTCCGCCGATCACCACGGCGGGCAGTTCGAGCGCTTTCAGCTCGTCGATCCGCGGGTCCTTGACGGTCAGGTCGACCAGGATCACGCCGTCGACCCGGTGCTCGGAGGCCCAGCGCCGGTACACCTCGATCTCGGCCGCGGTGTCCTCGACGATCAGCAGCTGCAGCGAGATCGACTCCGCGGACAGTCCCGACTGCACCCCGGACAGCAGGTGCGCGAAGAACGGCTCCACCCCGAGCGTCCGGGCCGGCCGCGCGATCACCATCCCGACCGAGTCGACCCTCGACGCGCCGAGCGCCCGCGCTGCGCTGTGCGGCCGCCAGCTCATCTGCTCGGCGATCTTCAGGATCCGCTCCCGGGTCGCGTCGCTGACCCCGGGCCGCCCGTTCAGCGCGAACGAGACCGCGCCCTTGGACACCCCGGCCCGGGTCGCGATGTCGGCGATCGTCGGTCTGGCCACGTGGTTCCCCTCTCACCCTTGACAGCGGATTCTACGATCCCCGATAGTGCAGGAGCTATACCGGTTTATCAAACCCAGGAGATTCCATGCGTAGACGCCGTCTGGCGCCGGTGGCCGCCCTTGCCGCCGCCGCTCTCACTCTGGCAGGTTGCGGCCTCGGATCCTCAGACTCCGGCAGCGGTGGCGCCAAGCCGACCGTCGACGCGAATGCGCAGGTGACCGGTGAGGTCAGCTTCCAGACCTGGGCGCTGAAGCCGAAGTTCACCTCGTACGTCGAGGGCGTGATCAAGGCGTTCGAGGCGAAGTACCCGGGCACGCACGTGACCTGGCTGGACCAGCCCGGCGACGGTTACGACAAGAAGGTGCTGAGCCAGGCCTCGGCCGGCCAGCTCCCGGACGTGACGAACCTGCCGCCCGACTTCGCGCTGAGCCTGGCCAAGCAGGACATGCTGCTCGACGTCGCTGCCGCCGACCCGAAGATCAAGGACGAGTACGTCGAGGGCGGCGTACAGGCGTACCAGTACCAGGGGATGGACGGGACCTTCGGCTACCCGTGGTACCTGAACACCGACATCGACTACTGGAACGCGACCAAGTTCGCCGCGGCCGGCCTGGACGCGAAGAACCCGCCGAAGACGTTCGACGAGTTGCTCGCGGCCGCCAAGGTCATGCACGACAAGACCGGCGGCAAGGAGTACCTGATGAGCCGCCTGCCGGGCATCGGTGACTTCACCAACGCCGGCATCAAGATCCTGTCCGACGACGGCAAGAAGTTCACGTTCAACACCCCCGAGGCCGCCGCGCTGCTGGACAAGTACCGCGACGCGTACAAGGCCGGCTACATGCCGCGCGACATCCTCACCCAGGAGTACCTGGGCAACTCCAAGCTCTTCACCCAGAACAAGGTCGCCTGGACCACCGGCGGCGGCAACGCGATCCAGGACTTCCAGAAGGACAACCCGTCGCTGAAGGGCAAGGTCGTCCCGTCGCCCGCGCTCGACACCCCGCCGCTGTACGTGCAGGGGCTGTCGGTCTCGGCCAAGACCAAGAACCAGGCGGCCGCGATCGCGCTGGCACGGTTCGTCACCAACGCCGAGAACCAGGCCGCGTTCGCGAAGATCGTCAACATCTTCCCGTCCACCAAGGCCTCGGCCCAGGACCCGTACTTCTCCAAGAGCGACGGCACCCCGGAGAGTGACGCGAAGGTGCTGGCGTTCCAGTCGCTGGCCAAGGCGAAGGTGCTCCAGCCGCCGGTGATCAGTGGTGCGACCAACGACTTCATCGGGCAGCAGATCTCGCTGGCGATCTCCGGCAAGATCACGTCCCAGGCGGCCCTCGACGCGGCGGTGGCGAAGGCCAACCAGCTCCTCACCCAGTAATGCGGTATCACCGTTGGTTCACCCCGTGGGTGCTGGTGATCCCAGCACTCGCGTGGTTGCTCGTCTTCAACCTGTGGCCGTCGATCAACACCGTCATCCTGTCGTTCACGAACGCCAGGCCGATCGGCGGCGGCACCTTCGTCGGGCTGAAGAACTTCGAGACCCTGCTGCACGACGAGCAGTTGCGCTGGGCGCTGCTGAACAGCGTCATCTACATGGTGGTCTGCCTGCCGTTCCTGACCGTCCTGCCGTTGCTGCTCGCCGTACTGGTGGAGAAGAAGCTGCCCGGTATCACGTTCTTCCGGACCGCGTTCTACACCCCGGTGGTGGCGTCGGCGGTCGTCGTGGCGCTGATCTGGCAGTGGATCCTGGACGACCGCGGGCTCGTCAACGGGCTGGCCGAGAAGCTCGGGGTCATCTCCGGGCCGTTGCCGTTCCTGTCCGACCAGTGGCTGTTGTTGCTGAGCGCAATCAGCCTGACGGTCTGGAAGGGGCTGGGGTACTACATGATCATCTACCTGGCCGCCCTCGGGAACGTCGGGCGTGAGCTGCACGAGGCGGCGGCGGTCGACGGGGCCGGGCCGTTCCGGCGGTTCGTGCACATCACCATCCCCGGCGTCCGGGGGACGATGATCCTGATCTCGATCCTGATCTCGGTGTCGGCGCTGCGGGTGTTCTCGGAGCTGTTCATCCTGAGCGGCGGCAAGGGCGGTCCGGGCGGCCGGGACAACTCGGTGGTGATGCTGATCCAGCAGTACAGCCAGGGCTTCGAGGGCAACCTCGGCTACGCGTCGGCGTTGTCGATCGTGCTGTTCTTCGTCACCGTCGTACCGATGCTCGTGCTGGCCAGGCTGAACCGCAGAGGAGCCGAGGCATGACGACCGTGACCGATCCGGTGCGTCCGGTGGACACGCCCTCGAGGGACACCCCGCCCGGCCGCCGGAAGGGATCCTTCGGGTTCAACTCGGTGTCGCCGCGGGAGAAGGTGGTCCGCTACCTGTTGCTGGCGTTCGTGCTGCTGATCACGATCGGGCCGTTCCTGTGGCAGTTGTCGACGTCGCTGAAGGGGTCCGGGGAGGACATCTACACCCGGATCCCGCGGCTGCTGCCCTCGCAGCCGACGTTCGCCCACTACAAGGAAGTCACCGACACGATCCCGGTCTGGGACTACGCGCGGAACTCGCTCGTGGTCGCCGTACTGGTTGTCGGCGGCAACGTGATCGGGGCGTCGCTGGCCGGGTTCGCGATCTCGCGGTTGCGGTTCCGGGGCCGCAAGATCGTGCTCGGGCTGTTCCTGGCGACGCTGGTGCTGCCGGGGGAGGTGACGATCATCTCGCAGTACGTGACGGTGCGGGAGTTCGGGCTGGCGAACACGCTGTTCGGTGTCGCGCTGCCCGGCATGATCGGCGCGCTGAACGTGCTGCTGATGTACAACGCGTTCCGGGCGTTGCCGTTGGAGGTCGATCAGGCCGCGATCGTCGACGGTGCGAACGCATGGCAGCGGTTCGTGTACGTCGGTCTGCCGTCCGTGCGCGGGACGATCAGCGTGATCGCGATCTTCGCCTTCATCGGCGCGTGGGACGACTTCCTCTGGCCGCTGATCGTGCTCACCGACCCGGACAAGTACACGCTGACCGTCGGCCTGCAGTACCTGTCCGGCACCTTCAGCAACAACCCCCGCCTGATCGCCGCCGGCACGATGATCGCCTTCATCCCGATCGTGATCGTGTTCGCGACGCTGCAGCGGTTCTTCTTCAAGGGGGTCGAAGAAGGCGCCGTCAAGGGATAGCAGAACCGGCTCCGACCCTTGCAGAGGCCGGAGCCGGTTGCCGTTGGCGGACTACCGCACGAGCACGATCGAGTTGATCGGCGTGAAGTCGTACGACGCGTACGCGCCGGTGAAGCGGTGCACCGGGTAGCAGTTCGTCCCGTTGTAGCCCTTGCAGATCTGGAACCCCGCCCCGCCGGTCTGGCTGTTGATCAGCACCTTGTAGCCGATGACGTTCGACAGGTTGTGGGCGCCGTAGCTGTACCAGATGTTCTTGCTCTGGATGCTGCCGTTCGGCTCCTGCAGGCAGACGGCGCCTGACGGGCAGGCCGTTGCCGTGCCGGTGGTCGCCGCGTTGGCGGTCGGCGCGAGCGCCAGGCCCGTACCGATCACAGCAGCAGCGATTCCGGCGGCAGTCATCGCGATCTTGCGCATGGTGTCATCCCCTCCGAGTGGTGGTCTCCGGTTGGAGACCGCACATCGAAAGTAGGAGACTTCCGGACCGCCGTGGGGCCCTCGAGGGCCATTTCGGCCTGGGCCGAAACGGGTTGCGATCAGTTCATCCGGGTCTCGGCGAAGTCGAGCCAGCGGGTGGTGTCGGTGGGGGTGTGGTGACGGATCGACCAGTCGACCATGCGCAGGCTCATGTGCGCCCAGTACAGCCGCAGTACGGCGGGGGCCAAAGCGTTGTCGAGCAGGTCGTCGAACCAGTCGAGGGGCAGCCGCGACTCCGCATCGAACCGTAGCGTGACCAGGCCGAACAGCCGATCTCCGCGCCCGATGCCGTCCCAGTCGACGATGCCGGTCAGCTCGCCGTGCTCGTCTACCAGCACGTTCCCGGTGTGGAAGTCGAGGTGGACCAGGTCGTCGCCGGTCATCCCGCTCGGCTCGTCGCGGCCGACCTCGCGGACCCAGTCGAGCAGTCGTCGCGTGCGAGCGTCGTACCGCTGCAGGGACTCGTGCAGGCAGAAGCCCGGTCCGCTCTCGAGCAGGTACATCGACGGGACCGGTAGGTCGGCGGCCAGACCCGCGAAGCGATCGGTCAGCGCGATCATCGACTCGAGCAGCGCGCGGTCGACCACCTGCGGCGGCCGCCCCGGCAGGCGGTCCTGGACGACACCGACCCCGCCGGTCACCTCGGTGAGCAGCTGGTACTGCGGCACCGGCAGCCCGTCCGATCGCGCCGCATCCAGGACTCTCGCCGTACGCCGCAAGTCGTCGAGAGACCCGAACCCGCGCGTGAGGACGCCCTCCCGCCCGTCGGGCCACCGGACGAACCCGGCGCCGACCTGCCCAGCGGCTGCCCGCCCCATGAACGTCAGGCCGGCGCCGGACCGCTCGTTCACCTCGACGAGCAACTGCTCGGCATCCAGCTTCGGGACCGGACCAGGGATCTCGTCGGTAGACACGGTTGCCGACCGTACCGGCCGTACCCCAACCGCACCACAGCATTCGACGAACTTGTTCGTAACGAACATGTTCGTTAGGCTGGCGATATGGACGAACCCAGGAGCAGGCGGGAGCGGCCGGCCAAGGAGGCGCTGACGCGTCGCGGGATCGTGGCGGCCGCGGTCGAGGTGATGCGGACCGAGGGCCTCGGCCGAGTCACGATGCGGCGGCTGGCCAAGGAGCTCGACACCGGGCCGGCCTCGCTGTACGTCTACTTCCGCAACACCGCCCAGCTGCACGGCGCCGTGCTCGACGAGCTGCTCGGCGCGGTGGACCTCTCGCCGGTCGACGCGGACGGCGATTGGCGAGCGCGGCTCGAGGCGGTGCTGGCGTCGTACACGCTGGTGCTGTTCGAGTATCCGAGCCTCGCGCAATCGGCCGTGACCGCACGGCCGGCGGGGGCGAACTACCTCCGCTTGGTGGAGTCGGTGCTCGCCCTGCTCGACGAGGGCGGCGTTCCACCGCGACAGGCGTCCTGGGGGATCGACCTGCTGCTGCAACTGGCCACTGCCACCGCCGCCGAGCACGCGGGCGGCGACGACCCGGAGGAGTGGAACGCGGTGGCCGACGCATTGCGTGCGGTCCAGCCGGAGACGCATCCGCGGATCGCGGCCCTGGGGGAGGACCTGCTGAGCGGTGCCGGACCGGACCGGACCTCGTGGGGCATCCGTGTGCTGATCAACGGAGTGCTGGCCACTCCACGCATAGAAGGAGAGACAGCATGATCGCGATCATCGGCGCCGGTCTGGGCGGTCTGACCCTGGCCCGCATCCTGCACGTCAACGGCATCGAGGCCGTCGTCTACGAAGCCGACCCCTCACCGACCGCCCGCACCCAGGGCGGCATGCTCGACATCCACGAGGACTCCGGCCAGCAGGCCCTGCGCGCAGCGGGGCTGTACGACGACTTCGTCCGGCTCATCCTGCCGGGCGGCGAGTCGATGAGGATCTACGACCAGCACGCCGTACTGCGCCTGTCGCACGACCACGAGGGCAGTGGCCGGCCGGAGGTGCATCGCCGCGACCTACGCGACCTGCTCCTCAACAGCCTGCCGGACGGCATGATCCGCTGGGGCTCGAAGGTCGTCGACGTGTCCGACGGACGCGAGGTGCGGCTGGCCGACGGGAGCAGCTTCACCGCCGACCTGCTCGTCGGCGCGGACGGTGCGTGGTCCAAGGTCCGGCCGCTGGTCTCCGCTGCGACCCCGGCGTACCTGGGCCTGTCGTTCGCGGAGGTGAATCTGCTCGACCCCGACGAGCGGCACCCGGAGAGCGCGGCGCTGATCGGCGGCGGCATGATGATGGCGCTCGGCGACGGCCGCGGTTTCCTCGCTCACCGTGAGCCCGACCGCTTGCACGTGTACGCGGCCGTGCGGATGGACGCGGAATGGCCGGCCGGTGACATCAGCAAGGAGGCTCTCCTGGCCGAGTTCAAGGGCTGGGACGACCGCTTCCTCCGGCTGGTGCAGGACGCCGACGGGGAGCTGACGCCGCGGGCGATCCACGCCCTGCCGGTCGGTCACCGGTGGAGCCGGGTCCCCGGCGTCACGCTTCTCGGCGACGCCGCCCATCTGATGTCGCCGTTCGCCGGCGAAGGCGCCAACCTGGCCATGCAGGACGGAGCCGAGTTGGCTGCCGCCCTGCTGGCCGGGCCGGACACCGACACCGCCCTGGCGGCGTACGAGTCGGCGCTCTTCCCGCGGGCCCAGGCCTCGGCCGCCGAGTCCGCGGCGAACCTCGAGATCTCCTTCGCGCCCGACGCCCCCGCCGGCATCCTCGACTTCTTCGCCGGTATGGGCTGACCGCCTAGCCGCGGCCGGAGGCGGCCGGGTAGACGGCGCCGGTGTACTTCTCGCCGGGGCCCTGGCCGGGCTCGTCCTGGATGGTGCTGGCTTCGCGGAAGGCGAGTTGGAGCGAGCGGAGACCGTCCTTCAAGGGCGCGGCGTGGTGGTGGCCGAGCGACGGCGCGGCGGCGTCCAGCAGGCCCGCGAGGGAGTCGATCAGCGAGCGGGCCTCGTCGAGGTCCTTGTGGTCGGGGAGGTCGGCGGCCAGGCCCAGGTTGACGGCGGCGGCGCTCATCAGGTGAAGTGCGGCGGTCGAGATGATCTCTACGGCAGGGACCTCGGCGATGTCGCGGGACGCGGTCGAAAGGGGGCCGGGCTCTGAAGTGGCATCTGCGTCGGTCATGCTGCTACTCTTACACGGCGACCGACCCGGTCTGTTGGTGACCCCTGAGTGGAATATTCAAGGGCTGCCGGTGGTTCGAGTCTAAGCGGAGGGCCACCTCCCACCCAGTCGATGAACAGTCGGCGGGTCCCGGTCAACGCTGAGACATTCTGGAGGACATCCGGAGCATCACAGCGGTTGTACGGCGTACCACCCGGAGGGGTTGGGGCGTCGTCGATCTGGGAATTGGGCCTTCGTGCGATCGCACGAGGGCCTTCGTGTTTTTCCAGCAGGTTTACGAGGGCTCGCGGATGTTCGCGAGGTGGCACAAGTACTAGTTCAATCCAGGAGGACCCATCACCACTGATTTGCGCGTCAACGAGCGCATCCGCGTTCCCGAGGTGCGACTGGTCGGACCGAACGGTGAGCAGGTTGGCATCGTCCGGATCGAGGACGCACTGCGGCTGGCCCAGGAGGCCGATCTCGACCTGGTCGAGGTCGCGGCAACCGCCCGGCCTCCGGTCTGCAAGTTGATGGATTTCGGCAAGTACAAGTACGAGACCGCGCAGAAGGCGCGCGAGTCACGCCGGAACCAGACCAACACCATCATCAAAGAGATGAAGCTGCGGCCGAAGATCGACCCGCACGACTACGAGACCAAGAAGGGTCACGTGGTCCGGTTCCTGAAGGCCGGGGACAAGGTCAAGATCACCATCATGTTCCGCGGACGTGAGCAGTCCCGGCCCGAGCTCGGGTTCCGGTTGCTGCAGCGGCTGGCCGAAGACGTGACCGAGCTCGGCTTCGTCGAGTCCTCGCCGCGCCAGGACGGCCGGAACATGATCATGGTGCTCGGACCGCACAAGAAGAAGTCCGAGGCGCGCGTGGACGTTGAAGCCGAGAAGGCGCAGCGCAAGCTCGACCGGGAGGCCGAGGAGCAGGCGGAGCGCGCGGAGCGCGCCGAGCAGGCCCAGGCCCACGAGGCCGAACGCGCCGCCGGCGTCACGAAGAAGCCGAAGGGTCCGGCCGACAACCTCGACCCGGAGTGACGTAACGCTCCGGCCGCCGAGGCAGCCGGAGCCGGTCACACCGAAGTTCGAGTCAACGAAAATAATCAGGAGCACAACAGCCATGCCGAAGATGAAGACCCACTCGGGGATGAAGAAGCGCGTCCGGATCACCGGCACGGGCAAGGTTCGCCGCGAGCAGACCGGTATCCGCCACCTCGCCGAGGCGAAGTCGTCCAAGCGCAAGCGGCGCCTGAGCGGCACCACCGAGGTCGCGCCCGCGTTCGCGAAGAAGGCCAAGAAGCTTCTCGGCATCTGAGCGGCACTCTCAACCCCCCGAACATCCCCGCCGAGTGGGTCACCTCTCTTCGGCGCAGAAATACAAGGAGTAACACCTCATGGCACGCGTGAAGCGGGCAGTCAACGCCCACAAGAAGCGTCGTACCGTACTGGAGCAGGCCAGCGGTTACCGCGGCCAGCGCTCGCGGCTGTACCGCAAGGCCAAGGAGCAGGTCACCCACTCGCTCGTCTACGCCTACCGTGACCGCAAGGCGCGCAAGGGCGACTTCCGCAAGCTGTGGATCCAGCGGATCAACGCCGCGGTCCGGGCCGAGGACCTGACCTACAACCGCTTCATCCAGGGCCTGCGCCTGGCCGAGGTCGAGGTCGACCGCAAGATCCTGGCCGACCTGGCTGTGAACGACCCGGCCGCGTTCTCCGCGCTCGTGCAGGTGGCCAAGGCCGCCCTGCCGACCGACGTGAACGCGCCGAAGGCCGACGTCTCCGCGGCCTGAGCACCACCCCGTACAACACAGTGGCGAGCCCTGGTCTGCTGACCGCACAGTCCGTGCGGATCAAGCAGGCCCGGCGGCTCGCCACTCGTGCGTTCCGGCGCAAGACCGGCCGGTTCCTGGTCGAGGGCCCGCAAGCCGTCCGGGAAGCGCTCGAGCACCGCGAGCTCGTCGTCGAGGTGTACGCCGAGCCCGAGGTTGCGGCCCGTCACCGCGACCTCCGCGACCTCGCCGCGGCGGCCGGCGTCGCGTGGTTCGAGGTCAACCGTGCCGCCGTCGAGGCGTTGAGCGAGACCGTCACCTCGCAGGGCGTCGTCGCCGTATGCTCCCTCGTCACGGTGCCGTTCACGCCGGCCGGCAAGCTGATCGCGGCCGGCGTGCAGGTCCGTGACCCCGGCAACGTCGGCACCCTGATCCGGACGGCGGACGCCGCCGGCGCCGATGCCGTAGTACTGTCCGCGGAGTCTGTCGACCCGCACAACCCGAAGGCGGTCCGGGCCAGCGTCGGCAGCATCTTCCACGTGCCCATCGCCACGGACGTCGACATCGTCCCGGCCATCCAGTCGTGGCGTGACCAGGGCCTGCAGGTGCTCGCGGCCGACGGGTACGGCGCCAGCGACCTCGACACCTGCATCGACGACGGCACCCTCGCCAAACCCACCGTCTGGCTCTTCGGCAACGAGGCCCATGGCCTTCCCGACGGCATCAACGCCGTCGTGGACCGCTCGGTGAAGGTCCCCATCTACGGCCGCGCCGAGTCGCTCAACCTCGCGACGGCTGCCGCCGTCTGCTTGTACGCATCCGCCCGAGCGCAACGCCGATGACATTCGACCTGCCGGGGCGGTTCTGGCGAGGCAACCTGCACACGCACACGAACCTCTCGGACGGCGCTCTGTCGCCGGCTGAGACCGCGCAGGTGTACCGCGCGGCGGGATACGACTTCGTGGCGATCACGGACCACTTCCGGCCGGAGTACGGCTACCCGGTGACGGACACCCGTGGCCTTCGGTCGGACGGGTTCACCACGCTGATCGGCGCCGAGCTGCACGCCCCACGCACCGAGGCCGGACAGGCGTGGCACATCGTGGCGGTCGGGCTGCCCCTGGATTTCGCGACGCCAGGAGAGAATGAGACCGGTCCGGAGCTGGCGCGACGAGCACGGGAGGCGGGGGCTTTCATCGGGATGGCCCATCCCGCGGCCTCGCTACTGACTGCGGCTGACGCCGAGAGTCTCGACGCGGCCCACTCGGTCGAGGTGTACAACGCACTCTCCGACCGCGAGAACCGCGGCGACAGCTGGCACCTCGCCGACGTCCTCCTGAACCGCGGACACCGTCTGACGACGTACGCCGCCGACGACGCCCACCTGCAACCCAAGGACCCGCCTCCGTGCCGAGCCTGGGTCCACGTCCGCGCCGAAACCCTCGCCCCGGACGCACTGCTCACCGCCCTGAAGGCCGGCCATTTCTACTCCAGCACCGGCCCCGAGCTGTACGCCGTACGCATCGAGGGCGAAAGGATCGTCGTTCGCTGCTCGCCCGCGACAAAGATCCTGCTGAGTGGCGGCAAGCCCGGCGCAGAGTTTGCCCAAGGCATCGATCTGACCGAGGGCTCGCTTCCGTTGGCGATGTTCCGCGGCACGCACTGCCGCGTCACCGTCGAGGACGCCGGCGGCGGCCGCGCCTGGACCAACCCGATCCACCTGCCGCGCTGATTGACGGCTCCAGGGTCGGCGTGTCAGCGTTGGGGCAGCGCGCGCCAGGGCGCCTCCTCTCCGCGGCAAGCACCGAGTGCACCTGGAACGAAAAGCAGGACCACATCGGCCGGTGAACCCTTCGGGACGGCCTGATTCAGCGGAGCGGGCTGTTCTGGAAGGACCGTTGATGTCGACTACGCCGCTGCCCGCGAAGGCCAGTCTCAGCCAGTTGCGCGCCCGGGCCAAGGAGCTGCGCAAGGCGGTCGCCAAGGGGCGGCCCGACGCGATCGAGCGCGTCCGCGCCCACCACCCGTCGTACGACCTGGCGAGCTTCACCCTGCGGGACGCCCAGCTGACCATCGCCCGCGAGTACGGGTCGGCCGGCTGGCCGGAACTGATGGAGAAGGTGGCCACCGAGCTGGTGGAGGGCCGCGAGCTGCACCGGTACTTCGGTGTCGAGCTCAACAACGAGACCTGGGACCTCCTCGAGCAGATCGACGAGACGAGCCCCTTGGAAGACCAGGAGCGGCTGCTGTACGGCGCGTACGCCGCCTGTCTGCACTGGCTGGAAGCCGGCAACGAGGCGAATCATGCTCGCGGAGAGCATCTGATCGCGCGGGTCGCCCTGCGCATCGGACGCGTCGACGCCGGGCTGCAGCATGCGCGGCGCTGTCTCGAACTGGTGGAGACGCACCCCGAGCAGATGGGCGACTGGGACGAGCCGTTCGCCCGCGAGGCGCTGGCCCGGGCACTGGCGGCGACTGGCCGAACAGCTGCCGCCCGCGGTGAGTTGGAGCGGGCTCGCGAACTGACGAAGCTCGTGGCGAGCGAAGGCGACCGGAAGGTGCTGGTCGAGGAGCTCGCCAAGGAGCCGTGGTTCGGGCTTACTTCTTGACCCGGGCCTGCAGGCCGTCGAGGAGCGCATCGAGGCCGAAGACGAAGTTCTCGGTGAGCTCGCCGTCCAGGTCCGTCGCGGTCCGGCGGCGGACCGACTCCTGCATCTGCGGGTAGCCGCCCGAGACGGACTGGGCCTGCTCCAGCATCTCGCTCACCCAGCTCTCCTCGGAGCGGCCGGACTTCCGGACCATCTCGCGGGTCGCGACCTCGGCGCTGACCGTGCCGAGCACGTACGACATCACGCTGCCCATGGCCAGATCGACCTCGTGCGGTGTGACGAACCCGGCCGCTCCGAACAGCACCAGACCACGCTCGCCGAGCGACATCGCGTGCGGCCCGATGCTCGGCCGGGTGTACATCACCTCGGGCAGCCACGGATGCCGCAGTACGGCGGACCGCAGGCTGTGCCCGAACAGCAGCGCCCCGCTCCGCCACCCGGCCAGCTCCGGTTCGGGTACGTCGATCTCCGCCCAGACCTCGTCGATCAACAGGTCGACGAGGTCGTCCTTGGTCGGCACGTGCCAGTAGAGGCTGGTCGCGCCGGACCCGAGCCGCGCGGCGAGCTTGCGCATGCTCAGGCCGGCGACGCCCTCCTGGTCGAGGACGAGCATCGCGGTCTTCACGATCTGCTCCCGGCTGAGCGTCTCGCGCGCGGGTGCGGCCGCCCGTTGCCGGGTCCAGATCGTTTCCCTCATGTGCCCATCCTACTAACCACTCGCACACTGTACGAGAGTGTCGTACAGTGTGCGAGTGACTAGTACACCGTTCGAGTCTGCCGAGACGCCCGCTGATCCGTCCGCTGATCCGTCCGCAGCGACCGGGCACCCGCGTCGCTGGTGGATCCTGCTGATCCTGTGCCTGAGCCTGATGGTCCTGGTCGTCGACAACACCGTCCTCAACCTGGCGATCCCGTCGCTGATGCGCGACCTGGGCGCGACGCCCGCGGACATCCAGTGGGTGATCGACGCCTACATCCTGGCGTTCGCGGGACTGCTGCTGACCGCCGGAAGCCTGTCCGACCGGTTCGGCCGGCGGAAGATGCTGCTCCTCGGCCTGGTGACCTTCGGCGTGGCCTCGCTGCTGGCGACCCTGGCCGACAACCCGTGGCAGCTGATCGCCTGCCGCTTCCTGATGGGCGTCGGCGGGTCGCTGCTGATGCCGAGCACGCTGTCACTGCTGTTCACGGTGTTCCCGCCGGAGGAGCAGCGCAAGGCGATGGCCGGCTGGTCGATGGTCGCGATGCTCGGCGTGGTGGCCGGCCCGACTGTCGGCGGCGTGCTGCTGAACCACTTCTGGTGGGGCTCGATCTTCCTGCTGAACGTGCCGATCGCCGCCCTCGCGATCATCGGGACGCTCGCCCTGATCCCGGAGTCGAAGGGCCCGGCGCGCGACGTCGACCCGGTCGGCGCGGTGCTGACGATCGTCGGCATGGCATCGATCGTGTGGGCGATCGTGTCGATCCCCGCCCACGGCTGGGGCTCCGCCCGGGTGCTTGGTGGTCTCGCTGTCGGTGTGATCGCGCTGACCGCGTTCGCGCTGTGGGAGAAGCGGAGCGAGCATCCGATGGTGCCGCTCGCCCTGTTCCGGGATCGCCGGTTCAGTGGGACGAGCTTCTCGATCGTGCTGCTGTCGTTCACCGCGGGCGGATTGCTGCTGGCGTTGACGCAGTACCTGCAGTTCGTGCTCGGGTACAGCCCGTTGAAGGCCGGGCTGGCGCTGATTCCGTACGCCGTCGCGGCGGCAGTGTTCAACGGTCTCGGCGCCGCGCTGGGCAAGAAGGTCGCGGACCGGACGCTGATCTGTCTCGGTCTGCTGATCATCGCGGGCAGCTTCGGCATCCTGACGCAGGTGTCCGACTCGACCGGGTACGGCCTGCTGATCATCGGGCTGCTGGTGATGGGCATCGGCGGTGGCCTGGCCGGACCGGCGGCGTACACGCTCCTGATGCAGGCCGTTCCGGCGGAGCACCGCGGCGTGGGGTCGGCGATGAACGACACCGTCCAGCAGACCGGCGCCGCACTGTCGGTCGCCGTACTGGGGAGTGTCCTCGCCGCGGCGTACTCGTCGGCGCTGCCGGACTCTGTCCCGGAAGCGGCCCGGAAGTCGATCGCGGACACGCTCGCGCTCGGCCCCGATTTCTTCAAGGCCGCCAAGCACGCCTTCACCGACGCGATGTCCATTTCCATGACAGTTGGTGCGATCGGAGCAGTCGCGGGTGCGGTCGTCGCGCTCGTCCTGCTGCCTCGCGGCGCGACCAAGGTGCCGGATTCCACCCCGGCAGTCGACGACGTGATGCACTGAGATCGGACGCTGACACCGGGCGCTGACACTGAGCGCTGACACGATGACCGCATGCTGCGGGGGAGCGATGCCCAGGGAACCGTCAACCTGATGCTCTCCTGCACGCTGGCGCTGATCCCGACAGCCGTCGTCACCTTCGCGATCGGCTGGCGGAGATCACACCGGTTCGTACTGAAATGGGCGCAGGCCGCCGGCGTCGTCGCCACGATCCTGGCCCTCGGGTACGTCGTGGCCGCGGCGGCCTGCCTCATCCTGGAAGACCGTGCGGCAGGACCGTCGGAGTACCCGATCTTCCTCCTGCCGGTCGGCCTCGGCGCCCTGCTGGCCGCCCTGGCGGTCCTCGGCACCATCGTCCGGGGCAGGCACAAGCTGGGCTGAGCCGGCTCTCATCCACAGCGAGAAGATCGGACCGTCCGGGGAGGGTGCGACGACTGCATCTTCTTGGGTATGGAGAGCATGGAGTCGTTCGCGGAGTTGCGTCGACGGCAGGCGGGAGCGTTCAGTCGGGAACAGGCGATTGCGCACGGGATCACCGACAAGACGATGGAGGGACGGTGCCGGGCGCGACAGTTGCAGCGGGTCCATTCAGGCGTCTACGCCGACTTCACCGGACCGCTGCTCTGGGACACCCGGATGTGGGCCGCGTGGCTGTCCTGTGGGCCGGGCGCGGCGCTGACCGGCGCGACCGCGCTCCGCGCCAACGGTGTCGGCGGGGACCGGGACGACCGGATTCATGTCGCAGTACCGCACTCCCGGCGGGTCGGTGGGCGGTCCGGGGTTGTCGTCTCTCGGCATCGTGACCTGCCCTCCCTCGTGCACTCTGCTCGCGAACCGCCGGCGCTTCGGCTGGAGCCCGCGCTGCTGATCGCAGCCACGGCGGAAAAGGACGTCTCCCGGCGGGCCGCGGTGTTGTTCGATGCTTGCCGGCAGCGCCGGACCACGCCGGCTCGGTTGCTGGCCGAGTTGGACCTGCTCCCGATGCTGCCGGGCCGCCGGGTCCTCCAGCGGATCCTGGCGGAGGCGGCCGAAGGTGTGCAGTCGTTCCTCGAGCAGACGTACCTTTGTCGTGTCGAGCGGGCCCATGGTCTGCCACGGGCCCGGCGGCAGGTCCGCGCCTCGGACGGCGGTTCGGTCGTCTATCGCGATTCGGAGTACACGCCGTACGGCGTGATCGTCGAGCTCGACGGCCGCGCGGGTCATGCCGACCCGATCAGTCGCTGGCGTGACATGACCAGGGACAACGCCGCCGTGACCACCGGCAAGGTGACGCTGTGCTTCGGATACCAGATAGTCGGCGAGCCATGCCTGGCGGCGTCCCAGGTAGCCGCGCCCCTCCACCTCCACGGCTGGCCCAACCACCCCCACCCCTGCTCCCCTTCCTGCCCCCTCCCTCCCGCCTAGCAAGGTTGGGGAGGATCCTGGCCCAAATCGGGAGCAAGATCCTCCCCGACCTGATCTTGTGGGGGAGGGGGTTGTGGACAGCCGATTCACGGTCTTGGGGTTGGGGTTTCTAGACTGCAATTCGCAGAAGTTCCGAATTGAGAGCGAGCCATGTCCGGTCCCAACACTGATTACGACCCGGTCGAAGTGACGCCGCTGCATGCCGAAGAGGTGGAGCGGACCCGCGACGAGGCGCTGACGGCGTTTACCAAGGCGGCCGACCTGGCCGCCCTGCAGGAGGCCAAGTCCACCCATCTCGGCGACAAATCGCCGATCGTGCTGGCCAACCGGGAGATCGGCGCGCTGCCGCCGCAGGCCCGCAAGGAAGCCGGTCAGCGGATCGGCGCGGCCCGGAAGGCGATCAACGAGGGCTTCGCGTCCCGGCTGGCCGTTCTCGAGGCCGAGCACGAGGAGCAGATGCTGGCCACCGAGCGGGTCGACGTCACGCTGCCGTGGCACACTCCCCAGCTCGGCGCCCGGCACCCGCTGTCGCTGATCTCCGAGCAGGTCGCGGACGTCTTCACCGCGCTCGGCTGGGACGTCGCGGAGGGGCCCGAGGTCGAGGCCGAGTGGCTCAACTTCGATGCCCTGAACTTCCAGCCCGACCACCCGGCGCGACAGATGCAGGACACCTTCTTCGTCGAGCCGGCCGGCTCCGGCAAGGTGCTGCGGACGCACACGTCACCGGTGCAGGCGCGGTCGATGCTGTCCCGCAAGCCGCCGATCTACGTGATCTGCCCGGGCCGGGTGTTCCGCACCGACGAGCTCGACGCCACGCACACGCCGGTCTTCTACCAGGTCGAGGGCCTGGTGGTGGACGAAGGCATCACGCTCGCGCATCTCAAGGGCACGCTCGACCACTTCGTCGTCTCGATGTTCGGCGAGGGCCTCGAAGCGCGCCTCCGGCCGAACTTCTTCCCCTTCACCGAGCCGTCGGCCGAGGTGGACCTGAAATGCTTCGTCTGCCGCGGCGCGTCCGTCGGCAACCCCGACCGCCCGTGCCGCACCTGTGGCAGCGAGGGCTGGATCGAGTGGGGCGGCTGCGGCGTGGTGAATCCGCGCGTCCTGCAGGCCAACGGCATCGACACCGATCGGTACTCCGGCTTCGCCTTCGGCATGGGCCTGGAGCGGACGCTGATGTTCCGCAACGGGGTCGAGGACATGCGGGACATGGTCGAGGGTGACGTGCGGTTCAGCCGCCAGTTCGGGATGGAGATCTGATGCGGGTCCCACTGTCATGGCTTCGTGAGTACGTCGACCTCCCGGCCGGGGTCACCGGCCGCGACGTCGCGGAGAAGCTGATCCGGGCCGGCCTCGAGGTCGAGACCGTCGACGAGTCCGACCTGACCGGGCCGCTCGTGGTCGGCAAGGTGCTCACGTTCGAGGACGAGCCGCAGAAGAACGGCAAGACGATCCGCTGGTGCTCGCTCGACATCGGCAAGGACGAGCCGCAGTGGGTCGTCTGCGGCGCGCACAACTTCGCGGTCGGCGATCTCGTGGTCGTCGTGCTGCCGGGTGCGGTGCTGCCCGGCGGGTTCGCGATCTCGGCCCGGAAGACGTACGGCCATGTCTCCAACGGGATGATCTGCTCGAGCGCGGAGCTCGGTCTGGGCGACGACGGCACGCACGGCATCGTCGTACTCGAGCCGGGCGAGGCCACGCCGGGCGATGACGCGATCGAGTTGCTGGCGCTGGCCGACGACGTGCTCGACATCGCGGTCACGCCGGATCGCGGGTACTGCCTGTCGATCCGTGGCGTCGCGCGCGAGGCAGCGACGGCGTACGGCGTTGCGCTGAAGGACCCGGCGGAGCTGACGCTGGACGGCTCCGGCGACAGCGGTTACCCGGTGCGGGTGGACGACGCCGAGGCGTGCAGCGTGTTCGTCACGCGGACGGTGACCGGGATCGACGCGAAGGCGTTGTCGCCGCGGTGGATGCAGAAGCGGCTGCTCGCGTCCGGGATGCGGCCGATCTCGATCGGGGTCGACGTCGCGAACTACGTGATGCTCGAGGTCGGTCAGCCGATCCACACCTACGACAAGGCGCGCCTGTCCGGCGAGATCGTCGTACGGCGGGCCAACGCCGGCGAGAAGCTGATGACGCTGGACGACCAGACCCGTGAGCTGGACGTCGAGGACCTGCTCATCACCGACGACTCCGGCGCGATCGGTGTCGCCGGGGTGATGGGCGGCGCGTCGACGGAGATCTCCGACGCGACGACGGACGTGGTGATCGAGGCCGCGCATTTCCACCCGATCGTGATCGCGCGGGCGTCGCGCCGGCACAAGCTGTCGTCGGAGGCGTCACGCCGGTTCGAGCGCGAGGTCGACCCCCGCCTTCCGAGGTACGCCGCCCAACGCGTCGCCGACCTCCTCCACGAGCACGCCGGCGGCACCATCCTCCCGGCCGAGACGGTCGTCGACACCCACCCGTCGCCGGCCCCGGTCACCCTCCGAGCCGACCACTCGGCGCGGGTGGCGGGCGCTCCGATCACGCTCGAGGAAACCGTTCGTCATCTGCAGTCTGTGGGTTGCACGGTGGAGGCCGCTCCGGCGGATGCGGTTGCTGCCCCGTTGGCTGCCGGTGTTCACGCTCCGACGTTGACCGAGGTCGGCACCACCACGATCGGCTCCACGCAGATCGAGGGTGATGATCTGCTCACCGTGACGCCGCCGTCGTGGCGGCCGGATCTGCGGGATCCCAATGACTTTGCCGAAGAGGCCATTCGGTTGTTCGGGTTCGACAACGTGCCTTCGATCCTGCCGGCTGCTCCGGGCGGGCAGGGGCTCACCGTTCCGCAGAAGCGGCGGCGGAAGATGGCCACCGCGCTGGTTGGTGCCGGGCTGACCGAAGTGGTGTCGTACCCGTTCACGGGTGAGGCCGACTTCGACGCGATGGGGTTCCCGGCCGACGACGTACGGCGTAGGACGGTCAAGCTCGTCAACCCGATCTCCGACGAGGAGCCGTCGATGCAGACGTCTCTCCTCGCGACCCTGCTGCGGACCGCCGAGCGCAACGTCGGCCGTGGTGCGACCGACCTGGCGATCTTCCAGACCGGCCTGGTCTTCCTCCCCAAGGCGGAGACCAAGCCCGCGCCGCTCCCGTCGGTCGCGCACCGACCGAGCGACGCCGAGGTCCAGTCCCTGTACGACGCTCTCCCGGACCAGCCGCTGCACGTCGGCGTCGTGCTGACCGGCTCGCTGACCCCGACCGGGTGGTGGGGCAAGGGCCGCCCGGCCGGTTGGGCCGACGCGGTGCAGATCGCCCGCCTGATCGCGTCCGCGGTCGGCGTCGAGCCGGTCGTGACAAACGTCGAGCTCGCGCCGTGGCACCCCGGCCGCTGTGCTCAGTTCGCCATCGACGGCCCCGATGGCAAGGTCGTCGGTCACGCGGGCGAGCTGCACCCGAAGGTCTGCCAGGCGTTCGGTCTGCCGGCCCGTTCCAGCGCGGTCGAGCTCGATCTCGACGCCCTGATCGCGGCCGGTCCCGAGTCGATCTCGGCGCGTCCCTTCTCGTCGTACCCGGTGGCCAAGGAGGACGTGGCGCTGATCGTCGCGGCCGACGTGTCCGCGGCGGACGTGCAGACTGCGCTGGCCGAGGGCGCGGGCGAACTGCTGGAGTCGGTCCGGCTGTTCGACGTGTACACCGGCGAGCAGATCGGCGAAGGCAAGAAGTCGCTCGCGTTCGCGCTGCGCTTCCGGGCTCCGGACCGGACCCTGAAGGAGAACGAGGTCGCCGACGCCCGGCAGGCCGCCGTCCAGGTCACCGTCGACCGCTTCAACGCCGTCCAACGGGTCGGTTGAAGTCATGAGTGGCCATCACCCCAGGGTGGCGGTGGCGGCGCCGAACGAGGCCGCCGCCGAGGCCGGGGTGCGGGTGGCCGCCGAGGGTGGCAACGCAGTGGATGCCGCCATCGCGGCCACCCTGGTCACGATGGTGAACGAGATCGGCGTGGTGTCGCCGGCCTCGGGCGGGTTCGTCACGTTGCAGGTCGCGGGTGGTGACGCGGTCACCATCGACGGCTGGGTGGAGATGCCCGGCCGCGGCCTGCCGAGCGACCGGTTCGGCCAGGGCGTCTGGGACATCACCACCGACTACGGCGGCGGGACGACGACCACCGTCGGCCACGGCTCGGTCGCCACGCCCGGCGGGATGAAGGCCCTCGACCTGGCCCACCGGCGAGCGGGCAAGGCGCCGTGGCGTGAGGTCGTCCAGCCCGCGATCGACGTCGCCCGCAACGGCTTCCCGCTGAGCCGGACGTCGGGGTACTACCTGGGCTTCACCCACGAGATCATCTTCGGCTGGCACCAACCCAGCCACGGTGTCGTCCACGACGAGGACGGCGAGGTGATCAAGGCCGGCAGCACGGTCGTGATCCCCGAGCTCGCCGAGGCGCTCGAGCTGATCGCCCGCGAGGGCGCCGAGACGATGTACACCGGCAAGCTCGCCCAGCTCCTGATCCGCGACATGTCCGCGAACGACGGCATCCTCACCGCCGAGGACCTCGCCGCGTACGAGGCCGTCGTCCGCCCGGCCCTGGTCGTCAAGCAGAACGGCTGGCGTCTGGCCACCAACCCGCCGCCGGCCGTCGGGGGAGTCGCGGCCGCCGCGATGCTCGCGCTGCTCGACGGCGTACCGGCCGACGGCAGCTGGAACCAGTCCGAGCTGGAGCGGCTCGTCGACGTGCAGCACGCAGTGCTCGGCCGACGACTCGCCGAGCTCGACGAAGAAGATGTACGCCGTCTCGAAGGCCAGAAGCTGCTCGACCTGGCCGCGGCCGGCGACCTGCGAGCGCTGACCTCACCGAGCACGGCGACGGTGTCGGTCGTCGACGACGAAGGCGATGCGTGCGCGATCACCGTCTCGTCCGGCTACGGCTCCGGCGTACTCACCCCAGGCACCGGCATCTGGCTGAACAACGCCCTCGGTGAGCAGGAGCTCCTGCACGGCGGTCCGCACAGCCTCGCCCCGGGCACCCGCCTGACCTCGAACATGGCGCCGAGCGTCGCCCGCCGCGAGAGCGACGGCGCCGTGCTCGCGATCAGCTCACCCGGTTCGGACCGGATCCCGACCGCGCTCGCCCAGGTCTACGCCCTCTACACCCATGGCGGCCTGTCGCTCCGCGAAGCCGTCGAGCACCCCCGCCTGCACGTCCGCGTCCGCGAGGACATCGTCGTCGACTACGAGGACGACCTACCGGTCTCCGGCTCGACGGCGCTGCCGACCCGTCCGATGCCGCCGCACTCCATGTACTTCGGCGGCGTCGCGGCCGCCTTCTGGGACCCGACCGACGGCCTGCTCGCCGTCGGCGACCCACGGCGCACCGGCGCGGTGGCGATCTCCCCGTAAGCGCACTAGTAAGGTCAGCCACCTCATACCCGAAAGGTGACCCGATGCGGGACCCCCACCCCGAGCTCTCCGTCGTCGTACCGATGTACGACGAGGAGGAGGTGCTGCCGATCTTCTTCGAGCGGATGCACCCGCTGCTCGACGGTCTGGGGATCACCTACGAGCTGCTTGTCGTCGACGACGGCAGCCGGGACGGGACGGCGGCCCTGCTGCTCGCCGCCGCCGAGGACTGGCCGCAGCTCCGGGTGGTCCGCCTGCTCCGCAACAGCGGTCACCAGGCTGCCCAGTCGGCCGGCTTCCGCCGCGCACGGGGCCAGTATGTCGTCACCATCGACGCCGACCTCCAGGATCCACCGGAGGTCATCGCCGAGTTCCTCCAGACGGTCGAGGACCAGGACGTCGACGTCGTGTACGGCGTCCGCTCCGACCGCTCGAGCGACTCCTGGGCGAAGCGGACCAGCGCACGGCTGTACTACCGCCTCATGTGCCGGCTGGTCGGCAAGGACATCCCGTTCGACGCGGCCGACTTCCGGCTGGTGACGCGTCGCGTGGTGGACGCGGTGAACGCGTTGCCGGACGACGGGCGCGTCTTCCGCCTGGTGATCCCGTGGCTCGGCTTCCCGAGCGCCGAGGTGCGGTACGTCCGCGCCGAGCGGGCCGCCGGCACCACGAAGTACAACTTCTCCAAGATGCTGCGGCTCGCGTTCGACAGCGTGACCGCGTTCTCCGCGGCGCCGCTGCGGCTGGCGACCTGGCTGGGGCTCCTCGGCGGTGCGATGTCCGGCCTGTTCGTCGTCGGTGCGCTGGTGATCAAGCTGACCGGCCGCAGCATCCCCGGCTGGACGTCGACCGTTCTCGCGGTCAGCGTGATCGGCGCGATCCAGTTGCTGTGTCTCGGGCTGCTGGGTGAGTACGTCGCGCGCCTGTTCCAGTCGAGTCAGCGCAGACCGCAGTTCCTCGTCGGCTACGACAGCCTCGGCGACCACGGCCATCAGGAGCCCCTGCATCAGCATCCCCAGCATCAAAGTCCGCAGCATCAAAGTCCGCAGCATCAAAGTCCGCAGCATCACAGGGCCTCGTCTGACACATGAAGCGGTTTCTTCCGTGGCTGCTGCCGATCCTGGTGGCGGCCGGCGGGTTCGTTTCGCTGGGCGACGTCGGACCGGGTCCGCTCGTCAAGTACAGCGCGTACTTCGCCTTGGCGATCGCGCTCCCCGGGACGCTACTGCTCCGCGCGGTCTGGCGCAGTACCGGTAACTGGGCCGAGGACCTCGGCCTCGGCTCGGTCGTCGGGGCGACCTGGCAGCTGATCGGCTGGGCGATCTTCACCGCGCTCGGCTGGCAACGCTGGTTGATCGTCTGGCCGGCGCTCGTCCTGGCCGGCTTCGCCATCTTCGGCCGCAGGTATTGGCGGATCGCAGACCCCGCACCGCTGCCGGTCGCGTGGACCTGGGGACTGGCTGTCTCCGCAGCGGTGATGATGGGCGCGGCGACGTTCGGCGTGATGGCGTACCACCCGATGCCGCCGAACGGCGAGGCGTACTACCCGGACCTCCTCTACCACCTGTCGATGGTGAACGAGCTGACCCGATCGCTGCCGCCCGAGATCCCGCAGGTGGTGGGGGAGCGGCTCGAGTACCACTGGTTCGCGAACGCCGACATGGCCGCCGCGGTCGACACGACCCGGCTGACTCCGACGGTCGTGCTGTTCCGGCTGTGGGTCCTGCCGTGGCTCGTTGTTTCACTGCTCGTCTGCGCGACGCTGGCACGCACCGTCAGCCGCACGTGGTGGACCGGCGTACTCGCGGCCCTGGCGTTGGCTGCGCCGCAGCTGTTCCTACTGATCGACACAAGCGTGAACCTGGCGCCACCGGTCAGTCTGCTCAGTCCGTCGCAGACGTTCGGGATGGTCGCCGGTGTCGCGGTCGCTGTGTTCCTGATCGAGCTGCTGTTCAAGGGCGGCAGCAGATGGCTCTGGCTGCTCATCGTGCCGGTCGCAGTCGTCGGCGGCGGGTCAAAGCCCACTGTGCTGCCCTTGCTGGTCGCGGCGGTCGGCCTTGCCGCCCTCTACCTGCTGGTCACGACGAGACGACTTCCGTTGCGACTGATCGGTACGACGGCCGTACTGCTCCTGGCAGGTGCACTGACCTTCCTGACAGTCGCCGGAAGCACCAGCGGATCGCGACTGCAGTTCCTCGCCGTACTGAAGTCGCTGCCCGTCTACGCGGCGGCGACCCGAGACACCACCCAACCAGGTGCCGGCGGACTGATCCTCCCGGCGCTCGCGCACGGCCATGTGATCGGCACGCTGAGCCTGCTGCTCGGTCTCCTGCTGACTCTGCAGGCGATGTCCTGGGCGGGGTTCGGCGTCGTCGGTCGCAAGGATCCGGTCGCGTGGTTCCTGCTCGGCGCGATGATCGCGGGCTGGGCCGGCTACTTGTTGATCGACCATCCGTCGGTGAGCGAGTCGTACTTCGTCTACACCGCCGCGCCGTTCAGCTTGGCCGGCGCCGGATGGTTCGCGGCGACCAGCGCGCGGGCCGCCCGTCGGCCGATCCCGATAGCGATCGCCGCCTTCGCGCTCTCGATCGTGTACGGCGGTCTGCTCGTCTGGGCCCGTGGTGTGCCGGCGGCCTCGACCGGCCGGCAGCTGTGGTTGAGCACGCGGATGTTGCTCGTCGTCCTCGGCCTCACGCTCGTACTGGTCGCCGCGTGGCGGTTGTTCTTCCGGCAGGCGGGTGGCGGCATGTTCGTCGTCCTCGTGCTGTTGTCGACGGCACCGATCAGCTCGTTCCTGCAGAGCGCCGTACGAGGAGACACCGAGAAGGCGCCGACCTATCGGGCCGCGCGATGGTGGGTCTACCCGGATGAAGCCGAGGCGGCGCTCTGGCTGGAGCAGAACTCCGCACCGACCGATGTCGTTGCGACCAACACGTGGTGCCGCCCCGCCGGTTCCACTGCGCCGGGCTGCGATACGCGTGGCTATGTCATCAGCGGGATCGCCGGCCGTCGCACGCTGATCGAGGGCTGGGCGTACACGAACCAGGCGATGGCCGAGCAAGGCGACGGCGGCCGCCGCTACACCGAGCAGCCGTCGCCGTGGCCGGACCGCGTCTCCCTCACCAACCAGGCCCTCACCGCACCGACCCCCGAAGTACTGCGACGGATGCGCGACGAGTACGGCGTCCGTTGGCTGTACGCCGACGCGCGCAACGGGCCGATCTCGCCCGCCCTCGACCAGCTCGCCGTACGCCGACACAGCATCGGCAAGGTCGTGATCTACGAACTCGGAGAGTGATTCTCCCGTAACATTGGGTCCGCGCAGACCGTTACGTCTACGCAGGTCCGCCCGCCCGCGGCCGATGCACTTCGGCACCCTGATTGCTCGGGAGGGCGGGACACATGCGGGCTACCCGACCGGGGGCCATTCTCCTTGCCACCGGCCTGTTGAGCCTGGGCACAGCCACTGTCACCGCCGACGCCTACGAGGTGCCGGCCACGCCGTTCACCGAAGGCGCGACCGCGGTCATGCCTTCGGGACTGCGCCAGACGATCACGGCGAGCGGCCGGACCGGGCTCGGCGATCCGACCACGGCGGGCTTCCGCGGCATCGGCCCGACCACCTACCAGCCCGCGATCGGCAAGGACGACCCGGCGCAGGACGTCGTGGTGAACACCGGCGACTGCGCGTCCACCGGCGGCTGCGCCGATCGCGGCACGGTGACCATCGCGTTCTCCCAGCCCGTGCGCAACCCGGTCCTGCACCTCGGCGGCATCGGCGGCTCTGCCACGCGGACCGTGAGCGGCAAGCCGACCGCCCAGTCCGAGTTGCACTCGATCCTCAAGCTGACCACGGCCGGACTCAGCCTGACGAAGCTTGGTCAGGGCAACAACCTCGCCGTCACCAGCGACTCGATCACCGCCGCCAACCCCGACGCCGGCCCGAACTGCGTGAACACCAAGTCCCCGGCCGGACTCGACACCTCCGCGACCGCTGCCTGCGGCTCGATCCGGCTGAACGGCATCGTCACCAAGCTCACCTTCGCCGTCACCGCCCAGTTCACCAAGCACCCGAAGCTGCCCGCCATGAACACCACGACCTCCGGCGACGCGTTCTCGATCGTCGCGTCCACCGCCGAGGACTTCGGCGATGCCCCGGCGTCGTTCGGCCCAGCGTGGTCGGTGCTGAGCGACGTACAGCTCGGGAAGGATGTCACCGAGGACAACGCCGACGTAGCGAACGGCACCACCGGGCCGGCCACACCGGATCAGGCCGACGATGGTGTTGTCTTCAAACCGCTTCGCACCAACCAGACGACGTACTCCGCCGACCTGCAGCTCGCCGATGCATCGAAGGCCGGCCGTGCGTGCGCGTGGATCGATCTCAACGGCAACGGCACCTTCGAAGCGGCCGAACGAGCCTGCGCCCCCTTCGCTGCCAAGCAGACGGCCGTCACGCTGAGATGGTCGGAGCTCGCGCCCAAGGCCGGCGCGTCGTACGCGCGAGTGCGGGTCGGCTACAACGAAGGACAGGTCGAGAAGCCGACCGGGGCCGCGGACTCGGGCGAGGTCGAGGACTATCCCTTCGCCATCACGCCGCCGCCCCCGCCGGTCCTGACCGACGACCTCGCGACGGCTGCCTTCAACACGGCGGTCATCGTCCCGGTCCTCGCCAACGACAAGCCCGGAGACCCCTCGACGCCGCTGGCGCCTGCGACGCTGTGCCTGGTCGACGGCGGCAAGTGCGTCGAGATGGTGAACGTGGTCGGTCAGGCGAAGTACGTCGCCGAGCCCGACGGCACGGTCCGCGTCGAGCCGGTGCCCGGGTTCGTCGGCCCGGCCAAGCCAGTCGCCTACCGCGTTGCCGACAGCAACGGCATCACCGCCACCGCCAACCTCACCGTGACCGTGTCGCTCCCGGATCGCCCGGTCGCCGTTGCCGACACCGCGACCACCCCGCAGAACGTGAGTATCTCCCTCAAACCCCTGGCGAACGACAAGACGGCCGCGGGCGTGCAGTTCGTGCCCGGTTCGGTCGTACTGCGCGATCCGGCCGACGCCACCTTCAAGAAGCAGGTGGTGATCGCCGGCGAGGGTGAGTACGTCGTGAAGCCGGACGGTGGCGTGGACTTCGTCCCGCAGCCGCAGTTCACCGGAGTCGGCACGTCGATCGGCTACCGCGTCACCGACACCACCCACCAGACCGCCGAGTCGACGCTCGCGGTGACCGTCTCACCGGTGACGCCGACGGCCAACGGCGACTCGGTCTCGACCGCGTTCGACACCGACGTCGTCGTACCCGTGCTCGACAACGACCTGCCGGGCTCGCCGGACGCACCGCTCGTGCCGACCGCGCTGCGCCTCGTGGACCCGGTCAGCAGGCAACTTGTGGACAAGGTGACGATCGCGCAGCAGGGCACCTATCTGGTCGCTGCCGGCGAGGTGGCGTTCCAGCCGGTGCACGGGTTCAAGGGCGTCGGCACGACGTTGACCTACCAGGTCCTCGACAAGAACGGTACGGCGGCGCGCGCCGAGCTCACCGTCTCGGTCGGCGCTCCCGGTCCGCCGGTGGCCAACCCGGACACGATCACCACTCTCCAGGGCCGGTCGGTGCTGGTCGGCGTACTCGACAACGACAAGCCCGGCCCGACCGGTGCGGCCCTGACGCCGAGCAGCGTGCGGCTGCTCGCGCTGTCCGACGGGGATCCGCTGACGACCCTCGTCGTCACCGGCCAGGGCAAGTACACGGTCAAGCCCGACGGCGAGGTGCTGTTCGAGCCGCTGCCGACGTTCAGTGGCACCGCGACAGCCATCCCCTATCAGGTTGCTGACAGCAACGATGCGGTAGGGCAGTCGACGCTGACCGTGCGGGTGACGAAGGTGCAACCCGATGCGTCCGACGACACCGCGAGTACGGCGTACGACACGGACGCAACCGTGCCGGTGCTGGCGAACGATGACGCGGGCGACCCATCGGTGCCGCTGGTGCCGAGCAGCGTGCGGCTGATCGACCCGAACACGAAGGAACCGAAGGCCACCGTCGTGGTCGCCGGTCAGGCGACGTACACGACCACGCCGGAGGGCAAGGTCGTCGTCGACCCGATGCCCAAGTTCACTGGTGCCGCGGCGCCGATCACCTACCGCGTCTCGGACGTGAACGGTACGACGACCACGGCAACGCTGACCGTCACAGTCGCCAAGCCGCCCGCACCGACCGCCGCGCCTGACACCGCGACCGGCAAGCAGAACCTCCCGCTGCGCATCAAGCCCCTGGACAACGACACGGCCGGCCGTGGGTCCGGGCTGGATCCGCTCAGCCTCACTCTGCTGGATCCGGCGGACGGATCGCTGAAGAAGCTGGTGAAGATCCCGGGACAGGCCGACTACCAGGTCAATCCGGACGGCACGGTCACCGTCGACCCGCTGCCAGGATTCACCGGTACGGTGACCAAGGTGACGTACCGGGTCTCCGACTGGTTCGGTCAGACGGCGCGGTCGACGATGACGGTCACGATCACACCGGTTACCCCGGTTGCGGCCGACGACACCGCGCGGACGCCGTACGGCAAGACGGTGACGGTCAAGGTGCTGGCGAACGACAAGCCGGGCGACCCGTCGGCGCCGCTGGTGCCGGGCAGCCTGCAGCTCGTCGACCCGGCCGACGGGTTGCCGAGGGCAACGGTAACGATCCCGAACGAGGGCGCGTACACGGCGACCGGGGGAGTGGTCCGGTTCGATCCGAGCGCCACGTTCCGTGGTCCGGGTACGCCGTTGACGTACGAGGTGGCCGATAGCAACGGGACCAGGGCGACGGCTCGGCTGACTGTCACAGTCGGCAAACCGCCGGTGGCGATCGCCGACGCTGCCTCCACCCTGCAGAACGTGACCGTGACGGTGAACGTTCTGTCCAACGACGTACCAGGCACCGACGCGACGCTCGACCATGGTTCGGTCGGACTGCTCGACGGGACGGAGTATGTCAAGAAGGTGACGGTTGCCAAGCAGGGGACGTACAGCGTGCTGCCGAGCGGCGCGATCGAGTTCGATCCGTTGCCGGCGTTCCAGGGCAAGGCGGTCGCGATCCAGTACCGGGTCGCGGACTCCGACGGCAACCACGCCGCCACCACGCTGAGCATGGCCGTGACGCCGGTCCGGCCGATCGCCGTCGGCGACTCCGCGATCACGCCGTACGGCCATGCGATCGCGGTGAAGGTGCTCGCGAACGACCAGGCGGGTGATCCGTCGGCGCCGCTCGTCCCGTCGAGTCTGGTGCTCAAGGACGCGGCCGGGCACTACGGCAAGGCGATGACGCGGGCCGGTGAGGGAAGCTATCGCGCCGGCGACGACGGGACGATCACCTTCACGCCGGTGAAGGGGTTCCAGGGCGTGACGACGCCGGCGACGTACCGGATTGCCGACGGCAACGGGACGACCGCGGAAGGTCTGCTGCTGTTGACCGTGGGCAAGGGCCCGACGGCGGTGGCGGATGCTTCAGAGACCAAGCAGAACGTGACGGTGACGGCGGATCCGCTCGCGAACGACGAGCCAGGGACAGGCGCGCAGCTCGATCGGACCAGCGTGCAGGTCTACGGCGGTACATGGAGTAGCAAGGCGGTTGTCCCGGGCCAGGGCGTGTTCACGGTGGCCGCCGGGAAGATCGTGTTCGATCCGGAGCCGGCCTACCGCGGTGTCGTCTCGGTCGGCTATCGGGTCACGGACACCACTGGGAACAAGGCGAGTGCGTCGGTCACGGTGACGGTCGCTCCGGTGACGCCGGTGATCGCGGACGACACCGCGACGACGCCGTACGGGACTGCGGTGACTGTCGACGTACTCGCGAACGACAAGCCTGGTGATGCCAGTGCGCCGTTGGGCGGCGTACGGCTGGTGGATCAGGCGACCGGGGATCCGGTGAGCACGCTGGCGGTGCCGGGGGAGGGGACGTTCACGGTGCAGCCGACCGGCGCGGTCCAGTTCTCACCGGTCGACGGGTTTGCCGGGGTGACGGTCCCGGTCGGGTATCAGGTTGCCGACCGCAACGGGACGCTTGGCGACGGGACGTTGACGATCACGGTGCAGGCTCGGCCGGTCGCAGTGCCGGACGTTGCGCAGACCAAGCAGCACGTTGCGGTGACGGTCGATCCGCTCTCCAATGACAAGCCGGGACCGGGCGCGACGCTCGACCCGGACTCGTTGCTCCTGGTCGGGCCGGCCGGCGCGTTGGTCGATCGGGTGACGGTCGCCGGCCAGGGCACGTACGTCGTTGCCGGCGGCAAGGTCGCCTTCAGTCCGATTGCCTCCTTCACAGGCAGCGCGAGGCCGACGGCGTACGAGGTGAAGGACACGCACCAGAACACGGCCCGCGCGACCATCACCGTCGCGGTCACGCCGGTGCGACCGGTCGTTGTCGACGACAACGCAAAGACGGCCTTCGGTACGGCGGTCGAGGTGAATGTCCTGGGCAACGACAAACCCGGTGACCCGTCCGCTCCGCTCCGCCCGGATTCCGTCGTGGTCCGGGACCCGGTGGACGGCAAGGAGAAGAAGTCCGTGACCGTGCCACACGAAGGTGCTTACGCGGTCGGCGCGGACGGCGCGATCACCTACACGCCGGCCAAGGACTTCATCGGTACGACGCGATCCCTGGCGTACCGCGTGACCGACGCCAACGGCACGTCCGACACCGCGTTGCTCGACGTGACCGTCGCCGGACCGTTGCTCGCCAAGGCAGTGCCGGACACGGCGACCGGCACACCGGGCAACCCGGTCGCGGTGAACCCGCTGCTCAACGACAGCGGCGCGATCAAACCGAGCTCAGTTTGCCTGCGCACTGCCACCGGCACCTGCGCGAAGAGCGTCACCGATGGTGCAGGCACCTGGTCCGTCGCCGACGACGGCACGGTCACCCTCAAACCGGCCGCAGCCTTCACCGGCACCGCGAAAGCGACCTACCAGATCGGCGAAGCCACCGCACCGGTCAAGGTCACCGTCGGCGCCCAGCCCACGGAAGACGTCCGCACAACCAGCGGCGACGAACTCCCACCCACCGGCGGCCCACCCGCGATCGTCCTCACCCTCGGCACGCTCCTCGCAGCCCTGGGCGCCGCCCTCCTCGCCCTCGCCCGGACCCGCCGCTGACGTCGGCAGGTCGACAGGTAGTGCACCGGCGAGACGCCGTACGCGCAGGCTCAGGTGCACTAATCGCCGCCCGACACCTCCTGTCGAGATGCAGATCTAGAGGTCCTGGACCAGCATGAGTTCGTCGCGGTAGTCGTCCGGGGCGACGCGGATCGCGCGGGGGTGGGTGCCGACGACGCGGTACCCGAGCGGGCCGTAGAACTTCTCCAGGCCGAGTCCGTCGCGGATCGTCAGCTGGAGTTGCTCGAGCCCCAGGTCCACCGCCGACCCGCGCAACCCTGCCATCAGCACGCGGCCGGCGCCGTTGCCCTGGTGCTCGGGGTGGACCATCACCCGCAATACGGTGCGCCAATGCGCGTTCAGCGCGCTGCCCGACGTCACGAGTAGGCCCATCCCGACGTACCGCTCGCCGTTGTGGAGCACGCCGAGCAGGTCCAGCCCGGCCGCGACCCGGCCGAGTGCGCCGTCGAGGTTCTCGGCGATCTGCCCGACCGGTGCCGGCGGCGTGTACCCGACCGCGCCGCCCGCGTTCGTGGCCGCGACCCAGGTGTCCAACAGGTCCGCGCGCAAGCCCGGATCGAGTGCCTCGTCCGAGTCGACCAGCAAGTACTTCACCGCACCTCCATCTGCGACTGAGTTGCAGATAGTCTACGGCTCAGTGGATGTGCTCCAGCTTGTCCGGGTTCCGGATCAGGTACAGCTCGTTGATCAGCCCGTCCTCGGTCTTCAGGAATGCGACCGTGTCCGGCACCTCGCCGTCGTACGCGATATAGGCGATCTCACCGTTCAGCGTCCCCATCCGGACCTCGAAGCCCGGGTTCTCCGCGAGCACGGCGAACAGCCAGCGCGCGATCTTGTCCGCGCCCTGGATCGGCCGGAGCGCCGCCTTCTTCTTGCCGCCGCCGTCGCTGACCAGTACGGCGTCCGGCGCGAGCAACGCGACCACCTGGTCGAAGTCGCCGGACCCGGCCGCCTGCATGAACCGCATCGTCACCTCGTCGTGGCGCGCCTTGTCCACGTGGTGCCGCGGCTGTCGCGCGTGGACGTGCTCGCGGGCGCGATGGGCGAGCTGCCGTACGGCGCTCTCGGACCGGCCGAGCGTGTCCGCGATCTCGTCGTACGGCAGGTCGAACACCTCACGCAGTACGAAGGTGGCCCGCTCGAGCGGGGACAGCGTCTCGAGTACGACGAGCATCGCCATGCTGACCGAGTCCGCCAGCTCGACCGCGGCCTCCGGGTCGTCGTCGGTCGCGAGCGGCTCGGGCAGCCACGGCCCGACGTACTGCTCCCGCCGGGCCTTCTGCTCGCGCAGCCGGTTGAGGGCCAGCCGAGTGGTGATGCGGATCAGGTACGCGCGGGTGTCGCGCACCTCGTCGTGGTCGACCCCGGTCCAGCGCAGCCACGCCTCCTGGACCACGTCCTCCGCGTCGCTCACGCTCCCGACCACCCGGTACGCCGCCCCGATCAGGACGGACCGGTGTTCGGCGAACTCGCGGGCGAGTTGGTCTTCGGTCATCTGACCGGCCTCAGCTCGCAAGTCTCCTTGAAGCCCTGGCTGGTCAGGCCGAGGGCGGCGTTCGTCCGCGAGCGGTAGTTCTCCAGCGAGATGACCGAGGTGAGCTCGACCAGTTGCTCCTCGCTGAGGTCCGCGCGCAACCGCTCGACCTGCTCATCGGTGACCTCCGGCGGGGTCGCCGTCATCGCCTCGGCGTAGTCCATCACCGCGCGCTCCAGATCCGAGTAGACGTCGCTGTCCCGCCACCTTGGCACATCCCGCAGCTTGGCCTGCTCGACACCCTGGTGATGGAACTCCCAGTAGCCGAAATCCATGCACCAACTGCACCCGATCTCCCCCGAGGTCACCATCACCGCGAGGGCCTTCAGCCCCGGCTCCACCGTGTTCCAGCGAGCCGCGGACCCCTCCAGCATCAGCATCGACACCAGCACCCGCCGGTTGTGCAACGCCGCCTTCCCGGGATCCAGTACCTCTCCGTACTTCCGCCGGCTGCCCCACTCCGCCAGCCGGACGAACCATCCCCGCCGATGCTCCAACCCGATCCGCGCCATCTCGCCCTCCAGAATCCGTCGTCACTCCCCAAGACACGCGCCACCACACCCCGCGTGACATGACCCGCGTCACAACCCGAGACCGGCTCCCTCTCTCCCCCGCCCCGAGCGGAGCGAGGGGCGGGGCTCTTTCATCCACACCGCGAACTCGGTTGGATATTCATCCGGTTAATGGCATACTCATTCACATGAGTGTGAAGGTTGCGGTGGCCGGTGCCAGTGGGTACGCGGGCGGCGAGCTGCTCCGGCTGCTGAGCAGCCACCCCGAGGTGGAGATCGGCGCCCTGACCGCAGGCGGGAACGCCGGTACGGCGCTCGGCGTGCACCACCCGCACCTCGTGCCGCTGGCCGGGCGCATCCTGGTCGAGACCACGGCGGAGAGTCTCGCCGGTCACGACGTGGTGTTCCTGGCCCTGCCGCACGGACAGTCCGCCGGAATCGCCGAGCAGCTCGGCGAGGACGTCACCGTGATCGACTGCGGCGCGGACTTCCGGCTGACCGAGGCCGAGGCGTGGATCGAGTTCTACGGCGGCGAGCACGCCGGCTCGTGGCCGTACGGGCTTCCGGAGCTCCCCGGTCAGCGGGACAAGCTCCGCGGGTCGCACCGAGTCGCCGTGCCGGGTTGTTACCCGACTGTCTCCACGCTCGCCCTGCTTCCCGCCGTGCAGCACGGTCTCGTCGACTCCACCCAGTTGGTGGTGGTCGCAGTCAGCGGTACGTCGGGCGCGGGCAAGGCACCGAAGGCGCATCTGCTCGGCGCCGAGGTGATGGGCTCCGCGTCGGCGTACGGCGTCGGCGGGGTGCACCGGCACACGCCGGAGATCGAGCAGAACCTCACGCCGTACGCCGATCAGCCGGTGAGCGTCTCGTTCACGCCGGTGCTCGTGCCGATGGCCCGCGGCATCCTCGCCACCTGCAGCGCACCGCTTGCCGATGGCACCGACCTGGCCGCGCTCCGGCAGGCCTATGACGATGCCTACCGCAACGAGCCGTTCGTGCACGTGCTGCCCGAGGGGCAGTGGCCGCAGACGCAGGCCACCCTCGGCGCGAACACCGTGCAGATCCAGATCGCCCTCGACCAGCGCACCGGCCGCGCCGTCGTCGTGGCCGCGATGGACAACCTCACCAAGGGCACCGCCGGCGGAGCCGTGCAGTGCATGAACCTGGCCATCGGTCTCGACGAGACCACGGCCCTGCCCCTCGTAGGAGTAGCACCGTGACCCTTGCCGTCACTCCCGCCACCCAAGTCGATCGGAGCGCCGGAGTGACCGCGCCGGCCGGCTTCCGCGCGGCCGGGGTGATCGCCGGGATCAAACCAGCCGGTACGCCGGACCTCACCGTCGTGGTCAACGACGGCCCGCACGACGTCGCCGCCGGCGTCTTCACCACGAACAAGGTGAAGGCCGCGCCGGTGCTCTGGTCGCAGCAGGTGCTGACCGCCGGTGCGTTGAAGGCCGTCGTACTGAACTCCGGCGGCGCGAACGCGTGCACCGGCCCGGAAGGTTTCCAGGACACGCACAAGACCGCGGAGAAGCTGGCCGACGTGCTCGGCGTCGGCGCTGCGCAAATCGGTGTGTGCTCGACCGGACTGATCGGCGAACGCCTCCCGATGGACAAGCTGATTCCCGGCATCGAGACCGCGGTCGGCGCCCTGGGCGCGACGACCGGGCACGACCTGTCCGCCGCGACCGCCGTGATGACGACCGACAACGTGCCGAAGCTCGGCGTACTGCGGCATCCGGACGGCTGGAGCATCGGCGGGTTCGCGAAGGGCGCCGGGATGTGCGCGCCGAACATGGCGACGATGCTCAGCGTCATCACCACCGACGCCGCACTCGACCAGCCGCACCTCGACCACGCCCTGCGGAACGCGGTCGCCAAGACGTTCAACCGGCTCGACGTCGACGGGGGAACGTCGACCAACGACACGGTGCTCCTGCTCAGCTCGGGCGCATCCGGTGTGAGCGTCACGCCCGAGGCCTTCGAGGCCGCCCTGACCGTGCTGGCTGCTGACCTGGTGAAGCAGTTGCAGGCCGACGCCGAGGGTGTCACGAAGCACATCAGCATCACCGTGCAGGGCGCCGCGACCGAGGCCGAGGCGCTGGCCGCCGCGAAGATCGTTGCCGAGGACAACCTCTGCAAGACGGCGTTCTTCGCCTCCGACCCGAACTGGGGCCGGATCGCGATGGCGGTCGGCAACGCGCCCACCGCGTTCGACCCGTCGCTGCTCGACATCACCCTGAACGGGGCCGCCATCTGTGTCGCCGGCGGCAAGGGCGTCGACCGCTCCGAGGCGGACCTCAGCGGCCTCGAGATCGACGTGCTGATCGACCTGCACGCCGGCCCGGCGTCCGCGACCGTGCTGACCACCGACCTGTCCCACGCCTACGTCGAAGAGAACTCGGCTTACTCGTCATGAACAGTCACGCCGACGCGGTCGAGAAGGCCGCCGTACTGACCGAAGCCTTGCCTTGGCTGAAGGAGTTCCACGGCAAGACGGTCGTCGTGAAGTACGGCGGGAACGCCATGGTCGACGACAAGCTCAAGCAGGCGTTCGCGTCCGACATCGTCTTCCTCCGGTACGCCGGGGTGCGGGTCGTCGTCGTCCACGGCGGCGGGCCGCAGATCAGCGACATGCTCGGGCGGCTCGGCATCGACAGCGAGTTCCGCGGCGGCCTGCGGGTCACCACGCCGGAGGCGATGGATGTCGTCGGCATGGTCCTGGTCGGCAAGGTCGGCCGCGAGCTGGTCGGTCTGCTGAACGCCCACGGCCCGTTCGCGGTCGGCATGTCCGGTGAGGACGCGGGCCTGTTCACCGCCGAACGCCGTACGGCGCTCGTCGACGGCGAATCTGTCGACATCGGCCTGGTCGGCGATGTCGTCGACGTCCGGCCGGAGGCGGTGATCGACCTGATCGACGCCGGCCGGATCCCGGTGGTGTCGACGATCGCGCCGGACGAGGACGGCCAGGCGCACAACGTCAACGCCGACACAGCGGCCGCCGCGCTCGCGGTCGCGCTCGGCGCGGAGAAGCTCGTCGTGCTCACCGATGTCGCCGGGCTCTACCGGAACTGGCCGGACAGCGACGAGATCATCACGCAGATCGACGCGGCCGAGCTGGCCGAGTTGCTGCCGTCGCTCGCGTCCGGCATGGTGCCGAAGATGGAAGCCTGCCTGCGCGCGGTCCAGTCGGGCGTGTCCCGCGCGACCGTGATCGACGGCCGTGTCCCGCACTCGCTGCTGCTCGAGATCTTCACCGACGCCGGAAGTGGAACCCAGGTGATTCCCTCATGACCGACCTTGTCACTGTCGACGGCTCGCAGGCGGCCCTGACCGAGCGCTACAGCGGCGCGCTGATGAACACCTTCGGCGCTCCGAAGCGCGTGCTCGTCCGCGGCGAGGGCGCGTACCTGTGGGATGCCGACGGCAACAAGTACCTCGACCTGCTCGGCGGGCTCGCGGTGAACTGCCTCGGTCACGCGCACCCGTTCGTGGTGTCCGCGGTGACGTCGCAGCTGGCCACCCTCGGGCACGTCTCGAACTTCTTCGCCTCCGCGCCGCAGATCGCGCTGGCCGAGAAACTGCTCGGTCTCTTCGATGCCCCGGGCAAGGTGTTCTTCACGAACTCCGGCACCGAGGCGAACGAGGCGGCGTTCAAGATCACCCGGCGGACCGGCCGCACCAAGATCATCTCGACCGTCGGCGCGTTCCACGGGCGATCCATGGGCGCGCTCGCGGTGACCTGGAAGCCCGCGTACCGCGAGACGTTCGCGCCGCTGCCCGGCGACGTGGAGTTCGTCCCGTACGGCGACGCCGATGCGCTGGCGGCAGCCGTCGACGACGAGACGGCGGCCGTCGTGCTCGAGCCGATCCAGGGCGAGAACGGCGTCGTCGTACCGCCGGCCGGATACCTGCAGGCGGCGCGCCGGATCACGGCGGAGCACGGCGCGCTGCTGTGGCTCGACGAGATCCAGACCGGGATCGGCCGGACCGGGACGTGGTTCGCCTTCGAGCCCGAGGGCATCACGCCGGACATCGTGACGGTGGCGAAGGGGCTCGGCGCGGGGATCCCGATCGGTGCGTGCATCGGTCTGGGCGCGGCCGCGGACCTGCTGCAGCCGGGCAACCACGGTACGACGTTCGGCGGCAACCCGGTCGCGGCGATCGCCGGCCTGGCGGTGCTGACCGTGATCGAGCGGGACGGCCTGCTCGACCAGGTGAATGCCGTCGGCAACCACCTCGCGTCGTCGATGATCGCGCTCGACCATCCGTTGATCGCCGGCGTCCGCGGCCGCGGGATGCTGCTGGCGATCGAGTTGACCCAGCCGGTGTCGGACCAGGTCGCGGCGCTGGCTTTGGAGGCCGGGTTCGTGATCAACAATCCGATTCCGAACGCGTTGCGGCTGGCGCCGCCGTACATCCTGAGCAAGGCTGACGTGGACAGTTTCGTCGCGGCCCTTCCCGGGCTGCTCGACCAGGTGGAGGCGTGACGGTGCCCAGGCATTTCCTTCGTGACGACGACCTCTCACCGGTCGAGCAGGACGAAGTCCTGACGCTGGCCGCGCAGCTGGCGGGGGACCGGCACGGGCACAAGCCGCTGAGCGGGCCGAAGACGGTGGCGGTGATCTTCGACAAGACCTCGACCCGGACCCGCATATCGTTCGCGGTCGGGATCTCCGAGCTCGGCGGCGTACCGCTGATCATCGACGCGCAGACCTCGCAGCTGGGCCGCGGCGAACCGATCGCGGACACGGCCAAGGTGCTGGACCGGCAGGTCGCGGCGATCGTCTGGCGCACGTTCGGCCAATCGCGCATCGAGGAGATGGCGGCGGCGTCGTCGGTGCCGGTCATCAACGCATTGACCGACGAGTTCCACCCGTGCCAGATCCTGGCCGACCTGCAGACGGTGCGGCAGCACAAGGGCTCGACGGCAGGGTTGAAGCTGGTCTATCTGGGCGACGGCGCGAACAACATGGCGCACTCGTACCTGCTCGGCGGCGCGACCGCCGGCATGCACGTCGTCGTCGGGTCGCCCGCGGAGTACCAGCCGGATCCCGCGATCCTGGCGCGCGCCGGTGAGATCGCCGCGTCGACCGGGGGATCGGTGGCGTGGACGTCGGATGCGATCGCGGCGGCCGACGGAGCGGATGTGCTCGCCACCGACACGTGGGTGTCGATGGGGCAGGAGGACGAGGCCGCGTCGCGCGAGGCGCCGTTCGTGCCGTACGCCGTGACCGAGCAGTTGCTCTCCAAGGCCAAGCCGGATGCGATCGTGCTGCACTGCCTGCCCGCGTACCGTGGCAAGGAGATCGAGGCGGCCGTGATCGACGGCCCGCAGTCGGTCGTCTGGGACGAAGCCGAGAACCGGCTGCACGCGCAGAAGGCGCTGCTGTCGTGGCTGCTGGCAAGGAGTTTCGGGGCATGAGCGTCGCCGTACCGACTACGAAGACTGCGCGTCAGCAACGGATCGTCGATCTGCTCGGGCGGCAGCCGGTGCGGTCGCAGACCGAGCTGGCTGATCTGCTCGCTGCGTCCGGCCTCGTTGTCGGGCAGGCGACGCTGTCGCGGGACCTGGTCGAGATCGGTGCGGTGAAGGTTCGCGATTCGTCCGGCCTGCTCGTGTACGCCGTACCGGGTGAAGGCGGTGACCGTACGCCGCGAGCCGGTGAGGCCGCTGCCTTCGAGGCGCGCCTGGCCCGAGTGGCGTCCGAGCTGCTGGTGTCGGCCGAGGGCAGCGCCAACCTGGTGATCCTGCGAACCCCGCCGGGGGCGGCTCAGTACTTCGCGTCGGCGATCGACCACGTGGGACTGGACGACGTCCTCGGCACCATCGCCGGCGACGACACCGTGATGGTCGTGTCGCGCAACCCGGTCGGCGGCGAGGCTCTCGCCGCCCGCTTCCTCAGCCTCGCCCAGCGGGCCGAGGGCCGGGCCGAGCGATTGAAAGACCTGACCGATGACTGATTTGAGGACGTGTTCGTGAGTTCAGGAGAAAGCGCCGCTCTGTGGGGTGGGCGGTTCGCGGGTGGCCCGGCCGATGCGCTGGCGGCGCTGAGCAAGTCGACGGATTTCGACTGGCGACTGGCGCCGTACGACATCGCCGGGTCGAAGGCGCACGCCAAGGTGCTGCACCGCGCGGGCCTGCTGACCGACGAGGACCTGGCCGCGATGCTTGCCGGTCTCGACGGGCTGCTCGAGGACGTGCTGTCCGGGAAGTTCCTGCCGGCTGAGGCTGACGAAGACGTGCACACCGCGCTGGAGCACGGCTTGCTCGACCGGCTCGGCGCCGAGCTGGGTGGTCGGCTGCGCGCCGGGCGCTCGCGGAACGACCAGGTCGCGACGCTGTTCAAGAGCTACCTGCGGGAGCACGGCCGGATCGTCGGCCGGCAGGTGCTGGAGCAGATCAACGCTTTGGCTGATCAGGCCTCGCAGCATCTGGGTGTGGCGATGCCCGGCCGGACGCACCTGCAGCACGCGCAGCCGGTCCTGCTGTCACATCATCTGCTCGCGCACGCCTGGCCGTTGATCCGGGACCTCGATCGGCTGGCCGACTGGGACGCGCGCGTCGCCGCGGATTCGCCGTACGGCTCGGGTGCGTTGGCCGGGAGCTCGCTGGGCCTGGACCCGGTGTTCGTCGCTCGGGAGCTGGGGTTCACGAACTCGTCGGCGAACTCGATCGACGGGACCTCGTCGCGGGACTTCGTCGCGGAGTTCGCGTTCATCACCGCGCAGATCGGCGTCGACCTGTCCCGCCAGGCCGAGGAGGTGATCATCTGGGCGACGAAGGAGTTCGGTTTCGTCGAGCTGGACGACGCGTTCTCGACCGGGTCGAGCATCATGCCGCAGAAGAAGAACCCGGACATCGCCGAGCTCGCCCGCGGCAAGGCCGGCCGCCTGATCGGCAACCTGAGCGGGCTGCTGGCGACGCTGAAGGCGCAGCCGCTGGCCTACAACCGGGACCTGCAGGAGGACAAGGAGCCGGTCTTCGACTCGATCGACACGCTCGAGGTGCTGCTGCCCGCGTTCACCGGGATGATCCGGACGCTCCGGTTCAACACCGCCCGGTTGGAGGAGCTGGCACCGCAGGGCTTCTCCCTGGCGACCGACATCGCCGAGTGGCTGGTCCGGCAGAAGGTGCCGTTCCGCGTCGCGCACGAGCTGGCCGGCGCCTGCGTCCAAGCCTGCGAGAAACGCGGCATCGAGCTCTGGGATCTGTCCGACGAGGACCTCGCCGCCATCTCGCCCCACCTCACCCCCGAGGTCCGCACGGTCCTCACCGTCGAAGGCTCCCTCAACTCCCGCAACACCCGGGGCGGCACAGCCCAACCCCAGGTAGAGGCCCAGCTGAACGAACTCCGCACCCGCCTCACCGAACACAGCACCCGCCTCGCCTAACCATCCCGCCCGGGCCTACAGCAACCCTGCCGGGCGAGCCGGCCGGAGGACCGGCTTGCGCGGCGGTCGCTTAAGGTGCTGCGCATGCGTCGGTCGTTTCTTGAAGGTCCTGTGCTGGAAGTGGCGCCGAAGCTGCTCGGCATGCTGGTCAGCAGCACGACCGACGAGGGCACCGTCGTCGCGCGTCTCACCGAGGTCGAGGCGTACGACGGCCCGAACGACCCGGGCTCGCACGCCTACCGCGGTGAAACCGCCCGCAACGCCGTCATGTTCGGACCGCCGGGCTTCCTGTACGTGTACTTCACCTACGGCATGCACTACTGCATGAACGTCGTCGTCGGCCCATCCGGCAAACCGTCGGCCGTCCTCCTCCGCGCCGGCGAGATCGTCGAAGGCGTCGAACTGGCCCGCGCCCGCCGCGGCCAGCCGGCCGTCGAGAAGGGCGCCTTCAATCAAGCCGGCGTCAGGCAGGGCCCGGTGATCAAGCGCCCCAAGGTCAACCCCGACCGCGATCTCGCCCGCGGCCCGGCCCGCCTCTGTGTTGCCCTCGGCATCGGACGCGAAGGCAACGGCACCGACCTGTTCGCCAAGGACTCACCGATCCAGCTGGTCGCCGGCCCCGGCTTCGACGGCGAACCGTCCACCGGACCGCGGGTCGGCCTCCGCGACGCGGCCGACCGGGCTTGGCGTTTCTGGATCCCGAACGACCCGACCGTCTCGCCGTACCGCCCGCACGTCCCGAAGCGCCGGGCCTAACCCTTCGCCAGCTCGAGCACATAGTCGAGCTGCGGAAGTCCGTGCTCGACCTCCGGGTCCGGGAACAGCCCCACGTGGTGCACACCCGCGGCCTCCAGCGCGTCCACATGCGCAGCCGCGTCGTCGAGCGTCCCGATCGCACCGATCTGCGTCCACCAGTCCGTCGGCATCCCCACCAGCCCCTCGACGCCGGACTGGTCGAACAGCTTCTTCATGTCGTCGAAGAACGGCAGCGCGGTCACGCCCGGATGGCTGTCGCCGATCCGCCAGCCGAGCCACGGCGCAGTCCATTCGTACGCCGTCTTCCGGTCGTCCCGAACGCACATCGCGGCGAACACCGCGACCACGAACCCCTCGGGCGATCCGGCGTACTCCACCGACTGACGCACGTACGCCGGGGTCGCCGGCTCCGCGAGCACGACACCACCCGCGACGCGGCCGGCCAGCGCCATCGACTTCGGGCCCATCACGCCGAGCAGGATCGGTGGTGGGGTGACCGGCGGCGCGTCCAGCTTCACGTCCTTCAGGTACACCGCCTTGCCCTCGAAGCTGACCTCCTCACCGGCGAGCAACCGGGTGACCGTCGTAGTGACTTCCTCGAGAGTTGTCAGCGGCGACTTCGGCCGGACGCCCATCTGCTTCATCCACGACTGCACGCCATGGCCGATCCCGGGCAGGAACCTCCCCGGCCCGAGCGCCTCCAGCGTCGCGAACTCCATCGCGGTGACCGCCGCCGTGCGAGCCACCGCCGGCGCGATGCCGAGCCCGACCTTCAGCCGCTCGGTCGACGTCAGTGCGGCCGAGACCAGCGACGGACCGGCCGTGTAGAAGCAGTCCTCGATGATCCACAGCTCGTCCGCGCCACCACGGTCGAGGCGCCGGGCCACGTCGGTGACCAGGGCGGCCGGGAAGGTACGCGGGAAGCACATTCCGATAGCGGTCATGGGGAGAACCTAGGAGACGGCGCCGACAGTTCGTGAACTGCGGGTCAAAGCTTGTCGCCGCGCGCGAGGCAGGACGACTAGGGGACCGTGCTCCGGGTAGGTTTCTGGTATGGCCCGTCCGCACTACGCGTCCCGTCTCGAGGACTGGTTCAACGTCGGGGTGCAGGCCGTGTTGCGGCGTCGTGGCTGGCAGGAGCGGATCATCCCGCAGGTCGGCTACGGCAACACCGAGTTCGTCCGGGTGCTGGCCCGGGTAGTACTGGGCCGCGACCCCCGCAACCAGCCGCGGTACGACGAGGACCAGATAATGCGCGGCTGGCGGGTGTTCGTCACCGCGCCGGCGACCAAGGTCCTGGTGTCGGTCACCATCAACGGGCGGACGTACGACGCTGTCACCGACCGCGGCGGGTTCATCGACCTGACCGTTCCGGAGGTGCTGCCGGCGGGGTGGCACGAGATCAGGCTCGGCGTCCACGGCGAGCGGCAGGCCCGGGCGCGGATCTTCGTACCGGATCCGGACGCGAGGTTCGGACTCGTCAGCGACATCGACGACACGGTCATCCTGACGATGCTGCCGCGTCCGATGATCGCGGCCTGGAATACGTTCGTCCGCGACGAGCAGGCGCGCCGCGTCGTACCAGGAATGGCAGGGCTGTACGACGAACTGCTGGCCGACCACCCCGGTGCGCCGATGTTCTACCTGTCGACCGGAGCGTGGAACACCGCTCCGACGCTGACCCGCTTCTTCGCCCGGCACGGGTACCCGCCAGGCCCGTTGCTGATGACGGACTGGGGACCGACGAACACGGGCTGGTTCCGCAGCGGTCAGGAGCACAAGCGGACCGCGCTACGCCGGCTGGCTCGTGAGTTCCCCAACGTGCGCTGGGTGCTGATCGGCGACGACGGCCAGCACGACCCCCAGCTGTACGGCGACTTCGCGCAGACGCATCCGGACCATGTGCTCGCCATCGGCATCCGCCAGCTCACTCCGGCCGAGCAGGTGCTGTCACACGGTCTGCCCGTACCGAACCAGGACCCGGGTGCTCACGATCCGCACCGGCCGACCGCGGTCACGGTCCAGGGGCCGGACGGACATGCGCTGCGTCCGCAGCTCCGTGCTGTGCTGACACGTCCGGAACCCACCTGAGCGTCCGTCGGCCCGCGTACAGGACACTAGAGGTGACCGACGTACGCGAGGAGAGACCAAGTGACCGAACGCCGCACCCAGGTACTGGACGACCTGGAGAGCCGTGGCCTGATTGCCCACTCCACCGATCCGGACGCGCTTCGGGCCTCGATGGCAGCGGGACCGATCACCTCCTATGTCGGCTTCGACCCCACCGCGCCCAGTCTGCACATGGGCAACCTGCTGCAGTTGCTCACGCTGCGGCGACTCCAGCTGGCCGGCCACAACCCGATCGGGCTCGTCGGTGGCGCCACCGGACTGATCGGTGACCCCAAGGAGACGTCGGAGCGGGTGCTGAACCCGAAGGACGTCGTCCACGAGTGGGTCGAGAAGGTCCGCGCCCAGGTGGAGAAGTTCGTCGACTTCGACGAGTCGCTGCCGAACCCGGCCCGCATGGTCAACAACTACGACTGGACCAAGGACCTGAACACCCTGGACTTCCTCCGCGACATTGGGAAGCACTTCCCAGTGAACCGGATGCTCGGCCGGGAGGTGGTGAAGGCCCGGCTGGAGCAGGGGATCAGCTACACCGAGTTCAGCTACGTGCTGCTGCAGTCGCTGGACTTCCTGGAGCTCTACCGGCGGCACAACTGCACTCTGCAGACCGGCGGCAGTGACCAGTGGGGGAACCTGACGGCCGGCGTCGAGCTGATCCGCCGCAGCGAGTCAGGCAAGGCGCACGCGTTGGCCACCCCGTTGGTGACCAAGGCCGACGGGACCAAGTTCGGGAAGACCGAGTCCGGGACAGTGTGGCTGGACCGGGAGCTGACGTCGCCGTACGCGTTCTACCAGTTCTGGTTCAACAGCGATGACCGCGACGTGATGCAGCTGGTGCAGTTCTACACGTTCCGTACGCCGGAGGAGACGGCTGCACTCGAGCAGGCGACTGCGGAGCGCCCACAGGCCCGCGAGGCGCAACGGGTGCTCGCGGAGGACGTGACGACGCTGGTGCACGGCGCTGACGAGACCAGACGAGTGCAAGAGGCGTCGAAGGCGCTGTTCGGCCAGGGGGAGTTGGCGTCGCTCGACGGCTCCACGCTGGTCGCTGCACTACGGGAAGCACCCCATGTGGAGCTGGGCGCCGGTGAACCGATGCCGACGTACGGCGACCTCCTGGTGAAGTCCGGTCTGGTGGCCAGCAAGTCGGCTGCGCGGCGGACGGTGGCCGAAGGCGGCGGGTACCTGAACAACGAGAAGGTGAAGGACGCGGAGTACGTGCCTGGCACGGACGACTTGTTGCCGGGTGGAGTCCTGGTGCTGCGACGAGGGAAGCGTTCATTTGCAGGGGTTCTGGCCTCGCCGGCGCGGGACTGACGGTTGACGTGCAGTCGCTGAGCAGTCGGTGTGTGGGGGTGGTCTCCACTCCCACATCCGGGTTGCCGAAGGCAAATTACAGGCCTGTGATTCAGCACACCGGGAACCGATTTGACCGGCTACCTGCGGGCCACGTAATGTTCTTCTTGTTGGAGCGAGGCGCGGGACGCGAAAGCGGCCGGTCGCTCCGAACCCCCCAAGGCTAGCTGAGCCGAACCGTGTCGTCTGACCCGGGGCGGTAGCTTGGATGCGGGTGGAAGATCAGAAAAATTGGGTCTTGACTCGGTGGATCTGATCCGGTAAAGTAACGCAGGTTGCCCCGGGAGCCTGGCCGAAAGGTCAAGCTGCGGTGTGCGTCCGATTCTTGAGAACTCAACAGCGTGCCGAAAGTCAATGCCGAAAGATGCATTAACCCCGTGCATGGGCTTCGGATGATCTGCTGCCAGGGCCTTTTTGGAAGGTTTTGGTGGGTGGTTGTTTGTTGTCTGTGTTCGGATTCCTTTGAAATTTATACGGATGACAAGCCAGTAATTGGTTGTTTCTGATTCAAAGGATCGCTTTTCCGATTGTCGGCTCACCGGTTTTGCCGGTTTGTCATAGTTTTCAACGGAGAGTTTGATCCTGGCTCAG
>NZ_JBITDF010000004.1:1154653-1391922 GCF_044453965.1 Kribbella sp. NPDC051586 | reverse complement strand
TAGACAGCTCCACTCCACGCCGGGAGGTCTTCACCCATCAACCACACTCACCGCGTGTCGTCACACTTTCTCAACCAACGTGCCCGGTCAGTACACCTAGTACACCGGTGAAAGGACTACAGAGCTGATCGCCTTGAGCGTAATCGGTGTCAGTCCGTCGACAGTGAAATGGCCGTCCAGCTGATGGCCGGGAGTGTGACGGTCAATGTGCCGTCGACGAGGGCGGCCGTCTCGAGCGGTTGCGGGACGACGTGGTCGGGGTCGGTCGCGGAGTTGATCGCCAGGGGGTCCTCATCGTGGACGAGGAGGGCCTCCTGGATGGTCGTGACGCCGGAGCGGGTCACGTCGATGGTGACCTCGACGGGGCCTTCGGTCGAACGGTTCACGGCGAAGACCGCGAGCTTGCCCTCGTCGTACGTCGCGACCGCGTCGACCGCGGCGACGTCGCCGTACTTCGCGGTGGTGACGGTGGGCGAATCGGTCTCGACCCGCAGAACCTGACCGGACGCCAGCCGGGACGTGATCGCGAACGGGTGGAACGTAGGCTGCCGCCAGGCCGCGCCGCCGGGCTCGGTCATGATCGGGGCGATCACGTTCGCGAGCTGTGCGAGGCAGGCGACGCCGACCCGGTCGCTGTGCCGCAGCAACGAGATCAACAAGTTGCCGAGGACAACGGCATCGGTGACGTTGTACTCGTCCTCGATCCGTCGCGGCGCCACCTCCCACTGGTCGTGCGGGCCGTCGGTACGGCGGGAGCGCTCGCCGTACCAGACGTTCCACTCGTCGAAGGAGATACCGATCTTCTTGCTGCTCTTGAGCTCCGCGCCGACATGATCGGCGGTCGCCACGACCGAGTCGATGAAGTGGTCCATGTTCACCGCGGAGGCCAGGAACGAGGCGGTGTCGCCGTCGTCGTTCCCGTAGTACGCGTGGCAGGAGATGTACTCGACGAACTCGTACGTCTCCCGCAGTACGTCGCGCTCCCACGTCCCGAACAACGGCATCCGCGACGACGACGATCCGCAGGCGACGAGTTCCAGGTCCCGCTCGATCATCCGCATCGCCCGCGCGGTCTCGGCCGCGAGCCGTCCGTACTCCGTCGGCGTCTTGTGGCCGACCTGCCACGGACCGTCGAGTTCGTTGCCCAGACACCACAACTTGATCCCGTACGGCGCGGCGCCGTGCTCCTCGCGCAGGTCGGACAACGCCGTGCCACCGGGGTGGTTCGTGTACTCGAGCAGGTCGAGCGCCTCCTGGACGCCGCGCGTCCCGAGGTTGATCGCCATCATCGGCTCGACGCCGGCTTTGGCACACCAACGGATGAACTCGTCCAGGCCGAACTCGTTGGTCTCGATGCTGTGCCAGGCCAGGTCGAGCCGGCGCGGACGCTCGTCGCGCGGGCCGACACCGTCCTCCCAGCGGTAGCCGGAGACGAAGTTGCCGCCGGGGTAACGAACCACGGAGACGCCGAGTTCGCGGGTCAGCTCCAGAACGTCCTTGCGGAAGCCGTCCTCGTCGGCGGTCGTGTGTCCCGGCTCGTAGATGCCGGTATACACGCAGCGGCCCATGTGCTCGACGAACGTCCCGAAGGTACGGCGGTTCACGGGCGCGATCGTGAACGCGGGGTCGATGGTCAGGTTGGCAGCGGGCACCAGGTTGCTCCTGTCATAGGTGTCTAGCCCTTGATCCCGGCGTCTCCGACACCGCGGACGACATGGCGCTGGAACAGGGCGTAGACGATCAGCAAAGGAAGGCCGCCCAGCACGGCGGACGCCATGATCTGGGCATAGCGCAGGCCGTACGAGCCCTGCACGTTGGCCAGTCCGACCGGGATCGTCATCATTGACGGGTCGGTGGTCACGATGAAGGGCCAGAGGAAGTTGTTCCAGGCCCCGATGAAGGTGAAGATGCCGACGGCAACCAGGATCGGCCGGGACATCGGCACCATCACGCTCCAGACGATCCGCCACCGGGACGCGCCGTCGACCCGGGCGGCGTCCTCGTAGTCGCGGGAGATGCCGTCGAAGAACTTCTTCAGCACGAACACCATCACCGGCGCGACCACCTGCGGCAGCACGATGCCCCAGTAGGTGTCGACCAGGCCCAGCCCGGTCATCTCCTGGAACAACGGCACGATCAGCACCTGCGGCGGCACCAGGATGCCGGCGATGATCAGGCCGAACAGCACCCGCCGGCCCGGGAACGTCGTACGCGAGAAGCCGAACGCGGCCAGCACGGAGACGAACAGCGTGAGCGCCGTCACCAGGATCGACACGACCGTGCTGTTCAGGAACCAGCGGATCAGGTCACCCTGGTCGATCACACTGCGGAACGCGTCGAAGGTCGGTGCGGTCGGCAACCAGGTGATCGGCGACCGGGTGGTCTCGGGCTCCGGCTTGAGCGCGGTGTCCAAGGCCCACAGCAACGGAACCACCCAGAGCACTGCCAGCAGTACGGCGCCGACGACGGTCGCCGCCTTCGGGAAGGTCCACCTCGTCCTCATTCGCCGGCCTCCTTCCGGCCGGAGAAGAGTTTGAACTGCAGCAGCGCGACCACCACGATGACCGCGAAGAACATGTACGAGATCGCCGACGCGTAGCCGATCCGGTAGTTGGTGAAGCCGTTCTCGTAGATGTACTGGATGATCGGCCGGGTCGCGAAGTTCGGCCCGCCGTCGGTCATCAGGTACACCTGGTCGAAGATCTTCAGCGACGCGACCAGTTGCAGTACGACGATCAGCCCGGTGGTCCGGCTCAGCAACGGCAGCGTGATCCGGAACAGCTGCTGCCGCCCGTTGGCGCCGTCGATCGCGGCCGCCTCGTACACCTGGGCCGGAATCCCTTGCAGGGCGGCCAGATAGAGCAGGAAGTTGAATCCTACGGTCCACCAGACCGTGGTGATCACGATCGCGAGCATGGCCCGGTTCTCGGTGTTCAGCCAGTCGATCTCGGCGAACCCGCCGGACGTCAGCAGCCCGTTCACCAGGCCGAAGCCGGGCTGGAAAATCCACACCCAGATCAGCGTCACGACGGTGGCCGGCAGGACGAACGGCGCGAAGTACGAGAACCGCAGCAGCCAGCCGAGCAGACCCTTGCGGTTCGCGAGCAGCGCCATCACGAGGGCGATGATCACCAGCGGCGGCGTGCTCATCGCGGTGAAGATGAAGGTGTTCTTCAGCGACGACCAGACGGCCGGGTCGCCGAACATCTCCCGCCAGTTGTCGAGGCCGAGGAACTGGTGCTTGACCCCGGCCAGGCTGGTGTTGAAGAAGCTGTTCCACAGCCCGGACACGATCGGCCAGAGCAGGAACACCGCGAACAGCAGCAGGAACGGGGCCACGAACAACAGCCCGCCCCAGCGCTCCTGCCACGGCCGGCCCGGCTTCGGCTCGGCCGCTCGGGTGGTGCTGATGGCACGAGGTGGTGTCTGCACAGCCATGATGGCCTCCTTTCAGACCGGGGACGGTGTGTCGAGCAGCTTCTGGGTGGCTGCCTTGAACTGGGCGAGTGCGGACTTCGGCGTGGCCTGTCCGGTCGCGATCCCGCTGAACGCGGCCGCGGATTCGTTCTCCAGCTGGGCTCCGGATCCGCTGAACCACGCGTCCGGGTCGTACAGCACGTTCGGAGCGACGCTGCGGTACTCCGCCTGCGGCTTGAGGTCGAGGTACTCCTGGCTCTTCACCACCGGCTGGTACGCCGGGATGTGGCCGCCGGCTGCCCATTCGACGCTGTGCTTGAGCATCCAGGCGATGTACTCGATGGTCGCCTTCGTGTCGTCGGCGTTGCGATGGGCCTGATGTGGCAGCACGAAGGTGTGCGAGTCGCCCTGGAACTTCGGTACGTCGTACACGACCGGGAACGGCGCCATGCTGAACGGCAGCTTCGCGGTCTGGTACGTCGTGACCTCCCACTCGCCGTTGAAGCTCAGCCCGGCATCACCGTTGGTGAACTGGGCGACCAGGGCCGCGTAGTTCGCCGACTTCGGCGTAAGTCCGTCGCTCGCGAGCTTGGCGATCAGGTCCAAGGCCTCGAGCGCCTTGGCGTCGTCGATCACCAGTTCCTTGCCGTCCGGGCTGAAGAACTCGCCCTCGAGCTGGCCGTACAGCGTGTACCAGAGTCGCCACGGGCTGGTGGTGTCGACCGAGACGGCGTACTTGCCGGTGGTCTCCTTGACCGCCTTGAGCAGGTCGAGGAACGCGGTCACGCCTTTGACGGGCTTGATCTTCCCGTCCGGCCCGAGCACGCCGGCCTTCTTGCAGATCTCGGTGTTGTAGTAGAGGACGAACGGGTGCTGGTCCAGCGGTACGGCGTACAGCTTGCCGTCGATGACGCACCGGTCCCAGGTCGCCGGCAGGAAGTCGGACTGGTGCACGCCGGCGGCGCTGAGCAGGTCGACGGGGATCGGGTCGAGCATCGTCGTCGGGCTGAAGCCCTTCAGCCGCGACATGTGCATGGTCGCGACCTCCGGTGCCCGGCCACCGGCCGCGGACATCGCGAGCTTGGTGTAGAACGGCGGGCCCCAGGCGAGCGTGGTCGCGGTGAACTTCACGTCCGGGTGCTCGGCGACGTACTGCTGATGGATCTGCAGCAGGCGAGCACCGTCGCCGCCGCCGAACAGGTTCCATTCGCGGACCCTGGCCCCGGACCCGAAGCTGCCACATCCGGACAGCGCAAGAGCGCCGAGCACGCCACCAAGCACCGCTCGACGTCCGGGTCGGGAGGGCGGATGGTTACTGGTCATGGGGCCTCCCGGCCTGGACTGAGGAGCGGAGGGAGCGGAGCGACCGGAGCGACCGGAGCGACGAGGGAAGGCCGGGAGTTACAGCCCCATGACCCGCCGCGACGGAGTCGCGGCATCAGTACAGCCATCTGTCCTCCAGGGCGGGGGGAGCACTGATTTACATCGGTGTACTACATCGGTGTAGAAAGGATGCCGGGGTGGGTCCGGGTCGTCAAGACCTCAGTTGGCGCCGAGGGTGGATTCGCGGGTGTGGAGCTTGTACTGGGCGGCGATCTCCTCGTGTTCGGAGTCGTCGCCTGCCATTCGCCGGACCAGCAGGTCGACGGCCTTCCGGGCGATCTCCGCGCGGCCGGGGTCGACCGTGGTCAGGCTCGGAGTGCTGTAGTTCGCCTCGTCGATGTTGTCGAAACCGGCCAGCGCGACGTCGTCCGGCACCCGGATGCCACGCTGCGTGAGGACCCGGAGCGCCCCCAGCGCGAGGGTGTCGTTCAGCCCCAGGATCGCGTCGAACTCGAGGCCGGACGCGAGCAGCCGCTCGGTCGCCTCCGCGCCGGTCGAGCGGTGCCAACGGCCGGCCGGGAACGCGAGCTCGGCCGGGACCGGGAGGCCGTGGTCGGTGAGGGCGTCGGCGTACGCGCCGTACCGGATGGCCGCCGTGCCGACCCGCTCGCCGGGGTGTACGCCGAGGACCGCGATCCGTCGGCGCCCGAGAGCCAGCAGGTGCTCGACCGCTGCCTTGGTGCCGGGGACGTTGTCGATCATCACGTGGTCGACCGGGCTGTGGAAGATGCGTTCGCCGAGCAGCACCATCGGCGTGTTCGACTTCAGCTGGCCGATGTCTTCCTGACCCAGGCCGAGCGGGCTGTAGAGCAGGCCGTCGACCAGGTGGCCACGGGGCCGGCCGAGGACGGTCAGCTCGCGGTCACGATCCGCGCCGGTCTGCTCGATCATCACGGTCAGGCCGTGCTCGTCGGCCGCCACGATCACCTGATCGGCGAGCTCACCGAAGTACGGCAGGCTGAGCTCCGGTACGGCCAGGCCGATCACACCCGTGCGCCCGGACTTGAGGTTCCGGGCGGACAGGTTCATCCGGTAGCCGAGGGCATCGATCGCCGCGAGCACCCTGGTCCGGGTCTCGGCGCGGATGTACGGATACCCGTTCATCACGTTCGACACCGTCTTCGGAGACACGCCGGCCTCGCGCGCGACGTCGCGCATCGTCACCGCCATGGCATGTCCCTCATGGGCAGCCACGGTAGTGCAGAGCTCACTCCTCCGTGGCGGGGTCGTCGTGGGACGGACGGCGTGGCGGGTTCGGCTGCGGGCCGGCGGACCGGTTGCCCGGGTGGTCCGGGATGTCCGGTTCGTCGTCGTCGCTCAGCTCGACCCCCTCCTCACGCAGTACGTCCTCGACCTGCGGATCCAGCTCGTGACCGGGATGTGGCAGACCGGGCCTGTCGAAACTCATCGCACCCTCCCTGGCAGTTCGTTCCTGGGGCCACGATACGTAGTCATCGGTCGGCGAGGGAACGGCGGCGCTGGGTGATGTCGGTGAGTGACTGGGGTTGCCAGACGCCGTCGACGGTGTAGAGGTCGGTGCCCGGCGGGACGATCTCGTCGATCCGGTCGAGGGTTTTGTCGTCGAGGGTGAGGTCGGCGGCCTTGAGCAGGCCCTCGAGCTGTTCCATCGTGCGCGGCCCGGAGATCACCGACGTGACCGCGGGGTGCGTGGTGACGAACGCCATCGCCAGCTCCGGCAGCGTCGCGCCGATGCTTTCGGCAACTTCGATCAGCGGCTCGAGAGCGTCGTACTTCGCAGCGTTCCCGGGCAGTGCCGGGTCGAAGCGGGCCGGGGCGAGCGCGGCCCGGGCGGACAGGTCGAGCGGCTGGTTCTTGCGGATCTTCCCGGACAGGAAGCCGAACGCGAGCGGACTGTACGTCAGCACCCCCATCCCGAGCCGCCGGCAGGTCGGCAGGATCGAGCGCTCGATGCCGCGGGCAATCATCGAGTACGGCGGCTGGTTGGTCCGGAACCGTCCGTACCCGCGCTGCCCGGAGACGTTGTACGCCTCGACGATCTCCTCCGCCGGGAACGCCGAGCAGCCGAACGCGCGGATCTTCCCCGCGGTGACCAGATCGCTCAACACCCACAGGGTTTCCTCGATGTCCGTGGTGTGGTCCGGCCGGTGGATCTGGTACAGGTCGATCCGGTCCGTACCGAGCCGGCGCAGGCTGTCCTCGACCGCGCGGGTGATCCAGCGCCGCGAGTTGCCGCTCCGGTTCCGTCCCTCGCCCAGCGGGAAGTGCACCTTGGTCGCCAGTACGACGTCGTCGCGGCGGTCCTTGATGGCCCGGCCGACGATCTCCTCGGACTCGCCGGCGGAGTACATGTCGGCGGTGTCGACGAAGTTGATCCCTCGGTCCAGCGCCGTGTTGACGATGCGGATGCAGTCGTCGTGGTCCGGGTTCCCGGCGGCGCCGAACATCATCGCCCCGAGGCAGTGCGCACTGACCTCGATCCCGGTCCCACCCAGCGTGCGATAGCGCATGACAGCAAGCTCCTCGTGTTCCGATCGGTGACCGTCCGCACGTTAAGAGCTAGAGCGCTCTCTAGGTCAAGTCCGACCTAAAGTGGCGGGCATGGACATCGAAGGGCTGTGGGACCCGGAGCCGGGCTGGTTGAACACCGCGTCGTACGGGCTGCCGCCGAAGCCCGCCTGGGAGGCGTTGCAGGCCGCGCTCGGCGACTGGCGCGTCGGCAGGACGAGCTGGGAGCCGTGGGACAGGTCGACCACGCGGTCCCGGGAGTCGTTCGCGCGTTTGGTCGGGGCGGACGCCGCGGACGTGTTCGTCGGCAGCACGGTGTCCGCGGCGATCGTGCCGATCGCGGCCGCGTTGCCGGACGGCGCGAAGGTGCTGACCGACGACGTCGAGTTCACGTCGAACGTGTTCCCGTGGCAGGTGCACGCCGACCGTGGCGTCGAGCTGATCGCCGTACCGGGCGCCGACTTGGCGGCGGCGATCAAGCCGGGGATCGACGTGGTCGCTGTGAGCGCGGTGCAGTCCTCCACCGGTGCCGTCCTCGACCTGCCCGCGGTTATTGCTGCCAGCAAGGGGATCGATGCCTTGGTGGTGATCGACGCATCGCAGGCGCTGGGCTGGCTGCCGTTGCGGATCGACGGTGTCGACGCGTTGATTGCCCACAGCTACAAGTGGTTGATGGCACCGCGCGGTGCGACCCTCGGGTACCTGTCGCCGCGGTTGCAGGAGCGCTGCCGCCCCTCGGCCGCCGGGTGGTACGCCGCGCGCGACGTTCACGGTTCGTACTACGGGCCGGTGATGGACCTCGATCCCGGTGCGCGGCGGTTCGACCAGTCGCCGGCCTGGTTCAGTTTCGTCGGCGCGGCGCCCGCGCTCGAGCTGATCGAGCAGATCGGGGTCGACACGATCAACCGGCACAACCTCGAGCTGGCCAACGAGTTCCGCGCCGGCCTCGGCCTCCCGCCGTCGAACAGCGCCATCGTCAGCACGAGCCTCCCCGGCGCGCAGGAGGCGTTCGCAGCCGCGGGTATCCGCGCCGCCGTACGGGACGGGAAGCTGCGCGCGTCGTTCCACATCTACTCGACCCACGACGACGTACAGCACGCCCTCGAGGCGCTCAAACCCCTGCTCTGAGAGCTGGTTGCGGAGTTAGGGTGCCCCATGCGTGGATTGAGTATCGGGCAGGTGGCGGAGCGAACCGGGTTGAGCGTGCACGCCCTCCGGTTCTACGAGCGTGAGGGCCTGCTGGCGGATCAGGTACGGCGGGAGTCGAACGGCCGGCGGGTGTACACCGAGGACGATGTCGAGTGGCTGGACATGTGCATCAAGTTCCGCTCGTCCGGGATGCCGCTCGACACCATCCGCAAGTACACCGATCTGGTCCGCCAAGGCCCTGGCAACGAGCAGGACCGCCTGGCCCTGCTCCGCAGCCACCAGGACCACGTCAACTCCCAGATCCAGGACCTGACCGAATGCCTGAGCGTTATCAGCCACAAGGTCAGCGTCTACGAGGAGCACCTGGAGGCCGGGACCGCAGAGTGCCTCTGGGTGGCCCCGTCGCAGTCCGGCGCGAGCGAGGCCTCCTGATCAGCTGAGCGCCGACTCCATGGCCGTGAGGGTCTTGCGCATGTTCGCCGCCAGTTGATCGAGCCGGCCCTGGATGACCTCCGCGGCGCGGTCCGCGTTCTCTGCCGCACCCAGCCGCAGGCCGCTGATGCCAGGACCGTGGGTGAAGGTCTGGTGGACCAGAGTCTCGGCGCCGTGGTCCTCCAGCTCGTACTCCCAGTGGGCGAACGGAACGTCCTCGTCGCCGTACACGTCCCACCCGAAGCGGTACGGCGCCTCCGCGACGGTGACTGTGCAGGTCACATAGGTCTCGAAGCCGTCCTTGAAGCGGTTGCGCGCCTCGAAGCGGGCGCCCTTCTCGATCCGGTCGTCGAGCCACGCACCGTAGTAGCACTCCGGGCTCCACTCGCCGTACCGGTCGATCGCGGTGATGCCGGACCAGAGGTCGTGGATCGGCAGCTTGATCAGTACCTCGACGCCGGTGGTCGAGCCGGTCACTCCGTAGTCGTTCATGCCCGGTACGTCGGACGCGCCCCGGCGGGCTCGACATTTACCCGATCCGGCCGGCTGTAGAGATTCAGGCTGCCGTTGCGGATGAAGCCTGCCAGCGTGAGGCCGGACTCGGTGGCGAGGTCGATCGCGAGGGAACTGGGGGCCGAGACCGCGCCGAGGACCGGGATGCCGGCCATCACCGCCTTCTGGGCCAGCTCGAAGGACGTGCGGCCGGAGACGATCAGGATCAGGCCGCGGGCCGGGATCTGACCGTTGAGCAGCGCCCAGCCGACAACCTTGTCGACGGCGTTGTGGCGCCCGACGTCTTCCCGTACGACGAGCAGGTCGCCGGCCGGCGTGAACAGGCCGGCCGCGTGCAGCCCACCGGTGCGGTCGAAGACCTGCTGCCTGTCCCGCAGCGCGTCCGGGAGGCCGGCCAGTACGGCGTACCGCACCGTCATCGGGTCGTCCGCGGGGGAGAAGCGGGTCTTGGTGCGGACGGCGTCGAGGGAGGCCTTGCCGCAGACGCCACAGGAGGAGGTGGTGTAGAAGTTGCGCTCCACGCCGGCGACGGGCGGTGGCACACCGGGGGCGAGGCCCAGGTCGAGGACGTTGTAGGTGTTGCGGCCTTCGTCGTCGCGGGAGTCGCAGTACCGGGCGTCGCGGATGTCGTCGACGCTGCCGATCACGCCTTCGGTGTGGAGGAAGCCGTGGGCGAGCTCGACGTCGTGGCCAGGGGTTCGCATGGTGACCGCGAGGGGCTTGCCGTCGACGCGGAGCTCGAGCGGCTCCTCGACCGCGATCGAGTCCGGTCGTGAGCGCTCGCCGTCGGGCGTGATCCGCACGACCGGACGCCGGGCAATCAGCCGACCCACTGCCGGGCCCCCGGATCCATCGGAAGGAGGCGGGCCGCGATCGCCTCCGCGGGGCCGGGGGCCACCACGGCGAGGGCATCGGCGGCCGCGGGTCCGCGGAGCATGGCGGATCCGCCGTGGCCGATCGGTACGGCGCCGTGCGGGGTGAGCCGGACCGGGACGAGCCGGGTGCTGGTCGGGTGGCAAGCAATGCCGCCCGGTACGGCGATGTGGGTGAGCTCCGGGAGCCGCAGACCACGCATGCGACTGATTGTCGCGACACCGAGCGTCAAGAAGGCGACGAGTGCCGCAAAGGGATTGCCGGGCAGCCCGAGAACCAGCCGGCCATCGGCCAACCGGGCCAGCGCCTGCGGATGACCAGGCCGGCACGCGACCCCGTCGACGACGAACTCCGCCCCGAGCGAGTTGAGCGCCGGCCGAAGATGATCCGCCGGCCCGGCAGCAGACGAACCCGACACCAGGATGAGTTCAGCTTCGGTTTCCCGCAGCGCTCGGATCAGGTCCTCGCGAGAGTCCGGGAGATGCCGCACCGGCGCTGACTGCGCCCCGGCGCGGGTGATCAGGCCAGGCAGCATGGGGCCGATCGCGTCGCGTACCCGGCCGGGGGTCGAGGGGCCGCGATGGACCAGTTCGTCGCCTGTTACCAGGGCGGCGACGGTGGGCTGCGGGATGACAGTGAGGCGGTTGAGGCCCACGGTTGCGGCCAGACCCAGGACTGCCGGGTCGACGACCACGCCCGCGGGCAGCAGTTGGTCGCCGGGCCGGCATTCCTCGCCGGCTCGGCGGATGTGGCGCCCGGGCTCGGACCGGCCCTGCAGGCGATCGCCGGTCACGACGGCGTCTTCCGAGCGCACCACGGACGTCGCCCCGTCGGGGACAGCGGCTCCGGTGACGATCCCGGTCGCCTGCCCGTCTGCCAACGTCACCGAATCCTCGGCGCAGGCCCGTACGTGACCGATCACCTTCCACGGACCGGCACCGCTGACGGCGTACCCGTCCATGGCGGACCGATCTACCGGAGGGACCGCGCCCGGCGACACCAACGGCGTACCCAGGACAGATCCGTCGGCATCGGCCAGCGTGCGCGAGACCGCCGCCCCAGGGCGTGCCGCCGCATGGGCCAGCACCCGGGCCAGATCCCACGCCACGGCGTTCCGCCGGGCTCGAAGACCGCGGCCCTCGTCCTCCACACCACTACCCTCTCCAACCCACACCCGGTTGTCGAACGAATCCGGCCCGCCGGACGGTGTGGGATGGGTCACCGCGCGGCCTGGAGGCGGCGAGCGGCCAGCACCGCCGCGGGGGAGAGGTCGGTGGCGCCGGACTCGGCGTGGCTGATCAGCGCCTGCTTCATCCGTGGGTCCCACGTCGCTTTCACGTGGTTGGCGATCACGGTCGCGGCGTCCTCGTCGGAGCGGTGCGCGAACTGCGCGGCGATCTCGTTCGCCAACCGCACGTGCGGCGGCACCCCGCCGCTCATCGGTTGCCTCCTGCAACGACTGGCTCGGGTACGGCGTCCGCGGCGACCGGCGCCGGGATCAGGTCCACCTGGACCGCGGTGACCTTGTACTCCGGGCAGTTGGTGGCCCAGTCCGAGTTGTCGGTCGTGACGACGTTCGCGCCGCTGACCGGATGGTGGAAGGTCGTGTAGCAGACCCCGACAGGCATCCGGTCCGAGATCTTCGCCCGTAGCTCGGTGCGGCCGACCCGGCTCGACAGCGCGACCAGATCACCGTCGGAGACCCCGCGCACCTCGGCGTCGTGCGGATGGATCTCCAGCACGTCCTCCGAATGCCACGCGACGTTCGCCGTCCGCCGGGTCTGCGCGCCGACGTTGTACTGCGAGAGGATCCGCCCCGTCGTCAGGATCAACGGGAACTTCCGCGTCGACCGCTCCGACGTCGGCACGTACACGGTCTCCATGAACCGGCCCTTGCCGCGGGTGAACTCGTCCTCGTGCATGATCGGCGTACCGTCGGGATGCTCGACGTTGCACGGCCACTGGATCGACCCCAGCTCGTCCAGCTTGGCGAACGAGACCCCCATGAAGGTGGGCGTCGTCACCGCGATCTCGTCCATGATCTGCGCGGCCGAGTCGTAGTGCATCGGATACCCCATCGCCTGCGCGATCTCGCAGACGATCTCCCACTCCTGCTTCCCGGTCTGCGGCGCCATGATCGGCCGCACCCGGTTGATCCGACGCTCGGCGTTGGTGAACGTCCCGTCCTTCTCCAGAAAGGATGTCCCCGGCAACAGAACGTGCGCGAACTTCGCCGTCTCGTTGACGAACAGATCCTGGACGACGAGCAGATCCAGTGCGCCCAGCGCCGCGAAGACGTGCTGCGTGTTCGGGTCCGACTGGGCGATGTCCTCGCCCTGCACGAACAACGCCCGGAACGACCCGTCGATCGCCGCGTCGAACATGTTCGGGATCCGCAGCCCCGGCTCGTTCAGGATCGGCGTACCCCAGAGGTGCTCGTAGATCCCGCGGACGTCGTCGTCCGACACGTGCCGGTACCCGGGCAGCTCGTGCGGGAACGAACCCATGTCGCACGATCCCTGCACGTTGTTCTGTCCGCGCATCGGGTTCACGCCGACGCCGGCGCGGCCGATGTTGCCGGTCGCCATCGCGAGGTTCGCCATCCCCATCACCATCGTGGAGCCCTGGCTGTGCTCGGTGACGCCGAGGCCGTAGTAGATCGCCGCGTTCCCACCGGTCGCGTACAACCGGGCCGCCGCGCGGATCTCCGCGGCCGGTACGCCGCAGATCTCGGCGACCGCCTCGGGACTGTGCTCGGGCTGGGCGATGAACGCCTCCCAGGTCTCGAAGTCCTCGCACCGGGCGGCGACGAACTCGCGGTCGACCAGCCCTTCGGTGACCGCTACATGCGCGAGCGCGTTGATGATCGCGACGTTCGTGCCCGGCCGTAGCTCGAGGTGGTACGCCGCCTCGACGTGCGGCGACCGGACCAGGTCGATCCGGCGGGGATCGATCACGATCAGCTTCGCGCCCTGGCGGATCCGCTGCTTCATCCGCGACCCGAACACCGGGTGCGCGTCGGTCGGGTTGGACCCGATCACCAGGATCACATCGGACTCGTCCACAGACCGGAAGTCCTGCGTGCCGGCCGATTCGCCGAACGTCTGCTTCAGCCCGTACCCGGTCGGCGAGTGGCAGACCCGGGCGCACGTGTCGACGTTGTTGTTGCCGAAGACCGCGCGGACCATCTTCTGGACGGCGTACACCTCTTCGTTGGTCGTCCGCGACGACGTGATCGCGCCGATCGAGCCCTGGCCGTGCTCGGCCTGGATCTCCCGCAGCCGGCGCGCGGTGAACGTGATCGCCTCCTCCCAGGAGACCGTCCGCCACTCGTCGGCGATCGTGTCGCGGACCATCGGCTCGAGCACCCGATCGGGGTGCGATGCGTACCCGAACGCGAACCGGCCCTTCACGCACGAATGCCCCTCGTTCGCGCCGCCGTTCTTGTACGGGACCATCCGGACCAGCTCGTCACCGCGCAGCTCGGCCTTGGACGAGCAGCCGACCCCGCAGTACGCGCACGTCGTCAGGACGGTCCGCGTCGGCATCCCGAGCTCGACCACCGACTTCTCCTGCAGGGTCGCGGTCGGGCATGCCTGCACACACGCGCCGCACGACACACAGTCCGACTCCAGGAACGACACCCCGGCACCGGCCGCGACCTTGGAATCGAACCCACGCCCTTCGATCGTCAGCGCCAGAGTTCCCTGTACTTCGTCGCAGGCGCGGACGCAGCGCGAACAGGCGATGCACTTGGACGCCTCGAAATCGAAGTACGGGTTGGAGGTGTCGGTCTCCAGATCCATGTGGTTCGCGCCGGCCTCGACGCCCGAGCCGTAGCGGACCTCGCGCAGCCCGGTGACGCCGGCCATGTCCTGCAGTTCGCAGTCGCCGTTGGCCGAACACGTCAGGCAGTCGAGCGGGTGATCGGAGATGTACAGCTCCATCACGCCGCGGCGGAGTTTGCCGAGTCGCTCGTTCTGGGTGCGGACGTTCATGCCCTCGCGGACCGGCGTCGTACACGAAGCCGGAGTGCCCTTCACGCCGTCGATCTCGACCACGCACAGCCGGCACGACCCGAACGCCTCCAGGTTGTCGGTCGCACACAGCTTCGGTACGTCGACCCCCGCCTCCTTGGCCGCGCGCATCACCGACGTACCAGGTGGGACCGTCACGTCGACCCCGTCGATGGTCAGGTCGACCGTCGCCTCGCCGGGACGGGCCGGCGTACCGAAATCGGGCTCTTTGAGCAGAGTCATGCGTTGAAGTCCTCTCCGAAGTGGCGGACGGCGCTGAGTACGGGCATCGGGGTCAGGCCGCCCATCGCGCAGAGCGAGCCGTCGGTCATCAGTTCGCACAGGTCCTCGAGGACGACAAGGTTCTTGTCGCGCTCGGTGCCGGCTGTGGCAGCCAGGATCCGGTCGATGGTCTCCACACCGCGGACCGCGCCGACCCGGCACGGCGTGCACTTGCCGCACGACTCGGCCGCGCAGAACTCGAACGCGAAGCGCGCCATCGCGGCCATGTCCACGGTGTCGTCGAAAACCACGATCCCGCCGTGTCCGACCATCGCGCCGGCTTGGGCGAACGCCTCGTAGTCCATGGGCAGGTCGAACTGCTCGACCGGGAGATAGGCGCCGAGCGGGCCGCCGACCTGGACGGCTCTCGTCGGCCGTCCACTGGCTGTTCCGCCGCCGAAGTCGTTCACCAGTTCGCCGAGCGTGATGCCGAACGCGGTCTCGACGATCCCGCCGCGGGCCACGTTCCCGCCGAGCTGGAAGACGCTGGTGCCGAGCGATCGGCCGGTGCCGTAGTTCGCGTAGGCCTCGGCCCCGTGCGCGAGAATCGTCGGGACGGTTGCCAGGGACAACACGTTGTTGACGACGGTCGGCCGGCCGAAAAGCCCTTGCAGGGCGGGGATCGGCGGTTTCGCGCGGACCACGCCGCGTTTGCCCTCCAGGCTGTCGAGCATCGAGGTCTCTTCGCCGCAGATGTACGCACCCGCGCCGACCCGGACGTGCAGGTCGAAGCCGAACCCTGAGCCGAGAATGTCCGGCCCCAACCAGCCCTCCGCCCGAGCAACCTCGATCGCGCTCTTCAGCGTCGCCACCGCGTCCGGGTACTCCGAACGCAGGTAGACGTACCCTTCCGCGGCGCCGACGGCGTACGCCGCGATCGTCATCCCCTCGATCAACGTGAACGGATCACCCTCGATCAGCATCCGATCCGCGAACGTGCCCGAATCGCCTTCGTCCGCGTTGCAGCACACGAACTTGAGCTCCGCCTCGGCGCCGAGCACCGTCCGCCACTTGATCCCGGTCGGGAACCCCGCGCCGCCGCGCCCACGCAGCCCGGAATCGACCACTGCCTCGACGACATCGCCAGGCTCCATCGCGAGAGCTGTCCGCAGCCCGGCTATCCCGCCGTGCTCCGTGTAGTCCACGACCGACAGCGGATCCACCACGCCGACCCGCGCGAACGTCAGCCGCTCCTGCCGCCGCATCCACGGCAACTCCTCCACCAGACCCAACGAGTCACCTTCGCCGCTGAGCATCCCGCCGGCAATCAACCCGTCCACGTCCTCCGGCGCGACAGGGCCGTAGCCGACCCGTCCGGCGGCCGTCTCGACCTCGACCAACGGCTCCAGCCACAACATCCCCCGCGAGCCGGTGCGCACGATCTCGACATCACGGACCTGGGCCTGCGCGGCGATCCGCTCGGCTACCTCATCCGCCCCCACCGAACGAGCAGCCGAATCCCGCGGCACGAAGATCTTCATCGCGTTTCTCCCAGCAATGCATCGAGGCGGGCGGGGCTGACTCGCCCGTGCAGCTTCCCGCCGACCTGCACCGTCGGCCCCAGCGCGCAGTTCCCGAAGCAGAACACCTCGTCGAGCGTGATGCGCCCGTCGGCCGAGGTCTCACCGAAACCACAACCGGTACGCAGCCGCGCATAGTCGGCCAACTCGACCGCACCGACGGCACGGCAGGCCTCCGCCTGGCAAACGGCCACCGTCGTACGACCGGCAGGAGCCCGCCGGAAGTCCTTGTAGAACGTGACCACCCCGTGCACCTCGGCCACCGACAAGTTGAGTACGTCGGCCACCACCGCGACGTCGTCCTGAGCGACGTACCCCAGTTCCTCCTGCACCGCATGCAGGATCGGGATCAGGGCGCCGCGCAACGCGCGCAGTTCACCCGCGATCTCGCGCACTCGTTGGGCACGCCCGGGGACCGGGACGGGGGCGGTGGCCAGAACCTCACTCGTCATGTATACAACATTCCGTCGCCACTACCGCCTGGTCAAAGCAATGCTGCCTATGACCTGATAGCCGGCACCTATCAGGCGGCCCGACCTGCAGCTCGACAGTACGTATACGCCCACTGGCGAGGGACGCCCGGTCAGCCGAGCGTGGATCGGGCTCTGATCGGCGGACACCTCCTGTCGAGATGCAGAGCCGGACCGTAGAGGGCGGCGGGGCGGTCTTCGGTGTAGGCCCAGTAGCGGTCGCCGTAGGACCAGTGCCACCACTCGGTGGGGTAGTTGACCAGGCCGGCCGCAGTGAGTACGTCGGCCAGTAGGGCGCGGTTGGTCCGGGCCTCGCGGCTGATGTTGGTTGCGGCGAAGAAGCATGCGCCGTTGCTTTGCTCGGGTGTGGCGTCGATCGGGGTGCCGAGGTCGAGCGGGCCGTGGGCGCCTACCAGGGTCAGATCGACGGCCGCGCCGGCTACATGTGGCGCGACCTCGACCGGGGACACGAACCGGCTGGCCAGGACGTGCACGTCGTGGTCGGAGATGCCGGGATGTAGCCGTTCGAGCTCGGCGCGGTAGCCGTCGTAGATCTCCTGCTGGCTCTCGACCGGGCGCAGTCCTTCGACGACCTGCAGCCGGACGCCCGCCGGCAGGAACGTGTCGGCCAGCGCGAGCCGGTCCGCAACGCTCTCCCGGGCGAATTGCCGGCCGGTCGTCGCCACATCCCGGGTGAACAGCTCGACCAGCGGCTCGCCGTTCTCGATCGCCGGGATGCTCGTGATCCGGTCGTCGCTGAGCAGTACGGTCATCCGCGCGCCACCGCCGTACGGATCAGGGTGTCGACCACCTCGGCGTACGACAGTCCGGCCGCGGCCCACATCCGCGGGAACTGCGACGCCGGCGTGAACCCGGGGAACGTGTTGATCTCATTGACCACCGGCTCCCCGTCGTTCGGTACGAAGAAGTCCACCCGGGCAAGCCCCGAACACCCGAGGGTTTCGAAGACGTCGATCGCCGTACGCCGCAACCGCTCGGCCAATCCAGCATCGAGCGGCGCCGGTACGACGAATCGCGTGGCCGAGCTGTCGTACTTCGCGGTCGCGTTGAAGAACGGCTGCTCCGGGTCGGCATGGATCTCCAACGCCGGCGCGGTCTCGATCCGCCCGTCCGGGAACTCGAGCACCGCGAGGTCGATCTCGCGTCCGAGCATCTCCCGCTCCACCAGCACCTGCGGATCGAGTGCGGCGGCGTCCGCGATCGCGGCCAGTAGCGTCGGCAGGTTGGTTGCCCGGGTCACCCCGAAGCTCGAACCGCCGTTGCCCGGCTTCACGAACAGCGGGAAGTCCAGGCCGGCTGCCTTCAGCTTCTGCAGAGCCGCTTCGGTGTCGGTCAGTTCGGTCCCGCGGAGCGTGATGCCCGGTGTGACCGGGAGGCCGTGTGCCCGCAGGACGGCCTTGGTCAGGTGCTTGTCCAGGCCGACGGCGCTCGCCGCGATACCGCTGCCGACGTACAGGACCCCCAGTTGCTCGAGGAAGCCCTGCAGCCGACCATCCTCGCCGCCCTCGCCGTGCAGGGCCGGGACGGTGACATCGCACGCCTGCAGGATCTCGATCGCCTCGTGCTGCCCGTCCATCCAGTGGCCCTTGGCATCGATCACCATCGGGATCGCCGTATGGCCGAGCAGCTCGACCGCCTTCGCGATCCCCTTGCCGCTGGCAAGCGATACCTGGTGCTCCGGGCTCGCTCCACCCATCACCACTGCGACCTTCATCGACTGCCCTCCTCGTAACGACGAGTTACCCGGGACCCGATGCCGCAGTAGATCTCGTGCGGGATGGTGCCGGCCCAGTCGGCCCAGTCGGACGCGGTCGGCTCACCTGCCGACCCGTCGCCGAAGATCGTGACCGGTTCACCCGGTTCGACCGCGACATCACCTGCGTCGACCACGAACTGATCCATCGCGATCCGCCCGATCACCGGCATCCGTACGCCGCGGCACAGCACGCTCGCCCGCCGTACGGCGACCCGCGGGATGCCGTCGGCGTACCCGATCGGGACCAGGCCGATCGTGGTGTCGGAGTCCGTCACGAAGTCGTGCCCGTACGAAACCCCTTCACCCGCGCGGATCCGCCGTACCTGGGTCAGCTTGCTCATCAACCGCATCGCCGGCCGCAGCCCGAGCCCGACCTCGTCGATCCCGTACAGCCCGGCTCCGATCCGGACCAGGTTGCAGTCCGGCGCGTCGAGCGTGATCGCACCGGCCGAGTTGGCCAGGTGTAGGACGCCGGGCCGCAGCCCGGCCCGGCGCGCGAGACCTACCCCGGTCCGCAGGAGCTGCAACTGCCGCGTGCTCTGCACGGCACCGGCGGAGTCGCCGTGCGAGAGATGCGACCAGATCCCGCGGACCGTGACGGCGCCGAGCGCCTCGTAGTGCGCCGCCGTTCGGGTGAGTTCGATCCACTGGTCAGGTGCACTGCCGGCTCGGTGGAGACCGGTGTCCAGCTTCAGGTGCACGGAGTGGACGGATGGGATGGAGACGAGCCGCTGCAGCTCGGCAACGGTCGAGACGCTCACGTCGACGTCCACATCGCCGAGCAGCATCAGTTCAGCTGCGTCGTACAACCAGGTCAGGATCGGTACGGTCAGCCCGGCCGCGCGGAGCTGCAACGCCTCGTCGGCATGTGCGACGCCGAGCCAGGTCGCCCCGGCCTCGACCGCCGCGCGGGCCACCGGTACGGCGCCGTGCCCGAAGGCGTCGGCCTTCACCACGGCCAGGACCTCCTGCGGCACCTGCCGCCGGAACGTCCGGACATTGGCACGAATGGCGGACAGGTCGACGACGGCCTCCGACAATCCGGCGATCCCACGTGTCGCCGGGCGGTGGCGGGACTGAACCAGGGTCATGTCACTCATTGTTGTTTCCGGCAACGATCCGCTTCATCGGATCGCGGACGGATGTGCGCGGCTGCTGACTACGACCCTGGTATGACCCCCGTCATCCACCTGAATCAACTTCCCCCCGGTCACCGAACTTTCCGGGGGATACTGGAGGCGTGGAGGCCACCGATCACCTGAAGGCGTCGTTGTCCGCGGCGATCGCGCTGGCGAACACCTTCGGATCCGACCCGCGCCAGGGTCGTCCGGCGGCGCCCCCCGACGTCGGCGCCGTCCGCGCCGCGCTCCGCCTGACGACCAACCGCGTCCCCGCCGTCGAGGCCGCCGACTACGCGGCCGGCGCCACGACCTTGTACGACGCTCTGCGCCGGCTGCCGGATGTCGACGCTGCCGTCGACCTCGTGAACGGGCTGCTCAAGGAGACGAAGGCGGCACCGCAACTCGTCCGCGGCGAGGGCGCGCCCTGGCATCTGCACTTCGGCAGCCCGGACGAAGCCACCGGCTGGCTGGCTGAGCTCGCCACCGCCGTAGCGATGCTGCTCGGCAGCGGCGAGGTCGAACGGCTCCGCCGCTGCGAGGCGACCCGATGCGAGGACGTGTTCCTGGATTCGACCCGCAACCGCACGCAGCGGTTCTGCTCAACGGCCTGTCAGAACCGCACCAAGGTCGCCGCTCACCGCGCGCGCGTCTCCTGACGCCGTCACCATGGTTGCTTCTGGCAACCAGCCGAGCTTCCGGTAGAGGTGGAACCCGTCGGTGGTTGCCATCAGCAGGCCCATGGTCGCACCACGCTCGAGTGCGCGCCGGGTCAACGCACCCATGACGACGCTGCCGAGGCCTCGTCGCCGGAAGTCCGGATCGGTGTGGATGTCGTGCATCACCGCGTCCGTGCCGACGATCGCCACCATGCCGCGGGCGGCGATCGTGCCGTCGATCAGCACCCGCACGTACTCCAGCGGGCCGTCCGACTCGAGCTCTTCCACCGCCGATGTCCCGACCTGCGGCGTCGGGTGGTTGTGCAGGTCGATCGACATCAGCGTCTTCTGCTCCTCGAACGGCCGGACACCGGCGGCCTCGAGCAGGCGCGCAATCTCGTTGCCGTCTTGAGTGGTAACGGTCAGCCAGGTGTCCGCGCTCAGCCCTGCGGCAAGCCTGTCCACGGCGGCCGCATCATCACTGCGCGCGAACAGCTCCCGCTCCCGACCCGGCAAGCGCAGTACGACGGCGTACGCGTCGCCGTACTCGATCACCGGCTCCAGCCCGCGGCACAGCCGCCAGCCCTCCAACCATCGCCTCACGAGGTCCATGCCGGCGAGTGTAACTGCTTATCTCGAAATAGTCAGTTACGTAGTGCCGAGTACGAAGGTCTGGATGGCGACGACCGCGGCGCCTCGCGCCCATTCGCTGAAGTCGGCGGGCTGGAGAACCATCGGCAGTTCGGCGGCCGACGGGTGCCGGTCGGCGTGCAGGGCCGCCAGCAGATCGTCGTGCGCCACCTCGGCCAGGCGGACGCCCTCGCCGCCGAGGACGACGAGTTCGGGCATGGTGAAGTTCGCCGCCGCCGCGATCAGCTTGCCGAGCGCGCGACCGGCCCGGTCGATCACCTCGCGCGCGCCCGGATCGCCTTTGGCGGCGAGATCGAGCGCCTCGTCGTACCCGACCTGCCGGCCGATCGCCGTACCGACCTGGTCGGTGATGGCGCCGACGGTCAGCAGGCTGAGCGCGCAGCCGTGGTGGCCGCGGTCGCAGGTCGGGCCGTCCGGCAGAAGCGGGTGATGGCCGATCAGGCCGATGGTGACGTCGGGGCTGTCGACGACCTGGTTGTGGACGACGAGCCCGTACCCGACGCCGGCGCCGATCGTGACCAGCACGAAGCGGTCGGAGTTGCGGCCGGCGCCGAACCAGTGGGTGGCCTCGGTGAGCGAGGTCAGGTCGTTCGTGACCACGACAGGGACGCTCGTGTGCGCGGCGAGGATCTCTCCGAACGGTACGTCGACCCAGTTGAGGTACGGGCCCCAGCGGACCTCCGATCCGTCCGCGACCCGGCCGCCGATCGAGACGCCGAGCCCGGTGATCGCAGTACCGCCAGGCACCTGGACCGCCAGCTCGTCGGTGAGATCCAGGACGAGGTCGGCGACCACGGAAGGGGTCGGATCGGTCAGCGGGCGCTCGACGCTTGCGATCACGTCCGCGCGCAGGGTCGTCAGTACGCCGATCGCCGAGTCGCCGGTGAGCTTGATGCCGACGAAATGGTGGGCGTTCGCGTCGAGGTCGAGCGGTTGCGACGGGCGACCGACCCGGGCGTCCGTCGGGCCGCCTTCGACCTCGACCAGCAGGCCGGACTCGACCATCGGCTTGGTCAGGCGCGTCAGGCTGCCGGGTGAAAGGCCGACGCGGCGGGACAACTCGGCGCGCGACAACGGGCCGTCCAGCAGGATCTCCAACGCGACCTGCCGGGACGGACCGGACAACGGCTGCCAGGCGCCCATTGCGTCAGGGTAACCGGCGGCTCACCGCGACGAGAGCTGCTGCAAGGGTGAGGACGCCGGGACGTGACCCGGTCCGCCGTTCTGGCCGCACAAATCCCGGCGTCAAGCTCACCCAATGACAGACAGATGTCCACACCCCTCGAATCGAGTGAACACCGTGCAGGCGAAGTACCCAACTCTTCTCGAAGTATGCAACGGATTTCGGCCGGTGTTGCCTGGACAACGGTGTCAGAATGCGCCGCAGTCGGTCAGTGCGGGAGTTTCCGGGTGTCGACCAGGTGCTGGGCGACGTCGCGGAGCTTGGTGTTGGTGTCCTGGGAGTACCGCTTGAGGATCGCGAACGCCCGGTCCGCGTCCACGTCGAAACGCTCCATCAGGATGCCCATCGCCTGGCCGACCAGCTTCCGCGCGTCGACCGCCTGCGCCATCGTCTCCTCGTGCCGCGCGGAGGCCACCGCGACCGACGCATGCCGCGCGAGGATGTACGCGATCGCCTCGTCGTCGGCGCTGAACGCGTCCGGCATCGGGCTGTACAACCCCAGTACGCCGACGGTCTGTCGCGTTGCGTCACCGGTCGCCAACGGTACGTCGAGAACGCTGCGTACGCCGAGCGCCGCAACCTTCGCCGCCCACTCCGGCCAGCGGTCGTCGGTGTAGGTGTCCCGGATCAGGATCGCCGTGCGCTCCCGCAGCGCGGTGACCAGCGGGCCGGTCTCGGTGCTGATCTGCAGCTCGTAGACATCGGCGACCACGGGGTCGGTGACCGCGGCGATCTCCGCCCGGGAGCCGCGCGTGTACAAGGCCACGCCGGCGTACATGCAGTTCAAAGCCTGCAGCGCGAACTGCACAACAGCGTCGACGGTCTCCTCGACACCAGGCGCATCATGCAACTCGATCGCCAGCCGGGCAAACGTATCCGCCGACGTAGCGAGGTCAGACTCGGTCACAGGGGCTCCAGGACAGGTACGTGCATCGGGCACGCACATCATGCAGCCCAGCCCTCCGCCACCGTTAGCCAGTCCACCAAAAGAACACCCCACGGCCCTCCGCGCGGGGCTGGTTACAGTTTGCGTGTGGCGGACTTGTCTGGTCTGTTGAGTGGGCGGACCAACTGGCGGCGCGAGGTTGCGGCGCCGCTGCGGTCGTTTCTCCGGACCGAGGCGGGGAGTTCCGGCGTTCTCGCGGCCGCGATCGTGCTCGCCCTGGTCTGGGCGAACCTCTTCCCGGGCATGTACGACGACCTCTGGCGGACGCAGCTGTCCATCGGGCTGGGCGACGGCGAACTGAGCCTGGATCTGCGCGAGTGGATCAACAGCGGCCTGATGACGCTGTTCTTCCTCGTCGTGGGCCTGGAGGCGCGCCGCGAGTTCGACCTCGGCGACCTGCGCGAGCGCAGCCGCTTCGTGCTGCCGATGCTGGCCGGGATCGCCGGAATGGTCGCTCCGGTGCTCATCTACCTGGCGCTCAACGCCGGCGGCCCGGGGTCGCACGGCTGGGGCGTCGCGATGTCGACCGACACCGCGCTGGCCCTCGGTCTGCTCGCGCTCGTCGGCCGCGGTGTGCCGGACCGGGTGCGGGTGTTCCTGCTGACGGTCTTCGTCGTCGACGACCTGCTCGCACTGGTTGTCATCGCGGTCGTCTACAGCGAGGACATCAAGCTGATGCCGCTCGTGCTGGCGATCATCGCGTTCGCGATCGTACTGACCCTCTCGCTGTTCCACGTCCGCAAAGCCTGGGTGTACGTCGTTCTCGGCGTACTGATGTGGGCCGCTCTGCTGAAAAGCGGGGTCGACCCGGTCGTAGCCGGCCTGGCGATCGGCCTGACCGCCCCGGCGTACTCACCCGGACGGGAGGAACTGGAGGAGGCGACCGGCCTGTTCCGCCTGTTCCGCGAGCAGCCGACTCCGGAACTGGCGCGCTCCGCGACCGTCGGCCTCACCACGACGATCTCGCCGAACGAGCGCCTGCAGTACCTCTACCACCCGTGGACCAGCTACCTGATCGTCCCGCTGTTCGGGCTCGCGAACGCCGGGGTGACGATCGACATGGCGTTCCTCGGGCGTGCGTTCACGTCGCCGATCACGCTCGGCATCCTGCTCGGGTACGTGATCGGCAAGCCGGTTGCCGTGACGTCGGTGTCCTGGCTGCTGGAACGCCTCAGCGGCGGGCGGATCCGGCCGGGCGTCGGCTGGGCGGCAGTGCTCGGCAGCGGGACGATCGCCGGGATCGGCTTCACCGTCTCGCTGCTGATCGCGACGATCGCGTTCGACGGATCGCAGCTGGCCGAGGCGAAGGTCGGCCTGCTGTCGGCGGTCGTCATCGCGGCGGGGCTCACCTGGCTGGTGTTCCGCGCCGCCAAGCTGCTCTCCCCGCCGAAGAAGGCGCTCGCCCTGCTCGGCAACGCGGAGCAGCTACAAGACCTGACCGACCCGGTCGACCCGGAGCGGGACCACATCCGCGGGCCGGAGACGGCGTCGGTGACGCTGGTCGAGTACGGCGACTTCGAGTGTCCGTACTGCGGGCGGGCCGAGTCCGTCGTCCGGGACGTCCTGCAGGACGACGATCTGCGCTTCGTGTGGCGGCACCTGCCTCTGTCCGACGTGCACCCGCGAGCGCAGATCGCCGCCGAGGTGTCGGAGGCGGCGGCCGCGCAGGGCGCGTTCTGGGAGATGCACGACCTGCTTCTCGCGAACCAGGACAACCTGCAGCCGACCGACCTCATCGGGTACGCCAGGCAACTCGGACTGGACGCCGACAAGTTGCACGACGACGTGAAGCGGCACGTGGCCGCGGCCCGGGTCGCGCAGGACGTGGAGTCCGCCGACACCAGCGGAGTGTCCGGTACGCCGACATTCTTCGTGAACGGTCAGCGGCACTACGGCGCGTACGACGTGGAGACCTTGAAGGCGGCGATCAAGGTGGCACGCGCGCGGGCCAAGATCACCGACCGCAGTGGCTGAATCTTGATGCACTAGGGCATTTCCGCCACTGTCGCCGTACCGCCGGATCGCAGACGCTGGCTCCATGACCAAGCAGATCGACCAGGCCGCCGTCGCACACTTCGCGGAGCGGCTGGCCTATGAAACAGATGTGTCAGATGTCGCCTCGGACATCGGCGGCGGGGTGACGGGCTGGGTGCTGATCGACAGCCGCAGTCAGGAGAGCTGGGACCAGGGGCACGTGCCAGGTGCTGTTCACCTGCCGACCCGGGAGATCGCGGCCCGCGCGGCGTCCGTCGTACCCGAAGGCGCGGCCGTCGTCACGTACTGCTGGGGGCCGGGATGCAACGGTGCGACCCGCGCCGCGCTCGAGTTCGCGAAGCTCGGGTATGCGGTGAAGGAGATGATCGGCGGGTTCGAGTACTGGACCCGTGAGGGCCTGCCGGTGGAGACGGACGACGGGGTCGATCGGCGGCGGCCGGATCCGCTCACCGCGCCGCGTGGGGTGGCGTGCGCTTGCTGAAACCCCTGTAGGTGTTGAGGTTTTACACAGACTGAACTCGCCGTGGTGAAACGCTGACTCTCTGTGCGTTACCCTCGTAGTGGACGTGGAGAGCCTCGAGGCGAGGAGACAGTGTGACCGATCAGCCGATGAATAACGGTGGGCTGGTCGCGTTCGGGATCGACACGACACGGCCGAGCGTCGCCCGGGTGTACGACTACGCCCTGGGCGGCAAGGACAACTACGAGTCCGACCGTGAGCTCTATCGGCAGATCATGAAGATCGCGCCCGAGACCCCCGAGTGGGCGAAGGCGAACCGGCGCTGGCTCAACACCGTGATCACCTGGCTGGCCGAGGAGGCCGGAGTACGGCGTTTCATCGACGCGGGCTCCGGCCTGCCGACCGCGGAGAACACGCACCAGATCGCCCAGAAGGTCAACGCGGACGCCTCGGTGATCTACATCGACAACGACCCGTCCGTGGTCGCCCACGGTCGGGCCCTGCTGCTGGACAACGACCGGACGCAGTTCACCGCGGCGGACCTGACCAAGCCGGAGGAGGTGCTGGCCGACCCGTCGATCCGGGATCTGCTGGCCGCCGGCGAGCCGGTCGCGCTGGTGATGGCGCTGATGCTGCACCACATCGCCGACTACGAACAGACCCTGGACATCGCCCGGAAGTACGCCGCCGCCCTGCCGCCGGGGTCGTATCTGGCGATCACGCACGCGTGCAACCCGGGCGACGGAGGTCCGGTCGACGTGCTCGTCGCCGAGCTGCTCGAGAACGTCAAGGACGCGTTCCCGACGCTGGCGTTCCGGTCGGTCGAGCAGATCTCGTCCCTGTTCGGCGACCTGGAGATCCTCGAGCCGGGCGTCGTCCCGCTGAGCGAGTGGCACGTTCCCGGCGGCCGCGTCGAGGACGAGCACCCGACCGACATCCGCGACGCGATCTTCGGCGGCGTCGCCCGCAAGGCGTAGGTCTGGCCAACCTCAGCTGAGGTTGGCCAGGTAGTCGGCGTTGCCGCGGATGGCGGCTTCGTAGCGCTTGATCTCCGCGGAGTCGACCTTGTCGGCGATCACCAGCAGCAGTGTGGCCAGCGCCTTGTCGTTCTTCCCGGCCGCGTGCAGCGTCAGCGACTTGAAGACCCGCAGCGAGTCCGAATCGGGATACTCCGCGCACGCGTCCTTGAACACCGCGAGCGACTCGTCGAAGCGCCCGAGGTTGCGCAGCGTGCTGCCGTACTGGAGCAGGCACTTACGGCGGGTCTCCCCGGTCAGCCCCGGCAGCGCGCGTTCGTAGTACCCGACCGCCTTCTCCTCCTCGCCGGCGGTGTCGTACGACCCGCCGACCTCGTAGAGCACGTGCGGGTTGTCCGGGTGCTCGGTCAGCAGCTTCTCGAAGAAGGCGATCGTCGGGCCCATGTTCGCCCGGTCCCGCTTGGCGAACGCCTCCTCGATCGTCGCGGCCAGCTCCGGCGTCAGATCAGTCTTCACAGCTCCATCATGCCGCGTCCGGCTGGTTGGGCGCCGCCGCTTTTTCGCCGGGGCAGATGTTCTGGTTGAGGTGGAAGACATTCGCCGGGTCGTACGCCGTCTTCAGCGCCACCAGCCGCTCCAGCTTGGCCGGCGGGAAAGCGCGCTGGATCGGGTCGCCGTTCAGCGTGTTCACGTACGCCCCGCTCGCGTACGGCGCCAGCGTCGCGGCGTACTCGCGCAGTTGGGCGATCCGCGCGCGATCCTCCTCCGCGTCCTCCCACCGGGTCGCTGTGACGAACTCGAACAGCGTCTCCCGGTGACTGAACGCCGCGTCTCCGTCCGGTACGTCGGCGATCGCCCCGCCGTAGGCCTGCAGGCTCGCGGACACACCCGGCGTCCGTAGCAACGCGCGGATCGCGTCGTCGGGCAGTGCCTTGAAGTAGTGCCCCTTCCAGTACCGCCGGTACCGGTGACCCTGCACGCTGTCGTCGCGCGTCTGCAGCTTCAGGTACGTCGTCTCCTCGACAACCTCATCGACCACCGGGCCGAGCGCGCGGAACGCCGGCAGCAGGCTGTACCCACCCTCGCCGACCCACACGTACCCGATCGTCACCGAATCCGGCTTGATGCTCGCCGTGAAGGTGGCCTCGCGCGGCGCCCGCTCGTTCAGCTCGCGCCAGCCCCGCAGTACATGGAAGCCCGCCGACGCCGGGTAGGTGAACTCGACGATCAACGCCCGCGTCCCGATCTCGTGCAGCTGGAACTCGAACCGCGTGACGATCCCGAAGTTCCCGCCGCCGCCGCGCAGCCCCCAGAACAGCTCGGGGTTCTCGTCGGCACTCGCCCGGACGACGGCACCGTCCGCGGTGACGACCTCGTAGGACACCATGTTGTCGCAAGCCAGACCGAACCGCCGCGCCAGCCACCCCATCCCGCCGCCGAGCGTCAGGCCGCCGACGCCGGTGTGTGACACGTTCCCCGCCGTTGTCGCCAGGCCGTACTCCTGCGCCGCCTTGTCCAGCTCGCCGAGCATCGCCCCGCCCTGCACCCAGGCTCGCTTCAGCGCGGGGTCCACGTGCACCGCGTTCATCGGCGTCAGGTCGATCATCAGCCCACCATCGGGTACCGCGAGGCCGGCGATGTTGTGCCCGCCGCAGCGGACCGCGATCTCCAGCCCGGCCGCCCGGCCGAACCGCACCGCCTCGACGACGTCCGCAGTGCTGCTGCACCGCGCGATCACGGCCGGCCGGCGGTCGATCATCGCGTTCCAGACGGTCCGGGCCTCGTCGTACCCGGCGTCGCCGGTGCGCAGCATCGTGGTCATCGGTCTCTCCTTGTCGGTTGGTCTGCTCACAACCCTGACAGCGAAGCGGTACTCCGATAAGGTCCAGTTGTGTGAGCCGAATGAGGACCAGTTCCGGAGCTGGTGAACTCCTGGTGGAGCTCGACCGCGACAACGGCGTGCCGCTGCACCAGCAGTTGGAGGGCGGGATCCGGACCAGGATCCGGGCCGGCCTGCTGCGGGCCGGGACGGTGATGCCGTCCACCCGCGCGCTCGCTCAGGACCTCGGGCTGTCCCGCGGCGTGGTCGTCGAGGCGTACCAGCAACTGGTCGCGGAGGGGTATCTGGTCAGCCAGGGCGGCGGCTACACGCAGGTCGCGGATATCGCCGTGGTCGAACCGACGGCTGCGCACAGGTCCGCGAGTGGTCCGCCGCGGATCGATTTCCGCTACAGCCGGCCCGACGTCTCGCAGTTCCCCCGCGCCGCGTGGCTCCGGTCGATACGCCGGGTGCTGAACGAGACGCCGTACCGGAGCCTCGCCTACATCGACGGTCGCGGCACTATCGAGCTGCGGACCTCGCTCGCCGACTACCTCAACCGGGTCCGCGGCACGGCGGCACGCCCGGAGAACATGCTGATCTGCAACGGATTCGCCCAGGGGTCGCGGTTGCTCCTGCAGGTGCTGGCGGCGCAGGGGTACCGACGGCTCGCGGTCGAAGATCCGTCCGACAACGATCTGCGCGACGTCGCGCGGGCGGCCGGGCTCGAGGCGGTCGGCGTACCGGTGCTCGAGTCGGGGATCGATGTCGACGCGCTCGAACGATCCGGCGCGGATGTCGTGCTGGTGACGGCTGCGCATCAGTTCCCGACCGGGGCGGTCACCTCGGCGGAGACCCGCGCCGCGCTGGTCGCGTGGGCCTCCCGGCACGACGGGCTGGTGATCGAGGACGACTACGACGCGGAGTACCGCTACGACCGCGAGCCGATCGGCGCGATGCAAGGGCTGGCGCCGGAGCGGGTCGCGTACGCCGGGACGGCGAGCAAGACGCTCGCGCCCGGGCTACGGCTGGGGTGGTTGAGCCTCCCGGCCTGGCTGGTCGAGCCGATGGCGCAGGCGAAGCTGATGGACGACCGCGGGTCGCCGGTGTTCGACCAGTTGGCGTTCGCGGACTTCGTGGCGCGGGGTGAGTTCGACCGGCACCTGCGGCGGATGCGGCCGCGGTACCGGCTGCTGCGGGACACGCTCGTCGACGAGCTCGCGGCGCGGATCCCGGAGCTCGAGCCGGTCGGGGTGTCGGCCGGGCTGCACGTGATGACCTTCCTGCCGCCGGATCTCACCGAGGACGCGGTCGGGGCGGCAGCGTCGGAGCGCGGGGTCGGGGTGTACGGGCTGGCGCCGTACTGGGTGTCCGGATCGGGGCCGGGCGGGCTGGTCTTCGGCTACGGGTCGCTCAACCAGAAAGAAGTTGTCGAGGGCATCGAACTGCTGGCGGACGCGATTGCGACGATCCGCAGTCGATGAATAAATATCCATTTCATTGCAATTCGATCCGGACGGTTCTACTCTTGGTGAGGTGATCGCCCCAGCTCGCATCGACTCCCTGATGAACCAGGCCTGGCCCGCCGCGGACAGCACCGAACTCGACGGCTGGCTGGTCCGCCGCAACGCAGGAGTCACCCTGCGAGCCAACTCGGTCCTGCCGGCCAATGCGCCCTTCGACGTCCACGGGGCCTTGGATTACGTGGAACGCCTGTACGTCGCGCACGACATCACGCCGTCGTTCCAGATCAGCCCGGCGGTCCAGCCGAGCGACCTGGACGCCCATCTCGAAGCGCGTGGGTACACGGTCCGCAACCCGACGCTGGTCCAGTGCGCCGCGATCTCCGACGTGCTCGCGAAGCTGCCGGAGACGACGGCCGAGGTGAATATTTCCAGGGCTCCGTCCGCCGCCTGGATGGACTGCTGGTGGAGCGTCGACGGCCGCGGTGGTGCAGCCAGCCGCACCACCGCCGAGCAGATCCTTGCCCGGGGCAAGGCTCTCTACGCGTCGATCTCCGACGGCCGGCAGGCGAAGGCGATCGGCCGGCTCGCGCTCGTCGACGGCACGGCCGGCCTCTACTGCCTCGCCGTCGACGAACGCTTCCGCCGCCAGGGCCTCGCTTCGGCCGTCATCCGCGGTTTGTTGCAGGCAGCAACAACTACCGGAGTGAAGTGGGTCTGGCTGAGCGTGCTGGAAGACAACACCCCGGCCCGGACCCTCTACGACAGCCTCGGCTTCAGCACGGTCTCGCGGTACCACTACCGCGTCAAAGCGTGATCTTCTGCAGGTGATCGATGACGACGAGCTCCGCGCCGGTGCGTTCCACTGACGCCCGGAGCGGGGCGAGGTCGGTCCACGGGACGCCGGGGTCGTCGAGGGGCTTGTCGAAGTCGTCCCAGTGGGTGGCGATCACCTTGCGCACCGGCTTGATGGTCCGCAGCAGGTGGTCGGTGATGCCGGGCTCGCCGCCGGGGGCCGCGAAGACGACGTCGACCTGCAGGTCGCGCAGGGCGTTCGGGTCGAAGTTCGCCGTACTGAGGCTGAGGATGCGCAGGCCGCCGATCGTGATCACGAACGCGAGCGTGCCGCCCTCGACCAGGTCCTCGATCACGCGCGGACGCGGCGGTACGGCGTACCGATAGCCCGGGTACGCGTAGGTGTGGCGCTTGCCGCTGCAGGAGTGCAGCGACGGGAAGACCTCGACCGTGAAGCCGTCGAACGGCAGGTACTCGCCGCCGCGCACGGGTGAGAGCAGCTCGTCCGGCGTCCGCATCGCGCGCAGCAGGTTGGCGTGCGTCTCGGTGCACAGCACGGTGGCCTGCGTCTTCTTCGCGACGTACGGTACGTCGGCCATGTGGTCGTAGTGCCCGTGATGGACGAGGATCGCGTCGGCGGTACTCAGGTGCTTGTCGATCACCTCGGGCTTGATCACGAGCTTGGTCTTCGGGTCCGCACCTTCCGGCGTGAACGTGCCCGTCTTGAAGCGGGTCAGCCACGGATCGGTCAGTACGACGTTCTTGCCGGACCGGAGCTGCCACGCATGAGTCCCGAACCAGGTCAGCTCGACCGGCTCGCGTTCCGGCCGTGGCGCCGGCGTCGTCGCCGCCTCGCTCCGGCCCTCCAGGCCGACCACTCCGGCAGCTCCCACCGCCGCCGCACCGACCGCGGCCGCGCCGGTCAGCATCCCTCTCCGACTCACCTTCACGCTGTCTCCTCTCGTCGTCCTGGACCTTCAGTCAAGGCGAGCGCTGACCGGCCTGTCGAATATGCTCTTGAGCATGGGCCGATTGTCTGGAGATATCACCGCAGGTCAGTCACATCATGTTGACTGAGAGACACCTGCAGATCTTCATCGCGCTCGCCGAGGAGCAGCACTTCGGCGACGCGGCCCGGGTCGTCGGCATCACCCAGCCGCCGCTGTCGCAGGGGCTGCGCCGCCTCGAGGCCCTCGTCGGCGCCAAGCTGTTCGAGCGCGGCGCCGGCCAGGTCGAGCTCACGCCCGCCGGGGCCGCGCTCCTGCCGTACGCGCGCCGTGCGCTGACCTCGATCGAGGAGCTGCACCAGGCCGCGGTCGACCGCGATCCGGAAGGACCGGAGATCCGGCTCGGTCTCGCACCCGAGGTCCCGCCCTCGGCCGGCGCAGCTGTCGCCGCGGCCTCCGGCGCGGTGATCCCCGGCAGTCGGGTCACGGTGGTGACCGCCTCGACCAGTTCGCTGATCAACCAGGTGAATACGGGGCGGCTGACCTTGGCCGCCGTACTGCATCCCGTCGTCCTGGACGGGTTGGAAGCCGGCCCTGTCTCGCTGCTCCCGACCTGGGCGCTCGCGCCGGCCGGCCTCGTCGACGCGGAAGTCGCGGGTTTGCGCCAGTTCAAAGGACTCCCGGTTGCGGTCCGGCCGCGGACCGAGGCTCCGGCGGCCCGCGACCTGTTCCTGGACACGCTCGCCCTGCATCGACCCACCGGCGGGACGGTCGTCGTCACCGATGAGCGAGCCGGGTTGGCGATGGCCGCGGCGGGACAGGCAATCGTCGTGACCGCAGACCCGGGCCTGGCCGCGCCAGGGGTGACCCGGCACCGGCTGGCCGACGATCCGCTGCCGTTGCGGCTCCGGCTCGTGTGGTCGAGGACCCGTACGCCGTTCCTCCGGCCGGACGACGTGATGAGGCAGCTGACCGAAGCGTTGGTGGCGTCGTGAACGCCCGGATCCGAGGCGTGTTCGAGGACGCCGGCGTACGGGGCTGGCTGCATGCGGTCGCACTGGATCAGCCCGAGTCGACGGTCGAGGTCGACGCGGACGGGATCGTGCCGCTGGCGTCGGTCTACAAGCTGCCGTTGCTGGCCGGGTTCTGCCGGCTCGTGGAGCTCGGCGAGGTGGATCCACGCGAGCAGCTCACGATCGATCCGTCGACCAAGACGGCCGGGCCGACCGGGTTGTCGGTGTTCGCGGACCCGGTGACGGCGTCGCTGCGGGACCTCGCGCTGTCGATGATGACGGTCTCCGACAACGCCTCGGCGGACGCGCTGCTGGACGTCGTCGGGCTGCGGCGGCTGGGCGAGTTGCTGAAGTCGTTCGGTCTGCGGCGGACCTGGGTACGGCGCGGTACCGCGGGCAATCTGCTCGATCTGCAGCGGCGTACCAGGACGGACGATCCGGACGAGGCGCTCGCCGTACTCGCGGACAACGACCGGACCGATCCGGCCGGGATCTACGAAGCGGTGAACGCGTCGGCGAGCACTGCGCGCGAGATGACGCTGTTGCTGCGCCGGTTGTGGTCGGGGGAGTTGTTGTCGCCCGAGCAGACCGAGTTCGTCAAGGCGACGATGTATCGGCAGGTGTTCCTGCACCGGTTGGCGTCCGGCTTCCCGCACGACGGCGTACGCGTCGCGGGGAAGACCGGGACGTTCGGGGCGTTGCGGCACGAGGTCGGCGTGGTCACGCTGCCGGGCGGCGCGGCATTCGCGATCGCCGTCTTCACCCTCGCCGCCCGCGGCGACAACCGCCAACCCCGAGTCGACACCGCTATCGGCGAAGCCGCCCGCCTCGCGGTCGACGTCCTGCGTTAGACGATGGCGAAGGCCTCGATCTCGAGGAGCACTTCGGGGCTGAAGAGGGCGGCTACCTGCACCGCGGAGGCGGCCGGCTTGGTGCCGGGGATGTATCGGTCCCGGACCGCGCGGATGGCCGGCAGGTGCGTCATGTCGGTGACGAAGATGGTCATCTTCGCGATGTCCTCGAAGGTCGCGCCGGCGGCGGCCAGGCAGCGCTCCAGGTTTGCGAACACCTGCTCGGCCTGGGCGCCGGGATCGCCGACGCCGACGAGCTTGCCGTCGGGGTCCAGGGCGACCTGCCCGGCGATCGCCACCCACTGCCCGTGACCGGTCACGACGTGGCTGTAACCGTTGCCCGGGGCAACTCCTACCGCGCGCGGATACTCGAGATTGCTCATCCCCCAGATATACCCGGGCAGGGGTTGAGAAACCGGTTTCCGTCGAGAGAGGATACGCAGGTGGGCCGGACACCGAAGGACTCGATCACGATCGCCGACGTCGCGCGGTTGGCCGAGGTGTCGCGGGCGACCGTGTCCCGGGTGATGAACGGCCGGCTCAGTGTCGCACCCGAGATCGTCGCCCGGGTGCGCGCGGCGGCCGACCGGCTCAACTACCGGCCCAGTGACCTCGCCCGCAGCCTGTCCCTCGGCCGGACGAACATGGTCGCGCTGGTCGTCCCCGACCTGGGCAATCCGCTGTTCCAGCAGATCCTCCGTGGCATCACGAACGCGTCCGCCGCGGCCGGCTACCGGGTGCTCGTCGCCGAGACCGACGAGGACCCGACCGCCGAGGCCGAGATCGCGATCGAGGCGCGGCGGCGGTGCGACGCGCTGATCATGGTCTCGCCGCGGATGGACGAGGAGCGGCTGCTCGAGCTGTTGCCGCAGGTGCAACCGGTCATCCTCGTCAACCGGCAAGGTCCGGAAGAGGTCTCGTCGGTGGTGGTCGACTACGGCCGCGCCGTGCGGATCGTGGTCGATCACCTGGTGGGGCTCGGCCATCGGCGGCTCGCGTTCCTGTCGGGCCCGGCGGCGAGCGCGTCGAACATGCTCCGGGTGCGGGCGCTCGAGGTCGCCGAGCGGGAGATCCCGGGGCTGGACCTTGTCCGGCTCGAGTGCGGGCGGTCGATCGAGGACGGGTACGCCGCGGTGGAACGGGTGCTCGAGTCGCATGTGACCGCGGTGGTCGCGTTCAACGATCTGGTCGCGTTCGGTTTGCTGGCCAGGCTGAACGAGGTCGGCGTCGCCGTGCCGGCTGATCTGTCGGTGACGGGGATGGACGACATCGGGCTCGCGCGGTTCGCCGTACCGTCGCTGACGACCGTGCGGGTGCCGCAGAAGGATCTCGGGGAGCTGGCGTGGCGGCGGCTGCACGCGTCGATCGCCGCACCGAACGGCGGCGCGGACGCCGTACCTGAGCTGCGCTTGGCGGTGCGTGCGAGCACCGGGCCGGTGCGGCAGGAGCCGCGGTTGCAGGGCGGTGCGTCGGCCGGTCGGGTCGCGTGGCAGCAACAGGGCGACATCTTTGCGCTCGGGAGTGACTCGGGACTGCTGGCGCGGTACGAGTTCGGCCGACGGATGCCGCAAGTACATGCGCCGCGGCCGTACCTGCATCCGGTCCGGACGCTCGGCGGGCATCCGTTGACCGAGGTGAGCCCGGTCGACCACCGGCATCACTACGGCGTCTCGCTCGCGGTACCGATGGTCAACGGCACCTCGCATTGGGGCGGCCGGACGTACGTCCGCGACCAAGGACCCACCCTGCTGACGAACCACGGCCAGCAGCGCAGCCGCGGAGTCACCGCCAACGAGCACGAGCTGGTCGACGACCTCACCTGGTACGACGAACAAGGGCGACCCCAGCTCGTCGAACGCCGTCGTCTCGTCGGAGAGCAGGCTGTCGGCGGCTGGCGACTCGATTGGCAGAGCGTCCTGACCGCCCGCTATGGATCGGTGCAGATCGAGAACCCGACCACTGCCGGTCGTGAAGGCGCCGCGTACGGCGGGATCTTCTGGCGCTTGCCTGTGGCCGCGACGACGGTGCTCTCAGCTGATGGTGAAGGCCTCGACGCCGCGTTCGGCTCGACGAGTCCGTGGCTGGCCTTCGTCCAGGGCGACGTGACGCTGTTGCTGGTGCAGCCCGATGACGTGCGGCGATGGTTCCTTCGCGTCGACTCGTACGTCGGCGCCTGCCCAGCTCTCGCGTGGGACAGCCCGCTCACCTTGCAGCCCAATCAGGAGCTGGCCGTGTCGCTCAGCGCACTCCTGCTCGATCGGCCGGTGGACCTTGACGAGGCTAAGACGTTGGCAGGCCAGTTGTAGGCGACGACGCCAGCGCCGACTGCCAGCGCCGGGGGACCCGGCCGGCGAGGCGTGCGGCCCGGCCCGCCGAGACGGCGTCGCGCATCGCGGCGGCCATCAGCGCAGGCTTCTCGGCGCGCGTGACCGGGGTCGCGAGCATCACCGCGTCACAGCCGAGCTCCATCGCCAGCGCGGCGTCGCTCGCCGTACCGATGCCGGCGTCGACGATGACCGGTACGGCGGCCGCTTCCGCGATCAGCGCGATGTTGTGCGGGTTGCGGATCCCGAGCGCGGAACCGATTGGTGCGGCCAACGGCATGACGGCCGCACAACCTGCCTGCTCGAGCCTGCGGGCCAGGATCGGGTCGTCGTTCGTGTACGGCAGCACGGTGAAACCGTCGGCCACCAGCGCTTCCACGGCGTCGAGCAGCTCGAACGGGTCGGGCAGCAGCAGGTGGTCGTCGGCGACGACCTCGACCTTGATCAGGTCGGTCTCCAGCGCCTCCCGCGCCAGCTTCGCGGTCAGCACCGCCTCGGCGGCGGTGTGGCAACCGGCCGTGTTCGGCAGTACGGCGATGTTGTGCTTCTTGAGCACGTCGAGCACCGAGCCCTCGTGCCCTGTGCCGAGGCGGCGCATCGCGACCGTGGTCAACTGGGTGCCGGAGGCAATCAACGCCTCCTCCATCACTTCCAGGTTGGCCGAACCGCCGGTCCCCATGATGAGCCGGGACGTGTACGTGCGCCCGCCGAGCTCCAGTGGATCGTCCATCTCAGCCTCCCTGGGTTGCGCTGACGATCTCGACCCGGTCACCGGGCTGCACGGTGGTCTGCGCCCACTCGGCCTTGGTCAGCACGCTCTGATTCACCGCGACCGCGATACCCGTGGTGCGATCGGAGTACTCCGTGATCAACTCGGCCACGGACCTGCCGGCCGGCACGTCAACCGCCGTACCGTTCACCCAGACGGATTCCATCGCGCTTCCTCCCTACGCCGGAATTACCCGATTCAGGTTCAGCGGTCGGTGACGGGTCAGTCACCCTCTCAGCCCACTCACTGCGAGCTCCCGCGGACCTCTCGACTATAGCGCCCGGCCAGCTATCGTGACCAAAGGTGTCCGGGGAGGGGAGCGTCTTGGCCAAGCGCGTCGGGATTTCGGACGTGGCTGCTCGGGCCGGGGTCAGTCCGACGACGGTTTCGCATGTGGTGTCGGGGCGGCGCCATGTGTCGGAGGTGACGCGGGCGCGGGTGCGGTCGGTGATGGACGAGCTCGGCTGGGAGCCGAACCAGCTCGCGCGCAGCCTGCGGACGCAGCGGACCCAGACGATCGCGCTGATCGTGCCGGACATCACCAACCCGTTCTACCCGTCGGTCGCGCGCGGGCTGCTCGACGTGGTCACCGAGCCCGGGTACCAGGTGCTGATCGGCAACACCGACGGATCACCTGCGGCTGAGCGTGATCTGGTCGCGCGGATGGTGACTCGCAGCGTCGACGCGATCGTGTTCGCGGGCTACTACAGCAAGGCGAGCGACGTCACGGCCGCCGTCGACGCCGGGATCCCGGTAGCGCTGATGGGCGGGCGGAGGGCCTCGGCCGGGATCGACGTACTGACCTCCGACGACCTGGCGGCGGGCGAGATCGCGACGCGGTACTTGATAGGTCGCGGCTATCACCGGATCGGCTTCATCACCGGCGCCTCCGGGGACGGGCCGCCAGCCGATCGCGTGAGGGGCTACCGCCGTGCGCTCACCTCGGCCGGACTGCGTTTCAACAGCCGGCTGATCGTCCGTGAGGAGTTCTCCCGCGCCGGCGGTACTGCGGGTCTGCAAAAGCTGCTCGAGCTACGCAAACCACCCCGGGCAGTGCTGTGTACGAACGACATGGTCGCGATCGGCGCACTGGACGTCGCGCGGGAACGCGGCCTCCACGTGCCCGACGACCTCGCCGTGATGGGGTTCGACGACATCGACGCCGCAGCACTCATCTCGCCGTCGTTGACCACGATCGCGGGCGATCCGCGCGAGCAGGGTCGCGCGGTCGGCCGGGTCCTGCTGGGCAGGCTGGCGGGGACGGCCGCCGGCCTGCCGCAGCGCATTCTGTTCGCGCCTTCCGTGGTGCCGCGGGAATCCGCCTAGGGCGCGGTGACCGACGTCACAGTCGAGCCCGAGATGTACGTCGGCCACACGCCGACCGTCACCGTGATCTGGCCGCTCGCGTTCGGTGTCAGCGTGCTGGTCAGGCCGTAGAGGCTCGTGACCTGGACGGGGCCGGTCGCGTTGACTGTCACCGTCGTGTTCGATCCGGATGCGGCCCAGATCGCGCGGAACGGCGTACCGTCGTTCGCCCCGTACACCTGGTCGATCAGGCCGTTGCCCGGGTTCTCCTTGCCGAGGAACGTCGCGCCGCGGAGCTGACGAGCAGCGGTGGCATAAGCGACGTACGACGGTTTGGGGGTGTACTTGCCGAGCGCGTCGGCCTCGTTGTGCACCAGGCCGAAGTTGCTCTCCGAGGCGGCCGGGTCGATGCCGTCGTTCTTGAAGTCGTACATGTAGAACCGGTCGACGTCGTGGCCGGGGACATTGAGCATCTCGCGGGCCGTGTACATCGCCTGCGTGGGCTCGTCGACCGGGACCGCGCTGCCCGAGCCGGTGTACCAGCCGGCCTCGGTGATCCAGATCGGCTTGTCCACGCCGCCGTTGTACTGCCGGATCGTCGCCCGGACCTGATCGATCGCCGTACCGAGGCTCTCCGGGGCGTGCAGGAAGTTGTACGGGTGGATCGACACCACGTCGAGGTACTTCAGCCCGCCCAGCTGGCAGAACGTCTGGAACCAGGCCTGCTGCGTCACGTCGGTGTCACCGCCGCCGACGACGGTGAGACCGGGACGGGTGGTCTTCAGCTTCGTGTACGTCGCCTTGAGCAGCGCGAAGTAGCTGTCGGGTGTCTTGTTGGCCGGACCGGCCGCGTTGACGTCCCACTCGTTCCACACCGCGAGGTTGTGGACCTGCGGGTACTGGGTCGCCAGCGCGCTGGCGTAGTTGGCGAACGCGGCCCGGCCCGCGTCGGTGTGCGGCGCGTTGAAGAGCTGATCGGGGCAGTCGTAGAGGCAGTTGCCGTAGTCCGCGACCATGAGCGGGTCGAGACCGTTCGACTGGTAGGACTGCAGGTAGGTGGTGACCTTGGCAGGGAACGCGTACGTGCCGGCCGTGGTCTCGGCGGCGGACCAGTACGCCTCATCTCTCGCCGTTCGAGCACCGGCCTGGCCTACCAGCGGGATCACATCGGGCGCCCACGAACCGGCGAAGTGCGTGCCAACTCCGTTGTACGTCGTGGGCGTGGTTGCCGCGACCGCGTCGACGTTGACCGAGGCCGTCGTACCGCCGCCGAGGATCAGGCTCTTGTCCAGCGTGAGCATGATCGCCTTGGCGGGGCCGTGCCAGATGCCGTCGTCGGCGCCGCCGAAGTGCAGGTAGCCGGTTCCGCCGTCGAAGCGGGTGACGTTGAGCTGCTGCCAGGCCGTGGAACCCGACAGAGTGAGGCGTTGCTGGTGGACCTGGCCGGTCGAGTCGGTCAGCCGGAGACCGATGCCGGACAACTGGCTGGTCTTCACCCAGAGGCTGAGCGCGGTCAGGTTGATCGGGACCAGGTTGCGCTGGATCGCGACGTAGTTGCCGCCGCCGGTGAAGTCGCCGTCGAGCTTGGCGGATTTGGCACCGGCCTGCAGGTTCGTCGTGTCGTAGGTGAGGCTGCCGGTCGCACCCGCGAACTCGCTGCCGGGGTAGAACGACCACCCCTCCGCGGCGCTCTCGTAGTCGCCGAGCGGCGTTGTCGGCTTGCTGGACAGCGCATTGAGGGTGAAGTCGTCGAGACTCACGCTGCTGCTCGTCGCGCCGGTGACAGCGCCCTTGTCGAGGACGATCTCGAGGCCCTTGGCGGGGCCGTGCCAGACGCCGTCGTTCGCGCCGCCGAAGTGGACGTACTGCTTGCCGCCGTCGAACCTCGCGACGCTCAGCGGCTGCCAATCAGTTGCCCCTGACAACGTTAGGCGCTGCTGGTGGACCTGGCCGGTGGAGTCGGTGATGCGGAACGTGAGGAAGGTCAGGTTCGGGGACTTGGCCCAGAAGCTCACGCTTGACGCGTTGACCGACGGGAGGGTCCGGTTGACGCTGACGTACGCGCCGCCGGCGCTGAAATTCCCGGACAGTTTGCCGGAGCTGGTGCCGGAGTGGTTGTCGGTGGTGTCGAGCGCGAAGCTCCCGGTCGCACCGGGGAATTCGCTGCCCGGGTAGAAGGTCCAGCCTTCTGCGGTGTTCTCGAAATCGCCGACCCGGTTGGTGATGAGGCCGGCGATCGACGCCGTACTGAGTGGGCTGAGGATCGCGAAGGTTGTTTGTGCGCTGAGCGTGCCTGCTTGGACGGTCAGCTTGTACCAGCCGCGGGTGGTGACCGAGACCTGCAGCGTGCTTGCGGCGGCCTGGCTGCCGGTGGCGACGACGGTGCCGTTGACGTCGGCTGCGGACCAGGTGACCGACGACGCATCGGTGCTGAGGCCGACCTTCACCTGCTGGCCGTCGGTGAACACGTTGCCGAGGGTGATGGGGGTGAGGGCGAGCGTCGCCGCGTGGGCGGGGGCGGTGGTGCCGATGGTGCCGAAGCAGAGGAGGAGAACTCCGAGAACGATGGCAAGACTACGTCTCATGCCGACTCCTTGATCAGGGCGGTGTAGGTGAGACGTCGGCTGCCACGACGTGATGCAAATCGATTTGTACTATCGCTGTGGGTGACTGCGGTGTCAACAGCTCAGCTCAGGAGAGCTCGGTGCCGGTCAGGAGGGCGGCGAGTTCGGTCGGGCGGTAGAGGACCTGCTTGCCCGTGCGTTGCGGCTCGACGAGACCGGTACGGCGCAGCAGTTGGAGATGCTGACTCACGGCGGACGGCGTCACCTTCAGCTCGCCGGCCAGGTCGGTCGTGGTACGGGGATGCGTCAGTAGCTCGAGGATGTGGGCGCGCGGCGTACCGATGAGCTGGGCGAGATCCTGTTGCGACGGCGGCTCGACGACCGACCAGAGGTTGGCCTGCCCGCGAGGTGGGTATCCCAGCACCGGTTCGGCTCCCGGGTCGAACGGGATCACCGCGTGCGGTCCGAAGAGGCTTGGTTGCAGGACGAGCCCCCGGCCGTCTACCGCCTCGCTCCGGCTGATCGCGGCGACTCGGTCGACCTTCAGCAGCCCGTCCGCGTAGCTGATCGCGGGACCCAGCCCGTTGAGCATCGCTGCTGTGCCTTGCTGGGTGAGGATGTGGCCGCGATAGCTGATGTCCGCGGACAGGAGGGTGCGCATCCGGTCCCAGTACGGCTCCATCATCGCCTGCCAGTACTGGCGCAGCGCGTCGATGACCTTGTCGATCGTCAGGTCCTCGGGGAGTTCGCCGTTCACCGCGATGAGCTGGCGCTCGTACGTCTGGTGGTCGACGTCGGCGATCAGGTCCAGCTCGTCGGCGAGTTGCGTGAGCGGCGAGGTCGGGCGTGGCGTCAGGAAGTCCGGGCTGCCCATCGTGTCGTTGACCAGCCACCGCAGTACGTCCCAGTCCAGCTCTGCCACGCGAGGCTGCACCGCCCGCACCCACCCGAGCTGCAACGGAAACCGACCCGGCTCCCGCAAGGCCCGCAACGACAACACCATCTCTCCGGCGGGCGAGACCGCGAACCGAATCCCTTCCAGATCCCGGGAAGTCAGCTCATACGTCAGCACACCCGCATCCTAGGACGTCGCCTAACCGCGAACCCGCAGTTGGGCGCGTAGGCCGTCTACGGCCCGGCCGCCTTGCAGCAGATCCAGCGGATCCGGGGCGAGCGCGCAGGCTTCTGGCTTCCGTCGACCTTCACCGGCCGTTCCAGCCAGGCGTACCACGACGCGCTCGTCGAGGTCGCGGCCGAACTGGTGGGACCGCGTTCTGTCGGTGGCTAGTGGCAGGGTCGGGGGCGGTCACAGGAACGGAGGAAAACATGGGTTTTCGTACGATGGCGGACGACGAGGCAGCTGAGTTTCTGGCGCAGCCGTTGGTGGCTGTGCTGGCGATCGACGACCCGGGGTCGTCGCCGCATGTGACGCCGGTGTGGTTCCACCACCTGCCGGACGGCAACAGATTCCAGGTGATGACGCCGGCGAAGTCGAAGAAGGCGAGGCTGTATCGCGAGGGCTCGGGGGAGCTGTCACTCTCGGTCCAGACCGCAGACGGGCCGACCGCGAAGTACCTCAATATGCAAGGCGTGGCCCGCCTCCTTCCGCTGAGCGACGACCTGCTCAACGCGATGGTGGAGAAGTACCTGCAGCCGGAGTTCCGCGCGGCGTACCTGGCCGACCCGCCGGAGGACTCCATGTTCGACATCACCCCGCGGCGCATCACCACGGGGGTCATCGGCTGACACTTCGACTCGCTGCCTCGTCGTACCTGGCATGACGACTACGACGAGACTCAGCGAGCTCAACGGCGATTACGTGCTCGACGCCGGGCGGACGCGGATCGGGTTCGTCGCGCGGCACCGGATGGCTACCCGGGTGCGCGGCCGGTTCGACGTGTTCGAGGGCGCCGTACACCTGGACGGCGACGACCCCGGCCGGTCGAGTGCGCAGCTCACGATCCGGGCGGACAGCATCGACACGGGCGATCGGCGGCGCGATGCCCAACTGCGCAAGGACTTTCTCGGTGCGCCGGAGTACCCGATCATCACCTTCGTGTCGACGAAGGTCTCGCAGGTCGATCGAACGAGGTTCGACGTGACCGGCGACCTGACGATCCGGGGTGTGACGCATCCGGTGACGGTGCCGTTCGATCTCGTCTCCACGACAGACGGTGTCGCCTTCGCCGCCCAGTTGACGATCGAGCGCGCCCGCTGGCAGGTGAACTGGAACGCCTTGACCACGGCCTTGGTGGAGCCGACCGTGGTCCTGGACCTGCAGGTGTTCGTCACCGCTTAATCCTCGCAGGCGATCCCGTCATGGTCGGCGTCCAGGCGGTACTTGTCGGTGCCGATGACCTGGATCGGGCCTTCGACGTACTCCGGGCCGTTCCCACTGCCACCCGAGCAGTCGACGTCGCTCGCGATCGGGACGCAGCCGGAGTAGTTCGGGTCGCACGCCGAGGACTGTTCCGGCTCGTCGACCTTCGTGCCGACGGCGGTGATCTGCGTGCGCGGCTGCTTGGCAACCTCCTGCCGGAGCAGGTGTTTCGCAGTCTGCACACCGTTCACGAACGTGACGCGATAAGTCAGGCGACGTGTCCCGTTGACCCCGCTCGTGCGAACCGTCTTCTCCCCCTTCGGAAGCGAGCCATCGGTCACCGTCTTCTTCTTGAACGGAATCGCCCGAAACTCGACAACCTCCTTCGAGGTAGTCGTGGCGGTCGGCGTAACTTTCGCGATCGGCTTCGGCGCCGTCGTCGGCAGGCTGACTTCTGGTGACTGCTCTGCTGATGGTGTCGGTGTGGTGGTCACGTGAACGCTCGCGATCGCGGCCGGCTGCCCCGCCGACGCACCCGAGCCCGCCCCACACCCGACAACAAGCACGCCAACCGCCACAACCAGCCCAGCACGAATGAACAACACGGTCTTCCCCCCAACCCGCCGACGGTTCCCCCCGCGGCAGGACTGCCAACGCCCGGCCCACCCGAACGAATTCCGATCTGTACCACCACCCCAACCCACCCGCGAGGTCCAAGGGGCGAGCAGACACCAACCGAATCGATTTCGTGACCTACCGTGCAGCACCCCTCACCGGCAAGCACCACCAACTACACGCCGTAACCACCCCTCAGGTTCACCCCCACCAAGCAATCCCCCACCAAACCTGACACACTGTTCCCCACACCAACCAAGGGCCTCTAGCTCAACTGGCAGAGCAGCGGACTTTTAATCCGCGGGTTGTGGGTTCGAGTCCCACGGGGCCTACAAGTTTCCGCAGGTCAGGCGCAGATCGGCGCCTCGGCCTGGAAAGTCGGGTCTGCGCAAACTCTGCCAATACTCACAGTGGCCGATATGTGCCCGTCTGAGAGGGATCGGCGGCTCCGCGCAGCCAGCTGGTGGCGCGTTGCTGAGCGACGTATCGCATCCTGTCGCAGTGCTCTCGTTTCGTCTGATCTCCGGCTCGCCCAGCCGTTGAGCTGCCACGTGCAGCTGGACTGTGGAGGGCTGAGATGAGCAGACCGCACCTTCCGATCGGAACGTGGGGCCACGTCCGATCTCGTGCTGAGAGGAAGGACGCCGAGGGCAAGGTGGTCTCCTGGCGCGCGTCCGCGTATTTCCGTGACCACGACGGACGTACCCGTGAGGTCACCGCGTCTGCCAAGACCAAGGGCGCAGCCGAGCACCGCCTCCTCACGAAGCTGGGAGACCGGTCAAAGATCTCGCAGTACGGCGAGCTGCGCCCGACGGACAAGATCAACGACCTCATCGACTTGTGGATCGAGAAGTTCGAGGAACGTATCGAGGACGGCCGTCGATCACCGACGTCGTTGACGACGTACCGCACGGCCATCAAGAATTACGTGCGCCCTGCACTCGGTGAACTCCTGATCGGTGAGGCAACCACGCCCCGCATCGACAGGGTGATCGGAACCATCAAGCGCACCGCCGGTCGATCCACAGCGAAGACCTGCCGCGCGGTCATCTCCGGGATGATGCAACTCGCCGTCCGGTACGGCGCCCTGACCGTCAACCCAGTCCGCGAGGTCGAAGCGATCGAGGCCCGCCCGAAGGACCCGCCCCGAGCACTCACCAACGAAGAGATCGCCGGTCTACGCCAGCTCTTGACCACCGACGAAGCCGCCGTACACGCCGACCTTCCGGACCTAGTGCTCTTCATGCTCGGCACAGGCGTCCGAATCGGCGAGTCACTCGCAGTCCTCTGGTCACAGGTCAACCTCGAGTCCAATGCAGTCGAGATCACCCACACCATGGTTCGCGTCCCAGGCCAAGGCTTGATCCGCAAGGCCCCGAAGTCCAAGGCCGGCGAACGCGCCCTACCCCTCCCAGACTGGGCCGTCACCATGCTCCGCCGCCGCCACGCGGCCGGCATCCTGCCCGACGAACCCATCTTCGCCGACTCCCTCGGAGGCTTCCGAGACCCCTCCAACGTCCGCCGAGCCCTCCGCCGAGCACTGTCTCCCGTAGCCAGCACCGCACGCCGAGACCTCGGCCAAGTACTGCGATCCGCGCGACTTCAGGCTGGCCTGACTCGCAAACAGGTCGCCAAGAAGCTCGGCTGGCCAAAGACCAGACTCGAGCTGATCGAGACCGGCCGCATCAAGCTCGACCGCGAACTCGTAGCCACCCTCGTCAAGACCTACCGCATAAACCTCGACGCATCCCCCACCCTCAGCGCCCAAGTCGACCAAGCAGCCCAACCCTCACCCTCAGACGCCCTGACCTGGATCCGCTCCCACACCTTCCGCAAAACCACCGCCACCGCCCTAGACCGCCGAGGCCAATCCGCCCGCCAAATAGCCGACCACCTAGGCCAAGCCCAAGTCTCCATAACCCAAGACGTCTACATGGGCCGCCGAATCCACAACCCATCCGCCGCAACCGCCCTGGACCAGGAGTTCGCAGACCTCGACCTATGGTGAAATTGCATCGCGAGCGCAATGGAAGGTCGGAGCGTTGGAAAACTCAACCGCTGGTCTCTCTCGGCCACGGGTGCGTGGCAATGGGGTCGTGCTCGAGGGCAGCGGGCCAGACGGGGCTGCTGTCAAATGCGTCGAGTGCGGGCCACGAGGTGTTGCTCCTCGCGCGCGGAAGGCGTCGACTGGGGACGGACCTACTGGCTCGACGTTATCTGTGTGGGCTCCTCGTCCTCGCTGGATGAAATCACCTGAACGAGGTCGCCGCTTGCGTTCCTGAGAAAGAGGATCTCACTGTCGTTGTCGACCGTGGCCGGGGAAGCCAATTCGCGTAAGCGCTGCTGCTTGGCCGCTACGGCGTTGCCCCTGTCGTGCCACCGACCCTTCAGCTCTACTTCTGTGAGCATCGTGGTGATTGCGGTTGCAACGACCTCGGCTTCCTCCAGTTCGTGCACTTGCGAGTCCAAGAACTTGCGCAGTGCCGTATACGGGTTGTCCGGGTCTACCAGCGCTACCGCTGCCGCGTCCGCAACCAGTGCCTTTCGCCTGATTGCAATTGCTCCCCTTGCCATGTGGAGCTCTCGAAGGAAGTCGTCCAGATTGTTCGACTTCCCGCCGAGCGCCTCTTCCATGCGGCGGTAGTCGACCTTGCCGTCGGAGTCTACAAGCTGTTCAACGGTGCCGCGGTATTTCTCGAGGAACTGTTGAGAGCGGTGGAACTCGTCGTACGCACTCTTCAGTGCGAGCTCCAGGTTTGGGCTGTGGCCGTCTAGCATCAGGCTGATTGCACGAGTCAACTGGGCGTCTGCCGAGCGCTGATCCTTGATTCTCTCGATGTAGTGGCGCTCTTCCTGACGCTCGAGCATCGTCTCCACTCTTCGCTGATGTGCTCGCAGCTCCTTCTGGGCCAACATGTCGACCGCCATCACCGTGCCGGCAACGGCGAACACTGGCCAACCAGCCGCGATCGCTCCACCGGCGGCGACTGGCTTCAGCACCGCCTGGGACGTGATCTTGCTGCCGTTGCGAGCAAACCCTCTGAAGCCCGAAGTACCAACGGCTCTGACGAGTTCTGCGCCCTTCGGTAGCACTACTCGATACAGCGTGGGACTGTTGGGGTTGAGCGCGTTCACGATGTTCACCATCGACTGCTGGGCGGCGGCGTTGATAGGCACAGTGCGGTACTTCCTGATCTCCGACTCACTCACTGGGTAGTACTCGACGGCCACCGGAACCGCAGCTGCTTCAAGCGCATCCCAGATCGCAGTCGAGCTCGAACCAGCGGATCGAAGAACTGCTTCGGAGACCAGAAGTCCAGATGAAGGAAACTCGGCTCGCGGGCCGGTGACCGCATGGCTGGGCGAAATTGCTTCACCAGGCGCGGTCTTACGCCTCGCCGCGAGCCGCAATAGGAACCAACCAGAGGCAAGGGCAGCGATGGCTGCGAGGGTGATAAGCGTGGGAAGCATCGACATCAAGGGTAATTGGTCTGAGCCGAGCAGGTGCATGCTTCCAGCGGACACGGAGTATCCTCAGCTGGCTGACCAGCGTGCTCGCAGTACGCCATCGGGATCGGGCAGGACTCCCTCAAGTAGCGGGTTGTACTCCTCCTCGATGAGGGAGATTGCGGCTGCTGCAATGGCGCCGTCCGGAAAGTCTTCGGCCTTGGGGTCGCAAAGGGTCACGCTCTGAATGTCGCCGGTCTGGTCCTCCCAGACGTACTCGCAGAGGCTGCCAGCTTGCGCCTGGACGGCTTCCACGTCGGGAGAGAGGTCCGGCCAGACGCTCAGCATGGCGCGCGGCGCGAGCCGCACGCCGTCAACTGTTCCTGGCGCGAGCCGATGCCACCGAGACATATTCCGAACCGGGGATTCGCGTAGCAGGATCCTGCCGTGTCGGCTCGTGAGGTCGGCGAGGTTCGCCCAGAACCCGGCATCGGCAGCAGGCCCAGGTGTTTCATCGCTGTCCTCGTACGGCGACCGTTCCTGCCGGACCGGGAACAACCCGAGTTCGACGGCGGCGGCGAGGGCGCGTTCGCACGGGATATGACTTCCGATGTACATGTACTGGTCGAAGCCGACATGTACGAGGAACTTCTCCCCGACCTCGAGCCGATACCAAGCGCCGTTGTCCCGCAACATCGTCCGGACCAGCTCGATGGCGACGCTGACCGGCACGACGGCTCCGTCGTAGTAGTCACTCAGATCCGGCGACAGGAGCCCGTCCAGTCCGTACCCGTCGATCGGTGCCTCTAGCCCGAAGTTCACCGGGCCGGCAAGTTCGGCTCGCGGATGCTGACTTCGGCGACCTCGCTCTCCTCCGCGAACGCCAGCACCGCGGCGAGGTACGCGGCCTCCTTAGGGCCGTGATCGCTCGTCTCGACCTCAAGACCGACGTAACGGCCGTCTTCGTTCCAGTCGGTCGGGTCGTACTTCGTCACCTTGTAGACGTAGGGCAGCCGCACAGACTGATGATGTCAGGTTCGCTGTAGAGGCGCGGAAAACAATCCTTCATACGTGTTGCGTCAGCCCCAGAAGATGCTGGTGGGGTCGCGGTCGATCTCGGCCAGTAGGTCGTCGGTACTCCGCGACGGGGCGAGTTGGTCGTAGAGGTGGAAGCGTTGATGCCGGTCGCTCCAGTACAACGTCCAGGATTTATCGGTGGCGTTGTAGCGCAAGCGAGCGATCGCGGAGGTGGTCCAGTCTGACCCGAAGTTCTCGTGCCATGGCGGACGTCGTTCGACGATCGTCAGGTGGCGCTGAGCGAGTTCGCACTCGATGCGCAATTGGTCGCGGGCGTTGTCTGGCACCCGTGCGGCGCACCACCGCTGTACTCGCGCGACGTCCGATTCGGGAAGCGCCATTCAGATCGCCAGCCGTCGGGCGGCCTGCACGTTGATAGAGGCGTGCAGGTGGGTGACGGTCATTCCACAGACCCTACCGACCACCGTCGTAACGGTCTGACCGATCACCTGATTGATGATGTCAGTCTGGCTGTAGTGGCGGGACGGACTGTGTTGGCACCTCAGCGAATCCCGCACCGGCCGCCGATCGTTGAGCGGTCTCTGCTGAGACGCCAGCGAGCATGTTCACGAGCCGGAGGTGCTGACGATGTTGCTCGACTGCGTTGGCTGGTGGGGCGTCTCCGAGGATTGAGCGGCCCTGAATCTGGTGGCGCTCTCTGTAGGCGGCGATCTCCCGGATGAGTTCGGTGGGGTCCGGGTCTGGTGTCGCGCTGGCTGCGCGATGCAAGTCGCGATACCAGTCCGGCGGGTTGGCGGATACTTCGTCTGCGAGCCAGTTGGCGCGTTCGAGGATCTGGGATTCGAGTTCGCGGAGTGGTGCGATCAGTATGGGATCGCTGACGTGGGTGGCTGGTGTGACGAGGCCGACGATCTGTGCGGGGTGGCGGCCGGTCTTGTGTAGTGATCGGGCGGTCAGGCGGCGAACCCTGTGGTGGATGACTGCAGCGACGTCGATGGCGTTGGCGAGCGCTGATTGGTTGACGGCGCGGTGAAGTAGCTCGGTGATGCTGAGGCCGGCGTTTTCGGCGCGCCGGAGTTCGGCGATGAGAGGCCCATAGGCGGGGGAGGCTTGGAGTGCCGCCTGGTCGGTTCGGTCTAGGTCGGAGGAGGCAATGGCAGGTTGGTAGCGCTTCTTGGCGTCGAGTTGGCAGAGGTGTTCGTGGATGGGGACGAGGCGGTCGAGGCGGGTGGCGTTGTCGAGTTCTTGGCGCATCACCTCGTGTGCGGACTGCTCGACGCCGGGATCGTTGAGGACCGCTTCGAGCACGTCTTGCGTGGTCTGTTCGGGGTGGGATTCGTGGAGGTCGGAGCTCGCCTGGTGGGTGGCGACGTAGGCGTTGTTGGTGTGGCGGCCGCGAGTCATGCCGACGTACATCAGGGCTCGGGTGAGCTGTTCGGTCACGAGTAGGTGGGCGGTGTCCACGGTGGCGCCCTGGGCTCGGTGGGCGGTGGTGGCGTAGGCGAGTTCGACGGACTCCTGGACGTACGCAGTGGGCAGCGTGACGGTGTCGCCGATGTGGTTTTGGACGGTGAGGGAGCCGTCGGGCCAGCGGTGGATGACCGTCCAGTGGTCGCCGTTCTTCACGAACTGGCGCTGACCGTAGGGGAGGCGGCGGTTGTTGAGTCGGGTAACGATGTGGTCGCCGAGGCCGACGTGGTTGCCGTTGTGGAGTTCGATGCCGCCGGGTTCGACTTCGCCGGTGGTGATGCGGTCGAGGCGGGCGCGGGCGTTGAGCCGAGCAACCGTGGTGTTGTCGGCGGCGATCAGGAGGCTGGTCTTGCCGCCGTTGGTGTCGGCGAGCCAGGCCTTGTAGGCGGCCTCTTCCATCTCGTCTGATGAGCCGGAGGTCAGTCGGTCGTGGTTGTCATAGGCATCGATGGCGCTCAGCTCGCCGCGACGCAGCGCGAGGCTGGCGTCGCGCTCCCACGGGTTCGTGAAGCGCCAGACGTCGGTGAGTTCGGCTGCCTCGGTGTCTTTGGCGATGAGCCGGAACGCGCCTCCGGTGTCGACGGCGGACAGTTGTGCGTCATCACCGACGAGCAGGATCTTCGCTCCAGCCGCATTGGCAGCGCGGGCAAGACTGGCGAGCTCCATGGTGCTGGCCATGGAGGCTTCGTCGATGATGACGAGCTGGTTCTTGTGGAAGGTCCACCGATCGCTCTGAGCTCTAAGGCTTGCGAGCTGAACGATGAGTCGTTCACGGCGGAGACGGCGTCGTGAGCGGCGAGCGAGCTCGGCGGCATGTTCGGTTTGCCGGATCTGTTCGCGGCGTTGTTCGGCGCCGAGGCCGGCCGATTCGTAGATCCATTTGGCGATGTTCTCGGTGGGAGCGCCGATGGCATCGGACAGGACGGTTGAGGCGGCTGAGGATGGTGCGAGGGCGATGATCGATCCGTCGCCGTACTTGGATTCCCAGCTGGCGGTGAGCGCGGACAAAAGGCTGGTCTTGCCGGTGCCCGCAGGCCCGATCAGGGCCTCGAGCTTCTGCCCGCTGGTCGCGATTCGGAGCAGCGCGTCGGCCTTGTCGGCGGTGAGACCGGTGGTGTTGATCGATGCTGGCGCGATGGTGGGTCCGCTGGCGTCGCGGGCAAGATCGAGGAGGACCGCCTCGGCGCCGAGGATGACGGGTGAGGTGTAGACCTGGCCGTTGTGGATCGTGAACACGTTCTCGCCGCTGGCGCGAGTGACGGGGATGGTGACCAGTTCTGGTGCGGTCGGGCTGATCGAGTGCTGCTCGGCCCGCTCGACGATCGCTTGCAGCGCAGTGAACCGGTCACCGGGCGAGACGAAGCGCAGCAGTCGGGTCTGGCGTGCGGCCTCGGTGAGGAGGTTCCAGCGTGTCCAGGTCGCGCGTTTGGTTTGCAGCGTCAGGACGGTTGCGGCGCTGTATGCGTTGAGCGTTTCTGGGCTCAGGTCTGCCGCAGCCAGCGGACGCTCGCCGGCCGTGTTGAGGGATCGTCGGATAGCGGTGACTGCGTCGCGCCCGATGGCTTGGTCGGCGCGCTTTCGCCACTGCGCCATCAGCGCGGCGAGGGGTTGTGCGAGGTGCTTGGATGGGCGGTTCATGAGGGTCGCCTGCTGTCGTAGGGCATACATTTCGCGGACGTCGGGTGGGTGGATCTGTTCGACGCGGTCGTCGAGAAGTGCGTTCAGATTGGCCTCGATCTGTGCGGTTCTGGCCGAGAATTCGCGGATCAGGTCGTCGGGAATCGTGTCGATTTCGAACGCCGGATTCCGCCGGGAACCGCGTTCGCGCAGCTCCCATTTCACGCCCAAACGACGCGTGAGATGGTCGGCGAGAAGCACGTTGTGGATCTCCGACATCGCCACCGCGGCCCGGTACAGCACGCGCCCATCGAGGGTTCGCCATGCTCCGTCCGGGCCCTGGACGCGGTTCGCGACCACCACGTGAGTGTGGAGTTGCGGGTCGCCGCTGCGGCTGTCCCAGTGATCGAAGGCGGCCGCGATCACTCCGCGGGTGTCCAGTTGCGCGATGCCGCCATCGCCGCTCCTGGTAAACGCCGCGTGCTCCTCGATCAGCGTCAGCACATCCGCGATCGCTTCATGGTGGGCGGCGACGATCTGTTCTTGGGTGCCAACGTCGGTCGTTGCCCACAGCGCCGATACTGACTTGACCGGAGAGAACGTGAGGTCGAAACCGGCAACCGCCTGACGGGACTTCTTCCGCATCTCCTCCCGCTGAATCCGTGCCACCGCGTGCACGCGCTCGGCATCCGGCAGTGCCGTGTCGAGGTCACGGATCCGCTCGCGGATGCGCTCCTCAGGGCTCTTGAAAACGCGATACGGCTCGCCGAGCATCCGGCCGGTCAGCGGATCTTCCGCACGGCCGAACAGCGCAGCCATCTGGTCCTCGGTCACCTCGCTGCCGGGCACCAACTCGCCGTCGCCCAGGCCGCGAAGCCCCTGTCCCAACCAGCGGCCGGACGGGTATCCCGACGCCGTGTAGTACGCCGTCAGCGGTGTAGCCATCCGCCGATCAACGTCCCCAGCAGCAACATGCCGAAGCAAGTACTGGTAACCCTCTCCGGCGTTCAACCGGTGGATACTCATCACAGTGACCGGCCCGGAATTCGGCGGGTCAGTGGGTTCGCCAGCTCGCTCATGCAAGCTCAACGGCTGAGCGGCCAAGGGACCGATCGGTGCGGCACTTGGCGCGGACCGCCTGGCATGCAAGAGGTGTGATCGGCTCGAGGCTGTCATTTCATGGGCAGCGACGCTCGTCGACCCACGGCAACGTTGCTGCGCTCGGCGTCAGCGCCTTCACCCATTTGTCGAGGTCTGACGAATCACCGCCGGTTAGACTCGTTGTGGCAACGGCACGGAGGGCAGATATCGCATGGGTCGGTCGTCGGAGGCGGGCGCGCGGATCGCGGATCTTCGCAAGCGCCGCCAACTTACCCAGCATGGGCTGGCTGCCCGGGCCAACGTGTCGTACAGCTTGCTGACGAAAGTCGAGAGTGGCAGCAGGCCGGCTTCAGAGGCGTTCGTGGCGGCCTGCGCTCGGGCTTTGGGCGTCGACGTCGCCGCGCTTACGGATCAGACCCTGGCCGATGGCTCTGCAGACGGTCACCTGGGGGAACTCCTCGTCCGAGTGGAGACCCAGCTGGATCTGTACGACCTGGATCCGGACGAATCGGCTCGACCGCGACCGCTCGACCAGTTGCGCGCCGCCGTACGGCAGATCAATCAGGTCGCTCAGGCTGCTAAATATGAACAGATGGCTGGCCTGTTGCCGAGTCTGTACGCCGAGCTGCACGCTGCCGCCCACCTCTGGTCCGGCCGCGAACAGAGCGAAGCGTGGGGGCTGCTCGCCGAGGCATACCGGTGCGCTCACACCATCGGTATCGCGACAGGCTATCCAGATCTGTCCTTGATCGCCCTCAGCCGCATGGATTGGGCTGCCCAAAATGCCGCCGATCGAGCCCCAGGCCTGCGTGCTGCTCGTGAGTATCTGCGGGTGACTGCCTACCTCCGCAAACATGACTACGACACTTGCTGGAACCTCAACGCAGCCGGGCGGGCACATCTGGAGGGTACCGACGCAGAAACACCTGGCAGCCTTGTTGCGGCCGGCCAACTCAACCTCGGGGCTGCCGTGCTGGCTGCTCGCACTGGCGATGCGAGCGCCGCTAGCGAGTACCTGGACGAGGCCAGTCATTACGGGAAGTTGACTGGTGAAGATCTCGAGACCTTCTGGTTTGCCTTCGGACCGACGAACGTGGCCGTCCACCGCGTGATGACCCTGATTGAGCTGGGGGACTACTCCCACGCCGTCGTCCTTGGCGAACAGATAGAGTTCCCAGCCGGTTGGCTGCCCACTCGCATCGGGCACCACCACTTCGACATGGCCCGAGCCTACGAACGGCTGAACCTGCCAGATGACGCCATGCGACATCTGCAGCTGGCCCGCCAAGCAGCTCCCGGCCAAGCCCGTCGTCACCCGACTGTGCGGTCGGTTGTAGCGGACCTGGTGCGGTCCGCTCGCCACCCGTCTGACGTCCTCACTCGATACGCCAATTGGATCGGTCTGTAGGACGCCCTTGCCCAAGACTTGCACACAGGTGTGCAAGTCGGCCCCGTCCCCCGGAGCCAGGATTGGTCACGTAGCGCATCGACGCGGCTACCGGCGACCAGACGGTCGCCGCCTCCAACGGGAGCCAGTCATGACAACCGGGTTTTGGATTCTCACCCTCATAGCGGCGGGACTGTACGTCGTCATCGTCCGTGACATCGCCCAGGAGGTGCGGGGCGAATGACAGCACTTGCTGACGTGCCACGACCGGCCGCCCGGCGCGTCCGCGTCTGGTTCGGCGAGCATGTCATCGCGGATTACACCGGCGAACCGGCCGACGCCATCCAATACCAAGCGGGTATGACGCGGCGCTTCGCAAGTCTCCGCATCACCATCGAGCCTGTGACTGCGACGGCGGATGCGGACGCTGCCAACTTATGAACGGCCCTACGGTTCGAGCGGGTCACGGGGGCTCGCCTCATGCTGCACAGGGTCACCCATGAACTAGCGGAGTCGGTGGGGAGCCGCCGTCCTCAGCCCCTCACGCGCAGAAGATCGCTGCACACCCACCAGCTCCGCCGTACCGCGGTCCTTGTCCGAGTCCTCCTCTCCCCTGTGGAGGGCTCGGCCAGGGCCCGCTCAAGCACCGAGGCGCGGACGGGTGCCTCGGTTCCGGTCGGCTGAGTGGTTGGGGCATACGTCCCTGGGCGAGCAGCCACTCTCAGCCACCGCCGTTCAAGACCAGCGGGCGGGCGCACAGCCTGCAGAGCGGACGCCCGCCCGCTGTTCCACTTCGATGATAGGAGCGCAGTGGATACGCCCGTAATCCCGCTGGATCGGCAGACTGTCGATCCAGCGATCGAAAGGCACTACTCGAGTCGTTGGGACGAGGCTGTTCGGCTGAGCTCGACAGTAAAGGGGCGCTTGGAACAGGCCCGGCTCTACGACTTCCTTAGCCAGTGGTTCCCGCCGTCTCCGGCTCGTGTGGCCGACATCGGCGGTGGTCCCGGTGTGCACGCTGGTTGGCTCCGCGACCAAGGGCACGACGTCGTCCTACTCGACCCAGTCCAGCGGCACGTCGACCAAGCCAACGCGGCAGGTATCACCGCCGAACGTGGCGACGGCCGCCGACTCCCATGGCCGAACCAATCGTTCGACGCCGTGCTCATGGCGGGGCCGCTCTACCACTTGCCGGAGGCAAGCGACCGCCGCCTGGCACTTCGAGAGGCCATGCGGGTGTTGCGTCCCGGCGGCGTGCTCGCTGCGGTAGCGATCAACCGTGCAGCGAACCTGATTGGCTCCACGCTCGCGAACACGCTCCTGACGCGGCACGGCATCGTGCGCGACATCCTGGAGACCGGCCACAGCGCCGACAACGAGCGGATGGCGCACTGCTACTACCACCGCGAGAGCGAGCTACGCAGCGAACTCATCAGCGCCGGGCTGCGGCCAGTGAACATCTTCGGCCTCACCGGACCAGGTGGCTGGCTCACAGTCATGATCGACGCCCACTTCAAGAACCAGCCCTACACCGACAAGCTGGCCGAACACGACCCGCTCGACACGGCACTGGAGTGCTCGCGCCTGGCAGACCGGATGCCCGAGTTGGTGGCAGCTAGCTCACTGTTCCTGGCCGTTGGTCAGAAGGACTGAGTCACGGTGTCCTGCTGCACGGCTGGCGCGATCTCAGCCGAGCTGGCCGTGCAGCTCGATGTACTCCTTTTCGGCACGCAGAACCTTCGACAACACCGCATCTGCGCTCGGCAGCGGATGGAGCGGGAAGTTCGTCCCGTCCCACCTCAGCCGGCCATCCGTGGTCGTCGATGGCGGGATGACCACGGGTGTCCCCGGCTTGACGTACTCAACGCCGGTAGCCAGCCGGCCGAGATTGGTGTCCGGCTGGAGTGTGCAGGTGATCCAGTCGCCGTCCGGCAGCTTCATCGTTGGCGGCCAGATCCCAGGTCGCTCCTGCTCGTACAGCCGCTTGCCGTAAGCGCCGGCGATCCGCGGAAGGCGCCAGATCGCCACGGTCGGGCACGAGGTGACCGCCAGGTTCGGTGGCTCTGCGACGTCCCAGACCGCGCGGGCTGCGTCGGCATGGGTGATCCAGTCGCCGTCAGGCGTGCCCGCGATAGTTGCCGCCTGCACCGGAATCCCGCGCGCCACACAGGCGAGAGCCGTGTCCAACAAGGCGTTCTTGCGTCGAATCATCTGCCTGATCGTCCTCCCGTATCGAGAACATCATTGCCGCGCTACTGCGCGGCTTGTCAATCGGGACTCCAGCAGATCGCTGACTGTCTAACCAAGTGAGGAGCCGTACATGTCCCAAGTCGAACAGATGAAGATGCAGCTGCACGGCCTGGCTGATCAGTCGCGCCAAGGCGCAGCCAGCCTCGCCGGCTTCAAGCAGCGCTTCGAACAGTCAAGCCAACAGGTGCATGCCCTGATCCGCGGCACAGCAACGCGAGCCGACCAGGACATCGCCACCATGCTCGACGCCGCCGCGAAGTCCGTCGACCAAGCCGTGCAGTCGCTCCAGATTGCCGAGGCGGGCTGCCGCAGCTACGCCGATCAGATTTAGCAGGCCACGACGTATGCCCTCTGAGCTGCAGCGGGTGGCCGAACAGCTGCTCGCCAGCTTGAATCAGGTTCCGCGGGTGGTGAGCTACCTTCACGATCGAGCGGGGAAGCTCCGCGAAGCCGCGGCGTGGATCGGCAGCACCAGCAACAACCCGAACGCCCGCATAGCCGCCATGCAGCTCCACGAGGCAGCACGTCGTTGCGACGAGGCCGCCCACTACTTGACCCAGGCCGAGTCCCGAGCACGGCAGTGGGTCGAGCAGATGGTGAGCGGTGGAAGGGCTGTAGAGCCGAGTCATGGTCCGACGACTGAACGGCCGCTTGGTCCAGGTGGAAGCCGCCCGCCCACAGATGGTAGGCGAGAGAACGCCAGCGGCAGGCTGCGAGCAAAGGATGATGCAGACAAGGCCCCGGGGACCGGTGACAGCCCGACTCTCGAGGACTTACCGAGGCTACCGAAGCTGAGTGATGAGGAGGCGAGGCGTCTGCTCGACAAGCTGCCGGTCCGCGGTCAGAAGTTCGGACAGCGCGAGAAGACCCGAGGTATCTGGCGCGACGACCGCGGCACCGAGTACGACCTGGTCAGTGGGCGTGGAGAGGACGTGGTCGGTGACGCAAGCCAGGATCTGTACCGTCAGGCAGAAGAGTTCGCCATCGAGCACCGGCTGGGCAACCCACCCGGGACCCTCAGCATCACCTCACACGTCGAGATCAAATTCGCCATGCTGATGTGGAGGCGCGGTATTAGGGATGCGACGATCGTCATCAACAATCTTCCGTGCAAGGGCGACTCCAGCTGTGAGGAGTGGTTGGACAAGTTCCTGCCACCTGGCGCGAAGCTGACTATCCACGGCCCGGACAACTTCAAACAGACCTACCCCAAGCCACCGCCGACTGGAGGAGCCTGAGCACCGTGACCTACACCGTTCGAGCCTTCTACAAGCACGATCAGGAGCCGGATCCCTGGATCGTGTCCTCGTCCGAGGACGTCGACGCTCTTATCGATGCCGTGCTTCACGAGCCGCCGAGCAACTCCGTGATCACCTTGTACGTCGCGGAACGCCCCAAGACCGAGTACGACATGCCAGACCACGAACTGCGCGCTGCGATCAACCAGGACACGAAGGTCGGTGGCCTGCGGTACGCAGGTCCGGCCGACGGTGCGGTCGGCGTTTGGTATGCGAGTGGTCGAGACAGCGAGCGCGAGGAGGTCTTCTACTACTACATGGGGCACGATGAGGGCTGGCCGCACGATTCCGAGGTGCCGCTAGACGAACTCAGGTCCGCGATGAAGACCTTCCTGGCCAGTGGAGAACGTCCGTCGGATCTGGAGTGGCGGGCCTGGCCGGAAAACGTCAGCTGATTCGGTCCCGGCGACCGGAGGTACCTCCTGGAGATCAAGGCAAGACAGACGAGGGGGCGCGGCTTTCCTGGGATCGCGAATGCGGTCGCTGCCTCGATTGCTGGCGATTTCACGGAACCGAGCGAACTGGCTTGATCAAGGTCGTAGGTTCTCCCTACGAGTCCGGCGCCGCAACGCAGCACGGAGGGACGGATTGCGGCAGAGCTGCACCATGTTGAACGCTTCCCGGTTGGGCGAGTAAGAGGAGACGAATGCGGAACATGGCTTGGGATCCTTGGGCGATCAAGCCTGACTCCGAGCGTGAGATCTGGGACTTCAGCCCGCTATCAGCTGTTGGACCGCTTATCTTCTGGATGCAGCACCACGAGGTGGAACACGCGATCGGACATCGAGCGAGCCTTGGCCATTGGGGCGACACACTTAGTAGTGCGAGCTTCGGGCAGGGATTCACGACGTACTACGACGACGGACATCTACACGCGGTCGCTATCGATGCCTGTGTAGGTCCACTGGTGAGATTCGAGGGTGCCCAGTTGGTCGGTCGGCCACCGTCGGAGGTCGCCGACTGGTACGGCGACAACTTCGAGCGATTGGAGGCCGACTGTGTCGTCAATCAGCATGGTGACCCGTCCTCCGACCGTCTCGGTTTCGTTATCCGCGCGCAGCGTGCAGGCGATCGCCTTCTCACCCGTCCTGTCTTCGTCGGCTGGCAATGGTCCGGCCGCTGCGGCGACATCCAGGAAAGCTGCATCCCTGAAGAAGAGTGGCAGGTGCGCTGAGCTGAGGCCTTAGGCCAGGCTGCTCATGTATCCGTCGGCCGATCGATCGCGGCCTCGTAGAATGCGTCTGCGAGCGCGACGATGACTGCGTTGATGCCAGGTCCGTCGCTGAAGAAGTAGTCGGCCATCGTGTTATGAGCTTCCTGGTTGTCGACAACCGCCTCAGTGACGGCTGTTTGGAAGTCCTGCGACTCCATGAACTGCTTCGAGGTCTAGGAACTGGTGCGACGCTACCGTCGGCACTGGGGGAGCGTGAAGTCGTGGCCAAGGGCATCAGGCCGGGAGGAACCGGAACCACGGACCCCACAAGCTGCTAGGGGCGCCCGACTCACCCCAGCGAGCACCTCGAGCCCGGCGTGCAGTGATCTCGGTGGCAGCGGGCACAGCATGTCGGTGCGTGGCGCTATCGTGTCGGGCATCATCCAAGGGGGAGATCAATGAGCGACGAAGCAGACGTGCCTGTTTGGACCTTGTCGACGTCCGACGCGTCGAACGTGCCGGGAATTGCTAACGCCGATGCTCTGACGCCGGAACGCTTGGCTGAGCTTCGTACGGCGCTCGCCGCCTTCTCCTCGGTCCCGTTGGTGACCTTGGAGGCCCATCCGCTGCCGAAGAAGCGCGACCGTTCGATTGGCTTGCCTCTGGACGCCGTGAGTCCCCTCGCGCAGGAGCTCTCGCGTCTGGTAGCCGCGAGTGCCAAGAACGTGTCTGCGGTAGAGCAGGTCGCAGGCTCCGGAGAGGTGCTTTACCGGATGGTGGTGCCGGCGAAAGTTGCTGCACAGGTTGGCAAGGGCCTTGTCAAGCCGATGGCGTCGAAGACCGCCGCGAACGGGGTCTACGGCACCTTGGTCGACAGCGCGACGAACGTGGCGGTCGCCAACGCAACCATGGTTCCCGTCGGACGTGCGGTCGCGGGCGCTGCCAGTACCGGTGCCGCCGGAACCGCCGTTGGTGCGATCGCCGCAGGTGGAGCCATCACTGTCGCTGCTCCGCTGGTTCTGATGGCAGTCGCCGTCGGTGTGAGCGCGTACGCCGATAGTCAACGCCAGAAGGCGATCGAGCGTATCGCGCAGCTCCTGGAGAAGCTCCACGACGACAAATTGGAGCACGAGCGCAACGAGCTCGACGGCTGCAGGGACGCTATCGACAAGGCGACCGCACTGCTGCTGGACCGTGGCAAGGTCGGAGCTTCGCTCGGGCTGGATTCGGCAGTTCACGCCATCAGTACTGCTACGCAGAGCGCCGAGCGCCGCGTGAAGAAATGGGAAGCCGCGCTTGACGAGATCGTCGACAACCGCGCCGAGGTCGCCGATCTGGAGGCTGAGTTTCCCGGCATCAGCGAGGAAGGCGGCGAGTTCCGCACGCACCTCGAGTTGGCCGCTCTTGCGATCGCCCTGAAGCGCCGTGTGGTCGTCCTTCAGGGAGTGGAGGCTGGCCAGAGCGACCCGGACAACCCGTTCGAGAACTTCGTGCGGAGCCTCAAGACCGATCAGCAGAGAATCGACGAGTTGGACGCGCGAATCAGTAGGGTGGTCCTTCGACTTTCAGCCATTGAGTTGCGATCGCCCACGCGGCTCATCGACAAGTTCATGACGCGCGGGCAGGTTGACGGCCTCCTCGAGACGTCCTATCGGCTCAGAGCTTTGGGCGACTCGATCGGCGGAACCGGTCGAACGTCAGAGGTCATCATCGAGATCGAGAAGCACAGCGACGGGACACTCCTGGTGCTTCCGGCGCACGCGTCCTGAACGGCGGCCGGGCACACCGGTACCGGCGGATCCGTAGGAGATGCCCCAAGCGCGACGGGATCGTCATGCGCAGGTCATCCTGCGGAGTCAGCGCGCCCTCCAAACGAGATACCGCACCGACGATCTGGTGATCGTGGTGCGGTGTCTCGTTAAGTGCCGTCCCGAGTGCCCGAGGTCCGGTCCCCGAGATGCTAGGGAGCGGAGTTGCCCGGGGACACGCTCACGGTTCCTCAACGAGCCGGGCTCGGTCGGAGGTCGATCGTGCCCAACATCGTCTCAAGCAGTGCGAGCGCAGCGCCTCGGGACAGTACGTCGTGGTCGCGCTGATTTCCGTAGCTGCGCAAGCATCCGTAGCAGGAGGTCTCCGGGCCGCACTCGCAGGAGGCGACCCGCTTCAGCGCCGCCTTCAGCACGCGCTCCAGATGTTCTTCAACGAGAAGGACGTGTCCTGCTCCACCGGGAACGGTGTCGAACAGCACGATCGACCAGGTGGATGCGCCGGTCGGAGCCAGCGATCCACCGATGTCGTCGCGGGCGATCTGCAGCTCGTCGCACGCTGCCTCCAGCACGGCGTAGAGGAGTGACTTCCAATTTGCCTGAGTCTGGGACGCGGCAGGGATCCTGATGTCGATGAAGAGCAGGTCGGTCTCGTAGTTGTGGGCGAGGTCGAGCCATCGCGACTGACCAGTGCATGGCTTGCCAGTCAGTAGATGGTCGTGCGCGGGTGGCTTGCGCGGGTGAAGAACTCGGGCCGAACCGTAGCCGCACCAGGTGCAGATCCAGAAGCCTGAGTTGCCGGGCCCGTCGGCGACGGCGACCAGTCGTCCCCGCGGACCGACCCGGACGTCGCACGTTCCGTGCTTGATGCTGACCTTGCGTGCCTTGACCTCGTCGGGTTCCTTAAGAACGTACGTCGACCCGCTCCAAGAACGACGCGGAGGCCGCGGCCCTGGACGCGTGGGGTTTCGAGCGGCGACAAAGCCGAACTCCGGGACCGTGATCGTGCGGGCCGCGTCCGCTGACGCTTCGCCGCAGTGTGGGCAAAGCGGATCGAGGTCGGCGAGCGCTTGCCAGAAGCCCAAGCACCGCTTGCAGATCCGATACTCGAACTCCTCGAGGTCACGCCCGGGCATACGGTAGATACCCCTCGCCGTCCACAGCATGCCGCCGGCAACGAGGGTCGCGTCTGGTGCGTACTCGTGGATTGCCTGAGACAGGTCGCGAGACAAGTCGAGCTTTGCGCCGGCTTGGTTCCCGGAGTATGCCGTGCGCAGCTCGACCGAATCGACCGGAAACCCGTACTTGGGCAGCACGTTACGCGTCGCGAGGAAGCCGAGCAGGTCCCGGGTCTGCAGCGTGCGGCCGACCATCCTGTATCGCTCGGCGAGCTTGTAGTTCTTCGCGGCCGCCGCCTCAAGCTGGAGCGCTTCAAGGGCCGCCACGTCGCCGGAGAGTTCCGTCCGCACGCTCTCGAGGAGAGCGAGTAACACCGGCACCCAGTCGTTGGTCGCGAGTCCCAGCTCCCCAGCCACCGGCTTCGGGACAACGCGTGCGAGAGCGTCCGCGATCTCGGATGGAACGGGATCGAGGAAGGCCTTTAGCAGAGAAACCGGCGGATCCTCGCTGCTGTCGCCGGGAAGGAAGAACTGCCCAGCGGTCCGCGCGATGTGCTGGTGCTCTTCCAGATACCAGCGGAAAAATGCGGCCATCACAACCGAGTGTGCATGGCGGCGATCGACTCGGGCATTTTCGAGCGGGACGTAGGGGGCGCGGACCGCGCCGGACATCATCACTTCGGGCTCGGCGAATCTACTCAGGTCGTGGGATCTGCGATTTGCGTATGTGACCACGAGGGCTGCAGCCCCTGAGCGACGGCCGGCGCGGCCAGCGCGCTGGACATAGTTCGCCGTCGTCGGCGGCATGTTCCGCAGAAATACTGCCTGAAGCTCACCAACGTCGACACCGAGCTCGAACGTCGTCGAGCACGACAGGGTGTTCACCTCGCCACGGATGAACTGATGCTGGACGTTCGCCGCCTCGACGTTGGTCCACTGAGCCGTGTGCTCCTGAGCCTTCAGCGGGACGGCGAGCATGGATCGGTACAAGGCACGATAGTGGTTTCGCTCGGCATTCACGGATGGAGGCACGAACTCCTCGAGTTGGCCTTCGCAGCCCAGAGCCGGGCAGACACCGCGCACGGAGAAGGCAGCAACGCGGCGGCAGACCGTGCAGTGGTGGACCGGTCTATTGTCGGTTGCCCACAGCAAGCGCAGGAGCTCGTGGTCGACCTGGTAGACGACACCCAGTCCCTGTTGTGTGCTCGCCTTGAGCCAGTCGACAGGAGTCGCTGGTGCGGTGAGGAAGCTCCAGATTCCTTTGAGGAGAGCGGATGGATCGTCGTCACGTCCCAGGGCCAACAGGACTCGGCGGACGTAGTCGATGCGGCGATTTGTTCCCGCGCCGGGAAGCCAGGACAGCACCTTACGGATCGCCTGCGGTCCTGACTCGCGGGCGTAGATCGGCCCGAGGCGGGGCGTGAAGATCTCGTCTTTTGCGTCGACGTCGGCCGGCATTGTGACGGCACCCTGCTGCCGCAGAGTGCGAACGAGCTCCTGTAGGAATGCCCACGCTTCGTCCTCTCTCAGCCCGAGCGCCACGAGTGGCGCGGGTGCTGCCCAGGTGGGATCGCGGTCCATCACGATGGACAGTAGCCCGAGGCCTTCTAACGACTGGCGGTCGTCAGTGGCCACGACCTCTGCCATGACCCAGGGGCCGACTTCACGCGCCTGCTGCTGTGCCGTCATGCGGCGGGGGAAGGTCTGGACCTGCTCGGCTGCCTTGCGGGTCGAGAAGACGAGGTCTTCGATCATCACCGCGTCGTTGGCGGCACCGGCGTCGACGAGGCCCTGGCTGATGAGCCGGCGTCGCTTGAGCCGTTCGTAGGAGTCTTCGAGGTAAGGCGCAAAGTACGCGGCTGCCTGGCGGCTGTCGCTGAATGCTAAGAGCTTGCGGCCCTCGCCTGGCAGTTGTTGTTCCGTGATCTGCGGGCTGGGTGGGACGCTTTGGTACAGCGAGGTTGCAATGACCGCACCGCTCGCATCAGCACCGGTCTCGAAGACGCGGACGGTCGCCGGGCCGCGGGCGCCACACACGAGGCAGCCGGCGATCTCTTCGCCGCGCTGCTTCAGCTTTCGGACCCCCCGGAGGTGTGTCGAGTCGCAGGCAGGGCAAGAGTTGGCTGAGGAACTCGCAATGGCTCCACACGACGTGCACAGCTTCGCGTCGTCGGCACTAACCTCGGCGCCGTCGTCGGCGGCGGCTTGCTCATCCTCATCAACCTGCGCGTTGTGGTCGGTCAGCACGAGCCACTGGTTGGACTTGGTTGCCGCGCGTGGAAGGAGCTTCGTGACTCCGCCGGATGACACCACATTCCCGACGACATGCACGGCACCACAGCGTGTGCAGGAGCCGATCTCGAACATCGGTGCCTCGCACTCGGGGCACGAGTCATGGCGGGCGAGCTGCACGTGCGGGCCAGAGTCCGAGAGGCAGGCGAACGCGCCTTCGGTCGCGCGAAGGAATAGGTGGTAGCGGGCCGAGATCGGGGTAGACCCATCCCAACAGTGAATGGAACTGCCGAGATCGATGAGTGCCGCGAGGCCGGCCCGAGCTTCTTCCTGGCCAGTGAACACGGTCGCGGCCACTTTGTCGAAGGGCGCTGGCCTGGCGCCTAGCGTCTTGCGTACCTCGACGAGAGCTGCCTCGTGCAGCAGGGCCTCGTAGGCGGTGCCTGCGGAGAAGCCGGCCTCTTCCGCCTTCGCAAGCACAGCCTGTTCGCGATCTACTGCGCTCGCCACTTCGACATACTCAGCTGCGGTCAGCGGACCCCAATGTGGGCCGAGCGGGGTGTCGACGCGCTCTGCGGTGACGAGGTCCTGTCGACTCGTGTCTGCGTTGACCCACTCGAATGGCTGTCCGAACAGGTTGGATGCGAATCGCATGACCGCTGCCGGGTCAGCATCGGCACCGACCGTTGCCGAGGTGGCGATGCACTGGATCGGGCGATCGGGAGCGACGCGATCGCGAACTCGACGAAGCAGCATGGCGATCTCTGCGCCCTGTGTGCCGTCGTAGGCGTGCGCCTCGTCGACCACGATGAACCGCCAAGTTTTCTGGCCCTTAGGGAAGAGCGCCATGTCCTGGGGGCGGAGCAACAGGTACTCCAACATGGCGTAGTTGGTCAGAAGGAGCTGCGGTGGTGTTGCTCGCATCTCCTCGCGACTCAGCAGCTCGTTCGGGAGTACGGGCTCGCCGATGTTGAGCTGTGAGAACATGTCGCGCGCCGTCGCGGGGTCGTTCTCGGTGTCGCCTGTGTAGCGGCCGAAGGTGATATCCGGATACCCGGCCAGCAGCTGCCGAAGGCGTTTCAGCTGGTCATTGGCCAGCGCGTTCATGGGGTAGAGGAGGAGCGCGCGCACCCCTGGGCCGAGCGTTCCTGCTTCTTTCTCGCGCACCAAGCTGTCGAGGATCGGGAGGAGGAACGACTCGGTCTTGCCGGAGCCTGTGCCGGTCGCAACCACGACGTTTCGACCGGCCGCGACCTTCCGCATGGCCTGTTCCTGGTGAACGTACAGCGGACGGTCGGGGGGCAGCGCGGCGCTGCTCAGCGCGCCGAACGAAGGCGATAGGAGCCCATCTTCGATGAGCTCGTGAACCGTTGACCCCGGCGCATACGGAGGCGTGGCTTCGAGGTACGGGCCCTTGTCGAGCAGCGGCGTCGTCTCAATGGCTTCGCGGAGGGCGGCGTCGAGCTTGGAATCCCGTACGGCGAGCAGCGATTGGAGGTAGCGTCGGTACGTCGCCTTGATATCGGTACTGGTCCGGACCGCGTCGATGTTGCCGATCACGAAGACTGCTCCTTTGTCCTGGCTGCGGCTGCGGCTACGAGCAACTCGGCCAACACGAGATCGATGGTCACCAGCTGAGGCACAACGGTGGCCAGATCCACCCAGCCGCGCCGCAGATATTCCATGTGCTTCACAGCCAGGTCGTGACCTCGCGCTGCGTATCGGGCGGCGATAGCCAGGCCGATGGAGATAGCGGGAATGGCACGCCAGCCGTCGTTTCGCGTCGGGTGTTTGCGCGCTTGGAAGGACGCGTAGACCTCGGGGGCAGCGATCTGGGCCAGGAGCTTCTCCGTAACCGCGAGCACACTGCGCGCATTGCGGAGCAGCCAGTCGAGTCGCCTGTCGTTGCGCCGTGAGATGAGCTCCATGGCTGCGATTACACGAGTGTCACTGCCGAGAAGACCCTGGGGAACGAGTCCCATCATGGCGACGAATGCATCGCGTTGCGCGGGATTGTGGGCGTAGATGTCTGCGCCATCATCGAACCTGCCCGATTTGGCGTACAGGTCGGAGCCTTCCATTACCGTGGTGACGACGTCGCCACAGACCTCGATCGCGGCATCGACCTCTTCGGGCGACCACTCCGCATCAGCGGCAGACAGAAGGACAGCGGCAAGTGCGCCACGAGGTGTCCATGTCGGAGGCGCGTCGTCGTGCGCAGCTGCCAGGTTCGCCCATGCGAGCCCTGACCGGATCACCAGCGCTGGAATCTCTTCAGTAGGCACCGATGACTGTGCCATCGCCATAAGCGCTGGCCTTGGCTGACGGAACATGGCGGCCTCGACGGTATCGCGCACATGAATCTCGCGGTCGCCCAGACCAAGTTCCGGGAGGGTGGCCCGAATCGTCCAGAGCCGAGTGAAGTCAGTGATGTGCTCGGGCAGACCACGGACGCCCGCCAGGAACGCCGACACAGCAGACTCCTCGGCGTCGTCGCTGAGGAGCCACCCTAGCGCATTGACGAATCGAGACTGTCCCAGTTCAGGCCAGTCGGGAACCGGCTCGGGGGCCCAAGGGTCGTCAACGCGTGCCGTGACTAGGAGCGGTCCTGCCTCCTGTAGGTCGTCCGGAAGGAGTGCGGCGCCGTTTTCGATCGGGACCACCGCGGCCGTTCGCCATGGTGCGCGGGACGCATAGATCAAGGCAACCAGCCCACTGACGTCAGCGCAGTCGTCGAACTCCAGGCTCGGGCCGGCCATGCTGACGGCGGAGAACAGTCGCTTGGGGCGAATCGAGGCGATCGGCAGTTGACCCTCCGCGCCAAGGCTCAGAGCGAGCTGCTTGTGCGCGTTGAGGGTGTCGACGATCTGCGCCAGGTTGAAGCGATAGACGCCCTGTCGGCCTGCGCCCGGTTCAAGGGTCTGAAGGGACTGCGATCCGGTGAATATCGACAGAGCCGGCTGTGCGTTGGCCCCTACATCGAGGATCAGTGTGCCGGCGTCAGCGACGACGTCCTCAGTGTAGAGAGTCAGCGCACGCACCGACGGCCGTGTGGTCGTTTCAGTCGACTGATAGGCGATAGTCATGTGGGGCGGCGACACCGCGAGCGTCGTGCTCTGACTGCCCGCGCTCACCGTAATAAATCGGTCTCGTTGGCGAGGACTCAGCGAAACCGATCTATGGTCAACGTCCATCCCGGCAGGAGTGCTAACGGTGACGGTGGCGGGGACGAGTCCGTCAGGACTCAGCCTGCGCCATGACGGCGAACTCCGCACCTGAAGTCCCTCGGCAATGAACACCGTGCGCGATGCGCCGCGTCCCCACGGTCCACGAGCGCGGATCGTGAAGGAGCCGAGGATCGGGCGCTGCTGCTCAGTCCACAGACTGGTCGTTGGCTGGCCAGACTTGAACGTCGTACGACGAATGAGCGATCCCTTGCTGTCGAGGATCGACACCTCCCAGTTGGCATCCGCGCCAAGCCCCTGCGGTAACACAATCTCAGGGAGCTCGGTAAAGACAGGCGCTCCGCTCAATGTGCGTACGCCGACCAGGGGCTGGCCCACCTCGATGTGGGCAGCGCTAAAGGTGCGGATCGTATGCGCCTTCCCATCCGTCCCGAAACGCACCGAGCGGACATCCGCCAGGTCGACGAGCGTGAGCGACCACTGCGACCAGCCGGGAGGAAGTGCGGTCTCGGTGACCACCCTCGGCTCGCCCTCGAACACCAGGCCACTGGAATCGCCCGGCACGAGAAGCCACACAAGGCTGCCCGGCAGAGCAAGCCCCGACGGAAGACACACGCCGTCCTCGCCGAACGCAAGGAAGGGATCGTTGTCATCGACCACCGATACGTTCGCCGTCAGGTGCTCGCGGCCTTCGAGCGCAGCCGAAGCAACACGGATCGGGCGCGGGATTGGTACAGATGTCGCGGGAGCGGGTTCAGACGACCCCGGCCACAGGGCCTGCGTCCCAACGCGTTGTGGGTCGCCATCGAGCGTGACCACCCAGGTAGCGCGCCCGTCGGGCGCGTCGCCGACCGGCGGAAGCTGGAGCAGTGGGCCGCGGCCGTACGGGTCGAGGACGAGGTGCGGATAGAGCTTCCCCCCGCGCGTGCCGCGGGCTCGGGCCGGCTCAAGCCTGCCGGCCTGATGCAGCTCCAACGCCTTGAGGCGGAATCGGTCAGGCAGTGGGATCTCACTGCCGTCACCTCCGGCACCGATGATGTCGAGCAATTCGAAGATCCGGTCGGTCACATCGATCGCGAACTCGCCACCGAACCGCAAGAACCGGTTGACAGGCATGTCCACGTCGTAGAGACGGCCGGCCGCGGCGCGGCTAGCGGCCCACGCGACGAACGACTCAGCATCGAGCGCAGGGTGCCTCGTACGTTGCTCGGTCACAACGCGGTAGAAGTCGTCCAGACACCACGTCGGCACGCCGCAGTGGAGGAGGATCCGGCCGAGGTATCTCGTCCCGGCATCGGCGTCGGCATTCGCAAACGTGGGCAAGCCCAACGTTGCGAGGTTGTCGAGGAAGGCCTGACCCCACTCCTGCTGGAATGCCGGAGAGTTGCTGATTTGGAGCAACCCGGCCAGCTTGGGCCAGAAACCGTGCCCGTCGTACTTCCCGATTGCGGCATTCGTCGTCGACAGCACCTGGACAGCCGGATACACACGCAGGGCGAGCGAGCGGCGATACCCGTTGTAGGAGAACTTGCGGTAGTTCGCGCCAAGTACGCCGAGCATCTGCGCCGCATGATCTGGGTTCACCTGATACTCAGCCGCCAAGGACACGGCGGCGAGGCGCTTCGACCACTGCCTCTCGCGTGCCTGAAGCGCCTCGGTCGGCGTTAACACGCGCTGCTGCTCATGCTCCGATATCGACCCCACTGCCCCCACCCCAAAATTTGTGTCTCCAACACTGGCAGACCCCTCCGACACTCCCTGAGCAGAGTGTTTCCGGAATCCGCGGCCGTCGAAGCGATGCTCGGCATCGAGAACTCGGTTTCCCCCCCGGGTCATCTCAGCGAGCACAGCGCTCCATGCATGTCATCGCGAGTCCGTGTGCTCACCCCGATCCTCGAACTGAGCAACCTCGAACTTCAATACCCTGGTGCCCTCCGAGACCATCCGTGCTGTGGCATCTGGTATTCCGTCCTGAGAGCGCGCCCGGATGCCTCGTTGGGCTTGAGTAGCACGTTCCATGCGTCGTCGATCCGCGGCGCGTCGGCCTGGTCGGTGCAATCCATTCGAGCCTTGGCCCTGAGCCTTCTGGGGAGCGGTGGGATTCAGGTCTGAACGGCGCGGCGTCTTCAGGGTGTGACTTGACATGGGACATCGTCCAGATGCCGGTTGCCGACTGACATCTGATGCGGGGCAATTTGTGCCGGCCAAGCGGGCGCTCATCCTGGGAGCAACTCGCTGCGCGGCCCGCTCCACATGATCACCAACTCGTCTCGGGCACGAGTAGCCGCGACATACAGTAGTGATCGTTCCCGCAACAGAATCTCAGACCGCTCGGCGTCGGACGCGTTCTTCAGCAAGTATCGCGCCGGGGCATGCGCGTCGTTGACGTCGAAGAGCAATACCCGGGAGAACTCCATGCCCTTCGCGCGGTGCATTGACATCACGACCGGTTGGCCTGCAGGTACGCGAGGGCCGTCGACCAGTCGAACGCGTACGCCGCGCTCCTCCATGCCCCGCACAACCTGGCTGGCAAGTTGTGCGTCTCGCACCAATATGCCGAGTGTCTCGGGCTTATCGACCTCGCCGAGCCACTCCCTGACAATGTCCGCAGCTGAGTCGAGCTCGTCGACGAGCGACCCCGCTGAGATCAGTCGTGGCTCCGGTCCCGAACGTGCGGACCGATACGTTGCCGACGATTCCGGCTCCTCCTCCAGATCGACGTAGTCGGCGCCAGAGAGCACACCCACAGCCAGACGCAGGTTCTCGAAGGTCGTGCGGTAATTCAGGGTCAGCCGCCGGGACCGACCGACGATCTGGATCCCGTACCGACCCAGCACTACGCGCTGACCATAGATTCGCTGGTGCGAGTCTTCAGCGATGAATAGATCGTTCTGACCGGGCGCGGCCAGTGCACGCAGAAACTGCCAATGGCTCGGGCTCAGGTCCTGGCCTTCGTCGATGAGCACGTGATCCACCCGCGGTCCGCGAAGTTTCAGCCACGCCGCGGCCACGGCGGCGGCTTCGGTGAAGTCGATGCTGCCGTTGATGCTAGCGCGAGCCCGATAAGCCGAGACCACGTTCCACACCGCCTGTCGCCTCGCCCGATCGAGCGCAACGCCGCGACCCTGACGTCTGGCCCGGAGATACTCGTCCGGAGACACAATCTGCTGCGGCAACACAACCATTGCGTACTCCGCGATGAAGAACGTCGGACTGCGCAGGTCGTCTGGCAGCTCCGGTCCGCTGGCATCGATCGCTTCCTGCCACGCTTCGGAAGCGGTGCGTCGGCTGATGGTGGTGCTCCGGGGCCCGAGAACAGTTGCGACGGCCTCGGCAACGTCGTCGCCCGCAGCCTTCAGAACCGCGCTGACCGCCGCGTCGACACCTGTCACGTAGATCCCCGAGGCGCCAAGTTCGGAAGCAACAGGCAGTGACGGGTCGAGCCGGCGAAGATCAGTCCGCAGTGCGTCGGCAAGCGTTCGCGTGTACGTCGTCAGCATTATTCGGGCATGCCTACGACCCTGCGCGAGGTAGCGCGCACGGTGCAAAAGGACGACAGTCTTTCCGGTGCCAGCACCGCCCGACAAGCGGAAGGCACCGCGGTACGACGTCGTCGCGTACTTGCGCTGCTCCGGGTGCAGGAACACGCGCCACGCATCAAAGTCGTTATCCTCGATGGCCCGTCGCAGCTCGTCGTCATCTTCGATAAAGGCGAACTGCAAGCGTGCCGCCGGGTGCTGCAGTGCCCACAGAAGTCGGTCGTCCGCGCCGACGCTCAGCTCCGCTGGCGCCGCCTCGCCGATGCCGAGCGCCTCCTTGACGTCACTGAGACCGTCGCCCTCAGCAAGTCCGAGCAGGGCAAGACCTTGCCATTCGACTGCCCGCTCGGCTATCTCCATCAGTTCATCCTGCGACGTTGCTGCGAGCGCCTGCTCGGCAATCGATTGGTCGATGCCGAGCTCGTCGACGAGAGCCTGGGCGTCGAAGCCCCTCTCGACCAGTATCGGAGCGACAACCGGCGTGATCCGCGATTCGGCCGGAACCGGTGCTGGCGCGGAGGGAGCAGGCACGGGCTCGGATGTGATCAGCTCGGCAATCCCATTGACCGGATTGACGGAGAGAGACGTCTGCTTCGCGACCTTGATCGCATCGTCGTGGGGCCACACGCCGAGATAGACGTAGTGCGCGTCCTGACCCTGTCCCTGCACCTTGAACAACACCGCACGGTAGAAGCTGTCGACCCGTCCGGTGCGAACTCGAGGATCGGCCGCGTTCATGATCGGCTCGATATGCAAACCGGGAATCGAGTCGTCGTCCGTCAGTTTCTCGAGGAATGCATACGCCGACTTCCGCACGGATGGCTCCAGCTTTGGCGCATCACGGTGGGGGCTGATCACAATCTGCGGCACTACCGATCCCCTCCTGTCGATCCCACTGCGACGATGATGGCCTCAGGATCGTCTCGGACGACTTTCCAGTGGTCGGCCTCAAGGTCGATCCGATCCTGAGCTGCGAGGTCGACGTCGACGGCGATTCGGCGATCGGGCCAGCTGAGCACGATTGGGATGCCGTCCGCTGACTCGAAACCTTGCACGGGCGGCGGATCTACCGTTCGCTCCGCGAGGGCAATGAGTAGTTCCCGTTCGCGATCGCTGATCGCGTGGTCAACCAGCGCTTGCCACTTCGCGGGAAGCAACTGCGCCGCCGGCTGCTCGGGCTGCAACGTCGTTGGATGGACAATCTCAGCGTCCACCCGACTGACAGTACCTACCGTCACAGGTAGGCCGCGGAGGTTGAGAAGATTGCTCATCCGCAGCCACTCACGCCAGGCTGGCGCGTGGTCGCGTCCTACCTGTTCGTGGCGGTCGTCGAGCATCAGCGCGACCTCTGTCGCGGTGTGATTGATCTGTCGTGCCACAACAGCCATGGTGTCGAATTCCCAGGCCCATCCCATCGCCGGACCTGACGAGTCCCGACGACCGACGAGAAGGTCGACCGCTACCCTGGCTAATGGCTGCTCGGTGGATGACTTGATCGGGGTCGACTTTCCAGCAAGGAAGAACGGCATCCACTTTGCGAGACTCGCCATCGACTCCGGGTCCGGCTGCTGGATCCATTGCACGAGGTAGTCGAGCGGCCCCTTCCCGAGTAGTTCCACTGCAGCCGGTGCCAGTTCACCACGCGAGTAGGCAACGATGTCGCCGACCTTGGCTGGGTCCAGCCAGTCGGGATGTGACGCCTTTCCCTGCTGGGCCTGCTCAAGGTCATCCCAAGTGACCGCGAGCACGACCCATCCTGCGTCGCGCAAATGGCGCCGCTTGACCGCGTCCTCGGCGATCCTGTTGATCGACGGCGAGGCGTGGTACTGCCAGCCGTCCGTGAAGATCGCCACGCCAGGGATGCCCATCTGGTCGCAGCGCAGTACGAAGTCGGGCCTCGAATCAAGCACGATCTGCTGCGGCTCGAGCGTCCACAGTCGCTGACTTCCACCGATGCGGATAACCGCGCGGTTGCCCTGCGGGCCCGGAGTATCGGTTACCGCTGCGCCTACGGTCGCCAAGCGTTCCAGCAACACAGCTCGGAATCGCTGCTCCAGCACTGTCTCGGGATCGAAAATGGCCGGTTGCTCCTCCGTACACGCCCACGTCATCGTCTCGGCCGGCTCGACCTCCGTGTCACCGGAGGCCAGGATAATGCGCAGGTGACGCTCGGCGGCAGCGCGAGAGACAACCCGCGCGTCGCCGTACGGCGTGAATGGCAGCAGGCATCGGTGGCACGCCAGCCGCTGTTCGCCGGCACACTCGCAGTCGCGCACGATCTTCCACGCGGTGTGCAGGATTTCCCACACGACGTCCGGATCGGCCAACTCCGCGAGGTATCCCGTTCCGCCCGGCACGACGTCGTGCAGAAGCAAGGCCGCCGCGTTCTCGGACCCGTCGCTGTATGTCGGATCAACGACCGCGGCGACGTCGATGTGATCTGGGGTTCCGCCGATCCGTTCGCGCAGGCCGAGCAGGATCGCGGCCGACAGGCTCGGAACGGCGAAGCGGTCGCCGAGCGTCACCGTTGCCGGCAGGCGAAGGACGGTGCCTTCCGTGACGAGCGTCCGGCCCAAGGTGATGTCGCGGGTTTCCTCGTTCGTCGCGGTTCGCAGTGGACACCAAGGCCGGTGCTCCTGTCGCGTGTTCGCGCGGGATGCCTGGTCGAGCTTGCCGCATGCAGAGCACACCCGGAACGACGAGGCCGTGTACTCGTTGCCCGAGATGGTCCGAGCTCCGCCGTGTGCGGTGGCCTTGCCAAGGTTGAACCAGCGGATCGTCAAGTCACGGAGGTGCTTGGCGCCGAAGCCGTAACCCTCGACGTACCAGCGCTTCGTGACGTTGTCCGGGTCGATGTCCGCTGAGACGGCCACTGTGAAGCGCTCGGTGTGTCGCTCGTCGTCCCGGTCGGTGATGACGGCCTCATCACGGCGCATCTCCGACGAGACCCGCTCGAGCTCAACGACCTTGAGGCGTTGCCGTACGTCCGCGATCCCGGCTGAACCGCAGCGCGGACACAGTGCGACGCCATCGACAGCGGATGCAGTGAGGTCTTGGCAGTAGCCGCACTCCGGACACACCACGACCGTGTGGATCCCCTCAGCGCGTTGCCCGAGGTCGACCGCATCGATCCGAATCTCATGTCCCCCGGCGTAGAACACGGAACCGGGTGCGAACTCGCGCAGGGCCATTGCGGCGCCGCGCTGGTAGCTGTGCGGCTCGGTGCGGTATTCCCCTGTGTCGGCGTCGATCCACGACAGCCCGACGTTGAGGACCACCGTGTCATCGAGAAGCGTGTAGTTCGGCAGCAGACCGAACTCCTCGAGGACACCGATCCAATACTCGCCCCGTAGCTCCGCCAGCTGTGCCAGGACAAGGCGGCGTGATGCCTCGGCCGTCCGGAATGCACGCTTGTCGTCGTCCGTGGCGGCCGGCGATTCCGCGCGTTGCATCAACTCAGGAAGGCTTCTCACGATTGCCTTCTCGCGGTATTGCAACGTCTCTATCGTGTGGGTGAAGCGCCGGGACTCGGTGTTCAACCGGATGGCGAGTGGACTCGTCCCCGCACCGGACGTGGGCGTGACCCAGTCCCGCAGGGCATCACGCGCCGCGTCGCCGAGCATGGAGAAGCCACCGAGGAAGGCGTCGAGATGGATGTCCGCGTTGGCCTCCGCCTCGGTCATCAGCGCGTGCAGCCAGCTCCCCTCCTCGATGCTGCCTAGCGCCGCACTGGCTCGCTGCGGCGTGGTGACCGTGCCGGAGCGTGCGAGGTAGTCGGCCACGGAAGCGAGGTATTGGCGGCGCAGGATCTCTTCCGCGCGCAAGTACGTCGCGGGCGGTCGCACCTGACCATTGATTACAGACAGCGGATCGCCGAGACGCGGCAGTTGCTCGCCACGCCCGCGGACGAAGGCAAGGCTGAGCGCGTTACCGGTCAGCCGCCCTGCACGGCCCACGCGTTGCAGGTACGACGCAACCGACCGTGGTAGCGAGGCGAGCATGACCGTCGATAGGTCGCCGATGTCGATTCCCATCTCGAGCGTCGGCGTCGCGACGAGGACATTCGGTGACTGCGGTTGGGCTGCGTGCTGCCGAAAGCCCTTCTCGTACGCCAGCCGCGTCTTGTCCTCGAGCAGACTCGTGTGCTCGCGCGCCACGACCCTGTGGATATTCGGCGAGGCATACATCTGGCGGTAGAAATTGTCGCCACGCCCGGTCCGTTCGAGTGAACCGTTGCATCGGGCAACCGTGCAGGGCGCGCCAGCCAACTGGTCGATGACGCGGGTCGTTCCTGGGACCTGGGTGCGGCACACCGTGCAGGTCAGGAGATGCCGTCCGTTCTCCAGTGCCGCGAGGTCGATGGGTTCGACGAGAACCGAGGAGGGTGCGATCTGGTAAATCTGCGCGCCGCTCTTGGTGGCGACGGCCGTGATCACGCCCTCTGTGGCCATCCATTGCAGCAGCAGGCGCCCTAGCTTCGCGCCTTCCGCGGATGGAACCTCCAAGCACTTGGCGGTCCAGGCCGCGTACCAGGACTTTGCGCTTGTGACCGGGTCCAGGTCGGACTCGCGGATCTGTGCGGCGCCCCCGATGCGCGGGTAACCCGGTGCTGCGCGGCCGCGCGGAAAGGCGGGCATACCCTGCTCGCGAGGCCGACCTCCCCAGATAGAGTATCTGGCGCCGTCGTCGTTGATGTAGCGCTTAAACCAGTCATGCTCCAAAGCCCCGCGCTCGCGCATGCGCTCCAGCACGCCACGTGCCCACGCGATCTTGCTGCGGCCGTCGACCCCGTCGGAGCCGTCGAGCGTTCCCCCGTACTCGGAGATGACGTGGTCCGCGGCGCGCGCCAGCACAAGCGCAGGGGCGCTCACCTCGGCCGCCAAGCTTCCGGTTAGCTCGAGTGTTCGTCCGACCCGGGACTGCAGACCGAACTCGAGGACTGCGTCGAGCAGAAGCCGACGGCGTACGCGCTTGCTGACCCCTGGAGTCACGGCCCGCAGGCTGTCGGCCTTCCAGAACTGTTCGAAGTTTGCGCGGTCGGCAACCTCGGGCGGCAGGATCCGGTAACGACGATGTGGGTCGTCACCGGCCTGGTTGATGACTTCTCCGACGAGGTCCTCCAGGTTGATCGGCTGGTCTCCCACGGCCTCACGGAAGACAGCACGCAAAGTCAAGCTGTGCGAGCGGCTCTGCACGAAGCCGGCGCGGTGCGCGGCATCCTGCACGCTGTCGGTAAAGACAAGAGCCTTCTTCTCGCTGGTGTCGAGGCCGGCTGCGCCGAAGATCGTGGACAGCGACACCGAGAGAACCGTGGCGATGGCAGAACCGAGGAATCGCATCCCGTCGTTCTGCTCACAGGACGGGCAGGCGTCCTTGGTCGACAGCGTTCCGGCGTCGCTCGTCGTGTGGGTGAGCACGGGGAGAATTCCACCGGAGCGCAGCTCCTCTTCGTCATCAGGGCGGCGCGCGACCAGTCGACGTTGCCGGACCTCGAACCACATCAGCCCGTCGATGTTCTCGCCATTCGCCACGAGGTCGCCCTCGGTCGGTGCGTAGATCAGCGGTCGGAAGCGCTCGTCGCCGCTGACCCGGCGTCGCCAGATGCCCTCGGTGTCGTTGTCGAGGTCATGCCCGGTCGGCGCGAGCACGACGCCCCAGCCCGAGCGGCCGCAGTGCCGGCAGTACATGGCCGGGAGGCCAAGGCCGTGTTCGGACGATGTGGATTCATCGGGCTCGGTGACCTCACCGTCATCGACCCATCGGTAGTGCGGCGTGGATGTCGCTGTGCGATGGATCCGCGTTAGCTCGCGGATCCACAGGTGTGTGTCAACTGACAGAGCATCGCGGCCGACGACGGCACGCACGTGGCTCAATGCGGAGACCACGTCACGGACGAATGCCTCGGCACTCGCCTGATCGGGATCGGCCGGGATACGGTCGGGGTTCCAGATGTGCTTGGTGAGATCCCGTACGGCGACCGCCTGCGTCGCGGCTTCCGTGAGTCGGCGCGTCAACGGGTGAGCCTTGACCAGATCGAGCAGCAGGCTCTCGTCGGCCGTGGCTAGGTCCGGCCGAACAGCACCGTCGCTATAAAGCTCAGTGAGGACCGCCTCGGCTCTGGTTCGACCGTCGGCGTCTGGTGGGAGCCGATCGATGACGGTGATGATCCTTGTGGCGAGGTCATTGTCGATGTCGTACGACTGAAGTTGTTGCGCGGCAACGCGTTCAGCGGCGCTTGCGGACCACTCGTCGTACGTCAGTCGCGACTCGGTGATGACGGCATCGTCACCGAACTCGTCGCCGAAGACCGTGCGCGCGAAATCGAGCATCGCAACCGGGTCATTCTTGTCCCCAAGCGTGGCCGACGTGGCGACCGGCGTAATACGGCCGAGCGGCCTCGCCCGGTCGGCGCCTGTGAGTCGCGTGTCATCGTCGGACCAGTAATGCTTGAGGGCCAGGCCGAGCCGGCGCAACAGCATCGCGACGTCGGTGCCTTGCGCGCCGTCGTACGTGTGGAACTCGTCGAGAACGAGATACTGCAGGCTGTGCGAGCTCTGCTGCCACAGCGATGCATCGTCGGCGCGTAGCAGGAGCTGGTCCAGCATCTTGTAGTTCGTGAGCAGGATGTCGGGCGCGGTATCGCGGATAACGTGCCGGTCGTTGATGAGGCCTTCGGCGCTGACCTTCGTGCGCTTGACGTCGTCCTGTCCGGTGTAGAGCGCGGCCTTCACGCCGGCGAGCTCGTCGTGATCGGTGATGAGCTTGGCGAGGCGTCCAGCCTGGTCGTTCGCGAGCGCGTTCATCGGGTAGAGGATGAGAGCTTTCATCCCAGTCACACCGGCGCGCTGCGCACGCAGTACGTGGTCCACGATTGGGTAGAGGAACGCCTCGGTCTTGCCCGAACCTGTGCCGGTCGTAACGAGAGTGGGCAGTGGACGTGGTTTGTCGGGACCGAGATCAGCACTCGTGAGGCGCGCGAACGCGGCTGCCTGATGACCGTACGGCGTGGGGCCTTCGTACCAGTCGAGATGGCTCCGCCAACCCTCGTCGGCGGGGCGGAACGGCATACGAAGGCGTAGATACGGGCCCTTGAATATGCCGATGTCTGGGTCCGAGACGAAGTCCGTCAGCGACTGACGCGCGTCATCGTCCGCGAGGGTGAACGTGGTGCCGAGGTAGTCCAGCAGAGCGGCACGGATCGCGTCCGCCTGGATGGTCGGGAGGAGCTCGCTCACGATCGCCCCGCGAGGATGCGTTCGAAGTGCTCGTATGCGACGCGCATGTCCTTCTCCCGGTCAAGCGTCACGAACGGAGGCTCGTAGGTGTAGATCCTGCCTGCCAGATGCTTTGAGGTTCGTTCTTCGTCGGTGAGGTCGTCACCCTTGGTGCGCCAGACCTTGAGCACATCCTGCGGCACCAGCCTGCCGTTCGCGTCGTAGTGATCGCGCCGAGTGTCATAGCCGTACAGCACAGGGAACTGCGTGCGATACACCGTGCAGAGCTCGTCGGCCGTCAGACCAAGCATCAGCGCGACCAGCGCGTCGATCTCAACGAGCGCCTGCCGTCGATCTGCCGCAACCCGCAACGGAGTGGCCGTGGTCCATTCCGAAGCCACGTCTCCAATCGGCGGTCGGAGCACAGCCGGAAGCCCCCCTGTCCATTCGTCGTCCCGAAACGATGAGTCGTAGCACTCGCTCCACAGGCCCGAATACTCATCGACCAGACAGTTCAGTCGCAGGGTCCGAAGCAGAAGCGCGGGTATCAGTTCGTGATCCGTCACGACGGGCAAACGACTAATGGTGCTGAACAGAATCTCTGACTTTGGCGCCGAACGCACCATGAAATCCGAACTGAGCGAACTGGTGAGGCCAGCGACTATCACGAGTTCGCGACTGCGACCGGGAAGTCCCAAGGTGTGCACTGGATTTACATGCGCTGTGCCGGGCGGGATGATAGCAGGGATCAGTGTTCGCTCTCCGGTGTTAGCTGCCATCCGACGCCAGGCGACGCGATAGTAGTCGCGCGCGGCAACCTCCCCTGACTCGCCCCAGTGAGTATACGCCCTATCATAGTTGGTGCGGACTGCCACAGGCTTGTATGCAGTGACTGGGATTGCATCACTCGCCAAAACCTCGAGGTCGGTTAGCGACCAATCCTGATTGTGTTTCATTGTTGGGTTAGGTGATTTAAAGAAAGGCGTAGCGACGTGGAAGTTCGGCCCTTGGAGGATCACATCGACCCACGATCCGGAAACACCCCAGTGGAGGCCGAATATTCCGCTCTTGCGGTCCCGGCTCTCATCCCAACCTCGAGAGAATTCGGGGCGAAGGGATTCGATTCTCTGCGCAGACGCCAGCTTCTTGATTACATCGGCGGCAGCGCGGTTTACAGAATAGACCATGCGGGCATTTCTCACCGGAACGGAAGCATCTTCCAATACATCGTGCCACGTTTGAAGAACGCCTTCGTTCACCTTCACAATGCGACCTCGGTGCGCCCGCAGGTCCCACTTACCATCAAGGTCTTTGAATCCCGGCTCTTCGCCGATTCCGTTATGTCGCAGAGAGTGGACCACCGTGTCCGGGTGATACATGCACGCGGCGTGAAGGAATTCGATAACGTTCCTGCGCTCACCATAGATATGCACACCGTACGGCTTCTTATCGTCTATCTCGAAAAGCATGAGCTCGTTAAAGAACTGCCAATGCCTCCTCAGGCGCTTGTAAGCCGCACCCCTGAGGATGCCTCCGTTCTCATCCGTAAAATGCGTTTCTGGGTGAATCAGCCCAATCGTTCCCTCTGGTGACACATGCCGCCATGTCTGCTCCATGAAGCACCGATATAGGTCAGGCTGCAGTCCAAGCAAATGCGGATAGTTCTCAGCCGCAGCTAAATACGCCATCGTCGCAGAAATCTCGGCCGTGCCGTCGACCGCAAGCTCCGCTATCCCCGCCAGGCTCCAGGCGTGTTCCCGCTTCTCCCGCTTCTCCGGTTCGCTCGCGCGGGAGACAAGCTGCCACCACGGATCCCCTTCGGCAAGCAGGGCGCCGAGGTCTGTCCGTGGGCGAACCCACGGCGGGTTCCCAAGCTGCAGATCGAAACCGCCGCCTGCGAAGACGGGAGCGAAGTCAAGTTCCCAGTGGAAGAAGCCTTGTTGCTCAGCTACGGCCTCGCAGACCTGCAGCCACGGATGTGCTCTGAGAGTGGCATCTATCGTCGACACATTTGCGAGGCTGCGGTCCAGATCTTCGTAAGTACCCAGCTCGTCCCAGCTGACGCCACCGGCAAGCGTCTCCTGACCAATGACCTGTGCCTGCTTGCCTTTGTGCACACCCAACAGCATGCGCAGAGCGTTTATCCACTGGTCGAGCGTCGGCGGATGAATGCGTCGCTCCTGTCCGTCGACTTCAACGGTGATCATGGTGTCGGTGAGCGGCCAGTACCATAGCGCGCACCACGCGTCCATAACGCGGCGCAGTCGCTGATACGCGCCCGACGGGTCCGCAAGCGCCAACTCGATATCGGCACGCTGCACTGCCCCACCAACGGGTAGGTCGTCAGCGCCCCACACGTCGATTGACCGCCGGATCTGGGCGTCTGCGATCTCCTGCCGCCTCAACGTGATCTGCCAGAGCGTTTCGACCCGGTGCGACAGATCGACCAGTGTGTCCACCTGCTTCTTGGTCGGTCTAACTGTGACGGACCTCCGCCACGCTTTCAGGTCGTTTCTCGCCTCGGGAACGAGCTCCTTGAGTTCCTTCGCTTCGTTGAGCTCACCCGAGGAGCCCCATCCCTCAGAGGGCAGGAGGAAGTGGTGCACACTACCCTCGGCAGCAGCGAGACGCTCTACATGTGTGTCAGCGGCGAGCGAGGACATTGGTATGTCACGTGGTGGGCCAGCCTTCAGCCAGGCTTTGCTCGTCACCTGATCGCGGCGGAATACGGCACGCCGCGCCCCTATGAGCGAGTTCCCGCGCTTGAGGTGCAGGCCGAACCACGGGGCCGCAAGGCCCTCGACCATCGTATCGAGCCACAGTGAGACTTCGGCGAGCTCGACGGCGGTGGCGTTGAGATCTACCCCATAGACCTGATGAAGGGCGATGTACGCCTTGACCTTCTGCAGCTCACGTGGGTACTCCTCCGGATCGATCCGATCGCCGAGTTCGTCCTGCCGACGCTTGAGGTACTCCTCGGCCAATTGTCGTGCTGCCTCGATCGCGAATGCCCCGGATCCCAGGGCGGGCTCACAGATCGTCAACCGGAGGATCTCGGCAGCAGTGGTGCGCCCTCCGCCCTGATCAAGCAATTCTTCCAGGGCCTGCTGCACGGTGAACCGGGTGAGGACCTCTGGCGTGTAGTACGACGCCGACTGCTGCCGTTCGCGGCCGGCCAGCCGGAACACGAACGTCCCGCGTCCATGCTGCACCGGCATGGAGTGACCGGTCCGCGGATCCTCAGCCATGACAAAGTCCTCAGGGCTGATTCCTTCAGAACGTTCGACGGGGACGACCCACGAGCCCTTCGAAGCATCGCCGCCCTTCGCCACCTCGTAGAGATCCGTCTCGGCGAAGAAGCCCGTGTACGACATCAGGCCCTCGTACACGGCCCCAAGCTGGTTGATGCCCAGCTCGGCGTACGAGATGAACCCACGATCCTTCCCGGACGCCTCTTTGCTCAGCAATAGATGCCGCAGCACCTGCTGCAGCGCTTCGTTACCGAGGCCGACCTCGTCGATCAGAGCCGTTGCCTTCGGCAAGAACAGGTCAGCGCGGAGGCTGCGGAACCGAAGACCTTGCTGGTTGACCGCCTCGTCTTCGATATTGGGCGGTTCGTGCCCCTGGTCGACAAGCCGGAAGAGCACTCCAAGCGACTCGTACAGATGTGTCCCGCTCTTCGCCCGTGGTGTCGCGAGTTCGACCAGCGTGATGTCGCGGAGGCGGTCGAGGCTGTAGCCGCGCTCGTACTCCGGCGCACCGGTCGGAAGAACTCCGAGCTCGGGCGACGCCTCGGCGTAAAGGAGGAACAGGATCCGATAGAGGAATCGCAGCGACTGCTTCGCCAGCGGTTGTGCCTGCGATGCGGGCAGCGGATCCAGTTCGCGAGCGGCACGACGTCGTACCACCTCGTTGGCGATGATCTCGATCGACAACCGCACGCCCTCGCGCAGGTCCTGCGATACTCCGACGGTGTGCTTGATGGACTCTTCCAGCACACCGTGCCACCAGATCGCGCCGTCGGCGTCCGGCGCGAGCGACTCCGCCGAGACGCTGGTCAGCGCTCGGTCGACCTCTCCGCCGCGCTTGTCGTCGCTGCGTTCGCAGACCAGCTCGAGATTGATCGCGAGATAGCGCCCTTCCGGCCAACGCTCCCGCTCTGCGACCAGAAGCAAACCGCCGGCCATCACGAGCGCAAACGCCGGAGCGTCGTCGGCAACAAACAACGTCGACAACGCGCGAGCGACCGAGCGCAACCCTTCCTTCTCGTCCAGGGCGTACGGCAGGAGCAGTGTCGGCGCATCCTTCGCCAGGAGATCGTCGACGGTGTCTACTGCTTTTGCCTCGACGATCACCAGCGGAGCGCCTTCGGCCAAGCCCGGTGCGCTGACCCTCAGGACCGGTCCCGTCCGCTCCACCTTCAAGCCGCCACCGACGAACCCGAGGACGTCGTAGAGCCGACCATAAAGCTCGCTCAGCCCGTCCTGGTCCTCGCCTAACGTCGCGAGCGTGCGCTGCACCCACCCGCGAGACTCGCCGAAACGGCTGCGGACCGTGTCGTTCCCCTCGGCGAAATCTGCATCCCACGCCTTACGTCGTTCGAGAACCTTGGCCTGGAACGACTCCTTCCGGGAGTCGGTCATGAAGTAATGTTCGCTGATCCAGCCTTCGCCGACGATCAGCGCGTCACTGACGGCCATCACGCCTCCCCTCGTGGTATGACGACGAGCAGCGGCCGAACATACGTACGATCCGGCAGCATCCGTTCCGCCGTCGTCATCTCGTCGTCTACCCGACGCCGGCGCTCCTTCACCTCCGCGCGCTGGATCAACGCGTCTACCTCGTGGTCCCATTCGCGACTGCGCTCTGCCCAGCGCCGTACGCGCTCTCGCGTGTGGTCCGCCGCCGCCTGGACCAGGACGCCCATCTGGCGCTGCGCGGCCTGCACCGCGGGTGCGACGTACTGCTGCAGATCTTCGGTATTGCCGAGAGCGCCGGGGTTGACCTGCGCCCCTCTGAACCCGACCGAAGCGAGTGCAGTCGACGCAGAGCCGAACGGAGTGAGCGGGCTGAAGGCGAGATTCTCGGAGTCAGGAAACGCGGCGGTGAGGTACGACGCTGCCACCACCTGACCGCGTGTGTTCGTGAGTGTTCCCTGCAGGACGACGGTCACGTCGTCTACGTCACCACGCACCGCGAAGACCTCGTTACGACCGAGCACGCTGAGCGCCCGGTCGGTCGACCACTCCAGCACGGGATGTAATGGCGACAGGTAATGCGCCTCGGGCCAGAGGGATGACGACTCGTCCTGTAGTGCCTGCGCGAGTTCCGCTTTGCCCTTGTTTACGGTTGTTGCGAGCCGAAGCTGTTCCGCGACCCGGCGCTCGGCGAGGTACGACTGGGGCAGTACCTCAAGGCGCTGCCGCAGATCGGGTGTTGGGACCAGCTCGACGATCGAGTGTCGAGTGTGCTCACGCCAGGACACACCGCTCGGCGGTTCTGCATCGGGCGTCTTGAGAAACTCGACCAGTGCCTCCCTGAGGAACGCCAGGTCACTGTCGTAGACTCCAGCCGGCTCGGCGTCCGCCGTCGTGGGCTCCTCGTCCGTCGAGTCGGTCCCGAGCAATCGTGCGAGTAGGCCCTCGATTCCGTCCTCTGCGCGGATCTGGTCCGGCGTACGGAGCACGTCGTCGAAATCACGCTTGCCGGCGAGTACATCACGGATGGCTCGCTCCTCAGCCAAAACGTCGTACTCGCCCATCAGAGACGCCGAGTCCCCGAGGGCCCGGTGCGCCTCGTGCTCCTTCTCCACCAGGGATCGAAGAATGCGGATATCACCGGCGAACCGTTCGCTGTCCGGGTTGAGCAGCAGGGTGGTGATCTGGGGTGGGTGCTTCTGACCGTACCGGTCGATTCGGCCATTGCGCTGCTCGATCCGGATCAAGCTCCATGGAATATCGAAGTGGATCAGCTCGTGGCACTGGGTGTGCAGGTTCACGCCCTCAGATGCGACGTCACCGGTAACCAGCACGCGGATCGGGGACGATTCCTGCTTGAACGACTCGACGATCTCCTGCTGTACGACATCGCTCAGTCCGCCGTGCATGACGACCACCTGGTCCTCGGAGAAGCCGAGGTCGGTCCGGAGGCGGTCGCACAGCCAATGCAGGGTCGGAATCCGCTCGGCGAAGATCACCGCGCGCTCGGTGCTGCGCGGGCTGACGGTGATCCTGTGCAGGTACTCCACCAGGGCGTCGTACTTGGCCGATCCCGAATCCAGGGCCTTCACCGCGAGATCGTCCAGGCGGCGGAGCGCTTCGGCCTCGTGCCGCTGGTCCGAGCTCAAGGTGGAGCCCAACACTCGGAGTCGGTTCGCAATGGAGTCGCGCAGCGCGGCCGGGGACGAGAGGAATGCCTTTGCGAGGCTCCAGGGGAACAGTGCAGAGCTGACACCGCTGTAAGGGCTGGAGCCCGACCGTGGGAACAACCAGGTCTCCTCGAGCTCAGCAACGATGGCGTTCTCCGCGTCCGAGGCTGGGACGAGGAGGTTCTGCGGCTCGCGGCGCTCGGCCCAGTTGGCTCCGACCACACTCGCCACATCCGGGCTGTGCCGGTGCCGTCGGATGATGAGCCGTTTGAGGTCCTCCTCGACGAGGTCACCGTCCGGCCGAACGGCGCTTGGCTCCAGCATTCGGACAAGTTCAGCGAACGACTCCTTGCGGCCGTTGTGTGGAGTCGCCGAGGCCAGGATGAGCGCTTCAGTGCGCTCGGCGAGAAGCTGGGCGAGCCGGTTGTTCTGTGCCGCGGAGTTAGTGACATTGTGGGACTCGTCGATGACGACCGCGTCCCAGCGCTGCTTCTGCAAATGCGCGAGGTAACGGTCGCTCTTGAGCGTGTCGATCGAGATGATCACGCGCTTGTAGTACGTGAATGGGTTGCGGCTGGCCGGCAGCTTTTGCCGGATGCGCTGAATGCCGAGAGAGTCAAGCCGAACGAACGGCAGCGCGAACCGAGTCCAGAGCTCGAACTGCATCTGTTCCAGGACGTGCCGGGGAGTCACCACCAAGATGCGCTCGCCACGGCCGCGTCGCACAAGCTCGGCTAGGATCATGCCGATCTCCAGCGTCTTCCCGAGACCCACCGCGTCGGCGAGCAAGATACGCGGACGAAGGTTGTCAGGGTGGAGGGCCTGGCGAACCGCCGTCTGCTGGTAGGCGAGCACATCGGCGAGCCCACGTGTCGAGACCGTGAGGGCGGGATCATTCAACGGGACCGGCGTCTTGCGGAGAGTGGCTTCAAGCCACAGCCGGGTACGTCGAAACTGCGGACTGTCGTCCCCGATCACCCTTGCTGCAGCCGGATCAAGCGGCTTGATCACATCGAGTGCGGTCGAGAACGTAGCCTCTGTCTCGCGCACCAGCTCTGAAAGGCCCTGGACATGGACGAAGTGGCCATCATTGGCCGGCTCCACAGCCGTGACTAGCCATTCCTCATCGCGAACGACAACGACGGCCCCCGGGGCGGCTGAGAAGCTCTCGTTCTTGTAGTTAGCACTCACAGAAGCACCCTACGGTCACGCGTTGCAGTCATCCGTAGGTAGTCAACCACGCGCATGCCGTCATCGAGAAGGCTGAGACGTCCACCCGTCAAGTGCCGGCCCCCAAGTATGCCGTCGTACTCGCGCCCAGGTCTCGTCACGGTTCGTGAAGCGAGATGCAGACGCGCCCCCAGTGTTACATCGGACGTATCGAGGCCTCGTGACGAACTGTTACATCATTGGAGCGGCTGATGCAGATCTGTGATCTGGCCCGAGGGTTGGGCGCACACTGTAGGGCTGGAGAAGTCGCCCTGCTCGAACCGGCTGACAAATCGCTGAGCGTTACACAGCTGGCCTACATGGCTGTACACGACCAGCCTGAGGTGTTCGGGCCGGTGAAGCGTGATCCGTGGCATTCCGCAGCCGGTTCGCAGCCCGACTCACTGGGTACACTCCATCGGCCAGAGTCGGCCTTTTACTCGGCACAATCAGTAGGAAGCGCTGATTGTGTACGAGCACGAATGCGAGGCCCCGATGTGTGAATCTGCAGGTCATGGGTAGATTTGGCAATTGATGACAAACGATGAGCGAATTCTTTCCAGTTTCCGCGGGTTGTGGGTTCGAGGCCTACGGGGTCTACCAAACGGCCAGGGTAGGGCGCACGTGACCGGGGCCAGACCTTGGCGGCCCGACACTTACCCATCACTTTGAGCTTTCGGGTTGTCTACGGGCTCGATCGCGAGACGGCGTTCGCCTATTCGATTGTCTGGGCGTGGCGGATCTTCCGGCTTAGGTAGCTGTCTTGGGTCGTCGAGACCTGGCTGGGCCTAGTTGGTCTGGGATTTGCCGGGCCGGCTGACCGGCATCGTTCGGGTACGGTTGCGAGTCTTGTGGAAGTTGTGGGAATTGACGGACTCGAGCGGACCGATAATTAGCCCTGACCTTTCGGAGATCGGACAGGGTGTTGTTCGGGTTGCGGAAGGCGCCGGTGCATTTGTGGCGCTGTCGGGTGGGTGGCGCGGTCGGCGGACTCGGGATGGTGGGGATCGTGCGGCGTCAAGGGCAGATTCGTTGAACTCTGGGGCGTGGTGGGTCCCGGTGGGGGCGGGTAGTGTCCTTGGTGGGGTGGGAGGTGGTTCCCTTGTGGGGTGGGTCTGGGGGCTTGAGGATTTTCTTGAGTGCACCGGCTGCGGGATGCGTGGTTCGGGCCTCGAGGGTCAAGGGATCCGATTAGCGTAGGAGGTAGCCATGAAGGATGGTGAGCTCGACAAGGTCATCGAGCAGGATCACGAAGCGCTGGCAGCTTTCGGCTTGGGGGATCCCGGACCGAAGAAGCGCCTCTACTCGCGCGGCGACGACGTCACGTTGGCCAATCCACTGGGACCGCCGGTGCGTGGATGGCAGGGGGTCTCCGCAGCGCTCGACGCCGCGGCTGCGATGTTGCGCGACGGTGCGGTGACGGGGTTCGAGCGCATCGCAGAAGGTGAGACAACGGACCCGGCGTACATCGTCGAGATCGAGCGGAGTACGACGAAACTCGGCGGTGCCGAAGAGCTGTCGCCGGTGGCGCTGCGCGCGACGACGATCTACCGCCGCGAGGAAGACGGATGGAAGATCGTGCATCGTCACGCCGATCCGATCACCACACCGCGCCCCGTTGAGTCGGTTGCGACGCCGTAAGACCCAAGTTCTGGAGGGTGATAGTCGGCGGGCTGTCGGTTCGAGTCGCAACGCACGTAGGAGCAAGCGCTAATCGCGGCGTCCGGCGAGCCCCGGCGTCAGATGGTGGCGTGTCGGAGGGCCGTCCTGGAGTTGCTCCGGTGACCTCAGCCGGACCTGTTCCGGCGGGGTCGGGCTCGGGGCGCCGAGGCGCGCCCGGTCTCGTACTGCCCCTCGATGCACCGATGCACCGATGCTCCGATCGATGCCACGGGAATTGGGGCGCTCGAATTGTCGGCGTGCCTTTGCATACTGGCGATGGCGGCGAGGAGGGGATGGGTGTGGAGTTTCAGTTGGTGGTCGATTGTGCTGATCCTGGATTGCTCGTGCGGTTCTGGGCTGATGCGCTGAGGTACGAGGTGCAGCCGGCGCCGGAGGGGTTTGCTACCTGGGATGACTTCTACCGGCGGTTGGGGGTGCCCGAGGAGGAGTTGGGTGGTGGTGCGGACAGGATCAGCGATCCGGAGGGGCGGGGGCCGGATATCTGGTTCCATGTGGTGGCGGAGGGCAAGGTGGTGAAAAACCGGTGGCACCTTGATCTTCACGCGAGCGGTGAGTGGTCGGACCCGATCGAGGTGCGGACTCAGCGGGTTGACGCTGAGGCGACCAGGTTGGCGGAGCTAGGTGCGACCATCACCGGCGCGTTCGAGGAAGGTCTCGACCACTACGCGGTCGGGATGAAGGACCCCGAAGGCAACGAGTTCGACATCAACTGACCGGCCAGTTCGGGTTGCGGCCGAGGTAGGCGACGATGCGGTCGAGGGGGGCGTCGCCGGTCCAGGGGATGTCCATCGCGAAGGCGGCGCCGGCGGCGCGGCGGACGTCGCCGGTGGGGACGACCTGGGCGACCGTGGTGGCTGCCTCGAGGATGGCGGGGGAGAAAGTCACTGACCGGCCCAGGGATTTTGCGACGTCCCAGCTGTGGACGACGTAGTCGATGAAGTGGAAGCTGATCGCCTGCGAACCCGGGAACGACGTGTTGGGGCTGAATTCGGCGAGGGAGAAGGTGCGGTCCGCGACGCCGGGCTGGGCGAAGGCGTCCAGGACGTGCTCGGCGGACTCGACGTACGCCTTGACCGGGTCGTCGCCCAGGTCGCGGAGCTTCCAGATCGTGGGGTCGGCTTCGCCGCGGGAGGCGGCGGCGAAGCCGTAGTGCTGGGTGGCCATGTGGGCCAGGAGGCCGTAGAGGGTCCAGGCGCGGCAAGGGGTCGGCTTGGCCAGGTCGGCTTCGGTTGCGGTGGCGACCAGCTCCATGCTGGTCCGGACGGCTTCGGCATCCAACGCGATGTAGTCAACAGTAGGCATGCGCCTATCGTAAGCCAGTGCATATGATTGCGCCAGTGCTACCTTTTCAGGCATGGCAACCGAGCGCCCCGATCTGGCCGCGATGCTGTATCCGCTGGTGCGTGAGCTGATCGCGATCGAGTTGCCGCTGCTCGCCGGGCACGAGGTCTCGATGTGGGGCTACTCGGTGCTGACCGCGCTCGACGGCACCCCGGTCCGTACGCAGGCCGCGCTCGCGGAGGCGATCGGCGCGGACAAGTCCCGCATCATCGGCACCCTCGACGAGCTGCAGAACGCCGGCCTGATCGAGCGCACTCCCGACCCGGACGACCGCCGCGTCCGCCTGCTCTCGATCACCGCCCAGGGCCGCAAGGTACGCCGTGCCGTCCGCAAGGACATCCAGTCGCGCGAGGAGCGGGTCCTCGATACGCTCTCGGCCGCCGATCGCAAGACGTTCATCCGCATCCTGCAGCAGCTCCACGCTTCACGCTGACAGCAGCTTCACGCTGGGCCGGCGTACGTCGGCCTCACGCTCGTCGCCCGCGGCTACCAGTCGTACCCGGGTGAACCAGATTGCGCGGTCAATCGTTGGAATCAGGGACCACGTACCCACCGCGAGGAGTGAAACCCTGTGCAGGCTGTGCAGAATGGTGGGGAGTGAGCGATGTCCGACAGAGCAGGAGCGCCGATGGCCGACGACCGGGCTGCGCTGCTGCGTGAGCTGCACGACGTGCACGCTCCCGCGCTGTGGCGGTTCGTCGTCCGGCTGACCGGCGACGACCGGCTGGCCGAGGACGTCGTCCAGGAGACGCTGCTCCGGGCCTGGCGCCGGCCGAACATCCTGTCCGAGGACGAGGCGGGGGCGCGGGCCTGGCTGTTCACGGTGGCGCGCAACCTCGTCATCGACGACCGGCGCAGCGCCCGGGTCAGCCGGGAGGTCGCCAGCGACGACCTGCCGGAGAAGCCGAGCGCCGACCACGCCAACGCCGTACTCGACGCGTGGCTGGTGGCCGAGTCTTTGGCACAGTTGTCGGAGGAACATCGGCAGGTGATCGTTCGCGCGTACTACGGCCGCCGTACGGTCACCGATATCGCCGAGGAGCTGGACATCCCGTCGGGCACGGTGAAGTCACGCCTGCACTACGGGCTGCGCGCGCTGAAGCTCGCGCTGCAGGAGAAGGGGGTGACGAGCCAGTGAGCGACCCGTACCGGGAGTGGGATGCGGCGTACCTGCTCGGCGCGTTGTCGGCAAAGGATCGCCGCGCGTACGAGGAGCACCTGCGCACGTGTGCCGAGTGCTCCGCCGAGGTGGCGTCCCTGGCCGGTGTGCCCGGCGTACTCGCGGCGCTCCCGGCCGAGCGGGCTCTGACCACGATCACGGCCGACCCGCCGAACCTGCTTCCTGGTCTGGTCCGCAATGTCCAGCGTGATCGCCGCAGGCAACGGATTCGCCTTGGTGCGCTGATGACCGGCATCGGGGTCGCCGCCGCCGCGATCGGCGCGGTGATAGCGATCCCGCTGTCCCACGACGAGCCGCAGGGCGATTACGTCGTACTCGCGCAGACCGTCAACAGCAAGCTGTCCGCGGACGCCCGGCTGGTGCCGGAGCGTTGGGGTACGACGATCGAGATCAGCTGCCGGTACGACGAACTCGCGACGCCGAGCGAACGAGCCCGAGGCTACGAGTTGTACGTCACAGACTCGTCCGGCAAGGCTTCGCTGATCGCCAGCTGGACCTCATCGCCCGGTACGACGGTGAAACCGGCGGCCACCACCAAGCTGCAGCGCAGCGAGATCAAGGCCCTCGACATCCGCAGCTCGGAGAGCGGCCGCGTCCTGCTCGCCGTCCACTTCTGAGTCATTTCCGGACACGAATGATCACGGGCTGTCGGGGCACCTGAGGGGTCACGAACGGTTGTCGCTCGAGAGGCCGCCGATCCAGACCCCGGTGTTCAGGGACGTGCACCGGGGTCGTCGGCCTGCCGCCGCAGGCCACTCGTGCTGTGACCTGACTGGAAGATTCTTCCTGGGATCCTGTAACACTCACGCCGTTATCAGCGATACACCGTGTGTAACGCCACTGAGGATCCCGTCCCAGGTCAACCGCCCGAAGGGCCTGGGGCGGGTTTCTCTCGTTCGTTCGAGGCGCCACGGCAGCGTTACCGACGAAGGCCCCCGGTGATGCTCACCCGGGGGCCTTCGTGTGTGCGTTCCCTCCCGAGTGTCCTGAGTCGGAGGTTCGGCGGCGCTTTCGGCGCCCAGGCACGCACCTCGCGGCACTTGCCCAGCGCCCACGATGCTCCGCATCGAGGCCACTGACCAAGCACCACGATGCACGCACCTGAACACCGAAATCGCTCGCCCCACCTCCGACTCAGGACACTAGGACGCTCTCTCCGTGCCGTCCGACTCGGGCAAGGCGATCCGGTCCGCCGGCAGGCGTTCCGTCCGCTCGTTACCGTCGTCGCCCTCGTACTGCACCAGGGCGGTCCATCCCGACTCCTCGTGGTCGCGGCCGATCAGCCAGCCACGACGCCACTGACCGTCAACGCGGACGACCACATGGCTGGGCAGAGGGAGTCGGGACACCAGCTCGGTGCCGGGCTCGAAACCAGTCATGGCCGAAGGCTAAGGGCAATCGGCGCCGAGCGCCTCTTGAAAGCGTGTTCCCTTATTCACTTCTCAGACTCCGGACGACAGTCCAAACGCTTGTACTGCGCTGTTCACCTTCAGGGCACGCCCGCCTGGTATGTGCGTGACCCATCCGTGGTGCAACGCGTGTGCACACAGCGCCGCGCCGACATCGCCGGCGAGATGCGGTCGTCGTTCGGTCACGTCCAGGCAGGATCGCAGCGGCGGGCGCCCCCGGCGTACCTCGACTTCGACGCCGAGATCCTCCAGCCAGGCTTGGCCTTGCGGGGTCAGCGCGATCCCGTCCGACCAGTCGATCAGGCCACGCTCCGTCATCGCATCGGCCAACGCGACACCGAGCTTCCCGGCGAGGTGGTCATAGCACGTCCTAGCTCTGGCGAACGCGTCCCGCTTGCTCACCGCGGACAGGCTGTTCGCGACCTGGGTACGTCGTGGCGCCAGCGCGGCGAGCCCTTCGAGCAACTCGGCCGTATCCGGTCCGGCAAGCTTCACGTACCGATGCCGCCCCTGCCGGACCTCGGTCAGCAGCCCGCCGGTCACCAACAGGTTGAGGTGCTCACTGATCGTCGGCCGCGATACTTTCGCCAGCTTGGCCAGCTCGCTCGCCGTCCAGGCCCGGCCGTCGAGCAACGCCAGGCAGACCGTCGCCCGGGTCCCGTCCGCGAGCATCCGCGCCCAGCCCGCCAGCTCCTCACCTTCGGCACTCATAGCCCCATCATGCCGCCCTGTCGGTTAGGCGCCCGCCGAATCGTCCGGTGCCTACTGTCGATCCACATGACCCACCTGACCATCGAACCGTCCATCCTGTACGTCGGAACACCAGTAGCCCTGCTCAGCACGATGAACGAGGACGGCACCGTCAACCTGGCGCCAATGTCGTCCGCGTGGGCCCTGGGTGACGTCGTTGTCCTGGGCATCGGCGTGTCCGGTCAGACGGCAACCAATCTGCGTTCGCGCCCGGACGTGGTCATCAATTTCCCGTCCCCGTCCCAATGGGAAGCGGTCGAGCGTATCGCCGGTCTGACCGGCCGCAACCCCGTCCCCGAACACAAACAGGCCCGTTTCCGCTACGAACGCGAGAAGTTCGCAGCCGCCGGCCTGACGCCGGTCGCGTCCGAACTGGTCGTACCACCCCGGGTAGCCGAATGCCCGATCCAGTTCGAGGCCACCGTTGCCTCCCAAGAATTAGATGCTGAAGGCAACTTCCTCATAGCCCAAGCGCGGGTACTGCGCGTGCACGCCGACGAGCGCGTCGTCGTACCCGGCACCTCCCACGTCGACCCCGCCGCCTGGTCTCCTCTGATCTACAACTTCCGCCACTACTTCGGCCTGGCCGACGAACTAGGCGAATCCTTCCGTACCGAAACCCCGCGGCACCGCCAGCACGCTTAGAGGAGCTGAAGGCGGTCCGCCTCTTCTTCGCTGAGGTGGACGTCGAGGGATGCGAGTACTTCGGCGAGGTCTTCCGGCGGCACGGTGCGCTCCGTGGTGCGGCCGTCGGCGTACTCGACTGTGAGGGTGGTCCCGACCAGTCGGCGTACGACGCCGTCGGAGACGCGCATGACCACCGGGCGGCCGGTGAAGGGGGATTTCGGGTGCGATGAGACGTAGTGGTGGTAGACCTCGTAGTCGATCGGCCGGACCGGCTCGTCGTTCGAGGCGTGCTGCGGGATCCAACCCTCGGGCGTTTGCTTCGAGAGCGTCCACACGTCGCCGTCGAGCGTCAGCCGGTGATCCCAACCGGCCTGATCGACGACAACACCGTCTTTCAACGGCGTCGGGTAAAGCTGCCCCGCCCCGAAACCCACGTCTGCCAGGAACTCCTCCCCGTCGACGCCCACCTTCAGCAGCGCGTGCGTACGCGGGCCGGCCTTGTGCGGCTGGACCCGGGCAACCCGCCGTACGACGTCGAACCCGAGCCGCTCGAGAGCAGCACCGAACAACAACGCGTGCTCGTAGCAGTACCCACCGCGCTGCCGACCCACCAGCTTCGCCTGGATCGCGTCGAGGGCGATCCCGGGATGCGTCCCGAGGATCACGTCGATGTTCTCGAACGGTATCGCCAGCACATGCGCCCGATGCAGACTCCGCAACGCATCCGCCGACGGCGCCACCCGCGCATGCCCGATCCGCGCGAGATAGGCGTCCAGGCCGAGGCTCTCGATGTTCCACATAAGGCCTAGCCCAACACTTCAAGCCTACTTCAGGTCAAGCTCCGTGAAGAGCGTCAGTTGAATCCCGCCGGGGGTTTCGAGCCGGGCGTTGAGCGAGTTCCACGGCGTACGCGTCGGCTCGGCGATGACCGTGGCGCCGGCGTCGGCCAGCTTCCGCGTGGTTGCCGCGGAGTCGTCCACCTCGAACGCGACCCGGTACTTCCCGGCAACCCGGCGACCAACCTCCACCTCGTCGATGAAGTCCGCCTGCCCCGGGTCCGCGATCTCGAGCGTGGCCCGCTCCACCTCGAGGATCGTCACCCGCCCGTCCTCCGACGAGTACGACGCCCGCTCCGGCAGCCCGAGTGCGTCGCGGTAGAACGCCACCGCCTCGTCGTAGTCGTCCGCCGTCACCACCAACCGCAGTTCCTTGACCGTCATGCAATCAGTATCTACAACCGCGAGACCTGACAGTGCGAGCTGAGCCCGCCATCATCGGTCCGCCGAAGAACGACAAGCAGGTTGACCGGGTCTCCAGCAGCTTGTACTGCGGCGCCAGGCCGACGGGTTGCGATTCGTAGTACGCGGCGGCTCCTTCGGTTGATGGCGGACCAGGAGCGCGGCGGTCGCGGCGAGGGCCACGACGCCGGCGCTGACCAGGAGCGCCTGGTGATATCCATTGTGAAGCAGGGGGCTGACAGCGAGCGGGCCGATGATCTGGCCGAGGCTGTAGCCGGTGGTGAGGATCGCGACCGCGTGCGGCCCCCGCAGTTCGGCGCCGATCGCGATCGCGAGGTTGGCCACGCCGAGGAACGTCGCACCGAAGAGCGCGGCGGACATCAACGCGGCGGCAACCCCGTGGACAAAGGTCGGCAGCGCGATGCCGATCGCCTGCAGGACGAGCGCGATCAGGAGGAGCCTCGATCGGGACCACGATCGGCTCAGCCACGCCCAGAGTGCTGTTGACGGCAACGCGGCCAGGCCGACGATGATCCAAGCGCTGTTGCCGACGGCACCTGATGCCGTTTCGTTGATCGCGGCAACGAGGAACGTGCCGGCGATGATGTAGCCGACGCCTTCCAGGCTGTAGCTGGCAAGGAGTGCGTTGAAGTGTCGCGACGCTGTCCCGCGCGGGGCTGCCGGCGGCGTGGGTGATCCGGTCAGCTGCCACGCGGGGACGGTGCAGGCGATCGTCAGCAGTGCCGCGATCCACCACGCCGTACGCCAGTTGCCTCCGGCAAGTACTGCGCCCGACAGCGCGATGCCCGCACCGACTCCGCCGAAGGTCCAGCCGACCTGGTGGCTGCGCAACCGGGGGAGTACGGCGCTGACCGCGATCACGAACACCAGTGCGCTCGCGATTCCCGCGACCAGCCGCAGGCCGAGCCAGAGCGATCCGCTCCGGCTCAGCGGCATCAGGGCGAGAGTCGCGGCGAGGACGAGCATCGACAGGCGGAGTCCCCAGCGTGAGTGGAGCAGCCGCGGTACGGCGATCGCGGCGACTGCCCCGGCGAGGTAGCCGACGTAGTTCGCGGTCGCGAGCGTCGCTCCGAGGCGAGGGGTGAGGCCCGCCTGCGCGTGCATCATCGGCAGGATCGGCGTATAGGCGAACCGCCCGATCCCCATCCCGCCGGCCAATGCCGCCGCACCCCGCCCCACCAACCGCCAATCCTCCATGTCAGTGGCCGGTCTGCTGGCCGCGGTTGACGCCGTTGATCCGGTCGAGGTGCTCGTCGGTCGCCGCCCCGATGCCCTGGGAGGCTCCGGTGATCACTTTCTGGCTGTTCATTCGTCTCGCTTCCGTCGAGTTGTCAGTTCGATGGTGGTCGAACCAGGTGCGGTTCTCCACGACCGCGTTGCTCCCAGCTGGGAGGCTCGGCCTATTACGCTGTGGACCGTGGAGCTGCGGCAGTTGCGGTACTTCGTGGCGGTTGCCGAAGAGCTGAACTTCGGACGGGCCGCGACCCGGTTGCACATCGCCGGGCCGTCGTTGTCGCAGCAGATCAAGTCGCTCGAGCGCGATCTCGGCGTGCGGTTGTTCGAGCGCGACCGCCGTACCGTGACGCTGACCGCGCTCGGCGAGACGTTGCTGCCGCAGACGCGGGCGTTGCTGGAGCAGGCCGACGCGTTGCGCCGTACTGCGCGGGGCTTCGCGGCGAGCGAACCGGTCCGGTTGGGGTATGTCAGCTGGCGGCCGCCGGATCTGGCCGAGCGGGTGTCCGGGGTTGCGCAGCTGCTGGTCGACGCCTGGGTGATGCCGTCGCACACACAGGCCGCGCGGGTCGCGGACGGGAGCATCGACCTGGCGATCTGCTGGGTGCGCGCGACCGACTTGGCCGAGCAGGAGCTGTCCGGCCGGCTGATCGGCGTCGACCGGCTGTTCGCCGTGTCCGCGGGCGGCGACGAGTCCGCCGTACGCGCGGCGGACGCGGCGATCCTGGTCGACGCGGACACCGAGGCGTGGGCCTCGTGGAACATCTACGCAGTCGAGTTCGCGCGGGCGACCGGCGCGTCAGTCGTGCAGATAGGCGACGGTGGCATCACCGGTCCGGCCTTCTACGACCACGTACGTCGCCTACGCCGGCCCGTCATCAGCTCGCCCAAACGCGACGCGACCCCAGTGCCGAAGGACGTCGCCCGTCGCCCGGTCATCGACCCGATTCCGCTCTGGACCTGGGCCCTCGTCGTACGCGGCGACGAGGAGCGCCCCGCCGTACTCGCCGCCGCCGAGGCTCTGACCCGGGACGTGAATCTCGACTTCGACCCGGCAGCGTCGTGGCTACCGGCGGACGACCCGTTTCACCAGGCCTGAGACAGCGCAGTGGTGCTCGGCGTGAGGCGGTAGCCGGCGTTCGCCGAGAACTCTGCGGACAGTGCGAACCGGTCGCCGCGGACAAGTGTGTGCCGCCACTCGACCGGACGGTTCTGAGCGGTGCCCTCGCGAACGATCGAGAACACCGCGGCATCGGCCGGGCAGTGCAGGAGCGCGCGCTCGGACGGGTTCGGATTCACGGCGCGGATGTCTTCACGCCCGTGGTCGAGACTGATGCCGGTGCGGGTGGAGAGCTCGTTGTAGAGGCTGGTGTGGGTGAAGTCGGCGTCGAGCAGCGGCTCCGCGAGCGTGGCCGGGAGCCAGACGCGATCAAGGGCGAGCGGCTCGTCGCCGGCGTACCGCAGGCGCTCGAGGTAGAGCAGCGGAGTGGATCCGTCCAGGTTGAGGCGGGCGGCGATCACGCCGTCGGCGCGGACGTCGAGCGCGCGTACGGCGCTGCGCTGCGGCAGGCCTGATGCTTCGACGGACGAGAACAGGCTGTAGAGCGCGCCCATCGGCTGCCGGATCTCCGGAGCGGTCGCGACGCGTGGCTGGCGGCCGCGTTCGGCGACGATCAGCCCGTCGGTGCGCAGTTGGCCGAGCGCCTGGCGAACGGTGTGCCGACTGACCTCGTACTCGTCGACCAGCGCGAGCTCGCCGGGGAAGGCGTCGTCGAACTCCCCGGAGCGCAGCCGCCGGACGAGATCCTCCTGCAGTTGCTTCCACAGCGGACCTCCGCCGGCACGGTCCAGCCTGCCCACGCTCATCCGTTCCTTCCGGGTTGCGAAATGTCCGGTCATCTCCTACCGTAAATGTGCGTACATTTCCGCGGGAAGGACCGGGCTCAGTGGTGCACCTTGAGGTTAGGCCACGGCACACCTCTCCAACTGCTCCGAAGCCCCCGTCCCGGATGCCAGGCCTGGCAGCGGTCCTTGTGATCACCGCGGTGGCGGTCCCGCTCGGGCGATTGGTGCCTGTGGTGGGCGGGCCAGTGTTCGGGATCGTGCTGGGCGTGATCGCCGGTCTGTTCATCCGGCCGCTCCGCAGCGAGGCCTGCCGCCCCGGGTACGACTTCGCCTCGAAGACGCTGCTCCAGCTGTCGATCGTCGTACTGGGAACCGGTCTGTCTCTCCAGCAGGTCGCCCGCGTCGGCGTCTCGTCGTTGCCGGTGATGCTCGGCACCCTGGCGCTCGCCCTCGGCGGGGCGTGGTTCTTCGGCCGGCTGCTCGGCGTACGCGGGGATACGCAAACCCTCGTCGGCGTCGGTACGGCGATCTGCGGCGGATCGGCGATCGCCGCCGCGACTGCCGCGATCGGCGCCCGGCGCTCCTCGGTCGCCTACGCGATGGCGACGATCTTCACGTTCAACATCGTCGCGGTGCTGACCTTCCCGCCGCTCGGCCACCTGCTCGGCATGAGCTCGGAGTCGTTCGGGCTCTGGGCAGGTACCGCGGTCAACGACACGTCGTCCGTCGTCGCCGCCGGGTATGCGTACAGCCAGGCCGCCGGCGATCAGGCGATCGTGGTGAAGCTGACCCGTTCGCTGACCCTGATCCCGATCGTGCTGACGCTGGTCGCGCTGAAGATCCGGCGCGAGAACCGCGCGGCCCGTGCACTCGACGCGGCAGCGGGCCGTTCGTACGACGGCGCCACGGCGTCCATCCGCCGGCCGTTGCCCTGGCGGAAGCTCGTTCCGTTGTTCCTGATCGGCTTCATCGCCACCGCGGGCCTGCGCTCGGCCGGCGTCGTACCTGAGTCCTGGCTGCCGACCCTCACGATCATCGGCAGCACCCTCATCACCGCGGCCCTCACGGCCATCGGCCTGTCACTGCGTCCCCGCGAACTCCGCGACGCAGGACCCAGGCCGCTCCTGCTCGGAGCGATCCTCTGGGTCCTGGTCGCGGTCGGCAGCCTCGGGCTTCAGTCCTTCTCGTAGGCCGCCTGGCGGTCCTGGACCGCCTTGATGCGCGGTACGTCGAGCTTGTCGGAGCGGTCGAAGTTGTAGACGCCGTTCTCTTCCTGGAAGACGTCGGTCAGCTGCGTGTAGCAGTAGCCGAACATCAGCTCGTTGTCGAGCAGTGCGTCGACCAGACCGGCGAAGCGCGTGTAGAACTCCTCCTCGTCCGCGACCCGCTGACCGTAACCCCACGAGTCCGCGGAGTTCCCGCTCTTCCCGGCGGCGGCCTTCTCGGCGTTCCACCAGATGCCGCCGAACTCGCTGCAGAAGTACGGCTGACCGTCGTACGCGAGCGAGATCGGCTTGCCCTGCGGGCCGCCGGTGTTGCCGTACGGCTTGTCGTTCACCAGGTCCGCCATCTGCTCGGCGAACTTGGCCGGGTCCTGCTCGTAGTTGTGCGAGTCCCAGACATCCGTCTCCGGCACACGGTGCGAGTACCCGGACGCGTCCAGCACCGGACGGCTGGTGTCCGCCGCCTTCGTGGCCAGGAACATCGCGCGGGTGACGTCGTCGAGCTGGGTGATCCGGTCGTGCAGGAGCTGGTGCGTCTCGTTCAGCGGGCACCAGCCGACGATGCTCGGGTGGCTGTAGTCGCGCTCGACCGCCTCGAGCCACTGACCGACGTACGACGCCGTCGGCTGCTGGTTGTCGTTGCCGGTGTCACCGACCCCGGAGCCCCAGTCGCCGAACTCGCCCCAGACCAGGTAGCCGAGCCGGTCCGCGTGGTAGAGGAACCGCTCCTCGAACACCTTCTGGTGCAGCCGCGCGCCGTTGAACCCGGCCGCCAGGCTGAGCTCGATGTCCCGCACCAGCGCTTCCTCGGACGGCGCGGTCATCAGGCTCTCCGGCCAGTACCCCTGGTCCAGGACGAGCCGCTGGTACACGTGCTTGCCGTTGATCAGGATCGCCTTGCCGTTGATGCTCACCGACCGCAGGCCGGCGTACGAATCGGCGCCGTCGGCAACGTTGCCATCGGCATCGATCAGCTCGAGGCGTACGTCGTACAGGTGCGGGTCCGTGGTGTCCCAGAGACGGACGCGGTCGGCCGGGAGCTGCAGGGTCAGGCGCGGGGCCAGGTCGAGGTCGGCGCGGACCTCCTGCGTGACGACGTCGCCGTCGGCGTCCTTGAGGGTGGCGCGGATCTTGTAGCCGGGCTTGTTCGCGGACACCGGTACTTCGAGGTGGAAGCTGGAGCCGGCCACATCGGGGGTGATGCGCGGGCGCTTCAGGTGCACCGTCGGGACCGCTTCGAGCCAGACGGTCTGCCAGATGCCGGTGGTGCGGGTGTAGAGGCAGCTGTGGTTGAAGTACAGCTGGCTCTGCTTGCCGCGCGCCTGCGGACCGCGGTGGCTGTCGCGCGCGCGGACGACGATCGTTGCTTCGTCGCCGGGGTTGGCGACGTGGCGGAGGTTGGCGCTGAACGGCGTGAACCCGCCGCGGTGCCGGACGACCTCGACGCCGTTCACCCAGACGGTCGCGTCGTGGTCGACGGCCTGGAAGTGCAGCACGGCTTCCTTGCCGGCCCAGTCCGCGGGGATCGTGACGGTGGTGCGGTACCAGACCGCCTCCAGGAAGTCGACGTCCTCGACCCCCGACAACTCGGTCTCCGGCGCGAACGGCACGACGATCCGCTGCGTCAGCTCCCGCTCCCGAAGCCCACGCTCCAGCCCGGAGTCCGACCGGTCGATCTCGAACTGCCAGTCACCGTTCAGATTCACCCACTCCGGACGAACGAACTGCGGACGCGGGTACTCCGCACGAGGCTGCGACATGAACTCTCCCGGATGCTGATCTCGGTGGGGGCATCAGCACTTTACAACGTTGGAATAATTCGGGCAACGGACTCTTGTTTTCTGCGGTCGGCAGATGGCCGCCTCGATGACACGATCGCCTGTTAACTTCACTGTGAAAAAACCATCAAATAATGGTAGGAGAGCCAGATGAAGATGCTGTCAAGGAGAATCGGGGTGGCGGCCGTCGCGACGGTGACGGTCGTGGCAGGTATGTTCGCCGTCGCACCGGAGGCGTCGGCCGTGACGTACAAGTACGAGCTGCACAGCGACGACGGCGATCCCGGTGCGGTGATCCGGTTCGCGCCCGACGGCGACTACGTCGAGGTCTGCGACATCGAGGCAGACGGCTGGGGTGCGCAGGTCATCGTCGACCAGCCCGGGAGCGATATCGGCTACTCGATGAGGGCGAACGGCAACGGCGCCTGCTCGGTGACGAGTGCTGCGACGGCCGGTCATAACCTGGCCGAGGAGAACTACGCGGAGTTCTGCGTCTCGCTGGGGAAGAACGGCAAGTACGGCTATTACACGGACTGTGAGTACTGGTGCGCGGGCGGAAGCTGCTGATCGACCGGCTCCGGTCAGCCGCTGGGACAGGGCAGGCCGGAGCCGTCCAGCCCGTCGCTGGCCTTGGTGGGGGTGTCGGCCAGAACGAGCGCGCCACCGGCCGCTCCGAGGATGGCGGCAATGAGCAGGACGCCGGACAGCGCCTGAGTCAGCGGACGGGCTCGCGGTAGGGAGGCGAGGAGGCAGCCGACTGCTGCCAGGCACAAGATCAAGCCAGTGACGGTCACCACGCCGACATGAGGAAGCGGTGGCACGTGCTGACACCTCGTCGCGACGACGGTGTGCAACCACTCCTGGCGCTCATGCCACCGAACCCAGTACGCGACGACCGCCCCGGCCAACGCCAGCAGGCCGGCCAGCAGGGTGGTGGATCGTCGGGACACGGCCCACCACGCTAGAGGTCCGAGGGGTCCACATTCCTGAAGAGTGCGGCGTTGAGGAAGTCGGGGCCGAAGGTGCCGGCGCGGTCGGGCTGTACTGCGCGGAGCTCGACCGGGGTGAGGGTGCCGAAGATCGTGTGGAGGTCGTCGAGGGAGAACGTCATGCCGCCGTACGTGTCGCCGGTCATGACGACGTCGAGGTCGGTCGGGGTCTCCATCCGCTCCGCGGCGAACGTGACGATCGCGAACCGGCCGCCGGGTCGGACCAGGGGGAGGATCCGCTCGAGGTAGGTGATCCGGCGGTGCGGCGCGATGTGGTGGAAGCATCCCGAGTCGTACACCACGTCGAACGGCCCGGCCGGCAGCGGATCCCGCAGTACGTCGAGGGCTGTCAACGTGACCGGCGACGGCATATCTGGGCGGATCGTGTCGAGGAGCCCGGCCGCGAGATCGACGCCCTCGACCGTCGCGCCCCGCTCGGCGAACCAGCGGGTATTGCGGCCTCCGCCACACCCGACGTCGAGCACCCGGGCGCCGGCGAGATCGCCCAGCAGGCCGCGCTCGTTCCAATCCACCAAGGGCTCGTCCGGCAGCTGGCTCGTCAGCGGATGTCCAGGCGTCGTCAGCAGCCCGGTCCAGTACTCCGCGGCGGACGCATGCGATCGATCGCCCCGACCGCTCGCCCCCACCACCTGATCGAGAACATCGAGCAACTGATCGACGGTGTGGAGGCGCGCCATGCTCAGAGTGCCTTTCGGTAGCAGCGGGTCAGCGGCTCGTTGACGTACTTGCCCCACGGAGCCGTCCGGACATAGCCGCTCGACTCGTACAGCGCGATCGCCTCCGGCTGTCGCTCCGCGGTGGTCAGTCGTAGGACCGGATGTCCGGCCGACCGGGCCGCCTCCTCCAATCCGGCCAGCAACCTCCGCGCATACCCCCGACCGCGGGCGGCCGGCGTCACGTACACCCGCTTGATCTCCGCGTCCCCCGGGTGAGCGGTGTCCGGCCCGAACACCTGTACGGCGCCACAGCCGACAGGCTGCCGCTCGTCGTCGAGCGCCACGAAGTACCGCGCACCGTCCTTGACCTGCGTCCGTCCCTCGGCGCCGTTCCGCACGACGAGCTCGTCGAACGCGGCCTTCAACAGGACGGCCAGCTCGGCGTCGTCCGCCGACCGTTCCTCCACGTCTGCCATCCGCCAACAAAATCAGATGAGGACCGGTGGCGCGACCTAATACCCTGCCGTTGATGTCGTGTTTCTGAAGGCGTAGGTGCGACCCTGGCGGGCTCCGGACGGAGTCGGCCGGCTGCGTCGTGCGTGCGCCGCGCTTCGACTGTTCTGTCGATCGCGACCCTTCAGGAGCCTCGTCGTGCCCTGCTGCACCGACCGTCTTGTCCTGCACACCATCGACGGCGCCGCCGATCTCCTCATCGAGGAGCTCCGCGCGATGTCGTCCGTCCATTCGATCCGTCAACTGTCCGCAGAGACCGTCGAATGCGCGGTCGACGGCCCGTTGGACGAACTCGTTGCCTGTGCTCTCTACTTCACGATTACCGGCTCCGGCAAGGCGCCGTTGTCCTGGATGCGCCGCTTCGGCCCGCTGGAACGGTTGCCGTGGTCAACCAATCCGGTGGTCGCCGAGGTGCTCGTCCGGTTGGCGAAGATCCGCCCGGAGCATCGCGTCGTCGACCCGTTCTGCGGCACGGGGACCATTCTGCTCGCCGTGCGCCGTCGCGCGCCGGCGGCCCAGATCATCGGCACGGATCACGATCCGCGCGGGATCGAGATCGCGGCCAGGAACTGGGGGCAGGAGCTCGCCCAGGCCGAAGCTGAAGCTCTTCCTTTCAAGGGCGGCAGCGTGGACCGGGTCGTCACGAATCTCCCGTTCGGCAAGCAGGTGGGCAGCCATGCGCTCAACCGCGCGCTCTACCCCGCCGTCCTGTCCGAACTCGACCGAGTCCTGACCCCACCCGGCCGGGCCGTCCTCCTGACCGAGGACAAACGCCTTCTCCATGACGCGGTCCAGCGGCACAGACGCCTCAAGATCGTCCGCCAACGCCTCCTCAAGTACAACGGCGCCACTCCCACGGCCTATGTACTCACCCGTCCAAGGTGACCAGGCTGAACGCTGTCGTCGCCGACTCGACCCAGACCCTGCTGTGCACCTACCTCGCGGCGATCCTCCTGGTCGGGCTGCTGCTCACCCCTCGGCGGCGCTTGCAAGGCCGAGTAGCCGCGCGCCGTTCTCCCAGCAGACGGCCCGCAGCCAGTCGTCGCCCAGCTCGAGTGACTCCAGGCTGGAGAGCTGTACGGCGTACTCGTAGGGGATGTTCGGGAAGTCGGAGCCCAGCACGATCCGGTCCTGCAGGTCACCCATTCGCGACGCCAGTTCGCGAGGGAAGGGCATCATCGCCTCGACGAACGGGGTGAGCGCCATCGTCGTGTCGAGGTGGACGTTGGGGTACGACGTGAGCGCGAGATGCTCGGCGTACTCCGGCATGCCGAGGTGAGCGATCACCGCGGTCAACCGAGGGTGCCGCCTCAACACCTCACCCATCGGCCCCGGACCGGTATGCCGGCCCGGGATCGGACCGGAGCCGCAGTGCACGACCACCGGCGTACCGGCCTCGGCGAGCTGACCCCACACGTCGTCGAGCTCGCCGGACCGCGGGTCGAAATCGCCGACCTGCACGTGGACCTTGAAGATGCGGGTGCCCAGCTCCAACGCCTCGCGGACATAGCCGGCCGCCGAGGGCTCGGCGAAGAACGTCCCGCTCGGCACGCAACCCGGCGTACGGGCAGCGAAGTCCCGGGCCCAGGAGTTGAGCGACTCCGCCATCCCCGGCTTGTGCGGATAGACCAGCGCGGGGAACGCCCGCACGCCCAGCTCCGAAAGGGTCTTCAGCCGTTCCTCGACCGATGTCCGGTACGTGATCGGCCACTCGGTCCCGTAATGCTCACCAGCCTGGTCGAAGTACGCCCAGACCGCGTTCATCACCCGGTCCGGCAGGAAGTGCACATGCACATCCACCAGCCCGTCGAGTCCGAGTCGCCGCCACCACGCCGGTACCTCTGCGTCACGCACGCCCTCTAGCCTGCCTGATCGGCCAGCCACAGGTCGGTCAGGCCCTTGAAGTGGGCGTAGAACTTCTCCTGCTCGTGCTCCGGGTACGTCGCGACGACGGTCTCGCGGAGCAGCCGGGCGAAGTCCGGACCGCTGACCCAGTCGCGGACCCGCAGGTCGAAGTCGCCCAGATGAGCGGCGCACCATTCCTGGTACTTCGTGGTTTCGAAGTGCTCGTCCGCGAGCGCAAGGTATCCGTCGAGCTTGGCGTCGTAGTCCATGGACTCGTCGTCGGCGATCTCGAAGTACCGCTCGGTATGCAGGTCGACCTTGCTGCGACGCCCGGTGGCGAGCGAGAACACCGACCATTTGACCAGCGCGCTGATCGCCCACGGGAAGTAGTAGTGCAGCGACGTGACCGCGACGTCCGGGCAGGCGTTGGCATAGTCGATCGGGTACACCTCGTCGCCCGCGACCAGCATCTCGCAGGAGTTGAACTCCCAGCCGAAGAACGCGTTCACGATCCGGCTGATCGCCACGGTCTGGTGCCCGGCGGACGGGCTCAGGAAGCCGTGCGAGACGGCGTACCGGTTGTGCATCGGCTCGTCCGGGCGGAAGTCCATCACCATCGTCTCGGCGCCGATCGACAGCGCGCGGGCGAACTTGTCGTACTCGACCGTGGCCTGCAGGTGCATCAGCATCTCGTCGGACTCGTCGTACGCCCGGTGCAGGTCGTCGCGGTTGTTGATCCGCGAGACCCCGCGCCAGCCACCGCCGTCGAACGGCTTCATGTACAGCGGGTAGCCGAGGTCGTCGGCGATCGCGTCCAGGTCGAACGGCCGGTTGTACTTCGCCGACGTGTACGCCCAGCGCACGTTGTCGACCGGGTTCTTGTACGGCACCAGCACGGTCCGTGGGATCTTCAGCCCGAGCCGCAGCATCGCGCAGTACGCCGAGTGTTTCTCCATCGACTGGAACGTGAACGGGGAGTTCAGCAGGTACGTGCCGTTCATCAGCGCGGCCTTCTTCAGCCACTCGCGCGGGTGGTAGTACCAGTACGCGAGCCGGTCGATCACCAGCCCGACCCGGACCGGATCGTTCAGGTCGAACGGCTCGATGGTCAGCCGCCGGGACCCGAACTCGTGCTCCTGCCCGTCCAGGGCCACCGGCCCGACCCGCTGCAGCAACGCCTCGAACGCCTGCGGCCAGTCCTCCTCGGCCCCGAGCAACAACCCGATCAGATGACGCGAACGGTCAGACACAAGATCTCCTACTGGATCGAGGAAGGGAGGAAAGAAAGAGAGGAAGTCTCCTTCAGCAGAAGCGAGGAAGATGATGGGCGAGCTGCTGCTGCCACCAGGGCCAGTCGTGTGCTACGTCGTACCCCCACAGATCCAGCTCATGCGGGATGGCTTTCTCGGTCAGCATGGCGTCGGTCGCGCGGGCCGACGGCAGCGAGCCGGTCGGATTCGTCTCCCAGTCACCCTGACCCACGGTGAGCAGGATGAACAAGCGCTTCCGCAACCAGTCGAGATGCTCACCGGACAGGTTGGGCAGGTAGTCGGCCGGATTGTTGAAGTACGTCGCGTCGCCGCGCTCGCCCCAGGCGTGCCAACTGCTCGCGTCGTAGTTGCCCGACTGGCAGATCGCGATCGGGAACAGGTCGGCCCGTTTGAAGGCGAAGTTCAGCGCATGGAACGCGCCCAGGCTGCAGCCGGTGGTGACGATGTCCGCGACCCCGGGCGAGTCGGCCGCGATCGTCGGCACGACCTGGTTCACGATCCAGGACTCGTAGAGTTCGTGCCGCCGGGCCCGGTCCTCGAGCTGGATGCTCCGGTCCGACCAGCTGACGTGGTCGTAGGAGTCGACGCAGTACAGCTTCACCCGCCCGGCCTCGATGAGGTCGGCGACGGCGTCGACCATGCCGTTGTTCTCGTAGTCCCAGGCTCGGCCCTGCTCGCTCGGAAAGACCAGCACCGGGCGGCCGAAATGCCCGTAGCGGATCACTGTTCCGGGCCGGTCAAGCCCCGGCGCCTCCAACTCGGCCTGTTCCCGTTCCATCAGCCCCACCCCAGGTCTGCCGCAGAAGATCCGTCAGATCAGGATGGAGCACATCCCGCCAGGCTGTGAAGTTGTGCATGTCGGGTGTTTCGTCGAGCGTCACCTCGAACCCGAGCTCGGCGAGCCTCGCCGCCATCACCCGGTTGTTGTGCACGTTCTCCTCGGTCGTCCCGGCGGTCATCCCGACCGGCGGTGTGCTCGGGGCCGTGGTTGCCGTCAGCACCTGCTCGACGAACCCGGTCACCTCGGCGTAGAACTCGAACTTCGACTCCTGCGGATCGGTCTCCATCGTGAAGAACGACCCCGACTGCAGGAACAGGCCCGCGAACGTCCCCGGGTGGCTCCACTCCGCGTGCAGCGCGGCCAGCGCCCCGAGACTCGCCCCCATCATCACGGGCTGACGGCTCTGGTACTGCGCCTGCACGGCCGGCACCACGTCCTGCGTCAGGGACGAGGCGTACTGCGGATTCGCGGCGTACCAGAGGTTCCGCGACGTCGGCCGGACCAGCGCCAACCGGAACGGCGGGAGCGAACCGGAGGCGATCATCGCGCCGGCGTAGTGCGTCAGACCGGCGTACGCGGCGAACTCGGGGCCGTCGTGGGACAGCAGCAACGGCAGCTCGAACGTCGGCGCGATGCCCTCCGGCGCCCAGATCTGGACGTCGACCGGCCCGACCGGGGCGTCGACCACGAGCGGGACCTGGGTCGACGCGATCGGAGCGACCGTGATCCACGACGGCTCGACGTACCCCGGCAGCGGCAGCCACGAGTGGTCGCCGAACGCGCCGCCGACCACCCGCGGGTTGGTCGGATCGGTCCGCATCCCGAGGTCGGCGATGTCGAACAGGTACTCCATCCGGTGCACCGATGGGCGTGGCAGCCGCAGCTCCCAGCCGTAGGTGACCGGCTTGAACTCGAGCAGTTCCGCCGGCAGACCGAGCTCCTGCCACAACCGAACGCCCGTGAACGCATGCGCAGCGTCACCGAGGCGGAACACCACCTCGGCTCCCTCGACCGCGCTCACGACAGCAGGCATCCAACCAAGGTACCGGCGAAATCACTGACAGAAGTTGTCAGTGATGGCGGTCTATCGTGGCAAGGTGGTCGATCTCACCGACATCCGCGAAATCACTGCGGACCTCCCGCGCAGCTACGAGGTGCTGGTCCGCGACCGGATCAAGTTCCGCGTCGGCCAGATCGTCTACCTCGCCGTCGCGCCCGACGAGCAGACGATCGGCCTGGGTTTCCCGCGCGAGGAACGCGCCGCCGCACTGGCCGCGGAGCCGGACAAGTTCCTTCCGCCGCGCCCCTCCGAGGAGCGCTTCCAGTGGATCGGGCTCAACCTCGCGGCCGTCGAGTACGACGAACTCCGCGAACTGATCCTCGACGCCTGGTCGCTGTGCGTCCCGAAGAAGGTCCGCCGCGAGTACTTCGGTGACGCCTAGCGATCCGTCACGACGACCGGCGTGTCCTTGCTGCCGATCAAGGTGAGGAGCTCAGTCGCTTCGGCCTGGACGGCGTCCCGCGCGTCGGCGGTGATCGGTCCGTGGGTGATGACCTTCAGACTCGGGTCGGCGCCGCGGTGATGGCGCCAATCGGCCGCGTAGTCCCCGTCGATCAGGACGGTGCCCATCGCGGCGCCGTTGCCCGGCGGCAGCGGAACCGGCCGTCCCGCCGGGTTGACCCGCCGTCGATCCGCGTGCGAAAGCAGCAGATTGTCGTACTCCGGCAGGAACCGCACCGGCGCCGGCGTCTCGCCATCAGGCAACGGCCCGTCCGGTACGTCGAACAGCTCCCGCCCGTCCTCGTCGGCGTACACACGCAAGCCGGGCCGGAGCCGGTCCACGACCTCTCGCAGCTTCGTCAACCCCGACCATTGCTGTACGTCGGCCACGCTCGCCGGTCCGAATGCGGCCAGATAGCGCAGTACGAGCGCGTCGATCGACGGATCCGCCACCGGCGACCGGCCGAGCCAGCTCTCGATCGTCTGCAGCGCGGCCGGACCGGTCTCGCCCCAGACCCCGCGCGGTGTGACCTGGACGGTGCCGGTCAGATAGCTCACGGCGTACGCCATCGCCGTCGCGTCCCAGTCCGGCCAGCGTTCGCCGAGCACGTCCCGGAGCCGGCTGCGGCTGTACGGCTCCCGGCTCAGCAAGTCGGTGCCATAGGCAACGACAGCGTCGATGTCGGCCCCGGCGAGTTGCTTGCCGAACGCGCCTCGCAGTCCACGGTCCGCGACCGGATGCACGAGCCGCCACAACAGCACGCAGTCGTCCGCGGTGACCAGGTGGATCGTGGCCCGCATCAGCGAGGCACGAACCGCCTTGCGCTCGGTCATCAGCTCGGACAACCCGGCCGGGTCGAAGTCCTCGAGCCTCGACCACAGCGCGACGTACGCCGCCAGCGGCGCCTGCGCCTGGAGTCCGACCAGGCGCTCGACCAACTCGGCGACCGAACCGGGCTCCCGGCGCAACAACTGCTGCCGCTGCAGGAGCGCCCGATTGAGCTCGCGACGGCTGAGGACGGGGTTGTTCATCGGGCCAGCGTACGGAAGAAGGCGCGCATGTCCTCGACCAGCAACTCGCCGCACTCCATCGCCGGGAAGTGCCCGCCCTCGGCGAAGTCCGACCAGTGCGCGATCCGGTGCTCCGGGTCGGTGATCCGGCGGACGACCGGGCTGCTGTTGAAGACGGCCCAGCCGGCCGGCACCGACGACTGCGCGCCCCAGCCGAGGTTGGAGTGCGCCGCCTCGTACAGGAAGCGCGCCGCGCTCGCGCCCGCGCCGCGGAACCAGTAGATGCTCACCAGGGTCAGCAATTGGTCCCGGTCCACCGACTCCTCGGGAGACTTCGACGGATCGGTCCACAGCTGGAACTTCTCCGCGATCCAGGCCAGCTGCGCGACCGGTGAGTCGGTCAGCGCCGGCGCGATCGTCTCCGGCGTGTGGCTCTGCAGATCCAGGTAGCCGCGTCCCGCCTTCCAGGACGTCTTGGCCTGCTCGATGACGGTCAGGTCGTCGGCGTCGAGGTCGTCCGGCAGCGGCAAGAACTCGCCCGCCATCCCGAGGGTCCCTCGATCGCTGTTCACGTGCGTGCCGATCACCCGGTCGGGCACGGTCGCGCCGAGGTGGCCGGTGACACCCGCGCCGATGTCGCCACCCTGCGCCGCGAAACGCTCGTACCCGAGTCTGGTCATCAGTTCGGCGAACGCGGCGGTGGTCCGCCCCAGCTCCCAGCCGCCACTGGACAACGGGGTCGAGAACCCGAACCCGGGCAACGAAGGCACCACCACGTGGAAGGCGTCCGAGGCCTGCCCGCCGTGTGCGACCGGGTCGGACAACGGTCCGAGCAGACGGAGGAACTCGACCGCCGATCCGGGATAGCCGTGGGTGATCAGAAGCGGCATCGCGTCCGGCTCGGGCGAGCGGACATGGAAGAAGTGGATCGTCTGGCCGTCGATCTCGGTCGTGTACTGCGGAAAGCTGTTGAGCTCCTGCTCCGCCTTCCGCCAGTCGTACGAAGTACGCCAGTACTCGGCGAGGTCACGCAGGTGGCCGGCGGGGATCCCGCGGCTCCAGTCGTCGGTGTCTCCCGGCACGGGATGCGGCCGGCGGGTGCGCTCGAGCCGGAGCTTCAGGTCGGCCAGATCAGCGTCGTCGACCTCGATCAGAAACGGACGGATCTCTTGTGCGTCGGTCATGATTCGACCCTAGAAGCCACTGCGGAAGACTTTCTTCCGCAGTAAGCGGCATCCTGGACGAATGTTGAACACCTCCGCCCGGCTGCTCCGGCTGCTGTCGTTGCTCCAGGCCCGCGCGCTGTGGTCCGGCCCGGAGCTGGCCGGCCGGCTCGGAGTGACCACGCGGACCATCCGGACCGATGTCGATCGCCTGCGGCAACTCGGCTATCCGGTGGAGGCCGCGCCCGGTCTCACCGGCGGCTACCGGTTGGGGGCGGGTGCCGCGTTGCCACCTCTGCTGCTGGACGACGACGAAGCCGTGGCGGTCGCGATCGGACTGCGCACCGCCGCCAACGGAGGCGTGGAGGGCATCGGCGAGACCTCGATCCGGGCGCTGGCCAAACTCGAGCAGGTCCTGCCGCCACGCCTGCGCCATCGGGTCAGCGCGATGCAGTCGGCGACGCTCGCCGTACCGGGCGCCGGGCCGAAGGTCGATGCCGACGTGATGATCGCGATCGCCGCGGCGATCCGCTCCGAACACCGCCTGCGCTTCGACTACGCGAACCACGACGGGCGGTCGAGCAGCCGCGAGGTCGAGCCGCACCGGCTGGTCAGCATGGGCCGCCGCTGGTACCTGATCGCCTGGGATCCGGATCGCGACGACTGGCGGACCTTCCGGGCCGACCGGATCACGCCGAAGATCCCCGGCGGCCCGCGCTTCACTCCCCGGGAGCTGCCGGAGACCGAGGTCGCCGCCTACTTGCAGCGCGGCGTCGGCACGGCGACCTGGCGGTACTTCGCCCGCGTCCTGCTGCACACCTCCGCGGCCGACGTCCGCGCCAAGCTCCCGCTGCCGGTCGAGATCGAAGAGCTCGGCCCGGACCGCTGCCAGATCCGGCTCGGATCGGACACCCCGCAGATGCTCACCCTCTATCTCGGGCTGCTCGACGTCGACTTCGAGGTCATCGACGCGCCGGAACTCTCGGCCGCCCTGACCGCACTGGCCGATCGTCTGCACCGCGCGGCCCGTTCGGATGCCCCTGGCAACGATCAGTCATCCTGAGGTAGTAGGCCGGAACCATCCTGACGGCCGATGGGCGGCGAGGTTCCGCGAGCGACTCTTGAAGCATGACTGGGGATTTCCTACCCCGGCGCCAGAAGGCGTCGGTGCTGAGCCAAGCCTTGACTGTTCTGATTCTGCTCGCCGTGGGGGCGGTCGCGCTCTGGCTGTATCTCTAGGACATCTCTAGGAATCCCACCGCACGTCGGCCTCACCCGGCCGGACCACGCCGGCCTCGTAAGCGACGACGACCGCCTGGACCCGGCTCGACAGGCCGAGCTTGGACAGGACCGAGCTCACGTGGGTCTTGATCGTGGTCTCGCTGACGAAGAGCTTGGTCGCGAGGTCGCGGTTGGACAGGCCACGAGCCATCCAGACCAGGATCTCGCGTTCCCGTTCGCTGAGCTGGGCGAGCAGTCCGACCCAGCGGGCGTCCGGTTGCGCGGGCACGGCGTTCGGCGTACCGCCGTCGACCTGGCGCTCCAGCTCCATGCAGCGCTCCAGCAGCACCCGCGTCGAGGCCGGGTCGACGAGCGAGTCGCCGCGGTACACCGCGCGGACAGCTGACACCAGCAGGTCCGGATCGGTGTCCTTCAGCAGGAACCCGGACGCCCCGGCCCGGACCGCGGCCAGCACGTACGCCTCGTCGTCGAACGTGGTCAGCACCAGTACGGCGGGCCGCGCGCGCCCGGCCTCCCGGTTGGCGGTGGTGATCCGCTCGGTGGCGACCAGGCCGTCCATCACCGGCATCCGGATGTCCATCAGCACGACGTCCGGGTCGTACTGCTCGATCAGCCGGAGCGCCTCCTCGCCGTTCTCGGCCTGGGCGACCGTGGTCAGGTCCGGCTCGTGGTCGAGGATCATCGCCAGGCCCATCCGGATCACGCCCTGGTCGTCGGCGACCAGGATCCGGATCGACTCGCTCAGTTCTGCGGCGGCAGCCATGCCTGTACTCTCCATCCACCCAGGGGGCCGGCCGCGACGGCGAGGGTTCCGCCGACCGCTGTGGCCCGTTCCCGCATCCCGATCAGCCCGTTGCCGCGACCGCTCTCGCTGCGCCGGGCGGTCTCCAGCACGTTCACCGGCGGCGGCCCGCCGTTCCCGTTGTCGTCGATGGTGAGCAGCTCACCCTGCGGCCCACTCTGCCAGGTCACCCGCGCGGCGGTCGCCTTCGCGTGCACCATCACGTTGGTCAGCGCCTCCTGGATGATCCGCACCGCGGTCAGGTCGGCCGCCGAGGTGAGCTGGCGCTGCCGCGGCGGCAGGTCCATCGTCACGTCGATCCCGACCGCCTTCAGCCGCTCGCCCATCCGCGCGACGTCGGCCAGGTCGGGCACCGGCGCGGTCCCGCCGCCCGAGCCGGTGTCGCCGGCGATCTGGGGCGAGGCCGTGTTCAGCACCCGGACCGTCTCCCGCATCGCGGTCAACGCTTCCTTGCCGCTGGCAATGATCCAGCGGATCGCCTCCCGCAGTACCTCGGGGCGCTGGTCGGCCACCCGGTCGGCCGCCTGGGCCCGGATCACGACCGCGCTGACGTGGTGCGAGATCACGTCGTGCAGGTCGCGGGCGATCCGGGTCCGCTCCGCCACGGCCGCCCGCTCGGCCTCGACCGCGCGCAGGCGGACCAGTTCGGCGTTCCGCTGCTCCAGCAGAGCCACGCTCTTGCGCCGACGCCGGGCGTCCGCGCCGAGCAGCACCATCCCGCAGATCAGTGCCTCCGCGAACACGAACAGTGAGACGTCGATGTAGCTGTACAGACTCGCCACGTCGCGGGGGAGGCTCCGGTACCGGTCGCCGAGCAGGATGTCCCGGTTCACGTGGCTCAGCACGATCGCGACCACAGTCGGCAGCCCGATCATCAGCGCGGCCAGGCTTCCCATCGTGAAGAACAGACAGGTGAACCGCCGTACGCCGGCCGACGCCGCGAGGTACCCGACGACGAGCAGCGGGACCAGATGGATCTCCGACTGCAGCGCGGCGTCGCTGATCTGGGGCTGGCCGAACATCGTCAGCCCGACCTGGGCGGCCAGGCCGGTGCCGGCGGCGGCGTACAGGAACGGGTAGAGCACCGAGACGACGAGGAGCATGGTGCGGGGGATCCGCCGTACGAAGGCGACCGTCGCGACCAGGAAGACGCCGGTCACCACGGACACGGCGGGGTTGTGCGGGCGCAGACCGGTGCCGTTGATCAGGTTCAGCGCGGCGAACCAGACCAGGCCGATGACCGCAGCGAGCAGCAGATCCTGCTGCCCCTGCGACAATCGACGCCAGACTCCCATCACGTCGCCCAGCGTAGTCAGTTCGTGTTTGCCGAAGCTTCATCTGCCCGGAGGGGCAGTCTCTCCAACTTTTGGAGGAGGCTCGGCGTCCGAACTGATACTCAGGGGCTAGAAGTGGGACGTGAGGACGGTCCCTGGGACCGATGTGCCACCGTGCCCGATCCGAGAGGCTGTACCCCATGAGGAACGACCTGCCGCCACGCCGACCCGGCGCGGTGCGGACGCGGTTGCTGTCCGTGATCGGTGTGGTCGGGGTCGGCGCGGTCGCCGGATCGCTGCTGCTGTGGCACGCGCAGGTCGGGGACTTCCTCGGCCTCGCCGCGGACAAGGAGCCGGTGGTGTCGACCGTGAGCGCTCCGGCCGTCGGTGCGCCGCCGGCGAGCACGCCGTCCACCACCACCCCGACGCCGACCCGCCGCCCCTCCACGCCTGCCAAGACCCCGACCAGGACCACGTCGACGACTCCCACGAAGAAGCCGGCGAAGGAGTCCACGCCGGTGGTGGCGGAGGAGAGCATCAACGGGCTCTCGCCGAAGCTGAAGGCGCGCCTGAAGAAGGCGATGGCGGCCGCGAAGGCCGACGGCATCAGGATCAGCATCACCTCCGCCCGGCGCAGCGCGACCAAGCAGCAGCGCCTGCTGAACGCGGCGATCAAGAAGTACGGCTCGTACAAGGTGGCCACGCGCTGGGTGCTGCCGCCGAAGTACTCCGCCCACGTGCAGGGCAAGGCCGTCGACATCGGTCCGGCCGCCGCCATGACGTGGCTGAACAAGAACGGCTGGCGGTACGGCGTGTGCCGCCGGTACGACAACGAACCGTGGCACTTCGAGGCGCTGACCGCGCCCGGTACCAAGTGTCCGCCGCGCGAACCGCACGCGGTCGCCAAGGCTGACTGAAACCCAAGGGGGAACTCACCATGACCATGACCTACGCGCAGCCCCTGACCCGGCGCTACACCCGCGCCCGCCTGGCCGTGCCCGCACTGTGGCGGCAGGTGATCCGCTCCAGCGAGAAGGGAGACGTGACGGTCGTGCCGGAGCCGGACCGGTCCGCGTACACGCAACTCGAGATCTACGACGGCGTGCTGGCCGCCTTCGAACGCCGCGACGAGGTGGCCGAGGTACTGCGAGCGTCCGCGGACCGCGACACCGCTGTACGACGGCTCCGCGCGCAGTTCGGGCTCAGCCACCTGCAGGCGACCGCGCTCCTGGATCTGCCGCTGACCGGCGAGGTCCGGGACCGGATCGCGCACCGCGCCGAGGAACTGCGCAGCGCACTCGACCGCTGACCTCCGTCCCCCCACGGCTCGCCGCGAACCTGCGGTGTTTGTGTGCCGTGGGGAGGATGGAGGGGTGATCACGATCGAGCAGGCCGGACGACTGCGCAAGGCCGGGGTGCTGTGGAGCCCGTCGGCGGGCGACCGATTCGTCGTACCGGACCGGGACATGGACGAGGACGTGTTCGTGGTGAGCGACATGACCGTCGAGGTGCACGACTACCAGGGCAGCAAGGTGATCGGCTTCAACGGCACCACCGAGTGGGCACTGGACAGCATCGAGCAACGCGAGGTCATCTGGCTGCCACGCGAAGAGCAACTCCGCACCCTGCTGGGCGACTACTTCCGGTCCCTGGAGTCGGTCCCCGAGGGCTACCAGGTCAGCCTGACCGAAAGCACCCACACCGCCGCAGACGCCGAACAGGCCTACGCCCAAGCAGTCATCCACCTCCTCGGCGCCTAGCCCGGCGGCCGCCAGTACTGCTTCTTGTCCCTGTCTTTCACCGTGTAGCCGAGATTGGCGAGTTCGGCACGCAGTTCGCGCAGGTCGGCCTTCCCCTTGTCGCCCTGGTCGAAGGCCTTGGAGCGGACCTTGAGGATCGCGTTGACCGCAGGCGGGAGGTCGGGATCGTCCTCGATCCAGCGGCGGAAGTCGGACTCGTGCGGGTCGCCGGCGTCGGACCACGGGTAGCCGTGCGCGCGGAAGGCGACCGGGATCTGCTTCGCCTCCGACTTCAGCTGGTCGTGCTTCTCGCGCGCCAGCTCCCGCGACGAGGCGTCCTGCAGCACGATCTCCTTGCCGTCCAGGAACGCGACCGCGACCTTCTCCCGCGGCACCGTCACGGTCTTCTGGTTCTTCAGGAACTCGACCGACCGATGGGTGATCGTCACCTTCAGGATGTCGTCGAGCGCCATCCCGGCCAGCAGTACGCCGGCGACCAGCCCGAGTACGACGCAGACCACGACGACCCACCAGCCGTTCCAGTGCGCGATCAGCTTCAGCGCACCGTCGAACGGCACCCAGTCCCGCGCGGCCGCCCAGCGAGCGATCCGCGGCAGGAAGAACCCGAGCACCAGTCCGACCAGCGGCAACCCGCCGAACAACAGCACCTTGTCCCCGGTGGAATGCCCGATCACCGTGCGCTGTGGTGTCCCGGTCGTCGACCCCATGATCCGAACGTAACGTGACGACGCGAAACTTAAGTATCAACCGACGGCATCCGAAGGAGCGAAGTGGCGGACGGTATCTGGTTGAGGTTCCTGAGCGGCCCGGACATCGATGCGCTGGGGCTGACCCGGCTGGAGATCGTGGACGCGGTCGAGGAGGCGGTGCGCGAGCACGGTGAGGGGCGGACGGCGTTCGAGCCGCGGGTGCACCTGACGCCGGACAACGGCGGCATCGGGCACTTCAACATCCTCCGCGGCCACCTCGACGGACTCGGCGAGCACGGGATCAGTGGCGTGAAGGTCGTCGGCGACTTCGTCCCGAACTACCAGAAGGGTCTGCCCAGCGAGCTCGCGATGGCGACCCTGTTCGACCCGACGACCGGTATGCCGCTCGCTGTGCTGGACGCGACGATGATCACCGCGGCCCGGACCGGTGCGATGACCACGGTCGGCGCTCGCCACCTGGCGCGTCGCGACAGCAAGATCCTCGCGCACGTCGGCGCGCGAGGTACGGCGTGGTGGAACGTGACGATGCTCGACGACCTCTTCGACCTCGACGAGATCCGCGTGACGTCGCGGCGGCCGGAGTCGCGGGAGAAGTTCGCTGAGGAGTTGTCGGCCGAGCTGTCCACGCCGGTGCGGGTGGTGGCGACCGCGGAGGAGGCGTTCGACGGGGCCGACATCCTCGTCGAGGCGACCCGTCTGACCGAACCCGAACCGCTCCTCCGTACAGCTACGGTCAAGCCGGGAGCCTTCGCCATACCATACGGTACGGTATCCGCGGTCGAGCTGGATCTGCTCGACGTGATGGACAAGGTCGTCGTGGACGACTGGCGCGAGGCTCAATCCGGGCGCTTCGGGTCGCTGCGGCGGCATGTGGACACCGGCCGGCTGTCGCCGGAGACGCTGTACGCCGAGATCGGCGAGATCGTCGCGGGCCGCAAGCCCGGGCGTGAGAACGATGCCGAACGCAACCTCTTCTGGCATCGCGGCCTGTCCCTGCTGGACGTCGCCATCGCCCACCTCATCCTCCGCCGGGCCGAAGCCGCCGACGCCGGCACGATGCTTCGGTTCCACTGATGATCAACGAACCCGCGGAACTCGATCCATCCAGCCCCGAGCCGATCGAGCTGGCGCCGGCACTGCTCGAGCGGATGGCCGCTGTTCGTGCCGCCGCGCTCCACACCCTCGAGGCCGGGGAGCCGGTGTACGGCGTCAACACCGGGATGGGCAACCTGAGCAAGGTCCGCCTGAGCGAGGCCGGGCAGCGCGTCCACCAACGCAATCTGCTGCTGGGCCGGGCTGTCGGCGGCCCACCTTGGCTCGCACCCGACGAGTCCCGCGCCGTCCTGATCGGCCGCCTGAAAACCTTCCTCACCGGCGATTCGGCGGTCTCCGTCGGCTTGATCCAGCAACTAGTTGCCCTCATCAACAGCGACTACACCCCCGCCGTCCCCGCGGAGGGAGCCGGCTCCGCCGGCGAAATCATCCCGCTCGCCCACGCCGCCGGCCCGCTGGTCGGCATCGGCTGGCTCCTCGCCCCCGCCCGCGGTGACTCGGGCGGTGCGGGTGACTCGGGCGGTGCGGGGAGCGCAGGCGGGTTGCGGCCTGCGGGTGGGTTGTTGCCGGCGTTCGAGCTCGGGCCAAAGGAAGGGATTGCGCTTCTCGCTGGGACGCCTGGTGCGGCTGGGCGGGCGGCGCTTGCGGCGGCGAAGGTGCGGCGGCTGGCGGATCGGCTGACTGACGTGGCTGCCGGGGCCATTGCTGTGGTGGGAGCCAACCGGGATCCGTACGAACCGGCCGCGGCGCGAGGGGACGACGTACTGGCCGCCGAGTTCGCCCGACTTCGAGAGCTCGCAGGGCCCGAGCCTGAGCCGCGCAGCCTGCAGGCGCCGGTCTCGTTCCGGGTGGCGGGTCACGTGAACGCGCATGTGCGCCGGACGTTGCAGCAGTTGGACGACGCGGTGGACCGCGCGTTCACGGGTGTGTCCGACTCACCGGCGTACCTGGACGGCGACTTCGTCGGCACCGCGGGCTTTCACGGTATCGACCTCGCCGCGTACTGCGACCACCTGACAACCGCATTGGCCCACGCCGCTGAAGTCTCGACCGCACGTCTGCATCGGCTCCTGGACCCCACCGTCACCGGCCTCACCGCCCAGCTCGCCCGCGAACCAGGCCCGCAGGCAGGCCTCGTCGCGGTCCACAAACGCGCCGTCGCCACCACTCACCAGCTCCGCCGCCTGACGTTGCCCACGGCAATCAGTACGGCCGAGACGTCCAACGGTCAGGAGGATGTGCAGACCTTCTCCTGGGAGGCCGTCGGCAACCTCGCCGAAGCGATCCGCCTGACCCGTAAGACGACGGCCTGCGAGCTCCTCGCCGTACGGCAGGCCTTCGCACTCTCGGGCAGAGCGATCCCACCCGGCCTGCAAGATCTCGTGCGGGCGGTCGATGCTGTCGTACCTCCGATCGACGTCGACCGCCCATTCGGCGAAGACCTCACCCGCCTGCTGGCCGAGGTGATCTAGCTCCCGGTGTCATTCAGCCGGCTGAGAGACATCTGGGGTTGAGGCCCGGCTGGGCGAAGGTCTCCGGAAACAAATGTGCGCCAGGTGGCCGGAATGATCCGCAAAGCTGCCCCCGGGGGCGATGATGCCCTCGGCGGTGTCGCCTGTTCGGTGGGTTGTGGCGACGGTGGGTTGTGGGCGCGGCGGATCTGCACCACGCATCAACCTCGCCGATTCCAGGCGGCACACGCTTGGCAGCGAGAAGGCGCTAGCCGTCGTTCAGCCTTGCTGAGCGCTGCAGGTTCGCCTGCCACGGCACGCCGGCGGGGAAGACGGCAGATTTAGGTAAGGCTAACCTGGCTGACAGCCGTTTCATTCAGGGGGTTGATCGTAAAAGCCAGCCCGACACGCGGGTGACGTGGAGTCGCAAGTAGCCTGCATCGGGTCTGAGTCGTTGGCCTGGGTGCGCGCGCCTGCACGAGAGCTTGGAGGAGTTACTGGTGAAGCGGTTCGTAGTACCGCCGAGCTGGCCGTCCCCGCCCCGTCGCAGCTGGGTCCCACCGAAGACGTGGCGCCCCGATCCGTCCTGGCCGCCGGCCCCGGACGACTGGCACTTCTGGTCCGACGGGAAGGGCAACCCGGTCCGCGGCCCGATCGGACGGTACGGGGGTCCGTCGCGCCGGGTCGTGTACGCCGGCGGCACCGCGCTGATCCTGTTCCTCGCGGTCAGTCTGTGGGCGGTGTCCGCGATCGGCCTGTTCGGCGGCAAATCCGATGACGCGGCTGTGAAGGTCTTCGACGACCAGTCTCCGTCGCCCAGCGTCTCGTCGAGTGCGACGCCGCCCGCGACCCCCGTCGTACCGCGGACGACGACCACGCCGCCGCTCGTGCCGAAGACGATCCCCGTGCCGACCCATGCGCCGACGCGGCGGCCGACGCAGGAGCCGACCCGGCGACCGACCAGCACCAGGACTACCGAGCGCACCCGGACGCCCGATCCGAAGCCGACCCAGACGACCACCAAGACTCCGACGCCGACCCGCCCGACCAGCCGGCCGTCGACCCGCGACGAGATCCTGCGGCAGTACTGCATCGACCACGGTTGGGACCCGTCGTTGTGCGACCCGGACCGCTGGGAAACGCCGCAGCATCCCTGATCCGGGGTTGACGGCCGGAGCGTAGCGGCGCATTCTTAACCATATGGTTCTGAAACCATCTGGTTCTGAAGTCGTGTTGACCGGTGTCTTCGCGGCACTCGCCGACCCGACCCGCCGGGCGATCCTCGCCCGGCTCAAGGGCGGGGACGCAACCGTCGCGGAGCTCGCAGCGCCGTTCAGCATGTCGCAGCCGGCCGTGTCGAAGCACTTGAAGGTCCTCGAGCAGGCCGGTCTGATCACCCGCTCCCAGCGGGCGACGGCCCGGCTGAGCCACCTCGAGGCCGAGCCGCTCCGGGCGGCGGTCGGCTGGCTGATGGACTACCGCGCGTACTGGGCGGAGAGCTTCGACCGCCTGGACGATCTCCTGGACGCCCTCAAGGACGACCTCAAGGAGGAATCGTGAAGGTCGTCGCGGAGCCCGGCGTACCGCAGGTCGTGGTGGTGCGGGAGTTCAACGCTCCCCGGGAGCTGCTGTTCCGCGCGTACACCGAGCCCGAGCTGGTGAAGCGCTGGCTCGGACCAGCCGACCTCGAACTGGTCGTGAACCAGCTCGATCCGCGGCACGGCGGTCGCTGGCGGTGGACGCACTACGACGGCGACGGCAAGGGCTATGTGTTCCACGGGCTGTACCACGGGGAGCCGACGCCGGAGCGGATCGTGCAGACGTACGAGTTCGACCAGGCGCCCGGGACCGTCTACCTGAACCTGATCACCTTCGACGAGGCCGACGGGGTCACGACGCTGACCCAGAACACGGTGTTCTTCGCGGTCGAGGACCGCGACCTGTACGTCGCCGGCGGCATGGAGCGCGGCATCCGCGCGTCGATGCAGCGACTCGACGACCTCGTCGCCGAACTGGCCGAGGAGGCCCAATCATGATGCTCACCGACAAACACGCGATCGTGTACGGCGCGGCCGGCCCGCTCGGCAGCGCGGTCGCGAAGACGTTCGCCGCCGAGGGCGCCACCGTCCACCTCGCCGGCCGTACGGCGGAACGCCTGGAGCGGGTCGCCGACGAGATCCGCGCCGCGGGCGGGACCGCCGAGGCCGCCGTCGTCGACGCCCTGGACGAGAAGTCCGTCGACGACCATGCGGCCGCGGTCGGCCGGATCGACGTCTCGTTCAACCTCATCGGGCACCAGCAGTTCTTCGGCACTCCGCTGGTCGACATGTCCCTCGCGGACTTCGAGCAGCCGGTCACGACCATGGTCCGCACCTTCTACCTGACCTCGCGGGCGGCCGCGCGGCAGATGATCCGTCAGGGTTCGGGCGTGATCCTGACCTTCGGCGGGTACGGCGACCCGGCGGCGAACCTCGGCGGATTCCAGATGGGTTTCGGGGCGGTGGAGGCGCTGCGCCGGAGTCTCGCGCTGGAGCTCGGACAGCACGGGATCCGCGTTCTGACGTTGCAGACCAACGGGATCCCGGAGGCTCTGCCGGCCGACTTCCCCGAGAAGGCCGCGAAGGCGATCGCGAAGCACACCGCCGACGGCACGATGCTCAAGCGCGCCGCAACTCTGTCCGACGTCGGTGCTGTCGCCGCCTTCGCCGCGTCCGACCTGGCTCGCTCCCTCACCGGCACGGCCCTCAACCTGACCGCGGGCGCAGTCGTCAACTAGCTCAGGAAGTCGATCGCCCGACCGCGCCCCTGCATGGCCTGGTAAACGGGCCAGGCAACCGCAAGATCCTGCCAGGGCAGGCCGACGGGCGCGTACACCGTGATCTGGTCATCCGTGCGACGGCCGGAGGCGACTCCCGTCAGCACTTCGGTCAAGGTCGCGTCCGCCGCGTCGGCACCCAACCCAACGTTGCCCAGGGCACCCATCTGTACGGCGAGCGCGCGGTCGTCGACGACCACCCGCGCGGCGGACAGCAGATCCGCGGACAGCTCCACCTTGCCCGGCTCGTCGGCTCCCAGCGTCGTGAAATGCAACCCTGGCCGCAGATCGCGGGAGGTCAGCAGCGCCTCCCGCGACCAGGTCGCCAGTACGACGATGCGTGCCCGCTGCACCACCTCCCGCGGAGTACCGACCGCGACGCCCGGGTTTTCTTGCTGGGCGAGGAACTGGGTCGCCCGCTCGCGATCAACGTCGTGGACGACGAGGCGGCTGACCTTGCGCAGAGCTGTCAGCCCCGCAACAACCATCGCGGCCTGCGCCCCCGCCCCGATCACCCCCACCACGTCGGATCCTGGTGGCGCGAGGACGTCTGTTGCCAGGGCGGTAGCCAAACCGGTCCGCCAGGCGGTGATCGTTGTGGAATCGAGGACACCCAGGAGCGTGCCGTCGGTCAGGTCGTGGAGGCAGACGATGCCGCGGAGCGCGGGGGAGGCTGCGGGAAACTTGGCGTTGACCTTGACGGTGTAGGCGGGGATGCCCGGGATCAGGCCGGGCAGGAGGGCGGTCGCCGTACCTGGACCGGGCAGGTCGGTGCGGATCCTCAACGGCTCGATGTCGGCGGACTGGAGGAAGCCTGCGCGCAGGCCCGCGAGGGAGGTGGGTACGTCGAGCGCCGCGAGGATGTCGGAGCGGGTGAGGAGAAGCGTCATCAGACGATGTTCCGTTCGGCGCGCGCGGCGGCGTGCTGGAAGCGGCCGGCGTCCAGCGGGCTGATGTCGACGACGGGCTCGCGGCCGAGATACAGGTCTCGGATGACCTCGCCGACGGCAGGGCCCTGCAGGAAGCCGTGGCCCGAGAATCCGGTGGCGTACAGGAAACGGGAGACGCCGGATGCCTCGCCGATCAGTGCGTTGTGGTCGGGCGTCACCTCGTACAGCCCGGCCCAGCCGCCGGTGAGGCCGATGTCGAGGAGAGTGGGCGCCCGCCGCGCCATCGTCTCGGTCAGGCGCGGGATCCAGGTGTCCGTGCGGTTCAGATAGAACCCGGGCTGCTCATCGGGATCCGACATCCCGACCAGCAGACCGGGACCTTCGCGATGGAAGTAGAACGTGGTGCCGAAATCGATCGTCATCGGCAGGTTCGCCGGCAGGCCGTCGATCGCCTCGGTCACCACGATCTGCCGGCGCAGCGGCGTGACCGGCAACTCCACCCCGACCGCCGCGGCGAGCTCCGCCGACCAAGCACCGGCCGCGCAGATCACCGCGCGCGTCCGGACCGTGCCCCGGTTGGTTCGCACCGCGGTGAGTTGGTTGCCGACAGCATCGAGCCCGACAACCTCGCAACCAGTCACGAGCGACGCGCCGCGCCGACGAGCGGCCGTCGCATAACCGAGTACGACGGACTCCGGCGTACAGTGGCCGCCCGTCGGCGAGAAGCAGGCCCCGACCAGGCCGTCGGCGCTGCAGATCGGGGCGAGTGCAACGGCCTCCTCGACGGAGAGCATTCGCGTCGGCTGGCCGAGCCGGTTCTGCAGCTCGGTGCTCTCGCGGAAGAGCTCGACCTGCTCGTGAGTGTCCAGCAGGAACAGGTAGCCGACCTGGTGCAGGTCGATCTCCTGCCCGGGCCGTTCCCCGAACCGTGCGAACGCGTCCAGACTGCGCGCCCCGAGCGCGATGTTCACCTCGTCGGAGAAGTTCGCGCGCACCCCGCCCGCCGCCTTGCACGTCGACCCCGAACCGAGCTGGTCCTTCTCCAGCAAGACGATCCGCTCGACGCCGGCCTCGGCCAGATGGAACGCGATACTCGTCCCCATCACCCCGCCGCCGACGATCACCACGTCGGCGGCCCCGGGCAACGCCGTCTGGGTCACGGCAGCTCGAAGGCGAGATCCGCCTCGACCGTCTCGGTGTCCATCTGGGCCTTCTGGAGTTTGCCCGAGTAGTCCCAGTTCAACGACTGCCAGCGGGTGAACTGGTCCAGGACCCAGATCCCGCTCTGCCGCGACCCGTTGCCCGACTTGCCGTTCCCGCCGAACGGCAGGTGCGCCTCCGCCCCCGAGGTCGAGTTGTTCACGCTCACCATCCCGGCCGAGATCCCCTGCGCGAACCGGAACGCCTTGTTCGGATCGGTGGTGTAGATCGAGCTCGACAGCCCGTACCCCGACTTGTTGCCCAGGGCAATCGCCTCGTCCAGTTGGGCGTACGGCGTGACGCCGACCAGCGGGCCGAACGTCTCGTTCAGGAACAGCTCGTCGTCCGGCTGCACCCCCGCGACGACGACCGGATGGTAGAAAAGCCCGTCCGACGGATCGCCGACGAACCCGGTGCGCGGATTGTCCGCCGTGACCCGCCCGGTCCGCCCGATGACCCGGTGGTGCGGCCCGATCCACCCCAGCGACTTCTCGAACCCGGCTGCGAACTTCTCGTCCAGCAGCGGCCCGAACAGCACGTCCTGCGCCGGATCACCCATCGCTGCCTCGCCGACTGCGGTCGCGAACCGGACGAGGAACTCGTCGTACACGGACCGATGCACGATCGCCGTACCGAGTGAGGTGCACCGTTGGCCCGCCGTACCGAAGCCGGAGAAGAGTGCGCCCTCCACGGCCAGGTCGAGGTCCGCGTCCTCGGTGATCACCATCGGGTTCTTGCCGCCGAGCTCCAGGCATGGCGTCTGCAGATGCCGGCCGCACAGCTCACCGATCCGCTCGCCGACCGCGCTCGACCCGGTGAAACCGACCTTGTTGATCAGTCCGGCCTGCAGGGCCTGCTCGAGACCCGCGAACGTGTCGGGCCCGTCGGCGTACACCACGTTGAAGACGCCGGCCGGTACGCCGGAGTGCGCGAAGATCTCGTAGAACGCGTCCGAGACGACCGCGGAGTACTCTGCCGGCTTCCACACGACCGTGTTGCCGCAGAGCAGTGCCGGCACGATGTACCAGGACGGGACCGCGACCGGGAAGTTGCCGGCCGTGATCACCGCGACCGTGCCGACCGGGCGGCGGAATGTGAACAGCTGCTTGTCCGGCATCTCCGACGGCACCGTCTGCCCGTAGAGCCGGCGCCCCTCCCCGAGGAAGAAGTCGCAGGTGTCGATGATCTCCTGCACCTCGCCCAGCGCCTCGGCGAGCGGCTTCCCGATCTCCTGGGTGACAAGCGCAGCCAGCCGCTCCTTGTTGAGCGTCATCAGCCGGCCGACGTTCGAGATCACCTGACCGCGCTGTGGCGCCGGCGTCGCCGCCCACGCGGCCTGTGCGGAGTGCGCCACCGAAGCCGCCCGGACGAACACCTCCGGCGCGGCGCTACCGACCGTCCCGACGACCTCGCTCAACCGAGCGGGATTGGTCGACGGAGCACGCCGTACCGCTTCCGCCACACGCTCGCCACCGACAACGGACAGCACCTCAACAGCCATGCGGATCCTTCCTCAGTCGTGAGGATCCACCCTAAGTGGCACCTTGCCGGCGGGGTAGAGATCCGGAATCGGGATCGGCATCCGCCACAGATGCGAGTCCGCGTGGATCATGCCGTGCCGGATGGCGACGTACCGGAGCAGGCGGAGCGGGCCGGCGATCAGCAGGAAGGCCAGCGGGAGCTCGACCAGGCAGGCGCTGAGCAGGGCCTGGGTGAGGTCGCCGCCGCGGTGACTCGTCATGACGTCGAACCAGGCGTCGCAGATCAGCAGCACCCCGGTCGCGAACGCGGTCGGGAAGACGAACTGCTTGCGCTTCCAGCCCGCGAGCGCGGTCAGGATCATCATCGTGAGCAGCAGGATGTCGAAGCCGACCCAGGTCGCGACCCAGTTCCGCGCGACGTAGTGGCTGGGCAGCGTGATCGCCAGGTAGACGGTCCACGGGATCAGGGCGGCCGCGCAGACCAGCATCAGCACGGTCCGCCATTTGCGCAGCCGTTCCAAGGTTCGCCGGGACGGCAGTCCGCCCGGACGGGGCGCCAGCCGCAGGATCAGGTCCCGCCGCTCGGCAGGCGTCATCGCCGCGATCTCTTCATCGGTCAGCTGCACTCCTCGAGTATGCCTTGTGATTGCGTTCACAAGCTAGTAATCTGGTACCTGGTAAGCAACTGTCGAATGACAGCGAGGTGTGGCCATGACCAAGCGCAGACCACCGGGTATGAGCAACCAGGAGTGGGTCGAGTCGCAGATCAAGCTGGCGCAGAACCACGGCGAGTTCGACAACCTGCCCGGTGCCGGCAAACCACTCAAGCTGGCCGACCAGCACGATCCGGACTGGTGGGTCAAGGAATTCCTGCATCGCGAGGACGTCGAGACCGAGGCGCTGCTGCCGCCGGCGATGCTGCTCCGCAAGGAGAAGCAGCAGGTGCACGAGAAGATCCGCGGGATGCGGCGCGAGTCCGAGGTCCGCGACTACCTGGCCGATCTGAACAAGCGGATCCGGCTCAGCATCCGCGACACCACCGGCCCGGTCGTGCCGACAGGCCCGGTGAACGAGGACGCGATCATCGCCCAGTGGCGGATGGAACGGCCCGCGACCGAGCCCCGGTCCACGTCCGAGGAGCACCGGCCGGCCAAGAAGAAGTCGGTCTGGCAGCGGCTGTTCAGCTGAGCATCGAGCGGGCGGCGGTCTCGATCGTCTGCTCACTGAGCAGTACGTCGTGCGCCGCCGCGCCGAGCGGGACGTACGAGTCGTAGCTCGTGACCCGGGCTAGCCGCCCGGTGTAGCCGTGGTCGATCAGCGTGGCCAGGATGCCCTCGGACACGCCGCCGGACCGCCGGGTCTCGTCCGCGACCAACACCCGCCCGGTGATGTTTGCCTGTAGCAACAGATCTTCGACAGGCAGTGGCGCCAGCCAACGCAGGTCGAGGACGCGAACACCAGGCACGCGGGCGGCCACCCGCAGGCTCATCGGCACGCCGTTCCCGAACGTGACGATGGTCAGCTCGGTCCCGTCGCCGTACGTGCGGCCGCGCCCGATCGGCACGGCTTCCTCCGGGTACGCCGCCAGCCACTGTTCGTCGCCGTCCTCGTACAGATCTCGCCGGTGGTAGAGCGCGATCGGCTCGAGGAACACGCTGACGGTGCCGGACGACCGCGCCGCCGCCGTACATGCGTGCAGCATCGCGGCCGCGTCGTCGGGCCTCGACGGTGAGGCGATGACGATGCCCGGGATGTCCCGCAGTACGCCGATCGCGTCGTCGTTGTGGAAGTGGCCGCCGAAGCCCTTCTGGTAGCCGTACCCGGCGATCCGCAGCACCATCGGGTTCGCGTACTGCTCCTGCGAGAAGAACTTCAGCGACGCCGCCTCGCCGCGGAGCTGGTCCTCGGCGTTGTGCAGGTAGGCGAGGTACTGGATCTCGGGGATCGGCAGCAGCCCCGACACGCCCGCGCCGAGCGCCAGCCCGAGGATCGATTGCTCGTCGAGCAGTGTGTCGAACACACGAGGCGGTCCGAACGCCTTCTGCAACCCGCGGGTGACGCCGTAGACACCGCCCTTCCGGCCGACGTCCTCGCCGAAGACCATCGCCTCCGGGTACGACGCGAGCACATCGCTCAGCGCGCGATTGATCGACTGACTCAGCGTGAGCCGCTCCGTCGACGGCGTGCGCTCGGGCAGTGCGTCGGCGACCTCGGTGGCTACCGGGAAGCGCAGTGGAGCCGCGACGGTCTCGGCGGAGGAGAGCTGCGGCAGGCCGGCGACCTCGGCCGCGATCCGGAGCGCCTCGGCCTGCTTGTCCTCGTAGAGCTCGACGATCTCGTCGACCGTGTAGCCCGAGCCGAGCAGGTAGCGCGCCGTGCCGAGGAGCGGGTCGCGTTCCTCGTCCGCGGCCAGCTCGGCGGGAGACCGGTACGCCGTCTCGACGTCGGAGCCGGCGTGGCCGAGCAGGCGGACGGTGCGCAAGCGGAGGAAGGCCGGGCGCCGGTTGCGCCGTACGAACGTCGCCGCCTCGGTCGCCATCGACAACGCCGCGTCCAGGTCGGTGCCGTCCGCGTCGAAGTACCGCAGGCCGGGGCGCTGCCCGTATGCCTGCCGGATCCAGCCGTCCGGCGTACGCACGCTGATGCCGATCCCGTTGTCCTCGCAGACCAGCAGCAAGGGCATCGGCAGCCCTTGGTACGACGCGTGCAGCGCGGCGTTGATCGCGCCGGTCGCGGTCGAGTGGTTCGCGGACGCGTCGCCGAAGCTGGTCACGACGATCGCGTCAGCCGGCCACGGTGACGGTACGCCGAGCTTGGCCGACCGGTTCAGCGAGAAGGCGACGCCCATCGCGCGGGGCAGATGGGAGGCGATCGTCGACGTCTGCGGGATGATCGACAGCTCGTGCCGGCCGAACACCTTGTGCCGGCCGCCGGCGATCGGCTCGGTGGTCGCCGCGGCGACGCCGAGCAGGATGTCGCGCAGCCCGTCCTTCGAGCCGCACTGGCCGGAGCGGGTCAGGTAGAAGGCGCCGGAGCGGTAGTGCAGCAGCGCCGGGTCGGTCGGCTCCAGGGCGGCGGCGACGGCCGCGTTGCCCTCGTGACCGGCGGAACCGATCGTGTAGAAGCCGGTGCCCTGCGACTGCATCCAGCGGGCGGCGAGGTCCGCGTGCCGGCTGCCGAGCTGAGCGTCGAACAGGCCCCGGAGCAGCTCTGCGTCGTGCTCCCACGGGGCCGGGGCGAGGCCGCGGATGCGTTCGGCGAAGGTCCTCATCTGATACATGATCCGTGATGACGGGCCCGGCGACAGCTCGGCCCACGGGTTGAACAGCCCGCGCGGTTGGGGCCACGCTGGTCGGGGAACGGTGCTGGGGGCTTGTTCGTTCGTCGGTGGAGGGGGATCCGGGTTGTGGTGACGGTGAGTGAGCTGCGGTGATGCGTCTGTCTCCGGCGGTACGACGGATGGGGGTCGCGGCCGGTCTCGGGGTCGGGACGGCCGGGGCGCTGTCCGGCGTGCTCCTGCTCGGTCCGCTCGCCGGCTCGATCCTGCTGACCGTGGTGTTCCTGCTGGTCTGGCCGCTGGCCGCAGTGGTTCGGCACGTGGCCGACGAGGAGCCGTACGGTTCCTCCGCTCTGATCGCGGCCGCGTGTGCGGCGGCAGTGCTCTGCTTGCCGGGGCTGGTGCGGCTGTTTGCGTGGGGCGCGTTGGGAGTGGCGGCAGCGTTGGTCCTCGCCGCCCTGTTCGTCGTGATCGACCTGGTCGTGCCCGACCGGCCTCCGCGCCGGCGCCGGTCCCGTAAGCAACGCAGGCTCGAGCGCCTCACCGAGGTCCAGTTCGCGGAGGACGAGCGCCTGATCGAGTCCCTGCAGTGCCCGCTCAGCATCGAGGAACTCTGCGGCGTCTGGTCCGACACCGCCTCCCAACTGTCCCGCGGGGCCGGCCTCCGCGATCGCCAGGCCGTCGCCGAAGTACGCCGCATCTGCCTCGACGAGTTCGAACGCCGCAACCCGGAAGGCTTCCACCGCTGGCTGGACGCCGGCGCCCCGGCGAACCCCGGCCGCTATCTCCTCGGCAGCTAGGCAGCCTTCTTCCGGGCCGGCTTCTTCGCAGCCGATTTCTTTGCGGCAGGCTTCTTGCCGGCGGCGGTCTTCCTGGTCGCGGTCTTCTTGGTTGCGGTCTTCTTGGTGGCCGTCTTCTTCGCGGTGGTCTTCTTCCTCGAGCCGCGGCTCTTCCGGGCCTCCTCGACACTGGCGCGCAGGGCGGCGACGAGGTCGGTCGGGTTGGTGGCCTGCGGCTCCTCCTCGGAGTACACGATGTCCTTGCCCTGGTGCTTGGACTTGACCAGTTCCTTGACCCGCTCGGTGTAGGTGTCCTTGTAGGCGGCCGGTTTCCACTCGCCGCTCATCGCCTCGATCAGGTCGACGGCCATCGACAGCTGTTTGCCGGTGCCGGACTTGCGCGGCAGGGTGCCGAGTTCTTCGTCCGGGTCGCGGATCTCGTCGGCGAAGAACATGGTCTCGAGGACGAGCACCCGGTCGTCGGCGCGGATCGTGGCCAGGTACTCCTTGCCGCGCATCACGAATTTCGCGATCCCGGCCCGGTTCGTCTTCGCCAGCGCGTCCCGCAGCAGCGCGTACGACGACGCGTTGTCGGAGTCCGACGGCCCTAGGTAGTAGCTCTTCTGGAAGTGCATCGGGTCGATGTCGTCGAGGTCGACGAACGTGTCGATCTCCAGCGACCGCGACTTTCCCGGCGCGATGTCGTCGAGTTCGTCCGGCTCGACGATCACGTACTCGCCGCCGCCGACGTCGTGCCCCTTCACGATCTTCTCGTACGGGACCTCGCGGCCGGTGCGCTCGTTCACCCGCTTGTAGCGGATCCGGTCGGACGTCCCCTGCTGGAACTGGTGGAAGTCGATCTCGTGCTCCTGGGTCGCGCTGTACAGCCCGACCGGCACCGAGACCAGTCCGAAGTTGATGTACCCGCTCCAGATCGCGCGTGCCATCCGCCGACTCCTTCCGGTACAGAACAGGCCCGACCGGTACCCAGATCAGAGCCGGTTGTACCGCTTCCGTGCCTCGCGGCTCTCCTTCTGCGCCTCGCGAGCGGTACGACGGGCCTCGTCGAGGTCGGCGCCCAGCCGGTGGACCAGCGCCTGCGCCTCGGACAGGGCCTCGCGGGCGTTGTCGAGCTGCGTGTCGAGGTCCTCGACCTTGGCCTCGGCCTCCTGGGCGGCGGCGACCGCCTCCTCGAACGCCTGCCTGGCCTTGGCCCGCTCGGCCTCCTCGCGTTCCTTCTCCTCGCGAGCCGCCGCGGCCTTCTCGTCGGCGGCCTCCTGGGCGGCGTCCGTCTCGGCCTGCTGAGTCTTGCGGCGGTCGCGAGCAGCCTGGCGGCGTTCGTCGGTGAGCGGGGTGACGTTGGAGGGTTCGCCGTTCTCGTCGACGACGCCGAAGCCGACGTGCCGCAGCGCGCTGCTCAGCCGGCCCTCGCGTACGGCGTCGCCCGCGGCTGGGTCGACCAGCGCGGCGTCCAGGGTCTCGCGCAGCTTCTGGCCGACGTCCGCGCTCATCTTCTGGCCGTCCTCGGCCGCCAGCCGGGAGGCCTCCTTGGCCAGCTTGTCGAGCAACTGATGGCGTTTCGGCGTCAGCTCCCGCAGCCGGTCGCCGTCGAGGTCGGCGGTCGCCTCGCGGAACTCGTCGCCGAGCGCGAGCAGGTCGTCCAGCTCGTCCGGCGCCTTGCGGGCGACCAGGTTCGTGATCCAGGCCGCGACCGTCGGCTTGCGCAGCGCCTTCAGCCGCGTCGACCCGACCGGGTCGCCGTCGGCCTTCAGCTGCTTGGCCAGCTCGTTGCGAGTAGCAATGAAGTCGGCCGCCGGCGCCGCGTACAGCGCATCCGCCGCCTCCTCGAAGTCCACGAGAGCGACGCTACCGCACCTACCTCGACTTACTACCCGTTCTTCGGCACGCCGGCGGCGAGCTCGTCGCGGAGCTTCTCCAGGATTCCGCGCAGCAGCCGGGACACCTGCATCTGGCTCACCCCGAGCTCGTTGCCGATCTCCTCCTGGGTGAAGCCGTTGCAGAACCGCAGTTGGAGGATGCGCTTGTCCCGGTCCGCCAGACCGGCGACCGCCGGCGTGAGGGTGTGGACGTTCTCCACCAGGTCGTACCCGTCCTCGGCGTCGGCGACGGTCTCGAGCAGGCTCGTCCCGGTCTCCGGCGCACCCGGCGCATCCAGCGACAGGGTGCTGAAGCACCCGCGGACCGACGCGGCCTCGGCCACCTCGGCCGGATCGGTGCCCAGTGCCACCGCGGTCTCTTCGTCGGTCGGCACGTGACCGAGCCGCTGGATGAGCTCCGGCTCCGCCGCGGCGATGCTGCCCTGCATCTCCTGCACCCGGCGCGGCGGCCGGATCGTCCAGGCGCAGTCGCGGAAGTACCGCTTCAGCTCGCCGCGGATCGTCGGTACGGCGTACGACAGGAACGCCGTCGAAGCGTCCACGCGGTATCCGTTGGCAGCCTTGATCAGGCCGAGATATGCGACCTGTTCCAGGTCGTCGGCGTCGACGCCCTTGCTGCGGTAGCGCGAGGCGATCGACCTCGCGACCGGGGCGTTCAGCAGGACGACCTCGTCGAGGCATGCCTGGTGGCGCGGATCAGGGACGGCGTCCGCCTCGAGCAGAAGCTCTTGGGTCGTGTCGGCGATGGTCTGCTTGCAATCTTCGACGTTGACAGCTGCGATCGTCACGGGAGAAACCTCGTCGTGTCGTCGTGCAGGTCTGGTGGCAAGGGGCTGAACCACTTGTCTCCACCAGATCAAACTCCGGCGGAGCTTTCAAGTACCAGCCTGTTACGGGTGTTTCAAACGACTGTCGCCTGACAGTAACTGTCAGGTTTCGGTGGTTCCCTTGCAGCTATGAACGATTGCTGCGCCGTGGTCGACCTGCGCCAGTACACGCTGCACCCCGGGCAGCGCGACACCTTGATCGAGACATTCGACACGTACTTCGTCGAGGGCCAGGAAAAGACCGGGATGCACATCGCCGGCCAGTTCCGCGATCTGGACGATCCGGACCGGTTCGTCTGGATCCGCGGGTTCCGGGATCTGCCCGCGCGGGCGGACGCGCTGAACGCCTTCTACTACGGCCCCGTCTGGCGCGAGCACGCCGCGGTCGCGAACGCGACGATGGTCGACTCGGACAACGCCCTGCTGCTGCGGCCGCTCCGGCTCGACGATCGCTACCCCGGACCCGACGCGCCCAGGCCGCCGATCGGCAGCCCGGGGACCGGTAGGTCGGTCGTCGCCGGTGCCGTCTACCACCGCGGTTCGGAGGACGACGGGTTCGCCGAGTTCTTCACCGATCAGGTCGCGCCCGCGCTCACCGCGACCGGCGCCGAACCGGTCGCGGTGTTCGAGAGTTTGGTTGCCGAGAACAACTTTCCCGCGTTGCCGCTGCGGGACGAGATCGTGCTGGTCTGGTTCGCGCGTTTCGCCGACGACGCGGCGTACGACGAACACCGGCGCCGGCTCGCCGCGTCGCAGACCTGGCAGCAGCGGGTGCTGCCGGAGCTGGTCTGCCGGAGTGCGAAGCCGGCGCAGGAGTTGCGGCTGCGACCGACCGCACGTTCTCAGCTGCGTTAAATACGTTGCGGGGCCCGGAACGGGCGTGCATCCTGGTTTGACCCGAGCGGCGACGAGCGCTGCCTGGACCTAAGGAGGGCTGACGGATGGCCATCTCTGTGCTGCGGCATGTCCGCATCAGTTCCATCTCTAGGTTCAGGAGCACCTCAGTTGTCTTCCGAGTACGCAGTATCAGGTAACTTTCCCGACTTCGACTCCCGCTGGGCCGAGATCACCAGCGACGAGTCCCAACCCGATCCGGCTGACGCCTTCGTCTTCAAGTTCCATTCGGTCGACGAGGAGCTCGAGCCGGATCAGCGGTGGTCCACCTGGCTGGACGTCGAGCGCGGTTCTCGCGGCCCGGAACCACGCCCCTCGTGGGTTGTGACGGAACAGGCTGCGATCGACACCGAGCTCGGCGTCCTCAAAACCGGTAAGGAAGCCGACGTCTTCCTGCTCGAACGGTCCGTCGAAGCCATCGGCGACAACCCGGGCCGATCGGTGCTGATGGCCGCCAAGCGGTACCGCACCGAGGAGCACCGGTCCTTCCACCGCAGTGCGGCGTACGTCGAAGGGCGCCGGATCCGCAACAGCCGCGACAGCCGGGCCATGCAGAAGAAGACCGCGCATGGCCGTAACGTCGCGGCCGGGCAATGGGCCGGCGCGGAGTGGGGTGCGCTGTGCCAGTTGTGGAAGGCCGGTGTCCCGGTGCCGTACCCCGTCCAGGTGGACGGCACCGAGCTGCTGATGGAGTTCATCGACGACGGTGAAGGCGGCGCAGCGCCACGGCTCGCCCAGGTCCGGCCGTCGAAGGATCTGCTCGGTCAGTACTTCGAGCAGGTCCGCCACGGTATGCGTGAGCTGGCCCGGGCCGGGCTGGCGCACGGTGACCTGTCGCCCTACAACGTCCTGGCCCAGGGGGAGCGGATCGTCATGATCGACCTGCCCCAGGTGATCGACGTCGTCGGAAACCCCAAGGGCATGGACTTCCTGATGCGCGACTGCCACAACATGGCGACGTGGTTCACCAGCCGCGGGCTCGAGATCGACGACCAGGAGCTGTTCGCCGATCTGCTCACGATGGTGTTCTGATCGCCGCCCGCAGCAACGGAACCAGCGGCACCAACCGGTCGGGGTGGGCATCGACGAGACCGTCGAGATGATTGCCCGCCTCGATCCGGTGGTAGGTGTGCAGGTCCGATCGGCCTGCCCGGCGGACCAGTTCGGCGTACGCGTCGGAGTGGTGGGCGATCGGCAGCAGGCAGTCGTACGTGCCGTGGATCGTCACCAGCGGCCGACCGATGTTGCCGGTCAGCGTGACGCGCTCGAGTGCCGCGCGCGCGTCGGGCCGCTGGGTGTAGTCGTAGTCCACGTCGCTGCCGTTGTACGACGGATCGAGCGCGGCGGTGTAGATGCGCTGGGTGAGCTTCCAGTAGACCGTGTAGTGGAACTCCCACAGGAAGTCCGACGCCGGGTCGAAGCCGGCGGCGACGATCAGCTCGGGTGACCGCTGCTCGTAGCCTTTGATTGCCTGAGGCAATGACATGAACGGGTTCGGGCCGTCGGCCGACCACAGGGTGCCCTCCAGGTCGACGCCGCGGGTGTAGAGCTCGGGGTGGTTCTCGAGTTGCCAGCGGACCAGATAGCCGCCGTTCGACGCCCCGGCGGCGATCACCTCGTCGGCCGGCTGCCCGTAGTGCTGCTCGACGGTCTCCCGGGCGGCGCGAGCCAGCTCGGTCACGCGTTCGTTCCACTCGACGAGGGCGTCGCCCGGCTCCTTGCTGCCCTGGTAGAACTCGACGCCGGTGTTGCCCTTGTCGGTCGCGGCGTACGCGTAGCCCAGCGAGAGCACGTAGTCCGAGATCGCCAGGTCGTTCGAGTACTGCGCTCGCACGCCGGGCGCGCCCGAGACGACGAGCCCGCCGTTCCACTCACGCGGCAGCCGGATGACGAACTGGGCATCGTGGTCCCAGCCGTGGTTGGTGTTCGTGTGCGAGGCGGCCGGGAAGTACCCGTCGATCTGGACCCCCGGAACGCCTGACGGCGACGGCAGCCCGGCGTGGGTGACGCCCACGTAGTCGGCCGGGTTGGTGTGACCGGACGCGACTGTGCCGGTCGTGGTCAGGTCGTCGAGGTGCGCAAGCTCCTCGTGCTCCGCGCCCGGGACCTTCACGAGACCGCTTCGGCTGCCGCGCGTCCCGCGGTACGGCCGGTGAAGAGGCAACCACCGACGAATGTGCCCTCGAGGGAGCGGTACCCGTGGATGCCGCCGCCGCCGAAGCCGGCGACCTCGCCGGCCGCGTACAGGCCGGGGATCGGGCCGCCGTCGTCGCGCAGTACCCGGGAGTCCAGGTCGGTCTGCAGGCCGCCGAGGGACTTGCGGGTCAGGATGTTCAGGCGTACGGCGATCAGCGGGCCCGCCTTCGGATCGAGGATCCGGTGCGGTGCGGCGACCCGGATCAGCTTGTCGCCGCGGTAGTTGCGGGCGCCGCGCAGCGCGGTCACCTGCAGGTCCTTGGTGAAGGTGTTGGTCAGCTCCCGGTCCCGCGCAACGATCTGCCGCTCGAGGTCGTCGAGGTCGATCAGGTTGTCACCGGTCAGGTCGTTCATGCCGCGGACCAGGTCCGGAAGGTTGCTGCGGACAACAAAGTCGGCGCCGTTGTCCATGAACGCCCGGACCGGTGCGGTCGCTCCGCCGCGGGCCCGGCCGAGCACGCCCTTGATGTCCTTGCCGGTGAGGTCCGGATTCTGCTCCTGGCCGGAGAGCGCGAACTCCTTCTCGATGATCTTCTGTGTCAGCACGAACCAGGTGTAGTCGTACCCGGTCGTCATGATGTGCTCGAGCGTCCCGAGTGTGTCGAAGCCCGGGAACAACGGCACCGGCAGTCGCTTGCCGGTGGCATCGAACCACAGCGACGACGGGCCGGGCAGGATCCGGATGCCGTGCATCGGCCAGATCGGGTCCCAGTTCTGGATGCCCTCGGTGTAGTGCCACATCCGGTCGCGGTTGACGTACCGGCCGCCGGCCTTCTCGGTGATGCCGAGCATCCGGCCGTCCACGTGCGCGGGTACGCCGGAGATCATCCGCTTCGGGGGCTCACCCATCCGCTTCGGCCACTGCGACCGGACCAGGTCGTGGTTGCCGCCGATGCCGCCGGACGTGACGATCACGGCCTGAGCCGACAGCTGGAAGTCGCTGACCTCGACCCGCGAGCTCGACACACCACGCGGTACGTCGCTGGGCTCGAGCACCTTGCCCGTGACGCCGTCGACCGCGCCGTCGGTGACGGTCAGCTCGTCGACCCGATGCCGGAACCGGAACTCGACCAGCCCCTTCGCAACCGCCTCCCGCACCCGTCGCTCGAACGGCGCGACCAAGCCGGGCCCGGTGCCCCAGGTGATGTGGAAGCGCGGCACCGAATTCCCATGCCCGTCGGCGTTGTAGCCGCCACGCTCGGCCCAGCCGACGACAGGGAAGAACCGCACGCCCTGCCCGTGCAGCCACGGACGCTTCTCGCCGGCGGCCCAGTCGACGTACGCCTCGGCCCACTGCCGCGCCCACTTGTCCTCGTCGTCCAGCCGGTCGAACCCGGCCGAACCGAGCCAGTCCTGCAGGGCGAGCTCGCGGGAGTCCTTGATCCCCATCCGCCGTTGCTCGGGGGAGTCGACGAACAGCAGTCCGCCGAACGACCAGAACGCCTGCCCGCCGAGCGACGCCTCCGGCTCCTGGTCGAGCAGCAGCACCTTCCGCCCCGCATCGGCCAGCTCCGCAGTCGCAGCCAGCCCCGCCAACCCCGCCCCGACCACGATCACATCAGCGTCCATGTCGACCATGTATAGCGCAAGCCCATGCAACCGTAGGAGCTACTTCGCCAGTGATCCCAGTGATAAGCCGACGGACACTCCGCGCGTCCCGCCTCCGGTGCTGAGGTGATGGACGGCCCTGCGCAGTATTGAAAGAATGTTGGACGTGACGATCCTTTCTGCGCAGGAGTTTGTCCTTCCCGCCGCCTCGCTCGGACCTGAGAACCCACTCGCACCGCTCCGGACGCAGCGCGAGCCGCATCACGTCGAGAACCTCGCCGAGGTGCCGGCCGAGCTGCGGGAGAACATCGAGTACGGGCGTCTGCACAGCCCGCTGCCGTGCCTCAACCAGGACGGGTACGACCGCACTCTGGTCGAGACCTCCCTGCCGGCGCTCGTCCTCGAGAACGACCACCTGCGCGCGACCGTTCTACCGGGCCTCGGCGGGCGGTTGTACTCGCTCCTCCACAAGGCCACCGGAGAAGAGCTGCTCTACCGCAACCCGGTGTTCCAGCCGGCGAACCTTGCCCTGCGCAACGCCTGGTTCGCCGGCGGCGTCGAGTGGAACGTCGGCAGCACCGGCCACTGGACCGGAACCTGCGCGCCGATGCACGCGGCCCGTGTCGACGGCCCGGACGGTACGCCGGTCCTCCGGCTGTGGGAGCTCGAACGGACCCGCAACCTCGTCACCCAGCTCGACTTCTGGCTGCCGTCCGACTCCGAGTTCCTGTACGTCGGAGTCCGGCTGCAGAATCCGTCCGACGTCGAGGTCCCGGCGTACTGGTGGTCGAACATCGCGGTCCCGCAGTCGCCCGGGACCCGGGTCCTGGTGCCGGCGGACCAGGCCTGGCGGTTCGGGTACGGGAGCCGGCTCGATCTGATCGACGTGAAGACGGATCTGACCTATCCGATGCGGCATCCGCGCGCAGTCGACTACTTCTTCGAACCGCTTGCCGAGGAGGGCTCGTGGATCGCGTCCCTCGACGACACCGGTGCCGGACTGGTGCAGGCGTCGACCGAGCGGTTGCAGGGGCGGAAGCTGTTCGTCTGGGGGCAGGGCGACGGCGGGCAGCGGTGGCAGGAGTGGTTGTCGCCGGGGCTCGAGGGCGATGGGTACGCCGAGATTCAGGCGGGGCTGGCGCGGACGCAGATGGAGCACCTGAAGATGCCCGCGCGCGCTCAGTGGCACTGGATGGAGGCGTACGGACGTCTCTCGATGGATCCCGGTGCTGCACATTCCCAGGACTGGAAGACGGCGCGGACGGCTGGTGCTGCCGCGTTGGAGCTGGTGCTCGACGGGTTGGCCGGGCGCGAGGCGGCCTGGCTGGGGGCCGTGAACGCGGCGCCGGTAGAGCGGCTCGCGATGGGGTCCGGGTGGGGAGCGTTGGAGTTGGCCCGGACGGGTTGGGAGGTGTCGGCGGGTACACCGTTCGACACCATGACGCCTCGCGAGCAGGCATGGCTGCCGCTCCTCGAGGGGCAGCTGCCGGCGAGCGACGGCGTACCGGATGGGACGTTGGTGGCGTGGCGGGAGCTGCTCGAGGCGGCCGAGGACAACTGGCTGGTCTGGTACCACCGGGGCGTGGCGCGGCACTACTACGGTGATGTCGACGGCGCGGTCGAGGCGTGGCAGCAGTCCGGCGACAACGCCTGGGCGCTGCGCAACCTCGGTGTGGTCACGGGCGACCTCTCGTACTACGAACGCGCGGTCGAGCTGCTGCCCGACCTGGCGCCGTTGGTCGTGGAGGCGGTCTCCGCAGCGCTCGACTCCGACGTCGCGCGGGCGGAACGCATGCTCGAGCACGCTCCGGACGACCCACGCATCCAGCTGCTGCGGGTCAGGCACGCTCTCGAGACGGGCGACCCGGCGGCGGCGCACGAGTTGCTGGCCGCAGGTATCCAGCTGGCCACGGTCCGTGAGGGTGCGAATCCGCTCACCGAATACTGGCTCGCCGCCGAGGAGGCGCTCGGCACGCAGCGGCCCGTACCCCCGCAGTACCAGTTCGGTATGGGCGGAAACTGACAACTTCAGGTCAACTCTACCTCTAGCAACACCGCTCCACCGGGCTCTACCATGATGCTGTAGAAAAGAATTTGTACTTACCTGGAACCAAGTGGAATCCGGTGGCGTCTCACCGGTGTGCGGCAAGGGCCGCGCGAGGCAGGAACGACAACAACGACCGCGTCGCTCGCGGGCGGCGCGTCGGGGGTGAGTGCCATGTTGACGATCGTTGTACTAGGTGGGTTCGGCCTGGTGCTGGTGGTTGCAGCCTTCATCGTGACCGAAGTCCTGGCCGGAATCCGGCGGGACGAACCCACCGGCACAGAGGAAAAGACCGCGGGACGAGTGATCCGGGTGCGTGGCCCGGTCCGCGGCCAACTGCCGAGCGGTGCCCCGGCGATCTACACCGAGGTCATCGTCGAGTACTACACCCGCCGGGGTGAGGGACCGTACGAGGTCGCTCGCAAGTTCCCGGTCGGGAGCAGGATTACTTACGCCAAGGGTGACCGGGTGATCGTCGCGTACGACGTCCGGACTCCCCGCCGGGCCCGGCTGGCCGGCCGGGTCAGCCACTGGCCGGCCCTGGGGCTGCCCACCGCGGCCCGGGCCGCCTGACCGTTCATCCTGCTTGAGCCACCCCCGGCTCAAGCAGGTAGATGAGGGGCGAGCAGGTCGTACAGCACCGGCCGGCCCCGCTCCAGGACGTACTCCGCTTCGTCCGCGGACAGCCGATCGGCCAGATGTGCCAGCGATTCGCCCATCGCGATGCTGAGCGTGACCGCCAGGCGGAAGTCGCGGGAGTCCCGCGCACCGAACCGCGCCGCGAGCAGCTCCGCGAACTCACCGGCGTGCTGATCGTCGAACTCGCCAGGCTTCGATTCCAGCTCCGGATCGCCGAGCCCGCTCAGCACGACCGCCCTGAACCCCGGATCGGTCCGGTGCATCTCCCGGAACGTGTCCAGCGTGACGTCGACCGCCGCCCGCCAGCTCGACACGTCGGCCAGCCGCTCGCTGACCGCCTCGGTGTAGCGGGCCTGGTTCCGCCGCTCGATCGCCTGGATCAGGCTGCGCTTGTCCGGGAAGTACCGGTACACGCTGCCGACCGCGATCTCGGCCCGTTTCGCGATCCCGCTCGTCGACGCCGCGTCGTACCCGCGCTCGACCACCTCGGCACAGGCCGCGTCCAGGATCCGCTCGACCTGCCGGCTGGCCCGGTCCTGGGTCGGCGTACGGCGGAGCGGATACGCCCCCGAAGTCACCATGTCGCTCATTGTCCATCTTCAGGGGGGACAACGTTGCCACCTTCCTGTGACAGATTGCCCTCAATCGCAGTCGACGGAGGGGACGTTTTCGCATGCGCATCAGCAGAACCGCGGTGGCCGGCCTGGCTTCGGTGGCACTCGCCGCGTCCGGGGTCGCCGGTACGGCGGTCACCAAGCACGACTCGCACGGCGGCGACAGCCTGCGGCTGAACCAGATGCAGGTGGTCGGGTCGCACAACTCGTACCACCGGGAGCTCAGCCCGAACGAGCAGAAGGTCCAGCAGCAGCAGAACGCCGGCTCGGTGGATCTGTGGTACTCGCACGCCCCGATCTCCCAGCAGCTGGAGGACCAGAACGTCCGCTCGCTGGAGCTGGACCTGTTCCCGGACCCGCAGGGCGGCCTGTACACCTACCCGCTGATCCGGAAGCTGACCGGCCAGGGACCGCTGACCGACCCGGCGATGGCCAAGCCCGGGATCAAGGTCATGCACATCCCGGACTTCGACTACAACACCAACTGCGACACCTTCGTGGTCTGCCTGCAGCAGGTGAAGACCTGGTCCGACGCGCACCCGAGCCACGTGCCGATCGCGATCAACCTCGAGCTGAAGCAGTCCGACCCGAACGTCGTCGCCGCCGGCGGGGTCGTGGCGCCGCCGTGGGACGCCGGCAACCTGGACAGCGTCGACACCGAGATCCGCTCGGTGTTCAAGGAGAACGAGATCCTCACGCCGGACGACGTACGCAAACCCGGCCTGACCCTCGAGCAGTCCGTGCTGACGAAGGGCTGGCCGAAGCTGAACAACGTCCGCGGCCAGGTGATGTTCTACTTCGACAACGGCGGACCCGGCGAGATCCGCGACACCTACACCGCCGGCAAGCCGAACCTGGAAGGCCGGGCGGTCTTCACCCGCGGGCCGGAGGGCGCTCCGGACGCGGCCGTCACCGAGGTGAACGACCCGCGCGGCGCGAACCAGGCCGGGATCCAGCGGCTGGTACGCAAGGGCTACCTGGTACGGACCCGTTCGGACGAGCCGATGGCGACGATCCGCGACAAGGACTACACCCGGCTCGGGATCGCGCTGGCCAGTGGCGCGCAGTGGGTGACGACGGACTTCCCGGTCGCCGGCATGGCCGCTCGCTACGACAGCGACTTCGTCGCGAAGCTGCCGGGACACACTCCCGTACGATGCAATCCCGTCACCGCAACCGCGAAGACGGCTGTCTCGGAAGGGTGAGCTGAACATGTCGGAGCATGTGGTCGATGTGAGCTGGAGCCGCGGTGAGTACGACTTCGCCTACGACAGCTACAACCGCGACCACGAGTGGCGCTTCGACGGCGGCATCACGGTCCCCGGCTCCGCGAACCCGAAGTACCTGGGGAACCCGGGCCCGGTCGACCCGGAGGAGGCGTTCGTGGCGGCGCTGTCGTCCTGCCACATGCTGACCTTCTTGTCGATCGCGGCCCGCAAGCGCCTGGTGGTGGACGCGTACGACGACCACGCGGTCGGCGTGATGGCCCCGAACGCGGCCGGCCGGCTGGCGATCACCGAAGTGACGCTGCACCCGAAGATCGTCTGGGGCGGCGACACCCCGGACGCGGCGACGATCGAGAAGATCCACCACCTGTCCCACCAGGAATGCTTCATCGCAAACTCGGTAACCACCAAGATCACCGTCGCCTGACAAAAACCACCCGCCGGACCGGCCTGAGCCTCGCGCAAACGGCGTCAGGACGGTCGGCGGGTGGTTTTGGGTGCACCTCTGTGGTGGTGCACCGGAAACGGATCCGGCGGCGCCTCGCACTGGGCGCCTCTGCGTTGGTGCGACTTCCGTGCGGTCCAGCTCGGTGGGCAGGACCGTTCGGCGCGCCGCCGGGATCCGTTCGTCCGGTTCGCGCCTTACTGCTCGGCGGCGGCGTCGCTCCGGTCGTCGGTGGTCTGCTCGTCGACCGCCAGCAGGTCCTCGAGCTCACGGACCTGCTCGTTGGCCATCGTGGTCATCAGTCGGTGGATCGTCATGCCAGTGAGACGCACCAGGTGCGCAGGTATGACGGGAATCCGCGATGTGACCTGGACCACGTAGGAGGCGGCTACTTCTCGTCGAGCCCGTCCAGGCGCAGCGGGACGAGCTTGCGGGCGTCGTCGTACGACGTGCCGGTGAGCTCGAGCAGGTCGACGATCGTGGACCGGAGCTGACCGAGGACGACGACCGCGGACAGGCCGCTCGGGAGCGGCATCACCGCGGTCCGGCGGCCGAGCTCGCCCAGGACGCGGTGCGCCGCGACGTCGGCGGCCGGCTCGAAGAGGGACTCGCCGATCAGCCGGGTGCCGTCGGCGAGGCGCTCGAGCAGCATCGGGTACTCCGCGGGCATGGCTTCGTCCCGCCAGACGGAGACGGCGCATCGCCGTACCAGGACCCGGATGTTCCGGATCGCGCGATCCAGCGGTACGACGAGATCGGCGATCTCCTGGACGCGGCCGCGGTGCCGGCGCCGGAACGGGGACAGCCGGACGACGGCGACCCCCTCGTCGGCGGCGCTGCGCAGGTCGTCGAGCCGGGACTCGCTCGCCCGGGCGCGGCGCAGCGCATCGGTGACGGCGTCCTCGTCACGGGCGCGGAGGCCGTCCGCGGTCTCGATCAGGATCTCGGCCAGCTCACTCAGTACGCCGGCAGCCTGTTGCCGCGGTCGCCTGATCGCGGCGGCCGGGGCGATCGTGGCAGCGGCCAGCGCGACGAGGCCGCCGAGGACCGCGTCGAGCCAGCGGCTGAACCCGGCGCCCGGGTTCGGCAGCAGGGTGGTGACGATCGCGGCCTGGACGCCGGCCTGCGTAGTCATCAGATTGCCCGCGCCAAGCAGCACGGCGACGCTCATCGCGAGCGCGATCACGAAGACGATCTGCACCACGCCGGTGCCGAACACGCGGACGAACAGGTCGCCGACGCCGACTCCGACCGCCACGCCGACCATCAGCTCGGCCACCCGCCGCAGCCGCTGGCCGAAGCTGAATCCGAGGCACACCATCGCCGCGACCGGCGCGAAGAAGGGCGCCTTGTGGCCGAGGACGTACCGGCCGAGCGCCCAGGCGACTCCGGCAGCGAGCGCGCACTGGGCGATGAAGAAGGCCCTGCTGCGCCAGCGTTCGATCCGCCGGTCGATCGAGGCCCGCGACCGCTGGGCGGCCCGCGGCGCGATATCGTCGCGCAGCTCCCGCAACTGGTCCAACGTCAGCCTGACCGGATCCACCTGCCCCATTCTGCGTCGAGCTTGATTCCACGGCCCGCGACGCGCCAAGGTTGGGCCATGAGTGACAACAACCGTGAGGACTACGGCAGCTACTCCGTAGACGACGAGGATCAGCTGCAGAAGGAGGACACCCTGAACGACCGGGGTGTCGACGATCTGCTCGACGAGGGGTACTCGCCGCCGGAGAAGTGGTCCGCGGGCGAAGGATTCGGTACGACCGCCGACGAGGCGCTGCAGGGCGAGACGCTGGACCAGCGGCTCACCCAGGAGGTCCCGGACTCCGACCCGTACGCCGAGGACGGCGAGGAGGTCGGCGGCCCCGAGGTCGGCGTACGGCGCTCCGGCCGCCTGGTCGCCACCGACGAGGGCTCGCGCGGTGACGACGACGATGAGCTGTTCGCCGAGGACGTCGGCATCGACGGCGCCGCCGCCGGAGCCGAGGAGGCAGCCGTCCACGTCGTCGACGACGAGGACAACTTCGAACTCGACGACGACGACGAAGAAAACCTCGAGTCCTACCGCAACGTCGACCTGGGCGACGTCGGCGACTCCGAGGACTGAGTTCCGCCGGCGGGTTATTTCACCGATGACGGCGTACTACGTGCCATCGACGACATAACCCGCCAGTGAGCTAGCGCCGGGTGACGCTGACCACCGAGCCGTGGCGGGGGACGAGGGTGACGTTCTTGGCCTGGGGTGGTTCGGGCTTGGGGTGCGGGGCCTGGAAGTTGTAGGCGGTCAGGGCCGCGCGGAGGATCTCGGTGCCTTCCATCAGGGAGAAGCCCGCGCCGATGCAGCGGCGGGCGCCGCCGCCGAAGGGCATCCAGGTGCCGGGCGCCGGCGGATCGTCGGACAGGAACCGTTGCGGCCGGAAGTCCATCGGCATCGGGAAGTGCTCGCCGTCGCGGTGGACCAGTCCGATCGCGGCCATGATCGTCGTACCGCGAGGCAGGCGGTAGCCGGCGATGTCGGTGGTCTCGGTGAGCCGGCGGCCGACCTGGTACACGACCGGATGGAGCCGCAGCGCCTCCTTGACGATCGCTTCCAGTTCGTTGTCCGCGCCGGCATCCGCGGCCCGCTGCCCGAACGCGAGGTCCTCGGGCCGCCGCGCCAGCTCGTGGAACGCCCACGCCAGCGCCGTCGCCGTCGTCTCGTGGCCGGCCAGCAGCAACGTCACCAGCTGATCCCGAAGCTCGACGTCGGACCAGTTGCCCGCGGCAAGCAGACGCGAGAGTACGTCGTTGCGCCCGGCAAACGTCTCGCGGCGCTTGGCGATCTCGTCGGACAGGATCTCGTCGACCTTGCGCTGCGTGTCCAGGTAGGTCTTCCACGGCCGGACCCGCAGCAGCGGCGGGTAGAAGCCGCCCAGCATGATGACGGGCGACACCGACACGATCTTGTCCAGCAGCGGGCGCAGCGTGTTGAGCCGGTCGATGTCGGTGACCCCGAAGATCACCTGCAGGATGATCTCGAGCGTCAGGTTCCGCATCCGTTGGTGCACCTTGAACGGCTTGTCCACCGGCCACTTCGCGACCTCGGCCCGGGCGAGCTCCAGCACCATCGCGGCGTACCCGCGCAGCGCGGCGCCGGAGAACGCCGGCATCAGCTGCTTGCGCATCCGGACGTGGTCCTCGTCGTCGAGCAGCAGCAACGAGTGCGAGCCCATGATCGGCTCGAGCACCGTGTTCCCCTCGCCGGCGTGCATCACCGCGGGCGGGCTGCCGAACACCTCGCGGATGTGGTCCGGGCGGCTCAGTACGACGCAGACGCGGCTCGACGGCACCAGGCGGATCGTGAACACGTCGCCGTACTTCGCCCGCATCCGCGGGAAGAACGTCCGGCGGTGACTCGCGAACAGCACGGTCTGGACCAGCGTCGGGAGTTTCGGACCGGGTGGCAGCGTGCGCCTGGTCTGCCGGTCGAGGGTCCGGGAACCGAGCAAGGGTGTCGGAGCCATGACTTCACGCTACGTCAGGCGGGTGAACAGTCGCCGATCACTGGGCGTCGAACGCGACAAGGGCTGCGACGATCCGGGGCAGCTGGTCGTCGCGGACCGGATCGAGCCCGGTCAACCGGCCGACCTGCCGGAGGCGATAGTCGACGGTGTTCGCGTGGACGTGCAGGTCGGCGGCGGTCTGCCGGCGGTTGCGCGCATTGCCCAGGTAGGACCTGAGGGTCGCCATCAGGACGTCCCTGTCCGCCAACGGCATGAGCATCTCTGCCAGGCGATCGCGCGCCGGACCTGGTCGGCCCAGCTGGTACTCGAGCAACAGATCGTCCAGCTCGTAGACACCGGGCGGTCTGGCATGGACCCGCACGACGTCCAGCAGGTCACGTACCAAGGCCACTCCGGCGGGAACCTCGCCTGGTACGACGCTCGTGGTGGCGAGGGTGATGTCGACACCGGCGGCCCGGCTCAGCCTGTCCCGGAGCCCGCCGAGCTCGATCGAATGCGGTCCAGGGAGCAAGGCGATTCCGCCGTCGGGACCCAGGCCGGACATGCTGCCGGGGATGCGGTCCAGCTCCACCCGGATCCGCCGGAGCTTGCGGCGGGCAACAATCGCGCTGTCCACGCCGGGCCGGCTCTCGTCCGGGTGGGACCCGGCCGTCAGGCCGAGGACGACGTACTGCGCCGGCAACCGCAGGCCTCGCCCGGCGGACTCGTCGACGGGGCGGCCCTCGAGGAGCGCCGCGAAGACGGACTGCCGGCTCGCCTGGTCCTCGCCGACGATCGATTGCCGCTCCTCGAAGTAGCTGGCCGACACCACCGCGGTCACCCGTTGGAGGAAGTCCAGGATCAGCCTGTTGAGCGCGATCGCATCACCGAGCTCGTCCGGCTGGAATCTGGCCGCGACGTGATCCGCGCAGACCCTGCCGCCGAGGTGGTACGCCGCGAGGAGCGCCTCCAGCGGGACGCCCTCCTCGGCGCGACGGGTGGCCGACTCCCGCAGCGGGTCGAGCGCTTCGCCGGTCGGTACGACGCCGGTGCGGAACGTCTCGGCGAACGCACGCAAGGTCCGCTCGGTGATCCGGCGGATGTCGCCCTGCAGTTCCTCGTCGGGGAGCTGGGCGTAGAGCGGGATGTCCGCCACCAGCCGGCGCAGTACGTCGTCGACCAGCCGGCCGAGATCGGTGCGCAGGATCTCGTGCACGGGTACGCCGCCGGCGCGCAGCTCGTTGTGATCTGTCACAACGATCACCCCTCGAAGTCTGGGTCTCGCCCTAGCGACCGGCGGGCGCTTTGGGGTCGAACATTACTACCCAAGGGTAGTGAACGATCCGCGACGAAGGGTGATGGCGATGAGGCGAACAGGTCTGCTGGCGGTCGGCGTACTGCTGGCCGGGCTCGTGACCGGTCCGGCGGTGGCGCGGGCCGACGGTCCGCTCGAGTACGTCGCGCTCGGCGACTCGTCGGCTGCCGGGCCGCTGATCCCGCCGCAGGTCGACCTGCCGTGTCTGCGGTCGGGACTCAACTATCCGCACGTCGCGGCGCAGCAGTTGGGCGCGCAGTTGAAGGACGTGACCTGCTCGGGGGCGGTCATCCCGGACTTCAGCGGGAACCAGTTCGGGTTCGAGGCCCCCGCAGTACGACGCTCTGAAGCCGACGACCGATCTGGTGACGGTCGCCATCGGAGGGAACGACACCGGACTCGTGGCCGCGGCGCTGAGCTGCATCAACCTGCTGCCACCGCCCGCAGGAGCCTCGTGCAAGGCCCGCTTCACCGCCGGCGGTCAGGACCAACTCGCGGCCCGCATCGCCGCGACGGCGGCGCCCTTCGGCCAGGCCCTGGACCGGATCCGCCAACTCGCGCCGAACGCCCGCATCCTTGTCACCGGCTACGGCACCTACGTCCGACCGAACGGGTGCTACCCGGTCATCCCGGTCTGGCCCGTGGACGCCAACTACCTCCAGGCGACCATCGACCGCCTGAACAACATGCTCGCGACCGAGGCCGCCGCCCACGGAGCCCACTACGTCGACCTCCGGACCCCCAGCATCAACCACGACGCCTGCGCCCCCATCAGCCAACGGTGGCTCGAAGGCCTGGTCCCCACCTCAGCGGCCGCCCCGCTACACCCCAGCGCCAAAGGCATGGCAGCCTTCGCCCAACTGGTTGCCGCCGCAGCCCACTGACCTGCAAAACCGAAGGCCCGCCTGTCTGGTCGACGGGCGGGCCTTCGGGGGTGGGGGAATCAGGAACGCTTGAAGCGCAGCGTCAGGATCTGGAAGGGGCGGAGGTCGAGGGCGACTCCGGCTTCGGTCAGGTCCCGGTCGGCGAGGTGGCGTTCGAGGAGGTCCACCTCGGTGGCGGACGCCGCCTGGAAGGACGGGGTGATGGTGGCGCGCGAGCGGCCGCCGGTGGATTCGTAGAGGCGGACGATCACGTCGCCGGACTGGTCATCGGCGAGCTTCAGCGCCTCGACGATCACACTGTCGTTGTCCAGGGCAACGATCGGCTCGACGCCGTCGGTGCCGCTGACAACGCGCTCGGGGAGGTTGATCGCGTAGCCCTCCTCGATCGCCTCCGGGATCCCCGCGCCGACGACGAGCGCGTGGTTCACGACGTGCACGCCCTGATCGGTCTTCGGGTCGGGGAAGCGCGGCGCACGGATCAGCGACGTCCGGATCGTGGTCGTCGTGCCACCGTCCGCACGCGCGGTGCGGTTGATGTCATGGCCGTACGTCGAGTCGTTGACCACGGCAACGCCGTACCCGGGCTCGCCGACGTGCACCCAGCGGTGCGCCGCGATCTCGAACTTCGCCGCGTCCCAGGAGGTGTTCTGGTGGGTCGGCCGGAAGATGTGCCCGAACTGCGTCTCCGACGCCGACCGGTCCGCGTGCACGTCGACCGGGTACGCCGCCTTCAGGAACTTCTCGGTCTCGTGCCAGTCCATCTCGGTCTCGATGTCGACCCGCTTGGTGCCCGGGCGGACCCGCAGCGTCTGGGTGACGGTGGACCGGCCGAACGAGCGATTCACGACGACGACGGCCTCGTCGTCGGCGGTGCTGAAGTCGACGCTGTCGACCTCGGTCACATCGCGGACGTTGTTCTTGTAGAACGAGTCGACGTCCCACGCGTCCCAGTGGTTCGGGGTGTCCACGTGCAGCTGGAGAAGGTTGCCCACGGCACCGGGTGCGATGACCTCGCGGTCCGCCTCGACGTCGTACAGCGAGGTGATCAGACCGCGCTCGTCGATCGTGACCCGGATCAGGCCGTTGTCGATCACGCCGTTCTCGACGGTGACCGCCCGGCCCGCGGTGGTGGCGACGCCCGCGCCGAGGCCGGCGACGCCGTGGCGGCCGTGTGGCGCGGCGTTGAAGACGATCTGCTCGTCACCCTGGCCGGCCAAAGCCTGCTGCGCGCGGGAGATGATCGCGTCCAGTTCGTCGGCGATCTTCGCGTAGGTCCGCTCGGCCTCGCGGTGCACCCACGAGATCGACGACCCCGGCAGGATGTCGTGGAACTGGTGCAGCAGCGCCACCTTCCACAACCGGTCCAGGTCCTCGTACGGGTAGGTGTCGAGCTTGCCCGCGACGACGGCCGCGGTGGACCACAGCTCGGCCTCGCGGAGCAGGTGCTCGGTACGCCGGTTGCCCTGCTTGGTCTTGGCCTGCGAGGTGTACGTCGCCCGGTGGATCTCCAGGTAGAGCTCTCCGGACCAGACCGGCGCGTGCTCGCTGTACTCCTCCTCGGCCGCGGCGAAGAACTCGGTCGGGGACTCGATCGTCACCTTCGGCGAGGACTCCAGGTCCGCCACCCGGCGCGCGGTCGCGACGAACTCACGGGTGGGGCCGCCACCGCCGTCGCCGTACCCGAACGGAACCAGCGAGCGGGTCGCGGCGCCGTTCTCCTGGAAGTTCCGCTGCGCGTGCGCGAGCTCGCGCCCGGACAGGTCGGAGTTGTAGGTGTCGATCGGCGGGAAGTGGGTGAAGACCCGGGACCCGTCCAGGCCCTCCCACCAGAAGGTGTGGTGCGGGAACTTGTTCTCCTTGTTCCAGGAGATCTTCTGGGTCAGGAACCACTTCGAGCCGGACAGCTTCACCAGCTGCGGCAGCGCCGCGGTGTAGCCGAACGAGTCCGGCAGCCAGACCTCCTGGGTGTCGATGCCGTACTCGTCCAGGAAGAACCGCTTGCCGTGCACGAACTGCCGGGCCAGCGCCTCGCCGCCGGGCAGGTTGGTGTCGGACTCGACCCACATGCCGCCGACCGGAACGATGGTGCCCTCGGCAACGGCCTTCTTCAGCCGCTCCCACACCTCCGGGTAGTTGTCCTTGACCCACGCGTGCTGCTGGGCCTGCGAGAACGCGAAGACCAGCTCCGGGTACTCCTCGGCGAGGGTGGCGACGTTCGAGACCGTCCGGGCCACCTTGCGCCGAGTCTCGCGCAGCGGCCAGAGCCACGCGGAGTCGATGTGTGCGTGCCCGACAGCGGACAGCTGGTGCGCGCTCGCGTGCGCCGGCCGGCTGAGTACGTCGGTCAGCTGGGCGCGGGCGTCCGCGGCGGTGCCGGCGACGTCCTCGTAGTCCAGGACGTCCAGCGCCCGGCTCAGCGCGCGCAGGATCTCGCGCCGGCGGGGCTCCTGGGCGGACAGTTCCTTCTGCAGGCTGTCCAGCGCCTCGAGGTCGAGGATCAGGTCCCACACCTCGGCGTTGAACACGGCCAGGTCGGCGCGGGCGAGCTGGTAGATCGGGTGGTCGCCGAGCTTGGCGCCGATGTCGACCTTCGCGTAGGCGTTGTCGAGCGGGATCTCCGGGTTGGCGGCGCCCTCGACGTAGAACTCGATGCGGTCGCCGGCCGAGGCCGCCGTACCGTCGGGGCCGAGGATCGACAGCGGAGCATAGGTCTGCCGCGGGTGCAGGCCCTTCAGTGGCTTGCCGGAGGTGGTGTGCACCAGGCCCTCGGCGGAGAACCCGGGGCCGCCGCTGAAGCCGAGGTCGATGACTGCCTCGATCTCGCTGCCGGCCCATTCGGCCGGTACCTGGCCGCTGAACTTGAACCACGCGGTACCCCAGGCCGGACCCCACGGCAGGCCGAGCTCGGCCTTCTCGTAGGTCTGCGCCAGCGCTTCGGCGGGGGACACGGGCTCACCGGGTGCGTGCCACACCTCGATGTCCAGCGGGACCGCCGCGCCGTAGATCGCGGGGCGGAGCCGCTCCCGCAGGGCGCGCCTGAGCCGCTCCTCGATGAGTTGACGGTCGTCGTGCACGAAATCAGCCTCCGGGGAAGGATCCTCACGCGGCCGCGACGGCCGCACGGATGACAACGCTGTCACACCTACCCCTGGCCCGTCCAGACGCAGTTCCGCACAGCTTTGTGCGATTACCTGTCGGTAGCGGTTCGGTTGCGGCCGCGCACACGGCTACCCCGGAGGCCCGGTTGTTGTCTAGGTTGTCTGCATGGATCGCCCCCGCCTGCTGACCCCTGCCCGGCCGACTGGGATGACTCGACGCAGTGTGCTCGGCCTCGGTGCCGCCGCCGCGTCGGCGCTGGTCGTGCCCGGCTGCTCGCGCGGCCGCGCGGACGAGCCCGCGCCCGCCGCGGCAGGAACGTTCGTGACCGGCAACCCCGGCGGCGTCTACAACGTCTTCGGTACGGCGCTCAGCTCGCTCGTCAGCGAGGTCACCGGCATGGAGCTGAAGCCGCTGGTGAGCGACGGGTCGGTGGACAACCTGATGAAGGTCTCCAGCGGCCACGCCGACCTCGGTTTCTGTACGTCGGACTCGGCGCTCGCGGCGTACGAGGGCACCGGTGAGTTCAAGGGCCCGCTGCGGTTCACCGCGCTGGCCCGGGTGTACGACAACTACGTGCACGTGGTCGTGCCGATGGCCTCGAAGGCCAAGGAGCTGACCGACCTGAATCCGGCCAAGAACGCCCCCAACCAGAAGATGGTCGTCAGCGTCGGGCCGAAGAACTCCGGGACACAGGTCATCGCCGACATGATCCTGAACGTCGCGGGCGTCGACGTGAAGCGCGTGAACATGACGCTGGAGCAATCGGTCGCCGCACTGGTGCCGCAGAACGGCGCCAAGCGGGGCGCGATCGACGCGTTCATCTGGAGCGGCGGCGTACCGACTGCGCCGATCGCGGCGCTGCAGGCCACCCTCGGCTTCCGGCTGCTGAACATCGGCAAGGTGGCCGAGACGATCGCGCTGCAGGAGTTCGGCGGCTTCGTGGTCTCCTCGATCCCGCCCTCGCAGTACGGACTGGCCAGTTCGGTGCCGACGCTGTCGGTTCCGAACTACCTGATCGCCAGGCCGAACCTGTCCGACTCGTGGGCCTGGTGGACGGTCAACACCTTGTTCCGCCGCCAGAACGACCTGATCAAGGATCACCCGGAGGCCGGCGCCCTCGACCCCCGCTCGGCGATCTCCACCATGCCGGTCCCCCTCCATCCCGCCGCCGAACGCTGGTACCGGCAGAACCACATCTGAGCCACCCCCGGGGACCCCGGTCCCCGTCCGGTCGCGGGAGGGGTTATCCCCTGGTGTTGGGGGTTGCCTGCTGTTGTAAGACGGGAGAACCCACAAGAGGAGCGGATAACCCCGACGTCGGGCGTCGTGTCACACGTCGTAGTCGTCGATCAGCGGGACGCGGACCTCGATCACCAGGCCGCCGCCGATCGGCGGGCGGGCGACCACGCGGCCGCCGACCCGGGCCGCCTCGGAGCGGACGATCGCCAGGCCGAGTCCGGTGCCGGGCATCTCCCGGTGGTGCGCGCTGCGCCAGAACCGCTCGCCGACCTTCTTCAGGTCCCGCGAGCCGAGCCCCAGGCCGTGGTCGCGGACCGACATCACCACCTCGGTGCCGTCCCGGGTGACCGAGACCTCGACCGGCGGAGCGCCGTACTTGGAGGCGTTGTCGAGCAGTACGTCGAGGATGTCGTCGACCTCGAGCTCCGGCGCGACCCCGCCCGGAACCATCTCGCCGACGATCAGCTCCATATCATCGGCGGCGTACACGGCCTTCCAGCCGACCAGCCGCTCCTTCACCGCCTGGGCCAGGTCCAGCGGCTCTTCGTTGCCCTCGGCATCGGCCGCCGAGGGGCGGTCGGAGCCGGCCAGGCGGGACAGCCGCTGGACGATCCGGCCGAGCCGGTCGATGTCGCTGAGCGCGAACCGGGCCGTCGGCGACAGCCGGGACAGGCCCTCGATGTGGATCCGGGCCGACGTCAGCGGCGTCCGCAGCTGGTGCGACGCGTCCGCGACGAACTCACGCTCACGCTGGCGGGCCTGGTGCAGGCTCAGCGCCATCGAGTTGAAGCTGTCGCCGAGACGGCGTAGCTCGGGTGCGCGACCGTCGGTCGAGACCCTGGTGTCGAGCGCGCCGCGGGTGATCTGGTGGGTCGCGTTGTCGAGGTCCTGCAGCGGCCGCAGCACCCAGCGGGTGATCGGCCGGACGATGCCGACGATGATCGCGCCGATGCTGATCAGCAGGCCGCCCAGGAGCAGCAGCAGGCCACTCTGCACCTGGTCGCGGGCGCTCGCGGTCGGCACCCGCAGTACGGCGGCGCCGAGGACGCTGCCGTTGTTGACGACCGGACGGGACACGATCATCTCGCCGGAGCGCCACGGCCACAGCGGAGGCGGCTCGGCGGGCAGGCGGCCGGCCAGCGTGCTGTGCAGCGCGGTCGCGATGTCGGGCTCCGTCACGTCCACACCGGACACGGAGGTGGCGATGACGCGGGAGTCGACGTCGACGACGAAGACTGGCGTGTTGTACAGCTCCTGGTACCGGACTGCCAGTTCACGCAGGTTCGCGATGTCGCCGGTCTGCAGCGGGGACTCCGCCATGGTGGCGAACCAGTCCGCGTCGTTGCTCCGGGACAGGAAGAGCGTGCGCGACGTACTGGTGGCGATGAAGTTCGCCAACGGGATCACGGCGACGATCGCCAGGGCGACGACCATCGGGACGAGGGACTGCAGTAGTCGACGGCGCAACGGTCAGTCCGAACCCAGTCGGTAGCCCACGCCGCGGATGGTCTGCACCAGTTCGGGCCGACCGAGCTTCGCGCGCAGGCTCGCCACGTGCACGTCCATGGTCCGCGACGACGCCTCGAAGACCGACTGCCAGGCGTACAGCGCGACCTGTTCACGGGGGACCACCCGGCCGTGGTGAGCGGCCAGCACTGCTAGCACGTCGAACTCCTTGCGGGTCAGGCTGATGGGCTTGTCCGCCACCTGAACGGTCCGGGCCTCGATGTCCACGGTCAGGTCGCCGACGGTCACCCGCGGGCGGGGCTGCAAAAGGCCGGTACGACGAAGTACAGCATCGATGCGGGCCAGCAGCTCGGAAATGGCGAACGGTTTGACCACATAGTCGTCGGCGCCGCTGCGCAACCCGCGCACCCGGTCCGCGGCCTCGCCGCGCGCCGTCACCGCGATCACCGGCACATCGGACACCGTGCGGATCTGCCGGCAGACGTTGATGCCGTCCCCGTCCGGCAGTCCCAGGTCCAGCAGGACCAGGTCGCCAGGATCCGCCGCCAGCGCGTCGGCCGCGGTGCGGACGTGCGTGACCATCAGGCCGTAGCGCCGCAAAGCGGGTATCAGGGCATTGGCGATATCGAGATCGTCCTCGACCAGCAGAATCCGGACCGCGCCACTCATGCGGTGATCGTAGGCCAGGTCACGGTCTGATGTGTCAGATCTTGGTAAAGACGTAATCACGCGACTCCATGCAGTGTTCGGCAACATTAGCCTTCCGACCACAGGAGGGAACCGGTAGATGACTGTCGGTGTTGGTACCGGGGGAAGCGTGACCGCGCCCTCCGACGACGAACTGGCCGAGTACGAGCAGGAACGACCGGCTCGGCGGCTTCGCCCTGCCCTGGACCTGGTGATATCGGTCTGGTGCGCAATCGTCAGCCTCGGCGTGCTCGCGCAGGTGTTCTTCCCTTTACCACAAGGTACGCAGTTCTACTTGGTGATCTTTCTCGCAGCGGTTCTGCCGATCACACTGCTGTGTTACCGCGGCTTCCGGGTCCCTGCGTTCATGAACCCGTTCAAGCCGAGGCCGCATGACGACCCTGGACTCGCGGACTGGATCCTCGCTGTCGTCGCCTTGGCGGTGTGCGTCTACCCGCTCTTCGACTTCGACGGTTTCCTGGAACGGCGGCAGGCTCCTACTGCTCTCGACGTACTGGCAGGGGCTCTGCTCCTGGTGCTGCTGCTCGAGGCGTGCCGGCGTACGACCGGCTGGGTCCTGCCGGCGTTCAGCCTGGTGTTCATCGCGTACGCGTACTACGGCGGCTACCTGCCCTACACGTGGTCGCTCGCGCACCAGGGCTTCAACTTCGACGCGATCATCGCCCAGTTCACGATGGGTACGGCGGGGTTCTACGGCACGCCGTTGAGTGTCGCGGCGTCGTACATCGTGCTGTTCACCATCTACGGCGCTGTGCTCGACTACTCCGGCGCCGGCAAGTTCTTCATCGATCTGTCGTTCGCCGCCTTCAAACGCAGCCGGACGGCGCCCGGCCGGACGGTCACGCTGGCCGGCTTCCTGCTGGGCAGCGTGTCGGGTTCCGGTACGGCGACTGCCGTGTCGCTCGGCACTGTGTCCTGGCCGATCCTGCGCCGGGCCGGGTACCCGCCCGAACCGGCGGGCGGAATGCTCGCCGCGTCCGGGATCGGCGCGATCCTGTCGCCGCCCACGCTCGGCGCGGCGGCGTTCATCATCGCGGAGTTCCTGCAGGTGTCTTATCTGAAGGTGCTCGGGTTCGCGGTGATCCCGACGATCCTCTACTACCTGGGGATCCTGCTCGCGATCGAGATTGACGCCCGCAAGCACGGGACGACCTCGGCCGAGGTTTCGGACCGGTCCGCGTGGCGGTTGCTGCTGCGGTTCGGGTACCACTTCCTGTCCTTGTTCGTGATCATCGCGTTCATGGCGGTCGACGTACCGCCGTTCAAGGCCGTGGTCTACGCCGTCGTCATCCAGTTCGGGCTGTCGTTCCTGGATCGCGAGCACCGGCTCACCGGCCGGCCGCTGTTCAAAGCGCTTGCCCAGGGCACCCGTTCGGTGCTGCCGGTGGCGGCGACGTGTGCGACCGCGGGCGTGATCGTCGCGGTCACCACCCAGACCGGTCTCGGGCTGAATCTCGCCGAGATCATCGTCAACGCGGCCCGTGGCCTGACCTCGAACCACACCGCGGTCCTGATCCTGACCGTGGTGCTGTCCGGGTTCGCCGTGCTGATCCTCGGCCTCGCAGTGCCGGTGACCGCGTCCTTCATCATCGCGGCCGTGATCATCTCGCCGGCGCTGGTGAACCTCGGGGTGACGCAGCCCGAGGCGTACATGTTCATCTTCTACTACGCCGTGCTCTCCGAGGTCTCGCCGCCGACCGCACTGGCCGCGGTCGCGACGTCCGCGATCACCGGCGGCAGGGTGATGCCGACGATGTGGCAGGCCTGGAAGTACACGCTGCCGGCGTTCCTGGTGCCGTTCGCGTTCGTGCTCACCGACAACGGCGCGCACCTGCTCGGTCAGGGATCGTTCGTCGGGATGGTGTGGACCACGGCGGTCTCGATGCTCGCCGTCGCCGCGCTCGCCGTCGTCACCGGCGGCTGGGTCTTCGTCCGGGCGACCTGGCTCGAGCGCGCGGTCTGCGTACCGGCGGCGGCGTTGCTGCTGTACCTCGCGCCCGTAACCATCACGGCCGGAATCTGTTTGCTACTTGTTGCCGTCGTCATCAATCTGGTCCGGCGGCAGCGCCAGGCCTCTTCCGCGGAAGGAACCGTTGCCTCATGAGACTCCGCACCACTGTCGTGGCGCTCGCTGCTGTCGTCTCGCTTGCTGCCTGTGGCGGCCAGCGCGAACCCGCCGGGTCCTCGGACAGCGGCGGCCGGCTGACGATTGCCACCGGCAACACGACGGGGGTGTACTACCAGCTCGGTGGTGCGCTGGCCTCGGTGATCTCTTCCAAGGTGTCGGGGTACCGCGCGACCGCCAGTGAGACCGGTGCCTCGGTGCAGAACATCCAGGGCCTGGTCGCGGGCAACTACGACATCGCGTTCTCGCTCGGTGACTCCGCGTCCGACGCGGTCAAGGGCGAGAACAGCTTCAAGTCCAAGCAGGACGTGGTCGCGCTGACCCGGCTGTACAACAACTACACGCAGGTCGCCGTACGGACGTCGGCCGGGATCAACTCGATCGCGGACCTGAAGGGCAAGCGGGTCTCGACCGGCTCGCCGAACTCCGGTACCGAGGTGATCGCACGCCGGCTGCTCGAGGCGGCGGGGCTGGACCCGGCCAAGGACGTCACGGCGCAGCGGCTCGGGTTGCCGGAGTCGGTTGACGCGATGAAGTCCGGCTCGATCGACGCACTGGTCTGGTCCGGCGGCCTGCCCACCGGCGGGATCACCGACCTGACCACGAGCATGGGCAAGGGCGTGAAGCTCCTGCCGATCACGGACCTGCTGCCGAAGATGCAGGACAAGTACGGCTCGATCTACACGCAGGCGCCGATCCCCGCAGCGACGTACAAGCAGCCGGCCGACGTACCGACGATCGTCGTGCCGAACGTGCTGCTGGTCCGCAAGGACATGAAGGACGAGCTCGCCGAGCAGCTGACGAAGGTCATCTACGACAACATGGATTCGCTGGTCGCCGTGAACGCGGCCGCGAAGGGCATCACGCTCGAGAACGCCGACAAGACCGACCCGGTGCCGCTGCACCCCGGCGCGAAGAAGGCGATCGACGGGCTGAGATAACAGCCGGCTGGTTTAGGAGTGGGCACCGGACACCAAGGGGACCGGGTCGGCTCGGTGACCAGCTCACAGACCGTCCTCCCTCGCACACCAGGCGCAGCGGGGGAGGACGCAGGGCCCGTCTCCGCACCCCAGGCGCAGCGGCGACGGGACCTACGCCGGCCCCACAACCAGGCGCAGTGAGTGCCGGCGGACCGGGTCCTGACGGAGGCATCCGTTCGGGGCCCGGTCATCTTTCTACTGGGGTTCCTCCTCGTTCATCGGTGTGCCGTACAGGTAGTGCGACAGCGCAGAGTCGCGCTTGGGATGCGCGTGGTACTTGGTCGGCACCACTCGTCCCTCGGCGCTGTCCCACGCGTTGTCGGCCATCCGCCACATCCGGTGCGACAGCCGGCCGGCCATACCGGTGTGTGGCGAGGACGGGTGCGCGCGGGTCGGCGCGACCTCCTCCGCCTCCAGCAGGTCTTCGGTCAGCGTGTTCACGTCCGGGCTGTCGAGCTGCTCGCAGATCTGCCGGCTGTACGTCGCCTCCATCTGCTCGTGCTCGCCGAGCAGGCGGTCGATGTGCTGCCACAGCTCGGTGTGATGGAGGTGCACGAACCGGCTGTCGCCGTACTGACGTCCCTTGAGGAAACGCAGTGAGCGCTCCAGTTCCTTGGCGTTGCCGATGTACCTGGTGACCAGTTCCGCACCGTCGGGGAGACGCTGGACGTGCGGGAGGAGCACGTCTTCGGCGGCGGCCAGGTGCTGGGCGGCGATCGCGTAGAACCAGTCCGTCTGGTGCCTGTACTCAGGGTGGGCCGCATTCGGGTGATGGGCCGGCTCGGCCAGCTCCCGGATCTTCGCGTGTTCGTAGCTGAGGGCCATTTCGAGCGTCGAAGCGGTCATGTCAACCACCTCCAGGGGGTCTACACCCAGCGTGTGCCCATCCCGGCCGGACCGCAACCGTCCCACCCCGCTCCGTAACCTTCCGGGCAGCGGAAGCGCCCGCCGCAAGGGGTACGGCGGGCGCTTCGGCCTGGTGATTCAGGGGACGGTCAGCCGTCCGAGCTCTTCTTCCACAGGTTGATGCCGGCCTCGACCGCGTCGGCGTCGATGGCCTCGAGCTCCTCGGGGGAGAACTTCAGGTTCCGGACGGTGGCGAGGTTGTCCTCGAGCTGGGCGACGCTGGAGGCGCCGATCAGTGCGCTGGTCACGCGGTCGTCGCGGAGCGTCCAGGCGAGGGCGAGCTGGGCGACGGACTGGCCGCGCTCCTTCGCGATCTCGCTCAGGGCGCGGACGTGCTTGAGGGTGTCCTCGGTCAGCGAGTCCGGGTTGAGCGACTTGCCCTGCGCCGCGCGGGAGTCGGACGGGATGCCGTCCAGGTAGCGGTCGGTGAGCACGCCCTGCGCGAGCGGCGAGAACGCGATCACGCCGACGCCGAGCTCGCCGACGGCGTCCAGCAGGTCCTCCTCGATCCACCGGTTCAGCATCGAGTAGGACGGCTGGTGGATGAGCAGCGGCGTACCGAGCTCCTGCAGGATGCGTGCAGCCTCGCGCGTGCGGTCCGCGGAGTACGACGAGATGCCGGCGTACAGCGCCTTGCCCGAGCGCACCGCCGCGTCGAGCGCACCCATCGTCTCCTCGAGCGGCGTGTCGGGGTCGAACCGGTGCGAGTAGAAGATGTCGACGTAGTCCAGGCCCATCCGGCTGAGCGACTGGTCCAGCGACGCGAGCAGGTACTTCCGCGAGCCGCCGCCCTGACCGTACGGCCCCGGCCACATGTCGTACCCGGCCTTGGTCGAGATGATCAGCTCGTCGCGGTACTGCTTGAAGTCCCGCGCGAAGTGCGTCCCGAAGTTGGTCTCGGCCGACCCGTACGGCGGGCCGTAGTTGTTCGCCAGGTCGAAGTGCGTGACGCCGAGGTCGAACGCCCGCCGCAGGATGTCGCGCTGCGTCACGAACGGCTTGTCGTCGCCGAAGTTGTGCCACAACCCCAGCGAGATCGCCGGCAACTGCAGTCCACTCCGCCCGGTCCGCCGGTAACTCATCTGGTCGTCATACCGGCCCTCAGCCGCCACATAATCAGTCACAGAACCCCAGTCTGCCCCATCCCCCACCAATCGCAAACCCCCTTGTTTTCAAGCAGAAACCCCACAACTAACACCAAGAACCCCACCTTCTTGATCCACCCCGACGCACCAAATCCGCCCCCCGCACCCCGCCCTCCGAACTGCCCCTGCCCTCCTGCCGCTGCCCTCTTGCCGCTCTCCTCCTGCCGCTGTGCTTCTGTGTGGGTCCCGGCCGGCGGGTTGTTCCACGGCTGACGTCCTATTACGCGCCGGCCGCCAAACAACCGGCCGCCAAACAACCGGCCGCCAAACAACCGGCCGGCCATACGCCGCGGCACCCGAGGCTCCGCAGCTCGAACGAGGCAAACCTGCCCACCATGGCCGAGCTCCGCAGATCGAAGAACCTTTCCGGAACATCGCGGCCACCTGGTGCCCATTTGTTTCCGCAGAACAGAGGGCGCGGTGCGAGAACGGACGGCGGGACGGCGCGCGGTGCGAGGACGGAGCGCGGGACGGCGCGCGGTGCGACGACGGGGGCCGGGAGGGCGCGCGGTGCAAGAGCGGAGGGCGGGAGGGCGCGCGGTGCGAGGACGGTGGGCGGGAGGGCGCGCGGTGCGAGAACGGACGGCGGGACGGCGCGCAGCGCGAGAACGGAGGCGCGCGGAGTGAGGGGGCGGAGTGAGGGGGCGGAGTGAGGGGGCGGAGTGAGGGGGCGGAGTGAGGGGGCGGAGTGAGGGGGCGGAGTGAGGGGGCGGCGAGTCGAGGGTGGCGAGGTCGTGGCTGCGCCGGCGGTAGCGGGTGCAGGTCGGCGTATTGCGGCTCCCAGGTTGCCTGGAGCAGTGCTAGGTGAGGTTTGACCAGGGCGGGGGTGGGGTGGTGGTGAAGAAGTGGAGGATGCCGAGGAGGCGGCTGGCGGTGGGGGCGGTCCAGTGGCGTTGGCCCGGCCAAGGTGGAGCGGGGAGCTTGGCCAGCGCCCAGGAGAGGTGGAACCAGAGGATGGCAGCGGCCAACTCTTCCTCGGAGCCGGAGCCGGAGCCGGAGCCGGAGCCGGAGCCGGAGCCGGAGCTGGTGCCGGAGCTGGTGCCGGAGTCGGAGCTGGTGCCGGCGCTCGAGCCCGAGCCGGAGTCGCCCGGGCCCGAACCGGAGCCGGAGTCGCCCCGGCCGGAGCCGGAGCCGGAGTCGCCCGGGCCGGAACCGGAGCCGGAGCTGGCGCTGGAGCCGGAGCTCGAGCCCGAGTCGCCCGGGCCGGGACTGGAGCCGCAGCCGGAGCTGGAGGGTGAGCCGAAGGGCGAGCGGGACGACTCGCCGGACTCGCCGGACCCGCCAGACCCGCCGGACTCGCCGGAGCGGGAGGTTTGGTGGAGGTAGGTGGGGAGGAGTTTGGCTGCCTGGGGGAGGGGGAGTTTGGCGAAGTCCATTGCGGGTGGGGCCCAGGCGGCGTCGCCCCAGTCGATGAGGGCTCGGAGTTCGTTGCCGGGGCCGACGAGAAGGTTGTGCGCGGCAACGTCTCCGTGGATCAGCACCTTCGGCCCGCTGTCGTCGAAGCGCTCCGCCAGCCGGGTGAACCATCCACTCAACCAATTCGCCGTGGCCGGATCCAGATACCCACGAACGGCAAGGTCGTCGACAGTCCGCCACGGATCCCCCCAGCCATCCTCGGGCAATCCAGCGAGCTCCAGAGCACCTCTCGGCCGCAGTGGGAGGTGGTGGATCTGGTGGAGGTGGGCCAGTTGGTCGGCCAGGGCGGTGGGGGCTTCGGTTGGTTCGGTGCCGTCGACGCGTTGCATCACGACGTATGGGGCTGGGAGGAGGGACTGGGTGTCGTCGTACTCGAGGATGGCGGGGGTTAGTACGCCGTACCGACGGGCAGCCGGGACCACCTGGGTTTCCTTGCGGAGGTCGTCTTCGTAGCCGGGGCGGGAGGCTCGGAGGAAAAGGTTGTCGCCGAGGACGAAAGCGCGGTTGGCCACGCCGCCGGCCACCTCTTTCACCTGGTCGGGCTCGACGCCGTGGCGGCGGCCGACAGACGTCACCTGGTGCAGGAAATCTTGATGCTCGGGCAAACCACTTCTCCGTCGCGCGCGGGATTCGCCGCCCCGCTCCGCGAGGCGGGGTCCGGCGGCATCCACCGAGTTTGATGTACTGCGGGCGTGCGTGTCGATGTAGATCCGGAGACCGTGGGACGACGGGAGTTCTACGCGCTGCTCAACTCGGTGGTGGTGCCGCGGCCGATCGCGTGGGTGTCGAGCCGCTCGGCCGACGGCGTGCTCAACCTCGCGCCGCACTCGTTCTTCACCGTGTCGTGCGTGCGGCCGCCGATGGTGCAGTTCACCTCGGTCGGGCGCAAGGACAGCCTGAACAACGTCGAGGCGACCCGTGAGTTCGTGGTGAACTTCGCCGCGGAGCCGCTGTACGAGCAGGTGAACGCCTCCGGGACGAACTTCCCGCCGGAGGTCTCCGAGTTCGAGGCGATCGGCGTGACGAGCGAGCCGTCGCGGACTGTCGCCGTCCCGCGGGTCGCCGAGTCCCCGGTCGCGATCGAGTGCACCCTGCACACCACGCTCGAACTCGGCGACTGCACCCTCGTCATCGGTCAGGTCCGGCACATCGCCATCGACGCCGCGATGATGGACGGCGATCATCCCGAGGTGCGGCGGCTTCGCCCGCTCGCCCGTCTCGGCAAGGACGAATGGACCACGCTCGGCGAGGTCCGGGAGATCTCCCGCATCCGCCACTCCGACTGGCCTGGTCATTTCACACCTCCTGGTAGCTGAACGGTTCGGGAGCTGAACGCCCCGGCGGCTTGATCGAATTCGGTGGCCCGGCCACCAATGGTTGCTTAAGGCCCCTGTTGCCCCCGGGACTTGGGCGGCGCCTCCCGGGCCGCCAGGATCTTGGTGAGGGACTCGAGCTCAGGGGACAGCCGCAGCGGGGTGTAGTCCGGCGACAACGTCGTCGCCGAAAGCCAGCGGAAGTCAGGTGTCACCAGGAAGACCTCCGGCGACAGTGGCCCGGGATCGTGGGCGTGGCTGCGGGCCGCCACGTTGAGCAGGACACCGAGGGCCGGAATGACGGACAGGTCCCGGATCACGTGCAGCATGAGTGTGTCCCGGGCCGGCACGGCAGCGAGGACGCCGTAGGGCGCGTGGTCCACCTGTAGCGACTCACGCAGAACGGTGTCGAGGACGAGCGCACGTGAGGCTGCGAAGGGTGATCCCGTGACGAAGGCGAGCCTCAGATCCGCATGATCGACGTGTTCGACCTGGTCGGTCAGACTGCGGAGGTTGGCCAGCCCGAAGCGCTCGGCGTCAGTCCAGGTGAGGCCCATGTCGGACGGCTGGAGATACATCGTCACGATCCCGTCGTCGGACGTGGACGGGACGGACAGCAGACCGGGAACGAAGTCGGGCCGGCCCGCCGTCCAGTCCGGAGGTAATGCGTCGCGGGGGACGAGACGCTGGATCAGCTCGCGCTCGGGATCTGTCGGTGCTGTCGGTGGACCTTGGCGGAGCTGCTCCATCAGTTGGTCGAAGTGTTCCTCGACGAGCACCGGCCAGTCGTCCTCGTCGAACCGGGCAAGCGTGCGGGCGAGGTTGCTCAGACCGAGCACCGGGCTGTCCTCGCGGCGGTGGGCCGGGACCAGGGCCGCGCCGCCCTGGTAGGTGAGGTCGAGCCCGAGCTCGGCCGCGGCGGACAGAGCGAGGTGCACGAGCCGGGCGGCCTGGCCTCGTGACAACGGGGCCAGTGCCGGATCGGGATGGGAGTTGTTGCCCTGGGCATGTTCGGTGAATGTGTCGATGGTCATCGGGTCCTCCTTCTCGGCAGAGAAAGTACGAGGATCGGGCCACCTCACAGCCCACGATTCCGAACCTGTGGACAACTCCGGGATACGCTGCGCAGACCCGTCCGGGAGCCCGAAGGAGCCTGTATGTCCAGCAGTCCGTTGTCGCGGCCGCCCTCCGAGACCCGGCTGTCGCTGTCGCACATCACCGCGCAGAACGAGACCAACCTGCTCGGGACCGTGCACGGCGGCGTGATCATGACGCTGGTCGACTCGGTCGCGGGTGTGGTCGCGGCGCGGCATTCCGGTGGGCCCGCCGTCACGGCGTCGATGGACGAGATGGTGTTCCTCGTGCCGGTGCGGGTCGGTGACGTGGTCCATTTCAGCGCGCAGGTGAACTGGACCGGCCGCAGTTCGATGGAGGTCGGCGTACGGATCACTGCCGATCGGTGGGATGCGGTCGGTCCGCAGATGCATGTGGCATCGGCGTACCTGGTGTTCGTGGCGGTCGACGAGGAGGGGAAACCGCGCGAGGTGCCGCAGGTCGTGCCGGTGACGGACGAGGACCGGCGGCGGTTGCGCGAGGCCGGCATCCGCCGCAGTCACCGCCTGGCCCGCCGCGCCGCGATCATCGCCTCCCGCGAGGAAGCAGCCAACGAGGAGGCACACGGGCTGACGGCGTACGACGAAGCGGCGTACGACGAGGCGGCCTACGACGAAGCGGCGTACGACAAGGAGGCGCCGGACGAGGGCGGTGGGCGGGTCGCTCGGTCGTGATGACCGAGCAGTTGGCTGGTCTCGGGTACGTCGCCAGGGTCGTGTGCTGCCCGTCGGACCCACGCTCACCAAGCGCAGCAACAGCGCCTAGACCCGGGGCCACACGGCCAGCAGATCGGCCGCCGCTCGTGCGGCCACCTCGGGTGCCTCGGTCATCGCCGCGACTCGATAGCTGACCAGTGCTCCCTCGTGGAGCAACAACAGACGATCAGCCAGCTCGCCCGAGTCCGCGAGACCGGCCGCGCGTGCCTGTGCCTCGAACTCGGACCGCATCCATCGCTTCTGGCCGACGATCACCGGCATCGCCGGATGGTCCGGCGCCGCCAGCTCCACGCTCGCGTTGATGAATCCGCACCCGTTGCGCGACCCGGCGAGCCAGTCCGTCAGCGCGCCGAACAACGCCAGGATCACGTCCTCCGGCGTCGCCGGCTGCCGCGTCGCGAGCTGCTCGTCGAGGAACAGGTGCCAGGCGCGGTCCCGTTCCTCGAGGTACGCCGCGATCAGCCGGTCCTTCGACCCGAACCGGTCGTACAGCGTCTTCTTGGTCACGTCCGCCGCCGCAGCTATCGCATCGACGCCGACCGTCCGGATCCCCTGCTCGTAGAACAGCGTCGACGCGGCCGCGAGGATGCGCTCGCCGGCCGGGGTCAATCGAGGCGCCGCACGCACCTGCCGGTCCACGATCAGTCTCACCTGCTGGTCGAGCATACTGACAGTATACCGACCGGTGTGGTTACCGTCGTGTCATGACCACATCCAAGGCGCTCGCATTGGCGGCCGGAGCCGGGTTCGTCGTGTTCTGGAGCTGCGGCTTCATCGGCGCCCGGTGGGGTACGCAGTACACGACCGCGTTCGATCTGCTCGGCTGGCGGTTCCTGGTCGCGGGCGCGATCGCCGTCGTGATCCTGGCGATCAGGCGGCCGCAGATTTCCGGCCGGGATCTCGCCACGCAGATCGGGATGGCGTTCCTCACCCAGTTCGTCTACCTGGGCCTGATCTTCACCGGCATCGACCACGGGATCACGGCCGGAGCCACCGCGCTCATCGGCTCGCTGCAGCCGCTGCTGATCGCGACCGTCGCCGGGCCGCTGCTGGGTGAACGCGTCAGCCAACGCCAGTGGCTGGGACTGGTACTCGGCCTGGCCGGCGTAAGTCTGGTCGTCGCTGACGACATCGGAGCAGGCGTTGGTTCGCCGCTGCTGTTCCTGCTACCGGTAGGCGGCCTCCTCGGTCTCGTGGCAGGCACCTGTCTTGAGCGCCACCGCAAGCCGAGCACGAGTTCGCTGGATGCACTGGCCGTGCAGAGTCTGGTGTCGGCAGTCCTCTTCACTTCACTGGCCGCGTCGACCAACAAGCTGACAGTGCCTGACCAGCCCGGCTTCTACGGCGCGGTGCTCTGGCTCGTACTACTCGCGACCGGTGGCGGCTGGGGTCTGTACCTCGTCAACCTCAAACTCTCCGGCGCCACCAGGATCAGCTCGCTGCTCTATCTGGTCCCGCCGACCACGATGGTGTTCGCGTTCCTGCTGTTCCACGAGACGATCGGCGCACTCGCTGTCGCGGGCATGCTGGTTTGTGCCGTCGCCGTACTGCTGATCCGCATCGGCGAACCAGTACGCTGCGGGGATGGCGGAGACCCGGTGGCTGGACCAACGAGAAGCACAGGCCTGGCGCGCGTACATCGCGGCGCAACGAGTAGTCAGTAGCCGGATCGAGCAACAGCTGCAGCGCGACGCCGGAATCCCCCACACCTACTACGAGATTCTGGTCCGGCTGTCCGAGGCGCCGGGCAACCGGCTGCGGATGAGTGAGCTCGCGGTCGCGACGCAAGGCTCGCGCAGCAGGCTCTCGCACGCGGTCAACCGGCTCGAGCAGAACGGCTGGGTCAAGCGCGAGGGCATCGAGTCCGACCGCCGCGGCCAGGTCGCGATCCTCACCGAGCTCGGCCGGCAGAAGCTGGTCGACACGGCTCCCGGGCACGTCGAGGAGGTCCGCAAGTCGATCTTCGACGCCCTGACCGCGGAGCAGGTCGAGCAGCTGTACGACGTGTGCGCGACACTGGCCCGGCATTCCGGGGACACGGTCGACCGCGCGGCGTGGGAGCGAAACTGAGATGTGGCGACCGGTCGCGCTGATCGCGCTGACTGCCCTCGCGGTTGCCGGCTGCGGCGACAGCAACTCCCCACCGAACGCAGGTCCCAGCACCGTGCCGTCCTCCTCGGTGCCGATCGAGCCGACCGAGCAACCGACCGAGCAGCCCAGCCAGGAGCCCAGCAGCCAGGCGACCGAGCCCCCACCCGAGACGCCCACTGACGCGCCGAGCTGCATCGACCAGAAGCTGAAGTCGCTCACCCTGCGCGAGCAGGCCGCCCAGCTCATCATGACCGGCATCAACGCAAGCGGAATGTCATCCGCCCAGAAGGCCGTTGTACAGCAGCAGAAGTCCGGCAGCGTTTTCCTGATGGGCAGCAGCGGCAGCGTCGCACACACTCGCTCGGCGATGGCTGCGGTGAATACCGCCGCCACAGTTAACGGCGTACGCCCGCTGATCGCCGCGGACCAAGAGGGCGGCCAGATCCAGCGTCTCAAGGGCGCAGGCTTCGACCGCATCCCCCCGGCTACCGTCCAGGGCACCTGGTCCAGCTCCAAGCTCACCGACCAGGCCCAGCTGTGGGGCAGTCAGCTCAAGCAGGCCGGCGTCAGCGTCGACCTCGCACCGGTCGCGGACGTCGTGCCCAGCTCGTTGAAGTCGCAGAATGCGCCGATCGGCCAGTTGAACCGCGAGTACGGCGACACGCCCGAGGATGCCAGTCGCGGCGTACAGGCCTTCGTGCAGGGGATGCGCAAGGCCGGAGTAGCGACCTCGGTCAAGCACTTCCCGGGGCTCGGCCGGGTGCGCGGCAACACCGACTTCTCGGCCGGTGTGGTCGACAACGTCACGGTCCGCGGTGACGCCGACCTGCAGCCGTTCGCCGACGGGATCAAGGCCGGTACCTCGATGGTGATGATCTCGACCGTCACCTACACCAAGATCGATCCGAAGAACCGCGCGGTCTTCTCGCCGACCGTGATCCAGGGGATGGTCCGCGGTGACCTGGGCTGGCGCGGCGTGGTGATCACCGACGATGTCGGCGCGGCCGCCGAGGTCGCATCGGTTCCGGCGGGCGCCCGCGCGACGCGTTTCGTGGCGGCCGGCGGCGACATCGTGATCAACGCCAAGGCCGGGCTGACCGCGACGATGGTGGACGCGCTCGTGGCCAAGGCGCAGGAGGACAAATCGTTCGCCGCGCAGCTGGCGAGTAGCGTGCGGCGTGTGCTGACGCTGAAACAGGACCACGGCCTGGTGACTTGCGGATGACCGAGGAGGAGCCCGACTACCGCTTCACTCTCGCGAACGAGCGCACCTACCTCGCCTACCTGCGTACTTCGCTCGCCTGCTACGCCGGGGGCCTGTCGGCGGTCCAGTTCCTCGACCTCGGCCCGGACCGGTGGCCGGCCCGGATCATCGGCCTGATTCTGGTGTGCGCCGGCATCGTCACGACGGCCGGCGCCTTCCGCCGCTGGCAGCAGAACCTGACCGCGATCCGCCGCGGCGGCGCGCTGCCGGTCACCCGGCTGCCCTTGATGCTGGGAGCAACCATCGCCGTCGTCGGCCTGATCGGCCTGCTGTTCTCAGTGTGGCGATGAGCACACCGGATCCCGGCCGGCAGCCCGAGCGGACGCTGCTCGCGTGGCGGCGTACCGCGCTCGGCCTGATCGCCAACGGCACCCTGCTGGTTGCCTCCGGCCATGGTTCGTCGGACGTCCGTACCGGGCTCGGGATCGTCGTTCTGGTGCTCTCCTTGGGCTGCTGGACCGCCGTCAGCGCCGTGTACCGCCGGACCGCGGGCGGCGCGACCCACTTCCTCGGCCACCAGAACGTACTGCGGGTCGCAGCTGGTCTGGTCCTGGTCGTCGGGCTCTTCGATCTGTATGCCGTGATAACGCGCTGAAACCGGTCGGTTACCGACTGTGTAACCCTCCACTGCCCAGTTCATCACAACGCGATACGTTGCCCCGGGCGGATGCCGCATCAACCGCATGTTCCCCCTAGCATGTTCACGGTTTGTCCCTCGTTCACCCGGAGCTTGAAGTGCCGTTACGTCTGCGTCCGAACGACCCGACGTTCTACGACCTTTTCACCGAGTCCGCCAACCACCTCGTGGACGGATCCCGGATCCTGGCCGAATTGCTCGGCAGCACGGCGGGCACCGGGCTGTCCGCGAGCCATCAGATCGCCGCCCAGATGAAGGACGCGGAACACGCGGCCGACGAGACCACCCACTCGATCATCCGCCGGGTGAACTCGACGTTCGTCACCCCGTTCGACCGCGAGGACATCTACCGGCTGGCCTCCGATCTGGACGACGTGATGGATTTCATGGAGGAGGCGGTCGACACCGTCCACCTCTTCAACCTGGAGAAGCTGCCGGAGGAGATCGCCGAGCAGATCGAAGTACTCCAGCGGATGGCGCAGTTGACCGCCGAGACGATGCCCAGGCTGCGGACCATGAAGGACCTCGCGGAGTACTGGATCGAGATCAACCGCCTGGAGAACACCGGTGACGCTGTCCACCGGCGGCTGATCGCCAAGCTGTTCAGCGGCGAGTACGACGCGCTGACGGTGATGAAACTGAAGACCGTGGTCGACCTGCTGGAGGCCGCGATCGACGCCTTCGAGCACGTGGCCAACACGGTCGAGCAGATCGCCGTCAAGGAGGGCTGAGCGTGGAGCTCACGCTCGTCATCGCCGTCGTCGTCATCGCGCTGGCCTTCGACTACACCAACGGCTTCCACGACGCCGCCAACGCGATCGCGACCTCGGTCTCCACCCGGGCGCTCACCCCGCGGGTGGCGCTGGCGATGGCAGCGGCGTGCAACTTCCTCGGCGCGCTGGCCGGCACCGAGGTCGCCGAGACGGTCGGCAAGGGCATCATCAACACGCCGTCCGGGAAACACGGCCTGGTGGTCGTGATCGCGGCGCTGATCGGTGCCATCACCTGGAACCTGATCACCTGGTACTTCGGCCTGCCCAGCTCCTCCACCCACGCGCTGATCGGCGGACTCGTCGGCGCCGGCCTTGCTTCGGCGAGCACCGTGCTGTGGTCCGGCATCGTCGACAAGGTCGTCATTCCGATGGTGCTGTCGCCGGCGGTCGGCTTCCTCGGCGCGTTCCTGCTGATGGTGGCCATCCTGTGGCTGTTCCGGCACCGCAATCCCGGCAAGACGACGCGCGGTTTCCGGATGGCGCAGTCGCTGTCTGCCGCCGCGATGGCGCTCGGCCACGGACTGCAGGACGCGCAGAAGACGATGGGCGTGATCTTCCTGGCACTCGTCACCACCGGGCACGCCCAGCAGCAGGACGGCATCCCGCTGTGGGTCAAGATCTCCGCCGCGACCGCGATCTCGCTCGGCACGTACTCCGGCGGCTGGCGGATCATGCGGACGCTGGGCCGCCGGATCATCCACCTCGACCCGGCCCGCGGATTCGCCTCCGAGGCGGTGTCGGCGGCGGTCCTCTACGTGATGGCGATCGGCCTGCACGCGCCGGTCTCGACGACCCACACGATCACCTCCGCGGTGATGGGCGCCGGCGCGACCAAGCGGCTGTCCGCGGTCCGCTGGGGCGTCGCCAAGGGCATCGTCACCGCCTGGATCCTGACCATTCCGGCCGCCGGAATCGTCGCGGCAGCCGTCTACGGACTGGCACATCTGATCCTGGAGTAAGTTCCCAGGGTTGGTTCATTTCAAATTCACTCACCGGGCCTACGGTCGATCGACGCTGCTGATCGTCCGCCTAGGGAAGTGATCGGGATGGATCTGTCGTTCCTCGTCGTCGTGGTGATCATCACCGCGTTGGTGTTCGACTTCACCAACGGGTTCCACGACACCGCCAACGCGATGGCGACGTCGATCGCCACCGGCGCGCTGAAACCGAAGGTCGCGGTGGCCGTCTCGGCCGTGCTGAACCTGGTCGGCGCGTTCATCTCCACCGAGGTCGCCAAGACGATCTCCAGTGGGATCGTCGACGACGCCAAGGTGACGGTGCCGGTGATCTTCGGCGGCCTGATCGGCGCGGTGCTGTGGAACCTGATGACCTGGTACGTCGGCCTGCCGAGCTCGTCGTCGCACGCACTGTTCGGCGGCCTGATCGGAGCCACCTGGATCGCGTCCGGGAGCAGCGCCGTACATTTCGGCACCGTCGTGCAGAAGATCATCATCCCGGCCGTCGCCGCGCCGATCGTGGCCGGTGTGGTCGCGCTGCTCGGCACGTTCCTGGCCTACAAGATCACCCAGCGGGCCCGGCAGAAGTCGGTCAACGAGGGCTTCCGGGCCGGCCAGGTCGCCTCCGCCTCGCTGGTCTCGCTCGCCCACGGCACCGGTGACGCGCAGAAGACGATGGGTGTAATCACGCTGGTGCTGATCACCTCCGGCAGCCTCGCCCCGGGCTCGAAGCCGCCGGTCTGGGTCATCCTGTCCGCCGGTCTGGCGATCGCCGCCGGCACGTACCTGGGCGGCTGGCGGATCATCCGGACGATGGGCAAGGGCCTGACCGAGATCGAGTCGCCGCAGGGCTTCTCGGCCGAGACCAGCTCGACCGCGGTCCTGCTGGCCTCGTCCCACCTGGGCTTCCCGCTGTCCACCACGCAGGTCTGCTCCGGCAGCATCCTCGGCGCCGGCCTCGGCAAGCGGCTGGCCGAGGTGCGCTGGACGGTGGCAGGCCGGATGGCCGTCGCCTGGCTGCTCACCCTGCCGGCCGCCGCGATCGTCGGTGCACTGGCCGGCCGGGTGGCCGACTCCGGCACCATCGGTGTGGTGATCATCGCGATCCTCGCCGTCGTGGCCGGCGGCGGTATCTACGCCGCGTCCCGGCGCAAGCCGGTGACGTCGGAGAACGTGAACGAGTACCCGAGCTCCACCGCGTCCGTCACCACGGCCGCGGCGGCCTGAGAGGAGTACGGCGATGCACATCGACTGGGGTTCACTCGGTCAGGTCGCACTGGTCAGCCTGCTCTTCGGAGTCGGCCTGGCGGTGCTGTTCGCCCTTGGTGTGAGCGCGATGGCGCGGCGCGCGGTCGCGATCGACGAGAAGCGGCAGCCGTCCGTCGCGGACACCGGCGTGGCCGCGCTCTGCTTCGCGGCCTGCCTGGCCGCCGTGTTCTACGGGCTGTACCTGATCATCCCGCAGTTCCACTAGCGCTGAGAGGTACGACGGGCGGTCTGGCGGCTGCCCGTCGTACGGTCCTCAACGGTTCCAGCGGCGTACCGCTTTCGCCACGTCCTTGGCGCGGATCGAGCCGAGGTTGTACTCCCATGCGGCCAGCAGCCGGTCGCCCAGCACCTCGGCGTCGAGGTACGTCCGCGGCCGTACGGCGACCGCCCACGTCGCTGCGGCCGCGTGGCCCTGCTGGTGGAGCAGATGGTCCACCGTGGCCTGGATGCGGCCCGCCTGCTCGTCGCCGAGGCCGTCCGAGGCCCACTCCTGCACGATCCTCGGGTCGTCGGCCGTCATCCGGGCCAGGTAGGTCAGGGGACCGCGCCAGAAGCCCCTGCTGCCGATGCTGTCCAGCGTCTCCAGCGGGAACCAGCCGTTCTGGTTGCGCCGGCCGTTCACCGCGGACTCGATCTCACGGGCACGGTCCGTGCTCAACCCACGGGTCGCCCAGTCGACGAAGAACGCGCCGGCGTCCGGGATGTGCTCGGCCACGTGCGGTGCCGGAGTCATCGCCCCCGGGTCGAACAGATGCAGCTCTTCCGGTGAATCGAACAAAACCTTCCCCGCCCGCTCGTGTCCGCGGGCCTGTCGACGCCGGCCCGCCGCACAGGGACCCCCCAGGTTCCTGTTCCGTCAACGACAGCCTTCGTACCCTCGTTCCGCCCCGAGGGTCAAGGTCCTGTCCGCCTTACTGACACTGGGCTTACGGACGCAGGGCTTTACTGACACAGGCCTTACTCACGGCGGGCGGCGCGGCGGGCGAGCTCCTCGCGGTCCAGCCGCTCGGCTTCGGCCGGTGTCGGCGCGCTACCGCCGTACGCGGCCGGCAGCCACCAGGCGCCGGCAGGCTGCTCGGGATAGCCGCGGACGGTCTCGTCGAGCATCCCGGCCATCGTGGACCGCAGCTGTGCGGTCGCCTCGCTCGCGTCGTCGTCGCGCGTCACCGTGATCGGCGCACCGATGCTGATCGAGATCGGACGGTGCCGGGAGAAGTCCCGCGGATGATCCTTGGTCAGCATCCGCTGCGTGCCCCACAGGATCATCGGAATCACCGGTACGCCGGCCTCCGCCGCCATCCTGACCGTGCCGGACTTGAACTCCTTGAGCTCGAACGACCGGCTGATCGTCGCCTCCGGGAAGACGCCGACCACCTCGCCCGCGGCCAGGTGCTCCAGCGCCTGCTGGTACGACGCCGCACCCGCGTCCCGGTCGACCGGGATGTGGTGCATCCCGCGCATCAACGGACCGGAGTACCGGTTGCGGAACAGCACCTCCTTGGCCATGAAGCGGACCAGTCGCTTGCTCGGCAGAGCGCCGTACCCGCCGAGGATGAAGTCCACGTAGCTGATGTGGTTGAGGGCGATCAGCGCACCGCCGGTCCGGGGGACATTCTCCGCCCCGGTGATGCGGAGCTTCAGGTCCAGCACCTTGAACGCGGTCCGCGCGAAGGCGATGACGGGCGGGTACACGAGGTCTCGCATCCCTAGACGCTACAGGGCTCGTACCAACCATGGCCTATGGTTGGCGGTGACAACTTGAGATCGCGGGAGCTCGCACCGTAGTGGGCTGAGAGGGCGGCTGGATCCAGGAATCGCACCTGGCCGGCGCCGCCGACCGCCGAACCTGTCCGGGTAATTCCGGCGTAGGGAGCACCAGCATGGTGAATGTCAGCACGATCCGTCCGGCCGTCACCACGGGCCCGATCTCCGGATCGGAGAAGATCTATCGCGGCGAGCTCGGCGTACCAACTCGTCGCGTCCACCTCACCAACGGCGAGCACTTCGACCTGTACGACACCTCCGGTCCGTACACCGACGCGTCGGCAGGGATCGACGTACAGGCCGGTCTGCCCGCGTTGCGGCGGGACTGGATCGCCGGGCGCCCGGGACTGACCCAGCTCGGGCATGCGCGGGCCGGGACGATCACCGAGGAGATGAGGTACGTCGCTGTTCGGGAGGGACTCGATCCGGAGTTCGTCCGGGCCGAGGTGGCTCGCGGGCGCGCGGTGATCCCCGCGAACCGGCGGCACCCCGAGAGCGAGCCGATGATCATCGGCAAGAAGTTCCTGGTGAAGGTGAACGCGAACATCGGCAACTCCGCCGTCAGCAGCTCGGTCGAGGAAGAGGTCGAGAAGCTGGTCTGGGCGACCCGTTGGGGCGCGGACACGGTGATGGACCTGTCCACCGGGAAGAACATCCACGAGACGCGGGAGTGGATCCTGCGGAACTCACCCGTGCCGATCGGGACGGTGCCGCTGTACCAGGCGCTGGAGAAGGTGAAGGGCGATCCGGCCGAGCTGTCGTGGGAGGTGTACCGCGACACGGTGATCGAGCAGTGCGAGCAGGGTGTGGACTACATGACCGTGCACGCCGGCGTGCTGCTGCGGTACGTGCCGCTGACCGCGCGGCGGATCACCGGGATCGTGTCGCGGGGCGGCTCGATCATGGCGGCCTGGTGCCTGGCGCACCACCAGGAGTCCTTCCTGTACACGCATTTCGCCGAGCTCTGCGAGATCCTTCGCGCGTACGACGTGACGTTCTCGCTGGGCGACGGACTCCGGCCGGGGTGTATCGCGGACGCGAACGACGAGGCCCAGTTCGCCGAGCTGCGGACGCTGGGGGAGCTGACCCGGATCGCGTGGGAACACGACGTCCAGGTGATGATCGAGGGCCCGGGCCACGTGCCGATGAACAAGATCGCGGAGAACGTACAGCTCGAGGAAGAGCTGTGCGGGGAGGCGCCTTTCTACACATTGGGGCCGTTGGCAACCGATGTGGCGCCGGCGTACGACCACATCACGTCGGCGATCGGCGCCGCGCAGATCGGCTGGCTGGGTACGGCGATGCTCTGCTACGTCACGCCCAAGGAACACCTCGGGCTGCCGGATCGTGACGACGTGAAGACGGGCGTGATCACGTACAAGATCGCTGCCCACGCGGCGGATCTGGCCAAGGGGCATCCGGGTGCGCAGGCCTGGGACGACACGTTGTCCAAGGCAAGGTTCGAGTTCCGCTGGGAGGATCAGTTCAACCTCTCGCTGGATCCGGACACGGCCCGGTCCTTCCACGACGAGACGCTGCCGGCCGAGCCCGCGAAGACCGCGCACTTCTGCTCGATGTGCGGGCCGAAGTTCTGCTCGATGCGGATCACCGCCGACATCCGCGCGTACGCCGAGGAGCACGGCCTCGACTCCGCCGAGGCCATCGAGGCCGGTCTGACCGAGATGTCGGAGACCTTCCGCTCCCACGACGGCAAGCTGTATCTGCCGCTCGCCGACTGAGGTCGTCGCTGACGCACCGTGAGTTCGCGACTGGCGTAGAACCGCCGAGCCGCCCGAATCCAGCGGAGAATGGAGGAATCGGCGGCCGGCGGGCTGGTCACCCGGAGTGATCGGCTGAAGCGATTCAGGTTTTGTCCTTCACTCTACGTGAATAAGACTGTAGCCTTAAGCCGTTCAGAAGGAGGTGCAGGGCGATGGTCTTCGTTCTCACGGTAGATCAGCGTGGCAGCCGAAGCACGAGCGATCTCGTACCCGAGCTGCTGAACTCCCTGAACCGCCGGCCGCGACGGACCGGCTTGCTGCGGAAGTTCGAGCGGACCGCCGGCGACGAGGTGCAGGGCGTGCTCGCCGAGGCCCGGCCGACCGTCGACGTGATCGTCGAGCTGCTCCGCGCCGACTCCTGGTACGTCGGCCTCGGCATCGGCGAGGTCGCCCAGCCATTGCCCCGCAGCACCCGGGCCGGCAGCGGCGACGCCTTCGTGTTCGCCCGGGAGGCGGTGACGCGGGCCAAGTCGAGCCCGCATCATGTGAACGTGGTCGGCGCGGATTCGCGGATCGCGGAGCAGGTGGAGACGGTGCTGTGGCTGATGGCGTCGGTACTGCGGCGCCGCAGCGAGCGTGGCTGGGCGGTGGCGGACCTGTTGGCCGAAGGACTCACCAGGCGGGAGATCGGCGTGAAACTGGGGATCAGCCAGTCGGCGGTGACGCAACGCGCGCAGGCGGCGGGATTCGCCGAGGAACAGCGCGGACGGGTGCTGGCCGCGGACCTCCTCGCCCCCGAGGTCGCTGCGTGACGGCGCTGATCCTGTCGTTGACCGCTGCCGGGCTCGTCCTCGCCGTGCTCGCCTGGGTGCCCAGGTCCGGCTCCAACTTCGAGATCGCGATCAGCGGCGTGATGCTGGCCTGTCTTGCCGCCGTCGGTGTTCTGCTTCTTGCGGGCCACGGAGTGGCAGATTGGGCCGAGCGCTGGTGGAACGTGCTGCTCCTGCTGGCAGGAGGCTTGGCGGTGACCGGTGGCGGGCCGCTGACGACCTCCGTGCTGGCGCTGGTCGACCGGAACAACACCCGGGCCCAGTCGACCCAGAAGGCCGGTGAGGTACTGCGCGGCGGCGCGCTGATCGGATCGCTCGAGCGGGCCGCGATCTACGCGTCACTGGTGTCCGGCTGGCCGGAAGGCATCGCAGTCGTGCTGGCGATCAAAGGCCTGGCCCGGTACCCCGAGCTCCGCAGCCCCGACCAGCCCGCCTCGGTCACCCCGCAGGCCGTCGCCGAGCGCTTCATCATCGGCACCTTCACCAGCGTCCTGTGGGCAGTCACCTGCGCGGGCCTCTTACGCTCCCACTGACGTTCAACTCTTGATGACGATGTCGCTGACGACCTTGTCGTGCCAGGTCTGTTGCTTGTCGTCCCAGAGTGGCCAGAGGACGTTCAGGACGCAGAGCTGATTGAAGATCTGGGCGCAGACCTCGCGACCGAGGTTCTTGCCCATGCCGATCAGCTGGCCGGTGTGCGCGTCCACGATCCGCAGTCCGGCCACCTTCTTGCCGAACGACTGGCCGGTGCGGCCCTGCTGGACGATGCGATTCCACACCCAGATGCCGAACGCCACCACGAACCCGCCGATCATCGCGATCCCGCCGCCGGCGCCCAGCTCTTCCTTGTTGCCGTCGATGACCAGTGCGGCCAGCACGCCCGCGATTGCGGGGATCGCCATGATCAGCGAGTCGAGCAGCGATGCTCCGACCCGGCTCGGCCAGTCCGCCAGCCGTCCGGGCGGTGCGTACCCGTACCCGTACCCGCCGCCCGGATTGCCTTGCCCGTAAGGGTTGTAGCCCTGCGGTGGGAACTGGGCCGGCCGGCCAGGGGGATATTGACCGCCGTACGGTCCGGATCCAGGGGTGCTCACGAGGGGTCCTCTCTGGTTGCCTGACACGAGTATCGCGGACACCGGCGGAACGACGAACGCCGCGGCCCGATCGGGCCACGGCGTCCGGAGGTCGTCAGGTCAGAGCTTGATGACGTAGGTGTTGTTGATCTTGTCGGCGAAGGTCTGCCGCTTCTCGTCCCACAACGGCCACAGGTAGCCGAGGTAGCAGGACAGGCCGTCGAGGATGTGGGTGAGCTGGCGGAGGAACGTCCTGCCCACGCCGATCGGCTGGCCGGTGTCGGCGCCGACGAGCTTCAGGCCGAGCACCTGCTTGCCGACGGTCTGGCCGCTGCCGCCCTGGCGGATCAGGATGTTCCAGATCGCGAGACCGATGCCGGCCAGGTAGAAGATGAGGCCGATGATCGCCAGCACCGAGTTGTTGGTGTTGCCCGCGATCGCGGAGCCGATACCGCTCGGCACGCCGATGATCAGGGAATCGACGAACCAGGCGCCGACCCGGTTCGGCCAGGCCGCCAGGTTGCCCGGGATCCCGCCGCCGAAGCCCGGCGCGCCGTACTGCCCGAAGCCAGGCTGCCCGTACGGCTGACCAGGCTGCCCGTACTGACCCGGCTGCTGTCCGTACTGCCCTGGCTGCTGGGGATAACCCGGCTGCTGCCCGTATCCCGGCTGCTGGCCGTATCCGGGCTGCTGTCCGTACCCCGGCTGCTGCTGGCCGCCATACCCGGGCTGCTGCCCGTACTGGCCAGGCTGCTGCCCCGGCTGGCCGGGCTGCCCGTACTGGCCAGGCTGTCCCGGCTGGCCGTACTGACCCGGCTGCTGTGGGTCCTGCGGGCCGTAACCCGGCGGTGGCGTCGGAGAGCTCACGACGATCCCTTCTACTGATGGCAATCTGAGGAGTGAGTTGCAGGCTACGGGTCCGACGGCTCAGACCTGTGAACGGATCCCACGTGATGAGAGTTACCGTTGTGCGGTGAGCGTCTCGCAGAGCGTCGTACTCCGGCCCGCCGGTCCGGTCCAGTCGTTGGACCGCCGGGTGTGGGGCCTGTCCGCGGTCGGTGTCGGCGGGTTCGCCCTGGCCGGGCTGTACCAACTGTCGGGCCAGCGGCTCGGGGTCCCGTGCATCCTGCACGCCACCACCGGTCTGAACTGCCCGCTCTGCGGGTCGACCCGGATGGCGGCCGCCTTGCTCCGCGGCGATCTGGACGCCGCCTGGCACTTCAACCCCGTGATCCTGGTGCTCGGCCCGCTCGTCGGCGTTGCCGTCGGCTACCAAGTGCTTGCCTGGTCACTCGAGTCGCTGCGGCTGGTGCGCCTGCCCAGGCTCTCGATGAGCCCGCGGGTGGCGGACTGGCTGATCAAGGGCGTCATCGCCCTGCTGGTCGTGTACGGCGTCGCTCGCAACCTGAACTGACCTGCGACGACGGTGCCGCGGGGCCACGCGGGCCCCGCGACAAGACTGGTCAGTTGGACGCGAGACCGATGATGTAGAACAGCAGGCCGAGGCCGGTCAGCGCGGCGCCGCCGATCCACGCGACCTTGGCCAGCGTGTCCGAGCGGCCCTGCTCGCGGAACTTGCCCTGGGCAATCAGCCCGAGAACGATCGAGGCCGGCGTACAGATGACCAGGCAGACGATGCCGATGATCGCCAGCGTCTGCGGGGTGCTGCTCTGCGGCTGCGCCCCCGCGCCGTACCCGTAGCCGGACTGCCCGTACGCGCCGTACTGGCCGGGCTGCTGACCGTACGCACCCGGTTGCTGCTGGCCGTAACCGCCTTGCTGGCCGTAGCCCTGCTGCCCGTACTGGCCAGGCTGCTGGCCGTACCCCGGCTGCTGCTGGCCGTACTGGCCGGGCTGCTGCTGGCCGTACTGACCCGGCTGGCCGGGGTACTGGGGCTGGCCATACTGGCCGGGCTGCTGACCGTACTGACCAGGCTGCTGACCGTATTGCCCAGGCTGGCCGTACTGGCCCGGCTGCTCAGGCTGGCTCTGACCGTACGGATCGGGCTGCCCGTACTGGCTCGGCTGTTCACCCGGGGTCTCGGGAGTGTCCTGCGGCCGGTTCTGGTCGTTCTGGTCGTCGCCGGGAGGTGGCGTCGGAGTGCTCACCGCGGTTCCCTTCTGAGAACGTCGAGGAATCCCCGAAGGCTATCTTTTCCACAGGTTCGTGGTCACGTCCCCACACCGGTCCGCGAACCCCTAGGGTCTCGTCTCCGACTGAGACCCCTCGTGAACCCGCGCCCGGTCAGGACCCTGGCGGCGATCCCGACCGCACGCAAACCGTCGTACGGCGGATCAGCCGAAGCGACCCGTGATGTAGTCCTCGGTGGCCTTCTCCGCCGGGTTGGAGAAGATCTGCTTGGTCGGGGCCATCTCGATCAGCCGGCCGGGCTTGCCGGTCGCGGCCAGGTTGAAGAACGCGGTCTGGTCGGAGACCCGCGCCGCCTGCTGCATGTTGTGCGTGACGATGACGACGGTGAACTGGTCCTTCAGCTTCTCGATCAGGTCCTCGATCGCCAGCGTGGAGATCGGGTCAAGGGCCGAGCACGGCTCGTCCATCAGGATCACCTCCGGCTCGACCGCGATCGCCCGGGCGATGCACAGCCGCTGCTGCTGACCGCCGGACAGGCCCGCGCCGGGCTTGTCGAGGCGGTCCTTGACCTCGTTCCACAGGTTGGCGCCGTGCAGGGACCGCTCGACCACCTCGGTCAGCTTCTTGCGATCCTTGACGCCGTTGAGTTTCAGGCCCGACGCGACGTTGTCGAAGATCGACATCGTCGGGAACGGGTTCGGCCGCTGGAACACCATGCCGACCACCCGGCGGACCGCGACCGGGTCGACGCCGGAGCCGTACAGGTCCTGCTGGTCCAGCAGCACCTTGCCCTCGACCCGGGCGCCGGGGATCACCTCGTGCATCCGGTTCAGGGTCCGCAGGAAGGTGGACTTGCCGCAGCCGGACGGGCCGATGAACGCGGTGACCGAGCGGGGCTCGACCGTCATCGACACGTCCTCGACGGCCTTGAAATCGCCGTAGTAGACGTTGAGGCCGCTGACCTCGATGCGCTTAGCCATATCGACTCAGAACCTCTCGTGACTATTTCGACTTGATGGCGCTGAACCGGGCGACGAGCCGGGCCAGCACGTTGAGGACAAGGACAAGCAGGATCAGCGTCAGTGCGGCCGCCCAGACCCGGTCCGCGGCCGGCTGCAGCGCCAGCTCGGTCCGGTCCTGGTTGATCATCGTCGGCAGCGCGCCCATGAACCCGTCGAACGGGTTCAGGTTGATGTTCTTGGAGTAGCCGACCAGGATCAGCAGCGGCGCGGTCTCACCCATCACGCGGGCGAGACCGAGCATGACGCCGGTGACGATGCCGCCGAACGCGGTCGGCACGACCACCTTCATGATCGTCTTCCACTTCGGCACCCCGAGCGCGTACGACGCCTCGCGCAACTCGTCCGGTACGAGTTTGAGCATCTCCTCGGTGGACCGCAGTACGACCGGGAGCATCAGCAGCACCAGCGACAGCGACACCGCGAAACCGACCCGGTTGAAGCCGAAGATCGTGATCCAGACCGCGTAGATGAACAGCGCGGCGACGATCGACGGGACACCGGTGAGGATGTCGATCATGAAGCTGACCACGCGGGCGGTCCTGGTGCCCTTGCCGTACTCGACCAGGTAGACCGCGCCGAGGACGGCGATCGGCACCGCGATCAGCGCGGTGATCAGGGACATGATCAGCGTGCCCATGATGGCGTGGTACGCGCCGCCGCCTTGGCGCCGGACGGTGATGCCGCGCTGCGACTGGCTCCACCAGTCCGCGTTCAGGAGCAGGTGGTAGCCCTTGCTGATCACGGTTCCGAGGATCCACAGCAGTGGGATCATCGCGACCACGAAGGCCAGCACGATCAGCGTGGTGGCCAGCGTGTTCTTGAAGGCCCGGGCGCCCGACTTCCCGGTCAGGTCGAGCATCTGACCGTCGTACGCCGGCTTGTTCTCGGCTGTGATCGTCATGCGGATGCTCCTTGGGCTGCCCCGGCGCGACGGTTGCGGCGGGGGCGCTTGGCGCCGGGGGTGCTGCGGTCGACGATGATCCGGGCCGCGGAGTTGACCAGGAACGTGACCACGAACAGGACCAGGCCGGCCGCGATGTAGGCGCCGGTCTTCTCCGGCGAGTCGAACTCGGCGGCGTTGTTGGCGATCTTCGACGCGAACGTCTCGCCGCCGGCGAAGATCGACGAGTTCCACGGGTCGTTGCCGTTCGGCACCGACAGGATGATGAGCACGGCGACGGTCTCACCGAGCGCGCGGCCGAGGCCGAGCATCGAGGCGCTGACCACGCCGGAACGCCCGTACGGCAGGACCGCCATCCGGATCATCTCCCACTTGGTCGCGCCGAGCGCCAGCGCGCCCTCGCGGTGCGAGATCGGTGTCTGCGCGAAGATCTCGCGGCTGATCGCGGTGACCACCGGCAGGATCATGATCGCCAGCACCACCGACGCGGTGAAGACGACGCCGACGTTGTCGCCCGGCGGCTTCTCGAACAGCGGGATCCAGCCGAGCGCGTCCGACAGGCCGTTGATCACCGGCAGCAGGATCGGGGCGAAGAACAGGATGCCCCACAGGCCGTAGATGATCGACGGCACGGCCGCCAGCAGGTCGACGGCGTACGCCACCGGCTGGGCCAGCCGCTTCGGCGCGTAGTAGGTGATGAAGAGCGCGACGCCGATCGCGACCGGGACCGCGATCAGCATCGCGATGATCGAGCTGATCACGGTGGTGTAGAACATCGCCGCGATGCCGAACCGGGGCTGGTCGCCGCCCGGCTCCCAGACCCGGGAGAACAGGAAGCTGCTCTTGTCGTCGGCCAGCGCCGGAATCGCCAGCGCCAGCAGGAAGATGCCGACGAACGCGACGATCAGGACCACCAGGCCGCCGGAGCCGCGGGCGAAGGCGCTGAACAGGCGGTCACCGAGATGGCCGACCGGGCCGAGCTCCATCTTCTTGCCGGGCTCTGGGGCGGTGGCGGCGGTGTTGGCGGCGGCCGTGGCGGCCGCGGCCTCGGGGCCGGACTCGGTCATCACTTCGGCCGAGAGCTCCGCCTCGTGCTCGGCGTGCTCCTCGGCCAGGTCCTCGAACCGCGGGGTCGGCCCCGCGTCCTCGTGGACCAGGTCCTCGATCTTGGGGTCTTCCTGTCCGGCGGCCTTGCCGTCCGGCCGGTCGGGCGGTGCCGTGCCGTCTGGACTACTCATCGATGGTGCTCCAAGCGCCTGGGTCGTGATCTGTCACGTCTGGGTCCGACGAGGCGAGCCCCGGCCGTCCTCCGATGGATCATCGGACCGGCCGGGGCTCGCATCAGTACTGCTTCGAGATCAGCTGATTGCCTGGATGGCGGCGTCGACCTTGGTCTGGATCTCGGCCGGGAGTGGCGCGTAGTTCAGGTCGGTCAGCGAGGCCTGGCCGTCCTTGCTGGAGAAGTAGCTCAGGAAGCTCTTCACCAGCGCGGTCTTCTCGGCCGGGAGACCCTTGGTGCAAGCGATCTCGTAGGTGACCAGGATGATCGGGTACGCACCCGCGGCCTTGGTCGCGTAGTCCAGCTTCAGAGCCAGGTCGGAGCCGGTGCCGGCCGGCTTCGCGGCGGCCAGGGCCTTACCGGCGGAGTCGGCGGTGAGCTCGATCGGGGTGCCCGAGCCGTTGTCGATCTGGGCGATGGTCAGCTTGTTGTCGACCGCGTACGACCACTCGACGTAGGTGATCGAGTTCTTGGTGCTCTTGACGCCCTCGGCGACACCCGCGGACTTCTCCTTGCCGGCGCCGGTGCCGGTCCACTTCTTGGCCGGCGTGCCGGTCCAGGCGCCACCGCCGGCGGCCTGCAGGTACTTGGTGAAGTTCTCGGTGGTGCCGGACTCGTCGGACCGGAAGAAGACCGAGATCGGGGCCGACGGGAACGTCACGCCCGGGTTCAGCTTGGCGATGGCCGGGTCGTTCCAGGTCTTGATGGTGCCCTGGAAGATCTTCGCGGCGGTCGGGCCGTCGAGGACGAACTTGTCGACGCCGTCGACGTTGATCGCGATCGCGACCGGGCCGATCACCATCGGCAGGTCGATGGCCGGGTTGCCCGCGCAGCGCTTGGTGGCGGCGGTCATCTCGTCGGGCTTCAGCGCCGAGTCGGAGCCGGCGAAGTCGACCTGGTTCGCGTTGAACTGCTTGATGCCCGCACCGGAACCGGTCGGGTTGTAGTTCACCGTGACGTCGGCGCACTTCTCGTTGTACTTGCTGATGACCTCGTCGATGGCGTTCTTCTGCGCCGAGGAACCCTCAGCATTCAGGGTGCCCTGCGGGCAGTCTGCACCGGCGGACGACGACGACGAGGAACCGGGGCTCGACGAGCCGGCAGGCTCGGGGTCACTGCCACAGGCGCTCAGAGCGAGAACGCCGAGGGATGCCACGGCGACGGAGCCGACGCGGAGCAGGCGATTGACGGACACGAGAGTGTTGCCCTTCTGCGGGAATCAGACTTCTGAACTTCCACAGACGGTAGGGAGAGCAGGTGACCGACCGGTCCGTCGCCGGTGAACGAGCGGTGAACGGTTCCGGTAGCGTGTGCGACGCCTGGCGTGCCGACAGGCAGCCATTAGGTGAACTGAGTTAAGAGCCGTCACTCTCTGTCGATGTAAACGGCTGTCGGCTCACGGTCCGGTAACGCTCAGCGCACTGCGAGGGTGAACGCTCGACTGCCTGTGGTCTGGATCCGCAGCCCGTAATACGTCATCCCAGGGACGGCAACACGGTACTGCGTGGTCGTTCCGCGCCCGGCGGCCCGGATGGACATCGTTGCCTTACCTTTAACAACCGGCACCGTGAGCACGCTGCGCCAGTACTTGCCGTCCCACCGCTGCAGGGCGCCCTTCACGGTGCCGCCCGGCTTCACATCCACGGTCAGCTTCACCATCTGCCCGACCTGCGCGGTCCGCACGTTGAACCCGGCCACTGCGAAGTCCGCCAGGGTGGGGATGTACTTCGCGCCCGAGATCGCCATCGCCGTGACCATCGAGTAGCCCTTCCAGGCCGGGGCGTAGAAGCGATACTCGCGACCGCCGACCGCGACCGGTCGCGCCTCGAATCCGTACAGGTCGAACGAGGTGTAGCGCCCGGCGTACTCCCAGGGCTTGGCGGCGTTCGCCCTGGTCTGCATCGTGATCGGGATCCCGGCGCCACCGAACAGCCGGCCGGCGCCGCAGTTGCCCGGGTTGTCGCAGAGCAGCGCGCCCGCGATACCGGAGATCGTCATCGGCTTGCCGAAGACGCCGTACGCCGGCCCGGCTCTCAGGGCGAACTTCATGTCCGTGTAGTAGACCTCGTCGGGTGACGCCCCGCCCCACTCGTTCGTCGCTATCACCCGGGTCGACTGCGGACGTGGGCGCGGCGGCACGACCGCGGTCGTGGTTCCGAGCGGGTACGGGAACCACTCCTGCTTGTCGGTGGGCTCGGTCCACACCTTCACGCCGACCTCGCCGGCCTTGCCGACCGGCACGTCCAGCGGATCGCCCGGCGTGCTGTCCTTCGGATCCGGCGAGTTGGTCCAGGTGAGCCGCAGTGACCCGTCCGCCTGCGGAACCGCGGCAGTCACGGTCGGAGGCTTGGGGATGTTCGTGTCGAACCAGGGTGAGTACGCGGCCGCGCTGTCGCCGGTCGCGTCGGTCGTCACCACGGCGACCCGCGCGGTCTTCCCCCACTGCACTGCCCAGTGATGGTTGAAGTCGTTGCCCGCGGTGGGGAGCCAATCCGTCGGAACCGTTCCGTCCTGGTACTCGATGCGCACCTTGTCGGAGGCCCCGGCATCGGTCCACGTCACCCGCATGAGGCCGGTCGCCGCATCGGACCAACTGACCTGCACATCGGTCGGCGGCGCCGGCGCGGCCTGGGCTGCGGTGGTCTGGAACGCGGCGAGGAGTACGGCGACGGTCGCGGTGGCGACTGTTCTGCGCATGTCTGAGTCCCCCAGGTGAACGGCGCCCGGAGGTCACCCCTGCCACCAGTGCGCGATCGAAAGGTAGCGCACTGTGGGCGGGGGAGGCGAATGTCAGCTGGAGAAGTCCTCCGGGGCGACGCTGTCGAGGAACTGGCGGAAGCGTTCGAGCTCGGCCTGTTCTTCCTCGGGGGTGGCGATGCCGGCTTCGCGAAGCACCTGTTCCGTGCAGCGGATCGGCGTACCAAGGCGGACGGCGAGCGCGACCGAGTCGCTCGGTCTGGCCGACACCCGGGCTCCGTTGGCCAGGACGAGTTCGGCGTAGAAGACCGCGTCGCGCAGTTCGACGATCTCGACGGCCTCGATGTGCACGCCGAACGCCTCGATCAGGTCGCGCATCAGGTCATGGGTGAGCGGCCGCGACGGACGCAGGCCCTGCTCCTCGTAGGCGATGGCGGTCGCCTCGACCGAGCCGATCGAGATCGGCAGGTAGCGGTAGCCCTCGGTCTCGCGCAGCATCATCACCGGGGCCCGGTTGGGCGATTCCATCCGGATCCCGATCAGTGTCAGTTCTCGCATCATCGTCATGGTGCGCCCCGAACCTCTCCTCAGACCGGCACCCGGTGGGGCGCCGGTTCCTCGGGTAGGAACATACCCGTCAGCTCCAGTGTCACCCGGGCGCCCCGTCGGCTGTGCCTGGATCGTCACCGAGCCGTGTCGCAGAGTGCCCAGAATGCATTCTCAGGGAGCGCCGAAGCGCTCGTGGACGAGGCGGCCGTCGGCCAGCCGGTGCGCGACCAGGAACGCCCCGGTGGAGAACTTGCCCACCTTCAGGCCCAGCTCCCGCGACAGAGCCGGCAGCACCGGCCGGTGCGAGCAGACGACGGTCACCTTGCCCGACCGCCACACCCGCTCCGCCAGACCGCGCAGTCCGTCCGGATCAGCGTCGTACCCCCGCTCGGAGATCTCCGGCCAGAGGTGGATATGCCGCTCGATGGAGGCGGCGTACGGCGTGACTGTCGCAGCACACCGCTCCGCGTCGCTGCTGATGAGGCGATTCGCGCCCAGAGCAGCCAGTACGTCGACCAGCCGCTCGGCAACCGCCGTACCTGTGCCGGTGAGCGGGCGGACCGTGTCCTTGCCGTCCCAGTCCTTCCGTTTCACCGCCTCCGCATGCCGGACCACCACCACAGTGGCCACCACTGGCACGGCGTGCTCCAGCGCATCGAGGATGTCCACGTCGCGGGGGTAGCTGAGCTGGTTGCGGGCCTTGTCCACCGGGAGCCAGCTGATCTCGTCCACTTCGTCGTTCGGCTCGAAGACGCCTTCGTTGACCGGTACGGCGGACCAGTAGTGCACCAGCTTCTCCGCGGTCCCGCCGTTCTTGCGGATCGAGTACCGCTGCACACCGAGCGGCGGGCCGAGGACGACCTGAAGCCCGGTCTCCTCCTCGATCTCGCGGCGCGCACCGAGCAGCACATGCTCGTGCGCGGTCAGCTTGCCTTTCGGGAGGGACCAGTCGTCGTACCGGGGCCGGTGCACCAACAGCACCTGCCGGGTGCCGCGGCGCTCTCGCCAGACGACACCACCCGCGGCGATGACCGTCGCCGGGTTGCTCATGCACTCACCTTAAAGAACTAGCTGATGGGTTCAACCGTTCGGCGGCGTCCGCGAGTCGCGATCAGACGCTCCTGCATGTCCCGCAGCGGCTCACCGTCCGGTCCGCTCAGCCGCGGCTGCCAGGTGTCGTCAGCCTGCAGCCACCAGGAACCGGTGCCGTCGTCCAACGCCAGGTCGAACATCTCGCCCAGCTCGGTGACGTGGTCCGGCTCCCTCAGCTGGACCAGCACCTCGACCCGCCGGTCCAGGTTGCGGTGCATCAGGTCGGCCGAGCCGATCCACACCTCCGGCTCACCGCCGTTCTCGAACAGGAACACGCGGCTGTGCTCGAGGAACCGGCCCAGGATGCTGCGGACCTGGATGTTCTCCGACAGACCGGGCACCCCGGGCCGCAGCGTGCAGATGCCACGGATCCACAGGTCGACCGGTACGCCGGCCTGTGAGGCCCGGTAGAGCGCGTCGCACAGGGCCTCGTCGACCAGGCTGTTCACCTTGATCCGGATCCGGGCCGGGCGGCCGGCGTGGTGGTGCTGCACCTCGCGGTCGATCCGCTCGACGAGCCCCCGCCGTACCGACTGGGGGGCGACCAGGATCCGCCGGTAGCCGGCGCTGCGGCCGAAGCCCGACAGGTGGTTGAAGAGCAGTGCGACGTCCTCGGTGACCACCTTGTCGCTGGTGAGCAGGCCGAGGTCCTCGTACAGCCGGGCGGTCTTGGGGTGGTAGTTGCCGGTCCCGATGTGAGCGTAGCGACGCAGGCCGTCCGGCTCGTCGCGAACGACCATCGACAGCTTGCAGTGCGTCTTGAGGCCGATCACGCCGTACACGACGTGACAGCCGGCGTGCTCGAGCTGCCGGGCCCACTTGATGTTCGCCTGCTCGTCGAAGCGCGCCTGGATCTCCACCAGCACCAGGACCTGCTTGCCGGCCTCGGCCGCGTCGATGAGCGCGTCGACGATCGGAGAGTCACCACTGGTCCGGTACAGCGTCTGCTTGATCGCCAGCACATGCGGATCGGCGGCCGCCTGCTCGATGAAGCGCTGAACGCTGGTGGAGAACGAGTCGTACGGATGGTGGACCAGTACGTCGCGCTGCTTGAGCGCGTGGAACATGTCGGCCGGGTTGGAGGTCTCCACCTCCGCCAGGTGCGGATGCGTCGACGGCACGAACCCGGGGTACTTCAGCTCGGCCCGGTCCAGGCTGGCGATCGTGAACAGGCCGCGCAGGTCCAGCGGGCCGGGGAGCTCGAACACCTCGGACTCGGTGACACCCAGCTCGGACAGCAGCAGCGCCTTCACCTGCGGGTCGATCGACTCCTCGACCTCGAGCCGGACGGGCGGACCGAACCGGCGGCGCAGCAGCTCCTTCTCGAGCGCTGCCAGCAGGTTCTCCGCGTCGTCCTCCTCGACCTCGAGGTCCTCGTTGCGAGTCACCCGGAACGTGTGGTGCTGGGTGACCTCCATACCCGGGAACAGCTGGCCCAGGTGGGTCGCGATGACGTCCTCGAGCGGGACGAACCGGCCCTCGGCGACCTTCACGAACCGCGGCAGCAGCGGCGGCACCTTGACCCTGGCGAAGTGCTCGCCGCCGGTGTCGGGGTTGCGGACGACGACGGCCAGGTTGAGGCTCAGGCCGGAGATGTACGGGAACGGGTGCGACGGGTCGACCGCCAGCGGCGTCAGCACGGGGAACACCCGGTCCCGGAAGAACCGGGTCATGTCCTCGCGCTCGCTGTGCTCCAACTCGTCCCAGCGAAGGATCTCGATACCCTGCTCGACCAGCGCCGGCTGCACGGACTTGCGCCACGACTCGGCCTGCCGGTCCATCAGCTCCCGGCTCCTGGCCAGGCTGCGGTCGAGGACCTCGCGGGGGAGCAGACCGCTGGCCGCCTTCACCGCGACGCCGGCGGCGATGCGGCGCTTCAGACCGGCGATCCGGACCATGTAGAACTCGTCCAGGTTGCTGGCGAAGATGGCGAGGAACTTGGCCCGCTCGAGCAGCGGGATCCCGTCGTTCTCGGCGAGCTCCAGGACGCGCTGGTTGAACGCGAGCCAGCTCAGCTCCCGATCGGAGAACCGATCCACCGGAAGGTCGCCGGCCGCACTGATGTCGTACGGCGGTTCGACGTCGTACTCCCGGTTGTGGGATGCCAGCAAGTCTCCAGCCACGCCGTCCAGCATCGCATCCTTTGGTGAACAGCGGGTAGCCGTCCGCGCGTTGGCCGATGTGAGCTTTTCGTTGCCTGCGGGGCCGCTTCTACCGGCTCCGGTTGCTAGCGTCACTCCTTGTGAACCCACGACTGGACTCGGTACTGCGTGACACGGTGACCGCCGTACAAGCAAACGCGCTGACCCCGCTGTACGCGCTGCCCGCGGCCGTCCGCCGCCGCCTCGCCGGGACGCCGATCCAGATCGACGGGAACGTCCTCGACCCCGATCTGCAGCTGCTCCTGCGGCTCGACAATCTGTTGCCTCGCACAACCAAAACCGACGCGGCCACCGCCCGCACCCGCTTCCGCAACCTCTGCAAACTCATCCCCGGCACCCCCGCCGAACTACAGCGAGTAACCGACCTAACCGTCCGCGGCGCCGCCGGCCAACTAGGCGCCCGCCTCTACATCCCCCGCAACGGCAGCGCGTCCGGCTCGGGCTTGGGTTCGGACTCGGGTTCTGGCTCTGGCTCCGGCTCGGGATCGCGCTCCGGTTCTGGTTTCGGTGGGGTGGGGCGCGGTCTGCTGGTCTTCCTTCACGGCGGTGGGTGGGTCGTCGGCGACCTCGACACCCACGACGGTCTGTGCCGGGCGATCGCGGCCGACGCCGGGATCCGGGTCCTGTCCGTCGACTATCGCCTGGCCCCCGAGGCGCCCGCGCCCACCGCCGCCGAGGATGCGATCGCCGCCTTCACCTGGGCCGTCGAACACGCCGACGACCTAGGCGTCGACCCAACCCTCGTCGCCATCGGCGGCGACAGCGCCGGCGGCAACCTGGCCGCCGTCGTCGCCCAGCAGACGGTACGCCGCGGACTCCCGCACCCCGCCCTCCAGGTGCTCCTCTACCCGTCCGTCGACCTGGTAGCCCGCCGCCCCAGCCGAGACCTGTTCTCCGAGGGCTTCATCCTCAGCGAGAACGACATCATCTGGTACCGCGACCACTACACCCCCGACCCCACCATCCGCCCCGACCCGATCGTCTCCCCCCTCCGCGCCAAGGACCTCACCGGCCTCCCACCCACCTACCTGACCACCGCCGGCTTCGACCCCCTCCGCGACGAAGGCCTCGACTACGCCACCGCCCTAACCGCCGCCGGCAACCCCCTGACCCACATCACCCACCCCTCCCTATGCCACGGCTACGCCAACCTCCTAACCGTCCCCGGCAAAGTCCGCGAAGCCCACACCCACCTGACCAACCACCTGAGGTCCGTCCTCTACTAGCTAGCAACCGGACCGCCGCCGCCGCCGCCACCGCCACCGCCGCCACCGCCGCCACCGCCCCGGCCAGCCCGCGTCATCAGCGGCCATCTGAGGGGTCAACCTCTGAGTTGGACGGTTGGCCCCCGGCATGCCAGGGGCCAACCCGCAACGTCAGGGGCCAACCCCTCCCGCGGACTCGCCCAACGGCTGTCTGTTCCCGGCCGGGTACGCCGACGGCACCTGCCGGCACCACTGCGCGACCCGGGAACAGGTACCGACGAGCGCGCCCGCCTCAGCGCCCGGGATCGACGAGAACGGGCACAGCCTCACGGACCAGAAGCGCGGTGGCCGGCCCGGTGATCGGGACGGTGCCGTCGACGTACTGCCAGCCGGTGCCGGCGACGTTGAAGCGGGCGGCGTAGTTGGTCGTCAGCGTGAGACTGACGCTGCCGCGCTTCATGTACTTGTGCGTGATCTCCTTCGACGGGTACGCCTTCCCCGGCGTACTCGTCGTCAGCGCCGGACTCCCATCCCCGAAGTGCCAGGTGTAACTGATCGGCGTCGCCTCAACCACCACCGGGAAACCAAGCAACGTGACGGCCGTCGTCGAAACCTTGCTGTCCTCGGTGTAAACGATCGTATCCAGATTCACCAACGTCCGCCCGTCAGGCTGCACCTTCACCGAAAGCCCCGGAAACATCACGTCCTTCGCCTCGGACCGAATCTGTTCCCAGGTGACATCCTGAGGCCGCGGGGTCACCACCCGCGGCACACGCCGCCGCGAAATCTTCAGATCATCAGGAGTCATGATTCCGCACCGGGAAGGGCCCGGCACAGTTCCGTCGGGCTGCCGACGACCGCATACGCCGATGTTGAGCTTGATGTCATCCCGGTCCGAGATCGCCGTCGTCAGCTCGTCCTTGGATCGGCGAGGCCCGGAGGGCGTGCTGGTCCCGGCGCCAGGCGGTTTGGACTTCGAACTCGTCTTCTTCCCAGGTTTGCCTTCGGTCAGTCGGCCGTCGGTTCGCTTCGTGGCCCCCGTCGTTATGCCGTCCTTGTTCTTATGGACCTTCACCGGTCCTGGCTTGGCGGGGTCTTGCTCAGACAGCTCGGTGGATGCCCAGGCGATCCCAGATGTGGCTATCGAGGCGAACAGGAGTCCTGCTGCGATGCCCGTTGTCACCTTCATTGCTTCGTCTGCTTCATCTCGTACATCACCCAATTTCCACTCTGGGTAGACAGAGCGAATTCACGAGTGTATTTCGAAGGTTTGCTGACCAATGGAGCGTCGGTCTTGGTCTCTTTGCTTGTGTATGCGCCGACACTCAGGGTGGCAGATCCGCCTGCAAATCCGGGCTTGCCCCGATTCAACTCCGGTACGTCGGTGATGTGCTCGTGGTAATCGCCGGACAGCAGGCCATTTGCCGCATTGGATTTCGCGATGAAGTCCGCGTAGGCCTTGCAGTTCCCGCAGCCCCGGTCGCTGGCGCTCAGCAGAGCGGCCGTGTCGCCGGTGTCAGCGGCGTAGTTCATCAGGTCGCTGTAGTAGCGAACGAATTGCTCTGCCGCCGCGAGCGTGACGCCTTGGGCGGTGCTCGGCCGATCCGGTGCGGCAGTCGCGGTCGGGAATGGAGATTCCTGACCGGTCGTGTTGAAAGAGGTGGGCTGCGCACTCGGGGATGGTTCGTGGCTCGTTCCGCCAGACGACGGCGGCGGGGCCGTGTTGGGGCGGCCGGCTTCTGGGCTGCCCTGGGTGCAGGCGGTTAGGAGTGTGGTGGTGGCTAGGCAGGCCAGGAGTGTGCGGATTGGCCTGTTGCGGTGTGTCACGAGTGTCAGCCCTCCGTAGTCGGACTGATCGTAACGGGGGTGTGGGGCTGGGTTCGATGTCAAAAGGTGCAGTTGTGGATAAGTGGGTGGGGCCCAGGAGCCGCCCGGCTGGGGGGTTAGAGGCTCGGACGGCTCCTGGTTGGTGGTGGGACGGGTGGGGTGGGGGATTATGACGCGAAGTGAGCGGGTGACTTCGGTGTGAGGTCGTTCACAGGAGGGTGCAGACGTCGACTCAGGCGGGGGCGTACTGGACGTCGAGGGCGGCTGTGGTGAAGCCGAGGGAGGTGTAGAGGGCTCGGGCTGCCGTGTTGGTGCCGTCTACGTAGAGGACGATCGTGTCCAGGTTGCGGTCGGTCTGGAGGTACTGCAGGCCTTGGAGGGTCAGGGCCTTGCCCAGGCCGCTGCCTTGGTGGCTGGGGGAGACGCCTACGACATAGACCTCGCCGACGCCGTCCTCGACCTTCGTCCAGTGGAAGCCCGCGACTGCATCAGTGGCGGAATCGACGGCCAGGAAGAAGCCATCGGGATAGAACCACGGCTGCTGCAAGCGCTCGGCAAGGTCCGCGGCGGTCCAGCTGCCCTGCTCGGGGTGGTCGGCAAAGGCCGCCGCATTGACCGCTAGCCAGGCCGCATCGTCCTGTCCGGGGACGAACGTGCGTACTGCGATCCCGTCCGGCCAGACCGGGTCCGGGAGTGAAGCCCTGGTACGCCGGAGGAAGTAGAGCTCCCGTGTGACCTCCAGGCCGAGTCGCTGGGCCAGCTCGTCGGAGCCGGGTAGACGTCCGTGGGCCCAGACCCGCGTACGGGTCCCGCCGTGGTCGAGCAGCATGCGGAGGAGCGCCGTACCGAAGCCCTGCCGGCGGAAGTCCGGACCGACGAAGAGTTCGGCAGAGCCGTCGGGCGACAGGGCGCCGTACCCGACGAGGTTGCGGGCGCTCTGCAGGCCGGTGACCTCGATCGTGCCGGGATCGCCTTCGTACGCGAGCACGTGCACGTCGTCGGGGTGCTCGCCGTCCAGGTGCAGCAGCGTGCGTTCGGACAGCGGATTGACGCGGTCGCTGTGTGCAGCCGCGCGGGCGAGTTCGGTGACGGCGGCGGCGGTGGCCGAGGGCAACGGTGAGGGAACGGCTTCGAGGGTCACCGGAACACAGTAAAAGAGTTCAGCTGAGTTCATTCTCAGGTTCTGGAAAGAGGGTTTGCTGCTCAGGTAGCTTCAGCGCACCCACCAACCAAGACAACGGAGTAGACATGGCCCTGACAGGACGAGACAAAGCGCGGCTGGGGGGACGGCGCGCGGTCGGACTGCTCGCCGCCGGGACGGCCGCTGTGCTCGCCTTGGCCGCGGGGGGATCCGTGAGCCAGGCCGCCGGTACGACGGGGCAGGAGTCGCAGGCCGCCGTACAGGCGAAGAAGCCCAAGCCGACGCACACCCAGATCCAGTTGCTCGCGATCAACGACTTCCACGGCAACCTGGAGCCGGCCACCGGGTCGGGCGGCAACATCAACGGCATCCCGGCGGGCGGCGCGGCGTACCTCGCGACGTATCTCAAGGACCTGCGAGCCGCCGCCAAGGCGAAGGGCCAGGACTCGGTCACGGTCGCCGCCGGTGACCTGATCGGCGCTTCGCCGCTGCTGTCGGCCGCGTTCCACGACGAGCCGACGATCGAAGCGATGAACGGGATGGGACTCGAGGTTGCATCGGTGGGCAACCACGAGTTCGACGAGGGCTGGCACGAGCTGCTCCGGATGCAGACCGGCGGCTGCCTGCCGGACGGCGACGGGCAGAACAACCAGAACTCCTGCCCGGACGCGAAGCACCCGTTCACCGGCGCCAAGTTCAAGTACCTCTCGGCGAACGTTTTCTTCACCAACACCCAGAAGACCTTGTTCGCGCCGTACACGATCAAGACCTTCGCGGACGGCCAGAAGGTCGGCTTCATCGGCATGACGCTGGAGAACACGCCGAACATCGTGACCAAGTCCGGCGTCGACGGGCTGACCTTCAAGGACGAGGTCGAGACCGCGAACGCGCTGGTCCCGGTGCTGGAGAAGAAGGGCGTGAAGTCGATCGTCGTGCTGCTGCACGAGGGCGGGTTCCCGGCCGACCCGAAGGCGTACAACAGCTGCCCGGGCATCTCCGGCCCGATCATGGACATCAACGCCAACCTGGACCCCCGGATCGACGCGATCATCTCCGGCCACACCCACCAGGCGTACAACTGCTCCCTGGCGGACAAGGCCGGCAAGCCGCGGCTCGTCACCAGCGCGTCGTCCTTCGGCCGGCTCGTCACCGACGTCCGGCTGAGCATCGACAACGCGACCGGCGACGTCGACCGGGTGAACACGCTGGCGAACAACCAGATCGTCACCCAGGACGTGGTGCAGGACCGCAAGACGGCTGAGCTGATCACGAAGTACAAGACGCTGGTCGCCCCGATCGAGAGCAAGGTCATCGGCCACATCACCACCCCGTCGGTGGTGCGGACGAACGACGACTCGCTCGAATCCCCACTGGGCAACCTGATCGCCGACGCACAGCTGGCCGACCCGTCCGCGGTGTCGGGCGGGAAGCCACCGGTCGCCGCGTTCATGAACCCTGGCGGCATCCGCGCGGATCTCGCGTCGAACAACGGTGAGGTCACCTTCGGGCAGGCGTTCACCGTGCAGCCGTTCAACAACTTCCTGGTCTCGATGGACATGACCGGGGCGCAGATCAAGACGCTCCTCGAGCAGCAGTTCTCCGGTGTGAACGGTCCGGACGCGCCGAAGTACAAGGTGCTCCAGGTCGCGGGCATCACCTACACCTGGAACCCGGCCGCCGCGGCGGGCTCGAAGATCGTCGCCGGCTCGATCAAGATCGGCGGCCAGCCGCTGGTGGACGGTACGTCGTACCGCATCGTCACGAACAACTTCCTCTCCGACGGCGGTGATGGCTTCCCGGCCTTCACCACCGCGACGAACAAGGTGTTCGGCGGTCTCGACATCGACGCGTTCGCCAACTACCTGACCGCCCACGACCCGTACACCCCGGTCGCCACCGACCGCATCTCGATCGGCTCCTGAAGCCGGCCGTTCGACCCGGGAGGGGTCCCGGCGCACCGAAGTACGCCGGGACCCCGACGGTTTTTCGTTCCGCGAAAGCTTTTGATACCTTGCGTACTCAGGCTTTTACGGAAGGTGAGCGATGGCGCACGTTGCTCCGACCTCGCATCGGCGGGCCAGTCGCTCGCCGCATCGCGGGCATCGCAGCGGTGATGGGCCGGTCCAGACCACCAGCTGGCTCGGGTTGACGTTTGCATTCGTGGTGGGGCTCGTGCTCACGGCCCAGTCGCACGTCGGCGTTCACGCCGCCGGGATCACCCTGCTGGTGATGCTGGTCCCGATCACGATCGGGACGTTCGTGGCGGCGTTCCGGCAGGGCGTCGGGTCCTGGATGGCGGCCCTGCTCACGGCGGCCGCGCTCGCGGTGACCTTGCTGAAGTTCTTCTTCTGAGCCGGGCTCAGGACTTCGCTTCGGCCGGCTCGCGGGTCGCGGGTGCCGGCGGTACGACGAAGCGGTAGCCGACGTTGCGGACGGTGCCGATGAGCGACTCGTGCTCGGGGCCGAGCTTCGCGCGCAGGCGTCGTACGTGCACGTCGACCGTCCGGGTGCCGCCGAAGTAGTCGTAGCCCCAGACCTCTTGCAGCAGCTGCTCGCGGGTGAAGACGCGGCCGGGGTGCTGGGCGAGGAACTTGAACAGCTCGAATTCCTTGTACGTCAGGTCGAGCGCCCGGCCGTTGAGCTTCGCCGTGTACGACGCCTCGTCGATCACGACGTCGCCGCTGCGGATCAGCGTGGACTCGGGCTCGACATTGCGGGTCGCGGCCAGGCGGCCGATGACGAGTCGCAGCCGGGCCTCGATCTCGGCCGGGCCGGCGGTGTCGAGCAGCACGTCGTCCGCGCCCCAGTCGGCGTTGACCGCGGTCAGGCCGCCCTCGGTGACGACCAGGATCAGCGGGACCTCGATGCCGGTCGTCCGGATCAGCCGGGAGGCGCTCCGGACGGCGACCAGGTCGCGGCGGGCGTCGAGCAGGACCGCGTCCGCGTCCGGCGCGTCGACAAGCGCGGCGACCTCAGGCGGCAGGATCCGGATCTGGTGCGGGAGCAAAGCGAGCGAGGGCAGGACCTCGGTGGAGGCCTGCAGCGCGTTCGTCAGCAGAAGCAACGTGCTCACGCCGTCTCCTTGTGCTGATTATCGGATCCGGCGGATGCGATCCGGTCCTCGTGCACGTCAGGCCCCGACGGCGTCGTTGCCGGGGGCCTGAGACACACTGGGCATAACAGCAAGCTGACATAATAGCGGAAGACTTAACCGATTAGTGAGGCGCCGACCAGATGCCGGAAGTCACCATCAGGTACTTCGCCGCCGCGCGTTCAGCGGCGGGCGAGTCGTCGGCGACCGCCGAGGCCGGGTCGATCCGTGACCTGGTCCGCACCGTCTCCACCGATCGCCCGGAGCTCGCGCGGGTGCTGTCGATCTGCACCTTCCTCCTGGACGGCGAGCGCGCCGAGCCGGGGACGCCGCTGAGCCAGGGCGCCCTGGTCGACGCGCTCCCACCTTTCGCCGGCGGCTGAGTCAGGCAGCTGTACCGCGCGGCTCAGAACCCCGACTGAGCACCCCGTCTGAGCACCCCGACTGAGGACCAATCTCGGGACCCATCTGAGGACCCGGCCGGGGAGCTTCCGGCGGGGTAGATTCGTCGCGTGGCGATGGAGTCGGGGACGCTACTCACTACGGTGGGGCGGGCGGGGGTCCTGTTCGGGAAGGCCTGGCCACGCCTGTTCGCGGTCTTCCTGGTGGCGCAGTTGGCGCACCGAGGTCTGCAGTGGGTCGCTGTGCAAGCAGGCGCCAAAGCCGAGGCTGCCGGCATCGCAGTACTGGCTCTCCTCGTCGTCGTGTCGCTCGCCATGTACGTCACCATGTTCCTGGTACTGCGTGGTGAGCTGCCCTTCCATCGGCGGGCAGTTGCCGAAGGCATGCTTGCTCCGGACGGCATGGAGCCCGGCAACGAGCACAAGCCGCTCGACGCGCTCGCGGCGGCACTGCTCCCGTTCCTGGCGTTCTACGCGGCGTACAAGTTCCTGCAGAACGAGGCGCTCGACTACGAGTACCAACTCGCCGTCCACAAGGTCAACGAGACCGCCGCGACCGTTCTGAACGGCGGTGCGGTGCCGCAGCCGTCGGAGGGCCTGCAGTCGCTGTCCACCTGGTTGTTCATCGGCCTCGGCCTGACGGCGTACCTGCTCCGCTTCGTGTTCAAGAAGTGGAAGAAGGAGAACGAGGGGCCGGTCCGCAAGCTGTTCGTCACCTACCTCGAAGCCCTGTGGATCTTCGTGGTCGTTTACCAGGCGACGTCGGTCATCCCGCCACCTATGACCTGGCTCAAGGAGCGCGTCGTCTGGCAATGGCTGCACGACGGCTACAGCTGGGTGCTGGATCACGTCCTCGGCGTCAATCAGGTTCGCGAGGTGTGGGACGCGGTCACCAGCTTCGTCGCCGCCGGCATCGGCGACCTGTGGGACGCCGCCGTACTTCCGCTGATGTGGATCACGATGACCGCGGTCATCTACGGCCGGGTCGTGCAGAAGTTGGACGCCCCACGCTGGCGGTTCGACCGGATCACACACCGCTGGCAGCAGACGCCGCGGATCGTCCGCATCGCCGGGAACTCGGTGGTCTCCGACTGGAAGGACCGCTGGATCCCGGTCGCCAATGCGTTCCGGCTGGTCGTCCGCTCCGGGCTCCGGCCGATGCTCGGGTACTTCCTGGCCTGGGCGGTCGTCACGTTCGCCGCCAGCGCTGTGTGGATCGCCCTCAAGCTGTGGGTGCTCGGTCCGCACACGCTGCAGTTCTGGCAGGTCATCGACGAGCCGCTGAACCTGGTCACCGACGGTCTGAAGATCGCGCTGCAGGTCAGCTTGCTCGCCGCGGCGTACGACCGCATGATCGGCGGACTGGCCGGCTACCTGACGCCGCGGACCCGTGCGGTCCACGAGCAGCCGGCCGGCGACCACGGCGTCACCGACCTGAGTGCGGCTACCTCCGGAATGCCAGGTACTGAGGGAGCTTCGTAGCAAAGGTGATCGTCGGCTGCACGCTGCCGGCGACAGAGGACGGTACGACGAACACGGCGACCGTCTCGAACGGCTTCCCGGCCACCGGCTTCACGTAGTACTGCGCCAACTGTCCGCGCCAACTCTCCGGCTTGTCGTCGTACCCACCGGTGCAGCCGGTCGGACGGTCCTGGTAGTCGTCCGCGATCACGGTGTCGTCCCAGGTCCGGCCGTCCGGTGCACGCAGGTGGAACTGGCAGCCGCCGAGCCCCTCGAGCGCGGACACCTTGTCCACCTGGATCCGGAAGTACACGCGGATCCGCGTGGTCCCGTCCGGCAGCGCGTCCTGACTGGAGGCACCGGCCCGTACCGGCCGCGGGTCCTGCTCAACGCTGGCGCCGTACCAGATCGCGCCGTTGTACGACGTCCCGCCGGCCGACACCGCGACGGGATCGCGAGGCTCAGCGTCGTACCAGGACTTGTAGTCGCTGCGGGTGGTCCACCAACCGGCCAGCGGGATCGCCACCACGAGCGTCGCGAGCCCAACCGCGTTCTTGCCGAACCAGCCACGACGGACCAGACGCCCACCGGTCATGTGTCGCTCGCCACGGTCAGCGCTACGACGTCCTGAACCGCGGGGGTGTCCGGGCCGAGCGGGACGGTGACCTGGGGCTCGAGATCGTTGAGGAACGACTTCTCCATCACCTGCAAAGTTGCCTCGGGCACCTTGTTGGCCGGCATCTCGACCACGAACGAGCCGCGGACCGGGATGTCCGGCGCGAGTTCGGTGCCGGTCAGGTCGACCTGGTCGAGACCGTTGCGGTTGGCACCTAGGTACGTGACGCCGTCGGCGGACCTGATCCTGACGTTGAAGACGTGGATCGGTTCGCGAGTAGCGGTGACCGTCGCGTCGATCACCACGAAGTCGGTCAGCGAGTCGCGGTCCGGCGTCGAGTGCGGGATGCGGAGCTTCTTGCCGACCCGTACGTCGTTCACGGTCAGATCGAACCGCGGAGTCTTCACCGTCCGGCCGACGATGCCCTTCACCGGCGTTGGGTCCTGGATGTCCTTCTGCGTCGGCGTGAGGCGGTAGAGGCCGACGATCGCGACCAGGACGGCGAGGGTGAGACCGATGTTGAGCAGCCTCCTCATCTGGTGGTGTCCTTCACCGTGACCGTGCTGTCCGCGACGACCTTGTCCGGCAGCCACTTCTCGTGGTGGTCGAGGATCGACTCGTCTTCGTGCTCGTAGCCCTGCACGGTCAGGCTGACCTGGGTCGGGAGATCGGTGGCCTTGGGCAACTTCCAGACGTAGGCGACGTCCTCGCCGGCGTCGGGCGTCAGGACCGGGCTCATGGTCTGGTCGCGGAGGTTGGTGGTGCCGAGCGGCGGGTCGGTGTCCTTCACCCCGGGTACGCCGATCAGCCGGATCAGGTCTGACGGCGGGGTCGTACCGGTGTCGTCGGTGACCTTCAGCTTGGTCACGACCGCGATCAGCGCGCCGCCGTCGTCCGGAGTGAACAGCGGCTTCAGGTCCTTCACGGTGACGACGCGCTGGATGGTGACTTCGAACTGGCCGGCGTCGACGGCGGTGCCGGCGTCCACCTGCGGAGTCTCCGCGCCGGCCTTCTTCAGCCCGCCGAAAGCCGCGGAGATCGCCAGCAGTACAGCGACGGCGCTGATCGACCAGTTCCGGACCGAACGGCCACGCACCTTGAGATCCTGGAACTCGGGGAGCTCTTCCGGCTCGTCCGGCCCCGACTCCTGCTCCGACTCCTGCCCCGACCCCCCGGTCCCCGTTTCCTGCACGCGGGCAAGCGTAACCAGCCAGAGGGCCGCCTCAGTCGTCCGGCCGCCCGCGCAGGCGCTTGGTCTGACCGCGCCGCTTCTTGTCGTCCAAGCGCCGGCGTACGGACGCCTTGCTCGGCTTGGTGGGGCGCCGCTTCCGGGGCGGCGGTGCGATCGCCTCACGCATCAGCACCACGAGCCGCTCCCGGGCGGCCTCCCGGTTGCGCCACTGCGATTTGTACTCCGAGGCGGCGATCGTCACGACTCCGTCGACCAGCCGCGACTGCAGCCGCTCGAGCGCGCGCGCCTTCAGTACGTCGCTCAGCGCCGACGTGCCCGCCACGTCGAAGCTGAGCTCGACCCGGCTGTCGGTGGTGTTCACCGACTGCCCACCCGGTCCACCCGACCGCGAGAACCGCCACGCCAGCTCGCCCTCAGGAATCACCACCCCGGTCCGCACCGTCAACCCAGTCTCCACGTGGCCAATTAAGACAGAATCCGCAGATGGATGCCTGTGTGTTTTGCGACCTCACCTCCTCCGACCCGCCAAACCTGATCCGCGTGCGGTTCTCAGTCTGTGAAACGGGTGGTTGAAACGTGGACGGCGGGTCGTACCGTGGGTAACTGTGAGTCTTGGAGTGTGGGTGCTGGTCGGGGCTGTGGCCGCCGGCGTGGTGCTCAGTGTGCTCAAGGCTTGGGTTGATGGACGCTTTCGCGGGAAGAGCGAGGACGACGTGGAGCGGGTGACGGCCGCGGAGCTGGGCGGGGAGCTGGGAGAGCGTGCGACGCTCCTGCAGTTCTCGTCGGCGTTCTGCGCACCGTGCCGGGTGACCCGGCGGACGCTGGCCGAGGTCGAGGGCATGGTCGACGGGGTGCGTCACGTCGAGCTGGACGCGGAGTCGCACCTGGAGCTCGTACGGCGCCTGGACATCCTCCGTACGCCGACCACGCTGGTCCTGGACAGCACCGGAGCCGTCGTGAAGCGCGCCAGCGGAGCACCGCGCAAGCCCGACGTGATCGCCGCACTCGCGGTCGCGCTTGACCGCCAGGCAAGCTGACCACCGTCCGGTACGTGCCATCGAATGGCGCTTGCACCTGCGCGTAAGCAAGACTCTCCAGGTGAGCTCTCCAGCCGGTTGGTACGACGACCCCGAGGACCCGACCCAGCAGCGGTACTGGGACGGCAGCACCTGGACGGATCAGCGCCGCGCGCAGCAGGGCCCACCGCCGTACCAGGGACAGTTCGGGAGCGCACCGCAGTACGGTCAGGCCGCCCAGCACGGGCAGGTGTACGGCGGCGGGGCACAGCCGGGCCAGCCGACCCGTCCGGAGCCGAAGTACGGCCAGTACGCCGCCCAGCCCCAGCAGCAGCCCCAGCAGCCGCAGTACGGGCAGTACGCCGGACCGCAGCAGCAACCGCAGTACGGCCAGTACGGGCAGTACGGCCAAGGCCCCGGTGGTCACCCACAGCAGCAGGGCTACGGCTACCCCGGCAAGCGCCCGCACACCACTCCGGACGGTCAGCTGCTCTCCGGCTGGTGGCGGCGGGTGTTCGCGCGGATCATCGACTCGATCATCGTCGGCATCGTCGGACTGCCGCTGACCGGCTACTTCTACTACAAGTACTCGCAGATCCTCTGGGACTACTTCAAGACCGTCATGGACCAGGCGGAGGCAGGCACTCCGACGACCACGACCACGCTGCCGCCCGAGGTCTACAAGTGGATGATCCCGGCGGTGCTGATCGGTTTCGTGGTCTCGTTCGCCTACGAGTACCTGTTCCTGACCAAGAAGGGCGCTACCCCGGGCAAGATGCTGCTCGGCATCGCGGTCCGGCTCCGGGACGTCCCCGGCAACCCGCCCGGCGCGGCGGTCGCCAAGCGGTACGGCTTCGAGATCGCGCTCAGCGTGCTCGGCATCATCCCGCTGGTCGGCACGCTGGCCGGCTTCATCGCGCTGATCAACTACCTGTGGCCGCTCTGGGACGACAAGAAGCAGGCGCTGCACGACAAGGTGGCAGCGACCAACGTGGTCCGTACCTGATACCACCATGTGATCAGTTGTCTCGGATAGCGGGACAACGGTCGGCAGGTCCGGCCGGGTTCCGTACGCTCGATCCGTGGTTTACACGACATGGCTGACCAAGCGCAGGGCAGTGGACAACTGCCGAGTGCGCTCGTCGCTGTGTCGACGCCGCTGACCAGGCGGCGTCCCGAGCGCTGCGAAACCGGTCGCTGAGCACGGTTTCGCGTACGTCGTCTTCCCGCAGACCCGGGCGGGTCCGGCTCGACATTCCTCCTCCCTCCGGGAGTCGTCATGTCCGAAGCACAGACGGCGCAGAAGGTCGATCCCCGCGGACTCCGGTTCGCGGCCGGGGTGACCATGGTCGTCCTGGCGTTGACGCTCGTACTGAACAACCCGTGGCCGCTGGCGGTGCAAGCCGTGGTGTTCGCGATCTCGGTCGCGTTCGGCGTCCAGGCCTCGCCGTACGGGCAGTTGTTCAAGCGGCTGGTCCGGCCCCGGATCGGTCCGCCGCAGGAGCTGGAGGACGCGGCCCCGCCGCGGTTCGCCCAGCTGGTCGGCCTCGTCTTCGCGGTCGCCGGTCTGATCGGGTACCTGACCGGTGTCACCGTGCTGGGCGTGGTCGCGACCGGATTCGCCCTGGTCGCCGCGTTCGTGAACGCGGCCGTCGGGCTCTGCCTCGGTTGCGAGGCCTATCTGCTGATCCACCGCATTCGTACGCCAACCACCGCTACCAACTGAGAGGCAGCACACATGAGCAGGGAATCCGCGCTCGTCTCGGCCGACTGGGTCGAGGAGCACAAGAACGACGCCGGTGTCGTCCTGATCGAGGTCGACGAAGACGTCTCGGCGTACGACGCCGGCCACATCGCCGGTGCGATCAAGCTGGACTGGAAGGACGACCTGCAGGACGCGGTCCGTCGTGACTTCGTCAACCAGGAGCAGTTCAGCGCGCTGCTGTCCGAGCGTGGCGTCAAGAACGACGACACGGTCGTGCTGTACGGCGGCAACAACAACTGGTTCGCCTCCTACGCGTACTGGTACTTCAAGCTGTACGGCCACAGCGACGTCCGGCTGCTCGACGGCGGCCGCAAGCGCTGGGAGCTGGACAGCCGCGAGCTGACCGACGAGGTCGTCAAGCGCGACGCGACCGAGTACGCGGCGAAGGCGCCCAATCTGGACATCCGCGCCTTCCGCGACGAGGTCGGCGACGCCATCGGTGTGAAGAACCTGGTCGACGTCCGCAGCCCCGACGAGTACGCCGGCCGGCTGCTCGCCCCGGCCCACCTCCCGCAGGAGCAGGCGCAGCGTGCGGGTCACATCCCGACCGCGGCGAACATCCCGTGGAGCAAGGCGGCCAACGACGACGGCACGTTCCGCTCCGACGACGAGCTGAAGACGCTGTACGCCGACGCAGGCGTGGACTTCGGCAAGGACACGATCGCGTACTGCCGGATCGGTGAGCGCTCGGCGCACACCTGGTTCGTGCTGCACGAGATCCTCGGCCAGGAGAACGTGAAGAACTACGACGGATCCTGGACCGAGTGGGGCTCGCTGGTCGGCGTACCCGTTGCCCTCGGCGACGAACCCGGAAAGGCCTGACACATGTGCGGAGCAACGAAGGGCGGCCTCGACCTCAAGGGTGTCGACGTCGACAAGGAAGCCGTTATCCAGGGCCAGGTGCTGCGCGGCGAGGAGCCGGTCGGCGGCGCGTACGTGCGGCTGCTGGACGCAGGAGGTGAGTTCACCGCCGAGGTACCGACGTCGGCCACCGGACACTTCCGGTTCTTCGCGGCGCCGGGCAGTTGGACGCTGCGCACGCTGGCCCCGAAGGCCGACCCGGTCGACCGTCAGGTCGTCGCGCAGTACGGCGAGGTCGCGGAAGTGGCCGTCACCGTCTGAGCAGTCGCTCGTTACTGAAGGTGCCACCACTACCCGCTGGTGGCCCACCCTGAAGTGAGCACCGAGGGGCCCGGACCTTGCGCGTCCGGGCCCTTCGGCATGCCCGGGATCGCTTACCCGGCAGGGATTCGGGGGCATCGCAGCCGAGTTACGGGTCGGCCGGGCAAATCTCGTGGATCGAGCAGCAATGTAACGGTTGGGTCTCAGAGCGCGGTCGGCTCGTCACCTACCGCAATCGACTGAGTTGTGTCTGTGTCCTGACCCGCACTTCGGGTCACGTCATCACTCAGGGAGGAGGGGTCAATGCGACCCCGCATCGGATACAAGAAGCTCGCCGCCGTCGGAGTTGCGGCGGTTGTCGGCGTGGCTTCTACGATCGCGCTGACCTCGGGTTCGGCTTCCGCCTCGCCGGTTTTCGGATACAGCGGTTACTCGTACGGCACCGACGTCGAATCCGGCCTGGCGAACAGCGGTCCGCAGGTCATCAGCAAGTTCGGTTGCACCACGGACGCCCACAAGGCTGACAAGAACGACCTCGCCACGGCGAACGTGAACAACCAGGCGATCGCACGCTCGGTGAAGACCGACACGCACGCCTTCGACAACAAGAGCGGGACGGGCGTCACCAGCACCGCGACGGCCGCCGACATCCGCGTCGGCACCCTGCTCACGCTGACCGGCGTGCGGACCACCACGACGGCCAAGTACTCGAAGGGCCAGCTGTCGTACACCGGCAACACCACCTTCGCGGGCGTGAAGATCGGCGCGATCTCGGTGCCGTCGCTGCTCAAGCCGAAGTGGAACACCAAGATCGCGGTTCCGGGTCTCGGTTACATCGTGCTGAACCGTGTCGGCGGCGTGAAGACCAGCTCCGGCATCTACTCGTACGCGCAGGCGGTCGTGCTGCACGCCACGGTGAAGAACCAGTACATCCCGCAGGGCGTCGACGTCGCGGTGCTGAAGACCCGCGCGGAGATCTCCAAGCCGGCGACCGCACTGGTGATCGGCGACGCGTACGGCACCAAGGCCACGGCCGACAAGCTGGTCGTCTCCGACGCGACGTCCCTTCAGACCACCTGCCAGGGCACTGAGGGCAAGACGGTCCGGGTCGCGGTCGGCGAGCTGAACATCCCGAGGGTCGCCTACGTCGGCGGTGTCTACACCACCAAGAACGGCGCCATCGGTGCGAACAAGTCCTACATCAACTTCACCTCGCACGTCGCGGGCGTGAAGGTGGGCAGCCTGTCCATCGGCGCGATCGAGTCCTCGGCCTCGGCGTGGAAGACCAAGGACAACAAGGCCGGCGTCAGCTCGTCCTCGACGATCGCCTCGATCCGGGTCGGCGGCAAGTCCTACGCGGTTCCGACCGGCGAGAACAAGACGCTGAACATCCCGGGTATCGCGCGGCTGACCTTCAACCAGGTCCTGCGGCAGAAGCGGTACATCGCGGTGAACGCGCTGGTGATCGACGTCTACAGCCTGAACACCAAGGTTGTCGTCGGCCACTCGGCCGCGGGCGTCGTCAGCTGATGTCGGCAGGCGCCATCTGAGTCGAACCTCACCGACCCAGAAGCACACCGGCCCCCGGATCCCGCACGGATCCGGGGGCCGGTTCTTTTATGCGTCGAGGATCAAGGTGACCGGGCCGTCGTTGGTGAGCGCGACCTTCATGTCGGCGCCGAACCGGCCTCGCTCCACCTTGGCGCCCAGGTCTTCCAGAGCGGCGCAGAACGCGTCGTACAGCGGCTCGGACACGGGGCCGGGCGCGGCCGCGCTCCACGACGGGCGGCGGCCCTTGCGCGTATCGGCGTACAGCGTGAACTGGCTGATCGTGAGGATCGGCGCCTGCTCGTCCGCGGCGGAGCGCTCGTTGTGCAGGATACGGAGGGTCCAGATCTTCGCGGCCAGTGCGGAGGCCTTCTCGACGGTGTCGTCGTGGGTGACCCCGAGCAGGACGACCAGCCCGGGCCCGTCGATCGCTCCGATCACCTCGCCGTCGACGGTGACCGATGCCTGGCTGACTCGCTGTACTACGGCTCTCATGGTCACATCCTCTCCTGCCGCAGATCGTCCGGTGATCGGACCTGTCTACCGGCAAATATCCGTTCCCGATCGCGATCTGGCAGGATTCCTCCATGGCGTCGACTCTGATCACTGTTGCTCCCACCGGTGCCGAGACCGCGAAGGTGGACTGCCCGGCCCTGCCGACCACGCTCGACGAGCTGGTCGAGACCGCGAAGCGGTGCGAGGCCGCGGGGGCGGCGATGATCCACATCCACATCCGCGACGGGGAGCACAAGCCGACCCTCGACCTCGGCCGGCTGACCGAGACCGTCGCCGCGGTCCGCGAGAACACCGCGCTGATCGTCCAGCTCTCCACCGGCGGAGCGGTCACCGATCCGTACGACCACCGGCTGCGGGTCCTCGACGCCGTACCTGACTCCTGCTCGCTGACCATGGGGACGGTGAACTTCGGCGACGACGTGTTCATGAACCCGTGGCCGTTCGTCACCCAGCTCTACCAGCTCACCCAGGAGCGCGAGGTCGTGCCGGAGTTCGAGCTGTTCGACCTAGGCCATGTCGCCGCGCTGCACCGGCTGCTCGGCAAGTACGGCCTTCCGTACGGCGGACGCGTGCACTGCGACCTGGTGATGGGCGTCCCCGGCGGCATGCCCGGTACGGCGGATGCGCTCGTTGCCGCCGTCAACGCCTTGCCGGACGCGGTCACGTCCTGGTCCGCCACGGGCATCGGCCGTACGGCGCTGACGGTCGCGCTGGCCGCCTTGTCGAAGGGCGGCAACCTCCGCGTCGGGATGGAGGACACGCTCACGCTGGCGAAGGGACAGCCGGTCACTCACAACGCGGAGCTCGTCGAACGCGCCGCCGCCCTCGCAACGCTCGCACAGCGACCGCCGATGTCGCCGGACGAAGCCCGCGAGCTCCTGAACGTGAAGCGATGAAGTAGCCGGCGATCCCGCCCGCGATGATCGTTGCCTCCAGCAATAACCAGTCGTGGAGGTAGTCGCGGGGGAGGACCGTCGGGTTCACACCTTCGCCCTGGCGCAGCAGCAACGGCACCGCGATCAGGGTGGTGATTCCGACGTACAGCAAGGTCGTCCTGACCACGTTGATGGTCCGATGCGCGCCCGGCCGCATCGACCACCGCGCCACGAGCCATCCGATGCCGACGGTGAGGGGCACGAGGAAGAAGTCATCTGTCGCCACCGCCCCAGCTAGCCACAGCGGCAGTCGGATCAATCCGTTCACGTCCACGGTGGTGGCCAACTTCCAGACTCCCCAGAGGCCGACGAGCACGCCGGCGACTGCCAGTCCGATTCGCGCCCTCATGCGATGACCTCCAGCCGGTGCACCCATTTGGTCTGCAACACTCCGGGCCGGTTGGGCGCGATGATCCGCGCCGGGAACCCATGGTCCAGCGCCAGCTCCTCGCCGTTCAGCCGAAGCGCAAGCAGTGTGAGCGGGTCGGACGCGAATTGCTCCGGCAGCTCACTGGTCGCGTAGAACCCGCCCTTCTCCATCGACACCACGCGGACCCGCGAATGCGCCGGAGCGCCGCACAGTTCGAGCAGGTCCCGGATCCGTACGCCCTCCCACCGGCCGCCCTGGCTCCAGCCCTCTACGCAGGCGATGGGCAACGCTGATCGACTCTGCGGAAGCTGCTGCAACTGCTCCAGGGTGTACGAGAGCTGCTGTGGGCCCGTGACTGTGAAGCGCCAGTTGTCGTCGATGCCGGTGACCCCGGCCGCTTCCGCCGTACGGTTGATGGGGAGTCCTTGCGGGCCGATGTTCGGCTTCCGCGGCGCGAGTACGGCGACCGGGCCGAGCGCTGGTACCGATTGCCCGATCGACGTGATGCCTACCAGGGCGGCGGCGCCGGTGACTGTCTTGAACAGGCTGCGGCGGGTGAGGCCGGAGATTGCCGGCGGCAAGGAGTCGGGCACGATCTCGGCGAGGCGGCGCCAGTTCGCGCGGATCAAGGGGAGTTTGACGGCGATGTGCACGAGGAGCGCGCCGACGATGATCCAGGCCAGCGCGTAGTGCGTCTGCCGGAACGGGAACGGCCACGGGTACCACTGCAGCGTGTTGACGAAGCCGATGAACAACTCGAGCGCCATCGCCGACACGAGCACCAGGATCGAGGCGCGTTCGAGCATCGTCTCGAGGGCCTTCCGGCTGGGCGGCCACGGCAGCTTCGCGAACAGCTTCGGGTAGACCGTCCACAACTTTGCCAGCAGCAACGGGACGGCGACGGTTCCGCTCAGCACATGCAGTCCCTGCGTCACGCGGTACAGGCCGGCCGGGCGGCTCGGGATGGGCAGCCAGCTCGGGGTGTCCTGCGCGAAGTGGCTGTACAGCCCGGTGAGGAAGCAGATGATGACCACCAGGCCGAGCCAGCGGCCGAGCACCGTCGCCACCCGCGGGTGGTGCAGCGCGGATGGGAACGACTTCTCGGTCGGCGGCGCCGGGAGCTTCATGTTTCCACTACAACCCCGGCGGGGAGGTCCGTACGGCGTACACCGGTTACTGCTCGCGAACGGCGTATTACTGGTCGCGAACGGATTGCCGGCGGAGCCGTTATCCACAGGTCTGCGTCTGTACGGCGGATGGTGGTACCGATCGGGGCATACTCTGAGCCGAAATGATCTCTGGCCGGACTGTTTCCGGACTGTTTTCTGGACTTTTCTGGGCGGACCGGGGCGAAAGGAGTGAGGCGGAGTGAAGACGCAGGAGCGGTCGTCCGAGGATGACGAGCGGGCGATGGCGGATCTGGCCGAGGTCGCGGACTGGCGATCGATCTGGGGCCCGCCGGCCACCGGCATGGACGCGATCCGCGCCCTGGTGAACCGCGTGACCGCCGCCACCGGCTGGCGTCCGTGGGCCCCGGGCAACATCGACCCCGACCGCTACACCTGGGGCCTGGTCACCCAGCGCGAGACGGTGATGCTGGTGCTGCCCGACGCCGTGCTGCCCGAAAGCCCCCGCAGCGGCTGGTCGGCGTACGAGATCGCCCCGGGCGAGCTGCCGCTGGTCGAGGAAGGCCTGGACGACCACTGGCCGGATCAGCTCGAGCTCGCGCGCCGCTACTGGGGACCGCCGGTCTTCGTCGGGTCGGGCGACGATCTCCGCGTCCCGCCCGAGTGGCGCGGTCGCCGCCGTCACCTGGCGGTCTGGCTGCGGCCGGGCGCCGAGATGCACCTGTACGCGTCCCAGCCGGGTCCGGAGGAAACCGCAGCCGGCTTCGGATACTCCGTCTACGCCAGCGAGGTGGCCTGATGGCTGAGGAAGAAAGCGCAGAACATTACCTCCAGGTGCTCGCCGGCCACGCCCGCCAGCTCTACCAGTGGATGCGAAGCGTCGAGCAGCGCGTCCGGCAGCAGTTCACCAATCAGCAGCAGCGCCGAGCGCTGATCGAGGACGGCAACTCCCGCCGCAGCTGGGACCGCAACCTCGACGTCGCGACGCGGGACATGGATCCGCGTGACCGCACTCGGGGCTACGAGCAGACCGCCTCCGACGTCCGGGCAGCCGAGGAGCTGCAGGCGGGCAACCGCGGCCTCGAGCAGCAGCGGCAGGCGCTTCAGGCGGAGGTCGACGGCGCCCAGCAGCAGCTTGATCAGCAGGCTGCCCAGCTGAACAACGACCGCGACCGCGACGGCATCCCTGACGACATCGAGAACCGGACCGACTTCGACCGGGACCACCGCAACGACGCGACCCAGCGTCGTGACGAGATCGACGAGCAGAACGACCGGGCCCATGACCAGGACGGTGATGGCGTCGACGATGGGGTCGAGGATCGCGAGGCGCAGCAGGCCCGCGACGACGAGGATCGGCGGAAGCAGCAGGAGGAAGAACGCCGTCGCAACCAGGAGAGCGAGGAAGGCGTCGACGTCGTGGACGCCGCGCCTGCCGCCGTCGGTGCAGCAGCCACCGCCGAGGCCCTGGACGACGAGCTGGACCAGGAGCGCGCCGACGACCTCGAAACCCAGGACCCGTCCGCCGAAGCCGACAACCTGCGGCAAGCCGAAACCGACGCCGCCGAGCAGGACGGCGTCGACCCGTCCGCCGCCGAACAAACCGGCCTCGACGCCAACGACCGCCTCCAACAGGACAACCTCGACCAGCAACCCGAGGTCGACGCCCAGCAGGACGGCCTCAACCCGGACGCAACCGAGCAGGCCGGCCTCGACAACGACCTGCAACAAGACAACAGCACCACCCCGCAGACAGCCGAGGACAACGCCCTCGACTCATCCACCCTCGACGCCGAGCAACAGACCGACCTAACCCAAGACCAACAAGCACCCGCCCAAGACCAGCAGGTGGACGGCCAGGACCAGCAGCTGTCAGGCCGGGACCAGCAGGTGCCTGCGCAAGATCAGCAGCTGGATGGACAGGACCAGCAGCTCGATGGGCGGGACCAGCCGGAGCCCGCAGCCGACGAACAGTTGTCCGGCCAGGACCAGGAGGTCTCCGAGCAAGACCCGCAGGTTGATGGCCAGGATCAGCACTTGTCGGGCGAGGGCCAGCAGGTGCCTGCGCAGGACCAACAGCTGTCGGGGCAAGAGCAGCAGGTGCCAGAGCAGCAGCCGCCGCAGGTCGAGGCGCCTGAGCAAGGGCAGCAGCAGGCGCAGGCTTCCGAGCAAGGGATGGGCGAGCAGCCCAACCAAACCGGCCAGCGCCCGACCGGTCCGAACACTCAGCAGATCGCCAACGCCTCCCAGTCCGCAGTCGACGAGACCGCCGGCCTCGGCTCCGATGACCAGGGCCAGGGCCAAGGCCAAGGCGGTCAGGAGAGCCAGGGCCAACGCACCCAGCGGCCCCCCGCCGAAGAGCCGATCCTCGACGAACACCGACAGGACCGCGCCAACGGCCAGTCCCAGACTCAACCCGGCAACGAGATCCCACCCAACGAACGCGCCACCCTGGACCGCAGCCAAGAAGGCTACGCCCCCGCCGCCCTCGCCACCCGCGATAGTGGCGGCGTAGCCACCAGCGCACGCCCCGGCACCGCAGCCCAGCAACGCTCCCAAGACCGAAGCCGCAACGACCGACCCCAAGGCGCCGGCCCCCGCGAACCCTAACCACCCACGGTCCCCCGCCACCCACCACCCGGCGGGGGACCGCTCCCTTCCCCAACCACCACCCACAGATTCCCACCCGTGAACCAGCACCGGTTGGGATCAGCCCCCTCGCCCGCCGCCAGCCACACCCGAGCGCCGCCTCCCCGTAGGACGCAGTACGCAGATTCCCACCCGTGAACCAGTAGCGGGCGGGATTTAGCCAGTTCGTACGCCCAGCCGCACCCAGAGCGCGACCTCTCCGCGAGCCACCACGTCATAGCCAGACGTCGCCGTAAGCCCGCCCGCCGCGGCCTGGCCCTCCTCATCGCCTCATCCAGGCGGAGCCCCCGCCACCCACCCTCGCCACTCACCTCCGCGGGCCTCTCCGCTCCAATCACCCCGTCCCTCCCACCGCGCCATTCACCCGTCGAGTCGTGGGATTAGGCAGCCCGAAAGCACTTCAATCCACGACTCGCGATTCGGCGAACCAGCCAACCGCCACGACTCGGTGGCCAGTGCTCTGGCGGGAGCGGTCGAACGTCGGTCCGGCGGCGTTCGCCGGCGCCGCGCCGTAGTACCTGGTGAGGGCTCCGCCGACATCAGTGGCTTTCTCGCTGCCGGCCGGTACGTCCGTCGAGTCGTGGGATTCGGCGCCCGAGAAACGCCTGGACCCACGACTCGCGATTCGCAGAGCCAGCCAAACGCCACGACTCGGTGGCCAGTGCTCTGGGGGGAGCGGTTGAATGTCGGCCCGGCGGCGTTCGCTGGTTCGGCGAAGCAGCACCTGGTCAGACTCCGTCGGCGGCGGTCGCTTTCTCGCCGCCGGCCGGTACGTCCGTCGAGTCGTGGGATTCGGCGTCCGAGAAGCGCCTGAATCCACGACTCGCGGTTCGGCGAGCCAGCCAATCGCCACGACTCCCGTGCGAGTGGTGGGTGGGCACGCTCGATCGTCTGCCCGGTGGGGTTCGGCGCTCCGCGACGCTGTACTTGGTGAGAGTCCGCTGGTGTCGCGACGCAGTACCGGCGAGAGTCGGCTGGTGTCGCGACGTGGTAGCGGCGGGAGTCGGCCGGTGTCGTGACGCGGTGCCTAGGGTCCGGTGGCGGCGGTCGGGCTTGGTGGCGGGGTTAATAGACGATGGCTTGGGTGTTTTCGGTGAGGATTTCTTCGGTGAAGGTGGGCGCGCCGGCGATGCGGGTGCCGGGGCGGAGGTCGGGTTCGGTGAGGTCGCGGCGTTTGGCGCACTGGGTGCAGACGGTTAGCTGACCGCCTTCGAGGACTACGGTGAGGAGGTCGGCCAGGGGCGCGGCGTGGGGGAGGTCGAACGCTTCTGCGCGGCCCGGTACGGCGAACCAGACGGCCTCGCCGGTCAACCAGAGCGAGACCGTGGCACCGGCCGCGACGGCTGAGGCAGCGACGGTGAAGGCTTGGTTGGCGCGCTCCGGTTCCTCGGCACCTGCGGTCAGCTTGATCACCAGCATGCGGGGCATCCCGCCACGCTAACCGAACCCAGAACCCTCGGCCCCGCCTGGCCGCAGCATCTCATCGCAGCCGGACGTGACCGGGCTGGCCCGACACCGGCGGACCACCTGACGCAGTCCGACGCGGTCGTTGGCCTCAATGCCCAACCGGACGGCCTCGTCGGGCGCGGGCAGAGCGTCGGTTGGGTACTAGGGGCGTGCGTCGACGGTGGATCGGGCGTCGTCGCGCGGGGTCGCGTGGGCCGAAGGTATGTCGGGCGTGGGGCGGGCTGGTCTGACGTCGGCCGGGGGTGTGTGTTGGGCGTCGGGCGGGCTGGTCTGACGTGCGTAGGCGTGGGCCGGGGGCGTGTTGGGCGTCGGCCGGGCTGGTCTGACGTGGGCAGGGGGTGTTGGTCGCGGGACGGGCTGGTCTGACGTGGGCAGGGGGTGTGTGTTGGGTGTGGGGTGGGCTGGTCTGACGTGGGCCGGGGGTGTGTGTTGGGCGTCGGGCGGGCTGGTCTGACGTGGGCAGACGTGGGCCGACCGTGGGTTGTGGGTGGGGGCGCGTGCGAGTGTGGGCGGTTGGGCGGTTGGTTGGACGGGCCGGGTGTGGGGGCGGTGGTGCGGGAGGTCACGTTGGGGGAGGCGGGGGGTGGGGGTGGGATCCTTTAGAGTGGGGGGCGTGTTGCATGTTGTGTTCACCTCGTTGTTGGTGCTGGTCTGTGTGTTCATGGGCTGGTTCTCGGCGTTTGTCGTCTATCGGCTGTATCGCGGCCACAACGCGGGCTGAGTGATTCGATGGCGTTCGAGATTCCGCAGGACTTGCACCCGGACCTGATGCCGCTGGCTTGGTTGCTCGGGCGCTGGGAAGGGCGCGGGCACGGCGACTACCCGACGATCGAGAAGTTCGAGTTCGGGCAGCAGATCGACTTCAGCCACAACGGCAAGCCGTATCTGCACTACGTCAGCCAGACGTTCGTCGTCGGCGAGGACGGTACGAAGGAGCGCCCGCTCGCGGTCGAGACCGGGTTCTGGCGGCCGCGGCCGGACAACAAGGTCGAGGTGATCCTGGCGCATCCGACCGGTTTCGCCGAGATCTGGTACGGCGACATCGACGGCGCCAAGATCGAGCTGCAGACGGACGTCATCGCGCGCACCGTCAGCGCGAAAGAGGTCACCGCCGGCCACCGCCTGTACGGCCTGGTCAACGGCGAACTGCTCTGGGCGTACGACATGGCCGCCGAGGGCCAGGCACTCCAGCCCCACCTCTGGGCCACCCTCGTACGTTCGTAGCCCGTCCAGAGCTACGCCGGCCTCGGTTCAGCAGGAACCCAGGCCAGGGCGCCGGCCTGGGCTCCTGCTCTCGTCATGTCCTCAGACCTTGGGGTGGCTCGGAGTGATGCGTGTCGCGAGCGAGGTCCAGCTGATGATGTCGCCGGTCTTGTACGGCATCGGGTCACCGTCGCCGTTGAGCGGTGCCGTCACCGTAGCGACCTCACGCAGACCGATGAACTGGCCGGTCTTCGAGTCGATGATCAGCTCCTTGCGGACACCCCACAGCTCCACCAGACCGATCGCCCGGCCGGCCTTCCCGTCCAGATTGACCGTGTCCGGGAGGAGCTGGATGCCGTGGATGCCGCGCAGTGCCTTGTACAGCGTGGCTCGCTGCTCCGCCGTCGCGAACCCGGACACCAGGATGCTCCCGGCGCGCTCGAAGGCCCTGTAGTCGCCCTGTGCCGGAGCATCACCCAGACCCGGCCAGGAGTGGTCGTTCTTTCGCAGTGCCGCGAGCAGAGCGGCCGGGTCCCGGGGCAGCCCGGCGACGAAGGAGCTCGAGGGGCTCAGCCAGCTGCCCTTACAGCTGTTCGTCGTACCTTTCGGCTGCATCAGAATGCCACCGCCGGTCATGACGGCGCAGGCGTCCGCGGTCTTGATCTTCTGCGGCTTGACGTTCAGCGGATCGGTCCTGTGCCAGAGCTGCTCGGCAGCTTTGCTGGAGAACTTCTGCTCGGCGCCGAGCACCGAGATCGCGGTGAACGGCGGCGTCTGGGTGGACGGAACCCACCAGTCGCTGACCGAGAGGCGAGTGCCGTGGTAGGCGTTTCGCGGACCGAAGTTCCATCCTTCCAGGCTCCGCTGGGTGACCCGCCGGTACTGGCCGGCCGGGATCGGAGCGTCCGGGGTACCGGTCGACTGGTCGGCGGCGGTCGCCAGGAACGTGCCGGCGTCGGCCACCGCGCCGGGCGCCACCGTCCCATCGGTTTTGCTGACGACGTCGTTGACGAGGAAGCCGACGGCCAGCGTTCCGGCGAGGGCACCGGCAAGCACCATCCGGCGGCGCCCGGTGGGGCGGCGTTCGGCGGGCCGCGGGGTCAGCGCCCGCTGACGGGCCTTGGCGAGCGCCAGCGGGGTGGCCGGCGGTACGTCGTCGTTCAGGCGCTTGAGCGCATCGATCTCGGTCATGAGCGGTTCTCCTGGAAGTCGGAGCCGAGCGCGGCGCGCAGGACTCGACGGGCACGGTGCAGGCGGGACGCGACCGTCCCGGCGGGGATTTTCAGGGCAGCGGCGATCTCGGGGTAGCTGAGGTCTTCCCACGCGTAGAGCAGGAGGACGTCCCGGTCGGTCTGCCGGAGGCCGGCAAGGACACCGGCCAAAGCGCGGGAGGTCGTCTCCGCGTCGACCCGATCGACGACCTCGGCGGAGAGCGTGTCCGCGCCGGCTGACGCTGTGCCCGGGTCGGAGCGCGAGTACGCCCGGTACTGGCGGATCTCGTCACGTCGTCGGCGGCGGATCAGATTGGTCGCGATGCCGTACAGCCACGGCAGCGCCCCGGACGATGGCCCACGGAAGCGGTCTCGGCCCTCGAAGGCGGTGAGGAAGGTCTGACCGACGAGGTCGTCCGCCTCGCCGGTACCTAGCCGGCGAGCGATGTACCGATGGATCGCCGGGGCGTGCAGGTCGAACACCAGCGCGAAGTCGTCTGGGGTCTGAAGGCTCGTGAGCCCGGGATCCGTGTCCGCGGACCGAGTCGTGACATCAGCCGCAGTGGCTGGTATCGGGGCTGGTATCGGAGCTGGTATTGGAGGCGGGCCATAGATCTCAGGTATGCGTTCGCGACCGAGCGACGCTGTCCGCGGTTGGTTCATATCTGCTGTTGCCCGATCCCCTGGCTGCGCTTCTCCGACGTCAGCTCTCCGCGACCCAGGAGTACTCGACCTTGGGGCGGCCGCTGCGGCCGTCGTAGCGTTGGGTCCGCAACGCCTGCCCCTGGTCGGCCAGGTGCTCCAGGTAGCGGCGGGCAGTGATCCGGGACGTGCCCAAAGAGGTGGCGACCTCCTCGGCCGTCCACCCCTCGCGATCCGCGAGCAGTTGCACGACCCGGTCCAGAACCGAGCCCGCCAGACCCTTCGGCACCGAAGAGACGGTTGCTGGATGCAACAAGCGGTCGACCTCGTCCTGATCCGCGACGACCTGTCCGGCCTCCGCGGCCCGACGCTGGCGGGCGTACGCCGACAGGCGGTCCCGCAGCGTCTCGAAGGCGAACGGCTTCAGCACGTACTGCACCACGCCGATCCGCGCCGCCGCCTGCACCGCCGCGACCTCCCGCGCCGACGTCACCGCGACCACGTCAGTCTGGTTGCCAAGAGCACGCATTCGCCGTACGACGTCCAGCCCGTGCCCGTCCGGCAGGTGCATGTCGAGCAGTACGACGTCCACCCCGCCGTGGGACAGCACCTGCAGCGCACGTCCCGCAGTACCGGCGATCCCGACGCAGGTGAACCCGGCCAGCCGCTCGACATAGGTACGATGCGCCTCCGCCGCGACCGGATCGTCCTCCACGACGAGCACGCGCAACTCAGACACTCGCACCCACCGCCCGCGGCAGCCGCACCCGCACGGTCAGCGCCGGTACTTCGTCCAGCTCGGAATCCGGATCGACCATCAGAGAACCCTGCCACCGCTCGACCGTGCTCCGCACCAGCACGAGCCCCAATCCGTGTCCGGGCTCGGCCTTCGTCGTCCAGCCGCGTTCGAACATGTGCGCCAACTCCACCGATCCCAGCTCGGCCCCGGTGTTCGTCACGATCAGGTCGATCGCGTCCGCCAGCGTCGCCGCGCGGAACTCCACCTTCCGCGGCGCCGGCCCGCCGCGCGCGGCCTCGATCGCGTTGTCCAGCAGGTTTCCCACCACTGTCACCACGTCCTGCGCCGGCAGCCTCGTGTTCAGCTGCTCCTGCCCGAGATCGAGCGAAAGAACCACACCACGCTCCTGCGCCTGCGCCAACTTTGCCAGCAGCAACGATGCCAGCACCGGGTCCCCGACCGTACCGACGACCCGATCCGTCATCGCCTGCGCGAACTGCAGCTCCGACACCGCGAACTCCCGCGCCCGCTCCGGCTTCCCGATCTCGATCAGGCTGACGACCGTGTGCAGCCGGTTCGACGCCTCGTGGTTCTGTGCCTGCAGCGAATCCGCCAGACTCCGTACGGCGTCCAGCTCGCCGAGCAGCCGCTGCAACTCGGTGTGGTCCCGCAGCGTGACGATCCGTCCGCGGCCGGACGGCTGCTGGTTCACGACGACGACTCCTTGGGCGCCGAGGTGGAGCTCGTCGTACGCCGTACGCCCGGTGCCGAGCAACTCCGCGAGCGCAGAACCGAGGTTGAGCTCCTCCAGCGGCGTACCCGGCGCGACCGACCGCAACCCGAGCAAACGAAGCGCCTCGTCGTTCGCGAGCTGGACCCGCCCGTCGAGATCGAGCAGGATCAGCCCTTCGCGGGCCGCGTGCAGCACCCCTTCGTAGAAGTCGAGCATCCGCGCCAGCGACTGCGTGCCCATGCCGCGGGTCGCACGACGTACCCGCCAGGTGACGAGCGCGTTGCCGGCGATCGCGACCCCGAGCATCAGGCTCGCGATCCCGAGCATCGAGCGCAGGTCCAGCCGGGCCAGCTCCCACCAGCCCGGCGCGGCCAGGCCGCTGGCCGCCGCGTCCCGCAGGGCCTGGGCCCGGGACCGGCTGACCATCACGATCCACACCATCGCGATCAGGACGAGGACCGTGACGGTCTGCAGCCAGAGAACCTGGCGGCGCAGCTCCCACGGACGGTGTCGCATGCGGACAGTTTGCCCCTAATGCGTACTGCGAACGATATGAACGAAATGAGCACTTCTCCTGTGCGTCACGTCACAGTTACTCACCAGGCCCCAACCACCCCTCCGCCAGGCCGATACAGGGAGTCCCACCATGTCGAGCCCGACCGAACCCCGCCCGACTCCGGTCCGTAACGACCGGACCCATTTCCTCTACATCGCCGTCATCGTCGCCGTCCTGCTCGGCATCGGTGTCGGGTTCCTGTTCCCGGACTTCGCGGTCGAGCTGAAGGCGCTCGGCACCGGGTTCGTGAACCTGATCAAGATGCTGATCAGCCCGGTCATCTTCTGCACGCTGGTGCTCGGCATCGGCTCGGTCCGGCAGGCCGCCAGCGTCGGCAAGGTCGGCGGTCTCGCGCTCGGCTACTTCCTGGTGATGTCGACGGTCGCGCTCGCGATCGGCCTGGTGGTCGGCAACATCGTCCAGCCGGGCGCCGGGCTCGACCTGACCGACAAGCTCCGCAAGACCGGTCAGGCACAGGCAGCCGGCGCTCACACCAGTACGACGGACTTCATCCTCGGCATCATCCCGAAGACGCTGCTCTCCTCGCTGACCGAGGGGCAGGTCCTGCAGACCGTGCTGGTCGCGTTGCTCGTCGGGTTCGCCCTGCAGGCGATGGGCTCGAAGGGGCAGCCGATCCTGATCGGCATCGGTCACATCCAGCGACTGGTGTTCAAGATCCTGTCGATGATCATGTGGACGGCGCCGATCGGTGCGTTCGGCGCGATCGCGGCGGTCGTCGGCGCCACTGGGTGGGATGCGCTGGTCAGCCTCGGCAAGATCATGCTGGCCTTCTACATCACGTGTCTGCTGTTCGTGGTCGTCGTACTCGGGGCGATCCTCAGGCTCGTCACCGGCCTGTCGATCTTCCAGTTGTTGCGGTACCTCGGTCGTGAGTTCCTGCTGATCGTGTCCAGCTCGTCGTCGGAGACCGCCCTGCCCCGACTGATCGGAAAGATGGAACACCTCGGCGTCGACCGGTCCGTGGTCGGTATCACGGTCCCGACCGGGTACTCGTTCAACCTGGACGGGACGGCGATCTATCTGACGATGGCGTCGTTGTACATCGCGGAGGCGATGGACACGCCGTTCTCGCTCGGCCAGCAGATCTCGCTGCTGCTGTTCATGATCGTCGCGTCGAAGGGCGCGGCCGGCGTCACCGGTGCGGGACTGGCGACGCTGGCGGGCGGTCTGCAGTCGCACCGGCCGGAGCTGCTGGACGGCGTCGGGCTGATCGTCGGCATCGACCGGTTCATGTCCGAGGCCCGCGCGCTGACGAACTTCGCCGGTAACGCGGTTGCAACGGTGCTGGTCGGGCACTGGGTGGGTGAGTTCGACAAGGAACAGGCCCAGCAGGTGTTCGCCGGCAACGACCCGTTCGACGAGGTCGCCTTCGCCGCCGGGGACACCCACGCCGGCGACGTTCCCGCAGAAGTCGGCACCGGAGCAGTCGGCACCGCAGGAATCGGCACCGCAGGAGTCGGCACCGGCCCGTCGGAGACACGGCAAGACACCTAGACCAACTTCCACCCCTCCACACGCTGCCCGCCGGGCCACAGACCGGCGGGCAGCGCTGTGCGTGGCGGATCCCCAAGCCATCACAATCGCCGCGCCGGCGGCACCCCCCGCGGCGCGACCGCGCCGGCCACGGATTGTGATGGCCTGGGGATCCGCTACTTCCCGTCGAGCAGCTCGATCACCGGGGCGAAGTCCTCCAGGTAGCCCGAGTTGACGCTGATGTAGCTGGCGCCGATCTGGTCGCGACGGCGCTCGAGTTCGTCGGCCATCTCCTGTGGGGTACCGCGGAGCAGCATCAGCGAGTCCATCGCCTCGAGCTCGTCGGGTTCGACGCCGGAGGCGCGCTTGGTCCAGGGCGGCAGCGGGCGGGTGCCGGCCGCGAGGAGGTTCATCGCGAGCTCGATGTCGTCGGCACGGGACCCGGCCAGCTCACGCAACTCCCGCGCGACGGCCGCAACCTCCGAGCGAGGGGTCGTGGCGTCCTTGGCGATCGACACGATGTCTGCCCGCGAGGCCGCCAGCGCAAGCGCCTTGGGCCCGCCGGCAGCCAGCATGATCGGCGTACGACGCTCACCATCGAGCTCACGCAGTAGATCGAGCGTCTCGACGACCTGCTCGCGCCGCTCCCGGGCGGTACCCCACCGCAGACCGACCTCAGCCGTCTGCTGCTCCGCGACCGGGCGTCCCGTGCCGATGCCGAACTCGAACCGCCCGTCGGTGAGCACGGTCAGCGTGTGCGCCTCCCAGGCCGCCTGCCGCGGTGTGCGCAGCGGCGCCGCCGCGACGAAGGTGCCGACGCGGATGTCGGCCACCGCGGCCGCCATCGCCAGCGACGAGAACGGCGCAGGGAGCTGTAGCCCGTCCGGCATCAGCACGGTCGAGTACCCGAGGTCCGCCGCCTGCCGGACCGTCTTCATCCACTCCTCACCGGTCGTGGGACTCCCCGCCACGCCGAACCGGAATCGCCTGTCGCTCATCGCCTTCTCCCTCCGTCGTTTGATACCTCCACCCTCGCGGCAGAGGGGGTGTGTCCACATCCCACGACGGGAGGCGTTCGCCGTACGCCGCTCGACGTACTCTGGTGACATGTCACGCAAGCGCAGCCCCCTGCTGGACCGGCCCGGCGCGGTCGAGGCCGACGGAATCGACGCCGGCGTCGCGGCCCACTACGGCTCGGACCTCCGCGAACAGCGGGCCCTCGTCGCGGGCGAGGCGTTCGTCGACCTGTCGCACCGCGATGTGGTCACCATCACCGGCCCGGACCGGCTGACCTGGCTGCACGCGCTGACCACGCAGTACTTCGAGGGCCTCAAGCCTGGTACGTCGACCACTGCGCTCCTGCTTTCGCCGACCGGGCACGTCGAGCACGTGATGTACGGCGTGGACGACGGGGAGACGTTCTGGCTGCACACCGAGCCCGGGGCGGTCGAGGCGCTGGTCGACTGGCTGCAGAAGATGGTGTTCATGTCTCGCGTCGAGATCGCGGACGTGACCGACGACTACGCGATCATCTGGCGCCCCGGTACGGCGGAAGGCGAGCACCTGACCCGGACCGGCGAGGACTCGCTCGGTGGGCACGAGGTCTTCCTGCCGCGCGCGGAGCTGGCCGGCCTGGAGGGCCAGGCCGCTGGCGTGTGGGCGTACGAGGCGCTCCGGATCGAGGCGGGAGCGCCGCGGTTCGGGCTGGACACCGACGAGCGCGCGATCCCGAACGAGCTCGGCTGGCTGGGCGTCGGCGTACATCTGAACAAGGGCTGTTACCGCGGGCAGGAGACGGTCGCACGGGTGCACAACCTCGGCCGGCCGCCGCGGCGGCTCGTGCGCTTGCACCTGGACGGCTCGGTGGATCGCCTCCCGGCTCACGGGGACGCCGTACTCGCGGGGGAGAAGCAGGTCGGGGCCATCGGGTCGGCGGCACGCCACCACGAGCTCGGCCCGATCGCGCTGGCCATCGTGAAGCGCAACGTCGATCCGGAGGCCGTGCTGGACGTCGTCGCTGAGGACCAGCCGACGGTCAAGGCGAGCCAGGAGCTTCTGGTCGACCCCGAGGTCGGGCTGCACGTGCGCTCGCGGTTGTGAGGGGAATCATTCGCAACCCGGCATTTTGCACCTGTACAGTTCAGCCGTGACCGATCCTGTGATCCTGGCCGACGTCGTCCGCAGCGACTTCGTCGAAGGCCACCACCGCGGCTCCGTCGTGGTGACGAATCCCGACGGCAGCGTGGACTGGGCCGTCGGCATCGTGGACGAGCCGATGTTCCCGCGCTCGTCCAACAAGCCCATGCAGGCCCTCGGCATGCTCCGCAACGGCCTGCCGCTCACCGATGAGCTCCTGGCTCTCGCGGGCGCGTCCCACTCCGGCGAGCAGTTCCACGTGGACGGCGTACGGGCGATCCTGGCGAAGGCCGGTCTCGACGAGACCGCGCTGCAGACGCCGGTCGCGTACCCGCTGGACGACGAGACCCGGGACGCTTGGGTCAAGGCCGGTCACGGCAAGGAGCGGGTGGTGATGAACTGCTCCGGCAAGCACGCCGCGATGCTCCTGACCAGCACGCTCAACGACTGGGACCTCGAGACCTACCGCTCGCCGGATCACCCGCTGCAGAAGGAGATCCGGACGGCGATCGAGGACACCGCCGGCGAGAAGGTCTCGTACGTCGCGGTCGACGGCTGCGGCGCCCCGATCTTCGCGCTCACGCTCTCCGGCCTGGCCCGCTCGTTCGGCCTCTTCGCGTCCGCGGCCGCGGACACGAACGAGGGCCGGATCGCCGACGCGTTCCGTGCGCATCCCGAGTACGCCAGCGGGAGTACGCGTGACGAGGCCGAGCTGATGCGGGCCGTCAACGGCCTGTTCTGCAAGGCCGGTGCCGAGGGTGTGTACGCCGTCGGGCTCGCGGACGGCACCGGGATCGCACTGAAGCTCGAGGACGGTACGGCGCGAGCCCGCAAGGTCGTGATGGCGGCAACTCTCCAGCGCCTCGGCATCACCAACGAGACGATCGAGAAGCACCTGCACTTCGACCTCACGGGCGGGGACAACGTGGTCGGTGCGGTCCGGCCGCACGCGCCGGCGTTCAGCTGACCAATGGGTGGGTCGGCGTGACCTCGCGGGTGTGGAGTACGACGTCGAACCAGTCGGCGAGGCTGTCGCCGGTCAGGTAGGACGACGGTCCGGCGTCTGGGAAACCGCGGGTCTTGGCGGTGCGGTGCAGCCAGGCGCGGACGGCTGCGGGTTGCGGTTCGGTGCGTAGGTCGAGCAGGAAGTCGTCCAGGCCCGTCGCCGTCAGTTGGTGCTCGAACCAGTCCGTTGGTGCGGGCGGCATCGTGAGCGGACCGAGCGACGTACCGTGGTCGAGCGTGCAGCCGATCGAGCGGTAGCGGTCGCCGTACCAGGCACGGAGGTACGAGCCGGCGCTCCGGAAGGCGACGGGCGGTTCGCTGACCTGCAGGTGCGGTGCGTTGGCGGTGTGGGCGCTGGCTGCCCAGTAGATGACCTTGTTGCGCGTGAAGCTGTGCCACCAGTGGACGTTCTCCGCGGCGCGGGCGTCGCGGTACAACCAGTTCTGATCCTCCGGCAGGCTGAATGCCGTGTAGAACGAGCGGATCTGGCGTGCATGGTGCTCGGTGAGCGCGTAGTCGCGGTCGTTCGGCCGGTGCGGTAGGTCACGCACCAGCGAGTACACGGCGCGGGCCTTGGCGACGTACGGCGTCTTGTCCTTGACCTCCTGCCAGTACCACTGGACGTACGCGCCCATGTCGTCAGTGGTCGGGCGGATCGGGTCCAGGCTGCGGTGGAGCTCGGCCAGGCGGTGCGGTGCGCGGCGAGCGACGTACTCCGAGACGGCGTCGTACGAGAGCCGCCGCGTCGAGAAGTACTCCGAACCGGCGAACCGGACCTTGTCGCGATGCGTGGCGTTGTACGCGCGGAGGTACTCGAACAGCTCGGCGTTCTCGTGCGTGCGGGCCTCCGTGCTCAGCTGGCCCATCAGCGCGTACAGGTCGCCCCGGCCGGTGAGGACGTAGTCGTTCAACTGGGTGCCCAGGGACCAGTCGTCCTCGAACGCGATCGCACGGAAGCCGTGGTGCTCGACGAGGTCGCGGATGACGCGGAGCTTGAGATGAGTGATCTCGGCGGTCGCGTGCACTGCTTCACCGAGGCCGACGATCTGCGCGTTGCCGGGCTGCAGTTCGGAGATCGGCTTGGCGTTCTCGGTGATCCACCGGGTGATGGGGTCGCCGGTTGCGTAGCCGGCGGTGCCGCCCAGGCCGGCCGCGGTGACGCCGAGTGCCGAGCCGGCCAGCAACGTTCTGCGAGAGATGGTTTCCATGCCGTCCCACCCTGTCGCTCAGCGCCGTCGCGGGCATCCTCCAGCGGAGGGCTTCGCAGATACGCCGTCCGTCGTACGCGCCTGGACGTTTGCGTTCCTAAGGTGAATGGCATGGACGAGGCGATCGTGATCGGGGCCGGGATCGGCGGACTGGCGGCCGCCGCCGCGTTGGGGCAGAGCGGATGGCGCGTGCGGGTGCTGGAGAGTGCGCCCGCGCTCGGAGAGGTCGGTGCCGGGCTCGTCGTGACCGACAACGGGTACCGGGCGGCCGAGGTGATCGGGGCGGCGGAGGAGATCCGGCGGAACGGGTACGGCGTCTGGGCGGCCGGCACCCGTCGCTGGGACGGGAAATGGTTGCTCAAGGCACCTGATGGTGGAGGCCGGATGACCGGGATCCACCGCCGCCGCTTGCACCAGGTGCTGGCGGACACGCAGGACGCGGACCTCGTGCTCGATGCGCGAGTGTCCGCCGTCGAGCCCGGTACGCCGGGAGGAGAGTGTGCCTGTGTCACCTGGGAATCGGCGGACGGCACGCACACCGCACGGGCGGACCTGGTCGTCGCCGCGGACGGGATCCGCAGCATCACCCGCAGTGCACTCTTCCCGAACACGTTGCGGTACAGCGGTTTCAGTTGCTGGCGGGCGGCCATCGCGGACAGGACCGTGGACGATCGGTTCGCGATGACGTGGGGGCCGAACGCCGAGTTCGGCGCGCTCCGGATCAGCGCCGACGAGGTCTACTGGTACGGGTACGTCGCGATGCCGAGCGGCCACGAGTTCGCCGACGAGGTCCGGGCGGTTCGGGAGTACTTCGCCACGTGGGCTCCCGACGTACGGGCGTTGACCGAGTCGACCCACGAGGTGATCCGGCACGACGTGTGGGTGCTGGATCGGCCGCTGCCGCGGTACACCGTGGGGCGGACCGTGCTGGTCGCGACGCGGCGCATCCGATGTTGCCGACGCTCGGGCAGGGTGCGAACTCCGCGCTCGAGGACGCGGTCACGGTCGGCCTGGTGCTCCCGGTCGGCGGTGATCTCGCGGCCGGGCTGCAGCGGTACGAGTCACAGCGTTATCGGCGTACGCGACGGCTGGTGAGCCGGTCGGCGCAGATGGGCCGGATGGGGGCAGCGGTCGGGCCGCGTGGTCAGTTGCTGCGGAACGCGCTGCTGCGGATCACCCCACCGCGTGCGGCGTTGCGGAACGGCACGCGGATCTTCGACTGGACGCCGCCGCAGTCACTTCGCGCGTAGCCGGTCGACCGGCGGCGACGGGATCGGGAGCGGCGTCGCCGGCGCGGGCAGGTCGTAGCCGGCGTGCAGGCGGCGGCGGATCGCCTCCACCGGGAAGGTCTCGCGGTAGATCGCCAGCTTGACCGTCACACCTTCTAACGTTGCTCTGAGCAACATTTCCTCGAGAGCCGGCTCGGTGGCGCCGCGGGCCGTGAAGATGTCGCGGATCGCGTCCTCGACCAGCGACAGCCGCTCCGACTTCGCCTGCTCGACGCGCGCGAACACGTCGTGTGTCGTGGGCAGCATCATCAGGCTGATCGCGAGCCGCTGGATGTGCAGGGTGGTCGCGGCCGCCATCAGGGCGCCGTCGATGATGCCGGCCAGACGTTCGTCCGGTGTTCCCGGGATGGTCAGGATGCCGGCGATGCCGTCCAGCCAGCGATCCAGGAGCTCGGCGGCGAGCTCCTCCTTGGTGGCGAAGTAGTACGACACCAGGCCGCGGGAGACGCCCGCCTTGGTGGTGATGTCGGAGATCGACGCGGCCTCGTAGCCGTTGGCGGCGAAGACCTCCAGAGCCGCCGCCAGGATGCGTTCGCGGGAGCGTTCGCGCATCTCCTGGTTGACGGTGGCCGATCGCGGCACTGCTTCCTCTCCTGGTCAAACCCTGAAGCGCCGGGCGATCCCCATCCTCATGCCCGGCGCCCCGGGGCTGACCCCCCGTGGTTACGGCCCCTCCCCAGGCGCCGCTTATAGACTGGACGTCCAGTCAACAAATGTCAAAGGTCGTCCCGATTCGTGGGACACGCAGCGCGACGGGTAGGATGAAGATGCTGCGCCCTGTGTCGAGTGGCACGTGAAACCAGCCGTAGCCACCGCCAGAACCCTCTGACTGCTTGGAGCGCTTCCTCATGCCTGTCCGTAACGACCTGCGCAACGTCGCGATCGTGGCCCACGTCGACCACGGGAAGACCACCCTCGTCGACGCGATGCTGTGGCAGTCCGGCGCGTTCGGGGCCCACCAGCACGTCGACGAGCGGGCGATGGACTCCGGCGACCTGGAGCGTGAGAAGGGCATCACGATCCTCGCCAAGAACACCGCCGTGCGGCACAAGATGGCCAACGGCGAGCAGATGACGATCAACATCATCGACACCCCCGGCCACGCCGACTTCGGTGGCGAGGTCGAGCGCGGGCTGTCGATGGTGGATGCGATCGTGCTGCTGGTGGACGCCTCCGAGGGCCCGCTGCCGCAGACCCGGTTCGTACTGCGCAAGGCGCTGGCGCGGAAGATGCCGGTGATCCTCGTGGTGAACAAGGTGGACCGTCCCGACGCCCGGATCTCCGAGGTCGTCGACGAGACCTACGAGCTGTTCCTCGACCTGCTCGACCACGACGCCGACCAGGGTGCGCTCGACTTCCCGGTCGTGTACGCGTCCGCGCGGGCCGGTCGTGCCTCGCTGACCCAGCCGGCCGACGGCGGGATGCCGGACTCCGAGGACCTCGAGCCGCTGTTCGAGACGATCCTGAACAACGTGCCCGCCCCGGAGTACACCGAGGGCGCGCCGCTGCAGGCCCACGTCACCAACCTGGACGCCTCGCCGTTCCTCGGCCGGCTCGCGCTGGTCCGGGTGCACGAGGGCACGCTGAAGAAGGGCGCCCAGGTCGCCTGGTGCCGCCACGACGGCACCATCCAGAAGGTCAAGATCACCGAACTGCTGGTCACCGAGGCGCTCGAGCGCGTCCCCGGCGACTCGGCCGGGCCGGGCGACATCGTCGCGATCGCGGGGATCCCCGAGATCATGATCGGCGACACCCTGACCGACCCGGACAACCCGAAGCCGCTGCCGCTGATCACCGTGGACGAGCCGGCCATCTCGATGACGATCGGCACCAACACGTCGCCGCTGGCCGGGCGGGCCAAGGGCACGAAGGTGACCGCGCGACTGGTCAAGGACCGCCTCGACCGCGAGCTCGTCGGCAACGTGTCGCTGAAGGTGCTGCCGACCGAGCGTCCGGACGCCTGGGAGGTGCAGGGCCGTGGTGAGCTGGCGCTGGCCATCCTGGTCGAGCAGATGCGCCGCGAGGGCTACGAGCTGACCGTCGGCAAGCCGCAGGTGGTCACCCGCGAGATCGACGGCAAGCGGCACGAGCCGGTCGAGCGGCTGACGATCGACTGCCCCGAGGAGTACTTGGGCACGGTCACCCAGCTGCTCGCGGTCCGCAAGGGCCGGATGGAGCAGATGACCAACCACGGCACCGGCTGGGTCCGGATGGAGTTCCTGGTCCCGGCCCGTGGCCTGATCGGCTTCCGCACCGAGTTCCTCACCGACACCCGCGGGACGGGTATCGCCCACCACGTGTTCGAGGGGTACGAGCCGTGGTTCGGCGAGCTGCGCACCCGCCCGTCCGGCTCGCTGGTCTCGGACCGGGCCGGCGCCGCGACGTCGTACGCGATGATCAACCTGCAGGAGCGCGGCACGATGTTCGTCGAGCCGGCCACCGAGGTGTACGAGGGCATGATCGTCGGCGAGAACTCGCGCTCCGACGACATGGACGTCAACATCACCAAGGAAAAGAAGATGACGAACGTCCGCTCGAACGCGGACGAGTTCGAGAAGCTCGTGCCCGCGCGCAAGCTGTCCCTCGAGCAGTCGCTGGAGTTCTGCCGCGAGGACGAGTGCGTCGAGGTCACCCCGGACGCGATCCGGATGCGCAAGGTGGCCCTCACCCAGATCGAGCGCTCCAAACTCGGCCGCAAGAGCAAGAGCTGATGCCGGACCGCGCGGTGGTGGACGGGCTGTTCCCGGCGGATCTTCCTGAGCCGGAGTACTGGGAAGAGCGGTATCCGGCGCGCGAGCTCCCGGAGGGTGCGAAGGTCACGCGGTTCGGGCCTTCGCCTACCGGGTTCGTGCACATCGGCGGGATCTACACGGCGATGATCGACCGGGACGTCGCGACCGACTCCGGTGGTGTGTATCTGCTGCGGGTCGAGGACACCGACCAGGCGCGTGAGGTCGAGGGCGCACTGGAGCAGTTCGACCGTGCCTTCGGGTACTTCCGGATCAGCACCGACGAGGACCGGCGCCAGGGTTCGTACGGGCCGTATGTGCAGTCCGAGCGCGAGCAGATCTACCTCACCTACGTGCGGCACCTGCTCCGGCAGGGCAAGGCGTACCTGTGCTTCGCAACGAAGGACGAGCTTGCCGACATCACCGCCCGCCAGCAGGCCGCCAAGGTGCCGACGGGGTACTACGGCAAGTACGCCCTGTGGCGCAACGCCGATCCGGCCGACGTGCAGGCCAAGCTGGCCGAGGGCGCGCCGTACGTCGTGCGCTTCCGGACGCCTGACGACGCCGACGGGCAGCGGACCAGCTTCGCCGACGCGATCCGCGGCCGGCTCGAGCACGAGGCGAATCGCAACGACGCGGTGATCCTGAAGTCTTCGGACCAGTCGCCGCGGCTGCCGACGTACCACTTCGCGCACGCGGTCGACGACCACCTGATGCGGGTGAACCTGGTGATCCGCGGCGACGAGTGGATCTCGTCCGTTCCGCTGCACCAGCAGCTGTTCGCGGCGCTCGAGTTCGAGCCGATCACGTACGCGCACGTCGCGCCGCTGATGAAGCAGATCCCGGGCGGGAAGCGGAAGCTGTCGAAGCGGAAGGACCCCGAGGCCGGCGTCGACTTCTACATCGGCGCGGGCTACCCCGCGGACGCGGTGCTCTATTACCTGCGTGGCCTGGCCAACGGCCGGCTCGCGGAGCTGCCGTTGGCGGAGGCGCTGTCGACGCCGATCCAGCTGGACCAGTGTGGTGTCGCCGGCCCACTCGTCGATCTGGTGAAGCTCGAGGACATCAGCGCCGACCAGATCGCGACGCTGAGCGGCCAGCAGATCCTCGACGCGGTGCGCGTGTGGGCGACGGAGTACGACGCTGAGCTGGTGCCCGTGCTGGACAACGAGACCGAGCTCGCGCTGCGTGCGCTGGCCGTCGAGCGCGACGGCGTCGAGAACCCGCGCAAGGACCTGCGCAAGTGGTCGGACTTCCGTTCGGCGTACGGCTTCTTCTTCACCGAGCTGTTCGTGCCGGTCGACGGTCCTGGCGACGAGCGGCTGGCTCCGTTGGGAGTGGCGCCGGAGGTCGTCACGGCGTTCGCCCGCGATCTCGTGGCCGGGTACGAGCATCGCGACGACCCGCGGGAGTGGTTCGACCAGATCCGTGGGCTGGCAGCCAAGCACGGGTTCGCGGCGAATGCCAAGGAGTACAAGAAGGATCCGGACGCGTACCCGGGTTCGATCCGCGAGGCCTCGCAGTTGGTGCGCGTCGCGATCACCGGCGCGACCCGCAGTCCCGACCTGCACGCGACCGCTCAGGCGCTCGGCGCACCGGAAGTCCTGCGCCGGCTGCAGGCGCTCGCTCAGTAACCCCTGGGACTGAAGGGACTGCTGGGACTCCGGCCGGAAACGCGTAGGCCACGAAGTGGACACGGTGGCTCACACGGCGCGACCTTGACTACATCGGTGTGATACATAACTTCTCGGTCGCCGGTGGGGGAAGAAGTTTTGATTCGTTACCAACCAGACGCCATGCGGCGACGTCTGTCTTGTGGAAGCACTCTTTGGGGGAAGGACGAGGAAAACATGGGCATTCTGCGTAAGGTCTGCGCAACTCTGACGGCCGTTGCGTTCGTGGGCGTCGGTGCGCTGTCGGCGACCACTTCGGCTGAGGCCGCGCCCCAGGTTGCGGGGTCGGCGCAGAAGTCGGCCACGGCGCCGGCGCCGGCGGGTCTGCCGCCGAAGGCGGCGGCCAAGACCACGTCAACGTCCACCAGCAGGCTCATCGCCAAGTACAAGGTCGACCGGCGGTGCCTGACCAGGGGCCGGGTCCTCTGTATCAACAAGAAGACCCGCAAGCTGGTGTACGTCGTGAACGGCAAGCCGATCCAGGTCATGGACGTCCGGTTCGGCGCGATGAAGACGCCGACCCGCAGCGGCGTCTTCAAGGTCTACCGCAAGTCGAAGAACCACGTCTCTTCGCTGTACCACTCGAAGATGCCGTACGCGATGTTCTTCAGCGGCGGCCAGGCCGTCCACTACTCGTCGGACTTCAAGGCCCGTGGCTACAACGGCGCCTCGCACGGCTGCGTGAACGTCCGCGACAAGAACAAGATCGCCTGGGTGTTCGCCCGGGTGCACGTCGGCGACAAGGTTGTCGTCTACAGCAAGTGAGCTGAGGTTCGAGCGGCGGCCGGGGAGCTACTCCCCGGCCGCTGTCGCGTTCTCGAAGGCCTTGTACAGCCGCGGCTCCACCAGGCAGAAGGTGCCCTTGGCAACGTTCGTCGGCGTACCGCGCATCGTCCGTACGGCGATGTCCGCCGCGGACCGGGCCGGCCACCCGTAGATCCCGGCCGAGACCGCCGGCAGGGCCATCGTCCTGACCCCGAGCTCGTCCGCGATCCGCAACGCGTTGCGGTAGCAGGACTCGAGCAGCGCCGGATCCCGCTGGCCGGCCACGTAGTTCGGCCCGACCACGTGGATCACGTACGACGCCGGCAGCGCGCCGGCCGTGGTCCACACCGCCGACCCGGCGGGGGTGCCGTCCGGGTACCGCTCGATCAACTCCGCGAGGATCTCCGGACCACCCGCCCGATGAATCGCGCCGTCGACGCCGCCACCACCGCGCAACGCGTGATGAGCAGCGTTCACGATCGCGTCCACGGGCACCGTGGTGATGTCCGCGGTACTCAGAACGATCTCCATGGTGGCGGTCTCCTTCAGCAGGTCGGGATCCAGTCGAGGAGTGCGTCCGCGATCGCGGCGGCCGAATCCTCCGGCAGGAAGTGCAGGCCGGCGACGGTGACCTCACGCTGGTTCGGCCAGCGACGGCACAGCTCGCGCAGCGGTCCGGTGAGCAGCGCTCCCGGTTCGCCGTTGACGAACAGCTTCGGTACCCGTGACTCCGCCATCCACGCCGCATTGGCCGCCACGATGTCGTGCACGTCGGCCGGCGATCCGTCGATCGGGATCTCGCGCGCCCAGGTCAGCGTCGGACGGCGGCGCTCCCCAGCTTCGGCGAACGGCGCTCGGTACGTCGCGAACTCGTCGTCAGTGAGCTTGCGCTGGATGCCGCTCGGGAGGACCGTCTCGACGAAGACGTTCTGCGCCAGGACCAGCTCTTCACCTTCCGGACTGCGTAGCCGGCGAAACAGCTCCGGTGCAGGCGCGTTCGGGCTGTCCCAGGTGACCGGCGCGACCAGCGTCTCGAGGTACGCGATCCCCCGGACGGAATCCGGATGCCGGCGGGCCCAGTCCGTTCCGAGTACGCCGCCCCAGTCGTGGCCGACGATGATCACGTCGCTGGTCAGCCCGAGTGCCTCGAAGAACAGGTCGATGTACCGACGATGGTCGACGAACCGGTACCGCTCCGCGTCGCCGGCCGCCGACGGATCCGAACTGCCCATCCCGGCCAGGTCCGGAGCGATGCAGCGAGCGATCGCGGAGACCGGGCCGAGGACGTCTCGCCACAGGTACGACGAAGTGGGGTTGCCGTGCAGGAACACGACCGGTGGTCCGGTGCCGGCCTCGCGATAGGCCATCCGGATGCCGATCTCCACCGAGTTGAGCGCGGTCACCAACTGAGCCTTCCTCCGGTACGCTGAGCCAACCGAATGGCCGGTGAGGACGTCCTACAAGTGTAGGGACGAGGTCGAGACGGAGGGGGCCCGATGCGTGGGCTGATCATTCGCAAGGCACTGAGCACGTTGATCGTGGGCGGTGTGATTGCGACACTCCTGAGTTCCGGAACTACGGCGACGGCGACCGGCTCCGATGTGAAGACGGTGCCGTTCGAGGTCAGCGGCGAGCTGCCGATCTACCCGAAGGCGCTGTGGAAGAACGGCTCCAGCGGGACGAACGTCCGCAAGGTCGAGGCGCGGCTGGTGCAGCTGAAGCTGCTCGAGAAGCGCTACCTGGACAACGACTTCGGGACCATGACCCGGTCCGCGGTGAAGAAGTTCCAGAAGTCCAAGGGCATTCCCCAGCTGGGGTACGTCGACCAGAACACGCTGGACCAGCTGGCCAAGGTCACCCACGTCCCGACCCAGACCGAGCTGTACCCGCCGGCCCCGGTGGTCGAGGGCAAGAAGCTCGACCCGCGGTGCGCAACCGGCGTGGCGCTGTGCATCGACAAGTCCACCCGCAAGCTGCGGTACGTCGTCGACGGCGTGGTGAAGATGCAGATGGACGTCCGGTTCGGCGCCGTGAAGACCGCGACCCGCGAGGGCAGCTTCACCGTCGGCTGGAAGAGCCGGAACCACGTCTCGAAGCTGTACGACTCGAAGATGCCGTACGCGATGTTCTTCAGCGGCGGCCAGGCGGTGCACTACTCGTCGGACTTCGCGGCGCGTGGCTACAACGGCGCGTCCCACGGCTGCGTGAACGTCCGCGACCTGGCCAAGATCAAGGTCCTCTTCGACGAGGTCAACGTCGGCGACAAGGTCATCGTCTACCGCTCGTAACACCCCGCCCGCTGCACCGACCCACCCCGCCGTACTGAACCTCGAACAACCAGGGCTTACACACCTGGTGGTGGGCTTGAACAGGCAATAACTTGTTCAAGCCCACCACTAGGTGTGCCGACCCCGGCAAGTTGGGGTGGGCGGGGTGGGGGACGGTGAGAGCGCGGGAGTGGTGGAGGTGGCGGGGGCCCGTGTCACAGCGGGCGGGGTCCCCGGCGGCGACGCAGGGCGCCCCAGCCGCCGCGGCCGCGACCGGTGGCGGCGCGGAGGGCGGGCCGGGCGTCGACGAGGTAGACCGCCGACGCGACGATGCCGATCAGGCCGAAGAAACTCAGCCAGCCCTGGAAGAACTGGCTCAGGGTGAACACGACCAGGATCAGCACCCAGCCGGGCTTGGTGAGCTTGTCGGCGGCGATGAACACCGCGCGGGGCCGGAAGGCGGCATCGAGCAGCGCGACCAGCTTGAGGACAAGCAGCACCCACCAGATGACCGACAGTGGATCGCCGAACCCGGGGATCAGGCTCTGGAAGGTGATCATGCTACGAGCCTAACCGACAGACCGGGCGGCCCACCTCTGCTGAGTCGCAGCTGTGGACCGCCCGGGGGCAGGTTTCACGCAAAAACAGGTGAATTGTCACCCTCGGTGGCGGTTTCAGTCGCCGATCTTGTCGGCGGCGGCCTCGGCCGCCTTGCCGGCCGCCTTCGCGGTCTTGCGGGCGCTGGTCGTGGTCGCCTTCACGTTGCGGGTCGCCGTCTGGGCGGTCTTCTTGGCGGTGGTCCGGGTGGCCTTGGCCTTGCTCACCGTGGTCTTCGCGGTGGTGACCAGGTCCTCGGTCGCCTTCTGGCTGCGGATCCGCTCGACCAGGTCCTTGCCGCGGCCGGCCAGATCCTCGTAGGTCTCCTCGGCCTGACCGAGCACGACGGTGAAGCCGGCCTGCGCGGTCTTCGGCAGCTCACGCAGCTTGGCCGGGGCGGTCCGGGCGTCGGCGACGATCGCCTCGAAGCGCTTGGCCAGCTCGGTCTGCGCCTTGGTGAGCTCCTTGGTGAGCTCGGTCTGCAGGGTCTTCTGGTCGAGCTTCGCGAACCGGGCGGTCACGTCCTCGCCGACCGCGCGGACCTTCTCGACCGCGAGGTCGCCGGCGCCGGCGATCGCGTAGAACGGGGTAACAGGCGTACGGGTAGCCATCAGGCTTCTCCTCGGGATGTCTTCAGCAGGTTTCAGTCGGTACCGGGATCGGTACTGCGCTTGCGGGCGGAGGGCTTCTTCGCCGGAGCCGCTTCGGTGGCGTTCTCCCGGACGAACGACGTGTACACGTCCAGCAGGACGCGCTTCTGCCGCTCGTTCAGGGCGGGGTCGAGCAGGACGGCGTCGACCACGCCGGTGGCCTGGCGGCCGTCGGAGTCGTCATCCGGATCGAGAATCCCGGCCCGCACGTACAGAGTCTCCGCGGAGATCCGCAACGCCTTCGCGAGCTGCTGCAGCACCTCGGCCGACGGTTTACGCAGACCCCGCTCGATCTGACTCAGGTACGGGTTCGACACGCCGGCCAGGTCCGACAACTGCCGCAACGACAACTGCGCATGCCGCCGCTGCTCGGCGAGATACTCCCCGACGGAGCCCACCGCCCCAGCTGCCTTGTCACTCAACCTGGCCATGTCCCCAGTGTGCTAGCTGAGTGCTTGCAATTGCAAGCAGACCTGCCGTGAGTCGGCTCACGTGAAGGATTTACGCGGGAGCTACTGCTCGCGGAAGACCTTGTGCTGAGCCGCCTGGGCGCGGGGGCGGACCGTGATGCGGTCGAGGTTCACGTGGGCGGGGCGGGTGGCGACGTACGTGACGATGTCGGCAATGTCGTCGGCAGTGAGCGGCTCGCGGACGCCGGCGTACACGGCGTCGGCCTTGGACTGGTCGCCGTCGAAGCGGGTCAGTGCGAAGCCTTCGCTCTGCACCATGCCGGGGGCGATCTCGGTGACGCGGACCGGCTGGTCCCACAGCTCGAGCCGCAGGGTGTCGACGACGGCCTTCGCGCCGTGCTTGGCGGCGACGTACCCGCCGCCGCCCTCGTACGCGACCTGTCCGGCCGTCGAACCCATCACGATGATCGTGCCGCGACCGGAGATAAGGGCCGGGAGCAACGACTTCGTGACGGCCGCGACCGCGATCACGTTCACCTCGTACATCCGCCGCCAGGCGTCCAGGTCGGCCTCGGCGACCGGCTCGAACCCGAACGCGCCGCCGGCGTTGTTCACCAGCACCTGCAACTGGTCCCCGACGGCCGCGGTCAGCGCGGCGACGTCGTCGGCCGACGTCACGTCGCACCGCACGGCGCGGCCGTCGATCTCCTTCGCCAGCGCCTCGATCCGGTCGAGCCGCCGCGCGGCGCAGATCACCTCGAACCCGGCCCGGGCCAGGTACCGCGCCGACGCGGCTCCGATCCCACTGCTAGCTCCGGTCACCACGGCAAGAGGACGCTCGGAAGTCATAGCCCGAGTCTCTCAAACCCACCGGCCGAGCAAGCCAGGAGTCTCAGGACCGACCGGCTCCGACACGCTCGCGCGGCGCCGCCTGCATCGGTGTGGCGGTACGCCGCGCGGACCCGATCGCGGCTGTGAACGCTACGAAGCTGACTGCCAGAACGCCACCGAGCATGCCGAGCGTCGTCCCGTGCGGGTGGATCAGCGCTTGTCCGCGGAACGCCTGGACCGCCACGGTTGCCATCACCCCGGCGTACGCGAAGGCCGCGACGCCGATGAGACGGGCGCGGACGCGCTCCGGGCGGAGCCACGCGATGCGACCGGCGAGCAGGTGCAGGACCAGCAGGGTGATGAGCAGGAAGTGGATCGCGTGCAGGCCGACGAAGTGCGGGATGCGCAGGTCGCCGCCGACGGTGCTCCAGTGCGTGAGCGGCATCCCGGGACCACCCGGCTCGACGCCGATGCCGTGGCTGCCGGCCAGCGTGACCGGGTGGCCGTAGGCGTCGGTGACCTGCTCGTGGCCGGTGTTCGCGCCGACCAGATAGAACGCGATCGCCATCCCCGTGACGGCGAGGCCGAGGCCGATCCGGATGGCGCGGTTCATCGGCGCATCGCCGACGCGCTGGAACAGCAGCATGATCGCGATCACCAGGCTGGCACCGAACAGGCCGAGGACGCCCGACATGAAGACCTTCTGCCCGACCTGGTTGAACGTGTCGGTGTTGTCGTTGAAGTGGCTGAACGTCCCGCGGGCAGCCTGTACGGCGATGAATCCGACGTCGACGATCCCGGTGACCGCGAACACCGTGCCCGTCCACCAGCCGAAACGCCTCGCCTTGCGCAGCTTCGACAGCAGCCAGGCCAGCGTCGCGCCGTACAGGACGAACGAGATGCCGAACTTGAACGGCTTGAGCCACACGGACTCGTTGAGGATCTCCCGGTTGTCGACCAGCAGACCGATCCCGGATGCCACCACGAGACCCGACATGGCGAGCACCATCAACATCAGGGGACGGTGCCAGGACTTGGCTTGTTCAAGGACTGTACGCATGGGTTCCATGCTTTCGGCGCACGGGCCTCAGCGCAGTGGGCCGGATCCGCCTCTCGCGGTGGGGATAGACCTACCCCGAGACGACTCCGGGGCCGACCAGGGCTGCGTCACGCCTGGCGGGTCGGCAGCGCGATGATCTGTCGCAGGTTGACCCCGCGCCGCCGGCTGACGGCGAACGTCACCACGTCCGCGATGTCGTCCGCCGCGAGCGGCCCGATCTGCTCGTTCATCGAGGCGATCAGGTCCTGCCCGGACGTGTCCAGGTGCGTCGCGAGTTCGGTGTCGGTCAGGCCCGGCTCGACGTTCGTGACCCGGACGTCGTACGGCGCGAGGTCCGCGCGGAGCGAGGTCGACAGCTGAGTCAGCGCAGCCTTGGTCGCCCCGTACACGGCGTACCCGGGGAAGACCACGTGTGCGCCGATGGACGAGATGTTCACCAGGTCCGCGGTCCTTCCGTCGCCGCCGGCCGAGATCAGATCCGGCGTGAACGCCTGGACGAGCCGGAGTACGCCGGTCAGGTTGGTGTCGATCATCCGGGTCCAGTCGTCGAGCCGGCCGTCCTCGATCGGCGCGGCCAGCATCACCCCGGCGGCGTTCACGACCAGGTCCGGCCGCCCCAGCCGCTCGTGGATCTGGTTGACCCCGGCATCGACCGAGGCCTGCGACGTGACGTCCATGCTGACGCCGATCACCCGCGGCCCGAGCTTGCCGGCCAGGTCGTCGAGCCGGTCCTGCCGCCGGGCGACCAGTGCGACCGCGGCGCCCGCATCGGCCAGTTGGGTGGCGATCGCAGCTCCGATTCCGCTTGCGGCGCCGGTGACGACAGCGGTACGGCCGGTGAGATCAGTCATTTCGTCCTCCAGGATTCGGTTGATGTCACCGATCCTGGAGCGGTTGCCGAGGCTTACCCAGGTGTCTGTTGAGCCTGGTTCTGGCAGGACCAGGTTGCGATCCGGGCTGCCCTGGATACTGGAGGCATGGATCGTCGAGCGGAGCTGACCGAATTCCTCAAGTCGCGCAGGGCCCGGGTGCAGCCCGAGGACCTCGGACTGAAGGTGTTCAACGGCCGGCGCCGCGTCCCCGGTCTGCGCCGCGAGGAGCTCGCGCAGGCCGCCGGGGTGAGCGCCGACTACTACGTCCGGTTCGAGCAGGGCCGGGCCGACAACGTCTCGCAGGAGATCCTGGACGCGGTCGCCGACGTACTGCGTCTGACCGACGACGAGCGCAAACACCTTGCCCTGTTGGCGAAACCGGCTCGTCGCCGGGCACGCCGCCGTACGACGGAACGGATGCGACCCGGGCTGCAACGGCTGCTGGACTCGATGACCGACGTACCGGCGTTCGTCCTCGGCCGACGGATGGACGTCCTCGGGTGGAACCGGCTGGCCGCGGCCCTGATCGCAGACTTCGACAGCCTGGACCTCAAGGACCGCAACATCCCGCGGATGGTCTTCCTCGACCCGGCCTCGCGCGATTTCTACCCGCAGTGGGAAGCGGTGGCGGACGAGACCGTCGGCTACCTGCGGATGTACGCCGGCCGCTACCCGGACGATCCGGAGCTCACCGAACTGGTAGGTGAGCTGTCCATCCGGAGCCCGGAGTTCCGCGAGCACTGGGCCCGGCACGACGTGAAGGACAAGACCTTCGGGACGAAGACGCAGCACCACCCGCTGGTCGGCGACATCACCGTGCAGTACGAGACGCTGCAGCCGCCAGGCGAGCCGGACCAGCTGCTGGTGACGTACACCGTCGAGCCCGGATCGACCTCCGAGCAGAATCTCCGTCTGCTGGCGAGCTGGACCGCCGCGGATAGGGAGAAGTCCCGATTCCCGGCCGAGGCCCCGGAGTTACCCTGACTCCGTGACTCTATTCATGCCGCGACTCCGTCGCGGCGGGCCATGGGGCTGTTGCTCCCGGCCTTCCCTCGTCGCTCCGGTCGCTTCGCTCCCTCCGCTCCTCAGTCCAGGCCGGGAGGCCCCATGACCGGACCCCTCCGGCGGGTCGCGATGATCAGCCTGCATACGTCGCCGCTCGACCAGCCGGGGACTGGGGATGCCGGCGGGATGAACGTGTACGTGGTCGAGCTGTCCAAGCAGCTGGCCGGCCTGGGGATCGAGGTCGACGTGTTCACCCGCGCGACCGCGTCGGTGCTCCCGGCCCGGGTCGAGCTGCTGCCCGGGGTGGTGGTCCGCAACGTCGCCGCCGGACCGTACGAAGGACTCACGAAGAACGAGCTGCCGTCCCAGCTGTGCACCTTCGCCCGAGCGGTACTGCGGGCCGAGGCGATCCACGAGCCCGGCTGGTACGACGTGATCCACTCGCACTACTGGCTCTCCGGCCAGGTCGGCCTGCTCGCCCGCGACCGGTGGGCGGTCCCGCTGGTGCACACGATGCACACGATGGCCAAGGTGAAGAACGCCAGCCTCGCGGAGGACGACGTACCGGAGCCGCCGGCGCGGCTGCTCGGTGAGGAGCAGGTGGTCGAGTCCGCGGATCGCCTGCTGGCCAACACCTCCGACGAGGCCCAGGAGCTCATCGATCTGTACGGCGCGCAGCCCGCGAAGGTCGGTGTGGTCAACCCTGGTGTCGATCTCGACCTGTTCAGCCCGGGCTCGCAAGCCGCCGCCCGCCAGGAGGTTGGTCTGCCGGCGGATGCCGTCGTACTGGCGTTCGTCGGGCGGATCCAGCCGTTGAAGGCGCCTGACCTGCTGATTCGGGCGGCTGCACGGATGCTCGAGCGGGACCCTTCGCTGCGCTCGAGGCTTGTCGTCGCGATCATCGGCGGGCCGTCCGGGAACGGGATGGAGCACCCCGAGTCGCACGCCGAGTTGGCTCGGGCGCTCGGGATCGGCGACGTGACGCAGTTCGTGAAGCCGATGGAGCGGGCACGGCTGGCCTTGTGGTATCGGGCAGCCTCGGTTGTCTGCGTTCCGTCGTACTCGGAGTCCTTCGGGCTGGTCGCGCTGGAGGCGCAGGCGTGCGGTACACCGGTCGTCGCGGCGGCTGTAGGCGGTCTGAGTACGGCGGTGGTCGACGGGCGGACCGGGTACCTCGTGCGCGGGCACCGGGTCGACGACTTCGCCGACGCGCTGGCCCGGATCGCGACGGATCCGGCCACCCGCGAGAGCATGAGCACCGCGGCGGTCAAGCACGCGCAAGGATTCGGCTGGGAGCTGACCGCCCGCAAGACGCTGGCGGCGTACCGGACCGCAGCGGACACGATGGCGGCCGAGATCGCCGCGGAGGTGGCCGGGTGAGAGTTGCAGCGGCGGACGTGATCCGCCAGGTGCTGACCGAGAACGAGATCGAGTTCACCGAGTCGACGCCGGGTGCGTTCACCGCGGATCTGCCGGGCGAGCGGAAGCTGAAGACGACGGTGACGCTGACCGTCGGGCCGCAGGCGGTCCAGGTGCACGCGTTCGTGGCGCGGCACCCGGACGAGAACCACGAGGCCGTGTACCGCTGGCTGCTGGAGCGGAACCTGAAGATGTACGGCGTCGCGTTCGCTGTCGATCACCTCGGGGACATCCACCTGGACGGCCGCGTCCCGTTGCATGCGATCACGCCCACGGAGGTCGATCGGCTGCTCGGCGCCGTACTGGAATATGCCGATACGTCGTTCAACACGATCCTCGAGCTCGGGTTCGCGTCGTCGATCCGGAAGGAGTACGAGTGGCGGATCTCGCGCGGTGAATCGACTCGGAACCTGGACGCTTTCAAGGGCTGGCTGGAGCCTCGATAGACTCGGCGCCATGACCTATCGCCTGATCCTGCTCCGCCACGGCCACAGCGACTGGAACGCCAAGAACCTCTTCACCGGCTGGGTCGACGTCGACCTGAACGCGCAGGGTGTCGAGGAGGCGCAGCGTGGCGGCGAGCTGCTCCGCGACCGCGATCTGCTCCCCGACGTACTGCACACCTCGGTGCTGCGCCGGGCGATCCGCACCGCGAACATCGCTCTCGAGGTCGCCGATCGCCAGTGGATCGACGTACGGCGCTCCTGGCGGCTGAACGAGCGGCACTACGGCGGCCTGCAGGGCAAGGACAAGAAGCAGACCCTGGAGGAGCTCGGCGAGGAGCAGTTCATGCTGTTCCGCCGCTCGTACGACACCCCGCCGCCGGCGATCGAGCGCGGCTCGGAGTACGACCAGGCCGGCGACGCGCGGTACGCCGGACTCCCGTCCGAGCTGCTGCCCGCGACCGAGTGCCTGAAGGACGTCGTCGAGCGGATGCTGCCGTACTGGTACGACGCGATCGTGCCGGACCTGCGCGCCCAGAAGACCGTGCTCGTCACCGCCCACGGCAACTCGCTCCGCGCCCTCGTCAAGCACCTCGACAACCTCGACGAGAAGACCGTCGTCGGCCTCAACATCCCCACCGGCATCCCCCTGTACTACGAACTCGACGACGACTTCCACCCCCTCACCCCCGGCGGCGAATACCTGGACCCCACCGCCGCCAAGGAAGCCATCGAAGCCGTCAAGAACCAGGGCCGCTAACCAGCCCCCGCAGCCGCGCCGCCCAAAGCACCCGCCTCCGGCGCGGCTGTCCCATTGCCGGCTTCGCCGGGTGCGGGACCGCATCAACAGCGCCTGCCCCGCGCGGGGCAAGTGCAGTTCGCGGGGAAAGGGCGCGCCTGTGTCGTTACCGGCTCGCCAGGGTGCGCGAGCCTGCAGCACAAGCCCTTGCCCCGGCGCAGGCAACTGCAGTCCGCCGCAGGCAGTGTCCACTGCCTGCGGCGCGACTGTTCTGGTGCCGGGTGCCGGGTGCCGGGTGCCGGGTCCAGCCCACGGCTGCTGCCTCGCCGAGGTTTCTGCGGTTGGCGAGCAAAGGACGCGCCTGCGGCGCGACTGTTCTGCTGCCGGCTTCGCCGGGCCGCGGATGGGCCCCGGCTTGGCAACTCCGGCTCGAGGGCAAG
>NZ_JBITDF010000004.1:0-1154557 GCF_044453965.1 Kribbella sp. NPDC051586 | reverse complement strand
CAAGGCGCGCCCTCGGCGCGGCTGTTTTATTGCCGGCTTCGCGGGGCCGCGGATGGGCCCGGGCTTGGCAACTCCGGCTCGAGGGCAAGGCGCGCCCTCGGCGCGGCTGTTTTATTGCCGGCTTCGCGGGGCCGCGGATGGGCCCGGGCTTGGCAACTCCGGCTCGAGGGCAAGGCGCGCCGTCGGCGCGGCTGTCTTATTGCCGGCACCGCCGGGCCGCGGGACCGGACCGCTGGCGCATGTCCCCGCGTGCGGTTAGCTGTAGTTCGCGGGCAGGGGGCCCGCCGTCGGCGCGGCTGTTTATTGCTGGCTTCGCCGGGTGCCGGGTGCGGCCCACGGCTGCCGCCTCGCCGAGGGCTTCTGCGGTTGGCGAGCAAAGGACGCGTCTGTGGCGCGGCTGTTTGTTGCCGGATTCGCCGGGGCGGGAACTGAGAGTTGCCGCGCTTGGCGGGTGACTGCGGTTTGCGGGGTGTGGCGGGCGAGCTGCGGGCCCTGGACCGAGACTGCGCACAGCTGGTGGGGACTGTGAACAGGTCATAACCTGTTCACAGTCCCCGCGGCTTGTTTACAAGGCCTACGTGGTGTGCGAGGTCGTTAGCCAAGGCGGCTTGGGAAGACTGCAGGTGACGGCGGGCATCTTCGGTGCGGGTCGGCCTATGGCGGGCGTCGGCCGGAGTGCCTTCGGTGGTGCGGGTGGATCCCCCGGCTGCTCGCGCGTCTTGACGCCGTGCGCGAGGCGACGGCGACAGCCGACGTCGGCGTTGGCCAGGTCGCCTGGGTATCGCCTGGGCAGCGGTGCGTCGCCTGGCTGGGGTGGGTCGCCTGCCGCCTGCCGCCTGCCGCCTGCCGCTTGCCGCCTGCCGCCTGCCGCCTGCCGCATGGCGCTTGTTGGTTGTCAGTCGAGGGCGGTGGTGCGGAGGTGGGTCAGGCGGGCTTGGAGGGTGGGGTGGGCGGACAGGACTTCTGCGTTGGCCTCCAGGAGGTCGCGTTCGGCGCGTAGGAGTTCCTTCATCCGGCGTTCGACCTCCTCGAGGTGGGCACGCAGCTCCGTGGCGGTCAGCGTGGAGACGTCGGTGTTGACGAGGCGGTCGGTCTCGGAGGCGTCTGTCATCCGGTGAAGATATCGGTGATCGCGCCCGGAAAAGCAAGCAGCCCTCGGCAACCGGGTGGTTGCCGAGGGCTGCTTGTTCGGAGTTACTCGCCGACGAGTTGGTCGTAGTACGACGTCTCGCGGACGGTGTCGACGCCGTTGAAGACGACGTCGTGGATCGGGCCGTAGCCGGTCAGCGCGGTGGCCGCGCCGTTGGCCTTGCTCATGGCGTAGAGCGTGCCGGTCTGGGTGTTGTTGTCGACGCCCACGATCAGCAGACCGCCACGGTTACCGCAGTTCTCGACGACCAGGGACTCGAAGTTCTGCCAGCCGCCGGTGCGGATCCGCTTGAGAATCGGCTTGGTGGAGGCGGCGGTCGGGATCCGCACGGTCCACAGCGCGCCGGCGGTGGTCGTCATCAGCAGGGTGTCGTACGCCGCGTTCTCGCTGATGACGGTCATCGTCTTGAAGCCCTTGAAGCCCGGGAACGAGCCGTACGACTTGATGCCGGCGCCGACGATCGAGTACCGGTACAGGCTGCCGTTGCTGTTCAGGCCGTACAGGAACGCGTGGCGGGCGTTGTAGGTGTTCAGGTTCGACGTGGCGATCGTCTTGAAGCTCGTCCAGCCACTGCCGACCTTCTTGAAGGTCGCCAGCGGGGCGCGGTCGTCCTCGTAGATGTACGTCGTGTGGCGGTAAAGGTTCCCGCCCTGCAGCAGCAGGCCGTAGTAGTAGAACTGGGTGAGCGCGGCGTTCGACGCCAGGTACCAGGTGGCGTTGGCGCGGGTTCCGACGAACTTGAACGCGTCGTACTGGAGCCCCTGCGCCGGCCGTCCGGCGATCGCGTCGGCCTCTGACACGGTGCCCGCCGCGCTCGGGAAGGCGGTCGAGACCAAGCAGGCCGAGCCGGCTTTGGTGGTGTTCGTCTGCTTGGTCCGGTCGGACCAGGGCTTCGAGTCGGTCGTACCGGCGGTGGCCGGCGCAGACACGACGGACGCAGCGAGCAGGCCCATCCCTGCCATCGCGAGGGCGAGTCGTTGCAGCCTCATGGGCGGATCCTCTTTCAGGAGAAGTCTTTCAGGTCACTTCTCGTCCCATCGCGCCGCGAGTACCCGCCGTTACATCGACCACTGAACGTGACCAGATCGAGATCGCCTTCAGCACCAGCTGAAGGACCCGTCGTAACAAAAGTGCCCCCGGCAACCAATGGTTGCCGGGGGCTACGGAAATCGGAGGGGGTCAGTTGCCGTTCGGGTTCGGCGCGGAGGCGCCTGCGCCGGAGCCGGCCGCCGTGCCGCCGATGGCTACCGGGAGCTCGCCGGTGACGAGGTAGACGACGCGGCGGGCCATGGCGACCGCGTGGTCGGAGATGCGTTCGTAGTAGCGGCTGAGGAGGGCCATGTCGACGGCCACCTCCACGCCGTGCGGCCAGTCCTCGTCCATCATCAGGCGGAACTGGTTGGAGCGGAGCTTGTCCATCTCGTCGTCGCTGGCTTCGAGCTTGCCGGCGGCCTCGACGTCGCGGGTGGCGATCACGTCGCCGGCGGCGTCGACCATCTTGCCTGCGACCGAGCCCATCGACTCGATCACGTCGTGCAGCTCGGCCGGGATCGCCGGGGCCGGATAGCGCATCCGGGCGATCTTCGAGACGTGCGCGGCCAGGTCGCCCATCCGCTCGAGGTCGGCGACCATCCGCAGCGCGGCGACCAGCATCCGCAGTTCGTTGGCGACCGGCGACTGCCGGGCCATCAGCTCGAAGACCTTCTCCTCCACGCCTTCGCCGGCGGCATCGAGCTGGATGTCTGCCGCGATGACCTCCTCGGCCTTGCGGATGTCGGCCTCCAGCAGCGCGGCGGTCGACCGGCGTACGGCGGTGGACACCGTCCGCGTCATCCGTTCCAGTTCGGCGAGGATGTCGTCGAGCTGCTCGTGGTAGGTGTCACGCATGGTGTTCGAATCCGATCTGTGGTGTCCGGTGCCGCGGCCGGGCACCCGCACGGTGCCCGTCCACCGGTGACCGTATGCCGTCGAGGTTGCCGGACGGCGACGAGTGGTGAACGACCGATGAACAGTTAGGTCGTGTCCCGGTCATCCGGTGCTCATTCGGTCTTTCCCTGCTGGTTGCCCGCGTAGCATCGTTGCCGTGGACCCCACGCTGGCTGCGGTGCTGGGCGGCGTCATCGGCGCGGCCCTGGCCCTGCTTTCGCTCGGTGCGATGATGCTTTCGGAGCGGGCCCAGCGCAAGATCCCGGAGACCTCGGACCCGATCGTCCCGGCCGGCGTCGCCACCGTCTTGTCGGTACTGCGTTCGTCGGCGGTCGTGATGGGCCCCGAGGACCAGGTGCTGCAGGCCAGCGCCCCGGCGCACGTGCTCGGCATCGTCCGCGGTGAGCGGCTGGTGGTCGACGACATCCTGACGATGGTCCGCCAGACCCGGCGGGACGGCGAGATCCGCCAGCAGGACCTGGAGATCGTCCGCGGCCGGCTCGGCGCCACGCAGTACGTCAGCGCCCGGGTTGCCCCGCTGGGCAGCCAGCTGGTGCTGGTGCTGGTCGAGGACCGGACCCGCGAGCGCCGGCTCGAGGCGATCCGGCGGGACTTCACCGTCAACGTCAGCCACGAGCTCAAGACCCCGGTCGGCGCGCTGATCCTGCTCGCCGACGCGGTCTCGGAGGCGTCCGACGATCCGGAGGCGGTGCAGCGGTTCTCGGACCGGATGCGGATCGAGGCCTCCCGGCTCAGCCGCCTGGTCAAGGAGATCATCGAGCTGTCCCGGTTGCAGGGCGACGACCCGCTGGAGAACCCGGGCCCGGTCGACGTCAACGCGATCATCGAGACCGCGGTGGACCGCTGCCGGATCGACGCCGACGACCGCGACATCAAGATCGTGGTGAAGACCGAGCCGGACCTCGAGGTGATGGGCAGCGAGGACCAGCTGGCGATGGCGATCGGCAACCTGGTCGAGAACGCCGTCAACTACAGCCCGGACGGCACCCGGGTCGCGGTCGCCGCGCACCCGATCGGCGACCTGGTCGAGCTGACCGTGTCGGACCAGGGCGTGGGCATCCCGAGCAGCGACCTGGAGCGTGTCTTCGAGCGCTTCTACCGGGTCGACCGGGCCCGCAGCCGGGAGACCGGCGGCACCGGCCTGGGCCTGTCCATCGTCAAGCACATCGCCTCCATCCACGGCGGCGACGTACGGGTGTGGAGCGTCGAGGGCCAGGGCTCCACCTTCACCGTGAGACTCCCGCTGCGGCTCGAACCCGCGCCGGGCCAGACCGACTCCTCCAGCCAGGAAGAGCCGGCCGCCTACCTGCCGCCTACCCCCGCAGGTCAGATCGCAAAGGAGACAGCTTCGTGACCCGAGTGCTGGTCGTCGAAGACGAAGAGAGCTACAGCGACGCGCTGTCGTACGTGCTGCGTAAGGAAGGCTTCGAGGTCGCCGTCGCGGAGACCGGGCCGGACGCGCTGGACGAGTACGACCGCGCCGGTGCGGACATCGTCCTGCTCGACCTGATGCTGCCGGGTCTGTCCGGCACGGAGGTCTGCCGGGCGCTCCGCAGCCGGGGCAACGTCCCGGTGATCATCGTGAGCGCCAAGGACACCGAGGTGGACAAGGTCGTCGGGCTCGAGCTGGGCGCGGACGACTACGTGACCAAGCCCTACAGCCCGCGCGAGCTGCTCGCCCGGGTGCGCGCCGTACTGCGGCGTGGGCAGGACGTCGAACTGCTGCCGGACACGCTCGAGGCCGGGCCGGTCCGGATGGACGTCGAGCGGCACGTGGTGACGGTGTCCGGGACCGAGATCCGGTTGCCGCTGAAGGAGTTCGAGCTGCTCGAGATGCTGCTGCGGAACACCGGCCGGGTGCTCACCCGCGGTCAGCTGATCGACCGGATCTGGGGCGCCGACTACGTGGGCGATACCAAAACCCTGGACGTGCACGTGAAGCGGCTGCGCTCGAAGCTCGAGAAGGACCCGTCGAACCCGGCGCATCTGGTCACAGTGCGTGGCCTGGGCTACAAGTTCGAGTCCTGAGTCACATCCCCGCAGGTCGCGACGATCGGCGAGGTTAGCTTAGGCTCTCCTTAGTTGAGGCAATTGGTCTAAGGAGAGTTCATATGTCCTGGTCCCGTACGCGGGTCGCACGAGCTGCCACAGGTGCGGTCGCCGCCGTGCTGCTCGCTACGACCACGCTGGCCGCCTGTGGCAGTGACGGCGACAAGCAGGCCGACACATCGGCCGGTACGGCCGGTTCGTCACAGTCCGGGTTCCCGGTCACGCTGAAGAACACGTTCGGTGACACGACGATCACCAAGAAGCCGGAGCGGATCGTCACGCTCGGCTGGAACGCGCAGGACGTGGTCTACGCGCTCGGCGAGACCCCGGCCGGGATGCCGAAGGTCACCTACGGCCCGACCCCGGACGGTGTCACCGCGTGGGACGCGGACAAGTTCGACAAGTCGAAGACGACGCTGCTCGACACCGGGGACAAGTACCCGTTCGAGAAGATCGCGGCGTTGAAGCCGGACGTCATCCTGGCCCCGTACGAGGGGTTCGACGAGGCGACGTACAAGACCCTGAGCGGGATCGCGCCGACCGTCGCGTACCCGGGAGCTCCGTGGCAGACCACCTGGCAGGACCAGACGCTCCTGGTCGGTGAGGCGCTCGGCAAGAAGGCCGACGCGGAGAAGCTGATCTCCGGCATCGAGGACAAGATCAAGCAGGTCGCCACCGAGCACCCGGAGTTCAAGAACAAGACCATCACGGTCGGCTCGTTCGGCGCGGACAACTACGTCTACATGCCGGGTGACCCGCGCGTGCAGATCCTGAACGAGATGGGCTTCAAGAACGCGCCGGGCGTGGAGGCGCTGGAGAAGACCAACACCAAGAAGGAGTTCTCGCTCGCGATCAGCAAGGAGAAGGTCGCGGACGTCGACGCCGACGTGCTGGTCGCGTACGTCGACGGGATCGGGACGCAGAAGTTCCTCGCCGACCCGGTCTACTCGTCGCTGAAGGCGGTCAAGAGCGGCGGGGCGTACGCGATGCAGGACCAGCAGGTGATCTCCGGGATGAGCGCGGTCAGCGTCCTGAGCGTCCCGTGGGTGCTGGACAAGATCATCCCGGGCCTGTCCAAGGCGGCCTCGGCCGGTAAGAACTGAGCAAGAACTGAGCTTGTACGGCGAGCCTCGGCCACCGGCTCGGCGTACCAAGCAGAACGGGCCGTCCCGCGCCGGGGCGGCCCGTTCTGTCGTGCTGGTGGACTACTCGTTGCCCGCCGGGGAGGGGGAGTAGTGGTCGTCGGTGAGGACCGGGATGTACGTCGAGATCGGCGCCGCGTTGCCGAAGGTGATGGTCACGTTGACCATCTGGCCCGGCTTCGCGCCGGTGACGATGATCGCCGGTCCGCCGTCCTCGGCGCCCGGGCTCGGGGCCGACGGAGTGTCGGTCGGCGCCGCGGTCGGGGTCTCGGAGGGCGTCGCGCTCGGCGTCGCGCTCGGCGTGGCGCCGGCCTCGGCGATCGGCGGCGAGTCGGTGGCCGGCAGCCGGAGCGCGGTGTGCGGCTCGAGCTCGACCGGCTGGGTGAGGCCCTCGAACTTCACGTCGGCCGGCTGGTCGGCGCCCGCCTGGCCGTCCTGCGTCCCGGCCGGAGCCTGCGCGATGCTGACCAGGGTGTCCGCGTCGTCGCTGTTGTTGACGATCACGCTGTGCAGTTCGCCCTTGCCGTCGGCATCGGCCAGCACCAGCATGTTGCGGACCTTGAGCTGCCCGGACTCGACGTTCGTGCCCTCGGCGGCCTGGTAGGGCTGCAGGGTCGGCGCATCGAAGCTCGCGCTACACGCCGCCAGCGCGATACTGAGAGTGGCGGCGGCACCAGCCAGCGCAGTACGCCGGGCGAACCGCGAGGACAACGTGATCGGCACTGGAATCCCTCTCGTGCAAGCTGTTTCGACACTGTCTACGACAGTTCGTGACGCCGTCAGGCGGCCGCCTCCGGCGCCCCACAGCGTAGCCCTCGGGTGTCCAGGCCCTCACGGCGGGATGCCGGCAACGGGGGCAGTAGGCAACTGCTCACGCGCGTACGAGGCACGCAAGAGAGCGTTTGTCAAGGCGAGAAGTGGCCCCTGACCAGCGCAAACGCCAGAACCGGACCACCGACTGCGTGGTAGGATAGATCTTGGAAAGGGGCACTTCACACATGACTTTCACAGTCGGCGAGACGGTTGTTTACCCCAATCACGGAGCGGCCGTCATCGAGGACATCGAGACCCGTCAGATCAAAGGTGAGGACAAGACCTACCTGGTCTTGAGGATCGTCGCTCAGAACGACCTGGTCGTCCGGGTCCCCGCGTGCAACCTCGATCTTGTCGGCGTGCGTGACGTCGTGGATCAGGCCGGCCTGGAGCGCGTCTTCGACGTGCTGCGCGCACCGCACACGGAGGAGCCGACCAACTGGTCGCGTCGCTACAAGGCGAACCTGGAGAAGCTGCACTCCGGTGACGTGCTGAAGGTGGCAGAGGTCGTCCGCGACCTGTGGCGCCGTGAGCGTGACCGCGGTCTGTCCGCCGGTGAGAAGCGGATGCTGGCGAAGGCTCGCCAGATCCTGGTCTCCGAGCTGGCCCTGGCTGAGCACACCAACGAGGACAAGGCCGAGGCCATCCTCGACGAGGTCCTCGCCTCCTAAGACTGTTGACACAGTCTGAAGTTGTAGTCCTGGGATGACTAGCGCGGTCGTGATACCCGCGGCCGGCCTGGGGCTGCGACTTGGTGGAGAGACACCGAAGGCATTTCGAGAGGTCGGTGGCGATTCGCTGCTGGTCCACGCGGTGCGTGGGCTGAAGGCAGCGACCGCCGCCGACCTCAGCTGTTTCGTGGTCGCCGTGCCGCCCGGTGCGGAGGAGGCGGTCGCGAAGGAGCTCGCGCCGTACGTCGGGGACGCGGAGCTCCTCGTCGTCGCGGGCGGCGCCGAGCGACCCGACTCGGTCCGGGCTGCCCTCGAGGTGGTGCCGGTCGACGGGATCGACTGCATCCTGGTGCACGACGCGGCGCGGGCGTTCGTCCCCGCCGACGCCATCGAGCGGGTGGTCGCCGCGGTGCGGTCCGGTGCCGACGCTGTCGTGCCGGTGGTGCCGGTGACGGACACGATCAAGCGGGTCGGGCCGGGCGGCGAAGTCGTCGACACGCCCGACCGTTCGACGTTGGTCGCCGTTCAGACGCCGCAGGGGTTCGCTCCTGAGGTGCTCCGTCGCGCGCATGCCGCCGGCGCCGACGCGGGTGTGACCGACGACGCGATGATGTGCGAGCGGCTCGGCGTGAAGGTGCAGACGGTCGAGGGCTCGCCGGACGCGTTCAAGGTGACCCGCCCGCAGGACCTTCTGCTGGCCGAGGCTCTGTTGGCGGAGAGGCGGCTCGGGTGAAGATCCCGCGAGTCGGCAACGGTGTCGACGTACACCCGTTGGAGGACGGCCGCCCGATGTGGCTGGCCGGTCTGCAGTGGCCGGACGAGCCCGCGGGGCTGTCAGGTCATTCGGACGGCGACGCGGCGGCACATGCCATCTGTACGGCATTGCTCACCGCGGCGAAGCTCGGTGACCTGGGTTCGAACTTCGGCACGGCCGAGCCCGAGTGGGCCGGCGCGGCCGGGGTCGTGCTGGTCGCGGAGGCCGCGCGCCGGGTGCGCGCCGCCGGCTTCGAGATCGGGAACGTCGCAGTACAGATCGTCTGCAACCGGCCGAGAATCGGCGCCCGCCGCGAAGAGGCCGAGAAGGTCCTCTCCGCCGCCTGCGACGCCGACGTATCGGTAAGCGCCGCAACCACCGACGGCCTCGGCTTCCCCGGCCGCGCCGAAGGCATCGTCGCCATCGCAACCGCCCTCATCTACTGATCTTTGGGCACCCGCCAACCGTTTTCAGGCGCTGTCGGTGGTTGGTGGGTGCCCAAAGTCGACCGGATCCGGGGAGAAGCGGGCGGCGCGGGGATCGAGCTCGTTGCCTTGGCGTTCGGTGAGTAGGGAGTAGAGCTCGGGGCGGCGTCCACGGAGCCAGCGGCGGCCCGTTGCCAACGGCACCAGATCCAGGTCGAGATCGGCGACCACCACGGCCTCGGCGGGTACGGGCGTCTCGGCGACGATGCGGCCGTACGGGTCGAGGATCATCGCGTTCCCGGTCCGGAGTTCGTCGTCGTCCCGGCCGACGCCGTTGCTGAACAGGACGAACATCCCGTTGTCGTGCGCCCGCGCCGGCAGCCACCGCATCAACCACCCCCGCCCGCTCGGCCCGTTGAACGCCTCCTCGATCCGCGCGCGATCCCCGCTCTCCCAGACCGACAGCGGGATCGGCTTCATCCCGTGCGGGCTGCGCGAGTTCGTACCGCCGGTCTGGTGCGGAGCGATCAGAACCGTTGCGCCGAGCAACGCGGTGATCCGGACGTTCTCGACCAGGTTGTTGTCCCAGCAGATCAGCACCCCGGCCCGGAAGCCCCACGGCGTGTCGAACACCGTGTACGACGCTCCGCTCGCGATCTCCTCGTGCTCGAACGCATGCAGCTTCCGGTGCACGTGGACGGTCCCGTCCGGCAGGCACACGGCGTACGCGTTGAACAGCGTGCCGTCGGCATCCTCCAGGAACCCGACCCCCAGGCCGGCGCCCAACTCCTTGGCCAGCGCAACGACCCGCCCGATCAGGGCGCCGTCGGCCGGCTCCGCCAACTCGCGCAGCCGCTCCGCGGTCTGCCGCCGAAGGTGCCAGTAGCCGAGCAGACACATCTCCGGGAACACCACCAACCGAGCGCCGTCGGCAACGGCCTGCCGGGCGAGCCGCTCGACGGTGGCGAGATTGACCTCGGGCCGATCCGGGGTCGGCTCGAACTGGACAACGGCAGCGCGGAAGGGCGTCATACCCCTATCGAAACGCCGCGGCATACATGACGTCCAATAGGCACTCGGTGTCATTCCATATCCTGGGGTTATGGATCTCCGTCTGCTCCGGGCGTTCGCCGCCGTGGCCAGGCTGCGAAACTTCGGCGCCGCGGCCGATGAACTGTCGACCAGTCAGCCCGCGTTGACCAAGCAGATCCAGGTGCTCGAACGCCGGCTCGGTTCGGTGCTGTTCGTCCGCGGCCGGCACGGCGCCCGCCTGACCCCGGCCGGCGAGTTGCTCCTTCCTGACGCTCTGGAGTTGCTCGAGCGGTCCGAAGCCTTCGAACGGCGGGCCACGCAGGTCTCGTCCGGGTCCGAGGGATCGCTCGCGATCGGGTTCGGACTGTCCGGGATCGTGCTGGCCCCGCGGGCAGTGGCGCTGTTCCGGAGCCGGTGGCCGGGAGTGACGATCTCGCTCGAGGACATGTCGTCCGCGACCCAGTGCGAACGGTTGCTGGCCGGCAGCCTGCAGATCGGGTTCGTCCGGCTGCCGGTGCCGGCCGGGCTCGAGCACCTTCGGTTACGACGCGACCGCCTCACTCTCGCCGTACCGGCCGCGCTGGAGGTCCCACGCGATCTGGTCAGCTGGATCGACGCCAAGCCGTTGGTCCGCCTGACGCCCGCCCGCGGCCCGGGCCTGACCGCGCAGATCAACAGCCTGTACGCCGAGCTTGGTTGCCATCCGCAAATACTTCAGGAGGCCGGCGATCTGCAGACGGTGCTGGCGCTCACGGCAGCCGGCGCCGGGCCTTCCGTCGTACCGCAGTCTGCCGAGCGGATCGCACCGCCGGAGGTCCGGCTGGTGCCGCTGCCGGGACGGGCGGCGACCTGGTGGATGGGGACCGCCTGGGCGACCCGGACGCCACTCACCGAACGCTTCGTGAAGGCTGCCGCCGAGGTGGCCCGGCAGGGCGGGGTGTGAGGGTGCGGTGTTCCGGCTGAGGCTGCCTAGGGACCGGAGCTGAAGCCGGGATTGACGACGTGCCGGACATTGCCGTGCAAGCGGCGATTGTGGACGGCCGCGGCCGCGATGATGCCGGCGGCAACGAGCAGGCAGAGGATGCCGCCGACCAGGTCCGCCGTCACGTTCTCCTCGCCGGCGAACTCCGGCTGCAGTACGCCGTGCTTGTCGAGGATGACCGGCACCTTGCCGCCGGGGAAGTCGTGCGAGCCGTGCTTGGTGAAGTCGTAGCTGTGGCCGTTCGGGCAGTCGGCGGTGAACTCGTACACCGGGTCGCCGTCGTACCCGCGGACCTGGCAGGTGATCGTCGTACCGACCTGGGAGAGCGCGACCGGCGTCGGCGTCATCACGAACGGCACCGCCGCGAGTCCGCCGGCCAGCGCGCCGAAGTACCCGAAGTTGCCGCCGCCCAGGGTCGCGACGCCCATCACCAGGAAGCCGACGCCCAGCACCAGCACCAGCACCGACAGGACGATGTCGTGCGGCGGGAACGTGTACAGCGCGCCGGCCGCCACCAGCAGCACCCAGCCCAGGACGATGTGATGCCAGGTCGGTCCTTTCGGCGCCCCCGGCCGCCGGAGATGCCGCCCGGCGACGATGACGATCACGATGATCGCCGCCATCCCGCCGAAGAACTCGATCCCGATCCGCATCGACTAGCGCCTCCGGGGCAGTGGGGGGAGTTCGTAGGAGTCGAGCCAGGCGGCGAAGAGGTGGCGGAGGGCCTCCTCGTCGGGGCTGAACGTCATTGCCAGGGCGATGAACTCGGCGGTGGTGACCGAGCCGTGACGATGGACCTTGGTCCAGGTGTGCAGGAGCTCGAAGAACGCGTCGTCGCCGAGGTGCTTGCGCAGTACGTGCAGGGTGATCGCGCCGCGCTTGTAGAGCCGGTCGTCGAACATCAACTCCGGGCCGGGGTCCGACAGCATCAGGTCCTGCGGGAGGCCCTTCAGCCGCGAGTGCGCTTTCGAGACCTGTTGGTCGGCGGTGAGGCCGCGCGACTCCTCCGACCACAGCCACTCGGCGTAGCAGGCGAAGCCTTCGTTCAGCCAGATGTGCTGCCAGCTCGCCGGGGTCAGGCTGTTGCCGAACCACTGGTGCGCCAGCTCGTGCGCGACCAGCCGCTCCGAGCCGCGCCGGCCGTCGACATGGTTGCTGCCGAACACCGAGATGCCCTGCGCCTCGAGCGGGATCTCCAGCGGGTCGTCGGTGACCACGACCGTGTACCCCCCGAACGGGTACGGCCCGAACTGCCGGCAGAACAGCTTCATCATGTCCTGCTGCCGCGCGAAGTCATGCCGGAACTCACGGTGCTGCCGGCCCGGCAGCACGCCCTTGATCGTCACCGGCGACGTGGCCAGATCCACCTCGTCGTACGGCCCGATCTGCACGGTCGCGAGGTACGTCGCCATCCGCGCGGCCTGGTCGAAGACCCACGTGGTGCGGCTCGCCTTCACCCGGCGCGACACCAGCCGCCCGTTCGCCACGACCTGGTACGGCGAATCGGTGGTGATCGCGATCCGGTAGTGAGCCTTGTCGCCGGGGTGGTCGTTGCAGGGGAACCAGGTAGCCGCGCCGCTCGGCTGGCTCGCGACGATCACGCCCTCGGTGAGCTCCTCCCAGCCGAGCTCGCCCCACGGACTGTCCTCGGGCTTCGGGTTCCCGCCGTACTGGATGTCGACGGTGAACTCGGCGCCGTCCGGGAGGTTCGCGGTGATGTAGAGCTTGCCCCCGCGCTGGGTGAAGCGCTGCGGGCGGCGGCCGTTGACCTGCACCTTCGACGCCCTCAGCCCGGAGAGGTCCAAGCTGAACCGGGACAGCGGCTGGGTGGCGAGGGCCGTGATCGTCGCCTTGCCGGTCAGTCTGTTGCTGTTGACCCGGTAGTCGAGCTCCAGGTCGTACGACTCGACCTTGTAGCCGGGGTTTCCGTGGGTGGGCACATACCGGTCAACCATCAGCCCTGCCAGGGAGCGATCGGGTTCCCGGCCCAGCGCGTACCCGCCGGCACACCTTCACCACGCATCACGAGAGACACCGGGCCGATGGTAGCTCCTGCTCCGACCGCGGCGGCCGGGAGGACGATGCCGTGGGGCCCGAGGGTTGCTCCCGGCCCGAAGGTGACTGTGCTCATGGAGAGAACTCGATCATGAAAAAGGTGCGTCTGCAGCACACAGCCGCGATTCACCGTGGCGCCGTCGCCCAGGGTGATCAGATCTGCCTCCGGCAACCAGTACGTCTCGCACCAGACGCCCTTGCCGATCCTGGCGCCGAGCGACCGGAGCCACAGGTTGAGAACCGGGGTGCCGGCGGCGGCGTTCGCGAACCAGGGCGCGGCGACCAGCTCGACGAAGCTGTCGACCACCTCGTTGCGCCAGACGAACGAGCTCCACAACGGGTACTCGACCGCGCGCGTGCGGCCCACGATCAGCCACTTGGCGACCGTCGCCATCCCGCCCGCGACCGCACCGGCGGCCAGGATCACCGCGCCGGACAGCAGCAACGCCGGCAACGGGCCGAGCCAGATGCCGAGCGCCTGCAGCGCGAACAGCACCCCGAGCGCGATCAGCACCGTGCACATCATCGGGACGAAGCGGCACAGCTCGACCAGGGCACGCGCGACCTTGAGCTTGTACGGCGGGTTGAACGTCCGGCTCTGATCGCCCGCAACGGCCTGCCGGCGCAGCTTCACCGGCGGCGAGCCGAGCCACGACGTACCGGCCTTGGACTTCTTCGGGGCCGCGGACAGGACGGCGACCAGCCCGTTCTTCGGGACGCTCCGGCCGGGCGCGGTCATCCCGGAGTTGCCGAGGAACGCGCGCTTGCCGACCTTCGCGCCGGCCACGTGCAGCCAGCCGCCGCCGAGCTCGTACGACGCGATCATCGTGTCGTCGGCGAGGAACGCACCCTCACCGACGGTCGTCATCTTCGGGAGCAGCAGCACGGTCGACGCCTCGACGTCGCGGCCGATCTTCGCTCCGAGGGCGCGTAGCCACCACGGGGTCAGCAGGCTCGCGTACAGCGGGAAGAGCAGCGTGCGTGCCGAGTCGAGGAGCCGCTCGGTCGCCCAGACCTGCCAGCCGATCCGGCTGCGGACGGGGTAGTGCCCGGGCTTGATCCCGATGCCGAGCAGCCGTACGCCGATCAGCGTGAGGATGGCCGTCGTCGCGAAGCCGACGAGCGTCATCAGCGGGGTCGCGGCCAGCGCCTTGAGCGCGGCATCTCCGAGGGTCTGCGTGCCCTTCACATACTGTCCGAGCACGACAAGCGCCGCCGCCGCGGCCGCCACCGGGATCAGCGACATGACGGCGGATTGGACGCCGTACGCCGCGACCCACCACGGTGCGGGGGCAGGTCGATGATCGGGCCACGGGTGCCGGGCGCGACCGATCCGCGCCGCGGGGGAACCGGACCAGCGCTCGTTCGGCGGGACCTTGCCGGAGACCGCCGACCCCGCCACGATCTCGGCGTTGCGGCCGATCTCCGCGCCCGGGAGCAGCGTGCTGCGGGAGCCGACGACGGCCTCCGCGCCGACGCTCACCGGGCCGACGTGCAGCCGGTCGCCGTCGATCCAGTAGCCGGCCAGGTCGACCTCGGGCTCGACCGAGGCGCCCCGGCCCATCGTGAGCATGCCCGTCACCGGCGGCAGCGTGTGCAGGTCGACGCCGCGGCCGACCTTCGCGCCGAGGGCACGGGCGTAGTACGCGATCCAGGGCGCGCCGGCGAGGTTGGCCGCACCGGCGGCGTCGGCGAGGTTCTCGGCGGCCCAGAGGCGGACGTGGACGTTGCCGCCGCGTGGATACGTGCCCGGCTTGAGGTTGCGGAGCAGGATGCGGGCGCCGAGTACTGCGATCCCCATCCGGCCGGCCGGGCTGATGAGGATCAGCCAGCCGGCCAGGATCCACCACCACGACACGGTCCGGGCCCACGGCAGGGGCTCGATCAGCTCGGCGAGCAGGTTGTTCAGCGTGAAGACGTACACCAGCCAGCGGACGCCGACGACTGTCTGGAGGATCAGGGTCAGCGCGGTCTGGAGGAGCTGGGTGCTCTTCGGCGTCGGCCGGATGTCCCGGAGCTCGACCGGCTCGACCGCGGCCGGCTTGAACTCGTCGAGCCGCTCCGCGAGCGCGCCCAGACGTGGGTATTCGTAGATGTCGCCGACGGTGACTTCCGGGTACCCCTCGCGGAGGGCGGAGACCAGTTGGGCCGCGGCGAGGCTGCCGCCGCCATGCAGGAAGAAGTCGTTGTCGGGGCTGGTGACCTTCGCGCCCAGAACTTTGGTCCAGCGCTCGGCCAGCCAGCCTGCGGTGCCGATCAGCTCGGCGGCCGGTCCTTCGCTGTCCATGCCGGGCAGCGGCCAGGGCAGCGCATTGCGGTCGACCTTGCCCGACGTCCTGGTCGGCAGCGTGTCGACGACAGCGAGCAACGGCACCAGCGCCGCCGGCAGTGCTTCCCGCAGCCGCTCGGTCGACTTGGCGTTGTCGAAGGACTCCGGCTCGTCCGGTACGACGTACCCGACGAGGAGCTGATTGCCGGCGGCGCTGTTGCGGACGGCGGCTGCGGCGCCCGAGATGCTGGGGAGCGCCTGGAGCGCGGCATCGACCTCGCCGAGCTCGATCCGCCGGCCGCCGAGCTTGACCTGCTCGTCGGCGCGGCCCTGGAACAGCAGCCCCAACGGGTCGGACCTGACCAGGTCGCCGCTGCGGTACGCGCGCTCCCAGCCCAGGGTCGGCATCGGGGCGAACTTCTCGGCGTCCTTGACCGGGTCGAGGTACCGGGCCAGGCCGACGCCGCCGATGATCAGCTCGCCGATCTCGCCGTCGGCGACTTCGTTGCCTGCGGCATCTACTACGGCGAGGTCCCAGCCGTCCAGGGGAAGCCCGATCCGGACCGGGCCTTCACCGGTGAGCCGCGCGGCGCAGGCCACGACGGTCGCCTCGGTCGGGCCGTAGGTGTTCCAGACCTCGCGGCCGTCGACCGCCAGCCGCTCGGCAAGCTCGGGGGGACAGGCCTCGCCGCCGAAGATCAGCAGCCGGACCTGGTCCAGCGCGTCCGGCGGCCACAGCGCCGCCAGCGTCGGCACGGTGGAGACGATGGTGATGCCTTGGGCAACCAACCACGGGCCGAGGTCCATGCCGGTCCGCACCAGCGAACGCGGAGCCGGCACGAGGCAGGCGCCGTGCCGCCAGGCCAGCCACATCTCCTCGCAGGACGCGTCGAACGCGACCGACAGACCGGCCAGGACCCGGTCGTCAGGACCGATCGGCTCCGCCTGCAGGAACAGCCGGGCCTCGGCGTCGACGAACGCCGCGGCCGAGCGGTGGCTGACGGCGACACCCTTGGGTACACCGGTCGAGCCCGAGGTGAAGATGATCCACGCGTCGTCGGTGGGCTCGGGGCCCGGGGTGCTCCTCGGCGAATCCGTCGTACTCCCGGCGTCCATGCGGGCGGAGTACGGATAGTCGAAGGCGCCGTTGGCTGCGTCGTTGTCGACGATCGGCCGCTGTTGCGGGCGGGTCACCGTCAGCTCCAGCTCGTCGCCGACGGTGGCCGCGACCGCTGCCTCGCCGAACACCAGTTCGGCCCGCTCGTCGGGGTCGTCCGCGTCCACCGGTACGTACGCCGCGCCGGCTTGGAGCGTGCCGAGGATCGCGACGTACAGATCGTTGTGCCCGGACGAGATGCGGACCCCGACCCGGTCGCCCGGGCCGATCCCGGCGGCGGTCAGACGGTTGGCGAACCTGGTCGTCTGCGCCACGAGTTCGCGATAACTCAGGCTGACGCTGCCGTCGTCCAGCGCCGGCTCGTCGGCGTACCTGTCGGCCGTCTCCTCCAGCACATCCCACAGCGTCCGCGCGGCCGTCGCCAACTCCCCGCGTCGCAACGTCACGGGCGGATACTACGCCGCCTGGTTAGCACCTGGATAACTCGAAGGAAACACGTGGGTGTGTCCATCAATCGCTTGTTGCGCTCCAATCCTGCGCGAAAGCCTTGAAAGTACGGGCCGGCCGGCCGAGCGCCTGCTCCACATCCGTGGTCGGTTCGCCCCCGTAGCCGTTGGCGATCGAGGCGAGGATGCTGGTGAGAAGTTCGGCGCCGGCGCGCGGAACGCCTTGTGCTACTTGCTGTTCGGTGTAGTCGGCCGGGGCGACGGCGACGTACTCGACCCGGTGGTTGCCGGCCTCGGTGAGGTGACTGGTGGCTTCGGTGAAGGTGATGGCTTCGGGTCCGGTCAGTTCGTAGGTGCGCCCTCGGTGCTCGCTGGTGGTGAGGGCGGCCGTGGCTACGTCTGCGATGTCGTCGGCGTCGATGAACGGCGTACGGCCGTCGCCGGCAGGCAGGGCGAGAGTGCCTCGGCGGACCGCGTCCTTCCACGGGCCTTCGGTGAAGTTCTGCGCGAACCAGTTGGGGTGCAGGATCGTCCACTCTGCCCCGGAGTTGCGCACGGTCTGTTCGACGGTGTGGAGGGGATGGGCGGGGTCGGAGGCGCGGGAGGCCGACAGGAGTACGAGCCGTCGTACGCCTGTTGACAGCGCCCGCTCGGTGAAGCGGGCCAAGCGGTCGCCGGGGCGGACGGTGGGCTCCATCAGATACGCGGCGGTGATGCCGTCGAGTGCCGGGGTCCACGTGGACGGGTCGTCGAGGTCGAGCCGTACGTCGCTGCCGGTGCGCGACGCCGTACGGACGAAATGGCCGGCGGACCTTAGCCGGTCCGCTACGCGGCGGCCGGTCGTACCGGTGGCGCCGAGGACGAGGAACTTGTGCATGACGTCCAGCCAACCGGAGTTCGTCCAGACGATCCATGGGAGAGCGTCGCCGATCCATTTGTGATCGTCTAGCTTGTACGGGTGGACGTTCTCAGCGACCTACTGCAGCGGGCGCAGGCGACGGATGCGCTGGTCCGGCAGATCATCGCGCGCGGGCCGTGGTCGGTGACGTACGCCGACGCGCCGTCGCTGTCGGTTGTCGCGACGCTTGGCGGCAGTGCGTGCCTGCGGCTGGACGACGGCGTACCTCGTCATTTGGCTGCTGGTGACATCGCGTTGATCACGGGAGTCGGCAGTTACACGATCGCTGACGATCCGGCGACGCCGGCGTACTACGTGATCCGCGGCGGGCAGAAGTACACGATCGACGGCGATCCGGTGGACTGGCAAGGCGAGTACCTCGCGCCGCGGACGTACGGCGACGGGCTGCCGGGCGCGACGACCATGGTGCGTGGAGCGTACGACCTGCGTGGTGACGTCGGCCGGCGGGTGCTCGCGCTGCTGCCGCCGCTGGCGGTGGTGTCTGCGACGCCGCAGACGCGTCCGGCGCTGGATCTCCTCACCACGGAGGTCGCCCGCGAGGAGCCAGGGCAGGACGCCGTACTGCGTCGGCTGCTCGACTTCGTCCTTGTGCTGGCATTGCGCGCGTGGTGCGCCAGTCCGGAGGCGGAGCTGCCGTCCTGGTACCAGGCCCTCACCGCACCCGGCGTCGGCGATGCACTCCGCCACCTCCACGAGGACCCCACGCACCGCTGGTCCGTCGCCGAACTAGCCGCCAAGGTCGGTCTGTCCCGCGCCACCTTCGCCGCCCGCTTCACCAAGCTGGTCGGCCAGCCGCCCCTCACCTACCTCACCGCCTGGCGGATGACGCTGGCAGCCGACCTCCTCCACACCACAACCGCCACCATCGCCACCGTCGCGCACCAAGTCGGCTACGAAGACCCCTTCGCCTTCAGCGTCGCCTTCAAACGCACCCACCACCAGTCACCCACCGAGTGGCGCAACAACCGAAAGGATTGAACGGGTTATCAGGCTGGGTTGGTCTTTCTGGATGTAATGGGCGCCTTGGGTGGCTATCAGGTGGGTGCTGCCGAGGGTGTTGGCCAGGTGGTGGTGGACTTGTTGCCAGCGGGTGCGTAGGTCCTCGAGGGTGAAGGGCTTCCAAGGGGTGGGGTCTTCGAGCTCCAGCCAGGCGTCCGGGCGGCTGGTTACGACGACGCTGGGCATTTCCAGGCGGCGCTGGCTTGCGGTTACGGCGGGGAGGCTGGCGAGGGTGTCGAACGTCGTGCAGTCTTCGCGCTCGCCGTCCCTGAGGAACAGGGTCTGCTGCTCCACGTCCAGGTCCAGCTGAAGGTCGGTCGGGTCGACGAGGACCAGTCCGGCAAGTCCTTCGGGCGGATCCGCGGCGACGATCAGTGCGATCAACGCTCCGATCGAATGGCCGATCACGACGTACGGCGTGGGTACACCCGCCAGCAGACGCCGAAGCTCGTCGGCCGAGGTCCGCGATGACGGCCTCCCACACGTCGCCACCGTCGCCCAGACCGGAGCAGAACACCACCGTGGACGGGCCGTCACCTGCGTGGTCGACTGTCAGTTCGTAACCACCTACGTCAATGCGCATGCCTAGTAGCTATACCGGAACGTTGATGGCGTTGTCTCGGGTCATGGCGGGACGCTAAGTCGGGTCGCCGGGGACCCCTCCCGAGCTCAGTCGTCCAGTATGTCGAGGTCCGCCGGGACCAGGGTGGTTGACAGCAGCAGCGCCCGGAACAGGTTGTCGTTCAGTGCATTGCCGACCGGCTCCCCAACCTCCTCGCGCGTCAGACCCGGTACGCCGTCCCGCGACAGCCGAGTGCGCACATTCGACACCAGGTGCTCGACCCGCTTGGCAGTCCAGCCGTCTGACGGCTGCAGCTCGGCCACCTGGTCCGCGGCCTGTCGCCAGGACAGTGGCAGCGGATGCAGGTCGTGCAGCAGGTAGCGCTGGCCGACGACGGTCAACGCCAGCTTCTCGGCCGGAGACAGCTGCCAGATCCGGGGCGGCTGCGTCGGATCACGTGGCCGCAGTACGGGACGTGCTCCGCTGTCTCCGACGACGTACACCTCCAGCAGGTGCTCACGACCGCTGGAGCCCTGAACGAAGAGCGGCGTGTACCCGGACGCGAGCGGCATCGGATCCTCACCCGCGAACAGCGTCCGCTCGCGTGGGAACCGTACGGGCAGCCGTCCGGTCACTGCGACCCACCACTGCCCGGTCCGGTAGCTGATCGACCCGTGCATCCGGCTGACTCGCGGATCGTCCTCACCGACGCACACATGTACCTCAGGCCGGTTCCGCCCGAACAGGACCGTCCGGTGCGGTCCGGGGTCGACAGCTAGACCACCGCCGACGCTCAGCACGAACATGGTGCCCGGCTGGGCGTCAGGTACGCCGCGTGCCAGGCTCGCCTGGTCCTGGGGAAGTCTCCGGATCGGCTCCATGTCAGGCCTTCGGCAGCTTCGCCCCGGCAGCTTGGCCGAGTTTTGTCACCAATCCGCACAGCGAAGTCTGTGTACCTGGACCTGTCGCCGTCACGGTGACGAGCTCAACCCCATCCTGCCCGTGCGTGTCGACGAAGGTCCGATACACGATCAGCGCGGCGCAGGTCCCCGGACCGTCGTACACACTGGCCACGAACGCGGAGCGCCCGGCGAGCGTCACCCGACGGCCGTCGGAGGCGCCGAGCGGCTGATCCCGGTCGAAACGTATGTACACGGACAGTTCGCTGGTCGTGCTCTCCCAGCCGCACGACCAACCGCCGAACGACGTGTCCGGATCCGCTGCGTCCACGCCGGGGATCAGCTCGAGTTCCTGGTTGTCGAGCAACGCGCAGGCATCGACATGCGCCAGCGATGCCGCCGGCAACGGCTGGGTGCGACGCGGGATCGGGCCGGCCTTCAGTACGCCGATCGCCTTCTGCGTAACGGCTTCCGCCATCGCACACACGTCCATCCCGGACCCGCGGTTGTGCCGCGCCTCGACCTGAACCTGCGTCTGGTCCGACAGCACCAGGACCCGGGAGCAGTCGCCGTCGTCGGCCTTCTGCCGCACCACCGCCATCAGGTTGCCGGTGAACTTCTCCACCACACCCTGCGGCACATCTTCGGGCTCGTTGAGCTCGGCCCGTACGTCGACCTCCTGGTCGCCCTGCCCGGTCACCACGACGTCGCACCGGTCGAAGTTGCCGTACTCCGGTTCTAGCGTGGCGTCTCCGAACCGGCTCAACGTCGCCGCGTCGATCAACGCACACGGGTCCACCGTCAGCGGATCACCGACCGGGCCGGCCTTGGGTGTCGTGGAACTGGACGGCGCCGATGCCGGCACGTCCGACCCGGACAAGACATGCGCCAGCACCAACGCGAGAACGACAGCCCCCACGACTCCGGCAGCTGCGGTCGGGATCAGCCACCGTCTCCGTCGAGGGCGGCGAGGTGGCGCAAGCGCAGCACCACCAAGCTCCTCCACCACGTCGGCAGCGGATGGCCTGTCGCGTGGGTCGATGGCCAGCATGCGCGTGACCAGCGGCGTCAGCTCACCACCCCGGCGGAGCGGCTCGAGCTCACCTCGCGCTGCGCGCCGCAGTACTGCCAGCGGGTTGGGGTCGCTCCCGAACGGCGAGTGGCCCTCCAGCGCTGTGTAGAGCACCGCGCCGAGCGAGAACACGTCGGATGCGGTCGTAGGTTCGTTGCCGTTGGCTACTTCCGGGGCGAGGTGGGCCGGCGTGCCGATCGTTGAGCTGTCGGTGAGCGTGGCATCGGCCCACAGGCGACGGGAGATCCCGAAGTCCGCGAGCTTCGCCGTACCGTCCGCGGTCACGAGGACGTTGGCCGGCTTGAGGTCCCGGTGGATGATGCCGGCCGCATGGACCGCCTGTAGTGCCGAGGCGATCTGTACGCCGATGCGTGCGACCTGATCGGGTGGCAGCGTGCCCAGCGCGTCGAGGCTGCGCGACGGCAGGTACTCCAGCACCAGCCAGTGCTCGTCCCCGTCCGACACCACGTCGAAGATCGTCACCACGTGCGGATCGTGCAGCCGGGCGCCGGTCCGGGCCTCGCGGCGCAGCCGGCGTCCGTCCGGGTCGTCCACACCGGGGTGCGCACGCTTCAGTGCCACCACGCGGTCGAGTTGCTGGTCGTGGGCACGCCAGACCGAGCCCATACCGCCGGATCCGAGCGGTTCCCCCAACTGGTAGCGGCCCCCGATCAGCCGGTCGGTCACTTCACCAGGTCCGCCGATACCGCGAAGGTGTCGCACGCCTTGTTGGCGCCGATGTTGAAGCCGTTCTGGATCCAGAAGCCCTGGCTGGTGGCCAGGCCGTGTGTCCGCTCGTCCTCCGGAGTGTCCGCCGACTCACCGAAGCTGTTGCTGGACTGCTCCTTGAACTCGTCCAGCCGCTTCGTCAACGGATACGACTTCTCCACGGCCTTGCTGAACACACCGCCGAAGCAGGACGCCTGCAACTCGTTCCGCCGCGAGCTCTCCAGCTTCTGGTCCGGGTGGTCCTGCAGATAGACCGCACGGGCGTAGAACAGTCCGGTGACGCCTTGCACGTGGTGCCCGTACTCGTGCGAGATCGTCATCAGGTACGCCAGGTCCTGCTGTGGTCCGAAGGCCCGGTTCATCTGCTTCACGTCGACGTACATGACCTGATTGCCGTAGCAGTAGAACGCGAGGACACGTCCGGACAGCGGCTGGAAGTTGCCGCACGCGGTCTGGACCGGCTGGTCGAACACGACCAGCCCCGGGTCCGGCTTGTCCTGGCCGAGCTCGTGGAAGATCGGCCGCCACGCGTCGTTCAGGCACTTGAAGAGCCGCTGGTAGTAGACCTTCTGCGCGGCCAGGCTGGCGCTACCGAGGTTCGCCGCCGGGCAGTTCTGCTCCGGGAGCGGACCGGTCCGGTAGACGTCGGCGTTCAGCAGGTAGTCCTCGGCGGACCCCTTCTGCGGGTTCGTGGTCGGGGTCGGCACGATCGACGGACCGGTCACGCCGGGGTCCGCGGTGTCGTCCGTGCTTTTGCCCAGCAGGGTGGACGCGACCGCGAACGTGACGCCGAGGAAGATCAGCAGGACGAAGCCGAAGAGGATGAGCCGCAGTGGGCCGCCGCGCTTCCGCGGTGGCTGGAATCCGTTGAAGTGGCCCGGAGGTCCGTAGTACGGCTGCGCCCACTGACCGGGGTACTGCTGTGTCGGAGCGCCCTGGGTCGGGCCGGGCGGGTACTGGCCCTGCTGCGGCGGCCACGGGGCTGCCTGCGGCGGGGGCAGGATGCCGGGCGGCGGGCCGGGTGGCCGGCCCTGCGGCGGGCCGCCGTACCCGTACGGGCTGCTCACTACTCTGGCCTCCAGGCTTGGTCGGTCGAGTTCGCTGCACGAACCGGCACGAGACTACTCTCGACCCATGTCACCGAAGCGCCGCCTCCTCCCGGCTGCCCTGCTGATCTCCCTGACCGCCCCGGTCGCAGGCCTGTTCGTTGCCCTGAGCCCGGTGCCGGCCCAGGCAGCGGGTCGGGCCGACGACCAGATCACGGCGTACAACGCGGACGCGACGCTGACCAAGGACGGTCAGCTCCAGGTCAAGGAGACGGTCGACCTGACCGCCGGCGGTACGACGTTCAGCCGGACGCTGACCACCCGGGTCCGGTCCGACTCCGATCGCGACCGCACGTACGACCTCAAGGACGTCTCGGCGACGGTGAACGGTCAGCCCGCACAGGGCTTCCAGAACCAGAGCACCGACGACGGCCGCAAGCTCACGCTGAACGTCTCCGGTCAGTCGAAGATCGTCTACAGCTACACCGTGGACAACGTGGTCGCCGACTCGACCGAGGGTCGTGAGGTGAGCTGGCCGATCGTGCAGGGCTTCGGTGTGTCGGTCCCGACGGCCAATCTGAGCGTCAGCGTCCCGTTCGCGACCTGGGTGACCTGCTTCGCCGGCCGGACCGGTTCGAGCATGCCGTGTACGTCGTCCCAGCTGGGCGAGTCGGCCGACCTCCAGATCCAGCAGAACGGCGTACCGGCGGGTGGCCGGCTGACCTTCCTGACCGGACTGAGTGACCAGGCGACGGTGAAGGCGAACGCGCAGTTCGCGACCCGCTGGTCGCTCGGCCGCGCGTTCACCGTGGACTCGAGCACGATCGGCCTGGCCGTGATCGTCTTCGGCCTCGGACTGCTCGGCGCGGTCGGCCTGTGGTTCTTCCGTGGCCGCGACGCCGCGAAGGTCGGCGAAGGCGCGCCGGAGCGCCCGGTGCTCGACGGCGCCGACGGGCCGCGGTTCGCCGCGCCGGACGGCATCCGGCCCGGTCAGGTCGGCACGGTCGTGGACGAGACGGCCGACGTCGTCGACATCACCGCCACGCTGCTGGACCTTGCCGTGCGCAACTACCTGACGATCGTCGAGCAGCCGCGCGAGTCGCACTTCGGCAAGCTGGACTGGGAGCTGCAGCGGCTGCACCCGGGCGGTCCGGAGCTGCTGCCGTACGAGAAGGCCTTGCTGGACGCCGTGTTCGCGGACGGCGACTCGGTGCTCGTGTCCGCGCTCGGCCCCTCACTGCGGCCACGGCTCAACCTCGTCCGCGAGCAGCTGTACGCCGACGTCGTGACGCAGGGCTGGTTCAACAACCGCCCGGACGCCGTGCGGAACCGCTGGACCACCGCGGGCGTGGTGCTGCTCGGTGCCGGCGTCATACTGACCATCGTGCTCGCGATCGTCACCAAGTTCGGACTGGTCGGGTTCGCGGTCATGGCTGCCGGTCTGGTGCTCGCACTGGTCGGTCAGGTCGCACCGGCCCGCACTGCGCGCGGTGCAGCGGTACTGGGCCGAGTGGCCGGCCTGCAGCACTACCTGGCCAACGAGTCCTCCGCCAACCTGCCGGAGAGCCACCGGCTCGAGTTCGCGTCCCGCTGCCTGCCGTACGCCGCTGTGCTCGGGCTGACCGAGAAGTGGGCGCTGGAGATCGCAGCCACCGATGACGACGACGACCCCGACGCAGGCATCGGCTGGTACTCCGGTCCGGAGAACTGGCACCTGTCCGACATCGGGGAGTCGCTCAGCAACTTCGTCACCTCGTTCGGCGGCTCGCTGACCACCGCCCGCCGGCTCTTCGGCTGACGGGCGGCGGCCTGCGGCTGCTGCGGGCCTAGTTGAGCCGTACGTCTGCTGCGGCCCACCCGACGGCATTTGAGGGGTTAACCACTCGCGTTGTCCCTTCACCACCCGCACACCGGGGGGTGAAGGGACAACGGCGGAGGTTAACCCCTCAAATGGTTCTAGTTGAGCCGTACGTCGGCTGCGGTGAAGGTGTTGCAGGAGTCCGGCTTCTTGGTGTTGAAGCCGGTGATCGACCACTGGTAGTTGCTCACCCGGTTGCCGTGGTCGTGCACGCGCGGCCGGGCGTAGTCGTCACCGGAGTGGGAGATCAGGAACTTCCAGTTGGCCAGCAGCGGGCCCCGCATCGGAGTGAACGTCGCGTCCGCGCCGAGGTAGACGGCGCCGAGACAGGTCGCCTGCAGCTCACGCCGGCGGCTCTCGAGGAGCTTCTGGTTCGGCGTCATCGACTGCTGCCGGGACATCGACGAGGCGAGGATCCCGCTCAGCTTCTGCACGTGGTGGCCGTACTCGTGGGCGAACGTGTTCAGCATGATCGCGCGCGTGTAGACCGGGTTGGTCTTGTAGTACCGGTTGTCGACGCTGAACGGCAGGTAGATCGTCTCGTTCGCCGCGCAGTACGCCGCGCGGACGCTGCGCTGGATGCCGCACGGTGAGGGCTGCTTGCCGACGTACACGACTGCCTTCGGGTTGCGGAACGGCAGGTTCGCCTTCTTCATCGCCAGCCACCAGGTGCGGTTCAGGCAGGGCAGCAGACGGTTGTAGTACTGCTGTGCTGCGGCGACCGTGACCGGTGCGAACGGCGGCTCCGCGCACTTCGAGGCGGCGACCGGGCCGATCTTGTAGAGCGCGCTGCCCTTCACGACCTCGTCGGCTGTCGGGCCGCGGGGTGTGGACGGGCTCGGCGATGTCGACGGGGACTCGGACGGCGACGAGGACTCCGTCACCGGCGCGGTCGGGCTGTCCTTGGCCTGCGGGTCGTCTCCGCCGCCGACGCTGCGGACCAGCAGGGTGATGCCGCCGCCGACCACGACCACGGCGAGCGCGACCAGAATGATGAGCAGATTGCGGGAGACCTTCTTCTTCCGGCGGCGCCGGCCGCCCGGTGGCTGCGGGATCGGGATCGGCGGGTACTGCCAGGTGGGCGCCTGCTGGACAGGCTGGCCCATCGGACCGGTCTGCCCCGGACCGCCTTGCGGGGCGGCGTGGCGGGGGCCGGACTGCTGTTGCTGTGGGGGGAGCGCGTTGCTCCAGGGGGAGGACGGTTGCTGGCTCTGGTTCGCGGGGCCCCAGAGGTAGGAGTCCTCGGAGCGCGGGCCGCTCTGGTCTCGCTGGGCCGGCTGGGACGGCGCCGATTGCCAGGCACTCGACTCCGACTGACCGGTCGCAGACCACCCTTGCCCGGCGCTGGACTGGTTGGAGTTGTCTGAGTCGGACGGCTGACCCTGGGCGCCGCCGTCGGTCTCAGGGTCCAACGTCCACGACCGCGACGACCAGGTCGGCTCGGACTGGGTGGGGTCGTCGGAGCTCGGCTGGTTAGGACCTGGTTGGCCGGACTGCGACCAGGACGGACCGGACTGCTGTGAGGCGGCCGGCGTCGGACTGGTCTGCCACGGATCGACCACCGGCGGCCCGGACTGCCACGGGCCCTGCTGCCCGGGACCTGACTGCCCGGGACCCACCTGGTGCGAACCGGACTGGTTGGGGCCGGACTGGCTGGAACCGAACTGGCTGGGGCCTGACTGGCCGGGACCCGGCTGGTTGGAACCGGACTGGCCGGGGACTGGCTGGTTGGGGCCGTACTGCTGCGGCGCGGACTGCCACGGCCCTTGCTGGGTGGGACCCGACTGGCTGGGGCCGGACCCGTGCGGGCCGTACTGCGGACCGGACTGCTGGGAACCACGCTGCTGAGGCCCGGCCTGGTTCGGGCCGGGCTGGTTCGGGCCGGCTTGGTCAGGGCCCGCGTAGGTAGGGCCGTACTGCTGCGGGCCGGACTGTGGGCTCGACTGCTGAGGGCCGCGCTGCTGAGCACCGGACTGTGGGCCCGACTGCTGAGGGCCGCGCTGCTGAGCACCGGACTGTGGGCTCGACTGCTGAGGGCCGCGTTGCTGGGGACCGGGGTGGTTCGGGCCGGACTGCTGGGGGCCGCCCTGTCGGGGGCCGCGTTGGTTCGGGCCGGGTTGGGCGGGCTGGTCGGGGTGTTCCCGGCGGTTGGGGTTCCAGCCGCCGGCGAACCAGTTGTTCGCGGGCTGCTCGGTCTGGGACGGGTTCTGGAACTCGCGCTTGGCGTCGGTGTCTCCGCTCCACCAAGACTGCCCCGGACCTCCCTGCCCCTCTTCAGGACCGCCCTGACCGTCGCCGGCACCACGCTGCCCCTGCTGAGAACCAGCCGGACCTGCCCCCTGCCCGGACCGACCGCCCGCCGGACCGGACCGGCCGGAGCCAGGACCGCTCGCACCGCGACCGCCCGCACCTGGACCGTCGGCACTAGAACCGGCAGCACCAGGACCGCCCGCACCGCGACCGCCCGCACCGCGGCCGCCCGCACCTGGACCGCCTGCACCTGGACCGCCTGCACCGCGACCGCCCGCACGCGGACCGCTCGTGCCTGGGCCGCCCGCGGCTTGGTTGCCGGGGGTGGGGTGGGGGTGGTGGTCTGCCCCGGGACGGTGGGGGTTCTGCCCGGGACCGTGCTCCGGTGGGCGGTCCGGCTGATCGTCAGCCGGGTCGCTCCCCGGGGGCTGGTTCCAGTTGTCCGACATCGATACTCCTCACGACCTTGCTGGGTGTAGCTCGCCGGGGGTGCCGAATGCCGCCGCCCCCGGACATACTTTGCGCGATCCGGACCCACCAGGCTAGCTACCCCGGCCAGTCGTCTCGAACTAGTTCCGCCGCTAGCTCACCTGAGCCGCCGATGCCGCCCAGGTGTTGCAGGCGTTCGGGTTGCGTCCGTTCCATCCCCGCAGCGCCCAGAGGTTGTGGATCGCCGGGGCGCCGTGGTCGTGACCGTTGTCGATCGTGTTGGCGATCAGCCACCGCCACTGGACCAGCGACTGCCCGGTGATCGGGTAGCTGCGCCGGTTCGAGCCGATGAAGATGTCGGAGAAGCAGGACGCCTGCAGCTCCAGCCGCCGGCTGTCCTGCAGCTCCTGGGTGTACGTCGCCCGCTCGTACCGGATCCGCGCGTACGCCGCCAGCATTCCGGTCATGCTTTGCACGTGGTGCCCGTACTCGTGGGCGAACTGGTGCAGCATCCACATCCGGGCCCAGACCTTGCTATAGGACTGCGGGTACTTGTTGTAGTTCCCGACGTCCTCGCTGAGGTTCATGTAGATGGTGTCGTTGGTGCCGCAGTAGAACGGCGGCCCGCTGTCGCTGTGCGATCCGCACGGCGACTCGACCGTCCCGCTGAACGTCACCACGGACGGCGACCGGTTCCGGCTACCGGCCTTGGCGATCAGCGGCGACCATGCCTTGTTCAGGCAGCCGAGCAGGTTCTTGTAGTTGGCCCGCGCGCCCGCCGCCGTGGCCGGACGCGACTTGGACTCCTTGCAGCTCACCGAACTCATCGCGCCGGCCTTGTACAGCTTGTTGCGCAGCACCAGGTCGGTGTCGCTCGGGCCGGGGTTGGTCTTCGGCGTGCTGCTGGTCGAGCGGGTCGTCGTCGGCCGCGGCGCCTGTGTGGTCGGCTGGGTCGTGGTCGGCCGGACGGTGGGCCCGGTGGTCGGCTGGCCGGACGGTTCGCTCGACGCCTCGGGCGTGGGGCTGTACGACGACGTCGTGGTCGGCTCGGCGTACGACGGGTCGCCGTCCCCCTTCAGGATCGACGAGACGATCTTCAGCCCGGTCACCCCGACCACGAGCACGCCGAGGATGACGAACACCGCGATGACCCCGCCGCGGCCCTTCTTCTTCGGCGGTCGCGGCCCACCGGGCGGAGCGCCCCAGCCGAACTGCGGCTGCCCGTGGAGCGGCTGCCCCTGGAACGGTTGCCCAGGCCCCTGATAACGCGGCCCCTGGTACGGCGGGCCAGGCTGACCTCGGTACGGCGGGCCAGGCTGACCTTGGTACGGCGGGCCAGGCTGACCTTGGTACGGCGGGCCAGGCTGACCTTGGTACGGCGGACCAGGCGGGCCCTGGGGCGGCCCCTGCTGCCACCCGGGTGGCTGCTGCGGCGGGTACTGCTGCCCGGGCGGAGGACCCCATTGGTTGCCTGACACAGTCGAGACGCTACCGGAGCCCAGGCTCAACTTACCCGGGCGGGTGACGCCGACCAGGTGTTGCAACTGGCCGGGTTGCGACTCGCGAAAGCCGCCCGGCTCCAGGCCCCGTGGTTGGTCGTGCTGCCGTGGTCCCGCGGGTACGGCGGCCGGTCGCCGCTGCCGTTCACGTCGTACAGCCACATCTGGTACGCGTACCCGGTGATGTGGTAGCTGCTCCGGTTGGCGCCGAGGAACACGTTGCCCAGACACGAGGCCTGTAGCTCGAGCCGTCGGCTCAGTTGCAACTGCCCGTCGCTTGACGCGTCGTACCGGAGTTTGTCGTAGGCCTGGCCAATGCCTGTCATCCATTGCACCGAGTGCCCGTACTCGTGCGCCATCGTGAAGCTGTCGGCCATCCTGCCGAAGGTCGGATTCTCCTTGTAGTACGAGACGGCGGAGGGTACTTCCATGTAGATGGTGTGGGTCGCCGAGCAGTAGAACGAACGCCCGGGTCCAGCGCTGCCGCACGGTGTGTCGACCGTGCCGCCCCAGAGAACCAGACCGGGTCGGTCGAACCTACCCCCAGCCGCCGCGACCTGTTTCGGCCAGGCCCGGTCGAGGCACGCCTTGATCGACTTGAAGTACGCCAGAGCCTGCGCGCCGTTGCCCGGACCGGTCTTGGCCTGCTTGCAGTTCACCGTTCGCATCGCCCCGGTCTTGTAGAGGCGGTGCGTCGCGTTGTACGTCGCCGGGTTGACTGTCCGCGCCGGCTTCGTTGGCGTGGTAGTTGTCGTCTTCTTGGTGGGCACAGCACGCGTCGGCCGGGGGGCCGTGGTCCTGGTGGTCGGCGGTGCGGCCGCGGTAGGTATGTGGCCGTTGCTGTGCTTCAGCTTGATCACCGTGAAGACGCCGCCGGTCGCGACCGCGGCGATCAGGGCAACGATCAGGACTGCCGTGCCGCCGGACTTCTTCTTGCGCGGCGGCTGCGGAGGCATCGGCCCCCACCCGAACTGCGGCCCGGGCGGTGGCGGCGGTGCGTAGTACTGCTGGGGCGGGGGAGGAGCGGCGTACCGCTGCTGCGGTGGTGGGCCGAATTGCCCGGGCGGCGGTCCCCATTGGTTGCCTGACACCCCGCAGACGCTATCGTGCCCGGTGTCAACCTCCCCTCTTTCTACGGTGTGATTGGGCGATGCGTCTACGTCTCCTCGGGCTCTCGCTGTGTGCCCTCGGCCTGCTCGGCCTGTCGACTGTCCCGGCGGGCGCGGCCGCAACCAGCGCTGCCGCCGACCCGGTGGTGACCAACTACGACAGTCAGGTCCGGGTCGAACGTGACGGCCTGCTCCGGGTCGCGGAGACCTGGAAGCTCAGCAACGTGAACGGGACCTTCACCCGGTTCATCGTCACGCGGGACCACCTGCCCGACGACATCGACCACGTCCAGGAGATCGGTGACCTGCAGGTCAAGGCCGGCGGCCAGGACAAGAAGGCCGAGGTGAAGACCGACGGCGATGTCACGTCGATCGCCGTCCCGGACGTCAGCAGCGGTACGACGGAGCTCGACTTCTCGTACACGGTCAAGGGCGCGGTGGCCACGGTCCTGGACGGCACCGAGGTGCGGTTCGCGCCGCTGACCGGGATCAGCATCCCGATCCAGCAGGCGAACGTGGTCTACAGCGTCCCTGAGGTTTCGCACGTGTCCTGCTTCGCGGGCCCGATCGACAGCAACATCCCGTGCACCTTGGCGCAGATCGGCGAGACGTCCGGCCCGACCTTCCAGCAGGCGAACCTGCCGCCGGGCAACACGGTCCGGATGGCGGTCGGCTTCCCGAAGGGCCAGATCGCGGCCAACTCGATCGTCGAGTACCGCCACACCTTCAAGCGCGCGTTCTCCACCGACGCCGCGCAGCTGATCACCGCGCTGGCCGTGCTGTTGCTCGGTGCGATCGCCCTGTTCGCCCTGTACCGCCTGCGTGGCCGTGACCAGGTCGACCCGCGCCGCGTCGTACCGGCGTCGCTGTTCAGCCTCGGCACGGACGCGCGGATCAACTTCTCGCCGCCGTCCGACCTGCGGCCCGGCGAGGTGGGCACGCTGATCGACGAGCGGATCGACCCGGTCGACGTGACCGCGACGATCATCGACCTGGCCGTCCGCGGGCACATCACGATCATCGAGCAGGACCACAGCACGGAGTACGCGCGCCCCGACTGGGAGCTGCGCCGCGTCTCGAACGCACCGTCCGAGGAGCTGCAGCGCTACGAGAACGTGCTCATCCGCGCGATCTTCGGCGACGCCGACTCGGTGCTGGTCTCCGAGCTGGGCCGTCAGGTCCGGGCGAATCTCGAGCAGGTTCAGGACGCTCTGTACGACGGTGTGGTCAAGCGCGGCTGGTTCAGCGAGCGCCCGGACCGGACTCGGTCGCTGTGGGCAACTATCGGCATTGCCACCACTGTGATCGGTGTCGTGGCCACCGTCCTGCTGGCGCTGCTGTCGACCTGGGGTCTGCTCGGTGTCGCGATCACCCTGGTCGGTGTTGGCCTGCTCGTCGTCGGTCGCTACATGCCGGCCAAGGCTCCGGCCGCGGGCCGCGTCCTCGGTCAGGTCGCCGCGATCCGCGGTGAGCTGCTGGAGATGGACGTCAGCGAGCTGCCGACCGACCAGCACGCCGAGCTCTGCTCGCGCGCTCTGCCGTACGCCGTCGTACTGGGCGGCTCGGAGCGCTGGATCGACGCCCTGGTCGCGACCGACTCGACGCCGGACGAAGAGGACGAGGGCTTCACCTGGTACCGCGGTCCGCGCGGCTGGCACCTGCAGTACCTGCCGGACTCGCTCCGCAACCTCACCACGAACCTGACGGGCGCACTGTTCGCCCGCTAGCCGTTCAAGGAACAGAGCCCGCCACGCCGCCCCGGCGTGGCGGGCTCTGTCGTTTCTTGGGGCCGTCTACCAGTTGTGCTGCGGACCAGAAGTCGGCGGAAGCGCCAGGCCTTCCGGGTGGATGACGTAGACCAGCCCACCCGAGTGCGGCACCCAGGCGTTCTCGAACGCTGCCCGGTCGTACGTCGTACGCACCTGGTCGTCACTCGCGATCAGATGCGAGGCCGGGTCGTTCACCACCACGTTGCCGGCGGCATCGAAGCCGACGATCACCATCAGGTGCCCGTTGGTCCCGTACCCCGCACCGGGCAGGTCACCCTTCTTGAACGACAGCGAGGCAACCAGCGGGATACCTGCCTTGATGAACTGCTCCGCCTCGGTCAGCGACCGCAGCCGGGTGATGAACCCGTCCACGCCACGACTTCCGGCGTACGCCGTGTTGAACGGCCAGTTGCCCGCGCCGTCGTAGGAGTAGTCGAAGACGGACCGGGCCGAGTTGTCCACCTGTGGATCCGGATCGGACGGATCGACCCACGCCGTCTCGGCCGCGGTCGGACCGGCGCCCCAGTAGTCGAGCACCATCGCGGTCGACGTCGCCGAGCACCAGGCCTCGCCACCGCCGTCCCACTGCGGGTAGTGACCGATGTGCGTCTCCTGCGAGTACGTCGGTACGTCGAGCACCATGCCCTCCGCGCCGCCGAGGGGGCTCGCGGCAACCTTCTTGTCGGACGGCAGCCGGGAGGCCATCGCCCCGACGGACCGGACCACCGGCGTCTGCGTAGTACCACTGAGCCGGTACAGCGTGACCTTCAGCTGCCAGCGATCCAGCCAGTGACCGGTGGCTGCCTGGAAGGTGTCGACGGCAACAGATCCGTTCGCATCACCCTGGCTCGGCACCGACGTCCGGTGGATGTCACCGGCCGCGGTGTCGTCGCCGCTGTTCCAGCGACCCATCACGTACCACTTGGTCGTGGCGCCGGTGTCGGTGACGCCGGCCATCGAGACTTCGATCCAGGTCCCGGGCGGGGTGGTCGCGTTCCAGGACGCGACCAGCTCGGTCAGCCCGAACCCGGTGCTGACGTGGGGCGAGATCCAGCTGGTCTGGTCGTAGGTCTTGGCGGTGCCGTCGCCGAACGGATCGACGTACGACGTGGTACCGGTCGACGTGCCGAAGGTGAGGGCGCCGTCGGTGACGTCGGTGCCGAACCGGTCGCCGGACAGGAAGTCGGTGGTCGACGTCCAGGTGCGATAGGCGATCTCCCGGTCCGGGGCGACCTTGACGGCTTCGCTCGGCAGAGTGCCGGCGCTGAGCACAACCGCCCCGACGATCAGGGCGGTGACGGAACGGGCGCTGGTCATGGGGCCTCCCGGCCTGGACTGAGGAGCGGAGGGAGCGCAGCGACCGGAGCGACGAGGGAAGGCCGGGAGTCACAGCCCCATGACCCGCCGCGCCGGAGGCGTGGCATCAGCACAGTCATATTCCGACGTTAGACCCGACGGCAGTCGTTGTCATCGCGAACGCGCGCCGCGGCAAAATACTTACGAACGCTTGTCCCATTCGTCGTGCAGCATCGCGAAGACGAGTTCGTCGGTCCACTCGCCCTTGAGGTACTCGTTCTGCACGAAATGCGCCTCCTGGCGCAGGCCGAGGCGCTTGAGCAGATTGGCCGAGCCGTCGTTGCGGGCGTCGAGCCGGGCGATGATCCGATGCATGCCGAGCTCGTCGAATCCGATGCGGAGCAGCTCGACCGCGGCCTCGCTGGCGTACCCGTGGCCGTGCGACTCCGGGTGGAAGACGTACCCGAGCTCCCCGGTGCGCTGCTCGACGCTGTTCATGAACAGCACGACCTCGCCGAGGTGCCGGCCGGTGTCGCGGAGGACGACCGCGGCGGTGAGCGCTTGACCGTCGCGGTCCATCGGCACGTCGGCCATCCGGCCGGCGAGCGCCTCCCTGACCTGCTCGGGCGTCCGTGCGTCGTACAGCAGGTAACGGGTGACGTCCGGGTTGGACTGCATCTTCAGCAGGTCGTCGTAGTCGGTCTCGACATAGCGGCGCAGTGTCAGGCGGTCGGTCTCGATCGGCAGCATGGAGCTCACCGATCGAGACTATGCGACCTCCGCAACCGGTTTAGCCGTTGGCGAGTGCCTGCAACCGGGACATGTCGCCGTTGAAGCGGTCCTGGTCGATCGGCGTCGAGCTGTACTGCCAAATGGTGTGGAACGGCCACGCGCCGGGCAGCGTCCCCGGCGAGGACGCGTACTTCGCCACCCACAGCGGGTTGGTGGAGTTGAAGGCGGTGCTGTTGCCGGTGCAGCGGGTCCACCAGTCCAGGTTGGTGTAGATCGGCACGTCCCGGCCGGTGCGCGCCTTGTAGGTGTTGGCGAAGTCGCGGATCCAGCTGACCATGGAGGCCGCGCTCAGCCCGTAGCAGGTGGCGCCGTACGGGTTGTACTCGATGTCGAGCGCGCCCGGCAGCGTCTTGCCGTCCCTGGACCAGCCACCGCCGTGGGCCAGGAAGTACGTCGCCTGGTTCGCGCCGCTGGAGTCGTTCGGAGTGGCGAAGTGGTAGGCGCCGCGGATCATCCCGACGTTGTAGGACCCGTTGTACTGCTGGGCGAAGTACGGGTTCGTGTAGTAGTTGCCTTCGGTCGCCTTCGTGTAGGCGAACCGCCTGCCGGCGTTCCACTGCGCGGCCCAGTCGACGTTGCCCTGGTGGCTGGACACGTCGATGCCCTCGACGGTCGCGTCCGGCGCCATCACGGCCGGAGCGGCGGTGGTCATGGTGGTGTTCTGCACCCAGCCCATGTAGGCGTCGCCGGCTTTCTCGATGCCGTGCTGACGGGCCTGGGCGGTCGGCTGGTGGGACGAGGTGCTGCCATCGGTGTCGATGGTGCTTGCTTGGGCGGAGCCGATCGAGGCCAGGAACAGGCCAAGAGTCACGGCGGCACCCGTGAAAAGGGCGGACTTCACGGTTTCCTCCAGAGCGATGAGGGGCGGACAGAGCGCTCGGAACTCATTCTTACCCGACTCCGGAAAGAATCAACCTTTGAAGCTGTGGTGCAGGTGATTATTTACCTACGTCACCTCCCGTTACCCTTGACCGGTGACACTTCGTTTGTACGACACCGCGACGGCAGCAGTGCGAGATTTCGAGCCGGTCCACCCGGGCAAGGTCGGGATCTACCACTGTGGGCTGACGGTGCAGGGTGCCCCGCACATCGGGCACATCTACAAGGAAGTGGTCTTCGACGTACTGCGGCGCTGGCTGGAGCGCTCCGGCTACGAGGTCACCGTGATCGCCAACGTCACCGACATCGAGGACAAGATCCTGGCCAAGTCGGCCGACCGCGGCGTCCCGTGGTGGGCGCACGCCTACGAGTTCGAGCGCGAGCTGCACTGGGCGTACGACGTGCTCGGCTGCCGCCAGCCGACGTACGAACCGCGCGCGACCGGGCACATCCCCGAGATGCTCGAGCTGATCGAGCAGCTGATCGAGCGCGGTCATGCCTACGTCGCCCCGGACGGATCCGGTGACGTCTACTTCGACGTGAAGTCCTGGCCGTCGTACGGCGCCCTGTCGCACCAGAAGATCGACGACATGGAAGCCGCCGAGGACGCCGACCCGCGCGGCAAGCGGGACCCGCGCGACTTCGCGCTCTGGAAGGGCTGGACCGAGGCCACGCCGCGGACCGCCTCCTGGCCGGCGTCGTGGGGCCGCGGCCGGCCCGGCTGGCACATCGAGTGCTCGGCGATGGCAGGCAAGTACCTCGGCGAGGAGTTCGACATCCACGGCGGCGGGCTCGACCTGCGCTTCCCCCACCACGAGAACGAGCTGGCCCAGTCGACCGCGGTGGGGCAGAAGTTCGCCCGGTTCTGGATGCACAACGCGCTCGTCACCACGGCCGGCGAGAAGATGTCGAAGTCGATGGGCAACGGCGCCGTCGTGCGCAACGTGGTCGAGCGGGTCCGCCCGATCGAGCTGCGCTACTACCTGGTGCAGTCGCACTACCGGTCGGTGGTGGAGTTCTCCTTCGAGGCGCTCGACGAGGCCGCGAAGAGCTTCCAGCGGATCGACGGTTTCGTCACCCGGGCCGTCGAGGTGACCGGCGGGGTCGAGCCGGCCGCCGAGCTGCCGGCGGACTTCGTCACCGCGATGGACGACGACCTGGGTACGCCGGCCGCGGTCGCCGTACTGCACAACACGGTCCGGGACGGCAACAAGCTCGTCGCCGACGGGGACTCGGTCGCGCTGCGCGACGCGCTCGCGTCGGTGCGCGGGATGCTCGCGGTGCTCGGGCTGGACCCACTGTCCGAGCCGTGGGTATCGCGGACCGGCGGCAGCGACGAGCTCACCGAGGTCGTGGACGGGCTGGTGAAGGCTCTGCTCGAGCAACGCCAGTCCGCCCGGGAACGCAAGGACTTTGCCGCCGCGGACGCCGTCCGCGACCGGCTGAAGGCGCTCGGCGTCGTCGTCGAGGACACCCCCCAAGGACCGCGATGGTCCCTTGGGGGTGACTGACGGCGTGCAACCGTCAGTCACCCCCATGCATCTACAGACGAAGGAAGCTGAAGTGCCAGGCAGTAGTCAGCGCAAGGGAGCCATCCGGAAGAAGCCGAAGGGCAACCCGACGGCCGGATCCGGCGGGCGGGTTCGCCGCGGTCTCGAGGGCAGGGGCCCGACGCCGAAGGCGGTGGACCGGGTCAAGCACCCCGCGCACAAGCGGGCGAAGGCGGCCGAGCGGGCCAAGGACCGGGAGCGCAGCCCCCGTCGCCAGGCGCGCAAGGACGGCGACTCCACCGTCGAGTGGGTGTACGGACGCAATCCGGTGGTCGAGGCGCTGCGAGCCGGCGTACCGGCCGCGGCGCTGCACGTTGCCGAGGGCACCGAGCGGGACGCCCGGCTGCGCGAGGCGCTGCTGGTCGCGGTCGAGACCGGTGTCTCGGTGCTCGAGGTGCCGCGGACGGAGCTGGACCGGGTCACCGCGGGTGGTTCGCACCAGGGCGTCGCGCTGCAGATCCCGCCGTACGAATATGCGCACCCGGACGACTTGGTGACCCGGGCGCACGACTTGGGCGAGGTGCCGCTGATCGTCGCGCTGGACGGGGTGACCGACCCGCGCAACCTCGGCGCGATCACCCGCTCGGCGGCTGCGTTCGGCGCACACGGCGTCGTCGTACCCGAGCGTCGTACGGCGTCGATGTCCGCGTCGGCCTGGAAGACGTCCGCCGGCGCCGCGGCCCGCATCCCGGTCGCCCGCGCGGGCAACCTCAACCGGGCGCTGAAGTCGTACAAGGACGCCGGCCTGCTGGTCATCGGCCTCGACATGGACGGCGCCATCGAGCTCCCGGAGTTCGAGGCCGCCACCGAGCCCGTCGTCCTGGTCATCGGCTCCGAAGGCAAGGGCCTGGCCCGCCTGGTCCGCGAGAACTGCGACCTCATCGTCTCGATCCCGATGACCAGCGCGACCGAGTCCCTGAACGCCGGCATCGCCGCCGGCGTGACCCTCTACGAAATCTCCCGCCGCCGCGCGAGCTGAACATGAGTGTGGGGCCGGGAGAGCTTCCCGGCCCCACAGTCATGTCTGGATCAGTAGACGCTCACGCCGTAGCGGGAGAGCGCCTCGGTGACGGGCTGGAAGTAGGTGGTGCCGCCGGAGGAGCAGTTGCCGGAGCCACCGGAGGTGAGACCGAGGGCTACCGAGCCGGCGAACAGCGCGCCGCCGGAGTCGCCGCCTTCGGCGCAGACGTTGGTGCGGATCAGGCCGGTGACGGTGCCCTCGGCGTAGTTCACCGTGGCGTTCACTGCCTGGACCGTGCCGCTGTGCACACCGGTGGTGCTACCGCTGCGCTTGACCGCCTGGCCGACAGACGCGTTGCCGGCGGACGTGATGTCCTGCGAGGAGCCGTTGTACAGATCCACCGTGCCGGGGTGGTTCGTGTACGAGGTGCTGTACTTGACGATCGCGTAGTCGTTACCCGGGAAGCTCGACCCGTACGTCGTACCGAGCAGGGTCGTCTTGCTCGAGTTCGAGTACCAGCTGGATGCGATGTTGCCGCAGTGACCCGCGGTCAGGAAGTAGTACGTGCTGCCACTGCGCACGTTGAAGCCGAGCGAGCAGCGGTACTGCCCGCCGTAGATGGCGTCGCCGCCGGCGATGTACTTCGTCAGCTTGCCGGACATCTTCTCCAGCGTGACCCGGTTGCCGAACTGCTTGGTCACACCGGTCAGCTGTGACAGCTTCGCGCCGGTGACCGTGTCGTCGTAGGACACGATGATCCGGCCGTTCGGGTCGGTCTGCCACGCCGTACCCGGGATCGTCGCGTCCTTGCTCAACGTGGACGTGATCGCGGATGCGGACAGGGTGGCGGGATTGACCGGCGCGGCCGAGGCCTGCGACGCCAGAAGTCCGGCGGCAGCAAGCCCGGCCGCGGCCAGGAGAGCGGTGGTACGGCGGAACGGGGACATGTTCACGGTTTCAGCCTCCTCACGATGAGGACGCCTTCGGGGCGGGGCGTCCTTGACTTCAACCGTGTCCAGTCCTACCCCGTATCTCCCTGAGTATTCAAGAGGTTCCGGAGAGTAGGGGAAACCCGCACTCAGTAGCCCGCACTCAGTAGATCGAGACGCCGTACACGTTGAGGGCCTCCACCACCGGCTGGAAGTAGGTCACTCCACCCGTCTTGCAGTCGCCGGAACCACCGGAGGTCAGGCCGAAGGCCCACTGCCGGTAGAACAGCGGACCGCCGGAGTCGCCCGGCTCGGCGCACACGCTGGTGCGGATCAGGCCGGCCACGCGTCCGTCGCCGTAGTTCACGGTCGCGTTCAAGCCGGTAACTCGGCCGCTGTGCAGGCCACTGGTCGCGCCGGAGCGGTACACCAACTGATTGAGGCCCGGGTTCATCGCGGTGGTGATGTCCTGCGAGTGCCCGTTGTACAGGTACACGCTGCCGCCCGGGGGCTTCATCTTGATGTCGGTGCGGTAGACGACCAGGGAGTAGTCGTTCCACGGGTAGCTGGCGTTGACCACAGCGCCGGTGTACACAGCGTGGTTCTGGTCCTGGTACCAGCGGGCCGCCGCGACCCCACAGTGACCGGCAGTGAGGAAGTAGTACTTACCGCGCCGCTGGACGTTGAAGCCGACGGTGCACTTGTACTCACCGCCGAACGTCGCCATGCCGCCGCTGATGTACTTCTGCAGCTTGCCGGGCAGCTTCTCCATCGTGATGTTCGAGGCGAGCTGCTTGGTCAGGCCGGTCAGCTTGGTCAGCTTCGTGCCGGTGACGGTGGAGTCGTACGAGACCACGACGGTGCCGTCCGGCTTGGTCATCCACGCCGTACCGGGAGTGTTGATCTGGTCGTTCAGCGTTTCGGTGATCGCTTTGGCGGAAAGTCGGGGTGGCTTCACCGGGTCCGCCTTGGCCGGTACGGCGGCGGCCAGGGCGAGCGCGGCGGCCGCTACCACGGCCGCAGTTCGTCGCAGAGTTTTCATAGTCATCAGCCTTCCGGGGCGTACGGCTCTGATGCGCAAGATGGCAGCAAGAGGACGAGCCCCAACCTTAGAGGTGCATGGGTGCGCCCAGTGGTTCAGTCCAGGCGCAGGGAGTGCAGGACGAACGAGGCCAGTTCGCGGTACGCCTCGGCATCGTTCAGGCCGGTCCGGCGGGCGATGTCGCCGCGCTGGATGGCCTGCATCGTGTGCGCGATCATCTCGGCCGCGAACGCGATGTCGACCTGCCGGAAGGTCTTGTGGTTGATGCCGTCCTCGATCAGCTGCCGGACCCGCTCGGCGGCGATCCGGGTGTTCCGCTCGTACACCGACCGGGCCGGCGCGAACGTCGCCACGTCGTCGAGGAATGTCCGGCTGGCCGGCCGCAGCGCGTCCGCGACCGCGTTCAGGTACGCCGCGATCCGCCGGTCGTGCCGGGTCTGGCGGGCGACCGCGGACTCCACCTGGGCGGTGGCGTTCTTGAAGTAGTGCTTGACCACCTCGACGGCGAGCTGTTCCTTGCTCGGCGCCAGCGCGTAGAGGGTCGTCTTGCTGCAGCGCAGCTCGGCGGCCAGGTCATCCAGGGTGAAACGGCTGAACCCCTGCTCGAGGAACAGGGACAGGAGCCGGTCGAGGAGCTCGGACTGACGGCGGGTCCGCCGCCCCGGAACGACTGTTGTCATATTGAGACAGCATAGAACGATACGGGATTATGTGCGCCAGTATCGTCAGTAGTATCATTTCGTCAGCTGTTGAGAGGGGGTTCTGATGGCTGTCGACCGACTTCTGCCCACTGACGAATCCATTGACCTGCTCGCCCTCGTCCGCGACCTGTGCGAGCACGAGCTCGCCCCGCACGCCGCGCAGGCGGAGGAGAGCGAGACCTTCCCGAGGGATGCGTTCCGCACCCTGGGCAAGGCCGGCCTGCTCGGCCTGCCCTACCCGGAGCAGTACGGCGGTGCCGAGCAGCCGTACGAGGTGTACCTGCAGATGCTCGAGGAGATCGCGTCCGCCTGGATGTCGGTCGGCGTCGGCGTCTCCGTGCACACGATGACCAGCTACGGCCTCGCGACGTTCGGATCCGACGAGCAGAGGGCCCGGCTGCTGCCGGACATGATCGGCGGCGAGTTCCTCGGTGCCTACGCGCTGTCCGAGCCGCAGGCCGGCTCCGACATCAGCTCGCTGACCACCAGGGCCGTCCGGGACGGCGACTTCTACGTCCTCAACGGCACGAAGGCGTGGATCAGCCACGGGTCGCACGCCGACTTCTACACCACCTTCGCCCGGACCTCGGAGGACCCGAAGCACGGCATCTCGGCGTTCCACGTGCCCGCCTCGGTCGAGGGGCTGAGCTTCGGCGCGCCCGAGCGGAAGATGGGCCTGACCGGGTCGACCACGACGCTGGTCAACTACGACAACGTGCGGATCCCGGCCGCCAACCTGATCGGCGCCGAGGGCGACGGCATGCGGATCGCGTTGTCCGCGCTCGACTCCGGCCGGCTGGGGATCGCCGCGTGCGCGATCGGCCTGGCGCAGGCGGCGCTCGATGTCGCGGCGTCCTACGCGAAACAGAGGCAGCAGTTCGGGCAGGCGATCGCGGACTTCCAGGGGATGCAGTTCCTGCTCGCCGACATGGCGGCCGCGGTCGAGTCCGGCCGGGCGACGTACCTGCACGCCGCGCGGCGACGTGATCTCGGCCGGACGTTCACCCGCGAGGCGGCGATCGCCAAGCTGATCTGCACGGACGCGGCGATGAAGGTCACCACCGACGCCGTCCAGGTCCTCGGTGGGTACGGTTACACCCGGGAGTTCCCGGCCGAGCGGTACATGCGCGAGGCCAAGGTGACCCAGATCTTCGAAGGCACCAACCAGATCCAGCGACTGGTCATCAGCCGCGAAGTCCTCAGGAGCGTGTAAATGAAGTTGAGCCCGTCCGACGTCGCGCTGGTCACCGGTGGTGGTTCCGGGCTCGGAGAGGCGACGGTGCGACGGCTTGCCGCCGACGGACTGGGTGTCGTGATCGTCGACCTGGCGTCGTCCGCGGGCAAGGCGGTCGCGGACGAGCTGGGCGACCGGGTGGTGTTCGCGCCGACCGACGTCACCGACGAAGCCGGCGTCACGGCCGCGCTCGACACGGCCGGATCGCTCGGCACCCTGCGGGTGGTCGTGAACTGCGCCGGTATCGCCACGCCCGGCCGGGTCGTCGGCCGTAAGGGTTCGTTGCCGCTGGCAACATTCCGGCAGGTGATCGAGGTGAACCTGATCGGCACGTTCAACGTGCTCCGGCTGGCCGCCGAGCGGATGAGCTCCTCGGAGCCCGGCGACGACGGCGATCGCGGCGTCGTGGTGATGACCGCGTCGATCGCGGCGTACGACGGTCAGGTCGGCCAGGCGGCGTACGCGTCGAGCAAGGGCGGCATCGTCGCGCTCACGCTGACGGCCGCGCGAGACCTTGCGGACAAGGGGATCCGGGTCGTCACGATCGCGCCGGGCACGATGGAGACGCCGATGCTGGCCGGTCTTCCCGAGGAGACGCGGACGGTGCTCGAGCAGCAGGTCCCGCACCCGTCGCGCCTCGGCAGGCCGTCGGAGTACGCCGCCCTGGTGCGCCACATCCTCGACAACCAACTGCTGAACGGCGAGGTCATCCGCCTCGACGGCGCCCTCCGGATGCCGCCGCGCTGACGCGCGTGCCCGCGATCCTGCTGCGCGCGGGCTCGCCGTTCGCGCAACTGTGGTTCCGCATCCGCAGACCAACGACGTCCGGCGCGAAGGCCCTGCTGCGCCAGGCGGACGGCCGCTTCCTGGTCGTCCGCCACTCGTACGCCGACACCCGCCGCTGGGCACTTCCGGGCGGCGGTTACAAACCCGCCCGCGAAACCCCGGCCGAGGCAGCCGCCCGCGAGATCCACGAGGAACTCGGTCTCCGTGTGTCAGCTGACGCCTTCACCGAGCTCGACACGACTGTCACCACGTTGGAAGGCAAACACGACACACTGACGATCCTCACCGCATTCGCATCCTCTGACGCGCTGAGCCTGTCCCCGGAGATCGCCGAGGCCCGCTGGGTGACGAGTCTCGAGGAGTTGGGTGATGCCCCGCTCTCCCAGTAGCTGCTCAGAGCGCTGGATCGAACCGCGGCTGGTTGAGGATCGTCACCACTCGGCGAAGGAGCCGTCATCGTGGCGGAGGATGGGGGACCGCCAGCGGTGCGGTTGCGCGGCGGCCGCGCGGACGACGTCCTCGTTGACCTCGATCCCCAGTCCGGGCCCGGTCGGGCGCTCCACATACCCGTCGGTGAAGGCGAAGACGGCCGGATCCACCAGGTAGTCGAGCAGCTTGTTGCCGCCGCCGTACTCGATGCCGAGGCTCTGCTCCTGGATCAGGAAGTTGGGGGTGGAGAAGTCGATCTGCAGGCTCGCCGCCAGCGTGATCGGACCGAGCGGGCAGTGCGGTGCGACGCTCACGTCGTACGCCTCGGCCATGGCGGCGATCCGCCGCACCTCCGAGATGCCGCCGGCATGCGAGATGTCCGGCTGCGCGACCGCGATCCCGGTCGTCAGCACGTCCCGGAAGTCCCAGCGGGAGAACAGCCGCTCGCCGGTCGCGATCGGGATGCTGGTGGACTCGACCACCCGGCGCAGGTCGCGGGCGAACTCCGGGAGCACCGGCTCCTCGATGAACATCGGCAGCAACGGCTCGAGCAACGGCAGGATCTGGCGCGTGGCCGCCGTACTGAACCGGCCGTGGAAATCGAGGGCGATGTCGACACCGTCACCCAGAGCGTCGCGCAGCGCCTCGACTCGGCTCACCGCGGCGCGGAGTTGCGCGGCCGACGGAATCGGCGGAAGTGCCTCGGAGAGATTGAGCTTGAGCGCGGTGAATCCCTTGGCCACCCTGGCGTGTGCCTCGTCGACGAGCTGGGCGTTGTCGCGGCCGTGCACCCACGTGTACATCCGAACCTTGTCCCGCACCGGACCACCGAGCAACTCGTGCACCGGCACCTCGTGGAACCGCCCCTTGATGTCCCACAACGCCTGGTCGATGCCGGCCAAGGCGCTCGAGAGCACCGGCCCGCCGCGGTAGAAGCCGCCCTTGGCCATGACCTGCCAGTGCTCCTCGATCCGCAAGGGATCGGTGCCGATGAGCTGCTCCATCAGTGCTGTGACGGCGCCTTGGACCGCCTCGGCCCGTCCCTCGACGATCGGTTCGCCCCAGCCGCTGAGGCCTTCATCGGTGTCGACGCGCAGGAACTGCCAGCGCGGCGCCACCAGAAACGTCTCGTACCCGACGATCTTCAAACTGCCTCATTTCGGACCTGGGACTGTCGGTCCCGGCTGATTGGGTAGTTGGCATGTCCCGGTTCCGGCTGTACCCGACCGCAAGGCAGCGAGTTGCTTTGCTGGAGCAGTGCGGGCATGCCCGGTACGCGTGGAATCTGGCGCTTGAGCAGTGGTCGATGTGGACCCGCGACAAGGGCCCGACGCCGGGCTTTGCTGAGCAGTGCCGGCAACTGACTCAGGCACGCGCTGCGTTTGGCTGGCTGTGGGCTGGGTCGCAGACCGTGCAGCAACAAGCGCTCCGAGATTTCGACCAGGCCGTCAAGAACTTCTACGCCGGTACTCACGGGCGGCCGACCTGGCGCAGAGCCGGGCGACACGAGGGAGTGCGGATCGTCGGTCCCCAAGCGTCCCGGATCGTCAAGCTCAACCGCAAGTGGTCCGCGGTCAAGGTGCCGAAGGTCGGCTGGGTCCAGTTCCGGCAGTCCCGGGTCGTCCCGAACGCCAAGTCGTACCGCATCACCCGCGACCGCGCGGGCCGTTGGCACATCGCCTTCGCTGTCATCCCAGAGCCGATCCCCGCACCGGGCACGGGGGAGATCGTCGGCGTGGACCGCGGCGTCGTCGTCTCGGCAGCCTTGTCCACCGGCGAGCTCCTGACCTGCCCCGGCCTGTCGGATCGCGAGCAGGTACGGCTCCAGCAGCTGCAGCGTCGCCTGGCCCGGTGCCATCGCGAGTCCAAACGTGGCCTGCAGGTGAAGGCCGCAATAGCCAAGCTGTACGGGCGCGCCGCCGACCGGCGCAAGGACTGGGTGGAGAAGACAAGCACCGACCTGGCGCGGAAGTTCGACGTCGTCCGTGTGGAAGATCTGCGGATCGCCACGATGACCAAGCACCCCAGGCCAAAACTCGACCCTGAAAGACCCGGGAGGTACCTGCCCAACGGTCGCCGTGCCAAGGCCGGACTCAACCGCGCCATCTTGGCCAACGGCTGGGGTGACCTGGTACGTCGTCTGGAGCACAAGGCGCCGGGACGAGTCGATAAAATCAACCCCGCTTACACGTCGCAGACCTGTAGTATCTGCGGGCATTGCGCGCCGGAGAACCGCGAGAACCAAGCGGTCTTCCGGTGCGTCGCCTGTGGACATCAGGCGCACGCGGACGTGAACGCGGCAGTCAACATCGCGGCCGGACGGGCCGTCAGCGCACGCCGAGAGACGCCTGTACCGGTCTCGCTGACGCGTGAACCTCAACTCGCTACCTCCGCGTAGTTGTTGGAATCCCTGTCCGTAAGGGTGGGGAGGACGTCAAACTGCCTCATTCGGTCGAAGGTCCGTGCCGGCCAGGAGCGCGGCGACGAGCTGATCGGTCTGCCGGAGCACCAGGGCGGACGCGCCGGACGCGCCGGCTCGCACGCCGAGATCGAGTTGTGCGGCGACCACCTCGGCGTCGCGGGTCAGCGCCATCGCGGAGCGCCGCAGCGTGGCGCGGATCGGCTCCAGAATGAGATCGCCGGTCCGGGCGAGCTCGCCGCCGATGATGATCAGGCCGGGGTTGAGCAGGTTGCAGATGTTCGCGAGCACCCGGCCGGTCACCTCGCCCGCCGCGCGCAACGCGCGCACGGTGTCCGGGTCGCCGGCCTGCGCCGACGCGAGCAGTTGGTCGATGTCGTCCAGGTGCAGCGTGTCGAGCACGGCGTTCAATGACGCGTACTGCACCAGGCAGCCGCGGTTCCCGCACGGGCACTGCGCGCCGGCCGGGTCCGCCGAGATGTGACCGGCCTCGCCGCCACCGCCGCGCGAGCCGCCGTGATGAAGGTTGCCGCCCACAAGCATTCCGGCGCCGATCCCCGTCGACAACCCGAGGAACAGCACGTCCCGCGCACCGCGCCCGGCGCCCCAGGTGAACTCGGCAACCGCCTCGAGTCGCGTGTTGTTGTCCACCAGCAGCGGCACGTCGAGATGCCGCCCGAACTCGGCCGACACGTTCACTCCCGCCCACGCCTGCCCCGGCAACGACGGGCCGACCACTCCGGTCTGCAGGTCGAGCGGACCCGGTACGCCGACGGCGACGCCGAGCAATGCGCTGCGATCGACCCCGGTCTGCGCGAGCAAGGTGTCGAGCAGACCGACGCCGGCCGTGAGCCGCTCCTGCCAAGGCGTGTCCCGGTCCATGCTGACGCCGTCGCTGGCGAGCGTCCGTCCGGCCAGATCGGTGACGTGGCACCAGACGCGCTCGAGCGTGAAGTCGAGACCGGCAGCAGCACCGGCCGCCGGATTGGCCCGCAGGAACCCGCGGGCGCGGCCGTCCACCTCGGAGGCGTCGATGCCGGCCCGGGCCACCTGGTCGCCGACCGCCTCGATCACGACGCCACCGGTGATCAGGTCGGCCACGATCGTGGACACCGTCGTGCGCGACACCCCGCAGATCCGCGCCAGCTCGGCCCGGTGCAGCGCCCCGTGCTCCATCAGGGCGGCCAGCATCCGTTCCGAGTTGGTACGCCGCAGCGCACGCAGTGATCCGGTGTCCTTCGCAGCCACGAGGACGAGTATCGACGGAACCACGGGCAGCCGTCAACAAAACTGACAGAGTGCGTTCATACTCTTGACACAAACCCGGAAGTGCTCGAACAATTTCGCCCACAGTCCGGGAATCGACCCGGGCCCGGCGACGTGGATCAACGACATGGACGCTGTGGAGAACGAGAGCGCACCGCTGCTGGTGGTCACTGGCGGACTGGGGCGGGTGGCGATGGTTGTGCTGCCCTGGCTGCGCAAGCACTACCGGCTGCGCCTGGTAGATCGAGCACCCGCCGACGGTGTCGTCCAGACCGACATCGGCGATCCCGAGGCGGCGTACCGGGCGCTCGAGGGAGCGGAAGCGGTCCTGCATCTGGCCGGGAACAGCAGCCCCTGGCAGACCTGGGACAGCGTGTACGCCGCCAACGTGCGGACCACCCAGAGCGTGCTCGAGGCGGCCGCGGCACACGCCGTACCCAAGCTGGTCCTCGCCAGCTCGCTGCATGTGATGGGCGAGTACAACCGCCCCGCCTACCGGCCGGTCGATCCGCGGCTGGATCCGCGGCCGTGCTGCCCGTACGGCCTCGGCAAGGTCGTGCTCGAAGCGCTCGGCCGGACGCACGCGGAGCGGACGGGTGCGTCCGTGACCTGTCTGCGGCTCGGTCTGACCGGCTGGCCATTGACCGAGCGGCGCTACCTCGGGCAGTGGCTGTCCGACGACGACGCCGGCCGGCTGGTGCTCGCGGCGCTGCAGGCCAAGGAGCGGTACGGCGTGCATTTCGGGGTGTCGGCGAACACCCGTGACCACTGGGACATCGCCTCGGCCCGGCACGAGCTCGGCTACCGGCCCGAGGACGACAGCGAAGCGTTCGCAGACCGGGCCGGACCCTCCTCCGGCCCGGTCTGCCGGCTCTTCGAAACCGAGACTTCAGATTGAGAGGCTGGCCATGACCACAACGAACTCAGGGCTCTCCCGCCGGCGGTTCCTGGCGCTCGGCGGCGTGGCTGCCGGCGGCGCGCTGACGGTGGGCTGCTCGCCCGCGTCCTCCACGAACACCCCGGTCGCGACCGGCACCGGATCGACGGCCAAGGGCGCCGTCACCGTGATGTCCCAGTCGGGGGAGTTCGGGCCGAAGGAGGCCAAAGCAGCTTCGCAGGCGCTCGGCCTGACCGTGAAGACGGTCGAGTACGACCTGACCAAGCTGACCGCGATGCTTGCCAGCGGCAACCCACCGGACGTGGTCCGGGGCATGGGCGCGACGGACACGGCGTACCTCGCCGCCCGGGAGGTCGCCGAGGACCTCGATCCGTACTTCGCCAAGAGCACGCTGATCAAGGCCGACGACATCGACCCGGTGAACGACCTGTGGCGGTTCGACGGGCAGAAGCAGGGCGCCGGCCCGCGGTACGGGTTCGCGAAGGACTACTCGCAGGACGCCATGCTCTGGTACAACTCCGCCCTCTTCGACGCCGCGAAGGTGGCGCATCCGAGCTCGGCCGAGCCGCTGTCGTTCGACGAGCTGCTCGACCTCGGCAAGCGGCTGACGAAACGGCAGGGCGCCAAGGTGAGCGCCTACGGCCTGAACGCGAACGGTCTGAGCGTCTTCATCACGCTCTGCGGGATGACTGCCTCCGCGGGCGGCAAGGTGCTCGCCGACGACCTCGCATCGGTCGATCTGAGCAGCCCGGAGGCGCTGCGCGCGATCACCTGGTACCTCGACTACGCGAAGGCCGGCATCGGCCCGACCGTGCTCAACCCGGATCCGAACGGTTGGGACGGCCCGACGTTCCAGGCCGGCCGGATGGCGATCGCGACCGACGGCTACTGGTTCGGCGGTGTGTTCAGCGCCGACGCGAAGAACGCCAAGCTGGCGCATCTGCTGCCGGCGCCGCAGTTCGGCACCGGTGCGCGGATCAGTCCGTGCTACGGCGCCACCGGGCTCTGGATGCCGAAGGCCGGCAAGAACAAGGACGCGGCCTGGGCGGTGATGGAGTGGTTCCTGGCCGGCGACCCGGCCAAGGCGCGGGCGAAGGGCGGCTGGGGGATCCCGCCGCTCAAGTCGCTGCAGAAGCTGATGCCGCAGACCCAGCCGTTCCAGAAGGAGGCGTACGAGGTACAGCTGGCCGAGCAGAAGTACTTCTCGGTGATGACGTTCACGCCGTACCTGCGGCTGGACGCGATCGACGGCATCATCGGCCGCGAGTTGCCCAAGGCAATCAAAGGTACGACGACCGCCGCGCAGTTCGCGGACACCGTGATGAGCCAGGTCAACACGCAGCTGGCCGACGGAAAGAAGCGGCTGCGATGAGCTCGGTCCTGACCGAGGTACGCCGCCCGGCCGCGCCGGCTGCCGTGGACCGCCGGAAGAAGCCGCCCGGCCTGCGGAAGGCGCGGACGTTCTACCTGTTCGTCGCCCCGTGGATCATCGGATTCGTCGCGTTGACGGTATTCCCGCTCGGGTACGCGTTCTGGCTCAGCCTGACCGACTCCGACGGGCTGTCACCGCGGACCCATTTCGTCGGCTTCGAGAACTATGTGGCGATCTTCCACGACCCCCTGACGCTGAGTTCGCTGGGCAAGACCGGGCTGTTCGCGCTCGTCACGGTGCCGCTGTCCATCTTCGCCGGGCTGCTGCTCGCGGTGATGCTGAACCAGCCGATCAAGGGCCGTGGACTGCTTCGCGGGCTCATCTATCTGCCGGCCGTGGTCCCGCCGGTGGGCGCGGCGCTGACGTTCCGGTTGATCTTCGACCGGGACGCCGGCGCGGCGAACGGCGTACTGAGCGGCCTCGGGGCGAATCCGATCACCTGGCTGGTCGATCCGAACGTGCGCTACGTGCTGTACGCGCTGGTGTTGTGGGGCTGTGGCGGATCGATGATCATCTCGCTGGCCGGCCTGCAGGACATTCCGCGTGAGCTGCTCGAAGCAGCTCAGGTCGACGGGGCGTCGTACTGGCAGTCGTTCACGCGGATCACGGTGCCGTTGCTGTCGCCGGTCATCCTGTTCCAGGTGATCACCGGGGTGATCGGGTCGCTGCAGTCGTTCGCGCCGTTGCTGTTGTCGTCCGGGTCGCTGAGCGGCGCGGGGACGGTGCCCCAGGGCAACTACCTCTACATGATCCACGTGTTCGCGCAGTACTTCAGCGCATCCCGCTTCGGCTATGCGTCGGCGATGTTGTGGATGCTGTTCGCGGTCATCCTGCTGGTCACGTTGCTGATCATCAAGGTGAGCGCCCGGACCGTCTTCTACACCGTCGAGCCGGAGGGCAAGAAATGACCCGGACCTACCGGTGGGCGCTCTACATCGTGCTGCTGGCCGTCGTCCTGTTGATGCTCAGTCCGATCCTGTGGCTGGTGTCGACGTCGCTGAAGTCACCGGCCGAGATGGCGTCGTTCCCGCCTTCGTGGTGGCCATCGGCACCGCGGTTCGCCAACTACACCGACGCGATCAGCCAGGTGAACTTCGTCGGCGCGACGCAGAACTCGCTGACGATCGCGTTCATCAGCACCACCTTGACCACCTTGAGCTCGGCCTGGGTCGGATTCGGGTTCGCGCGGCTGACCGCGCCTGGGAAGAAGCAGCTGTTCGTCGTGCTGCTCGCGACGATGATGCTGCCGGGGATCGTGACGCTGGTTCCGACGTACCTGATCTTCGCGAAGCTGCACATGGTCAACACGTACTGGCCGTGGGTGGCGTGGGGGCTCGGCGGGAGCGCGTTCCTGATCTTCTTGTTCCGTCAGTTCTTCGCCGGCATCCCGCGGGAGATGGAGGAGGCCGCGATCATCGACGGCTGCGGGTACGTCGGGATCTTCTGGCGGATCTTCCTGCCGCAGTCGTGGCCGGTGATCGCGGCGAGTGTGATCCTCTCGTTCACCCACGCCTGGGGCGACTTCGTCGGACCCGCGATGTTCCTCAGCCAGGACAGCACGACGCTCGCCGTCGCGATGGCCACCGGCTACGTCAACGACAAGGGCCTCCCGATGAACAACCTGGTCGCGGCCGGCGCCGTCATGTACGTCCTGCCGGTCCTGGTCCTCTTCCTGTTCATGCAACGCCGCTTCGTCAGCGGCTTCTCCACGTCCGGCTTCAAATAGCGAGGAAGTCACCGCGGCAGGGAGGGGATCGGCTTGACCGAGTCGAAGAGGTCGGCGCCTTGGATTTGCTGATGGGGGCCCGACCGGATGAGGTCGAGGCCCGGCCAGTTGTCGATGGAGCAGACGGTGTACCGGACGTGGACCGGCCACGACTGGTTGTCGGCGCGGAGGTGGATGACGTACTCGCGGGCCTCGTCCTGGCAGCTGGCTGGTTGGGGGGCCGGACGTGGCGTGGAGGCGTTGAGGAGTTGGTCGGCCAGCGCCAGTGCCTTGTCGGACGGGACGTCCGAGCCGGCGATCAGCGAACCGTTCCAGTACTCGCAGATCGAGGCTGCGGTGATCTGGGCCGTCGGCTTGCCGGTCGGTCCGTCGGCGGGCTGCCGGGCGGTGCAGCCGTAGTAGTCCGTGCCGGTGATGGGTCGGGCCGAGTCGAGGATCGTTCGGCGGAGCGAGTCGTCCTTCGTCAGCACGCTGAGCTTCACGCCGCCGACCATGCGCGTCTCCTCGGTCCAGCCACCGTCGTACCGCTTGATGCCTGGCGCCTGGACGTCGTTGAACCACAGGTATGGCTGCCGCCGAGCCAGCGGGAGTACGGCCGTGTTGCAGGTGTAGACCTTGCTGGCCGGCCAGCCGTTCAGTCGCCCGATGGTGGGAACTGCCGAGTTGCCGAGGAAAGTGCATGGCGCCGGTCCGGACACGTACTGCGTCCAGCGTGCCGGGACTTGTACCTGGACTGTTCTGAAGGACTCCCATCGCCAACCGGGTTGCGGGTTCTGGGCGATCTGCGGATCGGTGCGCAGTTGCAGGTGGGTTGCGGTGATCGCGGTCGCGACGGCAGCCGCGGCGATGACGACTGCGCCGATCGTGCGGCCGGTACGGCGGCGGCGTAGGCGGGCGTGGACTCCCTCCAGGAGGCGGTCGTCCGATGGAGCGTCCGCCGCGTGCTTCGACAGGCTGTTGGCGATGAGTCGTTCGGAGCGGTCCATCAGTGCTTGACCTCCTCGGTAGTGATGGTGGTGCGCAGGCTCGCCAGCGCACGGTGGATCTGCGAGCGGACGGTGCTGGGCGAACAATCCAGGATCACAGCGATGTCCGCGTCCGGGAGATCCTCGTAGTACCGCAGTACGACGGCGGCTCGTTGTTTCGCGGGCAGCGTCGCGCAGAGCGCCCACACCGCGTCGTGTTCGGCCTGTGTGACGGCATGATCCGGCGCGGCGTCGGAGGTATCGACGTCCTCGGCCGGGGTTTCGCGGCGGAAGAAGCGGCGCCAGCGGGAGATGTCGGCGTTGACGATGGAGCGGCGTACGTAGGCCTCCGGATCCTGGACGCGACAGATCTTCGTCCAGCGCGAGTACGCGGCGATCAGTGCGTCCTGGACCGCCTCCTCCGCGCGATTGTGGTCGCGCGTGACCAGGTACGCGAACCGCAGCAGCGCGGCGCCGCGCTGGGTGACCCAGTCGTCGAAGTCTGGCGTCTCCATCCGGCACCTCCCACCCTGATCACGTCAGGGAGGGCCGGAACGTTGCAAACCTCAGTCGGGCTCGGGGAGGGACGGCGTCGGCAGCGCCAGCTTCTCGTCGGGCTTGGCGGCCAGTACGTCGTTCACGTACGAGCGGGCCGCTTCCATCGTGTCGATCTCGTGGCCGGCCTGCTCGGACAGGAACCAGCGGTGCTCGAGGACCTCGTGGAAGACCTCGGCGGGCTCGAGCTTGCGGTTCAAGTTGCGCGGGACCGAGCGGACGACCGGCTCGAAGACGTCGGTCAGCCACTGGTGGGCAACGATCTCCTCGTCCTCGTTCTGCTGGTCGGTGGCGGCGGCGAACGCGTCCAGGTCGTTGAGCAGTCGCCGTGCCTGGTTCTCCTCGACGTCCAGGCCGGTCAGCCGGAGCAGGCGGCGGGAGTGGTGGCCGGCGTCCACGACCTTCGGCTGGATCCGGACCTGGCTGCCGTCCCAGTCGGTGATGATGTCGATCTCGGCGACGTCGAAGCCGAGCTCGTTCAGCCGCCGGATCCGCGAGTCCAGCCGGTGCATCTCGTCGGTGGCGAACTCCTCCGGCGCGGTCAGCTCCGCCCACAGCGCCTCGTACCGCTTCTGGATCGACTCGACCGTCTCCTGCGGGTCGATCGACTCGTCGAGCAGACCGCCCTCCTGCAGGTCGAGCAGCTCACCGAACAGGTTGATCTCCGCGGTGTAGAGATCGTGCGCCCGCTGCCCGTCGGAGATGTCCTGGTGCAGCTCGCCGGTCTCGGCGTCGACCAGGTACGCCGCGAACGCGCCGGCGTCGCGCCGGAACAAGGTGTTCGAAAGCGAGCAGTCGCCCCAGAAGAACCCGAGCAGGTGCAGCCGCACGATCAGCGCGACCAGTGCGTCGATCAGCCGGTTGACCGTGTCGGGCCGGAGCGTGCTGGAGAACAGCGCGCGGTACGGCAGGGAGAACTGCAGGTGCCGGGTGATCAGGATCGAGTCGATCGGCTCGCCGTCGCGGTCGACCCGGTCGGTGATCACGCCGACGGGCTCGACGGACGGGGCCTCCAGGCGTTCGAGGTCGCGGAGCAGGCGGTACTCGTGCATCGCCAGGTGCTCGAGGACCTCCTTGATCGCGTACACCGTGCCGTTGACCCGGACGAAGCGGACCACGTGCCGGGAGATACCGCGCGGCAGCGCGACCAGTTGGTCCTCGGGCCAGTCCTCCAGCGGGACGTCCCAGGGGAGCGACAGCAGGCCGGTGTCCGGGCGGGTGGCGACGAATCGGGGCACGGCCAATAGTCTGTCAGGAATCCTGAGGGTTCAGCTGTCTACTTCCGTCCTTCCTCTCCTTCTCCTCCCGGCCGCGCGAGATTCCGCGCAAGCCGTTGCAAGAACTTGCGTGATAAGGCGTAGAGTTTGCGCCATGACACGACGACTTGCAGAGGTGGCGAAGAAGGTCGGCGTCAGCGAAGCCACCGTCAGCCGCGTCCTGAACGGGAAGCCCGGAGTCTCCGAGGCGACCCGGGAAGCGGTGCTCACCGCACTCGACGTCCTCGGGTACGAGCGTCCCACGCAACTGCGCGGTGATCGCGCCCGGCTCGTCGGTCTGGTCCTGCCGGAATTGCAGAACCCGATCTTCCCGGCGTTCGCCGAGGTCGTCGGCGGCGCGCTCGCGCAGCAAGGTTTCACGTCCTTGCTCTGCACCCGGACGGTCGGCGGGGTGTCCGAGGCCGACTACGTCGATCTGCTCCTGCAGCAACAGGTGTCCGGGGTGGTGTTCGCCGGCGGGTTCTACGCGCAGGCGGACGCGCCGCACCAGCACTACGAGCTGATCCAGGAGCGCAAGCTGCCGACCGTGCTGGTCAACGCGGCAGTGGACCACCTCGGCTTCCCGCAGGTGTCGTCGGACGACTACGTCGCCGCCGAGATGGCGATCGGGCACCTGCGGGCGCTCGGGCATCAGCGGATCGGGATGGTGCTCGGCCCGCGTGACCACATCCCGTCGCGGCGGAAGCTGGAGGCCTACCTGGCCGCGGACGAGGCCGATCCGAAGCTCGTCGAGCACACGATGTTCTCGCTCGAGGGTGGCCACGCCGCCGCGACCCGGCTGGTGAACTCCGGCGTCACCGGCATCGTCTGCGCCAGCGACATCCTCGCGCTCGGTGCGATCCGCGCCGTCCGCCGGGCCGGCCTGAGCGTCCCGGGCGAGGTGTCGGTGATCGGGTACGACGACTCCGCGATGATGAACTGCACCGACCCGCCGCTCACCACCGTCCGCCAGCCGATCGACGCGATGGGCCGCGCCGCCGTCGACATGCTGGTCGCCCTGATCGAGCGCGCCGTCGTACCGGCCGACGAGCTGCTCTTCGAGCCCGAACTCGTCGTCCGCGCCTCGACCGCGAGGGCCCGCATCTAGGGCGTGTCTCAGTACCCCGGCAGCCGCTGACCGATCTGGTCGGCGGCTGCTGTCGTTTGTCCTCCAGCAGGCAATCTCCCATGAGAAGTCACGTTTTTGCAATCTCAGATCGAAGTATTGCGATCATGCGTCCAGTTCCCTACGGTGTCCACACGATCCGAGGGAGAGGGTGGAAATGACGACAACGCGCCGCGGGCTCAGCCTGCTGCTGGTTGCGGGACTCGGGCTGGTGGCCGCGTCCTGCGGGTCGGACGACGGGAACAAACCGGCCGCCGGGGGAGCGTCGGACGGGCCGGTGACGATCACGGTCGGCTGCGAGCCGCCCAAGAGCAATCCGAAGGAGCGCGAGGCCTGGGAGGCGGACGTCGCGACGTTCCAGAAGGCGCACCCGAACATCACCGTCCAGGGCAAGGACGCGTTCCCCTGCATCAACCCCGACACGTTCCAGGCGAAGCTGGCCGGCGGGACGCAGGAGGATCTCTTCTACGTCTATTACACCGACGTCCGGAAGATCATCGAGAAGAAGCAGGCCGCCGACATCAGCCAGTACGTCGGCACCGTCGGCGCGGTCAAGGACCTGCGTCCGGACGTGATGGGCGTGTTCAAGGACGGCGACAAGACGTACGGCCTGCCGCGGAACAACTACAACATGGGCCTGGTCTACAACCGGAAGCTGTTCACCCAGGCCGGCCTCGACCCGGCCAGCCCGCCGAAGACGTGGGACGAGGTCCGCGAGGCGGCGAAGAAGATCGCGGCGCTCGGGCCCGGGTACGTCGGGTACGGCGAGTACTCCGCCGGGAACACCGGTGGCTGGCACTTCGCCGCCGAGCTGTACGCACGCGGCGGGTCGATGGTGAGCGACGACGGCAAGACCGCGGCGTTCAACAGCGACGAGGGCAAGGCCGTCCTGCAGAACCTTAAGCAGATGCGTTGGGACGACAACTCCATGGGCACGAAACAGCTGCTCCAGTGGGAGGACCTGATGCGGATGATGGGCGGCGGCAAGCTCGGGATGATGATCGGCGCACCGGACGTGGTGCAGTCGGTGAACAACGACTTCAAGGGCAAGTTCGAGGACTACGGCGTCACCGCCGTACCGGAGTCGGACGGGAAGTCGTCGCTGAGCGGTGGCGACGGGTACATGTTCAACCCGAAGGCGTCGCCGGAGAAGATCAAGGCGGGGCTGCAGTGGCTGGAGTTCCACGAGCTCACGCCGGGCAAGGGCCAGTTCGACTACGCCCGCTCGAAGGAGCAGGGTCGTCCGGTCGGTCTGCCGATCCCCGATCTCTACGGGACCAGTGCCCCAGGCAACGAGATCACCTCGCTGCGCAAGCAGTACGCGACGGTCCCGGTCGACAACTTCACGCCGTACGTCGCTGCCCAGGGCAACATCACCAACAAACTCGAGCCCCCCAAGGCCCAGGAGCTGTACGCCGTCCTCGACGTCGCGATGTCCGCCGTCCTCACCCGCAAGGACGCCGACATCAACAAACTCCTCAGCGACGCGGAGAGCAAAGCCAACAAGATCCTCGCGAAGAACACGTAATGACGGTGACCGAGGAGCAGGTCCGTCGTCCCCAAGCACTGGGATCGACGGACCCGCGAATCCCAGCTGGCCACGGCGCCCTGCGGCGAGCCTTCGGGCGGAACCTCACGGCGTACGGGTTCTTGTGTGCGGCGCTTGTCTGTTTTGCCTTGTTTTCCTGGTATCCGATGGTTCGGGAAGTTGTGCTGAGCTTTCAGCAGAACAACTTTGTGGATCCGGGGGTGTGGGTAGGGTTCGACAACTTCCGGACGGTGATCGCGGATCCGGCGTTCCGGTCCGCGTGGCTGAACACCGCGGCGTTCAGCGGGCTGGCGCTGGTGATCGGGTACGCCGTCCCGTTCGTACTGGCCGTTGTCCTGAACGAATTGAAGCACGCCAAGGCCTACCTGCGGTTCGTCGTGTACCTGCCGGTGATGCTTCCGCCGGCGGTCGCCGTACTGCTGTTCAAGTGGTTCTACGACCCGGGCGCCGGCTTGTTCAACCAGGCGCTCGACGTCGTGCACATCCCGCCGCTCAGCTGGCTGGATTCGACGAGTACGGCGCTGGTCAGTCTGGTGATCGTGTCGACGTGGATGAACCTCGGCACCGGCACGCTCATCTACCTCGCCGCGCTGCAGAGCATCCCCGGCGATCTGTACGAGTCCGCGGAGCTCGACGGCGCCGGGCTGTTCCGGCGGGTGTGGCACGTGACGGTCCCGCAGACCAAGCTGATCCTGCTGGTGATGCTGCTCCTGCAGGTCGTCGCGACGATGCAGGTCTTCATCGAGCCGTACCTGCTGACCGGCGGCGGCCCGGAGAACGCGACCGTGACGGTCGCCTACCTGATGTACCAGTACGCGTTCAACTTCGGCGACTTCGGCGGCGGCTCCGCCCTCGGGCTGATGCTGATGATCGTGCTGCTGGTCTTCTCGACGATCTACCTGCGTGTATCGCGCGAGGAGGATGCCCGATGAGGACGTTGGTCTCGCCGCTCGCGCTCCGCACCCCGCATGGCCGGATCATCTACTGGACGATCCTGACGGTGACGGTCGTCGGCTTCACCGGCGCGTTCGTGTTCCCGCTCTACTGGATGGTGACGGGCGCGCTGAAGTCCCCCGACGAGCTCGCGCAGATCCCACCCAGCTTCTTCCCGAAGCACTTCGACCTGCACGTGTACGCCGACGCGTGGGAGCAACTCCAGCTCGGCGTCTTCCTGAAGAACACCGTCCTGTACGCCGGTGGCGCGTGGCTGTTCACGCTCGCGGTCGACGTCAGCGCGGCGTACGCGTTGTCGAAGCTGCGCCCGGTCTTCGGCAAGCTGGTGCTCGGCGCGATGCTGGCGACGTTGATGATCCCGCCGATGGTGCTGCTGCTGCCGACGTACCTGGTCGCGAAGGACCTGCCGATCTTTCACGCCAATCTGCTGAACACTCCGTGGGCGATCTGGTTGCCGGCGGCCGCGAACGGGTTCTTCGTGTTCCTGCTGAAGCGGTTCTTCGACTCGATCCCGCGGGAGCTGCTGGAGGCCGCGGAGATCGACGGCGCCTCCCCGGCCCGGATCCTGTGGTCGATCGTGCTGCCGGTGTCGCGGCCGATCATCGGGGTGGTGTCGATCCTGTCGGTGGTGACGGTGTGGAAGGACTTCGTCTGGCCGCTCCTGGTCCTCCCGGAGACGGACAAGATGTCGATCAGCGTCGGCATCGCGTCCCTGTCCGCCCAGATGCCGCAGAACGTCCTCATCGCCTCCCTGGTCATCGCCAGCCTGCCCACCATCCTCGTGTTCTTCATCTTCCAGCGAAGCATCATGGCAGGCCTCACGGCCGGAAGCCTCAAAGGATAAGGAGATTTGATGGTCGACGAGTGGTGGCGTGGTGCTGCGATCTACCAGGTTTATTTGCGGAGTTTCGCTGATGGGAACGGGGACGGGGTTGGGGATCTGGCGGGGTTGCGGGGGAAGCTGGGGTATTTGAGTGAGCTGGGTGTGGATGCGATCTGGTTGAACCCCTGGTATCCGTCGCCGATGGCTGATGGTGGGTACGACGTCGCTGACTATCGGGCGATCGACCCGGCGTTCGGGACGTTGGCGGAGGCTGAGGCGTATATCGCGGAGGCGCACGCACTGAACATCCGCACGATCATCGACATCGTGCCGAACCACGGCTCCGACCGGCAGGAATGGTTCGTGCAAGCGGTCGCCGCCGGCCCGGGGTCGCCCGAGCGCGAGCACTTCGTCTTCAGGCCGGGGCGCGGTGACCAACCGCCCAACGACTGGCAGTCGATCTTCAACGGGCCCGCGTGGACCCAGGTCGAGGACGGTGAGTGGTACTTGCACCTGTTTGCGCCCGAACAGCCCGACTTCAACTGGCGGAACCCGGAGGTTGTCGAGGAATTCCACGACATCCTCAGGTTCTGGCTCGACCGTGGTGTCGACGGCATCCGGATCGACAGCGCCGCCGTACTGTTCAAGGACCTGGACAGCGTCGAGGAGTCGTACACCGACCACGACGAAGTACACGAGGTCTATCGCGGCTGGCGGCATATCACCGACTCGTACGACGACCGGTTCCTGGTCGGTGAGATGTGGATGCCGGACCAGGAACGCTTCGCGCTGTACCTGCGGCCGGACGAGATGCAGACCGCGTTCAACTTCGACTTCCTGTCGCGCCCGTGGGAAGCCGACGAGCTCAAGGCGTCCATCGACCTCACCCTCTCCACCCACGTGCCGATCGGCGCCCCGCCGACCTGGGTCCTGTCGAACCACGACGTCACCCGCCCGGTCACGAAGTACGGCCGCCCCGACACGTCGTTCTCGCACCAGGACCGCAAGCACGGAATGCAGACCGACCTGGTTCTCGGCGAACGCCGCGCCCGCGCCGCCGCGCTGCTCGCTATGGCGCTGCCCGGCAGCCTCTACGTCTACCAGGGCGAGGAACTCGGCCTCCCCGAGGTCGAGGACCTTCCCGACGAGCTGCTCCAGGACCCGATCTTCATCCGTTCCAAGGGAACCGACCGCGGCCGGGATGGTTGCCGTGTGCCCCTACCGTGGACCGGTAAGGAACCACCCTTCGGATTCGGCGACGGTACGCCGTGGCTCCCGCAACCGACCGACTGGAAGAACCTGACGGTCGAATCCCAGCAGCACGACCAGAACTCGATGCTCGCCCTGTACCGGACCGGACTACGGCTTCGGCGTGAGCTGCTGGGCGACGGAACGCTGACCTGGGTGGACTCGCCTGCCGACGTATTGGTCTTCCAGCGCGAAACCCTCACTTGCATCACCAACCTGAGCGACTCGCCGATCGAGCTGCCGTCGCACGAGGAGGTGCTGCTGAGCAGCGTCCCCGTCGACGACGGCAGGCTTCCGACCGACGCGACCGCCTGGATCAGGTGAGTGAACGGAATCGGCGCAACCGCAGGCTGTTCGACACCACGAAGACCGAGCTGAAGGCCATCGCGGCGCCGGCGAGCATGGGGTTCAGCAAGCCGGCGGCGGCGAGCGGCAGGGCCAGGACGTTGTAGGCGAAGGCCCAGAACAGGTTGCCCTTGATCGTGCGCAACGTACTGCGGGACAGCCGAATGGCGTCCACAGCCGCCCGCAAATCGCCGCGTACCAACGTCAGGTCGCTTGCTTCGATCGCCACGTCGGTGCCGGTGCCCATGCTCAGGCCGAGATCGGCCTGAGCGAGGGCGGCCGCGTCGTTGACGCCGTCACCGATCATCGCGACCACGCGCCCCTCGTCCTGCAGCTTCTTCACCACATCGACCTTGCCGGCCGGCAGTACCTCGGCGATCACCTCGTCGATACCGACCTCGCCGGCGACCTTCGACGCAACCGCTTCGTTGTCTCCGGTCAGCAGCACCGGCCGGAGCCCGAGCTCCCGAAGCTCCCGGATCGCCTGCACCGACGTCGGTTTCACCGTGTCCGCAACAACCAGCACAGCCCGCGCAACCCCGTCCCAGCCGACCGCAACCGCCGTACTGCCTTCTGCCTCAGCATGCTCCTTCGCATGCGCGAGCTCGTCAGGCAGGTGCTGGCTCCACTCCTCCAGCAACCGCGTCCGCCCGACGAGGACGGCGTGTCCGTCGACGATCCCTTGCACCCCGAGACCTTCGACGTTCCCGAAGTCCTCGACCTCGGGCAGTTTCCCGGCGGCCGATGCGGCGCGGGCGACGGCCTGCGCGATCGGATGCTCGGACGAGTGCTCCAGCGCGCCGGCCAACCGCAGTACCTCGGCCCGGTCCTGACCGGGAGCCAGCAGTACGTCGACCAGCTCCATCCGGCCCGTGGTGACGGTGCCCGTCTTGTCCAGTACGACGGTGTCGACGCGCCGCGTGGACTCCAGCACCTCCGGGCCCTTGATCAGGATGCCCAGCTGCGCGCCGCGGCCGGTCCCGACCATCAACGCGGTCGGTGTGGCCAGCCCCAACGCACACGGGCAGGCGATGATCAGTACGGCGACCGCCGCCATGAACGCGACCTCCACCGGCGAACCGTTGCCCAGCCAGAAGCCGAGCGTGGCCAGCGCAAGCCCGATCACGATCGGCACGAAGATCCCGGACACCTTGTCGGCAAGGCGTTGTACGGCGGCCTTCCCGTTTTGTGCGTCCTCGACCAGCCGCGCCATCTGCGCCAGCTGAGTATCCGCACCGACGCGCACAGCCCGTACGACGAGCCGGCCGCCCGCATTGATGGTCGCACCAACGACTGCGTCACCAGTGCCGACCTCGACCGGCACGGACTCACCGGTCAGCATCGACGCGTCGACCGCGCTGCTCCCGGTCACGATCACACCGTCGGTCGCGATCTTCTCGCCCGGCCGGACGACGAACTCGTCACCCACGACCAGTTGATCGGCTGGGATCCGGGTCTCCGTACCGTTCCGCAGTACGGCGACGTCCTTCGCGCCGAGCTCCAGCAGAGCGCGCAAGGCGGCGCCGGAGCGACGCTTGGCGCGCGCCTCGAAGTACCGCCCGGACAGGATGAACACGGTGACGGCGGTCGCCACCTCGAGGTAGATCTCCTCGGCCCCGCTGCCCCGGGACGGGATCAGCGTGAACGGCATCTTCATCCCGGGCTCTCCCGCGCTGCCCAGGAAGAGTGCGTACAGCGACCAGAGGAACGAGCTCACCACGCCCAGCGAGATGAGCGTGTCCATCGTCGTGGCGGCGTGCCGCAGGTTCGTCCAGGCTGCCTTGTGGAACGGCCAGGCCGCCCACGTCACCACCGGGAACGCCAGCGTCAGCGACGCCCACTGCCACGAGTCGAACTGCAGCGCGGGGATCATCCCGAACGCGACCACCGGCACCGTGAGCGCGATGCTCGCGATCAGCCGGTCCCGCAGGGGCTTCAGCTCATCAGGCTCCTCGGCATCCGCGGCGACGGCCGGTGTCGGCAGGGCCGCCGTGTAGCCGGTCTTCTCGACCGTGGCGACCAGGTCGTCGGTCGAGACGCCCTCGGGGTACGACACCTTCGCCTTCTCGGTGGCGTAGTTGACGGTCGCCGTGACGCCGTCCATCCGGTTCAGCTTCTTCTCGACGCGGGCGGCGCAGGAGGCGCACGTCATCCCGCCGATGATGAGCTCAACGGACTGGTTGCTCATGTTCGTGTGCCTCCTCCTCGTGCGTCGGTACCGCGGTCGGCGGCACGATCGTCGTACCGGTCGAGCTGACCTTCACCGTGAACTCCGCGGTGTGCACCGCGCCCGCGTGCTGGAAGTCCAGGAACAGGCTGTACGTGCCCGCGGTCGGGAAGGTCGTCATGAAGTCGATCGACGGCCCGCCCTTCATCCCCGGATCGGCGTGCTGCGCCGGATGGTTGTGCAGGTAGGCCAGGTCGCCGCTGCGCAGCGAGACCAGGTGCCCGAAGGCGCCCAGGTACGGCTGCAGATCGGTGACCGGCTTGCCGTCCTTGCTGACCGTGAACGCGAGCTGGGACTCCTTGCCCGCGACCGGCGTGCCGGCCAGCGTCACGTCGTACCCGTCGATGCTGTTGACGGCGGCCGGGTCGTTCAGCGGGACCGGGACATACAGGCCGGTGACGTTGACGTCCGTGCCGAGGGTGATGTTCCTGTCCAGTCCGGCCGGCTGGAAGTCGGCGTACATCCGCCACGTCCCGCCAGCGGTGAACGTGAACGGGATGCTCCACGTCCCGTCGGCGGCCAGTGTCGGATGCACATGGTGGAACCCGGACAGATCCCGCCGGACCACGATCAGATGCAGGTCCTTCTCATGCGTCTTGGTGTACTTCGTGACCGGCTTGCCGTCCGGGCCCTTGATGGTGAAACGCAGTCCGGTCTTCGCGCCGGCGGTGAAGAACGTCGTCGCCGGTGCGAACGTGTACCCGGCGTCGGACACCGCCAGCCCCGGCAGTTGCCCGCCGGCGTCGTGGCCGCCCATCTCGCCCATGCCCATCTCCTGCGACTGCGAAGGTGTGTCGGCCGCCGCGATCGGGTCGACCGCGGAGCCGATGCCGTACGCCGCCCCGAAGGCGAGCGCAATCGCACCGGCGAACGCGCCGAGCCGGAGCGCAGCGGCCCGGCTCACGACGCGGCCAGTTCGTAGCCCGCCTCGTCGACAGCCTCGCGAACGGCGGACTCGTCGAGCGCGGACTCACTCGTCACGTGCACCGCGGAGGTGCCGCCGGCAACGAGGTCGATCTTCACGTCCTGCACACCGACGAGCTTGCTGAGCTCCTCGGTGACGGCGGACGTGCAGTGGGCGCAGGTCATGCCGGCAACGGAGTACGTGGTGGTGGTCATATGAGTGCTCCTTCAGCGACTGGCTGGTGATCAGCCAGGGATTCAGTGACAGGTTGGTGATCAGCTACGAACGAGGCGGGCGATCGCGTCGGAGGCCTCGCGAACCTTCTCCTCGGCCTCGGGACCGCCCTTCTGCGCGGCCTCGACCACGCAGTGTGAGAGGTGCTCGTCGAGCAGCTCCAGCGAGAACGACTGCAACGCCTTGGTGGCCGCCGACACCTGGGTCAGGATGTCGATGCAGTACTTGTCCTCCTCGACCATCCGCTGCAGGCCGCGAATCTGCCCCTCGATCCGACGCAGCCGCTTCAGGTGGCTGGTCTTCTCGGCGGTATATCCGTGTACGTGTTGGTCGGTCATCTCAAGCTCCTCAGCTACCCCTCGGGGGTATGTCGACACCTAAAAAGTACCCCCTCCGGGTATCAGAGGCAAGTCTTGCGCCGATACCCGAAGGGGGTATTTGTGATCAGGTGCCGTCCGGCTGCCGCCGGCGTTGTTTGCGGCCGCCAGGGTGGCGAGCTGCCGCCCGCGGTCGTGGTATGCGGAGACGAGACGTTGTGACTGGGGACCTGTAATAGCAGGTACCCGGTTACCTGTTCAGGTCTCCGGTTCGCCGCCGCCGTCGTCGTACCGCGCCGAGCAGGACGATCCCGAGCGTGAGTACGGCGGCGGCCCCGCCGATCGCGAGCCCGCGCCGCAGCCCTGGGGGCACGAAACTGCAGTCGATCCGATCCGCCGTGCCGGTCAGCGGTACGGCGATCAGTCCGCCGTAGTCGCGCGGGACCTGCGCCTTGCCGCCGCCCACCGAGCACATCCAGCCGTCGATCTTCGGTACGGCGACGACTGCGTACCCCGTGCTGCCCGGACGCAGGGTCGCGTGCAGGGAATGGCCGCCGGCCTCCACGTCGGTCGCGCCGCTCATCCGCAGCCGTCGGACCGCTTTGGCCAGCGCCTGCTGGTCGAGGCAGCCGATGGCGTTGGCCGGCGAGATGCCCTGCGGAGCGTCGCCGAAGTCGAGCTCGATCAGCACGACGCCGGTCTTGGGGACCGTGCCGAGGCTGATCATCGCGCTGCTCGTGTTGATCCCTGGCCGCCGCGTCGCGTTCAGGGCGTGCCACTGCCCGTCGGCGAGCCGGGCCCGGCCGCCGACCCGCGGCATGAACAGGTACGCCGATGTACCGGGCGTGCACGCTGCGACGAGCTTGACGTCACCGGTCGCGAACCGCGTGCCCTTGTACTTCGGGACCTCGTACACCGTGCTCCCGAGCAACCGCTCCTGGATCGCGTACGCGTTCGGGGCATTCGTGTCGACAGCTGTCTCCGCGCCGAGCCGCCGCCGCACCGTGACGAGCGGCGGGGCATCGGACCGGGTGATGCTCGGTGCGCCGTCGGCGACGAGCCGCATCCGGGCGCCGACCGAGAAGATCGCGTCGGTCACCGGGTTGTCGAGGGAGTGCGACGCGCGGCCGTACCCGGACCAGCCGAAACCGAGGCTGGTCAGCATCTCGTTGACCGAGTGCGGAAGCAGGCTGCTGTACAGCCCGGCGCCCTGCCCGCCGAGCAGCATCGGATCGTTCGGCGTGATCGACGTCCCCGGGTCGGTGCGGTACCGCGGCCACTGGCCGGCCGCCTGAAGCGCGTCGTACCGGGCTGTCTGCTTCTCGTCCCACGCCGCGGCCGAGGTACTGAGCACCCGCGCGCGCCGCTCGTCGGTGATCACCGCGGTCCAGGTGGTCTCCACCGCCACGACCACCAGCAGTACGGCGAATGCTGCCGCCACCGGCCACTTGACCCGCCGCGTCCTCGGGATCCGGCGCAACACCCAAATGGTGCCGAACGCAACCACTGTCACGGCCGCGGACCCGATCAGCACGGGCATCCAGTGCTCGGTCAGAAGCGGGCTGCCGTCGGACAGCACGGTGATCACCACCAGCAGGGCAGCCGCGCCCAGCAGGGCGATCGGGCCGGGCAGCTTGTGCGCGACCGAGACCCACGCGATCACCACGATGACGCCGCAGAGCACGAATGCCTCGCGGTACTGGCTGCCGTTCGGGGTGTCGAACGCGTGCCAGAACTTCTGCGTGGGCGGCCATCGGAACGACAGCGCGACCAGGACGGTCGTGATCACCCACACGGTCTTCGTCCGCCACGGCACGAACTTGTTGAACGGCATCGTCAGCGCGAGCAGGAGGGCCGCCGTGCCGACGTACAGGCTGGCGGTCCGGCCGACGCCCTCGCTCAGCGGCAGCAGCCGGGACAGGAAGATGTCCAGCGCGGACGGGTGGAAGATCCCGGACGGAGACGGCGTTGCGGCGCGGTTCGTGGTGATGATCGGTAGCAGGATGGGCGCGACCAAGGCCATGCCGAGCACGAACGAGATGCCGTGCCGCACGATCGCCCGCAGCCGCAGCGACCAGCTGAGGTCGCTGGTCAGCACTCGGGCGAGCAGGTAGATCCCACCCGCGATCGTTGCCATGTAGGCGGTGTAGAAGTTGGACAGCCAGAACAGGCCGACCACCAGCACACTGAGCAGCCGGTTGGTACGGCGCAGTGACCACTCGGCGACGAGGAAGAACATCGGCACCGCGATCAGGCCGTCCAGCCACATCGGCACGTACGACCCGTCGTCGAGCGCCCAGCCGCAGACGCCGTACGAGACGCCGAGCATCGCTGCAACCCAACGGGGGCCCGGACGCATCTTCATCAGTAGGGTCGCCATCGCGGCCGCGGCCAGGCTCAGCTTCAGGGTGGTGATGACGTAGACGGCCAGGTCGATCCGGTCGCGGGGGAACAGACCTACCAGCAGGGACAATGGGCTGCCGAGGTCCACACCGAGGTCGGCCAGGAAGCCGACCCCGAACGCGCTCTGCCAGTTGAACAGCAGGTCGCCCTGGGCCCGGCCGTGCAGGACGTCCCACAGGTGGGCGAAGAAGGGGATGTACTGCGTGCCAAGATCGTTGGTACTGCGCGACAGCGAACCGAAGGGATAGGTACCGCGGATGATGCCGGAGGCGGCGAACACCGCCGCCACCAGGACGAAGGCGACGACGGCGGGCAACAGTGCCGAGCGTCGCCGCTGCGCTCCTGGTGAATCGCCGTCCTCGGAAGCCACCGACCGTCCCCCTGCCCTTCCCGGATGTTGCGCATGAGCCCGATAACGCGCCTGAGCCTAGTGGTGCCGTGTTACAACGAGGTCGAGGTGGTCAGCCGTTTCCACGAGGCGCTCAGCCGTGAACTGACCGCCTCCGGCCGGCCGTACGAGGTCGTGTACGTCGACGACGGCAGCAGTGATGGGACGCTCGAGGCCCTGATCGGGTTGGCAGCCACCGACGACACGGTCCGCTATCTGTCCTTCAGCCGCAACTTCGGCAAGGAATCCGCGATGCTGGCCGGCCTGCGGTACGCCACCGGCGACGCGGTCGTCATCATGGACGCGGACCTGCAGCACCCGCCGGAGCTGATCGGCCGGATGCTGTCGGAGTACGAGCGCGGTTTCGACCAGGTCATCGCCCGGCGGAACCGCACCGGCGACCCGGCCACCCGGACCCTGGCCGCGCGGGCGTACTACTGGCTGATCAACAAGTGGGCCGACGTCGAACTGATGGACGGGGTCGGTGACTTCCGGCTGTTGTCGCGGCGCGCGGTCGACGGCCTGCTCGAGCTGCCCGAGTACAACCGGTTCTCCAAGGGATTGTTCGCCTGGATCGGGTTCGAGTCGATCCTGTTCGAGTACGACAACGTCAAGCCGCCGCCGGACCGCAAGAGCCGCTGGACGTTCCGCCGGCTGCTGGAGTATGGGCTCGACGGGCTGCTGTCGTTCAACAACAAACCGCTCCGGATGGCGATCTACGTCGGCCTGCTGCTGACCGCGGTCGCCGCCGGGTACGCGGTCTGGGTGCTCGTCGCCGCGATCCTGCACGGGGTCGACATGCCGGGGTACGTCACGCTGATCGCGGCGATCACCGGGCTCGGCGGGCTGCAGATGGTGATGCTCGGCGTGATCGGCGAGTACATCGGCCGGATCTACTACGAGACCAAGAAGCGCCCGCACTACCTGCTCAAGCAGACCAACATGGACCCGGCGGACCGGCTGGAAAAGCCACCGGCCCCCGGTGGAAGAACCACCAGGGGCCGGTAGAAACCGCTACTGCGGACGAGATCAGGCGGTCAGCCGCTCGTCGGTGGAGGTGGAGAACAGGTGCAGCTTCTCCGGCACCGCCGCCAGGCGAATCGTGGAGCCCTTCTCGACCGGCATGCGGGCGTCGATGCGGGCGACGATCTGCTGGTGCTCTTCACCGTGCTCCGCGGTGCCGTACAGGTACGCGTCGGCGCCGAGCTCCTCGACCACGGCGACCTTCACCGGCAGGCCCTCGTCGGCGACCTTGAAGGCCTCCGGGCGAACGCCTACGGTCAGGGTCTTGTCGCTGCCGGCCTTGGCCAGCACCGCGCGGTCGATCGGGATGGTGTAGTCGCCGAGCCTGGCGCCACCATCGGTGATGTCCGCGGTGAGCAGGTTCATCGCCGGCGAGCCGATGAAGCCCGCGACGAACTTGTTCTTCGGGTTGTCGTACAGGTTCAGCGGGGTGTCGACCTGCTGGAGCAGACCGTCCTTCAGAACGGCCACCCGGTCGCCCATCGTCATGGCCTCGACCTGGTCGTGCGTGACGTAGACGGTCGTGACACCGAGACGCTGCTGCAGCTCGGCGATCTGCGTACGGGTCTGGACCCGCAGCTTGGCGTCGAGGTTCGACAGCGGCTCGTCCATCAGGAACACCTGCGGGTTACGCACGATCGCGCGGCCCATGGCGACACGCTGACGCTGACCACCGGAGAGGGCCTTCGGCTTGCGCTCGAGGTACTCCTCCAGGCCGAGCAGCTTGGCGGCCTCCATCACGCGCTTGGCGCGGTCCTCCTTGGACACGCCCTGCATCTTCAGCGCGAAGCCCATGTTGTCGGCGACCGACATGTGCGGGTAAAGAGCGTAGTTCTGGAACACCATCGCGATGTCCCGCTCCTTCGGCGGACGGTGCGTGACGTCGCGGTCGCCGATGTAGATGGAGCCCTCGTTGACCTCTTCGAGGCCGGCGAGCATCCGCAGCGAGGTGGACTTGCCACAACCCGACGGGCCGACGAGCACCATGAACTCGCCGTCCTCGATCTCGAGGTTGAGCTTGTCGACAGCGGGGGTGTCGCCGCCCGGGTAGATCCGGGTTGCGGACTTGAACGAAACAGTAGCCATGACGATTTCTTCCCTTCACCGGCAGGAACGTGCCGGACGATCCGAGTAAAGGCCCCCCAAGCCGGGGGAGTGCGCCTATCCTCACCTGGCGCGCTCGTCCTGACAAGGTATGCGGCGTGTGACGTGTCCGTTCTGTTCACGTTGTGGACATCTGTGTGCATAAAACGCCTCACCCCGGGCGGCGTTCTGCAAGTTCTTGCAGGATCTTGCTGAAATGTCAGGCGTGGGCTGGGTACAGTGCCGGGCGTGAGTAGCAGAGCGCGGCTGGCGGACATCGCGGCCAAGGCGGGGGTCAGTGAGGCGACGGTCTCACGGGTGCTGAACGGCAAGCCGGGGGTCGCGGAGGACACGAAACAGTCCGTGCTGACGGCGCTCGACGTACTGGGGTTCGAGCGGCCGACCCGGTTGCGGCGGCGGTCGGCGGGGCTGATCGGGCTGGTGATGCCGGAGCTGATCAACCCGATCTTCCCGGCGTTCGCGCAGGTGATCGAGTCGGCCCTGTCGCAGCGCGGCTTCACGCCGGTGCTGTGTACACAGTCCCCGTCCGGCGCGACGGAGGAGGAGTACGTCGAGATGCTGCTCGAGCGCGGCGTCTCCGGCATCATCTTCGTCTCCGGCCTGCACGCCGACACCGGCGCGGATCACGCCCGGTACCAGGCGCTGGTGGAGCGGCGGCTGCCGGTGGTGTTCGTGAACGGCTGGCTGCCGTCGGTCGAGGCGCCGTTCGTGTCGTCGGACGAGTACGCCGCGATGGAGCTGGCGGTCACCCATCTGGTCGCCCTCGGCCACCGGCGGATCGGGTTCGCGTCCGGGCCGGAGCGGTTCATCGTCGTACAGCGGAAACTGGCCGGCTACCGGACCTCGATGAAGGCGCAGCTGGCGGTGTCGGACGAGGACCTCGACCCGGTGGTCGCGCTGAGCATGTTCGGCGTCGAGGGCGGCGAGGCGGCCGGCCGGCAGTTGCTCGACGCCGGGGTCACGGCGGTGGTGTGCGGCTCCGACATGATGGCGCTCGGCGTCATCCGCGCGGCCCGCCAGCGCGGCCTCGCCGTACCCGGCGACATCTCGGTGGTCGGGTACGACGACGCCCCGATGATGGAGTTCACCGACCCGCCGATGACGACCATCCGCCAGCCGGTCCACGCGATGGGCCTCGCCGCGGTCCAGTCGTTGCTGGAAGAGGTCCGCGGCCACACCACGCCCCACACCGAGTTCTTGTTCCGGCCCGAGTTGGTGGTTCGCGCCTCCACCGGACCCGCCCGCTGAGAAGGGCTCCGGCCCGGGAACCGTCCCCTGCCGGGCGGCTCCGGGCCGGAGGTTCGGGGTTACTTGGAGATGTGGAAGGCGGCCTTGCCTGCTGCAGCGGCGAAGCCGTTGGCCCACAGGGAGTTGACGGTGGAGCGCTCGGTGGCGTCCGGGTAGGGGTTGGTGCAGGACGGGCCGGGGCCGCCACCGGACATCAGCTCGGAGCACGGACCGGAGTAGTGGTCGGGCAGGCCGAGCACGTGGCCGGTCTCGTGGGCGACGATGCGGGTCTTGTCGTACTGCTGGGACTGGGCGTAGTCGATGAAGACGTAGCCGCTGCCGTGGCCGTCGGTGGAGGCGTACGAACCGCGGGGGTCGTTGCCCTCGGTGTAGTAGAAGTCGTAGTTGCTGCCCTCGACGAGCTGCACGTTGCTGACGCTGGAGTTCCAGATCGACGAGCTGGACGCGATCTGGGACGCGAACGTCGGCGCGTCGACGGCGTACGTGACGGTGACCGAGGTGACCTTCTGGCCGGCCTTGGCCTGCTTGGCCATCTTGGCGCGGGCGGACTTCATCACGGCGTCGTAGAACGCCTTGGTGGCGGCTTCGTCCTGCGGCGAGCCGACGTACGCCGCGCGGGTGGCGGCGGTGGAGACGTGCGAGTCGGTGGCCGGCGCGGCAGTCGAGGGGGACGCTGCCAACGCGGGGACAGCCAGTGCCGCGGCGGCAAGCCCCGCGAGACTGGTCAGGATACGGCGATGCGACATGGAGGGCCTCACTCCGGATCGGTGGCGGATAGCGACGGGCGGGTTACCGATCGCCACCATCGGATGCTGCCAAGAGAACCCGGATCTCCGCACCCCGTCAGGAAAAACTGAGGGGATAACCCGCGAATGACCGTCGCCGTTCTATGCCGGACATAACTCCGGGACTATGTGTATTCGAGCAGGAACGCGCGCAGGTCGGCTGCGATCCGATCGGGGTACTCACCGCTGATCGCGTGCGACGCGTCCGGATAGAACGCGACGGTCTTCGTGCGCAACGCCCGCTCCGCCGTACTGCGAGCTGCCGCGGGCCGGTGCATCACCGAGCGACCGGCGATGATCGCGAGTACTGGTGTGGGTAGGCCGGCCAGTTGTTCCTCGGTGATCCGGCGTGGTTGGGGCTGACGCATCGTGTAGTTCTTCATGCCCGACTCGATCATGTCCGCGACCGGCACGTGTTCCACCGGCTTGCCGCCCGCGGTGTAGGAGTTGAAGCTGTCCCGCCACGAACGGGGCAGCCATTTCACCGCGGCCGGGAGCGAACGAAGAATCGTGCCGAGCGGTATTCCGTCGTACACGTTGACGGCGTCCAAGGTGGTGACCGTCGCGATCCGCTCCGGATGCCGGACGGCGAGATTCATCGCGGTCCAGCCGCCGATCGACAGGCCGAGGAGGTTGAATCGCTGCTCCGGCAGGGCTTCGAGCGTCTGCTCCAGCCAGGCCGCCTTGTCCTCGTCGGAGCTGATCGGCTTGGTCTGGACGCTCATCCCCGGCTCGCCGAGCAGGTCGATCGCGTAGACATCCGTGATCGCCAGCAGGTGCTTCAGGAGGTCGGCCCACACCGGAGTCCCCGATGACGTGCCGGGAAGGAGGACGAGCGGATCGAGCTGTCCCTCGGCGCCGGCGAACCTGTACACGCGGACGTCGCCGTACTGCGTGCTCACGTCGCGAACGGCTGCCGGCGTGGGGAGATCCCGCATCGCAGCGTCGTACTTGGCGCGGTAATCGTCGCGGCCGGCCGTGCTGTTCCAGTTGCCGATCTGTGGCATGAGCTGTCTCCTAACCGAGTGGTAGGTAATCCAACCATACGATAAGTTGGAGCCATGCCCTCAGCCCGTGGCCGGAATCTCACCTTCACCGAGGAGGCGCGGCGGGCGCAGCTGATCGACGTCACGACCGAGCTGGTCGCCGACCTCGGGTACGCCGCGACGTCGCTCGGGCGGATCGCGGACAAGGCCGGGATCACCAAGGCCGGTGTGCTGTATCACTTTCCGTCGAAGCAGGCCCTGGTCGAGGCGGCCCACGCGGAGGTGCTCTCGGAGCTCGTGCAGGCGGTCGCGTCGGCCGTCGACGCCGCGGGTCCGGCCGCGGCGCCGGCGGCGTACATCCGGTCGATGATCGGGCATCTGCGCGAGCGGCCCCGGCATGTTCGGATGATCGTCGAGGCGATGACGTCCGTTGCGCCGCTGGCCGATCCGAAGGCGCGCTGGTCGTCGGTCGCCGACCTGCTGTCCGCGGCGCGTGCAGCGCGCGGGATCAGCGGAGAGGTCGATCTCCGGACCGCGGCGCTGGTGATCGGCGGCGGGATCGACGCGATCGTGTCCGAGTCGCTGAGCGATCCGGAGTACGACGCGACCGCCGCGGCCAAGCTGCTCGTCGGCGTCGTCGAGCGTGGGTTGTTATGACTCGCCGGGGATGCCGACGTTGAGGAGGCGGGCGCCCGGGCCGCGGGTGGCCAGGCGGTCCTCCTTGTTGTAGAGGTTGCAGCGCTGGAGGCTGAGACAACCGCAGCCGATACAGGAGTCCAGGTCGTCGCGGAGGCGTTCGAGCTCGGCGATCCGCTCGTCCAGACGGCTGCGCCACGTCTTCGAGAGCTTGCTCCAGTCGGCGCGTGTCGGCGTACGGTCCTCGGGCAGCGAGTCCAGCGCGTGCTTGATCTCCGCGAGTGCGAGGCCGACCCGCTGGGCTGCCTGGACGAATGCGATCCGTCGCAGCGTGCTCCGCTGGTACTGACGCTGGTTGCCGGCCGTGCGCCGGGACGCGATCAGGCCCTGGTCCTCGTAGAACCGCAAGGCCGACGCGGCCACCCCGGACCGATGTGCGATCTCCCCGATCGAGAGCCAGTGCTCCTTGCTCGGGCCGACGTCCCCCTTCAATACTGCCTCCTCCGCCATACCGCCACCCTAGGACGGCGTTCCAAGAACTCAACTGCCCTTGAAGTGTGGAGGGGCGGATCTCCAGCACTCGTCAACTGCCGGATCTGGCCGCCGCTGAGCGGGGCGCGCGGCCGGCGGTGAGGTTGGTGAGTGCTGGAGGTCCGCAAGACCAGTCGGGGCGGTGGTCTTGCAGTCGGGTGGGTGGTCAGGGCAACGGTCACGATCGGTTATACTTTTGTGGTGTCGGTGCGCGCGTCGCGTCACCAGAGATGTTCCCAGGCGCTCCGACCCGTCGGTTTCGGCATCCGCTGAGAGTCCGGCGACATGGGTGCAACGCGATAGCACCCGCAGGTCGATGCCCGTCTCCTGCTGAGCACGTTGTCCGGTCCCGTTTTCGTGACCGGACCTTCGTTGCGGCTGCGATCCGGCGCCATTCGTCCGTGAATCCGAGAGAGAGTTTGCGTGACCCAGCACCACCAGCACGACGAGTCCGCCGACGGGCGGGCCAAGAAGCCCCGGCACAAGAAGTACCAGAACCAGTCGTACGGCGAGCGCCTCGCCGCGAACGCCTCGTACGACGCACCGCGCGAGGACAAGCCGGTCAAGGGCTACCGCTCCGAGCAGCCCCGCCCGGACCGCGGCCAGCGCACCGACGACCGTAGCGACCGCACCGAGCGCCCCCGCTACGAGAACCGCAACCGCGACGACCGTCCGCAGTACAACCGCGACGACCGTCCGGCCCGCCGTGACGACCGCCCGCAGTACGACAACCGCGACGAGCGCCCGCGTTACAACCGGGACGACCGGCCGCAGTACAACAACCGCGACGAGCGTCCGGCGTTCCGTCGCGACGACCGTGCGCAAAGTGACCGGACCGAGCGTCCGCGTTTCAACCGCGACGACCGTGGGTCGTACCGGCGCGACGACCGCGACCGGGGCGACCGGACCGAGCGTCCGCGCTTCAACCGCGACGACAAGCCGTTCGTGCGGCGTCCGTCGCAGGAAGCCCGCCGCGAGGAGCAGCCCCGCCGCGAAGAGCCGGTCGTGGACCTCGGCACTGTTGCCGATGACAACCAGTTCGCCGCGCTCGGGATCGCGCCGCGGCTGGTGCAGCGGCTGGCCCGCGACGGCATCACCGCGCCGTTCCCGATCCAGACCGCGACCATCCCGGACGCGCTGGCCGGCCGGGACGTGCTCGGCCGCGGCCAGACCGGCTCCGGCAAGACCCTCGGCTTCGGTCTCCCGACGCTGATGCGGCTGGCCGGCGGACACACCGAGTCGCGCCGTCCGCGCGGGATGATCCTGGTCCCGACCCGTGAGCTCGCGATGCAGGTGCACGACGCCCTCGAGCCGCTCGCGCACGTGATGAACGTGTCACTCAAGCTGATCGCCGGCGGTCTTCCGTACCCGAAGCAGATCGACGCGCTCCGTCGTGGTGTCGACCTGCTGATCGCCACCCCGGGCCGCCTGATCGACCTGTGCGAGCAGGGTGCGGCCGACCTCGGCGCCGTCGAGGTCGCGGTGCTCGACGAGGCCGACCACATGTGCGACATGGGCTTCATGCCGGCTGTCACCACGCTGCTGGACATGACGCCGCCGGAAGGTCAGCGCCTGCTGTTCTCGGCGACGCTGGACAACGACGTCGACAAGATCGTGAAGACCTACCTGAAGGACCCGGTGCAGCACTCGACCGAGTCCGGCCAGGCGTCGGTGAGCACGATGGAGCACCACCTGTTGGTGATCGAGCCGGGTCACAAGCAGTCGCTGACCGCCGAGCTCGCCAGCCGGGACGGCCGGACCATCGTATTCGTCCGGACCAAACTGGGCGCCGACCGGATCGCGACCCAGCTGCGCGACCGTGGCGTGATGGCCGCGGCGCTGCACGGCGGCCTGACCCAGGGTGTCCGGAACCGGACGCTGGACCAGTTCAAGGACGGTTCGGTACCGGTGCTCGTGGCAACCGATGTCGCGGCCCGCGGCATCCACGTCGACGACGTCGGCCTGGTGGTTCAGGCTGACCCGCCGGCCGAGCACAAGGACTACCTGCACCGCGCCGGTCGTACGGCGCGGGCCGGGGGCAAGGGCGCCGTCGTCACGCTCGTCCTGCCGCACCAGCGGCGCGGGATGATGCGGATGGCCGAGACCGCCGGCGTCAAGGCCGAGCCGGTTCGCGCCCGTCCGGGTGACGAGCTGGTCACTGAGCTGACCGGCGGCACCAAGCCGTCGGGGTACCCGGTGAAGCTGCCGGCCCCGAAGCCGCAGCGGTTCGCCAAGGGCGGCAAGCGGTTCGGCGGCAGCAGCCGTCCGGGTCGCGGTCACGGCGGCAGCGGCGGTCCCCGCCGCAACGGCCCGCGCCGTACCGACGGAAAGTCCTACCAGCACTGAGTGCGGACGGCCCTGATCTCCCTGGAAAACAAGGGGGATCAGGGCCGACTCATGTCAGGACGGCCCACAGCCGCGCCAGGACGGTGGCGATCTCCTCGGCGTCCAGTGGGATCAGCTCGAGCATGAGTTCGCCCTCGGCCATGCGATCTGTCATCACGTAGATCGACGGCGTGCCGGCCTCGAGCTCGGTGGCGACACGCTTCGCGTCGGCCACCTTGAGCAGGACGCGCGAAACCTGCAGGCCGGTCGGGTCCTTGACCACCTCGGCGGTCACGTCCGGGATCCGGGACGCCGCGTCGACGAACGCGTCGACCTTTGCGAGCTCGTCCGCCTCCCACTTGACCCGGTCGAACGCCTGCCACTCCTCCAGCGCCGCGAGTACGCCGACGATCGCTTCCTTCGTCGGCTTCATCACCCGCCCGATGCCCTTCTCCTGGGCCCGAACCGCCTGCACGAGCGGCCAGGTCCCCGCGACCAGTCCGGCCGTCGGCGAGCCGAGGTACTTCTGCCCGCTCACCAGCACCAGATCCGCGCCCGTTGCCAGCAGGTCCGCGATCCGCGGGAACTGCGCGGCCGCGTCGACGATCGCCGGTACGCCGCGACGATGCGCGGCCCGGATCGCGGCGACGAGGTCGATCGGCTCGCCGCGGGTCAGCCGGGACGCGACCAGCATCAGGCACGCCACATCCGGTCCGTCGAGCTCGTCCTCGAGGTCGGCGATGGTGCAGCCGTTCTCGTCGCCGGCCAGGTCGACCTGCGCGCCGGCGAGCCGGATCCCCTGCAGGTTGGTGTGTCCGTAGTCGATCACCTGGCAGGCCGGCAGCACCACCCGGTTGTGCATATCCGTTGCGTCTGGCAACGCTGCGATACGCCGTGGGTCGCCGCCGGTCATCGTTGCCGCGACCGCGAGGGTGATGCCGGCCGCGGTGCAGTGCACGACCGCGCCGGCCTGGGCTCCGGTTACCTGTGCGATGGCCTCGCTGGCGCGGTCGCCGAGCTCGTCCATCACGAAGAATTCGGGCAGTGCCTGTGCGACAGCCTCCGCCACCCCGTCGGAACTCCGGGACACCCCGAGCGGGGTGAACGTCCCCTTGGCGTTGATCACCACACTCAAGCGATAACGCTCGAACAGGCTTCCGCTTCGCTCCAGCCTGCCCTGAGCGTTGTGCGCCCTGTCCCCTTGCATCAACTCGCTCCGCTCGTTGATGGAGAGATTGTCATGGTGAGCTGAGCGTAGTGGTCACGGACAGCAATTGGCGAGAGTGTGGACGTGAGTTCTTGACCCGAATGCTACTGGTGAGTCATTCTCACTTTTACCCGACCTGAGGAGGGAACCGTGCCCCGCCCCGCACTCCGAACCCGCCTTCGCATCACGATCGCCGCCGCTGCCGTCACCGCCGTGTTCGCCGCCCTTCCGGCGCCGACGCAGGCGAGCCCACAAGCCGTTGCCGCGAGCCCGACGGACTATTGCCTCGAGCAATGTCGTGACATCCTGCCGCCGGGTCAGAACGGCAACGCGACCTTCACGGATCTCCTTGCTTTCAAGGCGTTGGGGATCAGACCGGCCCATTTCAGCGACACGGTCAAGCCCTATCAGGACCTGGTCTGGAACTCCCAGGGCATCACCGACGACGGCCTCGCGCCGTACTACGACGACTCGTCGTTCGGGGTGAAACCGGACGACGTGGCAAGCACGATCCATCCGCGCAGCGACGTCACGATCGTGCGGGACAAGTCGCGCGGCATCCCGCACATCACCGGTACCACGCGGCTCGGCACGATGTTCGGCTCCGGGTACGCCGGGGCGCAGGACCGGCTGTTCGTGATGGACGTGTTCCGTCACCTCGGTCGCGGCCAGCTGACCCCGTTCGCGGGTGGCGCGGCGGCGAACCGCGAGTTCGAGCAGGAGTTCTGGCGCACCGCGCCGTACACCGAAGCCGATCTCCAACGGCAGTTCGACGACGCCGACGAGCTGTACGGCGCCGACGGCGTGAAGATGCAGCAGGACATCCAGGCCTGGGTGGACGGCGTCAACCACTACATCGACACGGTCGGCATCGCGTACCCCGGTGAGTACGTCGCGCTCGGTCTGCAGTGGCCGACTCCGCACTGGACGGTGACCGACGTCGTCGCCACCGCGGCCGTTGTCGCCGGCATCTTCGGCACCGGCGGCGGGGCGGAGGTCACGTCCGCGCTCGCATTGCTCGAAGCACAAGCGAAGTACGGCGTTGCCCAAGGCACCAAAGTCTGGGAGTCGTTCCGCTCCCAGAACGACCCCGAGGCCAGTACGACGGTGCACAACGGCACCTCCTTCCCGTACGGCACGACCGGTCCGAGCCCAGCAGGCCGCGCGATGCCCGACCGTGGATCGGTCACGGCCGAGCCCGAGGTGATCGACCAGACCGCGAACAAGACCGCGGCGGCCAAACCCGCGCCCAAGGGCTCGGACTCACTCAAGGGGATCTTCGACGACGGCCTGTTCCCGGAGAGCTTCGGCAAGAAGGCGATGTCGAATGCGCTGGTGGTCTCCGGCGCGCACACGCAGAGCGGCAACCCGATCGCGGTCTACGGCCCGCAGACCGGGTACTTCGCGCCGCAACTGCTGATGCGCCAGGAGCTCCAGGGCCCGGGTGTCAGTTCGCGCGGCATCGCCTTCGCCGGCCTCAACTTCTACACGCTCATCGGCCGCGGCCCCGACTACTCGTGGAGCGCCACGTCGGCGGGCCAGGACATCACCGACACCTTCGCCGTACCGCTGTGTGAGCCGAGCGGCGGGACCCCGACGAAGAACTCGCAGTACTACGAGTTCCGCGGGGAGTGTGTCCCGATCGAGCGGCTCGAGCGGCACAACGCGTGGTACTCCAGCCTCGGCTCGTCGGAGCCGGCCGGGTCGTACACGTTGGTTGCCCTGCGCACCAAGTACGGCATCGTCACCCATCGTGGGACGGTCGGCGGCAAACCGGTGCTGTTCACGAAGAACAGGTCGACGTACGGCAACGAGGCCGGGTCGGCGCTCGGCTTCATGCAGTTGAACGACCCGGACCGGATCCACTCGGCCGCGGACTTCCAGAAGGCCGCCGCGAACATCGGGTACACGTTCAACTGGTTCTACACCGACAAGGACTCGATCGCGTACTTCAACTCCGGCGACAACCCGGTGCGCGCGGCCGGCGCCGACCCGAACCTGCCGACCTGGAGCTCGTACGAGTGGCAGGGCTGGAACCCGGACACGAACCGCGCGACCTACACTCCGCCCGCCCAGCATCCGCAGGTCGTGAACCAGGACTACCTGACCAGCTGGAACAACAAGCAGGCACCGGGGTACTCCGCGTCGGACGGGCAATGGGGGTACAACGCGGTCTACCGCAGCCAGCCGCTCGACGACCGGATCAAGGCGGTCATCAACAGTGGACAGAAGTTCACCCGCGGCAAGCTGGTCGAGGCGATGGAGGACGCGGCCACGGTCGACCTGCGCGGCGACCAGGTTCTGCCCTATCTACTCCGCGTGCTGAAGAGCGCCCCGATCACTGATCCGGCCGTGGCCGACGCCGTCGCCGAGCTGACCGCCTGGCAACAGGCCGGCGCCCACCGCAAGACCCCGAACGCGTCGTCGAAGACCTACGACAACGCCGACGCCATCCGCGTCCTGGATGCCTGGTGGCCGCTGCTCGTTCCCGCCGAGTTCAAGGATCTCGGACCCGATCTCTACGGCGCACTGGTCGCGAACCTCAAGATCGACGAGCGACCGAGCGCCCAGGGCTCGTCGTTCCAGAGCGGCTGGTGGGGTTTCGTCCAGCGGGACATGCGCAAGGTCCTCGGCGACCCGGTGAAGGCATCGCAACCGGTGACCTACTGCGGCAGCGGATCGCTCGCCGCCTGTCGCACGACCTTGACGGAAACATTGCTCGCGGCAACCAAGGCGCCGGCCGCGACGACGTACCCGGCGACCGCGGACTGCGTGGCGGGCGACCAGTTCTGTGCGGACCAGATCGCGCATCAGCCGATGGGCGGCATCACGCAGGACCGGATCGCGTGGGTCAACCGGCCGACGTACCAGCAGGTGGTCGAGTTCCCGGCGCGGCGGGGTGACGACGTCGCCAACCTCGCGGTCGGGAAGACGGCGACGGCGAGCAGTTACGAGACCGGGTGGTACAACTCGCCGCCGGCGCAGGCGGTGGACGGGAAGCCGGACACCAGGTGGGCGAGTGACTGGTCGGATCCGCAGTGGCTGAAGGTTGACCTCGGCAACGAGCAGACGGTACGCCGGGTGGTGCTCGACTGGGAGACGGCGTACGGGAAGTCGTACAAGGTCGAGGTCTCCCGGGACGGGACGACGTGGCAACAGGTCTACGCGACGACGACCGGGAACGGCGGCGAGGACGTGGTGCGGTTCGCGGCCACGCCGGCGCGGTACGTGCGGGTCACCGGGACCCAGCGTGCGACGGCGTACGGGTATTCGCTGTATGAGCTCCAGGTGTTCAGATGGTGATGCCCCCAGGCCTGTCAGGATGAGGGCATGAACCAGAACTTTCCTCCGAACCAGCCGTTCCCGCCGCAGCAGGGCTACCAGCAGGGCCCGCCGCCCGGGTACCAGGGGCCGCCCCCGGGGTACCAGCAGGGACCGCCGCCGCAGGGGTACGGGCAGCAGCCCGGGTACGGCCAGGCGCCGGGCAACTACCAGCCGGCCCAGCAGAGCGCGCCGCATGTCGCGCCGCAGGGTTCGCCGTACCCGGTGCTGGTCTCGACGATGAACGACCTGCCCGGGTACACCGCGGACAAGGTGTTCGGCGAGGTGTTCGGGCTGACCGTACGGAGCCGTGACTTCGGGTCGAACTTCACCGCGAGCTTCCGGTCGCTGGGCGGTGGAGAGGTGCCGGAGTACACCCAGATGCTGGCCGAGTCGCGGCACGTCGCGGTGATGCGGATGTGCCAGATGGCGCAACAGATGGGCGCCAACGCGATCCTCGCGATGCGGTTCGACTGCAACGAGATCGCTCAGACCATGAGCGAGGTGGCGGCGTACGGCACGGCCGTGATCGTGCACAAGGTCGAGGCCCCGCGGCCGCAGGACACCACCCCTGATGAGGATGATGCGAATGACAGCTGAGCTTTCGTTTCCGCCCGGATTCAAGTGGGGGGTCTCGACGTCGGCGTACCAGATCGAGGGCGCCGTGGCCGAGGGCGGTCGCGGCGCTTCCACCTGGGACACGTTCTGCGCCGAGCCCGGCAAGATCCTGAACGGCGACACCGGCGCCCTCGCCTGCGATCACTACCACCGGTACGCCGAGGACGTCGCGCTGATGCGGGAGCTCGGGGTGGACACCTACCGGTTCTCGTTCGCCTGGCCGCGCATCCAGCCGTCGGGGAGCGGACCGGGGAACGCGGCCGGCCTGGACTTCTACGACCGGCTGATCGACACGCTGCTCGGCGCCGGGATCCAGCCGGCGCCGACGCTGTACCACTGGGACACCCCGCAGCCGCTCGAGGACGCCGGCGGTTGGCTGTCGCGCGACATCACCGACCGCTTCGCGGAGTACGCCGCTCTGGTCGGTGCCCGCTTCGCGGACCGGGTGCCGATGTGGATCACGATCAACGAGCCGATGGTGCTGACGCTGATGGGTTACTCGCTCGGCGCCCACGCTCCGGGCAAGGAGTTGCTGTTCGACGCGCTGCCGGTCGCGCATCATCAGCTGCTCGCGCACGGCCGCGCGGTGCAGGCGCTTCGAGCGGCCGGTGCTACGCAGATCGGCATCGCCAGCAACCACGCGCCGACCTGGCCTGCCAGTGACAGCGCGGAGGACAAGGAAGCGGCCGCGCTGTACGACAACCTGATCAACTGGCTGTTCGCCGACCCGATCCTGCTCGGCGAGTACCCGAACGGCATGGGCGACGCGATGCCCGGCCCGGTCGCCGACGACTTGGCGATCATCTCGACGCCGCTGGACTTCTTCGGCATCAACCACTACGCGCCGGCCTCGGTCGGCGTCGCGACCGGTCAGGCCGACACCGCGGCGACCGACGGGGTGTTGCTTCCGCCCGGCCTGCCGTTCGAGCCACGTCAGCTCACCGGCTACCCCACGACCGACTTCGGTTGGCCGGTGGTGCCGGACGCGTTCGGCGAGATCCTGCGGATCTTCAAGGAGCGGTACGGCGACCGGCTGCCACCGATCTACATCACCGAGAACGGCTGCGCGATCAACGACGAGCCGGTCGACGGGGTCGTGGACGATCAGCGGCGGATCTCGTACCTGGACGGATATCTGCGGTCGCTCAAGGCCGCGATCGACGACGGGATCGACGTCCGCGGGTATTTCCAGTGGTCGTTGCTCGACAACTTCGAGTGGGCGGCCGGGTATTCGCAGCGGTTCGGGCTGGTGCACGTCGACTTCGAGACGCAGGAGCGGACGCCGAAAGCGTCGTACCACTGGTTGCGGGACGTGATCTCTCAGAGCCGGCGATGATTCCCGAGCCGGGCGTGGTGCCGTCGGCGCTGGCGGAGCCGACCGTCCGGGTCCGCCCCGGCTGGACCGCGGCCGTCGTACTGGCGAACGTCGGGGTGTTCGCCGCCTGGCTCGGACCGATCCAGGTGCTGCTCGCGAAGCAGTCGGAATCGGTTGCTCCGGGCAACAAGGAGTTCGTGTTCGGGTTGGTGACCGGGGTCGGCGCGGCGGTCTCGGTGTTCGCGAACCCGGCCTTCGGCGCGATCTCCGACCGGACCACGTCACGCTTCGGCCGGCGGGTGCCGTGGGTGGTGGCCGGCGCGCTCGGCGGTGCGGTCGGACTGGGCATCCTGGCCGGTGCGCACCTGATCGCGTTGATGCTGCTCGGGTGGTGCTTGATGCAACTGTTCGGCAACGCGCTGCTCGCGGCGGCCACCGCCGTCGTCCCGGATCGCGTCCCGGTCCTCCAACGCGGCGGTGTCGGCGGCTGGGTGGCAATCTCCCAGGTCCTCGGCGCGCTGGTCGGCACCGCGCTGGCAGCCGCCTTCGACAACTACGCCCTCGGGTACGTCGCCTGCGCGGCGTTCCTGGTGTTGTCGGTCGTGCCGTACCTGTTGCGCAGCCACGACGTACAACTGGCCGAACGGCCGGCGTTCGTGCTGCGCGACTTCCTTCACGGCTTCTGGATCAGCCCGCGGCAGTACCCGGACTTCGGCTGGGCTTGGCTGACCCGGTTCCTGTTCAACGTGGGCAATGCGTTGGGGACGTTGTACCTCTTCTACTACCTGCAGGACGAGGTCGGAGTCGACGATCCGGACACCGGCGTACTGATCCTGACGGCGATCTACAGCGTGTGCGTGCTGGCGACCGCGATCAGCTCCGGCCGCTGGTCGGACCGCTCCGAGCGCCGCAAGGTCTTCGTCACCGCCTCCGGCTGGGTGATGGCGGTCGCCGGTGTCGTGCTGGCGGTCTGGCCGACCTGGCCGGGCGCGATCACCGGCGCGATCATCCTCGGCGCCGGCTTCGGCGTGTACCTGTCCGTCGACTTCGCCCTGCTCACCCAGGTCCTGCCGAGCGCGCGTGACCGCGGGAAGGACCTCGGCGTCATCAACATCGCCAACTCACTGCCACAGGTCCTGGCTCCCGCAATCGCCGCCCCGATCGTCAAACACCTCGGTGGCTACCCAGTCCTCTACCTCCTCGCCTCCGCAGTCACAGTCCTGGCCGGCGTACTTGTCCGCCAGATCCGCTCAGTCGATTGACCGCGGCAACAGTGCGCTGACCAGCGCGATGCCCACCCCGAGCCCGGCAGCGACGAGGAAGACCCGGTCGTACCCCGTCGAACTATTGCCGTTGGCAATGGTCGTGAGCACTGCCAGGCCGACGGATCCGCCGACCTGACTGGCGGTGTTGGCCAGGCCACCGACTATGCCCGCATCTCCTTCGGCTACGTCGGCGGTCACTGCGGCCATGAGGGTTGGAAAGGTCAGCCCGATGCCGATCGCGATGAGCAGCGTCGGCCCGAGCACGTCGGCGACGTACCCGCTGTCGGCGCCGGCCTGGGCGAGCCAGCCGAAGCCGATCAGGAAACAGGTGCTTCCGGCCAGGATCAGCGGGCGTACGCCGGTGCGCGGCAGCAGTGCGGCAGCCAGTCGTGCGACGATCACGAACGTCACCGCCGCGGGAGTCTGCCCGAGCCCGGACCGCAGGGCGCTGTAGCCGAGGATGTCCTGCAGGTACAGCGAGGTGAAGTACCACATGGCGATGGCGATCGCTCCGAACAACAGGAGCATGCCGTTGCCGACGGCTACTTTCCGGATGCTGAACAGGCGCAGCGGCATCATCGGGCGGGTGGCGACCCGTGCCTCGACCCCGATGAAGATCGCGAGCAGGAGCAGACCCACCGCGCCCGGCCCGACGACCCGCAAGGAGGTCCAGCCATGATCGGCGCTCTGCATGACGCCGTAGATCAGGGCCGCCAGCCCCGCGGTGCCGGTGACCGCACCGACGAGGTCGAGCGACTCCCGTCGGCTCGCTCGGGCGCCTGCCAGTGACATCACGGCTGCGCCGATCAGCACCGCGCCGATCGGCACGTTGATCAAGAACACCCAGCGCCAGGAGAGACCGGTTGTGATGGCTCCGCCTGCTACCGCGCCGGCCATCCCGCCCACGCCGCCCGCGGCGGACCAGGCGCCGAACGCCCGGGCCCGCTCGCGCTCGGCAGTGAAGTGGGTGTTGATCACGGCCAGCGTCGCCGGGGCCAGCATCGCGGCCCCAACTCCCTGTACGACCCGGGCAGCCACCAGGACCCCCGGAGTCGAGGCGAGGCCGGCCAGCAGGCTCGACGCCGAGAACAGGAAGAGACCGGCGACCAGCACCCGGCGTTGGCCGAAGAGGTCGGCGGCGCGGCCACCGAGCAGCATGAAGCCGGCGAAGGTCAGCAGGTAGCCGTTCACCACCCAGGCGAGACCGCTGACGGTGAAGCCCAGATCCCGCTGGACCGACGGTAGGGCGACGTTCACGATCGACGCGTCGAGGATCACCATGAACTGGCTGACGCAGGCGAGTGCCAGCACTGCCCAGGTGGATCGCTTGAGTGTCGACGACGAGATTGCAGACATGTCGAAGTACCTTTCGAGCTCAGTGGTCGGCGAGCGTCGGGTAGTCGGTGTAGCCGCGGTGATCGCCGCCGTAGAACGTGGTTCGGTCGGGCCGGTTGTACGGACCCTCAGCGGCGAGGCGGGCGGGTAGGTCGGGGTTGGCGAGGAACAGTGCCCCGAAGGAGATCAGGTCCGCCGTACCGTCGTCGACGAGTCCCAGCGCCTCTGGCCCGGTGGGTTCCGCCGCGGTGTGGGGATTGAGGATGAACGTGGTCGGCCACTGCTTGCGGAGGCGGTTGGTCAGGTCGCGGTCCGGGCCCTCCATGAGGTGCAGGTAGCTCAGCTCCAGCGGGGCGAGCTGCTCGATCAGCGTGTCGTACGTCGTCTCCGCGTCGTCCTCGGCGATGTCGTTGTTCGGAACGCCGGGCGAGATGCGGAACCCGAGCTTGCCGGCGCCGATCGCGTCGGCCACCGCGGTAGCCACCTCGACGCCGAAGCGGACGCGCCCCGTGGCCGGACCGCCCCAGCCGTCGCGCCGTCGGTTGGTGTTCGGCGCCAGGAACTGGTGGATCAGATACCCGTTGCCGCCGTGCAGTTCGACCCCGTCGAATCCGGCCGCCATCGCGTTGCGCGCGGCCGCGGCGAAGTCGTCGATGGTCCGGGAGATCTCCGGTCCGGTCAGTTCCTTCGGTGCGACGAAGTCGTGGGGTCCGTCGTGGGTGAAGACCTGTCCGCGGGCGGCCACCGCGGAGGGAGCGACCGGATGCAGGCCCGCGGGGAGCAAGCTCGGGTGCCCGATGCGGCCGGTGTGCAGGAGTTGTGCGTAGATCACGCCATCGGCCTGGTGTACGGCGTCGGTCACGGTTCGCCAGGCCGCGGTCTGCTCAGCGGTGTGCAGACCGGGAGTGTCGGGATAGCCCTGACCCACGGGCGAAGGCTGAGTGCCTTCAGTGACGATCAGGCCCGCGCCGGCCCGCTGCGCGTAGTACTCCGCGGTCTGTGTCGTCGGGCTGGCGCCGGGCCCGTAGGCACGGCTGCGAGTCATCGGGGCCATCGCGATGCGGTTGGCCAGGCGTTGGCCGCCCAGCTGGTAGGAGTCGAATGCGATTGACATACCTGTTCGAACAGGTAAATGCAGGAAGTGATTCCGGCATTCGCTGTGATTCAGCTCACATGCACGGCTGCTGCCTGCGGAAAGGCCTTTAGTTGGAGGTGGCCCCGCCAGTGGCTGCTTGAACAGCTATACTCGGTGAGGTGAACTCTCAGCCCGCGTCGATGCCGGCCGAACCACTGACCAACGCCATCGTCCGGGTGGCCCGCCTGCACCGGATGATCGCCGCGCAACTGCTGCGCCGCGTCGGCCTGCGCCTCGGGCAGGAGCTGGTGATGATGCAGCTGTGGGAGCGCGGCTCGCAGAGCCAGACGGAGCTCGTCCGGACACTCGGCTCCGACTCCGCCGCGATGACGCGGACCGTCCGGCGCCTCGAGCAGGCCGGCTTCGTGCGGGTCAAGCCGAGCGAGACCGACAAGCGCGCCACCGTCGTCGAACCCACCCCGGCCAGCCAGTCGGTGCGCCACGAGGTCGAACGCATCTGGGCCCAACTGGAAGAGAGTGCGGTCGGCGACCTGACCCCGACCGAACAAGCCGAAGCGCTCGTGGTGCTTCAGCGCATCGAAGACAGCCTCACCCGCGCCGCCGCGCCGCCGGCGTAGTCATCAGCTGGCGACTGCTCGAGCGACGGAGCGGCCGAGAGGGCTGGTGGCGGTCACCTCGATGTGGCCGAGGCCGAGCCAGGTCGCCATCAGGTGGAGCTCGGCCGCCAATGGGGCGGTGCAGTCCGGGGCGTCGGGCTCGAGGGTGAGGGTCGGGACCACGAGGGTGGAGGTTCGGCGATCGGCTTTGAGGTCTACTCGGGCCACGAGGAGGTCGCCCAGCAGGAATGGGAGTACGTAGTACCCGTGGATCCGTTGTGGGGCTGGCGTGTAGATGCTGATCCGGTAGAAGAAGTCGAACAGGTGATGGGTGCGGTCTCGGTTCCAGATCAGTGGATCGAAGGGGGAGAGCAAGGCCTGGGCGTCGACCGGGCGATCCTTCGCCTCATGCCAGCGGTAGCTCTGCCGGCTGATCCCTTCGACGCGCACCGGGATCAGTTCGCCGGTCTCGGTCAGTTCGCCGATCACCTCGCGAGCGGTTGCCGTTGGCAACGGGAAGTGGCCCTGGCCGGAGCCGCAGAGCTCCTTGGCGGTGGCGATGCCGAGCCCGCGCGCCGCGATCCGGACCAGTTCGCGACGAGCTTCGTCGGCCGTGAGCTCGGGTGCGGAGAGTACGTCGGCGGGCAGGACGCGCTCGGTCAGGTCGTAGATCCGCTCGAAGTGCCGACGGCCCGCGATCGTCACCTGGCCCGTGCAGAACAAGTACTCGATCGCGATCTTCGCGTCCTGCCAGTTCCACATCCGGCCAGTGCTCGGATCGGGGTGGGGGTCGGCGCGCTTGCGTCGTACGCCGTCCGGGCTCGCCTCGCCCGCGGTCAACGGGCCTTTCTCGGTGATCAGTTCGAGCACTTGGTCGACGTACCCTGGCCGCTCCGCGGTCAGCCGGCGCATCCCCGCGACGACCGACCAGGGCGCGGTCACCTCCGGGCTCAGTTCCTCGTCCCACACCTGCCGCTCCGCCGCCCGCATCCGCCACCGCATCAACGGGTACGCCGTGAGCGGGATGAGCGCCGCCTTGTGCCCCCAGAAGTACTCGAACAGCTCGCGGTCGTCGCCCCACGCCAACTTGTCGAGCGCCGCCCGCGAATAGTTGCCCACCCGCGCGAACACCGGCAGATAATGCGACCGGCACAGCACGTTGACGGAATCCAGTTGGAGTACGCCGGCCTGCGCGATCGCCCGGCGCATCGCCCGCACGTCACCCCGCTTGGGACGCCCGTCCGCGAACCCCTGCGCATTCAGGGAAAGCCGTCGCGCAACCTCAACCGAGACCTCATCACCCACGGCCGCCATACCCCGAACCATAGCCAGACACTAGGTCGCGACCATCGCGGCGTACGCCGTGCTGAGAGCGTGAAAGACGGCCTTGGGCCTCCAGGCGCCATCCGTGCCGAGGCGGACAACGCCGTACGACGCCAGGTCCAGGTGCTCGGTGAAGTTGTAGCCGGCGTAGGTGAACCAGAAGGCGGTGTCGACACTCTCCTCGTCGAAGACTTCAACGAGTTCACGGAAGTACGTCGCTTGCTCCTCCTCGTCGCGGATGTAGTCGCCGTTGATCGTCCAGGTGCCGCGGTCGACGATCATCCAGCCGCGCCCGCCGTCGGCGGAGGCGCCGCGATACGTGCAGTAGCCGAACTCCGTGATCACCACCGGCAGCCCGTGCCGATGCAGCGCCCGGATCTCCTCCCGGAAGGTCGCCGCGTTGTGCGCGGATCGGTACGCGTCGGACGCGACGTAGTCGAACGGCGTCCAGTCCACCTGCTCGAACGGCAATGACGCGTAGGTGATCGGCCCACCGAACTTCCGGCGTACGGCGTCTGTGGCCTCGCCCAGGAAGGCGTTCAGGCGAGGCGGCACGGCGTTGTGCGACTCGCGGATCGCGGCGCTGCGTTCGAGCAGGTTGTCGCCGGGGAGGAAGCCGTGGGCGAAGATGCTCAGCTCGCCGCCGGCGATCAACCTGACGTCAGCCCCCGTCTGCCGGATGCTCTCGGCGCGCGCGGCGCACTCCTCGAACAACGGCAGCATCTCCGCCGCGGTCAGCTCACAAGGAAAGGGCGAGAGCCAGACCTCGAGACCCAGTGCCGCCGCATGCTCGGCGGCGATCGTCAGCCTGACCGGATCGCTGCCGGAGATGCGTACGGCGGTGCAGTGCAGCTCGTCCGCGATGACGGTCAACTCACGTCGCACGGTCGCGGAGTCGAAGTCGGTCCTGGTCCACCGGGCGGGAAACTGTGCGCCGGTGTCGTAGTTGATGCCCTTACCGCGCATGGGTGCTCTCCGGGAGGTTGCGACGGCGGCCGCGGAGCCAGAAGGCGCAAGCGGCGAGGAGGCCGAGTGCTCCGACGTGAAGGACCGGCGAGAGGTTGGCCATGGTGTCGAGCGGCAGTGAGTAGACCAGCACCAGCCGGACGATCGCGTCGATCAGCAGGACCGTGCCGAACAGTGCTGTCATCAGGGTGAAGTGCTTGCGGAACGACGGGTCGGTTCGCCAGCGGTCGTCCCAGTCGGGAGCCTTGGTGACCTTGCGGGCCAGGGTGAAGACAAGTGGGCGACCGAGCACGCAGGAGCCGACCAGGAGCAGGCCGGCGGCGCCGGAGAGCACGGACTCCTTGGCCAGCAGGATGCGCGGATCGTTGGTGAGCAGCGAGATCGTGAGGAGGAGTGCGAAGGTGCCGCCGACGACGGCCGCGATGGCGTCGAGGCGCCGGTGGACCGCCGCGACGAACGCTACGCGGAGCAGGGCCGCGACTCCGGCGGCGATGAGCGAGGTCTGTACGTCGTACCCGGCGGCGTGCGCGCCGTAGTACACCACGGCCGGCAGCCCGATGTCCCAGAGCAGGCCGATGAGGAGCTTACGCATGATCCGAATCCCTTCAGTTAAGATACTGCTAGTAGCTTAAGAAGGTTTCGGAGCGCTGAAATAGGCCGAATGTCATGGGATACTCTGGGTATCTCTCAGAGGAGGCTGCGTGACACAGGGGACACGCCGGCGGGGCGCCGCGCTGGAGGAGGCGATCCTGCGGGCGGCGGTCGACGAGCTGACCGAGGTCGGGTACCGCGAGCTGACGATGGACAATGTCGCCACCCGGGCCGGCACGGCGAAGAACGTGATCTACCGCCGCTGGCCGAGTCGGGCCGCGCTCTGTATCGCGGCGTACCGGCACATGCTCCCGACCGGTCCCGACCAAACCCCCGACACCGGCTCGCTCCGCGGTGACGCGCTCGCGCTGCTCACGCGCGCCAACGACCGCATGTCCTCGCCGGTCGGTCGCATCCTCCGCCAGCTCCTCGCCGACATCCACTCCGACCCCGAGCGGATGCGTGAGCTCCGCGACCAGGTCGCCCGCGCCGGCGTCTCCCACTGGCTGACCGTCCTGGCCCGCGCCGCGGGCCGCGGTGAGGTCGGCCAGGCGGCGCTGACTCCACGCGTGGCCACGGTCGCCGTCGACCTGCTCCGCAACGAGTACGCCCTCAACGGCGCGACCGCAGTCTCCGCCGACGTCCTCGCCGAGATCGTCGACGAGGTCTTCGTCCCGCTGGCTACGCGGACGTCATGACGGCGCGAAGGGTCTCGAAGTCCTTCGGCGTCAGGGGGACCAGGCCGCGGCGGAGCTGGTAGCCCCAGTTCGGCTGGTCGGTCAGTTCGAGGTCGACCGCGCGGAGATCCGCGCGACGTACGGGCAGGAACTCGATCCGTCGGCGCCACGGCTGGACGGTGCCGTGCGAGCCCATGTCCATCGGTTCAGCCTGGTACGGCTCGGCGTCGGCGACCATGCCGAGGGCGGTGAACGCGCGGAGCGGCTGCTTCTCGCCGTACCGCTCGGACGGGGAGTAGATCGCGAACCCGTCCCCCTGACGCAGTCGCGCGACGCCGTACCGCTTGCCGTGGTTGAGCTGGATGAAACCGCCTTCGACCGCCCGCCGGGTGTGGTCCGCGGAGACCACACCCAGCCAGGCGCGCTGTAGAACCGTCATGCCTCTACTGTCGGCCGGAATATACGACATCTTTCGTCATGATTCTGCGGCGCAGCTTGGCGAGCAACGGCCACGCGATCATCAGCAGGATCGCCGCGTAGATCACGTAGGACACCGGCCCGCCGATCAGCCCGGACGCATCGCCGTTGGACAACTGCAGCGCCATCCGCGCCTGCCGTTCGGCGATCGGGCCGAGGATCACGCCGATGATCAACGGCAGCACCGGCAGACCGAACCGGCGCATCCCGAAACCGAGCAGCCCGAGCATCAGAAGCAGCAACAGGTCGAGCGGCTGCGCGTTCACGGCGTACGCGCCCATCGAGGCGAAGAAGATGATCCCGGCGTACAGGTACGGCCGCGGGATCTGCAGCAGCTTCGCCCACGCCGGCGCCAGCGGCAGGTTGAGCAGCAGCAGCATCAGGTTGCCGATGAACAGGCTGGCGATCAGCGCCCACACCAGCTTCGGCTCGCGCTGGAACAGCAACGGCCCGGGCTGGATGCCGTACGACGTGAACGCGGCCAGCATCACCGCCGCCGTCGCGTTCGTCGGCAGACCGAGGGCGAGCATCGGCACCAACGTCCCGGCGGCCGACGCGTTGTTCGCGGCCTCCGGACCGGCCACGCCCTCGATCGCGCCGTGCCCGAACTCCTCCGGATGCTTGGACAGCTTCTTCTCCGTGGCGTACGACAGGAAGGTCGGGATCTCCGCGCCGCCGGCCGGCAGCGCGCCGATCGGGAACCCGAACGCCGTCCCGCGCAGCCACGGCTTCCACGAACGGCGCCAGTCCGACTTGCCCATCCACGGCCGGCCGACCGGGATCACCGTGCCCGGGTTCCGCCGCAGGTGCGCCGCGACCCAGAGCGCCTCGCCGACCGCGAAGATGCCAACGGCAACCACGACGACATCGATGCCGTCGGCAAGCTGCGGCACGCCGAACGTGAGCCGCTGCTGGCCGGTGACCTTGTCGATCCCGACCAGCCCGATCACGAGCCCGAGCAGTAGCGCCGCGAACCCACGGATCCGGGACGATCCGAGCACCGACGTAGCGCCGGCGAACGCGAGCAGCATGATCGCCAGGTAGTCCGGCGCACCGAGGCTGATCGCGAACTTCACCACCTGCGGCGCGACCAGCACCAGCAGCAACGTCCCGATCGTGCCGGCCACGAACGACCCGATCGCCGCCGTCGCCAGCGCCTGTGCGGCCCTCCCGGCGCGCGCCATCTTGTTGCCCTCGATCGCCGTCACCACCGATGACGACTCGCCTGGCGTGTTCAACAGGATGGACGTGGTCGAGCCGCCGTACATGCCGCCGTAGAAGATGCCGGCGAACATGATGAACGCCTGCACCGGCTCGAGACCGTACGTGATCGGCAACAGCAGCGCGACCGTCATCGCCGGCCCGATCCCCGGCAGCACGCCGACCGCCGTACCGACGGTGACGCCGAGCAACGCAAGCAGCAGATTGATGGGTGTCAGGACATCTGCGAATCCCTGAAGTAGGTCCATCACAAGATCCCTTGCAGTACGCCGGCGGGCAGGCCGACGCCCAGCCCGATCGCGAAGCCGTAGAACGTGATCAGCGCCAGCGCGACGGCGATGAACAGGTTGCGGAAGTGGTGCCGGCTGCCGAGCGCGAACGCGGATCCCCAGAACAGCAGGGTCCCGCTGATCACCCAGCCCAGCGGCTCGATCAGCGCCAGGTTGACCACGAACGCGGCGATCAGCAGCAGCACGGTGCGCCAGTCGACGGCGGACGTCACGTCCACGTCCTCGCCTTCCTCGGCCTCTCCGGTCCCGCCGCGGGCGACGTCCACGGCGTACAGCACGGCGACGACGAGCAGCAGTCCGCCGAGCGCGATCGGCACCGGCTTCGGGCCGATCGGATCGTTGCTGTTGGCAATGTGCTGGAGCCGGGCGGCGTCGACGATCACCAGGACGCCGACCACCGCCAGGAACCCGCACACTCCGTACTGCGCACGATCCGGCCGCCTGACAGCGGCCTCGCTCATGCCGCCAGACCCAGCTTGGTCAGGATGTCGGCGACGGCCTTGTCCTGGTCGGTGAGGAACTTGCCGAACTCGTCACCGGTCACGAACGCGTCCGTCCAGCCGTGCTTGTCCAGCTCGGACTTCCACTCGGCGGAGTCGTGCATCTTGGTCAGCGCGTCGATCCAGACCTTCTTGTCCTCGTCGCTGATCCCCGGCGGCGCGACGATCCCGCGCCAGTTCGTGAACACCAGGTCGATGCCGGAACCCTTCAGCGTCGGCACCTCCTTCAGCGCCTCGATCGGCTTCTCGCTGGTCACCGCGAGCACTCGCACCTGACCGCTCTGGACCTGGTCGAGGAACTCGCCGAATCCGCTGGCCCCGAAGGCGATCTTGCTCCCCAGCAGCGCGGGCAGCAGCTCGCCGCCGCCGTCGTACGAGACGAAGTTGACGTCCTTCGGGTTGATGCCGACCGCCTGCGCGAGCTGCATCGGCAGCAGGTGGTCCGGTCCGCCCGGCGACGAGCCGCCGCCGACCGCCATCCCCTTCGGGTTGGCCTTCCAGGCGGTGACCAGGTCGCCGATCGTCTTGTACGGCGAGTCCTTCGGCACCACGATCGCGCCGGCCTCCTCGATCATCTTGGCGATCGGGGTGGTCTGGGTGAGCGTCGCCTTCGACTTCGAGGTGTACGTCGCCCCGACCACGCCGAGCCCCATCTGCATGGCGAGCTTGCCGTTGCCCTTCTCGTTCACGATCCGCTGCAGGCCGACCGTTCCGCCGGCGCCGGGCAGGTTGAACACCTGCACGCCGGTCGCGATCTTGGCGTCCTCCATCACCTTCGCGGCGACCCGGGCGGTGGTGTCGTACCCGCCGCCGGCCGCGTTCGGCACCATCAGCCGCAGGCCGGTGGCCGGCTTGCCGCTGCCGGAGTTGGACGTGCCGTTCTTCTCCGCGGTCGCACCGCAGGCCGTCAGGCCGAGCACGGCGAGCAGTGCCGTGGCGGCCAGGAGACTGGACCTCATGGCGGAGTCCTTTCGGTGGGGATCAAGTGCCGACGATCGTGGCCCTCCGACGGTTGGCGCGTCTGCGTTGTGGCCGCAGCGGTGGTTGAGTTCATTGTGGTCACAGGCTCAACCTGGGTGAAGTGTGGCACTTGAGGGCCCGACCGGTGATCATGCGGCAAGGCTCGTGGAACCAGAAGGAGGTGAACATGGCGGTACGACTCGGGCGGCGGCCCACGCTCGCCGGGCAGCTGCTGGTGCTGCAGCTGGCGATCGTGGTCGTGGTGCTGGTCGCCGTCGCCGCGGTCTCGCTGGCCCAGTCCGCCGCCACGTTCAACCGGGTCGAGGGCCGTCGGGTGACCGCGCTCGCCGAGCAGCTGTCCGGCAACCAGACGCTGCGGTTCGGCATCCGGCATCCCGCGCCGGCCGAGGTCCTCGCACCGTTGCTCCAGACAACATTGACGCAGTCCGGCATCACCTCGATCACCGTCGCCGACGCCCAGGGCCGGATCATCGCGGCCACGAACCCCACCACCATCGGCAGTTCATTGACGCTCGGTAATCCCTGGGTGGCGCAAGGTCGGGGCTGGTCCGGTGAGTTGCGGCTGGCCGACGGGAAAGAGCTGGTCTCGCAGGTCCCGGTGCTCAGCCAGGGCACCGATTCGGCCGGCCGGCCGGACGGGACCCTCGGCGATCACATCGGCACCGTGATGGTCGGTGAACGGGCCCCGTCGATCTGGCAGCGCTTGCGCGGCGCATCGTCGTACCTGGCCATTTATCTCGGCATCGCCTGTGTGCTCGGGCTGCTCGGGTCGTGGTTGCTGGCCCGCCGGATCAAGCGGCAGACGCTCGGGCTCGAGCCGCGTGAGATCGCGGGGCTGGCCGAGCACCGGGAGGCGATGCTGTACGGGCTGGCCGAGGGAGTCGTTGCCTTGGACCCCCAGCTGCGCGTCACGCTGGTGAACGACGTCGGCCGCCGGCTGCTCGACCTGCCTTCGAGTGCGGTCGGCCGCAGTCTGGACGATCTCGGCATCGAGGGCCGGCTGCGCGAGGTGCTTTCCGGCGAGGACGAGGCGCGCGACGCGGTCGTCGTACGGCGTGGGCGGGTGCTCGTGATGAACCGGATGGAGGTCCTGAAGGACGGACGGTCGCTCGGGTCGGTGACGACGCTGCGGGACCGGACCGAGCTGGCGCAGCTCGAGCGGGAGCTCGGCTCGTTCCGTTCGTCCGCCGAGCTGCTCCGGGCGCAGACGCACGAGTTCGCGAACCAGCTGCACACGATCTCGGGCTTGATCCAGATCGGGGAGTACGACGAGGTCGTCACGTACGTCGGTGCGCTCAACCGTTATCGTGAATCGCTCGACCTGACCGTGACCCGGCGGGTCCACGACACCGCGGTCGCCGCCCTGCTGATGGCGAAGTCCTCGCTCGCGGCCGAACGCCGCGTCGAGCTCCGGGTGTCCGAGCGTACGACCCTGCTCCGGCTCGACCCGGCGCTGTCCGCGGACGTGGCGACCGTGGTCGGCAATCTCGTCGACAACGCGATCGACGCGGCCGCGCAGTCCGGTACGCCGCTGTCGCCCGCCTGGGTCGAGGTCGAACTGCGGCAGGACGCGTCGAGTGTGGAGATCGTGGTCCGCGACTCCGGTCCCGGGGTGGCGCCCGAGCTGGCGCAGGAGGTGTTCGCGCACGGCTTCACCACCAAGGCGGCGGCCGAGGGCGAGCGCGGGATCGGGCTGGCGATGACCCGGCTGATCTGCCGCCGGCGCGGCGGCGAGGTCGCCGTCACCAACATCGCCGACGGCGGCGCGGCGTTCGTCGCCCGGATGTCCGCCCAGCGCACGCCCGAAGGAGCCCGATGATCACGGTCCTCGTCGTCGACGACGACTTCATGGTCGCCCGTATCCACCGCGGATTCGTGGACCGGGTCGACGGCTTCGAAGTCGTCGGTACGGCGAACTCCGGCGACCAGGCCGTCGCGGCGCTGTCCGGGCTCCGCCCCGATCTGGTGCTGCTCGATCTCTATCTTCCGGACGTGTTCGGCATCGAGCTGATCGGCCGCATGCGCGCCGTACAGCCGGACGTCGACATCCTCGTCATCACCGCGGCGCGCGAGGCCGACGCGGTCCGGGGCGCCGTACGCCAAGGGGTCGTGAACTACCTGCTGAAACCCTTCGGCTTCGAGGATCTGCGGGCCCGACTGCAGGAGTACGCCCGCCGCCGCGCCAGCGTCCCAGACCAGGTCACCTCCCAGGCCGACGTCGACCGGGTCCTCGCTCCCGCCCGGCCGAGCGTCAACCGCCTACCCAAGGGCCTCAGTCAGGAGACCACCGACCTGGTCACCGCTGCGCTCCGCACCACACCCGACAACCTCTCCGCGGCCGAATGCGCCGAAAAAGTAGGCATCTCCCGCGTCAGCGCACGCCGCTACCTCGAGTTCCTCTGCACCCAGGGCCAGGCCCAGGTAACCCTGCGGTACGGCACCACCGGCCGCCCCGAACGCCGCTACCACTGGAGAAGCTGACCTGCATCTCGACAAGAGGTATCGTCCCGAGCGGGCGAGCGACACGCTCAACACTTCGACCGCGGCCCCGATCCCGTGGGACACCTCCTGTCGAAATGCAGATCACGCGGCTACTCCTCGACCAGCTCGACCGTGGCGGCGTGGCGCTCGGCGAGGGCGTGGTAGACGGCGGCGTTGTGGTCGACGAAGAGTTTCGCCGTGCCCTCGAGCGGGACGATCTTCTTCGCCGGGCTGCCCATCGCGACCGACTCCGGTGGGATGACCGCGCCCGGGGTGACCGTGGAGCCGGCGGCGACCAGTGAGCGCGGGCCGACGACCGCGCCGTCGAGGACGATCGCGCCGTTGCCGACCAGGGCCTGCGCGCCGATCGTGCAGTCGTGGATCAGGCATTGGTGCCCGACGGTCGCGTTCGGCCCGATCTCGCAGCCGTTGTGGCCGACGTGGATGACGGTGTTGTCCTGGATGTTCGCCCCGGCGCGGATCGTGATCGTGCCCAGATCGGCCCGGATCACCGCGCCGTACCAGACCGAGACCCCGGCCTCCACGACCACGTCTCCCACGAGCGTGGCGGTCGGCGCGATCCACGCGTCCGGGTGCACGGTCGGACGCTTACCTTCGAACGAGTACAACGGCATGCGCCACACCTTAGACGGATCAGCCGACGCCGAACCCGGTGATCGGCGCGAGGCTGGCGTGCGCGGGGGTGAAAGGGATTTGAAAGGACCTCTGGCGAGGCTACGGTGACAAGGTCTAGCTAGGAGGGTGGCATGACGGAGATCGCGAAATCCGGGGCCGCGGTGATCAACCGGGCCGACGGGCGGGACGACGGGGAGGAGTGGACCGAGAACTACACCCAGCTGCCTGGTGGTGCTGGTGTCTCGTTGATTCTCGAGTCGACGACCAAGGAGGGCGCAGGGCCGCGGCTGCACAAGCATCCGTACGCCGAGACGTTCATCATCCGCCGCGGTTCGGCGACGTTCACGGTCGACGGCGAGGAGATCGTCGGCACGGCCGGTCAGATCATCGTCGTTCCGGCGGAGACCCCGCACAAGTTCCGCACCGGCCCGGGTGGCTACGAAGCAGTCCACATCCACGCCAACCCGACGTTCGAGACTGTGTGGCTCGAATAGGCAGGCTGAAATAGTCAGGCTGGAGCGAAGGCGCCCAGCAGCGTCGCGGTGATGTACGGCGCTGCCTGGGCGGATGTGATGCGGCCGGCCTGGAGTTCGCCGGCCGCGCCGTGCATCACGTTGTGCATGACGCTGACCAGCCAGGATGTCGGCAGATCGGTGCGGAAGACTCCTTCGGTACGGCCGCGCTCGAGCAGGCGCTCCACCCGCGTCATCGGATCGGCGTGCAGTTCTTGCACCCGCCCCGGGGGGAGCGCGTCCTGAGCCGCGAGAAGTAGCGCGCGGTACTGATCGACCAGCTGCCAGCTCGACTCGATCAACCGGGCCAGCGCATCGCGCGGATCCCCGGTGAGATCGACCTGCCCGAGCCTGTCCTCGCCGGTCGCGATCGCCTGCACGAACACCGCGTCGACCAACTCGGCCCGGGACGGGAAGTGGCCGTAGAGCGTGACCCGCCCGACTCCGGCCGCCTTCGCGATCTCCGACGTACTCGCGGCCGGATCGCGGCTCAGGCACTCCGCCGCCGCGGTCAGGATCGCCGCGATGTTGCGCTGCGCGTCCGCCCGTCTGGTGGTGACCGCCACATCGGGCCTCCTCATCTTGAACACCGCTGTACGAATTCCTCTTGTCGAACACCAGTGTACGAGTTACGGTACTGGCCTAACCCGTACACACTTGTTCAACTTAAGGATGACGACCCATGGACCAACCAGACCCCCGGCGGTGGCGGCTGCTGGGGCTGCTCGCCGTCGCGCAGTTCATGCTGATCCTCGACGTCACCGTGGTGGCGATCGCGCTGCCCAACATCGAGACCGATCTCCAGCTCGGCCGCGAGACGCTGACCTGGGTGGTCAGTGCGTACACGCTGATGTTCGGTGGCCTGATGCTGCTCGGCGGTCGCGCCGCCGACCTGTTCGGCTCCCGCCGCGTCGTGCTGACCGGCCTGATCGTGTTCACCCTCGCCTCACTCGTCACCGGTCTGGCCGGAGGGCCTGAGCTCCTGCTCGCCGGCCGGGTCGCCCAGGGCATCGGCGCCGCGATGCTGTCGCCGGCCGCGCTGTCCGTCGTCACGAAGACGTTCGACGGCGAGGAGCGCAACAAAGCACTCGGCATCTGGTCCGCGATGGGCGGTGGCGGCGCCGCGATCGGCGTACTGCTCGGCGGCCTGCTCACCGCCGGTCCCGGCTGGCAATGGGTCTTCTACATCAACCTGCCGATCGGCCTGGTCGTGTTCACCTTGCTGATCCGGCTGCTCCCGTCCGACCGCCCGACCGAGCAGCAGGGCCGCCTCGACGTACCCGGCGCCCTGCTCGTCACGGCTGCCACGGGTACGGCGATCTACGCGCTCATCAACGCGGGCGACCGCGGCTGGCTCTCGGCCGCGACTCTCGGCACGCTGGCCGGCGCCCTCGTCCTGTACGGCGTGTTCGCCTGGGTGCAGCGCTCCGTCCGGTCACCGCTGATGGACCTCCGCATCCTCACCCGCCGACCCGTTGCCGCCGGCACCTTCATGCTGCTGGTCGCGACCGCGCTGATGATCTCGATGTTCTTCCTCGGCTCGTTCTACCTCCAGCACTTCGAGCAGTACGGCGCACTGCGCACCGGGCTGTTGTTCCTCCCGGTCGCCGTCGCCGCGATCGCCGGCGCGCATCTGGCCGGTCAGCTCGTCGGACGGATCGGCGCACGGCCGGTCGCTGCCGTCGGGTTCGCGATCACGGCACTGGGCGTCGCTGTCCCCGCGATCTGGGAGGGTGCTGCCGTGATCGTGATCGGGATGACCGTCGGGACGCTCGGACTCGGCGCCGCGTTCGTGGCGGCGTCGACCACGACGTTCGCGCAGATCGATCATCGGGAGGCCGGCCTGGCGTCCGGCATCCTCAGCACGTTCCACGAGTTCGGTGCGTCGCTCGGCGTTGCGGTGGTGTCGAGCGTGGCGGCGGCCAGCCTGGCCGGGACGGTGTCGACCGGGTTCGCTCGTGGGTTCACCTTCGCCGCGATCACGGCCGCGGTGGCGGCTGCACTGGCGCTGATCGTCGTACCGGCGTTCAAGCCTTCGACCGGAGGGGTTCATGTCCATTGAGATCCGCCGCGCGGTGGTCGCGGATGCGGAGACGGTGCTGACCATGCTGGGGGAGCTGGCGACGTACCAGGACCAGCAGCAGTACGTGACAGCAAGCCTGCAGGACTGGCAAGGGTTCCTCGGGCGCGAGGACGTGGTCGTGTTGCTGGCGGAGGTCGACGGCGCCGTCGCGGGGTACGTGTCCGCGCTGCGCCGGGCGTACCTCTGGGTCGGCGGCGATCAGCTCGCGCTGGACGATCTCTACGTCCGCGAGCAGTTCCGCGACGCCGGAGTCGGCCGTCAGCTCATGCTCGGGCTCGCCCGGCACGCATTGCCGGACCGGCTCCCGATCGGCTGGGGGCTGCGGCTCGAGAACACGTCCGGCTACCGGTTCTACGAACGCCTCGGCGCCAACCTGGTCACGAAGACGGCGGCCAGCTGGTCACCGGAGGCGTACGAGCGTCAGCTCAGCGAGTAGGTGGCCGCGACCGGCAGATGGTCGGACGCGAAGCTCACCGGGACGGACACCGCGGTCGGTGCCAGCTGCGCACTGTGCAGCTGGTAGTCGATCCGCTTGGTCGGCAGCGGCACCGGGCTGGTGAGCCCGAGCCCGAAACCCTTCTCCGGCCACGTATCGGTCCAGTGCGTGGTCAGCGTCTTCACCTCGGTCGACGTCGGTACGGCGTTGAAGTCGCCGACCAGCATCGTTGCCTCGGGCGCATCCTTGAGCAAGGCAACGATCGCGTTGACCTGCTCGACCCGCTCGCCGTCGTTGATCGTGGTCAGGTGCGTGTCCGCGAAGCGCAACGGCGTACCGCCGACGTCGATCAGCGTCTCCAGCAGTCCGCGCTGCTCACTGCCCGGGTGCAGCGGCAGCAGACTGTTGCGCGAGTCAACGATCGGGTACTTCGACAGCACCAGCGTCCCGTACTGGCGACGCGGCTTGCCCGGTTCGAGCGGGTCCCAGTCCAGGTTGGCGGCGAACACGTAGTTCATCTTCAACCGGGCCGCGAGCCAGGCCGGCTGGTCGACCCAGTTGCTGCGGGCATCGAAGTACTTGTCGACCTCCTGCAGCCCGACGACTCCCGCGCCGGAGGCCTCGATCGTCTTCGCGACCCGCTCGAGGTCGAGCTTCCCGTCGACACCCGCACCGTGGTGGATGTTGAACGTCAGGGTCTTCACCGTGGTGGCCTCCACCTTCGCTTGGGCGGTGAGTGGCGACACCACGAGGAGCAAGGACCCGGCCAGGGCAGCGAACATCATCGGTCGACGCATTGCCGCAGTATCACATCGGAAAGGATCAGAGGCCGGGACTTACCGAAACGTCATGGTCGCCCGGCGAGCTGCTTTCTACCGTGAACTGATGCGACGGACCGTGCCGCCACAGGCCTATTTCATCGTCAGCGCGGTCTTCCACTACCTGGGGCCGGCGCTGGCGGTGCTGTTGTTCGCGCGGATCGATCCGCTCGGCGTGGCCTGGCTGCGGATCGGGGCGGCCGGGGTGATCTTCTCGGTGTGGCGCCGGCCGTGGCGGGCCTGGCGACTGCTGTCCTGGAGCACACGTCGCCTGGTGATCGGGTGGGGCGCTGTCCTCGCGGTGATGAACTGCTGTTTCTACTTGGCCATCGACCGCATCCCACTGGGCACGGTCGCCGCGGCCGAGTTCGCGCCGGTGATCGTGCTGGCAGCCATCGCGGTGCGCTCGCTGCGGAATCTGCTCGCGCTGGCCCTTGCGGTGATCGGCGTCTACGTACTGACCGACATCCGGCTGTCGCACGACTGGATCGGGCTGGTCTTCACCGCCCTCAACGCGGTGCTGTTCGCGGCGTACGTCGTACTCGGCCATCGGATGTCGCGGGTCGAAGGCCTGCGCCGGATCGACGGTCTCGCCTTGGCGATGGGGGTCGCGACCGTACTCGCGCTGCCGGTCGGTCTGCGCGCGGCCGTCCCCGCGTTCACCGATCCCGGACTGCTCGCCGCAGCAGTCGGAGTCGGCGTCTGCTCGTCGGTGATTCCGTACGTCGCGGACCAGCTGGCGATGGCGCGATTGAAGCGATCCACGTTCGCGCTGATGCTCGCGTTGCTGCCCGCCACGGCGACGGTGATCGGTGCCGTCGTACTGCGGCAGTTCCCGCAGCCGGCCGAACTGGCCGCGGTCGCGATCATCGTCGTCGCGGTCGGGTTGCATCGCGAAGCTAGACAGCCTTGAGGGACAGCTCCTGCCAGTCGGCCCAGGTCTGCAGCCGGTCGGCGTACGCCTGCCGCACGAGCTCGTAGCCCTGGCCGAAGAAGACGTGCAGCGGTGGGTTGGGGGAGTCGGCGAGCTCGAGGATCGCAGGCCCGGCCGCAGCCGGGTCGTCGAAGTCGACCGACGCCACGTAGTCCGTCAGTGCCTTCCGCTGGCCGTCGTACAGCGGGTTCGGCGTGGCGGCCACCCCGCCGGTCAGGCCCTCGGTCGCGTAACCGCCGGGCTCGACCACCGTCACCTTGATGCCGAAGCCCGCGACCTCCTGGGCCAGCGCTTCGCTCAGGCCCTCGAGCGCCCACTTGGACGCGCAGTACCCGCTGCCGAGCAAGAACCCGGTCAGCCCGGCCACCGACGAGATCTGGATGATGTGCCCGCTGCCCTGCTCGCGCAGGTACGGCAGCGCGGCCTGCACCACCCAGACCGGACCGAAGAAGTTCGTCTCGAACTGGTCCCGCAACTGCTGCTCGGTGTACTCCTCGACCGCGCCGGACAGGCCGTAGCCGGCGTTGTTCACGATCACGTCGAGGCGGCCGAAGTGCTCCTTGGCCTGCTCGACAGCCCCGAAGACGGCGGCCTTGTCGGTGACGTCGAGCTCGAGCGGGAGTACTGCGTCGCCGTACGTGCCGACCAACTCGGTCAGGCTCTTGCGGGCCGTCGCGGCCACCCGGTCCCCGCGGGACAGGGCGGCCTCGACGAAGTGACGACCGAGGCCGCGGGACGAGCCCGTGACGAACCAGACCTTGTTGTTCTTCGGGCTCATGCCGGCCTCACGTTGTGGTTGCCGGCGAAGAGGTTCCTCGGGTCGTACTCGCGCTTGACCGCCGCGAGCCGCTCGTACGTCGCCGCCGGGTAGACCGCGGCCACCTCGGCGTCGTCGGCATCGGACAGGAAGTTCGCGTAGGCGCCGGTGACCTGCGGCGTGAGCTTGTCCCAGAGCGCCTGCCGGGCCGGACGGGTCGCCTCGATGACCGGCGGTGGGCCGATCGTGGTCGTGGCGAACATCAACTCCGCCTCGCGGTGCGCGTACGCCGTGGCGTCCGCGGCGACCTCGGACACCGCCCCGCCGACGGTACGGACCGACATGATCGGGGAACCCTGCGAGGCGCCGGTCTCGGCGAGGATCCGCAGTACCTCGGGCACGGAATCCTTGTCGACAAAGGCACTCCGGGTGATCAGCTGGATGCCGGGCGGCGGGACCGCTCCGTCCACCAGCACCTCGGCGTACGGCCGGAGCGCGACCTCGTCGGCGAGCACCGTGCCGAGCTTGCGGATCGGACCGATCGCCCGGGCGGCGAGTTCCGCGTCGTCACCGTCGAACGCGACCTCGATCTCCAGCGGCGCGTCGGGGCCGCCGAGGAACGGGTTGGCGAACGACGCGATCGACGTGAGCTCGGCCGGCGCATCGCGCTGATAGTCCGCCCAGCCCTGGAGCACCTCGGCGATCTCGTTCGCCGGGAAGGCGATCTTGCCGAAGTAGATATCGGTCGTCGGGTGCGCCGCGAACTCGAACGCGGTCACGATGCCGAAGTTCCCGCCGCCGCCACGGACCGCCCAGAACAGCTCGGGGTTCTCGTCCGCCGACGCCCGTACGACGTCACCGGCCGCGGTCACGAGCTCCACCGCGACCAGGCTGTCCAGCGCCAGACCGTATTTGCGGACCTTCCACCCGATCCCGCCGCTCAGCGTCAGGCCGCCGACGCCGACGCTCTTGGTATCGCCCGACGAGATCGCCAGCCCGTGCGGCGCCAGCGCGGCCGCGACCTGCCCCCAGGTGGCGCCGCCGCCGATGCGTACGACGTGGCGCTCCTTGTCGACGAGCTCGATCCCGGCCAGCTTGCCGAGGTCGATCACCACTCCGCCGTCGTTCGTCCCGAACCCGGCGAACGCGTGCCCGCCGCCGCGCACCGCCACCGGCAGCCCGCTCTCGACGGCGTACGCCACCGCCCTCCGGACGTCCTCGACACTCGCCGGCCTGAGGACGTACGCCGGGCTGCCCCCGACCAGCACGGTCCGGCTCGCGGCGTCGTACCCCGCGTCGTCCGGCCCGACGATCTCCCCGCCAAATCCTTCGATTACTGCGCTCATGACGTTCCTTTGCGTTTGTCCTCATCGAACAAACACCTGACGTCGACCGAGCAGGTCATGTGACGTGAACAAACGCACATCACACTTCGCAGGCCTATTTCGTCTGTGGTGTCGAGTCCGCGCGGGGTCGCTCGACGCAGGGGTAATCAGCCTCTTCGCACGGAAGGACCCCTTCGACATGACTACGAACGACTCGACGCTCCCGGCCACCGGCATCTCCACCCGCGCCCTGCTCACCGGCGGTGCCGTCGCCGGTCCGCTGTACGTCGCTGTGTGGCTGGTGCAGGCCTTCACCAGGGAGGGCTTCGACATCACCCGCCACCCCGCCAGCCTCCTCGCCAACGGCGGCCCCGGCTGGATCCAGACCGCCAACTTCATCGTCAGCGGTCTGCTGTCCATCGCGGCCGGGCTTGGCCTTCGCCGGACGATGCGGGGCCGCGGCCGGGTGTGGGGACCCTGGTTGCCGGCACCATCGGTTTCTCCGGGCTGATCGCGGCGTGCCTGGTGATCGCGGCGCACTACCGGTCGCTCGGTCGCCGGACCTACGCGCGCTTGTCACTCGTCACCGGCATCCTGTTCTTCGCCGCCTTCGCTGGGCTCAGCGCCGGCGCCGGTAGTCGCCCCACGATCATCGCGTTCGACATCGCTGTCGTGCTCGGGTGGAGCTGGCTCACCGCGGTCTGCGTCGACAAGCGGGTCTGAAAGCAGCCCTGGGAGCGACGCCGCTCCCAGGGCTGGTTCCTCTCAGTGCAGGCGGATCGTCACCAGGGTCGTCTCGATGTCACTGTCGACCAGGTTGCCCTTGGCATCGAATGCCGCCGGCCCGTCGTGACGTCCTCACCGGGGTCGACCACGCCGACCTTCGGGAAGGCTCAGGCGCGGGAGCGCATTTCCTTGGCGAAGGATTCTTGGAGGTGGTGCATGGTGGCGGCTTCGGTGGGGTCGGCGAAGAGGGCGGGGAGGTCGGCGGGGTCGACGTCGTAGAGGTGGGTCTGGATCCACCAGATGTTGCCGGCCGGGTCTTTGATGCGGGCGCCGCGGTCGCCGACGATCCGGGACGTGGTGAGTTCGGTGATCACGGTCGCGCCGGCGGTGACGGCGCGGTCGACCACGGCGTCCGCGTCGTCGACGTACACGCTCAGGAAGCTCGGGGTGTCCGGCCAGTCGGGTCGGGCGTCGAAGGCCATCACGACAGAGTCGCCGATGGTGATCTCGGCATGGCCGATCGTCCCGTCCTCGTTGGGGACCGCGAAGGCCGGCTTGGTGCCGAAGGCCTCCTGCACGAACTCGAGCCAGGCCGCGGCACCGCGAACGGCGACGTACGGAGTAACGGTCGACTTGCCACCAGGGTTCTTGGTCATGGCTCTACTCTGGCTGCAGTAGCGGCCAGCTTCTGTCCTCTATTCAGGTTGGCGGCGAACAGGCATTCTTTGGCTTCCTGGCGGTAGCAAGCCACGCCTGGATCTTGTGAGATTGCCTCATGACGACGTTCGTGCTGGTTCCTGGCGGTTGGAAGGGCTCGTGGGCTTATGAGGCGGTGATTCCACTGCTGGAGCGGGCTGGGCATGAGGTCCACGCCATGACGCTGACCGGTCTGGGCCCGACTGACGACGCCGCGACGGTGGCGACCGCCAACCTCGACACCCATACCGACGACGTACTGCGACTGCTCGAGCGTGCCGATCTCACCGACGTGACGTTGGTCGGCCACAGCTACGCCGGGATGGTGATCACCGCCGCCGCGGATCGCGCCGCCGGCCGGATCTCGCGACTCGTGCATCTCGATGCCTTCGTACCGCGCGACGGCGAGTCATGGTGGTCCTTGACGAACGACTACTTCCACGAAGTGGCGACGGCGGGCGCCGCAACCACCGGGTACGCCGTACGGCCGCCGGGCGATCGCGATCCGCGTCGCCGTCCTCATCCGCTCGCCTCGTTCATGCAGGGGGTTCGGCTCACCGGCCAGGTCGATCAGATCGCTCGTCGGGAGTTCGTCTACTGCTCGGGTTGGGAGCACCAGACGCCGTTCGCCGAGCTCCACACCCGACTCCAGGCCGATCCCGCCTGGCAGGTCCACGAGATCCCGACCGGCCACAACGTGATGAACGAGGCCCCGGACTTCGTCTGCCAGCTGCTGCTCAGCTAGGGCCGCTCCAAGAAAGTCCGGGTCGGTGCCGGTGGGATCTGCATCTGGACAGGAGGTGTTCGGTGGTCGGGTTTGGTTTCAGGTGTGGGTGAGCGGGTGGTGGCAGGTGGCGGGGGTACACGTCCTGTCGAGTTGCAGTTGGAACCGGTCTGCGGCCGGCCGGACAAGTCGGGGTGGCAGTGACGATCCAACCAACCTGGGCGAAGCACTAGCTCAGGCAGCTGCGAACGGCGTCGACCAGGCGGGTCGATCGGGCGTCGCCATGGCCCACCATTCTGTTCGCGGTGTAGGCGAACGCGATGCCGTGCTCGTCGTCGCCGAATGCGAACTGCCCGCCGGCCCCATCGTTCGCGAGGCTGCGAGGCCCGAGCGTGGGGCGGAAGGGGGAGTCCAGGAGGAAGCCGGATCCCCAACGCGCTCCGGCATCGAAGCCCAGGTAGCTCGTGCCGGCAGACAACTCGCGCGCCGCGTCGGTGACGGTGTCGCGGGACAGCAGCGGATCGGCGCCGTCGAGCCCGGTGATCGCGGCGGCGTACACACCGGCGAGGCCGGTCGCGGAGGCCACGGCTCCTGCGCCGGGCAGCTCCATCGTGAGCAGCGCAGGATCGTTCCAGCCGTGCGGTACGTCGAGCCCGGGGAACACCAAGGACCCGTTCATCGTCACGATGCGCATCAGCAGATGCTCGGGATCCAGCGCCGGCGGCCGGCCCTCGGCCTCCTCCAGCCGGGCCAGGTTCGGCAACTCCGACGTGGGCAACCCGATCCACGCCCGCAGTCCGAGTGGCTCACCGATGACCGAGCGGAAGTATGCCCCCGGCAACTGTCCGGTGATCCGCCGGACGACCTCGCCGAGCACGAACCCGAACACATGCCCGTGGTACTCGTACGTCGTGCCCGGCTCCCACAACGGCTTCTGCTGCTCGATCGCGGTGATCACCGGCGCCCACGCCGCGATCTCCTCGAAGGACGGCGTCCGGTCCAGCACCGGGATCCCGGCCCGATGCCCCAGCACCATCCGGCAGGTGATGGCCTCCTTGCCCTCAGCAACAAAAGAGGGCCAGTACGACCCGATCGGCTCGTCCAGCGACAGCTGCCCCGACTGCGCAAGCAGGTGTACGACGACGCTCACCAGCCCCTTCGCGCAGGAGAACACCGGTACGACGGTCTCCTGCGACCACGGCCGCCCCGGCGCGGCGTCGCCGTCCCACAGCTCGACCACCTTGCGCCCACCGGCGTACACCGTGGCGGCCGCGCCCAGCTCCGGGAACAGCGAGAAGTTCTCCGCGAACGTGTCCGCGACCGCGCCGTACCCCTCGTCCGCCCAACCCTTGCTCATGGGCAAGACGATAGGTCCGGCACGGCCGTCTCAACGACCGAATTACGGCAGCGCCCACCTCTGGTTCGTCGCGCCGGTGCAGGTAGCGAGGATGAGTTTGGTGCCGTTGGCGCTCGCACCACCGGCCGCGTTGAGGCACAGACTGGATGCGGCGTTGACCAAGGTGCCGTTCGCCTGGGGCAGCCAGCGTTGGCCGGGTGAACCGTCGCAGGTCCACAACACCGCCGGGGTGTTGAGCGTGGCGGTGCGGGCCGACAGGCACTTGCCCATCGTGCGCACGGTTCCGTCGTCCGTGGACGGCGTCCACATCTGGTTCACCGACGACTTGCAGGTGTAGAGCGTCGTCGGCGTACCGTCGGCGGTCGCGGCCTGGTACACGTCGATGCACTTGGCGCCGATCCCCGTCGCGAGACCGGTGTCCTGGAAGACCCCGAACTCCCACAGCGAGTAGTAGCTGCCGGCAACAGCACGCTTCGTCGCAGAGATCCGCACGTACCGCGCGTAGTTCGGCGAGAACACGAGGCTGTCCGTCCCGCCGTCGCCACTCACCGTCGACGCAACCGTCTTCCAGGTGCGCCCGCTCCCGGACACCTGGATCTGGTACGACTTCGCGTACGCCGTCGACAGCCAGTTGAGCAACACCCGGTTGACCACCTGCACCGAACCCAGGTCGACGCGGAACCACTGCGGATCGAGCCGCGCGCTCGACCACGCCGTGGTCATCGAGCCGTCGACCGCCTTCGAAGCCTCACGCCCGGCAAGATAGGTGCTAGAGGCAAGGGCCGGCCGACCGCGGGCGAGGTTCCGCTTCACGCCGTACGTCGCCGTGTACGTCGGCGCCGTGCCCGGTGCGACGAGGTTGTGGTTCCGCGCCCCGCCGTCGGACCAGGACGCGAACCGGTACAGCAGATTCGCCGAAGGCTGCACCGGATCCGCCGAGACCGAGACGCTCGACCCGACGATGACCGTGCCCGTGGACGGAGTCTTCACCGTCTTGCCCAGGTACGTCACCGCCAGCCCCGACGGTTGCGTACCGAATCGCAGCCCGACCGTCTTCGGATCGAGCCGCACGCTCTTCGTGTCCGTGAGCCCTTGCGCGTCCGTCGCGGTCAGCTTCAGCTCGAGGTACGACGGATACTCGTGATCCGGCGCCGTGAACGTGCCGCTCGCCCCGGCCATCGACGTGATCGTGTGCGTGTGGCAGTCGCTGGGACAGTGATGCATGATCAGCGTCCAGGTCAGCGCCGACGCCGGCAACGTCCCCTGCTCGGGATCGGTCGCCGACCCCGAGAATCTGATCGTGTCGCCGACCTTCCACGTCGTCGCCGGACCAGGTGAGGTGATCAGCGCTGTCGGCGCCGTGTTCGCCACGTTGATCTGCATCGACGTCGCATTGGTCGTATGACCGTCCGACACCTTCAACCGCGCGACCACTTCTCCCGTCGTCGTATAGGTGTGTTGCACGGTCGCGGCGGTCGAGTCGTCGTACACACCGTCCCCGTCCAGGTCCCAGGCGTACGTCAACGCATCGCCGTCGGCGTCGTTCGAAGCTGTCCCGTCGAACGTCACCGTCAACGGCGTCGGCCCGCTCGACGGGTCCGCGTGGATCACCGCGGTCGGCGGATTGTTCGTCGCGTCGTACACGTAGCGGAGGATCCGCCCGTTGTCGTAGTCGACCGCGAACAGGTCGCCACCCGGACCGGTCTGCAGCTTCGTCGCGCCGTACCCCGAGGCGAACGTCTGGATCTTCGCGGGATCGGGCAGGCCGTTCGCGCCCGGCATCATCGCCCATACGCAGTGCCGGCTGTAGTCCGCGAAGAACAGCGCGCCGTCGTAGTCGGCCGGATAGTTCCCGCCGGCGTAGAACTGCATGCCGGAGATGGACGAGCTGCCGACGGTGCAGGACTCTCCGTCGACGACGTGATCGCTGTGCTTGTACGCGTAGTACGGCGACGCGACCGCGGTCGGGCCGGCGGCGTACAGGTTCTCGCAGAGGTTGACGTTGATCGAGTCGTACCCGGGCTGCCGGCCGGCCCCTTCGTAGCAGGGCCATCCGAGGTTCGTGACCTTGGCGGTCGGATCGACGACCCGGTCGATCTCCTCCCAGGTCGAGTACCCGACGTCGCCGATCCACATCTCCTTTGTTCCCGGCCGGAACGTGAACCGCATCGGGTTGCGCAGGCCGTTCGCGACGATGCGACGGGTGTTGAGGTCCGCGCTGCTCAACGCCGGGTTGCCGGGCGCGGCCTGACCGGTGTCGGGGTCGATGCGGATGATCGAACCGTCCAGGGTGGTCGGATCGCCTGGCGTCCTGACGTCCTGCGCCCGGAGCGCTCCACCTTCGGCGGTCGGCGGCGTCAGCGTCGTACCGACCGCCGCGGGCCCATCACCGCAGGGATTGTCGGGCGTGAGGTCGGACGCCGGGTAGCTGTCCTGGCCGTAGTCGACGTAGTTGAAGCTCGCGCCGTCACCGCCGCCGGCGTACAGCATGCCGTCCGGGCCGAACTCGATCGAGCCGATCGAGTGGCTGGGGTACACCTGGCACCAGTCCTCGACCAGCACCTGCTCGGCGCCGTTCTCGTTGAGCACCGAGAGTCGCGCGCTGGCCTGGCATCCGTCACCGGTCGGCCCCGGTGGCGTCGGACAGGGGTCGTCGGTGGTGTCCGGCGTACCCCACTTCGGCGTCGGCCCGCCGATCAGTCCGTCGTGCGTGTACAGCACGTAGATCCGCGGATCGGTTGGAAAGTTGGGATTCAGCGCCATCCCGAGCAGGCCGCGGTCCCAGTAGTTGTAGACCTCGGTGCGCAGATCGGCGTACACACTCGGCGTCGGATCGTCGAGCGAGTCGAAGACCTTGATCAGTCCGCTCTTCTCGGCGACGAAGACGCGGCCGTCCGGCGAGAACGCGACGTTCGTCGGATTCGTCAGTCCGGTGAACACCGCCTGCTCGCTGAATCCGGTCGGCGCAACAGCAGCCTGTGCCGGTGCGATCACCGCAAGCGGCAGCAACAGCACTACACACAACGCGGGCAGCGCACGACGCAGCCACTTGGCAGAAAACCTCACGAAGCCCCCCAGCCTCCCAAGACCGATGCTCGCCCTCACAGCCCCCTGCGAGCACTCGGATCGCACGCCAGGATGACCTCTGCACACCACCCGCGCAACCCCGGACGTGCATTCGTTTCAAACACTCAACGGATCCATCACTGGTTCGATCCGATCGGGCACACTGGGCTGATGATCAGCGTCCGGGAGTTGCCCACCGGCCCGGGTGTCTACCGCTTCCGCGACGACGCCGGGAAGGTGCTGTACATCGGCCGGGCCCGCAATCTGCGCCGGCGCGCGCAGTCGTACTGGGTGAACGTCGGTGACCGTCCGCATCTGACCCGGATGGTACGGCGGATCGCCCGGGTAGAAGGGGTTTCGTGCGACTCCGAACACGAGGCGGCGTGGCTGGAGCGCAATCTGCTCGAGCATTCCAAGCCACGATGGAACCGCACGGAGGGCGGCCAGGAGGTCGTGGGCTATATCCGGCTCTCCTCCGGATCCAAGCCAGGGTTGAGTTTCTCGCACACAGTCAGCGGTTCGTTACCGCACTTCGGTCCGTACCTCGGTGGGTTGCGGATCCGGCAGGCGATCTCCGGTCTGCACCGGGTGCTGCCGCTGCAGTACACAGTGGAGGGTGACGGGTCGGCCGAGGAGTTCGGTCGGCTGTTCGGGATCGGGCCGGGGGATCGCGCTGCGTTGGCGCGTACTGCGATCGCTGTACTGCAACGGGATCCGGCCGCGGTCGGCACTCTGCGTGAGGAACTCGTCCGTCGGCGGGATCGCGCCGCGGGCGGATTGCGGTACGAGTTCGCGGCCAAGGTGCAGGGGGAGATCGAGGCGCTTGACTGGATCGTCGCGGAGCAGAAGGTTGCTTGGCTCGAGCCGCGGGACGCAGACGTGTACGGGTGGGCGGACGGCGTGCTCGTCCGATTCGAGTTGCGGGCCGGGCGGATGTGCACGTGGACGCAGCGTGCGGTCAGTGAGAGGACGGCTCGGGAGCGGGTCGCGGGGACGCCTGAGCTCTGGCGGGAGTTCGCGCGGCGCAACGCCAAGTTGGCGGCACGTCTGCTCACGGTGACTTCCTGATTACCTAGCATGTCGTTCCATGACCCAGTCGCCTGACCAGCCTGGCCAACCCGGCCAGCCGCAGTACCCGCCGCTCTTCCCGCAGCAGCAGCAACCGCCGAAGCGGTCGCGGGGACCGTTGCTGCTCGTCGGCGGGCTTGTGCTGCTGCTGGTCGCCATCGTCGCGACCGGTGTCGTCCTGGTCATGAAGCGAAGCGACGACAAGCCGGCCGTCGCGCCGGCAGCTCGCACCAAGCCGTCGGATCCGACCGCGGTGGAGTTCCGTCGCGTCCTGTCGGCGAAGCCCGGCACCTGTCCCTCGCCGACGCCTGCAGGAGTCTCGTGCGATGACAAAGGCACTGCCTACACCCTCGGCAAGGTGGAGTTGGACGGCAGTAACGTGTCCGAGGTCAAGGCTGCGATCCAGCAGGACGGAGCCGGCGGTTGGTACGTCGGCCTGACGCTCGACTCGAAAGGCGCCCAGCTGTTCGAGCAGCTCACGGCGACCCTCGCCAAGCAGACCCCACCCGCGAACCAGTTGGCGATTGTGGTTCGCGGGCAGGTCGTCACCGCCCCGACCGTCCAGTCGGCGATCGCCGGTGGCAAGATCGAGATCTCCGGCGGCTACACCCGCGACAGCGCCGAGGGCCTCGCCACCAAGATCACCGGCTAGCCACGTAGTCGCGAGCTTCGGTTGTATCAGCGGTTGGTGACCTCGAAGGCGACGATCGCCGCGGCGACGGCGACGTTCAGGGACTCGACCCCGGCGTGCAGCGGGATCTGCAGGTCGGAGTCCGTCGGCACGGTGATGCCGTTGGTCTCGCCGCCGAGCACGTAGACGGCGCGCGGGGCGAGCTCCGCCTTGAACAGCGAGTCCTGCGAGCGGGCGCTGAGACCGTAGACGTGGTAGCCGGCCGTACGCAGCATGTCGACCGCGGCCTTCGCCGTCGAGGTGTTCACGATCGGTGCCTGAAACGCGATACCGGCCGATGCCTTGATCACGAGCGGCCCGACGTGCGGCGTACCGGCCTTCGGCAGGATCACCCCGTCGAAGCCGGCACCGGTCGCGGTCCGCAGGATCATGCCGACATTGCCCGGGTTGGTGACGCCGTCGAGCAGGAACAGGTTCGTCGGCCGCTTCCCGCGGGTCCGGACGAACTCCTCCAGCGGCGTCATCCGCGGCGCGTTGACATCCGCGACGACGCCCTGGTCGTGCTTGCCGTTCCCGGCCAGCCACTTCACGCGGCTGGCCGTCGCGCGCTCGACGGGTGTCCCGTACTTCTCCGCGGCTCGGAGGATCTCCTGCATCGAGCCGCCGGTCGCGTTGTCCGCGAGCACCACCTTCGCCACCGAGAGCTTCGGATCGTGCAACGCCTCCAGCACAGGCTTCCGCCCGTAGACGGTGATCCACTTGTCCCGCGGCGACTTCTTCGAATCCACCCGCCTACGGTACGCCGAACGCCGTCACGGTCCGGCAACGGCGGGGTGCCGGCATTTTCAAGCAATTGAATGCCGTCACCTAGAGTCGAATTCCAGGCACCTAAAGATTGCTTCGCCGAAATGTCAACTTCTGCTTCCCCGGCTGCATCGAACAGGTGTCTCAAAGGGGGGACAAAATGAAGCTGTTCCATTCGGTCCGAACCACGATCGCCGTACTCGCGGTGGCGGCAGTTCCAGTTGTCGCCGTACCCGCAACAGCCTCGGCAGACACTGGTTGCCAGACCGCCTGGGGTTCTTTGCCGGAGGCAAGCAACAGGGTGAGCAACGCCACGCTGGCCACGGTCCGCGCCGGCCGGCACGCCTGCTTCGACCGCGTCGTCTTCGACGTCACGAGCACACCGACCTCCTACTCCGCGCGGTACGTTCCGGATGTCTACCGCGCCGGCGCCGGCCATCTCGTGCCACTCCGTGGTGGCGCGAAGCTGAAGATCATGCTCGGCGTTCGCGCGTTCGACGACGCCGGCCACTGGGCGTTCCAGCCGCCGAACCAGGAAGAACTGGCGAATGTCGCCGGGTACCGCACGCTCCGCCAGATCTCGTACGCCGGTGACACCGAGGGTGCCGCCTGGGTGGGGATCGGCGTCCGTGCTCGTCTGCCGTTCCGCATGTTCACGCTCGACGGTCCGGGCTCCGGCAGCCGAATCGTCATCGACATCGCCCACCGGTGGTGAGGCGCGATGGCCACCGCTGTACTGCCGGACGGGTACACGGTCCGGCCTCCTGTACCCGCCGATTCCAGGGCGATCTTCGCCCTGGTGTCGGCGTACAACACCGCTGTGATCGGATCCGCCGACTGCACACTGGCCGACATCACCAACGGCATCGTTGACCCAGCCTTCGGCAATGGGTGGCGCGCACGACGGCCGGTTCCGCAGGATCGCGCATGATGTGATGATCGACTGTTTCCGCGGTCAATTCGGTTTTCTCGCCCGCCCGCACGAGGAATGGTTCGAGCCTCGCGCGGCAAACGCCAATTCGGCGCGCGGGCGAGGTCTGGCCACCTACCTGCTCCGCGACTACGCGTTGAGCGGGTTGCTGGCCTTGCCGTCGAGCCAGAGCAGGTTGCTGGGGTCCGAGTGGGTGCCCTTGGTGCCGACGTGCTTGTCGCCGATCTGCGGGCCGTTCTTGATCACGTGCACCAGCGCCATCGCGTGGCCGCGGCCGAGGTCGTAGTCCGCCTTGAGCCAGTCGCAGATCACGCCGGCCTTGACGTCGCTGTATCCCTTGGCTTTCGCCTCGTCGATCAGCTCCCGCGGGGTCCGGCCGGTCTTCTCTTCGATCTTGTCCAAGTACGCCTGGAACGACATGTTTCCTCCTGTGATCGTTCGTACGCCTGTGCGTCGATCGGCTCCGGCGGAAATCGACACGACGCATGGAAGTCGATCCGGTGGGTACCGGTCGCTCGACAATCGAGCGGGTGTTCGACAGGAGGAACGATGACGGTGCACCCAGTCCCGGACAAGGATCCGGAAGAGTGGACGACCGGCGAGGAGCCGATGACAGGGCCGCAGGCGTCGTACCTGCACACGCTCGCGCAGGAGGCGGGCGTCGACGTACCGGACCAACTCTCGAAGGCGGACGCGTCCCGGCTGATCGACGAACTACAGGACCGAACCGGCCGCGGTTAGCACTGCTCCGGCGGAGCGGTCTATGTCGGCCTCGTCGGTGGTCCAGTTGGTCACCGAGATGCGCATGGCGGCCTTGCCCTGCCAGGTGGTCCCGGACATCCAGCAGGTGCCGTCGTTCTGGACTTCCAGGACCACCCGGCGGGTGACGGCGTCGTTGTCGCCGAATCTCACCAGGACCTGGTTGAGGACGACGTCGTTGAGGACCTTTACGCCGTTGGCTTCGAGCCGCTCCGCAAATCGATGTGCCATCGCGTGGCAGCGGTCGACGATCTCAGCGATGCCATCACGCCCCAGCGCGCGAACGGCGGCGTACACCGGGATGCCACGTGCCCTTCGCGAGAACTCGGGGTTGTAATCGAGCGAGTCGCGCTCGCCGTTCTCGTCCTGGATCAGGTACGCGGCCCGGATCGACATCGCGGCCCGGTGCGGCTCGGGATGGGCGCAGAGGACGATGCCCGAGTCGTACGGCACGTTGAGCCACTTGTGCGCGTCGGTCGCCCAGGAATCGGCGCGGTTGATGCCGTCGAGGAGTTGCCTGAGGCCCGGACTGACGGCCGCCCACAACCCGAAGGCTCCGTCCACGTGGACCCACGCGTCGTGCGCGTGCGCGATCTCGCAGATGTCGGCGATCGGGTCGAACGCTCCGGTGTTCACGTTCCCGGCCTGCGCGCAGACGATCGTCGGCCTGTCGATCCCGCTGAGGCCGGTGGTCCGGCCGGGGTCGGCGTCGAGCGCCTCGGCCAGCGCGTCGGCGCGCATCCGGCCTTGGTCGTCGACCGCGATCGGCACGATGCTGTTCGTCCCCAGGCCGAGGAAGCGCAGTGCCCGGTCGATCGTGTCGTGCCGCTCCGCGCCGGCCAGCACCCGGATCGGCGGCGCCCCGATCAATCCGTCCCGCTCCACATCCCAGCCGGCACGTCGCAGTACCTCATGCCTTGCGGCCGCCAATCCGGTGAAGTTGGCCATCTGCGCACCGGTGACGAATCCGACCGAGGTGGTGGGTGGCAGCCCGAACAGCTCGACCAGCCAGCCCGCGGTGATGTCCTCCACCACGGCGGCCGCGGGCGAGGCGGCGTACAGGCCTGCGTTCTGGTCCCAGACCGTCGTCAGCCAGTCCGCGGCGAGCGACGCCGGCGTGGCGCCGCCGAACACGAACCCGAAGAAGCGCCCGCTGCCGCTGGGCAACAGTCCGTCATCGACCCCTTTCGCCAGGTGTTCGACGACCTCGCGCGGATCCGTCGGCCCGGTCGGCAGCGGTCCGCCGAGGGCTCGATGCAGCTCTTCTGCCGTCGCTCGTGGACCGACCTGTCGCTCCGGGAGACCCTTCAGATACGTGAGCGCCCGGTCGTACGCCTCGGACAGCGGCCCCTCCCAATCAACCATTCCTCCTTTGTACGCCAGTCCCGGCGCTACAGTTCGCAGATGCGCATGCGGAGTCAGTGGCCGGCGATCGTCGGCTACTCCCTGGTCGGTGCGGCCACCCAGCTCGTCTGGCTCAACTTCGCCGGCGTCACGACGGTCGCAGCCGCGCGGTACGGCGTCTCCGAGAGCGCGATCGGCTGGCTCGCCCAGGTCTTCCCGCTCCTGTACGTCGTACTCGCGATCCCCTGCGGACTCCTGCTGGACCGCTGGTTCCGCCCCGCCCTGATCGCCGGCGCCGTCCTGACCGCGCTCGGCGCACTCGTACGCCTGATCGGCGACGACTTCACCTGGCTCCTGGCCGGCCAGATCCTCGCCTCGATCGCCCAGCCTCTCGTGTTGAATGCGGTCACCGGCATCACCGGCCGCTACCTCTCCGAGAAGAACCGGCCAACTGGCATCGCCGTCGGCACCGCCAGCATCTTCGCCGGCATGGTGATCGCCTTCCTCCTGTCCGCGATCTTCACCACCGCGTCGTCCCTGCCAACCATGCTGTGGCTCACCGCAATCTTCTGCGTCCTGGCGGCAGCCGTCCTGATCTTCGTCGTACGCCGCCCAGGACCCTTCGAACCCGCCCACCCGGGCGAGTCCGCCTTGCGGCCCGACCGCGGCGCGCTCGCGACCGCGTGGGGTGACCCGCTGATCCGCCGTCTGTGCGTACTCGCGCTGTTCCCGTTCGGCGTATTCGTTGCCATGAGCACCTTCGCCCAGGCCCTCCTCGAACCGGCCGGCGTCAGCGGCGGCACCGCCAGCACCATCCTCCTGGTGAACGTCATCGCCGGCGTCCTCGGCAGCGCGATCATCCCGATCCTCGTCGTACGCCGCCACGCCGAATCCACGCTCCTCGTCGTCAGCCTCACCGCGACCGCTTTGGCCTGCGTTCTGCTCGCGGTCGCTCCCGGCGTCCTGACCGGCTTCGTCGCGATCACCCTGATCGGCCTGCTCCTGCTCCCGGCCCTCCCGATCGTGCTCGAGCTGGTGGAACGCCGTACCGGAGAAGCCGAAGGCACCGCCGCCGGCCTGATCTGGATGGCCGGCAACCTGGGCGGCCTGATCGTTGCAGTCGTCGTCGGCCTGCTGGTCGACCACCCGACCGCAGCATTCCTCGTCATGGCCGCGATCGCGCTCATCGCGGTACCGGGGGCTCGCTCTCTCCGCCGCCCGATCGCCGAACTCCGATCGCAGTCCCAACCGTAGCCAGCAACCCACCAGCGCCCGCGGTGATGAACGTCGTACGCGCGTCTGTGTGCTGGAGGAGCAGACCGCCCAAGACGTACGAGAGCCCCGCCGCCACCCCGATCGCGCCGTACAGATTGCCGAACACCCGACTCCGCAGATGCGCCGGTACGACGCGCTGCAGATGAGTGTTGACCCCGACGTCGATGCCCGCGATCCCGAGCCCGCGGATCACCTGCAACGCGAGCGCCGCCCAGATCGCCCACGCCAGCCCGGTGACCAGGTTCCCCAAGCTGCTCACCGCGAACCCGGCGAGCATCAGTGTCGGCATCTTCATGCTCTTCGCGTACCTCGCCAGGATCATGAACCCGACGATCAGCCCGATCCCCGCCCCGGCGTACAACGTCGCCGCCGCCGAATCGCTCCCGTGCAACTCGTCCTTCGCCAGGAACACCATCGCAACGTCATCCACCCCGTTGAACGCGACCACCGCGAAGAACCCGATCCCGATGACCCGGACCGCCTTGGCTCGCCAGATGTACCCCAGTCCGTCCCGCGCGTCCTTGAGCAGGCTGTGACCCGACGGCACAGCCCGCGGGAGCTGCGGCAAGCGACTCAACAACGTCGCCGAGACGAAGAACGTCGCCGCATCGATCAGCAGAATCCCGCGTACGTCGGTGACGAGAAACAACCCACCGGCGATCAGCGGCCCGATCGCCTCCAGCCCGTTCGTCCCCGCCCCGAGCGCCGAGTTCGCCGCCTCCAGCTCCTCGTCCTTCACCAGCCCAGGCATCGCGTTCCGCGAACTCGCCTGGAACACCGTCGCCGTCACACTCCGGACCGCAACCATGCAGAGCAGGACCGGCAGCGGCGGCAGAACCAACCCCATCACGACCGTCAGCACCCCCTGCACCAGGTCGCAAACCACCATCACCCGCTTGAGATCGAACCGATCCCCGACCGCTCCCGCGAGCGCCCCGAACAGCCCCGGCACAAAGTCCCCCGCCAACAACACCAACGCCACCGCCAGCGCCGCGCCGGTCGACCCCTGCACATACAGCAGCAACGCCACCAGCCCCAGCGAGTCCCCCAGAAACGAGACCGACCGGGCAACCCACAGCCACCGAAACCCCACCGACCCCCGCAGCACCCCCCACACAATCCACTACTATGTACCAACACACCCGCCGGTGTGGCGCAATTGGCAGCGCACCGCTCTTGTAAAGCGGGGGTTAGGGGTTCAAGTCCCCTCACCGGCTCTCTGACCTGGGAAGATAAGTAGCTGCTTATCGTCTGAAGGGCGGCGACTCCAGGTTTACTCGAGGTTTTGCGCCAGAGCGCGCATCGGTTGTCGTCTTCTCGCGTCCTCGATCGCGAGGGCTCGATGGTGCAGGACCTCAGCGGGGCGACGACCTGAGTTGCGTCTCGGCTGCCTGTACTGGTCGCTCAGGCGATAACAGTCAGGGGTCAGTTGGTAACGGATCCGTGCCGGCGACCGATACCCCCAACGGGAGGGAAGCAGACGGGCCGGATACACCAGCCTTCTGCTTGATCGTTGACAGAATCGCGCGCCGCGATTCCACCCGTCTCCGATCGCGCCGGCCGAGAGACCGATCCGCGGTACCCCCAGACAGAGAAGTACTTCTAGCAGGTCTACGGGGAGAGCGCGAAGCGATGCAGGTTCGGCGAGTACGTATCAGGAACTTTCGCGGCATCCAATCGGCTGACATCCGGCTCGATGGACACGCTCTCCTGGTAGGAGGCAACAGCGTCGGAAAATCGACGATCTGCGACGCGCTCGACCTCGCGCTTGGGCCTGAACGCATGTACCGGCGCCCAGTGGTCGATGAGTACGACTTCTACTTGGCGACGTACCTCCCCAGCGAGGAGGGTGCTCGACCTGAGATCAACATCGAGGTTGTGCTAGTCGACCTGTCGGAGACTGCGACGCTACGGTTCGGCGCGCATTTGCGGAAATGGGATGTCGAGAGCGACGACTTTGCCGATGTCGAGGCTGATGCCATCGATGAGGCCGACAACCATCCCTGGTGCTTGCCTGTCCTGTTCGTCGGCCGCTTCAACCCGGCCGAGGACGACTTCGAAGGCGGGACCTTCTTCGCCCACCCGGAGCCCGTCCCGGACGACCTGACGGGCGAGAGTTCCGACCTCGGTGGCGGCAGACGATCGTTTACCCGCGAAGACAAGCGCCATTGCGGATATCTGTATCTCCGCCCGAACCGGACCGGCTCACGTGCCCTCAGCCTCCAGCGGGGATCACTGCTGGACACGATCATCCGCTTGGAGTCGGACACCGAGATCACCCTCTGGGAGAAACTCCGCACGGACCTCGCCGGCGTTGCACTGGTGGGCAAGGACTCCAAGCTCGAGACGATCCTCGGCCAGGTGAAGTCTCGCGTGAGTCAGTTCGTGTCGCTCGGCGGCGCCTCGGATGACGTGCAGTTGCATGCCTCGGAACTCACGCGGGAGAACATCCGCGACGTCCTCCGGGTCTTCATCGCCAACAAGCCAGGTGCGTTCGCAGTTCCGTTCGGCCGCCTCAGCACCGGATCACTCAACCTTCTCGTCTTCGCTCTGTTGACCTACATCGCCGAGCTGAGAGGCGATACATCGGTCATCTTCGCGATGGAGGAACCCGAAATCGCCATCCCGCCGCACGCTCAGCGGCGTCTGGTCGACTTCGTCACCACGCACATGGGGCAAGCGATCGTCACCTCACACTCGCCCTATGTCATCGAGCGATTCGAGCCCGAGAACATCGTGGTCCTGCGACGCGATGACGATGGTGCGCTGGGCAGCGGGCCGATCACCCTGCCTGCGGACTTCAAGTTGAAGCGTTATCGCGAGAATCGGCGTCAGTTCGCTGAGGCCGTTCTCGCCCGAGCCGTCCTCGTCGTCGAAGGCGCCACCGAGGCGTCGCTCATCCCAGTTGCAGCAGACGTCATGGAAGCAGACCCGGCCGTCAAATACACACATATCGACCTGGCCGGTGTCTCGGTGTTCGATGCGCAGAACGACGTCTCGGTGCCGCTTTACGCGCCGCTGTTCAAGAGCATGGGCAAACCCGTCTACGGGATGCATGACACACCGAACCAGCCCTTGAAGCCCGACATCGCCGCGAAGGCACTGGACTTCACGGAGTACAACGTGATTCCGTACTCCGGCGTCGAGGACCTGCTGATCACCGAGATGCCGGTGTCGACCAAGCGACGCTTTCTCGAGAAGGCTGCCAGGCGGAGCGACTATCCGGTCGAATGCGGCGTACTTGGTCCGAGCGCTTCAGACCCGGACGTCGACGCGTTGCTGCGAGAGGTGCTGCTCCATCGCAAAGGCGCCTACTACGGCTATGCAGCGGCTCTGGTCGGGGAGGCGCAGGACACCACGGAGTTGCCTGCGTCCATGGTCAGCCTGCTCAGTCTGATACACCAACACTTGTCAACGCAGCAGTCCAGTCCAGCTGCAGACCGGGCGCCGGATGCTGCTGAGGGTTCTTAAGTGGCCGAAATCGAGTTGAACGAGAAGCGCCGAGCGATTCTGAACTCTCGGGGCCACATCCTCATCGAGGGTGGGCCCGGATGCGGAAAGACGACGATCGCTCTTCTCAAGGCCCGAGCCGCCATCCCACAGCTCAGTCCCGAGCAGCACGTTCTCTTCCTCAGCTTCTCCCGGGCTGCGGTCAGGCAGGTGACCGATCGCATGCCAGGCGTTCTGACTCATGCGGATCGCCGCGTGATCGAGGTGAAGACTTTCCATGCCTTCTTCCTCGACCTCGTACGCAGTCAGGGCCGGTTACTGACCGGCGTGCCGGTCAGGTTCATCACTCCTGAGCGGGAGGCGCAGCGACAAGCAGATCACGATGGTGACTGGCAGGTGGAGATACATCGTCTGGCTCGCGAGGAGTCCGTCTTCGTCTTCGAGACTCTCGCGCCGATCGCCGCAGAACTTCTCGAGCGATCCGCGGATGTGCGGGCGCTGTACAGCGCCAGGTACCCGCTGGTGATTGTCGATGAGTTCCAGGACACGAACCGAGATCAGTGGCGCGTCATCAGAGCTCTGTCAGAACAGAGCACGATCATCTGCCTGGCCGATCCTGATCAACGCATCTTCGATCACCTGCCTGGCGTCGACGAGCACCGAATCCAGGATGTGCGTACTGCACTCGAACCTGACGCATTCGACCTGTCCGAGGACAATCATCGAAGCCCAGGAAGCGGTCTGCTCGACTACGCCAACGCGGTACTGCGGAACCGGCCGTCGGCGCGGTCGGACAATGTCATCGTCAAGTGGTATCGGTACGACAATCTTGAAGCTCTGGCTCATTGGGCTGTGGTAGCGGTCGAACGCAAACTGGTTCAGGAAACAGGCCTCACGCCCACGATCGCCGTTCTTACACGAACGAACGCGCTCGCAGCCCGTGTCTCCGAGGCCCTCGAGCAGGAACGGGCGGCGCCCGACGGCAGCCGACTCGATGCGATCGACCACGTGCTCCAGTTGGATCCGGAGCTGACGGCGGCGGCCGCTCTCGTGGTCGCGAGCGTCCTTGAGTGGCAACTGCTGGATCGGAGCCATGCCGTCATCCACACCTTGCGACTCGTCGCTGACTACTACCGGACCAAGTTGGGCCGCGGGACCAAAGGCGCTCGGCAGACGATCACCACCATCCAGCGTGCAATAGCCGCGATCGAAGCAGGCCGCGGTCCAGTGTCGAAGACAGCAAAGGTGTTGCTCGAGCGGTTCGACACGCCGGCCGAGCTCACCGGACGACCTGTTCGCGACTGGCAGGTCGCACGAGCCAGACTCGCAGGATCCGCAGAGCTGGATGAGATCTTCAAGCAAGTACGGCTGCTTCGGCTGCTTCGTGCCACCGACTCCCTTGCCTCTGCCTTGCAGGGTTCATGGGATGGCGTAGCCGGCTACCAGCAGGCCTCAGACGTCGTGCAGATCTCTCTAGCGCAGGAAACAGTCAACGCCGCGCGGCAGGATCCACCGTTGGTGAGTGTCATGAATATGCACAAATCCAAGGGAAAGGAGTTCGACGCCGTCATCATCGTCGAGGGGCGGCATCAAGGTCAGCTCCTCAGCGACGACCAGAGTGATCAGGACGCGGAGCGCCGCCTGCTCCGCGTGGCCATCACGCGAGCCCGGCGACTCGTCGTCTTCGTGCGCCCTACCGGCGCTCAGCCGTTGACGCCCCAGGCCTGACGAACTGGACCTAAAGGTGCGGGCCCTGTACGTCGTCGGTCCGATCCTGATCATGGACGTGGCGGAGAGCGTCTTCGAGGTGCTTGGCGGCTTCTGGGTTTCGGCGACGGCGCCCGAAGTAGTCGTCGACGGTGGTGGACGTCTGGGCGTGCCCGAGTTGGTCGGCGACCTGGCGTGGTGTTTGGCCCGCGTCTTCCAGGATGGTCGCGGTGGTCTTCCTGAAGGCGTGTGCGGTTACCCAGGCGAGTTCATCTGCCAGTGACTGCAGGCCTGCAAGCTCAGTGAGCTCCAGGAGGGCGGCGCGATCAGCTCTGCTGAGCCCGTAGGCGTCGGCGAGGATGGTCGCCTCGGCGGCTGTCACCTTCACACGTGCCGTTTCGATCAGGCTGATCCGGGTCTTGCGCCATCCGAGCTTGGCGACCGTTTCGGTCTGTGTCAGGCCGGCGTTGCGGCGGTGGCTTCGCAGGAGACTGCCGAGTTCGCGGCGTCGCAGGCTACCGATCGGGCGGCGCGCGTTGCGGATCGCCTTCTGTACGTTGTGCGGATCGCGGAAGCCGCCGTTCGTGTCGGGGAAGATGGGCGCATCCAGTGATGTCTCCGGCACCCACCTGGTGATGAGCATCTCGAAGGCCCAGGGTGGTAGCCCGAGGATGCGGTCGCCTGCGGCGGATTTCACGCGTCGTCGTACGAGTCCCTTGCCCTTGACCCGTTGGATCTGGTGACTGCAGTCGATCTCCGCGGTCCGCCGGTTCAGATCGCGCCAGGTGACGGCGAGCGTCTCCCCGATCCGTTCGCCGGTGGCCAGCATGAACTTACTGACGTCGATCAAATCGGCTCGCACGGCTCGCTCGTCCTTGCGCAGAAGCTCGAACCAGTACTCTCGCTCGGCGTCCTCGAGTGCCCGCGGCGGCTGCTTCTTCGATGTCGCGCGGATGGTGATCTCCCGAATCGGATTCGCCGTCAGCGCGCCGTGCGTCACCGCCAGAGAACAGGTCTTGCTGAGGATGGTCCGGCACGTCTTGGAGGTCGCGGCGCCGACCTCGTCGCGGATCGCTTTGATGACATCGTTCGCGCGCGGCGTGGTCAACTCGTGGAGCCGGAGCTCTGCGACCCGGGGAGCGAGGTTCTTGTCGTATTGGTATCGATAGGTCTGATAGGTGTTGGGCGCGAGAACGTCCTGTTCGATGAGATCGCGGACCTCGGCCAGGAACATCTCAACGGCAGTCGAGACGCGGTCGCTCGACTGGAGTCCGCTCGCCTGGGCCATCCGCCGCTGCCGTGATTTGAGCGCTGTGCGCAGCTTGTTCTCTGCGTCGGTTTTCGAGTTCCCCCACTTCGTTACTGGACGCGTGCGCCCGTCCAGGTCCCGGTACCACGCACGTGCCTCGAACTTCCGCGGTCGCCCCGCCTTGTCGCGACTGACCACGCGCGTCGACACGGATCCCCACGTCCCGAGCGGCAACGCTTCCCGTCCCATCCTGCCTCCTGACGTACGAGCCGTGTCGGGTGACCCGACGTCTGCTCAACGTTTGAGCCAGGGATGTCCCATGTGGGTCCTTCTGGTGGACGATGTCGAGGAGTCCTGGACGTCGAGCTCCGGCAGCCGACTGCCACTCTCATTCCGCCTGGGCAGGGCGTGCTGGTAGTCGCCACGTCGACAAGTCCTGGAATTCGAACTCTGGGTTCATCTCCGTGCTAGCGGGCGTGACGCTCGGACGGGTGAACCGCGTGCGGGTGACGGTAGATGATCTTCGGAGTGCAGCCGAGTCTGACATTCGCCGAAGCTGGTCGGACGGTGCTTGGATCCGATGGCTTGACGCAGCGGCGGATCTTCGGGGCCAGTCGTTCCGGAACGTCGTACTGATCAAGCTACAGATGCCGGAGGCGTTCTGGGTCGACGGACGCCAGGGCTGGCAGCGCCGCGGACGCCGTGTCAGACGTGGCGCATCTGGCATCAGGATTGTTGCCGCCGCAACCGAGGTCGAGCACTCGGCGGATCCGGTCCAGGGGCATGGTGTCACCACGCTTTGGGACGTCAGCCAGACCGACGGTCGGCCACTAGAAGCCTCCGCGAACGTGCGGCCACAAGATGCCTTCGCTGCCTTCGAAGAGATGGCAGTTGCCGGAGGGTATCGGGTTGAGCGCGGGCGAGTTCCGGAGCAGGAGCGTGGTGGGGCGACCGTGCACCGGGCACGGCGGATCGTTGTCGCTGACGATCTCGACGTACCGACGGCCACGATGAGCCTGGCTCACGAACTGGCCCATCTACGGATGCACAAGCACTCTCGCGACTTGCGTTGCCACGGCGTCATCAGAGTCGAAGCTGACGCAGTTGCGTACCTGCTACTGGCGAGGCTCGGCTGTCTGCCTGATCGGCCGTCGGCGGATCTTATAGCCAGGACGTCCGCGGTTGTCGGCAAGAACGCACCAACTCGGATGATCGAGACGCTGGGCGGTCGGGTCGTCTCGACTGGAAATCGGTTGTACGACGCTGCGGACCGGCACCTGTCGGCGAACATTCGTCATGCCGGGCTGGTCGTTGCTTCCAGCGAACTGGCTGTTGACTCAGGTGAACCAGATACTGCCGCCGAGCTTGAACTAGGACCGTAAAGCTGCGCCGTGTCGGCGGCTGATCAGGCGAGCCACGCAGCCGTGCGGGTTCTCGATGACGGATGGGATCGCTCGCGGTTCGACCTGGTCGCATGACGCCATTGCGCTGCGCCCCCATGCGAAGCCGTAGGCGGTCCCCGGCCCGCCGCCTCCGTCCGGTCCGCGGACCGGACGGGACTTGCTCCAACTGGCGACGATCGGGCAGACCCTCGAGATGTCCAGGACTCCTGGACATCTTGTTCTGGGTTCTGACTTCGCCTCCGACGGATGACTGTGGCTCGAGGACGTTGCCGTCAGCAACGCGAGGGAGCGACAACGAGATGCACTGGGCATACGGACCGAGGCCACCAGCAAGCTCATCCGACGGCGAGGCGTCGGATGAGCTCGGACCAGTCAGATGGTCGATCCGGCGCGCTATCGAACTGCTGGACGAAGGAATCGAGCGTGCGGGAGAGCAGCTGATTCGATCGGCCGGTCTCTGGGATGAAGCGCCAGATGAGAAGAAGTCTATGGATGCGGGCGGGATAGGGCGGGTTCGGCGGCGTGATCTAGCCGGTGGCCACGGTCCGCCATTGGAGCACGAGCTCTATAACGCGCCAGGCGGGCCCGAGTTGCCTTGAGGCTCTCGCGGCTGCCGCCCGGCTGAGTCGGCGCTTGCCGTCTGGGACCTCTGGACCTGGAACTCCAGGTTCAACGGCTCTCTGAAGCAACCGACCTTGAACGCGGAGCGGGGTATCGATTCCTGGCGGTGAGTAGCGCGATGAACAGTGAAGACAGCCGGCTAGTAGAGGCAAACCTCGCGGCCGGACACTTCTTTCGTGATCAGCTGCTGGAATCTCCGGCAGGCTGGGCAGCTGGCCACCTCGCAGAGCGTGGCCTTGGGAATGTGCTGAGGACGACTTCACCCTGGAAGATTGGTTACGCTCCAGATGGTTGGTCCTACTTGGTTGATCACCTCAGGTCCCAAGGCTTCGACGACGAAGCTCTGCTGGCTGCAGGGCTGGCGAGTGCGACGAAGACGGGATATCTGATCGATCGGTTCCGTGACCGGATCATGTTCCCTGCCTGGGATGCGGGCCAGGACCTGGTCGGTTTCGTCGGGCGCGGGCGCGGGCGGGGTGGGCGAACGAAATACCTGAACTCGCCGACGACGCGTACCTACCAGAAGTCGCGCACTCTCGTCGGCCTTACGGAGCAGCGTGATCTCTTGGAGGGCGGTGCAGTGCCCGTCTTCGTTGAGGGTCCGATGGACGCGATGGCCGTGGACGAGCTGAGCCGGTCGACGTCTCGCAGCTGGGCGGGCCTTGGTGTGTGCGGGACGGCCCTGTCGCGTCATCAGGTCTCGATGGTCCGCCACTACTCGGATTGCGACACTGTGATCGTAGCAGTGGATGCAGATGGCGCCGGCAGTGTTGCTGGGTCCCGGTGGCTGGATGACTTGTCGGCGTTCTTCAAGCTTGTACAGGTGGCTGAGTTTCCGTTGGGGCAGGACCCGTCCTCGCTGCTTGAGACACCCGCGGGTGCGGATCGGTTGTTCCAGGCCCTCACGTCGCCCAGACCCCTTGCCGAGCTTGCGATTGAGCTCGAGGTAGCTCGATGGTCGCAGGTGCTGGATCACATCAGTGGTCGGGTGAATGCGTTGCGCCGCGTGGCGCCGCTCGTGGCAAGGTTGCCGCAGGGCCACGTGGCAGCCCAGCTGGGTCACCTCGCGAAAGTCTTGCAGCTCGATCAAGCGATCATCTCTCGAGAGGTTCTCGAGTCTCTCGATCGTCGCTCAACGCGCGGGCCCTGGTCCGACTCTCTGCCGGGCCTGGTCGTGAGCGGGGATCCGCCGGACAACGCGCCAACACCCTGACACCTGGACTGCATATTCGGCTAGTCCCCGATGTCGAAAACGGGGTTCATTGCTGAGCCGGCCGAAGCGACCTTCGTAGCCAACGAATGTTGGGTCCACGGAGGTTGGAATGAATGCTGTTTCATCGGATTCCGAGAACACGCTGATCAGTGGTGAGCGCCAGCGCATGATGGTGGCGAACATGGTCGCAGCCAGGTTCTATCGACGAGAGTTGCTCAGGGCAAACGTTGGCTGGCCGGTCGAGCAGGTTCGAGATCGCGGCGTCGGTGGGGTATTGCAGACGGATTCATCGTGGAGGCTCGGCTACGCCCCGGACTCGTTCACGCGGCTCACCGATCACCTGCGGGAGAAGGGTTTCGACTTCCGCACACTGATCCGGGCCGGTCTGTCCGAGTGGACCGAGCAAGGAACTGCGGTCGACGTCTTTCGCGATCAGTTGATGCTCCTTGCGCGGGACGAACGGCTTGACCCGGTCGGCTTCGTCGGCGTCGGCAACGGACCGAAGCCGGCCTACATGGCGTCGCCGACTACGCTGATCCACCGGCCGTCGAACGCACTGGTAGGCATCGAGGAACAGCTCGACATCCTGACTGACGGTGCGTTCGTGGTGGTTGTCAACGACCCCTTGGACGCGGTGGCAGTTGAGAACCTCGGTCGGCTGGCAGGTGAGCGTTGGGCCGGCATTCCGATGTGTGGCGCGCAGATGTCATCGGCACAGGCGAAGACGCTGTACCGCTACACGGTCACCGACACCGTGATCGTCGCTCTGGATGGTGATAAGGACTGGCGTCGTGCCGCGATCGCGTCGCACTCCGACCTGTCCTACTTCTACAAGCGGGTTCGTGCCGTTGAGATTCCGGATGGACAGACGGCGTCGAGCCTGCTGAAGGACGAGGACGGACCGCGGCGTCTGTACGACGCAATGGTGGCGACGCGGCCGTTGGACGACTACAAGTCCGGACGCCAGCAGCTGGCAGAGCTCGACGGTCCGAGTCAGACGCCGACAGGGCCGTCCTTGTGACGAACTCCAGGACTCCAGGACTTCGTACTCCGGGTTCAGATCGGTCCGGCGTTCGCCGAGATTGGTGCCACGAAGCAAGCATCAACTCTCGGGCCGTTGCCCGAGGCATCGGGATTCGGAGAGAGCCCAATGACTGAAGAACTTCAGGCCCTCCTCGCCGACGCAGCGGATTCGGGCTGGGCAGAGGAACCCTCGAAGCGGCTGGCCGCTGCCATCGAGCGTCGCATCGTCGCGGAGTTGCCCGGCCGGCTGCGGGCAGCTCTCGGGAACGATGAGGCAGCGCAGATGGCCAGGGTTGTGGCTTGGGAACGCTGCCGTAAGTTGACCGAGAAGGACGCGGTGAGTCGGGTTACCTGGGGGTACCTGGCGAACATGGTGCGTTGGCGACTGGCCGACGTCGTACGTCAGGAGGCCAGGCGGCGTCAGCGGCATCCGCTGCTGGACTACCTGCCTGAGTCTGTGCAGCCTGGCCTGCTCCCGGAGCTGGGTTTGCTCCTGGACCGCATTGGAGTCCGACTGGAGCTTGCAGGTCTCCCGATCGGTGAGGTGCGGCGCCGCTTGGTTGTCGCGGCCGATGGCCCTGGCTTCTCCAAGCATGCGATCGCGGCACGTGTCCGAGCTGTCGGCGTACCTAGGGATCAGGCTGAGGGCTTGGCCTGGCTCCTGCACAACGGATCGTTCCGGAGATCCGCGTTGTCGCGGCTCGCCGCCGGGCAATCGCCGGATGTGGTCTTCGCGGATCCAACAGTCAGGCAGTGGATCGACCAAGCGGCCGGGAGGTTTCCTGGGCCGGCCTATAGATCGTCCAGGTTCGCTCGGCCGCCGGGCGGGTCGTGGCATGACGGCCTCGGACTGGGACTCGCTCAGGCAGCCTGACCCGAAGTTACTCGGCGGTCACGAGGGCTCGAACGTTGAGCTTCTATGAACAACCTGGACAAGCATCCACGCCGCCGTAACTGGCTGGTTCGGTACTACTTCGCTCAGTTCCGTTTTTACCTGCGCTTGCAGGCGGCGTTCCGAATCATCCCGGCGCCCATCGCGCGCACACTCATCGCTCGGCTCGAGCCAGCGAAATCCCGGAGGGAACACTGACATGCGTCGAGTCACGAACTCGAAGCTCGCCGTACCAATGTCATCCTGATCCTGCTCGTCATCGTGGTCGTGGCATTTGTGATCGGTTGGCGCGACCCGTCTGAAGTGGCTGCGGGCGAACCGGGAAGGTCAAGCCCCAACCAGGTGACTGGCACATCCGCACCGAGCCTGGAGCCGTTGTCGGTCTGGGTGCGGCCGACTACGACGGATCCTGCGCAGTACGCCATCGCCTTTGGCAGGACCATCTGGACCTATGACTCAACCGTTCACACCTACGCTCAGTGGCAAGCGGCAGTCTCGTCATTCGCAGACTCGATGGAGGCGCCCGACTCGGCGGTTGTCGCACGCAGCATGCTGCCGTACGACAGCCAATGGGAGGAGCTGAAGGCTCACGGAGCGCGGGCCACAGTGCGGGACGTGACGGCCAGAACGACACCTGTGCTCGAGGCCCTTGCGCGGGATCCGAGGGCGCCGGAAGGCTGGCACGGTTTCGTCGTCAGCGGAACCCAACTCAGCGTGGTCGATGGCGCATCGACCGAGACTGAACGACAGCTCACAGTCAGCGTCGTCTGCCGGCCGCAATGCTCGTTCTGGTCGGCTTCCAACGAACTACCCCAGTGATCGTCAAGGTCGCGGCGGCCAATGCGCTGCTGGCTACCGCCGCCTGCCTGCTGCCTCCGCTGGCTGCTGCCGGCAGCGGTGCGGACACCTGCACAGCAACGCAAAGCCTGAACGACGTACGCCTTGATGCGGAGCAAGCCTCCAACCTAGCCGTTGTCGCCGGCGTCGGTGATCGATATGCGATGGGCGAGCGAGGCAAGGTCATCGCGGTCATGACAGCCATGACCGAGTCATCGCTGCGGAACACAGATCGCGGAGACGCGGCCGGTCCGGACTCGCGGGGTCTGTTCCAGCAACGTGACAGCTGGGGACCGATCAACGTGCGCATGGACCCTGCAGGTGCCGCGAGCCTGTTCTACACCGCACTCGCCAACGTGCCTGGCTGGGCGTCGATGGAGCCGTGGAAAGCTGCACAAGCGGTTCAACGATCGGCCTTCTCCGACGGCGAGAACTACCGCAACAACTATCAGACGGCGGTCCGACTCGTTCGTGCGACGCCGACCGTTGGTGCCTGCGGAAGTTGGGGAGCCGGAGACACCGAGCAACTACCGGGTGCCGACGAAGCCGTACGTCGAGCGCTCGACCTGGTCGGCAGCCACGGCTACTACCAGCTGTGTGCCCGCCTGGCCTCGAACATCTGGGGTCACCCGCGCTCGGGCTACTACTCCGCGGCCGAGCAATGGGCCCAGATGGTCAGCAGCGGGAACGCCCATCCCGATGATCGCCGGCCGCCGGTCGGCGCGCTGCTGTTCTGGTCGACTGATGGTCCGTATGGACACGTCGCCGTCTACGTCGGCAACGAGCGCATCGTCTCCAACGACATCGGCGATCGCGTTCCTGGTCAAGGCGGCGTGTACCTCGTCGGCGTTGGAGCCGTCGAACAACGTTGGGGTGCCACCTATCTGGGCTGGGCGCCACCGATCTACCCCACCACGTAACTCAACCCGTTGGCGCTGTCCGGCGCCAGGAGGCCAACGCATGCTCAGCTTTTTCTACCTCCAAGACCCCGGCGTGAGTCCGAACTCGAACGGACTCCCGGGCCTCCCCGCATTGCGTCAGATCGTCGGCGCTTTGCAGACGTTCGGTCTCGTCATCTGTGTGGCGGCGTTCGTGATCTCAGCAGTTGCCTGGGCAGTCGGCAGCTTTGGCAGCAACTCGCACTACGCGGGGCGCGGCAAGCTGGGCTGCCTGATAGCCGCAGGCGCGGCCATTTTGATTGCCTCGGCGAACCCGATCATCCGCTTCTTCAGCGGCATTCAGATCGGCTAGGGGACCCGACATGGCTTGGAGTGATTGCCTCCTGAACCCGGTCGGCTGCGCCGTTGGGGACCTGGGCAACAAGGCCGCCAACTCAGCATGGGATTCGTTCCTCAGATGGTCTGCGAACGGTCTGACCGACCTGTCGGTGAGCGTGTTCCAGACGTTCAGTACCAGCACGTCGCCGACGTTCGACCAGGCCTGGTGGAAGGACAACCTTGACCTGATGGTCGAGCTCTCGCTCCCGATCCTCGTTGCGGTCTTCATCCTGCAATGTGTATCGGCTGTGATTCGCCGCGAGCCCTCCCGTCTCGGCCACGCAGTGGTCGGCGCGTTGATCGGGACTGCGGGGGTTCCGCTTGCAGTGGCAGCCATTGCGACCTGTGGCCGCGTCGTCGACGAGATTTCTACGGGCATCCTGGGTGGGAAGGCATCCATGGACGGCATCAAGCGGATGACCGATATCACGGTGTTCCTGACGGCCCCGACCCTGGGGGGAATCCTTCTCCTAGCTGTCCAGCTCGGACTACTCGCCATGTTCTCGTTGTACTTCGTCATGCTCGTCCGCGACGTGGCGTTCATTGCATTCGTTGTCTTTGTCCCGGTTGCGATGGTCAGCTGGACGTGGTCCGCGACGCGGCATTGGCTTCGACGATGGATCGAGATCGTCGGCGCACTGTTGTTCTCGAAGATCCCGATGTCCGTCGTCTTCACCCTTGGGTTCTCTGCAATTGGCGCGCCCGGGCAGGACAAGGCGCCGAACATCGGCACCTTCATCGGCGGCATCCTGCTGGTCGCCATGGCTGCGTTCGCTCCACTGGCTACCTACTCGTTCATTCATTGGGCCGGTGACCAGGGCCAGGCGGCGACGCGGATTCTGCAGCAGGGTGCAGCCGGGGTCGAGGCGGGCAAGGATCAGCTCGAACGGGTCCAGCAATGGGCGGCGGGTGACTTCAGCGGATCGGACAAGGACGATTCATCACCGGTTGTTGGCGGCGACGAGGATCCCGAGGACCCGTCGACTGCCTCGGCTGCCAATGACTCGAGCGAGCAGTCCGACAGGCAAACAGATCCGACCACTGGACGCGAAACTCAAGGCGATTCAGATCCCTCGGCTCAACCCGAACCAGCTGCACCACCGACAGCAGGCTCGGACTCGGGACAAACCAACATTGCGGTCGCCACGAGTGAGGTGTCGATCGACGGTGAGTCAAGCAGCCCAGGAAACGGCCCGAGCCAGGCATCAGAGCAGGGAGATTGACGATGTCGAATGCGCTCTCCGCACGCTTCCCACGACCGCAACGAAACTCGTTGCTGCTCGGTCTGCGACCGATCCAGGTGACACTGGTGATCGTCGGTGTCCTTGTCTCCGTAGTGTCGCTGCTCGCCGGCTGGCCTGTGCCGACGCGCCTCGGAGGAGTGGCCACCACGTTCGTTTGCGGGATCGTCGCATTCGGTCGATTCGAAGGCCTGCCGGCGTACCGGTGGGTTGTCTTACGTGCGGCGCATTTCATCCGCAGCGCACGCAAGAGTCAGTCGTACCGTGCCAATCTGCTTGTTCCTCGACGGCACGGTTATCTGCAGCTGCCCGGAGAAGCAAGTTCCTTACGGATCCTGGACACGCGGTCGTCCATCGGTGCGGTTCACGATCCGCTCCGCCGACGACTGATCGCCGTCGCGAAGATCGAGGGGCCCGCGCATCTGCTCCAGAACTCCGACGAGCAGGAGCGCCGCGTCGCGGCGTACGGCCGCATGATCGCCGGGCTGTGCCAGAGCAATCGGATCGCGCGAGCACAGATTCTCGAACGCACGATCCCGGATCCGGGTGATGGGCTCGGCGAGTGGGCTCGCAAGTGCAACCTGGATGTGTCCACTGCTGCAGGAGCGATCTACCGTGACCTTCTGCAGCACGCGGCCCCTGCGGCAGCCAGGCACGAGACGCTGTTCAGCTTTGCGCTGAACCTCGATGCTGTGTCCAAGGACGTTCGAAAGTACGGCGGCGGACTGGCCGGCGCGATGACAGTCCTTGACTCGGAATCGCGTGCCTTCCAGACGTCGTTCGCGGCCGCCGGGGTAGCTGGTGTCTGGCTCAACGCAGCCGACTTGGCGTCTAGCCTGCGAGTCGCCTTCGACCCTGCGGCGACCCGGACACTCACCGGCGGCATCGATCCGGCAGACGCCGCTCCACTGGCTGTCGATGCCTTCTGGGACCACCTCCGCACCGACTCGTCGTTCCATCGCGTGTACGTCGTCACCGAGTGGCCGCGCCTCCGCGCGATGCCGTCGTTCCTGAGCCCGTTGCTGCTGAGGCCGGGGATCCGCCGGACGTTCTCGCTGGTGCTGCAGCCGGTGCCCATCGGCAAGGCTCTTCGTGATGCCCGTCGCCACCAGGTCGAGCGCGTGACTGACCGCACGACCCGCAAGCGCGTCGGCCAGATGGAGACCGAGGAAGATCGCCAGCTCGACGCTGACGTCGCTCAACAAGAGAAGGACCTGGCTGCAGGCCACGGCGACGTGCGCTGGATCGGCCTGATCGCGGTGTCAGCGGACAGGGAGGACAGTCTCGACGAAGCGTGCACCGAGATCGAGATCGCCGCGTCACAATCGTTGCTCGACGTACGGCGTCTGGTCGGTCAGCAGGTCGAGGGGTTCCTCGCCGCGGCGCTGCCGTTTGGGGTTGGTCTCGGTTGAGGACAACTGCTGGGTGGTTCGAGCCCAATGAGAGCGATCGACGAACCAGGCGCGCCAATCGACGAGCAAGCCGGCCAGTTCGGCGTCGTACACCGTCCACCGGTTCGGCGGATGAACTCGACGAACCAGCGCCGACTGAGACCATCGGCCTACGCCGGCAGCTACCTCTCCTGGTCGACGACCATCGCGCGACCACGAGGATTCTGCGGATCGCCTATCCGTTTCTTGCTGAGGGCGGGCTGGGGGCCGACGGCACCTACATCGGCAACGACGTGTTCAGTGGGGGGTCCTTCGTCTACGACCCCTGGGTCCTCTACCAATCTCGCGTCATTACCAATCCCAACCTGCTTCTGGCAGGAGTCATCGGCAGCGGAAAGTCATCTACCGCCAAGGCTCTGATCACCCGATCGATCGCCCTCGGCCATCGAGCGTATGTGCCGTGCGACCCGAAAGGCGAATGGACCTCGGTCGCAGAGGCAGTGGGCGGTTCGGTCATCAAGCTCGGGCCAGGCTTGTCCACGAGGCTGAATCCACTGGATGCCGGCAGCCGCCCGGGCGGAGTCGCGGACGACGACTGGGACAGGATCGTCAGATCGCGGCGGCGGGCCCTGCTCGGAACTCTCGCCGAGTCGACGCTCGGCCGGCCGATGTCCGCAGTGGAGCACACAGCACTCGATGTATCAATCGACAAGGCAACCCGGATCCCGGTACCGACGATCCCTGACGTCGTCGAAGCATTGTTCTCGCCTGGTCTCGGCGATGGCACGTCAGAGGCTGACAGCCGAGAGCTGGCACACGCGATCCGGCGACTCGTGCACGGCGACCTTGCAGGGATGTTCGACGGCCCATCGACGACGCGGTTCGATCCGTCGCTGCCGATGGTGACGCTCGACTCGTCGTGGATCGGTGCTGGGGGCAATGATCAGGCACTGCGGTTGACGCTGGCGTGTGCCTCTTCCTGGCTCGAGGCAGCGGTGACGGACCCGGCCGGCGGGAAGCGGTTCATCGTGTACGACGAAGGCTGGCGAGTAATGCGGGATCCGGCCCTGCTACGCCGTATGCAGGAACAGTGGAAGCTCTCCCGTGCATGGGGTGTCTCCAACATTCTCATCGTTCATCGCCTGTCGGATCTGGCGGCGGTCGGCGACCTCGGCTCGGAGGCCCGCGCTCTTGCCGAAGGGCTTCTGGCTGACTGCTCCACACGGATCATGCTCCGCCAGGAACCTGACCAACTCGCTCGCACGGCGACACTTCTCGGACTCACCGACGTCGAGATAGCGACCATTGCGAAGCTCCCGAAAGGGCGAGCGCTCTGGCGGCTTCCCAGCCGATCGTTCGTCGTCCAACTTGTTCGTCACGCCCGCGAGGCTCATCTGTTCGACACGGACGGAAGGATGTGACATGGACGGTGGCGGTCGGTCTCCTCGGGACCTGTCGGACCTGATCCTGGCAGGCGGTGTCTTGTTGCTCTGCAGCGATGGGATTCTCTACCTCGCAGGCGGTCTCAGCAGCCTGCTCATGACACACAAGTGGCCGCGTTCCTCGTGGCCCGACGCGCTGAAGGTCGTAGTCGCACCAGGCGACCCCGCGCTGGCATTCGGTCTGCGCAGCGACGCGTTTCACCCGGCCCTGTTCTGGATCGTGCTTGCGGTGCTGCTCGTGATCCCAATCGCCGGTGCAGTTGGTGTCCACGTCCTGTGGACGAGACAGCACGCCAGTGCGGCACGCCGTGCTAGGTCTGTCGGCAAGCGCCCGGGACTCGCTACCGCCGCGGACGTCGACGCCTCCGTTGGACGTGTCCAGGTGCTGCGTCGCGGTCAGTCCGCACGTCCCGCAGTACGCCGACCGAAGCCATCGGAGGTAGGTCGGTACCTCGGACGATCGCGCGGTCGAGAGTGTTGGGCGTCGGTCGAGGATTCCGAGATCGTCCTCGGACCACCTCGCTCCGGTAAGGGCCTTCACCAGGTCGTCGGAGCCATCATCGATGCACCGGGCGCAGTCGTCACTACTTCCACGCGGCCGGACAACCTCGTCGCCACGGTGCGACTGCGTCGGGCCTACGGGCCGGTCGCGATCTTCGACCCACAAGGCCTTGGGCAGATCGAAGGCATTCGGTGGTCGCCTGTTCGTGGCTGCGAGAGTCCCACGACGGCGATCGTCCGTGCCAGCGGACTCGCTGCTGGCGCGGGATTCACCAAGGGCGGTGTCTCCGACGGTGCGTTCTGGCACGGCCAGACCGAAATGGCGCTTCGCGGTCTCCTGCACGCGGCCGCCATCGATGGCGCTGGTGTAGGACAGCTGTACCGGTGGAGCCTCGAACCAGCCTCGGCGATCGAAGCCGTCACCATCCTCAACCGCTCGTCGGACGCCGCCGTAGGCTGGGGCGACACATTGGATGGGATCGTCCGCATGGACGGCCGAACACGAGACGCCGTTTGGGCAGGAGTGCGCTCTGCCCTCTCAGCTCTGGCCGACCCCGCAGTACGAAAGTCGTTCGACCCCGCCGAGGGCGAAGGACTTGACCCGAAGACCTTCATCGCCGAGCGCGGAACGATCTACCTCCTCGGCACGGGTGTCGGGGCGAGTGCCACGTCGGCGTTCATCGCGGCCCTCCTCGAAGACATCACCGAGACCGCCCGGCAACTCGCCGCCGGCAATCCCGGAGGCCGCCTCGAGCCTCCACTCGCGCTGATCCTCGACGAAATCGCCAACCTCTGCGCCGTACCATCGCTGCCCTCATTGATGGCTGACGGCGGAGGATCAGGAATCTCGACACTCGTCGTCATCCAGTCGCTGGCCCAGGCCAGAGACAAATGGGGCGAGCAGGCCGCCGCCGCGATGTGGGACGCCGCAACTCTCCGGCTGATCCTCGGCGGCTCCGCCCAACCCCGAGACCTTCAAGACCTCGCAGCCGTCTGCGGCGATCGCGACGAAGAGATTCGCAACTGGAGCCGCGGCCCTGACGGCAAACGCACCATCTCCACCAGCACACGGAGAATCCCAATCCTCCCGCCTGACGTGATCCGCACCCTCCCACTCGGCACCGGCGTCCTGCTCGCCCGCACGGCCCCGCCGATCCTCCTGAACATGACGCCCTGGCCTGCCCGCGCCGATGCCGATCAGATCCACGCCAGCATCGCCGATGCGACCGGACGTGGAAGGCCCACCGAATGAGCCGCCGCGACGATCTCCTAAGATCCTTCGACCTCGCCACCGAAGATCCGTTCATCATCTGCTGGCGAGACCTGGACGCAACTGCGGCAGCCGACGAGCTCGAGCGACTCAAGACCTGGACCGACTGGCTGGCTGACCGCTACAACATCGACCACAAACAAATCCCGCCCTGCTGGTCCCATCACGGTGCTCTCGTCGAGGAACTCTCCGCCCTCCGCACCCTCTGGGAGGCCTCGTACCTCGAAGACGCCGCCCCCTCCAGCCCACTCGCCTTCCACCGCGAACTAGACCTAGCCCTCCGCCGCCTCCGCGAATGGACCTCCCGCCTAGGCTGCTCTAGAACAGAACATCGCCCCGAAGCCTGAGCGAATCAACCCCTGTTATTAGCTGTGCGACCGTGGTCGACCAGGTGTGTTCGACCCGCTCTCCCGTCATCCACGCCGTCAGCCGAACGGCACCTGTCCTACGGAAACCGTTACGCATCGGGGACGGCAGGACCCGCGGGGGTGGTCTCCGGGGTCGGAAGTGGGAGCCTGGAGCAGTTCCTTCGGCGCATGCTAGTGCTGCGGGTGGTGTGCGGCGGTGCGGGAGATGTGAAGGGCCGAACGTCTCGGCGTCCACACTGGCCCGCCTCCACGACGGGCATGTAATGCCGGGGCGAAGGAATTGCGCAAGGTTCCAACAAGGCCTGCTCACCGTCAGGGACGAGCGTCAGTTCATGACGTCTTAAGGTGTAGCCCCGCGATGCTGCCGATCGCGGTGTCGGCGTAGGTTGCCCAGTATTCTGTCCAGCATCCGGGGATGTCCGGATCGCCGTTGAAAAGTGGGTGTCGCCCGGGCGCACAGTATGGTGAGGTGCCGATGCCCCCCGCGGACAAGAAACCTTGCAGTTCGTAGTAGCTCGATCCGCGAACGATCGGGGATCCGGAGTCTCCGGGCTGAACCCATCCGGTGGCGGGATGGTCGGGGTCGTTACGGTCCGGGTATTCCTCGGCGTAGAAGCCGGGCCCCACCAGGCGGCCGCGGATCGGCCAGAAATCGCCATCGATCGCGACGTACTGGTAGTGCCCGTTCCCTGAGGCTCCACAACTGCAGGCGACCGTGTGGCCGCCTTCGCCGTTTACCGAGGGACGTGCCATTCCGGAAACGCGCAGCGAGGAGGTCGTCTCCCAGTTGCCCGTCCAGATTCTCCCGGTATTGGAGGAGGTCTCGATGAGCATGAAGTCCCTGTAATTCTTGATGTGGTCTGGGGATGCGACAGTTCCGATGACATTCCCGCTGTCGAAGCCGGTGAATGTTCCAGCTCCGTTCGCGCTGCAGTGCCACGCTGTGGTCATGTAGTTATGGGGGCCCGCGTACAGCGAGACACCGGTCGAGCAGTCCCCGACGCCGCGGATTCGGACCAATCCTCCGCCATAGAAGGGAGCCGAGTCTCCACAGCGTGCCGGTACTGGGCAGCCGTTCGTCGATGCCGTTCGGCCGGATTGTGGTGCTCGCGCGTCGAGTGGAGTGGGGTCGCCGGTTCCGCGGAGGATCAGCGGGATGCCGGACTTCGCCTTGAGTTGTGTGAAGGTGCCGGGTGGTGCTTTGGCGCTGATCAAGACGCTGAGGCCGGAGAAGTCGGGGGCACGCCCAACTGCGCCGATCGTGTCGAGGTTGGCGCTCGCGAACGCCTGTGCGGCGGCGAGCAGTTCGGCGCGTGAGTACGCGGCGACCTTGAAGGTCACGGGGACCGCCAGGCTGGCCGCGAGGGTCTGCAGGGCGGCCGGTGCGGAGCCTTTCCAGTAGACCGCGATGGTCTTGTGATCGGGAAGGATTCGAACTCCGCCGGCCGCGGCGTCGTTGGGATGATCCGCGATCCAAGTCCCCAACACATCAGCCGCCTCGCGAACCGTCTGATCGTGGTGTGCGTCCTGCTCCACCAAACCAGACTACAGCCGGCCTCCGGCGCAGGAGCCAGACGACTGCGTCGCTACTCAGGACGGCGCCAAGGGGCACCCGAGTCGGACAGACGCAACTCGGCCTCCGGGATCTAGTTGGCGAGGCTGTCACGGTGACAGAGCCGTCGACCTGCACGGTAGACCCCGACATCCGACTTCCGCAGCGTGAAGTTTGCGGCGACATGAGCGATCAGTGACAGAGGAGACCTTTTGCGGCGACCCGATCTGCCGGTTGCCTTGGTCGCACATTCCAACTCTGCTACCGATGCCACGTTCATTGGTACGGGACCGCTTCAGGAACGATCTCCTTGCTGGGGAGGGAATTTGGAGCTACATCAGGTGTCAGTGGCTTCGAAGCATCGTCACGAAGGACGTCCTGCAATCTCTGCTTGAGGCGGTTGTGATGGCGCAGCTGGACGTGGTCTACGGATGGCGGTGGACCGACGGGATCGGAGCCCTGGACGTGATGGAGCTCGCGGTAAGCAGCGATGTCGCGGATGAGGTGGCGCCGCAGCTCGGTTGGCTCTGAGGCAGAGTCGGCGAGAAGGCAGTACCACGCCTCGTTGGCGGAAGCAGCGTGTTCGAGCAGCCAGTCGGCGCGCTGCAGGATCTGTGACTCGATCTCTTGCAGAACAGCCTTGTAGGTGGGATTGGAGACATAGGTGGAGGGGCTGATCAGGCCGGCGATGAGCGCGGAGGATGTCAGGCGCGTACGTCGTTCGGCTCGCGTGACGAGTCGCTCGACGCGGGCGTGGATCACTGCCGCTATGTCGTTGGCGTTGGTCAGCGATGACTGGGTGACGGCCTCGCGGAGGATGGTCGAGACGTCAAGGCCGGCGTGTTCGGCGCGGCGGAGGGCGGTGATCAGGGGGCCGAAGGCGGCGGAGGACTGGAGGGCGGCTTGGTCGATGGGGTCGAGGCCGCTGTTGGCGATGGCGGGGCGGTAGCGTTCGCGGGCGTCGAGTTGGCAGAGGTGTTCGTGAATCGGGATCAGGCGGTCGAGGCGGGTAGCCTCGTCGAGTTCGTGCGCATGACCTCGTGGGCGGAGCGTTCGATGCCGTCTTGTTCGAGGACGGCCTCGAGGACGTCTTGCATGGTTTGGGGGAACTGGGGTTCGTGCATGTCAGCGGTTGACGTGTGGGTGGCGACGTAGGCGCGGTTGCTGTCGCGGCCGCGGGTCATGCCGACGTACATCAGTGCTCGGGTGAGCTTGTTGGTGATGAGTAGGTGGGCGGTGTCGACGGTGGCACCTTGGGCTCGGTGGGCTGTGGTGGCGTAGGCGAGTTCGACGGATTCTCGGACGTAGGCGCTGGGGAGGGTGACGGTTTGGAGGTCGGCGTCCTGGACGGTGAGAGAACCGTCGTCCCAGCGGTGGATCACAGTCCAGCGGTTGCCGTTTTGAACGAAGCCGCGTTGGCCGATGCGCAGCCGGCGGTTGTTGAGACGTGTGACTATGTGGTCGCCGAGACCGACATGGTTGCCGTCGTGGAGAGCGATGCCGTCTGGCTCGACCTCGCCCGAGTTGAGTCGGTCAAGTCGGGCGCGGGCGTTGAGGCGGGCCACCGTCGCGTTGTCGGCGGCGATGAGCAGGCTGTTCCTACCAGCAGCGATGTCACCCATCCACGCGGTATAGGCGGCGTCCTCCATCTCCTCTAGAGATCCGTGCGAGAGCCGTTCGTGGTCGTCGTACAGGTCAATGACGTTGGATTGTCCCTCGCGGAGTTGCAGGCTGGCGTCGCGTTCCCAGGTTTGGCTGAAGCGCCATACATCGCTGAGTTCGGCCGCCTTGGTGTCGCGCGCAATGAGGCGGAACGCGCCGCCGACGTCCGCGGCGCCGAGCTGCGCGTCGTCGCCGACGAGGAGGAGCTTTGCGCCGGCCTTGTCGGCTTCGCGGGCGAGAGTGGCGAGCTCCATGGTGCCGGCCATCGAGGCCTCGTCGACGATGACGAGTTGGTTCGGGCGGAAGCGCCACCGGTCGCGTTCGGCGTACGCCCGGGCAAGCTCGGCAGTGATCCGCTGGTGACGGCGCCGGCGGCTGGATGCCTCAGCTGCTTGTGCTGCGCGTTCGAGTTCGCCGATCCAGTGGGTGCGCTGATCGGCAGCAACGCCGACCGCCTCGTGGATCCATTTGGCGACGTTGTCTGCAGGAAGCGAGAGAGTGTCGGACAGCACCGTTGCTGCAGCCGACGATGGTGCGAGCGCGACGACGGATCCTTCGCCGTGTTCTGCTTCCCAGCTTGTTCGGAGAGCGGCGAGAAGGCTGGTTTTGCCGGTGCCAGCTGGTCCGACGAGAGCCTCAACCGTTTGGCCGCTCAAGGCTGTTCGGTGGAGTGCTCGGACCTTGTCCTCACTCAGATTCTGAGTTGTTATGCGCCCGCCAGGAACGGTCGGGCCGCCGAACTTCGCTGCGAGATCGAGGAGCAGACGCTCGGCTCCCAAGATGACTGGCGACGTGAAGACTTCACCATTGTGGATCGTGAAGACGCTCTGCCCGTCGGCGCGATCTAGCGGTGAAGTAAAGGTGGCGGGTGGTGTGATGCTGAGCGACTGATGCTCGGCGTCTTGCGCGATTGCCTGGAGGACCTGAAGGCGGTCTTCAGTCGTGGCCAGGCGGAGCAGTCGACTCTGCCGGGATGCCTCAGCGAGGAGATTCCAGCGCGTCCAGGTGGATCGTTTCGTCTGCAGTGCGAGCACGGTCGTGACGCCGTACGCGTGAATCGTCTCGCTGCTCAGGTCGGCGGCGGTGAGTGGACGATCTGTGACCTGGTCGAGGGTCTTCTCGATGATCGCAGCAGCTTGGCCATGCGTTACTCGCTCGGCACGATCGCGCCAGGTACGCATGAGGTCGGCGAGCGGTTTCGCCAAGTGCTTTGCTGGTCTGTTCATCAGGGTTGCTTGTTGTCGTAGGACGTACATCTCGCGCCGGCTGGGTGGATGGATGTGATCGTCACGTTCGGTCAGAAGGTCAGCGAGATTCGCCTCGATCTGGTCGGTCCGTGAGGAGAACTCGCGGATCAGTTCCTCTGGGATCCCGTCTATCTCGAACGCCGGGTTGCGGCGCTGGCCGCGTTCGTGCAGATGCCAAGTCACTCCCAGGCGGCGGCCGAGTTTGTCGGCCAGCAGCGTGTTGTGTACCTCGGACATGGCGACGGCGGCCGCGTACAGGACCCTGCCGTCGATCGTGCGCCACTGGCCGTCCTCGGCGCCTTGGACGCGGTTCGCTACGACGAGATGAGTGTGGAGTTGCGGGTCGCCACTTCTGGTGTCCCAGTGATCGAACGCGGCCGCGACCACGCCGCGAGTGTCGAGTTGCTCGACGCCGTCCCGACCTGAGCGGGTGAAGACCGCCTGCTGTTCGATCAGCCGCAAGACGTCGTCTACAGCCTCGTGGTGGGCTGCGACGACCCGTTCTTGGACGCCGATATCGGCCGTTGCCCACAGAGCCGATACGGACTTAACCGGGGAGAACGTGAGGTCATAGCCGGCCACCGCTTGCCTCGTCTTCTGACGTGCTGCCGCCGCGCGGATCTGCTCGATCGCAAGGTCGCGCTCTGCTGTTGTCATGGCCGGATCAAGTGCGCGCATCTGCTCGGCGACGTAGTCGCTGGTCGTCTTGTAGATGCGGTACGGCTCGCCTAGCGCAGTACCCGTCATCGGGTCTTCTGCTCGCCCGAAGAGCGCCGCCATCTGTTGCTCTTTGACCTCAGCTCCGGCCGTCAACTCACCGCTACCGAGCCCAACCAATCCACGACCGAGCCATCGGCCTGGAGGGTAACCGGATGCTGCGTAGTAGGCCGTCAGCGGTGTAGCCATGCGGCGGTCTACGTCACCAGCGGCAACGTGTTTCAGCAGGTATGTGTAGCCGTCGCCGGCAGTCAATCGGTGAATGCTCAGCACCCGTTGCTACCAACTTCGGCGGCCGCGGCGTGCGGACTTCCGGCCGTGGCGTCCGTTGCTCGACGTGCGGTCTGACGTCGAAGGCGCATGATCTCTCGGTCGAGTTCGGAGAGCCCGGCGATGGCAGTTCGCGCCCGTTCGGCAACAGCGGTTGGCGTCTCAGCGGTCAATAGGTCTAGGAGAATCTCGCGCGCTGTTTGGGTTGGCGACCTGGCCGCAGACTCGTCATCTGCCATCGCGCCAAGGCCCGACTTCAGCAGGCGCCAATGGCGCAAACGACAACGATCCGAGCAGAACCGCCTGTCGGATCGCCGTGCAATGAAGAACGCGGAGCAGTGCTCGCACGCCCTGTCGTGCCCTTGCCCAGATCTGCTCGCTGTGTGCCCCATGAAGGCTCAACGCTGGGGTACCGGCGAGGACGCATCTAGTCGTTTCGGCGACAGAAACGCCTTGGATGCAAGAGGTGTGAACGGTCTGAGGTCCGGCAACCGCGACCCGCCGGCCAGCTGACGTGCGGTCTGGAGTTGGCGCCGAGCTGTAGGTCTGCCTCGAACGTTGAACCTACGGAACGCGTCGCGCCGGCCCCGGATACGGGGCAATTATCCACAGATCTGGTTGCGGGGCGCCAAGAACCGCCAGATCCGGCGCATCTTTCTCTGTGACGGAAGGGATTCCATGAACCAAGTCGAAGTTCCGAGACGTGTGACCGAGCTGGTCGTCCAGGCCGAGGCGATCGTCGAGGCGCTGGAGGCGAGGCGTCCGGGCGAACGCTGGGCTATGACCGCCTTCAGTCGGTTTCGCTGCGTCCAGTTGTTGGGCGCGCCGTACGAGCCGTACGACGGGCAATTGCAGGCCGACCCCGCCGCGCTGTTCGACCAAGCGGCTCGTGTGGTCGACGGGCTCGACGTATCGATCGATCAGTTGAGTTGGCGGCTCGCCTTGGCGGATGCTTTGAGGTCGGCCGCAGCGGACATCCGGATGGTCCAGGATGCGCACGACGTATGAGGACCTGCTTCGAGTCGCGAGACGGGACGCGGTCGTTGCCTACAACCTCGCTGTCGATGACGACACGGACCTAATCGCCGGCTGGCAGGCGACGTTGACCGCGGCTCGCCATCACTTCCGCTGGCTACGGCTCGAGTTGTCGGCAGCCGACTACGCGAGAACCAGTGCCACCAGAGCGGAGGGCCCGTTCGGTGTACTCGCTCGATCGCTCGGTGCTGGGGCCGACCTTCTCGCATCGCAGAACAGAAGCACCAGCGGGGCGTTCGAGGACGAGTGGCTGGTCGCGGCTCGCTCAGAGGTCGCGTCGATCACCGCTCTGGCGGCGCGGGCGGCGGTGACGAGGCTCGCGAGCCAGCGGAGCCGTGATGTTGAGACCAACCGGCGGCTACTCGGACATCTGGTCGATGTGCTCGAAGAACTCGAGTTCCACCGTGTGCCCGGCTCGCCGGGCATAGGCGCGCTGCGTGGGCTGGCCACAACGTTGCCGCAGGCACCTGTCGACGACCAGTCTCGCATTATCCTGCTCGCCGCTCACTGGCAATCGACGCACGACGCAACACACCCTGGCGGTGTGTTGTCGCGCGACCTTCGGTCGACAACAGCACAGCTGCGGACGGTCATCGGATACTGCCTTCACCTCACGGACCTGCTGGATCAGGCGGGTTTACCCATCGAGGCCGTCGGCGATCTGGAGCAGGTCCTGCGTGCGGCGGGCGCAATTACCCAGCGCGTTCCCTACTTATTGCGGACTCGTGTCTCCGACATGGGTGGCCGCAGTGATGCTGCGCCTGAGGCAGCATTCGTCGAACTGCTACAGGCGCTGCGCGGATGGCTGTCCGATGACCAACGGTTGAAGGGACCGAGCGAGATACTCCCCGATTGCCGGGCGGTCGAGACTGCTAGCGACGTGATGGACGAGCTGATGCATGCGGCCGTCCGGGTGGCCGAGGTGCAGCAGAAGTCCGTGGCGTGGCTGATCCTGCATGGCCGGCTCTTCGTCCCGAAGTCCGACCTCGGCAAACGTGATCGTGAGTTTCACACCCGACCTGGTGCGTGGCGGCTCAAGTATCCGCAGCCGTCGTGGGTAAGGACGAATCTGGCGTCGTGCTTCGACCAATTGACGGCAGACATGACGGATCTGACGTATCAACTGTCCGTCGCAGCGCAGGCAGCCCAAAGCATCGCGGGAACATCCTCGCTTCGACGCCCATACGGCCCTGAGCACTTCAGCGCGCCGCCGATCGTACATGCGTCGCGGTGGCGGTGGACGCCGTCGACGTACGACGCACTGTTTTCGGACGTCGGCAGCGATCTGGACGGTCCCGAACGTTGAGCTTTCCCGGACTCAATTTGGAGGATCGATGGAGCGGCCAAGAGTTACCCCCGAGGACCTGCGCGACGCGCTGCACACGCAGATCCGCAAACACAGCTCAGGCGTCGAGTGGGTCCGATGGCTGGATGCTTCAGTTGCTCTACGCAACTACAGCTTCCGGAACGTCGTGCTGATCACGCTGCAGATGCCGTACGCAAGCCAAGTCGCTCGGTCCGACGTTTGGGAGAAGCTCGGGCGATCCGTCCAGAAAGGTCAGCAGGACAAGGAGATCCGCATCCTGGCGCCCGTCATTCTGGAGCGCGGCCGACGACTGACCATCGACGCCGATCAACCGGACGTAGAGCTCGAACGGGCGAAACAAGCTCGTGGTGGCGGACGACTTGTCGGGTTCAGGGTCGCGTCCGTCTGGGACGTATCGCAGACCGATGGCCCATCGCTGCCTCAGCTGACCCCGTCGACCAGCGGCACGTCGACCAGTGAGCTCTGGCAGGCGCTGACACACGAAGTCCGCTCATCGGGCTACTCACTCGTAGAAACCAGACGCGGCAGCGCGAGCCTCGAAGGGTTCACCGACCACCAAGAGCGAACCGTCGTGATCAGGCGCGGCTTGGACGAGGTAACGGCTGTCGCCCGGCTGGCGCACGAAGTGGCTCACTTGCGCATGCACGCCCAGAAGGAGATCGCAGCACCTGGAACCGTCATGTGCCGCGGGATCCGAGAGATCGAAGCGGAGTCTGTTGCTTATCTCCTATTGGCTCACCATGGGTGGTCGACCGGCGGGTCATCCTTCCGCTACATCGCCGCGTGGGCCGCCGAAGTAAACAAGCGCGAGCCAGAGAAGGTCATCGAGAGGACCGGCGCTCGAGTGGTGTCGGTTGCGCGGCGCTTGATCGGGTCGGTCGATGGGCAGCTTCGACGCGGCGGTCTTGGTCACCGACGGCCGGATCTCCGCGCAGTTTCACTTGGCACTCTGACCGACAGCCCCGAAACCGACGGCCGGCCCTTCGAGGGTCCTGAACGGTGATGGAGATCCACGCATGTCGAATACAAGAGTTGCGGCCCTCCGAAGGGCACGACAGCGGCAGGCCCGAATCGAGGCGGCAACAGCTCGCGCGACTCGAGCTCAGGCTGCGCTGGAACGCGCGATCAGTGCGAGGTTACTCGCGGCTGAGCGACACGACGAGAGAGTTCGAGACGCCGAGGAAGTGTCGGCCGCTGAGGCTGCTGAACTTGCCAGGGTGTGTGGTAGCGCTGAAGCAGCAGCCGAGATCCTTGGTTGGACCGGCCGTCACGTCCGCAGCGTCCTCAAGGCCGAGCGGGAGCGGAGTGCCGATCCATCTGGAAAGCAGGAATCCAGGCACATGTCGCGGCCTCATCAGGCGAATCTCCTCTCAGCGGAAGGAGGCGACGATGCCGGCGCCGGAGATGATTGATCCGCTGTGGGACATCGACCAGGTTGCCGCGTACCTCATGGTACCCAAGCGCACTCTCTATCGCTGGCGAACCCACAACTACGGGCCACGAGGAATTCGCGTCGGCCGACATGTGCGCTACCGGCAGAGCATCGTGATCCAGTGGCTCGACTTCATGGAGCACGGAGATGGCCAGTAGACGTTTGATCAGGTGACTCTAGTCGGCCGCCCGTCGACGGTTTTGCGGCGGGTGGAATCCAAGGTCGGTGTCATCTTTTGCGGCGAGGATCAGGCACAGCGCCGCTCGGTACTCCTGGCAGGGCCACCGCACGGCGCCCCGTTCCAGCTTCGCGATGTAATGGCCCGTGATCGGATAAACCTTGGCGTTCACCGCGTACAGCAGTTCGGCCACGCGAAGAGCGAGCTCGCCGCGGCTCATCGGGCGTCCAGGCGCAATACGCGACACTGTCCGCATTCGCGCAGCGGTCAGGAGATGGTTCGCGCCGGGCGGATCTGCAGGCGTCACACTCGGAATCTGCTTGGCTCGCAGTCGGAGAGTTGGAGGCTGGCTCCGTCCTTGGGTTTGGTCCACTCCACTGACGTCCTCCCGAGTTTGTCGGGGCCCTGCCACCGACAGGGGAGACGGTGGCAGGGCCGGGCGCTCGCCGGGTGTACGACGAGCATTGGAAGGGCGTGACCGACGCGGAGGTGAGGACTCGCGCGCCGGCCTCGCCGGTCTACAGGGGTACTTATCCGTGTCGCAGAGTCCGGACCGCCTCAGGGCCTGAGCGGCTACCGGGGTGGCTCGGCGCCGATGTCCGGGCCAATCGCGTTTGGCTCGGGGGTCATCGCTCGGGACTTCGCCGGCGTTGGCTCGGTCGCCGGTACTGGATCCGTAGTCACCCGCAGGCCGGCGAAGCGGCGTTCCATAGAGGCGGCGTACCGGTCGGCGAGGCTGGCAGTCGCGGTGTAGCTGGCAACTACGTGTTGCCCGAACCACACCCTGACGCAGTGGACCGGCTCGAGGCGATCAGGAATCATCATGCGCCCCGAATTTCGTCGTCGATCGCTCGGACGATGTTTACGTAGGTGCTCGCGGCAACGACGGCCATGACCCCGATTGCGAGGGTGCTGTTCCAGCCACGGATGGTGTCCAGCATCGCTGGTAGCGCGTCGAGGTGAACCAGCATGCCCAAGTAGCCTTTCACGTTTGCCTCCCGTGTGAGCCGGGTGGGTTGGCCCGTGAGACGAGCGACATGCCTGGGTCACGGGTAGCGCGGTTCTGCGCTAGGTGACCGAGTGTCGGCGCGTTGACCGTGGTTTGATCAGCCCATCGTGGGGGTTCATCATGGACCCCACGCGATCGCGCCGCCTCGTACAGGCGGACTACTTGAAGCGATGCCAGGTCGCGTCATCTTTCGCGAAGTAGCTGCGCAAGCGATGGCCGAGCTCTTCAGCGACATCTGGTCGGCCCAGCAGTCTCGTGATCACGCTGGTCACCAATTGGAGATCGCGCACGTCACGCAGGACCGGCCAATTGGGGGAGGAGAACAGGTCAAAGCCGTACGCGGACGCGAAGTCGTCGTACTCCCAGCGTGGGTCAGCGAACCGTTCGACCCCGTGCGCCGCCGGAACCAAGTCCCACTCTGGAGGGCCGAAACGAACTGAATCGAGGTCGATCAGAACTACGTGGTCCGGCGCGAGGAGCAGATTTCCAGCATGTGCATCGCCATGGATTACGCCGACTGGCAATGCCCATCGGGCGTCCGCGACGGCGGAGCGCAGCTCGGCAGCGCGCTGCAATAACCGGTCGACAACGTCAAGGATGGGCAGATTCAGCTCACGCTTCGCCCAAGCGTGCAGGTAGTCCATTGACTCGCCAGTTGCATCGGCTACCTTCCGCACGCGGATCTCGCTGCGGTCAATCACGTCCCAATCGGGGATGGAGAGCCCAAGCTGATGGATCGAATGTATGGATAGGAGTGGCGAGGCGAGGTCCACCAGTTGATGCCGATGGCCAGCAGGTTGGGCGAGGTAGGTCCACGCTGTTGCAGCCCATGCCGGGGTTGCGATCGGTTCCTTCAGGCCCGGTGCAAGCCGGACGGTCGGCAGATCCAACTCGGCGAATCGGGTGGCGACCGCAGCGGTTTGACGGACCTCGCCGAGATGGTCGGCCGGTGCGATACGCAGTACGACGTCCGCTGCGGGCACGTAGAAGACTGCGTTCATGGTGTAGCGCAACAGTCTTGCGCCGCTTGGGTCGATGCCTGTGGTGGCAGCAATCTCATGCAGCGCTGTGCCGAGGCGATCGCGTTCGTCGCCGCTGAGAGTGGTCACACCGTAGAAGTTAGCGTTCTGCAGCTTTGAGGGCATGCTCCGCAGAAGATCGGCAGTTCCCATACAGCCTGTGCGACCGCTCCAAAAGCAGACATTTATGTACATTTCCGTGCTACCGTCCAACGGACATCTATAGACATCTGACGGCTGGCAAGGTTGGGCATGGTGAACGAGGCGCTTCGGAAAGCGATGTACGGTGCGAACCTCACTGAGGCGGACGTGGCCACCGAGGTGGCCGTCGACCCGAAGACGGTTCGGAACTGGCTGCGCGGTCAGTTGCCGCACGCCCGGCATCGCGCGAGGCTGACCAAGCTGCTCGGAATCGACGAGGATCTGGCATGGCCTGAGCTGAGTGGAGCACGTCAGCCCGATCTCGTTGCCGTTTACCCTCGTCGGACGGTGCTCCCGTTTGAGTTTTGGCTGTCCCTCTTCGGGTCCGCCGTGTCAGAGATCGGCATTGTCGCCAACGATGCGGCGTTTCTGCTGCAGTATTCGGAGATCCTGCGTTGCCTCCGCGAAAGGTGCGCAACGGGGACCCGAGTTAGGATCGGCCTGCGAGCCCTGGACTTGGCGGCCAGCGCGGTCGGCGACCTCGATGCCGACACTGAGCGGGCAGTCGCGGATCCGCGAAGGGCTCTGGCGCGACTTCAGCCGCTGTTGCCATGCGACGGATTCGAGGTACGCCTGTACAGCATCTCGCTCTACAACTCGCTGTACGTTGCCGATGATCAGCTCTTGGTCAATCAGCACGCCTTCGGTATCGCCGAGGCAGAGTCGCCGGTCTTCCACTACCGTCGTTCGGCGGGCGGCGATCTGTTCCGGTCGTATCTCGCCAGCTTTGAGACGATCTGGTCGCAGGCCGAGTCACCGCGCGCATTCAAGCTCTGAACGCTCAGCCGATGTCGCGGATCTGAGAGTCGGCGCAGGGATCGGCCAGGTCATCCTGGCTGTGCGATCGGCTGGGAACCCTCCCAGACGCGCTCGAAGCTCTCAAGGTAGTGGCTCGCGAGTTGGCCGGCAGGGATCTTACGCAGATGCCACACCGGAGCCTGTGCAGCGGGCAGTCCGTAGACATGAGTGTTGACCAACAGAGCGTCGTCAGCGCGAAAGATCGAGTTGTAGAGAATCGTGCGATGGGTCCGAAACTCGATACCGGGGACCGCGGCTAGGTTGCTGAAGAGGACCATGGAGTTGCGGACCTTTGCAGCTAACGCCTCACCGATGCCCTGCTCGCGCCCACGCTCGGCGACGTGGGAGTCATCAGGATCTCCGAGCAAGATCCGCACCCTCGCGCCGGCCTTGGCCTTCTTGCGGAGGATTCGTTGCAGCTGAGTGCTCTCGGCAACGAACAGACCCGCATATACGAGTATGCCGATGTCGTTGCCGCCGGACTCGAAGAACGTTCGCCACGCGTCCGCCGACACATCGGAGAGTTGCGGGTAGACCCGAACGATCTCGCTCTCGGATACCGCGGCGGCACGCTCGCCTGTCACTGCGGTGGGGAACAGGTAGGACTCGTCCCGTCCGAGCCGGGTGGCCAACCGGTGGCGATTGCGGGGAAACGGGATGTAGTCGTGGGCAACCCATCGCTCGACCGTCTTGACGTTGACGCCCAGTTCCTCGGCGAGCGCCAGGTAGGTGAGGTTGTGCTCGGCGAGCGCGGCGCGCAGTCGTTCGTTAGCCACAGACCAAACCTAGGACATTTCCAGGCATTTCGCCGGGAGGGAAACATCTTCGGACGTCTGTTGATGCCGTGTCGATGTCCTGGACAGTCACGCCATCCTTCCCACGAGAGAAGGAGGAATCAGGTTCATGGCAGATCGGAAGCCGAACAGGCTACTGCGAAAAGCTAGAGGTCCCATGACACAGCGCGAACTGGCTGACCTCGTCAGGGCCGAGATCTACAACGCTACCGGCAAGGAAAGCGTCATCACCGCCAAGTCCATCTCCGACTGGGAGTGTGGCATGTACACCTGGCCGCCGGCGCACGTTCGGCGAGCGCTGTGCCATGTGCTCGAGAAGGCAGACCCCGCCGATCTCGGCTTCTTCAACAGGCGGCGCGTCAGTGAGTCGCGGGGCCCAAATGCCGCCTCGCTTCTCGACCTAACGAACGGCCAACTGCCTCCGGTTGGGTCCAACACCCTGCGTGTCCCAAATGGTCGGTCGTTCTCCGGAGTGGACGTCGAGGCTCACGTTTGCGAGGCAGTGTCGTCAGGGGAGGGATGGTTGATGGTCGACGCCGGGCCTGATGCTGTGCTGAACCGGCCGGATCGTCGTTCCCTTCTCGTGGTCGTTGACGACAAGCAACAGTCGTACATCTTGGATGGGCGCCGGTTCGCTGGCCGTGTCGGAGGCCGTCTCGGCCTGCAACCCGTCTCATCGGCGGTCGCTGTAGATGATCTGACGGTTGGCATCATCTGGGCGGTGACAAATACAGACGTCGCGTTGCTGGCAGACGACGGTCAGATCTCTACTGTTCAGGCGAGGCTCGCGGCGCACGACGGGCGGTACGTGTCGGACGCGTCGTTGACCGAGATGCCTACGCTCACGCCAGTTGCCAGCCACTGGCTGAGGTCGTGGTTCTGCACTCGGTACATCACTTGCAATCTTGAGCGGATGTCTGGTCAGCCGAGCCCGTGGACACGGGAACGGACCGGCGAGGATGCGGCCTCGTGGCTCCTTTGGCGACACAGGTTCGAATACCTCCGACGTAGGTCGCAGTGGTGCCCGGGCCTGCCGCGTGACTTCCACGTCTCGGAGGCGGATGCTTCGAACTCACCGATGTACGAGCGGGTCCTGCTCCTGCTGGCGGTTGCACTGATGGAGGGGTTCGGCATCGCGGCGACCTTGAACTCCGAGTCTGAGCGTTCAGAGCCCGAGCGGACGGCGCTCTGCGATGTAGCTGATCGAGAGCATGGGCTGTCGTCCGTCATCGAGCAGTCCTCGAAACGCAGGCTGGAGACGATCGCGGACCATCTGTACGTGCCTTGGCCGTGGTTCCAGCAGCGATGTGCGGAGCTCGCCGTTCAGGGAGTAGACGACATCGCGCATCCGCGGAGTCGGCTGTTGTCGACACGGGGGTTGAACGCCGCGATTCGCTACGTTGCTCGCACAGCGGACTCCTGAGCAGGCAACGGTGCCTACTTGGTCGGAGCGAAGTAGTCCACGAGCATGTCGGTGGTCCACGCCGGCTGGTGGGTCGCGCCCCTGGGGCCGAACTCGTCGAACCATGGCTTGATGTCCAGAACCGGCGTGCCGTCCACGGCGTCGAGGTCCTCGACGTGGAGGTCGAGTCCGTCGACCTTCAAGAGCCGGCAGCGGGAGATCCCGAGCCAGTTGACCCGGCGCATGTTCCGGTGACCAAATGCGCCGACCTCGGGCCAGGCCGGGTTGTCTCTGGGGCGGCGAGCGCCGAGGTTCAGGTCACTCTGATCGCTGAGGTGGAAGAAGAACACCACTTCAAGGTGAGAGAAGTCCTCCAGCCCGACAGTGGATCGCTCATCGAACAGCTCGCTGTTGATGCGCAAGATGGCGCGCGTGCCGCCCCAGTTGTCGTCGGTTGGTTTGCTCCGGCCGCCGATGACCTGGGCGACGGGCTCGAGCGTGAGGGCGCGGTGCGTCATGGGGGGAGGTCCTTCGATCGACGAGGCTGACGGTGTTGGGGCGACGGGTTCGCTACCTCGCCGCAGAGGCGAGGTAGCGGGAAGCCCGCTGGTCGAGTTCCGTCGCGGTTGGGATGCCGCGAGCTCGGAACGGCGACAGTGCCGCGCGCATATCTACGACGGTTTGACGGGTCCGTCCGGAGTGCACGCCGTCCATCACGTCGAGCGCCGTCGACCAGGTCGAGCAAGCTTCGTCGACAGCGCCCTGACGAGCCTGAACTGCGCCGAGATATCCCAACGTCACGGCGTGCGTGCGGGTGAAGGTCGCGGCCTTGCGAGTTCGGACGCTGTGCCTGAACTGGGACGTCGCCGCGGTCAGATCACCGAGGTCGCGCAGGGTACACGCCGTCTCATGGGCGAGGCTCGCCTCGCCGAAGAAGAACACCCGACCAGGTTCGTCATCGCCCTCGGTTGCGCCGGCAAGATTGTCCTCGGCACGCAGCAAAGCCTGCGCGGCCGCAGTGCCGTCGCCGTTGGCCGCCAGTGCCCTGGCGTGGACGACCTCGAGTAACGCCCGTTCGCGGGCGCTGGCCAGAGCCGATCGCCGCCCGTCCAACGATGCCTTCGCAAGCTGGACGGCTTGGCGTGGGTGGCCGAGATCGACAGCCTGATGAGCCATCGCACGCAGCACGTGGCCGGCCAGCGGTGGGTCGTCAGCCTCGGCCGCGAGCTGTACGGCGACAGTGAAGTACTTTTGTGCGGTCGCGTGCTCGGCATCGTCGAATGCCATCCAGCCGCATAGGTAGGCGAGCTCGCCGGCAACGGAGAACAGGTCGCGGCGAACGGCAGGGCTGGAGTGGCTGGCTCTCAGGGCACTGGAGACATCTGAGCTCAGGTACTGCGCCACGGCGGTACGTGCGTGGCCGCCGCCACGCCGCTGATCGATCCGAGTGAACACGTCCGCCATCTCACGGATCGCTTCGAGATCGCCGGCGCCGATCACCGGGCCTGTCCGGGCAGAGCGCTGGGCTCCCCGGCGCGCCATCGCCTCCCACCAGGTTTGTGACGGTACCGCGAGAGCAGCCACAGAATAGCCAGCGGCTCTCAGCACGGACCTGCGCTCGATGTCCACGTTGCCTCTTCCCAGATCGGCGAGCGTCGTCAGCGTATCTGCGGACCAATCGGGTGCTCCATGCGACACCGGGCCGGACAGGCCGATCTCGTCGACGGTGACGACCCTGCCTAGGCGACGGGAAAGGGTCTCCGCCAAGACGGCTGGCGCGTCACCCGACGGCGTTGATCCCGCGACCCAGTGCGAGACGTGGGATCTGCCCACCGAGACCAGACGTTCGTTGCCGGCCTCAACGGCGACACGACTCACCGCCTGTGCAAGTTGGGCGTGTGACCAACCTGTCTCTGCGATGACGGCCGCGAGCTTGGCGTTGCGGCGTGGTGCAGCGCTCAACTTTCCTGTTCGCTCGTTCACCGCTTTCACCACTCTCGACGTCCGAACTGATGTCCCACCCGAGGGAGCCATGGTTCGCTCATCGTATCCAAACTGAGCAGCAGAGGAGGGCGTGAGAGGTGCACGTGGTACGGCCGGATCCGCAGTGGTGGACCTCGGGAGTGCACGCGGGCCGGCCGCTTCGGGATTGCCTGGCCGAGCAGGACATCAAGACGTTGTTCTTGTTCCTGAGGGACCGCGGTTACAGCAGGAGTGCGCTCGCAGCTGCATCCGGTCTCGCTGAGACCCGAGTGCGGAGCATCTCCCAGGGCAAGCAAGTGGTGACGTCGTACGACGTGCTGGTACGCATCGCGGACGGCTTCGGCATCGACCGCGGTCTGCTGGGCGTCGGATCTCATGTGTCGAGTAGCGAATCCACGGGCGAAACAATGCTGCGAGATCCAGGGGCAGTCCCAGGCTTCGTCGGATCTCTGGCCGCTTTGGCGGTTGGACCGGTTCCGCCTGAGTTGAGCGAATACGCGGCTGCCAAGCATCCCGACGCGTCTGGCCCCCCGGATCGCGTAACTGCAGCCCATGTCGACCTGGTGCGCGCGGTCTGCGATGAACATCGCCAAATCGATGCCACGCGGGGCGGCGGATCCTGCAGAGACTCCGCAGCCAACTACCTGGCGTGGGCGAGCGGCATGCTGAGCAGCCGGTTTGACTCGGATGAGACCGAGGCGGGATTCAAAATCGCGTTGTCCGACATGTACCAGGTCGCCGGGTGGGCCAGTCACGATCTTGGTGACCACGCGGCGGCCCGTCACTACCTGACCGCTGGGCTTGTCCTTGCCCGGGAAGTGAACGAGCTTGCCCTAATTGCCGGTGGTTTCTACCGTCTCGGCCGAGTCTCGATTCACCTGGGCCGGGCGCAGGAGGCCCTGCGGTTATGGCAGCTCGGACAGATCGTTGCTCAGGACAGCGGGAACCTCGCGGCAGTCGCTGTCCTTCATGCCAACGAGGCCTGGGCTTACGCGATGCTCGGTGCTACGAACAGGGTGTCTGACTCGCTCGCACGTGCACAGGACGAACTCGGGCGCGTCGATGAAGGCACGGTCCCGTCGTGGGCGCGGTTCTTCCTCGCGCCGGCGGACTTGGACGGAATCTCCGGCGTGATCTATGGATGCCTTGCCTCACACGTAGAACATCGGCCTCGCTTTGCGGAACGGGCGATCGATCATGCTGAACGCTCGTACGCGACCCGGGGAGCGGGTGAGGAGCGGAGTCGCACGTTCGACGCGATCAGCATCGCTACTGGCTACGTTCTCGATGCACAGTTGGATCGTGCGTCAGCAGCCGCGCATCGGGCTGTTGATATGGCCTTGGCGACCGACTCTGTGCGGGCTGCCGATCGGCTGCATGCAATGGCAGCGCTAGCACGTCCGTACGCAACGCATGACGGGGTGAGCGGGGTGCTCGAGCGCGTCGATGCAATGATCGACTGCTGACCCTGGTGCGAACGCTGAGCCAACCTTCATCATCGCTACTCCAGTCAGCGGGATGTGCATGACGACGCCGCATGACTTCGTTGCTTCGGCCAAGGTTGATCTGTCCTGCCAACCAGATTTCGCAATCGCGGGACTGTTGCCTCATCGTGTGGACTGCGCGGCTGCGATCGGGTCTCAGCGTCCTGCGGCAGTCGGTCCTGAAGTTGGTCACCAGGCATGCGCGACCGTACCGAACTCACCCGCTATGCGATCCGGGCCGGCCTCATCGAGCCTTGACCTCGCGCCCGCACATCGGCGGGACGTTTTGGGTCTATTGGCCCATGGATCAGGGCCGTTCGGTGCGTGGTGGCGGGGAGTGGTGATCGCGAAGACTCGAAGCAACATTCTTCACCACTCTTTGGCCGCGTCGAGCGGCTTGAAAGGAATCGATCATGCGCCGCAAGACGTTCGATGCGTTGCTCACCTCTGCTGGGTTCGTCCTCGCGATCGTTCTGGTCGCGGCCGGCGGTCTGTTGCTGTGGGCCCACAACTTCGTCGACAACCAGGTCCACAGTCAGCTCGCCGCACAGCAGATCTTCTTCCCGAAGGCCGGTAGCGAGTCACTCAACGACCCGGCCGTCAAGCCGTACCTGTCGCAGTACGCCGGCCAGCAGCTGGTGACCGGCGCACAGGCCGAGGCATACGCGAACCACTTCATTGCCGTTCACATCAACGAGATGGCCGGCGGCAAGACGTACTCGCAGCTGTCCCAGCAGTCGCTGGCCAACCCCAACGACGCCAAGCTGGCCGGCCAGGTCCAGACCGTGTTCCGGGGTGAGACGCTGCGCGGCCTGCTGCTGAACGCCTACGCCTTCGGCAAGATGGGACAGATCGCCCTGTACGCCGCCATCACAGCCTTCGCGGCGGCCGGCATCCTGCTGATCCTGTCGGTGCTCGGCTACGCCCACCTGCGCCGGGTCCCCGCCGACGCCGAGGTGATGCCCAAGCTGACGGGCGCGGTACCCCACACCGCCTGACCGCCAACTGGAACCGCCGGCCCGTCCCCGGGCCGGCGGTTCTGCATGTTCCGGCGGCGCGTCCTGGGCTGGACTATCCGGCAGATCGGCTTACCCTGAAGGGAATACCCGACGGTAGCGTCGTCGGTCGTCCGACCTTAGGAGGGCGCGATGCCCACCTCGCCTGCTGAGAACGAGGCGGCTCCTCCCGGCCTGCACTGGTACCTGACCGAGCCAGGCCGCAGCTTCGTGGACTTCGGCCAGCTGGCGGCAGCTCGGTCGGTACTGCGGACTGCGCCGCGTGGCGACGGTCATCCTGTGCTCGTCCTGCCCGGTTTGCTCGCCTCGGACGCGTCGACGACGTCGCTGCGCTGGTTCCTCGGCCGGCTGGGCTATCCCGCCCACCGCTGGAACCTCGGCCGGAATGTCGGTCCGACGCGGGCCGCCGTGGACGGAATCCGGGGCCGGCTTCGAGAGTTGTCGGCGCGGCATGGTCAGGCGGTGAGCCTGATCGGCTGGAGCTTGGGCGGTATCTATGCCCGGGAGCTGGCCAGGGAGATGCCGTTCCTGGTGCGCGATGTGATCACTCTGGGCAGTCCGTACCGGCTGCACGGTCCGGCCGGGACCCCGGCGCACAGGGTGTTCCGATTGTTGTCGCATCTGCACATCCCTGACTCCGAGATGCCACCACCCGAGCACACCAGGCCACCGCTGCTGATGCCCGTCACCTCCGTCTACTCGGAGCGTGACGGAATCGTGCCGTGGCAGGCGTGCATCGAGACCCCTGGTCCGCGCCGCCAGAACGTCGCGGTCACCGGCAGCCATCTCGGGTACGGGCACAATCCCGCCGTGCTCTGGCTGGCCGCCGACCGGCTGGCTCTCGCGCCCGGGCACTGGCAGCCGTTCGTCCCACCGGAGGCGCTGGCCCGTCACTATCCGGCCGACGACACCAGGCGGGTCAGCTGACCGCCGTCAGTTCGTCGAGGCTGCGCTCGATCCCTTCGACGAGTACGGCGAGATCGGACTCGCTGTAATCACCGGTCACACCGAAAGCAATCGAGTCGCAGTAGCTCATGATCGAGACGCCCGTGCGCACGGTCGAGGCGATCGGCACGTACGGGATGATCTCGACGAGCCGGCGTCCCAGCGCGTAGAGCGGCTGCCGAGGACCGGGAACGTTCGTGACGACCGTGACGACGGACTGCTGCGGTGACCGGGCAGCCAGCCGGTAGCCCGACGCGATCAGCGGGAACGGCTCGCGGCCGGCCAGCTCGGTCAGCAGGGCGACGGAGTCGATCTCGTGATCGGACTTCAGCTCGTCCAGCCGAGCCCGGACGGCTGCCAGGCGCTCGACCGGGTCCTCGAGATGCACCGGCAGTTGCGCGAGCATCAGCGAGACGCGGTTGTCTCGGATGCCCTCTTCGCCCGGCGCCCGGAGGTTCACGGGGACGAGTGTCCGGAGCGAGTTCTCCCGCGGGATCTCGCCCCGGGACAGCAGCAGTTCGCGGAAGCCGCCGGCGACGGCCGTCAGTACGACGTCGTTGAACGTACCGCCCAACGCGCGGCGGATCTTCTTGACCTGCGAGACCTTCGCGCGGCCGAAAGCGAACCGGCGGCTCGCGGACAACGAACCCGTCAGCGACGACGGCCAAGCCGGCCAGAGTGCCTCGGACAACGCCCACAGGCCGCGTCCGATGCTCCACGATCGGTAGGCGAGCATCCCGGGCTGTTTCAGGCCGTCGACGGCCAGTCGGACCTGCTGGAGCGGTGTCAGGACGAGCTGACCGAGTGCCGTGGCGGTCAGGCTGATTGTCGTGGGCTGGTGCTGCGGCGCCCAGTCGTCGTGGATCGCCGGCTGTGGCCGCGGCGTGGGATCGAGGACAACGCCGTACAAGTCGGTGCCGGAGACCCCGTCCACCATGCAGTGGTGCACCTTGGAGATGAGTGCCCACCGGCCGTCCCGGAGCCCCTCGACCAGCCAGTACTCCCAGAGCGGGCGGTCACGGTCGAGACGCGCGGACATCAGCCGGGCCATGAGTGCGCTCAGCTCCTCATCGCTGCCGGGCGCCGGCAGCGCCGTGTGGCGGAGGTGGTAGGACAGCTCGAAGTTCTCGTCGTCGTACCAGACCGGCGGCCCGAGATCGAACGGGAGCTGTCGCACCTTCTGCCGATAACGCGGGATCAGTGGCAACCGGCTGGTGAGCAGTTCGGCGAACTCGGCGTACGTCGGTGCGGGGCCTTCGAAGACCGCGATCGAGGAGATCGCCATCGAGACACCGGGCTCTTCGTCCTCGGCCTCGAGGAACAGCGCGTCGAGCGGGGTCATCCGGTCCATGGCTACAGCTCCCGCTTCAGGATCTTGCCCGCCGCCGTGATCGGCAGCTCCGGCCGGATCTCGACCGAGCGCGGGTACTTGTACGGCGCCATCCGTGCCTTCACGTGCGCGATCAGCTCCTCGGGGCTGGTCTCGTGCCCGGGATGCAGCGCCACGAAGGCCTTGACCTCCTGACCGAGACGCTCGTCCGGTACGCCGACGACCGCGGCCTGCGCGACGGCGGGATGGGTGTACATCACGTCCTCCACCTCGCGCGGATAGACGTTGTACCCGCCGCGGATGATCAGTTCCTTCTTGCGGTCGACGATGAAGAAGTAGCCGTCCTCGTCCACGTAGCCCAGGTCCCCGGTGTGGAACCAGCCGCGGGTGAAGGCTTTGGCCGACGCCTCCGGATCACCGCGGTACCCGCGCATCACGTTCACGCCGCGGACCATCAGTTCGCCGATGTTGGTCGCGCCCGGCGGGAGCACGCTGCCCTTGTCGTCCCAGATCTGCACCTGGACGCCCCAGATGGGCCGTCCGACGCTGTAGACCCGGCGGTCGTCGGCGCTGATGTTGAAGGTGGTGGTGGACGCGGTCTCCGACAGTCCGTAGCCCTCCAGGATCACGATCCCGAAGCGCCGTTCGAAGTTGTCGATCACGCTGGCCGGGATCGGCGCTCCGCCGGAGACGCCGACGCGCAACGACGACACGTCGTACCGGCCGAGGTCCGGGTGGGCGAGCAGCGCGATGTACATCGTCGGCACACCTTCGAACACCGTGACGTGGTCGCGCTCGATGGTCGTCAGCACGGTCCCCGGATCGAAACGCGGTACGAGCGTCATCGTCGCCGCGAACCGGACGCACACGTCGAGAATGCTCGACAGCGCGAAGACGTGGAACATCGGCAGTACGACGAGGATGACGTCGTCGTCCTGGACCCCGAACAGCCGGCCCGGGGTGTCTGCGTTCATGAACAGCTGGAAGTGCGTGAGCTCGGCGCCTTTCGGGCGACCCGTGGTGCCCGAGGTGTACACGATCACGGCGGTGTCACCGGGGTCGGACTGATACAGCTCAGGTGTGCTCGGCGCGTCGATCAGCAGTTGCTCGAAGGACGTACCGAAGGCCGGCTGGGGGAGTCCGGGAGTTGTCACCGTCACGAGGTCGTAGACGCCCGCCTCTGCCGCGCCTTTCGCTGCCTCTTCGGCCACTCCGGCCCAGGTGATCAGCATCCGCGCTTGCGCGTCGCGGAGGATGTATGCGACCTCGTCGGCCTTGTAGAGAACGTTCATCGGCACAGTGATCGCGCCCGCCTTCAGCAACCCGAAGTACGCGATGACGAACTGCGGCAGGTTAGGCAACTGGAGGCCGACGGAGTCCCCGGGGTGGATGTCCCGGGCGCGGAGCCCGGCGGCGAACCGGTCGGAGGCCGCGTCGAGTTCGGCGTATGTCATCCGGAAGTCGCCGCTGATCACGGCGATCTTGCCGGCATGCGTACGCGCCGATTCGGACAGGATGGTGGCGAGATTGAAGCTCATGGGAGTGTCTCCGGTTCCGGCCGGGACCAGGCGCCGACCTCGGCCGAGGTGATGGCGTCCGCAACGTCCTGGGCCCAGGCGCCGATCCGGTCCCAGTCGCGGGCGTCGCCTCCGAGTTCGGTGACGGCCATGCGGCGTGCGAGGAAGCCCTTCGCGGTCTCGGGGTCGAGTCGGCCGGCGAAGGTCGTTGCCGGGCCGGCGCCGATGCGATCGGCTAGTAGCCGAACTTTGCGCGGCATCCCCTGCGGCCGGTCGGCGTGTGGTCCGATCGGTCCGCTGTGGAACAGCCACACCTGCCGGTCGTGCAGCGCGGCGGTGTGCTTGTGCAGGAAGTGGACGGCTTCGGAGCGCCACCGCCCCGCGTAGATCGCACTGCCGAGTACGACTGCGTCGTACCCCGCGATCGAGCGAACCTGCGTCACCTCGCGAACGTCCACCAGGTGCCTGTGCTGCCGGATCTCGGCGCCGATTCCTTTCGCGATCTCCGCCGTCGCGCCCATCTTGCTGGCATAGGCGACCAGCACCTTCCGGGACATGACTTCCTCCTCGGTCTAGCGGTCGAGCATGGGGCTGCTGGTGAGCAGCGCGGCGGCGATCTCGCGGGACCAGGCCCGGATCTCTTGCCAGTTGCGGGAGTCGCCGACCAGGCGTTCGAGGTCGCGGTGATGCGTGACCGCGTCGGCCTGGAGCTCACCGGCGAGGGTCTTGACCGGGGCTGCTGCCCCGATCAGACGGACCAAGCGGGCGACGTCGGACGGGACGGTTTGATCCTGGTTCCGGGCGGCGCCCAGTGGGCCGGAGTGGAAGAGCCAGAGCGGACGGGCGCTCAGTTGGCGTTCGTGCCGGCGGAGGAAACGGACCGCCTCCGGCAGCCAGCGGCGCCGGTAGATCGCGCTTCCCAGCACGACGGCGTCGTACGGCGACACCGCCTGGACGGCGCCGAGTTCATGGACGTCGACCTCGCAGCCGGCGTCGCGGAGTTCCGAGCCGATGGCGGCCGCGATGCTCGCGGTCGAACCCATCTTGGTGGCGTAGGCGACGAGAACCTTGACGGTCATCATTCCTCCTTCTGTGGGAGAACGAGCACGCACATCGATCGTCGTTTCGTCGCGTCCGGCGCAGACGATCAAGTGCTCTTGCTTTCATCGTGGCCACGACCCGCGTCGAGTCGCAGAGCCGTCGGACCTGGTTGATCAGGGTCGCGCGGCCCAGGTCCTGCCGAGCGAGGGCCACTGGTCCCGACCGCGTGCGCCGAAGGACCCACGGCGGGTCGCCGGGTGGACCTGTCGGCCGGGGTCCTGTGTCGGCCGGAGACGGGGCTCACGACCGTGGTCCGGCTCACACTCCGCGACAGAGACTCGAACCAATCGAATGGAGGCTGTGATGAGCACGGTGGAGCGGTTGGACGAGGCAGTGCGGTTGACCGGCGTGTCGGCGTACGGCGTGCGGTTCACGGATCTGGTCGTGCGGTACGGCGAGGTTGTCGTCCTGGCCGGTCCGAACGGGTCCGGCAAGAGCACGATCAGCCGGGTGGTCGTCGGTGAGCTGACGTCCGCAGGATCGGTGCAGGTTCTGGGCGCCGACCCGATCACGGCCGACCTGAAGGGGCGGATCGGATATCTGGTGAAGGACCTGGAGACGATGGGTTCGCTGACTTCGCGCGACGTGCTGGACATCTGCGCTGCGGTTCGTGGCTGCGGTACGGCGTACGCGCACCAGCTGGCCGACCGGCTTGGTCTGGAGCTGGATCGTCCGATGGCCACGCTGTGCCGTGGGCAGCTGCGCCGACTGGGCATCGTCCAGGCGCTCATGCACGAACCGGAACTGGTCGTCATGGACGACCCGATGACCGAGCTGGACGACGACGCTCGCAGCGTCGTCCCGGCCGTGCTCCACGAAGCAGCCGAGCGCGGTGCCGCCGTACTGATCACCGCCCAGTCCGAGTCCGACGCCGAGCAGTGCGCCGACCGGATCGTGCCGTTGAGGAGAAACGATGAAGCAGACGCAGAGCCCGACCCGGAACCAGATCTGGAACCAGCTCACCAGGGCATCGTTCGCAGTTCTGAGCTACGTCAGCCCGAATGGTCAGCCGCGGTCGAGTGGCGTGGTGTACACCGCCGGCCACGGCAGGCTGTACGTCGCAGTCGCGCCGACGAGCTGGAAAGCGCTGCACATCCCGGCAACCGACCAGGTAGCGATGACGGTCCCGGTCCGGCGAGGCGGGTTGCTGTCCTTGCTGTTCCCGATTCCTCCGGCCACGATCAGCTTCCATGCCCGGGCGGTGGTGCATCCGGCCGGTCGGCCCGCCGTCGGCTCGCTGCCGCCGGCACTGGCCAGGCTCGTTCCGGCTGAACGACTCGCGGACTGCTGCATCGTCGAGATCTTCCCCGAGGACCAGTTCCTCACCTACGGCATCGGCGTACCGCTCTTGAAGCTCCGCAACCCGGCCGCCTCCCGAGCCCGCATCCCCGTGGCCTAGAAGGTCAGCAGGCGTACGACGGTCAGCGTCACGAAGGCTGCGACCACGGCGATCGCGATGACCCGGATCGCGATCCGCGCCGGACGGCTCCACCACGGTGCGTTCTCGGTGTCGGTATCGGACTTGCGTTCAGTCATCTGACGCTCCTCGATCAGGGCTGAAGTCACCGATCGGTGGATTCGTCGTCGGCCCGTTGTCGGTGGCGGAGGCCTTCTCCGGCGGATGCTCGGCGCGGTGGTGCTCCTTGTAGAGCTCGATGCCGAGGTGGCTGAGGATCGCCTGCTCCGGGTTGGTCGAACCGCGGGAGCGGCGGCTGGCAACGGTACGTCGGGCGTCTCGCTGGACGCGGCCCTTCTCGAGGTCGCTCATGGCCGACTCCTTTCTCACACCTCCAGCACACGCCGTCCCTCGTTCGCCCGACAGGGCAGAAGTTCCCGGGCCCGGTGGACCGGACGGCCCTGGTAGCTGCGCGGCCGGTTTCCGACGATGGCCTCAAGAGCGGAATGCCCAGGGCGGAAGGACGAGACCATGACCACGAGAATCACGAGCCGGCGCTGGCGCGTCGACGTCTTCGTCGACGAGCACGAGGACGACCGGATCACGCACGCCGAGGCACGGCTGCACACCAATGACAAGACCAACCTGATCGGCCGCGGCGCCGCACACCGCAACCCCGACGACAGCGAGATCGCCGAGATCGGCGACGAACTGGCCGTCGCCCGCGCGCTGTCGGACCTCGCCCACCAGTTGCTCCACACCGCCGCATCCGACATCGAAGCGATCACGCACCAGCACGTCCGCCTGCACAGTTGACGACCGTCCCGCTCTGATCGGGACGTAGGTCTCTGGGGAGCGTCGATGATCAGCCGGACCCTCGATTGCACCGCCGCCGTTCGGCGGCAGTGCACAGAGGGGGAGACTGATGCGATTCAATCGAACGGCCGCTGTGACAGTCGGCCTCGCCGTCGTGTTGCTCGGCGCAACCGGGACGGCGACGGGAACGACTCGAGGGCCGGCGGCAGGACCGGGGATCACGATCGTGCCGGCGCCGGCGGATCCGTGGGAGGCGCAGTTCGTGCCGGGTGCGACCAACGTCGTACCGCCGACCGCGCCACCGGCGACGGACATCGGCAAGCAGCCGGTGCAGAGCCTGGCGGCGCTGTTCTATGCGTGCCCGGGTTTCAGTGGGCTGGATGCCCAGAACCCGCTGGCGAATCTCTACCGCGACCAGTTCACCTGGGCGCCGTACGCACCGACCACGGTGGGCAACGGCGGCGGGAACATCAACTGGGCGGCGAATCCGTACAAGAACGCGAGCTGGTACATGTGGTTCCACTCGCTGCGCTGGCTCGGCCAGGGAATCATCGCCGCCGGCAAGGGTGATCTGACCGCGCTGGCCAGGGTGGACACGATCGCGTACGACTGGTACCGCGACAACCCGTACTCCTGGAAGAGCAATGTCGGCGCCTGGGAATCGACCATGCACCGGACCAACGTGCTTATTTGCCTGCGGCAAGCGGTGCTGTCCGGTCTGCAGGTGACGACGCTGCCGGCGCACTACGAATGGATCGACACGGCGCTGCTGAGCCGCGCCCGCTTCCTGACCAACTACTGGAGCGGGGCCTGGAACCACGGCACCGACGAGAGCATCGCGTTGTTCGGTGTCGGCGTGACACTCAACCGGAGCGACTACAGGAATCTTGCCGTCCAGCGTCTGGCGGCCGGTATCACCACGTCGATCGACGCGCAGGGTTCGACGAACGAGCAGTCCTCCGGCTACGCCTCCTTCAACTACTCGCTCTGGGGCCGGGCCATCACCGTGCTGCAGAACGGCGGCGTCGACCCCGGTACGACGATGGCGACCCGGCGGGCGCTGCTCGGAAAATGGCTGGCCCTGGCGACGAACTCGCTCGGCAAGCTGCCGCAGATCGGTGACACCGAGCTGCAAGCGACGTACCCGTGGCCGGGAACGCCGATGGAGTACGCCGGTTCACTCGGCACGAGAGGCACCGTGCCGCCGTGGCGGGTCGGGGTCTACACGGCAGGCTATGTCTTCGGCCGCACCGGCTGGGGATCCGATCCCGCCAGGGGCTTCACGGGCGAGTCGGCGTACAGCATCAGGTTCGGGCCGGCGCGGGCGTATCACGGGCACAGCGACCACATGAGCATCACGTACTCGGCCCGCGGCAGGGACATCATCATCAACGGTGGATATGCGGCCTACTCCGCCGGTGTGTGGCGCACCTGGACGGTCAGCCCGAGTGCGCACAGTGTGTTGACGACCCCGATGTCCACCGACGTCAACCCCGCCACGAAGCTGACGAGCTACTCCGTGAACACGAATTCCGAGGCGTACGCGTTCTCGGACGCCCCCCGCGAGCGGCATCACCCGCGACCGCTCGGTCCTCGTGCTGAACGACCCGGACCTGATCGTGACCTGGGACAGGGGCTCCGCGAAGACGGCGCAGGCGTTCCAGACGTTGTGGCACCTGCCGTCGGACCAGCGCGCGACCGCGTACTCCCGGACCACCGCGGTAGCGGCAGCGCCGGGTGACGCGACTCGAACGGTCGTCTTCCGGGTCCCGTTCCAGCAGGCATTGCCGGCCGGGGCGATCCTCGTGAAGCAGGGGCAGACCAGTCCGATCCAGGGCTGGACCTACCCGACCAGCAACGTTCGCAAGTCGGCGCCGACGATCATGATGGCGCGCTCCGGCAGGACAGCGTCGATCCTGTCGTTCGTCGTACCGGTCCGCGCGTCCGGATCGGTCACGTACACCGCCCGCTACTCCGGTACGACGTTCATCGTCACGCTGAACGTCGGCGGCAAGGTCACCGCGATCGCCATCTCCGGCGGCGGCTCGCTGTACCGTGCCGGCTGAGGTCAGTCGGTCGGCTTGCGGTGTCTGGTGACGATCGTGAGGGCGGGTACGGCGGCGAGCGCGAACGCGATGAGCAGGTCCGCGGGGGACAGCACCGTCAGGCCCAGCAGGCTGCGTAGTGGTCCGACGAAGACCGGGAGGACCTGCAGTGCGAGGGCGCCGGCTATGGCGGTGTCGAGGAACCGGAGCCGGCGGGTGCCGGCGACGCGGGGACGGCGCAGGGCGAGGGCGACGCCGAGTTGGGACAGGCCGAGGACGAGGTAGGCCATGGTCTGCCAGGGCGCGCCGGTGTGGTGTGCCCAGGAGGCGGCGACGAGGGTGACGGCTCCGATCATGGTGCCGGTCACGGCGATCCGTTGCCACAGGCCCGCACCGAGGATCTGTTCCTGCGGCGAGCGGGGCGGGTGCCGCATCGCTCCCGGGTCGGCCGGCTCGGCGCCGATGGCGACGCCGGGCAGCCCGTGGGTGAGCATGTTGATCCAGAGGATCTGGCCGGGAAGCAGCGGTACGGCGAAGCCCAGCAACGGACCGATCAGCATCACCAGGATCTCGGCGAGCCCGCCGCTGAGCGCGTAGCGCAGGAAGGTGCGGATGTTGGTGTAGATCCGTCGGCCTTCCTCGATCGCGGCCTCGACCGTGCCGAGATCGTCGTCGGTGAGGACGAGATCGGCGGCCTGCCGTGCCACCTCGGTTCCGCCGCGGCCCATCGCGACGCCGATGTCGGCCCGGCGCAGCGCCGGGGCGTCGTTGACGCCGTCGCCGGTCATCGCGACGACGTGACCGTCGGCCTGCCAGGCGCCCACGATGTCGAGCTTCTGCTCGGGCCGGATCCGCGCGAACACATGGCCGGTGGTCGGATCGGTCCCGTGGTCGAGGTCCGCGCCGGTGATCACCTGTTCGTCGTGCAGGCCGATCCGCTCCGCGACGGCGAGCGCGGTGCCCGGGGCGTCCCCGGTGATCAGCAGCACGCCGACGCCGGCCCGGTCGAACGACGCGATCACCTGCGCGGCGTTGGGCCGGACGGGATCAGTGATCGCGACCAGGCCGGCCAGGTGCAGCCCGTTCTCGGTCCGGGACGCGCCCGGCGGCAGGAGCTTGTCGGCAACGGCCAGGACGCGGAACCCGGCCGCCGACAGGTCTGCGGCCTCCGCCTTCGCCTGGTCGAGGTCGCCGTACGACGTGACCTCGGGGGTCAGCATCACCTCGGGCGCACCCTTGCCGATCACCAGCAGGTCGTCACAACCGGGTTGCTCGTGGAACGTGGTCATCCGCCTGCGGCTGCTGTCGAAAGGTACTTCGTGCCGCCGCGGGCAGGCCGAGCCGAACTCGTCGGGATCGACTCCACCGCGGTGGGCCAGAGTGAGCAGGGCCGCCTCGGTCGGATCGCCGATCGGCCGCCAGACGGGGTCGTCCCCGGTGGGCGGCCGGAGCGCGGCATCGTTGCATAGGGCAACGTCGCGCAGCAGACGCCGTACGGCCGGGGAGCCGGCGTCCGGTCCGAGCGTTCCGGCCGGGTCGTAGCCAGATCCGGCGGCGGTCGCCTGACCCGACTCGGTCCAGAGCCGCTCGGCCTGCATGATGCCCTCGGTGAGGGTGCCGGTCTTGTCGGTCGCCAGGATGGTCACCGCGCCGAGGGTCTCGACCGCGGGAAGCTTGCGGACCACGGCAGCGCGCTGCGCCATCCGGTGCGCGCCGATGGCCAGTGCGAGTGTGACGACCGCGGGCAGCGACTCGGGTACGGCGGCCACCGTGAGGCTGACCGCTGTGACGACCATCGACGGCAACGGCAGACCGCGGATCAGGCCGGCGACGGCGACGATCGCGGACAGCGCGACGGCCGCGATGCTCAAGCCCCGGCTGAGCGCGGCCAGCCGGCGCTGGAGCGGGGTGGCGCGCGGACGCTGGTTCGACAGCAGCAGAGCGATCTTGCCGAGCGCGCTGCGCGTTGCGGTCCGGGTCACGACGCCGGCTCCGCGACCGCGGGTGACGACGGTACCGGCGTACAGCTCGTCCGTCGGTTCCTTCTCGATCGGAACGGATTCACCGGTGAGTGCGGACTCGTCCGCCTGGAGCCGGATCGCGTCGAAGAGCCGGAGGTCGGCCGGTACGACGTCGCCGGCCTGGAGCAGTACTACGTCGTCTGGCACGACCTCGGCCGAGGGGATGACCATCGTCCGGTCGGCACGCCGTACTGTCGCGTGTGGCGCCGCCAGCCGGTTGAGAGCGGCCAGCGCGTGCTCGGCGCGGATCTCCTGGACGACGCCGACCGTCGTGTTGAGGATGACGACCACCAGGATCACGGTCAGGTCCGTCAGGTCGTGCAGACCGGCCGTGAGCACCGCGGCCGCGATGAGCAGCAGGATCATCGGGTCCCGCAGTTGCGCGAGGACGCGTCGCCAGGCCGACGGCGGCCGGGGCGCTGGAATCGTGTTCGGCCCGTGCTCGGCCAGCGCGAGCGCGGCCTGCCGGGGAGACAGACCGCGCGGTGTCGTGACCTGAACGGTCATCGGAGGGGTGTGGTGTCGCGGTGCGGGCCGCCGCGGTCGAGCAGGTCCAGGGCGAAGATCAGCAGCAGGCTGCAGATGAAGGCGGCGAGCAACAGTTCGGCGGCGGCTGTCTCCGACAGCGCGATCGTCAGCACGTACAGCGCCGCGGCCAGCCCCACCGATCCGCTTTCGGCGCGCCCGAGCCGCGGAGGGCGTCCGCCACCGCGGATCACCACGAACGCGAGTACGCCGAGCAGCAGGCCGGTGGACGCCATTGCGCTCGAGTCGCCGATCAGCGGCATCTCACCGTTCACGAGGTAGCCGACATACGGAACCAGGACGGCGACGACCAGCAGCATCGCCACGACGTCACGGAGACGTAGCTTCATCGCACTCACCTCTGGCCGACCGGCTTGGCCCGGGGGATCGAGACCAGGATCCAGACGATGGCGAACAGCACCACCAGGGTCATCCGGAGGCCCTCGGACCAGTCGCTGGTCCAGACGGCCATGCCCAGGACCCAAGGGAAGAACACCACCCAGGCGAGGATCTCGAGCAGGATCGGCAGGTCGCGGATCCAGGCCGCGACGTCGTCCAGCCGGCCGGCGTTGAGCAGGACGAAGAACGTCACCCACAACCCGACCATCCAGACGAACCAACCGCCCGAAGTGGCCGACGCCCGGCGAACCGGGGGGCTCTGGGTCGATGACTTGGACATGACGACTCCCTTCGCTGGGCCAACGGGGCGGCAGCCGCACGGGACGACGCCGTCCTCGGTTCGAGCATTGCCCGGCACCCGAGTCCGCGCATGGGCCGTTGGCCCCGCTTCGGACAGGTCGTTCAGCCGGTCAGGGCCGCAGTACTCCGAGGTCCTTGCCGATCACCGCGTCGACGCCGAGGCGGCGCGCGTCGGCAATGTCAGCCGCGGTGTCGACAGGCCAGGTGAACACGACGTCCGTGGACCGCCGGAGTTCGGTGACGGTCTCGGGCGTGAGCAGCCGTCGATGGACGCAGGCGCCGTACGCCGGCCGTCGCCGCAGACGGGAACGCAGGCGCCGCAGGCCGCGCCGGCTCCCGGCGGACAGCACCAGCCGGACGTTCGCGGCGTCCTGGAACGCGGCGAGCATCCACCAGTGCTGGGTACAGATGGTCACCCTCAGGTCCGGCACGGCTGTCAGGGCGCGCGCGAGCCGCGGCGCCAGACGTGGATGGATGCCTTTGAGATCGAGCATCAACCGTGGATCACCGCCCGCGGCAGCCAGCAACTGGTCGACCTCGAACACCTCTGCATCGCGGCGCCGGGCGAACTCACCCCGGTCCCACAGCCACCACGGCCCGAGCGTCTTGCGATGACGCACTTCCAGCCGGCCGCGATAGGCGTGGATGTCGGCCTCGACCAGGTCCGCGCCGAGCTCGAGAGCGGCTCGCAAGGTGCCGGGATCGTTGCCGGCACGGTGCGCGACGAGGAGTGGGCCGCTCATGCCGCCGCCGGCCGCCGCTCGGTGAACCAGCCCCGCCAGCGCAGGAAGAGGAACGTGCCGCCGATCAGGAGGGCTGGGATCCAGTACAGCAACGCGGTCAGCGCCACTGCTCCGAAGGCCTCCCGCCACGAGACACCGATCGCGGCGAGCCCCGCCACCAAGGCGCCGTCGCGGGGGCTCGCGCCGTGCACGCCGGGCAGCACACCGGCGATCTGGCTCGCGCCGAAGACCGCGACGAGCTGCAGCCCGGGCACCGGTCCGCCGACCGCGTCGATGGCTCCGATGAGCAGGCCGAGGATCGTCGCCTGGTAGCCGATCGACATCAGCATCCCAAAGGCGAAGACCTTCGGCGACGGCCACGGCCAACGACCCGCGAGGAAGGGCCGGCGACGACGGACGACGAGGGCTGCCACGAGCACCAGTGCGGCAGCGCCGAGCGCGATCGCCAGGACTGTCCCCGGCAGGGTGACGCCGGTGACCACGACGGCGGCGATCAGCCCGACGGCGCCGATGAAACGGTCCAGCGCGACCTCGGCGACTGCGCTGGACCGCCGTACGTCGATGGTCTCGAGCCGGTGCACGCGCCACAGGTCGGCGCCCGCGTGCCAAGGTGTGACCAGACCGAGGATCTCGCTCTCGGCGTACGCCCGCAGGTGCCAGCGCCGGGTCCGGCCACTGGTCGAGATCGCGTGCCAGCGCAGCGGGCACAGGATGTACTTGCCGATCGCGAACGGCAACAGGCCGAGCGCAGCCGGAAGCAGCGCGGTGTGTGGAACGCGGTCGACGTTCCACAGCGACAGCGCGACCGCGGCGATCAGCGCGGCGACGCGCACGCCGCGGTGCCGCGCGATGGTGTGGATGCGGTGCATCGGCCGCACGAGGTGTTTCCGGCCCAAGAGCATGAGGGGGTCCTTCCGGGGGCCTCCGGTCCGGCGCGGTGCGGCGCGCCCTACCGGCGAATCCGATGAATGGACCATAACCGCCCGGTTCAAGCCCCGCACCTCGACGCGGTCCGGACCTTCGTCCCGGCCAGTACGGGTGGTACGGCCCTGGGCGGCTCAGCCCTCCGATTGCGAGCGTGGTGGGCAGGAGGTGGGCCATGGTCGCCGGAAGCGAGACACCAGTGGTGCGAGCGCCGCACCGGACCCAGCAGATCGTCCGCGAGCTGTGCGTGATCGCGACGGCGATCGTGGCGTACTTCGGGGTTCGCGGTCTGATCACGACGCGGATCGACATCGCCTACCGCAACGCCGAACACGTCGTGTCCTGGGAGCGGTCGGCCGGGGTGTTCGTCGAGCCGGAACTGCAACGGACGGTCGCCGGGCACGGCTGGCTGGTCGAGATTCTCGGCGACATCTACATCTTCGGTCACTGGCCGGTGCTGCTCACGACACTGCTCTGGTTGCTGATCCGCCACCGCGAGGCGTACCGCGTGTTCCGCAACGCGATGCTGCTGTCCGGCGCGCTAGGTCTGGTCGTCTTCGCGTTGTTCCCGGTCGCGCCGCCGAGGTTCTTCACCGCGTACGGGTTCGTGGACACGGTCACCGAGCACACCTCGGCGTACCGCGTGCTGCAACCGCCCGCTTTCGTCAACCAGTACGCCGCCGTACCGAGCCTGCACTTCGGCTGGAACCTGCTGATGGGGATCGCGGTGGCGAGTCTGGGCACCCACTGGAGCATTCGTTTGTTCGGCTGGCTGATGCCGGTCCTGATGTTCGCCGCGATCGTGCTGACGGCCAACCACTACATCTTCGACGGGTTCGCCGGCGGAACGATCGCCTTGCTGAGCCTGCTGATCGCCTACCGCCTAGCCAAGAAGCCGCTCTCGGCACGCAGGCTCAGATAGCACAAGCCGGCGACCGGGACCGGCGCCCAGAACTGGATCAGGCGCCACGACAGGACCGCGAGCACTGCCACCTGCCCCGGAACGCCGAAACCGATGAGAGCCGAGATCGCGATTCCTTCGACGACCGCGATGCCGCCGGGGGTGAGCGGTACGACGGCCGCGAGGTTCGCGGCGCAGTACGCGAGCAGCACGGGTACCGGGCCGATCGGTTCGCCGTACGCGGCGAGGAACGTCCAGAGAACCGCGGCGTCGAGAAGCCAGTTCAGCGTTGCCCAGATCAGGAACGCCTTCCGTACCTCGTGCTCGCCCAGGAGGTCGTGAAGACGCTGGGCCACCGTTGCGAGCCATGGACGGACGCGGTGCGGGAGGCGGTGCAGAGCGGCACGGAGCGCGGCCGCGGCGAACCGTTCGAGGGCTGAACGTTCGCGGACGGCGAGGACGCCGCAGGCCACCGCGATCAGGCCGATGACGAACATGGCCAGGTACGCCGGCGTCGCCTGCCGCAGGAACAAGGCTGGGATCGACGTCAGCCAGGCCAGGAGAACCAGCGCGAGCTGCGACCCGATGGCTTCGGCCGTGATGGTCGCCGTGACGTCGGTCGGCCGGGCTCCGCCGTTGGCGAGCAGCCGGAAGCGAAGTGCGGTCGCCGTGGCGGCACCACCCGGTACGACATGGCTCACGCCGTACCCGGTCAGGTCGGAGCGAAGGATCCAGGAGAACCGGACCTGGCTGGCGGCGAGCAGCGCGCGGCTGAACAGCGAGTAGCTGACCAGGCTCGCGGCCTCGAGCATCGCTGCGGCGATGACCCACAGCGGATTGAGCCGGGTGACGCGATCGAGGGACTCGCGGGCAAGGGCGAGCTTCGGGAGTACGACGTACTCGACGAGTGCGAACAGGATCAGCAACGACACAGCTGACCAGGCCCGGCGGTACCAGGCCGGTCGAGTCGTGCCATGCACCGGCCGCACCGCTCGCATCGGTCGCGCTCCCTCCCAGCCCCAGCGTGCTCGGACCGATCGGCGCCCTGGCAGGGCCGAAAGTCAGGGGAGCAGGGTGCGGAGGGCCCTGCTGTCCAGACGTGTCGCGCGCTGAGGTGGAAGTGGAAGGACAACAGGAAGGAGACACCATGGGGACGCTGCAGAGGCGGAACGACCGGCATCAGTTCGCGGACCTGTTCGACTGGGCAGAGGGTTTGCCGAGTCTGTTCACGGTTCCGGCGACGATGCGCGGGGTCCGGATCGAGGAGTTCACCAACGACGACAAGTACATCGTGCGGGCTGAGCTGCCCGGTCTGGATCCGGAGAAGGACATCAAGGTCGAGGTCGCGAACGGGATGCTGACCATCTCGGCGACTCGTCAACAGGAAGAGCGCGACGGAGCCCGCTCGGAGTTCCACTACGGCACGCTCACCCGCCGGGTGCTGCTGCCGGACGGAGCCGACGAGAAGAAGGTCGTCGCGAAGTACGCGGCCGGGATCCTCGAGGTGACCGTGCCGATCTCGGCGAAGCCTGCCGAGACCCGCACCATCACGATCGAGCACACCGACTGACCCTCCACCGGCCCGGCCCGGTGCACCTGGCCGGGCCGGGCCTGAAAGGACAAGAGCATGAGACGGTTGGTGATCCTCGGTGGCGGCACCGCCGGGACGACGGTGGCCAACAAGCTACGGCGCCGGCTGCCGCTCGACGAGTGGCGGATCACGGTGGTCGATCGCGACAGCCACCACGTATACCAGCCCGGTTTGCTGTTCGTACCGTTCGGCGGCGACGAGAAGCATCTGCTCGAGCCGCGCCGGAAGGTACTGCGGAACGGGATCCTGTTGTTGCGGGGCGAGATCGCGAAGGTCGATCCGGAAGCCAAGCAGGTACGGCTCACCGACGGCGACGTGCTTCGTTACGACTACCTCGTGATCGCCACCGGCACCAGCTCGAGGCCGGACGAGACGCCCGGCATGCTCGGTCCGGAGTGGCGCCGCAGCATCCATGACTTCTACACCTACGACGGCGCCTTCGCCCTGCGCGATGCGCTGCAGGGCTTCACCGGTGGTCGAGTCGTCGTGCATGTGGTCGACCAGCCGATCAAGTGTCCGGTGGCTCCGCTGGAGTTCACCTTCCTGACCGAGGAGTTCTTCCGCCGCCGGGGCATGCGGGACCAGGTCGAGCTCGTCTATGTGACGCCGCTGGACGGCGCGTTCACCAAGCCGATCGCCTCGCGGTACCTGGGCCGGCTGCTCGACGAGCGCAAGATCGCGGTCGAGACCGACTTCCTGGTCGAGCGGGTCGACGCGGAGCGCAAGACGCTGGTCAGCTACGACGAGCGCGAGATCGGCTACGACCTGCTGATCACCGTGCCGCTGAACATGGGCGCCGACTTCGTCGCCGCCTCCGGCCTCGGTGACGAGCTGAACTACGTACCGGTCGACAAGCACACCCTGCAGTCGCTCGCGCACGCCGAGATCTTCGCCATTGGCGACGCCAACGATCTGCCGACCTCGAAGGCCGGCTCGGTGGCGCACTTCTCGAGCGAGATCTTCGTCGACAACTTCTGTCGGTACGTCGAAGGCTGCGCGATGACCGGCCGGTTCGACGGGCACGCGAACTGCTTCGTCGAGACCGGCGGCGGCAAGGCGCTGCTGATCGACTTCAACTACGACACCGAACCCCTGCCGGGCCGCTTCCCGCTGGGGCGCTTCGGACCGCTGTCGTTGCTCCACGAAACCAGGGCGAATCACTGGGGAAAGCTCGCTTTCCGCTGGATCTACTGGCACATGCTGCTCCCGGGCCGGCGGCTGCCCGTGCCGACCCTGATGTCCATGAAGGGCAAACACCGACCGGACGAGGAGGTCCGACCATGACCACCGTTCACGTCGATTCCGAAGGTTTCCTCACCGAGTACGACGAGTGGAACGAAGAACTCGGCGTTCAGCTCGCGGCCAAGATCGGGATCGAGCTGACCGACGAGCACTGGAAGGCGATCTGGTTCCTGCGGCAGGACTACCCGAAGCACGGCGAGACCGCCACGCTGCGCCGGGTGTCCACACTGGCAGGCATCCCGATCAAGCAACTGTTCGTCCTGTTTCCGGGCAAGCCGGCCAAGAAGATGGCGTACGTCGCCGGCCTGCCGAAGCCCCGTGGTTGCGTGTGAGAGAGAAGGCACCGACATGACCACCACAGTCCCGCTGGTCGTCCCCGACTTCGGCGACGAGGCAACGCAAGGCCGCAAGCTGGCCATCATCTGCTCGAAGGGCAACCTGGACATGGCCTACCCGGGCCTGATCCTGGCGAACGCGGCCCTCGGCGAGGGCGTGGAGACCCATCTGTTCTTCACATTCTGGGGCTTCGACATGATCACTAAGTCGCGGATGCACGACCTGAAGTTCACGATGCTCGGCAACACCGCGACGCATCTGCCCCAGGGCCTGGGCGGCCTGCCCGGGATGACCGCGATGGCCACCCACCAGATGAAGAAACAGATCGAGGACATCGGCGTCCCCGACGTACCGGACTTCCTCGAGCAGATCGTCGCCTCCGGCGGCCACCTCTGGGCCTGCCGCATGTCGGCCGACATGATGCACCTCGACGAGTCCGACCTCTCCGACGACGTCGAAGGAATCATCAGCGCCGCCGACTTCATCGAAAAGACCGACGGCGCCCAAATCATCTTCATCTGAGTCGACCATGGCCTCGATCGCCCCTCGGGCCTATTGGACTGCATGGTTGTCTCGTGAAGTGTGGGATGCGTGTCGGCGCGTCGATTCCAATATTGTCACGGTCCGCGGGCACACTTGTGGATAAGTCGAGCGACGGTCTCGGCCGTCAGCTCGATCAGCATCACGGGGAAGCATGCGGTTCACCCAGCAGTTCAATATCGCCCAGAGGTTCAGCAACGACGACTGGTTCGACCTCGAAGTCATCGAGGACACGCCCCTGTACGTCGATCCGTTTCTCGTCTTCGAGGATGCCGATCCGTTCTGGTCGGCCTGCCACCAGGACCTGGTCGAGTTCTTCTCGCTCGCGCTTGGGTTCGTACGGCTTGCCGACGGGGACCGGAGTTCGCCCCACTGGCGGAAGGCGTTGCAGATGCTCACCTTCCCTGAGCCGAAGGAGTTCGCCTTCGGTCTGTCGATGGGACATCCCGAGGGCTCCGGTACGGCGGGGGAGTTCGCAGACCGGATGGCCGACGCCCTCGATCTCCTCCGCCGCGACAACGTGGACACGCTGCGATACGTCGAGGTCTTCGTGCTGTTCTGCGACGGCCTCGGTGTCGATCGCATCAGTGACATGTTCTGCAACATCACCAAGGAGCGCTTCATCACCTACACCCAACAGGTGGTTGAGCGGCACGGCATCGCGACGGAGCCGGTCTTGGTGAAGCATCGGCGTTGGAGCAGGCAGTCGGGCCGATGGGACGACGGCCGGGTAGAACTTCCCAGCAGCCCGGCGTTCAAGGGCGGCGTGCTGCTCTGCCCGGACAGGTTCCTCAAGGACATCCCGCGAGTCACGCCGGACGGCTTCTGGTCGTGGGCCGAACTGAACGAGGCCAGCACGCTGCGGTTCGACCTCAACTACGACTTGAGCCTCAGCCTGACGAAGGCGGAGAAGGCGGCAGCCGGGCGCAAGGTCGCGCGGGCACGTCCGAACCTCGCGCTGGCGTATGTCGACAAGGTGGCAGACGAGGACCACCTTCCGTACAACGTGGTTACCGACCAACACCTGCTGGTTGGTTGGGCTGAGGTCGGCCGCGATGCCGCCGGAAGTGCTCCGTTGCTGAAGGCGCCCGAATCGGTGGACGGCTTCTACTCGTGGGTCGGCGGCCTCATGAACGGGTTCAAGCACGCGGTCGAGGAGACGGACCTCTGGAAAGTCCTGTGGAACGAGGGCTTCACCCGCCCCCGGCAGGAAAAGATCGTCCAGGCCATCGCGTCCATGATGTGGCAGACCCAGTGCCAGGCAGCTGGCGTCGACCTGTCACGGGAAGTGAACATCGGACGCGGACCTGTTGACTTCAAGTTCTCCGCTGGCTGGCAGCGGCGCGCGCTCACCGAGGTGAAGCTCATCAAGTCCAGCGGGTTCTTCACGGGTGCGTCGAAGCAGCTGCCGCAGTACCTGGAGTCGGAGCAGATCGACTTCGGGTACTACCTGTGCGTTGGCTTTACGGACCAGGACTTCGGCGATGAGCGTCTCGACCGCGTCCGCAAGACGTGCGCTGCGATTGCGGAGAAGAAGGGAGTGACAATCACGCCTGTCTTCGTGGACGCCCGAGCGTCCAACAAGATCTCGGCGTCAAAGCAAACCGAGTCGGACGACGACTAGATCGGTGTTTTGCGGCTTGCCCAGAACTCGTGTCGGGTGGCCGGCACAGCGAAGGCGAGGGCCGGGATGCACCAGAGCCAGAAGCCCCAGCCGAAGAGCATTAGGGCTAGGTGGAAGGCGATGACGGTGAGGTAGCCGAGGCGGGGGCGCCTGATGAGCAGGATGGCGATGGTGAGCTCGGTGGCGGCGAGGAGGAGGGCCCAGGTGGTTGGGTGGGCCATGAAGATGGTCTGCCAGGCGTCGTGGATCCAGTCGAAGAAGGCCGCGTCGGCGAAGCCGTTGTACGACTGCGGGGTTGTCAGCGCTAGGAGGACGTGTACGGCGGCGCCGGACGCGAACAGCGCGATGAAGCCCCAGTGGATGGCACGCCAGATGGTTGCTGACGGCATCTGAGTGGCGGGCGTGGTCATGTCAGCCTCCGGCTGCGGCGGCGGGGATGACGGCGACGGGGCAGTCGGCGTGGTGGAGGACGGTCTGACTGACGGAGCCGATCAGCATGCCGGCGAAGCCGCCGCGGCCGCGGGCGCCGATGACGATCAGGTTTGCGTCGCCGGACAGGCGGAGGATGTGCTCGGCCGGGTGGCCGGTGATCTGGATCAGCTCGGCGTCGTGGCCGCCGCGTGCGTGGACTGCCTCGCGCAGTTCGTCCTCGGTGATCCGGTGGAGTTCGGTGCCGGTGGGCTGGGCCGCGACGACGCGGACGGGGAGGTTGTGGCGTCGGGCGTAGTCGAGCCCGTAGTCGAGCGCGGTGTCACTGGCCGGTGAACCGTCGTACCCGATGACGACGCGGATGCCGGCCAGGGCTCCGAGGTCGGGGCGTACGACGACGACCGGGCAGTGGGAGTTCGCCGCGAGGTCGAGGCCGGTCGAGCCGACCAGGCCGCCGATCAGGACTCCGAGACCGCGGCTGCCGATCACGACGGCGGCCGCGTCGCAGGACGCCTTCACCAGCGCGGCCGACGGTGAGCCGCTTTGGATCCTGGAGTCGATGACGATCCCGGGCTCCAGCCCACGCGCCTGGGTTACCGCCTCGTAGACGATGTGGCCGGCCTGATCAGGCGATTCACCTGGCGTCATGACACTCACGAGGTGCAGCGGGCTTCGCAGCGCCGCGGCCTCCATGGCGCCCCACTTGACCGCCATGTCGGCGGCCGGTGAGCCGTCGATCCCGACGACAACGGGTTTGTGCTTCACGCGGGTCTCCTCGCGACGACCGGGGACGAGATCCCGTCCCCGGTGACCAGCAGTTCGCGGAGCCGTCCGACGAAGCGGGCGGCAGGGGCGCCGTCGACGACGTCGTGGTCGGCGCTGACGGTCAGCTGCAGGAACTCGCGCTCCACCAGCCGGCCCTGGAAGAGGATCGGCCGTTTGGCGATTCCGCCGATGACGATGCTCAGTGTGTGCAGCTGGAAGCCGATGCCCCAGCCGGCTCCGGCGCCGAACATGCCGACTGCTGTCACGCCCACAGTCCCCGCCAGGGCCCGCTGCCGATGCGGCATCCGGTGCAGCCCGCCGAGCAGCGCGACGCGGACGAAGCCTGGCAGCAAAAGATAGCCACGGGCCCACGGAGCCTTGCGTACCGACGGACTCAGCGACGGGTCGGACTTGACCGCGTGGATCTCCTGGTGCAGATCCTCGACCGTACGCCGGGCCGCATCGCGGAGCACATGAGTGAACGCGAAGGGACTGCCGTCGACGTCGACCTCGACCGGGAGACCGACGTCGACCTCGTCGAAGACGATCTGCCGGCCGCGGAAGTCACGGTAGGCCTGCACACTCGGCTCCTCGGCGACCGCGGTGGCGATGCAATGGATCACGAACGCGGTGAACAGATGAGGGCGCAGAGCCGCTCGTGCCGACGTCACGTCGACCTCGAACAGACCATGGATGGCGTGGCGGCGCTGAGCCGCGCGCCCGGTGTCGATCACGAGCTGCCGAACCCACGGCACCCGTCGTACCTGTCCGTCCCGCACCGGTCCACCTCCTGATCCGAGTTGGCTCAAGCATCCGCGGCGGCACCGGCCGCCCGCATCGGCCGACCGGTCCTCAGACGCGGGTCTTTCGGCCCTACGGGTGTCGGCTTGGCTGTCGTTGGCTCGAAGGGCATGGACTCGTCGAGTCGAAGGAGAAGGATCATGCAGTACGTCGCACCCGGGAAGCCCGGGAGTCCGGTCGAGGTCAAGCCGCGGTACGAGAACTTCATCGGCGGCAGGTGGGTGGAGCCGTCGAAGGGCGAGCATCGGATCGACCTGAGCCCGGCCACCGCCGAGCCGATCACCGAGGTCGCCCACTCGACGCCGGAGGACGTCGAACTGGCGTTGGACGCCGCGCACGCCGCCAAGGATGCCTGGGGCGAGAAGTCCGCGTCCGAGCGCGCCGAGGTTCTGAACGCCGTGGCCGACGCGGTCGAGGCGAACAAGGAGATGCTTGCCGTCGCCGAGAGCTGGGAGAACGGCAAGCCGGTCCGCGAGACGCTGAACGCGGACATCCCGCTGGTCGTCGACCACTTCCGGTACTTCGCCGGCGCGGTGCGGGCCGAGGAGGGCCGGACCACCGAGATCGACAAGGACCTGGTCGCGTACCACTTCCGCGAGCCGCTGGGTGTGGTCGGTCAGATCATCCCGTTCAACTTCCCGCTCCTGATGGCCGCCTGGAAGCTGGCCCCGGCCTGGGCCGCAGGCAACTGCTCGGTGATGAAGCCGGCGTCGCCGACGCCGTGGTCGATCCTGAAGCTGGCCGAGGTCATCGGCGACGTCGTACCGCCCGGTGTACTGAACATCGTCACCGGTCCCGGCGCCGAGATCGGCAAGGCGCTGGCCACCAGCCCGCGGATCGCGAAGATCGGCTTCACCGGTGAGACCGTCACCGGCCGGCTGATCATGCAGTACGCCGCCCAGAACCTGATCCCGTCGACCGTCGAGCTCGGCGGCAAGAGCCCGAACATCTTCTTCGGCGACGTGATGGCACACGACGACAAGTTCCTCGACAAAGCAGTCGAGGGTCTGGTCCTTTACGCGTTCAACAAGGGCGAGGTCTGCACCTGCCCGTCCCGGGCACTGATCCAGGAGGACATCTACGACGAGTTCATGTCCCGCTGCCTGGACCGGATCGCCGCGATCAAGCAGGGCAACCCGCTCGACACGGACACCCAGCTCGGGCCACAGGTGTCGCAGGGCCAGCTGGACAAGATCGCGTCGTACGTCGAGATCGGCCGCGGCGAGGGCGCCGAGGTACTGATCGGCGGCGAGCGCGCCAAGATCGCCGGCGAGTTCGAGCACGGCTACTACTTCCAGCCGACCGTACTGCGCGGCGAGAACAAGATGCGGGTCTTCCAGGAGGAGATCTTCGGCCCGGTCCTCGCGGTCACGACGTTCAAGGACGAGGCCGAGGCGCTGGCGATTGCCAACGACACGCTCTACGGCCTCGGCGCCGGTGTCTGGACGCGGGACGGAAATCGCGCGTACCGGATGGGCCGTGGCATCAAGGCCGGCCGGGTGTGGACGAACTGCTACCACCAGTACCCGGCAGGCGCAGCGTTCGGTGGTTACAAGATCTCCGGCATCGGCCGGGAGAACCACCGGATGATGCTCGACCACTACAGCCAGACCAAGAACCTCCTCGTCAGCTACAGCGACGAGCCGCTCGGTCTGTTCTGATCCCATGTCTGAGACACCTGGCAACCGCATCACCGCCACCGCGGCCGCGCACGATGCGATCCGTCGCCTGTGCGCGGAGCGCGGGCCGGTCATGTTCGTCCAGTCCGGCGGCTGCTGCGCCGGCAGTACGCCGATGTGTTATCCGGCCGGGGAGCTGATCCTCGGCGCGGGCGACGTACTGCTCGGCACCGTCGAGGGCTGCCCGTTCTACATCGACTACGGGCTGGACCAGGCGTGGGGAGAGTCCACGTTCCAGCTCGACGTCGCGCCCGGCGAACCCGAGGGCTTCTCGCTCGCGGCCGGGCCCGGCACTCATTTCGTCACCCGATCCACCAACTGTTCCGTCGAAAGGACCGTCATGAAAGCCGCAGTCGTCACCGACTTCACCAAACCGCTGGAGATCCAGGAAGTTCCGATTCCCGAGCCCGGTCCGGGCGAAGTCCTGGTCCGGATGGAGACCAGCGGGCTCTGCCACACCGACATCCACGCAGCCCACGGCGACTGGCCGGTCAAGCCGACCCCGCCGTTCGTCCCGGGTCACGAGGGCATCGGGATTGTCGAGCAGCTCGGCGCCGGCGTGACCGAGCGGGCCCTCGGCGACCGGGTCGCGATCGCCTGGCTCGGCTATGCCTGCGGCAAGTGCCGGCACTGCATCGGCGGCTGGGAGACCCTTTGCCTGGAGCAACAGAACTCCGGCTACAGCGTCAACGGAAGCTTCGCCGAGTACGCCGTCCTACCTGCGGCCTTCGCGACACCGGTGCCCGACAGCGTGTCGTCCCGCGACGCCGCTCCGCTCACGTGCGCGGGTGTCACGACGTTCAAGGCGATCAAGGTGGCCGGGGTAGCCCCGGCCGAGACGGTGGCGATCTTCGGCGTCGGTGGCCTGGGGCACCTCGCGCTGCAGTACGCACGGATCGCCGGCGGCATCACGATCGGCGTCGACATCGAGGACAGCAAGCTGGAGATGGCCAAGCAGCTCGGTGCGGACCACGTGGTGAATGCCGCCACGACCGATCCGGTGGAGGCGATCCAGGCGCTCGGCGGCGCCGATGTCGCGGTCGCGCTGGCAGCAAACCCGCAATCATTCGACCAGGCATTCCGTTCACTGCGCCGCGGCGGCCGGCTGGTCTGCGTGGCGCTGCCCGGTGACGACGGCGCGCTCAGCCTGCCGATCTTCGACACGGTGCTGAACGGCAAGACCGTGATCGGCTCGATCGTCGGCACCCGCAACGACCTGGCCGACGTCTTTGCGCTGCATGCCGCGGGCCGGACCAGGGTCATCGCCGTCGACCGCAAGCTCGACGACGTGAACCAGTCGATCGCGGACGTGTTGGCCGGCGACGTTCCGGCCCGGATCGTCTTCCAGTTCTGAGAGGTCGAAGTGAACATGCTCGTCGGCTGCCCGGCAGAGACCGCGTGGCACGAGAACCGTGTGGCAGTCACACCCGAGGTCGTAGCGCGGCTCCGCAAGACCGGTCTCGACGTGATCGTCGAGACCGGTGCGGGGCGCGGCGCCTGCTTCCCCGATGAGGCGTACGTCGCGGCCGGGGCACGGATCGCGGATCGGCCGGAGGTGTTCGCGGAGGCGGACATCCTGGCCGTGATCCACCGACCCGATTGCGGCCGGTTGCGGGACGGCCAGGTCCTGATCGGTCTGCTCGAGCCTCAGGAGGCACCGGAGGAACTGGCACACGTCACCGCGCTGAGTTTCGAGGGCTTGCCGCGGACGCTCAGCCGGGCGCAGTCGATGGACGTGCTCACCTCGCAGGCGAATGTTGCCGGTTACAAGGCGGCGATACTCGCCGCGGACACCTTCGGCGGCTTCTTCCCGATGATGATGACCGCGGCCGGGACCGTCCGCCCGGCCAAGGTCCTGGTGCTCGGCGGGGGAGTGGCCGGCCTGCAGGCGATGGGTACGGCGCGGCGCCTGGGCGCACTGGTAACCGGGTACGACGTCCGGGCAGCGGCGCGGGCCGATATCGCGTCGACCGGTGCCTCGGTGCTCGATCTCGGTGTGACAGCCGAAGGGGAGGGTGGCTACGCGCGCACGCTGACAGCCGAGGAACAAGCGGATCAGCAACAGGCGATGGTCGCCGCGATCCGCGACTTCGACGTGGTCATCACGACCGCGCAGGTGCCCGGACACAGTCCGCCGGAACTTGTTCCGGGTGCCGCGCTGGCAGGCATGGCGGCGGGGTCGGTTGTCGTCGATCTGGCGGCGGGTCCACTGGGCGGCAATGTGGCGGGGTCGGTGCCCGACGGGCGCGTCGAGACCGGCAACGGAGTCGTGGTGCTCGGCGCAGGGAACCTGCCGGCGCAGCTGCCTCGGGCCGCCTCGTCCGCCTGGGCGCGCAACGTCGCGGCCTTGCTCGAGTACCTGATCCACGACGGCTCCGTCGTACTCGATCCGGAGGACGAGATCACCGCCGGCCTGCTCGTGCACTCGAAGGAGACAGTGTCATGACACCTGTGCTGCTGGCCGACATCACCGTGTTCGTGCTCAGTGTGCTGGTCGGGTTCGAGGTCATCACCAAGGTCCCGGCCACCCTGCACACGCCGCTGATGTCCGGTGCGAACGCCATCCACGGCGTGGTCGTGGTCGGCGTGATGATCGTTGCCGCGAGCATCGATACGACGGTCGGCTACCTGCTGCTGTTCGTGGCCGCGGTGTTCGCCGCCGCCAACGTGGTCGGCGGTTACGTCGTCACCGACCGGATGCTCGAGATGTTCCGTGCCAAGCCGAAGGACATGTCATGACGACAACGACCCACCTTCTCTACCTGGGTACGGCGGTCTGCTTCGTGCTCGGTCTGCACCTGATGACCTCACCGGCGACGGCGCGCCGGGGCAACCAACTGTCGGCGTTCGGCATGGCGGTAGCCGTCGCGCTCACAGCCGTCGTACTGGTCGACGACGCCGTCATCACCACGACGGCCGCCGTTGTCCTCGCCCTCGGCGTGGCGGCCGGAGCGGGTGCCGGACTGGTCGCCGCGCGGCGCGTGAAGATGACCGCGATGCCGCAATTGGTGAGTCTGTTCAACGCGGTCGGTGGCGGCGCGGCCGCGATCATCGCGTTCACGGACGCACTGCCGGGTTCGGCGGATCAGCCGATCAGCACGACCCTGACTACGTTCCTGGACGTGCTCATCGGCGCCGTGACGTTCTCGGGGTCCTTGGTTGCCGCGGGCAAGCTGGCCGGGCACGTGCCGGGCCGGCCGCTGACCTTTGCCGGTGGACGCGTCCTCAATCTGCTGCTCGCCCTGACCGCTCTCACCGCCGGTGTTCTGTTCACGGCGCACGTCGGCGGGCTGGGGACGCTCGGGGTCGTGACCGGTGCTTCGCTGGCGATCGGCGTACTGATGACGCTGCCGATCGGCGGTGCAGACATGCCGGTCGTGATCTCGCTGCTGAACGCGTGCACCGGTACGGCGGTGGCGATGGCCGGATTCGTGATCGGGAGTACGCCGCTGATCATCGCGGGCGCGCTGGTCGGCGCGGCCGGTGGCATCCTGACGAAGCTGATGGCTGTCGCGATGAACCGCTCCCTGCTGAGCATCGTCGCGGGCGGCTTCGGCACCGGGGACGAGCAGACCACCACCGCGATCGCGGCAACGGGCACGGTCCGATCGGTGAGCGCCGACGACGCCGCCCTGCAGTTGGCGTACGCGAGCAAGGTCGTCATCGTTCCCGGTTACGGACTTGCAGCGGCGCAGGCACAGCACGAGGTCGTCGAGCTCGCGCAGGCCTTGACCGAACACGGCGTCGACGTCAGCTACGGGATCCATCCAGTGGCCGGTCGGATGCCAGGCCATATGAACGTGCTGCTGGCCGAGGCGAATGCGCCGTACCCGCAGCTGAAGGATCTCGACGAGATCAACCCGCAGTTCGCGGCGACCGATGTCGTCCTGGTCGTCGGCGCGAACGACGTCACCAACCCTGCGGCCCGCCGGCCGGGCAACGCCGTGTCCGGGATGCCGATCCTGGACGTCGACAAGGCCCGCAGCGTGATCGTGGTCAAGCGCTCGCTCGGGCACGGCTACGCCGGGATCGACAACGAGCTCTACACCAACGCGCGGACCGCGATGCTGTTCGGCGACGCGAAGGTCGTGCTCACCGCATTGATCAACGAGCTCCAGGCCTACGTCCATTGAGGTGATCAGGATGGAAGACAAGCTGACCCAGGACGATCGCAACGCCCTGCTGTCTGCCGCGGTGGCGGCGCCGTCGATGCACAACACGCAGCCGTGGCGGTTCCGGTTCGTGGGCCGGACGGTCGAGGTGTATCGGGACCGGGAGCGCGAGCTGCCGGCCGAGGATCCGTCCCGGCGGATGTTGTTCGTGTCCCTCGGCGCGGCGATCTTCAACCTGCGGGTGGCGGCCGCGGCTCTGGGGACGGGTTCGGAGGTGCGTCACCTGGTCGATCAGCGGCGGCCGGACCTGGTCGCCGTCGTGGAGCTCGGCGGGCCGCCGAACGGGCCGATGGCCGCGCTCGCGCCGTACCTGACCGAACGCCGGACGAACCGTGAGCCGTTCACCGAGCAGCGTCTGCCGGGACAGCTGCGGGTCCAGCTCGGTCTGTGCGCGCAGGTCGAGGGAGCGGTACTGCAGTGGATCAACAAGCCGACCCGGCGTTGGTGGTTGCGGATAGCAACGAACGAGGCGGCGACAGCCGACGACGAGGATGCGGCCAGGACCGCTGAGCGCCGGCGGTGGATCGGTGGCGACCGGGACGCCGACGGCGTCCCGTCGAGTGCACTGGGCTCGCGCGTTGCGGGTGGGAACCCAGTGGTGCGCGAAATGGCCGCCACCGACGCGGACATGGCCCGCCCGGTGGCCGACTTCGAGCGGGAGCCGCAGCTGGCGGTGCTCGCGACGCGGTACGACGGCCCGATCGAGTGGTTGCGGGCCGGCCAGGCGTTGGAGCACGTGTTGCTCGAGGCGACCGCGCGTGGCGTGTCGACCTCGTTGCTGAACCAGGCGATCGAGCACGAGGAGCTTCGCGGGCAGATCAACGATCCGCTCGGTCCGTGGCAGCGCCCGCAGACGGTGATCCGGTTCGGGTACGGCACACCGGTCCCGCCGACGCCGCGGCGCCCGATCGGCGAAGTGCTGCTCGGCGACTGACGGTGGGCCGAGTGGTCTGCAGGCTCGGGACCTTGGGCCCTGACCACGACCCCGCCGGCTGGGCGAATCTGTAGGTGCAGGGGAGATGACCGGCTCGCCGGAAGCGGACCGACAAAGGTGGCCAGAGGCCACGAGACCCACCGTCGTCAAGACGGACCCGGTCCGGTGAGCCGGTCCCCTGCGTCCAATCGTGAGCGGTATGGGGAGGTCGTCATGAGCACCGTCAAGCAACGTTCCGGGGAGCAGCGGGTGCTCATGCAGGCCCGCCGTCTGAGCTTCGGCCGCAATCCGCTGCGCCGGCCAGTCGACCGGCTCGAAGCAGGTCTGCTGTGGTCGGCGCTCGTCGCCGCGCTGCTGATGGTCGTCGTCGGCGCAGCTGTCGGGACCGGGCTTCGCAACGCGAGTAACGCGTCGGCAGACCAGGAACGTGCGGTGCTGCACGAGACGACGGGCCGCACTCTGCAGAGCACAGAGGGCCAGGTGCCGGCCACTCCGGGCGCCATGGTGACAGTTGTTCAGGTGCGGTACATCGATCAGCAGGGGATCACCCGCGAAGGTATGGCGCCTGTCGTGATCGGCACAAAGGCGGACGTCCCGGTGATGATCTGGCTGGACCGGACCGGAGCCATCGCGTCCGCGCCGCACTCGGCCGCCGACAGCGTGGCCTACGGCGCGACCATCGGATTCATCACCGTCGTCGGGTCCTGGCTTCTGCTCTGGGGCGCGTTCCGCCTGGCCTGCGTACCGCTGAATCGTCGCCGTGCCCGGGCGTGGGAGAGCGAGTGGGACGCCGTCGCTCCCCGTTGGCTCCGCGGCCAGCGCTGACCGTCGTACCCACAGAGAAGGGCCGGCTCGTTCGAGCCGGCCCTTGGGCGTTCGGTCAGCGGCGGCGGGCGATCCGCTCCATCGTGCTGCGGATCGCGGTCTCCGTCGGTTGCGGCCACAGCACGTCCCATGCGTGGAAGACGATGCCGATGCCCCAGGCGAAGATCGGGAAGACCGGCCAGAAGAAGCCGGCTCCGCTGACGTACCAGATGATCACCACGAAGGTGTTCACCAGGACGAACGCGGTCAGGTGACTGGCGAGCTCACGCCGCTTGCGCAGCTCGGTGACGGCCTGTTCGCGCAGCTCGTCGTCGGTCCGCGGGGTCGTGCGATCGACGAGGGTCCTGTCGTCCATGACTGCCTCCTTTCCTCACTCTCACCGTGCGCCGCCGGCGGTCCGCCGGTCAGGGCAGCAAGACGTGCTCCGCGCGGGACCTTCGGCTCTGCTCGAGAGCCCGCTGTGGCTCGAGGCTGGCCTTGAGGAACGAGTGACGGGAGGCTGTGTGATGAGTACGACGACGTACCCCGTCCAGGTGGACGGGAGACTCGACGAGCGGCTGAATCGCTGGCTGTGGTTGGTGAAATGGGTGCTGGTGATCCCGCACCTGTTCGTGCTCGCGGCGTTGTGGATCGCGTTCGCGCTGCTGAGCTTCGTGGCGTTCTTCGCGATCCTGTTCACCGGGCGGTATCCGCGCGGCATCTTCGACTTCAACGTCGGAGTACTGCGCTGGACCTGGCGGGTGCAGTTCTACGCGTACGGCGCGCTCGGTACGGACAAGTATCCGCCGTTCACGTTGCGCGACGTGCCGTCGTACCCGGCGCATCTGGAGGTCAAGTATCCCGAGCACCTGTCCCGCGGACTGGTGCTGGTGAAGTGGTGGCTGCTCGCGATCCCGCACTACATCGTGGTCGGGTTCTTCGTCGGCAGCGGGACCTGGTTCGCGAGTCAGGCGGACAACCAGGCATGGGGCTGGAGCGGCGGGCTCGTTGGTCTGCTGGTCCTGGTGGCGGCGATCGTACTGCTGTTCACCGGGCGGTACCCGCGACCGGTGTTCGACCTGGTGCTCGGGATGAACCGCTGGGCTTTGCGGGTCGCGGCGTACGCCGGGTTGATGGTCGACCAGTACCCGCCGTTCCGCCTGGACATGGGCGGTGACGATCCCGGTACGACGAAGCTGCACGAGCCGCCACCGCCGAGCCGGCCGCCCCGGGAACCGGAGTTGCGGATGTCGGTGGGGCAGACCGTCGCCCTGGTGCTGGGCATCGTGGTGACGCTGGCGTCGGTTGTCGGTCTGACCGTCGGGGGAGCGCTGGCCTGGCTGGACCAGGGCCGTCGGGACGCCGCGGGCTTCGTGACGTCGGACCAGGTGACCCTGAGCACGACGGGATACGCGCTGACGAGTGAGAACCTCACGATCGCCTCGGGCGGCGCCACGCTGCCGCATCGCTGGTTCGGTGACGCACGGGTGCGTGTCAGCGCCACCGACGGCACGCCGGTGTTCGTCGGGCTGGCGAACTCCAGCGATGTGCGCGCCTATCTGGCCGGCGTTGGCTACACGACCGTCAAGGCAGTCGGGCCGCACCGGACGACGTACGACGATCATGGTGGGCAAGCGCCGTCGAGCGCGCCCACCACGCTGAAGATCTGGCGGGTCCAGGCATCCGGCGCAGGCGAGCAGACGATCACGTGGCCGCTGGAGAACGGTGACTGGACCCTGGTCGTCATGGCCGCCGACGGCAGCCCGGACGTCAGTGTGCAGGCGGATGTGGGCGCGACCGCGCCGGCCCTGTCGTGGGCCTGGGTCGCGGTGATCACGAGCGCCGGCATCGTCCTCCTGCTGGGCGTGGCGCTGGTCCTGGTGGCGGCCGTCCGGCAGCCGAAGGCGGGACCTTCGGCCCTGACCGGGCCCCCGCGCCCGCCGGTGGAATGAGTACGACGGACAACACCGACTGAGGGGTCGATCATGAGCGTACGAGTAGGGATCAACGGGTTCGGGCGCATCGGGCGGGACTACCTGCGCTGCGTGCTCGAACGGCGATCCAGCGGCATCGAGGTGGTCGCGATCAACGACGTCGCCGCGCCGGCGACGCTCGCGCACCTGTTGCGCTACGACTCGACGTACGGGCCTCTCAAGGAGGAGGTCGGTCACACCGACGACACGATCACGGTCGGCGGGCACACCCTGCGCGCGACCGCCGAGCGTGATCCGGTCCGGCTCGACTGGAGTGCTGTCGGCGCCGAGGTCGTGATCGAGTCGACCGGCAAGTTCCGCACCCGCGACGCCGCCGGCGCGCACCTGCTCGCGGGAGCCCGCAAGGTGATCCTGTCGGTGCCGGGCAAGGACGTCGACACGACGGTCGTGCTCGGCGTGAACGAGGACGACTACGATCCGGCGCGCCACGACGTGATCTCGAACGCCTCGTGCACGACGAACTGCGTCGCGCCGATGGTGTCGGTGCTGCACCGGGCCTTCGGGATCGAGCGTGGTCTGATGACGACGATCCACAGCTACACCAACGACCAGGTACTGCTCGACTCGCCGCACAAGGACCTCCGGCGTGGCCGCTCGGGTGCCACGAACCTCATCCCGACTAGCACCGGTGCGGCCCGCGCGGTCGGGCTGGTCATCCCCGACCTGGCCGGCAAGATCGACGGCGTCGCCGTACGCGTCCCGGTCGAGGACGGCTCGCTGACCGACTTGTCCGTGCAGCTCGCCGAGGCCGTCACGGTCGAGATCGTCAACGAGGCGTTCGCCGAGGCCGCGGCCGGACGGCTGAAGGGGATCCTGCGCTACACGACCGATCCGATCGTGTCCCGTGACATCGTCGGCGACCCGTCGTCGTGCATCTTCGACGCGCCGCTGACGCAGGTCCAGAACCATCTGGTCAAGGTTTTCGGTTGGTACGACAACGAGTGGGGCTACACGAGCCGCCTGGTCGACCTGACCGAGCTCGTCGCCGCCTCGCTGTGATTCTCGCGGCAACTCTCGCGGTAACAGGAGGAATGATGAACATCGTCTGGCTGTCGGGCGATCTGGATCCGACGCAGGTAGGCGTGAAGACCGCCCGCCTGGCAGAGCTCGCCGACGCCGGGATCAGGATCCCGGAGGGGTTCGTCGTGACCGCGGCGGCGTACGGGGAGTTCGTCCGCGAGGCGAGGCTCGGTCCGTCGATCGCGCAGGCCATCCGTCGGTTCCGGGCCGGTCGCGACCTGGTCGTGGCGGCTGCCGAGATCCGTTCGGCGTTCCGTGACGCGGAGCTGCCGCCTGCTCTGGTCGACGAGATCGTCGCGGGCTACGAGCAGCTCGGCGGGGACGGTGCCGATGTCATCGTGCGCTGCAGTCCGGTCGAGCCGGCCGACGAGCTGCAGGAGGAGGTCTTCCTGCACCTGCGGACGGGTGCTGACGTGGTCGCCGCCGTGCGGCGATGCTTCGCGGCGTTGTTCTCGATGGCTGCTGTCGGCCACCGTGAGGCGACTGGCGACGATCACCTGCGGGCAGCGATGCCGGTGACTGTGCAGACCATGGTGCGTGCCGACATCGGCAGTTCCGGCACCGCCCGTGGCGAGAGCACCTTCGTCCGCGTCCGCGCCCGTTGGGGCCTCGGCGAACCGACGGCGACCGGCGCCGACCAGTACTCCGTGCACCCGGGCTCGCGCCCGCTGATCGTCAAGCACCGCGGCGCCAAACTGACCAAGGTCGTGTACGCCGACCCGCGCGGAACGCAGCGGGTGCCGACCACGCTGGACGAGCGTGGCGGGCTGGTGCTGACCGACGACGAGCTGGTCGAGCTGGCCGATTGGTCCGCGAGAGCTGACAAGCACTTCCGCCGCCCGATGGCCCTCGAATGGGCGAAGGACGGGCGCACCGGCGAGCTCTACACGGTCGAGGTCCGTCCTTGGATGCCGCCGCCGGTGACCATCGCTGCCCGTGGCCGCGCCACAGCCGTCTCCCGGCTCGGGTGACTGCGATGTTCGAGGTGCGGATCCACGGCCGGGGCGGCCAGGGAGTAGTGACGACGGCCGAACTGTTGTCGGTCGCGGCGTTCGCCGAAGGGCGGGAGGCACAGGCGTTTCCGACCTTCGGATCGGAACGAACCGGTGCGCCGGTGGTCGGCTTCTGCCGGATCGACAACCGTCCGATTCGGGCGCATGAGCCGATCGCCGCGCCGGACGCCGTGATTGTGCAGGACGCGACGCTGATCCATCACACCGACGTCTTCGGTGGTCTGAGAAGTGACGGGTACCTCCTGCTGAACACATCACGTTCGCTCGCCGAGCTTGGACTGGACTCGTTCGTGCAGCGGTTCAGGCCGGGGCGGGTGCTGACAGTGCCGGCGACCGAGCTGGCACTGACCCACCTGGGCCGGCCGCTGCCCGGCGCCGTACTGCTGGGCGCCTTCGCGGCGCTGACCGGGCAGGTGCAGGTCGACTCGGTGGTCGCGGTCGTGCAGGACAGATTCTCCGGACCTGTTGCCGCTGGCAACGTCGCGGCCGTGCGCGCCGCCTATGACCGGGCTCGTTCCACCCTCGAGGAGGCCGCTGATGCGCTCACAGATTGCAGGATCGCGGGCCGTCGCCCAGACGGTCGCACGCTGCCGTCCCGAGGTGATCTGCGCCTATCCGATCTCGCCCCAGACGCATATCGTCGAGGCGCTGAGTGTGCTGGTCGCCAACGGCGAGCTTGCGCCGTGCGAGTTCGTGAACGTCGAGTCCGAGTTCGCCGCGATGTCGGTCGCGATCGGCGCGTCGGCGACGGGCGCCCGCGCCTACACCGCAACCGCGAGTCAGGGCCTGCTGTACATGACCGAGGCGCTGTTCAACGCGTCCGGCCTCGGACTTCCGATCGTGATGACGGTCGCCAACCGGGCCATCGGCGCGCCGATCAACATCTGGAACGACCACAGCGATGCGATGTCTCAGCGCGACTCCGGTTGGATCCAGCTGTACGCCGAGAGCAACCAGGAGGCGGCCGACCTGCATGTGCAGGCGTTCCGGATCGCGGAGGAGCTGTCGTTGCCGGTGATGGTGTGTATGGACGGCTTCGTGCTGACCCATGCTGTCGAGGGCATTGACGTACCGTCGCAGGAGCAGGTGGACGCATTCCTCCCGCCGTACCAGCCGCGGCAGGTGCTTGACCCGGACAACCCGATGACTATCGGGGCGATGGTCGGGCCGGACGCCTTCACCGAGGTCCGGTATCTCGCCCACGCGCGGCATCTTGAGGCGCTGAAGGTGATTCCGCGGGTTGCGGACGACTTCGCGCGGGAGTTCTGGCGCAGCTCCGGCGGCCTGGTCACGCCGTATGGATGCCTGGGGGCGGAGACGGTCGTGGTGGCGCTGGGGTCGGTGCTGGGCACGCTGAAGGACACCGTGGACGAGCTGCGGGCCGAGGGCGAGAGCATCGGCGTGCTGGGGGTGACCACGTTCCGGCCGTTCCCCTCAGAGGCCGTCCGGGACGTACTCCGCGGTGCACGACGCATCGTCGTGCTCGAGCGGGCGCTCGCGGTGGGTGTCGGCGGGATCGTGTCGGCAGACGTCCGCGGGAGTTTGCCGGAGGCAACGATTGTCACGGTGGTCGCGGGACTAGGCGGCCGGCCGGTGACCAAGGCTTCGCTGCGCGCGATGCTGACCGAGGCAGTCGCCGATCGGCTCGAGCCGTTGACGTTCCTGGACCTCAAGCACGACGTGGTCGAGCACGAGTTGAGCTGAGAGGACTTCGCCATGCCAGTGCAGCGGATCAAGTTCTACCAGACGGGCAGCTTCGCGGTGGGGAACCGGCTGCTCGATCCTGACCAGCGGGCGGTGCAGGCCGACCCGGAGCGGACGAACTCGCTGACGACGGGCCATCGGGCCTGTCAGGGGTGCGGAGAGGCGCTCGGAGCGCGGTACGTGCTCGACGCGGTGATGCGGGCGGCCGGCAGCCGGGCGGTGACGGTGAATGCGACCGGTTGCCTGGAGGTCTTCTCCACGCCGTACCCGGAGTCCTCGTGGCGGGTTGCCTGGCTGCACTCGCTGTTCGGCAACGCGCCGGCTGTGGCGACCGGTGTCGCCGCGGCGCTGAAGGCCAAAGGACGCACCGACGTTCGCGTGGTCGGGCAGGGCGGTGACGGTGGCACGGTCGACATCGGTCTTGCGTGCCTGTCCGGGATGTTCGAGCGCAACGACGACGTCCTGTACGTCTGCTACGACAACGGCGGCTACATGAATACCGGCGTACAGCGATCGGGAGCGACCCCGCACGGGGCAGTGACGACAACGACGCCGGCCGGGAACTCGTTCGGGCAGGGCAAGAGCCTGCCGCTGATCGCGATGGCCCACCGGATCCCGTACGTCGCCACCGCGACCGTGGCGGACCTGCGCGACCTCGAGTACAAGGCGACCAAGGCGATGGAGTACCACGGCGCGCGATACCTGCATGTGCTGGTGCCGTGCCCACTGGGCTGGCGGACCGCCTCCGACGAGACGATCCGGATCGCGAGGCTGGCGACCGAGACCGGCATTTTCCCGGTCTTCGAGGCGGTCGACGGCGAGGTGACCGACGTGTCCCGGATCCGCCTGGTCCGCCCGGTCGTCGACTATCTGCGACCGCAAGGGCGGTTCGCGCATTTGTTCGGCGACACCCCGCGCGACGACGTGATCAGCAGGATCCAGGCCGAGGCGGACCGCAACATCCGCACCTTCGGCCTGACCGAACCCGACGAGGTGAGTTAGATGCCTGAGGCAAACAAGCACCATCCCTACGCGATCACCCTCGACGTCGGGTCCAGTCTGGCGAACAAGACCGGATCCTGGCGCACCGAGCGGCCGGTCTACTTCGACCGGATGCCGCCGTGCAACGACGCCTGTCCGGCCGGCGAGAATGTGCAGGAGTGGCTGTCGCACGCCGAGGAAGGCGACTACGAGGCCGCGTGGCGTCAGATCATGGTCGACAACCCGTTCCCGGCGATCATGGGCCGGGTCTGCTACCGGCCGTGCGAGACCGCCTGCAACCGGGCCACCCTGGACGAACCGGTCGGGATCAACTCGGTCGAGCGGTTCCTGGGGGACGAGGCGATCAAGCAGGGCTGGTCGATGTCCGTCGAGGGAGCGCCGAGCGGGAAGCGGGTGCTGATCGTCGGTGCGGGTCCTTCCGGGCTGTCCGCGGCGTACCACCTCGCACGGCTCGGCCACGAGGTCACGGTCCGGGACGACTCGCCGCTGGCCGGGGGCATGATGCGCTACGGCATTCCGTCGTACCGGTTGCCGCGGGACGTCGTGGACGCGGAGATCCAGCGGATCGTCGATCTGGGCGTGCGGCTGGAGCTCGGCTCCGCGGTGACCGACCTGAGCGGCGAGCTGGTGGACTTCGACGCGGTGTTCCTGGCCGTCGGTGCGCACGTCGGGCGGCGGGCGGACATCCCGGCCGGCGACTCGGCGCGGATCGTCGACGCCGTCTCGATGCTCGCCGGGCTGGAGAAGGGTGAGCAACCGCTGCTCGGTCGTCGCGTCGCGGTGTACGGCGGCGGCAACACGGCGATGGACGTCGCCCGGACCGCTCGCCGGCTCGGTGCGTCGGATGCGGTCGTGGTGTACCGCCGTACCCGGGAACGGATGCCGGCGCACGACATCGAGGTCCAGGAGGCGCTGGAGGAAGGCGTCCGGATGCGGTGGCTGTCGACCATCGTGTACGCCGGGGCCGACCGCGTGCGGATCGAGAAGATGCGGCTGGACGAGACCGGGTTCCCGCAGCCGACCGGCGAGTTCGAGGAGCTCGACGCCGACTCGGTGGTGCTCGCGCTCGGGCAGCAGGCCGATCTCGAACTGGTGCGGGACCTTGCCGAGGTCACCGTCAGCCATGGCGTGGTCGAGGTCGACCCGGCGATGATGACCGGCCGGCCTGGTCTGTTCGCCGGCGGAGACATGGTGCCCGGCGACCGGACAGTCACGATCGCCGTCGGCCATGGCAAGCAGGCGGCGCGGAACATCGACGCCTGGCTGCGCGGCTCGGGGTACGTGCACCCGGCGCGTCCCGAGCTGGCGACGTACGACCGGCTGAACACCTGGTACTACGCGGACGCGTCGGCGACCATGAGGCCGCAGCTCGACCTGGCCCGCCGGATCACCACCTTCGACGAGGTCACGAACGGGCTGACCGCCGAAAACGCCCTGTTCGAGGCTCGACGGTGTATGTCGTGCGGCAACTGCATGGAGTGCGACAACTGCTTCGGGGTCTGCCCGGACAACGCGATCATCAAACTCGGCCCCGGCAAGGGCTACGAGATCGACCTCGACTTCTGCAAAGGCTGCGGCCTGTGCGCGGCCGAATGCCCCAGCGGCGCGATCACCATGTTCCGCGAGCGCTCCTGACAGCTGCGCCGGTCGCGATGAGGCCGCGGGCGAGGTCATCGACGCGGCCGTCGGCCCCACCGGTGACGGGACGTTCGGCCCTGCTCAACCGTCTGCCCGCGATCGACGGTGGAGATATGAGGGGAGCACGGTTATGAGCGAATCAGGTTCTGGAGGGCGATTCGATCGGGTTGTCCGGGGCGTGCGGGCGCGGTGGGCGATTGCGGTCGCGTGTCTGGCGATTGTGGCGCTGGCTGTGGTGATGGCTGTTGTGGTCAACGATTCGGGTGCGTCGTCCGGCGGATCGCCGGGGCCGACCGTGACTGTTACGGCTACTCCGGAACCGTCGTCGAGCCCGTCTGCGAGTACGCCGGCCCGGCGGATGTTCCGGTACCAGCCGTTGTGGCCGTTCACCTCCGAGGACGCTGCGGCGGCCTGGCAAGAGGCCTACCGCTCCGGCGGCAAACAACCCTGGCACCTCGACCCGGGGCAGACCGCGCTGTCGTTCACCACCGGCTTCCTCCGCTTCGACGAGATCAACCTCGTCGTGTCGCGGTCCGTCCGAGGTGACGAGGCTTTCGTCTCGGTCGGCTACCGGGCCGACACGAACCCGCCATCGGTTGCCGCGGTCATCCACCTCGCCCGGTTCGGCCAGGGGAACGACGCGCCGTGGGAGGTCGTCGGCACCCGCGACACCAGCCTGACGCTGACCCAACCCCGGTACGGCGCGGTGGCGAGCTCGCCGCTCACCGTCGCCGGGCGGATCACCGGCGTCGACGAGGCGATCCGGGTCGACGTACGTCAAGCGTCCACGGCCGATCGGCTCGGCACGTCGTGCTGCGTCGCGGCGGGCGGGCAGAACCAGCCGTGGTCCGCACAGGTGACCTTCCAGGGCGCGACCGATCCGGCCGTGGTGGTCGTCGCCTCCACCGGTGGCCATTACCAGGGCGTCGAGGCGTTCGCGATCACAGCGATCAGCGCGCCCGACTGACCCGACAAGATGAAGGAGAAGTGACATGGATCAGCCCAGGACAGTTTGGCTGACAGACGTGGCCGGCACCGATCTGGCCACTGTCGGCGGAAAGAACGCGTCGCTCGGGATCATGCTGCGGGAGCTCGGTCCGGAAGGCATCAAGGTGCCCGAGGGCCTCGCGACGACCGCTGCGGCGTACCGGGAGTACGTCGACACGAGCGGCCTACGGCCGGTTATCGACCGGCAGATCAGGCGGTATCGCGGCAAGGCGCCGCTGGCTTCGGTCGGATCCGAGATCCGGAGCGCGTTCGCCGCGGCGGAGTTGCCGCCGGAGTTGGTGGCCGAGCTCGGTACGGCGTACGAGCGACTCGGCGGTGACGGAACGGAGGTCGCGGTGCGGAGCAGCGCGACCGCCGAGGACCTGCCGGACGCGAGCTTCGCCGGCCAGCAGGAGACGTTCCTCAACGTCGCGAGCTTCGCGGAACTCCTCGAGTCCTGCAAGCGCTGCTACGCGTCGCTGTTCACCGACCGGGCGATCAGCTACCGCGAGGAGCGGGGCTTCGACCACGCGGCGGTCGCGCTGTCGATCGGCATCCAGCGGATGGTGCGCTCGGACCTCGGCAGCTCCGGTGTGATGTTCACGCTGGACAGTGACAGCGGGTTCCCCGGCGTCGTGCAGATCAGCGCGGCCTGGGGACTGGGCGAGGCCGTGGTTAGCGGCCAGGTCGACCCGGACGAGTACCTGGTCTTCAAACCGCGGATCCTCTGGGACGACCTGCGCCCGATCCTGTCGCGCCGCCTCGGTGCGAAGGAGATCAAGGTCGTGTACGACGACTCCGGCGGCACGAAGACGGTTGCCACCAGCGCGGGCGAACGCAGCCGGTTCGCGCTGGACGACGACGACGTACTGCGCCTGGCCCGGTGGGGGCTCGCGGTGGAGACTCACTACGGGCGGCCAATGGACATCGAGTGGGCGAAGGATGGCCGAACCGGTGAGCTGTTCCTGGTCCAGGCTCGTCCGGAGACCGTGCAGACCCGCCGGGAAGCCGCGTCGCTGCGGTCATACCGGCTGAAGGAGACCGGCCGCCAACTGGTGAGCGGCCTGGCGGTCGGCGAGGCGATTGCCGATGGCAACGTCTGTCTGCTGGACTCCGCCGCGGACATCGGGCGGTTCGTCGACGGTTCGATCCTGGTCACCCGGATCACCGACCCGGACTGGGAGCCGATCATGCGCCGGGCGGCCGCGATCGTCACCGATCACGGCGGGCGGACCTCGCACGCGGCGATCGTCAGCCGTGAGCTCGGCGTACCGGCCATCGTCGGAACCGGGTCGGCCACCAAGGATCTGCGCGACAGCCAGCAGATCACGGTGTCGTGTGCGCAGGGCGAGCGCGGCATCGTCTACGAAGGTCAGCTCGAGTACGACGTTACCGACCTGGACCTCGGCAGCCTGCCGAAGACCAGGACGAAGGTGATGCTCAACCTGGCCGATCCGGCAGCCGCTTTCCGGTGGTGGCGACTGCCGGCCGACGGCGTCGGACTGGTCCGGATCGAGTTCGTGGTGAGCAACCACATCAAGGTGCACCCGATGGCGCTGATCCACTACGACGACCTGGATCCGCAGGAGCAGCGTGCGGTGGACGAGGCCACCGGCGGTGCGGTGGACCGCGAGGCGTACCTGGTCGACAAGCTCGCCCAGGGGATCGCGCGGATCGCGGCGGCCCGCTGGCCCGATCCGGTGATCGTGCGGATGAGCGATTTCAAGACCAACGAGTACGCACGCCTGATCGGCGGCCGGCGGTTCGAGCCGACCGAGGAGAACCCGATGATCGGCTGGCGGGGAGCGAGCCGGTACTACAGCCCGGGCTACCAGGATGGTTTCGCGCTCGAGTGCCGGGCGCTGCGCAAGGTCCGTGACGAAATCGGGCTGACGAACGTGGTCGTGATGATCCCGTTCTGTCGGACGCTCGGCGAGGCGCACCGGGTCCTGACCGTGATGGAGGGCGAGGGCCTGCGCCGCGGCGTGGACGGCCTGCAGGTCTACGTGATGGCGGAGATCCCGGCGAACATCATCCTGGCCGACGAGTTCGCCGAGCGGTTCGACGGGTTCTCGATCGGGAGCAACGACCTGACGCAGCTGACCCTCGGGGTCGACCGCGACTCGGACACGCTGGCGACGCTCTTCGACGAACGCGACCCGGCGGTGACGCGGAGCATCGAGCACCTGATCCGGTCCGCGCACCGACTCGGCCGGAAGGTCGGGCTGTGCGGCCAGCGGCCGAGCGACGACCCCGCGTTCGCGACCTTCCTGGTGCACAGCGGCATTGACTCGATCTCGGTCACGCCGGACAGCTTCTTCGCGGTGAAGACGAACGTGGCCGAGGCCGAACAGTCCAACGGCTTCGTGCCGTTGGCAGCCGAGTTCCCCGGTGATGCGGTCCCGGCGTTCGCGCCGGGCCATTGGTCCAAGGTCCCGGTGGAACCGGGCCGGTCGCCTCTGCACTGAGGGCAGCGACAGGACGAGATTGGAGATGGGCCCCGGGACCACCTGGTCCCGGGGCGTCGAAGGACTGGAGGTGACCATCATGCAGACCCGGCCGTCATTGGGTGAGCTCGGCTTGAACGCCGGCAAGAAGGCACGGTTGCGGCGGATCTTGTTCGACCACGGCCTGCGCAACGGTACGGCGCTGTTCCTGCCGTACGACCAGGGACTCGAGCACGGGCCGCGGGATTTCTTCGCGAACCCGGAGGCCTCGGACCCGGCGTACATCATGAAGCTCGCGATCGCCGGTGAGTTCAACGGGATCGCGATCCAGATCGGGCTGGCGGAGAAGTTCTTCTGGGACTACGCCGGTGAGATCCCGTTAATCCTGAAGCTGAACGGCAAGACCGACATCCCGTCCGACGCAGCGGCGCTGTCGCCGGTGCACGCGAGTGTCGAGGACGCAGTGCGGCTGGGCGCCGACGCGGTCGGCTACACGCTGTACGTCGGATCGCCGGCGCAGGAGACGGACTTCGCGCAGTATCGGAAGATCCGGACTGACGCCGAGCGGCTCGGCATGCCGCTGGTCGTGTGGGCGTATCCGCGCGGCGAGGCGATCGAGGCGAAGGGCGGCAAGGACTCGTTCTACGCCGTCGACTACGCAGCCCGGGTGGCGAGCGAGCTCGGCGCGGACGTGGTCAAGGTCAACTTCCCGCACCCGGACAAACGCGACAACGTGAAGCCGCCGTACGAGGAGATCTTCGCGCCCCAGCAGGCGATCGACGGCGTGGTCCGGTCCGCGAACCGCACGCTGGTGCTCGTCTCGGGCGGCGAGCGGGCCGGCGACGACGCGATGTACCGCAAGGCCGCGCAGGCGATGGACGCCGGCGGTCTGGGCCTGATCTTCGGCCGGAACGTCTGGCAGCGCGGGTACGACGAGTCGCTGGCCTTCGTCGACGGGCTGAAGGAAATCCTCGTCCAGCACCCGAGCTCGTGAAAGGACACAGAGCAATGAAGAAGTACGTGCTTGTGGGTGTGGGGGACACACCCGAGAGCCACATCGCGCTGCGCTGGGCGGTCGAGGCGGCCAAGGCCGCCGAGGCGCCGGTCCGGGTGGTCCGCGCTTACCTCGACGAGGTGAGCCGCTGGCCGGCGATCGGGATGGACGGCTACGTTGCACCGCCGGTGGCGCTGGACAAGTACCAGGGGGAGCTGGACGACGCGGTGCGGTACGCGCGCGACCGGCTCGGGTACGACGGCGGTTCCGGGTGGCTGGCGGACTCCGATCCGACCTCGGCGCTGTTGATCGAGGCGGACAACGCCGAGATGGTCGTCGTCGGAACCCGGTCACGCAACAAGATGTCTGCCGCGGTCCTCGGATCGGTGGCCACCTCGGTGGCGTCGAAGGCGCCGTGCCCGGTGGTCGTCGTCCGGGGCGAACTTCGCGCCGGACCGGTCGTCGTGGGCACCGACGGATCCCCGGACTCCGAGGAGGCCGTGGCCTTCGCCTTCGAGGCGGCCGCCCGGAGCGGTGCGGAATTGGAAGTCGTGCACTGCTGGCATCCGCAGGCCGACCACCACGAGGCGATCGAGAGCACTCACCAGCTGCTGACGGACTGGCTGGCCGAGAGCATCGAGCCGTATCGGGACAAGTGCCCGTCGGTGAAAGTACGCGCGTCGATCCGTGAGGGCCGGGCCAGTACGCAGCTGATCGCGCTGTCGGACACCGCCTCGCTCGTTGTCGTCGGTTCCCGTGGGCGCGGCGGAGTCGCCGGCCTGCTGCTGGGATCCGTCAGCCAGAGCCTTCTCCATCATGCGGACTCGCCTGTTGCGATCGTCCGCCGGCACAAGGAGTCATGATGAGTCACCTACTGACTGTCGCGGACGTGATGACCAAAGAGGTCGTCACGATCGCAGAAGACACGCCGTTCAAGGCGATCGCGGCCGTTCTGGCCGAGCACCACATCAGCGCCGTACCGGTTCGCAGCGTGTATCGCGGCGTCGCCGGTGTCGTCTCCGAGACGGACCTGCTCCGCAAGGAGCAGTACCAGCGGACGACGCGGCGGCCGTGGCTGCACCGCAAGACGCGGGCCAAGGCGGACGCACTGACCGCGCACCTGCTGATGACCAGTCCGGCGGTGACCGTCGAGGGCGGTTGCACGCTTGACGAGGCCGCCCGGCTGATGGCGGCACACGAGATCACCCGGCTGGTCGTGATGGACGGCGACGAGATCGCAGGCATCGTCACGCGGTCGGACCTGCTGCGCGCGTTCCTCGCGCCGGACAAGGAGATTCTGGCCAGGGTACGGCGGGACGTCGTCGACCGGCATCTGTGGGACGACCCGTTCGCCGTGCAGGTCACGGTCCTCGAAGGCGTCGTGACACTGGTCGGCCAGGTCGACAAACGCAGTACGGCCACCTTCGCCGACGAACAGATCTCGGGTGTCGACGGCGTCGTCGGGGTTCGCAACGAGCTGACGTGGCGATTCGACGACACGACCCGCGCCACCGGCGCGACCTTCTACTAGGAGAACAGGCCGGTGACCACGACAGACGTGCCCGCCGCGGATCTGACGAGCGATCCCAGGGAACCGGCCGACCGGCTGTTCCGCGATCTGCGGACCTCCGCGAACGGCCTCACCGGCCGCGAGGCACAGCGCAGGCTCGAGGCCTACGGACCGAACGAGCTGACGCGACGGCGGGGCAATGGCTGGGTGGGTGAGCTGGGGCGGCAGCTCACCCACCCGCTCGCGTTGCTGCTGTGGCTGGCCGCGGTGCTCGCGGCCCTCGGCGGTACCGGCGTACTCGCCGCGGCGATCGTCGTGGTGATCCTGCTCAACGCCGGACTCGCGTTCGCGCAGGAGCGTCAGGCGGAGCGCGCCGTCGAGGCTCTGGCGGCGTACCTGCCGGTGCTGACGACCGTGGTGCGTGACGGCGACGTCCGCACCGTCGAGGCCCGGACGCTGGTACCCGGCGACATCGTGACAATTGCCGAAGGCAACCGGATCTCCGCCGATGTGCGGCTGGTGGCCGGGGCGGTCGAGATCGACAACTCGACGCTGACCGGTGAGTCGGTGCCGGTGGTCCGGTCGGCCGACCAGACAGATGCATCCGGCAACCTTCTGGACGCCTGCGATCTGGTGTTCAGCGGGACGAACTGCACCGCCGGCGATGCCCGCGGGGTCGTGTTCGCGACCGGGATGCACACCGAACTGGGCCGGATCGCGGCGATGTCGCAGCGGGTGACGCGCGAGGACAGCCCGCTGGAGCGGCAGGTCAAGAGGGTCGCCTGGCTGATCGCCGCGGTTGCCGTCGGTGCCGGCGTGTTGTTCCTGGTTCTCGGTACGACGGTCGCTGGGCTGTCGTTGCCGGACGCACTCAACTTCGCGATCGGGCTGCTGGTGGCGAACGTGCCCGAGGGGCTGCTGCCGACGATCACGCTGGCGCTGGCTGTCGGTGTACGGATCCTGGCGCGAGCGGGCGCGGTGGTGAAGCGGCTGTCAGCGGTGGAGACCCTCGGCTCGACGACGGTGATCTGCACGGACAAGACCGGCACGTTGACACAGAACCGGATGCATGTGACGGACGTGTGGACCCCGGCGGGGCCGGTGCCGCTCCGCCCCGCCGAGACGGCTCAGGTACGGCGTCTGGCCGAGGCACTGGCGTTGTGTTCGAACGCGTCCCACGACCCGGCCGGGACCGACAGTGGCGACCCCACCGAGGTGGCGTTGCTTCGGGCCGCGGGCGAGCTAGGCGCGGACCTGGATCCGGCATCGCGGGCCGGCGACGGATCGCCCAGTTCTCGTTCGATCCCGCTCTGCGGTTGATGTCCACGGTCGACGCGGCCGGCGACGACGCAGTGGTCCATGTGAAGGGCGCTCCGGAGGAGGTGCTGGCCCGCTCGACGCAGTATCTGGGGAGCCTCGGGGTCGCCGATGTCACGGACGAGCTCCGGACCGAGTTCGCCCGCAAGTTCGCGGAGTTCGAAGGCCGCGGACTTCGGCTGATCGGCGTCGCCGACCGGCCCGCCGGCCGAACGGCAGCGCGATCCGACGTCGAGCAGGATCTGGTGTTCCTCGGGGTGGTGGCGATGCTCGATCCGCCACGACCCGAGGTGGCGGACGCCGTCCGGCAGTGTCAGGCGGCCGGGATCCGGCTGATCGTCGTGACCGGCGACAACGGCCTGACCGCGGCGGAGATCGCCCGCCAGGTCGGCATCACGCACGACGGCGTCACGGTCGTGACCGGCGCCGAGCTGGACCGGATGAGCGAACGCGAACTGGACGGCCTGCTTGCGTCCGAGCACGAGCTGATCTTCGCGCGCAGTTCTCCCGAGGCGAAGTTGCGGATCGCGGATGCGCTGCAGGCGCAGGGCCACGTGGTCGCGATGACCGGTGACGGTGTCAACGACGCACCGGCGCTGCGCCGGGCCGACATCGGCGTCGCGATGGGTGCCTCGGGCACCGATGTCGCGCGGGAGGCCGCCACGATGGTGCTGACCGACGACAACTTCGCCGACATCGTCACAGCGGTCGAAGCGGGTCGCCGGGTGTACGACAACGTGCGCAAGTTCATCGTCTACATCTTCGCCCACGCGACTCCCGAGGTAGTGCCGTTCCTGATCTACGCACTGTCCGGCGGCCGGGTCCCGTTGCCGCTGACCGTGTTGCAGATCCTGGCCATCGACCTCGGCACCGAGACGCTCCCGGCTCTCGCCCTCGGTCGTGAGCCGGCCGAGCCAGGTCTGATGGACCGGCCGCCGCGGCACCGGACCGACGGGGTGATCGACGGCCCGATGCTGGCCCGCGCGTGGGGCCTGCTCGGCGGCCTGTCGGCAGGGTTGGTCGTCGGCGTCTTCTTTTGGACCCTTCTCGCGGGCGGCTGGCGCCTTGGCGACCCGACGGGCAGCGGCACGGCGTTCCACCATTTGTGGCTTCAGGCAACGACCATGTCCTTCCTCGGCATCGTCGCCTGCCAGCTCGGTACAGCCTTCGCGTCCCGGACCCAGTACGCGTCGCTGCGCTCGATCGGGCTGACGACGAACCGCCTGCTGCTGTGGGGCATCGCGTTCGAAGTGGTCTTCGCTGCCGCGGTAGTGACAGTGCCGGCCCTCCAGAACATCTTCGGCACCGCCGTCCCGCCCGCCTCGCAGCTGTCCGTCCTGGCGGTCTTCCCGTTCGTGGTCTGGGGCGCGGACGAACTCTGGCGCCTGCTCCGCCGCCGACGTACCTGACGTGATCAGGCGAGCGTCGTGCAGACGTACTGTTCGACCAGCTCGAAGGGGTTGTTCTGGATGGAGACCTCGTTGCGCCAGGTCATCGTGTTGTCGTCGACGAGGTGCCACGAGAGCTGGGTGCGGATGGGCGGGCGGCCGATGCTGCGGAAGGTGAGCAGGTCACCCTCGATCCGGCCCGACAGCATCTCGAGGTGTCCGTAGTTGTCGGCGACCGAGGCACGGTACTCACCGGACTGTGGATCCCACCCGGAGACCCAGTGCAACTGCCAGTGCAGGATAAAGGTGCCGTCGGCAAGGAACTGGTCCTGCTGGTAGTCACCGACGATCCACAGCCCCTCCTGGATCGTATGGTGCCGGCCTTCGCCGGTCGCGGTCATCGCCGGGCTGTCGGGCCCCATGGCACCGGCCTCGATCGTCCCAGTCCAACGGACATCGCGCAGGAAGCGCGCGAGCCGCTCCATCTCGTCACCGGCGTGCAGCGGCAGTGGAACCGACAGGGTCATCGTGAGGCTCCTCAGGTGTGGAGAAGGTCAGGTGTTCGGCGAGGCTGACGGACCAGAGAACCACTGCCGCGGCGACGGAGATCGTCGCGAGGACCACCGACGTCGGTAAGGCAATGACGAGGGCACCGGTGGTCGTGGATGCGACCGCAAGGAACGTGATGAGCCAACCTGCGGGATCCGGGCGCAGGGCGGGAGCGAGGACGAGGATGGCAGCGCCGATCAGGAGCAACGACAGGCAGCCCCCCGCTCGGTTGCCTATTGCAACGAAAGGCAGATGGACGGCCAGCAGTGCGACCATCAGGAGCGTGGCCAGCAGGTCGCGGCGGGGCAGTCCGGGCATGGTCAGTGAGCCGTGGAGATGTCGCGGCCGTCGAGTGCCGGGAGGGCGAACAAGGTCAGAACGATCGCGCCGGCGAGGAGCCAGAGGTAGCTGAGTTGGAGGCCGGCGCCGAGGGGGCCGTTGTGGAAGGCCTGGTGGATGGGGGAGTAGGGCTGCCAGGACTCGAAGCGCGGGAGGATCAGGCCGGCGGCGTACACCACGTACGCCGCGGCGGCGGCCGCAGCTGCGATGCCGATCGCCGTGGTACGACGGCCTGTGACGGCGCCGACGGTGAGCGCGAGTACGCCGTACTCGAGGCCGAGCAGCGTCATCGCTAGGGCGCCGCTCGCCGCGGCCGATGCGGAGATCCCGAGACCGAAGATCACGCTGCCGATACTGGTCGCCGCGAAGAGGACGGTGCCCAGGGCAAGGACCGAGACGGCCAGTGCGAGCGCCTTGTCGAGCACGATGCGGGCGCCGGAGACCGGGGTGACGAGTAGCAGCTCGAGGGTGCCGCGTTCTTCTTCACCGGCGACCGTGCGGGCGCCGTGGCCGATGCTGTAGACGAGGAACAGCCCGGGCAGCATCAGCGTGAACAGTTCGGCGTTGAGGAAGCCGTTCCCGGTGGTCATCGCGTCGAGGTTGAAGAACTTGCGCAGCTCCTCGGGGAACGACTGGTACAGCTGCTTCAGGTCCGGCATGTCCCGGACCGACGGCCACAGTGCGCACTCCAGCAGGACCAGGACGGCGATCGCGATCGACCAGCCGATCAGGCCGCGGCGGGCGTCGTACAGCGACTTCAGGAAGACGTTGCGGAACATGGCTTCACCTCTGGCCGTCGTAGTAGTCGAGGAACGCGGCCTCGAGATCGGCCTCGTGGCTGAGCACGTTGGTCACGTCGTACGGCGCGACCGTCCGGATCAGCTCGGCGGTCGAACCGGTCACCGCGACACGAGCGGTGTGCCCGTCGACGGTCACCTCCTGCACACCGGCTACGGCGTGGATCCGGTCAGCCGGCGGGACACCGGCGAAGGTCAGGTCGAGCCGGCGGCGGGCGCGGTCCTTCAACGCCTGCACCGACTGCACAGTGACCAGCCGGCCCGCCCGGAGAATAGCGACCGTGTCGGCAACGGCTTCAACCTCGGACAGCACGTGCGACGACAGGAACACGGTCCGGCCGGCGTCGCGAGTCTCGCGCAGTAGCGCCCGGAACTCACGCTGCATCAGCGGATCGAGGCCGGAGGTCGGTTCGTCAAGGATGAGCAGGTCCGGTTCGTGCATGAACGCCTGCACGATCCCGACCTTCTGCCGGTTGCCGCGCGACAACGCCCGGATGCGTACGCCGAGGTCCAGGTCGAACCGCTTCGCGAGCAGCTTGATGTGCTCCCGGTCGACGTCGCCGTACAGGTGGGCGAAGTACTCCAGGTACTGCGCACCGGTGAGGTCGGGGTAGGGGACGAAATCGCCTGGCAGATAGCCGATCCGCCGCTGCAGCGCGTCGTACTGGTCGGCGGCGTCGAACCCGAACACGACCGCGGATCCGTCGGTGGGCCGGATGAGTCCGGCGAGCAGGCGGATCGTGGTGGTCTTGCCGGCCCCGTTCGGTCCGAGGTAGCCGACGATCGTGCCGGCCGGGACGTCGAGATCCAGCTTGTCGAGAGCGGTCCGGCGGCCGAACCGCTTGGTCAGGCCGCGCGTCTTGATGACGGTCTCCATGTCAGGGTTCCTGGTGGTGTACGACGGCCACCGGGCAGTGCGAGTGGTAGAGCAGCCCGCGCGCCACGGATCCCATCCGCAGTTCGGAGAACGCCGTACGGCCGACACCGCCGACGACCACCAGGTCGGCGTCGTGGGACTCGCGGGCCAGGACGAGAACCGGATGATCGGTGGCGGCGCGGCCGTGGACCGGTACGTCCGGATACTTCGCGGTCCAGCCGTCGAGGGTCTGGGCCAGCAGTTCGTCGGCGGTGTCCATCCATGGCTGCCGCTTCGGGTCGGCCCAGACGTTGGGATCCGGGTAGCTCTCCCGGACCACGATCGCGTGGACGCCGTGGACCTCCGCTCCGGTCTTCTCGGCGAGTTCGAAGGCGAACCGCAGCGCTTCCTGGCCCTCCGAGGAGCCGTCGACGCCGACCACGATCCGCTCGTGGGCGGGCGCCGCCGGGTCCCAGGTGTCCGGGACGACGATCAGCGGCACGTCCGTGGCGAGCGCAGTACAGACCTGCGACGTCGAGCCGAGGACGAGTTCCGCGAAGCCGCCCATGCCGCGCCGGCCGACGACCAGCGCCTGCGATCGGTGCGAGAGTTCGAGAAGCACTTGTGCCGGATGGCCGTGCCGGACCTCGAGTGACGCAGCCTGGAAGCCGAGCTGTTCGAGCTCCTCCAGCGCGTCATCGATCACCTCTGTACCGTCGTCGGGTCCGTCGGGCAGCGCGCCGGTGGACAGGTGCCGTTCGTCGTCGAGGACGTGGACCGCGTGCAGCGGCGCGTCGTGCAGGTGGGCGTACGACGTTGCCCAGGTCAGCGCGATCAGGCCGTCACGGGATCCGTCGATTCCCACCAGGACAGGCAGTTCGGTGGACATGGGACCTCCCGGGGCTCGTACTCCTTGCAGTTCCAGTCAATCCGCCTGTTCGCGTCGCGGGCAGGGCCGAAGGTCCCGCCGAACGGTGATGTTCGGCCGCTGTGGCGCCCGGTCGGGTGGGCCAGTGTCGAAGTGGGAAGTTTCGTCCAGGGAGGTTTGCGATGAAGGCATTGGTCTACAACGGTCCGGGTCAGCGGAGCTGGCGCGAGGTGCCGGATCCGGTGATCCAGGATCCTGAGGACGCGATCGTTCGCGTCGACGCGGTGACGATCTGCGGTACGGATCTGCACATCCTGAAGGGCGACGTGCCGACGGTGCAGCCGGGACGGATTCTCGGGCACGAAGCGGTCGGCACGATCACGGCCGTCGGCAGCGGTGTACGCGGCGTGGCCGTCGGTGACCGGGTGCTGATCTCGTGCATCACGGCCTGCGGGCGGTGCGAGTACTGCCGGCAGGGCCACTACGGCCAGTGCCTCGGCGGTGGCGGCTGGATCCTCGGTCACCTGATCGACGGGACGCAGGCAGAACAGGTCCGGGTTCCGTTCGCGGACCGGTCGGTGTACAAGCTGCCGGACAACGTCAGCAACGAGGAAGCGGTGCTGCTGGCGGACATCCTGCCGACGTCGTTCGAGGTCGGCGTCCTCAACGGCAAGGTCTCGCCCGGTGACACCGTGGTGATCGTCGGTGCGGGCCCGATCGGGCTGGCGGCGCTGGCCACCAGCAAGTTGTTCACGCCGTCGTACGTCGTTGTGGTCGACGCGGCCGACTCGCGGCGCAAGGCCGCACTCGAGCGGGGCGCCGATCTCGCGCTCGGCCCGGACGATGACGTCGTCGCGAAGATCCGCGAGATGACCGGCGGACTCGGCGCGGACGTCGCGATCGAGGCGGTCGGCGTTCCGGCGACGTTCGAGCTGTGCACGCAGGTCGTCCGTCCGGGCGGCACGGTCGCGAACGTCGGTGTCCACGGTGCGCCGGCGACGCTGCACCTCGAGGACCTGTGGATCAAGAACGTCACGATCACGACGGGTCTGGTCGACACGTTCTCCACGCCACGCCTGCTGTCGATGCTGGCCGCCGGCCGGCTGGAGATGCCAGGTCTCATCACCCACCGCTTCGGCCTCGACGAGATGCAGGACGCGTACGACGTCTTCGCCGACCCGGCCACCACCGGCGCCCTGAAAGTCGCACTCTTCGGCGACGAGGGCCTCGAGTAGCACACCCAGAGCCGCGGCCCGCGACAACCTGTCGCGGGCCGCGGCTTCGCATGTCAGGGTCTGTGGAAGCTGATCGGCTGGATGATCTCGATGCGGGTTCCGACCTGGTCGCAGCAGGGCAGGTCGTGGTAAACCTCCCAGCTGTCTCCGGTCGCAACTGCTCCCTCGGCCTGTAACCAGTCCTCGATGGCTTGGTAGGTCGTCGCGAGTTTCTCGTCCGGGTCGGTGTGCCAGGTGGCGAACACCGGACCGCCGGGCAGCACGGACGGCACCACCACTCCGCTGTCCGCGATCGGTGCGGTGACTGGGAAGCCGGCCTCGGCTTCGATCACTCCGTCGGGCAACGGATGGCAACGGGCGAACGGATAACCCGTCGGCGCGATGCCGTGATGCCGTAGATGCTCGGCGACCACGGCACACGCCGACGGCACCCAGTCAGCCAGTTGATCCGGAACGAGCACGGCGCGGCGAACCGCGGTCGCCTGCTCGGTGACGGTTCGGACCTGGGACATGGTGCCTCCAGGGTTGATTCAGCGAACGATGGCGATCGGGCACTGCGTGTGGTGCAGGACGGTCTGGCTCACGGATCCCAGCAGGAGGCCGGTGAAGCCGCCGTGGCCGCGGGAGCCGACGACCATCAGGTCCGCGGTCTCGGAACGGCGCACCAGGGCCTGGCCCGGGGAACCCGACACAAGTTCTGTGGTCCACTCGACATCCGGGTGATCCGCGGCGGCGCCGGCGACGGACTCGGCAACGAGCAGCTCGGACTCGTCCCGCACCTTCTGCTCGTCGAACTGCAGCATCGAACCGCCGTCGTCGTAGGTCAGGAACGGTGAGGTCCAGGCGTGCACCGCGACGACCCTGGCGTGCCGGGCCTCGGCCTGGTCGAAGGCGAAGTCGATGGCCTTGGCCGAGGCCTTCGAGCCGTCCACGCCGACGACGACGGTGGGCTGGTGCTGGGCGTGAGGGCGCGGGTCGTGGGGGATGACCAGCGTCGGGCAGGCCGCGTGGGTGGTGACCTGGACGGCGACGGATCCGACGATCAGTCCGCTCCAGCCGCCGAGGCCGCGCGACCCCAGCACGACGAGGCGCGCGTCCGTCGCGGCGTCGATGAGGGCCTTCGGCGCTTCGCCGCCGACGAGGCTGGTCTCGACGGTGAGGCCCGGGTGATGCAGGCGGATGCTCTCGGCCACGGAGTCGAGGCTTGTCTGGCGAGCGGTCCGCACGGCCTCGAGCGGTACGACGTGTCCGGGCGAAGGGCGGGTGAGGATGACGATCTCGAAGGCCTCGACGATCCGTAACGGTGCCATCGTCCGGACGGCCTCGTCGGTCGCCCAGCGAAGGGCGTCCTGGCTGCCGGTCGAACCGTCGTACCCGATGACGACCGGGGCGGGGTGTGTACTCATGGTTGTCTCCTTGTCTAGAACCATTGGTCGAACGAGTCGCGCCAGTCGCGGCGACCCGGATGTGAGTTGGACTGCGCGGGGTAGCCGATCCGGATGACCAGCTGCGGCCAGGGCCGCCCGCCGATCAGGTCCCGAACCTGATAGCGCGGGCCAGGGTGCTCGAGCAGCTGGTCGAGGAACGACGCGGCCAGGTCGTAGGAGGTGGCCACCAGCAGCGCCCGCTGCAGGGCGGCGCCGGCCTGGACCCAGGCGGTCGCGTCCTCGGCGCGCGTGGTCAGTACGACGATGGCCGGATCGGTCTCGAAGACGGCCTGACTGCGATGTGTTTCGTCGAAGCCCGCGTCGAGATCGCGCACCAGAGCCGGTCGCACGGGGGAAGGGCCCAGAGCGTTCTGGGGGACTCCGTCACGCGATCGGTCGCCTCCGACCCAGCTGTGCCGCTCGTGCAGGCGGTCCTCGTCGTGGAGTTCGAGGTCATCGGTCTGCCGTAACACAGTGCGGAGACTGTTCCTGGCGCCTGCGTCGAGCCATTGCAGCCGCGCGCCTTCGGCGCTTGCTGCGTCGTCGAGTTGACGCCGGACCTGCGGCGGGATCGGATGGTCGAGCAACGGTCCGCGGTACGTGTGCCGCCGGGTGACCTCGCCGTACAGGCTGCTGAGGCCGCAGATCGGCGTATTGCGGTTGGCGAGGAAGATCCGGGCCGTGACTTCTTGCCGCGCCGGATCGGGATGGACCGCCAGGCGCGACTCGTGGCCGAGCATCGCCGCTGCGACCCGGACGTTGAGAGCCGCCGCGCCGACGCCGATGTGGGCGGCGCGCCCGGACGGGTCCTCCACCGAAAGCATCCGCTCCTCGTCGAGCAGGACGTCGATGACCGGCCCGTGCACCTCGAAGCGCCAGGGTTGGGTGTTGTGGATCGAGGGTGCGTGGACGGCGGCGGTCAGCAGGATGCCGATCTCGTCGTCGGTCAGTACAGCGTTCATGGCTTGTCCGTTCCGGTCCGCTCGCCGAAGCGGATCAGTGTGTGGTTCACGCATTCGGCCCGGACGTCGCGCGAGGTGGCGGTGAGCAGGACCCGTTCGAGTGCGATGCCTGCCTGGACCTGGTCCGCGGATTCGCCGCGGTGCGTGACGACGACCGCGAGCGATCCGACCGGGATCCAGGTGAGCTGTGCGTCCTCGATGGCCGCGGCCCGTTCCAGCGCGCGGCGTACCTCCCGGTCCGGGGGAGTCGCGGGCCGGGTGAAGTGCCTGGTCAGGATCGCGACGTACAGCTGCCGCAGCTCCTCGTCGGGCAGCCCTGTCGGTTCGACCAGGATCCGGGCGGCGAGGCCGGGCTCGTCCGGGTAGGGGTAGAGGCTCGCCCAGCTGTCGTAGCTGAGCGAGGCAGCCGCGCAGCGCAGGTTGAAGATCGCCACGCCGGTGGCGATGCGCTGGAGCCTCGCGATCGGGTCGGACCGTGGGCTCTCGTCGAGGTAGACGTCGATCAGGTGACCGTTCGACTCGATGCGCCAGGGGCGCGGGACGTGCAGACCCGGCGCGGCATCGGCAGCGTGCAGCAGCACGCCGAGCTCTGCGGATGTGAGCTGGTCGGTCAGCATCGGCACCTCCTGGGCTGCGGTCCTTCCGATTCCATCGTCTGCCCTGCTGCGCGCGGCGGACAGCGGCATACGTCCCGGAGACGACGGGCCGTTCGGCTCAGGTACGTGGGGTGACAACGGCTCTGACCAGGACGGTCGTGGAACCGCACGATCGAGGTGTCGGAAACCCAGTGAAAGGACGACATCATGACCACCACTCCGAATCGGCAGCACCTGCCGGCTCCGGCGATGGAGCCTGACGGTGATCGGCACCCGATCATCACTACGGCGGCAGGGCGCGCGCTCGCCGTCCTGCGGATCGCGTACGGCCTCACGTTCCTGTGGGCCTTCTTCGACAAGCTCTTCGGCTTCGGCTACGCCACCCCGTCCGGCAAGGGCTGGATCGACGGTGGAGACCCGACCGCCGGATTCCTGGGCAAGGGGACGAGCGGCCCGATGGCCGACTTCTACCACTCGCTGGTCGGTGACTGGTGGGTCACGCCGCTGTTCATGGTCGGCCTGGCCGGCATCGGTCTCGCGCTGACGCTCGGTATCGGGATGCGGATCGCGGCTGTGGCCGGCACGCTCCTTTACGTCCTGATGTGGTCGGCGAACCTGCCGCCGGAGACCAACCCGGTCCTGGACGACCACATCATCGGCGCCATCACGATCATCGCGCTGACACTGGTTGCCGCTGGCAACGTGTGGGGCCTCGGCAAGTGGTGGAGCAGCCTGAACTTCGTCGGCAAGTACCCCTGGCTGCGGTGATCGGGATGAACGTCAAACCGGTCATCCACGTGGGAGTCGACGGCTCCTGGCGTGACACCGGTGCCCTGGAGTGGGCCCTGCAGGAGTCGTTGCTCCGGCAAGAGCCCCTCCAGGTGATGCACGTGATCGACGAGCAGGGCCGGCACGCCCCTGGCTGGGATCCGGACGCCGTGGACGACGCGTCGACGGAACTTGTGAACGACGTCCAGAAGTTCCTGGACGAAAGCCCGGACGCGCTGGACCACGAGGCCGAACTGATGGTCGGCCCACCGGCGCGGACATTGGCCGAGGCAGCCGCGGGCAGCCGGATGCTGGTCGTCGGCCGCCGAGGTCTGGGGGTGTTCAGGCGCCTGCTCATCGGTTCCACCTCGGAGGCGGTCGTGATCCGTGCACAGGTCCCCGTGGTCGTCGTGCCGGCGCATTGGAAGCCGACCGACCATACCGGCCCCGTGCTGGTCGCGCTCGACGATGCCGAGGACAACGCCGCCGTGCTGGAGTTCGCGATCGCCGCGGCTGCTGAGCGGAGCCTGCCGGTCCGAATCTTGCACGTGTGGGACCTGCCGGCCGTCGTCAGCTGGGACGCGATGAACACCGCCGGCGTCGGCGCCGAGTGGGCCGAGAACGCCCAGCGGCACTTCGAGAACGTAGCGGCCGAGTGGCAGGCGAAGTACCCGAACACCACTATCCAGGTCGACGTCCGGCGCGGCCATGCGGTGGACGGCGTCGTCACGGCTGCCGAGGAGTGCGACGCCCAGTTGGTGGTGGTCGGTACCCGTCACCACACGAGGTTGATGTCGGTCTTGCTCGGCTCAGTGACCCGAGGCGTACTGCACCACGCGACGTGCCCGTTGGCCGTCGTGCCAGTTCAAGTGTGAGGTGAAAGAGATGACTGCCTGGAACCGGACCGGATCCGTTGTGGTCGAAGTCGACGGCAGCGCGGAGAACCTGCGAGTGGTGGACTACGCCGCCGTGGAGGCGCTGCAGTCCGGTGCCGGGCTCGTGCTCGTTGCGCCGTACTCGGCACATGGTTCGTACAGTCCGATGGTGCCGGCGTACGCGCCGAAGCCGCCCGCGGAGTTGGCGGATGCCGCCTTGCGGGTCGCGGTCGCGCATGTGCGGCACCATCACGGGTACGGCCTGGAGCTTGCGGCCATCGCCGGTGAGGGGTCGCGGGCCCGAGTGCTCGCGCATGCGGCCCGGACCGCGCGGATGCTGGTGGTCGGCAGATCCCGCAGCCGTGGTCCGCAACGTCTGGTGCACACCCAGGCCAACCTGAACCTGGCGGCACGGGCGGGCTGCCCGGTGGTCGTAGTACCGCTGTCGTGGAAGCCGTCGCTGCTCGACCGGAAGGTTGCCGTCGGCATCGATGGTACGCCGCTGTCGGCCGAGGCGCTGGAGTTCGCGTTCGGGGTGGCGTCCGGGCGGGGCGGCGATCTGACCGTCGTCCATGCCGGACTGCCGGCCGAGCGCCCGTTCAACGACGAGGATGTTGACGGGGCGTGGATCAGCCGGGCGGACTACCTCTTGTCGGAGACGCTCGGCCCGTGGACGAGCCGGTTCCCGAAGGTGACGGTGACCCGGTTCCTGAGCAGCCGGCCACCGGCCGCGGCGCTGGTGCACGAGAGCAGCGACGTCGGGCTGGTCGTCGTAGGCACGCACAGCGGTGCGCTGCCGGTCGACCCGGTCGCGCGGCGTTCGATGGCTGCGATGACCTGCCCGGTGGCGATCGTGCCGCACCACTCGACCGAGACCGGGAAGACGCGTGCCGGCCGGCGCGGCGGCTCCGTCGTACCGGCGCATTGATCGGAGGCAACATCATGTCCGGAAGTGATCGTGCACTCGTGGTGTACGAGTCCATGTTCGGCAACACCGAGCGGATCGCACGGGCGATCCGGGACGGTCTGCGGGACTACCTGCCTGCCGAGACGGTGGCGGTCAACCGCGCGCCGAGCGTCCTGTCCGATGACCTGCGGCTGCTGGTCGTCGGAGGACCGACGCACGCGTTCTCGATGAGCCGCGTGTCGACCAGGCAGGAGGCCTGCAAGCAGGGGGATCTGGTGACGCCGGTCGAGGTCGGCATCCGCGAGTGGCTGGCGGCGCTGGAACCGGCGGAAAGCCGGCCGCGGCCGCCCTCGGTGGCGACCTTCGACACCCGGATCGCCAAGGTACGGCGGCTGCCGGGATCGGCGGCCCGCTCGGCGGCGAAGCTACTGCGGCGCAAGGGCTACCGGATAATCCGGTCGGAGAGCTTCTTCGTCAACGAGTCGACCGGACCGATCCGCGACGTCGAGATCGAGCGCGCGCAGCGCTGGGGCGCCGAACTCGGCCGCCTGCTGACCGGATCCGCCCGGGTCGCGTGAGGAGGACCGATGATGCACTCGATGGCGGGCGCCGCGTTCTGGTCGGTGACCGTGCTCGTCCTGTGGGTCGCGGCAGTCGGCGGTGCGGCCTGGGCGACGGTACGGATGATCAAGCGGCCGCCCGCCCGGCCACCCGCCCTGCCGTCCCCACTGGACATCCTCGAGCGCCGCTTCGCCGCCGGAGAAATCACGCGCGAGGACTTCGACGATGCACGCGCCAGACTGCGCGAGCACGAACTGGATGTCTGACAGCAACGTGGAAGGTCGGCGATTCGAGACCGCCCCTGGCCATCCCCGGTAAGCGTGAACCCGGCCAATCTGGCCTGCGGGCTGGTTCGCATACGTAACGGCTGAGCCGATCTCCCGATTGATCATCAGGGAGAGGGGTGCAGGTGGCAGATCCAGGCCTTGGCAATCAGATCGTTACAACGCTTGGTCCGATCGTTGGTGTTGTGGTGGGCGCCGTTTTCGGTCGGGTCAGTGCCCGTAAGCAGTTCGTCCAGGATCGCTCGATGTCAGAGGTGCAGCATCGCCGAACGGTGTACGCGGACTACCTCCGCGCACTGTGGGCATATCAGTCTCGCGTGTTCCGGGCTAGAGATCTGGCGGCGAGCTTCGAGCGTGCGGAAGCCGAGAATCCAGGTAAGCAACTCACCATCCAGTACAACCTCAACCTCACGATGGAGAAGCAGGCTGAGTGCCGAGATGCACTCGCGAGCATCAATCTGTTCGCGAGTACGCCGGCTCAGAATGCAGCGCGCGACGCGATGACAGCGCTCAGCCTCAGCCACGACGCCATTAGGCAAAGGCTGACGCCTGAATCTGACCGGTACTGGGCGGAGTACGAAGCTGCGCATGAGCGCTTCGCCCTCGCTGTCAATGAGGAGGTCGCGCACATGAACGCCTTGCTGTACGCCTACATGACGCCGGTGTGGCGCGTCGTCGTCGGGAAGGCTCTGCGGAAGCCCTTACCGTTCGAAGTTGGCGGAGCTCCACCCGAGGCACCCACAGATCCACAGCCGAACTCCACTCATGAAGGTGTCGTGGCCCAACCCGGTCAGTGATCGATTCGCGACCTCTTACATCGATGTCCCTAACAGGCACCGTCGTCGGGCTCAGAACCGCCAGCCCTGCACCTGCATCAGGGCCAGTCCCGCACCAGCGAGTGTGATCAAACCTCCAGCGATTGCCCACCACCGCCGCCGCCATGGGCCTTTCTTGTCTCCATCTGCGGCAATCGAGATGTCAGCGCCGGCGTTGTAGATCGTGACGTTCTTGATCTTGCTCCGGTCCCCATAAACCACGAGGGCGACCGATGCTGCGGTCCCCTCTGGGGACGGCAGGTTGGCGGCGGGCGGTGTGACGGCCTCCATCTGTGCCGTCAGGGAGACGAGTGTGGTCCGGACGCCTTCAAGCACCCCAACGAACACCACTGGCGAGACCGACCAGTAGAGGCGCTCGATGTGACCAGTCCACGTCCCCATGCGATTCATGATGGAAACGAGGTCGTCGGCGCCGGGAGGCGACAGTTTCACGACATCACCCCGAGGAGTCTCCTTTGCGAGGTGTTCGATCTCCGAGATGGACATCCGCAACGCGAGGTCGTTTGAGATGTGGTCCTGAGCAACATCGGGTAGGTCGAAAGGGGCCAGTGTTTGCTGCCTGATCTGTGCCGTGGGCGTCATGCCGTCGATCTGTAGAGGCGTGGAGGCCAGCCGGTAGTCGGGCAACGGATCTTCGGGACCGTATCCGTTGAGCTCGCGACGTGCCCAGTCCATAAGCTCCTGGGAGCCAGTGCGTCCACCAAGCGCGATGATTTGTCGGAGCAGGTCAGTGACTGGCTCCCTCCTGTTCATCGCGCCAAGCTGGATCGCACGCAGGGGATGTTTGCGACGACGGTTGAACACAGCGCCAACTTACCGAAGTCGGTGACGGAGCATGTCCGCTATGGCCTCATCGCGGCTACGGCTCGCGCCGAGAATGAGGCAAACCCTTCTCGGTACTCCTGGCACGGGTCACATCGGAAAGGTAGGGGCCGTATCGGGGCCTGCTGTCGCGTTCAGACATGTCGTCACCAGCTGCGGATGCGGCGGCCGGTGATGCGGTGGGGTTCGATGGTCATGTAGGTGTCGCGGGTGCCGCCGGCCCAGGGGTCGACGTGGCCGGTCGCGGTGCGGATCTCCGGCTCGGTGGCGGGGCGGACCAGGCCGTTGACCAGGACGCTCCAGCCGTCCTGCATGCCCTCGTCGAGGCGGTCGACCTCGAACGCGATGGGCGCCAGATCGTACTGCGCTACCGCGCTGTCGGCCGCCGTACGGAAGAGGATCAGCTCGTCGCGATAGCAGTAGTTGACCGGGATCACGACGAGCTCGTCGACGCCGGCGTACGCGATCCGGCCGACGGTGACGGACCGGATCAGGGTGATGCACTCGTCGCTCCGCATCGGCTCGAGGACGGGAGCCAAGGGCGCAGGGTGCGGTGTCGCCGGGCGCTGTGGCCCGGTCAGATCGTCGACCGCGACGCCGAGGGCGTGAGCCAACCGGACCAGCTCCGCGCCGGTGAGCGCGAAGGGACGCGACTCGATGTGGTCGATGCGGGCTGTGGTCAATCCGGTTCGCTCGGCGACTTCGGACGTGCTGAGACCGAGGGCCTGACGGCGATGCCGGATCCGGGTGCCGAGATCGCTCGGCCCGCCTGCGGTCTGTGTGCCCATCGGAGTCTGCCTTCCTGTCGGTCTGTCAGTCCCAGCCAATCAGTCGGACGACTGCGCGGGCAGGGTCCGAGGTCACCGCCGATCGGGCCGGGGTACTTCCTCGGCGGCCGGACGGCCCGGCCGAAGGTCCCGTTGAGGCCGGGACCGTGGTCCCTGGCGAGTAGCGTGGTGGACGCGGGATGCTGAGGGGGCGCCCGGCCGACGGGCCGCGACGCGAGCCAGCCGAAGGAGTCGGTGATGACGATCAAGGTGTTCCTGCTCGACGACCACGAGGTGGTCCGCCTGGGGCTGCACCAGCTGCTGGAGGCGGAGCCGGACATCGAGGTCGTCGGCGACGCGTCGACCGCCGCGGAGGCGATCGCGCGGATCCCCGCCGTACGCCCCGACGTCGCCGTCCTGGACGTCCGCCTGCCCGACGGCGACGGCATCACCGTGTGCCGCGAGGTCCGCTCGCAGATGGAAGAGCCGCCGGCCTGCCTGATGCTGACGTCGTTCTCCGACGACGAGGCACTGTTCACCGCGATCATGGCCGGGGCCTCCGGGTACCTGCTGAAGCAGATCCACGGTCAGGCGCTGGTCGACGCCGTACGCCGCCTCGCGGCCGGCGAATCGCTGCTGGATCCGTCGATGACCGCCAAGGTGCTGGAGCGTCTGCGCCATCCGGCTGAGGCCGAGGATCCCCGCTACGCGTCGCTGACCGAGCAGGAACGTCGCATCCTCGCCGAGATCGCCGAGGGCAAGACCAACCGGCAGATCGCCCAGTCGCTCTACCTGGCCGAGAAGACCGTCAAGAACTACGTCTCGTCGCTGCTGCGCAAGCTCGGCCTCGAGCGTCGCACCGAAGCCGCCGTCTTCGCGATCGAGCACACCAAGAACCATCCGCAGGCGTAGTCAGCCGAGGAAATGCCCGGCCGGGCGATCCGGCGTGGTCGGGCGGTGCCAGCTGCTGCGTTCGATGGCCTCGATGGCAGCGCTGATGTCGGTCGCCCAGGCGCGAACCTCGTCCCAGTCGCGGGAGTCACCGGCGAGATTGCCGGTAGCCATGTGCCGGGCCAGGAACCCCTTCGCAGTGTCCGGTTCGAGGCTGCCGGAGAAGGTGACTGCCGGGGTCGCGCCGATCTCGTGGGCGAGGTGGCGGACAGCCGGCGGCATTGCCTGGTCCTGGTCCTTGTCAGGGCCGACCGGGCCGCTGTGGAAGAGCCAGACCTGGCGCGCACGTAGCTCGTTCACGTTGTGCCGCAGGAACCGGACGGCCTCCCGCCGCCAACGCCGGATGTACAGCGCACTGCCCAGGACGACAGCGTCGTACGGCGCGATGTCCTTGACCTGCTTGACGTCGAGCACGTCGACGTCGTGGTTGTGGGCGCGCAGCTCGGAGCCGATTGCCTGGGCGATCCCGGCGGTCGCGCCTGACTTGGTGGCATAAGCGACCAGTATCTTCTTGGACATCACAGCCTCCCTTCGGGCCGCTTCCAGCACACCAGCTGGACCCGGTGGGATGCAGTGCCGAACGACCCGCCTAGGCGGGACCTTCGATCGCGGCGCGTGGGATGACGGCGACGGGGCAGCCCGCCTGGTGCAGCATGGTCTGGCTCACCGAGCCGAGCAGCAGGCCGGCGAACCCGCCGCGTCCGCGCGAGCCGACCACGAGCAGTTGCGCGTCGGCGGACCAGTCGAGGAGCAGCTCTGACGGATGGCCGGTCACTTCGACGATCTCGGCGTCGGGTGTGTACTGGCGCAGCCCTGCCAGCAGGTCGTGGTCGTCGTCGTCCGCGTCGTCCAGGACCGCGACGATCCTGGCCTGCAGGTCGTGCCTGCGGGCGTAGCCGAGGCCGAAGTCGACCGCGGCGCCGGCCGGCCGCGAGCCGTCGTACCCGATCACGACTTCGTTGCCGAGCAGCGCGTCCTCGGTGGGACGTACGACGACGACCGGGCACTGTGCGTGGGCGGACAGTTCGATCCCCGCGGAGCTGACGACCAGGCTGAGCACGCGTCCGATGAACCGGCTGCCGATCACGACCACCGCGGCAGACCTCGACTCCGCCAGCAGCACGGCGGGCGGGAAGCCGTCGACCCGACGTCCGGTCACCGGCAGGCCGGGCCTGAACTCACGCGCCAGCTCGATCGCGTCAGCGACGATGCGATCGGCGTTGGCCCGAAGTCCGGGCGCCACGTCGCTCGGACCGAGCGGGATCCGGAACTCGGCCCAGACGAACGCGTGCACCAGGTGCAGCTCGGCTCCGCGTGTGGCAGCTTCGGCCGCGCCCCAGCGGATCGCGTTCTCGCAGTCCGGGTGTCCGTCGATGCCGACAACGACTCTCATGGCGTCCTCCGCTGCCCGTTGCGGATGTCGGACAGATCCTCAGCCTCCTGCCGGTCGTCAGTGACGTCCTAGAGGCGAAGGTCCTGCGGGCCGGGACCATCGGCACTGTCCGGCCGTGGGTCTGCCGGGGTGGGCTGGTGGGGTGTCGGAAGGAGACGCGCGATGACGACGATCTATCGGCCGGGAACAGTGCCCGGGGCGGGTTGGGACGTGCTGGCGTCGGATGGATCGGTGGTGCGGATCCGGCCGGTGCGGGAGGACGACGAGCCGGCGCTGGAGGCGATGAACGGCCGGGTGTCGGACGAGTCGATGTACCTGCGGTTCTTCGGCATCAGCCGGACGATGGCCGCCGAGTACACGCATCACCTGGCTTCGGAGCACGACGGCCACGTTGCGCTGGTCGCGGAGTACGGCGGCGACGTCGTCGGGATCGCGAGCTACGAGATCTTGCGGACCGGTGAGGCCGAAATGGCCTTCCTGCTGCAGGACTCGATGCACGGCCGGGGGATCGGCACCCTGCTGCTCGAGCAGCTGGCCGCGACCGCACGGGAGAACGGAATCCAGCGTTTGCGGGCCGACACGCTGGGCGAGAACGCCAAGATGCTCCGGGTGCTCGTCGACTCCGGGTTCGAGCAGGTCCGCAAGCTCGACAGCGGCGTGGTCGAGCTGGTGCTCGACACGGCGTACCATCCGTTGACCCTGGAGCGGATGGCCGACCGCGAGCGGGCGGCCGAGAACCGCTCGCTGCATCGGCTGTTCTCCCCCCAGACGGTCGCCGTGATCGGCGCCGGCCGGACCCCCGGCGGCATCGGCCACGAGGTACTGCGCAACATCGTCAACGGCGGCTTCACCGGCTCGGTGTACGCCGTCAACCCGCACTCCGCGAAGATCGCCGACGTCGCCGCCTACCCCACGATCACGGCGGTGCCGCGCCAGGTCGACCTCGCTGTGATCGCGGTCCCGGCCGAGCAGGTGACCGCCGTGCTGACGAAGTGCGGCGAGGCTGGTGTCGGGGGTGCCGTCGTGCTGACTGCCGGGTTCTCCGAGCTGGGCTCGACCGGTCGGGAGCTGCAGCGGGAGATGTTGGCGGTTGCCCGCCGGCACAGCATCCGCCTGGTCGGCCCGAACTGCCTCGGGCTGGTGAACACGGCTCCCGAGGTTAGCCTGAACGCAACCTTCGCCGAGGTGGCGCCGACGCCCGGAGCGCTCGCGATCGCGGCGCAGTCCGGTGCCGTGGGCATCGCCGTACTGGAGCATGCCGGCCGCACCGGTCTGGGCATCTCCGAATTCGTTTCCCTCGGCAACAAGGTAGATGTCAGCGGCAACGATGTGCTGTTGCACTGGTGGGGCGATCCGCGAACGACCGTGATCGGCCTGTACCTGGAGTCGTTCGGCAACCCGCGCAAGTTCGGCGGGCTGGCCCGGAGGATCGGTCGGACCAAACCGATCCTGGTCGTCAAGGGCGGCCGGTCGGTGGGTGGCCGACGGGCCGGCGCCTCGCATACTGCCGCGGCGGCGACCCCGGAGACCGCTGTGGACGCGCTCTTCGCGCAGTCCGGCGTACTCCGGATGGACACCATCGAAGAGCTTGTCGAGACCGCACGCGTGCTGGCCGTCCCTCCGCTGCCACGCGGCCGCCGGATCGCAGTCGTCGGCAACGCCGGCGGCGCGGGAATCCTCGCGGCGGACGCAGCCGGCCGGCTCGGGCTCGAACTGCCCGAGCTGAGCGACGATGTGCAGCACCGGCTCGAAGTCGCAGGCGCGGTGGGGACGGGGAATCCGGTCGACCTGGGTGCGGCCGCCTCGCCGGCGAGCCTGGCGCAGGCGTTGAAGGCGATCGTGGACAGCGGTGAGGTCGACAGCATCGTCATCAACTACGCCGTGACCCGCGCGGGCAGGGTGGAGGACATCTACGACACGATCGCGACCGCCGCCAACCAGGCCGACCTGCCGATCGTGGTGAACTGCGTCGGTTCGACGCAGGCCACTGCGGAGATCGCGCTGGACGACGGACGCCGGTTGCCGGTGTTCCCGTTCCCGGAGAGTGCGGTTCGCGCCCTGGCCAGCGCCGTTCGGTACGCCGAATGGCGGTCCCGGCCACAGGGCGCCGTACCCGAGCTCGCCCGGGTGGACGCTGCGGGTGCACGAGTAGTGGTCCAGCGGTACTTCAAGCACCAACCCGAGGGCGGCTGGCTCGATCCGCGCCGGGCGTGCCTGCTGTTGCAGTCTGCCGGTGTAGCGGTCATCCCGGTCATCACCGCGCTGAACTGCTCCGAAGCGATCAAGGCCGCGGAGACGGCGGGTTATCCTGTCGCGCTGAAGACCGCGGCGCCCGGCGTGCTGCACAAGACCGACATCGGCGGCGTGCGGGTCGGACTGACCAACGCCGTAGAGGTCGGCATCGCGTACGACGAGGTCACGGCGGCAGCCGGAGACCCGCAGGTCGTGGTTCAGGCGATGGCGCCGGCCGGGACGGAGCTGGTCATCGGCGCGGTGCGGGACCGGCTGTTCGGGCCGCTGCTCATGGCCGGCAGCGGCGGCGTACTCACCGACCTGTTGGCCGACCGGCAATGGCGTGGCCTGCCGCTCACCGATCTCGATGCCGCCGACATGGTCCGTTCGCTCCGGTGCGCGCCGCTACTGGCGGGCTACCGCGGCGCGGACGCCGCAGACCAGGCCGCGGTCCTCGATGTCATCCACCGGATCGCATGGCTGGCAGAGCAGGTCCCGGAACTGGCCGAGCTCGACATCAACCCACTGGTGGCAGGCCCGTCCGGGGCATTCGCGGTCGACGTCCGGATGCGTCTGACCCCCGCCACCCCCGAGCCCGACTGGTACGCCCGCCGGCTGCGCGGCGACTGAGTCCCCGCGGACATCCCTGCTGGACGTCCAGGCCGGACGCCAGAGGGTGGAGGTCACAGGCGGACGCGCTCCTCGTAGGCCGGAGCGACCGCCGTCCAGCCGAGCTCGTCTTCGATGCGCCGGACGAGTTCGGCCCGGGCGTGGTCCTCGCCGTGTACGACGTGGACGACGTCAGGTGCCTGTGCGGACGAGCCGAGCCAGGCGATCAGCTCGTCGGAGTCGGCGTGCGCGGAGAACTCGGACATCCCGACCACCTGCGCCCGGACCGGCACGTAGCGGCCGTGGATCTTGACTGTGCGGGCTCCGTCCAGCAGGGCGCGCCCGCGGGTGCCCGGGACCTGGAAGCCGGGAAGGATCACAGTGTTGCGCTTGCCCGGCAGGAGCCTGGCCAGATGGTGCAGGACACGTCCCCCCGTAGCCATGCCGGACGCCGAGATCACGATCGACGGACGACCGGGGTCGCTGATCCGCATCGACTCCTCGACCGAATGGACCAGGCGCAACGTGCCGGGGTCGAACGGGTCCGGGCCACCCACGATCTCCGCCCGGAGTTCGGGGGACTTCGCGGTGACTGCCGCGCGGTACACGTTCAGCGCGGCCAGGGCCATCGGACTGTTGAGGTACACAGGCAGATGGGGGATCAGGCCGTCGCGCATCAGCCCGGCGAGTTCGTGCAGCAGCACCGCCGAGCGGTCGATCGCGAACGCCGGCATCAGTACTACACCGCCGCGCGCGGCCGTCGAGCTGATTAGACGCCCGAGCTGAGTGTGGTCGAGCGGCTGGTGGTGGCGGTCGCCGTAGGTCGCCTCGATCAGGATCGTGTCGACCGCGGGCCGTGCCTCGGGCGGGCGAAGCAACGGGTGCTCCTGACGGCCGAGGTCGCCGCTGACCAGGAGCCGCCGGTCATCGAGCTCGACCTCGGCGAAGGCCGAGCCGAGGATGTGGCCTGCGCGGTGCAGCGTGATCGCGGCGCCCGGCAGTTCGATCCGGTCGACGGTCGGACGGAACAGCTGGATGGCTCGCTCGGCGTCCTCGGTGTCGAACAGCGGCAGCGGCGGATCGTGCCGCGAGTACCCCTCGGCCCGGGCATGCTGCGCGTCCTCCATCTGCAGGTGGGCCGCGTCGCGCAGCACGATCGCCGCGACGTCCGCCGTACCGGGTGTGCAGACGACCGGGCCACGGAAGCCCTGCCTGACCAGGCCGGGCAGATAGCCGGAGTGGTCAAGGTGTGCGTGTGTTAGTACGACGGCATCGATCGACGCCGGGTCGACCGGGAACGGATCCCAGTTGCGTCGGCGCCACCGGACCTCGCCCTGGAACAGGCCGCAGTCGAGCAGGAACCGTTGCCGGTCCTGCTCGACGAGGAACTTGCTGCCGGTCACCGTCCCGGCAGCGCCGAGGAAGGTGAGCGTGCTCACGACGCGTCTTCGAGGGTGCGATCGAGGCTGGCGGCGACTCGGGCGAGGGCGCGCAGAGCGGTCACCTTCTCCGCGACCTCGAGGTACGAGTTCGGCGGATGGACGGTCCGGTACAGGTCGTCGCGGAGGATTTCGAGGGCGTCCAGGGCCTGCTGGATCTCGGCGACGAGCACGCTGTCGCGCGGTTGCCGAGTGCTCAGCAGCGGGACGATGCGCTCGCGGAAGGCGGCGATCGTGTGCAGAGCTTCGGCCAGGCGCCGCTCCTCCAGGAACCAGTCGTTGCACTGGCTGGCTTCGGCGATGTTCTCGAGGTCGGCCTCCCAACGGTCGATCTCCTGACGCAGTGTGGTCATGATTCCTCCTTGGGAAGGAAGTCGGCGACCGGCCGGCGGGCGGTGCCGCTCTGGTGCCGGCTGCGGCCGAAGCGGATGATCATGTGGGCGTGCCCCGGGCACTGGGTCAGGCGCTGGACCGAGCGGCGCAGGTCGTCGTACTCGAGCGGCTGGTTGAGGAACGACGCGCTGACGCCGGCCCGGGTCGCGGTCAGCAACACACGCTCGAGCGCGGCGCCGGCGGCGACCTGATCGGCGGGCTCGTCGAAGTCGGTGGACAGTACGGCGATGTCCGGGTGGTCCTCGAACCTGGTCTGCCCGCGGATGCGGTCGGCGGGCCGGGTGCCCATGTCGCGGACCGCGGCGGGGTACGTCGCCGAGCGAGGTCCGAGCGCTGCGCTCGGGATCCCGTCCGAGGTGCGTTCGCCGCCGACCCAGTGGGAGCGCTCGGCGCTGCGGTGCCAGTCGCTGATCTCGCGCAGGTCGGTGTCGAGCACGAGGTCGAGAATGGTGCGGATGTCGTCCTCGGCGAGCCACGTCAGCTGGGCGCCCTCGGCGTACGCGGCCCGCAGCAACTCGAGGCGCACGCTCTCGACCAGCGGCTCGGCGTCCGACGGATGGCGATCGGTGTGGCGGTAGGGGATCTGGGCGGCGAGATCCTGCAACTCCTCATCGCAGTCGGCCGTTGGCTCGATCACCACGCGGGCCAGCAGATCGGGCTCCTCCGGGTACGGCGCCAGCCCGAACCAGGTGCCGTACCCGAGGGTCGCCGCCGCGCAGCGCAGGTTGAAGGTCGCGGCGCCGGCCGAGATCCGCATCGCCCGGCCGCTCGGATCCTCGGCGGGCAACGTGCGGGAACCGTCCAGGTACACGTCGATCACGTGGTCCTCGACCTCGAACCGCCAAGGCTGGGTGTTGTGCATGCTCGGCGCGGCCACGGCCGCCGCGAGCAGTACGTCGACGTCTTTCGCCGGCAGCTGATCGGACACTGGGGGCTCCTCCCACTGGTTCTCCTACCTCAGCTTCGCCGCCGGGAGGTGGGCGGCGCTGCGGGCAAGAGTCCCGTTGTGGGAGGCCGTTAGTCAGTAGGTGCGGTGAGCTCGACGATGGTGCCGCGCGGCTCGTTCGGGCCGATCTGCACCGTGCCTCCGAGCGCTTGCGCTCGCTCGGTGAGGTTGCGCAGGCCACTACGGCGGGTGCTCGCACCTATGCCGTCGCCGTCGTCCGAGATACGTGCGACAACCTGCCCGGACCCGACCGTGACTTCGACGGTCGCCCGCGAGGCGTGCGCGTGGCGGACGACGTTCGACAACGACTCCCGGACGGTGGCCAGGATCTGAGGCCGTACGGCAGCCGGAACCGCGGTGTCGATCGGGCCGGTGCAGATCAGCTGCGGGCGGAAGCCGAGCGGTTCGGCGTACTCCGAGACCAATGACTGCAGGTCGCTGCGCAGTGAGCTCGTGTCCGGACCTTGCTGGAGTTCGAAGATCGCAGCGCGGAGGTCGTGAATCGTCGTGTCGATGTCCTCGACCGCGCGGCTGAGGCGCTCCCGGTGCTCGGGCCGGGCCAGTCGGTGCATGCCCTGCAGTTGAAGACCGGTGGCGAACAACCGCTGGATCACCAGGTCGTGCAGGTCGCGGGCGATCCGGTCGCGGTCCTCCAGGACGGCGAGCATGTCCCGGTCGTTCTGTGCCTGGGCGCGCTCGATGGCGAGGGTTGCCTGGCCGGCGAACATCCGGACCAGGTCGGCGCTCTCGCCGACGGGGGCGCTCGATCCCTGTTCCAGCGCAACAACCAGGATGCCCCCGGTGCCGGTCCGGCCGCCCGGCAACGGAGCGATGGTCGTGCGGCCGAGCGCGGCTCCTTCGGGAAAGTCGGTCAGCGCACCGGCGTCCTTGAGAACCTGCGCCAGATCCTCGATGACCACGACCTGCTCGTCGCCGGAGGCGATCCGGCCGAGGACCGGCAGATCGGCAGGAATCCGGCGCCCGAGGTGGCCTGCGAATCCTGCCGGGCCATCGATTGCACGGACGACCAATTCGCCGCCTTCGTCCCCACCGGCGACGAGCACGCCGGACACCTGCGCCCCGGCGATCTCGCGGGCTCGCTGTGCGATCAGCTGCAGGGCCTGATCGGGATCGAATTCGCCGAGCATCAGTTGGGTGATCTCGGCGTTGACCTCGTGCCAGCGGCGCCGTTGCTCGGTGTCGGCGTACAGCCGGGCGTTGTCGATCACGACGCCGGCCGCCGCCGCGAGGGCTGTGACGGTGCGTTCGTCGTCCTCGGTGAAGTCCGCGCCGCCGGTCTTCTCGGTCAGGTAAAGGTTGCCGTAGGCGTGTTCGCGGGTGCGGATCGGGACGCCGAGGAAGCTCTTCATCGGCGGGTGGTTGGCGGGGAAGCCGTACGACCTGGGGTGCTCGGCGAGGTCGTGCATCCGGATCGGCTCGGGGTGTTCGATCAGCAGACCGAGGATGCCGTGCCCCTCGGGGTACGGGCCGATAGCGGAGATCTGGTCGTCGGTCACGCCGCGGGTAATGAAGCGTATGAGTCGTTTGCCGTCCGGGCCGACCACACCCAGGGCGCCGTACTGGGAGCCGGCGAGCTCGCAGGCGGCCGTGACGATGCGGTCCAGGGTGCTGTTCAGGTCGAGATCGGCTCCGATCCCGACGACAGCGTCGAGCAGCGCCCGCAGCCGCTCCTGGTACTCCATGATCTCATCGACCCGGCCGAGGAGCTCCTGCAAGAGGGCATCAAGACGCACCCGGGACAACCCGGCGTATTCAAGCGCCCCCTCATCCCAGGTTCCTCGCTCACTGTGCGAGTCCCCAGTCACGCCCGTCAGCCTACGGGTAACCCCCGCCGATCGGAAGCGCGTTCCGGCGTCAGGCGCCAGCCCGTGGACGCTTGCCCCACGGGACCAGACGCCTCCCGTGCACGGACTCGACGCCCACCCGGACCAGCCGCGGATCGTCCATCGGCAGCCACGAGTGCAACGGCAGAACACGGCGCAGCCCGGCCGCCTCGTCGTGGGTCACGACGGACAGGTGCCCGACCGCGGTGACCGTCCAGCCGTTGTGGCGCTCCAGATCGACCTCGTCGGCCTCGAACGCCACGACATCACCCCGCTCCGCGGCGCGGAACTTGTCACCCTGACCGGAACTGAACACGATCGTGTCCTCGTCCAGGACGAAGTTGACAAGTCGGACCGCGGGCAGGCCACCGATGGTGTAGACCAGGCGACCCAAGGGGGCGGAGCGCAGCAGCCGCAGGCATTCGGCCCGGTCGATGATCTCCAGACGTGAGTGATCGAATCGTTGCGGCATGCTCATGGCGGCCTCCTGACGTGTGCCCCCACTGTCTCCAGTCGTGGCGGTTGCCTGTAGGGCCGAAAGTCCTTGACCGGTGGGAGACTCCGCCCGGGTCGCGGTCTTTGAGCCGAGGGACCTTCGACCTCTGTGCCGGCGACTCGTTGCGGCGCACGCTGGGTGGATGAGTGTAACTGCCGGCAGGCCGGCCGGAGCTCCGCCGGATCCGTGGTTCCGGCAGCACCCCGCAGCCACGCTGACCGTGGCCGGCGGGCTGTTCGCATCGGTGTTCGCGGTACGGCTCTTCGTCGGCGATGCGGTCGATGCGTCGAGTCTGCTGTTCACCCTCCCGGTGGCCCTGATCGCCGTCGCCTTCGGGCTGCGAGCCGGTGTCGCCGCGGGGGCGCTCGCGGTTCTGCTGATCGTGACTTGGGTCGTCGCGACCGACACCACATTCACCCTTGTGGGATGGATATCGCGATGCCTGCCGCAGTTGCTGCTCGGTTGTCTGCTCGGAGACGCCTCGGATCGGCTTCGCCAGGCCGACGAGGAGCGGCGCCGGCTGGAGGCCGGTGCGCTGCTGTACCGCGAGGCGATCGAGATCAACGACTCGCTGGTGCAGGGTATGGCGGCAGCCCGCTGGGCGCTGGAGGCGGGTCGCACCGAGTCCGGCCTGAAGACTCTCGACGACACGATCGGCCACGCGCAGGAGCTCGTGTCCGACCTCATCAGGCAAGCCGGCATGGCCGGACCGACGTCGTCCGCGCCGCCCGATTGAGGTCTTCGGACCCCGCGGACACGCCGTACAAGGCGGTCGTGGCTGTTCCAAGGCTCAGCGCGACTTCCGGTGCCCTGGGACTGGATCGGGCTGGTTGTCACCCGCAACGACACTTTCCGCGGCACGTCGCCGAGGTCCTATCGACAGGCCGTGCCCGCCGATACTTCGGCGAGACGGTGGTAGTACGGATCGGCGGTGTCGTCGGATTCCTCCAGGAGTACGGCGAGTAGGTCGTCAAGGCTCACCGTCCCGACCACCTTGGCTCCATCGATGACCGGCAGGATCGTGGTCGCCGTCGAGCGCATCAGCTCGACCACGGCTGCGATCTCGTCGTCCGGCCGGACGGTGCCCACGTCACGCGCGAGATTCCTCGCGGCGGCAGGTGTCGTCATCACGTCGCGGATCTGGGGTGTCATCGACCGCGTCCCTTCGCTGATCCCCTTGCATCTCCAGCGTTGGCCGGGCGCGTTCGGCGCGGCAGGGCCAGCCGGCCCGTGTGAGCGGCGTAGACGGGGCTGTGCCGCGGGCGGTTCGGCCCTGTGAGCAGGGGTCTTCCGGTCCTAGTGGCGCTCAGGCCGGGTGCGACAGGCTGATGAGCATCAACCGGCTGAGGAACCGCCGAAGCCATGGACCGCGGAGGGGTCGGTCATGAAACGCACCCAGGTGAGAATCCAGCGCCCACAGCGGCCACGCCGGCCGATGACCGTCGACCTGCGGACACCGTCCGGCCGCGTCCTGCGCTTCTGACGCCGGACCGGACCCTGCGGGCCTCGCCGGCACCCGGTCAGCGGCGTACCCGGGACTTTGTCCCTGCCGCCGTACGGGCGGAGAACCACTATCGCCGACCTGGACGCTGCGCACCGACCGGGACCTGACCGCCCAAATTCGCGACCGATCACGACCATCCGCGCGCCGGCACGACGGTCCTCTCTTCGAGAGGGCAAACGGCGGCGATGGCTCACCGGTTTACTCACCGAAATGAACGGGATGTGGTGAGTCATGCCACTGCGCGACGAGCAGTCTCCTTTGGAGAGTGTGCAGGTCAATAGCCACCTTCGACAGCCGATGCGCAATGCCGACAACGATGGCTTGGTAAAGCGGGGGTTAGGGGTTCAAGTCCCCTCACCGGCTCCAAAGATGCGTTGGTGGGGATAGGCCCACGCGCACTACGCGGACGTTCCCCGTCGTTGAAGCTTTCACCGTCTCCCTCGGTCGTACGCCGGTGGCGGGAACCTTTCGGCTTTCTCGGACACAACCCGGATGCAAGCAACCGAGTTCGTCACGAGATGGGAGCGCAAATGCGTGTCGACATGACCGGAACCAGCCTGTGTTAGCCCTGCAGGAGGGGCACGATGGGCAGGCGATGGCGAAGAGTAGCGACCGGAAGCTGTGGGAGCGAGCCGCCGAGGGGGACTCGGCGGCCTTCGCCGAGCTCTACGATCGGCATTCCCGGGCGATCTACAACTTTCTCTACCGCCGCACCGCCTCCTGGAGCGATGCCGAGGACCTGACCTCGGCGGTGTTCCTGCACGCTTGGCGGCGACGTACCGAGGTTGTTCTCGACCGCGAGTCGGCCTTGCCCTGGCTGTACCGGGTCGCGGAGTACACGGCGCGGAACGAATGGCGATCGAAAGCCCGGTATCGCCGGGCGCTCGTGGCGGCCAACCTGCTGGTCGAACATGTTCGCGATCATGCCGACGAGGTGGCCGGGCGGCTCGACGACGACCACCAGCTCAGCGCCGCCCGCGAGGCACTGAAGCGACTGTCCAAGCCGGAGCGCGAGATCGTCGAGCTGTGTTTCTGGGCGGGCCTCGACCAGCAGGCGGCTGCCGTCGCACTGGACGTCCCGATCGGCACGGTCAAGTCCCGCTTGTCCCGAGCCCGCAAGCACCTGCGAGAGCTCAACCTCGTTCCTTTCCTGGAGGCATAGTCATGAACACCCAGCTCACACCCCCACCGGACCACGACCTGCGGCCGGCCACCCGCAGCCGGCAGCGCGACGAGTTGAGCGCCATCATCGATCACGAGTCTGCTCAGGGCGCCCCTCGTCGTCGGCTTGTCCCGCTCGCCGCGGCCGCGGCTGTCGTCGCAGTTACCGCCGGGCTCGCGATCGGCGTACCAGGTCTGCGCGGCGACAAAGGTCAGCCGCCCGCTTCCGGGACGGGCCTTGGCCCGGCGACACCACCTGTCGCGACCCTGACCGCGGCCGAGACGAACAAGTATGGCAAGGCATGTAACGGCGGCAATGCGGCGAATCCCAATCCGGCCGCGCGGGGCTACACCGTGACGGTAGGGTTCAAGTGGGTCAATCCTCCGGCCGGCACCCACGCGCTCGCCTGGGTTGTCATCAAGAACGGCTTCAACAACATGGTCAACGCGTGCGGCTTCGATGCCAAGGGCAAGCAGACCGAGTTCTCCTGGGCGAGCAAGGGCGAGACCAAGATGGACGTGGTCGACAAGACGGCCGCGGGCGGTGGGACATACACGAAGTCCGTTGCCCGCATCACCATCGCCATCGGCACCGGACCGGCCACCGAGGCCGTCCTCCGGAACGGGTTCTTCTTCGCCCCGATGAAGTACGTCGACACCCTGACCCGCCCCGTTCCCAGCGACCCGCCGACGTACACGGTCCGCGCGTACGACGCCACCGGCAAGCTCATCTATTCGAGCCCCAAGACCTACCGGGAACTGAACGCCAAACTCGATGGCTGCTTCACCAACCCCGAGGGCACGAAGGTCGTCTATGTCGGCGGCGGACGGAAGGGTACGCCGCCGGTCAGCCAGTGCCGACGCGGTGTCGCCTGGAACTGGTGAGCTCAGTGCATGTAGAGGCCGCCGTCCACGTTGAGGGTGTGGCCGGTTATGTAGGCGGAGTCTTCCGACATCAGGAAGGCGATGGCGGAGGCTACGTCTTGGGGCTGGCCTAGGTGGTTGATCAGGAGGGTGTCGACCAAGGCCTCGCGGCGTTCGGGGGTCAGGGGGCCGCCCATGATGTCGGTGTCGATGGGACCGGGGGCGATTGCGTTGACGGTGATGCCGTGGGGGCCCAGTTCTCGGGCTAACGCTCTGGTTAGGCCGAGGACGCCGGCCTTGGCTACGGAGTACGGGGTCTTGCTGTAGGTGCCGCCGCCTAGTTGGGCTGAGGTGGAGGAGACGCTGACGATGCGGCCGTAGGCGTGCTTCACCATGGATTGGGCGACCCGGTGAGTGACGTAGTGGACGCCGTTGAGGTTGATGTTGATTACTCGGTGCCACTCGTCGGAGGTCAGTTCCAGGTAGGGGACGGGGGAGGAGACGCCGGCGAGGTTGGCGAGGGCGGCCAGGGGTGGGAGGGCGGCTTCGAGTTCGTCGATCGCGGCGATGACGGCGGGTTCGTTGGAGACGTCGGCGACCACCGCGTGGGCCTTGACGTTGTAGGTCGCAACGATTTCGGAGGCCAGGGAGTCGCCGGGGGTGATGTCGAGGATGCCGATGTTCAGCCTTGGGAGGCGAGGAGCAGGGCGGTGGCGCGGCCGATGCCGCGGGGGGAGGCTGCGCCGGTGACGATTGCGGTGCGGTTCACTTGGCGGCTCCGTAGTCCTGGCCGGGCTTCCAGTCGCTGAAGACGTAGTCGGATTCGGAGACCTTGGCGCCGGCGGCCTTGGCCTTTGTCAGGGCCTGGGCGCGGTCGGCGGACGTGGCGTCGCTGAGCTTCTTCAGTTCGGCCTTGAGGTCCTTGATCGAGCCGGCCAGGTACCCCTGGACGATGTTGCCGACGTGGGGCGTGACCGGCTTGCGGAGGGCGTCGACGCGGGCCTGGGCGGGGTTCTTGACGATGGCCTGCGGCATGAGGAACACGTTCGACTTACAGAACTCGATGCCCTTCTTGTACGCGTCGACCGCGTTCGACGACGCGACCAGATCGAGATTCAGCGGCGGCTGGTCCATCGCCTCGATCATGCCCTTCTGGTAGTCGTCGGTCATGAAGGACGCGATCAGTTGCCCGGCGGCGTCAGGGTTCTTGCTGTCCGCGGACACGAAGTACCCTGAACTCGGCCGGCCGCGGTAACACCACGGGTTGGTACCGGCCGTCGGCACGAGGATCTGGCCGGACGCGAGCTTGTCGACGATCGGCGGTGCGAGTGCCTTCGAGCCGCCGGCGCACCAGACGCCGTCGATGAACGTTCCGACCGCGCCGGAGGCGTACCGGGTCCGGGCGTCGACGACACCGAAGTTGTTCGAGCCGGGCATGATCAGCTTGTCGTCGTTCAGCTCCTTCAAGTACTCGATCACGGTGACGTAGGCGTCATGGTGATAGGCGTACTCGCCGGTGGTGAACTGCAGACCCTGGTACCCCGGGAACCCGGCCGCCTGCGCGAGGTCGTCGACCTGGTCGCGGATCCGTCCGCCGTCCGCGCCGATCGCCAACGTGAGCGGCTGGATCCCGGCCGACTTGAGCTTGCCCAGCGCGTCCTTGAAGGCCCCGAAGTCCTTGGGAATGTTGTTGGGATCGAGCCCGGCCTTGGACCAGTGGTCCTTGTTCGCCCACACCAGCGTCGAGCTCTGCCGCAGGCTGAACATCGGGAACCCGTACAGCTTGCCGTCCAGCTGGGTGATGCCCTCGTTGAAGGCGTCCTTGGGGAGCTTGGCCTTGACGTCTGCCGGAATGTTGACCTCGTGCACCCATTTGCCGCTCACCAGGGCCGGCAACGGCAGCCCGACCACGTTGGAGTAGACGTCCGGCATCTTGTTGGCCTGATGCGCCAACTGCAACGCCTGGGTTGCCTTGGAGGCGTCGTAGTACGTGTGGGCCACGTTTGTCTTCAGTGGCCCTGACTGCTTCTTGGCCCAGTCGTCGTTGAGATGCTTGAACGAACTGAAGTGGTCCCACCAGTCCAGCGTTCCGGTGGCGCCGCTAGTTGTGTTCGAAGTCGAAGAAGAGCTCGAGCATCCGGTCGCCGCCCCGACGGCGGCAAGTACCGATGCGCCGAGCAAACTGCGTCGTGTCATTCCAGGCATGTTTCTACTCCTTAGATCAAGACTTCACTGCTCCGGAGATTCCCTCGACGAAGTAGCGCTGCATGAAGATGAAGAGGACCACCACAGGGACGATCGAGATCACGCCGGCCGCGGCCATTCCGGACCAGTCGGTTGCGGTCTCGCCGACGAAAGCCTGCATGCCGACACTCACCGTCCGGAGATCCGGCCGGCTGAAGGTGAACACCAGCGGCAGGAAGAAGGCGTTCCACGTGGTGATGAAGGTGAGTACTGCGACGGTCGCGGTGACCGGCATTGCCAATGGCAACATCACCGAGAAGAAGGTACGGACGAAGCCGGCGCCGTCGACGAGCGCAGCTTCCTCCAGCTCCCGGGGGATCTGCCGGAAATAGCCGAAGTAGATCAGGATCGCCGATACGTACGCCCCGCCACTGAGCGCCAGGATCATGCCGCTGAGAGAGTCGATGAGGTGCAACTGCATCGAGATCTTGACCACCGGGATGATCGTGTAGCCGGTGGGTACGAACAGCGTCGCGACCAGCACGCCGAGGAAGACCTTGGATCCGCGGAATTTGTAGCGGGCAAGGACGTAACCGGCCGTCGCGCAACGGATCGTGACAATCACGACGGTGATCACGGTGACGACGATGGTGTTGACCAGATACCGGCCGAAGTGGGCGTCGTTCCACGCCCGCGCATAGTTGTCCCACACGAACTTCGACGGCCACAGCTTCAGTCCGCCGCTGAACATCTCCATGTTGTCCTTGAGCGATGCGGACAGCATCCACAGGAACGGGAAGATCCACAGCACCGCGATACCCACCAGGCAGATGGCGGCGATCCACCACGGCAGCCGGTGCAGCACCCGACGGTGCCGGTCCGTGCGTTCGACGACGGCGGTCATCGCTGTTCTCCTCTCAGCCGGCGGCCGGCCCACACGCCCCACAGTTGGACAGCGCCGACGACCACGACCAGCAGCCCGAAGATCACCGCGGCCGCGGACGCGTGCCCGAGCTGCGGGATCGGGGCGGCGAAGGCCCACCGGTAGATGTAGATCTCCACGATCTCGGTGTGGAAGTACGGCCCGCCCGCGGTCAGCGTGTACATCAGATCGAAGTTGTGGAACGTCTCTTCGACCGTCAGCACGGTGATGATGATCAGGAACGGTTTGAGCATCGGCAGCGTGATGTGCCGGAAGAGCTGCCAGGTGCCGGCGCCGTCGATCCGGGCCGCCTCGTACAACTCGTACGGGATCGTCTGCAGCGCCGCGAGCCAGTAGATCATCGTGACGCCGAAGAACTTCCAGATGTACAGCACGGCCGCGGTCGGCAGTGCCAGGTGCTGACCACCCAGGAAGTCGATGCCGCTGCCGCCGAACTTCATCAGCACGGAGTTGATCGGGCCGGTGCTCGGATCCAGGACGAACCGCATCACCACGCCGATGATCGCCGTCGTGGTCACCACCGGGATGAAGAAGGCCGACCGCAGTACGCCGATCAGCGGCAGCTTCGGGGAGTTGAGGACCATTGCCAGCAGCAACGTGAGCAGCACCCGCGCGGGTACGACGAGCAGCATGAAGAGCAACGTGACCTTGAACGAGTTCCAGAACAGCGGGTCCGCGAAGACTTCCCGGTAGTTGCTCAGTCCAACGAACTTCTGTCCGGAGTCGAAGCCGTTCCACTCGACCAGCGAGTACCAGTAGCTCGCGATGATCGGATAGATGGTGTAGACGCCGTAGAGCACCACGGTCGGCAGCAGGAAGATCCAGATCCAGGTGGTCTTCTTCCAGCCGTGGCGGGGCGGTTCGGCCAGGGTCGCGCTCGATCGGCGGGTCTGCCGCCGAGTGAGTTGCACAGATCTGCTCGTCATGGTCCGGCTACCTGATCTGGCTGATGGCCATTGTGCGGGGATCGCTGCCGAGCCGGTTGCCGCTGTCCAGCGCGGTGATCGACGCGAGCTGGTCGTCGGTCAGGGCGAAGCCGTCGAGGTCGAAGTTGGCGCGGATCCGCTCGGGGTTGACCGACTTGGGGATGACGACATGCCCGCGCTGCAGATGCCAACGCAGTACGACCTGCGCCGGCGACACCTGGTGATCGCCCGCGATCGATGCCAGCACAGGATGATCGAGGTCGCCGCCCTGGCCGAGCGGTGAGTACGCCGTGATCGCGATCGAGTGCTCACGGCACAGCTCGGTCAGGTCGTGCTGTTGATAGCTCGGGTGCAGCTCGATCTGGTTGACCGCCGGGACGATCTCGCCCTCCTTGGCCAGCCGGTCGAGGTGTTCGGGAAGGAAGTTGGACACACCGATCGCCCGCACCCGCCCGTCGGTGTAGATCCGCTCCAGGGCACGCCAGCTGTCGACGTACCGATCGGCAGTGGGATTGGGCCAGTGCACGAGATACAGGTCGGCGTACTCCAGCCCGAGACGCTGCAGAGTCTCGTCGTACGCCGTCAGCGCCGACTCGTACCCGTGCTCGCCGTTGCGCAGCTTGGTGGTGACGAACAATTCCTCGCGGGGCAGACCGCCCGCCCGCACCGCCGCACCGACGCCGGCCTCGTTGTTGTACGCCGCCGCGGTGTCGATGTGCCGATAGCCGATCTCGATCGCCTTCTCGACCGCGGCCTGGGTGTCTTCCAGCGGGACCTGGAAGACACCGAAGCCGCGCTGGGGAATCCGTACGCCGTTGTTCAGCGTGATCTCGTCCATCAGCTGCCCGGTTCAAGGATCAGCAACGATGCCGAGGGCAACGGAAGCGTGACGTCGAGGGATACGTCTCCGTCCACCGTGAGGTTGCGCTCGGCATCGAACTCCTCGAGGCCCTGCCGCCCGGTGATCGTGGCCAGCTGCTCGGCGGTCGGGTCCTGGGGCGAGCCGAGCTTCTGCCAGACAGTGAAGGAGTTGCTGTGGTCGGCGTCGATGCGCAGATGCCGCAACCGGTACGACCCGGCCGGCAGGTTGCGCACTGTCACGGTCACCGGCGTCAGGTCCTCGCTGGTCTGATACTGGTCATCGATGTGCCGCCAGATCAGTACAGCGACGCTTCCGTCCTCCGCACGTGAGGCGAGGGCGTCGACCTCCTCGGGCATGCTGCTGCCGTCGGTCTCCTCGAGCTCGCCGACCTGCCAGGCCGCGTCCGAGGTCGCGCGGAGCCGCTCCGGGCCGAGCAGCGACAGCATCCGGTAAGCGTTGAGGAACGGCTTCTCGACACCACCTGCGGTCAGGAAGGACCGTGTGCCTTCGAAGTAGCGTTCGGCCTCGAAATAGAAACTCCAGGACGTTGCGTAGGCGACCTGGGCGGGCTCGGTGGCGTTCAGATCCAGGATCTTCTTCATCAGCTTCGCCTGGAAGACGGGGTAGTACTCGGTGTTCTGGAAGCTGTAGTTGCGGTTGTCGTACCGGCCGAAGTGCGCCGGTACAGCGGCATCGCACTCGTCGACGATCACCGGCAGCTCGGCGTACGCCTCGTACGAACCGATGAGGCGGTTGAACTCGCGCAGGTCGTACAGCATCTTCGTCGACGACGGGCTGAGTTGCTCGGCGGCCTCTTCGGCGAAGGGCTTGTAGTCCCGGGTCGGGAAGTGGCAGCCCTTGGTGTGGTACGAGATGAAGTCCAGCGGCTCGTCGCGCCGCGACGTGTAGTCGAGGAAGCCGCGGAGGAAGTTCAAGCCGCCGCTGGTGACCGCCGGTCCGCCGACCTTTGCCTTGGGCAACACCTCGCGGATCGCTTGCACCGTTGCGGTGTAGAGCTCGTTGTACTGATCGAGGGTGCCGCGCCAATAGCTGATGTCCGGCTCGTTCCACAGCTCCCAGAGCCAGGTCTTCACCTCTGCCTCGCCGTACCGATCGATGCAGTGCCGGACCGTGGCGCCGATGAGACCCGCCCACTTGCCGTAGTCGCTGGGCGGATATCCCCAGGCGCCCGCCTCGTAGTTGGTGTACGCCGTCGGGCTGGGTACGACGGTCAGCTCGGCGGCCTCGGGTGGCAGCAGATCCCGCGGGGTGAAGCCGAGCTCGACCAGGAGGTGATGTCCGGCGCCGACGATCGCGTCGTACGCCTGGTCCAGCAGCGTGAAGTCGTAGTACGGATTGCCGTCCGCGTCTTCGTGGTAGACGTTGCCGGAGCTCCAGTGCGGGATGCCGAAGCCGCTGCCCGAGCAGTACATGTAGTGCGGCCGGACGAAGTAGCCGCCGCCGGAGAAGTCGGTGAAGGTCTGCAGCAGCCGCTTGCCCGTGGGCATGTACGTCCAGTTGAACTCGTCGTAGCCGAAGCTCTCCCAGATGCGCGCGAGCGGGCCCTGGCTCTCCGCGGCGTCGACATCGATCGTCGCCACGGTGACGTGTGGCGCGTCGGGAATCCGGGGAGCGGCCGGCGGGAACGGGCCAAGGGCCGTACGTCCGGTGTGAACCGCTGTGTCGGTGGTCATCGTCGTGACCTCTCTCTGCCCTGGTGATCGGGCTGCCTCACGGGTCGGCCGACTTCGGCGTCGGCGCTGTGCCGCTCTGCCTGAGTGGAGGTTCCGAGTCTGCTTGCAATTGATTTACTGTCAATGACTTACTGTTTACAATCTACAGAGAGACCTGACAGCGGTTAGAGTCGTCCTGCTCGGATACCGGCGGTAACTGCCCTGAGGAGGTGGTCGGCATGATCCCCGACGACGTCGTGTCCCCGCTGCCGTCGCAGCGCGGGCTCGGAGATCTTGTGACTGACGTGCTCCGGGAGATGATCACCGGGGGCAAGTTCCAGCCGGGCCAGCATCTGAAGGAGACCGAGCTGGCGGATGCGCTCAAGGTCAGCCGTGGGCCGATCCGGCAGGCGCTGGCCCGGCTCGAGGAAGAGGGCCACGTCGAGATCCGGCGGCATCGCGGGGCGTTCATCAGCACCCTGACGAAGACCGACGTCGAGGAAGTGCACACGCTTCGCGGCGCCATCGAGAGATTGGCTGCCAGCCGCGCGTGCAGCCGGATGCAGGGCTCGGGATTCGCCGAGATGGATGCGGTCCTGGAGCAGATGAAGAGCGTCGACACCAAGATCGACCCGGAGGACGCCGTCCGGCTGGACCTCCAGTTCCACGACATCATCTACGCCTATTGCGACCACGCCCGGGTGCAGCGGGTCTGGGAGTCCATCCGCGGTCAGGTGACGGTCTTCCTGAGGGCTCGCAACGCGAGCTTCCCGGACTTCCTCGACGTCGGCTACAGCGAGCACAAGGAGTTGAGGGACGCGTTGGCCCTGGGCGATCCGCAGGCCGCCCAGGACGGAATCGACAAGCACATCCTGGGCGCCTACGAACGCCTGAAACGCCTCAACCTGCCCGACCGCTGAGGGCGTTTCGGGTCAGGCCGGTTGGCCGAGCCAGGTTTCGAGGGCCGGCGTCAGGCCGTTGAGGTCCTCGTTGTCGGTGGACCAGGCGATGTGACCGTCCGGGCGGAGCAGGACAGCCGCAGGCGCGCCGGGGGTTGCCGGCTTGGTGCTGACGATGTGCAGGCGGTCGGACCACGGCGTCGCGAGGTCGCGTAGCTGGGTGGAGTCGGTGAGGTTGAAGAGGACGGCTTTGCCGTGGCGGAGGTGATCCCCCAGGCGGGTGCCGTCGGCGAACTCCAGGTCGGTGGCCGAGGTGCCGACGAGGTCGTTGTCGCTGCCGAGGTCGTAGCGTTGCCAGACGCCGGAGAGCTTCGTGCTCAGGTAGGTGGAGCCGTCCGGGGTGCGGAGGAGGGCGTCCACGACCTTGCGGAGGGACCGGGCGTGGCGGTCGGTGCGCATGATGGTGATCTGGGCCCGGGTCCAGTCGAGGACCCATTCGCCGATGGGGTGGCGCTCGGTGGTGTAGGTGTCGAGCAAGCCGTCCGGCGCCCAGCCGTTGATGGTGGCGGCCAGCTTCCAGCCGAGGTTCATCGCGTCGCCGATCCCGAGGTTGAGGCCCTGGCCGCCGAACGGCGAGTGGACGTGGGCGGCGTCGCCGGCGAGGAGGACGCGACCCTTGCGGTACGTCGTTGCTTGGCGGGCGTTGTCGGTGAAGCGGGTCGCGGTGATGACCTTGGTGATCGTGACGTCCGCGCCGGTCACGTTGCGGAGGCTGGTCTGTAGCTCGGCTGCGGTGATCGGTGCGTCGCGGTCGATGGGCGGTCCGTCGAACTCGACGGTGAGGATGCGCCCGGGGAACGGGCCGTACGCGTAGATGCCGGTGCCGGTGCTGTTCCAGCCGAGGGTGAGCTGCTCGGCGCCTTCCAGCTCCACCATCGCCTGGTGGCCGGTGATCTCGGGGTCGGTGCCGACGAAGTCGAACCCGGAGAGTTTGCGAACGACGCTCCGCCCGCCGTCACAGCCCACGAGCCAGCCGGCCGATACCTCGCCGTCGTCCAGAGTGACGCGGACGCCGTCCTCGTCGGCGACGTAATCGGTCAGTTGGACGCCGCGGCGTACCTCGACGCCCAGTTCGGCTGCTCGCTCGGCGAGGACCTGCTCGATGGTCTGCTGGTTGACCAGGAAGATGCTGGAGGCCGGCCCGGCGTCGCGGAACTCCGGGTCGGCGAAGTCGACCTTGTCGGCCCCGACCAGGATGCCGCCGAAGTGCCCGGCGATCGGTGGGCGCTTCGGCAGTGCCGGAGCCGGCGCGCCCGCGGGCCGGGCGAACTGCTCGAGCAGTCGTTGCTGGTGCTCCTGCAGCGCGGGCATCAGGCCCCGGCGGTACAGGGCTTCCGCGGTCGGCAGGTTGATCGAACCAGCCTTGATCGTCAGGTCCGGCTCGGTCAGGCGCTCGACCACCAGAACGCTCACCCCGGCCAGTCGAAGCTCGCAGGCGAGCATCAGTCCTACCGGCCCGGCTCCGGCCACCACTACGTCGTAGTCCATCTCAGCTCCCAGATCGTCGTCATTAAATAGTGTACTCAGTCTAAATTTATGTCCAGTATGCTAAATGTCATGGATCAGCGGCTCGGCCTGCGGGAGCGGAAGAAGCGGGAGAGCCGGCGGCGGATCGCGGACGTGGCGTCGGGGTTGTTCATCGAGCGCGGGTTCGACAACGTGACGATCGCCGAGGTCGCGGAGGCGGCGAACGTCGCGCGGATGACGGTCTTCAACTACTTCCCGCGCAAGGAAGACCTGTTCCTCGATCGGCACGCGGACCTGATCGACGATCTGAGCCGGGCCATCCGCGATCGCACGGCCGGTGAGTCCGTCGTCGCGGCGGTACGGCGTTACCTGCACGAGCTCCTGGCGACACAGCATCCGCTGTCCGGAGCGCGGGACGGGACGGAGTACTTCTACCGGATCGTCGAGGCGAGTCCGGCCCTGGTGCGCCGCACTCTCGAGCACACTCGTGAACTGGCCGAGGCGCTGACCGAGCTGCTGGAGTCCGAGGTGGAGCCGGGGGTCCAGGCCGCCGTCGTCGCCAACCTCCTCGCGACCGCGGTCACGATCGTGCCGCGCGTTGCCGTCGACAAGCTGATCGCCGGTCGGCCGGGTGATCAGGTGCGCCGCGAGCAGGTCGCCGTCATCGATCAGACCTTCGATCTCCTCGAAGACGGCGCCGGCCGCTACGGGAGCTGAGTTGCGGAACCAGTTCCGGAACCGGCAGGGGGTGTTGGTGGGGAACTTCGCAACCTAGAGTCGGCCTGCTTGTAAGGGCTTTCCACTGAGCTTGGAGGGTTTGTGAGGCGGACTCTTGGGTTGGCGGTCGTGGTCGGAGTGGTGGCTGGCGGGTTGGCCGCGGGAGGGACGCCGGCGGTGGCTCACCATGATGCGGGTGCCCGGCACGGGTCGCTGGTGAGCGGGACGTACTCCGGCGGGTCGGCGCAGACGTGGCAACCGTTGCCCGCGACGTACGTCGGGAACGATGACGGTGCGGCCGTGGATGCGACGGTGGTCGTGGATCCGAGCACGCTGCGACAGAAGTACTCCGGTGTCGGGTTCTCGCTGGACGAGACCAGCGTCTCCAACCTGTGGAAGCTGACCCCGGCCGAACGCGAGCGGGCCGTCAAGCTGCTGGTCGATCCGAAGAGCGGCGCCGGCTTCGACCGGTTCCGGCTCACCATCGGGAGCCCTGACCTGATCGAGCACCTGCCGTTCTGGTCGTACGACGACTTGCCGGCCGGCGTGAGCGAGGATCGCAACCTGAAGTACTTCTCGATCAAGCGGGACGTCGATCTGCACATCGTCGACACGGTGAAGCTGATCCAGAAGTACAACCCGCGGGCGACGTTCTTCGCCTCGGCCTGGAGTGCGCCGGCCTGGATGAAGACCAACAACCGGTTCACCGGCGAGGTGGCGTTGAAGCCCGGGAGTACGACGTCGTACTACCAGGTCGGCAAGCTGCGCGACGACTGCATCGACGTGTTCGCGAAGTACTACGTGAAGTACCTGCAGGCGTACGCGCAGCACGGGATCAAGGTCGACGCGCTGACGCTGCTGAACGAGCCGGGGATCGACGTGGTGTACCCGGCGATGGACATCAGCGTCGAGCAGCAGCAGAAGTTGTCGGTGGCAATCAAGCGGGAAGTGCACAGAGCGGGACTGAAGACCGATCTGTACGTGCACGACTTCAACTTCTGGGACTGGCGCGATCCGAACAGCACCGAGACGAAGAACTACTACCGGATCTTCGACGACCCGAAGGCGGAGAAGGCCGCGGATGCGATCGCGTTCCATCCCTACTGGGGCGACCCGACGGTGATGCGGGATGCGTTCGAGGAGTTCGGGAAGCCGGTGCACATGACGGAGACGAGTGACTTGTCCCCGGCAACGATTCTGAACTACTTCCGGCTCGACGCGTCGTCGTACATCATGTGGGCGCAGACGACCGACCAGGACGGCGGCACGCTGCACTGGACGCCGGCGCGGGACAACAACGTCGACTGGGAAGAGGTCGGCCGGACGACGAAGTGGCCGAACCGACTCGTCACCGTCGACACGAACGCGAAGACCTTCACGGTGCGGGACGAGCTGTACGCGATGGGGCAGTTCGCGAAGTACCTCGGGCCGGAGCACACACGGGTCGAGTCGAGTGCGACAGCCGGCGGCATCAGCAACGTGGTGTACAAGGATGCCCAGGACAACTTCGTCGCGATCATTGGGAACGCCAATGTAGCTGCGAGCAAGATCCGGGTGACGATGGCGGGGAAGTCGTTCACCGTGACGGTGCCGGCGAACGCGTACGCGACGTACCGCTGGCATGGTGACGTGCCGCGCCGCGACCACGCGCCGGTGCTGCAGGACGTCCCGGATGTGGTCGCCGACCAGTACGCCACGACTCAGGTCCAGTTGTCTGCGAAGGACCGCGACGGGGATCGGCTGACGTACTACGCGACGGATCTTCCAGCCGGCGTCGCTCTCGACGCGACGAGCGGAGTGCTGAGCATCCATCCGACGGTCGCAGGGGATCAGGACATCAAGGTGCGGGTCACCGATGGCGCGTCGCATGACGAGGCCACGGTGCATGTGACCGTCAAGCCGCACGGGGCGCCGGTCGGCGAGAGGGTGGAGGCGGAGTCGTACGTCGCGCAGCACGGCTGGACCGATGGGGGCGCCAACTTCATCGAGAGCAACCCAGCGGCGAGCGGCGGGAAGAATGTGGGCTGGACCGCGGCCGGGAACTGGTTGCAGTACCGCGTGGACATCGCGCAGGCCGGCACCTACAACCTCGAACTGCGGGTCGCCAACGGCACGGGCGCTCCGGCGCCGGACGCCATCTCGGTCCGCAACGCTGCGGACGAAGTACTCACCAAAGCCACCGTCCCGGATACGGGCGGCTGGGCCAACTACCAATCGACCAGCACCCAACTCACCCTTCCCGCAGGCGACCAGGTCATCACCGTCTACTGCGAGACCGGCGGTTTCAACCTCGACTACCTCCAACTCGACAGCTGACGAACTGGTCAGGAATCGAGAAGCGAGGCGGCTCGCAGGTCCCTAGCTTGGAGGCATGACAAATCTTCAGGGTGTGGTTCTGGAAGTGGCCGACGTTGTGGCGGCCGAGCGATTTCTGACTGATGCCTTCGGGCTGGACGAGCGGGTCCAGGTGCGTGAGTCGGCCGCGGGGACGACCGGTTTCCGCGGCTTCACGTTGTCCTTGACCGTCGGGCAGCCGAGCACGGTGGACAGTCTGTTCGAGACGGCGGTCGGCGCAGGTGCGACGGTGGTGAAGCCGGTGGCCAAGTCGCTCTGGGGGTACGGCGGCACGCTGCAGGCGCCCGACGGGACGATGTGGAAGGTGGCGACCTCGGAGAAGAAGAACACGGGGCCGGCCACGCGGGCGATCGGCTCCGTCGTACTGCTCCTCGGTTGCTCGGATGTGGCCGTGAGCAAGAAGTTCTACGTTGACCACGGGTTGACCGTGGCGAGGAGCTTCGGGCGCAAGTACGTCGAGTTCGACGCCACCGGGCCGGTGAAGCTGGGGCTGTACGGGCGGAAGGCGCTGGCCAAGGACGCCGGCGTACCGGTCGACGGCAGCGGCTCGCACCGGATCGCGTTGAGTGCGGACACCGGGGAATTCGTCGACCCGGACGGATTCACCTGGGAGCCTGCGCAACATCTCGCGGGCCGGTGAGCTACCGAGAGCGTCGTACCCGGTGGTCGGCGGCGGTCATCAGCGCAGCCATCGCGGCGACGGCTGCGGAAGGATCGCCTTGCCCGATGGCGGTGAAGACGGTCTCGTGTTCGGTGAGCGTGGCCTCCATCGTGCCCGGGACGCGGAGGGTTCGCTCGAACCACTCGGTGAGCAGGGACTGCAGGCTCTTCAGGAGGCTCAGCAGTACGTCGTTCTGCGCGATGGTGGCGATCTCCAGGTGGAACGCCAGATCGGCGACCGCGAACGCCTCCACGTTGTTGCCTGCGGCACGCATCTCGTCGACGTGGATCCGGAGACGGTCGACGTCGGTCGAGGTGGCGCGCGTGGCGGCCAGGCGGGCAGCCAACAGCTCGAGATGTTCGCGGACCTCGACGAGATCCGCGACCTCGGGCTCGCCCAGGGCAAGGCTCAGCTCGAGGGCCTTCGTGAGTAGTTGACTGCTGTCCGCGCGGAGATAGGAACCCGAACCAGGCCGTACTTCGACCAGCCCGAGCAGCTCGAGCGCGCTGATCGCCTCGCGCAGCGTCGATCGGCCGACACCGAGCATCTGGGCGAGGTCGCGTTCGGAGGGGAGCCGGGCGCCGACCGGGAAGTCGTCCGCGCCGAGTTGATGGATCAGCTGGCGGGCGACCAGGCTCGCCGTCGACAGCCGCTCGACCGGCCGGAAACGCGTCCGGATGAACGGCGTGTCGGTCACCGCGCCCCCTCAGATCCTCAGCATTCTCGTGATCACCCGATCGAGCTCAGCGTCGTCGAAGATGCGCTTCCAGTCGTCCTTGATGATCGTCTCGCGGCCGTAATCTATCGCGATCTCACACGCCTCCGAGAAGGAATGCGACCCGCGCAACGCGTTCGTCAGCGCGATCTGCACATGCCCGTGGAGGATCGCCCGCGCCGCCGGTTCGGGTACGCCGACCGTATGCACCGTCTCGTGCAACGCATCCCGCAACAGCGTCCCGACCATGCAGGCGACTGTCTCGACGAGAGTCGGCTCGAGCACGGCGAGCTGTTTCACGGTGACCCAATGAACGTCGAGGACCGGGCCGTAGATGACCCGGATCACGGCCTCGACCCGGTCACGACACGAGTCGGCGGCCGCGACGACATCCTGCGGCGCACTGATCCCGCCGAACGTGTCGGCCCACTCCTCCGCACTCGTCCGCTCGAGGAACACGGACGGATGGCACGGATGCGCAACGGCCTGAACGACGCCGGCCCGGGTCGCGAGCAGACCGGCGTACGCCGCGGCCGGGTCGAGGGTGAGGAGAATCGAGCCGTCCCGCATCAACGGAACGAGCTCGTGCGAGACCTGACCGAGCACGGTGTCCGGTGTCGCAAGTACGACGACATCCGCCTGCGGGACCGCCTCGGCGGCGGGGACGACCGTACGGCCGGAGGCGCTCAGCCGCTCGACCGCGGGTGCGGACGTCTCGCAGTACAGAGCGCGGCAGGGGCTGGTGTCGAGATTCGCCGCGACCCGCAGGCCCATCCGGCCGCCCGCTCCGATGACCACGATCGTCTCAGTCATGGCCCGAATGTAGGTGGCCGGTCCGGAACCGGTCAACTGGTTGACCAATTTTGTGAAACGTGTCAATCTGAGCGCTCCTCGAACCCGCCCCCGGGGGTCCTCTTGCCTCAACACGTCACCGCCGTCTACGAGCTCGAGAGCGCGGTCCCGCTGGACCGTGCCGCTGAGGTGATCGCCGGTGAGCAGTCCTGCGGCACCTTCGTCCGGGTCGCCCGGGAGAGCGACGACCTCCGCGCGCGGCACGCGGCGCGTGTCACCGGGATCGAGGAGCTGCCACCCAGCGGACGCCCGCCGCTTCCGGGCATGGCCGGCGATCCCGCGCACGTCAGCCGGGGCCGCGTCACGATCGAGTTCCCGCTGGCGAACTTCGGCCCGTCGATCCCGAATCTCCTCGCGGCCGTCGCGGGCAATCTGTTCGAGTTGCGCGAGGTCGGGGCCCTTCGCCTGGTCGACCTGGAGCTGCCGGGCGCATTCGCCGATCGGTACGCCGGGCCGCGGTTCGGGATCGACGGGACGCGTCATCTGCTCGACCGTCCCGACGGCCCGATGATCGGCACGATCGTCAAGCCCAGCATCGGTCTCAGCGGTGAGCAGCTCGCCCAGCTCGTGACCGAGCTCGGCGACGCCGGCATCGACTTCATCAAGGACGACGAGCTGCAGGGCAATGCGCCGGGCCTGCCGTTGCCGGAGCGGATCCGGGTCGTGACGGACGCCTTGAAGGAGGTTGCCGATCGCAACGGCCGGATGCCGATGTACGCGTTCAACATCACCGACGACATCGATCGCCTGGAGGCGAACCACGACGCGGTGCTCGCAGCCGGCGGGACCTGCGTGATGGTCTGCGTGAACATGGTCGGGCTCGCGGGACTGGAGTACCTGAGCCGCCGTACCCAGCTGCCGATCCACGGGCACCGGGCGATGTACGGCGCGTACGCGCGCTCGCCCCAGCTCGGGATCGACTACAACGTCTGGCAGAAGCTGGCCCGGCTGGCCGGCGCGGATCACCTGCACACCAACGGGTTCGCGAACAAGTTCTACGAGACCGACGACGAGGTACTCGCGTCGATCTCGGCGGTGCGTGCTCCGCTGCTGGGCGGGTACGAAACGCTGCCTGTCCTCTCTTCGGCGCAGACGCCCGGGCTGGCGCATCTGACGTACGAGCGGACGCGGAGCACCGACCTGCTGGTGCTGTCCGGTGGCGGGATTCACGGCCATCCGCAGGGCTCGGCGGCCGGCGTACTGGCGATGCGCGAGGCGTGGGATGCGGCGACGTCGGGTGAGGCGCTTGACGAGCGTGCGATCAAGGTGCCTGCGCTGGCTGCGGCCCTGGACACGTTCGGGAGGCCGACGTGACAGTGGCCGGCTTCTACGGCGACGATTTCACTGGCTCGGTCGATGCGCTGCTGCAGTTCCGGCGCGCCGGGCTGTCCGGCGTTCTGATCACCGGGCCGAACGTCGACGACGAGAGCGCGGATGTGGTCGGGATCGCAGGCACTGCGCGGTCGTTACCGACGGAGCAGATGGCGGACGAGGTCGTGCCTTCGCTGCAAAGGCTTCGCGAGCTGGGGGCGCGGATCGTTCAGTACAAGGCCTGTTCGACGGCCGACTCGGCGCCGCATACGGGCAGCATCGGGCGGGTGCTGGAGTTGGGGGTCGAGCTCTTCCCTGGTGCGCCGGTGCCGATCGTCTTTGCGCAGCCCGATGCCGGCCGGTACACGTTCTTCGGGCATCACTTCGCGCGCGATGACGGCGTCGTCTACCGGCTCGATCGTCAGCCGACGATGAGTTCGCATCCGGTGACGCCGGTGCACGAGTCCGACTTGCGGCTGCATCTGAGCGAGCAGACCGCGTTCGAGTTGGGTGCGTTGCATTGGCCGTCGTACGACGATCTGGGGCGGCTGCTCGACGAGGCGCGCCAGCCGGGTGTGGTCTGTGATGCGGTCAGCGATGCGCAGTTGGACTGTCTGGCGCAGGCGATTCTCGCGAGCCCGGTGCGGCAACGGTTCGTCATCGGGTCGGGTGGGATCAGTGGTGCGCTCGGTCGCTGTGCGGATGTCCCCAGGCGATTGCCGCCTCTTACGTCAGAAGTTGAAGAGCCCGACGGTCCGACGCTTGTTCTGAACGGGAGTCGGTCGAGCCTCACTCGTCGACAGATCGACGCGGCGGCCGAGATCGGATGGGTAGTGCTGGATCTGTTCGCGACTGGCACGCCGGAACGCGTCGAGACCGCGCTGGCGAAAGGCGCAGGGGTCTTGGTGGACTCCTCGATCACCCGGCGAACCGTTCCCAGTGCGGAGGTAGAAGACGAACTCGCCACCATCGCCGACACCGTCCTGCGGCAGCAGAACACCCGCCTCGTGCTGTCCGGTGGGGATACGTCCGGGAACGTGTTGCGGCGACTCGGGATCGAGCGGCTCCGGGTTGTGGCCCAGCCGTGGGGGAATGTCGCGCTTTGTCAGGCCAGCGGTCCGGCGCCGCATCTGCAGAACGTCGAGCTCGTCCTCAAGGGCGGGCAGATGGGACATGTCTCTCTCTTCGACGACATCCGCCTCGGTCGCCCCCTGAAGGAGGCTGCATGCTCACCGACACCGGTGCCAGCGCTCACGCACGAATGACCTCACCGTCCGCCGTGTCACTCGCCGGCGACGGCCCCTTGGCAGCTCTGCACAACCGTGCCCTCGCAGTGACTATCCCCTCGATGGGCGCGATCATGCTCGACCCCGCCACGTCGCACGCGGACGAGAACTTCCGCGTGGCGGCCGGCGACGCACCAGGAGAGCATCAGGGACCGCCGTTCATGGACGGCGACCTCTACAAGTGGCTCGAAGCGGCTGTCGTCACGAAGGATCCTGGGCTGGAGGCGATCGTTGCCGACGCCGCCAAACTCATCGCGCGAGCCCAGCGCGCGGACGGATACCTGCACACCAAGATCCAGATCGCCGGCGTCGAACCGCTTGCTATCGGCACCGACTTCGAGACGTACAACTTCGGTCACCTGATGACGCTGGCCTGCATTCACTACCGCGCCACCGGCGACGACACGCTGCTCGGCGTAGCGACCAGGATCGCCGACTTCCTCGCCGTGCAGAGTCCCGAGAAGGTTGCTGAGTGCAACGTCTGCCCGTCGCACTACATGGGCGTCATCGAGCTGTATCGGGTCACCGGTGAGGCGCGGTACCTCGAGCTCGCAAGGACCCTGCTCGACCTGCACGGCGGCAAGGGCGGCGCGGGTACGGACGACAACCAGGACGTCCTCGCCGTACGCGACCAGCGTCGAGCGGTCGGCCACTCGGTTCGCGCCAACTACCTGTACGCCGGAATGGCCGACTACGCCGTGGAAACAGGTGACGAGGCAATCATCGCGGCGCTGGACGACATCTGGGACGACCTCACCTCGAGCAAGCTCTACGTCACCGGCGGCTGTGGCGCACTGTACGACGGAGCATCGCCCGACGCCGGCCAGGACTACTACTCGGTGACGAAGGTGCACCAGTCGTACGGCCGCCCATATCAGTTGCCTCAGACAACGGCGTACAACGAGTCCTGTGCCTCGCTCGGCCTGGTGTTCTGGGCCTGGCGGATGCTGCTGCGTACCGGCGACGCGAAGTACGCCGACGAGATCGAGCGGGTCCTGTTCAACGCTCTCCCCGCGATGGTCGGGTACGACGGCCAGACATACTTCTACGTCAACCCGCTCCGCCAGGTCCGCGACCTCACGTACCCGCTCCGCCGGCCGGGCGATCCGAAAGACGTGACGCCACCGCCGTCGGACCAGCGCGAGCGCCAGGAGTACATGCAGGCCTGCTTCTGTTGCCCGCCGAACATCGCCCGGGTCAGCGCCGAGCTGCCGTACTACGTCTACGCAGAAGGCGATGACGAACTCTGGATCCACCAGTTCGTCACCAGCGAAGTCCGCACGACCTTCAACGGCGTACCCGTGACTGTGCGGCAGCGGACGGACTACCCGGTGTCGGGTGACATCCAGTTGACCGTCGAGGCAGAGCGTCCCGTGCACGGCCGGCTTCGCATCCGCATACCGGGATGGGCCGACACCATCGAGATCGAGGGGCCGAGGGACCGCGGGTACGTCGTCCTCGACCGCGAATGGCATCGCGACACAGTCACCCTGAAGATCCCGCTCCGCCCCCGCCTGCTGACAGCGCACCATTTCGTGGAGGAGGTCACGAACCAGGTGTGCGTCGTCCGTGGTCCGATCGTCTACTGCCTGGAGTCCGCCGACCTGCCCGACGGCGTCGGTATGGAGGACGTCGCCATCCCGCAGGACGCGAGCATCACGGTCACGCCGGGCAGCGGCATGTTCGCCGGTCACGCCCTGCTGCACGTCGACGCCGCGATCCTCCCGTGCCGTACTCAAGACCTGTACGCCGAGCTCGACCAGACGCCGGCCCGTCCCGCCACCCTGCAGTTCGTCCCGTACGGCCTGTGGGCCAACCGCGGGCACGGCGAGATGACCGTCTGGCTGCCACTCATCCGCACCGTCGAGAGGAGCGTCGCATGACGCGTATCGCCTTCCTGCACACCGGAGCCGTCGTCATCCCCACGTTCGCCGGTCTCGCCGCCGAACTTCTCCCGGACGTCGAGGTGCAGAACCTGCTCGACGACAAGATCGTCGGCGACCTCGGCCGCGGCGTCGCGCCCGAGCAGATCGAGCAGCGGCTGGCCGATCTCGGCGGCGCCGCGGTCGCGGCCGGCGCGGAGGCCGTGCTGTTCACGTGCTCGTCCATCTCGCAGTACGCCGGACCGCTCGCGGATCGTCTCGGCGTCCCGGTGTACCGCGTCGACGAGGCGATGGCGGACGAAGCCGTACAGGCGGGCGAGCGGGTCAGCGTCATCGCCACACTCCAGACCACGATGGCGCCGACTGCCGCGCTCCTGCGCGAGCGGGCCGAATTGCTCGGGCGCACCGTGCAGATCGAGGAGACCGTCGTACCGGATGCCTTCGAGGCCGCCGTTGCGGGTGATCGCGATCGTCACAATGCCCTCATCGCGGCGGCCATCAAGGATCGGGCAGCCGTGAGCGATGTCATCGTGCTCGCCCAGGCCTCTATGGCGTCAGCCGCCGTCGGCCTGGATGTCCAGGTGCCAGTGCTCACGAGCCCGGAGAGCGGAGTACGCCGACTGGCTTCTGCATCTCGACAGGAGGTGTCCGGCGGGCGGGCCAGTTTCGAGGCGTGAGCAGGCGGGCGCAGTAGACAGTGGACGTATACGTCCTGTCGAGATGCAGATGACCGGCCCGGGGCCGGGCTAGCGCCAGTTGGAGCGGTCGGCCGGGCCGCCGGGAACCGGGTCGAAGGAGACGTCCGAGGCCGGCACGCGGGTCCCGGACTCGGTGGTGAAGCTGACGTCGACCAGTTCGCCGGACTTTGCGTGCCGGACGACGGTGGGGCCTTGTTCGCGCGGGACGTGGAGGTCGCCCCACTGCTGAAGCGACGCGAGGACGATCTTGAGATCGTCGCCGGCCTGCGTCAGGTGGTAGTCGGAGCGGGAACGCTCGCCTTCCGCGCGGTACTCGCGCTTCTCCAGCAGGCCGGACTCCACCAGCGAGGTCAGGCGGTTGGTGAGGATGTTCGGCGCGATGCCGAGGTTGTCGCGGAAGGCGGCGAAGCGGGTCGTGCCGAGGTGCGCCTCGCGGAGGATGAGGAAGGTCCAGCGATCGCGCAGCAGTTCGAGAGCCCGGGCGATCGAGCAGTTCGGTCGCGTCGTGGTGTGGGTGGTCATGACACCTCCTTGCGGGTGGCGAGGAGAACGGCCGCCGCCAGGATCAGGATGGCCAGCGTACCGATCACAGTGACGCCGAGGAGCAACGCCGTACTCAGGCCGGAGGCGGTGGCGACCAGGCCGAGGGTGAGGGCGATCGCGCCTTGCAGGATGTACGCGACGAGATAGACGGCCGAGACGGTCGCGCCGCGGTGGTGGGCCGGCGCGTGGGCGGCGACCAGGCCGAGACCGCCGGAGAAGAGCAGGCCGTACGCCGTGCCGCCCGTGATCGTGGTGGCGACGAAGAGCGGGACCGAGTGTGCCGTCGCCGCGAGCTCGAGCAGGCCGAGGTCGACGAGGGTGAGGACCGCGCCGAGCGGGACCAGACGGTGCGCGGGGAACCGGCGGCCGATGATCGCGGTCGTGCCGGTGGCGACCGAGAAGATCGCGAGCAGCAGACCGATCACGAAGATGTTGCCGGTGCCGACCAGGTCACGGACGATCTGGGCGCCGAGCGCGAGGAAGACCGAGCCGAACGCGTACGCGCCGGTGACTGCGAGGGCTGCCGTCAGGTAGAGCACACGGATGCCCTTGGCAACGGTGATGGCGCGCGGGCGCCAGCGGCCCTGCGCTTCGTCCTTGGTGTGCCGCGGCATCCGCCAGACGGCGCCGAAGACGCCCATGATGACTGCGACGAGCACCCAGAAGTCCAGGTGCAACGGAGCGGGTGCGTACTCGATCAGCCCGCCGCCGACGATCGTCGCCAAGGCCAGTCCCGCGGCCGTCGCCACCGTCGTGACCGACGCCGCTCGGTGCGCCTTGCCCCGGGCGCTGAATTCGACCGCGGCTGCAGTCGCTGGGGTCAACGCCAGGCCAACGCCCGCTCCCATGAGTGCTCGGCCCGCGTACACCCAGCCGACCGAGGGGGCGATCGCGAACAGCAGCACGCCGGCGAGCATGGCGCCGACGCCGTACAGCATCGTGGTCCGGCGGCCGATGTAGTCCGAGATCTGGCCGAAGATCAGCAGGAACGCGACCAGCACCACCGGGTAGACCGCGAAGATCGCCGTCGTCGCCGTGGGGGTGAGGTGCCAGGTCGAGGCATAGAGCGGGTACGTCGTGGTCGGGGCCGCGCTGGTCCACAGGCTGATGCCCGCGACGGCGGCCGCCGTCCAGAAACTGCCGCGCCGGCTCAGGACGCGGCGTGACCGCGGAGCGGCTGAGACGGGGAGTTCGAGGGTGCTCACGTGGTGTCCTTCCAAGGACAGCTGAGTTGCTCGGTGAAAGTCAGAACATCTGAGTTGTGCTGAGCAATCCAGATCTGGACGTGATGCCCGTCACATCACTGCGGACCCTTGACGGATCGAGGCCGCTTGCGCCAAGGTTTACAGCGCTGCAATACAGCGCTGTAAAAGCGCAGACCCGCCCCTCGCGTCGCCCGGGGCGGGGTGGTGGGCCGAGCCGAAGGCAGGTAGATGCGTCCCGACATCGTCATTGTGATGACCGATCAGCAGCGGGTGGGGCTGACTCGGCGGAGTGGGTATCCGGTCGACACCATGCCGTTCGTCGACGGTCTGGCGGCCGGCGGGACCGACTTCCGGCAGGCGTATACCGCGGCGCCGGCCTGCGTGCCGGCGCGGACGAGTCTGCTCACCGGGCGGTTCCCGAGCGCGCATCAGGTCCGGCAGAACAGCAACGCCGAGCACGCCCGGTTCTCGCAGGACCTGGTCGACGTACTGCGGGCCGCCGACTACCAGCTGCACTTCGCCGGCAAGCCGCACATGCCGCGCGGCGCAGCCGACTTCGACACCTTCGCCGGTCCCTACTTCCACACCCAAGGACCCGAGCGGGACGCGGAGGAGAAGGCCTTCGACGAGTGGTTGGAGCACCTCGACCACGGTGTCTCCGACGAGCCCACGCCGTACGACGTGCGTTGCCAACTGCCCTACCGGATCACCACCGACGCACTCAAGGCCATGGACGAGGCTGACCCCGACAAGCCCGGCCTGTTCTGGGTCTCGTACCCCGAGCCGCACAACCCGTACCAGGTCCCGCAGCCGTACTTCGACCTGTTCGCGCCGGCCGACATCCCCGAGCGCATCAGCGGGCCCGAGGCAACCGACATCAAAGGCGGCACCTACGCCTGGCTGCGCAAACTCCAGGAAGAGAAGCGCCCTGGGTACGACGACAACTGGCGTCGGTACGCCGCCAACTACCTCGGCATGCTGCGCCTCCTCGATGACCAGATCCGCCGCCTGCACGGGGGCCTGAGGCAACGACCGCGCTTGACGATCGTGCTCGCCGACCACGGCGATTACGTCGGCGAGTACGGCCTGCAACGCAAGGGCGCCGGCCTGAACGACTTCCTCATGCGGATCCCGCTGATCATCACCGGCGACGGCATCGCCGTCCAGCAGCGCGACGAGCCGGTGTCGATCGTCGACGTACTTCCGACGGTCTGCGAGGCCCTCGGCCAACCGATCCCCGACGGCGTCCAGGGCCGCAGCCTGCTCCCACTCGCGCAGGGCGAGGCGGCTCCGGCGGAAGAATTCGGCAGCATCATCGCCGAGCAGGGCTTCGGTGGACGCGCGTACGACGCGACGGCCCGGCCGCCTCTGCACTTCGCGTACGACGGCCCGACCTTCGACGAGCTCAACACAGTCACCCAGTCCGGCGCCGCCCGGATGCTCCGCAGCGGCAATTGGAAGCTCATCGTCCACGCCGACCTCGCCGGCGAGCTGTACGACCTTTCAAGAGACCCGGCCGAGCTCGACAACCTCTTCGACCACGACCGTCACCTAGCCGTCCGGGCTCGGCTGCTGCACCAGCTCGCCCGCTGGCAGGCGCGGCTGACCGACGACCTTCCCAACGGCAACTACGTCCCGCTCCGCCTGCCCCACAACTGGCGCTGGGCCCAACGCAGGGAGAACCAAGCATGACCACATTGACCCGCCGGACCCTGCTGGGTCTCGGCGCCGCGACCGCCGCCGCCACAGTCCTGCCCGGTTGCTCGGGAGGCAAGAGCCCGATGCGAGTCTCCTGGTACGGGCCTGACCCGGTCACGAAGGCGCTCAACACCGCACTGACCGCGTGGAAGTCGAGCGGGGGCGTCGAGTACTCCGCGGAGAGCGCGCCGTTCGACGACTACTGGGACAAGCTGGCCACGCAAACCTCCGGCAACAACGCTCCCGACGTACTGCGGATGTCGATGAGCTACTTCAGCGACTACGCCGGCCGGAGCGCGCTGAAGGACCTTGGCTCGTTGGGGATCGACACCTCGAACCTCGACAAGGACGTCGCCGACAGTGGTGTTGCTGACGGCAAGAACTACGGCATCGGGCAGAGCTCGATCAGCTATGCGATGTACGTCGACGAGGCCGCCGTCAAGCGCGCCGGGGGTACGGTCCCGGCGCAGGGCTGGACGTGGGACGCGTTCGCCGAATTCGCCCGCGACTACAGCGGATCCATCCAAGGCTCCTACGGATCAACCGACCAGGCCGGGAACTTCCAGCTGTTCGAGGTGTTCGCCCGCCAGCACGGCACCGAGCTGTTCTCCGACGACGGCGGAAAGCTCGCCACCAGCAAAGACACGGTCCAGGAATGGTTCCAGTACTGGGCGGATCTGCGCACCGCCAAGGCCGCGCCGCCGCAGAACGTCAGCGCCGAGACGACCGCGATCGAGAAGTCACTGGTTGCCAAGGGCAAGGCTCCGTTGCAGTTCGGCTGGGTTCAGCAGGTCACCTTCTACCAGCCGCTGGTGAAGAGCCCGCTGTCAGTGCTGCCGGTGCCGCAGGACAAGGCCGGCGACCTCAAGGGCCAGTTCGTCAAGGGCCTCGACCTGTGGTGCATCTCGGCTGCGAGCAAGCATCCCGAGGACGCGGCCAAGCTGATCGGGTTCCTGCTGAACGACGAGAAGGCGATCAAGTCGATCGGCATCCTGCTCGGCGTACCGCCGTCCAAGAAGGCGCGTGACCTGGTCTCGGCAGACGCGGGCTCGGCCGGCGCCCGGGCGATCAAGTACGTCGAGGACATCGCCGGCAAGGTCGGTCCTTCGCCGAAGCCGTGGCCGAAGGGGTACGGCGAGCTGCTGACCGGGTTCGGCCGGATCGCCGAGAACATCGGCTTCGGCAAGACCAAGGCGGACGCCGGCGCCCAGGAGTTCGTGGAGCTGGCCAGAAAGACTCTCGGTCAGTGATGGCTCGTCTCCGCCAGGGCCTCCCGGCGTACCTGTTCCTGTTGCCGTGGTTGATCGGCGTACTCGGGCTGACCATCGGCCCGATGCTGTTGTCGCTGTACTACTCGTTCACCGACTACGCGCTGCTCAACACCCCTGAGTGGACCGGGCTGCACAACTACACAGCGCTGTTCCAGGACCCGCGGTACCTGCACTCGTTGCGCGTGACCTTCATCTACGTCGGGGTGTCGGTGCCGCTCGAGATGACGTTCGCGCTCGCAGTCGCCGTACTGCTCAATCGGGGTCTCAAAGGTCTCGCCGTCTACCGGGCGCTGTACTACGTGCCGAGCCTGCTCGGCGGCAGTGTCGCGATCGCCCTGCTCTGGCAGCAGATCTTCGGTAGCGACGGTTTGCTCAACGACATCCTCGGCGTCTTCGGCATCCAGGGCCGTGGCTGGATCTCCGAGCCGGGTACGGCGTTGTGGACGCTGATCGTGCTCCGGGTCTGGCAGTTCGGCGCGCCGATGGTGATCTTCCTGGCCGGGCTACGGCAGATCCCGGACGACGTACTCGAAGCGGCAGAGGTCGACGGTGCGGGCCGATGGCAACGATTCTGGCGGGTCACGTTGCCGCTGCTGTCGCCGGTCGTGTTCTTCAACCTGGTGCTGCAGATCATCGGCGCGTTCCAGGCGTTCACCCCGGCGTTCGTGATCAGCGGCGGCAAGGGCGGTCCGTCGGACTCGACGCTGTTCTACACGCTGTACCTGTACCAGCAGGCGTTCGGCAACTTCCGGATGGGGTACGCCGCCGCGATGGCCTGGGTGCTGCTGCTGATCATCGCGGTCTTCACCGGACTGAACTTCGTCCTCGGCCGCACCTGGGTGTTCTACGGAGACGAAGGGGTACGCCGATGAAGCGCGTGCTTGCGCATGCCGGACTGTCCGTCGGGGCACTGATCATGCTCTACCCGCTGCTCTGGATGGTCAGCGCCTCGCTGCGCAAGAACACCGACATCTTCGAGCACCCGGGCCTGATCCCGGAGCACCCGACGCTCGGCAACTACGCCCTGGGATGGTCGTCGACCGGGACCAACTTCGGCGTCTACATCATGAACTCGCTGATCATCTGCGCCGCGGTCGTGATCGGGAACGTGCTGACCTGCTCGCTGACCGCGTACGCCTTCGCCCGGATGCGGTTCGTCGGCCGGAAGGCGTTGTTCGCGCTGATGCTCGGCACGATCATGCTGCCCGCGCACGTCACGCTGATCGCGCAGTACTCGATCTTCCGGAAGCTGAACTGGATCGACACGTTCTGGCCGATGATCGTGCCGAGCTTCCTGGCGACCGACGCGTTCTTCGTGTTCCTGATGGTGCAGTTCATCCGGTCGATCCCGGTCGAGCTGGACGACGCCGCGCGGATCGACGGCTGCGGGTACTGGGGCATCTACCGGCGGATCATCCTGCCGCTGTTGTCGCCGGCGCTGGTGACGACGGCGATCTTCTCGTTCATCTGGACCTGGAACAACTTCTTCAGCCAGCTGATCTACCTGTCGACCAGGACCAAGCTGACCGTGCCGGTCGCGCTGCGCGGGTTCCTCGACGCCACCGGCAGCTCGGAGTGGGGCGGGCTGTTCGCGATGAGCGTCGTCACGCTGGTCCCCGTGGTGGTGGTTTTCGTGGTCTTCCAGCGCCGCATCCTGGCCGGCATGGCCCAGACCGGTCTCAAATGACAGCATTGCTCCCATGAGACCCCGTTTGACCGATGTCGCCGCGGCGGCCGGGGTGTCGATGAAGACGGTGTCGAACGTCGTCAACGGTGCCGAGCACGTCCGCGAGGAGACCCGCCAGCGGGTGCTCGCCGCGATCGACAAGCTCGGGTACCGGCCGAACATCGCGGCCCGCAACCTGGCCCAGGGCCGCAGCGGGGTGATCGCGCTCGCCGTACCGCAGCTCGACCGGCCGTACTTCGCCTCGCTCGCGGCGCGGATGCTGGACGAGGCGGAGTCGTTCGGCTGGATCGTGCAGTTCCACCAGACCGGCGGGCGCCGGGAGGCGGAGCTCGCGCTGCTCAACGAGCGGCATCCGGCCCGGCTCGACGGGATCGTGATGAGCCCGCTCGGCCTCACGCCGGAGGACGTGCAGAGTCGCGATCAGGCGTTGCCGCTGGTCCTGCTGGGGGAGAAGGCCGGTGCGGAGCATCACGCCGACCATGTCGGGATAGACAACCGGGACGCGGGCCGGGTGGCGACCGAGCATCTGCTGTCGCTCGGACGGCAGACGGTGATGGCGTTGGCGCCGGGGCCGGGCATGGAGGACGAGCGCATCAACGGGTACCGCGACGCGCTCGGCGCGGCCGGGCTGCCCGTCAACGAGGACATCGTGCTGCCGACCGGTGGGCTGCGTGGTCAGGATGCCGAGCGGACTCTTGGCGAGTGGCTGGACTCGGGTCATCCGGCGCCGGATGCGATCTTCGCGGCCACCGACTGGCTGGCAATGGGTGCGATCCGGGCGCTGGTGCTGCGCGGCCTGAAGGTCCCGCAGGACGTCGCGGTGGTCGGCTTCGACGACATCCCGTACGACCTCGCGACCCTGCCCACGCTCACCACAGTCGCGCCGGATCGTGTCGCAATCGCTCGGCTCGCGTTGCAGGCCCTCCGCGACCAGCGGCCGGACGGTGAACCGGTCCGCCTACAGGCCCCCTTCAGCCTTGTGGTTCGCGAGAGCACCACCGGTATCGGTTAGCGCACGCCAAGCGACCGCCAGCAGGACCGCGACCGCCGTGCCGACCAGGCCGAACCAGCCGACGGCCTGAGTCGCGGAGGTCTGATCGGCGATCACCCCGGCGATCAGCGGGCTGATGCCGGTCGCGGTCGTGAGGCCCGCGTTGCCCATCCCGATCGCCTGGCCGCGGCGGGCGTCCGGCAGGCGGGTCGTCAACGCGGTGGTCGTCACCATCACGACGATCGTTCCGAACGCGCCGGCAATGACGAACAGGCCGATCGAGACGACCAGCCCCGGATGCAGCAGACAGATCGCGACCGGTATCGCCGCGGCGATCGACAGCGGTCCGAGCAGACCCTGCCGTCGCGACTCCGGCACGAGCTTGGTGAACACGAACACCCCGACCACGCTGCCGAACGGATCCGCCGCCAGGATCAGCCCGACGACGGTCGCCCCGCCCCCGAACGCAGCGGCGTACGGCGCGGCCATGCCCTCGTAGACGGCGACCAACGCCATCAACCACATCATCAGCACCAGCGTCCGCGTCGTGCGATCCGCGAAGAGCAGCCCCCACGACGGCTGCCTCTTGGTGCTCGGCGATACCGATGCGGAGGCCGGCCGCGCCCGCAGCCGGGAGCGGATGAGTACGGCGGACCCGAAGAACGTCAGCGCATCGAGCGCGAGGACGACGTACGGATCGAACACCGCGATCAGCAGCCCGCCGCCGGCGAACCCGGCCAGCTGCGCGGACTGGATGGTGATGCTGCGGATCGCCATCCCGGTGCCGAACTTCTCCTCGCCGAGCACCTCGGGTAGCAACGCGAGCTGCGCCGACTTGAAGACCGGCTGCAGCAGCGACACGATCCCGACCAGCACACACAGCACGGCGAACGGCATCCCGCGGATCGCAACCAGCAGGACCAGGCAGCCACGCAGTACGTCGACGCAGAAGATCAGTTCGCGCCGCGGGAACCGGTCCGCCAGGCCGCTCAGGAAGAGTCCGCCGAGCAGCGACGGGACGAACGTCAACGCGTACGTCAACCCGGTGAGCGCCGCTGACCCGGTGTCGCTGAACACGAGCACCGACAGCGCGACCCGGGCCAGCTGATCGCCGGCCACCGACTGCAGCTCGGCCAGCCACATCGCCCGGAACTCGGGGACCCGGAACGCATCCCGGTAGGTCGTCGCCATAAGGCGGACCCTAGAGCGCCGTTGCGCTCCAGGGCCCGCCTTCGAAAGTGGTCGAAGCGTTGCTCAGCCGGCCAGCGCCAGCGACAGCGTCGCGTAGTTGATGACCGCGCCGAGCACCTTGCTGTCGGCGGGCGAGCCGGCCGTCGAGATCTCGACATCGGCAGTCTTGCGGCCCTGCTGGCCGACGTAGCGGGTCGCGACCCAGCGGGTGGTGTTGCCGCTCTTGTAGGTGTAGACGACCGTGCTCACGGTCAGCCGGCCCTGGTGGTTGGTCGAGTTCATCCCGACCGTCGAGGTGCCGACGATGTGCAGACCGCGGGTGCCCTTGAGCGCGGCGATCTTCCGGTTCAGGGCCGTCACGGTGCTGATGTTGTAGTCGTAGTTGGTGTCGAACCGGATCATCCGGTTGTTCGCGCTGTCGTCGAAGCGCGTCTGCCAGTTGCCGAGCTCGACCGCCCGCCAGGTGGACGGCAGCACCGCCATGGCGTGGTTGCCCTCGCTGTAGTGCTCGAAGAACCGGGTCTTGTACCGCACCGGCGTCGAGGCCGTGCTGTTGCTCGCGGCAACCGTCCTGATCTGCTCGGTGGCGGCGTTGCTCGGCACCGCCCCGCCCAGCAGCATTGCGCCCGCCCCGGCCAGCGCAGCCACTCCGGAGACAGCCCCCGCAACGATTCCGAACCGCTTCATCTTTCTTTACCCCCAGCTCCTGTCGCTGCCTCCCTGGCCGCGCACCGGATGAGACACCGGTTCGTCGGCAAAAGTTGCCGCCAACTCTCGACGTTCTCCTGCGAGTTGTTGAGACTGGCCGCATGGGTGGGGGAATGGTGTCGATGGTGTTCACCGACATCGAGGGGTCGACGGTGCTGCTGCGCCGCCTGGGGGATCGGTACCTCGATGCGCTGGAAGGACATCGCCGGATCCTGCGGGCGGTCTGGGCGACGTACGGCGGGACGGAGATGGGGACCGAGGGCGACAGCTTCTTCGTCGTGTTCCCGACAGCCGACGACGCGGTACGGGCGGCGGTCGACGGGCAGCGCGGTCTGGCAGAGCACCGCTGGCCGGGCGGCGAGCGGCTGCGGGTGCGGATGGGCATCCACACCGGTACGCCGGGCGTGTACGACGGCGACTACTGGGGCATGGACGTCCACCTCGCAGCGCGTATCGGCGCGGCCGCGCAGGGTGGCCAGATCGTGGTCTCGGCGATCACGGCTCAGCTGGCCCAACTGTCCGACGGTGTGACGCTGCGCGACCTGGGAACCCATCATTTGAAGGACATTCCGGAGCCCGAGCATCTGTTCCAGGTCACGATCGACGGTCTGCAGGCCGACTTCCCGCCACCCCGCTCCCTCGGTACGTCGACCAGCCTCCCGACGCCGGCGACCCCGTTGCTCGGACGGGAGCAGGACCTCGAACGCATCCTCGATCTGCTCGGTCAGCCCGACGTACGGCTTGTCACGCTGACCGGTCCGGGCGGCTCCGGCAAGACCCGCCTCGCGATCGGTGCGGCGTCCAAGGTCCCCGGCGCGGTGTATTTCGTTCCGCTCGCGGCCGCCACGTCCGAGTCGGTGATGTGGTCGACGATCGCCGAAGTACTCGACGTCCCGCCGCGGGAGCGCGGGCGAATCGTCGCGTACCTGGCCCAGCGGACGCTGCTGCTCGTCCTCGACAACCTCGAGCAGCTCCCGGAGGCGGACAAGGTCGTTGCCGAGATCATCGAAGGCGCCGGGCACGTGAAGATCGTCGCCACCTCCCGGCGGGCGCTCGGTCTGGTCGGCGAGTACCAGCACCCCGTGGGGCCGCTCCCCGTCGCGGACGAGGAGTCGGCCGCCGTACAACTCTTCATGGAGCGCGCCCGCGCGGTGCAGCCCGCCTTCGAACTGACCCCCGACGTCGTGGCGATCTGCCGGCGGCTCGACGGGCTTGCCCTCGCGATCGAGCTGTGCGCGCCGCGAGTCCGGCTACTCAGTGCGAAGGAGCTGCTGGCCCGGGTCGGCCAGTCGCTCGACATCGCATCGACGAGCAGCGTGACGCCGGAGCGGCAACGCACCCTGCGGGCCACGATCGCCTGGTCATACGAGCTGCTCGGCCCGGAGCATCGCCGTACGTTCCGTCGCCTGTCGGTCTTCTCTGGCGGCGCCGACCTCGCCGCGATCCAAGAAGTTGCCACCGGCGTCGATCCGCTCGATGCCGTCGCGGAGCTGCACGACGCCAACCTGATCACCCTCGCCGAAGGACCGGAAGGCACCCGGGTCGAGCTGCTGGAGACCATCCATCGGTACGCCACCGACGAGCTGCAGATCACCGACGAGGCCGAAGCCATCCACCGCCATCACGCCGGCTACTACGCGGACCTGGCCGAACGACTCGAGATCCAGAAGAAGACCATGGCCGAGCCGCCTGTCGAGCACGCCCGGATCGATCTCGACAACTTCCGCGCCGCGCTCGACTGGGCGACCGACCACGACCTCCGGACGGCGTTGCGGCTGTGCTCGGACATTGGCTGGGTCTGGCAACTCGGTGCGTACCACGCCGAGAGCCGCCACTGGCACGAACAAGTCGTGGCAGCCGCGGGTACGACGCCCTCGCCCGAGCTGGCCGCCTGTCTTCGTGGATTGAGCAATCTCCTTCTTATGCAGGGCGAAACCGACCGCGGCTACGAGGTTGCCGCCCGCAGCCTGGCCATGGCGCGCGAACTCGATGACGCGGCCGGCATCGCGTTCGGGATGACGGTGCTCGGCTCGGCGCAACGCCAGCAGGGAGAGCTCGACGCGGCCAGGGAGACGCTGACCGAGGCCGTCGAGCGGCTCCGCAACCTTGACGACTCCTGGCGACTGGCTCGGGTCCTGGGACATCTCGGCGGCATCGAGGAGGCGCTCGGACACCTCGATCGGGCCGAGGAGCTGCTCCGCGAATCCCTGAGCATCAGCGAATCTCTCGGGGACGCGTTCGAGGTCACCATCCACGGACAGAACCTGGCCTACCTACTCGCCCTCGCCGACCGCGTCGAGGATGCCGCCGAGCTGGCCCGGCGTCTGACGCCGACCGTGGTGGCGCTCGCCAGCCCGACTCTGACCATGGCGTTCTCGAACACCGCGATGAACATTCTGCTGCGGCTCGGCGATCCGGCCGGCGCGGCGGAGCTGTTCGGCGCGGAGGAAGCGATGGGCGAGCGGCTGGAGATACCGAATCCCTACGCGGAGGAGGAGCTCGCGGAGGCACTTGAATTGGCCGGCGATGCACTTTCCCGCCCGGACTGGGAGCGCCACCGCCTGGCGGGCCGCACCGAACGCCTCGAGGACCTGCTCCTGAGACTGGATTTCTGAGGCGCGCGGTTGTACAAGGCAACGGCGAGTGGTTGACCGCCGTGAAGGTCCCTACCATACTGCTTGCACCGCCATCGGCGGTCTGTGGGGGCAGTTGTTACTGGGGTTCAAATGGGGATGGGGGGCTATTGCTTATGCATGCCTTGAAGTTGTTTCGTGCTGCGCTGGTGACGGCAGTCGCCGGCGCGACACTCGTGACGGTCCCGGTGACCGCGCACGCGGCGCCGCCGACGAGCGCGATCGAGGTCAGTACGACGTCGGTCGCCCGTGGACAGACCTTTACGATCAAGCAAACCGTGTACAACTCGGACTCGTCCACAGTCACGGGCGGCAAGGCGACGTTGTACGCCAAGGACGCGACACTCCCGGACATGGTCGACCTGGTCTCGTGCCCGGAGGCCACGGCGTGTGACACGCTCGGGACCAGCGTCCGGGCCGGAGTCGGCGACGTACCGTCGGGTGAGTCCAGGACCGTGACCTTCACCTTCCGGGTCAAGGACGACGCGCCACTCGGGACGATCCAGCTGCAGCACCAGTTCGTCGGCGAGAACTTCTCGTTCGAGGTCATCGACGGGCCGTCGCTGACCATCAAGGAAGAGCCGGCTGACGTCGCCGTGTCGGTGACCGGGAAGGCCACCGGAGCTCGGATCACCTACACGATCGGCGTGAAGAACAACGGACCGAGCACGGCGACCGGGATCCGCGTGGTCGGCGGCTACCCGCTGAGCACGGCCTTCGTCAGCTCGACCTGCACGCGGGTCGGGACGACGCGGACGGTGAACTGTGACATCGCCTCACTCGGCAGCGGCGAGAGTACGACGCGCACGCTGATCGTGTCCGCGGGGATGCTGACGATCGGCAACGTGACCGGGACCGCGCAGCGGACGGCGAGTTCGCCGATCGACCCGGTCGCCACGAACGACAAGGCGAGCAAGACCTGCCGGGCGCTGACCTGGCTGGTCGTCACGTGCTAGCCACGCGCTGAAACACCTATGACGGCCGGCGGCCGCGGGTTCTCGAGCCCGCGGCCGCCGGCTTCATTTTTGTCTCACGCCTTGCATCCGGTGGTGGCAGAGGTTTACGGTCCAGGTTAACGTTTAAGTGAGTGTTAGTGAGCACTTCTTCGAAACTTGGAGCAACTATGATCAGTCGGCGACGGTTTCTGCAGGTGACCGGTGCGGCGATTGCCACCTCGACGCTGGCGGCCTGTGGTGACGGCGGCACGTCGAGCGGTGGCGCGAAGGCCTCGGGTGAGCTCACGCTCCCGACGTACAAGCCGTTCGAGGGGCCGCACCCGGACTTCCCGGGGGCCGAGTCCGGCCTGGAGCCCGGGTTCCTGAAGTTCCCCGCGGACGCCATCTCGAGCGTGAAGGCGCCGCCGCTGAAGAGCGCGGTGACCGCGCTGACCGAGACGTTCGCGACGCCTCCGCCGCCGATGGGCAGCAACCCGATGTGGCAGGCGCTGAACTCCGCCCTCGGCGGCGAGCTCAAGCTGACCATCGGCACCGACCCGGGCTACCCGGAGAAGTTCGCCACGCTGCTGGCCAGCGACTCGCTGCCGGACCTGATGTGGCTGCCGCCGAACCAGGGCATCCCGAACATCGGCCCGATGCTCGAGGCCAAGTTCCAGGATCTGACGAAGTACCTGTCCGGCGACGCGGTGCTGGAGTACCCGAACCTGGCAGCGCTGAAGCCGGCCTCCTGGCGGACCGCGGTGGTGAACGGGAAGATCTGGGGCGCGCCGATCCCGTCGACGCCGTTCGGCCAGGTGATGATGGGCAACCCCAAGACCTGGGCGAAGGTCGGCGGACTGCAGTGCTCCACGGCCGACGAGTTCTTTGCCAAGTGCAAGGAGCTGACCAACGGCACGAACTACGCGCTCGAGCCGGCGATCATCAACATGCTGCACATGTTCGGCGAATGGTTCGGCGCCCCGAACGGCTGGCGGGTGAACCAGGACCGGTCGCTCACGTACCTCTACGAGACCGACAACTACAAGGCCGCGGTCGAGTACGCCGCCAAGCTGTGGGCGGCCAAGGTGTTCTACCCGGACCTCAACCTGGCCGACGCCACCCCGAAGACCGTGAACGGCCAGATCGCCGCGCAGGTCACGGTCGGCCCGCGGGCGACCGCCGACTTCCGGAACCTGGATCCGACGCTGTTCGTGGACACGATGATCCCGTTCGGCCACGACGGCAAGGCGAAGCCGACCTACGACATGGGCTACGGCACGGTCGGGTTCACGCCGTTCAAGAAGACCGACGAGGGACGGATCCGCGAGCTGCTCGCGCTGATGGACTACCTGTCCGCACCGTTCGGCACCAAGGAGTACCTGGTCAAGAACTTCGGCGTCGAGGGGCAGCAGTACGCCTTGGACGCGGCCAAGAACCCTGTGCTCACCAAGGCCGGCAACCAGCAGGCGCCCGGGCTGGTCAGTGCGCTGCAGATCATGAACTCGCCGGAGAGCGTCATCTTCAACCCGGCGTACCCCGACGACACGCGCAAGATCTACGAGACGGAACAGAAGCTGCTGAAGTACGCGATGCGGAACCCGACCGCGGGCACGTACTCCGACACGTCGAGCAAGCTCGGCCCGAAGCTGACCGCGGCGTTCCGGGACACGATCGTCGACATCGTCACCGGCCGGCAGAAGATGGACGCGTACGACGCGGCGCTGAAGCGCTGGAAGTCCGGTGGCGGTGACAAGATGCGCGACGAGTTCGCGGCCGTGCTGCCGTCGAGCGTGCCGGTCACCGGGTCCTGATCGATGCTGAAATCGAGCTCACGCCGGCGGCAGGTCAAGGCGGGCCTGCCGCTCGCGGCCAAGTGGCGCCGGGACTGGCAGATGGTGCTGCTGATGATCCCCGGCGTCGTCTTCCTGCTGGTGTTCTTCTACCTGCCGGTGCTGGGCAACGTGGTCGCGTTCCAGGACTTCCAGCCGTACCTCGGCATCATGCACAGCGAGTGGAACGGCCTGCAGAACTTCGTCAGCCTCTACGACAACCCGGACTTCTGGGACGCGTTGCGGAACACGTTGCTGCTGGCCGCCGTACAGCTGCTGCTGTTCTTCCCGGTGCCGATCGGGCTGGCGCTGATCGTCGATTCGCTGATCAGCAACCGGATCCGGCGGTGGTTCCAGACGATCGCGTACCTGCCGCACTTCCTGTCCTGGGTGCTGGTCGTGACCCTGTTCCAGCAGTCGCTCGGCGGGGCCGGGTTCGTCAACAACCTGCTGCGGCACGCGGGGCTGGACCCGATCCCGTTCATGACCAACCCGGACACCTTCCCGTTGCTCGTGGTCGCGCAGCTGGTCTGGAAGGACGCGGGCTGGGCGATGATCATCTTCCTCGCGGCGCTGACCACTGTGGATGTGTCTTTGTACGAAGCCGCAGCGGCGGACGGCGCCGGGCGGTGGCGACGGCTGTGGCACATCACGCTGCCCGCGCTGCGGACCGTCATCGTGCTGCTGCTGATCCTGCGGATCGGTGACATCCTCAGCGTCGGGTTCGAGCAGTTCATCCTGCAACGCGACTCGGTCGGGCCGGGCGCCGCCGAAGTACTGGACACGTTCACGTACTACGCGGGCGTGGTCGGCGGCGACTGGAGCAGTGGCGCGGCAGCCGGTTTGGCCAAGGGCGTGGTCGGCGCATTGCTGCTGTGGGGCGCGAACACCCTCGCCCACCGCCTCGGCGAACCGGGCATCTTCCAGAAGCGAGGCGCCTCATGAGGCCAGTGTGGAAAGAGAACCCGTCTCCTGGCTACCAGGCGATCAAGGCCGTCATCCTCGGCGGCTTCGCACTTGTCATCGTCATCCCGATCCTGGTCGTCATCTCGACCTCCCTGGCCAGTGACCGCGACATCATCGATGCGGGCGGGTACGTCCTGTGGCCGTCACATCCGACACTGAAGGCGTACCAAACGCTCTTCGGCGGCGGCCTGATGGGCCGGGCGATCCTGGTCAGCGTCTTCGTCACGGTCGTGGGTACGGCGATCGCGCTGGCCGTCACGATCGCACTGGCCTACGCCACGTCGCGGCCGGTGCTGTTCGGACGGCCGGTGCTGCTGATGGTGCTGTTCACGTTGCTGTTCGCGCCCGGCATCATCCCGATGTTCCTGGTGGTGAAGCAGTTCGGGCTGCTCGACAGCCTCTGGTCGCTGATCCTGCCCGGGGCGCTGGGCGCCTTCAACTTCGTTGTCCTGCGCACCTTCTTCATGAATGTGCCGGGTGAGCTGCTCGAGAGTGCGCGGATCGACGGGGCCAGCGACTTCACCATCCTGCGGCGGATCGTGATGCCGCTGTCGAAGGCGGTGATCGCGGTTGTCGGGCTGTTCTACGCGGTCGGGTTCTGGAACGCGTTCTTCAACGCGTTGCTCTACCTCAACGACACGTCGAAGTGGCCGGTCCAGGTGATTCTGCGGACCTACGTCCTGCAGGGCAAGTCGCTGTCGGCCGATCAGCTCGGCGTACATCCGCCGTCGCAGCCGCAATCCCTGCAGATGGCCGTCGTCGTGGTCGCGCTGGTGCCGATCGCCATGGTGTACCCGTTCCTGCAGCGGCACTTCACCAAGGGCGTCATCACCGGCGCGGTCAAAGGTTAGGCCGTGGCCGAAGATCTCACCTTCGGCGAAGGCTCGATCTGCGACAATCGTCCTATGTCCTCACCTGCGGCCGATCGGCCGACGCTGCGTATGGTGGCGAAGGAGGCAGGTGTCTCGGTCGCGACCGTGTCCTACGTGCTGTCCGGACGCCATCGCAGCCACACGATCAAGGACACGACCGCGGACCGGGTCCGCGAGGCGGCCAGCCGGCTCGGGTACCGCCGCAACGACGCGGCCCGCGCGATCCGCACCGGGAAGTCGGACCTGGTCCTGCTGTCGCTCAATGTGCTCGCGGACCCGTGGTCGCAGGCTGTCGCGGCCACGGTCAGTACGGCGGTGACTCCGCTCGGCAAGACTGCTCTGATCGTGGCCGACGGCGACTGGCGGACCCTGCTGGCGAACCGGACGCCGGACGTCATCTTCATCGACAGCATCAAGCCAGATCCCTCGCAGATCGCCGAACTGGAAGCGTTCGCGGCCCAGGGCGTGCAGATCGTGGTGTTCAGCGAGACGCTCGAGCCGGAGGGCTTCGACGTGATCCGGTCGGGCGCCGAGCCACGCTGCCATCTCGCGGTGGAGCACCTGCTCGAGCATCACGACCGGGTCGGCGCGCTGACCTCCCGGACGATCGGCTTCGCGCGCTTCGACGCTTATCTGAACACGTTGCGCGCGGCAGGCAAGCCGATCCGGGACGAGGACATCGAGGTCTTCGAGCAGCACCCCGAGGGTGCGTACCGGGCCGCGATGGCCTTGCTGTCCAGGCCGGATCGGCCGACCGCGATCTACTGCACGACGGACTTCGCCGCGATTGCCGCCGTACGGGCAGCGCATCGGCTGCGGATCGACGTACCGAGCGAGCTGGCCATCGTCGGCGTCGGCAACACGCTGGAGGGCGAGCACCTCGACCCGTCGCTGTCCACCGTCGGACCGGTCGAGTTCAACGATGCATTGGCACAGATCATCGTGAGCAGGTTGACCGATCGTGAGGGCGCTCCAGGTGAGGTGTTCGACTTCCCATGGCAGCTGATCGTGCGCGAGTCGTCCCGGGTATGACGTGACGCGGCCGAACGTCGTACTGATCTGTGTCGACGAATGGCGGGGCGACGCGTTGTCGTGCGCCGGCCATCCGTACGTCGAGACGCCGCATCTGGACGAGCTCGCGCGGGCGGGGGTGCGGTTCAGCCGGGGCTATTCGGCGACGCCGACGTGTGTGCCGGCTCGGGTCGCGCTGTTCACGGGGCAGTCGCAGGAGCGGCACGGGCGGGTCGGGTACACCGACGGGGTCCCTTTTGACGTTGCGCATCCGGTGACGATCCAGGGCGAGTTCCGTCGGGCCGGGTATCACACGCAGGCGATCGGAAAGATGCACGTGTGGCCGGAGCGGGCGCGGCTCGGGTTCGACGACGTCGTACTGCATGACGGGTTTCTGCATCACTCTCGGCGGAAGTATCGGCAGCAGTTCGGGTTCTTCGACGACTACGTGCCATGGTTGCGTCGGCAGCCGGGGGTGTCGCCGGATGCGGAGTACTTCGATCACGGTGTGAACTGCAATTCGGTGGTTGCGCGGCCGTGGGACAAGGCGGAGTCACTTCATCCGACTTCATGGATCGGGACTTCTACGATCGACTGGTTGTACAGGCGGGATCCGACCCGGCCGTTCTTCTTGTACTTGTCGTTCCATCGGCCGCATCCGCCGTACGACCCGCCGGCCTGGGCCTTTGACCGGTACGACGCGTTGCCGCCGTACGAACGGTCGTTGGGTGATTGGGAGAGCGACTGGGACGAGTTCCGGCGCGACGGGGACTACCAGGCGTCGATCGGGGATCTGCCGGACCGGGTCGTGCATCGGGCACGGGCCGGGTACTACGGGCTGATGGCGCAGATCGACTTGCAGATCAACCGGATCCGCGAGGCGCTGGTCGACTTCGGGGTGTACGACGACACGATCATCGCGTTCACCTCCGACCACGGCGAGATGATGGGCGACCATCGGATGTTCCGGAAGTCGGTGCCTTATGAGGGATCGGCGCACGTTCCGTTCATCGTTGCTGATCGCGCTTCGGCCGGTGATGCCGTTCGTGGCGGGGTGGTTGATCAGGTTGTTGAGCTGCGGGATGTGATGCCGACGTTGCTCGATCTGGCCGGTGTTGCGATCCCTTCGTCGGTGGATGGGTGTTCGTTGGCGCCGTTCCTGCGCGGGTCATCTGTGCCGGTGCGCGAGTGGCTGCATGGGGAGCATCTGCATTTCGGGCAGTCGATCCAGTGGGTGACGGATGGCCGGATCAAGTACGTGTGGGGTTCGGCGCGCGGGGTGGAGCAGCTGTTCGACCTGGATTCGGATCCGGGTGAGTTGCGGAATCTGGTTGCCTCCCGCCCTGATCTGCTCGACTTGTGGCGGTCGCGGCTGATTCAGGATCTGACCGGACGCGAGGAAGGGTTCGTTGCTGAGGGCAAGCTGGTTACCGGGCGACCGGTGACCGCGATTCTTGGTCACACGAGGGAGAGAGTTGCTGCCGCCACTGTCTGACTGGATCCTGGTGGACGTCGGCGAGTCGGATGCGACGGTCTATCGACGTGGGGACGTGTTCGCGAAGTGCTGCGACGCTTCTGGTGTTGCCGAGTTGGCCGCTGAGCGTGATCGGGTGGTGTGGCTCTCCGGAACGGGATTGCCCAGTGCAACGGTTGTGGACTGGATCTCTTCTGCTGATGGTGCCTGCCTGCTGACGTCGGCTGTGCCTGGAGTGTCTGGTGACTCGCTGCCGGCGGACGCACACGAGCGGGCGATGCGGAGTCTGGGTGTGGTGCTGCGCGAGCTTCATGCGTTGACCGATTGCCCCTTCGAGCGGCCGCTGGCGAAGGTGATCGAGACGGCGGCGGACGTCGTACGCCGGGACGCGGTGAACCCGAACTTCCTCACCGACGAGTGGCGCCTGCGGCGGCCGGCCGAGCTGCTCGCCGAAGTTGTTGCTGAGAGCGCCTACATCGAGAGCGTCCTGGAGCCGGTCGTGTGCCACGGCGACGCCTGCTTGCCGAATTTTCTCTTTGATCCGCTGACGCTTGAGGTCACCGGTTTGATCGACCTTGGCCGCTTAGGTGTCGCCGATCGGTACTCGGATCTGGCGCTGACGACCATCCAACTCCACGACGAGTGGTCCGCGGACCCGGCTCCGTTCCTTGATGCCTACGGTCTGGCGGAGGTCGATCCCCGCCGGCTCCACTTCTTCCGCCTTCTCGATCCGCTTACCTGGGGGTGATTCATGGGCATCTCGGTCGAGATCCTCGCGCTTGTCGTGTCCGCTCGGCACGCCTTTGAGGGGCGACCGCAGGACGGACCTCGGGCTGATCCCGAGCCGGTCGCGCGCACTGAGATCGAGGTACGCGCCGGTCTTGGCATCGTTGGCGACAGGTACTACGCCCAGAAGATCCACAAGAACGCCGCCGTCACGCTGATCGATGCAGCGTCGCTCGATGAGGTCGTCCGGGTGCTTGGGCTGCCCGGGCCGCTCGACCCACACCTCACTCGCCGCAACATCACCCTCCGCGGGTACCCGATCGACGAGCTCGCTTCCCGCCGCGCTGCCGACGGCACACGCGTCGACGGCCGCCGGTTCACGCTCGACTCCGGCGCCGGGCCAATCACCTTCCAGTCCAACCGCCCAGCAAACCCCTGCGCCTGGATGGACCAAGTCCTCGCCCCCGGCGCCATGAAAGCACTACGTGGGCACGGAGGCATCCGAGCGACACCCCTGACCTCCGGCACCCTCCACCTCGGCCCAGCCGAACTCACCGTGCTGGACTAACCTCCCCACGCCCTTCACGCTCGCCCCGCCTGCCGCCTGCCGCCTGCCGCCTGCCGCCTGCCGCGTGCCGCGTGCCGCGTGCCGCGTGCCGCGTGCCGCGTGCCGCGTGCCGCGTGCCGCGTGCCGCGTGCCGCGTGCCGCGTGCCGCGTGCCGCCTGCTTTCCGTGGGTGGGCTTATCTTCGGAGGGTGAGGCGGTGGGGTGTGGTTGTGTTGTTGGCCGCGCTGGTTGGGTGTAGTGACACAGCTCCGGCCGGCGGGTCTTCGTTGTCGCCAGCGCCCTCGGCGTCAACCGCCACGAAGTTGCCCACGCCTTCCCCGACGGAGCGGTCGAGTACGCCGCCGTCCAGTCCGACGCCAACGCCGACTTCGACGCCAACACCAACGCCATCCGTGCCGGTTGGGCCGGTGAGTATGACGATTCCGGTGGTTGGGGTGCGGGGGTTGCGGGTGGTGGCGTATGTGGGTACGGCAGACGATCGAGCTGGGACGAAGATTCAGGATCGGGGAGTTGCGGCTAGCCCGCGCGGAAAGGCCGGCGGTGTCGGCCCTGGGGAGATCGGGAACTTCATCATTACCGGGCATCGCGTCAGTCACGGACGGCCGTTGGAGCGAGTGCCTGAGTTGCGGAACGGTGACCACGTCCTGATCGCTGTCGGCAAGACCGTGTACGACTATGCGGTGAGCCGGACGATGACGATCTCGTTTCGCAAATCGGCTGAGAAGGCGCAGCAGAACGCCGCTGTGCCAGGGCAACCGGGGGCCAGCCCGACCCGGGCGATGATCACCATCTCAACCTGCGCCACGATCGAGGACCACGCCGCCGGCAACTATTGGCACGACGAGCTCGGTAACCCCGAACACCGGATCAACAAGATCGGCGTCCTCGTCTCTACTCGTCCGATCTGATCCGATGGGTGCCGGTGGGATCGACCTGGAAGCGGAAGCCGTGGGGTGTGGTCCATTCGAGCGTCTTGCGGTCGGTGCGGCGTACGTCCCAGCCGTGGGCGTGGGTCTTCACCCGGTGGGCGTATCGGCCCAACGGTGCAAGGTTGGTGGTGGCGGTTTGGCCTGGTGGCCCGAGAGGGTCGTAGGGCTCGAGGTGGTCGAGGTCCATCGAGCGGCAGGTTTCCCGGGTGCCGAACGGGAACAACTCGACCGGATGCGCGAGCTTGACCCGTTCGCGGATGCGGTCGGGGATCTCGTAGGCATCGACGCTGACGGCGTCGTTGAGGTCGATGATCGGCTTGACGGTGTAGGGGCCGTGGCCGATGAGTTCAGTGAGCTGGTCGGCGAGCACGGGGCCGAGGGTTTCTGCGCGCAGGACGCCGGTGCCGGTGGCGAGGGTGTGGTCGGTGAGGTGGATGTAGAGCTCGGTCCGGCTGGGGCGTACCTGTGCGCCGGTGCTGGGATTGGTGTAGGCGTCGTTTCTGATCTGGGTCAGGCGCGTGTGCAGCGCCTGTTGGGCGGCAGGGTCTATGGGCTCGCCGTCGTCAGGATCGATAGCCGCGCTGTGGTCGCTCGGGTCATGAGGGTCGAAGGATTCGGCCGGCTGGACGCGTTCGTCAGGCCCGATCGGCTCGATGGCCTCGCCGAGAAGTGGAGTGGGCGGCGTTGGCAGGTCGATGATGCTTGGGTTGGGTGCCCTGTGGTCGGCGCCCGTGGCTCCGGTCGACGTCGATGCTGAGGCGCGTTCCGCGGTACTCATCCCTGTGGTACTCATCCCCGCGGCGTTCGACCCGGCGGCGTCCTCGCTATCAGGCGTGCTGGGGTTGGTGAGGCCGTGTAGGCGGGCCTGCGCGAGCAGCTCCTGGGTGTAGAGGGGATCGGCGATGATGCCGACTGCTTCGGCGCGGCGAGCTTGGACGCCACGCGTGTCGCCGAAGGTCCGGAGGGCGTCGGCGATGGCGGTGATCGTCGCGTTGTTGCGGATGACCGCGCCGGCAGCGGCCTTGATGTACATGGTCTTGGTGCCGTGCTCGTTGGACTGGCCAACGAACACCCCTCTTTCGCGGGCCTTCTCCGCGGCTTCGGCGCGCGCCTGGTCGGGGTCGGCGTGCATCTTCGCGGCCTTGATGATCTTCTCCAGCCGGTACGGCGTGATCGAGTCGATCAGCGGCGCGACGCGACGATCGACGTACGCGGCGGCTTCTTCGGACAGCTTGGCGCAGTCGTCGACGAATCGGCGGGCTTTCCAAGGGGTGGCCTCGCCGGATAGGACCCGGGCCCAGGTGAACGGGAACCGGTGCCGCAGCGCCAAGGCCTGGCCCAGGTAGCCACGAGCCACACCCGGCGAGATCCCGAGCATGACCCCGAACTCGGCGATCGAGAACTCCAGGATCTCCGGGCAGCCGTCGCCGCCGAGCACAACCGCGCGCTCCCGCCCGTCGCACACGCGGCGATCGACGCGGCCGGGGTGAGCCGAGGGATGGAAGCGATCGGCGTATTCCAGGGCGACCTCGAGCAGCCGCGTGTCGGCCCGCTGAGCCACCGCGCGGTACTCGGCGGCCGACTCCAGTAGGTCGACCGTCGACAACAAGCTGAGATCACCTTCGAACATGTGTTCGACAGTACGCCGCGCCAGCATCACGCGCAAACGCGGCAGTGGTCGAGAACTCCTTATCCACAAGGGGAAACGTCACATCAGCATAGTGAGGCAAACGGTGTAGGCGACTCAACGAGCCGGCTGAAGATCCCGGATCAGCGTGCTCGGCTTCCCCGCCAGAGCAGCCGGCAGAAGACTCCGCAAGAGAGGCAGCCGAAGCACTCTCAGCACCCCCCGACGGACGAGCAACTCCGCCCGCGATCCAGGCAGGAACCAGCGAGCCGCCGACCGCCCGACCTTCTGCTTCTCCTCGACCACCGGCCGCCAGACCCGCTCATACTCAGCCAACCCGGCCTCGATCGATGCCGCGCCGACAACCTTCTCCGCCAGCACGAACGCCCCCGCGATCCCGAGCGACGCCCCCTGCCCCGCCAGCAGCGACACCGCACCACAAGCATCACCGACCAGCGCCACCCGCCCCGAGCTCCACCGCGGCATCACGATCTGCGCGACCTGGTCGTAGTAGATCTCGTCGTCGTCCGGACACAACGCCAGCGCCTCCGGCACAACCCACCCCAGCCCGGCGTACGTCGACCTGATCGCCTCCCGCACGTCCTCCGGCACCACGGGATCAGCCGTCCGATGCACCGCGAACGACGCCACCCGCCCGTCCCGCAACGCATAGAACCCGAACTGCTGCCCGATCGTGTCCGTCAGGCAGAACCGCCCGCCTACCTCGTCATGGATCCCCGCAGCGTCGAAGCTGTACGCCGCCGTATGGAACCCCAGGAACCGCAAGTACGACGACCCGAACACCTCCCGCCGTACGACGGAATGGATGCCATCGGCACCGATCAGCAAATCCCCGTCCACCGTCGACCCGTCCGCCAACCCGACCCGCACCCCGTCGTCCCGGTTCGTGACATCGACGAGAGCCGCCCCGTACCGCAGATCAACCGCCGCCGGGAGATGCTCACGTAGCACCCGCTCGAGATCCGGGCGCATCAGACTGAGCAGATCCCCTTCGGCGAACTGCAGGATGTCGATCCCGGCCCGCCGCCGGCCGTGATCGTCCACGAGGACGGCTTCGTCGATGTGGTACGCGACCTCCTCCAATGCCGGCAGGAGCCCCATCGCGCGCATCGCGTCGTACCCCGGCCCGAAGAAGTCGATCATGTAGCCCTGTGTGCGTGGGCCTGGGCTGCGTTCGAGGACGGTGACGTCCTGGCCGAGCGCGGAGAACCGGTTCGCCAGCGCGAGCCCGGCGATCCCGGCTCCACAGATGATGACGTGCATTTCAACTCACCAGCCTTTGCAGAACTGTCGTCAGGGCAGGGGATTCCGGCCCGAGGCTTCGATGCAGCAGGAGACCGTCGATGGCCGCCGCGAGTACGGCGGCGGTCGCGGCCGGCTCGGCGACCTGATGGATAGCGAGCCAATCGCTCAACCGGGTGCGGAACTCGATCATCAGCGAGGCGATCCGCGCGCGGAGGTGCTCGTCCCGGGTCGCGGCCAGGTAGGTCTCGGTGAAGAGCAACGACATCGGATCGGTCCCGTCATACTGCTCGACCGACGCCAGCATCGCGTCGATGGCCGAGGTCGGCGTCGTCGCGGTGGTGAAGTCGGTCGCCGCGAGCACCTGGCGCATCGCTGTGATGGCGGCCTCGGACAGCACGTCCTGGATCGACCTGAAGTGGTAGTGCACGACGCTCGGCGTGACGCCGGCCCGGTCGGCCAGGATCCGCGTGCTGACCGCGGACCAGCCGCGCTCAGGGATCAACTCGGCCGCGGCGGCCAGCAGCCGCTGGCGCACCTCCTGCCCATGGCTGGCAGTCGGGGTCATGTGAAATCCTCCAGGGCGATCGTCCTGTACGATCGCCCTGATTCTAGGGCAGGTCAAACAGCGGTGGCAAGCAGGGGCCGGATCTACTTCCGGCCGAACTTCCACCACTTCGGCTTGTTCATCTTGATCTCGTCCGGCGTCATCGGCGGCGGGACGGGCGGCCGCGACTCCTCGGTGAGGAAGTCACCGGACTCGGTGTCGTACGGCGTGACCCCGAGCTTGCGGCTGATCTCCATCACGATCGGGATCGACCGCGGGCCGTCGTTCAGATAGAACGTGATGTCGCGGACCTCGACGCCCTTGCCGATGGTCATCTCGACGTCGTACTCCGGACTTCGCAGCGCCAGCCAGGACGGCTTGCTCGCGTCGACGTCCGGCACCACTTCCCGGACCGCGGCCACCACGTCGGTCGCCGTACCGACCGATGGTGGCTCGTAGTCGACCGGCATGTCGTCGAGGCGACGTACGCCTCCTGGCCCGCGTAGCGCATAGACAGCCCAGCTCATGCCCCCAGCATGCCAGGTGTCAGCGCTTGCGGGCCGCCAGGATGGCGAACGTCAGATACTCGCCCTGGTCCGCCTCGAGCATTTCGAGCCCACCGTCGCGTCGCTCGTCCCTGTACTCCAAGACCGCGCGCGACCATCTGAGCCAGTCCGACCAGCCGTTCTCCTGGAGCCGGGCCGCGGTGACGTCGACCAGTTCGGTGATCTCCCACTGGAACCGCCACCAGTCCGCAGTGTGCCAGGCGAGCGCCTCCCACCCGACCACCTTCTTGATGTGCTCCGGGATCTGGCCGAGCTCGCGGACCTCCTTCGTCAACGCCGGGGTCGCGACGCCGAACTGCCCGCCCGGCTTGAGGAAGCTGGTGATGTAGGCGAGGTAGTGGTCCGCGGTCCCGAAATACTCGTAGGCGTCGATGCAGACGATCGCGTCGAAGAACTCCTTGGCGAACGGCAGCGTGTGGGCCTCCGCCTTGAGCGTCACCACCCCGTCCTGGGGTGCGATGTAGGCGGCGGCCTCCGTTGGATCGACCCAGAGGTCCGCGGCCCACACCTGTACGCCGTACTCCTTGGCCAGGAAGACCGCGGTGGCGCCCTTCCCGGAGCCCAGGTCGAGCACGCGCATGCCGGGTCGCAGGTCCAGGTCGCGGGCGAGATCCTCCAGCAGCCACAGCGGATTCGGGCCCATGTCGCGGGCCAGCAGCCACTCGGCGTCGTAGGAGTTGGCTCGCGGGTAGTCCTCGTGCTTCAGCTCCGTCACGCGCACAGAGTAGCCGGGGCAAAACGGGATGTGCCTGGGGTTTTTCGCCCGGCACAGTACCCCGCCAAGTCGAGTCCGACCCCAACCTCCGGGCCGCCAGCCTCCACTTCCTGGCCCGTGGCCGGCGTTAGCGCGGCATCCACGGCTCCCACAGCGGCCAGTGCCCTTTCGGGCAGGAGGTGGCTCGCGGGTCCAGGGCGTGTCGGTCGCGAAACGATGTCAATAGCTGCAACCTGGTTTCGGTCAGGCGGTCCAGGCCGTAATATCGGCGGTCGGCCGGCACTGGGGGTGTTCCGGCCGCTCTGGTGGATGGGTGGGACCGGCGTGAGTCCGGTACTGGGGAGAAGCGGGGAAGTCATGGCCGACAAGCCGGCACCCAAGCCTGGTCATTTTCTGCCTGGCGGCGAGGGTGAGCAGGGGGCGACGGACGCTCAGCGACCGATCGCAGCGCCAACCGTGCCGACCACGCCGCTCGGCGGTTCGGCACCGCTGGCCGCGCCGACGCCGCGACTGGGCGGCGAGGCCCCGGCGACACCGCCTCAGCTGCAGGGCACCCGGATCGATTCCCGCCGTACGACGCTGTCCGGCAGCCGGCTCGGCCCGCCGCCGGCCGACGACCGGGCGGCCGCCGCGTACCGGGAGGTCTTCCACCCGCAGCCGATCCCGTTCGAACCGAAGAAGCGGTCCAAGGGCCTGATCGCCCTGGTAGTGATCGCCGCGCTGCTCGTCGTCGGCGGCGGCGTGACGTTCGCGGTCAAGGTGATCGGGTCCGGCGACTTCTCCGTGAACCCGATGGTGACGCCGTCGGTGAAGCCGACCAGCGGGTCGTCGACCAGAGAGCCGATCGGCAAGGGTACGCCGGACGCCGACATCGTCGGCAAGAACGCGATCTACGCCGCCGGGACGATGCCGGTGGTGAAGTGCCAGGAGCCCGCGTTCCGGCCGACGTCGATGGAGAACGTCCGCTCGTACTACCAGGCCGTGATCGCATGTATGGACAAGGCCTGGAAACCGATCGTGACCAAGGCCGGTTTCGAGTTCCACTCGCCGCGGCTGATCATCTATGCCGAGGGCGACGAGACGGCCTGCGGCGTACAGAAGGATCTCGCGCTGTACTGCCAGGACGAGGAGGGCGGCAGCGCCACCATGCCGTGGCAGGAGATCGTCGAGGCCTACCCGAGGAACAAGGCCCAGGTCCGCGCCGCGATGGCGCAGGCGATCGCCTTCGTGTACGGCGTACACGTGCAGAACCTGACCGGCATGGCCGAGGCGTCCGACAACCTGGCCGACACGGCCGCGAACAAGGCCGGCGAGCAGGAGCAGAAGCGGCGCGCCACACTGCAGGCGTACTGCTTCGGCGGGGTGTTCTTCGGGGCGGCCCGGGCGAGCTTCCCGCTCCGTGGTGAGCTCCTGGCGCAATGGAACCAGCTCATCCAGCGCGGCGGCGACGACGTACGCAAGGACAAGGCGCGTGAGCACGGCACCAGCAAGAGCCTGGCGCTGTGGATCAACCAGGGTCTCGCGACAACCAATCCCGGTAGCTGCAACACTTTCGTCGCAGCATCCGCGAAGGTCAGCTGAGCGAGATGGGAATGGCCGATGTCTGACTCCGACGAAGGTACGCCGAAGCCGGGACACTTCCTGCCCGGCGGCAGCGACGAGCCCGCCGCCGGCAGCCGCCCGCTGACCCTGCGGAGCTCACCGCCCGGCGGTCTGGGCAAGGCGCGCTCGGTCGCGCTGGAGGACTCCCCGGTACGCCGGAAGGCCCGCCCGATCCCGACCGAACCGGGCACCACGAGCGAGTACAGCGGCCCGCCGGTCGCTCCGCTCACCGGGGTTCCCGCGCAGCCCCTCACCGGCACCCGCCGCGTCGGCGGCCCGCGCTCGACCGGCTGGCACAAGAATCCGTCCCGCGGCGTTCCGCAGTTCTCGTCCGAGCCACCGCCGGTCAAACCCCCGCGCCACTACTCGCACCGAGTCATCGCGGGCCTGTCGGTCATTGTCCTCGTCATGCTCACCGGCGCCACCGTCGCCGGCTTCAAACTCATCGACTCCTACGACACGAGGGTCGACAACCCGCTCTCCCAACCCTCGGTCAAGAAGTCCCAGGCTCCGCTCCCCGTCCCACCGGACCCGACCGTGACGGTCACCGCCACCACGGTCCCGGACCTGCAGCGGCTCCGGCAGAACGAGGTGTACAAGGCCGGCACGGTCGCGGCTGTGAGTTGCAAGGAGCCGGCGATCAAGCCGGACTCCCAGTCGGCGATCCTGCGCTACTACAAGGCGCTCCTTCCCTGTCTGGACAAGGCATGGGCGCCGGTGATCAAGCGGTCCGGGTACGAGTTCCGATCTCCGAAGGTGCAACTGCAGACCAAGCAGCCGAACTCGACGACCGGCTGCACCGGCGAGGAGGACGTCGCCTACTACTGCGACGCCGACGAGAGCATCAACATCAGCTGGAAGAACGACCTGAAGTTCTACAAGGACGATCCGGTCGCGGCGCGGGTGTGGATGATGGACACGATGGCGCACGAGTACGGCCACCACGTGCAGAACATGACCGAGATGCTCACCGCGGCATGGTCGCGGGAAGGCTGGGCGAAGACCAAGACCGAGGAACTCGAGTGGACCCGCCGCAAGGAGCTGCAGGCGACCTGCTTCGGCGCCGCCTTCCTCGGCGCGAACAAGAGGTCGCTCGGGCTGTCCGGTGAGAAGCTCCGGCTCTGGCAGTGGGAAGCCCAGCACTCCGGCGACGAGTACAACCCGAAGAAGGTCCGCGACCACGGCTCCCGCAAGTCCAACTGGGCCTGGTCCGAGCCCGCCTTCAAATCCACCAACCCGGCCTCCTGCAACACCTTCACGGCCTCTGCCGCCAAGGTGAGCTGATGCCGCGCTCGGCGGCTCTGGTCGGGGTCGTCGGGCTGGCCGTCGCACTTCTGCCGGGTGTGCTCCGTCGGGTCAGCCGTCGGCTGGATCGACAACGTCCGTGGCGACCCCGACGGCGACGCCGAACCACACGCCCAGCCCCATACCCAGGTCGACGCCAAGTCCGGCACCACGTCCCACACCACCTCCCACACGACCTCCCACACCGAGTCCCAAGCCCAGGCCGAAGCCGAAGGTGAAGCCGGTGCCGACGTTGCCGTTCGGGCCGTTGGAGAAGACGTATCTGCAGCGGAACAAGATCTACTCCGCGGGGGCGGTGCCGGCGGTGGTGTGCCGGTTGGCCGACGTCGCGCTGAAGTCGCGCCAGGCGGTGGCGCAGTACGCGAAGGCGGTCCTGGACTGTCTGCGGCGTGCCTGGGCGCCTGTCGTCAAACGTGCCGATGCCGAGTTCTTCCCGGTCGTTCTGCACGCCGTCAAGCGGGGCGACGAGTCACCGTGCGGCACCTTCGGCGCGAACAACGACGCGTTCTACTGCGCGGACGGCTGGGGGATCTACATCGACTGGCAGGACTTCGTCGAGAACAAGGAGTACGACAGGGCGCAGACGGCCGGATGGATCCGGTACACGATGGCGCACGAGTTCGGGCACCACGTGCAGCAGCTGGTCGGGATCTCGACATACTTCGACGAGCGCTCGGGGCGGGCCCGCGGCCAGGTCGCCCTCCAGGAGACCCGGCGGCACGAACTGCAGGCGTCCTGCTTCGCCTCCGCCTTCTTCGGCGCCAACCAGGAGACCCTCGGCCTGTACGGCGACAAGCTCGACGACTACGAGTGGAACGCACACTCCGGCGACGACGATCCGCCCGCGAGCACGCACGACCACGGATCACACCAGAGCAGCACGTACTGGGCCGACACCGCCTTCAAAGCCAAATCCCCGTCCGCCTGCAACACCTGGACAGCCCCACCCACCAAGGTCAGCTGACATGCCCCGTACGCCGAAACACGTGGCCCTCGCAACCGCCGCCACACTCATCGCGCTCCTCACCACCGCCTGCGCGCCGAACACCACCCCCGTAGCCGCGACCCCCACCCCTATCCCGACGCTGACAACAACCAGCACGCCGACCCCGTCGAAGATCAGGACGACACCGACTTCGACGTACACCCCCGAAGACGACGACCTCCTGGTGAGGAATGGGTTGTACACGGTAGGCAAGGTTCCAGCCGTGCACTGCCCGCTCCCGGACGTTGTATCGGCGAAGAGCGCCGACATACTTCGGTACGCCCGGACGGTCGTTGATTGCCTCAATCGTGCCTGGGGGCCGTTGATTCCGCGTGCGGACGCCGTGTTCGTCCCGGCTGAGCTCGTCGCCTTCGGGAGCGGCGGATGCGATCCCGCGGTGGACAGCGACGATCGCGGGGCGTACTACGATTCGGGCGCGGACGCCGTCTGTCTGGGCTGGCACACGTTCGCAGCCGACGAGGCGGCCTGGAGAACCATCTGGCTCCTGTACACGCTCGCACATGAGTACGGTCACCACCTGCAGTTGCTGACCGGGATCTTGACGACCTACGACATGGGTCAATTGCCCTTCAAGTCCGATGAGCTGGAGCGCAACCGCAGGATGGAACTCCAGGCGAGCTGCTTTGCCGCGGCCTTCCTTGGAGCCCAGAGGAAGCCTCTGGGCCTGACCGGCGACCACCTCGACACCTTCAACTACTACGTCACGCACGCAGGCGACGAGAACGCCCCCGAACACGTCCGCGACCACGGCAGCCGCAAGAACCACGGCTACTGGACCCTGCGAGCCTTTCGTTCCACCAACCCCGCGTCCTGCAACACCTTCACGGCACCGGCCAAGCGGGTCAGCTGAGTTTGAGTTTGAAGCCTTCGTGGGAGTTGGTGAAGCCCAGGGTGGCGTAGAAGCGGTGGGCGTCGGTGCGGGTTTTGTCCGAGGTGAGTTGGACCAGGGTGCAGCCTCGGGTACGGGATTCCTCGATGGCCCACTGGATCAGGGTGGTGCCGAGGCCGGCGCCGCGGGCGGAGGCTGCTACCCGGACGGCCTCGATCAGGCCGCGGGTGGAGCCGCGCCGGGACAGGCCGGGGATGATCGTCAGCTGGAGTGTGCCGATCACCTCATCGTTGCGTTCGGCAATTACCAGTAGCTGGTTGGGGTCGCCGTCGATCCGCTCGAAGGCGGCCAGGTACGGCGTGAGGTCGTCGGCGGACTCGCGGGTGGCGCCGAGCTGGTCGTCGGCGATCATCGTGACGATGGGGCCGACATCGGCGGCGGTGGCACGGCGGATCAGGATGTCGTTCATGGTCGCAGCATCTCAAACTTATGCAAACACTTTTCCTAGTGGGACCCGCCGTACCCGGCTGTTTGCCCTACGCAACCAAGGGTACGAGTGATACTGGACACCACTGCATCCGCCCGTGTGCCGGGGTCGTGTGCAGTGCTGCGCGACAGCGGATGCGGGCCAATTCGGAAGGAAGTCCCGATGTCCGCATTAGCGATCGACTTCACCGGGCCGTTCGAAGATGCCTTCAGCAAATTGCTGTCGTTCATCCCGAACCTGCTCGGCGGTCTGGTCATCCTGGTGGTCGGCTACTTCGTCGCCAAGGTGCTAGGCAAACTCGTCGGCAAGTTGCTCGGCCGGGTCGGGTTCGACCAGTGGATGGAAAGAGCCGGCGTTTCCGGTGTGCTGCAACGGTCGGGCACGGGGCTGACCGCTTCGGCGATGCTGGGCAAGGTCGTGTTCTGGTTCGTGTTCCTGATCAGCTTCACGATGTTCGCCTCGGCACTCGGCGTGCCGGAGATCAGCAACTTCATGAGCAACATGCTCGGCTACATCCCGCGGATCTTCGCCGCGATCGTGATCATCTGCCTGGCGGCGCTGTTCGCGAACTTCCTGGCCGCGATCATCCGCGGTGCCACCGGCAACGAGACGCTCGCCAAGGTGGGCAAGTACGCGATCCTCGTGTACGCCGCGTTCGCCGCGCTGACCCAGCTCGGTATCGCGGTCCAGCTGACCGGCAACACGCTGCTGATCGTCCTCGGCGGCGCCGCGCTTGCCCTCGGTCTTGCTTTCGGCCTCGGGGGCCGCGAGATGGCCGGCCGTGCGCTCGCCAACCTGTTCGACCGCGACAAGATGATGAAGCCGGCCGCGGACCCGAACGGGATGAACGGCACGACGGCGTACCCGAATCAGGGCGGCTACGACAACGGCTACCAGCAGCAGCCGACCCAGCCGACCCAGCAGCAGCCCACGCAGCCCGAGCAGCACCCGGCGGCACACAGCGCCGGCTGGTCCAACGGCACCCAGCCGAGCGGCAACTGGCAGTCCGGGCAGTAGGAAGGCAAAGAAATAGAGGGGAGCAAAACCGAGCTCCCCTCTATTTCCAATCTATAACCGAAGACCGGGCTTGCCGCAAGCCCCACCTGATGCCTCACAATCGTCCGCCGTAGCCCTTTCCACGGACTTGTCGAGGTGAAGAAACCCTGTCCACCAGTGCGTTCGACCTTCCCGAACACCTTGCCGCCAAGGCAGATCCGGCGCTGATCGCCGGTGACGAGAAACATTTCGCGGCCATCGCCGAGACCCTCGAGCAAACGATCCGCGAGCTGACCGACCGACTCGAGACCACCCGTAAGGCACCCGGCGGAATCGGCCAGGAAGCAATGGACCGGGATCTGGAGGTCCACCGGCTGACCACCCGCCTCCGCGTCCTCGGCCGCTTCGGGCTCGACCTGTGTCTGGGGCACGTCGTCAGCGCCGACGACCCCGAACAGCCGGTGTACGTCGGACGCCTCGGCCTCACCGACAGCGAGGGCCGCCGCCTCATGATCGACTGGCGTTCCCCGGCGGCCGAGCCGTTCTTCGGGGCGACGCACGGCAACCCGATGGGGCTGGTCAGCCGTCGCAGGTACCGCTGGACGCGCGGCCGGATCAGCGACTACTGGGACGAGGTGTTCAACGCCGACGAGTTCGCGGGGCACGCCGCTGCGCTCGACGACCAGTCCGCGTTCATCGCGAGTCTCGGCAGCAGCCGATCGCCTCGCATGCGCGACGTGCTCGGCACGATCCAGGCTGACCAGGACGCGATCATCCGTGCGAGCTCCCGCGGTGCGCTCGTCGTCGACGGCGGTCCCGGCACCGGGAAGACCGTTGTCGCGCTCCACCGCTCCGCCTACCTGCTGTACTCGGACCCACGGCTCGGTGAGCGGCGCGGCGGCGTACTGTTCGTCGGTCCGCACCAGCCATACCTCGCGTATGTCGCCGACGTACTGCCGAGCCTGGGCGAAGAAGGCGTGCAGACGTGCACCCTCCGGGATCTCGTTCCCGAAGGTGCCACGGCGCAGCCCGAGTCCGACCCGGACGTCGCGCGACTGAAGTCGTCCGCCGAACTGGTGACCGCCATCGAACCAGCCGTGAGGCTCTACGAGGAAGCGCCCACCAAGCGCCTGATCGTCGAGACCCACTGGTCCGAACTCGAGCTCACCAAGGCCGACTGGACCGAGGCGTTCGAGGCGCCAGATCCCGGTACGCCGCACAACGAAGCACGCGACCTGGTCTGGGAAGAGCTGCTGACGATCCTGATCGACAAAGAGGAGGACGAGGACGTCCCGGAAGAGATGCTGCGCAGATCGCTCGAGCAGAACGACGACCTGCGTACCACCTTCGACAAAGCGTGGCCGCTGATCGAACCGAACGACGTTGTCGCGGATCTGTGGTCCGTCCCGGCGTACCTGCGCAGGTGCGCGCCCTGGCTCGAACCCGGGGAGGTCAAGCAGTTGCAGCGCGAGGACCCGTATGCGTTCACGCTGCAGGACCTGCCGTTTCTCGATGCCGCCCGGCTGCGGGTCGGCGATCCCGAGGCATCGCGGCGCGCGCGCCGGCGGAAGGCGACTGCCGCGGCCGAGCGGAAACGTATGGCCGAGGTCGTCGACGACCTGATCGAGGCCGGCGACGACGCGTACGGCGGGGGACTGGTGTCGATGCTGCGCGGTGAGGACTTCACCGAGGCGCTGGTCGACCAGGCCGGGTTGATCACCAAAGACCCGGATCAGCTGGCCGGACCGTTCGCGCATGTCGTGCTCGACGAGGCCCAGGAGTTGACCGACGCCGAGTGGCAGATGCTGCTGCTTCGCTGCCCGTCGCGGAGCTTCACGATCGTCGGCGACCGGGCCCAGGCCAGGCACGGCTTCACCGAGACCTGGCAGGAACGGCTCGAGCGGGTCGGCGTCGACCAGATCAACCTGGCGACCCTGACCGTCAACTACCGGACGCCGGAGCAGGTGATGGCAGCGGCCGAGCCGGTCATCCGCGCTGTTCTCCCGGACGCGAACGTACCGACCTCGATCCGTACGGGTGATCGTCCAGTGGTCCACGGATCGGTTGACGAACTGCCCCCGATCCTCGATGCCTGGCTCGCCGAAGAGGGAGATGGGATCGCCTGTGTCGTCAGCGCCACCGGGGACGCAGTGCCGACGACCTCGCGCGTCCGGTCGCTCACCCCGGAGTTGTCGAAGGGCCTCGAGTTCGACCTCGTCGTACTCATCAACCCGGACGAGTTCGGCGAGGGCATCGAAGGAGCCGTCGACCGATACGTCGCCATGACCCGCGCGACGCAGCAACTGGTGATCCTGACGGCCCCGTGACTACATGGTAGTGGGGAAGCGGCCGCCCAGCAGGCGAGTGGCCTGTTCGGCGGCCTCGATCAGGAGGTCCAGCCAGTCGAGGCAGCGGTCGAGCGGCATGCGGATCGTGGGGCCGCTGATGGTGATACAGCCGGCGAGTTCGCCGTTCGCCTTGAAGACGGGCGCGGACAGGCCGGACGCGCCCTGTTCGCGCTCGCCGATGGTGATCGCATAGCCGTCGGCGCGGGTCTGCTTGAGTACCGCGGCGAGCTCTTCCGCGCTGGTGATGGTGCTGTCGGTGATCGGGCCGAGCGGTTGCGCCAGGATCTCCTCGGCGAGTACGTCGTCCCATGCCAGCAGGACCCGGCTGGCCGACCCCGCGTGCAGCGGCATGATCTTGCCGACGTGCATCTCCCGGCGCAGTGCGTGGTGGGTCTCGGCGAGCGCGACGCAGACCCGATGGCCCTGCTCGGCCCGGAAGAACGCAGCCGTCTCGCCGGTGGCGTCGCGCAGTTGACGCAGGACCGGCACGATCAGGTCGAGTACGTCGACGCCCTTGACCGCGGGCGCCGCCCAGTACGCCATCTTCACGCCGACCCGGACCTGGTCACCCTGCCGGTCGAGAAAGCCGAGCGCGACCATGTTCGTGACGAGGCGTTGCACCGTGGAGACCGGGAACCCGGTGGCGTCGCGGATCTCGCTGAGGGTCAGTGACGGTCGGGCCAGCGAGAACGCGTCGAGAATCCCCCCGATCTTGCCGAGCACCAGTAGAGGCTGCCCATTCCCGCCACCCGGATCCGCTGTCGCCATACGTTCAGCGTAGGCGACCGTGCCGGTCGCGAAATCGTCGCCGTTCATGATGCCCAGGGAAAGGACGTCGTACTGGCGTTGGCCCCGTCGGCCGCCCGGGAGCGGTTCGGTTCACCGAGGTCGGCGAGTACGTCGCTGCCCAGCCGGACGAGCCTGCTGAACTTCGCCGGCGTCAACCACTCCGGCCGCAGCGCGAAGACCAGGTCCTCGGTGGCCGTGTTCCCGGCCGCGCCCGGAGCGAACGGGCACCCACCGAGTCCACCGAGGGAGCCGTCGACCGTGGTCGCACCGGCGTCGAGCGCGGCCAGACTGTTCGCCACGCCCAGCCCCCAGGTGTCGTGTCCGTGGTACACGATCGGGCGGTCGTCGACGGACGCAGTACGACCGACGAGGTGGCGAACCTGCGTGGGGATCGCCTGCCCGAGCGTGTCGCACAGCACGACTTCACTCGTCCCGTCCGTGCGCGGATCGAGCACGATGTCCAGCACCCGATCCGTCGGCACCTCGCCTTCGAAGGGGCACGTGAAGGCCGTCGCGATGCACAACTGCACCTCGCCCGAGACCAGCTCGGCAGCTTCGAGAGCGGCCGGCAACGCGGCCAGGCTGTCCTCGGTGGACCGGCCGATGTTCGCCTGGTTGTGCTTGTCCGAGGCGGACAGGCAGTACTGGAAGTTCCGCGCCCCCGCCTCGGCAGCGCGAGCCACGTGCCGGGGGGTTGCGACCCAGATCCAGCACTTCGCGAGCTCCGCGGGTGTCAGCGCGCGGATGACGTCCAGCGTGTCGGCCACTGCCGGCACCAGGTCCGGCCGGGCCATCGACCCGATCTCGATCGCCGGAACGCCCAGCTCCAGCAGCGACCTGACCAACCAGATCTTCTTTGCCGTGGGCAACGGTTTCCCGGTGAGCTGCAGACCGTCCCGCAGCGTGACATCGCGCAGGACCGTCATGACGCCTCCTCCAGGTGGTCGGGGGACAGGCCGAGCAGCTCGCTCAGCACCTGCTGGGTGTGCTCGCCGAGCTCCGGTCCGAGGCTCCGGATCGGCAGCGACTTCTCTCCGATCACCGGTACGACGCCCGGGAAGCCCACGTTCTTCAGTACGTCGACGCCGTTCGACACGTCGAAGCGCTGGATCATCGCGCGGGCGGCGTACTGCTCGTCCTGGCTGATCTCGCGGGCGGTGTAGATCGGCCCGCACGGTACGCCGGCGTCCTCGAGCTGCTCGATCGCCGTGGCTGCCGGCCGGCCCGCGGTCCAGGCGCCGATCGCCTCGTCGAGCTCGTCGCGGCGCGCCCACCGGCCGGCGTTGGAGCGCAGTTCCGGGTCGGCCGCGAGGTCGACGCGACCGATCAGGGTCATCAGCCGCTGGAAGATCCGGTCGCCGTTGCCGGCCACGATGATGCTGTCGCCGTCCTCGCACAGGTACGCGTTCGACGGCGCGATACCTTCCATCCGGCCGCCGATCCGCTCGCGCAGGACGTCGTACGCCTCGTAGTCGGGGATCAGTGACTCCATCATCGACAGCATCGACTCGTTCAGCGCCACGTCGATGATCCGCTCCGCCAGTGACGCCGGCGGGAGCCCAGCGGTACGGCGTACGTCGCGCTGGTACAGCGCCATCACCGATCCGAACCCGGCATACAGGCCGGCGATCGAGTCGCCGATCGAGATCCCCACCCGGGCCGGCGGCCGGTCAGGGTGGCCGACGAGTTCGCGGAAGCCGCCATGGGCCTCGGCGACCGCCGCGAAGCCTGGCCGGTCCGACATCGGGCCGGTCTGGCCGAACGCCGAGATGCGGGTGAACACGAGCTCCGGGCTCGCAGCCGTCAGCACCTCCGGCCCGATGCCCCAGTCCTCCAGCGTGCCGGGCCGGAAGTTCTCCAGGACGACGTCGCAGTGCCGGACCAGGTCGATCACCGTCCGGCGGCCGAACTCGCTGCGCAGGTCGAGCTCGATCGACTTCTTGTTCCGGTTGATCGTCCGGAAGAGCATCGACGTGGTCCCGGCGTACAACCGCCAGTTGCGGAGCTCGTCGCCGGTGCCGGGGCGTTCGACCTTGATCACCTCGGCGCCGAAGTCGGCCAGCAGACGGCCGGCCGTGGGCGCGGCGATGTAGTTGCCCAGTTCAAGGACCCGGACACCGGCCAGTGGCGTGATCATATCAGCAGTTCTCCAAGGGTTGGTGGATCAGAACAGCAGGCTGAGCGGCATCAGCAGGACGATCGCGACCACCGACGCGACGGACACGCCGATCGTGCAGCTCTTCAACGTGCCGCGGGTGGTCTGTCCCATCAGTGACTGCAGCAACCAGAACGTGTTGCTGGTGACGTGTACGGCGAACAGCGAGCCGGCGCCGGCCGCGAGCGCGATCAGGACCGGATCGAGTCCGAGCGCGGGGGCTACCGGAGCGAGGATGCCGGCGGCGGTGATCGCGGAGATCGTGACCGACCCGACGGCGATGTGCAGGGCTGCGGCCATCACCCAGACCACCAGGAGCGGGGCGACGTGGTTCGCGCTGAAGTATCCGCGCAGGATGTCGCCGAGCCCGCCGGCCGCGACCACCGCCGCGAGCGAACCGCCGACCGCGGTGAGGATCAGGATCTGACCGCTCTCCTTGAACCCGCGGGCGATCGCCTTCTCGACCCGCGGCTGACCCATCGCGAACCGGCCGACCAGGCAGGTGCCGACCAGACCGACCAGCAGTGCGACCACCGGGTCGGAGATCAGCGCGACGACCTTGTTGCTCCAGTCGGCGGCCTCGGCGATGGCGCCGAACCCGATCAGCAGCAGCGCGGACAACAGCGGCACGAACAGCACGAACAGCGGCGGCTGTCCGTTCTCGTCGAACTCCGCGGTGTCACCAGCACCGCCGGTCTTCTCGAGCTGGGCAGTGGTTCCGCCGCCGACGGTGGCAGCTTCCCTGACCGCGACGGTCTCGGCGACTGCCCCTGTGACGGCCTCCGCGACGACGACCTGCTGCTCGTCGACGGCCTCGTTCCAGAAGCCGCGGCGGAACAGGAACGTCATGATCGTGATCGCGATCAGCACGGTCGGAACGATCAGCACCAGACCCCACAGCAGCATCTTCCCGAGCGGCACGTGCAGCAGCGCGGACAACGCCAGCGCGCCGACGCCGGGCACCATCAAGACGATGCCGCACTCCAGGCCGATCGCGAGCGCGGTGGCCATCCGGGCGGTGCCGAGCGGGCCGATCCGCTTCGCCGCGGACTTGGCCAGCGGCGCGGAGATCACCAGCAGCACGTCGAGATAGATCGACTGCAGCAGCGTCGCGATCGTGATCGCCAGCGAGTACGGCAGTCGTTTGGGTCCGAAGAGCTGGAGCAGGTGCTTGACCAGACGCTCGATCGCGCCCAGCTCCTGCAGGATCGAGCCCATCAGGACACCGAAGGCGATCAGCAGGCCGACCTCGGCCATGATGTCGCCGAAGCCCTTGGTGATGGTCTCGGCGGTCTTGTCGAGGCCGAGCTTGGTGGCCAGGCCGAGGTACAGCGAGCCGACCACGAGAGAGATGACCGGGTTCACCCGGAACCGGACGATGAGGACCACGATGGCGAGGATCGCCGCCGCGGTGTTGACGAGGATGCCGACGTCAGAAGTCATGGGCTGAAGTCCTTCGAGGGGGGTCGAGGGGCCGGTACTGGAACCCGTGTGCCCATAATGTGAGCACAGACCCACGATGTAGGCAAGAGGTTGAAGTCGGTACGTTTTGTAGACAGTGGCCACTGAGCGGGAGCGGGCAGAAAAAGCCGCACCCCTCACGCAGGCGTGAAGGGTGCGGCTGGTCAGAGCACAGAAAGTGCGTGCCGGGTGATTCAGCTCTCGGTGTCGGGGCCCGCCTCGCGGACGTCCTCGACCTTGCGCATGGCCTCGCGCAGGTCGGACAGCCAGGTTTCGCTGTGCTGGGCGACCAGCTTGACGCACCACCCGAGGGCGTCGCTGCGGGAGCGCGCCACGCCGGCGTCGACGAGGGTGTCGAGGACCTGGCGTTCGGGCTGGCGGAGCCGGGTCATCACCGGCGCGGACAGTGAGGTGAAGATCGTCCTGGTCTCGCCGCAGCGGACGCCCCAGGCGACCTTGCGGCGGGTGGCCTGCTCGAGCTCGCGGGCGATCTCGATCCGGTGGTCGCGGGTGTCTTCGCGGAACTGCTTCACCCGGCCCGCCTCGGCGGCGGAGCGCTCGGAGTCGCTCACGTCCTTGCTCTGCTCGGGTGCGGGGATCCGGCCGACGATCAGGATCTCGTCCCGGTCGATCGACAGCTCGGTCTCACCCTCGAACCAGTCGCCCGGCAGCCTGCCGGTCAGCCAGCCCCGCACCTTCTCCTGCTCAGTCTGTGTACTCATGTAATCATGATTACACTTCAACAGAAGCGGCTCAAGCAATCAGTGATACTGCACCGTGTACGCCGCGTGCGCGTCGCCCTGTGACAGGCCGACGTTCGACACACCGATCGCCAGCGTGTGCCGGGTGACGTCGTTCCGGTACGTCACGTACGTCGTACCGGCCGCGCCTTCGGTGGCGATGCGCGTCCAGTGCGCTCCGCCCTTCGCGGCGACCTTGTGCAGCTGCGCAGCCGCGGTCGGTGTCGCGTAGTAGGCCGTCCACTTCGTGTCGCCGCGTCCCCAGGCCCGGACCAGGTTGTCCGACCACTGGACCGCGTTCCACGCCTGCGGCTCGCCGCTGAACCTGGCGGTGTACGCCGCGTGCCAGCCGTTCGCCGCGCGCAGACCGACGTTCTGTACGCCGATCGTGAGGTTCCCGCCGCGAGCGTCGTCGTGGTAGGTCACGTAGATCGTCCCTGCGGCGCCTTCGGTGGAGACGCGGCGCCAGTGGATCCCGCCAGGCAACGCCTGTCCGTAGAGCGTGCGGGTGACGGTTGTCGACGCGTAGCAGTTGGCTGTCGCGGTCGAACCGCTGCCCCAGGCTCGCACCAAGCGGTCGGCGTAGGTCGCCGCGGAAATGTTCGTTGCGGACGCCAGTTGGCTGCAGCTCGCAGTCGCCGTCGTCGTGCTTGCATTGACCGGCGCTCCGGCCGCGGTGAGAACGAATGGCGCGCTCACCGCGAGTGCCGTCGTGCCGCCCAGACCTATGATCCTTCGAATCATCATCGACCTCCCGAGTGGATGTGGTCCTATTCGTGGGACGCCACATCGCACCCGGGAGTTTGCATCAGCTGCCAATGAAACATGGCTGCAATATCCCGTCCTCGCTCCGCTCGGGCCGGGGACGGCGGGATCAGGCAGCTGGTGGCGGTGCGAACGCTGCGCGTAAACGCTCCTGGGCGCTCGCCCCGGCGGCCGTGTGGTCAAGTCCGAGCAACGCCGCACCCACGACCGGCGGTACGTCGACCACACGCGGGACTGCCTTCGGAGCGAGGTCGGCGAGCAGCCGCGTCACGCGATCGAGCAGGACGGAGTGGCCCGCGGTCAGAACGCCACCGCCGAGGACGACGGTGACGCGTTCGCCGAGCAGGTCGAGCCGGCGGAGGGCGCTGAGCGCCATCGCGACGATCTCCTCGGCCTGTTGCTGAATGATGCCCAAGGCAACGGTATCGCCGGCGGCCGCGACCCGGAACAGCACCGGCCCGGCCTCCAGTTGCCGCTCGGCCGGGAACTCGCCGAAGTGGAACGCCTCGATCACCGCCGCCAGCGACGGCAGGCTGTAGTGCATCGGCAGCGCGCTGAGCAGTGCGGTCGCCGGACCACGGCCGTCCTCTGCCCGTGACGCCGACCAGAACGCCTCCTCGGCCAGCTGCGCACCACCGCCCCAGTCGCCGGTCAGCTTCCCCAGCGCCGTGAACCGCGCGGTCCGCCCGTCCGGCAACATCCCGGAGCAGTTGATCCCCGCCCCGCACACCACAGCCACGCCACGAGGCTCGTCCACACCTGACCGCAGCAGCGCGAACGTGTCGTTGGTGACGTACACCGACTCCGCCCAGCCGCGGTCCTCGAACACAGCGGTCAGCTGCTCGACTTCGATGGGCAGGTCAGCGTTCGCCAGGCACGCCGAGATTTGCTGCACCAGCGGTACGTCGCCCAGTCGCAGTCCGGCATCAGCCGCCGCAGCACGTACAAGCGGCTCCAGTCCGGCGACTGCGGCGGATGCCCCGAGCTTCTGTGGTTCGAACCCGCCGCCACGCGCCGTACCGAGCACCGTCCCGTCTGCGGCGACGAGTGCGACGTCGGTCTTGCTGTTGCCGGCGTCGAAGGCGAGGACTCCGCCGGGGACTAGCGCGCCCACGGCAGGTACGCCTTGTTGTGCGCCAGCAGTTTGTCGGTCAGCTCCTGTGCGAGGGAGATCTGCCCAACGAGAGGGTGCGCCAGCAGTGCCTTGAACACGCGCTCGGATCCGCCCTTCACAGCGGCCTCGAGTGCGAGGTCCTCGTACGCCGTGACGTGTGCGACCAGTCCGGCGTACAAGGGCTCCAGCGGGGCGACGGGCTCCGGCGTCGTACCTTCGGCGCCCACTGTGGCCGGTACTTCGATGACTGCATCGTCGGCGAGGAAGGGGAGCGTGCCGTTGTTGAGGGTGTTCACCACCTGGACGTCGCCCGTGTTGTTGAGCAGGGACGACGCCAGTGCGACTGCGGCCTCGGAGTAGTACGCGCCGCCGCGCTTCTCGAGCAGGGCGGGCTTCTCGTCGAGCTTCGGGTCGGCGTACATGCCCAGCAGCTCTTTCTCGAGCGCGGCGACCTCAGCCGCCCGAGACGGCTTGGTGAGCAGCTGCTTCACCACTGCGTCGTGTGCGTAGTAGTAGCGCAGGTAGTACGACGGCACGACGCCCAGCTCGCGTACGACGTCGGCCGGAAGGATCAGGTCCTCGGACAGCTCGTCCAGGTGCTCGGCGAGCAGTTTCGGCAGCATGTCCTCGCCGTTGACGCGGACCGCGCGCTCCCAGGTCAGGTGGTTCAACCCCACGTGGTCCAGCGACACCTCCTCCGGCGTCACGCCGAGCATGGCCGCGAACCGTCGCTGGAAGCCGATCGCTACGTTGCAGAGCCCGACGGCCTTGTGTCCGTGGGACAGCAGTGCACGCGTCACGATCCCCACCGGGTTGGTGAAGTCGATGATCCACGCGTCCGGATTGGTACGCCGTACTCGCTCAGCAATGTCCAGCACCACCGGTACGGTCCGCAGCGCCTTCGCGAGACCGCCGGCGCCGGTCGTCTCCTGACCGACACAGCCGCATTCCAGCGGCCACGTCTCGTCCTCGTTGCGTGCCGCCTGACCACCAACCCGCAGCTGGAGCAGTACGGCGTCCGCGCCCTCAATGCCCGCGTCCAGGTCGGACGTGGTGATCACACGGCCGGCATGCCCTTGTTTTGCGAAGATGCGCCGGGCCAGACCACCGACGAGCTCCAGCCGATCCGCCGCTGGATCGACAAGCACCAGCTCCGACACAGGCAACGTGTCCCGCAACCGGGCGAAGCCGTCGACGAGCTCGGGCGTGTAGGTGGATCCGCCACCAACGACTGTGAGTTTCATGCTGTGGCTCCTAGGTGACAGGTGGACCAGCGGTGTCGAAGACCTCGTCGCGGGTTGTGCTCAGTGCGGACTGCAATGCTCCGGAGAGCACGGGATCGGTGCTGATCGCGGTCATCAGCAACTGCGGCCTCGGTACGGTCAGATCGGCGAGCTCGTCCTGGACGAGGCCGCGCAGGCGTTCGCCGCCGGCGGTGATGACGCCACCGGCCAGCACGATCAGCTCGGGATCGACGACCGCGACGATGGCGGCCAGACCGACGGCCAGCCGGTGCGCGAACTCCGTCAGTACGGCGTCGCCGGCGCCCTCGGTCTGCAGCGCGACGGCGATGGCGGCTTCCGGCGTACGGGCCTTCAGGCCGTGTTCGCGGGCGAGGTCCAGGACCGGTTCGCCACCGGCGAGCTCCTGGAAGCCGCCGGCGTTGTTCCGGCCGACGTTGCGGACCAGCGGCGTACCCGGCAGCGGCAGGAACGCGACCTCACCCGCGCCGCCCGTCGCGCCGCGGTGCAGCCGGCCGTTGATCACGATCGCTGCGCCGATGCCTTCCTCGCCCCAGAGCAGCACGAAGTTGTCGTGCTCGCGGGCGTGGCCGACGCGCTGCTCGGCGATCGCGGCCAGGTTGACGTCGTTCTCGACCTCCAGCGGTACGGCGATCGCCGCGGCCAGCTCCTCGAGCAGATGCGGCGCGTGCCAACCGGGCAGGTGGGTCGCGTACCGCAGCCGGCCGGTCGTCGGGTCGAAACCTCCCGGTGTGCCGATCGAGACCCGGTGCAGGCGTTCGCGGTTCAGTCCGGCCTCGCCGGCCGCGCCCTCGATCGCCTTGACCACGCGGTCGACCGTGCCCTTGGCGCTGCGGCCAGGGGTGGCCAGCTCGTACTCGCCGACCACCTTGCCGGTGAGATCCGCGACCGCGGCCCGGATCCGGGCCGGCGTCACGTCCAGGCCCGCGACGTACGCGATGCCGCCGTTGATCTCGTACAGCTGCGCGTTCGGACCGGGGCGCCCGGCGGTGGTGCCGCTCGGACGGACCAGGTGGGCTGCCTCCAGCCGCGCGAGCAGCTGGGACGCGGTCGGCTTGGACAGACCGGTCAGGTTGCCCAGCGTGGTGCGGGAGAGCGGCCCCTGGCTCAGCAGCAGATCCAGGGCGGCGCGGTCGTTCATCGCGCGCAGCAGGCGCGGGGTTCCGGGTGTTGTTGCCATGAGCCAACCCTGCCTCCCTTCGCCGCTCGCGGGTACTCGCCGCGCTGATCGCGCGAACTGTTAGGAAAGTTTCCTATTAACGCGAGACCGTACGGCGGACTTCGGCGGGTGTCAATCGGCGGCGACCGATCGGGGTTGTGCGCCGGCCTTCGCGGGACCGGGACGTCTACGCCTGATCAGCCAGGAGAGCGAACGACACCAGCCAGTGCGTCGACATGAAGTCCCCACCGATGACAGTCGGCAGCACTGACTCGACCTGGCGATCCGCGCCAGCCTTCAGTACGTCGGCAATCTCAGGCAGCGCCGGTGCGATCGTCCGCAACTGCCAAGCCCTGCTCAGCGCCAAGCCGGACAAGTGCGCCAGTTGCCCGTCGCCCGTGGTGTCGGTGATCGGTACCTCGAGCAGGTGCCGGTGCGCATCCTTGCCCAGCCCGGGTAGGAACGCGATCAGCCAGTCCGCGAATTCCGCGTCCGGCAGCACCCGACGCATCAGCTCGGCCTCCGTCAACGCCGGCGACAAGAAGTCCGTACCGGAGGGCTCGAACCGCGTGTCGTACGCCGTGTCCTCCCCGAACCACTCCAGCGCCCGAGACCGGATCGCGTCGACCACGTCGGTGCGGCCCAGCTCGTCGTACGCCTCGAACAACAATGCGAGCGCAAACGCGGTGTTGAGATGTATGCCGTGCCGCACCGGATAGGCCTGCTTCGGCAACCACGCGAGTACCAGGTCCGCGATGGCGTCGCCCAGCGGAGGGAGTGCATCCGCCCACTGCGTCTGACGGCCGGCGGCGACCAGCATCGCCGCCCATGCCCAGCCGTACGGACGTTCGTACCAGGTGGTCCGCCGCAGGTACGCCGCCTCGGTGACGATCGCGTCAGGGGTGAGTCGCTTGTCGAGTACTTCGACCGGGCGGTGGCCGACCTGGTCCGGTGCGAGCGTGAGCAACCGGATCAGGGACCACTGCATGTGTGCGCTGGAGTGCCAGTCGTAGGACCCGTGGAACGCAGGGTGCAGGCGATCCGGGGTCACGTCGACGTCGTCCGGGCCGGTCGACGCATGCGTGGCGCTGTACGGGTACGGCGTTTCGAGCACCGTGCAGGCGATGTCGGCCCAGGCGGCGGCGTACTTCATAGCACTCCTTAGAACGCGAAGATGTACATGATGGCGATGTTGCAAGCCAGCAAGGGGATTGCTGTCGGGATCTGAGCCTTGATCGGTCCGTACTGGTCCTTCATCTCCAACAGCGCTGCTGGAACGAGGTTGAAGTTGGCGGCCATCGGCGTGCAGAGCGTGCCGCAGAAGCCGGCGAGCATGCCGACCGCGAACACCACTGCCGGCGTGCCGTGGAACTGCTGCACCAGCAGCGGCCAGCCGACCGCGGCCGTCATCACCGGGAAGGCTGCGAACGCGTTGCCCATGATGATCGTGAAGATCGCCATCCCGATGCAGTACAGCGCGACGGCAGCGATCAGCGAGCCCTTCGGGATCACGTGATCGGTGACACGGCCGACCGCCTTGCCGACACCGGACGCGGTGAACAGCAGGCCCAGCGTGGCGAGCATCTGCGGCAGGATGGCGGCCCAGCCGATGTGCTCGAGCAGCCGTCGGCCCTCGTGCAGCGGTACGGCCGGAGATTTCGGCCGGAACAGGACCATGCCGACGATCAGCGCCAGGATCGAGGCGACGCCGAGACCGATGATGGTGGCCGAGCCGGTCTCGAGCAGGGGCTTGCCGTTGCCGAGCTTCACCTTGGCGAGCCAGGCGCCGAAGATCGCCGCGACCACCGGGATCACCAGCGCCGGCAGGAACAGCTTGTTGCCGAACTTGTCGGCAAAGCGCGCGCGCTGCTCCGGCGTCGTCGTACGTTCCTGACCGCGGCCGGGGAAGCCCGCGCCGGCGAGGACCGCGATACCGATCACCGCGATGCCGAGGAGCCAGGACGGCGCCTGCTTGTGCACCACGAACGTGCCGTAGCAGAACGACAGTCCGAGGATGCCCCAGAACGCCGCGCTGCCGAGGCGCTTGCGGTTGGTCCGGTCGTTGAAGGCCTGCATCGCGATCAGCAGGAAGAAGATCCCGCACAGCCAGTAGAACCACTCGACCTTGATCACCGGGCCGCCTCCTCGTCTGCGGCCTCGGCGTCGGCCTGAGCGGCCATCTTGTCGAGCGTGCGATCCAGCAACCACAGCCGCGAGCCGTGGATGAGCAGCGCGCAGATGGCGGTCGGGATCGCCCAGACGGCGATGTCGATCGCTTCGAGTTTGAGGCCGTACGTCGTGTCGACGAAGCCGGTGATCAGCAGGATCGAGCCGACCGCGACGAAGATGTCCTCACCGAAGAAGACCCCGACGGTGTCGGAGCTGGCCGCGAAGCCCTTGATCTTCTCCTGCATCTTCTCCGGCAACTTGCCGTACTTGCGCTCGGCCGCACCGGCGGCCATCGGATGGATCAGCGGCCGGACTGCCTGCGCGTAGCCGCCGATGCTGGTCAGGCCGACCGCGGCGGTGCCTTGCCGGATCAGCATGTAGAGGGCCAACAGCCGGCCCGTGGTGAGGACCTTGAGTTTGCTGATCAGCTTGCGGGCCTGGTGTTGCAGGCCGTAGCGCTCGATCAGACCGATGACGGGCAGAGTGACGATGAAGACGGTGACGGAACGGCTACCGGCGAAGCCGTCGCCGAACGCGTTCAGGATCTTGACCGGAGACAGGCCGCCGATGAGGCCGGCCACGATCCCGGCCGCGGTGACGACCAGCATCGAGTTGATCCGGAGCGCGAACCCGACGACCACCACCGCAATGGCGAGCAGAACCCACATGGTTCCTCCCGGAGGGACAGGGCGATTCCGCTCACCATAGGAGATTGTTGAACGATCCTGCAATGCATCATTCGAACAAGTTCGCTACCGGTTCGACCGCGACCATCCCTTCGGCCTTCGCCGCGAGCTCCGGATCGACCGTCACCAGGGCATCCGCCTGCAGCTTCGCGACTGCCAGGTACTCGGCGTCGCGGAGGGTGTTCCAGTCCTGGTCGCGGGCGATCTTCCACGCCGTCCAGCGCGACACCCGGTCGCCCAGCACGCGGATCTTCACCTCGGTCATCCGCGTGTGCAGCCGCCGGGCGTCCTTCTCGGTCCGGGTGCCCTGGCGGACGTCGTGCAGCAGCCGCTCGAGCGCTTCGGAGCGGATCGAGCTAGGAGCCACGAGTTGGTGGGTCGGCCCGACGGTCAGGTCGGCGTCGACCAGGTGCAGAAGTGTGGGTGCATCGATCACAAAGCGGGTCATGCACCTCAGAGTGCCCCTAGGGCAGGCGCCAGTCGACCGGGGTCGCGCCTTGCTGTTCGAGGAGGGCGTTGACGCGGCTGAAGGGGCGCGAGCCGAAGAAGCCGCGGTCGGCGGACATGGGGCTCGGGTGGGCGCTTTCGACGTACGGCGTGGTGCCCAGCATCGGCTTAAGCGTCTGGGCGTCGCGGCCCCAGAGGATCGCGACCAGGGGGCCATCGCGGTCGACCAGTGCATGGATGGCCTGCTCGGTGACGCTCTCCCAGCCCTTGCCGCGGTGCGCACCGGACTTGCCCGGCTGCACGGTCAGCACTCTGTTGAGCATCAGCACGCCCTGCTCGGCCCACGGCGTCAGGTCACCGTTGGACGGGGCCGGTACGCCGACGTCCGCCATCAGTTCGCGGTAGATGTTCGCCAGGCTCCGCGGAATCGGCCGTACGTCGGGTGCCACCGAGAAACTGAGCCCTACGGGGTGTCCGGGCGTCGGGTACGGATCCTGGCCGACGACCAGCACCTTCACCTGCTCCAGCGGCTGCTTGAACGCGCGCAGCACGTTCTCACCCGCCGGCAGATACGGCCGCCCCGCAGCGATCTCGCCGCGCAGGAACTCACCCATCTTCGCGACCGTGTCCTCGACCGGCGCCAAAGCCTCGGCCCAGTCCGGCGCCACCAGATCCGTCAACGTCTTGGGACTCACCCGCCACAGCATTCCAGTTCCGGCAACCGCCGTGCACCCCGGGTTGTCGCCCACTGTTCGCGTGTCGCTCAACCCACGCTTTGCCCGCCCGGGGTAAAAAGGTCGCGGCCCCGCAAAGGTATGAGCTTGCGGGGCCTTTGCTATGGGGTTGCCAGGCGTTGCAGGGCCTTGGTGTAGCGGTGGGCGGCGTACTGCTGGGCCTTGCGGGCGAGCGGGCCGGCCAAGCGGGTGTACCAGGTGGCGCCGCGGCTGTACGCGCGGATGGTGAAGTAGATGCCGTCCGGGTCGCGGGTGATGACGAAGGACTCCTCGCCGGCCTCCGGGTGGCCTTGCAGCGAGCCGTACGCGAAGCCGATGCGGTCCGGCTCGTTGACGATCCAGACGACTCGGCAGGGGACCGGGAGGCCGATGCGTGCGAGCGGCGACCGGCCGATCAGCAGGCCCGGTCCGAGGCGGCCGAGGGAGTTGGTGCCGATCTGTGCGGGGACGTCGGTCGCGGTCGTCGGCAATCCGGCCGCGGGCTGCATCCGCCAGCCCAGCAACGCGTCCGCCGCCCGCCGGAACACCTCGTCCCCGCGGCCGATCCGCTCCCGGTGGTCCAAACGGTGATACCCCTCAGGCGTTTCGTCGTACCGCGTCGACCCCACGGCGTCGTACGACAGCCGCAACCCGGCCAGGTCCTCCAGCTTCATCCATCCACTCCAAGGGCAGGTACGGCGTGTTCACCACATGTCCCAGTGCGTCCCCAGGCTTACCACCGCGTGGACCAGGAGGGTCAGCTGCTCTTCAGGCCGGAGGTGTTGTCCTCCTTGATCGCGTTGAAGAGCGCCTTCGCCTTGGCGGTGTCCCACTTCACGGCGTCGCCCCGGTTGCAGCACAGCTGGTAGTTGTCGTCGCTGACCGGCACGGTCAGTGTGATCCCACCGCTGCCGGAGATCGCCCGCATACCCCGCGCGAACCGGATGAAGTCCAGCAGGCCCATGTCCTTGTCCACGGTGAGCGCGTCGACGCCCTTGGTCGCGACGTTGTAGTACCGGACCGGGTTGAGGAACGTCGAAGGCGAGCTCGCCTTCTTCGCGATCGCGCCGACCATCTGCCGCTGCCGCTCGACCCGGCCGAAGTCGTTCTGGTTGTCGGCGTGACGGGACCGCACGTACCCGAGCGCTTTGACGCCGTCGAGCTTCTGGCACCCGGCCGGCAGGTTGATGTGCGCCTTGTCGTCGCTCATTGCCTTCGGCAAGCACATCTTGATCCCGCCGATGCTGTCGATCACCGACGCGAAGCCGCCGAAGCCGACCTCGACGTAGTGGTCGATGCGCAGCCCGGTGACGTTCTCGATGGTCTGGATCAGCAGCGCCGGGCTCTTGTTGAACGCGGCGTTGATCTTCTGCTTGCCGTCCACGCCCGGGATGTTGACCGCGCTGTCGCGCGGGATGCTGATCAGCACGGTCGGCCCGGACTCCGGGACGTGCATCAGCATGATCGAGTCGGTCCGCGCCGGCCCGGCGTCGCCGCCGGTGTGCAGCCGGGCGCGCTCGGCCCGGCTGAGGTCCTCGCGGGCGTCCGACCCGACCATCAGGTACGTCGTACCGGGTGTGTCGGCCGGCCGCGTGCCGGTGGGCATCGCCTCGATCTTGTCGATCCGGCCCCACGCGTACAGCGGGACCGCGATCAGCATGAGAACGAACAGCAGGACGATCAGTCCGACGGTGCGGAGGAACCAGTTGCGCCGCTTCTTCGGCCTGCCGGCCGACTTGGGCGACCGGTTCGCGTATCGCGGGTCGATGGGCTGCGTTTCACTCATAGCCACGACCGTATCGGTGTCCGGCCCCCGAACACGTCACCCCCCTGAATGGTTTTACACGTCGGAAAGTAGGTCCCGCCTCCCTCAAAGGGAGGAAATCCGCCCCGAGAGCGAACCAGAACGCCGGAACGCGCCCGGCGGCATCCCAACCCTGGCGGTGAAGAGGCGGGTGAAGTACGCCGGGTCGTCGTATCCGACCCGTCTGGCGACCACTGCAACGGGCAGGTCCTCCTCGGCGAGCAAAACCTTTGCATTGCTCAGTCTTGTGGTCAATACCAGTTCATGTGGGGTTGAGCCAGTCGTACGGCGCACTGCATCGCGCAGCTCCTTCACGGTGAGGCCGAGCTCACTGGCGTAGTCCTGAACGCTCATCGGCGTACACGCGAGCTCGGCGAGCCGTGTGGCCACGTCGTCGCCCGTAGCGGTCGCAGCCGCAGCGAGCAGGTCGTAGAGAGCGCCTGTGAGCTGCACGGGGTTGTGTTGCGTGCTGACGCGCAGCAGTCGGCTGAATGCGCGGTCTACAGGCCTGGCGTCTGCGAAGCGACGGACTGGTCGGTTGACGTCCACATGGCCGAGTGTGGTGAGCGCTTCGACAGCTGACCCGCTGAACAGAGTCCACGCCTGGCGCCAGCTTGTTGCCGGTTGGTAGCCGTGGAGGACGCCTGGGAAGAGCCAGAGCATCGCAGGTGCGCGTACCTCGTGCAGCTGCCGATCTGGCCCGTGCAGGAGCTGCCCGCGGCCCTCCTTGAGCCACACGAGGGCGTGGCAACCGAGAGCGCGTTCTCTGGTGTTCTCCGAGCCGTGCGTCTGCTCGCCGGCACCGAGGCAGAAGAGTCCAAGTCGGCGCTCGATAGCTCCCGGAGTCAGGTAGATCGACCAGTCTGGCACGTCACAAGAGTCCAAGAAGGTCCACAGTGTTGTCCATTCCGCTCCTGGCTGGGCACCGGGTGGAATGGACATGTGCTGACGTCTAACGGATACGTGCTGGATGAGCGGCGACTGGGTGAACTGGTCGCTGCGCCCGCGGAAGAGCGTGGCGATCGGGCGAGGCTGCGGTCCCGGTTGCAGCGCGACGGGTACCTGTTCCTGACCGGGTTGCTCGACCCTGCGGTCGTGCAGGAGTTCCGCGAGTACTACTTCGCGCTGACACAGGCTGCGACGGACAGGGCGTCGTACCGGAAGGTGCTGTTCGAGGAGATCGTGCCGGGGCCGGAGTACGCGGCCTTCTGTGCGCAGCCGGCGTTGAAGGGCTGGTTCGAGTGGTTCCTCGGCGGTGAGCCGTTCCTGCACCGCCGGAAGATCATCCGGCAGACAGCGCCGGGGGAGAACGGGATCGGTACGGCGACGCAGGCGCACTACGACCTGGTGTACCTGCGGGACGGGACCGACCAGGTGCTGTCCGCGTGGATCCCGCTGGGCGACTGCCCGGTCAGCCGCGGCGGACTGGCCTATCTCCAGGGCAGTCACCACCGCGTGCTCGAGGAGGAGGCCGCAGGGCGGCTCAAGCGGCCGGCGGCGTCCATCACCGCGGACCTGCCCGCTCTCGCCGCGGAGTACGACGCCGACTGGCTGGTCACCGACTACGCGGCCGGAGACGTGGTCATCCACACCGCGCACACGGTCCACGCCGCCTTGGACAACGTGTCGAGCGAGCTACGGTTGTCCACGGACATCCGGTACCAGCTCGCCGGCGACGCCATCGACGCCCGCTGGCAGAACCACTGGCACGACCGCGACGGTCTCTGACGGCCCTGTGACGGCCCTGTGACGACGCTCCGACGGCGGTCTGACCGGTATGCGGATGACTTCTCGCTAACGACAATCATTTCGGTTAAGGTGCCGCTCGGAAGTGAATCGAGTCGGAGGAGAGCCGTGAACCGGAATGAACTGATCGCCGGCGTGGCACACAAGGCAGGCATCCCGCGGAACCAGGCCGAGAAGGTCCTCGACGCCCTGGGCGACGTCGTCACCGAGGCTGTGCAGCGCGGCGACAAGGTGTCGCTGACCGGTCTGCTCAGCATCGAGCGCGTCCTGCGTGCGCCGCGCACCGGCCGCAACCCGCAGACCGGTGAGCCGCTGTCGATCCCGGCCGGGTACTCCGTGCGTCTGTCGTGCGGAAGCCGCCTCAAGGCCGCCGCCCGGGGCAGCCTCCGCACAGCCGGCTGAGCTACTGCTTCTGCGGCGTCAGGAAGCGGATCTGGTCGCAGTGGCCGTCGTCGACGGAGTGCTTGACGACAGTAGGACCTGACGCCGGCGGTGTGGCGGCAGCCGCGCTCGACGTGGTGATGCCGCCCAGCAGGAGTGCCGACAGCCCGATGACAGCCGTGATGGTGCGTTTGTTCATGTTGCCTCCCCAATCAAGGTAGGACGATCTACCGCACTCGGGAACGGCTCACCGCGGTAACCCAGTACGGCGTGGTAGGAGTTGGTGGCGTCGAGAAGCGGGCGTTCGGCAGGTACAGGCGGTTCCCGAAGGCGGCGACCGTCGTGGGTACGTCGAAGTCCGGGCTGGTGAGCTGGTCGACCACCGTGCCCCTAGTGCCGGACTTGTTCAGCGTGATGACCGAGATCTGGTTCGAGAGGTTCTGGACGACGTACAGCGTGCGGCCGATCAGCAGCAGACCGTCGCCGTTGGTCATCAGTGCGTCGCCGATGTCGATCCGCCTGGCCACGCCGGTGCGCGGGTCGACCCGGAGCAGGAAGCCGGTCGACGACTGAACCATGATCAGGGCGCGGCCGTCCGGCGTGAGTGAGATGCCGTTCGCGTTGTTGCCGGGCAGGTGCTGGTAGTCGCCGCTGAGCGGGACGGTCCGGGGCTTCGCGTTCAGCCGGTGGAGCGACACCTTGTAGAAGACGGGCTGCTGCGAGTCGGTGAAGTACGCCGCATCCTTGCCGAGGATGACGTCGTTGACGAACGTCGGTGTCGCGGTGGTGAACGTGTAGCTCGCCAGGACCTTGCCGGTGCGGGTGTCGATCACCCGGCCGTTCCCGCCGGCGGCGCCGGCGACGAACAGCCGGCCGAAGCGGTCCACCTTCATCCCGAGCGAGCCGGTGCCCGGGCCCTGGCTGATCACCTTGCCGCGTCCGGTCCGCAGATCGGCGGCGTAGATGTCCCCGTCGGCACGTGAGCCGAAGTACGCCGTACCGCGCGCGATCGCGATGCCTTCGGGCTGGAACCCGTCGGGCAGTTCGATCCGGGTGGGGAAGGAGGTTGGAGCAGCGGTCGCTGCCGGGGCACTGACGAGCCCGAGCAGTAAGGCGGGGGCGATGAGCATTGTGGTGAGTCGACGGACGAGGTGTGGCATTTGGCGGGGTCCTCCCTGATCCGTGTTCTTACCTGGGAGAACGGCTGGATCCTGTGGATAGTTCAGACCGGCCTGATCGCGAACCGGGTATGTTCGCTGACAGCAACTGGACATGGGACAAAAGGGGTCAGGGATGACAGCAGGAATCGACAGCTCGGGGCCGGCCGCCGCGGTGCGGCCGCAGGACGACCTGTACCGGTTCGTCAACGGGACGTGGCTGGCGGAGCACGAGATTCCCGCGGACAAGGCGATCCACGGCGCGTTCCACGCGCTCTGGGACACCGCCGAGCAGGACGTCCGCGCGATCGTCGAGAAGACCGCCGCGGCCGGCCACCCCGAGGGCAGCGAGCCGCGCAAGATCGCCGACCTCTACACCAGCTTCATGGACACCGAGACGATCGAGCGGCTGGGTGCCGATCCGATCGCCGAGCAGCTCGCGCTGGTCGGCGACGCCAAGGATCTGGCCGGGCTGGTCTCGGTCCTCGGGCAGCTCGAGCTGCAGGGCGTGCCGGGCGTCTTCCACTACTGGGTCGACGCCGACGCGAAGAAGTCCGACGAGAACATCGTCCACCTCACCCAGGGCGGCCTCAGCCTCCCCGACGAGTCGTACTACCACGACGACAACTTCGCCGAGATCCGTACGGCGTATGTCGCACACGTGGCGAAGCTGCTCGAGCTGGCCGGACTGGCTGACCCGGCCGGGGCCGCGGGGCGGATCCTTGAGCTGGAGACCCGGATCGCCGACGGCCACTGGGACCGGGTGAAGGACCGGGACGTGCAGCTGACGTACAACAAGCTCGACCGGGCCGGGCTGGAGGAGCTCACGCCGGGCTTCGACTGGGCGACCTGGCTGGCCGGCGCGGGTGTGCCGGAGAGCGCGTTCGCACAGGTCGTCGTGCGCGAGCCGGACTTCCTCACCGCCGCAGCGGCAGCGCTGCAGGAGGTCGAGCTGGACCGGTGGAAGGAGTGGCTGAGCTGGCGGGTCGTGCACAGCGCGGCGCCATTGCTGAGCCAGGCGTTCGTCGACGAGAACTTCGCCTTCTACGGCAAGACCCTGACCGGTGCGCCCGAGCTGCGCGAGCGCTGGAAGCGCGGGGTCGGCGCGGTCGAGCAGTCGCTGGGAGAAGCCCTCGGCAGGCTGTATGTCGCCGAGCACTTCCCGCCGTCCGCGAAGGCCCGCATGGTCGACCTCGTGCAGAACCTCGTGGCCGCGTACCGGCAGCGGATCGAGGCGCTGGACTGGATGGGCCCGGAGACCCGGCAGCGGGCGCTCGACAAGCTCGGCACCTTCGTGCCGAAGATCGGGTATCCGGACGAGTGGAAGGACTACTCGGCCCTGGACGTCGACCCGACCGACCTGTTCGGCAACGTCCGCCGCTCGATCGCGGTGGAGACCGCACGGGACCTGGCCAAGCTCGGTCAGCCGGTCGATCGCAACGAGTGGAAGATGACGCCGCAGACGGTCAACGCGTACTACAACCCGCGGATGAACGAGATCGTCTTCCCGGCCGGCATCCTGCAGCCGCCGTTCTTCGACCTGGACGCCGACGACGCGACCAACTACGGCGCGATCGGCGCGGTGATCGGGCACGAGATCGGCCACGGCTTCGACGACCAGGGCTCGCGGTACGACGGCGACGGCAACCTGAACGACTGGTGGACCGACGAGGACCGCGCCGCCTTCGAGCAGCGCACCGACAAGCTCGTCGCGCAGTACAACGCCCTGGAGCCGGCCGAGACCCCTGGCCAGAAGGTCAACGGCAAGCTCACCCTCGGCGAGAACATCGGCGACCTGGGCGGGCTGTCGATCGCCTACGTAGCCTACGAGCTGTCCCGAGCTGGGGCCGAGGCTGATGGCGCGGCCGACGCTGCGGGCAGTGAGAGGTTCTTCGCCGCGTGGGCGCATGCCTGGGCCACGAAGACCCGGCCGGAGGAAGCGGCTCGCCGGCTCACCATCGACCCGCACTCCCCGCCGGAGTTCCGCTGCAACGCAGTCGTGAAGAACATCGACGCCTTCCACAACACCTACCGGACGGCGGACTCGGACGGCATGTGGCTCGCGCCCGAGGACCGCGTCCGCATCTGGTGATCGTGCCCTGCCGACCGGCGCTCTCGTGCCGGTCGGTGGGTCAGCACTTCAACGCGGTCTGGTTGAAGACGTTCTCCGGGTCGTAGGTGTCCTTGAGTTGGTGCAGGCGGGCGAGCTTCTCCGGGGAGTACGCGCGGTGCACGGCGGCCGGGTCCTCGTCGGCGATGGTGTTGACGTAGCTGCCGCTGGTGTAGGGCTCGAGCGCGGCGGCGTAGGTTCGGGCCGCGGCGACGCGGGTCGCGTCCTCGCCGGGATCGGTCCAGTCGTCCCCGGTGGTGAACTCGACCAGCGCATCGCGATGGCTGTACGCCGTCGCGCTGTCCGGCACGTCACCGATGGCGCCGCCGTTCAGCGTCAGCCGTGCGCCCGGGTTGTTGTCCCAGGCAAGGAAAGCGTCGATGGCCGCGTCCGGCAGGGACTGTAGGTAGTGGCCCTTGCAGTAGCGACGCCGGGCGTGGCGCTCGTCGTCGTCGGACTCCGTCTGCAGGTCCAGATAGCTGAGCTCCCGGACCCGCTGTCCGGCCGGCTTGCCGATCCCCTCGTACGACGGGAGCAGCCGGAGCCCTTCCTCCACATCGCCGACCCACACGTATCCGATGCTCGCCATCGGGCGACCGCCGTACTCCTCCCGTCGGCCGACCCGGGCCACCGGCGTCGCCTGCCGCGGCGCGTCCGCGAACAGGTCCCGCCAGCCGCGTAACGCCGTACCGGCATCGTCGAGGTCGTAGAACAGGTCGACGGTCAACGCCTGCGTGCCGACCGGATGCAGACGGAACTCGAACGCAGTCACGACGCCGAAGCTCCCGCCTCCACCGCGCAGTCCCCAGAACAGGTCCGCGTGCTCGGTCTCGGTGACCCGCAGTACGGCGCCGTTCGCGGTGACCAGCTCGTACGACGTGACGTTGTCGCAGGTCAGGGCATGGGCTCGGGCCAGCCAGCCGACCCCACCGCCCAGGGTCAGTCCGCCTACGCCAGTGTGCGAGACGTTCCCGGCGGTGGTGGCCAGCCCGTACCGCTGACTGGCCAGGTCGAGGGCGCCCAGCAATGCGCCGCCACCGACCCGGGCCCGGCGGCTGACCGGATCCACCTGCACTGAGTTCAGCGCAGACAGGTCAAGCAGCAGACCGCCCTCCACCACAGGGAGCCCGAGGAAGCTGTGCCCGCCGCCCCGGACCCCGATCTCCAGCCCGGCCGCCCGTCCGTAGCGGAGCGCGGCCACCACGTCCGCTGTGCTCGCACACCGCGCGATCAGGGCCGGCCGGCGGTCGACCATCGCGTTCCAGACCGCCCGGCCGGCGTCGTAGGCCGGATCCCCGGGCCGGGTCAGCAGCCCGTCGAACGCCGCGATCGTCATCGCCGGACCGCCACTCGGATCGACGCCCGCCGGAACCACGCGATGGCGGCCGCGACCAGCAGATAGCCGATCGGAATGGCCGGCGACGCACCTAGCGCGAAGATGTTGGTGAGACTCGCGCCGACGAGCAGCAGCGCCAAACCGCCTGCGGCCAGACCACACAGCCGCGGCACCAGTAGTCCGATCGCCCCGGCCAGTTCCAGCACACCGACCACGTACCGCAGCCACTGACCGGCACCCACCGCGCCGAACATGTCGACCATCACCGGGTCCCCCGACAGTTTCGGCAGGGCCGCCATCACGAACATCGCCGCCAGGACCACCTGCACCACCCACAGCGCAACCGTGCCGGGCCGGACCCTTCGCGTCACCGTCGTTGTCCTGGTCATCGCTGTACTCATCGCTGCCTCCAAAGAGTTGTTCTGGTACGACGACCTTCGCGCCGGCGACCCGCGGCCCACATCCGTGCTGACCACGGATCCACCACGCAAAGCCCCACGGATCGGTCATGATGGGCGCGTGAACGAGGTGTCCGCGCGGGAGGCCGAAGTACTGGAGGCTGTGGCCGAGCACCGGTCGAACGCGCAGATCGCCCGCGCCCTGCACATCTCCGTCCGGACGGTCGAGAGCCACGTCTCGTCGTTGCTCCGCAAGTACGGCGTGACCGACCGGCGCGAGCTGGCCGACCTGGCGGGACCACAGCGCGGTGCGGGCAGTCAGGGCGGTCAGGGCGGTGCGGGCGGTGCGGGCGGTGCGGGGATGAGTGGGCTGCCGGCCGGTCGGACCAGCTTCGTCGGGCGGTCCAGCGAGACCACGGCGGTGCGAACCGCGCTCGGCCAGTCCCGCCTGGTGAGCCTGCTCGGCCCTGGTGGCATGGGCAAGACGCGGTTGGCAGCCGTCGTGGGGGCCGAGCTGGGCGCCGGCGGCGCGTTCGTGGACCTGGTTCCGGTCCGGGACGGGTTGGTGACCCGGGCGGTGGCGACCGCTGTCGGGCTCAGCGAACGCCCGCCGCAAAGTCTGGAACAAGTCCTGATCGAGCACCTGCAGCAGCGCCGGTCGCTCCTGGTCCTGGACAACTGCGAGCACGTGGTCGACGAGGTCGCCGCACTGGCCGAACAACTGCTCCGCACCTGTCCCGAGGTGACGATCCTCGCGACCAGCCGTGAGCGGCTGGGTGTACCGGCCGAGACGACCGTGCTGCTACCGCCGTTGGACGACGCGACGAAGCTGTTCGCGGATCGGGCCCGTGCCGTCGATCCGGACTTCACCGCGCCGGACGACGACCTCGCCGAGATCTGTGCGCGACTGGACGGCATGCCGCTGGCCATCGAACTCGCCGCGGCCAGGATCGGCTCGCTCGGAGCCGACGGAGTGCGGGCGGCGCTCGACGACAGACTCCGGCTCCTGGCCGGCGGGCGTGGCATGGACGCTCGGCACCGGTCGCTCGGCGCCGTGATCGGATGGAGCCACGATCTGCTGGACGATCAGGAGCGGCTGCTGTTCCGGCGGCTGTCCATCTATGTCGGCGGCTTCGACCTGGATGCCGCCAGTGTGACCAGCCCGGAGCTCAGCCGCGGTGAGGTCGCCGATCTGCTCGGAAGGCTGACGGACAAGAGTCTCGCCGTCCGCCGGGGAACGCGTTGGCGTCTGCTCGAGACCATCCGGGAGTTCGCGCGCGAGCAACTCACCGAGGACGAACTGGCGACCGCTCAGGACCGCTGTCTGCACTGGGCCGCGGACACGGCCGCCGCGCTGGAGAGCAGGCTGGACGACTCCGACTGGCAGCCGCTGTACGACGAGGTGGCCGGTGACCTGCGGGCCGCACTCGCTGCGACCTCTGCCGGGCCCGATCCGACGGCGCACCGGCTCGCGCGCTCGCTCGGCCATCTCGGCTTCGCCCGGCGGGAGTTCCTGGAGTCTGTCGGCCACTACCGGTCGGCGGCCGAACGCGCCGCGGACGGCGTCGGCGCCGCGCTGGACCTCCGGTCGGCCGCCGATGCCACGCTCGCGATCTCGGACGCGGAGACCGGGGTACGGCTGCTGCTGGACGCGGCCGACCGAGCGGTTGCCGATGGCAACGTTCGGGCGACGATGCTCGCGCTGGCCGTGATCGCGGTGAACCGCTACCCGACCGGCTCGCTGTACGACGTACCTGCCGAGCGCAGCGAGCAGTTGCTCCGGCAGGCTGTGGACAGCGCGCGACCCGGCGACGCACAGGTGACCGCGCTGCTCGCGACCGCCAAGGCCTGGGAGCACGGCGGCCGGCGGATCGGCGCCGATCCGGAGCTTGCCGGCGAGGCCGTCGAGGCGGCCCGGCGGACCGGTGATCCGGTCCTGATCGCGGGAGCACTCGACGCGTCGACCGTGGCCGCCGGGAATGCGGGACGGCTGCGCGAGGCCCGCTCGTACGCGGTGGAACGGATGCGGCTGGTCGGGCCGCTCCCGCGGCACGAACCGTACGCCGCGGCCGAGATCATCGACGCCTTCCATGTCGCGCCGACGACGGCGACCGCGGTGGGTGATCTGCCCGCGGCGCTCGCGGCCGTGGGGTCGCCGGACGATCCGGTCGGCGATCATCCGTACATCTCACTGCCGCGACTGATCCGGGTCTGCGCGCTGACCGGGCAGTTCGACGCCTGCGTGGAGCACGCGGACGCACTCTGGGAGCGATGGCAACGCGCCGGCGCTCCGCCGATCGAGTGGATGGCGTCCGCGCTGTCGGCGGCCGCGATGGTGCACGGACTGCGCGACGACGGTCTGTTCGAGGTCTGGCAGGCTCGTGCGCTCGAGGTCGCCCAGTGTGCGGACCTGGAGGATGCGCCATGGCTGGCCGCCCCGTACACGTTCGCGCGGGCGCGGGTCGCCGTACAACTGGGCGCCGTCGAGCAGGCGACTGATGTCGTCCGGCGGGCGTTCGCGGAGTTCGGCGAACGCTGGTGGGCGCCGTACGCGCGCACCGCCGCGGCGGAGCTGGCCGTGGTCGCGGGCCTGCCCGACGCACCCGACCTCCTCGCCTCGGCCGCGGCGGAGGCCGCCGAGAACGACTGGGCCGCGGCCTGCCTCGCCCGGGCCACGGCCCGATCGACGGGCGACCTCGATGCCTTGGGCTCGGCCGCCGAGGCCTTCGATCGCATCGGCGCGCGCTTCGAGTGGGCCTGCACCCTCGCGCTGCTGCCCGACCGCGCCGCCGAGGGCCGTACCGAACTCGCGCTTCTGCAAGTTCCGTAGCGCGGATGCCGGCCGGACGCCTCTGGAGCCAGGCTTGGGACAGGTTGACGTCCCGTGTTTCGTCCTGACCCATCAGCCGCCGGCCGATGCGCCGAAGGTGAAGGCTGTCGCCGGGGACCGTACGGTCCGCATCCACGGCGCGACCGCGTTGTCGAGGCGGGCAGCGGCGTCACTCACCTGCGGTTCCGGGTCGCCCGGTAGTACATCGCACCGGACGACCCGGCAGGTCAGGAGGCCATCCAGCTCTGCAGGCCCTCGACGGTGCGGGGCATGGCGTCGGAGAGGTTCTCGGCGCCGTCGGCGGTGATGAGGACGTCGTCCTCGATGCGGATGCCGATGCCGCGGAGGTCCTCGGGCACGGTGAGGTCGTCGGACTGGAAGTACAGGCCGGGCTCCACGGTGAGGACGTAGCCGGGCTGAACGGCGCCTTGGCGGTAGGTCTCGTTGCGGGCCGAGGCGCAGTCGTGGACGTCGAGGCCGAGCATGTGGCTGACGCCGTGCAGCGTGTAGCGCTGGTACAGGCGGCTCTGGGGATCGAGCGCCTCCTCGGCAGACACGGGCAGCAGCTCCATCGCGTCGAGACCGCGCACGATCACCTCCATCGCCGCCTCGTGGCCGGCGCGGAAGGCCGCACCCGGCTTGAGCGCGTCGATCCCGGCGTTCTGCGCGTCCAGCACCAGCTGGTACAGGTCCCGCTGGCGCGGCGTGAACTCGCCGCTCACCGGCAGGGTGCGGGTGATGTCGGCGGTGTACAGCTGCCGGTTCTCCACGCCCATGTCGAGCAGCATCAGCGTGCCGTCGTTCACCGGGCCGTCGTTCTCGATCCAGTGCAGCGTCGTCGCGTGCGGGCCGGCCGCGGCGATCGACGTGTAGCCGACATCGTTGCCCTCGGCCCGTGCCCGGCGCCAGAACGTGCCCTCGATCCAGCGCTCGCCGTACTGCCGGACCTTGTCCATCTCCGCGAGTACGTCGGAGAACCCGCGGTGCGTGATCGCGACCGCGTCCCGCAGCTGATCGAGCTCGTACGCGTCCTTGACCAGCCGCAGCTCCGACAGGGTCGCCGCGAACTCGCCGTCCTTCAGCTGATCCGTCCGGGCGCCGCTCAGCAGCGCGGCGATCGACTCGTCCTCGTCGCGGCGGACACGGGTCGGTACGTCGCCCTTGAGCGCGTCGGCGAGCTGGTCGACGTGGCGCGTCTCGAGGCCGAACTCCTTGGCGGTCTCCGTCAGCGAAGGACGCCGGCCGGCCCAGAGCTCGCCGTACATCCGGTCGCGCCAGAATTCCTCGCCCTGGGCGCGGTCGGCGCGCGGGCGGAAGTACAGGACCGCGTCGTGTCCGGTGGTGCCGTTCGGCTCGAGGACGAGGACGGCGTCGGAGGTCTGGTTGCCGGTCAGCCAGACGTAGTCGGTGTGCGGGCGGAAGACGTAGTCGGTGTCGTTGGAACGAACCTTGTACGTGCCGGCCGGGATGACGAGCCGCTCGCCCGGGAACGCCTGCGACAGCGCGTCCCGCCGCTTCGCCGCCCACACGCCGACATCGCTCAGCTCCAGGTCGTGCCGCTCGGAGTCGGCCCACCCCGAGTTCATGAAGGCCCGCAGCTTCGGACTCGGCTCGTTGTCGTGCGAGGCGGTCTTCGGCGCTGCCGCGTCGGTGGTCTCGGTGGTCTCAGCGGTGTTCTCGGTCATCCTCGACCAGTCCTCATCTCAACGCGGGGTGTGCAGTTGGTCGCCGCGGAGCGTGCCGCTGTCGGGAAGCGCCTCGGCGGGGTCGGAGCCGATGCGGGTGATCGCATTGTGCTCGTCCACGAAGACTACGCTCGGCTCGAAGACCTTGGCCTCCGCGGTGTCGAACATCCCGTACGCGATCAGGATGACCAGATCACCCGGATGGATCAGGTGCGCCGCGGCCCCGTTGATCCCCACCACCCCGGACCCGCGCGGCCCCTCGATCAGGTACGTCGACAGCCGCTGCCCGTTGGTGACATCGACGATGTCAACCTTCTCGCCGGGCAGCAGATCCGCCGCGTCCATCAGATCCGCGTCGAGCGTGCACGATCCGACATAGTGCAGGTCCGCCTGCGTCACCGTCGCCCGGTGGACCTTGGACTTCATGATCTCGCGCCACATGCCGGTCATGATCCGGTCCCGGCGGCGCGTTGTCAGTGGCCGCGATCACGGCTGGCCAGTTCGGGTTCGCGCGGCTCGGGGGCGGGCGGGAGGTGACGGCGCAGCGTCTCGCCCTCGATGTCGACGTTCGGGAGGAGGCGGTCGAGCCGGCGCGGGAGGTACCAGGCGCGGCGGCCGAGGAGGGCCATCACGGCGGGGACGATGGTCATCCGGACGACGAAGGCGTCGATCGCGACGGCGAGCGCGAGGCCGAACCCCATCTCCCGGATCAGCGTCTGGCCGGACAGGATGAAGCCGGAGAAGACCGCCGTCATGATCACGGCCGCCGCGGTGACCACCCGGGCGCCGTGGGCGAACCCGTCGACGACGGCGGCTCGCGGCTCGCCGCCGTGAACGTGTTCCTCCCGCATCCGGGTGACCAGGAAGATCTGGTAGTCCATCGCGAGCCCGAAGACCACGCCGATGAGGAAGATCGGCAGCATGCTGATCACCGGACCGGTCTGCCCCTCGATCCCGAACAGCCCGGCCAGCCGGCCCCACTGGAACACCGCGACCACCGCACCGAACGTCGCCGCGACGGTCAGCAGGAACCCGAGCGTCGCCTTCAACGGCACCAGCACCGACCGGAACACCAGCATCAGCAGCAGGAACGCCAACCCGATGATCAGCGACAGATAGGGCACCAGCGCACCGCCGAGCTTGTCCGAGATGTCGATGTTGACCGCGGTCGCACCCGTGACGGACACCTCCGCGCCGCCGGCGTCGGGCAGCGCCCGGATCGCCTTGACCAGCTCGTGCGTCTGCGTCGCGCTCGGACCGGTCGCGGGAATGACCGTCAGCAAAGCCGTGTTCCCAGCCGGGTTGAAGGTCGGCGGCGTCACCAAGGTCACATCCGGCAGCCCGCGTACGGCGGTCGCCGTTGCCCCCGCCGCAGCGGCAGGGTCGGCGGATGCGCCGGCGTCGACCACGACCATCAGCGGACCGTTGAATCCGGCGCCGAAGCCCTCGGAGAGCAGCTCGTACGCCTTGCGCTGGGTGGAATCAGGGGCCGCGGTGCTGTCGTCGGGCAGCCCGAGCTCGAGATCGGTCGCCGGGAGTGCCAGCGCGCCGAGACCGATCACCGTTACCAGCAGCACCGCGACCGGCCGTCGGGTGACGAGCCGGCCCCACCGCCGTCCGGCCGAAACCCGGCCCGCGGCCTCGGGATCGCCGGCCCGCAGCCCTGGGATCCGGCCGCCGAGCACCCGGCGCCCCGCGAATCCCAGCAGCGCGGGCAGCAGGGTCAGCGCGATCGCCACCGCGAGTACGACGGTGAACGCGGCGGCCAGCCCCATCTGGGTCAGGAACGGGATGTCGACCACGAACAGCCCGGCCAGCGCGATCACCACGGTGAGTCCCGCGAACACCACCGCGGATCCGGCCGTGCCGACCGCGCGACCGGCCGCCTCGTCCGGCTCCAGTCCGGTGCTCAGCTCGTGCCGGTACCGCGACATGATGAAGAGCGAGTAGTCGATCGACACGGCCAGCCCGATCATCAACGCCAGGATCGGCGTGCCCGAACCGATGTCGATGAACCCGCTGGCGGCCGAGATCGCGGTCACGCCGATGCCTACGCCGATGATTGCCGACAGCAACGGTAGGCCGGCCGCGATCAGCGAGCCGAAGGTGATCAGCAGGACGACGGCGGCCACCCCGATCCCGATCACCTCGGTCAGGCTCTGGCTGTCCTGCGCCTGCATGGCGTCGCCGCCGTACTCGACCGTGAGTCCGGTCGCACGTGCCGGCTCCACCGCGGTGGCTACCGCGTCCTGCGCCTCCGGGCTGACCTCCTGCGCCGTGACGTCGTACGTCACCTGGGCGTAGCCCGTCCGGCCGTCGGCGGAGATCGCCTTTGCGGCAAAGGGGTCCACGACCCTGGCGACCTGGGGCGCGTGGTCGATCCGGCCGAGGGTCTGCTGCACCTGCGCGGTGTTCGCGGCGTCGGTCAGCTTCTGGCCGGGTGGCGCCTGGAAGACGATGCGGGCGGTCGCGCTGTCGGCACCGGCCTGCGGGAACCGGTCCTGGAGCAGGTCGGCCGCCCGCTGCGACTCGGTGCCCGGGATCGAGAAGCCGTTGGCAGTCGGGCCGGACAGTGCGGCCGCGCCGGCGATGCCGGCGGCGAGGAGCCCCAGCCACACCAGAACCACCAGCCGGCGACGGCGGAACGCGAACCGGCCGAGCCGGTACAGATAGGTAGCCATGCGGCCGATGCTTCCGGCCGCGCTCCGTCACGCGCGTCGGCCAGCCGCGGGCATCTCGCCGTACTGCGTCCGCCGTACGGGCTACTGCGCTCGCGGTACGACGGCGCCCGGCCGAACCAGTCCGGTCTGGTAGGCGAGCACGACCAACTGCGCACGGTCACGGCAATCGAGCTTCACCATGGCGCGATTGACGTGCGTCTTCGCGGTCGACGGCGAGAGGACGAGGCGCACGGCGATCTCGTCGTTGGACAGACCCAGCGCGACCAGGCCGACGATCTCGCGTTCGCGCTCGGTCAGTACGTCGAGCACCGACGGGCCGATGGTCTGGCTGGTCTGCGGCTCGGCCAGGAAGCGGTTCATCAGGCCGCGGACCGCCTTCGGGGAGAGCAGAGCGTCACCGCGGGCGACCACGCGGATGGCGTCGATCAGCTCGGCCGGCTCGACGCTCTTGCCGAGGAAGCCGCTGGCGCCGGCGCGGATCGCGTCGAACACGTATTCGTCCACCTCGAACGTGGTCAGGATCAGCACCTTCACGCCCGCGAGCGCCTCGTCCTCACTGATCATCCGGGTCGCCGCGAGGCCGTCGACCTCCGGCATCCGGATGTCCATCAGCACCACGTCGGCCCGCTCGGTCCGGGCCAGCTCGACCGCCTCCCGGCCGTTCGCCGCCTCAGCAACAACCTCCAGATCGGGTGCTGAATTCACCAGCACCCGGAACCCGCTGCGGATCAGCGTCTGGTCGTCGGCCAGCAGTACCCGGATCGTCACCCACAACTCCCGTCTCGAGAGGAAGAACCGCATGGACACCGAACCCGCCACCCGGCTCCGGCCCTGTCGTCAGCTGACCGCCCACGGCGGCCACGCGCTCTCGCATGCCGACAAGTCCGTGACCCGCGCCCAGGTGGGAGGCGGTGGGGTGGAGCGGGTGCCCCCAGCCTGCTGAGGCGGCTGCTGCGCTCTGCGTCGCCGCTTCGCCGGCGTGCGCCGTTCGGCCGGCGTCGGCTACGTCGATCGTGAGGGCGTCGGTGGAGCGGGTGAGGCGGACTCTGGCAGCCGCTCCGGTCGCGTGTTTCAGCACGTTGGTGAGGGACTCCTGGACGATGCGGTACGCAGTCAGCTCTATGACGTCCGGAAGGTCGCCGATGGAGTCGGGCGGGACCCAGTCGACCTTCACACCTGCTGCGGTGAAGGAATCGACCAGGGCGCCTAGCTCGTGCAGGGACGGCGTCGGCGCTGTCGGCAGGGGAGAGCCAGAGCGGCGGAGCACGCCGAGTAGGACGGTGAGCTCCTGCAGCACCGTGCGGCCGCCGGATCGAACCAGCGCCAGGGCTCGCTCGGCCTCGTCCGGCTGAGTACGCAGTACGTGCGCAGCGACACCGGACTGCACGTTCATCAGTGCGATGTGGTGAGCGATCACGTCGTGCAGCTCGTGCGCGATCCGCAGTCGTTCCTCGATCACCCGGCGCTGCGCTTCCTCGTCACGGGACTGCTCGGCACGCAGAGCCCGCTCCTCCAGCTCCCGCAGGTACGCGCGCCGGTACTGCGTCGCCTCACCGATGCATGCGCCGACCAGCACGACCAGCCCGTTCACCAGGTTCGCGAACAGCTCGCCGTCGGTGTACACGGCCGCCGCGACCACCGTCACCGCCACCACCGACACGATCGCGGCCGCCCGGGTACGACGTTCGGTCCGCTGGACCACCATGTACGCCGCGCACGCCATGAACAGCCCGATCGGGCTCTTGGCCTGCTGCGTGATCGTGTACGTGACCCCGACCAGCGTTGTCAGCGCCAACGCGACCACAGGCGCCCGCCGCCGCAGCAGCATGAACACAGCGCCCGCAATCGCCAGCACCGCCCCGGACAGGGTCAGCTCGGTGTGGCCGTGCTGCCGCTGCCCCAGCGCGACCCCGTTGAGCACGAGAATCGTGGCCGCCAGCACGCTGTCCAGCACCAGCGGGGGCACCCGGAGCTCCCGCCACCGCCGTGACACCGCGTCCATGCCTTCACAGTACGTGGCGACCAACCCGCCGGCGTCGTCCTCAGGCTGTATCCACGCCGTACCGCGAACGCAGTACGACCAGAGCGTCAGGCCGGGTCTTTGGACGCTTGTACGGCGAGGTCCCGCAGCGCCTCGTAGCGCGGGCGCATGGCTGCGACTCTGGCGACCTCGGCATCGACCGGCGTCAGATGTTCCCCGCCTGGCGACGGGGAGAGCCCCAGTGCCACGGCCGCAGCACCACGGGCGCCGACCTCGGCCTCCGCACACACAGTGGTCGGGCGGGCGAACGTCGCGGTCAGGCAGCGTCGCCACCACTCGGACGCGTCGATGCCGCCACCACCCAGTACGACGTCCAGCTGCCGGCCGAACAGCGTGTCGAGCCTGCGCAGCCCGAGATCGACCTCCAGCGACGCACCCTGCAACGACGCCGCCAGCAGGTCCGCGGCCGTGTCGTCGAACGACAAGCCGAAGAACACCCCGGACCCGCTCGGCACGGTCGCCGGCGGCCTGGTCCCGGCCATGAACGGGATCGCGATCGCCCGCGACGCCCCGACCTCCACGCCCGCCAGCTCGTCGGACTCCAGCCGCAGTACGCCGGTCAGCCACGCGTGCAGGTTCCCAGCCGCGGAGAACGCCATCCCGGTCACCGCGCGCTTGTCGTCGACCCGGTACCGCCACAGCTCCCACGGCAGCTCGGGTGCGTCGTCGATCGGATGCACGACGCGTACCGCGGCCGACGTCCCGACGGTCACCGCCGCGGTACCCACGTCGTACCCGCCCGTCCCCACATTGGACGCCGCACCATCACCCGTCGGCGGATGCACGGGTACGCCGACCAGCCCGGGCCAGCGGCGCGAGTACTCCGCGGACAACGACCCGGTCCACCCGGTCGGCACGATCGACGGCAGGCGGTCCGCGTGTACACCGGCGATGTCCAGCGCCTCGTCGTCGTACGTGCCGGTGGCCAGATCGAGCGTCCCGGTTCCGGAGGCGATCGAAACCGAGGTGACCCGCTCGCCGGTCAATCGCTCGAGCACGAGATCGGGCAGCCCGGCGAACTCGGCCGGTGAGCCGGTCGCCAGCAGCCACGGGATCCGGCGCGTCCAGTACAGCCGGTGCAGCCACGTGCCGGTGCGGGCGTGGAAGGCGCGCTCGTCGAACGACGGATCCAGGTCCGGGTCGACCGAGCGCGTGTCGGCCCAGGTGACCACCGGCGTCAGCGCGTCGCCCTTGTTGTCCAGGGCAACGATCGAGTGCCACTGCGAGGACAGCACGATCGCGCCGATGTCCTCGAGATGGCCGTTCTGCTGCAGCTCGTCCAGGCAGCCGAGCAGCCCTTCGACGTACTCGTGCAGGTCGAGCGTCGCGGATCCGTCCGAGCCGTACGCCGGCGCGATCTTGTGCCGGGCCAATGCGCCTGGGATCGGCGACGCATCGTCGTCGGACAGCACCAGTGCGCGCGCCGACGACGTACCGAGATCGAGAGCGAGGACGCGCCCCTCAGTCTTCGTCATGGAGGGCCTTGAGGAACGTCTGGGCCCAGACATTCACGTCGTGCGCGGCGAGGTGCTTGCGCATCGCCTTCATCCGCCGGCCGAGCTGGCGGTCATCGGTGTTCATCGCGTCGACGATCGTGTCCTTCATCCCGTTGATGTCGTGCGGGTTCACCAGGAACGCCTGCCGGAACTCGTCCGCGGCGCCGGCGAACTCGCTCAGCACGAGCGCGCCCGTGTCGTCGTACCGCGTCGACACGTACTCCTTCGCGACCAGGTTCATGCCGTCCCGCAGCGGCGTCACCACCGCCACGTCGGCGGCCCGGAACAGCGCCGCCATCTCGGTCCGCGAGTACGACGTGTGCAGGTAGTTGATCGCCGGCGTGCCGATCCGGCCGTGCTCCCCGTTGATCCGGCCGACGAGCAGCTCGATCTCGTCGCGGAGCACGCGGTACTGCTCGACCCGCTCGCGGGACGGCGTCGCCACCTGGATGAACACCGCGTCGTCGACGGAGATCCGCTTCTCGTCCAGGAGCTCGCCGAACGCCCGCAGCCGCTGCCGGATGCCCTTGGTGTAGTCGAGCCGGTCGACCCCGAGCAGGATGTGCGTCGGGTTGCCGACCTCTTGGCGCATCTCGGCCGCGCGGGCCGTGGTCTCGGGCTGACGGGCCAGGTTCTCCAGCTCGTTGACGTCGATCGAGATCGGGAAGGCCTTCGCGCGGACGATCCGGTCGTCCGGCAGGTGGATGCGGTCGCCGCGGGTCCGCAGGCCCATCCGGTTGCGGGCCAGCCGGGCGAAGTTGGAGGCGGCCCCCGGTCTTTGGAAGCCGACCAGGTCCGCGCCCATCAGCCCGTCCAGGATCTGCCGCCGCCACGGCATCTGCGCGAACAGCTCGGTCGGTGGGAAGGGGATGTGCAGGAAGAACCCGATCCGTACGTCGGGGCGCAGCCGGCGCAGCATCGCGGGGACGAGCTGCAGCTGGTAGTCATGCACCCAGACGTCGGCGTTGTCGTCGGCGGCGTCAGCGGCCGCCTCCGCGAACCTGCGATTCACCGCGACATACGACTCCCACCACTCGCGGTGGAACTCCGGCGCCACGATCACGTCGTGGTACAGCGGCCAGAGCGTCGCGTTGGAGAAACCTTCGTAGTACAGCTGGACGTCCTCGGCCGACAGCATCACCGGGACCAGGTGCATGCCGTCGTTGTCGAACGGATCCACCTTCTCGTCCGGGCTGCCGGTCCAGCCGATCCACGCGCCGTGGTGGTTCTGCATCACCGGGGCCAGTGCGGTGACCAGGCCGCCTGGGCTGCGGCGCCACGCCGTACTGCCGTCGGGCATCTCGATCCGGTCGACCGGCAGCCGGTTGGCCACCACTACGAAGGAACTCCTACCGTTCGGCATCTTCAGCGTCATCCACTCAGGTCGTCGTCGTCACCGGGGTAGCGGACCCCGATCTGTCTCCGGGTCTCGTCGAGCAGGTCGAGAATCTCGAGGGTGGCGGCGTGGGGCAACGCAGCTACTTCGATCGCCCCCGCACGCAGCGCATCCATCACCGCGCTTGCCTCGTAGTGGTACCCACGCCCATGCGTCGGTACGTCGATCCGCTCCGCTCCGGCAGCGGTCGTACGCACGTAGTACTCGGGGTGGTGGAAGCGGTGCGGCAGCTGCAGACTGCCCTCCGGACCGCTGATCGAGGCGACCCACGGGTTCTGCGAACGCAGACCGCAGGTGAGCGCCGCGACCGCGCCGGAGTCGTACCGCCAGGCCATGGCGACGTTCAGGTCGACGCCGTCTTCGTTGAGCGAGCCGACGGCCTTCAGCTCGGCCGGACGGCCCAGTGCCAGATAGGCGAACGTCATCGGGTAGATGCCGCCGTCCATCAGCGAGCCGCCGCCGAGTGCCGGGTCGAGCAGCCGCGACGGCAGGGACGGTTTGTGGAACGCGAAGTCCGCAACGACCTGCTGCGGCTCGCCGATCACGCCGCCGGCGAGGTCCTCGAAGACGGCCTCGATCACCGGGTTGGTCCGCATCCACATCGCCTCGGCGAACAGCGTCTTGTGCTCGGCCGCGACCGCGACCAGATCCCGCGCCTGCTTCGCCGTCAGTGTGACCGGCTTCTCACACAGCACGGCGACACCGGCCTGCAACGCGGTCCGCGCGATCGCGTAGTGCTGCGGATGCGGCGTACCGATGTAGATGACGTCGACGTCGCCGGAGTCGATCAGCTTGCGGTAGTCGTCGTACGCGCCCGGAATGCCGAACTCGGCGGCGAAACGGTTCGCGCTGTCCTGGGACCTGGACGCGACCGCCGTGGCGACGGCGTCGTCGGGGAGCAGCCCCAGATCGTGCGTGAACTGGGTCGAGATGTTGCCAGTAGCAACGATGCCCCATCTGACACGGTCTATACCCACTGGGTTAACTCCGGGGTCGGGAACGGTCCGTCTGCTGCGATTCTCGCGGTTTCGAACGCGTGAGCCAAGCGAATGAGCGTGACCTCACTCCGCGCGGTACCGCTGAACGTGAGCCCGACCGGCAGTCCGGAGACCATCCCGGACGGCATCGAGAGCAGCGGATAGCCGGCCAGGGCGGCGTGCGAGGACGAGCCGCCGAGGACGTGGTCGCCGTTGACCAGGTCGATGGCCCAGGCCGGGGAGTACGACGGACTGACCAGCGCGTCGAGCTGGTTGTCGCGGAGGAGGTCGTCGATACCGTCCCGGCCGGCGCGGAGCGCGGTCAGGCGCGCGGCGACGTACACCGGGGAGCTGAGGCCCTCCGTGGTCGCGGCCCGTTCGAACAGCTCCTGCCCGAACCACTGCAGCTCCTGGTCTGCATGCTCCTTATTGAAGGCAATCAGGTCGTCCAGCGTGCGCGGGCCGCCGGGAGCGCGGGTGGCCAGGTACGCGGCCAGGTCGACCTTCAGCTCATGCGCCAGCACCTGCAGCTGGTCCTCGTCGCCACCGGGCGTCGGCAGGGACAGGTGGTCGACCAGAGTGGCCCCGCAGCGGCTGAGGATCTCCAGCGCGTGTTCGGTGGCCTGGTCGAGTCCGGTCGAATAGCCCCACAGCGGACCCCGCGGTACGCCGATGCGCACGTTGCTGAGGTCTGTGCCGCGACAGTGCTCGGTGTAATCGATCTGCCCGCCGGTGAGGACCGTCAGCAGTGCTGCCGCCTGGGTGACGGTCCTGGTCATCGGACCGGCGGTGTCCTGCGAGTGCGAGATCGGGACGATGCCCTGCTGTGGGATCAGGCCCACGGTGGGCTTCAGGCCGACGATGCCGTTCAGTGCGGCCGGGCAGACGATCGAGCCGTTGGTCTCGGTGCCGATCGCGTAGTCCGCCAGCCCGGCGGCGACCGCGGCGCCGGAACCGGACGAGGAGCCGCCCGCGGAGCGGTTCAGGGCGTACGGGTTGCGGGTCAGGCCGCCGTACGCGCTCCAGCCGGAGGAGGACGCCGCGCCGCGGAAGTTGGCCCACTCGCTCAGGTTGGTCTTGCCCAGGATCACGCAGCCGGCCTCGCGGAGCCGCCGTACCAGCGGGGCGTCGTCCGGCGGCGGTGGCTGGTCGGCCAGGGCCAGCGAGCCGGCTGTGGTCGGCAGGTCGGCGGTGTCGATGTTGTCCTTGACCAGGACCGGTACGCCGTGCAGCGGGCCACGGACACGCCCCTCGTCACGCTCGGTGTCGAGGCGGGCGGCTTCGGTGAGAGCGGCGGGGTTGGGCGTGCAGATGGCGTTGACCAGCGGGTCCACCTCACGAATCCGGGTCTGCAGCTCGTCCACCAGCGCCACTGACTTGAATTCCTTGCCCGCCCCACCGCCCCGGTCGGAAAGAGTTGAGCTCACTCCGCTGATCCTGCCAGAGTTGGTGACACCCGGCCGTCCCCGTACGACACGCTCCGTGTCGTGTCACGGGTGAATGACATCGCTGTTGTTCAACACGTACAGTGGAGCGCGGACGGACGATCACCGACCGCACAGGAGTTACCAGCAGATGGACAGCGCCAACGCCAGCTCTTCCGGCCCCGCCGAAGCTGCGCAGCCGGCCGTTGCCGGGCTCTCCGAACGGGACGGAGCCATCCTCGCGTTCGAGCGGCACTGGTGGAAGTACGCCGGTGCCAAGGAGCAGGCGATCCGGGATCAGTTCCAGATGTCGGCGACCCGGTACTACCAGGTTCTGAACGCACTCATCGACCGGCCCGAGGCCCTCGCGCACGACCCGCTGCTGGTCAAGCGCCTGCGCCGCCTCCGTGCCGCCCGCCAGCGCGCCCGCTCCGCACGCCGACTGGGCATCGAGGTCTGACCATGTCCCGCCCACGTGGCGACCGGGGTCAAGTGCTGTCTTCCCTCGTCGCGGTGGCTGCCGTCGTCGCGATCGTCGCCGGCCTGCTGGTGCTGTTCGGGACACGCGGGCACGACGACAAGGCCGACGAGCCGAACGGCGCGGCGTCGAAGCCGAGCACCAAGCCGCCGGCCAAACCGTCGGTCAAACCGTCGGAGGGCCCTTCCACGGTCGCAGCGAGCATCCCGCGGCCCTCGACGCAGACCACGACGCCGCCGGAGGTCACGCCGTCGAAGGCGCCGACGAGCGCACCGTCGTCGACCGCGCCCACCGAGCCGACGTCGCAACCCACGCAGCCGCCCGGGACCCAGCCGGTGACCATTCCGGTGGAGGAGCGGCCGGCGATCGAGGTGTACAACAACACGCCGCGCAAGGGCCTGGCCGACGAGGTCGCGGGCCGCGCCCGGCAGGCCGGGTGGACGGTGGCCGGCTCGCCGGACAACTGGCACGGCAAGGTCGCCGAAAGCACCGTGTACTACCCGCCCGGCATGCTCGAAGCCGCGAACCAGCTCGCCCACGACATCGGCGTCGGCCGGAGCAAGGGCGCCCTGGACAACATGAAGAAGGATCGCCTGACCGTGATCCTCACCTCGGACTACGCCGGATGAGTACTCCGGTCATCCAGACCGACTCCGGACGCGCAGGCTGGGAAGCCATCGTCGCCGATCCGGCCACCGCAGTGATCTCGACCGACTTCGACGGTGTGCTCTCGCCGCTCGTCGAGGACCCGGCACGGGCCCGGCCGGTCGAGGGTGCGCTGGACGCGCTGGCGCGGCTGGCCCGCTCGGTCGGCCAGGTGGCGATCGTGACCGGGCGCCCCGCCCTGGTGGCCACGGAGCTGTCCGGCGTCACCGCTCACCCCGGACTGGGCAGGCTCGTGGTGCTCGGCCACTACGGGCTGGAGCGGTGGGACGCGACGACCGGCAAGGTGACGACCGCCCCGGTGCCGGCGGGGGTCTCGACGGCTCGGGATCGCCTGCCGGGTCTGCTGAGCGAGGCCGGCGTGCCGGATGCGTTCGTGGAGGACAAGGCCAGCTCGCTGGCTGTGCACACGCGTCGGCTGGACGATCCTGCTGGGGCGTTCAACCTGCTCAAGGGCCCGATGACCGCGCTGGCCGAGGAGACCGAGTTGCGGCTGGAGCCGGGCAACCTCGTCCTCGAACTACGACCGCCGGGTATCGACAAGGGCGTCGCGATCCGCAGCCTGATCGAGTCGGCCGGGGCCCGGTCGATCCTGTACGCCGGGGACGACCTGGGCGACCTCGCCGCATTCCAGGCGATCAACGAGCAGCGCGGGAGCGGGCTGAACGCGGTACTGCTGGCGACGCGGTCGTCGAACGCGACCGAGCTGATCGAGGCCGCGGACATCGTCGTCGACGATCCCAGCGGCGTGGTCACCGTCCTCACGGCCCTTTCGGACGCGATCTCAGCACGCTGAACGCCTGCGTGACGGTCTTGCCGAGCGGCTGGATCGGCCGTTCGACGTACCCGCCCTCCTTCAGGTTGGCGAGCCGCTCGAACGGGTTCCGCGACGCCGGATCGCCGGTCAGCAGGAACGAGATCACCACGCCGACGACGTACAGCGGCAGCATCGGCAGGCCGATCAGGCAGAAGTACTGCCAGGAGTGCCGCTCCTCGTGCCGCACGAGAGCCGGGTCGTCGAAGTAGGAACGGTCGTGCTTGCTCAGGATGACGTTCCCGATCGTGAACGCGCCCGCGACCGGGAAGCCGAGCTTGTAGCCGTTGGCGAAGAACAGGCCGCGCGGGCCGCGGGTGAATCTGGCACGCCCCAGCACGCCGACGAGAACGCCGGCGAGGGTCGACAAGTTGAGGAAATTCCCCACAAGCTTCACCCTCTGCCAGCCGGTCATGGGGCTCAGTATCGGCGTGCGGGCCGCGTTTGTCTCGATGTCGCAATCATCAGGACATCGCAGTAAGATGTCCTAAGAATTGCGACATTAGGACATGGGGTCGATGACTACTTTCAGTACACCGGAGCCGGACGTCGAGGACCGACAGGTTCTCGAGCAGATTCACGCGTTCCGGTCCGAGCTGACCGACGTACTGCGTGTGCCCCGGCGATGGGCGGGCGGCCTGCGGCGGAGCATGCTGGCGCGGGCGATCCAGGGGTCGAACAGCATCGAGGGGTACGACGTCAAGCTCGACGACGCCGCGGCTGCGCTGGACGACGAGGAAGCACTGAGTGCCGACGAGCGTACGTTCGCCGAGATCCGCGGGTACCGGCAGGCGCTCGGTTATGTGCTGGCAATGGCCAAGGATGCGGACTTCAGGCTCGATGTCTCGGCCGTTCGCGGGATGCATTTCATGATGCTCAGCCACGACCTGTCGAAGAGCCCGGGGAGCTACCGGCCCGGTGTGGTCTACGTGCATGACGAGGCAACAGGTGAGAACGTCTATCAAGGTCCGCCGGCCGAGGACGTCCCTGCGCTTGTCGCCGAACTGATGGACGATCTGGCGGCCGACACCTCAACCGATCCGCTGGTCCAAGCGGCGATGGCCCACCTGAACCTGGTCATGATCCACCCGTTCCGCGACGGGAACGGCCGGATGGCCCGCGCCCTCCAGACCCTCGTGCTGTCGCGCGGCGGTATCGGTGAGCCTGCGTTCTCCAGCATCGAGGAGTGGCTGGGCGGCAACACCGAGGAGTACTACCGGGTGCTGGCAGCCACCGGCGCCGGGGCATGGCATCCCGACCGATCGGCGGCGCTCTGGCTGAAGTTCAATCTGCGCGCACATCACATTCAGGCGCAGACGGTACGGCGCCGGTATCGCGAAGCCGGCCGGCTGTGGCTGGCGTTCGACGAGCTGATCGAGAAGCACGGCCTGGCCGATCGCGTCGCCGACGAGCTGTTCGACGCGTCCTTGGGATTCCGCATGCGTCGAGCGACCTACGTGCGCCGTGCCGGGATCGAGGAGCGGACCGCGTCCCGCGACCTTGCCCGGCTGACTGACCTGGAGCTGTTCCGTGCGGTCGGCGAGACGAAGGGCCGGCACTACGTGATGGGCGATCGGCTCGCCGAGGTTGTTCAGGAGGTCCTCTCCACCCGAGATCAGTTGGTCGATCCGTATCCCTGGATGCCTGAGAGGTTGGCAACAGCGCCGAGGCCGGTCCGCTAGTTGTCGGTGGGGTGGGTAAGACTTGGCGCGTGAGTTCGGTGGTGCGGGTCTGGCGCGCGGGGCGGGTGGTGGATCCGCATTCGGTGATCGGTGGGCTGCGCAAGGGGCCGGGCGATCCGGCGTACGTGTTCGATGCGGCGCGGCGGACGGTCTGGCGGGCTACCCGGACGCCGGACGGGCCGGTGCTGTTGCGGTTGACGCCGCACGCCGGCGGTGTGGAGGCCGAGGCGTGGGGAGCTGGGGCCGGGTGGGCGCTCGACGGGGTGCCGGAGTTGCTGGGGGATCGCGACAGCTGGGACGGGTTCGAGCCACTGCCGGAGCATCGGGCGTTGGTGGATGCGGCGCGACGGTTCCCGCATGTGCGCGTGCCGCGGACGCGGGCGGTGTTCGAGGCGCTCGCGGCGGCGGGGATTGAGCAGGTGGTGACCGGCAAGGAGGCGTTCCGGGCGTGGCGGTTGCTGCTGCGTGAGTACGGCGAGCCCGCGCCGGGGCCGCATCAGCAGGGCAACCGGGTGATGATGGTGCCACCGGCGCCGGAGGAGTGGCGGCTGATCCCGTCGTGGCAGTTCTTGCGGGCCGGAGTCGAGAACCGGCGGTCGCGGGTCGTGCTGACGGCGGCTTCCCGGGCGAAGGCGCTCGAGCGGACGCTGGAGCTGACGGACGGGGCAGAGATCGAGCAACGGCTGCGATCCCTTCCGGGGGTCGGGGTGTGGACGGCGGCCGAAGTACGGCAGCGGGCTCATGGGGACGCGGATGCGTTCTCGTTCGCGGACTACCACGTGTCGCGGAACGTTTCGTACGCCTTGATCGGCGAGGAGCTGGACGACGACGGCTGTGCGGAGCTGATCGAGCCGTACCGCGGCCATCGCTTCCGGGTGCAACGGCTGTTGGAGCTGGCCGGCATCGGTCATCCCCGGTACGGCCCGCGCATGGCGCTGCCTACCCACACTCCGGGCGCGACGCATCGGCTGCGCTAGCCCGGGCACTGGGTTCCCACCATGACCATCAACGGGGACGGCCTGTATCTCGTGGCGGGCCTGGCGCTGCTGCTCGGCGCCGTTCTGCCCCGCCTGCTCCGCCGGTACGCCGTGTCCGCGCCGATCGGCTTCCTCGGCGCCGGCCTGCTCCTCGGACTCGCGGTCGACCAGTCCCACCTCAGCCCGATCGTCGAGTCCGGCCTGACCGAGCACCTCGCCGAGCTGACGATCCTGGTCGCCCTGATGGGCGTCGGCCTGGCGATCGACCGCCCGATCGGGTGGCACCGGTGGAAGGTGACCTGGCGGCTCCTGCTGGTCGGAATGCCCGCTTGTATCGCCGCCGTCGCCGGTGCGGGCTGGCTGCTCGGCCTGGCTCCGGCGACCGCCCTGCTGCTCGGCGCCGTCCTCGCGCCGACCGATCCGGTCCTCGCCTCGGACGTACAGGTACAGGGGCCGTCGACCGGTGCGGAGGCCGAGCCGGAGGAGGACGACGAGGTCCGCTTCGCGCTGACCTCGGAAGCCGGCCTGAACGACGGCCTGGCCTTTCCTTTCGTCTATGCGGCGGTGTTCGGGGCCACCAAGGGTGCGGTGGGCGGCTGGGCGCTCGAATGGTTCGCCTGGGATCTGGTCGGGCGGACCGTGATCGGCGTGCTCGTCGGCCTTGGCGTCGGCTGGCTGCTCGGCAAGATGGCCTTCTCCGCGCCGTCGCGCACCTTCCGCCTGGCCGACTCGCGTGAACCCGTGCTGGCGCTAGCGATGACGCTGGGCGTCTACGGGCTCGCCCAGGTGCTGCACGGGTACGGGTTCGTCGCCGTGTTCATCGCCGCACTGACGCTCCGCGCGGCCGAGCGGCATCACGACTTCCACGAGGACCTGCACGGGTTCGTCGAGCAGCTCGAACACATCCTGACCTGGGGGATCCTGCTGCTCCTCGGATCCGCGATCACCGCCGGGCTGCTCCGGCCGCTGACCGTCGCCGGTGCCGCGCTGGGCGTCCTGCTGGTGCTGGTGATCCGTCCCCTGACCGCCTGGGTCGCCTTGGCCGGTACGCCGCTGCGTCGCTCCGAGCGCTGGGTGACTGCCGCGTTCGGTATCCGCGGCGTCGGATCGGTGTTCTACCTGGCGTACGCCGGTGCCGATTTCGGCGCCGACCTACCGTGGTTGTGGGCGACCGTCGGCTTCACCGTCGTGCTGAGTGTGGTGGTCCACGGCGTCGCCGCGACGCCCCTGATGCGGATGCTCGACGTACGCCGGGACCGGGCCGCCTGAGCGCTCCGCAACTGAGATCGACCGTCTCGGATGGTGGGATCACAAGACACAATATGGACCCGATTGGGTAATCTCGGGGGCAGCTCATCCAGAGGGACTGAGGGAAACGGCCCGTTGACGTCCCGGCAACCCTCCCCGCCGTACGCCCGTCCGGGCCGAAAGCGAGGGAACGGTGCCAAATCCGTCCCGCGCCGAGATCCGGCTCCCGGGGAAGATGAGAGGGGAACCTCACTCATGAGCCTGACCGCCACCCACACGATCCGTGAAGGTGCCTTCGGCAACGGTACGCACCTGAGCTGTCGCGCCTGTGGGGCGAAGTCGCCGCTCGGCCCGTTCTACGCCTGTATGGAGTGCTTCGGTCCGCTCGAGGTCGGGTACGACTACCCGACCATCACCCGGGCGCAGATCGAGGCCGGTCCGAAGAACATCTGGCGCTACCAGCCGCTGCTGCCCGTCCCGGTCGACGTGGCCAGCTACCCGAACACCGAGCCGGGGTACACGCGGCTCATCGACGCCCGCAACCTGGCCCGTGAGCTCGGCCTCCGCAAGCTGTGGGTGAAGGACGACTCCGGGAACCCGACGCACTCCTTCAAGGACCGCGTCGTGGCCTCCGCGCTGAGCGCGACCCGCGAGCTGGGTATGAAGGTCTTCGCCTGCCCCTCCACCGGCAACCTGGCCAACGCCGTCGCCGCGGCCGCCGCCCGGGCCGGGATCCGCTCGGTCGTGTTCATCCCCAAGGACCTGGAGCGGCCGAAGATCATCACCACCGCCGTGTACGGCGGGACGCTGGTCGCGGTCGACGGCAACTACGACGACGTGAACAAGCTGGCCTCCGAGATCGCCGGCGAGGAGGAGGGCTGGGCCTTCGTCAACGTCAACGTCCGGCCGTACTACTCCGAGGGCTCCAAGACGCTGGCCTTCGAGATCGCCGAGCAGCTCGGCTGGCGGCTGCCGCAGCAGATCGTGATCCCGGTCGCGTCCGGTTCGCAGCTCACCAAGATCGACAAGGGCTTCACCGAGCTCGGCAAGCTCGGGCTCGTCGACGCCACCGACTACAAGGTGTACGGCGCGCAGGCGACCGGCTGCTCGCCGGTGGCGCAGGCGTTCCGTGACGGCCACGACGTGGTCAAGCCGGTCAAGCCGGACACCATCGCGAAGTCGCTGGCGATCGGCAACCCGGCCGACGGGCCGTACGTCCTGGATGTCGCCCGCCGGACCGGTGGCGCGATCGAGGACGTCAGCGACGAAGAGGTCGTCGAGGGCATCCAGCTGCTGGCCCGGACCGAGGGCGTCTTCGCCGAGACCGCGGGCGGGGTGACCGTCGCGACGCTGAAGAAGCTGATCGCGACCGGCCGGCTCGACCCCGAGGCCGAGACCGTCATCATCAACTCCGGCGACGGGCTGAAGACGCTCGACGCCGTGGCCGACCGGGTCGGCCCCAAGGTGACCATCCCCGCGTCGTACGACGCCTTCGTGAAGGCAGGCCTGCAGTGAGTGTGAGCGTTCGGGTTCCGACCATCCTGCGTCCGTACACCCAGGGCGTGTCCGAGGTGTCCGCGGAGGGCTCGACGCTGACCGAGGTGCTCGACTCGCTGGACGCGTCGTACCCCGGGATCAAGGGGCGCGTCCTGGACGAGTCGGGTGCGCTCCGCCGGTTCGTGAACGTGTATGTCGACGACGACGACGTCCGCTTCGCCGACGGCCTGCAGACTTCGATCAAGGACGGCGGCCAGGTCTCGATCATCCCGGCGGTCGCGGGCGGCTGATTAAGCTGCGGTAATGCGCGCGGTTGTGGTGGAGCAGTACGGCGTCGTGCCTGTCGTACGGGAGGTTCCGCAGCCTGAGCCGGCATCCGGTGCGGTCGTCCTGCGGGTCGAGGCGACCGGCCTGTGCCGCAGCGACTGGCATGGGTGGATGGGGCACGACCCCGACATCGTGCTGCCGCACGTCCCCGGCCACGAGCTGGCCGGGACGATCGCGGCGGTCGGTGCCGGGGTGACCGGCTGGCGGGTCGGCGATCGGGTGACGACCCCGTTCATCTGCGCGTGCGGCGAGTGTGAGCAGTGCCTGGAGGGCAACCAGCAGGTCTGTCCGAACCAGCTCCAGCCTGGGTTCAACTACTGGGGCTCGTTCGCCGAGTACGTCGCCGTACCGTATGCGTCGGTGAACCTCGTCCGCCTTCCCGACGAGATGGACTTCGCCACCGCCGCGGGATTGGGGTGCCGGTTCGCCACGTCCTTCCGTGCCGTTCACCAGGTCGGCCAGGTTGTCGGGGGCGAACGTGTGGCCGTCTTCGGGTGCGGCGGGGTTGGCCTGTCCGCGGTGATGATCGCTACTGCTCTGGGTGCTTCAGTTGTCGCGATCGACACCAACCCGGCCGCGCTTGGGTTGGCCCGCGAGTACGGCGCCACGCACACCCTTCAGGCCTCGGACCAGGTCGCCGCCCAGATCCACGATCTCGGCGGGGCTCACGTCACCGTCGACGCCCTGGGCTCCAGCGAGATCGTCCAGCAAGCCCTCTCGTCCCTGCGCCCCCGAGGCCGCCACGTCCAGGTCGGCCTGCTCCCGTCCGGCGTCCAGCTCGACGTGGGCCGCCTGATCGGCCAGGAACTGTCCTGGCTGGGCAGCCACGGCATGCCCGCCCACGCCTACCCCGAAATGCTCGCATTAGTTGCTTCCGGCAACCTCCAGCCGGCCGAGCTCATCACCCGCACCATCACCCTCGCCGAAACCCCCGCCGCCCTTGCAGCTATGACCAACGGCACTCCGGCAGGCATCACGGTCATCACCCCGGGCGTTGCCTGACGAGAGCCGGGCAAGCGGATTGCCTACAGGCGGATCAGGTAGACCGTGGGTGGGCGGCCTGTTCGGCCGTGTTGTTGGGTGCCGGTCGGGGCGGCCAGGCCGGCTCGTTCGAGGCGTTTGAGGACTCGGCGGGCGGTGCGGAGTTGGACGGCCAGGTGGTCGGCTACGTCTTGGGTGGTCAGGCCGTCGGGGAGGGTAGCGGTGAGTTCGCGCATGCGGGCGAGGGTTTGGGTGTTGAGGCCTACCCGGCGGGCGAGCAGGGGAAGGCTTTCGGTGCCGCGGGCGGCGGTGGGTTGCTCGCCGGAGGGTTCGATGACGATCTCGACGTCGTCGGACATGGAGACGACACCGGCGACCGCACCGATCGACGCGGCGCGGCCGACGGCTCGACGGGCGAGGGCCTCGGCTTCCGCGGCGGTGCGGCCGACTCCGAAGCCGACGTACGCCGTGCTGTGCCGCGCCGCGAGGTGGTCGAGCAGCGGCATCCGGGAGAACTGCTCGGTCGCCTGCTCCAGCAGCCCGCGCGTGGTGACGACCAGGTGCCGGCCGTCGGGCAGGGCGGCCAGGCTGCCGCCCAGCGTGATGAGATCCGCGGCGAGCGCTTCGTCGGGCTCGGGTAGATCGATCACCCCGAGCGCGACCTGGGCGTCGCCGACGTGCTGACCGGTGGTGGTGAGGATCAGTGCCTGCAGTGTGGAGCGGATCGAATACCGCGACGGTGCGAGCCGGACCGACGGCATCTCGTTCTCGATCAGGTGGAACGCCGAACCCAGGCAGCTGATCGCGACCTTCGTGTCGTGCTTCTCGCGCGCGGTGCGGTGGAACTCGACGATGTCGTCCGACGTCAGCCCGGGCCGGTACGGCAGGACGTGGATGTGCTCGGTCGGCAGCTTCGCCTCGATCAGGGTCTCGATGACCTCGGACCGACGCAGCGTGTCGATCGAGAACTGCGTGACGTTGTGCCCGAGCCGCAGCAGCTCGACAAGTGCGCGCAGCAGCGTCGCGCCGTCGTACGACACGTACATCGCGGGCCGGTCGATCACCCCGGCCTCGGTGGCGATCGTGTACGGGACGACGCCGGTGAACAGGAACGCGTCGACGTCGGAGTGCGCCTGCGAGACCAGCTCGACCGCCTCGGTCTCGTGCCGGTAGGCGAGCGGGAGGAGGGTGGTCCCGCTCGGTGCGCCGACCGCGGTCACGCGCTGGACCAGATCCTCCGGTCCGACGACGCCGACCGTGAGCGCCATCAGGTCACCGGGCCCGAAGCTGAGCAGATCCTCACGGCATCCTCCGACGACTTCTGGTCTGGCCCTCAACTCGCAGAATAGCGCAGCGGAGCCCTGGACTCTTGACGTTCAGGTCTACCTCTCCTAGTTTCGGTCAAGACCACAATTGCCGCTACCCCCTGAGCGGCCCGCAGGCGGTAGCGGTGTGGTGGAGCGTAGGAGGGAGCGCGCCACCCCACTGCCCGTGCTAGGCGTGGAGCTCCTCGAGGCAGCGGATCACCAGTTCGCGCTCGCCCGGCGGCAGATCGGGGCCGTAGGGATCGTGCGCGGCCTCGGCCGGCACCAGGCCCTCCCATTCGGCCGCCCACAGCATCCGCTGCACGTACCCCTCGATCGGCGCATAGAACGTGGCCGCCGCGAACCGGTCCAGCCGGTCCGACGCGGACAGGAAGCCGGAGTGGTCCCCGGCCGTCCAAGCCCGCAGTACGGCGGCTGACAGCTCTACCTGCGCCGACGCGATCCCGACGAGGGCCGTGTCCGCACCCCACATGAACGACGGCCCGTACATCCGGTCCTCGCCGGTGATCAGCAGCTTGCCGGTGTCACGCCCGGCCCAGATCGCGTCCTGGCAGCCGATCGCCCGGTCCAGCGTCGCCGTCTTCACTCCGAGCATCGCGTCCAGCGCCAGCAGCTCGCGGATCAGCGAAGGCGAGTACGGGTACCCGCCGGCCTCGCCATGCAGATAGAACCCGACCAGCGGCAGCCCGCTCTCGGCCGCGACCCGCTCGTGCAACGCCACCGCCTGTGCGTCCCCGTCCGGCAGATCGCCGAGCGCTGCCAGCGGGTAGACCATCACTGCATCGGCCCCACCCGCCGCGGCGGCCAGCGCCATCTCCACAGTGGCATCGGCCGCGTCCTGCAAGCCGTCAGCGTCAGCAGAGCGAGGTACGCCCACGCCTGCGACGATCGGCACGTCGGTGGACTGCCGCCACGTCTCCAGCACCTTCGCGCGGTCACCGGGTGACAGGTACAGTCCGCGCCCGGTGTGGGCCCACACCGCGATCCCGCCGACGGACTGCGTCGTCAGCGCACCGGCGTACGCGGTTAAAGCGTCGTACGCGACGACGCCGTCGGAGTCCATCGGAGTCACGACCGCCGGGAGCAGCGTGCCGCGCAGTCGCGAGACGAGTGGATGCATCATGACCTTTCAGACAGCGTCAGACGGAGTGCCCGAGACCGGGCCCCTGCGGTACGTCGATCCAGCCGTCGCAGTCGGCGAACACACTCGGGGCCAGCGGGTCCTCGTCGACCATCAACGGCCCCACCAGGTCGGCCGCGACGGTTGCGCCCGGCACGGCGGCGGCCAGGTGTACTGCGGCCAGCGTGGCCACGCCCAGCTCTGGCATCGAGCCTACCTTCACCGCCAGCCCGGCGGCCTCGGCCACGTTCGCGATCTGCAGCGCGCGATGGAGTCCGCCGACCTTGAGGATCTTGATGTTGAGTACGTCGGCCGCACCGCGCCGTGCGATCTCCATGGCGTCGTGGAGCGAGTGCATGCTCTCGTCGACCATCACCCGTACGTCGAGGCGCTCCCGCAGCCGCACGAGTCCAGCGAGGTCCCAGCGCGGCAGGGGCTGCTCCAGCAGGGTCAGACCGGCTGTGCTCATCTTGGCGAGGTACGGAAGGGCTGTGGTCGCGTCGTACCCCTCGTTGGCGTCCAGGCACAGCTCGGCGTCGGCGGGGATCGCGGCGCGGACCGCGCGGATCAGCTCGAGGTCCTTGGCCGGGTCCTGGCCGCCCTTGACCTTCAGGTGCGTGAATCCGCGATCGGCGTACTCCGCTGCCTCGGCGGCCATCTCGTCGAGCGTGCCGAGGCCGACGACCCACGTGGTCTGGACGCGGTCGCGGACGCTGCCGCCGAGGATGGCGTGCACCGGCCAGCCGCTCAGCCGGCCGGCCAGGTCGTAGAGCGCGATGTCGAGGCCCGACTTGGCGACCTGCTGGCCGCGCAGTACGCCGTCCATCACGACGTGCGCACCGGCCCGGTCGAGCGGGTCGCGGCCGATCAGGGCCCGGGCGAGGTGCTCCTCGATGGCGGCCTGTACGCCGGCCAGCGTCTCGCCGGTGTACGCGGTCATCGGTGAGGTCTCGCCGATCCCGACCGCTCCGTCGGCGGTGTGCACCTCGACGACCAGGCTGACGAGCTCGGTGCTGATCCCGCTGCTGATCTGGAACGGGCGGCGGTACGGCGCGCTGACCACCCGGGTCTTGATCGCGCTGATCGGCGCCGAGGACGCCGGGGACGCCGTCCCGGCCGGGCCGGATGCCGCTGGTGCCCCGGCCGCCAACCCTGCCGGTTCTGCTGCAAGACTCATTCCGGCTCCTAGGGTCGCAATCTCGGCGGAAAGCATTTACGGTCAAGACCGTAAATACCCTGAGCGCTCTCTGTCAACGGAAGGTGGCACCCCGATGCGGCTGGGTCTGTATCTGAACCTCTACGGCACCCCGGGCGAACGGCCCCGACTGGCCGACGCGGTCGAGCAGGCGCGGCTCGCCGAACAGGCCGGTTTCGAGTGGGTCGTGCTCGGCGAACGGCACCTGCACCGGCCCGGGTACCACGAGATCCTCACGTCGATGACGTGGCTGGCCGCGCACACCGAGCGGATCGGGATCGCGACGGCCGGGATCGTGGCCCCGCTGTACGACCCCGTCGTACTCGCGGAGACGCTGGCGCACATCGACGTACTGTCGGGCGGGCGGCTGACGGCCGGATTCGTGCTCGGGTACCGGCCGGAAGAGTTCGCGCTGTACGGCGTGACGCAGTCCGAGCGGGTGGCGCGGTTCGAGGAGGGACTGGAGATCCTGACGCGGCTGTGGACGTCCGACGGGGTCACGTACGACGGCAAGTTCACGAGCATCCAGGACGCGTACCTGTCGCCGCGCCCGGTCCAGTCGCCTCGGCCCCGGTTGTGGAACGGCGGGCGGGTGTCCGCGGTGCTGGAGCGTACTGCGCGCATGTGCGACGGGTGGACCACGTCCTTCAACGAGCTGGACGCGGACCTTCCGGCGAAGATCGCGGAGTACCTGTCGTATCCGCGCGGCGCGGAGACGCTGGGGCAGGAGGTCATCCTCTGCCGGGAGGGGTACTGCGCTCCCACGTCGCAGGACGCCCGCACGGCGCTGGAGGAGCCCCTGCGGGACCTGTACGACGCCTACACCGGCTGGAAGCGCACCTCGACGGACGTCAGCCGCTACACCCAGGGCTGGGACGACATCGTCGACCGCAGCGTGATCGGCTCCCCGAGCCAATGCGCCGACCGCCTGGCCCACTACGAGCAGATGGGCGCCGACGGCATCATCCTGCGCATCCAGCCGCCCGGCATGCCCCAATCCGATGCCCTCAAGTCCATCGAAGCCTTCGGCGAGCTCATCGGCTAGTCGCCGTTCGGGACGAGCCCGTTCACCCGGCGGCATCACGCGTCCTGGAGGAGGCGGCGGCGGGCGTCGTACGTCAAGGGTGAGCCGGTCCTGCCGGCGGCGCAGACCGGCCGTTGGGAAGGGTGAAGCCCGCGGGGCGGTTGCGGTCGTAGCCTGAGCGGACGGAGCGGGGCGGATGGACGTCCACGTGGTGTTCTGGGCCATCGCGTTCTTCCTGGTGCTGAACTCCGCGATCAAAGCCGTGAGCTAAGGAGAGCGCCATGCCTGAGCCCGAGGAAGCCGCCGGCGGAAGCCATCGACGGCCCGGAGAGGTCGAGGTCCCGGAGTGGCCGAGCCGCTGGGTCGGCTGGACCCTGTTCGCCGGGGTGATGATGATCGTGCTCGGGATGGTCCACGGGTTCCAGGGTTTCGTGGCGATCTTCGACGACACGTACTTCCTGGTCCGCCCGTCCCGCCTGACGATCCACCTCGCCTACGACACCTGGGGCTGGATCCACCTGGGCGTCGCCGTCTTGGTCCTGATCGCCGGCATCGCCCTCCTCAACGGCCGGGTCTGGGGCCGCGTCGTCGGGGTGATCGTCGCGATCGCGAGCATCCTGCTCAACATGGCGTTCCTGGCGGCGTACCCGATCTGGTCCACGATCACCATCGCCGTCGACGTCCTCATCATCTGGTCGCTGACGGTCCACGGCGACGAACTACGTCAGATGCTCAACCGCGAGTAGCCCTCAGACTTTCAGGCCCGACATGGCTATCGAGTCGGTCAGGTAGCGCTGCAGCAGGCCGAAGACGAGCAGGCTGGGGACCACCGTGATGGTCGCGCCGGCCATGATCTGGTTGATCGGGACCGCTTGGGTCTGGAGGGTGGCCAGGCCGACGGTGAGGGTCTGCATCTTGCCGGACTGGCCGATGACGAGTGGCCAGAGGAAGTCGTTCCAGTGCCACAGGAAGACGAAGATCCCGAGCGTCGCCAGGACCGGCCGGATCAGCGGTACGACGATCGTGGTGAAGATGCGCCACTCGGACGCCCCGTCGATCTCAGCGGCCTCGAAGAGCTCGTCGGGGAGTTGCCCGATGAACTGGCGCATCAGGAAGACGGCCTGCGAGTTCGCCAGCGTGGGGACGATCAGGCCCCAGTAGCTGTCCACCCAGTCCAGCCGCGAGACCAGGATGTACGACGGGATCAGCGTCGCCTGGAACGGCACCATCAGCGTCGCGAGGAACGCCCAGAACATGATCTCCCGCCCCGGGAACTTTTTCTTCGCGAACGCGTACCCGGCCATCGACGCGAACAGCAGTACGCAGACGACCGAGATCAGCGAGTAGAGCAGCGAGTTCACCGTCCACCGCGGGATATCCGAGCTGGAGAGCACCCGCGAGAAGTTCTGCAGGGTGAAGTTCGCCGGGTTCAGCGCGTCGGGGAAGGTCCGTCCGCTCGGCGGTGCGAACGCGACGAGCACCATCGCGGCGAACGGCACGATCGTGACGATCGCGGTCAGCGTGAGCAGCGTCGGCAACGTCAACCGGGCCGCCGTACGCCGGCCCGCCGCCGGGGACTCGCTGACCGCCCGGACCGGTGGGCGTTCGAGCACGTTCACCATCAGTCGTCCCTCCCGACGAGCCGGCGCTGTACGAGCGAGACGATCAGCACGATCAGGAACAGCACCAGACCGATCGCGCTGGCGTAACCGAAGTCGAAGTACTTGAAACCGCTGTCGTACAGGAAGTAGACGAGCGAGTAGCTGGAGCGCACCGGGCCGCCGCCGGTCATCACGTACATCGCGTCGAAGACCTGGAACGACCCGATGGTCTCGATCACCAGTACGAAGAACAGCACCGGCCGGAGCTGCGGCAGCGTCACGTAGCGGAACCGCTGCCAGGTGCCGGCGCCGTCGATCATCGCGGCCTCGAGGTACGACTTCGGGACCGCCTGCAGGCCCGCGAGCAGGATCAGCATCGAGTACCCGAAGCCCTTCCAGGCCGAGGTGACGGCGATCGACGGGAGGACGGTGCTGGACTGGCTGAGGAAGTCGAACGGGCCGATGTTCACCAGCCCGAGTACAGCGTTGAGCAGGCCGTCCTGGGCGTCGTAGATCCACTTCCAGATGACCGCGGCGAGCACGATGCTGGTGACGTACGGCAGGAAGAAGACGCCGCGGAAGAAGCCGCGCTTCCAGACCACCTGATGCAGGAGTACGGCGGTGCCGAGCGAGAGCAGGACTGTCAGCGGTACGAAGATCACTGTGTAGGTCACGGTGACCAGCAGGGCTTCGTGGAAGATGCCGTCCGACAACAGGCGCGTGTAGTTGTCGAGGGCAATGAAGTCCCACTTGCCGCTGAGCCGGTAGTCGGTCAGCGAGAGCAGGAACGCTCCGACGGCCGGCAAGAACCGGAACAACAAGAACAGCACGAGCATCGGGGCGACGAACAGCAGGCCGACCCACGGCCGCCGGATCGACCTGCGCCGACCGGACACGGGTCCCGCCCGACCCGTGCCCGGCACCTGGCGTGCCTCCGTCAACGCTGTCTCGACAGGAGGTCGTTGGCTTGTTTGGCGGCGTCGTCGAGGGCCTGCTGCGGCTGCTTCTTGCCGGTGAGGACGGCCTGGATCTCGGTGCTCAGGAAGGACATCACCTGTCGCGCCGACGCGTTCGGCTCGCCCGGTACGGCGTACTGCAGGGCGTCACGGAACTTGGCCGCGTTCGGGTCGGTCGACTCGGACTTGGCGTCGGTCCGCGGCGAGTAGAACCCGGACGCCTTGCTCAGCGGGTCCAGCTGCGCCGCCTGCATCATGAACGACAGGAACTTCTTCGACGCGTCGACGTTCTCCGACGCGGCGTTCAGCACCAGGCCGCCCGGCAGCCCGAACCCGACCTGCTTCTTGCCGGTCAGCGGTGAGCCGATCTCGACGTTCGCCGCGCCCCAGGTCTTGGTCACCGTCGCGACGTCGGCCGGCACGCTCGTCATCGCCATCGCGACCTGACCCTTGCCGAACGGCGAGTCGGCAACCACGTTGCCCGCGTTGATCGCGGTCTTCGGGATCGCGCCCTCGTCCCACAGCGACTTCAGGAAGGTCAGCGCCTCCAGGCCCGGAGCCTGGTTGAACGTCACGGACTTCCCGTCGTCGGCGAACACCTTGCCGCCGGCCTGCCACAGCAGCGGGTAGAAGTTCAGGTTCAGCGTCGCCGCCGGCGAGGCGGAGTAGTCCAGCGTGGAGAAGCCGGCCGCCTTGAGCTTCGGCGCGGCCGCCTTGATCTCGTCCCAGGTCTCCGGCGGCTTGCTGATCCCGGCCTTGGTCAGCACCGCCTTGTTGTACATCGTCGAGGTGACGGTGTGGTAGATCGGTGCGCCGTACACCTTGCCGTCGACGCTCAGCCCCGGGATCGCGGCCGGCAGGAATTTGTCCTTCTCCGGCGCGACCACGTCGTCGATCGGCTCCAGCGAGCCGCTCTTGACGTACTGCGGGATCTGGTCCGGGATCATCAGCAGGACGTCCGGGCCCTTCTTGCCGGAGAACGCCGCCGCGACCTTCTCCTCGCGGTTCGCCCAGGGCTGCATCTCCAGCTTCAGGTCGATCCCGGAGTTCGCCGCCTCGAAGTCGGTCTCGACCTTCTTCCAGTAGGCGTCGCTGGCCGCCTGGTCGGCGATCACCGGGTACATCCAGAGCGTGACGCTCTTCTTCGAGTCCGAGGAGCCCGAGTCGCCTCCGCCGCAGGAACTGAGCGCGGCGGCGAGAACGAGCGCCGTGAGTGGTGCCGCGATGCGGCGGACGGTGGAAATCATCGCACCCCCAGGGTGTCCGGAAGTCAGGGCCGGAAGTAGTTGCACCGAATAACGGTCAGGACCGAAAGTAGCCGGGGTGAATTTCCGCTGTCAACGGCTGATATCAATCCGGAACAGCTCGGAACCGCTCGTCATCAGCAGTTGGTGGTCTCCCCGGACGCCGAGCCGCCGGTGCGCGTGCTCGACGAACAGCGTCGGGACCGCCTTCTTCCCGGGCTCGATCCGGTAGATCTTGTTCAGGTCGATGCTCACGTACACCGCCTCCCGGGTGGACACGATGTCCCCGCTGGAGGTCGTCGTACCGAGCGTGAAGGACTTCTTCAGCTTGCCGCTGTCCGGGGCCACCGCGAAGACCGTCTTCCCGGCCACGCCCCAGAGCAGGCCGTCCGGGCCGATCGTGACCGACGACACAGTCGCCGCACCGGGCACCGGCACGGTCTCCCAGAGCTTCTTCTTCTTGGCCACGTCCCACGCGAATACTGTGCCCGCCTCCCGGGTCGGCGGTGTGGTGGTCAGCCCGCCGGCGATCGACGTGCCGCCGTACACGATGCCGCAGTTGGCGGTCAGGCCGAAGACCGACTCGTCCTGTACGACGTTGCGGTACTTCTCCGCCGTACCGGTCTTCGGGTCGTAGATCACCAGTGCGCCGCCCAGCCGGTCGCCGTCCGGGACGGTGCCGACCGCGATCTTGCCGTTCACCTCGGCCAGCGCCCGGGCGCGGGTCTGGAACAGGTCCGGCTTGAGGTTGAGCGCCTGCACGGGGTTGTCCGGCGTCCCGGGCGGGCCGGGGGAGTACTCCGGGCTGCTCCACGGCTTCGACGTGTCGTAGGAGTAGAGGCGGGCCTCCGGATAGGCGCCGATCCAGACCTTCCCGTCGGAGCCCTCCATCAGCGCCTCGACCTGCGAGAACCGGTTGAACGTCGTCGCGCCGGTGTCCGGGTTGACGACGGACACGCCGCCGTTGAGGAAGCCGCCGGCGTAGATGTTGTTCTTGCCGCCGGCGACGGACAGGATCTCGATCGGCTCCCGCCGTACCTTGGTCTGGAAGATCTCGGACTTGCCGGTCTGCGGGTTGTACCGGAACTCCTCGCCGCGCCACAGGGTGCCGACGACGCTGGTCCCGGGGTAGTCGGGCAGGTCGAGGTCGGCGTACCCGATCGAGCGGGCGTTCTGGATCCGGCCGGTGAAGGTCAGGCCGGTCCCGGTCAGGGTCTTGGTGGCCGGGTCGTACTTCTTCAGCTCACTCGCCTGGATCATGTAGAGCGAGCCGTCGGCGCCGATCGGCGAGATGTCCAGGCCGTGCTCGTTCTGGATCTCGTCGACCCAGGTCCTGGACGCGATGTCCCAGACGTACATCGGGCCGGGGAACGCGGTGCTGACCCGGGTGTACACACGGCCGCCGCGGACGTTGAGGTCGTACACGACCTTGTCCTTCGGGTCGCCCATCGTGGGCGGCGCCGGTATCTCGGTGACCGCGCCGGTGGCCACGTCGACCTCGGAGAAGTACGCGTCCGGCTCGGTGCCCGTGTAGAGCTTGCCGTTCGCGTAGTCGATGCTCTTCACATAGCCCTGGCCGGCCTTGATCGTGCCGTAGTCGCGCACCGCGCCGGTCTGGTGGTCGTAACTGAACACCCTCCCGTGCGGGTACGTGCCGCCGTACACGTTGCCCTGCTCGTCGACGGTGATCCGCAGGATGAACGTCTCGGAGGCGAGCGGCCGGCCGAGGTCCTCCGCGGTGGTCGCGCCGGGCTTCAGCCGGTACAGGTGGCCGTTGTTGTAGGTGCCGGCGTAGATGGTGCCGTCCGGCGCGGCGGCGACCGCGTAGCTGCCGTCGGCCCCGGGCAGCGCCGCGGACAGCAGGCTGTCGCCGGTGGCCGGGTCGATGGCGTTCAGGTACGCCGGGCTGCCGCTGGACACGTTCCAGATCGCGGTCTTGCCGTTCGGGCCGGGTGCGACGGTGCCGCCGATCAGCAGTACGTCGGACAGCGGAACGCCCAACGAGGTCACGGTGGCTGTCGGCGGGTGATGGCCGGCCTGGGCGGCGGGAGTGGTCAGAGTGGTGACGAGTACGGCGGCGAGTGCCACCGCGATGAGCGAGCGGGCTGATCGCATGCGATGCCTCCGGGGTGCCGTATTTACGGTCCTGTCCGAAAGTGAAGCGCTGACGGCATCGGGAAGTCAACGCTTCGCCGCAATTTGCCACTTCTGGCAGCAGAAGCTCCGGTTTCGGCCTCAGCCGTTAAGCCGGCGGGAGGTTCGCGAGCAGGTGCTGCAGCTTCTCCCGAGTGGCGGCGAAGTAGCTGTTCTCGCGGTGCAGCGCGCGGTGGAAGGCGGCCAGCTCGGCCGGTGAGATCGTGTTCGAGAAGGTGCTGATCTCGGTCAGGTCGAGTCTGCGGTTGAACAGGTGGACGGTGTCCCGCCAGCGGTGCAGCAGTCCGACCAGGTCGGCGTCCCGGCGCAGTCCGAGTGCGCCGGACACCAGCGCGAGGTCGACCGCGGACACGACCAGCCGCGGATACACCTGCCGCGAGGTCGGCGCGTCCGGCGAGAACCGGTCGTCGTTGAGCAGCCTGGTGTTCTCCTGCAGCTCGTCCACGACGGCCCGCAGTACTTCGGTACGCCGCTCCGCCTCCGCCGTGAGGCGCTCGACGAAGATCCCGGTCAGCCCCGCGACGAGAGTGAGTGAGTTGACGGCCGGCTCCCAGTGCGAGTTCTCCGGCCAGAAGAACCAGATCACGCCGAGCACGAACGCCACCCCGAGCAGCCCGTACGTCACCACGCTGACGACGGTCCGCCGGTACGCCGTCCAGAACGGACGGGTCATGTCGCCCAGATGTCGTCGGCGAGGCTGTGCGCCGTCTGGCCGGCCGCCTCCGGGGCGAGCAGCAGGAGCTCGAGGCCGAACGGGTTCGGACGGCGGGTGTACCGGAACTGGGACTGGATCGCCTCGACCGGGGTGAGCTGGCAGGCCTCGGTGAGCCGCTTCAGCCGGTTGGTGGAGTACTTGCGGGTGGTATAGAGCCGGATCGTGTCGCCGATCGGCAGCACGACCTCGGTGTGGTCCGGCAGCTCCATCCGGATCTCGTCGTCGGTGTCGTTCTGCCAGAGGATCTTCACCAGCAGCGCGTCGTCGTCCTCGACCTGGCCGATGAACTTGACCCGGTCGTTGTTGATCTTGAGGTCGGTGTTGTAGCGCAGGGCGCTGGTGACGAACTCCGCGAACGCCCGGGTCTGGTGGTACTCGTCGGCGGCCGCGTCCGCCGACGCCTGGTCCAGCCGGGTGGTGCTGGCCACCTCGAGCAGCAGCCGGTCCTGCGGCCGCAGCACCCGGGTGAGAGTGCTGAGCAGCTCCTCGTCGCTCTCGAAGTTGGCCAGCGTGTTGCCGGTGAGGGTGAACAGGATCGGGTCGTCGCCGACCAGCCGGGCCAGCATCTGCGCCAGCTCGTCCATGTTGTCGGTGATCGAAAAGTCCAGTTGCACCGGCAGCACCTGGGACACCGGGAACCGGGCGCTGCGGACGGGCTCCAGGGTGCCCATCCGCAGCATCTCCGAGCTCATGTCGACCGGGATGTAGTACATGTCCCGGTTCTGCCGGCGCATGTCGCTGAGGATCGTGCGGTCCTTCACGCCGGTGCCGACGCCGAGGCTGACCAGGTGGAAGCCGCCGTTCTCGACGTGCGGGCGGACCTTGCGCCAGTGCCGCAGGAACGACTCCGCGCCCGCCTTCATGACCAGGTAGAACGGGTCGTTGGTGGCGTTCGCCCAGGCGATGGTCGGGCCGATGCCCCAGTACGAGAAGCCGGAGGTGATCTGCTTGCCGTCCCCGGAGTCGGAGAACGGGCCGCGTAGATCGCCGGTCAGGGTCGCGAGCTTGTCGGTCTGATCCTCGCCGACGAGCAGCAGGGACCAGGCGAAGTCGTCGTCGGCCAGCGCATGCTCGAGCTTGCGGATCACGGGTACCGGCTCTGTCACGTCTCAACCCCTCACCTGGTGAGACGTCAGGTTATCGGTTGGCGGACCGGACCGCCGGTCAGATCGGGGTGACGGCGTCGGCTTCCCGGCCCTTCGGCCCGTCGACGATCTGGAACTCGACCGGCTGGCCGTCCTCGAGGGTCTTGTACCCGTCGGAGACGATCTTGCTCCAGTGCACGAACACGTCGTCGACGTCGTTGCCGTCGCCGCCGGTCTCGACGGCAAGAAAGCCGTAGCCCTTGTCGGCGTTGAACCACTTCACGGTGCCGCGCACCATCAGAACTCCTCGACCACGGGACCGCTTATCCAGGCCCCTCGCGGTGAACAAGCCTAACCGAGCCGCCCGCCACACATACCGCCGTGCCCACGAGCGTTGCGCTGACCCACAGCGGCCCGCGGTACCCGGCCGCCCCGATCGCGAGCCCGCCGAGGACGGGCCCGGCAGCGGCTCCGACGTTCAGCGCCGCGGTGGCGAGTCCACCTGTCAGGACGGGTGACTCGGCCCCGGCGTACAGCGCGTACGCGATCAGCGTCGAGCCGACCGCGAAGGACAGCGCGCCTTGCAGGAAGGCCAGAACCACGGTCGGTACGACGTGTGCGGCGGTCAGCGCGAACGCGCACCATCCGAGCAGCAAGATGCCACCGGCAACCAGTGTGAGGAGCCGGCTGCCGCGATCGGCGTACCGGCCGGCGACGGTCACGCCGGCGAACGAGCCGAGCCCGAAGACCGCGAGCATGGGTGGCACCCAGCCCACGCCGAGACCGGTCACCTCGGTGAGCACCGGCGCCAGGTACGTGAACGAGCAGAACGTCGCCCCGTTGACGAGGGCGCCGAGGAGCAGCACTACGCCGAGCCGCGGACCGATCCGGAACCGCCCGATCGTGGTCGGGCCGGTGCCGCGGGCCGGGACCGAACGCCGGATCGCGATCAGCGTCGGCAGCGAGATGATCGCCACCGCCCAGAACGCGGATCGCCAGCCGAGATGCGCGCCGAGCAGGGCGCCCGCCGGTACGCCGACGATGCACGCGAGCGTCGTACCGCCGAGCAGGACCGACGTCGCGCGACCCTTGGCGTCCGGACGGACCAGGCCGGTCGCGGTGGCGAGTGCGATGGCCAGGAATCCCGCGTTCGCCAGAGCGGCCAGGACCCGGGTGATGAGGAGAACCGTGAAGCTGGTGGTCAGCGCGCCGATCACGTGGACCGCGAGGAACACGGTCAGCGTCACCAGCAACGTCCGTCGGCGAGGCCAGCGGGCGCCGAGGAGGGCGATCGCCGGGGCGCCGACGATCATGCCGAGCGCGAACGCGGACGTCAGCCAGCCTGCAGCCGGGATCGAGACGCCCAGGTCCTGGGCGATGTCCGGGCCGAGCCCGGAGAGCATGAATTCAGAGGTTGCCTGGGCGAACACGGCCAGGCCGAGCAGGTACAGCACGAAAGGCATGGAAATACTCCCGTGAACCATCGATGGAACAAGTCATCGGTGGTTACGGTCTGTCGGCCTCCGGGCTGGTCATGGCGGTGAGCCTAGGCAACGGCGTACGCGCCGTCGATCGAATTAGTTGCGGTGGGAGGCGGCCAGGCCGAGCAGGCCCGCGGTGACCAGGAGCAGGGCGCTGGTGACGCCGAGGTCGTCGGTCTGCAGGACGCCGTTCTCGGTCAGCATCCAGATCGTGGCGGCGCCGGTCAGGACGGTCCCGGCCACCACGCCGGGCACATCCGCCTTGGTCTTTCGTGGCTGCTGGCTCATCCGCGCTCCACCTTGATACTGCCCAGCCTGACGTCCAGGTCCAGGGTGACCTGCTGCGGGCCGGCCTTGCCGTCCGTGCCGAGGTCGTTGAGGTTCAGCTCGGCATTATGGCCGTCCTGGTTCTGGTCGAGGAAGGCCACGTCTCCCATTTCGGCCGACAGGTTGCCGGTCACGTCGACGTTCGGGGGCAGCTTGACGATCACTTCGCCGGCGCCGCCGTGCACGTCGACCTTCGCGCCCGGGCCGAACTTCGCCTGGGTCAGGTCCAGGTGCACCGACCCGGCGTCGAACTGGTAGCTCGTCCCGGTCGCGGTGATGGTCTGGCTGGCGGGCGCGACGTAGTTGGTGTCGGCGAAGTTGCGTGGCACGTTCGGGAACACCGTGCTCGCCACCGCGCCGACCGCGAGCAGGATGCCCAGCGGTAGCAGCGCCAGCGTGCGGCCGACGAAACCGCCGAGCAGCATGCCCGCGCCGAGGGTGGCCAGGCCGATCACCAGCATCGTCGCCGTGGAGGCGCCCGCCAGCGCGGCGATGCCGATGGCGAGACCCGTCAGCACGACGACGATCGACTTGATCCCGCGCATGCCCTTGGCGGGCGGTCCGCTGGGCTTGGTGCCGACCGGCGAGGTGGCGCCGGCCGGCTCGTCGACGTACAGGCCGAGAGGGTCGTCCTCGGTCCACACAGGCTGGACCGGTTCGACGGTGCGGTCCTGGGGTCGCTGTGTGGCCGAGGACGACGGACCCGTCGGGGGAGCTGACGGGTCGTACCGGGGCGCCTCGGGAGGCGTGTACGCCGTGGTGGTCTGCTGACCGGCGTCGGCCGGGGGCGTGGTGTCCTGCGGGCGACCGGTCCAGTTCGTGCCCTGGCCGGTCCAGTTGGCGTTCGGGCCGCCCGTCCACTGCTGGCTCCGGCGGCCGCGACCGCCGTTCTTGCGCTGCTTGGCGATCACCCAGATCACCGCGAGCACGATCAGCGGCCCGGGCACGAACCGGCCGAAGTCGAACGACGACATCATCGCGATCGCGGCGAAGATGCAGGCCCCGATGACGACCGGCCACAGCCACGGGTGGTCGGGCCGGATCCGGTCACCGAGCAGACCCTGCGCGGCGGAGCGGTCGCTGCCCTCGTCCGGCATCAGGACCCAGGCGGCGATGTAGAAGATGATCCCGGGGCCGCTGATGATCAGTACGGCCATCACCACGCGGATCAGCACGGGGTCGATGTTCAGCGCGCGGCCGATGCCGCCGCAGACACCGGCGACCCAGCGGTCCGACCTGCTGCGCCGCCAGGTCTGCGGGTTCTGCAGGCGGTCGCGGTCGAACCCACCGGGTCCACTCTGGTTCTGCTCCATGTCATCGATACTCACACCCCGGTCCGGCGCGGAACATCGGGATGCACCCTGACGGCCCCCCGAGTCCGGCCGGGGCCGGACGGGGTTTCGGGGTTCTCCCCGAGCCGACCCTGAGCCAAGCGGGCGGTCGCTGAGGAGGCGGCCCGGGACAAGCCTGCTGGTGTGCGGCCCGTCCACATGTGACGATCGTGGTGATGAGCCAACCAGCAGCCGCGCCGCCGGGCGGGACCTCCACGAACGGAGGCCGGCCCGAGCCGACGCCTGCGCAGGCGGGTCAGGCGGGGCAGGCGGGTGAGTCCGGGCAGCCTGGGCAGTCTGGACAGTCCGGTCAGGAGTCGTGGCGCTACAAAGGCTGGGGTCCGGAGGGCCCGGGGCAGTACCAAGGCCCGTACGCCGCCTACGCCGCGCGGATGGCCGCGGAGTATGCCGCCCGTGGCCCATGGACGCCGCCTCCCAACGGCCAGTCCCATCAGCCCGGTCCGACGTATCCGCCCCGGCAGCCCGCCGACCCGCCGCGCCGGGCGTACCGGCGTACCGAGGGTCGTGTCGTCGCCGGTGTGGCAGGCGGGATCGCGGACCACCTGGGCGTGTCGGACACCGTCGTACGGCTGGTGCTGATCGCGACCACGGTGTTCGGCGGCTTCGGCGTACTGATCTATGCGGCGTTGTGGTTCCTGATGCCGCTGGCGCCGGAGACCATGCCGGCCGCGCCCGGCCTGGCCGCGCACACGCGCAGCGGAATGCGCTCCGACGAGCCGCCCGCGCCGGTGACCGAGGCGAAGGAGCGGAAGCGGGAGAAGAGCCGCGGCCAGCTCCCCGCGCTCGTAGCCATCGGGATCGGGCTGCTGATCCTCCTGCAGGTGGCCGGGTTCGGGATCGCCGGCAAGCTGTTCTGGCCGCTGGTGTTCGCCGCGACCGGTCTCGCGCTGATCTGGCGGCAGGCGGACGAGAACCAGAAGGACAAGTGGACGCAGGACATCCGGGTCCCGATCCTCGGCCTGGTGCTCGGCAAGGGCGGCTGGAAGTCGCTGATCCGGATCGCCGTCGGCCTGATCCTGATCGGCACCGCGGTCACCCTGTTCCTGGTCCAGAACGGCCGGCTCTCGATGGTCGGCGACGTACTGATCGCGCTGCTGCTCGCCGTCGTCGGTATCGGCGTCATCGCCGGGCCGTGGGTGCACCGGCTGAGCCGCGACCTGAACTCGGAGCGCGCCGAGCGCGTCCGCTCCCAGGAGCGCGCCGACATGGCAGCGCACCTGCACGACTCGGTGCTGCAGACGCTGGCGCTGATCCAGAAGCAGGCCGACGACCCGAAGGCAGTGGCCCGGCTGGCGCGCTCGCAGGAGCGCGAGCTGCGGTCCTGGTTGTACGACGAGGACGACACGGCCGACCAGACCATCGCCGGCGCGGCGAAGCGGGCCGCGGCCGAGGTCGAGGACTCGCACGGCGTGCCGATCGAGGTGATCACGGTCGGCGACTGCGACCTGACCGAGCCGCTGTCGTCGATGGTGCGGGCCGCGCGCGAGTCGATGGTGAACGCGGCCAAGCACTCGGGCGCCGCCAAGATCGACGTGTTCGTCGAGGTGGACGGCGACCGGGTGGAGATGTTCGTCCGCGACCGGGGCAAGGGGTTCGTCGTCGACGAGGTGCCGGACGACCGGCTCGGCTTGCGGCACAGTGTGATGGGCAGGATGGAACGGCACGGCGGCCGCGCAACAGTGCGGTCCGATCCGGAGACTGGCACCGAAGTGCGACTGGAGATGGACAGATGAGCAGCAGGCGCGTTGTCGTCGTCGACGATCACGACATGTTCCGGGCCGGGGTACGCAGCGAGATCGGCGCCTCGGTCGACATCGTCGGGGAGGGATCCGACGTCGACACCGCGGTCAAGGCGATCGTCGGCGCCGAGCCGGACGTCGTGCTGCTCGACGTCCACCTGCCCGGCGGCGGTGGCACCGAGGTGATGAAGCAGGTGCACCAGCGGCACCCGGACATCAAGTTCCTCGCGCTGTCGGTCTCGGACGCGGCCGAGGACGTGATCGGGGTGATCCGGGCCGGCGCTCGCGGGTACGTCACCAAGAACATCTCCGGCACCGAGCTGATCGACGCGATCAACCGGGTCGCCGACGGCGACGCGGTCTTCTCGCCGCGGCTGGCCGGCTTCGTGCTGGACGCCTTCTCGGGCGCGATCGACATCGCCTCGGTCGACGAGGACCTGGACCGCCTGTCGCAGCGCGAGCGCGAGGTACTGCGCCTGATCGCGCGCGGCTACGCGTACAAGGAAGTCGCCCGGGAGCTGTTCATCTCGGTGAAGACGGTCGAGACCCACGTCTCCTCGGTACTGCGCAAGCTGCAGCTGTCCAACCGCCACGAACTGACCCGCTGGGCAACCGACCGCCGCCTGGTCTGATCCGCGGTCCGGCTGAACCAGGGGTCAGCGGCCGGCGGAGGTGTAGGGCAGGAGGGCCATCTCGCGGGCGTTCTTGATCGCGCGGGCGACCTGCTTCTGCTGCTGGACCGACAGTCCGGTGACCCGGCGGGAGCGGATCTTGCCGCGGTCGGAGATGAATTTGCGCAGCAGCGCGGTGTCCTTGTAGTCGATGTAGGTGATGCCGTCGCGGTCCAGCGGATTCTGCTTCGGCTTGCGCTTGCCGGTCGGGGCCGGGCGTCGGGCCATCGCGCTGCTCCTTTGTTGAATGTCGTTTTCAACTAGCGTAGCGCAAGCGTCCAGCGGTGGCGTGTTTCGGCCAGGGCATGGATTCGCCACCCCGGTTCCGGCGGTCCCGGCTTGGCGGCTGTTATACCGTCGACTCTTATGGAGCGGAATCTCACAGCCGATCAGCTCGCGCTCTTCGAGAAGGAGTTCGCGTCGAACCCGCAATACCGGGTGATGCAGAACGCCGTCACGCAGACGCCGGTCAACAGCATCGCCCTCGACCGTCAGGTCGTCACCTCGATCGACCATTCGGTGTCGAATCTTCTCGACGACTGGAAGGTCACGAACCAGAAGAAGAGCGGCCGGTGCTGGATGTTCGCCGGGCTGAATCTGCTCCGGGTCGGCGCGGCCGGGAAGCTCGGGGTCAAGGACTTCGAGTTCTCGCAGAACTACGTGCTGTTCTGGGACAAGTTCGAGCGGGCCAACTTCTTCCTCGAGGCGATGATCGAGACCGCCGGCCGGGACGCCGACGACCGGACGGTGGCGCACCTGCTGTCCGACCCGATCAGCGACGGCGGCCAGTGGAACATGTTCATCGCCATCGTCCGCAAGCACGGCCTGGTGCCGAAGGCGGCGATGCCCGAGACCGAGAGCTCGTCGGCGACCGGCCAGCTCAACGACGCCCTGCGCAAGGTGCTCCGCCAGGGCGCGCGCGACCTGCGGGCGCTGGAGGGTGACGAGGCGCGCCGCGAGCGCAAGCGGGAGATCCTGACCACCGTGCACCGGGTGCTGAGCATCCACCTCGGTACGCCGCCGCAGAAGTTCCTGTGGCAGTGGAAGGACTCCGACAAGGGCTTCCACCGCGACGGGTGGACCACGCCGCTCGAGTTCGCGGCGGCGTACGTGCAGCTGCCGGTCGACGACTACGTCTGCCTCGTGCACGACCCGCGCTCGACCAGCCCGGCCGGCAAGACCTTCACGGTCGACTACCTCGGCAACGTCGTCGACGCCCCGCCGGTGGTGTACCTGAACGTCGAGATCGACCTGATGAAGCAGCTCACCCAGGACGCGATCGTCGGCGGCGAGCCGGTCTGGTTCGGGTGCGACGTCGGCAAGCAGATGAACTCCGACCTGGGCTTCTGGGACGCCAAGCTGTACGACTACGGCTCGGTCTACGACACCGAGTTCACGCTGGACAAGGCCGAGCGCCTGGTGCACCACGAGACGCTGATGACCCACGCGATGCTGTTCACCGGTGTCGACCTGGTCGACGGCAAGCCGCGGCGCTGGCGGGTCGAGAACAGCTGGGGCGACGAGAAGGCCGACAGCGGCTTCTGGACCATGAACGACTCCTGGTTCGGCGAGCACGTCTTCGAAATCGCCGTCCGCCGCTCCGCGCTGCCTGCCGAGCTCCAGGCCCGCCTGGACGACGAGCCCATCGTCCTCCCGGCCTGGGACCCGATGGGCGCCCTGGCCGACTGACCAACCACTCAACAGACGGACCCCGGCCCTCGGCCGGGGTCCGTCTTACATTCAGACCTCTTCGGTGAGGGCTGTTCGGATGAGGGTGGTGGTTTCGGTGGGGCGTTCCAGGAGGGGGAGGTGGCCTGCCCACGGGAGGTCGATGCGTTCTGAGGTGGGGAGGCGCTCGGCGAGGTAGTCGGCGCTGTCGGTGAAGAAGCGGAAGTCGTGGGAGCCGGTGACGAGCCAGACGGGAGCGGTGATCCGCTCGGGCTCGACCGGCCACTCCTCGTTGTCGACGTCCCCGGCGGGGATCTGCACGTCGTACGCATGGCGTTGCATGGTGCGGAGGAGGTTGCGGGCGTCGGCAGTGGCGTCGGGGCCGATCCAGCGATTTACGGTCAGCTCGGTGGCGGCGGCTACGTCGCCGGCGTCGATCAGGGCGTTCTCCTCGGCCCAGAGGGCGCGGAGCTCCTCGTCCGGCTCGACGTTGTCGGTGGGTGCGCACAGGAGGACGACGCGGGCGAACCGCTTCGGTTCCCGGCTCGCCACCTGCTGCACGACGTATCCGCCGTACGACGCCCCGACGGCAGACACCGCGCCGGCGCCGACCTCGTCCAGGACCGCGAGCACGTCACTCGCATCGGAGTACTTCGCTCCCGCCTCGAGCGGCGTCTCGCCGTACCCACGCAGGTCGAGCGTGATCACCTGGTGGTCGTCGCGGAGGTCTTCCACCAGGGCGGACCACATGCGGGCGTCGGCGACCCCGGCGTGCACCAGCAGGACCGCCGGCCCGTCGCCGACCACGGTGTAGGAGATAGTCATGGTCGAACCATCCCGGCTGGAACCGGCCCCGGCAACCGATTAGCGCATCCGGATGACGGTGAACGCTTCGGCGTAGTGGTTGGGCGGGAAGCCGGCGGCGGCGGCGACGCGGGCGAAGTTGGCCCGGATCCCCGTCAGCAGGCCCTCGGGGTCGCGGTGCTGGCTGGTGTGGGACATCAGCGCGGCCAGCTTCTGGTCGAACGTGTCGGTGATGTCGACGTGGTGATTGATGTCCGGGTGGTCCATCATCCACAGCTCGCCGACGTCCCAGGCCTCTTCGGCCAGATCGGTGTACGCGTACGGGTTGCCGGCCGCCGGGTAGAACGCCCGCACCGCCGCCTCGGCCGCGGCCAGGTGGTCCGGGTGGGAGACCTGGAGACGGGACCACACGCGCTCCGGCGACTGCGTGAGCAGCCGCTGCGGACGGACTGTGCGGATCACCCGGCTGATGTCGCGCACCAGCTCGGCCGTCGGCTCGACCGAGCCGTCGATGTGCCCGAGGAAGTGCAGGTCGTGAACCCCCACATGCTCCGCGGCGGCCGTCTGCTCGGCCCGTCGGACGGCGGGAATCTCGGCGCGATCGCGCTCCGGCTCGAAGCCACCCGCCTGCCCGTCGGTGACGATGCAGTAGTGCACCTCGATACCGGCCTTGGTCCACAACGCGACCGTCCCGGCCCCGCCGAAGTCGATGTCGTCCGGGTGCGCGACGACCACCAGCACCCGCTCGATCTCACTGTCCGGCCGCGGATTCGCCTCAGGCACTGTCACGTTCACGACCCTAACCGTTTGCCCGGACGGGCACAGTTGAATTCATGGAGTTCGGTGGCACGTGCGATCCGCAGGACGCCGGCCTCGATCCCGCCGGGCTGATACAAGCGATTGAGTTGATCGAGGCTCGCGGCGCTGTTGGGCAGCTGTGCGTCGTTCGCCATGGTCAGGTGGTCGTCGACCGGTCCTTCGGATGTGCACCGAGCGCATTGTTCTGGCTCTTCTCCGCGAGCAAGCCGTACCTCGCGGTGGTGATCCACCAGCTCGTCGAGTCCGGGCGGCTCCACCTCGACGACGCGGTCGCGGCGTACTGGCCGGAGTTCGGGGAGAACGGGAAGCGGGAGATCACCGTCCGCCATGTACTGCGGCACCGGTCCGGAGTCTCGCACGCCGGCTCGTACGTCGGTGAGGCCCGCGCGATGACGGACTGGAACCGTTCGCTCCGGCGGATCGAGGAGGCCAAGCCCCGCTGGCCGCTCGGCACCGTCGCGTACAGCCCGCTCGCGTTCGGGTTCATCCTCGGCGAGGTCGCGCGGCGTTGCAGCGGGGTCCCGATCCACGAGCTGGTAGGACGATTCGTCCTGGAGCCGCTCGGCGTCAGCGACACGTACCTCGGACTGCCCGCCGACGGCTGGGACCGGTACGTGCCGATCCGGGCCGCCGGTCCGCTCGGGCCGTTCATCCAGTCCGTCGTGAATCGGCGCAGCACGCGCGAGGCCGTCGTACCCGCTGCCGGGATCTCGACCACCGCGCGCGACCTGGCCACGTTCTACCAGGCCTTGCTCGGCGGCGGACTGCTGAGGCCGGAGACGCTCGCGGTGGCGTGCGAGCCGAGCAGCGAAGGCGATGTCGACCGGACGGCGCGGGCGCCGATCCGTTGGTCGCAAGGGTTCCAGCTAGGCGGACCGCGGTGGATCGAAGGCGCGTCGACGTCGCTCGGCTCGCTGAGCAGCCCGCGGACGTTCGGTCACAACGGAAGCAACTGCTGCATCGGGTGGGCCGACCCGGATCGCCAGATCACGTACGCGTACCTGACCAACCGGGTCGGCCGTCCCACCGCCGACCAAGCCCACCACGCCGCCGTCGCCGACAAGGTGCTCGAGGCCGCCGGCTAGGCGAGCGCGGGGACCGCGAGCCGCTCGCTGATCACGTGATCGACGAGCCCGTACGACTTGGCGCCTTCCGCGGTCAGCACGTGGTCGCGATCGGTGTCGTGGCGCAGTTGCTCGATCGTCTGCCCGGTGTGCCGCGCGAGGATCGTCTCGACCTGGCTGCGGACCCGCACCACCTCGTCGGCCTGCAGGATCAGGTCCGGGATCGTGCCCTGACCACGCGCGGCCGGCTGGTGCAGTACGACCCGGGCATGCGGCAGTACGGCGCGACGCCCGGCGGCGCCTCCGGCCAGCAGCACCGCCCCGGCCGAGATCGCCTGGCCGACGCAGAACGTCGCGACCGGCGACTGGATGTACTGCATGGTGTCGTAGATCGCGAGCATCGCGGTCATGTCGCCGCCCTCGCAGTTGATGTACAGGTTGATCTCCTGCTCCGGCTTGTCGACCTCGAGGTGCAGGAGCTGTGCGATCAGCGCGTTCGCGACGCCGGCGTCGATCGCCGTACCCAGGTAGATGATGCGCTCGCTGAGCAGGTGCGAGTAGACGTCCATGATCCGCTCGCCGCGCGGATGCTGGGCGATCACGTTCGGGATCGTGTAGCTGCTCATGCCGCCACCTCCTCCTTCTTCTTGGGCATGACCTGCTCGAACGACTCGACGACGTGGTCGATGAAGCCGTACTCGCGGGCCTGCTCAGAGGTGTACCAGTGGTCGTGCAGCGAATCCTCGTGCACCGTCTCGAACGGCTGGCCGGTGTCGTCGGCGATCAGCCCGAGCACGGTGTCGCGGATGTGCCGCAGGTCGTTGGCCTGGATCTCGATCTCCACCGCGGAGCCGCCGATCCCGGCCGAGCCCTGGTGCATCAGCACGCGCGCATGCCGTAGCGCGTAGCGCTTGCCCGGCGTACCGGCGGACAGCAGGAACTGCCCCGCGCTGCAGGCCAGCCCGATCGCCAGCGTCGACACGTCGCACGGCACCATCCGCATCACGTCGCGGATCGCGAGCATCGACGGCACCGAGCCGCCGGGCGAGTGGATCCAGAACGCGATGTCGGTCTCGGGGTCCTCGGCCGCCAGCGTCATGATCTGGGTGGCCAGCAGGGTCCCGATGTCGTCGTCGAGGACTCTGTCCAGGACGACGATCCGCTGCCCGAGCAGCCGCTGCCGGGCGGTCTCGTTGAACATCGGCGGTTTCATGTCTTCTGCCATGCCATCAACAGTGACCCGGGCGGAACGCCGAACCCCAGCTTTTCTGCTCACGGCAAGTCTGCCCACAGCAAAGCTGATCCTGTGGCAATCTCCTGCGGGTGATTCTGACTGACGACCTGACCGCGCAGGAGCGCACCCTGCTGGAACTGACGGCGACCCCGGCGGCGACGCTGCTCGGCGCGGCGTCGATGATCCTGCGTACGACGCTGTTCAGCGAGGATCCGGCCGCCTGGGTCGACATGTGGCAGGCACGCCCCGACCTCGCCCGGATCGAGTGGATGGACGGCCCGGAGCTGGCCGACGTCGTCGCCCACCTGGCGGCGAAGGACCACGAAGGCCAGATCGAGGGCGTCCCGGGTCTGCGCATCACGACGTACGACGACCACAACGCCAAGCTGCTCTGGATCGGCGGGCCTACACCCGTGGTGCTACATCTGACCCGCCAGGCCTCTTAACCGGTCGTCGAAGTCGGCCGGGAACGAGTGTCCCAGTCCCGGTATCCGTTCGATCGTGCAGCCGAAGCCTTCGAGCTGCCCGGCCGCGCCTTCGACGACCTCGCGCAGGTCGTCGTCGTCCCCGATCCAGATCGTTGCTGGCGACAACGTTCCGGCCGCGGTGGCCGGTAGCTCACGCAGAGCGGGCGCGAGCACGAGCACCCCGGCGACCGGCGTCGGCTGCGCGGTCAGCGCCCAGTTCAGCGCGGCCCGTCCGCCGGCCGAGAACCCGGCCGCGATCATCGGGACGTCGTGCAGCTCGACGGGCAGCACGTCCAACGCGTGGCTGATGTCGGCTACGGCCCGCTCCTGGTCCGGCCACGACCGGTAGTTCGACGACATCCGCTGCGACGACTGCACACAAACCAGCGCGTAGCCGCGGTCCAGCACACCGGCCCAGTCCTGCCGGGCGTGGACAGCCGTCTGCCCGGCCCCATGCAGCGCCACCACCACGCCCAGCGCCGGCCGGTCGGGTACGGCGATCAGCGCCGGCTCCGGATCGTCGGCGACCCGCGCCCCGGACACCGCGACCAACTCGTCGAACTCCGGTCGACCGCGCAGCCCGGCCAGGTCGTCGTCCTCGAGGAGGATCCCCGGCAGCCACCACGCGCCCGCCGCGCTCGCCTCCTGCAGCGTCCGCAGCGCCCCGTCGGCATCACCGCCCGCGCCCAGCAGGCAGGCCTTCAAATGCCCTAGCTCGGCCACCCACGCCTCGAGTCCGCCGCTGCCGGCGTCGAGCACCTCGGCCGCCTCGTGGAACCTGTCCTCTTCGTACAGTGCTTCCACCCGGTTGAGGAGGTCGTCGTACCTGCCGGTCAGATCCATGCCGAGCACCCTAGGTCCCGGGGGAACCGGTGTCAGGTGGGTTACCCGACGAGCTGTGTTCGGAAAGTGTCGGGCGGAGCGCCTAAGGTGTTGAGTGATGACCACATTGTTCTCGCCTGATGAGCTTCCAGTGCCGCTGGAGGAGCCGAAGACGTCCCGGACCGACCCGGATTCGCTGCTCGAGGGGCTGAATCCGCAGCAGCGCGCGGCCGTGGTGCACGCCGGCAAGCCGCTGCTGGTGGTGGCCGGTGCGGGCTCGGGCAAGACGCGGGTGCTGACCCGCCGGATCGCCTACCTGCTGGCGGCCCGCGACGTGCACCCCGGTTCGATCCTGGCGATCACGTTCACCAACAAGGCCGCCGCGGAGATGCGCGAGCGGGTGGTCGAGCTGGTCGGGCCGCGGGCGAAGCTGATGTGGGTCTCGACGTTCCACTCCTCGTGTGTGCGGATCCTGCGCCGCGACATCAAGCGGTTCGGGATCAGCTCGACGTTCTCGATCTACGACGACACCGACTCGCGCCGGCTGATGACGCTGGTCTGCCGCGAGCTCGACCTCGACGTCAAGCGGTACAACCCGCGCGCCGTGCTGAACTGGATCAGCACCCAGAAGAACGAGCTGATCGACCACGAGACGGCGGCGGCGAAGGCCGAGAACCATCTCGAGGAGACCTACGCCGAGTGCTACCGGACGTACCAGGAGCGCCTGGCCCAGGCCAATGCGCTCGACTTCGACGACCTGCTGATGACCACGGTCAACCTGTTGCAGGCCTTCCCCGAGGTCCGTGAGTACTATCGCCGCCGGTTCCGTCACGTGCTCGTCGACGAGTACCAGGACACCAACCACGCGCAGTACACGTTGATCCGCGAGCTCTGCGGCGAGGACCCGGCCGCCATCAACAATTCAGATGGCAACGGCCCGACGGCGCCGCCGGCCGAGCTGATGGTGGTCGGCGACTCGGACCAGTCGATCTACGCGTTCCGCGGCGCCACCATCCGCAACATCCTCGCCTTCGAGGAGGACTTCACCGGCGCCGAGACGATCCTGCTCGAGCAGAACTACCGCTCCACCCAGACGATCCTGACCGCGGCCAACGCGGTGATCGCCCGCAACGAGGGCCGGATGGCGAAGAACCTCTGGTCAGACCAGGGCCAGGGCGAGCAGATCGCGGTGTACGTCGCCGACAACGAGCACGACGAGGCGCAGTTCGTCGCGGACGAGATCGACCGGCTGACCGACGCCGACGGGATCAAGCCGTCCGACGTGGCGGTCTTCTACCGAACCAACGCGCAGTCCAGGGTCTTCGAGGAAGTCTTCATCCGGACCGGCCATCCGTACAAGGTGGTCGGCGGCGTCCGGTTCTACGAGCGCAAGGAGGTCCGCGACGCGCTCGCGTACCTGCGCGTGCTGGTGAACCCGGAGGACACCGTCTCGCTCCGCCGGATCATGAACGAGCCGAAGCGCGGGATCGGCGACCGCGCCGAGGCGGCGATCGAAGCGCTGGCCCAGCGGGACCGGATCTCGTTCGCGGCCGCGATGCGCCGGGCCCAGGACGCGCCGGCGATGGCGTCCCGCTCGGCGAACGCCGTCCAGGCCTTCGTCGACATCCTCGACGAGCTGACCGCGATGGTCGACTCGGGAGCGCCGCCGGACGACATCCTCGACGTCGCGCTGCACCGCTCGGGGTACTACGAGACGCTGCAGAAGTCGCCGGACCCGCAGGACGAGACCCGCCTGGAGAACCTGGACGAGTTCATCTCGGTCGCCCGCGAATTCGTCGAGGAGCGGACCGCGGCCGGTGAAGCCGCCGACCTGCAGGCCTTCCTGGAGCGGGTCGCGCTGGTCGCCGACGCGGACCAGATCCCCGACGCGGCCACCGACGGCGTGGTCACGCTGATGACGCTGCACACCGCGAAGGGTCTGGAGTTCCCGGTCGTGTTCCTGACCGGCATGGAGGACGGCGTCTTCCCGCACTCCCGTTCGCTGACCGACCTGAAGGAGCTCGAGGAGGAGCGCCGGCTCGCGTACGTCGGCATCACCCGGGCCCGGCAGCGGCTGGCGATCTCGCGGGCCGCGGTGCGTTCGGCGTACGGCGCTCCGCAGCACAACCCGCCGTCGCGGTTCCTGGAGGAGATCCCGGCCGAGCTGCTCGACTGGCGGCGCGACGAGTCCGCGATCACCCGCTGGTCCGGCACCGGGACGGTCCGCGGCAGCGGCATCCCGAGCCGGTACGAGCCGGCCCGCCGGACCGCCTCCGACAAGCCGGTGATCAGCCTCAATCCGGGCGATCGGGTGGTGCACGACACCTTCGGGATGGGCACCGTCGTGGTGGTCCGCGGCGAGGGCCAACAGGCTCAGGCCGACATCGACTTCGGATCCGAAGGGGTGAAGCGGCTGCTGCTCCGCTACGCCCCGGTCGAGAAGATCTGAGTCTGCCGTCCGGCGTGGCGGAGCGCGGGTAGCGGCAACTCCGCGTCAAGCATTCGGACGTTTGCGTTGCATCTGGGCCGGAGATTGAGACAATCAAGGATCTTCGCCCTCCTCCCGGAAGCGTCCTCCCTCATGTCCAAGTCGTCTGGCAACAGCCGCCGGATCATTCTGGCGGGGGCCAATCCTGGGCTGCGGCTGTTCGACGAGAACGGCAAGGTGACGGCGTACGCGTCGATCTGGATGGTCGACTGGTCGATCCGCGGCTCGGGTACGGCGGTCGTGCTCTGGTTCGACGGGATCGTCCGGGTGGTCTCCGAGGACGTCGACCTCGCGTCGTGGCTGGAGCGGTACTTCGTCCGCTCGTTCCTCGAGGTCCAGGGCCTGCCGTGGCACGAGCCGGCCGTCGAGCGGGACCTGGTCCAGGTCTCGATGAACCTCGCCGACGGGCTGAGCGCGAAGGCGGCCGACATCCAGATCGAGATGGGCGGTGTACTCGACCGGAGGCTGTTCGCGACCGACAACTTCCAGCTCGCCGAGGGCAACCACAGCCTCAGCCTGGTGATCGCCCCGGTCCGGTCGGCGACGGTCTCGATCGGCGGGGCGTCGGTGCCGGGATTCGTCCAGGTCGACGGTTCCCCGGACAAGCCCGGGTCGTCCGCGTTCCTCACCACCGCCGAGGTCTGGCAGCGCTGACCCTTACGCGGTCCGGATCAGCGTTTGCGAGTTTGCCGAGGCCCGGACGGTCGCCGTCACCGTCTGAGCGTCCACCAGTTGTCCATCCGCTCGACCGCGCGCTGATCGCCGCCCAGCACCCGCTGCAGTCGGAACAGGTACGCCGCGATACCGGCCGCACCCTGCATCCACCCGACCCCGGGCGGCAGCAGCGGATCGTCATTGCGATGCTCGATGAACCGCCAGTACGCGTGACTGCCCTCGTGATGCGCATGGTCGAGCAACGTGTCACCCATCAGTACGGCGAACTCCAGGTCGCGGCCGTCGCCGGTGTCCAGGAACGCGTCGCCGACTCCCGCGGTACCGCAGCAGCGCCCGTCGTTGTCCCAGAAGCCCGGGTGCAGTCGCTCGGGGATCCCGGAGTACCGGACGCTGTCGAGACAACGCCGATGCCACGTCGCTGGCGTTTCGCTCGCCACCTCTTTCACGTCGGCGTACTCGAGCGCGCTGAACAGCAGCGCCGTCCCGGCCCCGCCGTGACACCAGTTGTAGGTGAACTCGTCGCCGTGCCGCTCGGCCCATGGGATCACCCGTGCGACCCGGAAACCCTTGTCGTCGTTGATTCCGATGCTGACCAGATGCTCGGCCCCGCGCCGTGCCACGTCGATGAGTTCGGGCCGGCCGACGTCCATGCCCGCGACTGCCAACGCCGTCGCGATCCCGGCCAGGCCGTGCGTGAAGTTCGGCATCTCGGTCGGCTCGTCGCTCCGGAACCGCCGCGACACGAACTGCCAGTTCACGCCGGTAGGGGTCTCCTCCTTCTCGCCCAGCACGACGTCGGCGGCCTGCGAGGCCAGCGCCGAGGCGTCCGCGCCACGGTGCATCGCCCACACCGCGCCGAGGAGGACCGCAGCGCTGCCGAGGGTGACGTCGTTCGCGAACGCCCCGGGCTCGTACCGCGGCTCGTCGAGGAAGCTCTCCGGCCAGCCGTCATCGGTCGCGAGGTCCCGGATCCGTTGCAGCGCGGTGTCCGTACCCGGCTCGTCGAGAGCGCTCAGGATCCCGATCGAGCTGACCTGGCCGTCGAAGAACGTGGTCGAGCTGTCGTTCGGAACGAGGGCACGGATGCGGTCGGCGATCCCCGTCGCCAGGTCCTGTTCGGCGGTCGTCCACGGCCGGGTCAGACGGATCTCCGCCAACGTGTACGCGAGCCCGCCGATACCGCTGTGCATGCCGTCGACGTACTCGACGGGCTTCTCGCCGCCTCCGGCCTCGGGGATCCACGGCCCGTCGTCGTCCCACCGGACCTGATTCCGTACCCAGGCCCAGGCCGCCTCGGCCACCTCGCCGTACGTCATGGCTTGGCGTTCCGCATCCGGATGCCACTCCACTCGAGGGTGCTGGCCACGGCCTGGGCCCAGAAGTCGTGCAGTCGCCGCAGGACCCGCAGCTGGATGCCGGCCTCCTCGTGCAGCGCGAACAGGTCGCCGACACGTTCGGCCGGGCCGAGCGGGCGGACCTCGGTCGTGGCGACGACCGCGGCGTCGTGCTCGACGAACTCGCCGGCCGGCAGCCGGTACGCGTACAGCTCGACCGAGCGGATCGCGTCCAGCCAGCCGTACTCGACGGCGTGCACGCGGGTGCCGGAGCCGGCGCCGATGATGCGGTCGCGGTCCTCGGGAGTCGTCGCGGGGCCCACCCACGCCATCGCGCGAGGGCACTGCCGCGGGAACCAGTAGTCCGGGGAGCGGTCGTAGCCGACAGCCCAGACGTACGGCGTGACCTTGTCGCCGGCCGTAGAAATCGTGCCGGGCGCGACGTGCGGACGGAAGGTCGTGATCGTCGGATCTTCGGAGAAGTGCAGAACCTCACCAGCAGCCGGGCGCATGCGCCGCAGCTTAGCCGCGAGGCCAGGCCGGTGCTCGGGTTGACCGGCCCGGAGGTGCTACTAGCCGGCGGTGTAGGGGTTCAGACCACAGTGGTTCCGCAGCCACGGGTCCGGGTCGACCGCCTCGCCGCCGTTGGGGTGTACTTCGAGGTGCATGTGCGGGCCGGTGGTGTTGCCGGTCATGCCGACCGCGCCGACCTGGTCACCGGCGTACACGGTCTCGCCGACCGAGACGCTGAACTTCGACATGTGGTTGTACCAGGTGACGGTGCCGTCCTCGTGCCGGACCCGGACCTGGCGCCCGTACGGACCGGCCCAGTCGGCGAAGATCACCACACCCTTCATCACGGAGCTGACCCGGGTGCCGATCGGGGCGGCGAAGTCGAGGCCGGTGTGGTTGTGGGCCCAGCGGCTGCCGCCCTGGCCGAAGGTCGCGGTGATCTGGTAGCCGGTGAGCGGGATCTGGCAGCGGGTGGCCGACTCGCGGGACGTTTTCGCGGCTTCGTCGGCCTTGGCCTTGGCGAGGGCCAGCGCGTTCGCGCGCTTGGCGGTGAGGGCCTGGGTGGCGGTCAGCTTCGCGGCGCGGGCCTTGGCCAGCTGCGCGGCGGCGGACTGCTTCTTGGTGGTCGTGTCGGCCAGCTGGACCCGGGAGGAGTCGCGGGTGGCGAGCTGGCGCGCCTGGATGCGGGCTGTGGTGATGCCGGACAGCTGCTGACCGCTGTCCAGGCTCAGCGCGGCAAGGTTCACCGCGGAGTTCGCCTGGGTCGGCGATGCCAGCGTGCTGGCGCTGAATCCGACAGCTCCGGCTGCCGCGGCGAGCGCGGCGGTCAGACCGACGATCTGGGTACTGCTGGGGGTGTTACGCCTGGCGACGCGATGCTTGGCACTGTGACGTCCTGCGCCGGGTTTGCGCGCAGCGTTGCCGGGCGTGACGCGGTCTCCCGCGGCACGGTGCTGGGACACAACGTGGCCTTTCGGTCACAGGGGAGGGGCTTGTGAGAGGAGCTGGGGAGCTCTTCCCGTCCCTGGCCGGGGGTTTATTCCCGCCGGGGACCTGACGCACGATAACGGATCAGTCACGGGGCCACAAACCCCCTCCCCGCGTTTTCTCCCTCTCCTTCACGAAACTTTTGCATGAGCGGCTGCACGTGCATCAGCGCGGAGCGCCCAGAAGGCTTCCCGGTCAGGCAGTTCTCGGCTGTTCGTCGAGGTGGGCCAGCATTCCGGTGATCCGGTGCACCACGTCGCCGTGGAACGGCAGCGACAGGTGGCCCACCCCGTGCACCCGCACATTGCTCGCCTGCAGGTCGGGATGGCGGATCCGGGCTCGCCGCTGCGGCACGATCAGCTGGTCGACGTCGCTGTAGAACGCGACGAACCGCGTCCGGCAGTCCGGTGCGGGCTCGGCCAGCTCGGCCATCAGGTCACTGTCCGGCCGGACCTGCTTGACCAGCGGCCACGGCAGCAGCTTCGCCGCGACCGTGCCCTGGTGCGGCGTCCCGAGCGTGACGCAGGTGTGCACCCGCTCGTCCCCGCCGAGTCGTTGGACGTAGTACCGCGCGATCAGCCCGCCGAGGCTGTGGCCGATGACGTGGATCTGGTCCGACCCGGACTCCTCGCAGATCGCCTCGATCTCCCGGCCCATCCGCTCGGCGGTACGACGTACGTCGAGCGTCAGCGGTGAGTACGAGAACGTATGGATGCTGCTGAACCCACGGCGGACCAGGTGCCGCCGCATCAGCGCGAAGATCGTGTGGTTGTCGATGATCCCGTGCGCGAGCAGGATCGGCGTACCGGCGGCGCGGACGTCGCTGACCAGCAGGCCGCGCTGCGCGGGACCGAGGCCGGCCAGGTTCAGCCGGGCCGGGAGTGCGCGCGACGTGCCGCCGGCCATGCCGATCACGCCGAGCGGATACATCGCCAGGTGGGTGGTGAGCCAGCCGATCTCGACGGCGGCGCCGTGCAGCACGCTGGGCGAGAGTGCGGAGCGAGCGCCGTACGCGAGTCCGTCCAGCGCGCCGCGGAGGTCGTCCTGCCAGGAACTCATGGGCGACTCCTCACAAAACCAGACCCCCCGATTGGTCCGATCTCTTCAACGGTAACCGGTTCCCATCGTGCGTGGCGGGGAACACACAGCTCCGTGTCTTATCCGTGAGGTTCTCACCGGTTAGCCTGCGAGCATGCCTGCTACGAGCCCGTTGCGTGTCGTCGTCGCCAAGCCCGGTCTGGACGGTCACGACCGCGGCGCCAAGGTCGTGGCCCGCGCGCTGCGCGACGCCGGCATGGAGGTCATCTACACCGGCCTGCACCAGACCCCGGAGCAGATCGTCGAGACGGCGATCGCCGAGGACGCGGACGCGATCGGGCTGTCGGTGCTGTCCGGCGCGCACATGACGCTGTTCAAGCGGGTGCGCGAGCTGCTGGGCGAGCGGGACGCCGAGGACATCGTGGTGTTCGGCGGCGGGATCATCCCGGACGCGGACCTGCAACCGCTGGCCGAGCTCGGCGTACACAAGATCTTCACCCCCGGCGCGACCACCACCGAGATCGTCGAGTGGGTCCGCGGCAACGTCGGCGACGCGTCGGCGTCTCCTGCCTGAGGTCCTACCGGAGTCGCGAATCCGCTCCGGAGCGTGATGACGACTGCCCGGAGTCGTTCTGAACAGTCCTGCCCGGTTCAGCCAGGTTACTAATCGGTAATACCGAATCGTTAGGAAATGCCCGGTTGTGCGGGCTTCCCAAACGCGGTCGCATACAGCCATGCGGCTGTCCGTTTCAGAGACTGTCGAATGGGACTGTGTGTGGCTCAGAACACATCGGCCCCGTTCTCGGTTACTGTCCGGACATGGCGGATCGCAGTGCGGTGGGGGTCTGCGATCATCCGGCGCCGGACCAAGCGATACGTCCCATCGGGAGAGGGCAGGTAAACGATGAGGTTTGAACGATCACACGCACGCAGGACGGCCTTCGTGGCCGTGGCAGGCAGCCTCGCGCTGCTCGCCACCGCGTGTGGTAGTGGCGATGACGGAAGCAGCAGCAGCGGCAGCGGGGGCGGGTCGGCCGATGCGCTCGAGGGTCGGGGGCCGATCACCCTTGCCACCGGCAAGGACACCTCCGGAAACCTGCAGAACCAGCTCGACGCGTGGAACTCGTCGCACCCGAACGAGAAGGTCGAGCTGAAGGAGCTGCCCGAGGACGCCGACGCCCAGCGTCAGCAGATGGTGCAGAACGCCACGGCCAAGTCCGACGCGTACAGCGTGCTGGTGATGGACGTGGTCTGGACGTCGGAGTTCGCGGCGAACCAGTGGATCACCCAGATCCCCGAGGACAAGGTGCCCGACCTGGGCAAGCTGATCCCGGCGACGGTGGAGACCGCCAAGTACCGCGACAAGCTGTACGGCGTGCCGATCACCTCCGACGGCGGCCTGCTGTACTACCGCAAGGACCTGCTGACCAAGGCCGGTGTCACCGACGCCCCGAAGACGTGGGACGAGATGACCGCGGACTGCACCAAAGTGGCCGCGCTGCCCGAGGCCAAGGGGATGAGCTGCTACGCCGGCCAGTTCGAGAAGTACGAGGGCCTGACGGTCAACTTCTCCGAGGCGGTCAACTCCGCGGGCGGTGTCGTCGTCGACAAGGACGGCAAGCCGAACGTGAACACCCCGGAGGCCAAGGCCGGGCTGGAGGAGCTGGTGAACGGCCTCAAGACCGGCGCCATCCCGAAGGCCGCGATCACCTACAAGGAGGAAGAGAGCCGGCGCGCGTTCCAGGACGGCAAGCTGCTCTTCCTGCGTAACTGGCCGTACGTCTACGGCCTGGCGAGCAAGACCGACGGCTCCTCGAAGGTGGCCGGCAAGTTCGCGGTCGCCCCGCTGCCGGGCAAGACCGGCGCCGGCGTCTCGTCGCTGGGCGGTCACGACTACGCGATCAGCTCCTTCGCCAAGAACAAGGCGACCGCGATCGACTTCATCAACTTCATGGCGAGCGAAGCCCGCCAGAAGGCGAACATCGAGAAGACGTCGCAGGCGCCGACCTGGCAGTCGCTGTACGACGACCCGACGCTGAACAAGCAGTTCCCGTACCTCGCGCCGCTCAAGGCCTCGATCCTCGGCGCTCAGCCGCGGCCGCGAGTGGTCAAGTACGGCGACGTGACGGCGGCCATCCAGGAAGCGGCGTACAACGCGCTGAACGGTAAGACGACGCCGGATCAGGCGTTGTCCGACCTGCAGACCAAGCTGCAGTCGCTCATCACGCAATGACCGTCGTGCCGGGGCCGGTGCGTGGGGAGGTAATGACCACGCACCGGCCCCGGCCAGTCCCTGCCCGGGTCCGCCCGGGAAGCAAAGGAGGCGCAGGTGACTGCAACCACGCCGGTCCTCGAACGGCCGGCCAAGGAGCCGAAGAAGCAGCAACGGTTCAACGAGGGCACCGGCCGGCTGGCCGCGATCCTGCTCTCGCCGACGCTGCTCGTACTCGGCGTCGTCGTCTTGTTCCCGATCATGTCGGCGCTGCGGGAATCGCTGTTCACGAGCGGCCAGCACCTCGACGCGAACGGGTTCATCGTCAAGGGCTCTACCTTCGTCGGGCTCGACAACTACACCGCCATCTTCAAGGGCGACACCGGACACCGGTTCTGGAACGCGTTCTACAACACGACGTTCTTCACCGTGGTCTGCATCGTCCTGGAGACCGTTCTCGGCGTCGCGATGGCGCTGATCATGCACAAGGCCTTCAAGGGCCGCGGCATCGTCCGGGCCAGCATCCTGGTGCCGTGGGCGATCCCGACCGTCATCTCGGCGCTGCTGTGGAAGTGGATCTTCCAGGCCGACGGCATCGCCAACACCCTGATCGGTACCCAGATCCTGTGGTCGACCGAAGGCTGGCAGTCGAAGCTGTCCGTCGTCATCGCCGACACCTGGAAGACCGCACCGTTCATCGGCCTCCTGGTCCTGGCCGGGCTGCAGACCATCCCGGCCGAGGTCTACGAGGCCGCGAAGGTGGACGGGGCGACCGCGTGGAAGACCTTCACCCGGATCACGCTGCCGCTGGTGAAGCCGGCGCTGCTGGTCGCAGTGCTGTTCCGGATCCTCGACACACTGCGGATCTTCGACCTGCCGTTCGTCCTGGTCGGTGCGCACAAGGACTCGGTCGAGACGCTGTCGATGCTGGCGTACGACGAAGCGTTCAACACCAGATACGGGCCGGCGGCCGCCTACGCGACAGTGCTGTTCGTCTACGTCGCCGTGGTCGCGTACCTGTTCGTGAAGATTCTCGGAGCAGATGTGATCGGTGAGGCCAGAGCCAAGAAGCCTGGCGGTGGCAACGGCAAGCGCTGGCGGAAGAAGAACGCGGTCCAGGCCGCGCCGAACACCGCGGTCGGCGCCGTCGCTTCTTCGGGTGGAGGTGGACAGTAATGGCTGCCGTAGCTCCCCAGCCGGCCGAGGCCGGTCCGCTGCGCCGGTGGGCGCCGCTCATCGGCGTCGCGATCATCGTGATCTACTGCCTGGCGCCGTTCTACTGGATGGTCGTCTCGGCGTTCCGTAAGCCGTCCGACCAGTTCTCGAACAAGCTCATCCCGGCGCCGTTCTCGATCCAGAACTTCAAGGACGTGTTCAGCGGCTCCAACGGCTTCGGCCGGGGTCTGCTGAACAGCCTGATCGTGGCCGGGTCGGTGACGATCCTGACGCTGATCATCGGCATGGTGGCGGCCTACACACTGGCCCGGCTGGACTTCCGCGGCAAGAACATCGTGCTGGCGATCATCATCACCACGTCGATGTTCCCGGGCATCTCGCTGGTGGTGCCGCTGCTGAAGCTGTTCGTCGACATCAAGTGGATCAACACCTACCAGGCGATGATCGTGCCGAGCCTGTCGTTCGCACTGCCGCTGGCGGTGTGGAACCTGACCTCGTTCTTCCGGCAGATGCCCCAGGAGCTCGAGCAGGCGGCGATGGTCGACGGCTGTACGCCGGCCCAGGCGTTCCGCAAGATCATCATCCCGCTGGCGGCGCCCGGTGTGTTCACCACCGCGATCATCACGTTCATCGCGGCCTGGAACGAGTTCCTGATCGCGCTGAGCATGACCAACAAGAAGTCGATCCAGACGGCGAACGTGATCGTCTCGCAGTTCACCGGTACGACCGGCCGGGACCAGCCGTTCGGCAGCCAGATGGCCGCCGGTGTGGTGGTCACCATCCCGCTCGTGATCGCCGTACTGCTGTTCCAGCGCCGTATCGTCGCCGGCCTCACGGCAGGTGGCGTGAAGTGAGCCCGTTCCGTCGTGACCAGGCCGACCGGGACCGCCGGGACCGCGACGACCGGGACCGGCGGGACCGCGACGATCGCGACCGCCGCGATCGGGAGGACCGGGACCGGCGGGACCGGGAGGACCGCGATCGTCGCGACCGCGAGGATCGCCTGAGATACCGCTAGCCAGCAAGCAACGAGAAACGGCCGGAGCCTTGTGCTCCGGCCGTTTCTCGTTGAATCAGACCTCGAGCCAGACGGTGGTGTCCACGGGGAGTACGCCGTCCGCCAGCGGCTCACTGGCGAGCAGGACCCGCTGGTGCGGCGGCAGGGTGACCGCGGTGTCGCTGATGTTCACCACGCAGCGGAAGCCCGGGTCGCGAGTGAAGGACAGCACACCGGCCGGGGCGTCGGCGTCCCAGACCAGGCGGCCTTCGCCGAGGGCAGGGTGGTCGCGGCGGATCCGCAGCGCCGCCTTGTACAGACTCAGGTGGCTGCCGGGGTCCCTGGCCTCCGAATCGGCGGTCAGACCGGACCAGTCCGCGGGCTGCGGGAGCCAGGGCTGGCCGGTGCCGGGACCGAAGCCGTACGGCGGCTCCGAACCGGACCACGGGATCGGGACACGGCACCCGTCGCGGCCGCGGACCGTGTGGCCGGAACGCTCCCAGGTGGGGTCGTCGAGCACGTCTTCGGGCAGGTCCTCGACCTCGGGCAGCCCGAGCTCGTCGCCCTGGTAGATGTACGCGCCGCCAGGAAGCGCCAGCTCCAGCAGCGCGGCCGCGCGCGCCCGGCGCAGTCCGAGCCGCAGATCGGTCGGTACGACGCCGGCACCCGCCAGGGCGTCCCGCTTGTCCCGGCCGAACCGCGTGCGGTGCCGGATCGTGTCGTGGTTGCTCAGGACCCACGTCGCCGGCGCCCCGACCGCCCATAGGTTCTCCGTGGTGTGGTCGATCACCTCACGCAACTCCTTCGCGTCCCACGCGGCGCGCAGGGCGTCGAAGTTGAAGGCGGAGTGCAACTCGTTCGGCCGCACGTACTGCGCCAGCCGCTCCGCCGGGGAGAGCCACGCCTCCGCCACGAAGACGCGGGGCCCCTGCGGCGTATCGGCGTACTCGTCGGCGATGGACCGCCAGCGCTGGTGGATGGTGTGCACGCCGGGCTGGTCGTAGAACGGGTTCCCGACGTACTTCTCCCGCGTCGGCTCGCCGTTGTGCAGCGGTACGTCGGGGAGGGCCGGGTCCTTGGCCATCGAGTCGGCCACGTCGATCCGGAATCCGTCGACGCCGCGGTCGAACCAGAACCGCAGGATCGCGTCGAACTCCTCGATCACCTTCGGGTGGTCCCAGTTCCAGTCCGGCTGGGAGATGTCGAACAGGTGCAGGTACCACTGCCCGTCCTCGATCTGCTGCCAGGCGCCGCCGCCGAACGCGGCCGGCCAGTTGGTCGGCGGGCCGCCGTCCTTGGTGTCGCGGAACCAGAACAGGTCGCGCTCCGGCGAGCCTTTGCCGGCCTTGAGCGCGGCCTGGAACCAGGGGTGCTCCCAGGAGCAGTGGTTCGGCACCAGGTCGATCAGGATCCGCAGCCCGAGCGCGTGCGCCTCGGCGATCAGCGCGTCGGCGTCGGCGAGGGTGCCGAACTCCGGGTTGATGTCGCGGTAGTCGGCCACGTCGTACCCGCCGTCGAGCAGCGGGGACGGGTACCAGGGGCTGATCCAGATGGCGTCGACCCCCAGGTCGGCGAGGTACGGCAGCTGGGCGCGGATGCCGTTCACGTCGCCGGTCCCGTCGCCGTCCGCGTCGGCGAACGAGCGCGGGTACACCTGGTAGACGACGGCGCTACGCCACCAGTCGTCAGCTGGTCTGGTCCCGGAGTCGGGTGCAGGATCGGTCATGTGACCTAGCCTGACATGAGGCGCGGGGGATGCTGTGACAGTCGTCTCAGCGGCGACCCCGGCTGTCGCCCCGACTCCGAGGGTGGCTAGTGTCAGGAGCCCGTACAGGCGAGAGAGGGACCACACTCGTGGATCTGATGGAATTCCAGGCGAAGACGGTCTTCGCCAAGCACGGAGTGCGGACGACCGTGGGTGCGGTTGTCACGACTCCGGAGGAAGCCCGCGCGGCAGCCGAGAAGATCGGCGGCCGGGTGGTCGTGAAGGCCCAGGTCAAGACCGGTGGGCGCGGCAAGGCCGGCGGCGTCAAGCTGGCCTCGAGCCCGGACGAGGCCGAGGAGAAGGCCCGCGAGATCCTCGGGCTGGACATCAAGGGTCACGTCGTCAAGATCCTGAACATCGTCCCGGCCGCGGCGATCGCCGAGGAGTACTACTTCTCGTTCCTGGTCGACCGGGCCAACCGCAACTACCTCTGCATCGCCTCCGCCGCCGGCGGTATGGAGATCGAAGAGGTCGCGCACACCAACCCGGACGCGGTCGCGCAGATCTCGATCGACCCGGCCACCGGCGTCGACGAGGCGAAGGCCCGCGAGATCGCCGAGGCCGCGAAGTACCCGGCCGACGTGATCGACGCCGTCGTACCCGAGATCGTCAAGCTGTACGACGTCTTCATCGCCGAGGACGCCTCGCTGGTCGAGGTGAACCCGCTGGTCAAGCTCGAGGACGGGAACGTCGAAGCGCTCGACGGCAAGGTCACCCTGGACGAGAACGCGGACTTCCGGCACCCGGACCACGCCGAGTTCGAGGACGTCTCCGCGGCCGACCCGCTGGAGGCGGCGGCCAAGGCCAAGGGCCTGAACTACGTGAAGCTGGACGGCTCCGTCGGCATCATCGGCAACGGCGCCGGCCTGGTCATGTCCACGCTGGACGTCGTCGCGTACGCCGGTGAGGCCTATCCCACCGACAAATACAGTGGTGGCCAGAAGCCGGCCAACTTCCTCGACATTGGAGGCGGAGCCTCCGCCGAGGTGATGGCCAACGGTCTGGAGATCATCATCTCCGACCCGCAGGTGGAGAGCGTGTTCGTCAACGTCTTCGGCGGCATCACCGCCTGTGACGCGGTCGCCAACGGCATCGTGCAGGCGTTCGAGCTGCTCGCCAGCCGCGGCGAGGCCGTCACCAAGCCGCTGGTCGTCCGGCTGGACGGCAACAACGCCGAGGAGGGCCGCCGGATCCTCGACGAGGCGGGCCTCGCCGGTCTGGAGCGGGTCGACACGATGGACGGCGCCGCCAAGCGCGCCGCCGAGCTGGCTGCGAAGTAAGGGATCGCCGAACAATGTCTATCTTCCTGACCAAGGACAGCAAGGTCATCGTCCAGGGCATGACCGGCTCCGAGGGCACCAAGCACACCACCCGGATGCTCGCCTCGGGCACCAACATCGTCGGCGGCGTGAACCCGCGCAAGGCCGGGCAGAGCCAGGACTTCGACGGTAAGTCGGTCGCGGTGTTCGGCACTGTCGGGGACGCGGTCAAGGAGACCGGCGCGAACGTGTCGGTCATCTTCGTCCCGCCGAAGTTCACCAAGGACGCCGTACTGGAGGCCGTCGAGGCCGAGGTGCCGCTGGTCGTGGTGATCACCGAGGGCGTGCCGGTGCACGACACCGCCGCGTTCTTCGCCGCCGCGCAGGCGACCGGCAAGACCCGGATCATCGGCCCGAACTGCCCCGGCATCATCACCCCGGGTGAGGCGAACGCCGGCATCATCCCGGCCGACATCGCCGGCCAGGGCCGGATCGGTCTGGTGTCGAAGTCGGGCACGCTGACCTACCAGATGATGTACGAGCTGCGCGACTTCGGGTTCTCGTCGGCGATCGGGATCGGCGGCGACCCGATCATCGGGACCACGCACATCGATGCGTTGCAGGCGTTCCAGGACGACCCGGACACCGACGCGATCGTGATGATCGGTGAGATCGGTGGCGACGCCGAGGAGCGGGCGGCCGCGTTCATCAAGGAGAACGTGACCAAGCCGGTCGTCGGTTACGTGGCCGGCTTCACCGCGCCGGAGGGCAAGACGATGGGCCACGCCGGCGCCATCGTGTCCGGCTCGTCCGGTACGGCGGCCGCCAAGAAGGAGGCCCTCGAGGCCGTCGGTGTGAAGGTGGGCAAGACGCCGACCGAGACCGCCAACCTGATGCGCGAGATCATGCAGGGGCTGAGCAAGTAGTACTGCGTTCGTCCTGCCGAGACGGGACCTGTTCCTTCGGGAGCAGGTCCCGTTTCTTTGTGCAGGTGCCGCTATTTGTAGGCGGCCGAGCGGTCGACGGCGCGGGCGACGGTCTCGTTGAACGTCGAGTCGCTGATGTCGAGGTCCTTCAGCACCGGGAACAGCACGTAGACGGCCCGGTCCCCGGAGCCGGCGATACCGATCCGGTAGATGAACTTCTTCCCGTCACCGGAGTCGTACGTCGCCTTCCAGCTCTTGCCCTTGATCGTGCTGGTCTGCAGGGTGCCGGTCGACTCGACCTTGGCGTTCGAGACGTTCTTCTCGCAGGCGTCGACGTTCTTGCGGATCTGGGTGACGAAGTTCGCCGCCGCGGTCGTGGTGGCGAACTTGGCGACGGTGTCGTCCAGACCGAACTCGGTCGGCACCTTCGCCTCCGGCGTCACGTACGTGACGGTGCCGAACTTCGTCGCCTTGGCCTTCTTGAAGTCGATCTTCTCGCAGCCGCCGCTGCTGTTGCCCTTGGCCGCCGGAGCGCTGACCCACGGCTTGTTGATCTCGGTCAGCAGCGGCAGGTCGACCGAGGCCATGAAACCGGGTGCGTCGACGTTCGGCAGCAGGGCCGGCTTCGCGACCGGGGCGCCGGTGCCGCAGCCGCCGGACTGCGCGCAGATCTTCTTCGCCGCGGTGTTCGCGGTGGCCAGCACGACGTCCGGCTTCGGCGGCGCGGCGGCGACGCTGTCGTGCTCGACCACGATCGTGGCCTGGCCGGCCAGCGTGACCGCGACGGTCTTGTACTTCGTCTTGGACCCGGGCACCTGGCCGAACACGGCGATCACACCGCGCTCGCCGACGCCGGTCGTCACATAGCCCGACGACAACCGCGTCTGCGGGGAGGTGCACTGACTCAGCCAGTGGACGACGGCGTTGTACGTGTTGGTCGCGGCGTTCTTGTCGTTCGACACCTCGACGTACTGGACGGCGGTTTCCTTGGTCGTCACGTTCTGGAAGGTGCGGACCCAGGTCCGTAGTCCGGCCGGGTCGGCGAACCGCTGCGCCTGGCAGACGAACGCGGTCTCCGGCGCCGAGTCGCCGTCCATGGTCTTGGCGATCGCCCAGGCGCCGGTGGCGCCGAGCGACTTCGCGCCGACGGCGTCCAGCAGTGCCTTGTCATCAGTCAGCACGTTCGAGTTGGAGGGCTTGTCGTCGGACGCGCTGGCACCGGCCTTGGGGTCGGGCGCCTTGTCGCCGCCGAAGGCGTTCAGCGCGGCGATACCGCCGCCGCCGACCAGCACCACGACCGCGACGCCGGCGGCGATCGTCTGGTTCCTTTTGCGCGCCTTCTGGCGACGCGCTTCCCGGGCAGCGGCGCGACCGCCGCCGCGTGATGCACGGTGGGAACCGGCCAAAGCTCGACCTCCTGACTGATTCCACCCGACAGTACCGGGTGGACCAACGCTGCTCCCACTCCGCTACCACCAGGCGAGCAGGTCGGGACTCAGCGTGAGCAAGCGGGCTGAAGTCTCCCACATCCGGCGTGTCAGGACGAGTGCCGTCCGTGCCCGGGGAGACGATGGGAGTCAGATGACCGACATGCTGAGTCGCCCGGGCGCCCGGGACGGCGAATCGAGCGCTACGCCCACGTCGGAGGTCGCCGCCCAGACCAAGCCTTTGGTCGTGTCGGCAGTGATCTCCGCCGGAGCCTGCCTGCTCACGGGTCTGCTCACCTGTGCCGCGGTCGCGGTGATCGGCTGGCTTGGCGCGACCTTCGGCGGCGCCTCGGGAGCGGTGCGGGCCGGGGCATCGGCCTGGCTGGTCGCGCACAAGGCCGGTGTGACGATCGGCACGGGCCGGATCAGCATCGCGCCGCTCGGTCTGACCCTGTTCTTCGCCTGGTGCCTGTACCGCGGCGGCAAGTCCGCGGCCCGCTCCAGCGCGGCCGACCGGACCAAGGACCTGATCTCGCTGACCGGAGCGTTCGCGCTCGTCTACGGCCTGGGCGGGCTGGTCGTGGCGTTGCTCACGGCGGACGGTGCGCTCAAGGTGTCACCGCTGTCCGCGTTCCTCGGCACTTTCTCGCTGGCGTTGGTCGCCGGGGCCGCCGGGATTCTGGTCGAGTCCGGTGCGGCGGAGGATCTCGCCGATGCGACCCCGGCCGGTCTGCGCGACGTGGTTCCGGCCGCTTGGGCCGCAGTACTGACCGTGATCGCGATCGCCGCGCTGCTGTACGCCGTACTGCTCGCGGTCCATTTCTCCCGGATCACCGGGATGTTGGAGCTCCTCGACGCCGGTGTGATCGGCTCCATCGTGCTGTTCGCGATCTGCCTGATGCTGGTGCCGAACATGGTGCTGTACGCCGTCGCGTTCCTGGCCGGACCCGGGTTCCAGCTCGGGACCGGGACCACGATCGCACCGACCGGCGTGGACGTCGGGAACCTGCCGGCGTTTCCGCTGCTGGCCGCGGTGCCTGCCGACGGCGCGACTCCGTCGTACCTGCTGGTGCTGACGGCCCTGGTGCCACTGGTGGCCGGTGCGGTCGCGGGGCTGGTCGTCGTACGGCGAGGGCTCGGCGAGCGGGACGAGAACGGGCTCGGCTGGGACGCGTTCGCGCTGCGCGGCGCGATGGCGGCGCTGCTCGCCGGGATCATCGTGTTCGCGCTGCTGGCGATGTCGGGCGGATCGGCCGGGCCGGGGCGGATGTCGGCGGTCGGGGTTCCGGGAGCGCTGCCGGCGGCCGGCGTACTGGCCGCGGGGATGGCGATCGGGGCCGCGATCACGGCCGCCGTGGCCGCCTCCCGCCGACCGGCTGACAGCGAGGCCGACGCCGAGCGATAGGCTTCCCGCCGTGACTTCTGCTTCTGATCCCGGCGTGCTTGATCATGCGCGGGCACGCCTCGTCGTGCTCGTCTCGGGATCGGGATCGAACCTGCAGGCCCTGCTCGACGCCTGCGCCGACCCGGCGTACGGCGCCGAGGTCGTTGCCGTCGGCGCGGACCGCGAGGGGATCGCCGGGCTGGACCGGGCCGCGGCCGCCGGCGTGCCGACGTTCGTGCACAAGGTGAAGGCGTACGCCGAGCGGGCCGACTGGGACCGGGCGCTGACCTCGTCGGTCGCGGAGTACAAGCCGGACCTGGTCGTGTCGGCCGGCTTCCTCAAACTCGTCGGCGACGACTTCCTCGAGTCGTTCGGCGACCGGTACATCAACACCCACAACGCGCTGCTGCCGGCGTTCCCCGGGATCCACGGTCCGCGGGACGCACTGGAGTACGGCGTGAAGGTCGCCGGGGCGACGCTGTTCTTCGTGGACGGCGGCGTCGACACCGGGCCGATCATCGCGCAGGTCGTCGTACCTGTTCTCGATGACGACAGCGAAGAAGACCTGACCGAGCGGATCAAGGAGGTCGAACGCCGCCAGCTGGTGGAGTGGGTCGGCCGCCTCGTCCGCGACGGCTGGACCATCACCGGACGAAAGGTTCGACTGAAGTGAGCACCGACCGCAGGCCGATCCGCCGGGCGCTGATCAGCGTCTACGACAAGACCGGTCTGGAGGAGCTCGCGACGGCGCTGTCCAAGGCCGGTGTGCAGATCGTGTCCACCGGTTCGACCGCGGCGCGGATCGCGGCAGCCGGCGTACCGGTGACGAAGGTCGAGGAGCTGACCGGGTTCCCGGAGTGCCTGGACGGGCGGGTCAAGACGCTGCACCCGATGGTGCACGCCGGTCTGCTGGCCGACGTACGTCGGGAGGAGCACGTCGAGCAGCTGCGCGAGATGCGGGTCGAGCCGTTCGACCTGCTGGTGAGCAACCTGTACCCGTTCACCGAGACGGTCGCGTCCGGCGCGTCGGTCGACGAGTGCATCGAGCAGATCGACATCGGCGGTCCGTCGATGGTGCGCGGCGCGGCGAAGAACCACGCGAACGTGGCAGTGGTGACGTCGGCTGCGCAGTACGCCTCGGTTTATGCGTCGCTGGACGAGGGCGGGTTCACGCTCGAGGACCGTGCCCGGTTGGCGGCTGCCGCCTTCGTGCACACGGCGGAGTACGACATCGCGGTCGCGTCGTGGATGGGCAACGTGCTCACGGACACCAGCGAGGGGTCAGGCTTCCCGGCGTGGGTGGGCGCCTCGTGGGAGAAGTCCGCCGTACTGCGTTATGGCGAGAACCCGCACCAGCCGGCAGCCCTGTACCTGAACGGCCGGGGTGGGCTGGCCGGCGCGGAGCAGCTGCACGGCAAGGAGATGTCGTACAACAACTACGTCGATGCTGATGCGGCCCGGCGTACCGCTTATGACTTCAGTGAGCCCGCGGTCGCGATCATCAAGCACGCGAACCCGTGCGGGATTGCCGTGGGCAAGGACATCGCCGAGGCACACCGGCGAGCGCACGAGTGCGACCCGGTGTCGGCGTACGGCGGTGTGATCGCGACGAACGCGCCGGTGTCGGTCGAGATGGCCAAGCAGGTCGCGGAGATCTTCACCGAGGTGCTGGTGGCGCCTGCGTTCGAGGACGGCGCGGTCGAGATCCTGCAGGGTAAGAAGAACATCCGTCTGCTGGTGGCGCCGGCTGTGGCTGCGGACGAAACCGTCGAGATGCGTGCGATCAGCGGTGGGTTGCTGCTGCAGCACCGAGACCGCTTCCAGGCAGCTGGTGACGATCCTGCCAACTGGACGCTGGCTGCCGGGTCCGCCGCCTCGCCGGAGGTGCTCGCCGATCTGGCCTTTGCCTGGAAGGCGTGCCGCGCGGTCAAGTCCAACGCGATCCTGCTGGCCGCTGACGGAGCTTCGGTCGGCGTTGGCATGGGTCAGGTCAACCGGGTGGACTCTTGCCGCTTGGCGGTGTCGCGGGCCGGCGAACGCGCTACCGGATCGGTCGCTGCTTCCGACGCCTTCTTCCCGTTCCCGGACGGGCTCGAGGTCCTCATCGAGGGCGGCGTCAAGGCGGTCGTCCAGCCCGGCGGCTCCATCCGAGACGAAGCCGCCATCGAAGCCGCCACCAAGGCCGGCATCACCATGTACTTCACCGGAACCCGCCACTTCTTCCACTAGGTCCTGAGGTCGACCGCGATCGTGTCGAGCTCGCCCAGCTCGGGGCCGCGAGCGCTTGTCATTCCGTGCTGAGGAGTCGTACGCCGATCGCGGCCACCAGCAGGTCGGCCAGCGCGATCGCGGTGTAGGTGAGCATGCTGGTGAAGCTGACTCCGATGGCGAGCGGCGTGACGACCAGCAGTTGGAAGGCTCCCAGGACCAGCGGCAGCGCGGCCCAACCTCGGGGCCAGCGACGGGCGCGGAGGGCGGCGACGCCGTACCCGATGAGGCCCACGTCCGCGATCAGCAACCCGATGCCGAAGAGGGTGCTCGCTGCGTTGACCGCGGTGGAGTCGAATGGCTTGTCGGCTACCAGGATCAGCACCAGTTCGCCTGGCACGGTGATCGCGAAGCCGATGACTGCCAGCGCGGCGAAGACCTTCGTCGACCGGGTACGCCGTGCCGCGTCGGAGCGGACCAGTGCGTAGATGCCGACCGCCATCAGCGCCTGGGTGAGGGCGAAGAAGAGCTGCCCCCAGCGGAACTGGGCCAGCGTGACCGGATAGCTGAGGTAGTCCTCGCTGACCACCGGGTTGATGAAGAGCAGCGTCGTGTTCCCCACGATCGCCAGGAGCGCGCCGGCGATGGCCGCGACTCCGCCGTACCTCCGGCTGCTGAGCCCGACTGCGTGATCGATCGAGTCGATTGCCATGAGTCCCCCTCGCTGGTGATTTCACTAGAAGACTCACTAGTGATGCATCCAGTAGAGTGTTCGCCCGTGGGAGATGTCAAGCAGTCGCGGCGGGAACGCGCGCAGGAGACGCGTCAGCGGATGGTGGCGGCGGCGTACCGGCGGTTCACCGAGGAGGGGTACGCCGCGACGCCGATGGACGCGATCGCCCGCGATGCCGGGGTCGCCGTACAGACGCTGTACTTCACGTTCCGTACCAAGGGCGAGTTGCTGCAGGCGGCGTACGAGCATGCCGTCGAGGGGGCGGACCGGGTGCCGCCGCACCTGTCCGAGTGGTGGCGCGCCGCGGAGGAGGCGCCGGACATCGGGACGGCTGTCCGGCTCTTCGTGGCGGGGACGATCACCGTGTTCGAGCGCGCGGCCCCGTTGGTGTGGGCCGTGCTCGGCGATGAGAACGCGCGGAAGAGCTACGAGTACAACGACGGCCTGCGGCGGGCTGGGTACGAGCGTGCGATCGCGTTCCTCACCGCCAAACACCCACTTCGCGACGGCCTGTCCAGCACCCGGGCGCGCGACATCCTGCTGGTTGTGATCGGGCCACAGCTCTACAGCCAGTTCACCCGGGATCTCGCGTGGACGCCGCAAGAGGTCGCCGACTGGATGACAGTCGCTGTCCTGGAACAGCTGTTCGGCGTGTCAGTTGGGGATGATCAGGCCGAGTAGGGCGATCGCGGCAGCGGTCAGGAACAGGAACATGGTGTCGAACATGCGGCCGCGGACGTGCAGCAGGCCGGCGGCCGTGTCGGTGAGGGCCGCGCGGAGGAGGCCGGCGAGGCCTACGCTGCCGGCGAAGATGAGTACGCCGTTGCGCCAGTCGTAGAACCAGAGCACGACCAGGCCGGTGAGGGCGACCAGGAGTGACAACGCGAGTGGCCATTGGCTGCGGCGCTGGGCCTCTCCTGCCATCAGCACGTCACTCTCACCTTCAGAACAGGTGCCGTGGTCACTGGGCGAGGCTCGCTTCGGCGGCTTCGACGACGTTGGTGAGGAGCATGGCGCGCGTCATCGGGCCGATACCGCCAGGCATCGGCGCGATCCAGGCGGCCTGCTCACGGGCGGCCGGGTCGATGTCGCCGAGGATCTTGCCCTCTGCGCTGCGGCTGGTGCCGACGTCGAGCAGTACGGCGCCGGGCTTGACCATGTCGGCGGTGATCAGGCCGGCCGAGCCGGCGGCTGCGATCACGATGTCGCCGGTGCCAACCACGGCGGCGAGGTCCTTCGTGCCGGTGTGGCACTGGGTCACGGTCGCGTTCTCGGACTTCCGGGTGAACAGCAAGCCCATCGGCCGGCCCGCGGTCACGCCACGGCCGACGACGACCACGTGGGCGCCGGCGATCGGTACGTCGTACCGGCGCAGGATCTCGACGCAGCCCTTCGGAGTGCACGGGAGCGGGCCGTCCTGGCCGAGGACGAGCTTGCCGAGGCTCATCGGGTGCAGGCCGTCGGCGTCCTTCAGGGGGTCGATCAGCTCGAGGATCGCGTTGGTGTCGACGTGCTTCGGGAGCGGGAGCTGGACGATGAAGCCGGTGCAGTCCGGGTTCTCGTTGAGCTCACGGACCTTCGCGGCGATCTCGTCCTGGGTCGTGGTCTCGGGCAGCTCGACCTGGATCGAGGAGATCCCGACCGCCGCGCAGTCGCGGTGCTTGCCGGCCACGTACGCCCGGCTGCCCGGGTCGTCACCGACCAGAATCGTGCCGAGCCCGGGCACCACACCCTGCTCGGCCAGCTTCGCCACCCGGACCTTCAACTCGTCCTTGATCGCCGCCGCCGTCGCCTTGCCGTCCAGAATCTGAGCCGTCACGCCAGCAGAGTCTGCCATGCGCCTCTGGGCACCGGACCTCCACCACTCACCAACCGCGGTCCGGCGGCCGGCGCTGAGCGTGAACGCGGCCGACGTCGAAGGTTCAGTGGGGTTGGTGAGTGGTGGAGGTGCGGATCGCCAGGCCATCACAATTGGTGCAGGACCGCGGTGCCAGGCGGTGGCTCGTCCGCTGCGGGCGATTGTGATGGCCTGGGGATCCTCAGGTCGTGAGCTTGTACACCGTGGTGCTCCCGACCGTCGTGGCTGTGTAGTTGGAGGTGACCCAGGACTGGATCTCGGAGGCCGCGGAGGAGTTGCCGCCACCACCGCCCTGGCCGCCGGAGATGTAGTAGGCGATCTTCCCCTCGGCCACCCAGTCCTTGAACTGCGCCAGGGTCGGCGCGTCGTCGGTGCCGCTGAAGCCACCGATGGCGATGACGGACTTCCCGGTCGCCAGCTCGATCGACGCCGCCGACTGGGACCCACTCACCGCCGCCGCCCACGTAGTAGTCGTCTTCGACAGCAGAGCAGTCAGTTCGCTGCTTGCCTCACCACCCAGCCCACCTTGCGCGCCGACTCCGCCGGCGCTGGAGGACGTGGAGGAGCCAGAGGTCCCGGTGCTGCCGGAGGTGCCGGACGTGCCCGAGGTGCCGGACGTGCCTGAGCGGTTTGGCGGGGCTCCGCCGGGGCCGCCGCCCGAGCCGCCAGGCCCGCCGGACCCGCCCATTCCGCCTCCGCCGATCGCGCTGGTGCCAGGCCCCGAGGTCGGGATCGAGCCGTTGTGTGTGTGCGACGCCGTCGACACCGCGTACGCCGTACTCCCGAGCCCCAGCGACACCACCAGCGCCAGCACCACAGCAGGCAACGCCCGGCGAGCGCGCCGCCCGACAAGCGTCAGCGCGGCGCCAACCACACCGGCGACCAGGACGACGTACTTCGCCCACGGCACGAAGTCCGCCGTACGGCCGAGCAGCACGTAGTCCCAGCCGCCCGTCGCCAGCACCATCGCGGCCAACGTGACCCGCGCCGCGACCGAGGACCGTCGCTGCCACGCGAGCCGAACACCCATCGCGACCAGCCCGGCGATCGCCGGCGCCAACGCGACCGCATAGTACGGATGCACCGTCCCGCTCATGAAGCTGAACACCGCGGTCGTTACCAGCAGCCACCCGCCCCACAGCACGAACCCGACCCGCGTCAGATCCGTCCGTGGCGCACGCCGCGTCAGCCACAATCCACCGACCAACGCGATCAATGCCGCAGGCAACAACCACGAGATCTCGGTCCCGAAGGCAGAGCCGAACATCCGGGTAAGACCCGTACGCCCGCCGAACCCTGTGTTCCCGCCACCGCCACCGCCGCCGCCACCGCCACCGCCACCGTTGCCCTGACCACCGAACAACCGCCCGAGCCCGTTGTACCCGAGCGCAAGCTCCAGCAGCGAGTTGTTGGTCGACCCACCGATATACGGCCGACTCGACGCCGGCCAAAGCTCAACCAGCGCGACGTACCAACCAGCACTGACGATGACCGCACCCAGCGCGCCCAGCAGGTGCACCACCCGCCGCCACAACGACGTCGGCGCCGCGATCAGATAGACCAGCCCGAACGCCGGCACCACCAGGAGCGCCTGCCCCATCTTCGTCAGGAACGCGAACCCGATCGCGACCCCGGCCAGCGCCAACCACCGCGTCGACGCCTTCTCCAGCGAACGGACGACGAAGTACGCCGCCGCGACCATCAACAACACCAGCAACGCATCCGGGTTGTTGAACCGGAACATCAGTACGGCGACCGGCGTCAACGCGAGCGCGCTCCCGGCGACCAACCCCGCCGCCGGACCGGCCAGACGCTTGACCGTCAGATACAGCAGTCCGACGGCAGCGATCCCCATCAACGCCTGCGGTGCGAGCACGGTGAAGCTGTTGAACCCGAACACCCGCGCAAACGCCGTCGCCACCCACAGCGCGCCCGGCGGCTTGTCGACCGTGATCGCGTTCCCCGCGTCGAGCGACCCGAACAGCCAGGCCTTCCAACTCTGCGTCCCGGCCAGCTCGGCGGCAGCGTAGAAGCTGTTCCCGTACCCCGAGGCCGTCAGGTTCCACAGGTACAGGAACGCGGTCCCGACGAGCATCGCGAGCGCGGCCGGCCGGATGTACGCCGCCTGCGAGGCCGGCCCGCGGGTAAGTCGCCGCAACCTGCCCGGCGGTGGTTCGGCGGGGCGTTCGAGGCGGGGGCGGTCGAGCAGCGTCGTCATGATCGTCTCCAGTTCACGGATTGGGTTCACTGGCGACGATCGCAAGTGGGTCTTCGGCGTCCCTGGACGGCGGCTGGGAGGTTCCTGTGAGCCGGGAATGCCCGCGCTCTTGCCGTGGTTCGGGCAGATAGTTTATTCTTGAACTATCAACCACCGAGGAGCGCCACCATGCCCGCCGTGACCGTCAGCGACATCACCGTCCTGCCCCGCATCAATACGCCGGAGCGAGCAGCCGACCGTCCGGTGAAGTCGGTGACGTCCGCGCCGAGCGGCTTCGAGGGCGAGGGCTTCCCGGTACGGCGTGCGTTCGCCGGCGTGGACCTGCGCGACCTGGACCCGTTCATCCACATGGACCAGATGGGTGAGGTCGAGTACGCGCCGGGCGAGCCGAAGGGCACGCCGTGGCACCCGCGCCGCGGCTTCGAGACCGTCACGTACATGCTCGACGGGATCATGGAGCACCAGGACTCCAACGGCGGTGGCGGCATCATCTCCAACGGCGACACCCAGTGGATGACGGCCGGCAGCGGCCTGCTGCACATCGAGACTCCGCCGGAGCACCTGGTGCTGAGTGGCGGCCTCTTCCACGGCATCCAGCTCTGGGTGAACCTGCCGAAGGCGATGAAGTGGGCGCCGCCGCGCTACCAGGACATCCGCGGCGGCGACGCAGCCCTGCTCTCTACGCAGGACGGCGGCGCGCTGATCCGCGTGATCGCCGGCTCGGTCGACGGCCACGACGGCCCTGGCTCGACCCACACCCCGATCACCCTCGTCCATGCGACCGTCAGCCCGGGCGCGGAGTTGGTCCTGCCCTGGCAGCCGGACTACAACGCGCTCGTGTACGTCCTCGCCGGCCAGGGCACGGTCGGCGCCGAGCGGCGTCCGTTCCGCAAGGGCCAGCTCGCCGTCTTCGGTCCAGGTGACACGATCCGCACCCAGGCCGGTACGACGCAACCGCAGGCCGAGCCGAACCTCGACGTACTGATCATCGGCGGCCGCCCGATCCGCGAGCCGATCGCGATGGCCGGGCCGTTCGTGATGAACACCCGGGCCGAGGTTATCCAGGCCTTCGAGGACTTCCAGGCCGGCAAGCTCGGCAGCATCCCCGCCGTCCACGGCGCCCCGACGGAGCTCCGCAGTACCGACTAACCCTCGGGGTAGAACAGGAACAGCGTGCAGCCCTTCGCGGACTGCGGAACGTGCGACGACCCGGCCGGGGCGTGGATGAACGAACCGGCGGGGTAATCGCGGGTCCCGTCGTTGAACACGCCGTCGACGACGAACACCTCCTCAGGTCCTGGGTCGTGTACGTCGATGCCTTCCCAGCAGGAGCCTGGCTCCATCTGCAACACAAAGGCTTTCGCGACGTCGCCCGACCACAGCGGGCGCAGGGTGATGCCGGGAAAGAGTTCGCGGACCGGTGCGTCGTCGACGGACGCCCACTCGTAGTTCTGCATGCCTCTGATCCTCTGCGGTCCAGGGCCTGGGACCCAGTGTCTGAATTGTCCCGATCAGGTACTTTCTTGCCATGCACCGTGTTGTCGCGATGGTCAGCGCACCGCAGGCGAGCTTCGAGCTCGGTTGTGCGGCGGCCGTGTTCCGCGAGGCGCCGTACCGCTTCAGCGTCTGCACCGAACAGCCCGGACCGATCCGCACCACCGAAGGCTTCGACATGGTGGTCACGTCCGGTCTGCGCGCGCTCGACCGCGCTGACACGATCGTCGTGCCGGGCTGGTTGCCGATCAACCGCGAGCCCACCGACCAGGTACTGCGGGCCCTAGGCCGGGCGCATCGCCGGGGCGCTCGCCTCGTCAGCATCTGCTCCGGCGCGTACGTGCTCGCCGCGGCCGGGCTGCTCGACGGGCGCCGTGCCGCGACCCATTGGCGGTACGCCGAGGAGCTGCAGCGCCGGTTCCCCGCCGTACAGGTGGATCCGGACGTTCTGTACATCGACCACGGCGATGTGGCGACGAGCGGCGGGTCGGGGTCGGGGATCGACCTCTGCCTGCAGTTGGTGCGGCGCGATCAGGGTGCTGCTCACGCGGCGCGGGTGGCGAGGCAGATGGTGATGCCGCCGCATCGCGAAGGCGGCCAGGTCCAGTACCGCACGGAGGATCAAGTACCCGTGGAGTCGCTGGGTGAGCTCCTCGACTGGGCCAACGATCGTCTTGGCGAGCCGCTCACGCTCCAGGATCTCGCCGGCCAGGCCAACGTGTCACCGCGGACGCTCGCGCGGCGGTTCGCCGAGCAACTCGGCGTTGCGCCGGGGCAGTGGTTGCTCGCGCAACGGATCGCGAAGACCCGGGTCCTGCTGGAGGAAACGGACCTCCCGGTCGAGACGATCGCCACGAAGGTCGGCCTGTCGTCGGCGACCAATCTCCGCAGGCGGTTCAAAACCGCTCTGCAAACAACCCCGAGCGCCTACCGCAGGGCGTATCAGGGCAGGTAGTCGCCGGTGTCGTCCAGCGTGATGTAGTGCTCGATCCGCGGATCGCCGGGATCCCCGCCGTACAGCTCGACGAAGCGCCGCGCAGCAGGCGGACCGCCGTACTGCGGGTTCAGCCCACCGCGCAGACTCTTGAACATCAGGGCGAGGTCCAGGTATCGATCGCCGGTGCCGAGCCGGCTGAGGTCGAGGATGCCCGTGAACCGCAGCGTCGCCGGGTCGATGAAGACGTTGGGCGCCGCGTAGTCCCCATGCGTGACCGCGTCGCCGGTGCCGGGGAACGGCGAAGAGAACGGGCAGCCGGACAACTGGTCCAGCGCGCGGAGACCGTCCGCGATCGCGGCGAGCACGGCGGGACGATCGGCGGCCGGCCAGTCCTGGGACGCATCCCGGCCGGGCAACTCGGTGGTCACCAGCCAATTGTTGCCACGATCAACGATCAGAGGGCACGGGAATCCGGTCGAGCCGAGCCAGGCCAGGCGGTCCGCTTCATCCGTGACGCCAGGTCCGGACTTGTAATAAAGGCGTTCCGGCCCACGGTCGAGTCGCACGACCGTGGCACCGGAGCAGCCGACGTGAACAGGCTCGGCGCTACCCGCGCCGAACCTGTCCAGCAGAGCATTCAGATCCACTCACCGAAGGTTACGGTGCAATGCCGAGATCAGCTCCCCATTTGATGTGTCGCCGTCGAGGGACCAGATCATCGCGCCGCCCAGGTCGCGGTGCGAGATGTACTGCGCCTTGCGGGCCATCTCGACCGGGTCGTCCCAGGTCCAGAACGTCGTACCGTCGAAGAGCCAGGCGAATCCGGCCCTGTTGTCGCGGTAGACCGTGTAGTCGGACAGCTGAGCCTTGAGCAGGCGGTAGTCCTCGGTGCCCGCCTCGTACGTCGCCGGCGCCGGGCCGGTCGACGGCTGGAACAGGCCGTGGTTCGCGTTCGTCACGCCGGTCCAGCCGTGTGAGTAGAACGGCACGCCCATGACCAGTTTGCTGCGCGGTGCGCCGCGGGACAGGTACGCGTCGATCGTGACCTGCGAACTGAACTCCGGAGTGGTCGGGTCACCCTTCGGCCCGTCGATCGCGGACTGCTGGTTGGTGAGCGTCTCCCACGGCCCGTGGTAGTCGTACCCCTGGGTCGTGCCGAAGGTCAGGTCCTTGAACAGCTTGCGGACCTCGAACCCCTTGTCGATCATCGTCGGGTTGGCGGGCAGGAACGCGGTCAGGTTGTAGCGACCGGGGCGGCCGGACAGCCGGTCCAGCTGCTTGCGGTACTCGTGGACCAGGGCGGTGAAGTTCTGCTTGTCCTCGGGCCGGATGACGTTGCCCGGGTTGCCTTCGCTGGCGGGCCACTCCCAGTCGAGGTCGACGCCGTCGAAGATCCCCTTCGCCGCACCCGCGGGCAGACCGGGCAGGTTGCCCTTCAGCCACATGTCCAGGCAGGACTTCACGTGCGCGGCCCGGGAGGCCGGCGTGAGGGCCGCGTCGGAGAAGTGCGCCGAGCCGGTCCAGCCGCCGAGCGAGATGCTGATCCGGAGCTTCGGGTACTTCTCCTTCAGTTCCCTGAACTGGTTGAGGTTGCCGTTGAGCACCTGTCCGGGCTCGTCGGCCTTGCCGTCCACACTCTGCTCGGCGGTGAACGGCCGCTGGTAGTCGGCCCACGGATCGCTGCTGACGCAGTTCCCCTGGGCGTCGAGGAAGCCGAACGCGTAGTTGATCTGGGTCAGCCGCGCCGCGGCCCCGCTCTTCACCAGATCGCTGACCAGGTAGTTCCGGTCGTACCCACTCCAGTTGGTGTAATACCCGACCACACGCTTGCTGTCACTGTGGGCCTCCGCAGGCACGGCGACAATCGTTGGCACGACCATCGCAGCCGCCACCAGCAGCCCCACACTCCGACGCTTCATTGCACCCCCATCGGATGAGTTGATGCGCACACAGTAGGACCGCCCACCGACTTACACAATGTCTCTGCAAAAAACTCTCGATAGCTCCTGCCCGGACCGGGATAGGGTCGCGCGTATGACGACTGTGCAGGCGGATCTCGCGCCGACCGGTGTACTGCGGGCCTCGATCAACCTCGGCAACCCGGTTCTGGCGAACGGTACGCCGGATCAGCCGGGCGGGGTGACGGTGGACATCGCGCGGGAGCTCGCGAAGCGCCTCGACCTGCCCCTGGAGCTGGTGTGTTTCGACGCGGCGCGGAAGTCGTTCGAGGCGATGACGAGCGGACAGGCGGACATCTGTTTCCTCGCGATCGAGCCGGCCCGGGCGGAGGAGGTCGCGTTCACGGCGCCGTACGTCCTGATCGAGGGCGTGTACGCAGTACCGCGGGACTCGGCGCTGACCACGGTGGCCGACGTGGACGCCGACGGGGTGCGGATCGGCGTGAAGCGCGGGTCGGCGTACGACCTGTACCTGACCCGAACGTTGCAGCAGGCAACGGTTGTGCGCGGTGACGAGGGCGTCGACGTGTTCCGCGCCGAGGGGCTGGAGGCGGCGGCCGGCATCCGGCAGCCGATCACGTCGTACGTCGCCGACCACCCCGACCTACGACTGATCGACGAGCGGTTCATGCAGATCCAGCAGGCCGTCGGCACCGCGAAGTCGAAGCAGCCCGACACCGTTGCCTACCTCCGCGACCTGATCGAGGACCTGAAGTCCTCCGGCTTCATCGCCGCCTCCCTCACGGCTTCCGGTCAATCCGGCGCCCTGGTGGCCCCGCCGGCCTGAGCGGCCCTCACAGGCAGTAGTCAGGCAGGAACCTGCCGTGGCAGGTCGTTGAGGCAACCTTTCGGTCTGGTCCAGCCATCTACCGTTGAGTGGCCGCGCGACTCCGCCCCGTGACAGACGGCCGGCGGCGACGAGCGGCCCGATGTGAGGACAAACGATCGGGAGGGACTCATCGTGGTATTCACACCACGATCGAGGCGCCTCGGCGTAGCCGCCGTCGCCTCGATCGCCGCTTTGGGGCTCGGGTTGTCCGCCCCGGGCCACGCATCCGCCGTACCGCAAGCGCAACCTCAACCGCGTCCGTCGGCCGCGCCGCCGGCCAAGCCCAAGGACCAGAGCGTCACGCTGATCACCGGTGACCGGATCACGCTGAAGGGCGGCGACCCGGCCAAGCCCTCGGTGCGCCCGGGCGCAGGCCGGACCGGCGTCGCGTTCAGCTCGTACCGGTTGAAGGACCACCTGTACGTCGTGCCGTCGGACGTCCGCGAGCAACTGTCCACCGGCAAGCTCGACCGGCGGCTGTTCGACGTGACCGGCCTGATCGAGGACGGGTACGACGACAGGTCGAGCGCCACCCTCCCGCTGATCGTCACCTACAGCGGCAAGGCCCAGAAGCGCGCCGCGATCCCCGGAGCGAGGGTCTCCCGTCAGCTGCCCGTCATCAACGGCGCCGCGTTGCAGGTCACCAAGCCCGCTCGCGTGCAGACCGGCGCCGGGATCGACAAGATCTGGCTCGACGGCAAGCGCAAGGTCACGCTGGACCAGTCGGTCCCGCAGATCGGCGCGCCGACCGCGTGGCAGGCCGGCTACACCGGCAAGGGCGTCCCGGTCGCCGTTCTCGACACCGGCATCGACAAGTCGCACCCGGACCTCGCGACCCAGGTGGTCGGCGAGAAGAACTTCACCGACGCACCCGACGGCGACCACTTCGGCCACGGCACCCACGTCGCCTCGACGATCGCCGGTACGGCGGCCGCGTCGAACGGCAAGTACAAGGGCGTGGCCCCGGACGCGCGGCTGTACGACGGCAAGGTCTGCGACGACTTCGGCAGCTGCCCGGACTCCGCGATCCTGGCCGGCATGGAGTGGGCCGCGACCGAGATCAAGGCCAGGGTCGTCAACCTCAGCCTGGGCGGCACCGACACGCCGGACATCGACCCGCTCGAGGAGGCCGTCAACCGGCTGACCGCCGAGACCGGCACGCTGTTCGTGATCGCGGCCGGCAACGACGGGCCGGCCGAGCGCACCATCGGTTCGCCGGGCAGCGCGGACTCCGCGCTCACCGTCGGCGCCGTCGACAAGCAGAACGGGCTGGCCGACTTCTCCAGCCGCGGACCGCGCGTCGGTGACGGCGCCGTGAAGCCGGACATCAGCGCACCGGGTGTGTCGATCGTCGCGGCCAAGGCGAAGGACTCGATCATCGGCGAGCCGGTCGGCGACGACTACCTGCGCCTGGACGGGACGTCGATGGCGACGCCGCACGTGGCCGGATCGGCCGCGATCCTGGCCCAAGAGCACCCGGACTGGAAGGCCACCGAGCTCAAGGGCGCGCTGATGGGTTCGGCCAAGCCGGCCGACGGCCAGACCGCGTTCGAGCAGGGCGCCGGCCGGGTCGATGTGGCCAAGGGCATCAAGCAGACCGTGATCGCCGAGCCGGGCAACGTCTCGTTCGGTACCGCGGCCTGGCCGCACGACGACGACACCCCGGTCACGAAGACACTGACCTACCGCAACCTCGGCGACCAGCCCGTCACGCTGGACCTGGCCGCCTCGCTCAACGGCCCTGACGGCAGCCCGGCCCCGGCCGATGCGCTGAAGCTGAGCGCAACCTCCGTTACCGTCCCCGCCGGTGGCACGGCCTCCGTGCAGGCGACCTCGAACACCAAGCACGACGGCCCGGACGGCCTGTACTCCGGCCGCGTCACCGCAACCAGTGGCGACACCGCGGTCACCAGTGCGATCGGCGTGGAGAAGGAGAAGGAGAGCTACACGCTGACGCTGAAGGCGATCGGTGTGGACGGCAAGCCGGCTCCGGTCGACGGCGTCATCACCGCGATGGAGCGGAACTTCTTCCAGTTCCTCGGTGACGGCAGCGACACGCTCACCATGCGGCTGCTGAAGGGCGAGTACCTGGTGCAGGCCAGCCAGTTCGTCGAGCAGCCGGACGGCAGCTTCGCCAGCTACGGTCTGGTCCAGCCGTCGATCCAGCTGACCAAGGACACCACGGTGGTGTTCGACGCGCGCGCAACCAAGCAGGTCAAGGTGACCGTGCCGCAGCCCGATGCGAAGGTCGCGCTCGCCGACGTCGGGTTCGATCGCACGTCCGCCGACGGCACCTACGGATTCGGCTACGCGGGTCTGTCGTTCGACGTCAACGCCGTCTACAGCGCCCAGCTCGGTCCCGCACTACCGCCCGAGCAGCTCACCGGCCACGTCTCGTCGCAGTGGGCGAAGCCGGACGCCAACGGCTCGTTCAACAACTCGCCGTACGTCGTCGGTCAGTTGAACACGTTCCCCGGGGTGTTCCCGACCGGGTTCGTGCGCGCGGTGAAGGTGAAGGAGCAGGCCGTCGTCAAGCAGACCACCAACGCCACGAGTGATCGAGCCATCGAGCGGGTCGTGCTGGCCAACGGTCCTGGTATGAACGGCGGCTGGTCGCCGGTCCTCGACTACGGCAAGGCCCCGCTGACCACGACGCTGTACGCCGACGGCAAGCCGGCCACCTGGCAGGTCGAGACGGACGAGATCATCCCGAGCACCGACCCGAACGACCCGTTCCCGCAGACGATCACCCGGCTGATGTCGCCGGTGAAGTCGTACCGGGCGGGCCAGTCGTACCGGGAGCGGTTCAACACCGCCGCCTTCACGACGGCGCCGGCGATCGCGGCCCGGGTGCAGAACGACCTGGTCGTGTCCGCCTCCGGTCTGGCCGACGCGGACGGGAACAACGGCTACGGCGCCACCGACGCCGAGTCCAGCAAGCTGATCCAGGGCGGGAAGGTCGTCGCCGAGTCGCCGTACTTCGGGTATGTCGAGGCGACCGGGCTGCCCGCGGACAAGTCGACGTACACGCTGGAATCGACGCAGACGCGGCAGTCGTTCAGCACGTTCAGCACGCGGATGGATCTGCGCTGGACGTTCTCCTCGGCAGCGACCACTGAGCAGACGGCGCTGCCGTTGCTCGGGATTCGCTACCGGCCGACGGTGGACAGCCACAACGTGGCGGTGCGCAAGCCGGTCACCGTGCTGCCCGTCGTGGTCGAGGCGCAGCCCGGTCAGACGCTGCCCGCGATCCGGAAGCTGACGATCCAGGTCTCCGGTGACGACGGCAAGACCTGGCACGGCGCCGCGGTCGCGCCGACCGGGCACGGTACGTACAAGGCCATCTTCGTGACCCCGAAGACCGCCAAGACCATCTCGCTCAAGTCCCAGCTGGTCGACGCGGCCGGGAACATTACGGAACTGACCGTTATCGGCGCCTATCCGTTGGGCTGAGCACGCAACCCCGGAGATCGGTTGTCGCGTTTACACCGGTGCGCAGACAACCGATTTCTGGGGAGGCCCTGTGAGATTCACCCGCAGACGAACGCCCGCGATCGCCGTCCTGGCGGTCGCGGGTCTGGCCGCCGGACTGGCCGGACCCGCCCATGCGGTTCCGTCCGGCCCGGCAGCCACCGCCCGTTCGACAGGCGGCAAAGACGTCAGCGTCACGCTGATCACCGGCGACCGGGTCGTGCTGCCCGGCGGCGACCTGACCAAGGCGTCGATCGAGCCCGGCGCGGGCCGGCAGCACGTCGGCTTCAACACCTACCGGATCAAGGACCACTCGTACGTGATCCCGGCCGACGTCACCAAAGCCGTCGGCGACGGGAAGATCGACCGCCGGCTCTTCGACGTCGCCGAGCTGGTCAAGGACGGGTACGACGACGCGTCGACAAGCACGATCCCGGTCCTGACGACCTACTCCGGCACGGCGAAGCGCGCCGTACCGGCCGGGACGAGAGTCACCCGGCAGCTGCCGTCGATCGGCGGCGCGGCGATGAAGGTCGGCAAGTCCGACGCGAAGACGTTCCTGTCCGCGGGCGGATTCTCCAAGGTGTGGCTGGACGGCAAGCGGAAGATCCTGCTGGACCAGTCGGTGCCGCAGATCGGTGGCCCGGTCGCGTGGCAGGCCGGCTATACCGGAAAGGGCATTTCGGTCGCGGTGCTCGACACCGGCGTCGACGCGACCCATCCCGACCTCGCGACCCAGGTCGTGGGGGAGAAGAACTTCACCACCGAGTCCGCCGACGACCTGGTCGGGCACGGCACCCATGTCGCGTCGACGATCGCCGGTACCGGTGCGGCGTCGGACGGCCGCTACAAGGGTGTGGCGCCGGATGCGCGGATCTACGACGGCAAGGTCTGCGAGGTCTGGGGCTGTGACGAGTCCGCGATCCTGGCCGGGATGGACTGGGCCGCGAACGACGTCAAGGCGAAGATCGTCAACCTGAGCCTCGGCGGCCTGGACACGCCCGACCTCGACCCGCTCGAGGAGGCCGTGAACCGGCTGACCGCGCAGACCGGCACCTTGTTCGTCATTGCTGCCGGTAACGACGGGCCGGGCGACGGCACGATCGCCTCGCCGGGCAGCGCGGACGCTGCGCTGACCGTCGGGAACGTGACGAAGCAGGACCAGCTCAACGAGCTGTCCAGCCGCGGCCCGCGCATCGGTGACAGCGCCGTCAAGCCCGACGTGACCGCGCCCGGCACGGACATCGTCGCCGCAAAGTCGAAGGACTCCTCGATCGGTGAGCCGGTCGGCGACAAGTACCTGCGGCTGTCGGGTACGTCGATGGCGACGCCGCACACCGCCGGCGCGGCCGCGATCCTGCTGCAGGAGCACCCATCCTGGACGCCGGCCGAGTTGAAGGCCACGCTGATGGGTTCGGCGAAGGTCGCGGCGGATCAGACGTCCTTCCAGCAAGGCGCGGGCCGGATCGACCTGACCACGGCGATCAAGGCGAGCGTGGTTTCCGAGCCGGGGAGCGTCTCGTTCGGCAAGGCGTCGTACCCGCACACCGACGACGAGCCCGTCACGCGCGACGTCACCTATCGCAACCTCGGCGACGCGGCAGTCACGCTGTCGCTGTCGTCGGTGCTCAACGGGCCCGGCGGTACGGCGGCCCCGGCCGGTGCGCTGAAGCTGAGCGCCGACTCGGTGACCGTCCCGGCCGGCGGTACGGCGTCTGTGCAGGCGACGTCCGACACCAGCCTCGGTGGAGCGGACGGGCTGTACAGCGGGCGCATCACCGCGACCGGGGGCGGCCAGACGGTCGTCGTACCGGTGGGGGTGGAGAAGGAAGTCCCGACGTACACGCTCACCGTCAAGCTGATCAAGCCGAACGGCGCACCGGATCCGGACTACCCGGTGCTGCTCGTGGGCGTCGATAACGATGCCTTCGGCAACTACTCGCCCGACGCGGACGGGACGGTCTCGATCCGGCTGCCGAAGGGCGAGTACCTGCTCGACCAGTTCCAGGAGTTCGAGCGTGCGCCGGAGGACTGGATCTTCTTCAAGCTGGCGGCGCCGAGTGTGAAGCTGACCGCGGACCAGACCGTGATCCTCGACGCGCGCAAGGCGAAGGTCGTGACCACGTCGGTCCCGAAGGCCGATGCCAAGCAGGCGAACGCGGACATCGGGTACGACCGGGCCGTCCCGGGCGGCCTGTTCTACAGCGGATCGGCCGGCTTCCTGTCCGGCGAGATGTACACGTACAGCACCGGTCCGAAGCTGTCGCCGGCCGAGCTGACCGGGCACATCACGTCACAATGGGGTGTGCCGGGCGCGGACGGGCTGTTCACGAACACGCCGTACCTCTACGGGATCGCCAACTACCAGCCGGGCGAGTTCGTCACCGGCTTCGACCGGAAGGTGAAGCAGTCCGACCTCGCGGTGGTGGATCACGCCGTGAACGCGACGAACGGCGTACAGGTGGAGACGACGATCGCTCCGCAGGCGCCGGGCAGTAGCGGCGTGTTCGCCCGGATCGTCCGTCTCGACACGCCTCGGACGATCCGGTACTACCTCGATCAGACGCCAGGCGGATGGACCAGCGAGGTCCAGCAGCCCGACCAAGACCTGCCGGTCGGGGTCTGGTCACTCGACAGTGATCCCGTTGTCTACGAGACCGGGCGGCACTACCAGGAGCGCTGGAACGCCGCAGCCTTCGTGCCGTCACTGCGGTCGGTGACGCGAACAGCTGACGGTCTGCAGTTGGGGGTGTCCAATTACACGGACGCGGACGGTCATACCGGCCGGATGAACACGACCTCTGCGAGTACGACGCTCTACCGCGACGGGACGTCGATTGCGACCTCGCCGTACTTCGGCTTCGTCGAAGCGACGGGTCTGCCGGCCGGCAAGGCGTCGTACAAGCTGGTCACCACCGGCACGCAGGCGCTGACGCCGTTCTCGACGCGGATCGATCTGGAGGCGACGTTCACGTCGTCCGCGGACCAGCCGAGCGTCGCGATCCACACGGTGGCGTTCCAGCCGGTCGTGGACGTGAAGAACACGATGGTCCGCAAACCGGTCACGGTCCTGCCGTTCAAGGTCCAGGGCGGCCCGGTGAAGAAGGTGCAGATCCAGTACTCCGACGACGGCGGAGCTACCTGGAAGCAGGCGCCGGTCGCCGGCAACCAGGCGATCTTCCCGACGCCCGCAGGCAACACCATCTCGCTGCGCACGACGGCAACGGATGCGGCGGGCAACAGCACCACGCAGACAGTGATCGCCGCCTACATGATGCGGTGACCGCACCAGAATGAAGGAGCAGAACGTCCCCGCCGACGGCGGGGACGTTCTGTCATTTGCGCCGATTTGCGCCGCAACGGCAACCTTCGCGATCGGCCGGACATTCAACAGGTGCGCCAACAGTCGATTTCTGGGAGGCCCTGAGTGGCTGTTCATTCGAGAATCACAGGCAGAGGTGGGCCCGCGACCGCCTTGGTGGCGGTTGCGGGCCTGGTGGCCGCTTCGATCACCGGTCCGGCCGCCGCGGCGGGGCCCGCCGCCCCGGCGATCCCGCGGAAGGGCGGGAAGGACGTCAGCGTCACGCTGATCACCGGTGACCGCGTCCTGTGGCCCGGGGGTGATCCGTCCAGGGCGACGATCGAGCCAGGCGCCGGGCGGCGGCAGGTCGGGTTCAAGACGTATCGGCTCAAGGGCCATTCGTATGTGTTCCCGGCCGACAGCATCAAGGCAGTCGCCGACGGTCGGCTGGATCGCCGGCTCTTCGATGTCACCGAGCTGGTCGAGGACGGGTACGACGACGCGTCGACAAGCAGCATCCCGGTCCTGACGACGTACGCCGGTACCGCGAAGCGCGCCGTACCGGCCGAGGCAAGTATCACGCGTCAGCTGCCGTCGATCAGTGGCGCGGCGATGAAGGTGAGCAAGAAGAACACCAGTTCGTTCCTGGCCTCGGGCAGTTTCGCGAAGGTCTGGCTGGACGGCAGGCGGCACCTCACGCTGGACCAGTCCGTGCCGCAGATCGGCGGACCGGTCGCGTGGCAGGCCGGGTACACCGGCAAGGGCGTCCCTGTCGCGGTCCTGGACAGCGGCATCGATGCGACGCATCCGGATCTGGCGACTCAGGTGGTGGGGGAGAAGAACTTCACGACCGAGTCGGCCGAGGACCTGGTCGGTCACGGTACGCATGTCGCGTCGACGATCGCCGGTACCGGTGCGGCGTCGGACGGCCGCTACAAGGGTGTGGCGCCGGATGCGCGGATCTACGACGGCAAGGTCTGTGAGGTCTGGGGCTGTGACGAGTCCGCGATCCTGGCCGGGATGGAGTGGGCCACGACCGAGGTGAAGGCGAAGATCGTGAATCTCAGCCTCGGTGGGACCGACACTCCGGAGCTGGATCCGCTCGAGGAGGCCGTGAACCGGCTGACCGCGCAGACCGGCACGCTGTTTGTGATTGCTGCAGGCAATGAAGGGCCGGGGGACGGGACGATCGGGTCGCCGGGCAGTGCGGATGCTGCGTTGACGGTCGGGAACGTGACCAAGCAGGACCAGCTCAACGAGCTGTCCAGCCGCGGCCCGCGCATCGGTGACAGTGCGGTGAAGCCGGATGTGACCGCGCCGGGGACGGACATTGTGGCGGCAAAGTCGAAGGACTCCTCGATCGGTGAGCCAGTAGGCGACAAGTATCTGCGGCTGTCGGGTACGTCGATGGCGACGCCGCACACGGCCGGTGCGGCGGCGATCCTGTTGCAGGAGCATCCGTCCTGGACGCCGGCCGAGTTGAAGGCCGCGCTGATGGGCTCGGCGAAAGTGGACGCGGATCTGACCGCGTTCCAGCAGGGTGCCGGCCGGATCGACCTGACCACCGCGATCAAGGCGAGCGTGGTCGCGGAGCCGGGCAGTGTGTCGTTCGGCAAGGCTTCGTACCCGCATTCAGATGATGAACCGGTGACTCGCCCGGTGACCTTTCGCAACCTGGGTGACGTGGATGTGACCTTGGCGCTCTCGTCGGTGCTGACCGGTCCTGATGGTGCGGCCGCGCCGTCCGGTGCGCTGAAGCTGAGTGCTGACTCGGTGGTCGTGCCGGCCGGCGGTACGGCCTCCGTGCAGGCGACCTCGGACACCAGCGTCGGTGGAGCGGACGGGCTGTACAGCGGTCGCATCACCGCGACCGGCGGCGGCCAGACGGTCGTCGTACCTGTCGGAGTCGAGCGCGAAGGCGAGACGTACACGCTGACCGTGAAACCGATCCGGGCCGACGGCTCACCGGACTCGGCCGATCCGGTGCTCGTGGTCGGTGTCGACAACGACGAGTTCGCCCACTACGCGCCGGATGTGAGCGGTACCGTCTCGGTTCGGCTGCCGAAGGGCGAGTATTTGCTGGAGGACCATCAAGTGGTCGAACCCGGCTCTGGGGAGAGGACCAATTACGAACTGGTCGCGCCGAGCGTGCAGCTCGCCACCGACCAGACCGTCGTCCTCGACGCGCGCAAGGCAAAGGTCGTCACGACAACTGTCCCACAGGCCGGCGCACAGCAGGCGAGCGAGGACGTGGGCTACGACCGGATCCTCGCGAGCGGTGACTTCTCGAGCTCGGACGTCGGCTTCCAGTTCGGTCACCTGTATACCTACAGCACCGGACCGAAGCTGCCGGCGAGCCGGCTGATCGGGCACGTGACTTCGCAATGGGGCGACCCGGGTGCGGACGGGTCGTTCACGAACACGCCGTACCTCTACGGGATCGCGAACTATCAGCCGGGCGAGTTCGTCACCGGCTTCGATCGGGCCGTGAAGCAGTCCGACCTCGCGGCGGTGGACAGCACGGTGAACGCGACTGACGGCGGACGAGTGTCGAAGCTGATCTACCCGTTGACGCAGGCCGGCGTCGAGACCGGATTCGCGGCGCTGATCCAGCTGGATACGCCGCGGACGATCCGCTACTACCTCGACCAGTCGCCGGGCGGCTGGTCGGGCGACCTCCTGAGTCCCGACTGGACGTGGACGATGTCGGGCGATCCGGTGAGCTACCAGGCCGGACGGCAGTATCAGGAGCGGTGGAACGCCGCAGTCTTCGCGCCTTCGCTGTCGTTGGTCGTGCGGACCCCGACCGAACTGGGGATCCTCCTGTCCAACCGCACCGACGGCGACGGTCACGGCGGCTCGGTCCCGGCGAAATCCGCGAGTACGACGCTGTACCGCGACGGGACCGAGGTCGGGTCCTGGGCCAGGTTCGGCTCGGTCGACGCTACCGGGCTGCCGACCGGTTCCGCGTCGTACCGGCTGGTGACCACCGGCACGCAGGACCTGCTGCCGTTCTCGACACGGATCGATCTGGACGCCACGTTCACGTCGTCCGCGGATCAGCCGAGCGTGGCCATTCATACGGTCGCTTTCCAGCCGGACGTGGACGCGAACAACCTGATGGTGCGTAAGCCCGTGACGGTGCTGCCGTTCAAGGTCGAGGGTGCGAAGCAGGTGAAGATTCAGTACTCCGACGACGGCGGAGTGACTTGGAAGCAGGCGCCGGTGGCCGGTGACAAGGCGATCTTCCCGACGCCTGCCGGTGACACCATCTCGCTTCGTTCGACAGCGACGGATGCCGCAGGCAACAGCACGACGCAGACGGTGATCGCCGCCTACCGCATGCGGTGAGAACAGCAGAAGGCCCCCGGGACGAGTGTCCCGGGGGCCTTCTGTCTGCTGCAGGTGGTCAGCCGATCAGGCCGAGGGCCTTCACTGCGTCGCGCTCCTCGCCGAGCTCGGCGGTCGAGGCGTCGATCTTGCCGCGGGAGAAGTCGTTGATCTCCAGGCCCTGGACGATCTCCCAGTTGCGGTCCTTGACGGTCACCGGGAACGACGAGATCAGGCCCTCCGGGACGTCGTACGAACCGTCGGAGACGACCGCCATCGACAGCCAGTCGCCGTCGGCCGAGCCGGCCAGCCAGTCGCGGGTGTGGTCGATGGTGGCGGCCGCGGCGGAGGCGGCCGACGACGCGCCCCGGGCCTCGATGATCGCGGCGCCGCGCTTCTGCACGGTCGGGAGGAAGTCGTTCTCCAGCCAGGCCTGGTCGTTGACGACCTCGGCGGCGTTCTTGCCGGCCACCTCCGCGTGGAAGATGTCCGGGTACTGCGTCGCGGAGTGGTTGCCCCAGATCGTCAGCTTCTTCAGGTCGGTGACGTGCACGCCGGCCTTCTTCGCCAGCTGCGCCAGCGCCCGGTTGTGGTCCAGCCGGGTCAGCGCCGAGAACCGCTCGGCCGGGATGTCGGGCGCGTTGCTCTTCGCGATCAGCGCGTTCGTGTTGGCCGGGTTGCCGGTGACGGTGATCCGGACGTCGTCGGCGGCGTGGTCGTTGAGCGCCTTGCCCTGGACGGTGAAGATCGCGCCGTTCGCCTCGAGCAGGTCACCGCGCTCCATGCCCTTGGTCCGCGGCCGCGCACCCACCAGCAGCGCGACGTTGACGCCGTCGAAGACCACGTTCGGGTCGTCGCCGATCTCGATCCCTGCCAGCGCCGGGAAGGCGGAGTCCTCGAGCTCCATCACGACACCCTCGAGTGCCTTCAGCGCCGGGGTGATCTCCAGCAGCCGCAGCTCCACCGGGGTGTCCGGCCCGAGCAGGGCCCCGCTCGCGATCCGGAACAGCAGGCTGTAACCGATATTCCCTGCGGCCCCGGTAACGGCCACCTTCACCGGTGTAGTGCTCACGACACGCTCCTTTGTGCTTTGTGGTCCTTCGGACGCTAGCAAGCCACCTGTCGCAGCCCAACGCTGGGGCACCACGTTCTTCCTCACACTTTGAGCACCCACCAACCGTTTCCCGCGCACCGAAACGGTTGGTGGGTGCTCAAGGTCGCGGACGTCAGGGCTGAGAGGATGGCGGAGTGGAGCGGAGGGTCGGGTCGGGGGTCGCGAGTGTCGAGGTGCAGGCCGATGGGACGTTCGTGCTGCGGATCGACGGGTCGCCGCAGTCGCAGGTCGACCTGGCGGACCCGGCGCACCTGCCGTTCGAGTACATGCGCCGGATCGGCGACGTCGTGGACGCGGTCGCGCCGCGGCGTCAGCCGGTCGCGGTGCTGCATGTCGGCGGGGCCGCGCTGAGCATCCCGAGGTACGTCGCTGTCACGCGGCCGCGATCCCGGCAGATCGTGCTGGAGCCCGACGAGGATCTGACCGAGTTCGTCCGGGAGGCGCTGCCGCTGCCGAAACGGTCGGGGATCAAGGTGCGGCCGGTGACCGGGCGGGCCGGCATCGGCGAGGTGTACGACGACTCGATGGACGTGGTGATCCTGGACGCGTTCGAGCACGAGGCCGTGCCGGCGAATCTGGTGACGGCGGAGTTCTTCGCCGAGTGCGCCCGGGTGTTGCGGCCGACCGGCGTACTGGTCGCGAACCTGATCGACGGGAAGGCCGGGTTGCCGTTCATCCGGCGTACTGCGGCGACCGTGCAGGCGGCGATCGGTGCGGGGGTGGTGCTCGCGGAGCGGAAGATCCTGCGTGGCAAGGGATTCGGGAACGTCATCATGGTCGCGTCACCCCAGCCCGTCCCGGACCTGACCGATGCCGGTCGCCGGGCGCAACCGCCGTACGACGTGATGCCGCTGGGCGAGCTGGCCGGGAAGGCGTCGCCGCTCACCGACGCCGAAGGCTTCGTCACCCCGCGGGCGCCGGCCTCGGTCTTCCGGAGCTGACCCAGGCGCACCGGCCGGCCGAAGGCTTTTACCGGCCGGAGCCGAGTCGCTCGCGGTTGGTGCTCAGTCGTTCGATGGCGTCGGTCGCCGCGGTTCGCTCGGCGGGCGATCCGCCGACCGACCGGACCAGGTGATCGAGCCGGTCTTGTCCGGCCAGGCGGGCCCCACGGAACCATGCCTGGATCGTGGCCCGCGGGATACCGGTCTGTTGCTCCAGAGTCCGCAACGAGCGCGGACGGGCGAGTGCAGCGAGAGCGGCTCCGAGCTCCTCCAGGCTTCGGGCAGCCTCCAGCAGCCCGACGATGTCCCGTGGATCGCGGCTCGCCTCCTCCCACCGTCGGCGCCAGACCGGCATCAGATCGCCGGGCACACCGCAGCCGGTCAGGAACGCAGCGGCCACCTCCCAGGCCGGCAGCTGCTTCCCGCTCGTCGCGCGGATCAGATGTGGATGCGAGTAGTGCGCCCGGTCGGCCAGTTGCCGGTAGCTCAGCCCGGCATGGCGTCGTACCCGCTGCAATGCACTCGCGAATGCCTCGACATCCTCCACGTGTTCAAACATAACTCAACATGTTCGAACAGATCAAGCGCCGGTTAGGCTTGACCCTGTGTCCGTCGCGAAGGTTGCTGCCCTGGCCTACTACCCGGTGAAAGGTCTTGCCGGGATCCCCGTCGAGTCTGCTGAGGTCGGCCCGACCGGCCTGCTGAACGATCGCCTGTTCATGCTGGTCGAGCCGGACGGCAGTTTCCTCAGCCAGCGCAAGCTGCCGGCGATGGCGACCCTCCACGCCGAGATCGCCGGCGACCGTCTGCGGCTGTCCGCCGCCGGCGTCCCGGACCTCGACCTCGAGATCCAGTACGACGGGAAGCGGCGCGACGTCAGCCTGTTCGGGAAATGGTTCGGCCAGGGTGTCGTCCAGGATCCGGCCGCGGACGAGTGGTTCACCGACCGCCTCGGCACCTCGGCCTCGCTCGTCCGCGTCACGCCCGAGCACGAGCGGCCCGGCTGGGGCGCCCACCGGGGCCTCACCGGGTACGGCGACGCGCACGCGCTGATGGTCACGTCGCAGTCGTCACTCGACGGACTGAACCAGCGCATCCTCGAGCGCGGCGGCGACGCGATCCCGATGAACCGCTTCCGGCCGAACCTCGTGGTGTCCGGCTGGTCCGAGCCGCACACCGAGGACAAGGTGCTCCGGATGACCGCCGGCGCGGTCGAGATCGGCTACTCGGCGCGCGGCATCCGGTGTGCGGTTCCGACGGTGGATCAGTCGACCGGCGCCAAGTCCGGTCCGGAGCCGACCAGGACGCTGGCGACGTACCGGCGTGAGGCAGCGTACGGCGGTGGCGTCAGCTTCGGCGTCAAGGCCGCAGTACTTGCCGGCGGCACCATTCGGGTCGGCGACGAGATCGCCGTCCGGGAATGGATCCCGGACGGCACTGATCCCGCGCAGGACTAGCGCATGACTACCGGTCGGACGGCGTCCGACCGGGAGTCCTGCCCTAGCAGCCGACCCGCGAGCGGCCGGTGACGGCCTTGTAGGTGCAGGTGTCGAAGGTCTTGCCGGCCGGGGTCTGGAAGCGGGCGGTGTCGCCGGTGTTGTTCCAGACGTACCAGCTCTGGTTCCAATAGAGCGTCAGCGCCCGGTTCCGGTTCTTGCCGGTGCGGACGATGACCGTCGACCGCCCCGGCAGCACATAGCCGCGCGGGAACACGTACACATGGTTCGCGACGTCCGCGACCCGGAAGCCGGACAGGTTGATCGGCCGGGTACTGATGTTGCGGACCGTGAAGAACTCGTTGTTGATCTGTGCGTTGGTGCGGACATCGGTACCTGGCGGGTCGTACTGGATCCCGCTGAGTACGGCGGTGATGGCCGCGTTGGCCGTCAACGGTGCGAGGACCGCCGTACCCGCCAGCACCACGGCGGCCGTCGCAGCGGACAAGAGCATGCGGAAGCGTCGTGCGAACAAAGGAATTCCCCTTCGGCAGTGGGCCGATCTCCCCCCGGCCCGGTGACCACAGCTGCCGGTTCCCCCCGGCGGTCGCACACGCTAGTTGTTACGCTCCGTGCTCGTCAAGGGCTCAACCAACCGGCGTGGCGACTCCGTGCTCGAGCAGTTTCACCCGGTCGGCCAGCCCTGCCTCGCGGAACGCGGCGACGAACTCGTCGGGGCCTTCGGTGAAGTGCGCCCAGCCCTCGGTGTGCACCGGGACGATGGTCGCCGTACCGAGTAAGCGCGCCGCCTCGACCGCTTCGGCCGACGTCAGCGTGAGGTTGGCGCCGTCGAGCAGCGGGGTCCGCGCGGCGCCCGCGAACAGGACCGCGACGTCGATCGGCGCGAACCGATCCGCGATCTCCTTCACCAGGCCGACCGACGCGTTGTCGCCGGCGACGTACACGGTCGGAAGGCCTTCGCCCCGCAGGACGAACCCGGTCACCACCCCGAGCACCTTCTCGGCGCCTTCCGGGCCGTGCAGCGCCGGTACGCCGGTCACCGTCAGGATGCCGCCATCCGGCCGGGGCAGGTCGATCGACTCCCAGTTCGCCAGCCCGCGTACGCCGGGGATGCGAGTCGCCGCGTCGGGGGTCGACAGGACGGTCGGGATCGCCGGCAGCAGCCCGCGGCCGGCGTCGTCGAGGTTGTCCTTGTGCTGGTCGTGCGAGACCAGCGCGACGTCGATCGGGCCGAGTTCGGCGGCCGGGATCGCCGGGCCGATCAGCTTGCTCATCACCCGGCCCGGCAGCTCGTAGTCGCGGGGCTCGTCGAACGCGGGATCGATCAGGAACTTCAGGCCACCAAGGTTCAGGACGGCGGTCGGGCCGCCGATGTGCGTGATCTCCATGACCACGATCCTCGGCCCTCGCGGACCGTCTCACCATTGGCCCGGGAGCCATAGTTGCCGAAGATCGGGCCATACTGTTCTCATGCGCACAGTGGCGGTCTTCGCGTACGACGGGATGAGCCCGTTCCACCTGTCCGTGCCCTGCCTGGTCCTCGGCGAGCGGCGGGGCCGTCCGACGCGGTACGACGTACTCGTCTGCGCGGAGGAGCCGGGGTCGATGCGGACCAACGCCGGGTTCGGGATCAGTGTGGATCACGGGCTCGAGGTGATGGAGCGGGCCGATGTCGTGGTGCTGCCCAGCTGGGAGCCCGGCCGGCAGGCCTCCGCCGTACTGCTGGACGCGATCCGGCGTGCGCATGCGCGCGGCGCGACCGTGGTCGGGTTGTGCATCGGGGCGTTCCTGGTGGCGGAGAGCGGGATCGCCGCGGGGCGTGAGGTCGTGACGCACTGGCGCTGGGCGGACGAGCTGCGGGACCTGCATCCGGAGTTGGACGTGCGCGCGGACGTGCTGTGGTCGGATCTCGGCGACGTGATCACCTCGGCGGGTACGGCGGCGTCGTTGGACTGCTGTCTGCACCTGGTCCGGATGCACCACGGGGTCGAGGAGGCCGAGAAGGTTGCCCGCGACATCGTCGTCGCGCCGCACCGGAGCGGGTCGCAGGCGCAGTACATCCCGGTGCCGGTGCCGCCCGACCCGGGCGACGACGTGATCGAGAAGGCGATGGTCTGGGCGCGCGGGCGGCTCGATCAGCCCGTGTCGCTGGACGAGTGGGCGGGGGCGGTGGCGCTGTCGCGGCGTACGTTCACGCGGCAGTTCCGGGCGCGGACCGGGAGCTCGGGGCAGGCCTGGTTGCTGCGGCAACGGCTGGACCGGGCGCGGTTGTTGCTGGAGACAACCGATCTGCCGGTCGAGCGGATCGCGGCGTCGAGCGGGTTCGGCAGCAGTGACGCGCTGCGGCACCACTTCCACACGCTGCTCGGGACGACGCCGCAGCGGCATCGGCAGGAGTTCTACAGCAGCACGAGCAGGATGTAGACCACGGGCGCGGCGAACGTGACGAGCAGGATCCAGGCCATCATCCGGTGCCCGGTCTTGCCGCGGTCGAGCGACGAGGCGAAGTACAGCACGGCGCCTTCCTCGGTGTGCCGGCTCAGGCCCATCCGCCTGGCCTCCTCGGGGCGCGGATCCGGGCGCTCCTCGGCGAACGCGTCCGGATGGATCCCGTAGTGCGCCGGCCCGGCCCGATCCACGTCGTCACGCTCGGAAAACATCCAGCCTCCCCCGGGTTGGTGGACCAGGTCGCCCAACCATGGTCGCACCAACCGGAGGGAATCGTGCCGTGGTTACTACGAGAAGTCGGCCACCCACGCGTAGCGCGTCGGCTTCGAGCCGATGCAGAGGCCGAGCAGGTCGATCGCCGTGCAGTGCGCGTAGCCCTTGCGCCCGACGCCCAGGGTGGTCAGGCCGCAGTTCATGATCGTGCCGCGGCTCTGCGCCATCATCTGGTCGTACGCCTGCTGCGCGGTCCAGTTGTCGCCGCCGGCGGACGACTTCGAGGAGCCGCTGCTGTTCGTCGAGCCGGACCTGGCGCGGCTGCTCGCGTCCGAGCGGGCGTTCCCGGTCAGGCCCGGGTCCTGCTCGAGCGGCTGGCAGCCGCTGTTCCTGCGGGCGCTGTCGATCATGTCGAACAGTTGCGACTCGTTGGCGTCCATGCCGCCGTCGCGTGCCGGCGGCGGCGGTGGCGGCGGGGTGGTGGTCGGGGTCTGGGTCGGACCGCCGGTGGAGGTTGTGCGACCCGGTGTGGTCGGGGAGTTGGTGGCCTTCTCCGAAGTCGGGCTGTCGGTCGGCTCGATGCGGCTCGGGGTGTCCGTCGGGACGGTGGTCGGGGAGGCGGAATCCGTCGGGGTGTCCGTCGGGCTCGCCGTGGGGGTGGTGGTCGGGGTGACCGTCGGCGTACTCGTCGGTCTCGCCGTCGGCGGGACCGTGGCCCGCGCCGACGGGGTCGCGACGGCGGGCTTCGTGGTCGGGGTGATGTACGTGTCGTCGGTCCGCGTCACCATCGGCACCGAGGCGTCCGCGTCGTCGTTCTGCGGCTGGTGCAACAGGATCCACGAGATCGGCGTGATCACCAGCACCACCGAAGCCATGGCAATAATCGACCGCCGCCCCCGAGCTCCCCGCTCACCCGAAGCCGCCCGCCGACCCCCACGCCCGGAACCTCCGGACCCGCTACCGCCGGGCCCAGAACCCCTACGTTGCCCAACACCAGCAGCACCGATCCCGGCGCCACCAACATGAGCCCCCTCAAGCCCATCCCCACCAGCCGAACCGGCACCATCCGGACCCGGCCCAGCACCGTACGAGCGCGCACCAGCCGCCTCAGCACCATCCACACCGAGGCCCGCCGCACCGAGGCCGGTCGCGTCTGCGCTGTACGAGCGGGCGCTGGTCGTGTCGGCGCTGTACGTGTCGGCGCTGTACGTGTCGGCGCTGTACGAGGGGGCGCTGGATGTGCCGGCGCCGGTTGCACCGAGGCCGGCTGCTCCGGTTGTGCCGGCGTCTGCTGCTCGGGTGGAGCGGGTCCGGCTGGAGCGGGCGGTGGCTGCCAGGTCGTCGGCTGCTGACGCGGCCGGCGTGGTTGGGCGCGGGGTGGTGTCCGGTGAAGCAGTGCCCAGGGAAGCCCAGTCGTCGGCTGCGCGCCGGACGGACCAAGTGCCGGCGGTTTCGCCCAGGCCCCTCGGCTCCGGCTCCTCCGCCCGGCGGGCCGCCCGTCGCGCCCGGCCCGGCGACTCCGGCTCCGGTTCGCTCCCGGCGATCGACTGCTCGACCCACGACGGAGTACCAGCAGGCTTCCGCCCGGCGGCGGACCCGTAGGAGTCCTCGGACCGGGTCGGCAGCCCGGACGAAGCGTCCTCGGGGGCGGTGTAGCTGGGCATGCCGCCGCGCGGGGCGTACTGCGGGGTGGCCGGGCGGGATTGGTTGCCGCCGGCCCAGAACGGGGACTCGTTGGACGCGCCGGCGTTCTGCGCGGTGGCCCAGAAGGGCGACTCGTCGCTGGAGCGCGGCGCGTACCGCGGTGGTTCTGGTGGTGCGGGCGGGGTGGTTTCCGCGGGCGGGGTGGACCGGTTGCCGGAACGCGACGAGCGTGATGCCGCTCGGGTCGCCTTCCTGCGCGGTTTGTACCGGCCGTTGCCGGACTCGGGCATTATTTCGTTGTTCCCTTCAAAGTCGCGCCCCCAAGACGTGCCTCATCAGCCGTCTCACCGGAGCCCCCCAGGAACGCCCGGCGACATGACAAGGTCGGATCTACCCGCGGCGACCGACCGTGAACCGGCCGGACATTGTGGGCCTGAGACAACGTCTCGGCCGCACTCGGTGATCTCCACACAATGACAACCACAACCCGGCCTCAGCTCCGGCCGAAGTCCTGGACCCAACTGCCCGGTCCGTAGTCGGACTTGACCTTCCCCGGGTCGTATCCGATGCCGATCGTCGTGAACCGGCAGTTCAAGATGTTCTTGCGGTGACCGTCGCTCTGCATCCAGGCCGCGACCACCTTCTGGGCGCTGTCGTAGCCGGCCGCGATGTTCTCGCCCCAGGTCGACCCGCGGTACCCGGCGGCCGCCATCCGGTCGCCGGGGTCCTGGCCGTCAGGGCTGGTGTGGTCCATGTAGTGCCGCCGGACCATGTCCGAGGCGTGCTCCCCGGCAGCCTCGACGAGTGCGCTGTCCAGCCGCAGCGGGCCACAGCCCTGCTGCTGGCGGATCTGGTTCGTGTAGTCGAGGACCTGCCGCTCCTGCGTGTTCGTCCCGCCACCACTCGGCGGCGGAGGAGTGTCCGTCGGCTCGGTGGACCGCGTCTTCGTCGGCTTCGGCGTACTCGAGGTCTTCGTCGGGTACGACGGCTTCGGCCGCCCGCCGCCGGTGGTCGTCCGCGTGCTGCCCGGCGAGGCCGGCGGCACGGTCACGGTCGTCACGCCGACGGTCGGAGCCGTCGGGGTGGTGAGTATGTCGGTGGGCGTGACACTCGGCGTACCGGCACTGGTCGGAGTGGTCGACGTCGACGTCGTGGCCGCGCCGAGTGCCGGCGTACCGACGACGGCCGTCGTGGTGCGGCCGTTCGGCAGGGTCTTGGTGATCGTGACGAGTGGGGTCCCGGCTGTCGTGCCGTCGGAGGATCCGCCGTCGACGCGGGAGTTCTCGGAGACGTTGAGGACCTTGGTGGCGTCGTCGACCGACGAGTTGTCGCGGGACATCAACCACACGACCGGTCCGATCGCGAGCAGGACCGACAACGCGCTGACGACAGGGCCGACCAGGCCACGGCTCCGCCGGGGAGCTCGTCTACTGCCGCGGTGCCGCCGGGGGGTAGGCGAATCCGTCATGGGATGGGCGAATCCTCTTCGTTTTTCGTCGTGCCGAGTGTCGCGTCGTTCCCCGTTGGTCCAGCCAGGTCCCCCCTGGTTACCGAACAGCGACCTTAACGGACCCGCGAGGTCATCGTTACAGGTCTGCGACGCCTCTTAACGATTCCCGAAGGTTCTTCGCCAACGATTGACGAACCTGCCTGGACCGGCGATCACCCGCCGAAGTCCTGCACCCAGCTGCCGTTGCCCCAGTCCGGCTTGACCTGACCGTTGTCGTACCCGATGCCGATCATCGTGTAGGTGCAGTTGAGGATGTTCGCGCGGTGGCCCGGGCTGTTCATCCAGCCGGTCACGACCGAGGACGGGCTCGAGTAGCCGACGGCAATGTTCTCGGCCATCGCGCCGCCCGTGAACCCGGCCGCCTTCATCCGGTCGAACGGGCTGCGGCCGTCCAGACTGTCGTGCGCGAAGTAGTGCTGGTCGACCATGTCGGCGGCGTGCGCCTGGGCGGCCTTGGTCAGTGCGCTGTTCGTGCGCAGCGGTCCACAGCCGGCCTTGGCCCGCTCCTGGTTGGTCAAGGCAAGCACCTGGGCCGCGGATCCGCCACTGGGCTTGGTGGTTGCCGTCGGCTTGGGTGTGGCGGTGTGGCTCGGCTTGGGTGTCGGCCTCGTCGTCGACTTCGTGGGTCTGGGCGTCGGCGTCCGTGTGCTGCCGCGGCTCGGAGCCGTGGTCGACCGCGTCGGCGTCGGGGTCGGTGTCTTCGTCGTGGAACGGGTCGGTGTCGGCGTCGTACGGCTGGGTGTGTACGACGGACTCGTCGGACGGATCGGAGTCGCGGCCGGCGCATCGTCGCTGGCCGGTGCGACGGATGTGACCGGGGTCTCCTGGCTCGTCACCTTGCTCGAGCCGGTCTGACGTACGACGAACCACCCGACGCCGACCAGCAGGACCAGAGCGGACAGCGACGCGATGAGAGGACCGGCCACGCCACTGCCGAGTGACCGTTTGTGGTTCGTCATGGTGAGCACCCTTGCCCAGGCCGACGTTCGCCGACCCTAACCCCGACCGCCCTTGACGAACCTTTGACTATCGCAGTCGTTTCAAACGGTTGAGCGTGCTATGACGATGTCGGCGATGACCTTCCAGCCCAGGCTTCGGTAGAGGCGCAGGCCGTCGATGGAGGCGATCAGGATGCCGCGTTTGGCGCCCTTCGCCGCGGCCGCCTCGACCAGGGACGCCATCACTGCGCTGCCGAGTCCGCGCCGCCGGTGGGCCGGGTCGGTCTCGATCCGGTCCGCGACCGCGTCCTCTCCGACGACCGCCATCCGCCCGCTCGACACCACCCCGCCGTGCAGGGTGGCGCGGGTGATGATCAGGTCGTCCTCGAGCTCGGTGTGCAACGCATAGCGCTCGTGCAGCTTCAGGGCCGGCTGCTCCGAGAGCTGGATCGTCATCAGCCAGTCCTGGTCCTGCTGGACCTCGAGGCCGAGGTCCTCCAGCTGCTCGATCCGGGCTTCCTTGTCGTCGGTGGCCAGGGTGATCCACCCCGCGCCGCGCCCGCCGCCGTCGGCCGAGGCCAGTTGGGCGGCTCGCTCCACGCGCTCCGGTTTGCCGTCGGCATCCAGTACGACGTACTCCGTCGGTCTGCTCTCCTCACCCGCACGGACGATCAGGATGCCGTCGTTGTCGTCCTCCACTGTGGTCCAGCCCCGCGAGACGGACCACCCGGCCTGCCAGCGGCGGACGAGCTCCTCACGATCTCTCACCCGTCGATTCAAGCAGCCCGCACCCGTCACGGCGAGGGGAACCGGTGTCGCATGACACCAACTGGCCGTGAATTACCGCCTGCAGCCTGTCACCACTACCGCGCGGCCGCTCGCAGCGCAACCCCTGGCGGCCCCTGTCTGACCGTGCCTGGGGCTGTCTGCTGCTGACGGGTCAGCGACCGGCGTACTCGTCGGCGAGCAGGTCGAAGGTCATCAGGTTGTCGTACCTGTCGTCCCGACGAGGGCTGGCCGCGCGCTCGGTGCCGACCAGGGTGAACCCGTTGGCCTCGGCAACGTGCGCGGACGCACTGTTGCCCTCGGCAGCCTTCAGCACCAGCCGGCGGCGGCCGAGACCGCCTTCGGCGACAGGCGTGAACGCGTACGGGATCAGCAGCTCGACCGCCGACGACATCACCTTGCGGCCGCGCGCGTCCGGGTGCATCCAGTACCCGATCTCGCCCACGGTCTTGTCGATCCGGTTGTTCAGATCGAAGACGCTGACGTTGCCGAGCAGCTGGTCGGTGCCGGGATCGGCGATCGCCCACGCGACGGCCTCGCCGCTGGCCATCGCGTGCAGCCGGGTCTTGATGAACCCCTCCGCGTCCTCCAGCCGGTACGGGTCGGGCATGCCGGACAGCCAGTGCTGCGTTCGCTCGTCGCTGCAGGCCTCCTGCACCCGCTGCGCATCCGAGTCCCGCAGTCCGCGCAACCGGATCCCGCCGCCCTCGAGCTCGCGCGCCGACCACCAGTTGCCCTGCGGCTCGAGCTCGTCCTCGCGCCCGAGCGTGGCGACCCACTCGTTCTTCCGGACGCCACGCGTCCGTCCGGCGCCCTGCACCCGGACCAGCCCGCGGAAGCCCGCCTTCCAGGCGACCCGCCGGCTGGCGTAGTTCCCGACGAAGGCGCGCCAGATCACCCGGTCCCAGCCGAGGCTGTCGAACGCGTACCGTACGGCGAGTTTGAGCGCCCGCGTCATCACCCCGTTGCCGCGGACCTCCGGCGTCACCGCGAACCCGACCTCGCCGACCCCGCCCTCCCCGTCACCGAGGTCGATGGTCCCGGCGTAGCGGCCGTCGTACTCGATCGCCCAGGCCCACATCGTGTTCTGGCGCCAGCCGTTCGGGATCACGTCGGTGAGGAAATTGACCGCGTGCTCGCGCAGGTAGGGGACCGGGATGGTGGTCCACTCCTGCATGACCGGGTCCTGGCACATCCGGTAGGCGGGCTCGACATCGTCGGCGGTGTGCGCACGCAGTGTCACCACGCCGTCGGTCAGCACCGGCACGTCCTCGGGAAATCGCATGCTTCAGGGTGACGCGCTGCCACCGCGTCGGCAACGCATTTCACTGACACGAAGACAATTCGACACTAGGCTGTGGGCGTGAACGCAGCCGGAGCAGAGCCGCCACGCGGCCGGGGTGGGCAGCTGGCCGCTCAGCGACAGGCCACGATCGTTGCCGAGGTCAACAGTCGGGGCGCGATCACGGTGGCCGAGCTGGTCGATCGGTTCGGTGTCTCGGACATGACGATCCGTCGCGACCTGGACGCCCTGGACTCCAGCGGCCTGCTGCACAAGGTGCACGGCGGCGCGACCTCCGTCGGGCTGCGCAGCGCGCACGAGCCGGGCTTCGACGCCAAGCTGACGCAGGAGTCCGCCGCCAAGCAGGCGATCGCGGCCGAGGCGGCGACGAGGGTCCAGCCGGACAGCGCGATCGGCATCGGCGCGGGTACGACGACGTACGCGCTGGCTCGTCAGTTGCTCCGGGTGGAGAACCTCACCGTCGTGACGAACTCCGCGCGGATCGCGGACGTGTTCCACGGCAACGGGCGCTCCGACCGCACGGTCGTACTGATCGGCGGCATCCGTACGCCCTCGGACGCGCTGGTCGGGCCGATCGCCACCGCGGCGCTGGCGTCCTTGCACCTCGATCTGCTGTTCCTCGGCGCCCACGGCGTCGACGCCGAGCACGGATTGAGCACGCCGAACCTGATGGAGGCCGAGACCAACCGGTCGTTCATCGCCGCCAGCCGGGAGATCGTCGTGGTCGCGGACCACACCAAGTGGGGGACCATCGGCCTGAGCACGTTCGCCACCTGGTCGGACCTGGACGTCATCGTCACCGACAACGGCCTGTCGACCGCCGCCCGCAAGGCCATGCGCGACACCGGATGCGACCTCGTCATCGCTTCATGACGGGCCGCAGCAGGGTCGGCGTGAGGTGCTAGCCCAGGCGGGACGCACCGGCTGACGGGGTCGCGGCGAGTGCGTTGGGCGCGCTGAAACCGCGCTCCGCAAAGGCCTTCTCGATCGCCGCCAGCACTGACTCGGCCGCATCCGCCTCCACCAGCGCGATGATGCAGCCGCCGAATCCGCCACCGGTCATCCGCGCGCCGAGCGCACCCGCCTCGAGCGCCGTGTCGACCGCCACGTCCAGCTCCGGCACGGTGATCTCGAAGTCGTCGCGGAGCGAGACGTGCGACGCGGTGAACAGCGGGCCGACCTCGCGCAGCTTGCCGGCATGCATCAACGCGACCGCGTCCTCGACCCGGCGGATCTCGGTCACCACATGCCGCACCCGACGCCGTACGACGTCGTCCGGCAACCGCGACAGCGCATCGTCGAGGTCCTCGAGGGCGATCGAACGCAGCGCGGGTACGCCGAGCTCGGCGGCCGCCTGCTCGCACATCTGCCGGCGGGCCGCGTACTCACCGTCGACGTGCCGGTGGGGCGCCTTCACGTCGACGACCAGCAGCGCGAGGCCGTCTGCCGCCGGGTTGAACGGGATCTGCTCGGTGGACATCGCGCGGATGTCGAAGTACAGCGCGTGGCCCTCGGTGCAGCACATCGACGCCATCTGGTCCATCAGGCCGACCGGCGCACCGACGTAGTTGTTCTCGGCGCGCTGCGCGAGGCGGGCGACCTCGGCCGGGTCGACCTCGATGTCGCGCAGACCGAGCAGGGCGACCAGCGCCGCGCAGAGCAGGGCCGCGGACGAGGACAGGCCGGCGCCGGACGGGATGTCGGACTCGAACCGCAGGTTCGCGCCGCCGATCGGGTAGCCGGACTCGCGCAGGATCCAGGCCGCGCCGGCCGGGTACGCCGCCCAGTCGCCGACCGATGCCGGAGCGAGCTCGTCGATCGCGAACTCGGTGATGCCCTTGTGTCCGGCCGACGCGACCGCGACCCGGCCGTCGTCGCGCTTCGAGGCGGTGACCACGATCCGGTTCGGCAGGGCGATCGGCAGCACCAGGCCGTCGTTGTAGTCGGTGTGCTCGCCGATCAGGTTGACCCGCCCCGGGGCCCGCCAGCTGCCGTCGGGCGCCGTACCGAAAACATTCTGGAAGCTCACTGGCCAACCTTCCGCAGGGTCTCGGCCACGTCCTCGGGCCGGGTGTCGCTGATGAACGCACCCATGCCGGACTCCGAGCCGGCCAGGTACTTGATCTTGTCCTTCGCCCGGCGGATCGACAACACCTCTAGATGCAGGTAGCCGAGCTCACGGTCGATGCGGACCGGGGCCTGGTGCCAGGCGGCGATGTAGGGCAGCGGCTCGCCGTACAGGCCGTCGAGTCGCTGCAGGACCTCGAGGTACAGCTCGGCGAAGTCGTCGCGCTCGCCGACCGACAGCTCGTCGATGCCGAACACCTGGCGATGCGGGTACAGGTGCACCTCGACCGGCCAGCGGGCCGCCTCGGGGACGAACGCGGTCCAGTTGCCGTTCTCGGCGACGACCCGGGTGCCCTCCTTGCGTTCGGCGGCCAGGACGTCGGCGAACAAGTTGCTGCCGGCAACCTCTTGGTGTTCGCGGGCGCGCGCCATCAGGGTCCGCATCCGCGGCGGCAGGAACGGGTAGGCGTAGATCTGGCCGTGCGGGTGGCTGAGCGTCACGCCGATCTCGCGGCCGCGGTTCTCGAACGGGAAGACCAGCTCGACGTCGTCGCGGGCGCCGAGCTCGGCGGTGCGGTCGGCCCAGGTGTCGACCACCAGCCGGGCCTGGCCCTGGGACAGGTTGGTGAACGACTGGTTGTGGTCGCTGGTGAAGCAGACCACCTCGGTCCGTCCGGGGCCGGCGAAGGACGGGAACCGGTTCTCGAAGACGGCGACGTTGTAGTCGTGGTCCGGGATCTCGGTCGGGTTGCCCGGTTTGCTCGCGCAAAGCGGGCACTGGTCCGCCGGCGGCAGGTACGTCCGGGTGTTGCGGTGGGTCGCGTAGGTGATCACGTCGCCGGTCAACGGGTCCGTGCGCAGGTCCACCTGCGGCTGCGGGGCGGGCAGCCCGCGGGTGTCCTCGAGCGGCACCCGGACCGGCGTGTCGGCCGGGTCGTAGTAGAACAGCTCGCGTCCGTCCGACAGTTTGGTGTCGGTACGGCGAACGCCGCGGGGTGTTTTCATCGTGTGGCCCTCCCGGCCGTACGACGCGTCCGGCCAGGAATCATCGTAAACCAACAAACTCGAACACGCACGATGGATCCCTGCCCCGGTAGGCTTGGTAGATGGACGACTACGCCCAACGCCCGCCCTCTCGTGGATCGACGAGAGGGCGCTAGGACACCCGACCCATGAACGCCACCCTGCTCAACATCATTCTGATTCTGGTTTTCGTGCTGATCGGTGGGGTCTTCGCCGCCGCCGAGATGGCCCTGGTCTCGCTGCGGGAGAGCCAGCTGAAGTCGCTCTCGCACCGTGGCAAGCGCGGCGAGACGGTGGCCCGAGTGGCCGCCAACCCGAACCGGTTCCTGTCCGCCGTCCAGATCGGCGTGACCCTGATGGGCTTCCTGTCCGCCGCCTTCGGTGGCGCGACGCTGGCCGATGGCCTCACGCCCCACCTGCAGAAGCTTGGTCTGCCCGACGGCCTGGCCAGCACGGTCGCCCTGGTGCTGATCACCATCTGCATCTCCTACGTCTCCATCGTGATCGGCGAGCTCGCGGCCAAGCGGCTCGCGCTGCAGCGCGCCGAGACGTTCGCGCTCGGCCTGGCGCCGCTGGTCGACAAGATCGCCTCCGGCGCCCGGCCGGTGATCTGGCTGCTGTCGAGGTCGACCGACCTGGTGGTCCGGGCGCTCGGCGGCGACCCGAACGCGAACCGCGAGGTGATGACCGACGAGGAGCTCCGCGACCTGGTCTCGGCGCACGAGTCGCTCGGCGAGGAGGAGCGCAGGATCGTCGACGACGTCTTCGAGGCGGGCAGCCGGCAGTTGCGCGAGGTGATGCTGCCGCGGACCGAGGTGGACTTCCTCGACGGCGAGATGCCGGCGTACAAGGCGGTCAAGTTCGCCGCCGAGCGGCCGCACTCGCGATACCCGGTGATGAACGGCTCGGCCGACGACATCGTCGGGTTCGTCCACGTCCGCGACCTGTTCGACCCGGCGGTCGCGTCCCGCTCGGTGCGGGTCGGCGACCTCGCGCGCGACGTACTGATGCTGCCCGACACCGCGAAGCTGCTGCCGACGCTGACCGAGATGCGCCGCCGCAGTACACACCTCGCGATCGTCCTCGACGAGTACGGCGGCACGGCCGGCATCGTCACGCTCGAGGACCTGGTCGAGGAGCTGATCGGCGACATCAAGGACGAGTACGACGAGGAGGCGGCCGAGACCACCCGCCTGGGCGGTGGCGACATCGTCGTCGACGGCCTGCTGAACCTCGACGACTTCGCCGACGCCACCATGATCGAGCTACCCGACGGCCCCTACGAGACCGTCGGCGGGTTCCTCGCCGCCCGCCTCGGGAAGGTCCCGTCGACCGGCGACGAGGTCCCTCTCGACACCCACACCCTCACGGTCACCGAGATGGACGGCCGCCGGGTCGCCCGGGTCCGGCTGCACCCCGTCAAGCCGGAAGCGGAACTGGCCGACTCTCCAGCACCCGCTGCCGAATAAGGACGACCACGCCGCCGACGACGTACCCGAGGCCCTGGAAGACGAGGACCGGGATGATGCCGACGGCGTCGCCGAGGAAGCCGGCCGCGGCGATGCCGATCAGGACCGCGACGCTCTCGGCGGCGCCGACCGCGCCGTAGATGCGGCCGCGGGTGCCGTCGACGGTGAGGTTCTGGAAGACGGTCATCATCCCGGCGATGGTGAGCGCGCCGGGCAGCCCGACGACGATCATGCAGACGAACGCGGGGATCACGCTGTCCGACGCCAGCGGGTAGAGGAACAGCGTGGTGTCGATCAGGCCGAACGCGAGCGCGCCGATGCCCCACAACCGCGCCGCGGGCCAGCGCGAGCCGATCGCCGCGGCGACCAGGCCGCCGACGATCCCGCCGACTGCCTGGGACGAGACGATCAGGCCGTACACCTGCCCGTTGCCGCCGATCTGGGAGCTGACGAACGGCGCGAAGAGCGTGCTCATGATGCCTTCGCCGACACCGGTGACCATGCAGAACACGAAGAACAGGCGGATCGCCGGGCCTGCGACACACAGCCGCAAACCTTCGGTCCACTCCGCTTTGAGGCGCTTGATCGCGCCGCCGGCGGTCTGATCCGGGTTCTCCGGCCGCACCTGCCGGTGCCGCATCCGCGCGACCAGTACGACCGCGATCAGGAACGTCGCGGCATCCCCGAGCGCGAGCAACGTGAGTCCACCTGCCGCTGCCAGGACACCACCGAGCGCTGCGCCGATGAGTCGCGCGAGGTCGCGGATCTGGCTGTTCAGCGCGTTCGCCGTCACCAGTTGCTCGTCGTTGACCAGTACGGGGACCAGCGACTGCTCGGCCGGCTGGAAGAACTGCTGCAGACAGCTCTGCGCGAGGACGACGCCGTACACGATCCAGATCTTGCTCTCGTCGTTCACGGCGATCAGTGGCAGGAGCACCACGGCGTTGAGGACGTTGGTCACGATCATCGTGGTCCGCTGGTTCCAGCGGTCGACGAAGACGCCGGCCAGCGAGCCGAGTACGACGGCCGGCAGGAACGACGCCAGCAGCAGGCCACCGCTTGCCAGCGTGGAGCCGGTCAGCACGTACACCTGGAACGCGAGCCCGGTCCGCAGCAGCCAGTCGCCGATCAGCGAGATCAGGCCGGCGCTCAACATCAGGCGGTAGTCGCGCTGCCGGGCAAGGACGCCCCACAAGTCCTTCATCTGCCTGCTCCGCTCTGCTGTTCGGGGGAGATCGTGACGATCTGGGTGAATGAGACGTGCCGGCTGCCCGGCGGCCGGGTGGACTTGTCGTCGATCGGCCGTTCGTCGACCCAGCGCTGCAGCAACGCGTCGACCTGTGTGACGAGCTCGGTCAGCTCGTCGGCGGTCAGGTAGAACCCGCTCTGCCCGATGCCGGAGTTGTCCCGCCAGGCCGCGTCCTCGGTCTGCCGCTGTTGCTGCCACTGGCTCAGCCGCTCGAGTGCCCGCTCGGCCAGCAACTGCTCGAGTACGTCGGCCGCCGCGGCGCCTTCCGGGGTCTGCGCCGCGTCGCGCCACGACTGCGACGTCGACACCAACCGCCACGGCCGCTCGCGGTTGTCCTTCCCCGGAGCCGGCTCGACGAAGTCGTACTTCGCCAGCTGCCGCAGGTGATGCGACGCCAGCGCCTGACTGATCCCAAGCTCCCGCGCCGCATCGGCCGCGGTCATCGGCCCCTCCCGCCCCAGCAGCGACTGCAGGTCCAGCCGCACCGGATGCGCCATCGCCCTGATGGCCAACGGATCATCCAGCAACCGGGACCGCCGCGGATCCTTCTCCAAAGACATGCTTGGAATATGCGCCGGCGCGAATCCGATGTCAAGCCGTTGCTTGGAATGTGGAGTGGTACCGACGAACGGGTAGTGGTCGGTGTCGGCGGCCGCCCGCGGGGTGCTGCCCGCGGGAGTGGTTGGCGCGGCGGGGACCACTACCCGTTCGTCGGTCCACCAGCACGTCGACGCCCACTCCCCACCGGACGCCTCAGGGGCCGACCCCTCGGCTTGTGGGTTGCGGACCCGGGTTCTGGGTCCGCAACCCACCAACTCAGGGGTCAACCCCTGAGACGTTGGTGTGTTAGCCGGTTTGTTCGCGGATCCACTCGAGGGCGGGCTCGGCGTGGGCCAGGATCGAGATGTGGCTGAGGCCTTCGTGGAGGTCCAGCTCGGCGGTGGGGAGGTTGGCGGCGAGCCAGTGGCCGTGGGTGCAGGGGATGATGCGGTCGGCGGTGCCGTGGAGGAGGAGGGTGGGGGCGGTGATCGTGGTCGGGTCGCAGCCCCAGTCGACGACGTAGGAGCAGTCGTCGTCGATGACGCCGTCGGGGCCGTTGGGCATGGCGTTGGCGCCGGCGATCGAGCCGAGCCAGCCCCACGGGCCGTCGAACATGGCCAGGTCTGTCGGCGAGAACTCCGGGTCGTACTCGACGCCGGAGGTCTCGTGGCGGACCTTCGCCTCCGGGCCGGCGGCCGCCGCGCGGAGGGAGGCGAGGCCGGACGGGATCATGCCGTCGTACCAGTCGAGACCGGGAGCGTCGTACGGCGCGATGGCGGCGAGGGTGGCGACTGCTTCGACCCGTTCGCCGAGGACCGCGGCGGCGCCGAGCGCGTACGAGCCGCCGCCGGAGTACCCCATCAGGGCGCAGGTGCCGATCCCGAGCCTGTCCAGGACCGTGGTCAGGTCGGCCGCGATCGACGCCATCGTGCGGCCCGGCGCCGTGGTCGACCCGCCGTACCCGGGCCGGTCGAACGAGATCCACCGGATGCCGAGCCAGTCACCCGCCTCGTATAGCGGCTCGGGCGGGGTGCCGAGGTTCGGCGTGCCGTGGTGCCAGACGACCGCGAGCCGTCCGTCGTCGCCCGGCGCGCTGTCGTACCCGTGCAGGATCCGCCCGTCGGCCAGCTGGAAGTCGGTCTCGTTCATGTCGCTCACCCTAAAACGGCGAAATGTCGAGTGCTCCGGATCGTGTCCGACCTCTGCTGCGAAGATCCCCTTCAGATCCCGAAAGGATGCCCGACCATGAAGTACCTGCTGCTGATTCACAGCAACCCGATCACCTGGGGCCACCCGTCGTTCCTGAACACCGAGGAAGGCAAGCGCCTCCCGAAGAAGGCCCGCGACGCGCTGGCCGCCCAGCTCGACAACCTGCTCGACGAGATCCACGCCTCCGGTGAACTGATCAACGCGGTCCCGCTCGACCCACCGTCGAAGACCCGCGTGGTCCGCGTCCGCGAAGGCGTCCGCGCCACCACCGACGGCCCGTACTCCGAAGCCAAGGAGCAACTGGCCGGCGTCTTCCTCATCGACGTCGCCACTCCGGAGCGTGCCGAGGAGATCGCCGCCACCATCCCGGAAGCCGAGTTCGTCGCGGTCGAGGTCCGCCCGGTCTCCGTCTTCGACTGACACCGAGAGCCCCCGCGGGTACGCCGCGGGGGCTTGTTCAGCGCTCGACGAGGCGGGAGTGGTTCTGGTGAGTGGCCAGGGCGGGGTCGAGGGTGCCCAGGGCCAGCCAGGTGGCGCCGCCGACGCCGTCGCGAGCGGTGAGGACTTCGCCGGCGAAGTGTTTCCGGATGAGTTGGCCGACCGGAGAGGATTCACCCGCGACGCTTCCCGCGAGCACCATCGGGCCCTGGTCCGACGTGGTCTTCAACCGGGAGACTGTTTCTGTGAGCAGCTCGGCTGCGCGTTTCACCAGGGACCGGGCGGTTTCGTCGTTCTGTGCGTACGCCGCGATGACGGCCGGCGCCAACTCGGCGAGCAGGACCGGTGGCCGGCTGTTGACCGTCCTCACCAGATCGTCGCGCAGGGCGTCGTATCCTTCACGTTGTGCAACGGACTGCTGGTCCCGATCGGGCAGCACCGTCTGCACAACGGTCTGCTCGAGCAGGCCCAGCGGCTCGCGAAGGTCGAGAGCTTGCAACACACTGCGCACAGCCTCCCGGCCGAGCCAGAAGCCGGACCCCTCGTCGCCGAGCAGCCAGCCGTGCCCGCCGACGGTCCGCACTAGCTGATGATCGCGGACCAGTCCGACGTTGCTGCCGGTGCCCGCGATCAGCACGATTCCGTCCGGCTGCGGCGTACCCGAGGCGAAGGCGACCTCGAGATCGCCGATGTAGTCGGGGGCGATGGTGAGGCCGGCGCCGGTCCAGGCGGCGTCGAACCGGGCTGCCACGTCGGGCCGCCCCAGTGCCGAGCCGCCGGCCATGCCGACCACGGCGGCCTTGACCTCGGACGGGTCCAGACCGGCGAGGGCGGCGTGAAGCGCCTGACCGAAGTTGGCCGCCGCGCTTGCGGGATGACTTGTCGGGTTTCCGCCCGCGGCGGCGCCGCGACCGACTACGTTGCCCTCGGAGTCCGCGATCACGATCCGGGTCGAGGTTCCACCGAGGTCACCGCCCAGAACCAGCGGTCCGGCCGGCATCAGGACCGCTTCGTCGACAGGTGGAGCGGAAGGTTCCGGCAGGGGGCGTTCGACCGACATACGCAATGCTCCAAACTGCTCAAAAGAGCCTCTTTACAAGCACAAGGGATTCACGCGACGGTCCCGATCCGGGGAGATCACAGAGATGAGCCTTGACTTTAGCTGCCAGTTGAGAAAAGTTCTGTCCAGCAAACCGTAAACTTGCGCACTTGTCGGCACCACGAGTGTCGCTGCGAGCAGATTAGTCGAGGGGTGGGCCGCTGATGGCCAGCAGTAAGCACGGGGGAGCCGGGGAGACGGGCGGCGTCAGCGCGCAGTCCTATGTGCACACCCTGACTCCGATTCTGGCAGCGGTGACCGAGCAGATCGAGGGGCCGATCCAGCAGGCCGCCGACCTGATGACGGAGTCCCTGCGCGCGGACGGCGTCATCCAGGCGTTCGGCTCCGGGCACTCCGAGGCGCTCGCGATGGAGATCGCCGGCCGCGCCGGCGGCCTGATCGCGAGCAACCGGATCGCGCTGCGCGACCTGGTCCTGCTCGGTGGCGAGCCGCCGGAGCTGCTGCGCAGTGCGGAGCTCGAGCGCGACCCGAAGTACTCGCGCAAGCTGTACGAGCTGTCCGCCGCGCGGCCTGGCGACCTGTTCGTGATCGCCTCCAACTCCGGCGTGAACGGCTCGATCGTGGAGCTCGCGAGTGTGGCGAAGGAGATGGGCCACCCGCTGATCGCGATCACCTCGATGCAGCACACCAGTGGGATGGACTCCCGGCACCCGTCCGGCAAGAAGCTGATCGACTTCGCGGACGTGGTGCTCGACAACCATGCGCCGTACGGCGACTCCGTGCTCGACCTGCCCGACGGCGGGGGCAAGGTCTGCGCGGTCTCGTCCATCACTGCCGCCCTGATCGCGCAGATGCTGGTCGCCGAGGTGCTGCGCCGGATGACCGAGGCCGGCGAGACCCCGCCGGTCTACCTGTCCGCGAACATCCCCGGCGGCGACGAGCACAACCACGCTCTCGAGGCCCGGTACGCGGGTCGCATCCGTCGGACCGCGTGAATCGTCCGGCCGGAGCCACCCCGAAGTACTAGCCTGCCGGAATGCTGAGACGGCGGACCTTGCTGCAGGGAGCGCTGGCCGGCGCGGTCGTGAGCGGATGCTCGTCGGCCCCGCCGGCCCGGACCGTTTCCCCGGAGAACCCGTTCAGCGTCGACGGGAACGCTCCCGTCGACGTGGTCATCGGCGAGGAGTACGGCGGGTTCGCCGCAGCGGCGTACCGGAAGAGGTATGCGAGCGCCGTCGTCACGCCGAAGGTGACGGCTCAGCTGTCGGATGCCCTGCTGCCCCGGTTCGCGGCCGGCGACCCGCCTGACGTGGTGCTCAGCACCGGCGATCAGGAGCTCGAGCTCGGCCGGCTGGTCAAGGACGGCCAGTTGACCGACCTGCAGCAGGTCCTGGACGCGCCGTCGTGGGACAACAAGGCCGCGAAGGTCAAGGATCAACTGCTGTCGGACCTGCTCGACATCGGCCGGTACGACGGGACGCAGCGCACGCTCAACTACGTCGCGACCGTCTACGGGCTGTGGTACTCGGCCAGCCTGTTCCAGAGCAACGGCTGGGACGTGCCGCACACCTGGCCGGATTTACTTGCCCTCGGCACCGATATGAAGGCGGCCGGCCTCGGCCCGTTCATCTACGCCGGCGCGCACCCGTACTACGTCCTCGAGCTCGTGCTCACACTGGCCGCCAAGACCGGCGGAGCCGACGTCCTGAGGCGGATCGACAACCTCGACGACGGCGCCTGGAAGGACGAGAGCGTCACCCGGTCGATCGCCGCGGTCGGCGAGCTGACCAAGCGCGGCCTGATCGCCGCCGGGAGCGCGAAGTACGACCACATCGGCTCGCAGAAGCGGTTCCTCGCCTCGAAGGCCGGGATGCTGCCGTGCGGGAACTGGCTCGAGAACGAGATGAAGGGGCTGGTGCCCGAGCGCTTCGGGCTGACGATGTTCGCCGTACCGGCGCTGGATGCCTCGCCGGCGCTCGCGAGTGGGCTGCACGTCGCGGCGACCGCGCCGTTCATGGTGCCGGAGAAGGCGAAGAACAAGGCCGGCGGGCTCGAGTACCTGCGGGCGCTGCTCTCCCAGGACGTCGCGGCGCAGGTCAGCTCGGAGTCCAACCAGCTGACGATCGTCCGCGGCGCGGCCGACGGGCTGGAGATGGGTACGGCGCTCCGCTCGGCCCGCGACCTGCTGACGGCGGCCGGCGACCAGGTCATCACCTGGTGCTTCGACAGCTGGTACCCGGACTTCGCGAACGCGGCGGCCGCGGCGACCGGGCAGTTCATGGCCGGCGGGCTGCAGCAGTCGGAGTGGACCGCGCGGATCCAGGCCGCCGCGGACAAGCTCAAACAGGACAACGCGGTGACGAAGTACCACCGGGACTGAGCTGGCGCCCGCCGCAGACGGGAAGCCGGCGACGAACGCGTAAACCCTATCGCCGTCGGGCGCCGGCCGCCGTACGCTCTTGCTGAGGAGTGGCGATATGGCATGGCTCGGCGCGGCGGTTCTGTTCTTGATGCTCTGCGCCCTGCTCAACCTCCTGCTCCCCAATCCGCCGCCGAGCCGCTGGCGGCGCCGGCTCCAGCGGCTGACCGCCCGGGCCAGGGCTCGCATCCGCAAGCGTCCGGTCCCGGTGCCGGACCCGTTCGACACGCTCCGCCTGCAGACCCGGCTCGGGACGTTGTCCACCAAGATCCGGCTGGTCGAGTCCGATCGGCGCGTGTACGCCCGCGCCCACCGCCTGATGGCGCTGGAGGCGGCCTACGACGACCTCCTCGACGAAGCCTGCCGCCTGGCCGGCGTCCCCGACCCCGACGCCAAACAACCCGAAGAAAAACGCTGGCAGGAAGAACAGGAACTAGCCTCCCGCGGCTGGTCCTGGTGAGTCAGGCCCACACCACCTGATCGAGAAAGTCCTCCACCGCGGTCGCAACCTGCCCGAGAACCGCGGCCGACGCCGCGAGCCGTCCCGGCACGTACATCCCGTGGTCGGCCTCGGGCACTTCCAGCACGTACGGCGTCAGCTCGCGAGCCAGGGCGGAGTCCCACAACGAGTCCGCCGTACCGCCGATCAGCAGGAACGGCGCGGTCGCCCGACGCAAGCCGTCGACCACCCAGGCGCTGGTCAGTACCGGCGTCAGCCAGACCGCGGGCAGTCCGCGTTCCGCGGCCAGTGGGGCGCCGTAGGTGCCGAGTGACCTCCCGATCAGCAGGATGTCGCCGGTCAGGTCGCGCAGAGCGTTCACAGCCTGGGGAAGCACCCATGGACCGCGTTCGGACTCGGTCAGGCTGAGCGGGCGGTCGGGCTCGTCCCACCAGACCGGCACCACGCCGGCGCCTCGCCGTGCGGCCGCCTCGGCGGCGTACATCGGCAGCGGAGCCGCCGGACCGTTCTGGCCGCCCGGCAGGACGACCGCCGTCCGCGCAGTCATAGCGCGGAGTCTATGACCAGACGGGACCCGACCGGACCCGCCCGGGTGACGACTGCGCCAGGGACGCTGGCAGAATCGGGGCTATGTCCCAAGCTGCGTCTGACCCCTCCGCAGCCGGTTCCCAGCGGCGCCCTCGGGTGCTTTCCGGGATCCAGCCGACGGCGGACTCCTTCCACTTCGGCAACTACCTCGGCGCGGTGCGGCAGTGGGTGGCCCTGCAGGAGGACCACGAGGCGTTCTACTGCGTCGTCGACCTGCACGCGATCACCGTGGAGTACGAGCCGAAGGCCCTGCGCGAGCGCACCCGCCGGTCGGCGGCGCAGCTGCTCGCGGCCGGTATCGACCCGGAGCGGTCCACGCTCTTCGTCCAGTCGCAGGTGCCTGAGCACGCCCAGCTGAGCTGGGTGCTCGGCTGCATCACGGGCTTCGGCGAGGCCAGCCGGATGACGCAGTTCAAGGACAAGTCCGCCAAGGGCGGCGCCGACCGCGCCACCGTCGGCCTGTTCACGTACCCGATCCTGCAGGCCGCGGACATCCTGATCTACCAGGCCGACCGCGTCCCGGTCGGCGAGGACCAGCGCCAGCACCTCGAGCTGACCCGCGACCTCGCCCAGCGGTTCAACCACCGCTTCGGCAAGACCTTCCGGCTGCCCGAGCCGTACATCGTCAAGGAGACCGCGAAGATCTCCGACCTGCAGGACCCGTCGGCGAAGATGAGCAAGTCCAGCTCGTCCCCGGCCGGCATCATCGACCTGCTCGACGACCCCAAGGTGAGCGCGAAGAAAATCCGCTCCGCGGTCACCGATTCCGGCCGGGACGTGATCTTCGACCAGGAGAACAAGCCCGGCGTCGCGAACCTGCTGACGATCTACTCCGCGCTGACCGGCCGCAAGATCAGCGAGCTCGAGGACGAGTACGCCGGCCGCGGGTACGGCGACTTGAAGAAGGACCTGGCCGACGTCGTGGTCGAGTTCGTCACGCCGTTCCGGGAGAAGACGCTGGGCTACCTCGACGACAAGGCGCAGCTGGACGCGATCCTCGCCGCCGGCGCCGAGCGGGCCCGCGCGGTCACCGAGCCGACCCTGGCCCGGGTCTACGACCGGCTCGGTTTCGTCGCCGGCCCGCCGCAGGGCCGGTAGGCCCCGGATGACTGTGCTGATGCCGCGACTCCGTCGCGGCGGGTCATGGGGCTGTCGCTCCCGGTCTTCCCTCGTCGCTCTGGTCGCTTCGCTCCCGCCGCTCCTCAGTCCAGACCGGGAGGCCCCATGACCACGATCGGTGTCGCGATCCCGATCGCGGAGCCGTACGGCTCGGAGCTGCAGAAGTTCCGGGCCGAGTTCGGCGATCCGATGGCCGCGTCGATCCCGACCCACGTGACGCTGCTGCCGCCGACCGACATCGAGGCGACCGACCTGGACGTGATCGACGAGCACCTGCTCGCGGTGGCGGCCCGGTTCCCCCGGTTCCGGATCCGCCTGCGCGGTACGGCGACGTTCCGGCCGATCTCGCCGGTGGTGTTCGTGCCGCTGGCCGAGGGCATCTCGTCGTGCGAGGTGCTGCAGTCGCAGGTTCGGTCCGGGCCGCTGCAGGTCGACCTGCGGTTCCCGTACCACCCGCACGTCACGGTCGCGCACGACCTGGACAAGGACGCCCTCGACCGCGCGTACGACGCCCTGTCGGAGTACGACTGCGCCTTCGACGTCGAGTATTTCAGTCGTTACGAACACGGCGCGGACGGCGTGTGGCGGCCGCAGCGGTCCTTCCCCCTGGCAGGCTGAGCCTCCTCGTCACGGGTACAGGAGACTCATGAAAAAGCTCAAGGCCGCCTGGAAACGGTTCAGCCGGAGCCAGTTGTGGCGAGCCTGGCAGCGCTACGGCAACCGGCGCGGCAACCGGCTGGCCGGGGCGACGAGCTTCTTCGGGTTCCTGTCGCTGTTCCCGCTGATCGTGCTGGCCGCGGCGATCATCGGGCCGCTGCTCGGCGACAAGGCCGTCCAGACCCTGAAGGACACTCTCGAGAAGAACCTGCCCGGTATCGGCGACAAGATCGACATCGACAGCCTGATCAGCCACGCCGGAACCATCGGGCTGATCTCCGCGGTGTCACTGCTGCTGACCGGACTGGGGTGGATCGACTCCCTGCGGGCCTCGATCCGCTCGATGCACGAGCTGGACGACGAGCCGGGCAACGCGGTCAAGCTCAAGATCGTCGATCTCGGTGCGCTGCTCGGCCTCGGCCTGATCGGCCTGATCGCCACCGGCGCCTCGTCGATCCTGACCGGGCTGTCGCAGCGGATCGTCGATGCCACCGGCCTCGAAGACACCTGGTTGGGGCAGTGGGGTCTCGGACTGACCAGCGTAGTGCTGGGGATCGCTGCGGGCGCCGTGCTGTTCCTGTACATGCAGACCGCGCTGCCCCGGATCCTGCTGCCGCGCAAGGTGGCGCTGATCGCCGCGCTGGCCGGCGGCATCCTCTTCTACCTCGCACAGCGGCTCGGCAACCTCTACGTGGACCACGTGATCGGCGCGAACGCGGCGTACGGCGCGCTGGCGTTGCCGCTGGCGCTGCTGGTGTGGATCTACCTGATGACACGGGCGATCATGCTGATCGCGGCCTGGACGAAGGAAGCGAGCGTCAAGCCGGAGGTCGTGGCGGAGAGCCCCGAGCCGGTCGAAGAAACCGAGCCGGTCGAAGACACCGAGCCGTTGCTGCCCGGTCCGCCCGGCAAGCGGTACAAGGTGGTGCCGGTCCCGCAGCGGAAGGCAGACACGGTCGCGGTGGCCGCAGGAGCGGTGGTGGGCGCGACACTCACCACGGTCGCCGTGCAACTTGTGCGAGCGGTGCGCTCGGTCCGTCGTTAGTGCCGGCGCCGGCGGAGAGTGCGCGGTCGGCGCAGGAAGAGGCCGAGGAGCAGTACGGGCGGTCCGGCGTACGCCCAGGCGGGGACGCGGAAGGCGAGGGACTGGACGGCCTGGCCGGGGCTGAGGACGGTTCGGCTGCGTTGCGGGCGTGCGGTGCCCGAGGCCGGCTTGTCGGCGGGCTTGCCTTCCGGCTGGGTCTTCGGCGGGGCCTCGGCCTTCACCAGCGTGCCGACGGGCTTGAGCTTGGCGTAGTTGGTGAACGTCCAGGTCAGCAGGCCGCTGGCGTCCTCGGTGATGCCGTGCGGGGCGTTCATCATCGTCACCACCAGCGTGTGGCCGTTGCGGCGGGCGGCGCCGACGAACGTGTTGCGGGCCAGCGTGGTGTAGCCGGTCTTGACGCCGAGCGCGCCGTCGTAGTTGAACAGCAGCTTGTTCTGGTTCGCGACCTGGTAGGTGCCCTTGTTGCCGACGTTCGGGAAGTTCGTGAACTTGGTGGACGCGTACTTCGCGAAGTCCTGCCGGGACAGCCCCGCCTGCGCGAACAGGGCCAGATCGTAGGCGCTGGAGTACTGCCCGTCGGCGTCCAGGCCGGTCGGGTCGGTCACATGGGTGTCGAGCGCGCCGAGATCCTTGGCCTTCGCGTTCATCCGCTGGATGGTCGCGGGGATGCCGCCCTGGTCGTGCGCGCAGAGGGCGTGGACGGCGTCGTTCCCCGACGCCAGGAACATGCCCTGGAAGAGCTGGTCGACGGTGTAGTGCAGGCCGGGGTACACGCCGACCTTGCTGCCGATGATCCCGGCGTCGGCATCGGATCCGATCACCGGATCGGTCTTCTTCAGTCGCGGCAGCAGGACGAGGGCCGTCAGCGTCTTGAGCGTGCTCGCCGGGCGGAGCTTGGCGTGCGGGGCCTTCGCCGCGAGGACCTGGCCGGTGTCCAGGTCGGCCACGACATACGCCGATGCCTGGACAGCCGGCGGTGCCGCCCCGTTGGCGATCACCGTCGGCTTCGCCGTCAGCAGGTCGCCGCCGACCGGGCCTTGTCGGCCCTGATCGGCGGCGGTCGCTGTCAGAGGTCCGGCAACCGCCAGTGCGGTGGTCGCGCAGGCCGTCAGAAGCAAACGCATCGCGGGCACTCTAGTTGCCCTACGGTGCAGATGTCACAGTCGGGTCTCTGTCCTTGATCAGGCGCGGTAGGCAGTCCACATGTTGCTCATCCGGGTTGACTGGCCGGGCGTGAACTGGTTGTAGCAGGAGTCGTAGGAGTAGTCCATGTAGTTGTGGATCGGGTCCAGCCCGGGCAGCGAGCAGGAGTCCCGGCCGGTCGGGCAGCCGCTGGAGGCGCTGCTCTGGGCCGGCGTGTCGGACACCGAGTCGTTCGTGCTCGTGCAGCCGCCCTGGAACGTGTGGTACAGCCCGAACCAGTGGCCGGCCTCGTGGGACGCGGTCTTGCCGAGGTTGTAGTTGGTCGCCGAGCCGCCGGGCAGCGAGCTGTACTGGACCCGGATGCCGTCGATCTTCGGGTTGCTCGCGTAGTCCCACGGGAAGGTCGCGATCCCGAGGTACGAGAAGTCGACCAGCCAGATGTTCAGGGCGTTCTTGCCACCCTTGCGCGTTTGTGAGCGGTACTGCGTGCTCTGGCGGTCGTTGTGCCACTGGTTGTTCTTGTAGCGGTCGGTGCCGGCCAGGTAGAACGTGAAGCCGGTGTTCGCGGCCTGCGACGACTCGCCGCCGGCGTAGTCCTGGTTCAGCTCGGTGATCTGCTGGTTGATCTGGGTCGAGGTGACGTCACCGGCGCCGGAGGTGCTGAGCATGACGTGCACGTACACCGGGACGCTGGCTGCGGCCAGCTTGCCGGCCGTGGGTGCGAGACCACGGGCCCGCTTGGCCTTGAGGATCGCCGCCGTCTTCGCGTCGATGGCCTTCTGCTCGGCCACCGACAGGTCGCGGTGGTCAGCACCGAAGCCACCGCGGGCGGCGGCGCCGTCTTCCGGCGTGAAACACGCCGGGTTCCCGGTCTGATCGACGGGCAACTTGGCAGTCGCCTGTCCACCGAGCGGGCTGAAAGCAAGCGCCGTACCGGCCAGCAGAACAGCCAGGGCGCGGGGACGAGTTACGAAAGATCGCATCGCGGTCCTCCAGAATCGGGCCGCTTGGGCGGTGCGGCCGAATTCGCCGATTTTCCCCACGATCCCGCCCCCCGCCAACCCATTCTCTGACCGCTTGGTGCCACGGCACCGCATTGACACTGCGGGCTAGGCTTGAGTCAATGGACTGGAGATAGACCAATAGACTCCGGGAGTGGCCGTGTTGGGTGTGGAGAAGTTGCGGAGGCTGGTCGAGGCCGGTGAGGTCGACACCGTGCTGGTTGCGATCACCGACATGCAGGGCCGGTTGCAGGGGAAGCGCTGCGGGGCCCGGTACTTCCTGGAGGAGGTGCTGAAGCACGGGACCGAGGGCTGCAACTACCTACTGGCCGTCGACGTGGACATGAACACCGTGGACGGCTACGCGATGTCGTCCTGGGAGCGTGGGTACGGCGACATGGTGATGGCGCCCGACCTGGACACACTCCGGCTGGTCCCGTGGCTCGAAGGTACGGCGATGGTGCTGTGCGACGTGCAGTGGCTTGACGGCCGGCCCGTCGTCGCCTCGCCGCGGCAAGTACTGCGCAAGCAGCTCGACCGGCTGGCGGAGAGGAACCTCAAGGCCTACGTCGGGACTGAGCTCGAGTTCATCGTGTTCGACGACACGTTCGAGACCGCCTGGGACAAGCGGTACCGCGACCTCACCCCGGCGAACCAGTACAACGTCGACTACTCCCTGCTCGGCACCTCCCGGATCGAGCCGCTGCTGCGCGACATCCGCAACGGCATGACGGGGGCAGGCCTGTACGTCGAGTCCGCGAAGGGCGAGTGCAACCTCGGCCAGCACGAGATCGCCTTCCGGTACGACGAGGCGCTCGCCACCTGCGACAACCACTCGATCTACAAGACCGGTGCGAAGGAGATCGCCGCCAAGCACGGCAAGAGCCTCACGTTCATGGCGAAGTACGACGAACGCGAAGGCAACTCCTGTCACATCCACCTGAGCTTCCGCGCGGAGGACGGCGACGCGGTGCTGGCGGGGGACCATGACCACGGGTTCTCGCAGCTGATGGAGTACTTCATCGCCGGTCAGCTCGCCTGCCTGTCGGAGTTCACCTACCTGCTCGCCCCGAACATCAACTCCTACAAGCGATTCGTTCGCGGCAGCTTCGCGCCGACCGCGGTCGCGTGGGGTCTCGACAACCGCACCTGCTCGCTCCGCGTGGTCGGTCACGGCGACTCGCTCCGGGTCGAGAACCGCCTCCCCGGCGGCGACGTGAACCCGTACCTCGCGGTCGCCGCGATCATCGCCGCCGGCCTGCACGGCATCGAGAACGAACTGGAGCTCGAGCCGCTGCTGGAAGGCAACGCGTACGAGTCCGACAAGGAGCACGTCCCGTCCACCCTGCGCGAGGCCGCGGCGCTGTTCACCGGCTCGAAGCAGGCCCGCGAGGCGTTCGGCGACGAGATGGTCGACCACTACACCAACACCGCGCGCATCGAGCTGGACGCGTACGACGCCGCCGTCACCGACTGGGAGCGGGTCCGTGGCTTCGAACGGCTCTAGACGACCGCGCATCGGCATCACGACGTACCTCGAGCCGTCCACCTGGGGCATCTGGCAGCGGGAGGCGGCCATCCTCCCGCGCGTCTACCTCGACGCTGTGGCCATGGCCGGCGGTACGCCGATCCTCCTGCCGCCCGTCGGGACCGACGTCACGGTCCTCGACATCCTCGACGGACTGGTCGTATCGGGCGGCTGTGACGTCGACCCGGGCGCGTACGGCGAGGACGCACACCCCGAAACCGTCGACACCCGACCGGGACGTGACGAGCACGAGCGGGTGCTGATCCACGGCGCGCTGGAGCGGGACCTCCCGTTGCTGGCGGTCTGCCGGGGTTTGCAGATGCTGAACGTCACGCTCGGCGGCACACTTCACCAGCACCTGCCCGACGTCGTCACCAACGACCATCGTGGCGGTCCGGGGGTCTTCGCGACCACCGAGATCAAAGTCGAGCCCGACTCGTTGGCCGCCCGGATCCTCGGCGAGCGCGCGAGCGGCAGTTGCTACCACCACCAGGCGCTCGACGTCGTCGCGCCGGGCTTGAAGGTCACCGCACGCTCCGGTGACGGGACGATCGAAGCGGCCGAGGTGGAGGGCCGCGACTTCGCCCTCGGTGTGCAGTGGCACCCGGAGGAGACCCCCGACGACCTGAGACTGTTCACCGCTCTCATCAGGAGTGCTTCATGACTTACGACGTGATCAACCCGGCCACCGAGAAGGTGGTCCGGACGATCTCCCTTGCCACCCAGGACGATGCGGACGCCGCCATCGCCCGGGCCGCGAAGGCCTTCGAGACCTGGCGGGACGTCGCGCCGGCCGATCGCGGCCGGCTGCTGAGGAGGTTCGCCGACGCGGTCGACGCGGACCTGGAGAACCTGGCCGCGCTCGAGGTCGAGAACGCCGGCCACACGATCGGGAACGCCCGCTGGGAGGCGGGCAACGTCCGGGACGTGCTGACGTACTACTCGGCCGCGCCGGAACGCCTGTTCGGCAAGCAGATTCCTGTTGCCGGAGGCATCAATATCACCTTCCAGGAGCCGCTCGGCGTGGTCGGCGTGATCGTCCCGTGGAACTTCCCGATGCCCATCGCCGGCTGGGGTTTCGCCCCGGCCCTTGCCGCCGGCAACACCGTCGTCCTCAAGCCCGCCGAGCTCACCCCGCTCACCGCGATCCGCCTCGGCGAGCTGGCGCTGGACGCCGGAATCCCGCCGGGAGTCTTCGAAGTTGTCCCCGGTCCCGGGTCGGTGGTCGGCCGGCGTTTCGTGACACATCCGTCGGTCCGCAAGATCGTCTTCACCGGCTCCACCACGGTCGGCAAGCAGATCATGGCCGGGTGCTCGGACCAGGTGAAGCGGGTGACCCTCGAGCTGGGTGGCAAGTCCGCGAACGTCGTCTTCGCCGACGCCGATCTCGAGAAGGCGGCAGCGCAGGCGCCGTACGGCGTGTTCGACAACGCCGGGCAGGACTGCTGCGCGCGGTCGCGGATCCTGGTCGAGCGGACGGCGTACGACCGCTTCATGGAGCTGCTCGAGCCGGCGGTGAAGAACTTCAAGGTCGGTGATCCAGGTGATCCGGCGACCGAGATGGGACCGCTGATCTCGAAGGCCCAACTCGAGCGGGTCGCTTCGTATGCCCAGGAGCCGGCCTTCCAGGGGACGGCGCCGGCCGGGCCTGGGTTCTGGTTCCCGCCGACGGTGCTGGCGCCTCCGGACGAGCGGGCGCTGCGGGAGGAGATCTTCGGGCCGGTGGTCGCGGTGGTTCCGTTCGAGGACGAGGCGGATGCGCTGCGGATCGCGAACGACAGCGAGTACGGCCTGTCCGGCTCGATCTGGACGCGGGACGTCGGTCGGGCGATCCGCGTCGGCCGCGGCGTAGAAGCGGGCAACCTCTCGATCAACTCGAACTCGTCGGTGCGGTACTCGACGCCGTTCGGCGGTTACAAGCAGTCCGGCCTCGGCCGGGAGCTCGGCCCGGACGCGCTGGACGCGTTCACCGAGACCAAGAACATCTTCATCAGCACGGAGGACTGAATGGACGTGAAGGCGCATCGGCTCGAGGGCCGTGTCGCGGTGGTGACCGGGGGGGCCAGTGGGATCGGCCTGGCCACGGTACGGCGGCTCGCCGCGGAAGGCGCACACGTCGTGATCGGCGACCTCGACCCGGCCGCGGGCAAGACGGCCGCCGACGAGGTCGGGGGGCTGTTCATCTCGACCGACGTCACGGACCCGGCCGCCGTCGAGAATCTGTTCAAGCAGGCGTTCGACACCTACGGCAGCGTGGACATCGCGTTCAACAACGCGGGCATCTCGCCGCCCGACGACGCATCGATCCTGGACACCGGGCTGGAGGCGTGGCGGAAGGTCCAGGAGGTCAACCTGACCTCCGTGTACCTGTGCTGCAAGGCCGCGATCCCTTACATGCAACGGCAGAACAAGGGCTCGATCATCAACACCGCGTCGTTCGTCGCGGTGATGGGCGCGGCCACCTCGCAGATCTCGTACTCCGCTTCGAAGGGCGGCGTACTCGCGATGAGCCGGGAGCTCGGGGTGGAGTTCGCCCGCCAGGGGATCCGGGTGAACGCGCTCTGCCCGGGCCCGGTGAACACGCCGCTGCTGACCGAGCTGTTCGCCAAGGACCCGGAGCGGGCCCAGCGCCGACTCGTCCACGTCCCGATGGGCCGCTTCGGCGAACCCGACGAGATCGCCGCCGCGGTCGCCTTCCTGGCCAGCGACGACTCGTCCTTCATCACCGCCAACACTTTTCTCGTCGACGGGGGAATCTCCGGCGCTTACGTCACCCCGATCTAGTCTGGGGGCATGGTCGTTCAGGCAGACGAGGCGGTGTTCCGGCCGGTCCGGGCCGGGAACCCGTTCGAGGAGACGGTCGAGCGGTTGCTGCAGGCAATCAAGCTCGGCGTCGTCGTGCCCGGCGACCGGTTGCCGCCGGAGCGCGAGCTCGCGGCCCGGCTGAGCGTCAGCCGGGTCACGCTCCGGGAGGCGATCCACGCCCTCACCGAGGCCGGGTACGTCGAGTCCCGCCGCGGCCGGTACGGCGGCACGTTCGTCAACGAGCAGTTGCCGAAACCCCGCCGTACGCCGGCCAAACGGATCGCCCGCGACCTGGCCGACGGACTCGACGACGCCCTGACGCTGCGCTTCGTGCTGGAGACCGGCGCCGCGGAAGCCGCCGCGTCCCGGGAGCTGAGCGGCGCCGAACGCGACCACCTCGAACGCTGCCTCGCCGACACCTCCGCGGCCCGGCTGGCCGACTACCGCCGCCTGGACTCCCGTCTGCACCTCGCGATCGCCGAGGTGACCGGCTCGCCGTCGCTGACGTCTGCGATGGCCGACGTCCGGATGCGGCTGAACGAACTCCTCGACGCGATCCCCCTGCTCGAGCGCAACATCCAGCACTCGAACGAGCAGCACCAGGCGATCGTCGACGCCATCCTCGCCGGCCGTGCCGATGCCGCCCGGCAAGCGATGCAGGAGCACCTCTCGGGCACCGCGGTGCTGCTGCACGGCTTTCTCGCCTGACTTCTTGACACCCCGGACGCCGGGTGCCTCAATTGCGTAAAGGTCTAGGGGGAGACCATTGGCGCGGCTAGGAGGCTCGATGACCGACGACGAGGATCGCCTGCACCAACTGGGTTACGCACAAGAGCTGAACCGGACGATGTCCGGGTTCTCGAACTTCGCGGTGTCGTTCACGATCATCTCGATCCTGTCCGGCTGCCTGACCCTGTACGGGTTCGGGATGAACACCGGCGGCCCGGTGATGATCGTCTGGGGCTGGCCGATCGTCGGCCTGATGACCTTGTTCGTCGGCCTCTCGATGGCGGAGGTGTGCTCGAGCTTCCCGACCGCCGGCGGGCTGTACTACTGGTCCGCGAAACTCGCGCCGTCCAACGGCGCGGCCTGGTCCTGGTTCACCGGATGGTTCAACTTCCTCGGCCAGGTCGCGGTGACGGCCGGCATCGACTTCGGCGCGGCGTTCTTCCTGAACGCGTTCCTGGATCTGCAGTTCGGTTTCAGTGCGACGCCGGGGCACACGATCCTGCTGTTCGGGATCATCCTGCTGGTGCACGCGTTGCTGAACTCGTTCGGCGTGAAGCTGGTCGCGAGGCTGAACGACATCAGCGTCTGGTGGCACATCATCGGTGTGCTGTTCATCGTCGGCGCGCTGGTGTTCGTGCCGGACAAGCACCAGTCGGCGTCGTTCGTGTTCGGCCACTTCGTGAACAACACCGGGTGGGGATCCACCTTCTACGTCGCACTGCTCGGCCTGCTGCTGGCGCAGTACACCTTCACCGGGTACGACGCGTCCGCGCACATGACCGAGGAGACGCACGATGCGGCGCGCTCCGGCCCACGGGGGATCGTGATGTCGATCCTCGTCTCGCTCGCGGCCGGCTGGGTCCTGCTGATCGGGCTGACGTTCGCGATCCAGAACTACGACGGCTCGCTGCACAGCTCCACCGGCGTACCGCCCGCGCAGATCTTCATCGACGCGGTCGGCGCCGTCACGGGCAAGATCCTCCTGCTGGTCGTGATCGGGGCGCAGTTGTTCTGTGGGATGTCGTCGGTGACGGCGAACTCGCGGATGATCTACGCGTTCTCCCGCGACGGCGCGCTGCCGGGGTCGGCGTTGTGGCACAAGATCAACCACCGCACCCGGACGCCCACCAACGCGATCTGGCTCGCCGCCGCCGGCGCGTTCGTCCTCGGCCTGCCGTACCTGTGGAACGCGACGGCGTACGCCGCGGTGACGTCGATCGCGGTGATCGGCCTCTACATCGCCTACGTCCTGCCCACGCTGCTCCGGCTCCTGCAGGGTGACCGTTTCCAGCCCGGCCCGTGGAACCTGGGTCGTTGGAGCCGGCCGATCGGCATCGTGGCGATCGTCTGGGTCGCGTTCATCACGATCCTGTTCATGCTGCCCCAGGTCAGCCCGGTCACCGGCAGCACCTTCAACTACACCCCGGTGGCCGTTCTGGTCGTGCTGGGCTTCGCGGCGGCGTACTGGTTCCTGTCGGCCCGCCGCTGGTTCACCGGGCCCAAGGTCCAGGGCAGCGAGGAAGAACTGGCTGCCATCGAACGCGATCTGGAATCGATTTAGTCGTGTATTCAACCGCCTGTCGCGCAAGAGCGCGGCAGGCGGTTGCACTTTGTCTACAGGCCGTAGACCATCCGGTGCCCCGGCACGATCGTGCCGTCGCGACTGCTCGGATCTGGGCAGTTCCGGGTGTCAGGATGGTGACCACCAAATTTCCTCATGTGACACTTGCCGTGTCGGATGGTCGTTTCCTGTGATAATCAGCGAAGGGAATCCTTCGGGGAGCTGAATGACTGACGACGAGCTGGTCGGGCGTACGGGACTGGTCGAGCGTGCTACCAAGCAGCTCGAGACCAGTGGCAGCGTGCTGCTGTACGGTCCGACCGGTATCGGCAAGTCCGCTCTCGGGCGGGCCCTGGTCGCCGACCGCGGCCGGAAGGGCTGCCGGATCCTCAGCGCGGCCCCGTCCAACTCCGAGGCCGGCCTTCCGTACGTCACGCTCCTCGACCTGCTGTCCAACCAGCTCGAGTTCGCCTGGCAGGTGCTGCCGGATCACCTCCGCCAGCCGCTGGAGGTCGCGCTGCTGAAGGCGAGCGCCCCCGACACGGTGCGGGACGAGCTCGCCGTGCGCCTCGCCGTACTGCATGTCCTGCGTCGCCTGGCCACCACCGGCCCGGTCCTGCTGGTCGTCGACGACATCCAGTGGGTCGACCCGTCCAGCCTCGAGGTGCTCACCTTCTGCGCCCGCCGGCTGTCCGAGGGCGTGCATCTGCTCGCCACCGAGCAGGTGGCCGACGGGGACCTGCCGATGATGGTCGACGCGTGCCCGGAGCCCGTTCTCCAGCTCGAGGTCCCGCCGCTCACCGAGCCGGACGTCCTCGGTCTGCTCCGTCAGCGGCTGTCCAGCCCGCTCCCGGTCCGCACTGCCCGCCGCATCTTCACCGCGAGCGCCGGCAACCCGTTCATGGCCCTCGAGCTCGGCCGCGCCGTACTGCGGCATCCGAAGAGCGTCTCGCCCAACGACCCGCTCCCCGTGTCCAGCCGGCTCAAGACGCTGCTCGGCGACCGCTTGTCCACCCTGGAGCCCGGCGCCCACGAGCTGCTCCTGTACGCAGCGTCCTCGCCGCGCCCGACGACGACCCAGCTCGCGCGCGCCCTCGACCGTCCGATCGAGGCCGACCTGGCCGAGGCCGAGAGCCTCGGCCTGATCGACATCGCCGCCGAGCGCCTGCGCTTCACCCACCCGCTGCTGCGTGAGTTCGTGTATGCCGAGGCGACGTCGGCCGCCCGCCGTCAGGCCCACGCCCAACTCGCGGCCGTGGTCGACGAACCGGTCGAGAACGCGACCCACCGCGCCCTGGCGACCCAGGAGGCCGACCCGGAGCTGGCCGCCGCCATCGAGGAGGCAGCCACTGTCGCGGCGGGCCGTGGCGCGCCCGGTGCCGCCGCGACCCTGTGGCGGCTGAGCGCGGAGCGTACGCCGATCACGCGGCCCGACGACCGCGCCCGGCGCCTGACCCGAGCTGCCGATGACGCCGCGGCCGCTGGTCACCTGGCGGAGTCGGCCGACATGGCGCGCTTCGCCGTACAGGCCGCGACGAAGCCGGAGACCAAGGTGCCCGCGCTGTTGCTGTGCGCGGACGCGGTCTGGCCGGAGCGGGACCGCCGGGTCGAGCTGCTCGCGGAGGCGTTCGCGGCGGCAGAGGGCGACAAGCGGCTGGAGGCGCGGGTCCGGATCGAGCGCAGCCACAGCCACTACTTCGATCGCAGTCTGGACGACGCGCAGGAGGACGCCCGCGTCGCCGAGGCGCTGGCGCGCGAGGCGGGTGACACCGAGGCGGTCGTCGACGCGTTGAGCGCGGCGAGCTCGGTGCTGATGGCACGTGATGCCGAGGAGTCCTCGGACGCCGTGCTCGAGCAGGCCGCCGAGCTGGCCGAGGGACTGCCGCTGACCAGGACAGTGGTGAACGCTCGTCAGATGGCCGCGATGCGGGAGCTGTTCCGCGGCCGCACCGACGAGGCGATCACCGCGATCACCGCGCTGGTCGACGAGGTCCGCGACCACGGCGCGATGCGCTGGCTGGCGTCCGCGCTGATCTCGGCGACCGCGATCTACGAGCGCAGCGGCCGCGGCGCCGACGCGTTGGCCGCGGGTCACGAGTGCTACCAGTTGATGCAGGACATCGGCGACGAGGCCGAGGTCGGCATGATCATCGCCAGCCGGGCCGAGTGGGTCGGCGGTTCGGCGGCCATGGGCCGGCAGCTCGCCGAGGCCGCGCTGGAGGGCGTCCGCCTGGTCGGGAACGACGAGTGGACCGGCCCGGCGCTGGCCAGCCTCGGGCAGATGGCCGTGCTGACCGGCGACCCGCAGCGGGCGGTCGAGTCGTTCGACGCGATCGCCGGGTCGGGTGAGGCCGCGATGCCGTACGACCCGGCCGTGATCCCGTGGCACGCGGACTACGCGGAGGCGCTGGTCGCGGCCGGCCGGCTCGACGACGCGGCGGACTTGATCGCCGAGATCCGGACCCGCGCGGAGAACCTCGACCGCGAGGTCGTCATGATCGGCCTGGCCCGGTCCGAGGCGTTGCTGATCGCCAAGCAGGGCGACCCGGCCGCCGCGCTGGACCTGCTCGAGAAGACGATCAGCACGGCGGGGGACCGGGTCTACCCGCTCGACGTCGCCCGCTGCGAGCTCACCCGTGGCAGGGTCGCGCGGCAGGCCCGTCGCCGGTCGGTCGCGCGGACGGCGTTCCTGGACGCGATCGAGCAGTTCGAGGCCCACGGCGCGCCCGCCTGGCGGGAGGTCGCCGAGACCGAGCTCGCGCGCCTCGACGTGCCGAGCCGGAGCCGACAGCCGTCGGAGCTGACCGACAACGAGCAGCAGATCGTCTCGATGGTCCGCGACGGCTCCACCAACCGCGAGATCGCCGCGGCGCTGTACCTGTCGGTGAAGGCCGTCGAGTCGCAGCTGACCCGCCTGTACCGGCGCTTCGGGGTCGCCAACCGCACCCAGCTGCTCCGGATGGTGGATCGCCCCAGTCACAATGGCTGAGTGAAGCTCGAACGCAAACACGCCGTCGTCCTGCTCGCCATCGCAGCCTGGAACGTCATCACCTATCTGCGCTTCATCAAGGCGCTGGTCGACACCGAGGGCCGCCCGACCGGGTACTACGTGGCGCACACGATCCTGGTGATCGTGAACCTGCTGATCGCCGCCCTGCTCGGGACCTGGGGTGTGCGCGCGTACAAGGCCTCGCGCGTCAACGCTTCAGAAAACTCGCAGGTGTGACACCGAGCAGTTTCCGGAAGTGCCGGTTGAGGTGCGACTGGTCGTAGAAGCCGGCCAGCGTCGCCACCTCCGCGGCCGGGCGGCCGTCGAGCAGGTACCGCCGGGCCAGGTCGACCCGGCGGCCGGTCAGGTACCGGTGCGGCGGCATGCCGAACTCCCGGCTGAACGCCCGGACCAGATGCGCCGGATGCGCATGCACCACCTTCGCCGCATCCTCCAGCGTGATCCCGTCCGGCACATGCGCGTCCAGTAGGTCGCGCAAGTCCGCGGCCACGCCGAGGTTGTACTTCTCCGGCGGGCCGGTCACGTGATGCCGGAGATGCTGGCCCAGCCGCTCCTCGATCAGCGTCAACCGGCTCTGAGCCTCCAGGTCCTCGCGGCCGTCCTCGAGTACGCCGTGCAGTTGGTGGATCCGGTGCCGCAGCAGCGGGTCGACGTACTCGGGCTGGTCGACGGCGGCGCCGATCAGGCCGTCGCCCAGCCGATCAGGCGCCAGGTAGAGCACCCGCTTCCGGAAGCCCTGCGGCAGCACCGACCGCCCGTCGTGCGGCACGTTCGGGGGCAACAGCGAGACCTGCGCCTGGGCGAGCCCGTGCTCGCGATGATCCAGGTCGTACCGCACCGCGCCTTCGTCGACGATCAGCACGGTCCACGCGTCGTGCGTGTGAGTCGGGTACGCATGCGACGGGAAGTGGGCGTGCAGTACCTCGACGACCCCGGCCAGCCCGGGCCGCCACGCCCGGACCACGGCGCCGCTGCTCATAGTCAGAACATACGCTTCTGGGCGTGAAGGTATACGTGAGCGCGGACATGGAAGGCATCACCGGACTGGTCGACGCGGAGGACGTCCAGCCGCCGGGCCGGGACTACGAGCGCAGCCGGGTGATGATGACGGAGGACGTGAACGCGGCCGTCCGTGGTGCGTACGCCGCGGGGGCGACGGCCGTCCTGGTCAACGACGCGCACGGCCCGATGCGCAATCTCCTGCCCGACCTCCTCGACCCGCGGGTCCGCCTGATCAAGGGCCGCCCGAAGCCGATGGGCATGATCGAGGGCCTGTCGTCGGAGTACGACGCCGTGCTCTGCGTCGGCTTTCACGCCCGCGCCGGCGTCCTCGGCGTACTGAGTCACAGCTTCATGGGCCACGAGATCGAGGACATCTGGCTCGACGACCGCCCCACCGGCGAGATCGGCCTCCTGCACGCGGCGGCAGCGGCGTACGGCGTACCCGTGGCCCTGCTCACCGGCGACGACACCGCCTGCGAGGAAACCAAGTCCTGGGACCCCAGCGTCACCACCGTCCCGGTCAAATTCGCCAAGGACCGCTTCGCCGCCCAGCTCGTCCCGGTCGCCGAGGCCCGCCAGTCCATCGAGACCACCACCACCGAGGCCCTGACCAACCTGTCCACACCGGCCGCTGATCACGCCCCCCACCGCCTGACCGTCCGCTGGCAATCCGCCTCGGTCGCTTTGCATCTTGCTGCAATCCCCGGCGTCGAACGCCAGGACGACCGCACGGTGACCCTCGAGGCCGAGATGCTCCACCTCTACCGACTGTTCAACCTGTTCCTGCGGGTCTGCACCGCCGTGACCTCGAACCCGCCGTACTGCTGAAAACTGTCGGAGCTCGTCGGTAGCTTTCGGGACTCGACGACCTGGGGGTGGGGGATGAGGGAGACAGCAGTTCCGGCCGATCTCGCGGCGGCCTTGCGGACAGGGTTGGAGCCGCTCGCCGCGGGGGACGACCTGGTCTCTTATGTACTGACCGGGGCGCCGCAGGACGCGCTGGGCCGCGTCGGCGGGTACCACGCGGCCTGGGACCTGGCGGTGATCGGGCACGCCTACGACCCGTCACCGGCGCGCGAGGCGCTGAAACACTTCGTCTGCGGGCTGTCCGAGTTGCCGGTCGACGTGTTGGGGCGCTGGGTCAAGGTCCTGGGGGCCGCGCTGACGAACACGCCGGAGTACTTTCCGCGCGACATGGCCGGTCAGCCGGCGTGGATCGGTGCACTGCTGTTCCAGCTGGGCAATGTGTCGGCGCGGACGTTCAGCCACGCGCGCTTCGAGGAGTTGCTGGTCGCGGAGGGGCTCGATCCCGCCACGATGCTGCTGATCGCTTTCGAGATCCCGACCGGCCACACCGGCTACTTCCCGGAGTACCGGGTCCACGCCGTCCACAGCATGGACGGTTTCGACGACGCCGTACGCCGGCACACCGCGGCGCTGAGATCCGGGCTGACGCTGGACAAAATCACCCATCAGCAGTCCGCGCTCGCCCTGCTGAAGCACCTGCCGATGGAGACGTTGCAAGGCCTGACGCCGGAGCTGGCGTCCATCGCCGCCTCGTCCAATCGGGAGGTGCGCGCCGCAGCCCGGCCGTTCCTGACCATCGAGGGCGTGCCGGCCGAGCTGCGGGCGCTCGCAGAGAAAGGCAGGCCCGACCAGCGCGTCGAAGCGCTAAAGTTGCTCTGGGCAACAGAAGGGCATCGCGAGTGGGCGCTGGAGCATGCCGCCGCGGACCGCGCGGCGAGCGTCCGCGAGCTGCTCGACGTCTGGCGGCCGGTGGCCGCACCGGCAGAGCCGCCGCCGCTCGAGATCCCGAAGGTCTTCCTGCGCATGCCGGTGACCGAGGACCTGCGCGCACTGCTGCGGAAGGTCTGGGACGAAGACACCCGCTTCCTCCACCCGTCCAGCGGCTCGGAGCACAAGGACAAGCTGACCGAGGACGATCTGGTCAAGGTGCTGGAGGCGCTCCAGACCGGGAATCCGTGCCAGCTCTCCAGCCGCCAGATGCCGTACCGGTGGTCGTGGTGGGTACTCGGCAAGTACGCGAGCCAGTTGGGCCCGGTCGTCACCACGCTGGTGCTCGCTCGCTCCGGTGAGCTGATGTCGAGCCGGACCGGCCTCCTGACCGAGCAAGCCACCGAGATCTACAACAGCCTGTTCAGACAGACAGGTCATCCGACGCTGATCGAGCTGGCGCTCATCCTTCGGGCGATGGACCTCGATGGACGCGAGCTGGTCGCAGATCGGTACAAACGCTCGTACAACGCGCTTGCCACTGGTTGGCCGGACGAGGCCATCGCGCCGTTCGTGCAGTACGCGTTGCCGCAGTTCCTGGAGATGCTGGCCACCACCGGTGACCACTACGCAGCCGACGACGCGCCGTTCCGGGCCCTGGCGACGCTGCCGGTTCTGCCGGCCGATGCGATCGAGGCGCTGATGACGATCGCGCTGCGACCGCAGAAGGCGAAGCGCCGGGCCGCGCAGGACGCGTTGATCCGCGTCGACGGGTTCGAGCAGCGCCCGGTCGCGGCCCTGCAGGACACCAAGGCCGAAGTGCGAACCGTCGCCGCGCAATGGCTGCAACGGCTGGGATACGAGCCGGCGGTCCCCGCGCTGGAAGCCGCCCTCGCCAAGGAGAAGAACGACGTCGCGATGGGCGCTCTGCTGGATGCGCTGGAGAGCTTCGGCCTGCCGGTCGAGAACTACGTCCATCGCGACGGTCTTCGCAAAGAGGCAGAGGCTGGGCTGGCCAAGGGGCTGCCCAAGGGTGTCGAGTGGATGCGTTGGGACTTGCTTCCGGAGGTGCACTGGGCCGACAACGGCGAGGTCGTGCCGCCGGAGGTGTTGAAGTGGCTCATCGCCCAGGCGGTCAAGGCGAAGTCTCCGGAGCCGAATGCGCTGCTGCGCAAGTACTGCGGGATGTTCGAGGCGAGTGAGCGCGAAGAGTTCGGCCAGCACCTGTTGGAGGCGTGGCTGGCGCAGGACGTCCTCCCGATCAGCGAGGAGGCGGCGCTCAAGCTGGCTTCGGACGAGGCGACCGTGCAATACGGCTACCTGACCAGATTTCCGCAGCACAATGTGAAGAGCCCGCTCGCGGGCATGAGCCTGACGCAGATCACGGCGTACTACCTGCCGAGGTACAGCGATCGGCTGGCCGGGTCGGCTGCCGCTGCCAAGGGCATGCTGGCGGTCGTGGCCGCGTGTGCGGGCGAGCGGGCCGCGGCGCCGGTCGGTCGGTACCTGAAGCAGTGGTTCGGGAGCCGCGCCGCACAGGGCAAGGCGCTGATCGCGATGCTGGCCTGGATCGACCACCCGAGCGCGATCCAGCTGATGCTGTCGGTGGGTTCCCGGTTCCGGACGAAGAGCTTCCAGGACGAGGCGACCCGGCAGGCCGAGGCGCTGGCCGAGCGCAAGGGCTGGACGATCAACGAGCTCGCCGACCGGAGCGTGCCACTGGCCGGTTTCGACGACGACGGACAGATCGAGTTGTCGTACGGCGGTCGCGCGTTCACCGCCGCACTCACGCCGGAGCTGACCGTCGAGCTGCTGTCACCCGAGGGCAAGAAGGTCAAGGCTCTGCCCGCGGCTCGGCAGACCGACGACGCCGATGCGGTGAAGGCAGCCAAGAAGGCGTTCTCGACCGCGAAGCGCGAGCTGAAGGCAGTCGTCGAGCTGCAGACCAACCGGTTGTACGAGGCGTTGTGCACCGAGCGGACGTGGCCCGCCGGCGACTGGCAGCTGTACTTGAACGGCCACCCGATCATGCGCCGGCTGGTGCAAAGGCTCGCGTGGGTCGCCGACGATACGACGGTCTTCCGGTCGCTCGACGACGGGACGCTGACCGATGCCGACGACAACGAGGTGAAGCTCGCCCCGGACGCGGTGGTGCGGATCGCGCACGACACGGTGCTCGACGAGGAGGCCGTGCGCAGTTGGCAGCAACACTTCGACGACTACGAGGTCGTGCCGCTGTTCCAGCAGTTCGGCAAAGGGATCTTCCGGCTACCGGCGGAGCGGGCCGACGACCCGGCGCTGGGCGACTTCGAGGGGCACCTGGTCGAGGCGTTCGCGTTGCGTGGCCGGACCGGCAAGCTCGGCTACACCCGTGGTACGCCGCAGGACGCCGGCTGGTTCTACGAGTACGAGAAGCGCTTCCCGACGCTCGGGCTGACCGTCGTCGTCAACTTCACCGGCAATACGCTGCCCGAGCAGAACCGGACCGTCGCGCTCGGCCCGGTCCGGGTGATCCGGGCGGCGGAAGACCCGGGGATCGGTTCGGTCGTCCAGCTCGCCGACGTACCGGCGGTGCTGTTGTCGGAGGCGTACAACGATGTCCGGCTGATGGCCTCGGACGGGTCCGGATTCGATCCGGACTGGGAGAAGAAGACGAGGTACTGATGCGTAAGGCAACGATTCTGCGAGAGCCGGCCGAGGTCATGCACGCCGCGGAGCTGCAGCGGCTGCGGGCGGCGGACCAGGGGTCGCGGCCGGCCGGCTGGCGGTTGTCGCCGCGGGCGGTCCGGGCGTTCGTCCTCGGCGACCCCGCGCTCGACGTACGGCAGAAGTTCTACGGCGACGACGCGCTGGTGGACCGGTGCGTGGTCACGCTGATGAGCAACCGCGGCCTGCTCCTGGTCGGTGAGCCGGGGACGGCGAAGTCGATGCTGTCGGAGTTGTTCGCGGCGGCGATCGGTGGCGATTCGACCTGCACGATCCAGGGGTCGTCCGGCACCACCGGCGACCAGATCACCTACTCGTGGAACTACGCCCTGCTGCTCGCCGAAGGCCCGACCCAGCGTGCGCTGGTGAAGGGCCCGCTGTACGACGCGGCCGAGCAGGGCAAGCTGTGCCGGTTCGAGGAGGTGACGCGGGTCCAGCCAGAGATCCAGGACGTGCTGATCGGCATGCTGTCGGACAAGGTGATCCATGTCCCGGAGCTGACCGGCGACGAGGCGACGGTGTTCGCCGAACGCGGGTTCAACGTGCTGGCCACGGCGAACCTGCGCGACCGCGGGGTGCACGAGATGTCCAGCGCGCTGAAGCGCCGGTTCAACTTCGAGACGGTGCGACCGATCGCGGACCGGCGGCTGGAGGAGTCGCTGATCAAGGAGCAGACGGCAACCCTGCTCGCGCAGTCCGAAGTCGGGACCCGGCTCACCGACGACGTGGTGACGTTGCTGGTCACGGCGTTCCACGACCTGCGTGACGGTGTCACCGCGGAGGGCACGGTGATCGAGCGACCGAGCGCGGTGCTGTCGTCGGCGGAGGCCGTCGCGGTCGGGTACGCGGCCGGCCTCGACGCGCAGTACTTCGGTGACGGGACGGTCGGGGGTGAGCATGTCGCGCGGCAGTTGATCGGGACAGTGCTGAAGGACAATCCGGACGACGGGAAGAAGCTGCGGCACTACTTCGACGTCGTGGTCAGGCAGCGCGCGAAGTCCGACGATCAATGGCGCCGGGTCCTCGACGCGCGCCGCGAGCTCGATCGCTGAGGTCCGCTGTGGATGCGGGGAATGTCCGGGAGTTGGCTGCCGAGCTGGTCCGCGACGATCTCGTCGTCGTACCGGTCCGGCACCACAGTCCAGCCTGTGCGCTGCTGGTGCGCCGTCTCATCCGGCAGCGCCGACCGAGTGCCGTCCTGGTCGAAGGTCCGCGCGCGTTCACACCGATCATCCCGCTGCTGACTCATCAGGACGCCCAGATGCCCTTGGCGGTCTACACGTATGCGGCGCGGGGCGCCGACCGCTGGGCGGCGTACTACCCGTTCTGTGACTACTCGCCCGAGTTGGTCGCGCTCCGGGACGCAGCCGCAGCCGGCATCCCGAGTCGCTTCATCGACCTGGATCTCGCCGAGCAGGCGCCGCAGGATCGCGGTGAGGAGGGCGCATCGCTCCTCGACGAACGTCACTTCCGGCACAGCGAGAGTCTGCGGCTCCTGGCCAAGCGTCTCGGCTGCGCGGACGACGAGGACCTCTGGGAGCTGCTGTTCGAGTCTGACGCGCCGACGGCCAGCACGACCGAGCAGATCGCCCGGATGGCGGCGTACTGCTTGACGGCCCGTGCCGACCGGAGTGAGGAGGACCTCGCCGCCGACGGTACGACGTCGCGCGAAGCGGAGATGGTCTGGCAGATCCGGGCGGCGTTGGCGGATCGAAGGCCGAGTGACGGGCCGGTGCTCGCGGTCGTCGGCGGCTTCCACGCGGTTGCCTTCCCTGCCCTGCTGGCAGATCCACCTCCACGCCCGAGCATCGGTACGAAGGATGTGACGGGCGACTCGGCCTTGATTCGCTACACGTTCGAGCGACTGGAGCGGTTGAACGGCTACAGCGCCGGGATGACGTCGCCGGCCTGGCACCAACGACTCTGGACGAATCTGAACGATCCGCCGCCAGGCCAGGATCCGCGCGTCGCGGCGACCTTGACCGCACTGCTGGATATCAGCACCGAGCTGCGCGAGCGGCATCGGTTGCCGTTGCCGCTGCCGTCCGTGGCTGCCGCGTTCGAGCACGCGGTGCGGTTGGCCGCCTTGCGCGAGCACCCGGCGCCGCTGCGCAGCGATCTTCTCGACGCCGTCCAGAGCTGTTTTGTGAAAGGCGATATCGACGTCGAGGGCGTGCTTGTCCGGGCGGCGAGCACGTACACGCTGACGGGCGACGCGATGGGCCGGCTGCCGCCTGGCGCGGGTCGGACGCCGCTCGTCGAGGACACGTTGCAGCGCCTGCGGCGACAACGGCTGCGGGTCGACGAGCCCGGCCGGCAGTCGACCTCGCTCGATCTCTACCGCAACGCCGCCCATCGCGAGACGTCCCGGTTGCTGCACGGGATGGCACTTCTCCGGGTGCCGTTCGCGCACCGGACCGCCGGGCCTGACTTCGTGCACGGTTCAGGATTGGCCCGCCTGCACGAGAAATGGGACTACAGCTGGACGCCGGTCGTCGAAGGCTCGTTGGTCGAGGCATCGATCTACGGAACGACGATGCAGACCGCAGTGACGACGCGATTCGCCGAGATCCTGGCCGAACGACGTACGGCGGGCGTCGGCGCGTCGGAGGCGGTCGCGCTGCTCGCACAGGCCTGCGTGCTCGGGCTGCACGGACAGGTCGGGGAGACGCTCGAGCTGGTCGGGTCGAGCATCGCAGCGGATGCGGCGTTCCCGGCTGTCGGTGTGGCGGTCACCCAGCTCGCCTTGCTGTGGGAGGCCCGCGAGCCACTGGAGGCGCGCAAACTCGCGGAGCTTCCGGCTTTGGTGCGTACGGCGTACCAGCGGGCCATCTACCTCGGCCGGCAGCTGACCGGGGATGCTCGCCCGACCGCGGAGGCCCTCGTGCGGCTCCGGGATCTCGTCGTCGCCGAGACCGGCGGTGAGCTCGATGGAGCGCTGTACTGGGACCTCGTGGACAGGATCTCCGATGGACACGCAGAGCCGTTCGTCCAGGGCGCTGCGACCGGGATCGCCTATTCGGCGGGCCGATCCGGGACGGACGAGGTGGTTACTCGGGTCGCCGGACACCTGGCCGGTGGGGTGTCGCCCGTGGCCGGGGTCGCGTTCGTGTCCGGTCTCCTGATGACGGCTCGCGAGGCGGCGTGGCAGGAGCACGGTCTGCTCGTCGAGCTCGATCGCCGGCTGTCCGGCTGGGACCAGGCGACCTTCGTCCGGCACCTGCCTGACCTGCGCCTCGCATTCGCCGATCTGACCCCGGCGGAAACCGATCGCGTCGCGAAGCTCGTGGCTGCGCTGAAGGGACTGTCAGACCTGGGTTCGATGACGATCCCGAGTGTCAGTGCCGAAGAAGTCCAACGTCACCTGCACGTGTCCGAGCAAGCCCGCGGACTGCTGGAGCGCGACGGCCTCGCCGGCTGGCTGACCGGCGGAGGTGCGGCATGAGCGAATCCGAGGTTGAGCGGTGGCGGCTCGTCCTGGGGCGGTACTCCGACGGCCAGCTCGGTTCCGCGCCCGACGGCAGTCCGCAAGCGCGGATGGAGGCGGCGCTGGACTACCTGTACGGGCGTGAGTACGGCGGTCGCGGCGTACGCGAACAGGAGGGCTCCGGGGACGGACAGCCCACGGACCGGATTCAGCCCGGCGGCAGCGGCCCTTCGGCGCCGGCGCTGGTGACCTGGCTGTCGGAGGTCCGCGAGCTGTTCCCACGCGAGACCGTAGAGATCGTCGAGCGTCACGCCCTGGACCGGTACGGCCTGACCGAGCTGATCTCCGATCCCGACCTGCTCGCGCGGCTCGAGCCGGACGAGGACCTGCTGAAGACGCTGCTCGCCCTCAAGGGCCACCTCGGCGAGGAGACCCTGGTCGTCGCGCGCCGGATCATCCGGCAGGTCGTCGAAGAGCTGCGCCGGCGGCTCGAGATGGAGGTGCGCGCCGCGCTGGCCGGCCGGCTCAATCAGCACCGGCACTCGCCGCTCCAGGTCGCCGCGAACTTCGATCCGCACGGCACCATCCGCCGCAACCTGAAGAACTACGACCCCGAAGGCCAACGGCTGGTGCTCGCCGACGTGCTGTTCTTCGAGCGCAACGCCCGCCGGTTGCCGTGGGACATCATCGTCTGCGTCGACCAGAGCGGCAGCATGGCCGGCTCGGTCATCCACAGCGCGGTGATGGCCGGCATCCTCGCCGGGCTGCCCGCGTTCCGCATCCGGCTGGTCGTGTTCGACACCTCGGTCGTCGATCTGTCCGCGCACGCGGACGATCCGGTCGAGGTGCTGATGCGAGTACAGCTCGGCGGCGGCACCAACATCGCCAAAGCCGTCCGGTACTGCGCCCAACTCGTCGAGAACCCGCACCGCACCGTGCTCGTCCTCGTCACCGACTTCTGTGAGGGCGGTTCGCCGACCGATCTGGTCCGGGCCGTGCGCGACCTGGCCGAGGCGCGGGTGAAGCTGCTCGGCCTGGCCTCGCTCGACGGAGCCGCGGAGCCCTTCTACGACAAGGCGATCGCGGGCCGGCTCGCTGACGAGGGCTTGCAGATCGCGGCCCTCACGCCGGGACAGCTGGCGTCCTGGCTGGTCGAGGCGACCGGATGAGCATCCGGCCCGAGCTGGTCGGGGTGCTCCGCCGGTACGACGACGACGCGTGGGCCGCGCTTGCGTCGAAGGGTCTGCTGCGCCGGGCCCGGAAGGACCTCGAGCGGACAGCGCCGTCGATTGTTGCTGAGGGCACGGATTCGCTGGAGGTGGCGGTTGGAGCCGCGACCGTCACGTTCGGCGCGGTGGGACCGACCGCGGCGACCTGCAGCTGTCCGAGTGGCTCGACCTGTCAGCACGTGATCGCTGCCGGCCTGTGGCTGGCCGCGGTGGACAACAGCCCTGGGGATGAGCAGGTCGGTGCGGAGCTGCTGCGGCTGACCGCGGCCGAGCTGCGCGAGTTCGCGGGGACGACGGCGTACCGCTGGGCGCGGGAGTACGTCGAGGACGTCGAGGACGGGATCCGGATCGAGGTGGGGCGTCATCTCGTGCTGACGTTGCTGAGTCCGCGGATCAGCTTCCACTGGATGGGCGGCGGGATCGCCGGACTGGTTGCCGATGGCAAGCTGCCGTCGATCGAGAAGTACCAGGTTGCTGCCGTCCTCGCTTACCAACTGGCCGCTGGCGTGGAACTGGAGCCGTTCGAGCGTCGTACGCCGGTGGTCAAGGCCGCCAACGAGAATCGTGCCATGCTCCGGGTCGCCGTCGAGCAGTTGCTGCGCGACACGATCCAGCTCGGGATCGCCCATCTGTCGGAGTCGCTCTTCCAGCGGTACGAGACGCTGGCGGTGTCGGCCCGAGGCGCGGAGTACTACCGGCTGGCCGGCGTACTGCGTAGTCTCGCCGGGCAGATCGAGCTGGCCCTGGCGCGCTCGGCCCAGGCCGACGAGCATCAGTTGCTCGACCAGCTCGCCACGGCGTACGCATTGGTCAGCGCGCTCGGCGTACTCGGTGATGTTCCGCGGCTGGTCGGATCCGCGCGCGGGCGGTTCGAGCTGGCAGGGAGGCTCGAGCTGATTGGTCTCGGCGCATTCCCGTGGCGGTCTGCGTCCGGGTTCGCCGGTCTGACGGTGGTGTTCTGGTCCGTCGACGAGAGCCGGCCGGTGACCTGGACGGACACACGGCCGGGCAGCCTGATCTTCGATCCGCGCTCGCGGTACACGATGCCCGGTCCGTGGGTCGGTCTGAACAGTCCCTCGGATGCGACCGGCGCGCGGGTCAAGCTGACCGGTGCGCGGCTGACCGCGAGCGGCCGCCTGTCCGGCGTCGACAGTACGCACGCCTTCGACGATCCGATGTCCGGTGCCGCGATCGCAGCCGCCGTACCGATCGCCGACCGCTGGGCCGAGCTGCTTGGCGGACGAATGCTGAGCCTCTTGGAGCAGGACGGTCCGCAGCGCGAGTGGGCTGTACTGCGCCCTGCCGAGTTCGGGTCCGCGCACTTCGACGAGGCTCTGCAGCGGATCGAGTGGCCGGTCACTGATGCGGCCGGCGACGCACTTCCGTTGCGCGTGCCCTATTCGGCCGAGACTTCGCAGGCGGTCGCCCGCATCGAGGCGCTGCCGCGGCCGGCGCCCGGGACGCTGGTCGTGGCCAGGATCAAGCGCGCCGCCGAGGGGCTGGTCGGCGAACCGCTGAGCCTGATCGATCCAGCTCGCCGGGCCGGGGACGCTGTCGATGCGCTTCACTTCGGCGCCGTCGCACCAGATCGGCGGCGGTTGTCCAGGATCGCTCCGACCCAGACGACCCAGACGACCCTGACAACAGCGCCACCTCCACGTCAGTTGCTCGACCTCCGCAGCTGGCTGATCCAGCAGGCCGAGCGCGGCACCGGCGCGGTCTCCGCGGGAGCCTTCAACCATGAGCTGGACAGGCGTCACCAAGCGCTGCGGTCGGCCGGATTCGACGTCTTCCCGGACGGTCTCGGCGCTGCCCCGCCGATCGGGTTGCTGCGGTCCTTCTACCTGACCCTGCAGGTCACGCAGCTCCTCACCGGCTGAGCGCCTCGAGGAGAGACGCTGCGCAAGCTGTTGAGCGAGATCGGAGAGGCTTAAAACGTACAAGACCGCCGCCGGGGCCGGCCGCGACCATCGGTGGTGTGGATGAGCCGATCAGATTCGATACGAAGATCGCCGTACTGCTACGCGACGACCTGGCGGTGTGGCAGCGGTTGAACGTGACTGCGTTCCTGGTCAGTGGGATCGCGGCCACGCACCCGGAGGTCGTGGGCGAGCCCTACGAGGACGCCGACGACGTCCAGTACCTGCCGATGTTTCGTCAGCCGGTGATGGTGTTCGAGGGCAGCAAGGAGTTCATGGCCGTGGCCCACGACCGCGCGCTCCGTCGCGAGCTCGAGCACGCGGTGTTCACCCAGGACTTGTTTACTACCGGCAACGACCGGGACAACCGGGCCGCGGTGAAGGCGGTCACCACCGCGGACCTCGACCTGGTCGGGATCGCCTGCTACGGCCCGAAGAACGCGGTCGACAAGGTGCTCAAGGGCGCCGCCATGCACCACTGAGCAGGTACCGCTCCGGAGCGACGGCCTCGCCTGCCTGGCGTCCCAGCTCGACTAGCGCGGCGCGAACTTCGTCCAGGTAGCGCCTTCGTCCGTGCTGAGCACGACCTCCGTCGTACGCCGCTTCGGCACCTCGAACCCGTACATCAGATGCGCGTCGCCGGACAGGTCGGCCAGGTCCCCCGGATACCCGCGGTCCAGGTCGGCCGCGCCGTTCCGCACGCGGTACAGCCGCGGCCGGTCGTTCATCCGTCCGCCGAGCATCAGCGCCGTACCGTCGTCGAACGCGAGCGGCGGCGTGTTCAGACTCTGCGGCGGGTGCTGGACATCCGTCCAGGTCACCCCGCGGTCGGTCGAGATGCGCATCTTCGCGACCGCCTGGCCGCTGTCACCGACGACCACCGAGGTCGTCACCAGCGTCTTGCCGTCCGGGCTGACCGCGAGCTGCCCGAGCTGGTTGTGGCTGTCGAGCGCCTGCGAGCGCCACGTCTTGCCGCCGTCGTCGGTCCAGATCATGTCCGTCCGGCCGACCCCGGTCAGGGCCCAGCACCGGCCGCTGGCGTCGCAGACCGGCGAGCGGGTACCGCGGGTGTCGAGCATCCGGACCGTCGACTCCGTCGGATTCACCACCACGATCCGGCCCGGGACGATCTGGTCGCTGAGGATCTCGCCGGGCGCGAACGTCGAGGTGGACAGCCGGTACCGGAGCCGGGTCAGCACCGGGCCGTCGTACGTCATCCGGAACATCATCGACGTGTCGCCGGTCAGCGTGCCCTCGCGCGGCGGGGCGACCGCGATCGCCTCGTCACCCGTCCGCAGGGTCGCGTACGGCACCGGCCACTCCGGGGAGGTGGCGCGCTCGCCGTCGCGGTCGAGCACCGCGGCGTACCGGCAGTTCGGGCTGGTGGTGCAGTCGGACCAGCCGGCCGCCCACCGGTTCCGGGTCACCATCGTCATCGACAGCACCTGCGCCCGCTCGGCGTTCACCACCTCCGTGCCGGCCCGCCCGGCGGCCGCGGGCTCGATCGCCACCGGCCCCGAGTCGCCCGCGGTCCGGTGCGAGACCCAGATCGCTGACGCGACGACGACCGACGTCGTGGCGGCCAGCACACCGAGGACCAGCAGCGGCGGTTTGCTCCGGGGTACGCCGCAGCGCTCCAGCAGCTCCACCAGCCGGGGGTAGTAGCGGTCGAAGAACTCACGGACACGCTGCTGCACGATCACCCCCCGGGCTGACGAGCAGCCTCTGTCCTCGCGAGGGCAGAGGCTGCGTGGCACACGATTCGGCCGGGATGAAGTTTAGGCGACGGCAGGCGCAACCGAGCACGCCGCCCGCTCACACCCGGCGGAAGATGAGCGCTCGCTTCACTTCCTGGATCGCCTTGGTGACCTCGATCCCGCGGGGGCAGGCGTCGGTGCAGTTGAAGGTGGTCCGGCAGCGCCAGACACCTTCCTTGTCGTTGAGGATCTCCAGCCGCTGCTCGGTGCCTTCGTCGCGGCTGTCGAAGATGAACCGGTGCGCGCCGACGATCGCCTGCGGGCCGAAGTACTGGCCGTCGGACCAGAACACCGGGCAGGACGTCGTACAGGCGGCGCACAGGATGCACTTGGTGGTGTCGTCGAACCGGGCCCGGTCCTCCGGCGACTGGATCCGCTCCCGGGTCGGCTCGTGACCGCTGGTGACCAGGAACGGCATCACCGAGCGGTACGCCTCGAAGAACGGGTCCATGTCGACGACCAGGTCCTTGAGCACCGCCAGGCCCTTGATCGGCTCGACGGTGATCTCCTTGTCCGGATTCAGGTCCTTGATCAGCGTCTTGCAGGCGAGCCGGTTCCGGCCGTTGATCCGCATCGCGTCCGAGCCGCAGACGCCGTGCGCGCAGGACCGCCGGAAGGTCAGCGTGCCGTCCTGCTCCCACTTGATCTGGTGCAGCGCGTCCAGCACCCGGTCGGTCGGCTGGAGCGTGACGGAGTACGTCTTCCACTCGGCCTCGTCGACGACCTCGGGGTTGTACCGCAGGATCTTGACCTTGACGTCCATCAGTACTTGCGCTCCATCGGCTTGTAACGGGTCTGCACGACCGGTTTGTAGTCGAGCCGGATGTTCACGTTGCCCTCGGCATCGACCTCGCGGTACGCCATGGTGTGCCGCATGAAGTTCACGTCGTCGCGCTTGTCGTAGTCCTCGCGGAAGTGCCCGCCGCGGGACTCTGTGCGGGCCAGCGCGCCCGCCACCAGCACCTCGGCCAGGTCGATCAGGAAGCCGAGCTCGACCGCCTCGAGCAGGTCGGTGTTGAACCGCTTGCCCTTGTCCTGGACGGCGACCTTCGCGAAGCGGACCTTGAGCGCCTCGATGTCGATCAGCGCCTGCTTCAGCGAGCCCTCGGTCCGGTACACCTGCGCGTTCAGGTCCATCGTGGCCTGCAGATCGGACCGGATCGCCGCGATCCGCTCCTCGCCGGTCGAGTTGCGCAGCCCCTCGACGAGCTCCACGACGTACGCCGACGGGTCGTCGGGCAGGTCCTCGAAGACCGCCGCCTCGGCGTACTCCGCGGCGGCGATCCCCGCTCGCCGGCCGAACACGTTGATGTCGAGCAGCGAGTTGGTACCCAGGCGGTTCGCACCGTGCACCGAGACGCACGCGACCTCGCCGGCGGCGTACAGGCCCGGGATCACGTCGTCGTTGTTGGCCAGCGCCTCGCCCCTGATGTTGGTCGGGATGCCGCCCATCGCGTAGTGCGCGGTCGGGAACACCGGGATCTGCTCGGTGTACGGCTCCACGCCCAGGTACGTGCGCGCGAACTCGGTGATGTCCGGCAGCTTCGCGTCGATGTGGGCGGGCTCGAGGTGGGTCAGGTCGAGCATCACGTACGCGCCGTCCGGACCGCAGCCGCGGCCCTCGCGGACCTCGTTCGCCATCGCGCGGGCGACCATGTCGCGCGGCGCCAGGTCCTTCACGGTCGGCGCGTACCGCTCCATGAAGCGTTCGTTGTCCTTGTTCCGCAGGATGCCGCCCTCGCCGCGGGCCGCCTCCGACAGCAGTACGCCGAGACCGGCCAGGCCGGTCGGGTGGAACTGGAAGAACTCCATGTCCTCCAGCGGCAGGCCCTTGCGCCACACGATGCCCATCCCGTCGCCGGTGAGCGTGTGCGCGTTGGACGTCGTCCGGAAGACCTTGCCGAACCCGCCGGAGGCGAAGATCACCGACTTGGCCGAGAAGACGTGCAATTCGCCGGTGGCCAGCTCGTACGCGACCACGCCGCTGGCCTTGCCATCGGTCATCAGCAGGTCGAGAACGTAGTACTCGTTGAAGAACTCGACGTTCTGCTTGATGCACTGCTGGTACAGCGTCTGCAGGATCATGTGGCCGGTGCGGTCCGCCGCGAAGCAGGACCGGCGTACGACGGCCTCGCCGTGGTTGCGGGTGTGTCCGCCGAAGAACCGCTGGTCGATCTTGCCCTCGGCGGTCCGGTTGAACGGCAGGCCCATCTTCTCCAGGTCGAGGACCGCGTCGACGGCCTCCCGGCACATCACCTCGGCCGCGTCCTGGTCGACCAGGAAGTCACCGCCCTTGACCGTGTCGAAGGTGTGCCACTCCCAGTTGTCCTCCTCGACGTTCGCCAGCGCGGCGCACATGCCGCCCTGGGCCGCACCCGTGTGCGATCGAGTCGGATAGAGCTTGGTGAGTACCGCGGTGCGCGTGCGCTTGCTGGATTCGAGAGCCGCGCGCATTCCGGCACCACCTGCGCCGACGATGATGACGTCGTACTGATGCTGCTGCATGACTTCCTTACCTACAGACAGACAATGTGGAGTTGGGGTCCAGGCACGGGTCGAAGGTGAAGATCACCAGGGTGCCGAGGACGACGATCACGATCGCGGCCGTGATCAGCAGGGCCTTCAGCCAGAACCGGGTCTGGTCCTTCTCGGCGTAGTCGTTGATGATCGTGCGCAGGCCGTTGGAGCCGTGCAGCATCGCCAGCCACAGCATCAGCAGGTCCCAGACCTGCCAGAGCGGGTTGGCCCACTTGCCGGCCACGAAGCCGAAGTCCAGCGCGGTGATGCCGCCGCCGAGCATCAGGTTCACGAAGAGGTGCCCGAGTACGAGGATCACCAGCGCCAGGCCGGACAGCCGCATGAACAGCCAGCTGTACAGCTCGAAGTTGGTCTGGCCCGAGCGGTTCCGGCCGCCGCCCTTCAGGTTCCGCGACCGGCTGCTCGACCGGGGCGCCGCGATGTCACTCATCTCAGCCTCCGAACACGTGGGTCAGATGGCGGATGACGAACGGGACGAACAGGACCACCCAGATCACTCCGACGACGATCATCAGCTGCCGCTGGTAGCGCGGGCCCTTGGCCCAGAAGTCGACCAGGATCAGCCGGATGCCGTTGAACGCGTGGAACAGGATCGCGGCGACCAGCCCGACCTCGAGCAGGCCCACGATCGGGTTCTTGTAGGTGCCGATGACCTCGTTGTACGCGTGCGGGGAGACCCGGACCAGCGCGGTGTCCAGCACGTGCACCAGCAGGAAGAAGAAGATGCCGACACCGGTGATGCGGTGCGCGACCCATGACCACATGCCCTCCCGGCCGCGGTACAGCGTGCCGGCTGGTTTGCTGGGCACCAGATCCTCCTCGAACGAGTTTCGCCGAATCGTCTTTGATGCTAGACCCGCACGCTGCGGTGAAATGTCCTGACAGCTGTGACATCGATCGCGGAGCATGTGATCTCGGTCGCGTCGTAGCTTGACTTCAACCGAGCTTGAACGCGTTGGCTGACGGCACATCAGAACCGAAGGGGAGAACTACAGTGAGTTTCTGGATCTGTGCAACCTGTGCGGTCGAGCACTCCGAGCAGGTGGACGTGTGCGCGATCTGCGCCGACGAGCGGCAGTGGGTGCCCGCCGACGGGCAGCACTGGACCACGCTCGAGGAGCTGGCCGGGACCGAGGTGACCATCGACGAGGTGGAGCCGAACCTGTACGGCGTGCGCTCGAAGCCGCCGATCGGGATCGGGCAGCAGTCGATGCTGGTCGTCACCGACGAGGGCAACCTGCTCTGGGACCCGATCGGCTACGTGGACGACGACGCCGTACGCCGCGTCCGTGAGCTCGGCGAGGTGGTGGGGATCATCGCCAGCCACCCGCACATGTACGGCGTCCAGGTCGAGTGGAGCCACCGCCTCGGCGACGTACCGGTGTACGTCTCGGAGCCGGACAAGGAGTGGGTCGCCCGCCAGGACCCGGTCATCGAGACCTGGTCGGGCACGCTGACGCCGCTACCCGGAGTGACCGTTCTCCAACCCGGCGGTCATTTCCCCGGCAGCGCGGTCGTCCACTGGCAGAACGGTGCCGAAGGCAAGGGTGTGATCCTGTCGGGCGACACCATCTTCGCCAACCCCGACCGGACGTCGGTGAGCTTCATGCGCAGCTACCCGAACCGCATCCCGCTGTCCGGCGCCGTCGTCGACCGGGTCGCCCGCTCCCTGGACCCCTACGAGTACGACCGCCTCTACAACAACTTCGGCGCCTCGATCCCGACCGACGCCAAGGCCGTCGTACGCCGCTCCGCCGACCGCCACGCCGCCTGGACCCGGGGCGACTACGACCACCTGACCTAGGCGGCGATGCGGGTCCGGGCGAGGCGGGTGTGCAGGGCGAGCAGGCGGTCGACGCAGTTCTGCCAGGTGTAGAGCTCGGCCCGTCGGCGGGCCGCGGTGCGACGGCCGGGCAGGTCGGCGAGGGAGAGCGTGGCGTCGGCCAGTGCGGAAGGGTTGGCCGGGGCCCAACGGGCGCAGGTTTCGTCGACCAGTTCGCGGGCGCCGCCGGTGTTGGCGGTGACGACCGGGGTGCCGGCGGCGAGGGCTTCGAGGACGGCCAGGCCGAAGGTTTCGCCGGGGCAGACGGACAGTGCGATATCGGCCTCGGCGAGGTGTTCGGCGAGGGCCCGGCGGCCGTCGACGTACCCGTGGAAGGTGATCGGCGCGTCGCCCGCGATCTCGATCAGCTCGTCGAGGTGCGGGCCCGTGCCGTACACGTCCATCCGCAGCTTCACGCCGCGCCGGTGCAGCTCGGCCGCGGTGGCGACCGCGAGGTGCGGGCTCTTCTCGCGCGACAGCCGGCCCGCGTGCACCAGCTTGAGTACGCCGTCGTCGACCGGCTCGGCCAGCGACGGGTGGAAGGTGTCCAGGTCGACCCCGAGCGGGATCCGGACCAGCGGGGTGGTCACCTCGTCGAACTCCGCGGCGGCGTACCTGGACGTGACCACGACCGCGTCGTACGTGCGGCTGAGGATCCGGTAGAGCGCGGCGACGGTCGCGACCACGTGGAGCTGGCTCGCCTTCACGCCCTCGGCGCGGCGCTGCACGCTCTCACCGGTCCAGCGGCTGGTGCGCTGGCTGACCTCACCGAGCATCCGGCCGGGCCGCAGTACGTCGTGGCCGCCTAGCTGACCGGGACGGGCCGAACCGAGCGCAAGCATCGCGTCCAGACGCTCGTGGCTGAACAGGATCGTGCCGACGTCGTTGCGGCGGGCCCAGCGCGCGACCGGGAGCAGCGTCGACTTGTCCGAGATCTCGACCGTGGTCGGCCCGAACTTCTTCAGTACGTCGATCACGTTCCACGGGTTGGTGATGAGGCGGTAGCCGCCGCTCACCTTCGGCGCCTTCACCCGGACGACGGTGCCGAACTCGGTCTCGGTCACCTCGTCGCGCTCGCCCGGTGTGATCACGATCCGCTCGGCACCGGCCTCGACGTACCCCCGGCCGATCTGCTCGATCGCGGTGCGCATGCCACCGGAGGTCGGGCCGACGAAGTTCGCCAGCTGGGCGATTCGCAGCCCCGTCATGCGGCCCGCCGGATCGCCGCTGCTTCACGCAGGACCTCGGCGTAGTGGCGGTCGACCAGGTCGTCGACGACCGCCGGCCAGGTCCGGGACTGGACCCGTTCCAATCCGCTCGCGGCCATCCGGCTGCGGGCCTGCGGGTGGTCGAGCATGATCTTGACCTGGTCGCGCAGCGATCCCGGCTTGCCCGGCTCGAACAGCAGGCCGTTCTCGCCCGGGTGGATCAGGTCGAGCGGGCCGCCCGCGGCCGGGCCGACGGTGGCCACGCCGGAGGCCTGCGCCTCCTGGATCGTCTGGCAGAACGTCTCGTGCTCACCGGTGTGCACGAACACGTCCAGCCCGGCGAAGATCGAGGCGAGGTCGGCGCCCCGGCGCATCCCGAGGAAGGTTGCCGTCGGCAACGCGTTCTCCAGCGAGGCGCGGTCCGGTCCGTCGCCGACGACCACGATCCGGCAGTCCAGCTCGGTCAGCTCGGCGAGCCGGCGGACCTTCTTCTCCGCGGCCAGCCGGCCGACGTACCCGACGATCGGCTTGCCGTCCGGCGAGATCTCCCGGCGCCACTGCTCGCTGCGGTTCGTGGGGTCGAAGAGGTCGAGGTTCACGCCACGACCCCACAGGTGGACCCGGGGTACGCCGCGCTGCACCAGCGCATCGACGGCCGAGGACGACGGGGCGAGAGTGCGGTCGGCCCGCGAGTGCGTCCGCCGTACCCAGCGCCAGATGCCGCGGTCGGCAGCGGCGTACCAGGGGTACTGACGGGCGAAGCCGGCGATGTCGGTCTGGAAGATCGCGACCGTCGGCAGCCCGAGCTTGCGGGCCGCGCGCAGGCCGTACGCGCCGATGATGAACGGTGAGGCGAGGTGCACCAGGTCGGGCTTGAAGTCGGCCATCGCGCGCTCGATCGACGGATCGGGCAGGCCGACCGGGTACTCCTTGTAGCCGGGCGTCCGGAAGCTGCGGGCCCGGATCACCGGTACGTCGCCGTACGCGTCGGGGCCCGGCCCGGGGGCGATGATCAGCAGCGCGTGCCCCCGGGCGCGCAGCCGGTCGGCGACGTGGCGAGCCGTGTTCGCCACGCCATTGATCTGCGGCAGGAAGGTCTCGGCCACCATCACGATTCGCACACGTCGAAGGTTCCTCACCGCGCATGAACCCTGGGCGACGCTCTCGTGACACGGCGTCGATGCCCTGTCGACGGGTGGGCGTCGTCACCGCGCGTGCTCGATGTCACCCTGATCGTACATACCAGTGCGGCGGTGGTTCGGCCTACGGTGGGGGGATGAGTCATCGCAGCGAGTCAGGGTTCGAGTTCGCGCCGGTGTACGAACCGCTGGACGGGTTCGACCCGGCTGCGAAGCTGGGTGAGCCGGGGCAGTTCCCCTACACCCGGGGCGTCTACCCGACGATGTACACGCAGCGGCCGTGGACGATGCGGCAGTACGCCGGGTTCGGGACCGCGGCGGAGTCGAACCAGCGGTACCACCAGCTGATCGACCACGGAACGATGGGCCTGTCGGTCGCGTTCGACCTGCCGACCCAGATGGGGTACGACTCCGACGCCACCATCGCGCACGGCGAGGTCGGCAAGGTCGGTGTGGCGATCGACTCGATCGATGACATGCGGGTGCTGTTCGACAAGATCCCGCTGGACCAGGTGTCCACCTCGATGACGATCAACGCGCCGGGATCGGTGCTGCTCCTGCTGTACCAGTTGGTGGCCGAGGAGCAGGGCGTTGCCGCCGGCAAGCTCACCGGCACGATCCAGAACGACGTACTGAAGGAGTACATCGCCCGCGGGACCTACATCTACCCGCCGAAGGAGTCGCTGCGGCTGATCAGCGACATCTTCGCATACTGCCAGGCGGAGCTGCCGCGCTGGAACACGATCTCGATCTCCGGCTACCACATGGCCGAGGCGGGGGCGACACCCGCGCAGGAGATCGCCTTCACGCTGGCGAACGGGATCGAGTACGTCCGGGCCGCGGTCGCGTCCGGGCTCGACGTGGACGAGTTCGCACCGCGGCTGTCGTTCTTCTTCGTCGCGCGGACGACGCTGCTCGAGGAGGTCGCGAAGTTCCGGGCGGCGCGGCGGATCTGGGCTCGCGTGATGCGGGACTCGTTCGGCGCCAAGAACCCCAAGTCGTTGATGCTGCGATTCCACACCCAGACGGCCGGCGTACAGCTGACCGCGCAGCAGCCCGAGGTCAACCTCGTCCGGGTCGCGATCCAGGGCCTCGCCGCCGTGCTCGGTGGGACGCAGTCGCTGCACACGAACTCGTACGACGAGGCGATCGCGCTTCCCACCGAGAAGGCCGCCCGCCTCGCGCTGCGCACCCAGCAGGTCCTCGCGTACGAAACCGACATCACCGCCACCGTCGACCCGTTCGCCGGCTCGTACGTCGTCGAGTCGCTCACCGACGAGGTCGAACAGGCCGCCGTCGAGCTGATGGACCAGGTCGAGGAGTACGGCGGGGCCGTCGCCGCGATCGAGAAGGGCTTCCAGAAGCAGGAGATCGAACGCTCGGCGTACCAGATCGCCCAGGAGATCGACTCCGCAGAACGCGTCGTCGTCGGCATGAACAAGTTCAAGATCGCCGAGGAGGAGCCCTACGAGCCGCTCCGCGTAGACCCCACCATCGAAGCCCAGCAAACCGCCCGCCTGGCCGACCTCCGCGCCAACCGCGACCAATCGGCCGTAGACAAAGCCCTCGCTGCCCTGAAACTAGCCGCCCAAGGCAACGACAACTGCCTCTACCCCATGAAGGAAGCGTTGAAGGCCCGGGCCACAGTAGGCGAAGTCTGCAACACCCTCCGGGAAGTCTGGGGCGTCTACGTTCCCGCTGACACCTTCTGAACGCCACCGCTTGACCCCCACCTCGGGACGTTGGACAAGCTATTGCTTGTTCAAAGTCCCCACGGGGTGTCCGCGGAACGGGCCACCACAGCTCCCCGCTGAGCCTCAGTCGAGCAACGCGGTTGAGGTCAGGACGGTGGTGCCCAGGGTTATGGCTTCTTCGGAGGGGGTGAAGCCGGGGGTGTGGAGGTCGGCGGCTGATTCTTGGGTGGGTGGGCGGACGCCTAGGCGGGCCATGGCACCCGGGACGTGTTCGAGGTACCAGGCGAAGTCTTCGCCGCCGAGGCTCTGGTCGGTCGGGGCGATCGCGCTCGAGCCGAGCGTCTGATGTACGGCGTTCTGGAGGACGGTGATCGCCGTCGAGTCGTTCATGACCGGCGGTACGCCGTGGGTGATCTCCGTGTCGACCTCGACGCCGTACGGGCGGACGATCTGCTCGGCCAGTGACGGGATCAGCTCCTCGGCCAGGCGCCAGGCGTTGACGTCGAGGCAGCGCAGGGTGCCTTCGGCCTCGCCGCGGGACGGGATCGCGTTGGCGGCCGAGCCGGAGGTGATGCGGCCCCAGACCAGCGACATGCCGGCGCGCGGGTCGACTCGCCGGGAGAGCGCGGCGGGGAGCTCGGACACCAAAGTGGCGAGCGCATAGACGAGGTCCGCGGTCAGATGAGGACGCGAGGTGTGACCACCCGGCCCGGTCAGCCGTACCAGGACCCGATCGGCCGCGGCCGTCAGCGCACCGACCCGGAGCCCGACCTGACCCACCTGCAGTCGCGGATCGCAGTGCACCCCATAAATACGGCGGACCCCGTCGAGTCCGCCGGCCGCGATGACGCCGAGAGCACCGCCCGGCATCACTTCCTCGGCCGGTTGGAAGATCACCCGCACCCGCCGGTCCAGCTGCCCGTCGCGCGCCATCCCGGCGAGCACGAGCGCCGCACCGAGCAGCGCCGACGTGTGTACGTCGTGACCGCACGCGTGAGCCACCCCGTCGATGGTCGACCGCCACGGCACGTCGACAGCGTCCGGCACCGGCAGCGCGTCGATGTCCGCCCGCAGCGCCACGCACGAGTCGCCGGAGCCGATGTCGCAGATCAGCCCGGTCCCCGTCGGCAGCACCCGCGGCGACAACCCGGCCTCGACCAGCTGCTTCTCGAGGAGCTCGGTCGTGCGCACCTCGTGCCACCCGAGCTCCGGGTGGGCGTGCAGGTCGCGCCGTACCTGGACCATCTCCTCGCGTACCGCCTCGACCCGGGCGAGCACGTCCGCGACCAGCAACTGATGAGTCATCCGGCGATTGTGGCACCTCGCGGTACGGCGAACTGCGCCGGTCACCGGTCGTGACGACCACTCACGGTGAAAGCAGCCACGGAGCGTGCACACTGTGACGCGGGCGGCGCAGCGGGTGACCGCGCCGGAGAAGTTGTCGAAATGTGACGGATCTGCCGGTCACTTTCCGGTATCGAGGCCTGCTCGACGTTCAAAGAAAGACGGCAGGCACCCTATAGTCTGCGGATGCGGCACGTGGGGGTAGGCGTGCCGGAGTGGAAAGTATCTGGTCGACGAAGGAGACGTCCGGTGAAGAAGTACGTGCGGGGAACGGCGATCGTGGGCGTGCTGACGCTTGCCGTCGCCGCTTGTGGCAGCAAGCCGAGCGACAGCGGCTCCGGCAGTAGCGCCAACAAGGACTTCAAGGCCTGCATGGTCTCCGACTCGGGGGGTTTCGACGACAAGTCGTTCAACCAGACCTCGTACAAGGGGCTGCAGGACGCGGTGAAGGAGAAGGGGCTCACCGAGGTCAAGGCCGAGTCGAAGTCCGACAACGACTACACGACGAACATGACCGCGATGGTCAGCGCCAAGTGCAACGTCATCGTCGCCGTCGGCTTCAAGCTCGAGGACGCCACCGAGGCCGCGGCCAAGGCGAACCCGGACATCAAGTTCGCGATCGTCGACTCCGCGCCGAAGGCACCCATCGCGAACCTGAAGCCGCTGCTGTTCAACACCGCGCAGTCCAGCTTCCAGGCCGGTTACCTGGCCGCCGCGATGACGCAGTCCGGCAAGGTCGGCACGTTCGGCGGTCTGCAGATCCCGACCGTGACCATCTTCATGGACGGCTTCGCCCAGGGCGTGCGCTACTACAACACGCAGAAGAGCAAGAACGTCCAGGTGCTCGGCTGGGACGACCAGAAGCAGAAGGGCCTGTTCACAGGCGACTTCGAGGACAAGGCCAAGGGCCAGAACAACGCACAGAACCTGATCACCCAGGGTGCGGACGTCCTGTTCCCGGTCGCCGGCCCGTCGGGTCTGGGCGGTCTGCAGGCGGCCAAGGCCAGCAACGGCAAGGTCAACGCGATCTGGGTGGACACCGACGGCTGCGTGAGCGCCGAGGAGTACTGCTCGGTGCTGATGAGCAGCGTCGAGAAGGGTATGGACGTCGCCGTGAAGGACGCGGTGATCTCGGTCGTCGACAACAAGTTCGACAACACCCAGTTCACCGGCACGCTGCAGAACGGCGGTACGGCGATCGCGCCGTTCCACGACTTCGACAGCAAGGTCCCGGCCGACCTGAAGTCCGAGCTGGACACGATCAAGGCCGACATCATCAGCGGCAAGATCACGATCGAGTCGAAGGTTCAGCCCAAGGCGTCCTGAACCACCGCGTAGTTGCGTAGTACGGTGCGAGCCAGGAAGGCAGACCTACAGGTTCTGCCCTCCTGGCTCGCCGTATGAAGAGTCTGGCTCGCCGTCTGGAAGGGGAGGCTCCCGTATGCACCTCGAGCTGTCCGGGCTGACCAAGAGCTTCGGCTCGCTGGTCGCCAACGACCACATCGACCTGGTGATCGAGCCGGGCGAGATCCACTGCCTGCTCGGTGAGAACGGCGCCGGCAAGAGCACCCTGATGAATATGCTCTACGGCCTGCTGCAGCCCGACTCCGGCGAGATCGTGATCGACGGCCAGAAGGTGCGGATCACCTCGCCGAGCGACGCGATCCGGCACGGCATCGGCATGGTGCACCAGCACTTCATGCTGGTCCCGGTGTTCACGGTCGCCGAGAACATCATGCTCGGCCGGGAGAACACCCGGGCCGGCGGCGTACTGGACCGGAAGAAGGCGCACGCGCTCGTCACCGAGCTGTCCGACCGGTACGGGTTCGAGGTCAACCCCGAGGCCCTGGTCGAGGACATCCCGGTCGGCGTCCAGCAGCGGGTGGAGATCATCAAGGCCCTCGCCAACGACGCCAGCGTGCTGATCCTGGACGAGCCGACCGCGGTGCTCACCCCGGCCGAGATCGACGAGCTGATCGGCGTGATGCGCCAGCTCAAGGAGAACGGCACCTCGATCGTCTTCATCACCCACAAGCTCAAAGAGGTCAAGGCGATCGCGGACAAGATCACCGTGATCCGCCGCGGCAAAGTGGTCGGCGAGGCCGAGCCGTCGGAGACCGAGGAGCAACTCGCCGAGCTGATGGTCGGCCGCGCGGTGGATCTGGTCGTCGACAAGGAGCCGGCCCAGCCGAAGGACGTCGTACTGCGGGTCGAAGGGCTGACCGTGATCGACGAGCGCGGGTTCACCGCCGTCGACGACGTGGACCTGGAGGTCCGGGCCGGCGAGATCCTCGCCGTGGCCGGTGTCCAGGGCAACGGTCAGACCGAGCTCGCCGAAGCGCTGCTGGGGCTGACGCAGATCGCGGCCGGGAAGATCTCGCTGGACGGCGAGGACCTGACCGGCAGGACGACCAGACAGCGGCTCGAGGCCGGTATCGGGTACGTCCCGGAGGACCGCGCCCACGACGGCTTCGTCGGCTCGTTCACGGTCGCCGAGAACCTGATCCTCGACCTGTTCCGCGAGGCGCCGTTCGGCAACGGGCTGGCGCTGCGGACCGACGAGATCGACAAGAACGCCGAGGCCCGGGTGGTGGAGTTCGACATCCGCACCCAGGGCATCGACCAGCCGGTGTCGTCGCTGTCCGGTGGTAACCAGCAGAAGGTCGTGCTCGCCCGCGAGTTGTCCCGGCCGCTGAAGCTGCTGGTCGCTTCGCAGCCGACCCGTGGTGTCGACGTCGGCTCGATCGAGTTCCTGCACAGCCGGATCGTCGAGGAACGCGACAACGGCACCGCCGTCCTGATCGTGTCCACCGAGCTGGACGAGATCGCCGCCCTGACCGACCGGGTCGCGGTGATGTATCGCGGCAAGGTGGTCGGTGTCGTACCGGCCGACACCCCGCGCGACGAGCTCGGCCTGATGATGGCCGGCGCCTCCAAGTCCGAGGCGCACGACGTCGCGATCGAGAACCCGACCACGTTGGGAACCATCTAGATGAGCACAGACGAAATGGTCGAGCCGGCCCCCGCCGCGCCCGTACCGGCCAAGGAACCACAGCGCTCCGGCCTGCCGTCGTGGGCGATCCAGGGCCTGGTCTCGCTCAGCGCGATCGTGCTGGCCCTGGTGGTCGGCGCGATCCTGATCATCGTCAGCGACGAGCAGGTGAAGACCGCGATGGGGTACTTCGGCGCCGCGCCGATGGACACCGTCTCCGCGGCCGCGAGTGCCGTCGGTGAGGCCTACAAGGCGCTCGCCCTCGGTGCGTTCGGCTCGGTCACCGCGATCACCGAATCGTTGACCCAGGCAACTCCACTGATCTGCGGCGGCCTGGCGGTCTCGCTCGCGTTCCGCACCGGCCTGTTCAACATCGGCGCCCAGGGGCAGCTGATCGCCGGCGCGATCCTGGCGGCGTACGTCGGGTTCGCCTGGCACCTGCCGCCCGGTCTGCACCTGATCGTGGCGATCCTCGCCGGGCTGCTCGGCGGCGCGTTGTGGGGCGGCGTCGTCGGGCTGCTGAAGGCCCGCACCGGCGCGCACGAGGTGATCGTGACGATCATGCTCAACTACGTCGCGATCTACCTGCTCGCCTGGCTGCTGACCACGTCGGCGTTCCAGCGGCCCGGGCGGACCGACCCGATCTCGCCGATCGTCGACGCGAACGCGCAGTACCCGCAGTTCGGCGACACCCGGCTGCACGGCGGCTTCATCCTCTCGGTGCTCGCCGCGATCTTCGTCTGGTGGCTGCTGAACCGGTCGACGATCGGCTTCGAGCTGCGCGCCGTCGGAGCGAACGCCGACGCCTCGCGGACGGCGGGAATGTCGGTCGGCCGTGCGTACATCATCGCGATGGTCGTCGCCGGCGCGCTCGCCGGTCTGGCCGGGACCCAGCAGGTGCTCGGGACGGACCTGCCGTTGACCGACGGCGTCGCGGCATCGGTCGGCTTCGACGCGATCACGGTCGCGCTGCTCGGTCGCGGCACACCGCTCGGCACCGTCCTGGCCGGGCTGTTGTTCGGCGCCCTGAACGCGGGCGGTCTGCAGATGCAGCTGATCACGCAGACCCCGTTGACGCTGACCACGGTCCTGCAGGCCGTGATCGTGCTGTTCGTGGCGGCTCCGGCGCTGGTGCGCTCGATCTTCCGCTTCCTGCCCAAGGAACGCGGCACCGGCACCGTCCTCGCGAAAGGCTGGAACGGATGACCGAGACGACCCCCGACGCGGTGCCCGCGGCACCCGCGAAGCCCCACGTCATCGAGGCGCCGGCCGATCGGACCCGGCGGATGCGGGTCGGCGGCCTGATGCTGGTGTTCGCGCTGATCGGCCTGCTGCTGGCGATCTTCACCAAGAGCGGCAAGGCGACGTTCCAGCTGGTCTCCGGCGATCTGCAGAACAACCTGCTGCATCTGCCCGCGCAGGCGGTCGGTCTGCTGCTCGGCATCCTCGGCGTCGCCGCGGCCGCGGCGTACATCGTCCGGCGGGTCCCGCAGCGGTACGCCGGCTGGCTGGCCGCACTGCTCGGCATCTGCTTCATCGGCGCGTTCCTGTGCTGGGCCTCGGCGGGCAAGACGTTCCCGCTGGCGAACCAGTTCCAGGGCACGCTGAACTTCGCCACCCCGCTGATCCTGGGCGCGCTCGCCGGTGTGTTGTCCGAGCGGGCCGGCGTCATCAACATCGCGATCGAGGGACAGTTCCTGACCGGCGCGTTCACCGCGGCCGTCGTTTCGAGTACGACGGGCAGCGCCGCGGCGGCGCTGATCGCAGCGGCCGCGACCGGCGTACTGATGGCTGCGCTGCTCGCCGTGTTCTCGATCAAGTACCTGGTCAACCAGGTCGTGCTCGGTGTCGTGCTGGTGGTCTTCGCGACCGGTATCACCGGCTTCCTCTTCGACGAGTTCCTGCAGCCGGACGCGAACAAACTGAACACTCCGGAAGTGCTGTCGGCGGTGAAGATCCCGGGTCTGGCCAGCATCCCGTTCTTCGGCCCGATCCTGTTCAACCAGACGATCCTGGTGTACCTGACCTACCTCGCGGTCGCGGTCGTCACGTTCGTGCTGTTCCAGACCCGGTGGGGCCTGCGGATCCGTGCGGTCGGCGAGCACCCGAAGGCCGCCGACACGGTCGGCATCAGGGTCAAGCGGATCCGGTACTCCGCGGTGCTCTCGGCCGGCATCCTCGCGGGTCTGGGCGGAGCGTTCTTCACCGTCGGGTACGCCGGTTCGTTCAGCAAGGAGATGACCGCGGGCAACGGGTTCATCGCCCTGGCCGCACTGATCATGGGCCGCTGGCACCCGATCGGCGCGACGGTCGCCGCCCTGTTCTTCGGCTTCGCCACCCAGCTGCAGTCCCAACTCCAGATCATCCAGACCCCGATCCCCGGCCAGCTCCTCCTGATGGCGCCGTACCTGGCCACCATCATCGCGGTGGCAGGCCTGGTCGGCCGAGTCAGAGCACCGAAGGCCGACGGTGAGCCCTACGTCACCGAGTAACGTCGACTGGGAAGCCTTGCGGGCCGTCGCCCGCGAGGTGATGGGCCGGGCCTACGCGCCGTACTCCGGCTTCCCGGTCGGTGCGGCCGCGCTGGTCGACGACGGGCGGATCGTTGCCGGGTGCAACGTGGAGAACGCGTCCTTCGGGCTGACCCTGTGCGCCGAGTGCGGGTTGGTGTCCGAGCTGCACCGGACAGGTGGTGGGCGTCTCGTGGCGTTCACCTGCGTGGACCAGCACGGCGATCTGCTGACGCCGTGTGGGCGGTGCCGGCAGTTGTTGCACGAGAACGGCGGGCCTGGACTGCTGCTGGAGACGCCGACCGGGCCGCGGCCGTTGCGGGAGTTGTTGCCCGACGCGTTCGGGCCGGAGGACTTGGAGAACTGATGAGTTTCGACGCGGTGGATGTCATCCGGGCCAAGCGGGACAAGGGCGAGCTGTCCGACGGGCAGATCGACTGGGTGATCGACGCCTACACCAAGGGCGACGTCGCCGACGAGCAGATGTCCGCGCTCGCGATGGCGATCCTGCTGAACGGGATGAACCGGCGCGAGATCGCCCGCTGGACCGCGGCGATGATCGCCTCCGGCGAGCGGATGGACTTCGGCAAGCTGTCCCGGCCGACCGCGGACAAGCACTCGACCGGCGGCGTCGGCGACAAGATCACGTTGCCGTTGGCACCTTTGGTCGCGGCCTGCGGGGTCGCCGTACCGCAGCTGTCGGGTCGCGGCCTCGGCCACACCGGCGGGACGCTGGACAAACTCGAGTCTGTCCCCGGCTGGCGAGCGGCACTCTCGAACGAAGAGATGATGCAGCAGTTGGAGGATGTCGGCGCGGTGATCTGCGCGGCCGGCGACGGCCTGGCTCCGGCCGACAAGAAGCTGTACGCGCTGCGCGACGTGACCGGCACGGTCGAGGCGATCCCGCTGATCGCCAGCTCGATCATGAGCAAGAAGATTGCCGAGGGCACCGGTGCGCTGGTGCTCGACGTGAAGGTCGGCTCCGGCGCGTTCATGAAGGAGCTCGCCGATGCCCGTGAGCTCGCGGAGACCATGGTTGCGCTGGGCACCGATGCCGGGGTGAAGACCGTTGCCCTCCTCACCGACATGTCGGTCCCACTCGGCCTGACCGCGGGTAACGCACTCGAGGTCCGTGAGTCGGTCGAGGTACTCGCCGGCGGCGGCCCTGCGGACGTGATCGAGCTGACCGTTGCCCTGGCCAGCGAGATGCTCGCCGCGGCCGGCGTCACCGGCGTCGACCCGGCCGAGAAGCTCCGGGACGGTACGGCGATGGACGCCTGGCGCGCGACGATCTCGGCCCAGGGCGGCGACCCGTCCGCCGAGCTACCCGTTGCACCCGAGCAGCACGTCGTACCGGCTCCCGCCTCCGGCACCCTCTCGAAGCTCGACGCTCTCGCTGTCGGCGTGGCTGCTTGGCGCCTCGGCGCCGGCCGTGCGCGCAAGGAGGACCCGGTGTCCGCGGTGGCCGGCGTGGAGATGCACGCCAAGCCGGGCGATCAGATCCAGGAAGGCCAGCCCCTGCTGACCCTCCACACCGACGACCCGACCCGCATCGACCGTGCGCTGGAGTCCCTGGCCGACGCGGTAGCTGTCGCGGACTCCTACCAGCCCGGTCCGCTGGTGATCGACCGCATCGGCTGAGGCTGTCAGCTGGAGGTCGCGGTGAGGCGGGCTCGCTGTTGCTTCGCGAGTGCAGTCACGAGCGCGGTGTCCGGGGTGAGATTGCTGCCCAGGGCACCTACCTCGCGGACGCTGATCTCGACCACCATCGGCCCGACGGCGAGGCTGACCTCGGCGGTGGCGGTGGACTGATCGGTGCCGCCGTCGAACTCGACCCGGGCGTCGGACAGGGCTCCGGGGAGGCTGAACGGGTGCTCGTGGGTGTCCTGTCTCCAGAAGCCCCGCTGGAGAACCGCTGCCTTGCCGGCTGACCCGGTCTTGAACAGTTGCAGCGTGTAGCGCTTCTTCTTGTCGGGGCTGAGCCGGGTCGCGCGGTACCCCTCGACGAAGCTTGCGTTGAGCAGCAAGGCGCGGTCCAGCGCGGGGTCGGCGGACCAGTTGTCCAGGAACGCCGTTGCGGTGAACGGGCCGGTGCCGTTGCGGGCGTCGGCGACATAGCCGCGGGGCAGGACGACGAGTCCGGCGAGCGTGCTCTTCGACTTCTGGGCCGGACCCGACAGCGCCGAATGCTTGGCGGCGGGGGTCTGAGCGGCGCCGGCCGACGTACCGTCCTCGTTGCCGCAGGCGGCGACGCCCAGCAGCAGGGCGGTCACCACAACGGCAACGCCCGAGGCATGTTTCCGCGCAGTCCGCTTCACGGTCCCTCTCCGTCCGGCCACTCGCCCCCGAGCGCATCCGACAGTTCCGAGGCCGATGCCATCAGAAGTTGGTTAACTCCAGGCGAACAGGCTTGTCTTATTGGGACGCGGACGACGTGACAAGCGTCTCGATCCGGCGGCGGGCGGCCTTCGGGTGCAGGGGTTCGCAGCCGGCTTCGACGCAGCGGCGGACGACCTGGGGGTCGTCGCGGAGCAGCAGCAGTCCGCGCCGGAGCAGGGTCAGCGGGGGCTTGCGGTGCTCGCGGAGATCGCGCTGGAAGCGGCGGAAGAACGTGACGAGCCGATGGTGGCGGACGCAGATCGCGGCGGCGAGCAGGCCGCGGTCACGCAGCGCACCGGTGATCCGGTCGGCGAAGATGCCCTCAGCAACGATCAGCGCGGAGCCCTCGGTGCTGACCGGCCGGTGGCCGACGGTGCCGTCGGCGGCGATGTCGTAGATCGGAAGGTCCGCGGCGCCCGTCGTACACAACTGCTCGAGGGCCGCGACCGCGCGGTCACCGTCCCAGGATCGCGGGTCGTCCCAATCGACGATGCCGAGCGGCGAGCGCGGCATCGCCGCGTCGTCCCCGTCGCGGTAGAAGTCGTCCAGCCGCACCACCGGCAGCCCCACCACCTCCGCCAGCCGCGACTTCCCGGCTCCCGACGGTCCGGCCAGCAACACCACCCGTGAACCCACCGGCACATTCTCCACTAGCCGAGGAGGGCGCGGTGCAGGGCCTCGGCCTGTTCCTTGAACCACGTGTTGGTGCGGTTGGTCAGTTCGGATTCGCCGGTGGTCCAGCGTTGGTAGAACCAGGGGTGGCCGGTTTCGGCGCCGCGGCGGACGTACTCCATACACCAGATGTGGTTGTCGGCGGCCGCGTCGGCCAGGCGGAGGCGGTCCGCGTCGGTCAGGGCGTAGGCGTCGGCGAAACGGCGGAAGCGGGCGAGGGATCGGCCTCGGCGTAGGTCGTGGATGTCTGCGTCGGGGCGGAGCGGGGCCCACAGCCGGACCGCCGTCGCGACGTCCCAGAGCGCTGACCCGGGGGCGGCGAGGTCGAAGTCGATCAGCGCGACCGCGAGGCCGTCCCGGAAGACGACGTTGTCCAGGTTCGGGTCGTTGTGGCTGATCAAGCCCGTGACGTACGCGGGCGGCACCGGCTCGGCCCACTTCAGGCCGACAGGCCGGAAGTCCGCGACCGCCTCGTGGTACGCCCGCAGCAACCGCGCCACGCTGTCCAGCGCCGCGTCCGTCATCGACCAGTCCGGGTACGGCGATGTCACGGTCGCGCCGGGCACGTAGGACAGGACTTCCCGCCCCTGGGAGTCGATCCCGAGCAGCCGCGGCGCGCCCTCGAACCCGACCCGCTCCAGGTGTTCGAGTAAGGCATGCGTGGCCAGGCTGCTGGGGCGCAACGGACGGCGGACGGTGTCCCCGACCCGCACGACCAGCCCACGGTTCGCAGTACCGCCGAGCAACTGGGTCTCAACCTCAGCAGGCATCGCGGGCTAGTGTGTCTCGCCGAGCAGGGCCTTCGCCAGAGGTGCGTGGGTAACGATCCCGTTGACCAGTCCACTGCGTACCGCGGCGCGCACCGCGGGAACCTTCGCCAGCCCGTACGGGATCGCGATCACCTCGTCGATCTTGTCCATCTGCTCCGCGTTGATCGCGATCACCCGGTCGGTGACCCGGCTCTGCACCGCCTCGCCGTCGGCGTCCACGAACACCCCGGAGATGTCCGCGACGACCCCGCGTTTGTCCAGCTGTTCGCAGGCCTTCTCGTCCATTGCGTCGTACAGCGTCGACTGGCCGGCGGCCCACGATCCGAGCCCGACCACGGCCTTGGAGACCGAATCGAAGTGGCTGATCGCCTCCGCGACCTCTGGCTGCTGCCGCAGCGCCCGCGCCGTCGCCGCGTCCGGCACGACGAGCGGCGCATAGAACAGGTACGCCGGGCCGCCCGACAGGCGTGCCGTGTGGCGGACGAGCTCCACGGAGTTGGCCTCGACATCCGGCCGGGTCAATGCTCCGGTCAGCTGGACGACCGGAACCGGAGCGAGTGAGGACAGCTGCTCGGTCATCGCGGTCACCGCCCGGGCCCACGCCAGGCCGAGGACGTCCTCGGGCGTGACGATCTCCGACAGCAGATCCGCGGCCGCCTTCCCGAGTTGGGTCCGCAAGGCGGGCTCGTCGACCTCGGGGGTGTCGACGACGATCGCGCGCCGCAGGCCGAGGGACTCCTGCAGGCGTGCGGACAGGTCGAGGTCGATGGCGCCGGGGTGGCTGATCTCGATCCGCACCAGCCCACTGCTGCGCGCGTGGTCGAGCAATCGCGCGACTTTGAACCGGCTGAGCCGGAACTCGTCCGCGATCTCCACCTTCGACCGGCCGTCGACGTAGTACCGCCGTGCGATCGACGCGGTGAGCACCAGCTGTGCCGGCCCGAAGGACTCCATCAAAGCCTCCCGCTCATATGAGCACCATCGGACCCAAGTGTTGCACAGACCCTTGACAGGTCAAGTCCCTTCCCGGTTCACTCGTGGCTGTGAGCAGACGCCTGCTCAAATGAGCAAACCCAAAGAACCGCCTCGCTTCGTTCGGCGGGGTGTGAGATGAGGGAGCGGCTAGTGCCCGGAAGAAGGCTTACGGCGGTCGGGGTCGCGCTGGTGTTGGGCGCGGTCAGTGGCTGTGCCGGCTGGGGCGGTGGTGCGGGCGGCGGTGGGGCCGACAGCATCAACGTGCTGATGGTGAACAACCCGCAGATGGTCGACCTGCAGAAGCTCACCGCCGACAACTTCACCAAGCAGACCGGCATCCACGTGAACTTCACCGTGCTCCCGGAGAACGACGTCCGGGACAAGATCAGCCAGGAGTTCTCCAGCCAGGCCGGTCAGTACGACGTGGCGTCGGTCAGCAACTTCGAGATCCCGATCTATGCCAAGAGCAAATGGATCGCACCGCTGTCGGACTACATCGACAAGGACTCGTCGTTCGACCAGGACGACATCCTCAAGCCGATGACGCAGTCGATGACCGCGGACGACGGCAAGATCTACGGCGAACCGTTCTACGGCGAGTCGTCGTTCCTGATGTACCGCAAGGACATCCTGGCGGCCAAGGGCGTCGAGATGCCGGCCAAGCCGACCTGGCAGCAGGTCGCGGACATCGCGGCCAAGGTCGACAACGCCCAGCCCGGGATGCGCGGCATCTGCCTGCGCGGCCAGCCCGGCTGGGGCCAGATCTTCGCGCCGCTCACCACCGTCGTGAACACCTTCGGCGGCACCTGGTTCACCCAGGACTGGCAGGCGCAGGTCGACTCGCCGGCGTTCACCGAGGCGACCAAGTTCTACGTCGACCTGGTCCGCGCGCACGGCGAGGCCGGCGCGCCGCAGGCCGGGTTCACCGAGTGCCTGAACAACACCATCCAGAGCAACGTCGCGATGTGGTACGACGCGACGTCGGCGGCCGGATCCCTCGAGGCCCCGAACTCGCCCGTGAAGGGCAAGATGGGCTACGCCCCGGCGCCGGTCGTGAAGACCGACAGCTCCGGCTGGCTGTACGCGTGGGCCTGGGGTATCCAGGAAGCCTCGAAGAAGAAGGACAACGCCTGGAAGTTCATCTCCTGGGCCTCCGGCAAGGACTACGAGAAGCTCGTCGGTCAGAAGGTCGGCTGGTCCAACGTCCCGGCCGGCAAGCGCGCGTCGACGTACGAGATCCCGGACTACGTCAAGGAGGCGGCCGCCTTCGCGCAGCCGACCAAGACGGCGATCGAGAACGCCGACCCGAAGAACCCGGGCGTCCAGCCGCGGCCGGCGCCGGGGATCCAGTTCATCGACATCCCGGAGTTCCCGGACCTCGGGACCCAGGTCAGTCAGGACGTGAGCTCGGCGATCGCCGGGCGGATGAGCGTCGACAAAGCCTTGAAACGCGGGCAGGAGCTCGCCGACGACGTCGCCGAGCGGTACCGCTCGCGACAGGCGAAGTGAGGGGAGCGGACATGTCCGTCGACGCCAAGTCTGAGACCAGCACCAAGCCGCGGCGCCATGCCGCGCCGCCCGAGGGAACGGTGATGCGCAAGGCCGGCGACTGGGCCCGGCGCGGCCCGTTGCTGCCGGCCTTGATCTTCATGGTCATCGTGACCCAGCTGCCGTTCGTGGTCACGATCGTCGTGTCCTTCATGGACTGGAACGCGTACTACCCCGACGAGCGCGGGTTCGCCGGGTTCGACAACTTCCGCCGGGTGCTGACCGACGCGAACACCCGGCACGCGATCTGGGTGACGATCGTGCTCACCGCGGGCGTCGTGCTGATCAGCCTCGTGTTCGGTCTGCTGATCGCGCTGCTGCTGGACCGCAAGTTCCGCGGCCGCGGCGCGGTCCGGACGATGATGATCACGCCGTTCCTGATCGTGCCCGTCGCCGCGGCCCTGCTGTGGAAGCACGCGCTGTACAACCCGACGTACGGCTTGTTCAACGGCGTGCTGAAGTGGATCTTCGGCGACAACGCGCCGCAGCCGGACTGGATCAGCAACCAGCCGTTGTGGTCGATCATCTTCGCGCTGGTCTGGCAGTGGACGCCGTTCATGATGCTGATCCTGCTGGCCGGCCTGCAGAGCCGTCCGCTCGACGTGATCGAGGCGGCCGGGATCGACGGCGCGAACCAGTGGGAGATCTTCCGCTACATGACGCTCCCGCACCTGCGGCAGTACCTCGAGCTGTCCGCCCTGCTCGGCTCGATCTACGTCGTACAGAACTTCGACGCGGTCTTCACGATCACATCTGGCGGTCTCGGTACGGCGAACCTGCCGTACACGATCTACCAGACCTTCTACACCGCGCACGACTACGGCCGCGCCTCGGCCGCCGGCGTGATCGTGGTGATCGGCACGATCGCGATCGCGACCTTCGCGCTGCGGTCGGTGTCCACGCTGTTCCGAGAGGAGACCGGTCGATGAGCGGGCAAGTCACGATCGTGACGGGGAAGAAGAACCGCGGTGGCGGGTTCGTCCTGAGCGGGGTGGCCTGGATCGTCGGGATCCTGTTCGTGCTGCCGGTGCTGTGGATGCTGCTGACGTCGTTCCACTCCGAGGAGGACGCGGCGAAGAACCCGCCGGACATCGCGGCGCCGCTGACGCTCGACGGCTACCGGTCGTTCTTCGACAGTGGCCCGTGGCCGTCGATCGCGAACTCGCTGACCGCGAGCATCCTGTCCACCGCGCTGGTGATCCTGCTCGCGTTCCCGGCGGCGTACGCGCTGTCGATCCGGCCGGTGAAGAAGTGGACGGACGTGCTGTTCTTCTTCCTGTCCACGAAGATGCTGCCGGTGGTCGCCGGTCTGCTGCCGATCTATCTGTTCGCGCAGTCGGTCGGATTCCTGGACAACATCTGGCTGCTGATCATCCTGTACACGTCGATGAACCTGCCGATCGCGGTCTGGATGCTGCGCAGCTTCCTCTCCGAGGTGCCGGTCGAGATCCTCGAGGCCGCATCGGTGGACGGCGCGTCGCTGACCCGCACGCTGCGGTCCGTGGTCGCACCGGTCGTCACGCCCGGTATCGCGTCCGCGGCGCTGATCTGCTTCATCTTCAGCTGGAACGAGTTGCTGTTTGCCCGAGTGCTGACCGGCACAGTGGCGCAGACGGCTCCGGTGTTCTTGACTGGGTTCGTGACCAGTCAAGGATTGTTCCTCGCCAAAGTCTGTGCCGCGTCGATCGTGGTGTCGCTGCCGGTGCTGATCGCCGGGTTCGCCGCACAGGACAAGCTCGTCCAGGGTCTGTCGCTGGGGGCGGTCAAGTGAAACTGACCACCGCTGCTCTCGATGCCCTGGGCAATGACATCGGCGTGCCGTCGTACGACCGTACGGCGGTGACGCCAGGGATCGTGCACTTCGGGGTGGGCGGCTTCCACCGCGCCCATCAGGCGATGTACCTCGACCGGTTGATGAGCGACGGCAAGGCGCTCGACTGGGGGATCGTCGGGGTCGGGGTGCTGCCCCAGGACCGGCGGATGTACGACGTCCTGTCGGCGCAGGACCACCTGTACACGCTGGTCATCAAGCATCCGGACGGGCAGTTGGAGCCGCGCGTGATCGGGTCGATCGTCGACTATCTGTTCGCGCCGGACGATCCGGAGGCGGTGCTCGCGCGGATGACCGATCCTGCCACGCGGATCGTGTCGTTGACGATCACCGAGGGCGGGTACCACGTGAACCAGGTGACGGGGGAGCTGGACGCGTCCGATCCCTCGCTGGCCGCGGACCTGGAGCCGGGGGCGACGCCGGGGAGCGCGTTCGGGTTCATCGTGGAGGCGCTGCGGCGGCGCCGGGAGGCCGGCGTACCGCCGTTCACCGTGATGTCCTGCGACAACATCCCGGGCAACGGGCACGTCGCGCGCAAGATGATCGCCGGCTTCGCGCGGCTGAAGGATCCGGAGGTCGCGGACTTCCTGGAGACCGAGGTGCGGTTCCCGAACTGCATGGTCGACCGGATCACGCCGGTGACGACGGACGCGGACCGGGAGGCGCTGGCCGAGCGGTTCGGGGTCGAGGACGGCTGGCCGGTGGTGTGCGAGCCGTTCACGCAGTGGGTGCTCGAGGACGACTTCGGCGGCGAGCGGCCGGCGTACGAGGATGTCGGCGTCCAGATCGTCGAGGACGTCGAGCCGTACGAGTTCATGAAGCTGCGGTTGCTCAACGCGAGTCATCAGGCGTTGTGCTATCTCGGGTATCTGGCCGGGTACCGCTACGCGCACGAGGTGTGCCAGGACAAGCTGTTCATCGACTTCCTGCTCGGCTACATGGACAACGAAGGTACGCCGACGTTGCCGCCGGTGCCCGGGGTCGATCTGGACCGCTACAAGCACCAGCTGATCGAGCGGTTCGCGAACCCGGAGGTGCGGGACACGCTGGCGCGGCTGTGCGCGGAGAGTTCGGACCGGATCCCGAAGTGGCTGTTGCCGGTGGTCCGCGAGCAGTTGGCGGCCGATCGCGAGATCAAGCGCTCGGTGCTGGTCGTGGCCTCCTGGGCGCGGTACGCCGAGGGCACGGACGAGCAGGGCGGGTCGATCGAGGTCGTCGACCGGTTGCGCGACAAGCTGGTCGAGCGGGCGCAGCACAACACCGACGATCCGCTGGTGTTCATCTCGGATCCGGATCTGTTCGGTGAGCTGGCGTCGGACGAGCGGTTCGTCACGCAGTACAAGGCGGCGCTGAAGTCGCTCCACGAGATCGGAGCGCGCGCCACTCTCGAAGCCCTGTAGCGTCGGAGCATGACTGAGCTGAGGCTGGTTGCCGGGGTGGACTGCTCCACCCAGGCAACCAAGGTTCTGGTGTGCGACGCTGAGACCGGAGCGGTGGTCCGCGAGGGCCGGGCGCCGCACCCCGACGCCACCCAGGTGGACCCGGGCGAGTGGTGGAAGGCGTGGGAGATCGCCTCCGACGGTCTGCTCGACGGCGTCGAGGCGATCGCGGTCGGCGGCCAGCAACACGGCATGGTCCTGCTGGACGACGCCGGCGAGGTCGTCCACCCCGCCGTCCTCTGGAACGACACCAGCTCAGCCGACGCCACCACCGAACTGATCGCCGAGCTAGGCGGCCCCGAGGCGTGGGCCGAAGCGATCGGCTCCGTCCCGGTCCCGTCGTTCACCGTCACCAAACTGCGGTGGGTACGGTCCAAGGAGGCTGCAGCCCGTGCGACAGCGGTCGTGCTGCCGCACGACTGGATGACGCAGCAGTTGGCGGCGGATCGGCAAGGGATTGACGGGATCACCACCGATCGCGGAGACGCTTCCGGGACCGGCTGGTGGTCGGCGGCGACGAACAGCTACCGCACCGACCTCGTGGAGCTCGCCTTCGGTCGTCAGCTCGCCCTGCCTCGCGTCGCCGGTCCCGGCGAGATCGTCGGCCAGACCGCGTTCGGCGCGGCCATCGCCGCCGGCACCGGGGACAACGCTGCCGCTGCGCTCGGGCTTGACCTGCAGCCGGGTGATGTCGCCGTCTCCCTCGGAACCAGCGGTACGGCGTTCGCGCGCTCGGCCCACCCGACAGCGGACCCGACCGGCCTGGTCGCCGGTTTCGCCGACGCCACCGGGGAGTACCTTCCGCTCGTCTGCACCCTGAACGCGGCCCGCGTCATGTCCGCGACCGCGCAGATGCTCGGTCTCGACCTGGCCGCCTTCGACGAGGCCGCCATCACCTCGCCCGGCAGCGACGGCCTGGTTCTGCTCCCGTTCCTGGACGGCGAGCGTACGCCGGACCTCCCGCACTCCACCGGCCTGATCTACGGCCTCACCCGGGCGACCATGCAGCCGGCAACGATGGCCCGCGCCGCGGTCGAGGGCCTCCTGTGCGGTCTCGCCGACGCCGTTGACGCCCTCCGGGCCCAGGGCCTCCCCGTCCATCGGGTCCTGCTCCTGGGCGGCGGCGCCCGCTCCCGCGCCGTACAAGCCCTGGCCCCAGCGCTCCTCGGCGCCGAGGTTGTCCTCCCCGAACCAGCCGAGTACGTCGCCCTGGGCGCGGCCCGGCAAGCAGCCTGGGCCCTGTCCGGCGCCGACACCCCGCCCACCTGGCAGGTCCCCCTCGGCAAGCCAGAGCCGGCCATCACCGTCGACGCCGCCCAGGTCCGCGCCAACTACGAGCAGGTCCTCACCAACACCCGCCCGCTCCTGTCCCAGCCCTACAACCGCTGACTTGGATGCGCCTACAGTTGGTGAATGGTGTACTTCGGTGGGTTGCTCGGACTGATCGGGCTGCTGACCCTGATCTTCCGCGACGGCGACGTGGCCGGCATGCCCGCGGCACTGGCCGGGGGCGTGCTGCTCGTGCTGGGCGTGGCGGTCGGCGTGTTCGGCGTCGTCCGGCGGCGTCGCGTGCGCCGGCGCAAGATCGCCCGCGGCGAACCGGTGCCGGTCGGGGACATCTTCCAGCGGGCCCGCGCGCTGCCGAAACTGCTCCGCGAGGTCCGTCAGGGCACGTACGCCGACCTGCCGAGGAGCCGGCCGTTCATCTGGGTCCTGGCACTCGTCTACCTGATCTCGCCGATCGACATCCTGCCCGACCTGCTGCCGGTGATCGGTGTCACCGACGACGCCGGCGTGGCCGTCTGGCTGCTCACGAGCGTGTCGACGGCCACCGGCCTCTACCTCAACCGCCAGCGCGAGCGTCAGCGCCTTCCGGGCCGCGACCTCGGCAGCGGCGGAGCCACTCGCTGATGTCGGCCGCCGCCTCCTCGGGATGCTGATAGGCGAACAATTGCAGGGAGTCCGTCGGGACGCTCGGGTCGGCGATCCGCTCGGCGGCCGCAAGTAACTGGTGTGCGGCCGCGAGCACGCGGGCGGCCTGCTCGACCGCCTCGACCGGGTCGTCCATCGTGACCGCGGCGGTCGCCAGGTCGGCGACCTCGCACGCCTGGTAGCCCATGGCCAGTTGGGCGCGGGTCATCCGAACGCCCGCACGAAGAAGATGGCCGTCATCGCGATCGCGGTGGTGAGGACCAGCACGCGCAGTACGGCCGGCGGCAGGCGGCGGACCAGATGGGCGCCGAAGTAGCCGCCGACGATCGCACCCGCGAGCAGGGCGACCAGGCGGATCGGCTGGGAGAGCACGTCGGCGGCGAAGACGAAGATGACCGCGGCGGTCAGGTAGACGGCCGCGACCTGGATCACCCGCAGCGGGTTGCCGCGCGCCGGGTCGAGCGAGGTCGTCGCGGTCCAGAACGCGAGCATCATCAGCCCGACCGCGCCGCCGAAGTACCCGCCGTAGATCGCCAGCACGAACTGGCCGATCAGGATCGCCGCCGGCCCGGGGCGACCGAGCCGCAGCGCCGCCGTCAACCGCCGGCCGAACGCGAGGACGACGGTCGCGAACGCCAGCAACCACGGCACCGCCGCGTCGAAAGATGCCGACGGCAACAACAAGAGCAGGCCGGCGCCGATCGCACCGCCGCAGACACTGGCAAGCGTGAGCCGGGCCGGAGACGGACGGACCAAGCCCTCGAACTCCCGGCGGTAGACCCACGCGCTGGTCGCATTGCCGGGCAGCAGCGCGACGGTCGTGGTCGCGTTGGCGGTGACCGGCGGCAGGCCGGCCGCGACCAGCGCGGTGAGTGCCACGAAGCTCCCGCCACCGCCGACGGCGTTCAGCGCGCCGGCTGCGACGCCGGCCAGGAGGATCAGTAGCACCCTTCGAGGATCCGGCTTCGACCCGCGCTCCACAATGCGCGATCTCCGTAGCCAGCCTTAGCCTGAGACGTAGGCTGGTCTGATGCGGTACGACCTCGACGATCTCCGGCTGTTCACCTATGTCGCGGCGGAGGGCTCGATCACCGGCGGCGCGCGGGTGATGCACCTCAGTCTGCCTTCGGCCAGTGCGCGGGTCAGGGCGCTCGAAGCGCAGGCCGGGGTACCGCTCCTGATCCGCGAGCGACGCGGCGTCCGGCTGACTCCCGCCGGCGCCACGCTGGCCCGGCACGCCCGCGAGGTCCTCGCCGAGACCACCAGGCTGGACAGCGCGGTCGCGTCGTACGCCGTCTCCAGGACCGCGCCGATCCGGCTCGTCGCCGGCGGCTCCGCGATGCACCAACTCGTCCCGGTCGCGCTGGCCACGTTCCTCCGCGACCATCCGGAGTACGACGTCAACGTGAGCGAGCGCCGAACCGTCCGCAGCGTCCGCCTGCTCGCCGCCGGGGAGGCCGACCTCGGCGTGATCCTGGACGACGAGCCGACCCCGCTGCGCACAGAGCCGCTTGCCGACGACTCGCTGGTCGTGATCGGCCAGGCCGGCGGCACGCTCGCCGGCCGCACCTCGATCGCGTACGCCGAGGTCGCCGAACATCCCCTGGTCGGCCTCGACCGCAACTCCCCGCTCACGCAGTGGATGGACGACCGCCTCGGCCCGCACGCGCCGGCGCCGCGCTACCGCACCGTCGTACCGACCCTGCACACCCTCATCACGCTCGCCGCTGCCGGCGCCGGTCTCGCGATCGTCCCGCGCCGGGCCGTCGACGCGATCGCGGCGCTGGACATCTGCCCGCTGCAGGACGCGTGGTCGACCCGGAGTCACCTGCTCTGCTACGCCGCCAACGCCCCCGAGTCGGCCCACCTGCTGGCCGGTCACCTGCACGCGGCGGCCGGCCACTAGATGGGCAGGCTGGCCCTGATGCCTTCCAGCAGGTAGGTCAGGCCGAGCTCGAACACCTCGTCGGCTTGCAGATGCGGCGCCTCGTGGACCCATTCCTTCATGGCCGGATAGTCACCGGTGGCGAACATCCGGAGGAGGTACGGCGCAGTCGCGTGCTGCCATTGCCGTTGGTCGAGGCCGCTGGCGCGCTGGGCCTGGCGCTCGGCGACCTCCTTGCGGACCGCGCCGATGACGTAGATGTTCAACGTGGCAAGGGCGCCGGTGACGGTGCCGAGATCGTCGAGTCCGGCGGCGCGCAACGCGGTCAGGGACGCCTCCCCGTGGGCGAGGGTCGCCGGACCGAGATGCGGCCGGCCGCCGAGCAGTTCCGCGAACCATTCGTGCCGCAGGGCGACGCCCCGGATCCCGGTCGCGATCGATCTGAGGACGGCGTCCCAGGTCGCTCCGGTGGGCTCGGGAACCTCGGCGTACGCCGCGTCGACCATCAGCGTGAGCAGCTCGTCCTTGGTGTCGACGTACCGGTAGAGGCGCATCGGGCCGGCGTCGAGCGCGCCGCCGACCTTCCGCAGTGACACGGCGTCCAGGCCGGCGGTGTCGGCCAGCTCGATCGCGGCCCGCACGATCCGCTGCCGGCTGAGCGGGCTCGGCGTCCGTCGCTCGGACGGCTCGGGCCGGTCCCAGATCAGGTCTGTCACGTCACACCTCCGTGCCCGGAACAATACACTGCCTCGACTGATACAGTGTATCGAAAGCTACGCTGTATCGGACGGGAGTCCTCACATGATCGCGATCATCGGCGGCGGCCCGGGCGGCCTCACCCTCGCGCGGATCCTGCACGTCCACGGCATCGACTCCGTCGTGTTCGAGCGCGACGCATCCGGCGCCGCCCGCAAGCAGGGCAGCATGCTCGACCTGCACACCGACACCGGCCAGGCGGCCCTCAGCGCAGCCGGCCTCGAGCGGGAGTTCCTCGCTGCCGCGCGCCGCGAAGGTCAGGACCTGCGCATGCTCGACCACACCGGCACGATGCTGCTCCAGGAGGACACCCCGGACGACGCGCCGATGCTGCGCCCGGAGATCGACCGCGCCGACCTGCGGGACATCCTGCTCGACTCCCTCCCGGCCTCCACGGTCCGCTGGGGGAGCGCCTTCACCCATGCCGAAGCACACGACGGCGGATACGTCCTGCACTTCTCCGATGGGAGCACCGCGACAACGGACCTGCTCGTCGGCGCGGACGGCGCGAACTCCCGGGTGCGTCCGCTGCTCACCGGCATCGAGCCGACGTACGGCGGCAAGGCCGTGGTGCAGAGTGCGATCCACGATGCCGATCGCACCCGGCCCGAACTGGCCGAGATGGTTGGTCGCGGCAACTACTGGGTGTTCGGCCCGGACCGGATGCTGGGCGCGCAACGCAACGGCAACGGCGTGATCCAGGTGAGTATCTCGATCCAAGCGCCGCCCGACGTCGACCCGGCGTGGGTGACCGATCTTCCCGACGGGTGGGCGCCGCAGTTCCGTCGCCTGCTGGCCGCCTGCGACGAGCCGTTCGTCGTGCGTCCGGCGTACCTGCTGCCGATCGGGATGACCTGGCCGCGCCGGTCGGGTCTCACTCTGCTCGGGGACGCTGCGCACCTGATGCCGTCGCACGGCGAGGGCGCGAACCAGGCCATGCTGGACGCCGCGGAGCTCGCCCAGGCGATCGCCGCACATCCGCACGACCTGGACGCCGCACTGGAGCAGTACGAGCCGGCCATGTTCGCGCGCACCGCCAAGATCGCGCAGATGTCGGCCGAGGTCGCGGAGATGATGACCGGGCCTGATGCCGCCCAGAAGGTGCTCCGGTTCTTCGGGGCGGTCGGCTAGCGTGCAGGCATGGACGAGGTCGGCATTCCCCTGCAGGCGTTCGGTGCATTGCTGCACAGCCAGAACATCGGCATGGTGTGCCGGGCGTTGAACATGTACCAGGTGGCCGCGGCGTACACGCAGGTCAGCGGCGGCAACCCGCTCGAGCCGATGGCCGACGAGGTGCGGCAGGTCGCGCGCGAGATCCTGTCCCGGCCGCCGGCCGAAGCGGACGAGGAGATCCGGGCCGGCTTCGACCACGTAAGCGCCTTGAACGTGCTCACCGTGCTGGCCGAGCCTGCGGATGCGCCGTTGATCGCAACGGTGCTGGAGAACACGACCAGCGACGATGTTCGAGCAGTGGCCAACCTGGCGGCCGCGACTGCTCGCGCAGGTGTCCGTGGGCCGGGATAGCGTGCTGTTCATGCGCGCACTGACGGTAGAAGAGGCCCGGCAACGGGCGGCGGACGTGGACCTGCGGTCGTACGAGGTGGCGTTCGACCTCACCGGCTCGGGGGACACGTTCGTCACCACCAGCCGGATCCGGTTCGGAGCAACCAGCACCACCAGTTGGGTGGACGTGAAGCCCGAGCGGCTGATCGGCGTCGAGCTCAACGGGCAGGCGCTCGATCCAGGTGCGCTCGACGGCGGCCGGTTCCCGCTCACCGGGCTGACGGCCGAGAACGAGCTCGTCGTGACCGCCGAGCTGAAGTACTCCGCCGACGGCGAGGGACTCGTGCGCTCCGTCGACGCCGCGGACGGGCGCGTCTACACCTACGGCATGTCGTCGCTGGAGTCCGCCCCGCGGTACTTCCCCTGCTTCGACCAGCCTGACCTCAAGGCGCCGTACTCGGTCACGGTGAAATGCCCGGAGGACTGGGTCGTGCTGGGCAACGGCGCCGCCACCCGGATCGCGGCAGGGGAGTGGTCGCTCGCCGAGACCAAGCCGCTGTCGACGTACTTCGTCACTCTCGTCGCCGGCCCGTACCACCTGATCCGCAGCGAGCACGACGGGATCCCGCTCGGACTCGCCTGCCGGCAATCGCTCAAGGAGCACCTCGAGCGGGACGCCGAGGACCTGTTCCGGACCACCCGTGAGGCGCTCGACGAGTACCACCGCATGTTCCGGCAGCGGTACCCGTTCGGCGAGTACTGGCAGGCGTTCGTGCCGGACTTCAACCTCGGCGCGATGGAGAACCCGGGCTGCGTGACGTTCACCGACAGCCTGGTGTACCGCGGGCAGGCGACCGAGGCGGAACGCAGTACCCGCGCGCGGATCGTCGTGCACGAGATGGCGCACATGTGGTTCGGCGACCTGGTCACGATGAAGTGGTGGAACGACATGTGGCTGAACGAGTCGTTCGCCGAGTACATGGCCCACCGCGTGTCCGAGGACGCGACCAGCTACGGCGGCAACTGGACCGACTTCGCGTTCGTGCGGAAGTGGTGGGGGCTGCAGACCGACCAGAGCAGCTCGACGCACCCGGTCGCGCCGGACAGCCTGAAGGACGCGCGGCAGTCGCTCGACGACTTCGACGGGATCTCGTACGCCAAGGGCGCGGCGGTGCTCAAGCAGTTGGCGAAGTACCTCGGTGACGACGTTTTCCTCAAGGGCGTGAACGCGCATCTCGAGGCGCACGAGTACGGCAACGCGGACCTCCAGGAGTTCATCGCGAAGCTGACCGAGGCCGGCGCGCGGGATCTCGATGCCTGGTCGGACCAGTGGCTGCGGACGTCGGGGCTGGACACGATCACGGTCGAGCGGACGGACGCCGGAGTCGTCCTGCACCGGAAGAGTCCGGACAGCTCGCGCCGCCTGCACAAGTTGAGCGTCGGTGGGTACTCCGGCGACGGGTCGGCGACGTTGGTCGATGTGGTGCTGGCGCAGGACTCCGCAGAAGTTGCGTTGAGCAACGACGTGGTGGTCGCGGACGGGAACGACGACACCTGGGCGAAGATCCGGCTGGACGCTGCCAGCCTGGACAACCTGGCGGACGTACTGCCGAAGATCGCCGACAGCACCACCCGGGCGGTCGTCTGGAACTCGATCCGGGACGCCGTCGCCGACGCCGAGCTGGATCCTCGGCGGGCGATCGAGCTGTTCACCACGGCGCTGCCGCACGAGGACAGCGACATCGCGGTCGGCTCGCTCGCGCAATGGCTCGAGGGCCGGGTGCTCGGCCGCTACCTGGACTACGACCAGTACCGCGGCCCGGTTGCCGACGCGCTCGGAGCCAAGCTCGCAACCACGCAGCCGGCGAGCAGCCTGCAGCTCATCACCGCGAGGACCTTCGTCGCGACCACCGACGATGCCAAGCTGCTGACCTCCTGGCTCAACGGTGACGAGGCTCCCGACGGTCTGGTCGTCGACGCGGACCTGCGCTGGTCGATCGTTCTCCGGCTCGTCCGTCTCGGCACGTTCGGCGCGGCCGAGATCGACGCGGAGCTGGCCCGCGACAAGTCGACCGAAGGCGTGACGCAGGCCGCCCGCTGCCGGGCCGCGCTGCCCGACGGCAAGGAAGCGGCCTGGACCCGGATCATGACCGATCCGTCGATCGGCGTGCAGGAGCTCCTCGCCACCGCCGAAGGTTTCTGGCACCCGGGCCAGGACGCCGTCACCGCGCCGTACGTGCAGCGGTTCTTCACCGACATCCCGCGGACCGCGGAGATCCGGGCCGGCATGGTCGTCGGCCTGACCGCTACGCGGATCGCCCCGACGTACGCGATCGACGCGGCGCTGATCGCGCCGGCCGAGGCGCTGATCGCGGACGACAGTGTGGACTCGGGCATCCGCCGGAGGACCGCCAACTTCCTCGACGACCTGCGCCGGGCCGTGGCGGTGCGCCAGGCCTTCGGAGCTAACGGACGGTGAGACGTTCCGCGACGGCCTTGCGGGCCTGGTGGATCCGGGCCTTCACGGTCCCGAGCGGTACGTCGAGCTCGTCGGCGATCTCGGCGTACGACAGCGCGCCGAGATCGCGCAGCACGAGCGGCTGGACGAGCTGCGGGTGGCTGGACTCGAGCGCCTCCAGGGCCTCGAGCAGGTCGAGCCGGGAGCCGGCGATCACCGACGTGGTGCGTGGGTCGACCGACTCCGGCAGCACCTCGGCGGACTGCTCGACCGAGCGGCGCTTCAGCGACCGGTAGGTCTGGCGGGCCTGGTTGGTGGCCACGATCGTCACCCAGCCGGCGAAGCTGCCGGTGCCCTTGAAGGTGTGCACCTTGTTCGCGACCTGGAGCAGGGTGTCCTGGACCGCCTCCTCGGCGTCCTCCCGGTACGGCAGGAATTTCGCCACGCGACGCTGCACCTGGGGCCGGATCGCCTGTAGGAGTCGCGGAAGCACCGTCTGGTCACCCCCGGCTGCACGGGCCGCCAGCTCTTCCAGCTCCTCGTTCATCGTCCCCCAGTCACGGTTGAGCTCACCTGTGGTCGACAATAGCCGGGATGGATGTCATCGGGCGGTACCGGTTGCAGGACAAAATCGGCGCAGGCGCGTTCGCGACCGTCTGGCGGGGGTACGACGACGACCTTGATGTCGACGTCGCCGTCAAGATCCTCGCGGACAACTGGGCGTCGCGCGCCGACGTGCGCGAACGCTTCCTGTCCGAGGCGCGGCTGATGCGCCGGATCAGCAGCGACCGGGTCGTGCGCGTCTTCGACCTGGGCAAGCTCGACGACGGCCGCCCGTACTTCGTGATGGACTACGTCGGCGGCGGCACCCTGGGCGACGTACTGCGGCAGGGCCCGCTCGACGCGGTGGATGCGCTGTGGTGGGGCGCGGATCTGGCGCGGGCGGTGGCGGCCCTGCACAACGAGGGCGTCGTGCACCGCGACGTCACCCCGGCGAACCTGCTGCTGCGAGCCGGCGACGAGTCCGGGGGCGGCACTCACCGGATCGTGCTCGCCGACCTGGGCCTGGCGAAACGGGCCGCGGAGGCCTCAGGGCTCACGCAGGCCGTCGGCACACCGTCGTACATGGCGCCCGAGCAGGGGCGCGGCGACGGTGGGTTCGACGAGCGCGCGGACATCTACGCGATCGGCGCGGTCACGTACGCGCTGCTCACCGGGCATCCGCCGTACGTCGCGGGCTCGATCGGCGACGTGCTGAACCGCGACCCGGACCTGCCGCCGCCGAGTCTGCGCTCGGTGCTGCACGACTCCATCGGCCAGCTCGACGACATCTTCGGGCGGGCGCTGGCCTATCGCGTCGCGGACCGCTGGGAACGCGCGGACTCGCTGGCCGAGCGGCTCGAGGCGGAGGCGTACCGGCTGGAGCAGGAGGCCCCGCTGCGCGCCGAGGAGCGGACGGCGATCACCGACGACGACCTGGACACGACGGTCGCGACGGACGCACCGGTACGACGACGTCGCCGGACGCGGATGTGGTTCCTGCTCGCCCTGCCGGTCGTCTTCGCGGCAGCCGGGGTCGGCGGATGGTTCCTCTTCGGCCGGTGATTTCTTAGAGTAGTTGTGTGACTACTTTCTGCAGTCTCCTGGTGGCGCTTGCCTTGCTCACACCGGCCAATGCGCAGCCGGTCGCCAGCTATGCCTGCCGGGCGAACACCAAGTTCGGCCAGCACACCCTGTCCCTGCGGCAGGGCGTCGACGCGACGGCGCCGGCGACCGTACGCCCCAACACCCGCTTCACGATCGCCGTCGATCCGCAGCCGGGGACACTTCCGAGCGAGGTCAAAGGCTTCAAGCTCCAGGAAGTCCGCGACCTGGCCCTCCGCATCCCGGTCCCCGCCAACACGTCCTACGTCAGCGCACAGCTGACCGGCGGTTCAGGCCTCAACTCCAGCCCGTCCGTGCAGCTGGACGGAAACGTGGCCGTCGTCAAAGTGGCCGGTCCGATCCCGGGCGGCGCCGGCTATCAGCTACCGACCCTCAGCGTCCGCCTCAAGTCCGGGCGCCGCGGCACCACGGTCGAGACCAAGCTCAAAGGCACCAGCTACGACGACCCCGGGCTGACTTTCCAAGCCAAGATCAAGTGGAAGTTCATCACCATCACCGCACCGGTTGCCTGCTACCCCGATCCGAACCCGGCCCTGACCAGGACCAGCGTTCAGTAGACGACCGTGATCCGTTCCGCGGCCGGGTCGATCCGGATCTGGCCGCCGTACGGGAGGATCAGCTGGGGATCGGTGTGACCGATGTCCAGCCCCTTCACGACAACGGCATTCGGGTTGTACTCCGCGAGCGCCCGGTCGACGGCGAGGTACTGGCCGGTGACGTATTCGACCGACTCCTCGGGAGTGACGTCCCGGAACAGTGTGGACGACTTGGGGCGGCCCCACAGGACGGCGTCGAAACGCTCGAGCAGGCCGCGTTCGCCGAGGTTGCGCAGCATCCGGTAGACGGCGTCGGACGGCGGCATCTCCTCGCTGGTCTCGCCGAACAGCACCCCGCCGTACGACTCGGTCGGAAGCATCCAGCGGTTCGCGGCCAGCTGCCAGTCGAGAATCTCGATGCAGCCACCCCAGAGCTTCCCGCTGACCGCCTTAGTGCCGCTCCAGGTCCAGCCGGTGCCGGGGAACAGCGGCGGCTCGGTCTCGAGGTTCGCCGGGACCGCCCAGTCGTGGTCGACGTCGGTCCACTCCTTGGCCGGCGTCAGCTCGAACTCGCCGCCGGTGAACAGCGCGGCCCGCAGCGACCGCTCGGTGTCCGGGTGCAGCGCGCCGCCGCGGCCGAACTGCACCATCACGCTGCCGCCGTGGAAGGCCGGCAGACCCAGCGTGTGCAGGAAGTTCAGCAGGTTCGTGTTGTCGCTGTAGCCGAAGAACGGCTTCGGGTTCGCGCGGAACACCTCCGGGTCCAGATGCTTCAGCACGGTGACCTGGTCCTCGCCGCCGATCGTCGCGATCACCGCGCCGATCGACGGATCGGACCAGGCCGCATGGAGGTCATCGGCACGCTCGGCCGGCGTGCTCTGGAGCTTCCGGGTGGTCGGATACTCGACCGGATCCAGCCCGAAGTCGTCGCGCAGCCGGCGCAGGCCCAACTCGTACGGGCCGGGGAAGATCTCCGGCAGTCCGCGCGACGGCGAAACGATGGCTACCCGGTCACCTGGCTTCAGCACGTTCCTTAAACTCCGATCGGGTGCCAGACGGTCTTCAGTTCGAGGTACTGCGTGAGTCGCGACAGGCCCTGGTCCGCGGACCAGTCCTCGTCCGCGGGACGGCGTACGCGCTTGAGGTTGTCGGCCGCGGCGATCTCCAGGTCGCGCGCCTCGTCCTCGGACTCGATGCCGCACAGGTCGATCGCGTTCACGTCCATGTGCGACGCCAGCCACGGACCGACCTCGGACGCCGACCCGGTCAGGATGTTGACGACCCCACCCGGTACGTCGGAGGTCGCCATCACCTCGCCGAGCGTGATGGCCGGCAACGGGCGCTCGTACGACGACACGGCGACGACCGTGTTGCCGGAGACGATCGCCGGCGCGATGACACTGGTCAGGCCGAGCAGGCTGGAGTCCTGCGGCGCGAGCACCGCGACCACACCAGTTGCCTCAGGCAACGAGAAGTCGAAGTACGGCCCGGCCACGGGGTTGCTCGAGCCGACCACCTGGGCGAGCTTGTCGGCCCACCCGGCGTACCAGACCCAGCGGTCGATCGACTCGTCCACGACCGCGCGGGCCTTGGAGATCGACAGCCCTTCGGAGGCGGCCACCTCGGCGCTGAACTGCTGGTGCCGGCCCTCCATCACCTCGGCGATCCGGTAGAGCACCTGACCCCGGTTGTACGCCGTCCGCGCGTGCCAGCCGCTGAACGCCTTGCGGGCCGCGACGACGGCGTCCCTCGCGTCCTTGCGGGAGGCCTGTGACGCGTTCGCCAGGAACTTGCCCTTGGCATCGGTCACGACGTACGACCGGCCGGACTCGCTGCGCGGGAAGGTGCCGCCGACGTACAGCTTGTAGGTCTTTCGCACCTCTAGCCTCTGCGGTTCCTTAGTGGGCAAGGTAGGCCTCCAGACCGTGGCGACCGCCCTCGCGGCCGTAGCCCGACTCCTTGTACCCGCCGAACGGCGAGGTCGGGTCGAAGCGGTTGAACGTGTTCGCCCAGACCACGCCGGCGCGCAGCTGGTTCGCCATCCAGAGGATCCGGGAGCCCTTGTCGGTCCAGATCCCCGCGGACAGGCCGAACGGGGTGTTGTTCGCCTTCTCGACCGCCTCGGCCGGGGTGCGGAAGGTCAGCACGGACAGGACCGGGCCGAAGATCTCCTCGCGGGCGATCCGGTGCGCCTGGGACACCCCGGTGAAGACGGTCGGCGGGAACCAGTAGCCGTTGGCCGGCAGCTCACACTCGGGCGACCAGCGCTCGGCGCCCTCGTCCTCGCCGATCTGCGACAGCTCGCGGATCTTCGCCAGCTGGGCGGCCGAGTTGATCGCGCCGATGTCGGTGTTCTTGTCCAGCGGGTCGCCGACGCGCAGTGTGCCCATCCGGCGCTTCAGTCGCGCCAGCACCTCGTCGTACACGCTCTCCTGGACCAGCAGCCGCGAGCCCGCGCAGCAGACGTGGCCCTGGTTGAAGAAGATGCCGTTGACGATGCCCTCGATGGTCTGGTCGATCGGCGCGTCCTCGAAGACGATGTTCGCCGCCTTGCCGCCGAGCTCGAGCGTGACCGCCTTGTCCGTGCCGGCGACCGACTTCGCGATCGCGCGGCCGACGGCGGTCGACCCGGTGAACGCGACCTTGTTCACGTCCGGGTGCTCGACCAGGGCCTGACCGGTCCGCCCGGCGCCGGTGACGATGTTGACCACGCCGGGCGGCAGATCCGCCTGCTGGCAGATCTCCGCGAACGCCAGCGCGGTCAGCGGAGTCGTCTCGGCCGGCTTGAGTACGACGGTGTTGCCGGCGGCCAGCGCCGGGGCGATCTTCCACGCCAGCATCAGCATCGGGAAGTTCCACGGGATCACCTGGCCCGCAACGCCCCACGGCTGCGGGTCGTCGCCGACACCGGCGTACTCGAGCTTGTCCGCCCAGCCCGCGTAGTAGAAGAAGTGCGCGGCCACCAGCGGGATGTCGACGTCGCGGGACTCGCGGATCGGCTTGCCGTTGTCGAGCGACTCCAGCACCGCGAGCTCACGCGAGCGCTCCTGGATCAGCCGCGCGATCCGGAACAGGTACTTGGCCCGGTCCTTGCCGCTCATCGGGCCCCAGACCTTCTCGAACGCCTTGCGGGCCGCGCGAACGGCCTTGTCGACGTCGGCCGGTCCGGCCTCACTGACCTCGGCCAGCACCTCTTCGGAGGCAGGAGAGACGGTCTTGAACGGCTTCCCGTCCGTGGCGTCGGTGAACTGCCCGTTGATGAACAGGCCGTACGACGACTTGATGTCGACGATGGCCCGCGACTCGGGGGCCGGTGCGTACTCGAATCTGCTCATGCCTGTCAGTCCAAGGTGAAGTAGTCGGGGCCCGGGTAGTGCCCGGTGGCCAGCTTGGTGCGTTGCATCAGCAGGTCGTTCAGCAGGCTGGACGCGCCGAAGCGGAACAGCTCCGGGTCCAGCCAGTCCGGGCCGGCGGTCTCGTTGACCGTGACCAGGTACTTGATCGCGTCCTTCGCGGTCCGGATCCCGCCGGCCGGCTTGACGCCGATGTGCAGCCCGGTGGCCTCGTGGTAGTCGCGGACCGCCTCCAGCATCACCAGCGTCACCGGCAGCGTCGCGGCCGGTGACACCTTGCCGGTGGAGGTCTTGATGAAGTCGGCACCGGCCAGCATCGCCAGCCAGGACGCCCGGCGGACGTTGTCGTAGGTCGCGAGCTCGCCGGTCTCGAGGATCACCTTCAGGTGCGCGTCGCCGGCGGCCTCGCGGATCGCGACGATCTCGTCGAAGACCATGCCGTACCGCCCGGACAGGAACGCGCCGCGGTCGATCACCATGTCGACGTCGTCGGCGCCGGCCGCGACCGCGTCCTTGGTGTCCTGGACCTTGATCGCGAGGCTGGAACGCCCACTGGGAAAGGCGGTCGCGACACTCGCGACGCCGACCCCGGAGCCCTTCAGCTCATGCTTGGCGGTGGCGACCAGGTCCGGGTAGACACAGACGGCGGCCACCTGCGGAGTGGTCGGGTCGGCCGGGTCGGGCCGTTTCGCCTTCGCACACAGGGCCCGCACCTTGCCGGGGGTGTCCTGCCCCTCCAGCGTGGTCAGGTCGATCATCGAGATCGCCAGGTCGAGTGCGTAGGCCTTGGCGGTGGTCTTGATCGACCGGGTGCTCAGGGTGGCGGCCCGGGCCTCGGCGCCGACCTGGTCGACGCCCGGCAGCCCGAGCAGGAACCGGCGCAGGCGGTCCTCGGACGAGGTCACGTCGGCCAAGCTGTCGACGCCGCTGTCGAGTGTGGTCACCTGTCGCAGTCTAGCCGTGGGCGGCGGCCCCGCGGCCCACGGCTAGTGCTGTTCCGGACAGCCAGTTACTTTGTCCGGGTGAAGTCGAAGTCGCCCGAGAGCGAGCAGTACCTGTCCGCGTCGAACCGGATCACCGGGGCCATCGTGCTGGTGATCGGGGTGCTCGGCCTGGTCGACGTGGTCCTGGAGTGGCGGACCGCCACCGGACTGCTGGTCGGCAGCATCATCGCGATCTTCATGGTGCTGGCCTACGTCGGCCTGATGCGTCCCTCGGTGACGCTCAGCCCCGAGAATCTACTGCTGCGTAACCACCTGCGCGACCGGCTGATCCCGTGGTCGAAGGTGACCGGCGTCGATGTGACCGACATCCTCCGCGTGCACACCGAGGCGGAGCGCTTCCGGGCGCCGGGTGTCCAGCTGATCATGCGCGACCTTCGCAAGCAGCGCGTCGGCGGCCGCAAGCTGGCGGCGGACAGCTCGATCTCCAAGGCCGACTTCGTGGTCAACCGGATCGAGACCCTCCAGGGCCAGTACGCCGGGCAGTCGCAGGGTGACGTCGTCACCAGCTGGGCCAAGCCCGAGCTGATCGCCCTCGGTGTCCTGGTCGTGGTAGCCATCGTGGCGGCCCTGGTCCGCTGAGCGTGCTCACCCGCCGCGTACTGCTTCGCACCGGTGTAGCGGCAGGGGTGGCGGGAGTCGCCGCGGTCGCAGCTCTGGAGACGGGAGCGATTCCGGGCCGCGCGCGGGTGCACGACGTACTCGGTCTCACCGGTCCGGACGGCGTCGTGCCCGACGTACCGGCTGGTCCGGTGGTGTCCGGCACGTTCGAGTCCTTCGGACGCCGGACGAAGGTCGGCTACAGCGTCATCTACCCGGACGGGTACGACGCGTCGGCGGAGCTGCCCGTCGTACTCGTCCTGCACGGTCGTGGGGGCGACCACACCTCGGCGATCAACGACCTCGGCATCGACCGGTACCTGACCGCGATCGTCCAGGAAGGTACGCCGCCCTTCGCGCTCGCGACCGCGGACGGCGGCCGGAACAGCTACTGGCATCGACGGGCCGACGGCAACGATCCCGGGTACATGCTGGACCAGGAATTCCTTCCCCTGTTGGCCGATCGCGGTCTGCGCACTGCCCGGTACGGCGTACTCGGCTGGTCGATGGGCGGGTACGGCGCACTGCTCTGGGTGGCCTTGCAGTACTGGCAGCGGCAGGTCCGGCCGGCCTCGCGGGCGGTCGCGGTCGGGGCGCTCAGCCCGGCGCTGTACCGCGAGTACGACGAGGCGCAGCCGGGGGCCTTCGACGGGCCCGAGGACTTCGGCCAGAGCCAGGTGTTCGGCCGGCCGGTCGGCTTCCGGGATGTTGCCGTCCGCATCGACTGCGGGCGGGACGATCCGTTCGCGCCGGCCGCGAACGAGCTCCGGGAGCAACTGCGCGCGGCCGGCGGGCAGCAGGCCGGGGCACACACCGCCGGTTACTGGCGGCGTATGCTCCCTGACCAGTTGCGATTCCTGGGCGGAAAACTGGGGCAGTGAGGGGAACTGTGGCGCGAATCGCCGCGTCAGAGCCCGTGTTCAAGCTCGGGTGAACCCCTGTGCACCCCAGGATTGGTCCGACAGGTCCCTAGACACATCGAGAGTGGAGCTCATGGTCAACCTCTCCCGCATCACCCTGCGTGGCGTGGCCACGGTCGGTGCCCTGGCCGGCTTCGCCGCGCTGGCGCTGCCCAACGCCCAGGCCGCGCAGACCTCCAGCACGACGACGGCTGCCGCTACGCAGGCCGCCGACACGAAGCCGATCGAGATCGGCACCGGCCTGGTCGCCGGACCGCCGCCGGCTGGAGACGCACTCACCACGAAGTCGTCGCTGACGAACGTCGTGCGCTACAACCGCCTGTACAAGACGGGCGCGATCCCCACCTCGAAGTGCAAGCAGCTCAACGTCTCGCTGCGCACGTTCGCGGGAGTCGTCGCCTACGAGAACAACCTGTACAAGTGCCTCTACGGCTCCTGGGCGCTGCCGCTGAAGCAGGCGGGTGCGGCGTACAAGGTTGCTCCGAAGCTGGTCGTCCACAACTCCAGCGCGGTCAACTCGCCCTGTGGCGTGGTCAGGGGCGGTACCGCGTTCTTCTGCGGTGTCGACCGCGGGTACATCTACGTCCCGGCGTACGTGATCATCAACTACTGGAAGCAGAGCCCGACGATGGCTCAGGCTTACGCGACGTTCACGCTGTCGCACGAGTACGGTCACCACGTCCAGTGGCTCACCGGCATCCTGAACGCGTCCTGGGCGCGGCAGCGGGCCTTCAGCACCTACGCCGCGCAGCTCGAGGAGAGCCGTCGTCGTGAGCTGCAGGCGTCCTGCCTCGGTGGCGCGGTGGACGGCGCGAACAAGCGCAACTACCCGTTCAGCGGCGGTTTCATGACCCAGTACAACTGGGTGATCAGCAACAGCGGCGACCAGCCGGGCGGCGTGCGGGACCACGGTTCGATCAAGAACCACGCGTTCTGGGTGACCGCCGGCTTCAACGCGCGGCACAGCTACACGGTCGCGGGCAACTGCAACACCTTCAACTCGTCTTCCGCGTACGTCGCCTGACACCAGGTAGGCACTGAAGTCCCGTAAGACGTAACTCAGCCGCCCGGTACGCGTTGGCGTACCGGGCGGCTGTTGCGTTTTGGCGACACCCGCACGATCTGCGATCGTGTGGTTACTTGTTTCGGGTGCGGACGCCCTAGAGTTTCTGAGTCGAGCCTCGAACGGCAGGAGTCAAGGACAGTGAACTACGACGAGTTCAACACCGAGTACGCCAAGGTGCTGGACAAGATCAAGAGCGGTCGTTCCACCTGGTCGGAGCTGTCCGGGCACGTCACCCGGCTCCGGCAGGCGACGACCGGCATCACCTCGCCGGTGGAGCGCACCCAGGTCGATCACGACCTCGCGGCGCTGAGCCAGATGGTGGACATGTCGCGGCGGACCAACGACAAGGAAGACGTCTGGACGGTCACGTCCGACGCGATCCGCAAGGCCAGCAGCCAGGAGGGTTCGGTCGCCGACCGGATCGCCCGGATCGAGGCCAGCATCAACGAGATCACCGCCCTCGCCAACCGGAACCCGGACGAGCGGGACGCGCTGATGCAGTCCACCAGCACGCTCCGCATCCTGCACTCGTCGCTGCAGAGCTCTCTGCACGCCGAGGAAGCCGAAGCCGCCGCGGCCGCACGCTGAGTCTGCGAGCCACCCGCCAGGTGCTCACAGACCCAACGCGGTCGACAGCGTTCGCTTGATGCCGGACAGGTTCTCGCCTGCCCGGCGCCGAGCATCGGCGACATCCGTGCTGACCGGCACGACCACTTCCAGGTAGCACTTCAGCTTGGGCTCGGTGCCGGACGGCCGCACGACCACGCGGGCCCCGTCGGACAGCGTGTACCGCAGACCGTCCGTCGGAGGCAGCGATTCGGATCCCTGGCTGAGGTCGTCGATCCGCTCGACGGTGTAGTCGCCCATGGTCGCGGGCGGCGTGGAGCGAAGCCCGTCCATGGCCCGCGCGATCAGCGACAGGTCGTCGACCCGCACCGAGAGCTGGTCGGTCGCGTGCAGGCCGTGCTTGACCGCGAGATCGTCCAGCAGGTCGAGCAACGTGCGCCCCGCGGCCTTTGCCTGCGCGGCCAGTTGCAGCACCCGGACCAGCGTCGACACGCCGTCCTTGTCCTTCACGGCCGCCGGGTCCACGCAGTACCCGAGCGCTTCCTCGTAGCCGAACACCAGCTCCGGCACCCGCCCGATCCACTTGAACCCGGTGAGCGTCTCGACGTACCGGACGCCGTACGACGCGGCGATCTTGCCGAGCAGCGACGACGACACGATCGAGCACGCGGCGACGCCGTCCGGCCGGGGCGCCAGCAGGAACTCACCGAGCAGCGCGCCGAGCTCGTCGCCGCGCAGCATCCGCCAGCCGCCTGCAACTGACGCGTCCGGGATCGCCACCGCGCACCGGTCCGCGTCCGGGTCGTTCGCCACCGCGATGTCCGCTCCCATCGACCGCGCCAGCTCCAGCGCCGCGTCGATCGCGCCCGGCTCCTCCGGGTTCGGGAACGAGACGGTCGGGAAGTCGGGGTCCGGGTCGGCCTGGGACGCCACCACCTGCGGTACGGCGAACCCGGCACGGGCGACCGCTGCCTCGACCAGGTCCCGCCCGACGCCGTGCAGCGGCGTGTAGGCGACCTTCAGGTCGCGCGGCGCACCGGCCGGCACGAGGTCGGCGATGCGGTCCAGGTACGCGTTCAGCAGGTCGTCGCCGGTCGTCTGCCAGTCGTCGCCGCGGGGCACCCCGGCCAGCGGACCGACGGTGGCGATGGCGGCCGCGATCTCCGCGTCGGCGGGCGGCACGATCTGCGACCCGTCGCCCAGGTAGACCTTGTAGCCGTTGTCCTGCGGCGGGTTGTGCGACGCGGTCACGACCACGCCGGCCACCGCCCGCAGATGGTTGATGCCGAAGGCGATCACCGGGGTCGGCGTCGGCCGGTCCAGCAGTACGGCGTCCAACCCGGCGCCGCGCATCACGGCCGCGGTGTCCCGGGCGAAGACGTCGGACTTGTGACGGGCGTCGTACCCGATCAGGACCGGACCGTCCGTCAGGCCCTTGGCCTTGAGGTACGCCGCGAGTCCGGCGGCGGCGCGGATCACGACGACGCGGTTCATCCGGTTCGGGCCGGCGGCGACGGCTCCGCGCAGACCCGCCGTACCGAACTCGAGGGTGCCGGCGAAGCGGTCGGCCAGCTCGGTGGTGTCCCCGGAGTCCAGCAGCGCCCGCAGCTCGGCGCGGGTGTCAGGGTCAGGGTCTTCGCTCAGCCACGCGTCGGCGGCGGCCTTCAGATCTACAGTCACATGCGAACTTTAGGCCCTGTCTGGTGATCCATCGCCTACTGCGGGGCACTCGGCACGGCACCTCGCCGCACGGGTGCAAAGGCCACGATGCTCCGCATCGAGACCTTCGCCCCCGCGCGCCGAGCTACCGCACCGAGCACCTCCTCGCTACGGCGCTGGATCACCAGACAGGACCTAATGACCAGACGACTGACAAGGGCGTGAACGCAGGTCGGCCACGTAGTCGTCCGGGGCGCCGGCGGCCTCGGCGGCCTCGGCGAGGATGCCCAGGTAGCGGGCCGAGGGCAGGCCGCCCTCGTAGGCGTTCAGCACGTACATCCAGGCCAGCTGCTCGCCGTCCAGGGTCTGCACCCGGACCTGGATCTTGCTGTAGACGTCCTGGTCGATCCATTCCCACTCGTCCAGCCGCTCGACGTCCTTCGGGTGGACGTCGTACAGCGCGACGAAGACCTGGTTGGCCGGGTCGGACGGGTCCTCGACCACGGTGGCCATCGAGCCCTCCCAGCCGAGCTCTTCGCCGCCGAAGGTGAGTCGCCAGCCGTGGATCCACCCGGTCCCGCGCAGGGGGGAGTACGGGCACCGGTCGGCCATCAGGTTCGGGTCCAGATTCGACGCAAACGCGGCGTACAGGGTCACGGAAAAAGAGGATACGGAAGAATGGACTCCCGTGGCGCGAGTTGTGATCATCGGAGGCGGTCCAGGCGGGTACGAAGCGGCCAGTGCGGCCGCCCAGCTGGGCGGGGAGGTGACAGTCGTCGATTCCGGCGGGATCGGCGGCTCGGGCGTGCGTACCGACGCCGTGCCGAGCAAGACCTTGATCGCCACCGCCGAGGTGATGACCGAGGTGGAGGAGGCGGGCGAGCTCGGCGTCCGGCTGGACGACGGCGACGACGATCCGGCGAACTCCGTGCGTGTCGATCTCTCCGTCGTCAACAAACGCGTCAAGGCGCTGGCGACGGCCCAGTCCGAGGGCATCGAGCGCCGGCTGGAGTCCGACAAGGTCCGGATCATCAAGGGCCGCGGCCGGCTCGACGGACCGCAGGCCGTGGTCGTCGGCGAGGAGCGGCTGGACGCCGACGTGGTCCTGATCGCCACCGGGGCAAGGCCTCGCATCCTCAAGGGGTCCGAGCCGGACGGCGAGCGGATCCTGACCTGGGAGCAGGTCTACGAGCTCGAGGAGCTGCCGGAGCGGCTGATCGTGGTCGGGTCCGGCGTCACCGGTGCGGAGTTCGCCAGCGCGTACGACGCGCTCGGCAGCGACGTCGTGCTGGTGTCGTCGCGTGACCGGGTCCTGCCGGGGGAGGATGCTGACGCGGCAGCGGTCCTGGAGGACGTGTTCAAGCGGCGCGGGCTGACGGTCCTGAGCAAGTCGCGGGCCGGGTCGGTGCAGCGGCAGGGCGACGGGGTCGTGGTGACGCTGACCGACGGCCGGAAGGTCGAGGGCTCGCACGCGCTGCTCGCGGTCGGATCGCTGCCGAACACCGATGACATGAATCTGGTCGAGTCGGGCGTGTCGCTGACCGACGGCGGGTTCGTGCAGGTCGACCGGGTGTCGCGGACGACCGCCCGCGGCGTCTACGCGGCCGGCGACTGCACCGGCGTACTCATGCTCGCGTCGGTGGCCGCCATGCAGGGCCGGATCGCGATGGCGCACGCGCTCGGCGACGCCGTCACGCCGTTGGACCAGTCAACGGTCTCCGCGAACGTGTTCACCGCTCCCGAGATCGCCACCGTCGGCCTGTCCCAGGCGGTCGTCGACGCCGGCGGCAGCACGGCCCTGGTCGTCAAGGTCCCGCTCGCCGACAACGCCCGCGCCAAGATGCAGGGCGTCCGGGACGGCTTCGTCAAACTCTTCTGCCTGCCCAACACCGGCATCGTCGTCGGCGGGGTCGTCGTAGCCCCCCGGGCCAGCGAACTCATCCACCCCATCTCCCTGGCCGTCGGCGCCCGCCTCACCGTCGACCAGGTCGCCCAGTCCTTCACGGTCTACCCCTCCATCTCCGGCTCGGTAGCCGAAGCCGCCCGAAGACTCCACCTGCGAAACTGAGCGACAAAGCCGGCTATCCAAACCTCGCCGAGTCGTGGCGAATGGTTCCGACCCCGCTCGCCGAGTCGTGGATCACGGCAGATTTTCTGAACCACTCTCCACGACTCGGCGGAAGGCCCGGAGCCGGTTGCCACGACTCGTCGAGTCGTGGAGAGTGGCTTGGGGTCGCGGGGTGGGCTGGGGGCATTTAGTGTCCGGGTATGAAGTTTCTGGTGTTGTGGCAGATGGAGCTGAGCCTGCTCTCGCCGGAGATGGCCCGCGCGGTCGGGGCCATGCCCGAGTACGGCGCGCGGCTGGAGCGGGACGGGAAGGTTCTGGCCAGGTACCACGTGGTCGGATCGCACGGCGGGGCGTGGATCTACGAGGTGGACTCGCACGAGGAGTTCGAACGATTGCTGGGACGCGCCCCGGTCTTCAACTTCGCGCGGTACACGGTGCACGCCCTGGCAGAGATGGAATCCAGGCCGCCGGGCGATTGACGCGCCTCTAGCCGCACGAGAGGCTGGCTGCAGGGGGTAGGTGGCATGTTCGAAGATCGCAGCGAGGTCGCTGTTGACCGGCATCTGGTGGTCAGCCATCGGTTGCGTGCGCGGCGGTTGCAGCTCGGGCTGACGCAGAAGCAACTGGTCAGCCGGCTGGCGCGGCGCGGGATCCGGACCACCAACAAGACGTTGTCGAGCTTCGAGCACGGCGCCGGGGTCGATGTGGTGCGGTTGCCGGAGCTGGCCGGTGCGCTCGACTGCACGGTCACCTACCTGCTCGGCCTGACCGAGGATCCGGCTCAGTGGGAGCCGGATCGGTCCGGTCCGCCGGAGTACCGGCCGGCGTCCCGGCCCGCGGTGCTGAACTCACCCGGCGTGGTGAGCCAGCCGGTCGGTCACGGGATCCTCGGCCCGGACATCCCGGTACGGCCGCCGAGGCGCTGATTGACCAGGTCCAGGTGGTACGCCGAATAGTGGCGTAAGGCAACCAACTGCGGCGGTGACAGCAGGTCGCAGACCCAGCCCCAGTGCAGCGAGACCCAGTCACCCGGCCGCAGCGGCTCGATCAGCTCCACGTTGCCGAGGCCGAGCGTCGCGGTGTCCCGGCCGGGCAGGCCGAGCGCCAGGCGGACGCCGTCCCAGACCAGCGGTCGCGACTCGACGACGACCTGGCCGCCGGCGGCCGAGATCACCTTGCCCCACCGGATCCGGCACTGGTCGAGCACCTGGAGTGCCTGCTCGGTACGGCGTTCGTCGTGCAGCAGGCTCGCCCACGGGTAATGACAGAACACCTGGAAGCTGTGGTGCGGCAGCCCGTCGTCGGCGCCGCCGGCCCGGTCGAGCAAGCGATTGCCGACCCAGTACGCCTCGACCACCTCGCGGTCGAGCGGGTCCGCCGTACCGGTGGCCGCGGCGATCACCCGCAGCTGTGGCCAGGCACCCTCGAACTGTTTCGCCAGCGCGCGGAACCTGACGCCGGTCCGGCCCTCGAGCAGGGCGCCGGCGTCGGCGGGACCGCAGTACCCGAGCTGGTTGGGTGCGAACGCGTACCGCGCGAACATCGCCGGCCCGTTCACAGCTCGGCCCCGAAGAACGCGAACGCGTCGGCGGCCCGCTCCGGCGACATCCGCTCCAGCGCGAACCCGCTGTGGATCAGCACGTACTCACCGGGAACGAACGGCCCGTCGAGCAGCGACATGTTGATGTCGCGGACGACTCCGGCGACCTCGACCCGGCCGAGGGCGGCGCCGTCCGGACAGTCGACCACGCGGCCCGGGATGCCCAGGCACATCGCGCTACATGTCCCTCAGCCGGAGGTAGCGACGGACGTCTTCCAGTCCGTAGTAGCCCAACCCGACGAGCATCAGCAGTACGACGGCCACCAGCATCCAGCGCATCACAACGTCCCCTCCGCCACACCGGGCCGGGATGCCGGTCCGGCGACCTGCCCGGTGACCAGGTCGACCACCAGTTGCGCCGCGGTCCCGACTGCGTCCTGGACGGCCTCCGACAGTCCGATCCCGGCGTCGACGGCGGCCGGTTCGCAGCCGATCACGACCACAGGACCTACAGTGCCACCGAGTCGCGGCACAAGCGAGAGCACAGCGTCCGGTCCGAGATCGTGGGCGTCCATGCTCACTTCCGGACCCGGCTCCGCGCCGGGCTCGGCCTCGATCACGTAGACCGTCCCCGGCGGCCCGCCGCGCTGGACCGTGTCGACGAACACGACCAGGTCGTACGGTTCAAGCAGTTGATAGGCGAGATGGATCCCGCGGATTCCGAAGTCCCGCACCTCCACGCCGTCCGGCAGACTGCGCTCCGACAGCTCCGCGACCACCGCCACCCCGAAGGCGTCGTCGCTGCAGAACAGGTTGCCCAGGCCGGCCACCAGAACGGTCATTTCATCGGCTCCAGTTCGTCCGGGCTGAAATACAGGTACCTGCCGTGCGAGCGCTGCACCTCGCCTTCCTCACCGTCCAGCGCGACCGCGACGTGGGTCTCCCCGTCCACGTCGGACAGTACGGCGACCACCGTGCCGAGCCGTCCGGTGAGGAACATGTCCTGCGCGTCGGCCCGCCGGACCCCGGGCCGCAGCCGGACCTTCGTACCGTTGCCAACGGCAACATCACCGACCTGGACGGTGTCGGTCGACGGCGAGACGGCCGCGTCGTTGCCGGGATCCCACCAGGGTTTGCTGACCGGCTCCGGTTCGGTCACCTTGCGCAGGTAGCGGATGGTGCCGTGCAACCGGTCCTGGAACTCCGGCGGCATCGAGTCGATCCGTTCGAGCAGCTCGGCCGTGCGCGGGTCGGTGCCGCGGGCCTCGCGTTTCTCCTCGTCGGTCAGCGTCATCGTGCGCAGGCTGAGGATCTCGTCGATCTCGGTCGCGTCGTACAGATCGCCCTGGCTCTCCGGCGCGATCCTCGGGTGGTCGTAAAGAATGATCGGCGACGACAACAGCAGGTCGCCGGCCAGCACCGGGTAGAGGCCGACGTTCTCGCAGCCGACCGCGTAGGCACTGGCCCACTCGGGCGGCTCCAGCAGCGAGATGAACCGGCAGCCGTCGGCGGCCACCAGGACGTGATGGGCGATCAACGCCTGGCGGAGCGCGCCGACGCGCTCGGAGCTGCCGTTCGCGGTGGTGTTCTCGACCCGGATCCGCAGCCGGGTGACGCCGTACGGGCCGGGGAGTTTCTTGAGGCTCAGGGCAACGGTCCCGGTGATCGGCTGCCGGGTCCGGCGGAGGAAGCCGGCCGTGCCGATCGCCTCGGTCTCGGTGCCGCCGGGCAGCTGGAACGGCACCTCGCGGGGGAACCTGTGCAAGCGCGTGGTGATGTCGACGGTGCGCACCACCGCCTCGTCCCACGGTCGGTACGTCGCCTCGTCGGTCGCCAGGACGGTGACCTCGGCCTTGTCGGCATCGAGGACGTGCCGCCACTGCGCCTGCAGGAAGCGCAACCGCACAGTGAGCACCGCGTCGTCGCCGTCGAGCAGGCACTCGGTCTGCGACCAGGACCGCTCGGACGGGTCCACCACCGAGTAGTCCGGCGGCATCAGGACGCCGAACTGCCAGCGGACCCGGTTCTTCCCGTCCGACGCCCGGTACGGGTAGAGGACGTAGCCCTCGAACAACAGCGCGTCCGCGAGCTCCTGGACGGCGTCGAACTCGTTCATTCCAGCTGTTCCTTCAGGAGTCGCTCGATCGCGTCGTCCCAGCCGGGCAGGGCTTCCCGCGTGCGGTACCGGTACAACCGGTCGAAGGTGTCCTGCCGCAGCCGTAGCCACGCGGCACCCGGGAAGTGCTGGTCCATCGCCTCACGCCACACCGCGACCGGCAGTTCGTACGTCGTCTCTTTCTGCCAGGCGACCGGTGTCACCGAGAGGGTGCCGGGACGGCCGGTGAAGATCGTCCCGTTGAACAACAGCAGCAGCGGTACGGCGTCCTCGCGCACCGCGTACAGGTACTTGTGGGCGGCGACGTCGAAGTCGTAGCTGCACGGCAACTGCAGGTCGACCTCGGTCGCGCCGGTGAAGCCGGGCACCATCTGGGTGACGAACGCCAGTTGCAGCGGCTTCAACGTCTCGCCCCAGCGCGCTCGCTCGCCGAACAGGTCGGCCAGCCCTTCGGCCTCCTCGTCGGTGTAGCGGCGCCGGATCGGCTCGATCCGGATCTGGCAGCGCATCGCCAGCGCGTGCACGGGCGTGCCGGTCGTCTCCTCGATCCGCAGCCGCATCCGGATCGACGGCGCGGCGGCGTACCGATCGGACTCGGCGCCGGTACAGCTGAAGTCGAGGTCAACCACGGTCGCGCTCCCGGATCGCCGCGAAGAACTCGTCGATCCGCTGCCAGACGTCCTCGCCGCCGGCGAAGCCTTCCCAGTACTGGCGGACGATGCCGACCAGCTGGTAGCACGCGTCGATCGGCACCAGGTGGCACTCGAACCCGCTGTCGAGCCGCCGCAGCAGCACGGCCTCCAGATCCGGGACGAGCTCCTGCAGCCGGGGATCGCCGGCCACGACCTCGTTCCAGGCGGTCAGGTCGAGCAGCGACTCGGTAGCGCCGCCCGGGCTCGGGTAGAAGGCGACGTACCGGCCCTGGTCGGACTGGTAGAAGAGGAAAGCCAGGTTGACCGGGATCCCCATCGCGTCCCACTGCGCCGCGGACATGGCGAACCCGGTGTCGGCCCGATAGCGCTCGGGCACCGCTCGGTAGTGCCCGTGCGACGCGGCCTCGCCGGTGAACAACAGATAGCAGGACCGGCACGTGCACAGCAGCCGATGCCCTTGGACGTCGGCCAGATGCGAGTGCCGGAGCCCGATCGGTACGGCGCACATCTCGCACTGCTCACCCGGCGCCGACTGCTCGCGGACCCCACCCGTGAACTCGCGCAGGACCGCCACCGGATCGACGGCCGGACGGGGCTTGTTCCGCGCGAGTGAGCGAAGGGTGGGCGGGGGTTTCACGCCGGTTGCACCCCCGGGATCGCAACCTTCCACCCCGAGCCTTCGGGCAGGAGTGGCAGCGCTTCGAGCGGTGCGCCCTCGACAGCCCGCCCGGCCAGACGGACGTCGTACTCCGCTGCGCAGCGTGGACAGGTGAGCTGATCGCCGTCCAGCCGGGCGTGGTGCAGGGCCGACGAGCACGCCGGGCAGTTGTTCCGGTAGGCGAACAACGTGCCGGCCAGGTTGGCCAGCAGCACGTCGAGGCCGCCGACAGTTCGGTGCTGGACCTGGCCGGGGGGTGGGGCCAGGTCCAGCTGGTGCCAGCCGTCCCGATGGGGGCGGAACGGCTCGATGGTCAACAGGGACTGCTTGTCCTTCACCATGCCCTCGACGTCGACCGCGATCGCCTCCGGGGCCGCGTCGAGGACCGCGTTCTCGACGGTCATGCGAACCGTGGCGGTCGAGCCCGGGCAGCCGTCACAACTGCCTTGCAGCCGCAGGTGTACGACGCCGTCGTCGTCGATGCCGAGGTAGTCGATCCCGCCCGCGTGCGAGCCCAGGTACGGCCGGACCGAGTCGAGCGCGTGCTGGATCCGGGTCGCGATGTCGTCGGGATGCAGGTCGTGCAGCAGGAGCAGGCCGGCGACCAGGTCGTCCCCGGCCAGCTGCCGGACCTGCGGCTCGTCGAGCAGGCTCAGCAGCTGTCCGAGGCCGGCGCCGTGCAGAGTCAGCACCGCGCGGACCAGTTCCTCCACCTGCCCGGCGAGCTTGGGGTCGGCGCGCCGCTGAACCTCGTCCAGCAGTACGTCGATCCGTTCGCTCAGGGCCTGGACGTCGTGCCTGTCCATCTCAGTACGGCGCTACCGCGACGGACGGTGAATGCAGGTGCGTCTTCTCCTGCCCGTTGCCGACGTACATGTGCACGCCGCACGGCAGGCAGGGGTCGAAGCTGCGGACCGCCCGCATGATGTCGATGCCTTTGAACCGCTCCGGTGGATTCTCCTCGAAGATCGGGGTGTTCTGTACGGCGTCCTCGTACGGGCCGGGGGTGCCGTAACTGTCCCGGACGCTGCCGTTCCACGGGGTCGGCGGGTACGGGTGGTAGTTCGCGATCTTGCCGTCGCGGATCACCAGGTGGTGGGACAGCACGCCGCGGACCGCCTCGGTGAAGCCGCACGAGATCGCCTCGTCCGGGACCTTGAACGGCGTCCAGGTCTCGGTCCGGCCGGCTCTGACCTCGGCCATCGCCTTTTCGCAGAAGTGCAGCGCGAGTGCCGCGGCGTACGCCTGGAAGTAGGTCCGGGCCCGGTTCCGCTCGATCGCGTTGCTCCACTGCGGGATCTTCCACTCGTACTCCGTGGCCGGTTTGAGCGCGGTCCGCGGGAGCTGGATCTTCACGCTGTGCCCGGTGGCCTGGATGTAGTCGGTGTTGACCAGGCCGGACAACGCGGTCGACCAGAGCCGGGCGATCGGTCCGCCGCCGGTGTCGAGGGCGAGATGGTCCGTGCCGTCGAACCAGCGCGGCGACATGGTCCAGCTGTAGGCGTTGGAGAAGTCACGCTTCTGCGGCTTGGGCAGCGTGTGCTGGTTCCACGGGTGCCGCACGTCGATCGGATTGCCGAGCGGGTCGACGTCGACGAACTTCTCGTGCGATCCGTCGGCCCAGTCGTCGTAGTACGAGCTGCCGAGCAGGATGCGCAGGCCGAGGTTGATGTCGACGAGGCTGTTGGTGACCAGTTGGCCGTCCACGATCACGCCCGGGGTGACGAACATCCGCCGGCCCCAGGCCTCCATGTTCCGGTAGCTGAAGTCGCAGATCGCCGGGTCCTGCAGACTGCCCCAGCAGCCGAGCAGGATCCGCCGCTCGCCGACGTGCTCGTAGCCGGGCAGCGCCTCGTAGAAGAAGTCGAACAGGTCGTCGTGCAGCGGCACGACCTTCTTCATGAATTCGATGTAGCGCATCAGCCGGGTCAGGTAATCGGTGAACAGCTGAATCGTCGCGACCGTGCCGACGCCGCCTGGGTAGAGCGTGGACGGGTGGACGTGCCGGCCCTCCATCAGGCAGAACATCTCGCGGGTGTAGCGGCTGACGTGCAGCGCCTCGCGGTAGAACTCGCCCTCCAGCGGGTTCAGCGAGCGCATGATGTCGCCGATCGTCCGGTAGCCGTGGTCGCCGGCGTGCGGCGCCTCGGTCCGGTTCGCCAGCTCGAGGACGCCGGGGTTGGTCTCCTTGACCATCCGCTCGCAGTAGTCCACCCCGACCAGGTTCTCCTGGAAGATGTTGTGGTCGAACATGTACTCCGCTGCCTCGCCGAGGTTGACGATCCACTCGCCGAGGTGTGGCGGCGCGACGCCGTACGCCATGTTCTGCGCGTAGACCGAGCAGGTGGCGTGGTTGTCACCGCAGATCCCGCAGATCCGGCTGGTGATGAAGTGCGCGTCGCGCGGGTCCTTGCCCTTCATGAAGATGCTGTAGCCGCGGAAGATCGACGACGTGCTGTGGCACTCCTCCACGGTCTTCGACTTGAAGTTCACGTTCGCGTAGATGCCGAGGCTGCCGACGATGCGGGTGATCGGGTCCCAGGCCATCTCGACGACGTCGGAGCTCTTCGCGCCGGTCGTCTCGGGCCTGACCTTGGGATCGGTGGTCGTCATGGCCTACCACACCTTCTCGTAGCCGGTGGCGAGTTCGGAGCCCTTGCGCCGCCACTTCGGTTCCTTGTTGCCGGCGTTCTGGGTGTACTTGCGGAGCCGGCGGATGACGGTGCCGTAGACCATCGTCGCGGTGGTGGAGATCTTGCTGCCCGGCGGTTCGTCCATGAACGGCATGAACTTGTCCGGGAAGCCGGGCATCGTGCAGGCGATGCAGATCCCGCCGACGTTCGGGCAACCGCCGACGCCGTTGATCCAGCCGCGCTTGGGCACGTTGCAGTTGACGACCGGACCCCAGCAGCCCAGCTTCACCAGGCACTTGGGCGAGCCGTACTCCTTGGCGAAGTCGCCCTGCTCGTAGTACCCGGCCCGGTCGCACCCCTCGTGCACCGTCCGGCCGAACAGCCACTGCGGCCGCAGCTCGGCGTCGAGCGGGATCATCGGGGCCTGGCCGGCGACCTGGTACAGCAGGTAGACGAGCGTCTCGGACAGGTTGTCGGGGTGGATCGGGCAACCTGGCACGCAGACGATCGGCAGACCGGCCTTGGACTTCCAGCTCCAGCCGAGGTAGTCGGGCACGCCCATCGCGCCGGTGGGGTTGCCGGCCATCGCGTGGATCCCGCCGTACGTCGCACACGTGCCGACGGCCACCACCGCAGTGGCCTTCGGGGCCAGCCGGTCCAGCCACTCCGACGTCTTCATCGGCTGTCCGGTGGCCGGGTTGTTGCCGAAGCCGGCCCAGTAGCCGTCGCCGTGGATCGCCTCGTTCGGGATCGAGCCCTCGACCACCAGGACGAACGGCTCGAGCTCACCGCGGTCGGCCTTGTGCCACCAGGCGATGAAGTTGTCCGCGCCGGTCTCGGGGCCGCACTCGAAGTCGATCAGCGGCCAGTGCACCGCGATCCGCGGCAGCCCGGGCAGGGCGCCGAGGACGATCTCCTCGATACTGGGCTGGGTGGCCGCCGTCAGCGCGACGGAGTCACCGTCGCAGCTCAGCCCGCCGTTCATCCAGAGGATGTGGACGACACCCTCGTCGGTCTCCTGCTTCCCCTGCTCCGGTTCCAGTGCCGTGGACACGACGCCGCCCTTCCCTCACCCCAGGAATGCCGATCCTTTCGACCGTACGACGGTCGTGGGCGCACGGACAGACACTTGTGTCAGCTATTAATGGCGGTGTCCGGAAATCCGGGATTCGGCGATTCCAGGACAATCCGGAGCGGCTTCTTTCCAGGCTTCCACCGATATTCTCGGGCAATGGACGACGATTCCGGGCGCGAGGTCTTCGTCTCGCCCGTGGTCGTGGCCTCGCAGGTCTTCCCGGCCCGGCCGGGATCGCTGCCGGACGCCGAGCAGTTCGTCCGCGAGGCACTCGAGCCGATCCGCCTGGAGACCGAGGAGCGGCAGGCGCTGTACCAGGCCATCACGGCCGCGTTGCTGGCCGCCGCCGGGGCGAAGGACAACGTCTTCGACGTGACCGTGCGGATCTTCCCCGACGGTGTGGAGGTCGAGGTGCTGCACGGCGCCGGGGTCCACCGGGTGCAGCCGGCGGCCGAGCCGTTCGCCGACTGGCTGACCGGCGTACTGCGTGGTCAGGGCCTGTCGCAGGAGGCAGCCGCCCAGCGGATCGGGGTGTCGGTGCGGACCATCAGCCGCTGGCTGCGCGGCGACACCGAACCGCGCCTGCGGGACCTCCGCAAGGTGCACGAGATCTTCGGTCCGTGATCTCTGGCATGCGACCGGGAGCGGGTTTAGTGTGCGAATTGTCCGCTGATCGCGGAATTCGCCATTCCTTTTCGCCCGGCGGGGTGAGCATCACGAACGAACCGGAACGGGTACGCAGCCGGATGCTGGTCACGGGCGTCGTCCAGGGCGTCGGATTCCGCCCGTTCGTGTACGCCCTGGCCCGCGAGCTCGGCCTGTCGGGCCAGGTCGGCAACACCGCGGCCGGAGTCGTCGCCGAGGTCGAGGGACCGGATGGGGCCGTGACCGCGTTCGCGGACCGTATCCGCACCGACGCGCCGCCGCTGGCGGTCGTCTCGACCGTTGCCGCGGAGTCGCTGCCGACGCTGGGCGGGACCGAGTTCACCATCCTCGACTCCACCGCCGGAGCGGGCCGCACGCTGGTCTCGCCCGATGTCGCGACCTGCGCGGACTGCTGGTCCGAATTCGCCGATCCGTCCGACCGGCGCTACCGGCATCCGTTCATCACCTGCACCAACTGCGGACCGCGCTTCACGATCATCACCGGTCTGCCCTACGACCGGCCCGCCACCACGATGGCGGGATTCCCGCTCTGCGCCGACTGCGCCCGCGAGTACGCCGATCCCGCCGACCGCAGGTTCCACGCGCAGCCGATCGCCTGCCCGGCCTGCGGCCCGCGGCTGCAGCTTGTCCAGCCCGGCCTCGAGACGGCGTACGACGAGGACGCGCTGGCGTCGGCGCACGCGCTGCTGGTCGACGGCGCGATCCTCGCGGTCAAGGGGATCGGCGGCTTCCATCTGGTCTGCGACGCCGCCGATCAGGCGGTCGTGACCACCCTGCGCAAGCGCAAGGACCGTGGTGACAAGCCGTTCGCCGTGATGGCCGCCGATCTCGACGCGGCCCGCCGGATCGCCTCGGTCGACGCCGACCAAGAGGCTCTCCTCACCGGCAGTCGGCACCCGATCGTACTGCTCCGGCGCCGGCCGGGCGCGGCCGTTGCCGAAGCCGTTGCCCCCGGCAACCCTGATCTCGGCGTGATGCTGCCGTACACGCCGCTGCACCAGCTCTTGTTCGACCAGCCCGGCCCCGGCGTGCTGGTGATGACCAGCGGCAACCTGTCCGGCGAGCCGATCGTGACCGCCGACGACGACGCGATGACCCGGCTGGCCGGTCTGGCCGACGCGTGGCTCGGTCACGACCGCCCGATCCACGTGCCGTGCGACGACTCGGTCGTACGGATCGTCGACGGGACCGAGCTGCCGGTCCGGCGGTCTCGTGGGTACGCGCCGTTCCCGGTCGACCTGCCCGTCCCGGTCCGGCCCGCGCTGGCGGTCGGCGGTGACCTGAAGAACACGTTCTGCCTCGGCGAGGGGCGCTACGCCTGGCTCTCGGCACACGTCGGCGACATGGACGATCTCGCGACGTTACAGGCGTTCGAGCGCGCCGAGCAGCACCTCGAGGAGTTGACCGGGGTCCGGCCCGAGGTGCTCGTGACGGACAAGCACCCGTCGTACCGTTCGCGGCAGTGGGCCGAGCGGCACGCCGACGGCCGCCCGGTCATCGGCGTACAGCATCACCATGCGCACCTCGCGTCGGTGATGGCGGAGCACCGGTACGACGGCGAGATCATCGGGTTCGCGTTCGACGGGACCGGGTACGGCGACGACGGTGCGGTGTGGGGCGGTGAGGTGCTGCTGGCCGGGTACGACGGCTTCGAACGGTATGCACATCTGAAGTACGTGCCCCTGCCCGGCGGCGACGCCGGGGTTCGCAACCCGTGCCGGATGGCGTTGTCGCACCTGCGAGCCGCGGGACTGCGCTGGGATCCACGCTTGCCGTCCGTCCAGGCGTGCCGCGAGCTGGACCTGCTCGAGGCTCAGTTGGACCACGACATCGCGTGTGCGCCGACGTCCAGCATGGGCAGGTTGTTCGATGCGGTCTCGTCGCTGGCCGGGGTGTGTCACCGGGCCGGATACGAGGCGCAGGCGGCGATCGAGCTGGAGGGACTGGCCGCGTCCGGTCGAGGACTCGGCGCGTACGAGTTCGAGGTCGAGGCAGAGCAGATCGATCCGGCGCCGGTGCTCGCCGCGGTCGTGCGGGACGTGCTGGCCGGGGTGGCGCCGAGCGTGATGAGCGCGCGGTTCCACCGGGGTCTGGCCGAACTGATGGTGACGCTGGCCGAACGGGTTCGCGCCGCCGAAGGATTGACCACCGTCGGGCTGTCCGGCGGCGTGTTCGTCAACGAAGTGTTGCTATCGGCAACTACCAGGGCGTTGACCGGCGCCGGGTTCACCGTACTGCGGCATCTGCGGGTGCCGCCGACGGACGCCGGGCTCGCCCTCGGGCAGCTGGCCGTGGCAGCTCGGGTCGGGTAGGGGAGGGAACAATCATGTGTCTGGCCGTGCCGGGAAAGGTCGTGGAGATCCGGGAGGAAGACGGCACCCGGATGGGGCAGGTCGACTTCGGTGGTGTGCTGAAGGACGTCTGTCTGGAGTACCTGCCTGATCTGCAGGTGGGTGAGTACACCATCGTGCATGTCGGCTTCGCGTTGCAGCGACTCGACGAGGAGTCCGCCATGCAGTCACTCGCGCTGTACCGCAAGCTCGGTGCGCTCGAGGAGGAGTTCGGGGACCAGTGGGGTCTGGCCGCCCGGCAAGCCGGTGAGCGCCGCCCGCCCGGCACGGAATGGGCTGCGACGAATCCTGGAGGCGAGCCGCGATGAAGTATCTCGAGGAGTTCAGCGATCCGGCACTGGCCCGCAAGCTGGTCGACCAGATCGAGGCCACCGCGACGAAGCCGTGGGCGATGATGGAGGTCTGCGGCGGGCAGACGCACACGATCGTCCGGCACGGCATCGACCAGTTGCTGCCGGACGGCGTCGAGATGATCCACGGCCCCGGCTGCCCGGTCTGCGTGACGCCGCTGGAGACGATCGACAAGGCGCTCGAGATCGCCGCCCAGCCGGGCGTGATCTTCTGCTCGTTCGGCGACATGCTGCGCGTGCCCGGCAGCGGTCGCGACCTGTTCCGGATCAAGAGCGAGGGCGGTGACGTCCGGGTCGTCTACTCGCCGCTGGACGCGCTGCGGCTGGCGCAGCAGAACCCGGACAAGCAGGTCGTCTTCTTCGGCATCGGGTTCGAGACCACCGCCCCGCCGAACGCGATGACCGTCTACCAGGCCAAGAAGCTCGGCATCCCGAACTTCAGCCTGCTCGTCTCCCACGTCCGGGTGCCGCCCGCGATCGAGGCGATCATGCAGTCGCCGAGCTGCCGGGTCCAGGGTTTCCTCGCCGCCGGTCATGTCTGCAGCGTGATGGGCACGGCGGAGTACCCGGAACTCGCGGACAGGTACGGCGTACCGATCGTGGTGACCGGCTTCGAACCGCTGGACATCCTGGCCGGGATCCTGCGCACGGTCAGCCAGCTCGAGAAGGGCGAGCACGTGGTCGAGAACGCGTACCGGCGGGCGGTCCGCGACGAGGGCAACCCGGCCGCGAAGGCGATGCTGGCCGACGTCTTCGAGACCACCGACCGGGCCTGGCGGGGAATCGGGATGATTCCGCAGAGCGGCTGGCGACTGTCCGAGCGTTATCGCGAGTACGACGCGGAGTACCGCTTCCAGGTCCGCGACATCGCGACGCAGGAGTCGACGGTGTGCCGCAGCGGCGAGGTGCTGCAGGGGTTGATCAAGCCGCACGAGTGCTCCGCCTTCGGGACGCTCTGTACGCCGCGCAACCCGCTCGGGGCCACGATGGTGTCGAGTGAGGGCGCGTGTGCGGCGTACTACCTGTATCGCCGGCTGGAGACGCCGACCGAGGTGGTGACGACCGGTGGCTGAACCGGTGCTCGACTTCGACGGCTGGACCTGCCCGCTGCCGTTGCGCGATCACCCGAACGTCGTGATGGGGCACGGCGGCGGCGGGCAGATGTCGGCCGAGCTGATCGAGCACCTCTTCGTGCCCGCCTTCGCGAACCCGCTGCTCGACGGCCTGACGGACTCGGCGGTGTTCACCCTCGGGGACGCGCGGCTGGCGTTCTCGACGGACTCGTTCGTCGTCCAGCCGTTGTTCTTCCCCGGCGGCAGCATCGGGCACCTGGCCGTGAACGGCACGGTCAACGATCTGGCGATGAGCGGCGCGCAGGCGGCGTACCTGTCCTGCGGCTTCATCCTCGAAGAAGGGGTCGAGCTGTCCGTGGTCGGCCGGATCGCGGTGGACCTCGGGGACGCGGCGCGGCGGGCCGGGGTGACCGTCGCGACCGGCGACACCAAGGTGGTGGACGCGGGGCACGGCGACGGCGTGTACATCAACACCGCCGGCGTCGGGCTGGTGCCGGCCGGTGTCGACATCCGTCCGCAGCGCGCGGCGCCGGGGGATGTCGTCATCGTCAGCGGTCAGATCGGGGTGCACGGAATCGCGATCATGAGTGTGCGGGAGGGCATCTCGTTCGGCACCGAGGTGGTCAGCGACTGCGCGCCGCTGAACGACCTGGTCGCGACGATGCTCGCGGCGTGCGCCGACCTGCATGTCCTCCGCGACCCGACCCGCGGTGGCGTGGCGACCTCGCTCAACGAGATCGCCAAGTCGGCCGGCGTCGGCATCGAGCTGATCGAGAGCGCCTTGCCGGTACCGGAGACGGTCGCGAACGCCTGCTCGTTCCTCGGGCTCGATCCGCTGTACGTCGCCAACGAGGGCAAGCTGCTCGCGATCGTGTCGCGCGACGACGCGGACGCCGTACTCGCGGCGATGCGGGCGGATCCACTGGGCACGGACGCCGCGATCATCGGCGAATGCGTCGAGGCGCATCCGGGCATGGTCGTGACCCGCACGGCCTTCGGCGCTACCCGAGTGGTTGATACCCCGATCGGAGAGCAGCTGCCCCGGATCTGTTAGCGAGCCATTCGTGCCAGGCATCGAGTCCGTCGCCGCGGGTCGCGGAGACGGGCAGCAGTTCGACGTCCGGCTTGACCCGGTGGATCAGCTCCAGGCACAGGTCGGTGTCGAAGTCGACGTACGGGAGCAGGTCGATCTTGTTCAGCAGGACGAGGTCGGCGGTGCGGAACATGTACGGGTACTTGGCGGGTTTGTCCGCGCCCTCGGTGACCGAGATGATCACCACCCGGGCCGACTCGCCGAGGTCGAACAGGGCCGGGCAGACCAGGTTGCCGACGTTCTCGACGAACACCAGCGAGCCGTCGGGTGGGGCGAGTTCGGCCAGGCCGCGGTCGAGCATCTCCGCGTCCAGGTGGCAGCCGGCGCCGGTGTTGATCTGGACGACCTTGCTGCCGGTGGACCGGATCCGCTGGGCGTCCAGCCAGGTCTCCTGGTCGCCCTCGATCACGAGGGTCTCGCGGCGGCCGTCGAGGTCGGTGATGGTGCGCTCGAGCAGCGTGGTCTTGCCGGAGCCGGGGGAGCTCATCAGGTTGACCGCGGTGATCGCGTGCTCGGTCAGCCGGTGCCTGGTGGCCGCGGCGAGCAGGTCGTTCTTCGCCAGGATGTCCTGCTCGAGCAGCACGGTCCGGTGCTCGTGCTCGTGCTCATGCGGGTGGGGGTGGTCGTGCTCGTGATCGTGGGTGTGCCCATCGACCAGCGTCACGCGGGTCGTGCCGTCCTCGCCCCCACAGCCACACGTGCTGCACATGTCAACACACCTCCACCGAGACGATCCGCAGCTCGCGGCCGGCCAGCACGTCGAGATCGGCGCTGCCGCAGTCGCACAGCATGATCGGATCCTCGAGCGTGAACTCCCGCCCGCAGTCCCGACAGTACGCGCGCCCCGGCGGCTCGTCGATGTCCAGCCGCGCCCCTTCCAGCCCGGTCCCGCCGGTGACGATCTCGAAGCAGAACCGGATCGAATCGGTCACCACTCCGGACAGCCGCCCGATCTCGAGCCGGACGGCTGCCACCGGTCCGTCGCCGATCTTCTCGACGATCGCATCGACGATGCTCTCCGTGATGGCGAGCTCATGCACCTTCCCGACGCTAGGCGCGCCGCCCGGTGGCGGCAAGAGGCTGGAAACCTGCACGCGCGGCGGCAACCATCGAAGACGTCCCGGCTGATCGCTACCGCGAACGAAGCGGTCGACCTGGTCAACCCGCCCGACCGCGCTGTCGGTCCCCATAAAGATCACCAGGTAACGCAACTTCGACGGCGGAGGCCGCATCGGGTAGGTGTGAACAACCTCCTGAAACGAGCCTCCGCCGCCGCGGCGTCCGCCGTGCTGCTCGGCGGTCTGACGGCTGCCTCCGGCAGTACCGCGAACGCCGCTCCGGCGGCTGCCACCGCAGCCTGCAGCATGTCCGTCGGTTCGATCACGGCCGGCGGTGACATCGCCAACACCTCGGTCACCGCGGGGTCGCCGATCACGTCGAAGCGGGCGGCCGGCCCGCACCTGTTCGGTCCAGGGCTCGCGAAGATCGCGTCGACCTGGACCACCACGGTCGGTGTCGCGGGCGAGGACACGACGTACGGCCAGGTGGTCGTGAACGGCACGCTGTACTACGGCGAATACGGCCACTCCTCGACCGGCGCGCCGACCAGCAGCCTGAAGTCCCTCGGCGTCGGGTACCAGGGCTACAAGGCGATCGAGTCGTCGTTCTACTGGGGCAAGACCGTGCGTGGGGCGGACTACCGGCTGCGTGGCGACGGGGTGCTGTACCGGTACGGTCCGAACAAGCAGGTCACGCGCTACACCGGCTACTCGGCCGTCAAGACGATGGCGCTGATCAGCGAGACGCAGACGTACGACACCTTCCTGGCACTCACCACCGGCGGCGCGCTGTACACCATCCACATCCCGACGAGCACGGTGGCGCCGACCGTCAAGAAGGTCCGCACGTCGACCTGGCAGAAATTCGACTTCCTGGTCGCGGAGAAGTGCGGCACCCAGAGCACGTTGCTGACGGCAATCGACAAGGACAGCGGCTCGGCCTACCTGTACGCCGTTGGTCACGCCAACGGAGCCGCGACCGTCATCCAAGGCCTCGGCAAGGTCCCCGGCACCTTCAGCGACCCCGTCTACTACCTCCACACCGCAGAGGGCAACCCGTCGCTTTTCGGCGAGTGAGAAACTTTTTCGGCCTGGACCGTATCAAGCTGACCAAGTGACTCACGAAAGGACCTTCTTGATGAGCCTGAAGCGAACCTCCGCGGCCGCGGCTTCCGCCGTGCTGCTGGGGTCCTTGGCAACTCTCCCAGCCACGACGGCGAGCGCGTCCGCGACCGCCGCCTGCACGATGACCGCGGGCTCGATCACCCCGGGCGGCAACTTCGCCGACGCCACCGTCACGGCGTCGGCCCCGCCTGCCGCTCAGCAGAGCACCGGACCACACGTCTTCACCGCGGGGATCACGAAGGCGAGCTCGACCTGGACCAACAGCGGGGCCGGTCCGGACGGCACCGCGGCGTCGACCGCACTGGTCATCCTGAACGACTCGATGTACGAGGCCACGTATACGACAGGCTCGACCGAGCCGCCACTCCGGCTGGACAAGGTCGGGTCGGGCTGGGGCAACTTCACCATGGTCGAGCAGTCCCTCTGGCAGAAGGCGCCCGGCTCCGGTGAGTCTGCCCTCGCCTGGTACGGCCTGGTCGGCGGGACCGGCGTCCTCAACCGTTGGGCCGGGGGCCCGGACGACATCTACCGCCACGAGACCGCGGGCGGTTTCGCGTCCGTCAAGGCGATGGCGCTGATCAGCGAAACGAAGGCCTACGACACCTTCCTCGCGAACACGCGCGGCGGTGGCCTCTACACGATCCGGATCCCGCGGACCTCGCCGCTGAAGCCGATCGTCACGCCGATCCGGACCTCCACCTGGCAGGGCTTCGAGGCGCTGGTCGCCGAGAAGTGCGGGAACCAGAGCACGCTGCTGACCGCGATCGACAAGGACACCGGTTCGGCGTACCTCTACGCGGTCGGCCACACCAACGGCACGGCCACCGCGATCAAGGGCCTCGGCAAACTGCCGGGCACCTACAAGGACCCCGTCTACTTCCTCGACACCGCTGAGGGCAACCCGCCCCTCAACGGCGACTGAGACTGACGCGACAGAGCCTCGGTGACCTGGTCACCGGGGCTCTGTTCACGTACTAGAAGTCGCCGCCGAAGTCTCCGCCGCCGAAGTCGAAGCCGCCGCCGTCTCCACCGAAGTCTCCGCCGCCGAAGTCTCCGCCGTCGCCGCCGCCATCTCCACCGCCATCTCCGCCGCCGTCGCCGTCGCCACCATCTCCGCCGTCGGCCTGGCCGTCCTGGTAGCCGGCGGCGTAGTCGCCGTACCCGCCGCCGGCGAACATGCCGCCGAGAGCGGTGCCGATGAACATGCCGGTCAGCACACCGCCGACGCCACCGAACAGGCCCTGCGCGTACGGCGAGTAGGCCGGGCCGGCCTCCCAGTACGGCACGCGCTGCGGGCCGACCATGACCTTGCGGACGTCCGGCTCGGCGCCGGCGCGGACCCGCTCGGCGTCGGCCGCACAGGCCGGCACCTCACGCGGAGCGCCGCCGGGCGGCGACCACATCACGTCGACCACGGACGGGCCGTGCTGCGGATTGAAGAAGCAGGCGGGCCGGCGCTGCGGCAGCGGCTCGCCGTTCACCCGGGCCTTCACACAGGCGGCGGCGTACCGGCCGTCCTCGAGGATCTCGACCACGTGCTTGATCTGGTCGGCCTGGGTCACCTGGCCGATCGCCTGCTTGGCGGACTCGTAGGAGTCCAGCGCGCGCTGGTAGTCCTGCCGGGCACCATCGCCGAGGTCCTTGCCGACCATCTCCAGGTCGAGGTCCTGCAGCTCCTCGCCGAAGCGAGTGATGTCTTCGTCAGCGGTGCGCTTCACCGACTCCAGCTCGGCGGCCGTGATCTCGTGCTGCTTCTTGTTCTGCAGCTGGGTCCGACGGTACGAGCGGTACGCCAGAACCGCGATCACCACAACAGCGATGATCAGGATGAAGTCCATGTCGGGCCTCTCTCGGGGGCTTTACGCAGAGCCTATCGAATGCTTCAAGACACCGACGCCACGCACGGTGACGCAATCCCGGGAAAACGGTCACCGACCGCGCATAATCGGTGACACCGCCCAGCGCCCGTCGTACACCGCCGGAAGGCTGGCTCATGCGCAGGACTGCCCGACTACTCCCTCTGGTGCTGACCGCGGCCACCCTGATTCCTCTGCAGCACAACGATTCCACGGCTGACTACCAGGAGATCCCGCTCGACGGTCCGACTGTCCAGGCCCGTACCAAACCGTTTGGTATGGTCGCCGTCACCTGGCCGGAGGGCGAACAGAACGTCACCGCGAAGGTCCGCGTCGAGCAGAACGGACAATGGACCGACTGGCAATCGTTATCGGTTGAAGACGATCACGGCCCAGATCCATTGGTACCTGAAGGAATTCAGCGCGGCGGCACCGAACCTTTATGGGTCGGTAATGCATCCGGCGTCCAGGCGAGTGCCGTGACCGACGCCGGTACGACGATCGCCGGCGCCAAGGTCGTGCTGATCCAGCCGGGTGTGCTCGCCTCGGACGCCGATGAGCCGTCCGCGCAGTCGATCGAGCCGGCTGCCTCGCGAGCGCCGTACCCGATGCCGTTGATGGTGAGCCGCAGACGATGGGGCGCGGACGAACGACTCCGCGGTCACAACGGGGCCGCGTGCGCGCGACCGAAGTACACGACGACCGTGCTCGCGGCGTTCGTGCACCACACCGCGGATCGCAACGACTACACGCGGACGCAGGTCCCGGCGATGGTGCGGGCGATGTACGCGTACCACGTGAAGAGTCGCGGCTGGTGCGACCTCGGGTACAACTTCCTCGTCGACCGCTTCGGCCGCGTCTTCGAGGGCAGGTTCGGCGGGGCGCAGCTGCCGGTCCTCGGCGCGCACACGGCTTCGTTCAACTCGAACTCGTTCGGCGTCGCGGTCATCGGCAACTTCGAGCAGGCCGCGCCGCCGGCGGCGATGCTGGAGTCCACCGCCCGTGTGATCGCCTGGAAGCTGGACGCCAACTATCGGTCGCCGCAGGCAACGATCCGGCTCGACGGCAGCAGTCTGCACACGGTCTCCGGACATCGCGACACCAAGGCGACCGCATGCCCGGGGACGCAGCTGTACAACAAACTCGGCTGGTTGCGGCAACGGGTGAACACGCTGATGAGCGGCAGTTTCTCGACGCCGATCTACCAGTACGCGCGCAAGCTCGGGTTCCGCACCATCGGCCAGCCGTTCTGGGGCGAGCACCGGACCCGGACCGGCTGGGCGACGTACTTCGCCACCCGCGACGTCTTCTATTCCGTTGCCAGTGGCACTCATTCGACGGCCGGCGCGTTCCGGACCCGCTTCCGCCGGCTGGGCGCCGGCAGTGCGCGGCTCGGGCTGCCGGTCACCGACGCCTACCGCGTGCCGGGCGGCTCCCGGCAGAAGTTCCAGCGCGGCTGGCTCGTCTGGGACCGCCGCACACGTCAGGTCAATCTTGTGTACGGGAGAGCTTCATGAGGAAACGTGCGATCGCGGCCGTCGTCCTGTCGTCCACGGTGATCAGCGCGACCGCGCAGGCCCGCCAGATCGTGCCCACGGCAACGGTGCCGGACACGACGATCATGGGTCGCGGGTTCGGGCACGGCCGCGGGCTGTCGCAGTACGGCGCCCAGGGCGCGGCGCTGGCCGGGAAGTCGGTGAAGCAGATCCTCGACTTCTACTATCCGGGTACGACGACCGGGAGGGCGACCGGGAGCATCCGGGTCCGGGTCAGCGCCGACACCACCGACGGCGTACGGGTCGGAGCAGTCAACAAGCTCAGCGTCCGGTCCTTTGCCACTGGCAAGGTCTATGTGTTGCCCAAGGCATCGAATCGGAACCAGTGGTCGATCGACCCGAACGGCGAGCACGGGACGAAGCTCAGCTCGTACGACGCGAAGACGAAGAAGTGGACGTTGTACAAGACGTTCACCGGCATGGCGCAGTTCGAAGGGCCCGCCGTGATCGGGCTGATCCTGCCGAGCGGCGCCGTACGCCGGTATCGCGGCGCGCTGCGGGCGATCGACGTGTCCGGGACTCACCTGGACACGGTGAACGTCGTACCCCTGGAGTACTACCTGCGCGGCGTCGTACCGCGGGAGGCCGTCTCCAGTTGGAGGCCGGCCGCGCTGCAGGCCCAGGCCGTTGCCGCGCGCACCTACTCGGTCTTCCATCGCGATCGCGCGACTCGGAAGGCGTACGACCTGTGCGACACGACGTCGTGCCAGGTGTACGGCGGGTACGACTCGGAGGAGACGTCGACGAACAACGCGATCGCGGCCACCGTGGGGCAGATCCGGTTGTACAAGGGGAAGCCGATCATCGCCGAGTTCTCGTCCTCGAACGGTGGGGCGACCGCGACCGGTGAGGTGCCGTACCAGTTGGCGAAGGCGGACAGCTGGGACGCGTACCCGAAGAACGGGAACCCGAACGTGACGTGGACCGTGACGCGGTCGGCCGCCGACATGCAGTCTGTCTTCGCCGTCGGGTCGATCCGGTACGTGCGGGTGCTGAAGCGGTCCGGCATCGGGCCGGGCGGCGGGCGGGCGCTGACCGTCGAGGCCGTCGGGTCGAAGGGGAAGCGGGTGCTGACCGCCGACCAGGTGCGGATCCGGCTGCATCTGAAGTCCGGCTGGATCAGCTTCCCGGCCAAGCCTCTTGATATACCAACCAATGTTGCCGAAGAGCCTGGTCGCTGAGCCATTGACGCGGTGTCCGTGCGCCGGTTAGAACGTGACATCGATGTCAACCGCCACCGCCCAGGAGGAATCGGTCGATGCGCAGGAAATTTGGTATATCAACCCGTCTGGCCGCCGGGGTACTCGCGGTCACCGTCGTCTCCTCGCTCGGCATGACCACGGCCGACGCGGGGACCGACCACAGCTCGGCAGTCCGGGCGCGCGCGTCGTACGACGCGATCAACAAGTACTTCGACGCCGGCAAGGGTGGTCTGCTGCTCGAGGAGTACCCGAACACGCAGACCAACGCCTATTCGTACGTCTGGCCGTACTCGCAGGCGGCGATCGCGGCCGAGGACCTGGCCGGCGTGCCGGGTGCGGGCCGGAAGGGCTCCGCGGAGGCCGACCGGCGGATCGCGGCGTACGAGTACTACTGGAACGCCGGGACCACGCCGACCGGGTACGACTCCTACGTCCGGCCGCCGAACGGTCAGGGCGGGGACAAGTTCTACGACGACAACGAATGGATCGGGCTGAACCTGATCCAGCGGTACAAGCGGACCGGTGACCGCGCCGCGCTCGCCCGCGCCAAGGACATCTTCGCGCTCGTCGTCCACGGCTGGGACACCGATCCGTCGCACCCGTGCGCAGGCGGCGTCTACTGGACCCAGGCCCCGTGGAGCCAGGACCGCAACACGATCTCGAACGGACCGGGCGCGGAGCTCGGCGCGCACCTGTACCTGCTGACGCGGGACCGGTCGTACCTGACCTGGTCGCAGCGGATGTACAAGTGGGCGCAGGACTGCATGCTCGCGCCGAACGGCCTGTACTGGGACCACATCGACCTGGCCGGCAACGTCGAGAAGACCCAGTGGAGCTACAACCAGGGCGTCATGCTCGGCGCCGGGGTGTTGTTGTTCAAGGCAACTGGTAATCCGCAGTACCTGAGGGACGCGAAGTCGGTCGCTTCCGCCTCGCTGGCGTTCTACAACACGCCCGAGATCCTGGCGAAGCAGGGCGCTGCGTTCAACTCGATCTGGTTCAAGAACCTGCTGATCCTGGACTCGGTCGCCCCCGATCCCCGCTACCGCAAGGCTATGCAGTCGTACGCCGACTACAACTGGACCACCACCCGGGACCCCGCCACCAACCTCTACAACTTCGGTGAAGGCTCGGTCGAGCTGCTCCAGCAGTCCGGCATAACCCAGATCCACGCCCTCTTGGCCTGGCCCCGCTCGAGATACGGCCTACTCGCCTGACTCCTACAAACACCGCGCCGCCCGCCCCCTGCAGGGGACGGGCGGCGCAATCGTTCTGAATCAGGCTGCCGCAGTTGCTGTCTTGATCTCCACCGGTGTGATCGGCGTGCCGTCCTGCGGCCCGTTCTGCGGTGTCACACCTGTCTCCGCGACCTTGTCGATCAGCTTCAGGCTCGGCTCGTCGATCGTCCCGAACGCCGTGTACTGCGGCGTCAAACCCGACGCATCGCCGTACACGATAAAGAACTGGCTCCCGTTCGTGTTCGCCCCGGAGTTCGCCATCGCGAGAATGCCCCGCCCGTACTTCAGCGTCGGATAGACCTCGTCCGCGAAGCTGTACCCCGGACCGCCGGACCCGCTCCCGGTCGGGTCGCCGCACTGCAGCACCTGCAGACCTTCGCCAACGGTCAGCCGATGACACTTGGTGTTGTCGAAGTACTTCTGCCCGACCAGGCTCAGGAAGTTCTTCACCGTGCACGGCGCCAGCGCACTGTCGAGCGTGAGCTGCAGGTCGCCGATCGACGTGTTCAGGCTGACCTTCGACGTACCCGTTGCCTTGGTCTTCCCGTCGGCAGGCGGGTTCACCTTCTTGCTGGCCGGCTCGGTGCTCTTCTTGTACGTGCAGCTCACCTCGGAGGCGAGGGGCGTCGCCCGCTTCGGCGCAGCGGCCATCGCGGTCGGAATGCTCGTCGCCTTGTTCTCCGGCGCGGCGGCCGGCTGGTCGCCCGCTGCCGGCTTGTCGTCACCGCCGACCCCGAACACCACGAAGACCCCGACGATGACCACGACCACCGTCGCGACCGAGGCGACCGTGATCGCCAGGTTCCGCCGCTGCCGTCGCCGCTCGGCGTCCCGCTCGGCCTGCCGCTTCGCCTTCCGCACCGCCAGCTGCTGCTGATGGGTCTTCTTGGACATGCAGTAACCCTCCTCACCAGAATGCCTGCACGGAACCTACAGCGAAAACCTGAGAACTGTCTGTCAATCCGTCCAGGACGCCACCGAATCGACATCAGGACAGAGCCAGGTCAGCGGAAACAAATCGGCGCCAGATGACCAATTCTTTCCGCAGACTGGGCGGGTTCGTGGTGGTTGAGCGGAAGGGTCCGCAGGCAGGCGAGATCCTCTGGGCGGCGGTTTGTTCACCGGGAGCGGCGGGGCTAGTCCTTGATTTCGCAGATGGGGGCGCCGGCGGAGACTGTGGCGCCTACTTCGGCCGAGAGGCCGGTGACGGTGCCGGATTTGTGGGCGTTGAGGGGTTGTTCCATCTTCATGGCCTCGAGGACGACGATCAGGTCGCCCTCGGCGACGGTGGCGCCTTCCTCGACGGCGATCTTGACGATGGTGCCCTGCATCGGTGAGGTGAGCGAGTCACCGGAGGCGGCGGAGTTCTTGGTTCCGCCGGCGCGCCGGGATGGCTTCTTCTTGGAGGCAGTAGCAACGGCGCCCCCAACAGCGCCGAGCCCAGCTGGCAGTACGACCTCGAGTCGCTTGCCGCCGACCTCGACCGTCACCTTCTCGCGTTCGCCGTCCTCGGACGGTTCGCCGAGCGGACCCTCGTACGGCGTGAGCTGGTTGTCGTACTCCGTCTCGATCCACCGGGTGTGCACCTTGAACCCGTCGGTGCCGACGAACGCAGGATCCGACACCACAGCCTGATGGAACGGGATGACCGTAGGCATCCCCTCCACGACGAACTCACGCAACGCCCGCCGCGAACGCTCCAGCGCCTGCTGGCGATCGCGACCGCTGACGATCAGCTTCGCGACCAGCGAGTCGAATGCGCCCGGCACCGTCTCGCCTTGGTCGTACCCACCGTCGAGCCGCACCCCGGGACCCGACGGCGCGTGCCACCGCGTCAGCGTCCCCGGCGCCGGCAGGAACCCGCGCCCGCCGTCCTCCGCGTTGATCCGGAACTCGATCGAGTGCCCCGACACCACCGGGTCGTCGTACCCGAGCTCTTCGCCGTTCGCGATCCGGAACATCTCCCGCACCAGATCCAGCCCGGTGACCTCCTCGGAGACCGGGTGCTCGACCTGGAGCCGCGTGTTCACCTCGAGGAACGAGATCAGGCCGTCCTGCCCGACCAGGAACTCGCACGTCCCCGCCCCGACGTACCCCGCCTCGCGCAGGATCTTCTTCGACGACGAGTACAGGATCGACAGCTGCTCATCGGAGAGGTACGGCGCCGGTGCTTCCTCGACGAGCTTCTGGTACCGCCGCTGCAGCGAGCAGTCCCGCGTCGACACGACGACAACGTTGCCGTGGGCATCGGCCAGGCACTGGGTCTCGACGTGCCGCGGCTTGTCCAGGTACCGCTCGACGAAGCACTCGCCGCGCCCGAACGCGCTGGTCGCCTCGCGGGTCGCGGACTCGAACAGCTCCGGGATCTCCTCCATCGTCCGGGCGACCTTCATCCCGCGACCGCCACCGCCGTACGCCGCCTTGATCGCGATCGGCAGCCCGTACTCCGCGGCGAAGGCGACGACGTCATCAGCACCACTGACCGGATCCGGCGTGCCAGGCACCTGCGGGGCGCCGACCTTCTCCGCGATGTGCCGCGCCTTGACCTTGTCGCCGAGCGAGTCGATCGCCGACGGCGGCGGCCCGATCCAGATCAGCCCGGCGTCGAGCACGGCCTGGGCGAACTCGGCGTTCTCGGCCAGGAACCCGTAGCCGGGATGCACGGCGTCCGCGCCGGAACGCGCCGCCACGTCCAGGATCTTGGCGATGTTCAGGTAGGAGTCGGCCGGTGTCGACCCGTCCAGCGCGTACGCCTCGTCGGCCAGCCGGACGAACAGCGCGTCCCGGTCCTGGTCGGCGTACATCGCGACGCTGCCCAGCCCCGCGTCGGCGGCGGCCCGGACGACCCGGACGGCGATCTCGCCCCGGTTGGCGACCAGGACCTTGGTGATCTGCTTGCTGTCGGTCACAGCTGACTCCCTTCGGCTGGCCCGAGTCTAGGGTCAACCACCCTCTCAGGGAGTACGGCGTTGCTCACATCCCGTCGACCGAAGTGTCCGGCCGGCCGATCGGGTAGTCGCGCTCGAAGTACGACTCGAGGACGACGATCGTCTGGGTGCTGGTGACGCCGTCGAGCTGGTGGAGGGCGCGCAGCGTCGCCTGCAGGTCCTCGGTGGTCGTCGTCCGGACCTTCACCAGCACGGACGCCGGCCCCGCGATGATGTGCGCCTCCTCGACCGCCGGGATGTCGCGCAACGCCTGCTGGGTCGGCTCGTCGCCCATCCACGCGTTCGCCTCGAGCATGACGAACGCCAGGACGCCGCGGCCGAGCGCGGCCGGGTCGACGTCGATCGTCGTACGGCGGATCACGCCCGCCGCCTTCAGCTTGCGGACCCGCTCGTGGGCCGATCCGGCCGACAACCCGGCGATCTGCCCGAGCGCGGCATACGACTGGCCGGCGTCCTCCTGGAGCGCCGCCAGGAGTTTGTGATCCACATCATCTATGGTCATTTGCACTCAAATCCATATCTGGTTCTGTTGAAGTCGATGATAGCAGGATATGGTTCGGTCATGACGATCACCCTGACCAACACCTTGCCGCGGATCCGGGCCGAGTTGGTGGTGCTCGACGAGCGCTTCGCCCGGATCGCCGGCGACGAGTACGTCGAGTGCCTGTACGACGGCGGTCGCTGGCTCGAAGGACCGGCGTACTCGCCCGCCTGGCGCTGCCTGATCTTCAGCGACATCCCGAACGACCGGATGCTCCGCTGGGACGAGATCTCCGGACACGTCAGCGTGTTCCGCGAACCGTCCGGCTACGTCAACGGCAATACCATCGATCGCGCCGGCCGCCTGATCAGCTGCTCGCAGGGCGATCGCCAGGTCGTCCGGACGGAGCACGACGGCAGCCGGACGATGCTCGCGTCGCACCTGGACGGACGCCGGCTGAACAGCCCGAACGACGTGGTCGAACACAGCGACGGATCGATCTGGTTCACCGATCCGCCGTACGGGATCACCTCGAACTACGAGGGTCACGCGGCCGAGCAGGAGCTCGACGGTTGCCACGTCTACCGGATCGCGCCGGACGGCGTGCTGACCGTGGTCGCGGACGACTTCACCCGCCCGAACGGCCTCGCGTTCACGCGCGACGAGCAGCAGTTGTACGTCGTCGACACGCCGGGGAAGCACATCCGGCGGTTCGGCGTCGAGGGCGAGAAGCTGACCGGCGGTGAGGTGTTCGCGCCCTGCGAGGCCGGGATGTTCGACGGGATCCGGGTGGACATCGCTGGCCGGGTCTGGGCGGCGACGCACGAGGGCGTGCATTGCTTCGACCCGGACGGCACTCTGATCGGCAAGCTGCTGCTGCCCAACGTCGTGTCCAACCTGACTTTCGGCGGCCCCAAGGGCAACCGCCTCTTCATCACCGCGACCACGTCCGTCTGGTCGTGGTTGTCCACCGTTCAAGGCGCACAGCGGTAGGACCCCGGATAGGCTCAGCTGAAAGCGTTTGCAGCCGAGTTTGTGAGGAGTCGTGATGACGGGAATTCTCGAGCCGTCGGCAGGGATCGCGCCGGCCGTCTGGGAGCAGCTCGACGACCGGTTCGCCGGGACCCGTGGGGACAGCCGGCTCGAGCGGCTGTGGACCGGCGGGCGCTGGGTCGAGGGCCCGGTGTACTCCGCCGCGGGCCGGTACCTGCTCTGGAGCGACATCCCGAACGACCGCATCCTGCGCTGGGACGAGACGTCGTACCAGGTCTCCGTCTTCCGGCACCCGGCCGGCAACACCAACGGCCACACCCGCGACACCGAGGGCCGCCTGGTGAGCTGCGAGCACGGCAACCGGCGCGTCACGCGGACCGAGCACCACGGCGGCATCACCGTCCTCGCCCATGAGTACGACGGCAAGCGGCTGAACAGCCCGAACGACGTCGTGGTCAAGCGCGACGGCTCGGTGTGGTTCACGGATCCGGCGTACGGGATCGACAGCGACTACGAGGGCTACAAGGGCGAGATCGAGACCGGCGGCTGCCATGTGTACCGCGTCGGGACGGACGGTGCGCTGACCCGCGTGGCCGACGACTTCAACCGGCCGAACGGGATCGCGTTCTCGCCGGACGAGTCGTTGCTCTACATCTCCGACTCGGAGGAGGGCACGATGCGTGTCTTCACCGTCGATGGCGACAAGCTGTCCGGCGGCGAACTGTTCGCCGAGTGCGGCAACGGCATCTTCGACGGCTTCCGCCTCGACACGGCAGGCCGGGTCTGGGCGAGCGCGGCCGACGGCATCCACATCTACCACCCCGACGGCACTCTCCTCGGCAAGCTCCTGGTCCCCGAGACCGTCTCCAACCTCACCTGGGGCGGCCCCAAGCGCAACCGCCTCTTCATCACCGCCACAACCTCGGTCTACTCACTCTTCACCACCGCCAACGGCACCCCGGAGGCATACGGGCCGCGTGTCTAATTCGGTGGCCTCCTGGGTGGGTGGTGGGTGATGATGGCCTGCTGACCTGATTGAGGAGGAAGTGTGGAGCTGGTCGGCGTACCGGAGCACCTGCGGGGGCTTGCGGAGAGGGTTGTGGCGGAGGCTGCTGCCGATGCGAGGATGCTCGCGGTGGTGGTGGGCGGATCGGTTGCCTCGGGCACCAGTGATGAGTATTCGGATCTGGATCTCGTGCTGGTGTGTACGCCGGAGGGGCAGCCGGAGTGCCTGGCCGAGGCGAAGAAGTTCGCGGGACGGGTCGGGCCGTTGCTGTCCAGCTTCACCGGGGAGCATGTGGGTGAGCCGCGGTTGCTGATCGCGTTGCTCGGGCCGCCGCTGGTGCATGTCGACCTGAAGTTCGTCACGCCTGACGGTTATCGGTCCCGGGTAGAGAACGGGCTCGTGTTGTGGCAGCGCGACGACACTGTCGATGGGGTGCTCGCGGAGTCCGCGCCGAGCTGGCCGCAGCCCGACGCACAGTTGATCGAGGACCGCGTCTGGGTCTGGGTGCACTACACCGCCGTCAAGATCGCCCGGGGCGAGCTGTTCGAGGCGATCGAAGCGCTCGGCATGATCCGTGCAGCCGCGATCGCGCCCTTGGCCGGGATCGGGCGGACCACGCGGCCGGCCGGCGTACGACGGCTGGAAACGATCGCGCCGGAGCTCCTGCCGGCGCTGCGGGAGACCGTCGCGACGGCAGATCGCGAGGACTGTCTGCGCGCCCTGAAGGCGTCGGTCGAGGTCTACCGCACGGTCCGCGAGCGCAGCGGCGTCCAGGTGGTACGACGTACCGCAGCCGAGGAAGCCGCCGTGGCCTTCCTCGGCTGACGGCCGACCTAGAGCTTCTTGACCTGGTCGATGATGGTGAAGACGGCAAGGAATCCGAATGCCAGGAACGAGAACGCCAGTACCGCGGTGCGCAACGTGGTGATGCGGATGGCGCGGGGGAGGGCCCGCGAGTTCATCCACCAGAGCAGACCGGAGTACACGAACATCATGGTGCCGGCGGTGCAGGCGGAGATGACCAGGAGCACCAGCGGCTGCGTCAGGCCGGCCAGCAGGACGATGATGCCGAAGGCAACCAGTCCCCAGACCAGCCAGAAGTACAGCTTGGACTCGCTGATCCTGGACTCGCGCAGGTAGCGGGCCTTGATCATGTCGGACGACAGGCGCGACGTGTAGTCCACGATGCCCGCCGCCGCGGCGAACAGGGAGAACGCGCCGATCGCCCAGAACAGGTAGCCGAACCACCCGCCGACGAGCGTCTGCAGCGTCGTGCCCTCGATCTTCAGGAAGCTGATGTTGTTCTTGACGTCCGGGTTCCCGAAGAGGGTGGCGTGGGCGAGCATCGACGTGAACACGATCGTGACCACGGTGATCGCGACGAACGTCGCGGCCTGCTCGATGTTCGCGAACTTCCACCAGCGCTTCCAGCGGGCCAGGTTCGCCTCGTCCGGCGTGAACGTGTACCCGTTGGCGGTCGGATCGGCCTCGTTCTCACCTGTCACCGGCGAGGTCAGCCGCGGCACGTGCACGCCTTGGCCGAATCCCTTGTCCCGGATCCAGTTGCTCTGGACAAGGTTCTGCCCGCCGCCCGCACCGGCGTACGCGATCGCGCCCATCACCAGCGCGAATCCGAGCTGCTCGGCCGGGAACTGCGGGTGCGTGACCGCGTCGCCGAGCGCGCCGTACGTCTTGGCCCGGATCGCGAACACCAGCGCGAGGATCACCAGCAGCGCGACGGCCGCGATCTTCACCGCGATCAGCCGCTCCAGCATCACGTAGACGACCGGCGCGAAGGTCAGGATCGCGCCGATCAGCAGCAGCATGCCGATCGCGATCCAGCGCGGGTCGCCGGCGCCGAACAGATACGTGAGCATCGACGCCGAGCTGGTCGCCCAGCCGGGCCACATGTTCGCGAAGTACGTCATGATCGCGAAGAACAGGCCCCAGTGCTTGCCGTACCGGTTGAAGCCGGTCAACGCCGTCTCACCAGTTGCCAGCGTGTACCGCTCGATCTCCATGTTCAGGAACCACTGGACCACCACGCCGACGACGGCGCCCCAGAGGAACACCAGGCCGATCTGGCTGGAGATGTACGGCCAGAGGATGAACTCACCCGAGGCCAGCCCCACCCCGGCCCCGACCATGCCGGGGCCGATGATCTTCCAGGTGTTGGTGGGCGGCTCGGGAAGGTCGCGGACTTGCGGTGCGGGCAGATTCTTGGTCGGTAGTGCGAATCGTCCGTGGTCAGTCGATGTGGTGTCTGCCATCAGGCTCCTCACTCTCCTCGACCCCCTGCCGGGAGGGTAACGAATACCGTCGACAACGGCGACCCGACACAGTGAAATGGCAGACTGACCGGCATGGGTGGGGTGACCGTTCTTGCTGCGTCGTACGCCGGTGCCACGAGCGCGCCCGCCTACGCACGCCTGGCCGGACTGGCCGCGGAGCTGCCGGGGGAGCTGGTCGTACGCCGCGACGCCGGCTGGCCCGTCCTTGTGTACGACGAGGCCGGCGACGCGATCGCTGCGGCGCAGGAGCTCCGGGAGGCAGCGTCGCGGGGGCCGGCGGGTGAGCTGCTCCGCATCGCCCTGCACTCTGCGTCAACGACCGCGGTGGCTGTCCGACACGCTGAGCAACTGCTGGCAATCGCCAATCCCGGGCAGACATTGCTGACGGCAACAACAGCGATCGGCGTCGGTGGCGTTGCTGATCTCGGCGTACATCGGCTGCGTGATCTTGGCTCGCCCGAGCGGATCCTCGAGCTGACGGCGACGACCGAGCCGTTGCGCTCGCTCGATCAGGTGCCGAACAACCTCCCGGTGATGTTCACCAGCTTCGTCGGCCGTCTGACCCAGGTCGCCGCGCTCCGGAACCAGCTTTCCGGCAGCAGACTCGTCACTCTGACCGGCCCGGGCGGAAGCGGAAAGACCCGGTTGGCTGCCCAGACGGCAGCTCAACTGGCCGAACGCTGGCCGGACGGCGTCTGGTGGGTCGACCTGTCCGCGGTCACCGACAGTGGGCAGATCCCGGAGGCAGTCGCTGCTGCGATCGGTCTGCTCGTAGAGTCCGGGGACCGCCTGCTGCTCGGGCAGTTGCGGAACAAGCGGGCGCTGATCTGCTTGGACAACTGCGAGCAGATCATCGACGCGGTGGCGGAGTTCGTCCTCGCGCTGCACACCGGGTGTCCGGAGGTGTCGGTCCTCGCGACCAGCCGGGAGCCGCTCGACCTGCCCGGTGAGGCGATCTGGCGGGTGCCTGCGCTTGCTCCGGATGAGGCACGGGCCCTGTTTCTCGAGCGCGCCGGCGGGGAGTTTCCTGAGTCGGAGCAGGCGATCCGATCCATCTGTGTCCGCTTGGACGGCATGCCCTTGGCGCTCGAGCTCGCCGCCGCCTGGCTTCGCACGCTGACTCCGGAGCAGATCGAGGCGGGTCTGAGCGATCGGTTCGGCCTGCTGACGAAGAACGTTCGCGGCGTCGCGGCCCGCCAGCAGACGCTGGCCGCTTCCATCGATTGGAGTTACGACCTGCTCTCTGCGGGCGAGCGCGAGGTGTTCCGGCGGCTCGCGGTCTTCGCCAGCGGATTCGACCTCGACGCGGCCACCGCTGTGTGCGGCGTCGTACTCGAGGATTTCGCGCGGCTTGTCGACAAATCGCTTGTCGTGGCGGAGGACGGGCGTTATCGCCTGCTGGAGACGATCCGTGAGTATGCCTCAGCGCGCCTGGTCGAGGCCGGCGAGGCCGAGGCGACACGCGACCGTCACCTCGAGCACTACCTCGCTGTCGCGGAGACCGCGGAGCCCTTGCTGGACGTGGATCGCGAGGCCTGGCGGGCGCGGATCGAGCCTGATCGGGAGAACTACCGCACCGCTCTGGAGCACGGTCTGTCGGCGGCGGATCCCGACCGTGGTCGTCGCCTTGCCGCCGCTTTGCGCTGGTTGTGGAACCTGCAGGCGACCGGTACCGAGGGCATCGGCTACCTGCGCCGCGCGATCGAGCTGGCGCCGGACGACCGGTCGTTGCTCCAGGCCCGTTTGCTGTACGGCTACGCGACGGTTGCCGACACGGTCGATCCGTTCGGGTACGACGCGGCGGGGCGCGGGCTGGCGCTCGCCACCGAGTTGGGTGACGATCGGCTGCGGTCGCTGTTCCTGGCGCTGGTGGCGGTCGGCGAGTTCTTCACCGACTTCCAGAAGGCGTGGGATCTGACCGCCGAGGGGGTGCGGCTGGCCGGGGACGACGAGCCGGCGCGGAACGCGAACATCGCCCTGCAGTGCGTGCTGCTTTCGTTGTGGGACCGGCATGACGAGCTGCGGCCGCTGCTCGATCTGGCTGCCGACAGCCTGATCAGCAGCGGCGAGCGTGGCATCGCCTCGACCGTGCTGACGGTGTGGTCGGAGAGCCTGATGTCGACCGGCGAACCCGTGAAGGCCGTCGAACTCGCCGAACGCGCCCTCGCCGCGGCCGAACCGCTCGCCGACTTCCACCGCGTCGGGACCGCGCGAGGACAACTGGCGAGCCTGCTGGTGCGGACCGGTCGGCTCGACGAAGCGCGCTCGCTGATGCAGCCGCTCCTCGAGTTGGCCGAGACCGCGGGCGCCGTCGTATCGAATCTCGGGCAGGTGATGGGGCTGATCTCGTACTGGAGCGGCGAGTACGACGCTGCCGTCGAGTGGACGGCCCGTGAGACCGCGGAGGACAGTCCGCTCGCCGACACGTTCGTACCTGCGATGCTGCTGCCGTCGGTGGCGGCGGCTCTGCGCGCGAATGGCCGGGACCCTTCTGGGGTGCTTGAACGTGCCGTCGTACTGGCTCGTCGCTACAACTTGCCGCGGATCCTCGCTGATGCGCTCGACCAACTCGGCCGGGTCGCGATCACCGCGGAGCCGGATAAGGCGGCGGACCTGTTGCACCAGGCGTTGACGATCCGGGTCGACCATCGGCTACGCACGTACATCATCGAGAGCCTGGAATCCCTTGCTCTGCTGGCAAACCACACCAATCGGGTCGCCGACGCTGGCCGCCTGGCCACAGCTGCGTCCGCTGCCCGCGTGGACCTAGGCCTGGCCACACCGCCTGACCATCCTGACCTGCCATTATCGGACGAGCCGCCGCTGTCGTTGGACGAGGCTGTCGCGTATGTACGCCGTACGCGCGGAGCCCGTGGACGGCCGTCCTCCGGCTGGGGGAGCCTCACGCCGACCGAGCAACAGGTCGTCGACCTCGCCGTTGAAGGTCTCAGCAACCCCGAGATCGGCGAACGCCTGTTCATGAGCCGCGGGACGGTGAAGACCCACCTGGCCCATGTGTACGCCAAGCTCGGCGTCTCCAACCGGACCGAACTCGCCTCGCTCAAGAAGTCCTGAGCATCTCCAGTGCTTTGTCGATCCGGCGCTGGCGCGTCTCGGGCCGCTTCGCGTCGTTGATCGCGTTTACATGCTCGCGCCGGTGGCTGTAGGAAAGCTTGTCGAACGCCTCCCGCAAGCCCTCCTTGGCCAGCGCGGCCGCGAGGTCCTTCGGTACCTCGATCGTCCGCTCAGCCGTGTCCTGCTCCACAGTCACGCTCACGGTGTCCCCGTCACCTTTGCCCAACTCGCTCCGGATGCTCTTCAACATCCCGAGCGCCATACATCCGCCCATCGACGCGATCGATCCCCGATACTCGACCCCGTCGAACGCCGCCCGCACCGGGATCCGCCCACCCCCACCCAACGCAAGAATCACCTCGCCGGGCACCTCAACCCAGGCTCCGCCACCGTCGTTGACCACGATCCGCCCCTCGAACGTCTGCATGCCGCCCACGCTAATACGAAGGACAGCGGAAGATCGCGCGTGTAGCTTGGCCAGTCATGGAGATGCCTGAGCTCACCCGTGCGATCGCGGCTGCGGCTTCGGTCGCCGCATCGCTCGACCTGGCAGCCGACGACGCGATCGTTCTCCACAACTCGAACAAGCTGGCGCTGCGTCTGACGCCATGCGACGTCTTCGCCCGGGTCGCACCTGAGGGGCAAGAGGTTGCACAGCGCGAGATCGAGCTCGCTCAGCGGCTCGCCGAGGTCGGATCCCCGGTGGCCGCCTTGGAGCCTCGGGTGGATCCGCTTGTGTACAAGCGCGATGGGTTCGCGATCACGCTGTGGGTCTACTACGAACCGGCGGCACCTGACATCTCGCCGGCCGACTTTGCCAACGCGCTGGAGCAGCTGCATGTCGGGATGCGCAAGGTCGATGTGCCGATCCCACGCTTCACGGACCGAATCGCGGAGGCACAAGAGCTCGTTGCCAACCCGTCACTCTCACCGGAGCTCGCCGAGGCGGACCGCGCGTTCCTCCGTAGCAGACTAGAAAGCCTCCGCCAGGCGATCGAGGACCGCGGCGCTCCGGAGCAACTGCTCCACGGCGAACCACACCCGGGCAACCTCCTCAGCACGAACGACGGCCCACTCTTCATCGACTTCGAGACCTGCTGCCGCGGGCCTGTCGAGTTCGACCTCGCCCACGTCCCCGAAGCAGTCTGCGACCACTACCCGAACATCGACCAAGCACTCCTGGACGACTGCCGCCAACTGGTCCTCGCCATGGTCGCCGCCTGGCGCTGGGACATCAACGACCAGTTCCCGAACCGCACGCACTACGGCGAGGAGTTCCTGCGCCTCCTCCGCGCAGGCCCGCCCTGGCCAACCCTCGACGCCATCGCCTAGCAAAGGAATGGCCGCTACCTGGGCCTAAGCCCGCTATCGCCTTCTTCTTGGCTCGCCTTGGAGAGTTTGCTGGGCCACCAGACTCGGGGGCCCAGGTCGTGGGCCAGGGAGGGGACGAGGAGAGAGCGGACGACGGTGGTGTCCAGGAGGACGCCGAAGGCGACCATGAAGGCTATTTGGACGAGGAAGAGGATGGGGAGGACGGCTAGGGCGGAGAAGGTGGCGGCCAGGACTACGCCGGCTGAGGTGATGACGCCGCCGGTGACAGCGAGGCCTACCAGGATGCCGGGTCTGGTGCCGTGGTCGTGGGATTCCTCGCGGACGCGGGTCATCAGGAAGATCGAGTAGTCGATGCCTAAGGCAACCAAGAAGACGAACGCGTAGAGCGGGATACCCGGATCCGCGCCGGGGAACTTGAAGACGTGGTTGAACATCAGCGCGCTCACCCCGACCGTCGCGCCGAAGGACAGCACGTTCGCGATCACCAGCAGTACGGCGGCGACCAGCGACCGCAGCAGCAGCATCAGTACGACGAAGATCACCGCGAGGATCGTCGGGATGATGACGCGAAGATCGCGCTGCGCGGCGTCGAGTACGTCGAGGTTGATCGCGGTGTTGCCGCCGACCAGGATGTCCGGGCTGACCGAGTCCAACGAGGACCGCAGATGCTTGACGACCTTCGTCGCTTCCGGTGAATCGGCCTGGACCTTGAGAGTGGCCTGCACCAGCACCTTGCCGTCGACGACCTTCGGCGGTACGCCAGGAGCGGTCGACGCGGATGCCGCGCTGATGCCGTCGACCTTGAGAGTGGTCTGCACGACCCGATCTACTTCACCGACCGGCGTGAGGATCTGCACCGGCGTACCGGCGCCCGCATCGAAGTGCTTGGCCAGTTGCTGCTGGCCGGTGACAGACTCCACCGTGTTCAGGAACAGGTCCTCCTGCGACGTACCGCTGGCCTTGAACGTCGGCAGGAACGCCGCGCACGCCAGCAAGGCCAGCGCGGTGATCGCCCAGACCCGGCGCGAACGCCGGCCGACCAGCCCGGAGATGCGTCCCCAGAGCCGCCGCCCGCCGACCTGGTCGCGGGAGTGGACGTGGTCGACGCGCGGGATCGAGGGCCAGAAGATCCGCCGGCCGAAGGCGAGCAGGATCGCGGGCAGGAACGTCATCGCCGCGACGAACGCGCCGCCGATGCCGAGCGCGCCGACCGGGCCGAGGCCCTTCGTGCTGCCGAGCTGGGAGAGCAGCAGGCAGAGCAGACCGAGGATGACGGTGGCCGCGCTGGCCGCGATCGGCTCGATCGAGGCCCGCCACGCGACCCGCATCGCCTTGTACTTGTTCTCGTAGTCGTGCAACTCCTCTTTGTAACGAGAGACGAGCAGCAACGAGTAGTCGGTCGACGCTCCGACGACCAGGATGAACAGGATGCCCTGGCTCTGGCCGTTCAGCTGGAGTACGCCGTTCTTGGCGAGCGGATACACCACGGACGCGGCCAGTGCGAGGCCGAAGACCGCGGTGAGCAGGACGGCGATCGGCAGGATCGGACTGCGGTAGACGATCAGCAGGATCACGAACACGACCGCCAGCGCGACTCCGAGCAGGATCCCGTCGATCCCGCTGAACGCGACCACGAAGTCCGCGAAAACCCCGCCCGGACCGGTCACGTACACCTGCAGACCGGTCGGTGTGAGGTGCTGCTTGATATCGGTCCGCAGCGTGTCGGCGACCGCGAACAGCACGGTGGTTCCCTGCTTGACCACCTCGTCGGCGCGGTCGCCGTTCGTCTGGACGGTGATCAGCAGCGCCTTGTGATCCGCAGACGGGATCGGAGCGGCGACCGGAGCAGTCAGATAGGAACCCAGCTTCTTGCCCTCGCCGATGTCCAGCGACGGGATCCGGGCGATGAACGCCTCGGCCGCCTCCAGGTCCGCCGGGGTGATCCCCGATTCACGCTCGATCAGCACGAAGTAAGGCAGCGCCTTGGAGTCGACGAACTTGGCCGACTCGTTGGCCACCAACGTCGACTCGGCCTGCTTCGGGAGGAAGTTTGCGTTGTCGTTCTGCTGGACCTCGCTCAGTTTCCCCACCGCCGGGCCGCCCACGGCGCCCAGCACGAGCCAGCCGATCAGTACCGCGGCAATCGCCGCCCGCCACGCCCACCGGTTCACGCTGGCACAGTACCCGCGATCTCTCACCACCCGGCAGTGGGTGTGCGGGAGCCGTTTCGGCGGCGTAACAACAAGATGACTACGCGGAAACACCCCGGTCATAACGTCCAGGCCTAATCAGTGAGGTCGGATGATCGGAGACTTGCGATGACGCTCGAGGCACGACCAGAGGCCGTCGCCACCCGCGACGGGAGCGGCGCGGTGGGCACGGTCGAGGCGCCGCGGCGCGGGCGCTGGATCGACGTCTGGGATCCCGAGGACGCCACGTTCTGGGCCGGGAAGGGCCGTGCGATCGCGCGGCGGAACCTGTGGCCCTCGATCTTCGCCGAGTTCCTCGGCTTCTCGGTCTGGCAGCTGTGGAGCATCGTCGTGGTGTCGATGCCCAAGGCCGGCTTCGGCTACGACACGAACCAGTTGTTCTGGCTGGTCGCGCTGCCGAGCCTGGTCGGCGCGACGCTGCGGTTGCCGTACACGTTCGCCGTACCGCGGTTCGGCGGGCGGAACTGGACGATCTTCTCCGCGCTGCTCCTGCTGATCCCGACCGCGGGCCTGTCGTACTTCATGACCCGGCCGGACACGCCGTTCTGGCTGATGGCCCTGGTCGCGGCGACCGCGGGCGTCGGCGGCGGCAACTTCGCCAGCAGTATGACGAACATCTCGTTCTTCTACCCGGAGAAGGAGAAGGGCTTCGCGCTCGGCATCAACGCGGCCGGCGGCAACCTCGGCGTCGCCGTCGTCCAGCTGCTGGTGCCGATCGTGATCGTCGCCGGCGCGGGCCTGTCGCTGAACCGGGCGGGCCTGATCTGGCTGCCGCTGGTCCTCCTGGCCGCGTTCTGGGCCTGGAAGGTGATGGCCAACCTGTCGGTGGCGAACTCGTCGTTCCGTACGTCGATCGCCGCTGCGAAGCGCCCGCACACGTGGGTGATCTCGTTCCTGTACATCGGCACCTTCGGGTCGTTCATCGGCTTCGGGGCGGCGTTCCCGCTGCTGATCAAGACCACGTACCCGGACATCACGCCGGCGCATTTCGCGTTCCTCGGCGCGCTGGTCGGGTCGGTGGCGCGGCCGTTCGGCGGCAAGCTGGCCGACCGGGTCGGCGGCGCGTGGATCACGGTCTGCTCGTTCGTGGTGATGGGGCTCGGCATCCTGGCGGCGATCGTGTCGGTCAAGTCCGGGAGCTTCGCGGCGTTCCTGATCAGCTTCCTGGTCCTGTTCGTGGCGAGCGGCGCGGCCAACGGGTCGACGTACCGGATGATCCCGGCGGTGTTCCGGCTGACGACGCCGGACGACCCGGGCCGGGCGCGGCGGGAGGCGGCGGCCTGTATCGGGATCGCGTCCGCGGTCGGCGCGTACGGCGGGTTCCTGGTACCGCGCGGGTTCGCGATGTCGACGAGCACCTTCGGTTCGCTGATCCCGGCGCTGTACGTGTTCTGCGGGTTCTACGTGCTCTGCCTGGCGGTGACGTACTTCTGCTACCTGCGCAAGGGTGGCCCGCTCAGCCAGGAGCGCGTGTGAGCGCTATCTCCACTCACTGTCCGTACTGCGCTCTGCAGTGCGCCACCACGCTGCACCCGGTCGCGCGACCGGGTGCCGTGGAGGTGCGCCCCGCCGGGGAAGGCGGGCTGTGTCGCAAGGGCTGGACGGCTCCTGAGGTACTCACGGCGCCGGATCGGCTCACCATGCCGCTCGTCCGGGACGCTGCGGGCGAGCTGGTGGAGACGAGCTGGGATGCCGCACTGGACTTCGTCGCCGACCGGATCCGGGCGCTGCAGTCGGCACACGGTCATGATGCGGTGGCCGTGTTCGGCGGTGGCGGGCTGACGAACGAGAAGGCGTACGCGCTCGGGAAGTTCGCCCGGGTGGCGTTGAAGACGGCGAACGTGGACTACAACGGGCGGTTCTGCATGTCGTCGGCAGCGGCCGCGACGAACCGCGCGTTCGGGATCGACCGAGGGCTGCCGTTCCCGCTGGCGGATCTGGGCGGCGCAGGGGCGGTGCTGCTGGTCGGCAGCAACATCGCGGAGACGATGCCGCCGGCGGTCGCGCATCTGCAAGGGGCGAGGGACGCGGGTGGACTTCTGGTCGTCGACCCGCGCCGCTCGGCCACGGCAGGACTGACCTCCGATGACGGCGGCATTCATCTGCAGCCCACGCCCGGCACCGATCTCGCGTTGGTGCTCGCGCTGACACATGTGGTCTTCCAGGAAGGCCTTGCTGACTCTGCCTTCCTGGGCGAGAGGGTCGAGGATCCGGACCTGTTGATCCGCTCCACGGCTTCCTGGTGGCCGGAGCGGGCCGAGCGGGTAACCGGTGTGCCGGCCGCGACGATCCGCCGGGCCGCGCGGGTGCTGGCGGCCGCTGCACCGGTACACGGCGGCGCTGGCGCGTTCATCCTGACCGGGCGCGGGGCTGAGCAGCACAGCAAGGGCACTGACACTGTCACTGCCTGTATCAACCTTGCGTTGGCGCTGGGGCTGCCGGGGCGGCTCGGGAGCGGGTACGGGTGCATCACGGGACAGGGGAACGGGCAGGGCGGTCGCGAGCACGGGCAGAAGGCGGATCAGTTGCCTGGCTACCGCAGCATTACCGACCCGGCGGCTCGTGCGCACCTGATGCGTGTCTGGGGCGTGGACGACCTGCCCGGCCCCGGGAAGAGTGCGGTCGAGCTGATCGACTCGTTGGGTACGGCGGATGGCCCGCGCGCGCTGCTCGTCCACGGGAGCAACCTGCTCGTGTCGGCGCCGAATCTCCGGTCGGTAAGGGATCGGCTGGCCGCACTGGACCTGCTGGTGGTCGCGGACGTCGTGCCGTCCGAGACGGCGCTGCTGGCGGATGTGGTGTTTCCGGTGACGCAGTGGGCCGAAGAGGACGGAACGATGACGTCGCTCGAGGGCCGGGTACTGCGTCGACGTACGGCGGTCGCGCCGCCGGGTGAGGTCCGGAGCGATCTTGCGGTCTTCGCGGGGCTGGCCGAGCGGCTGGGCGTCGCAGGCTTCTCGACCGATCCGGCCGAGGTCTTCGAGGAGTTGCGGCGGGCGAGTGCGGGCGGGAGGGCCGACTACTCGGGGATCACCTGGGCTCGGCTGGACGCTGGTGAGGCGTTGTTCTGGCCGGTGCCCGAGGAAGGCCACCCGGGGACGCCGCGGCTGTTCGCGGACGGGTTCGCGACGGCGGACGGACGGGCGCACGTCGTGGCGGTCGATCATCGACCCGTCGCGGATGACCTGTCCTCGGATGCGCCGATATATCTGGTGACCGGGCGCTTGCTGCAGCACTACCAGAGCGGTGCGCAGACGCGTCGCGTGCGCGAGCTGGCCGAGGCGGAGCCGGAGGTGTACGCGGAGATTCACCCGCGAGTGGCCGCACAGCTGGGGATCGGTGACGGGCGTCCGGTGCGGTTGCGTACTGCGCGTGGGTCAATGGTGCTGACGGCGCGGCTGACGACCGACGTACGGCCGGACACGGTGTTCGTGCCGTTCCACTTCGGTGGGGTCGAGGCGGTCAACGAGCTGACCAACGATGCCCTCGATCCGGTGTCGCGAATGCCCGAATTCAAGGCGTGTGCCGTCGAAGTCACCGCCGCTGCTCTGCCGGCGACGGGAGTGTCCGCATGAAGGTGGTGATCATCGGCGGTGGCATGGCCGGGCGCAGGCTGGCCGAACTGCTGCCGTCGTACGACGTGACGGTGCTCGGCGACGAGCCGTCGTACAACCGGAGCCGGCTGACGGAGTACGTCGCCGGCCGCGCAGAGGTTGCCGTTGGCGACGAAATGGTGGTCGGCGCGGTCGCGGTGGATCGCGCGCGGCGGGTTGTCACGGACTCCGATGGTCATCAGCACACGTACGACCGGTTGGTGTTCGCGACCGGCGCGATGCCGGTCGTCCCGGATGGCGTCGTCGGTGGGCAGCTGCTGAGGTCCGTCGACGATGCGCGGGCGGTGGTCGAGGTGGCGGGATCGGCGCGGCGGGCGGTGGTGCTGGGCGGCGGTGTGCTCGGCGTCGAGACCGCTTGTGCGCTGCGTGAGCGCGGAGTCGCGGTGACGCTGGTCCACGACGGGGAAACCCTGCTGGACAAGACGATCCGGGCGTCTGCCGGTCGACGGGTCACGCGGGCGGTGCGGGAGCTCGGCGTCGAAGTACTCCTCAACGCCACGCTCGACGGCACCGAGCTGAAGGACGGCCGGTTCCGATCGCTGCGGTTGCGCAACGGACGCCAGGTCTTCGGCGAACTCCTGGTAGTCGCCTGCGGCGTCCGTCCACGGACCGAACTGGCTACTGGACTGTCCGTCCGCAGCGGAATCGTCGTCGACCGAACGCTGACCAGTCCCGACGACCCGAACGTCCATGCGATCGGGGACTGCGCAGAGATCGAGGGTCGCCTCACCGGCACCGTGGCGTCTGCGTGGGTGCACGCTGGAGCGCTCGCCACCACGCTGGCTGGTCCAGGTGTCGCACCGGCCGCGCCGGACTTCGACGTGGTGCGCGTGACCGCGGGTGGGCTGGACGTGCTTGGTCTGGGAGACAAGGACGAGGACGGCGAGGTCGTTCGGCTCGAGGACGGCAGTCGGTACGTGCGGGCCGTTCTACGGGACGGCGTGGTGCGGTCGGCGGTGGTGGTAGGCGCCCCGGACGTGGCTGCGGAATTGGTTCTACTGGCGGACCGCGGGACGCCGGTGGTCGCGGACGGGTTGCTTGCAGCGCCCGCCGTACCGGACAAGAAGGTGCCGACGGTGTGTCGGTGCAACGGGGTTACCAGGGCCGCGATCGAGGCGGCCTGGCGTGGGGGTGCCGACAGTGTCGACGGCATCGCCGCCACGACGCGGGCGACGACCGGGTGCGGCAGTTGCACCGGCGCCGTCGGCGAACTGCTCGACCGCCTCCGGCGCGGCGAGACCGAACCAGTCCCGAGCAGGAGGGCGACGATGGCAGAGCTCAAGAAGGCCAAGCACGTTGTGGTGGTCGGCGGTGGCATGGTCGCCCACCGGCTGGTGGAGGCACTGCGGCAGCGCGACACCGAGATCACCTATCGCATCACGGTGTTCGCGGAGGAGCCGCGGCTGCCGTACGACCGGGTCGCGCTGACCAGCTACTTCTCCGGCCGCGACCCACACGACCTCTCGCTCGGCGACCCCGAGCTCTGGGACGACCCGGCCGTGAACCTGCGCAAGGGCGTGCAGATCACCTCGATCGACACCACGGCGAGGACCGTCACGACCGCGCGCGGCGAGCAGGTCGGGTACGACGAACTCGTCCTGGCGACCGGCTCCGCGGCCTTCGTCCCGCCCGTGAAGAACAACGATGCGCAAGGCTGCTTCGTCTACCGGACCATCGACGACGTCGCCGCGCTCCGCGTGTATGTCGAGCGCCTCAAGTCCGAAGGAAAGCAGGTCAACGGTGTCGTCGTCGGTGGCGGTCTGCTCGGGCTGGAGGCGGCCGGTGCGCTGCGGGCGCTGGACGCGGCGACGAAGGTCGTCGAGTTCGCACCGCGGTTGATGCCGTTACAGGTCGACGAGGGCGGCGGTGCCGCACTGTCCCGCTTGATCGAGGACCTCGACGTCGAAGTACTGACCGAGACGCAGTGCCAGCGCGTGAAGCTGACCTCGCAAGGCGCGGCGCGGGCCATGGCTGTTGCCGACGGCCCCGATCTGCCGGCGGACGTGGTGGTGTTCGCAACCGGCGTCCGTCCGCGCGACGAACTCGGTCGCGAAGCAGGTCTGGCGATCGGCGAACGCGGCGGTGTCGTCGTGGACGAAGCCTGCCGTACGTCGGTGCCCGGAGTGTGGGCGATCGGTGAAGTCGCCTGTATCGAAGGCCGGGTCTGGGGACTGATTGCCCCCGGCTACACGATGGCCGAGATCGTTGCCGACCACCTACTAGGTGGCGAGGCAACCTTCCCGGGCGCGGACACGTCCACCAAGCTGAAGCTGCTCGGTGTCGACGTCGCGAGCTTCGGTGACGCGTTCGGCGCGACCGAGGGCGCGCTCGACATCGTGTACGCCGACCCGGTGGCCGGCGTCTACAAGAAGCTCGTGCTGTCCGACGACGCCCGTACCCTGCTCGGAGGCATCCTGGTCGGGGACGCGTCGGCGTACTCCGGGCTGCGCCCGATGGTCGGCCGGGAGCTCGGGGAGGACCCGGCCGCGTTCCTGCTGCCCGAAGGTGCCGGACCGGTGCAGCTCGAGCTGCCGGACGAGGCACCGGTGTGCTCGTGCAACAACGTGTCGGCCGGGACGATCCGGTGCGCCGTACGCGACGAGGGCTGTACCGACATCAAGTCGGTGTGCGGGAAGACCCGCGCGGGCACCAGTTGCGGTTCCTGCCTGCCGATCGTGAAGAACCTGCTGAACACCGAGCTCACCAAGGCCGGCGTCGAGGTCAGCAAGTCGCTGTGCGAGCACTTCGCCCTGAGCCGGGCCGAGCTGTTCGACGTCGTCCGGATCACCGAGCTGCGGACGTTCAGCGAGATCGTCGAGCGGCACGGGACCGGGCGCGGGTGCGACATCTGCAAGCCAGTGGTGGCGTCGATCCTGGCCAGCGTCGACCCCGCCGGTCACGTCCTCGAGGGTGAGCGCGCGACGCTGCAGGACACGAACGACCATGTGATGGCGAACATGCAGAAGGACGGCACGTACTCCGTCGTACCGCGCATCCCCGGCGGTGAGATCATGCCCGAGGGCCTGATCACGATCGGGGAGGTGGCTCGCGACTTCGGGCTGTACACGAAGATCACCGGCGGCCAGCGGGTCGACCTGTTCGGCGCGCGGATCGAGCAGCTGCCGGCGATCTGGAAGCGGCTGGTCGACGCCGGGTTCGAGTCGGGGCATGCGTACGGCAAGGCGCTGCGGACGGTGAAGTCGTGCGTCGGATCCACCTGGTGCAGGTACGGCGTACAGGACTCGGTCGGGATGGCGATCGCGCTGGAGTTGCGGTACCGCGGGCTGCGGTCGCCGCACAAGCTCAAGCTCGGCGTGTCCGGGTGTGCGCGCGAGTGCGCCGAGGCACGCGGCAAGGACGTCGGCGTGATCGCCACCGAGAAGGGCTGGAACCTGTACGTCGGGGGCAACGGCGGGATGACGCCCCGGCACGCGGAGCTGCTCGCGTCGGACCTGTCGGACGAGGAGCTGTTCCAGGCGATCGACCGGTTCCTCATGTACTACGTCCGCACCGGCGACCGGCTGCAGCGGACGGCGGTGTGGATGCGCGAGCTCGAGGGCGGACTCGATCACGTGCGGGACGTCGTACTGAACGACAGCCTCGGGATCGCCGCCGACCTGGATGCCGCCATGGCCCGTCACGTCGACTCGTATGTCGACGAGTGGCAGGCGACGCTCAACGATCCCGGCAAGCTGGCCCGGTTCGTGTCGTTCGTGAACGCGCCGGACCAGCCCGACGCCGACCTGCGCTACGTGGTCGAGCGCAACCAGCCGCGGCCCGCCACGCCGGCCGAACGCGGACAGCTGGAGCCGGTGCTGCTGGCCGGCCCCCGATTGGAGGTACGCCGATGAATGTCTGTGCTTTCGACGTCCTGCTGCCCGAGCGTGGCGTGGCCGCGCTGCTCGGGGACGCGCAGATCGCGTTGTTCCGCACGCACGACGGCAAGGTGTTTGCCATCGGCAACCAGGATCCGTACAGCGGGGCGAACGTGATGTCGCGGGGCATCGTCGGCAGCCGCGGCGATGTGCCGACGGTGGCGTCGCCGATGTTCAAGCAGGTCTTCGATCTGCGCACCGGGGTGTGCCTGGACGATCCGTCGGTGTCGTTGCCGGTCTATCCGGTAACAGTGCTGGACGGTCAGGTCGTGGTGGGCCCGGGTGAGCACTAGGACCGGGCCGCTGAGCGGCTGCACGATCGCGATCACCGCGCATCGGCGCGCGGAGGATCTGATCGCGTCGTTCGAGCGGCGCGGCGCGAAGGTGCTGCACGCGCCGACGCTGCAGATCGTGCCGGTGGCCGACGACCACGCGCTGATCGAGGCGACCCGGCGGGTGATCGCGAACCCACCGGACGACGTCGTGGTCACCACCGCGGTCGGGTTCCGCGGCTGGGTCGAGGCGGCGGACACCGCCGGGCTGGCCGCGGACCTGTTGGGCACGCTGGAGCAGTCGCGCATCCTGGCGCGTGGTCCGAAGGCGCGCGGCGCGATCCGGGCCGCGGGTTTGGTGGAGCATTGGTCGGCGCGGTCGGAGACGACGGTCGAGGTGGTGGAGTGGCTGCGTACGCAGGGCGTCCACGGCCGGAAGATCGTCGTCCAGCTGCACGGCTTGTCGGAACCGTCGCTGCAGGAGAATCTGCGGTCGGCCGGAGCATCGGTGCGTGGGCTGGAGGTGTACCGGTGGGGGCCGGCGCCCGATGCGGTCGTGGTCGAGCGGATGGTCTCGCAGATCTGCGCGGGGACGGTGGATGCTGTCGTACACACGTCGGCGCCGGGTGCGCAGGCGATGCTGGACGCGGCGGCGCTGGCCGGACAGTACGACGGGCTGGTGACGGCGCTGCGGACGGGACGTGTGCTGAACGCATGCGTCGGGCCGGTGACCGCGGGGCCGTTTGTGGCGTTGGGATTGGAGCCGTTGGTACCGGATCGCTTCCGGTTGGGCGCGCTGATCCGCATCGTCACCGATCGGCTCACCGACGACAACGCGCGTTCGATCGAGACGGCGTTCGGTCAACTGGTGATCCGTGGTGGCGCGGCGGTGCTGGACGGCGTCGTACTCCCGCTCGGTCCCGGACCTCGTGCAGTGCTGGCTGCTCTGGTTGCCGCCGGTGGGGACGTGGTGTCGCGTCCGGAGTTGCTGGCGGTGCTTCCTGGCGCGGAGGACGTGCATGCCGTCGAGGTGACGGTCAACCGGCTGCGGACGGCTGTGGGGCGTCCGGAGTTGGTTCGTACTGTCGTCCGGCGCGGTTACCGCCTCGCTGTCGAGCCGGCCGGGGTGGCGTCGTGACCGACCTTGTCGCAGTGGCCCACGGTACGGCGAACCCGCGCGGTATCCGGGTCGTCCACGGCCTGGTGCGGGAGATGGCCCGCCAACGTCCTGACCTGCCGATCTCGCTCGGCTTCGTGGACCTCAACCTCCCCGCCCTGCCCGAGCTGATGCGCCGGGTGGTTGCCGACAGCAACCAGGCTGTCGCGGTGCCGTTGCTGCTGAGCTCGGGCTACCACGTGTACGTCGACGTCGCCGCCGAGGCGGAGCGCTATCCGGGACAGGTGCACGCGGCGGCCGCGCTCGGGCCCGATCCCGTGCTCGCCGAGATCCTGGCCGACCGGCTCGGCGACCTGTCTCGCGTCGACCACGTCGTACTGGCCGCCGCCGGCTCCTCCGACCCGCGCGCCCTCCTCGACTGCGAGGAAACCGCGGATCTGCTGTCCCGCCGCATCGGCCGTCCGGTGCAGATCGGCTACCTCTCCGGCGCCGGCGAGCGCCTGCCAGCCGTCCTCGCCCGAACCCCCGGCCGGGTCGCCGTCGCGACGTACCTGCTGGCCCCGGGGTTCTTCGAGACCCTCGTACGACGGCACGCCCGCGGCCACGCCGTCAGCCCGCCCCTGGGCGCCGACCCCCGCCTGGCGGCCCTTGCCCTCCACCGTTTCACCTGCAGTTCGACAGGAGGTGTCGACCGCGGAAGCGTCCGGCAAGCGCTTGTCCCCGGCGTGTCGCGGCCGTTCATCCCCACACCTCCTGTCGAGCCGCGGATTTGCCGAGGCTCCTTGCCTGCGTGATGCGCCCGGCGCATGGTGGAGGCGTGAGCGGAAAGGAATGGGCCGACCTGAGCCCGCGATACCGGCGACTGATCATGATCGGCGCAGCCATAGAGGGGCTGATGAAGGCCGTCGCCCTGGCCGACCTCGCCCGCCGCCCCGCCACCCAGATCCGAGGCCCCAAGCCCCTCTGGGCCCTGGCACTCACCGTCTTCAACTCGCTAGGCACCGCGCCCATCGCCTACTGGCTCTACGGCCGCAAAACCAAGTAGTCAGGGCGCATCCAGGGCCGGGCCCAGGTGCGCTTCCTCGTAGGCGTAGTGCGCCTCGAGGTCGGTGGTCAGCTGGGCCAGGGTGGCGCGTAGTTCATGGGCGTGGGCCGGGTTGGCGATGAGTTGGTCGAGGGTGGCGGTCAGTTCTTTGTTGAGGGCGGCGACCGCGGCGTGCTCCTGGGTGAGGCGGTCGAGGGCGGGCTTGAGTTCTGGGAAGTCTGCGGCGAGGCGAGGGAAGACGCCGTCCTCGCGTGAGTGGTGCGCATGCAGTGAACCGCAGAACGACAGACAGTGCTGGTGGAGGGTCTTGAGCTGGACCGGGGCGGGTCCGGAGCCGGAGAGGTAGGCGTCGACCGCGGCGAGGGTGGTCGACAGTTGTTCGCGCAGGCCGGCGTGGATCTCCTTCAGTTGCGCGGTCGCCGCGCCCACGCCGGCCGGCGTCAGGGCGACGACCTGGATCACGCGGGACGTGCTCGCCTGGTACGCCGCGAAGGCCGGATCGCGCTCGGCCTGCCGGCCGTACAAGCGGTCGCGTTCGATGCCGGTGATCTCCTCGGCGATCTCGTCGTACCGGGTGCCGTCGACCTCGACGGTGACGAGCGGGTTGGTGCGGAGGTTGTGCAGCCAGGCGGGGGACCGCGGGCGGCCGGCGTTGCTGGCGAAGACGAGGAGGCGGCCGGCGTCCTCGGCGTACGCGACGGTGACCGTGCGCGGTACGCCGGACCGCGCGCCGGTGGTGGTGAGCTGGAGCAGCATGCGCATACCTTTGGCTCGAGAAGTGGTTTAGCTTTGCAAGCAAAGTAGTTTTGAGGACAAAGGTATGTCAAGCGTCGACGACAGCATTCGCACACTTCTGCTGCTGATGCCCCGGATGGTGGGCCGCACGAAGCGCCTGAAGGTGCCCGAAGAACTGGCCGGCCTCAACCTCGCGCCGCGCCACCTCAGCCTGTTCGCCTACCTGCTCTTCGACGGCCCCCTGGGCGTCAACGAACTGGCCGAACGCCTGGAGGTGACCCCCGCCACCGTCAGCCTGATGGTCACCGAGCTCACCCGCAAAGGCATCCTCACCCGCACCGAGGATCCCACCGATCGCCGGCGCGCAATCATCACCCTCGCGGCCCCCCACCGGCCCTCCATAGACGCCTGGCTGGCTCGCGGCGCCCGAGCCTGGCGCACCGCCCTCGAACCCCTGAGCGATGAGCAGCGAACGCTCTTCGTCAAAACCCTGAAAGCCTACGAAGAGGCCCTTTGACCGGCAGCGCTTGGACCCTGCCCGGAACCACCCAAGGCATCTGACCTTCGGGCGGTGCGTCAGGCCTGCGTGTCGCGGAGGGCTCTCAGGTCGGCGTGGCAGCGGGTTTCTACTTCGGCGAGGTCGGTCAGGGTTTCTTCGATGTCGCGGCGGCGTTGTTCGAGTTCGGCTCGGCGGTGGGTTATCTGGTCGAGCAGGTAGACGAGTTGACCTTCTTCGCCGGGTTCGGCGTCGTACATGTCGACGATCTTGGCGATCTCGTCGAGGGAGAAGCCGAGGCGTTTGCCGCGGAGGATGAGGCCGAGGCGGACCTTGTCGCGCGGGTGGTAGACGCGGGCGGTGCCGCGGCGCTCGGGAGTGAGCAGGCCGCGGTCCTCGTAGAACCGGATCGTTCGCAGCGTGACGGCGTACTCGGCGGCGAGCTCGGCGATGGACCAGGTCTCAGCGGACACCCGGCTATTGTGCATGTACCCCAGCGTGCTTTACGTTTACGTAAGCGTCAAGCACGAAGGGGTGCCGCATGTTCGAGCTGTCCGAGGAACACCGGGAGTTCCGCCAGAGCGTTCGCGACTTCGCCGAGGCGGAGATCGCGCCGCATGCGGCCGAGTGGGACCGCAAGCACTACTTCCCGGTGGAGGTCGTGCAGAAGATGGGGAAGCTCGGCCTGTTCGGGCTGACCGCGCCGGAGGAGTACGGCGGCGCCGGCGGTGACTTCACCAGCCTGTGCGTGGCGATCGAGGAGATCTCCCGGGTCGACCAGTCGATGGGTATCACGCTCGAGGCCGCGGTCGGGCTCGGCATCAACCCGATCCTGACGTACGGCACCGACGAGCAGAAGGCGACCTGGCTGCCCGACCTGGTGGCCGGTCAGAAGCTGGCCGGGTTCGGCCTGACCGAGCCGGAGTCGGGCTCGGACGCCGGCGCGACCAAGACCCGCGCGGTGCTCGACGGCGGCGAGTGGGTCATCGACGGCTCCAAGCAGTTCATCACCAACTCCGGCTCGTCCATCACCTCGTGCGTGACGGTCACCGCGCGGACCGGTGAGCGCGCGGACGGCAAGCCGGAGATCTCCACCATCATCGTCCCGAGCGGTACGCCGGGCTTCGTGGCGGAGGCGGCGTACGACAAGCTCGGCTGGCATGCGAGCGACACCCATCCGCTGTCGCTGAGCGGCGTACGGGTGCCGGAGGCCAACCTGCTCGGTCAGCGCGGGAAGGGTTTCGGCCAGTTCCTCGCGACGCTCGACGACGGGCGGGTCGCGATCGCCGCGGTCGCGCTGGGATGCATCCGGGCCTGCCTCGAGTTGTCGGTGCAGTACGCCGGTGAGCGGCAGACGTTCGGCGGCCCGATCGGGCGCAAGCAGGGGGTCGCGTTCCAGATCGCCGACCTGAAGGTGATGGCCGACGCGGCCGAGCTGCTGGTGTACCGGGCGGCGGCGTTGAAGGATGCCGGAGCGTCGATGCCGGAGTTCAAGCAGGCTGCGTCGGTCGCCAAGCTGTACGCGACCGAGTCGGCCGTGACGGCTACCAGGATCGCCACCCAGGTCTTCGGCGGCTACGGCTTCATGGAGGAGTACCCGGTCACCCGCTTCTACCGCGACGCCAAGATCCTCGAGATCGGCGAAGGTACGTCGGAGGTCCAGCGCATGCTCATCGCCCGGAGTCTCGGGCTCCCGGTGGAATGATGCCTGCATGACTGTATTGATGCCACGCCTCCGGCGCGGCGGGTCATGGGGCTGTGACTCCCTGCCTTCCCTCGTCGCTCCAGTCGCTTCGCTCCCTCCGCTCCTCAGTCCAGGCCGGGAGGCCCCATGACCCACGATCACTGGACTGAGGTCAAGGTTGCCCGCGAAGCGACGCTGGCGCCGCCGGAGAAGGCCAAAGCCAAGCTCGACAGCCAGAACAAGCTCTACGTCCGCGACCGGATCGCCCTGCTCGTCGACGAGGGCAGCTTCGTCGAGGAAGCGCAGTTGGCCAACGCCCTCAAGCCCGGGCTGCCTGCCGACGGCGTGGTCACCGGCCGCGCGCTGGTCGACGGCCGGCCGGCGCTGATCGTCGCCAACGACCCGACCGTCAAGGCCGGCTCGTGGGGTGCGCGCACGGTCGAGAAGATCGTCCGGATCACCGAGGTGGCCCTCCGCGACGAGCTGCCGATCTTCTGGCTGATCGACTCCGCCGGCGCCCGCATCACAGACCAGGTCGAGCTGTTCCCGGGGCGTCGCGGCGCGGGCCGGATCTTCCACAACCAGGTCGCGCTGTCCGGCAAGGTCCCGCAGATCTGCTGCCTGTTCGGGCCGTCCGCGGCGGGCGGCGCGTACATCCCGGCGTTCTGCGACATCGTGATCATGGTCGACGGCAATGCCTCGATGTACCTGGGCTCACCCCGGATGGCCGAGATGGTCGTCGGCGAGAAGGTGACGCTGGAGGAGATGGGTGGCGCCCGGATGCACACCAGCGTGTCCGGCTGCGGCGACCTGCTCGCGTCCGACGACACCGAGGCGATCGAGCTCGCCAAGCAGTACTTCTCGTACTTGCCCGGTTCGTGGCGCTCGCGGCCCCCGTCGTACGACGCCTCGGACGCCGGCCGTGACTTCACCCGGGATCTCGTCCCGGCCGAGGAGAGTGTCGGGTTCGACATCCACGACGTGATCGATGCGGTCGTCGATGCGGACACCTTCTTCGAGATCAAGCCGGCGTACGCGCCTGAGCTGGTGGTCGGGTTCGGCCTGCTGGCCGGTCAGGTCGTCGGGATCGTGGCGAACCAGCCCGCCGTGAAGGGCGGGGTGCTGTTCGTCGACTCGGCGGACAAGGCGGCGCGGTTCATCTGGCTGTGCGACGCGTTCAACGTGCCGCTCATCTATCTGTGCGACGTGCCCGGGTTCATGATCGGCAGCGAGGTCGAGCGCGCCGGGATCATCCGGCACGGCGCCAAGATGATCACCGCCGTGTCCGAGGCGACCGTGCCGACGGTGTCCGTGATCGTGCGCAAGGCGTACGGCGCCGGCCTGTACGCGATGTGCGGACCGGGCTTCTCGCCGGACGCGTGTGTCGCGCTCCCGACCGCGAAGATCGCCGTGATGGGTCCGGAGGCGGCCATCAACGCCGTGTACTACAACAAGATCCAGGAGATCGCCGACGACGGCGAACGGGTCGAGTACGTCGCCAAGCTCCGCGAGGAGTACGAGACCGACATCGACATCCTCCGCCTGGCCGCCGACCTGGTCATCGACGCCATCGTCGAGCCCGAGGACCTCCGCACCGACCTGATCGCCCGTCTCGCCGCCGCCCAGTCCAAGGACCGGACTTTCTCCCACCGCCGCCACGGCGTACCGCCGGTGTAGATAGTCTGCATCCGTGAGTGCAAACGATTTCGCGGGCCGCGTCCGCTCTCGGGAGAAGCTGGTTGGTTACTGGATCACGCTCGACGTGCCGCCGGCGGCCGAGCGTATTGCCAGGTTGGGGTACGACTATGTGGTGCTCGACGGGCAGCATGGGCTGATCGGGTACCAGGGGTTGATGACCGGGCTGCTTGCCATCGATGCGGGGGCCTCGATCGGGCCGCGGGCGACAGCGGGGCTGGTGCGGGTCGAGGCTAACGATCCGACGCCGATCGGGCGGGCGCTGGACGCCGGCGCGACCGGGGTGATCGTGCCGCTGGTCGACACCGCGGAGGACGTGGCGCGGGCGGTCCGCGCGGCGAAGTACCCGCCGGTGGGGGTGCGCTCGTTCGGGCCGATGCGGGCGTCGTTGCGGATCGGCCCGGTGCCGGCCGACAGCAACGCGCAGACCGTCGTACTGGCGATGATCGAGACGCCGCTCGGGCTGAAGAACGTCGCCGAGATCTGCGCGACGCCCGGGCTCGACGGCGTGTACGTCGGCCCGTCGGACCTCAGCCTCGCGCTGGGCGCCCGGTTCCCGGGTGATCCGGAGCTCGCGGGGCCGTTCGAGGAGGCGGTCGAGCTGATCGCCCGCACCGCCGAGGAGGCCGGGATCGCCGCGGGCATCCACACCTTCGACGGAGACTCCGCGCACCGCCGGCTGGAGCAGGGCTACAGCTTCGCGACCGTTGCCTCCGACCTCAGCCACCTCGAGGCGATCGCCGCCGCCCACCTCGAGACTGCACGGGCGAGCTTCCCGAGCTAAGTTCGGAGCAGCACACCGAGGAGGCCGGGGATGAAGGCACCCGATCGCGGCGCGTTGCCGCTGGGACTGGCGGCGACGCTGGGGCGGACGTACGGGCGGCTGACCGAGACGGTGCAGGGGCTGAGTGACGCGGACTTCCGGCGCGACACCCGGTGCCCCGGCATGCCTGTCGGTCCGCTGCTCGTCCATCTGCTGTACGACGCCCAGCGGGCGTTGATCGCGTTCGCCAGCCCGGCCGTGGTCGAGCCCGATCGGGACTTCGTCACCTACTGGAAGGACTTCCCGCCGCAACCCGACGGGGACACCAGCTTCGTCCAGGGCATCGCGGCGTCGTACCGCAAGCCCGGCATGCTCGTGCAGCACTGGCGCGAGGTGTCGGAGGCGGCGGTCCGGGCGGCCGCGCGCGGAATGGCCACGAAGGGCCATCGGATCGAGACCCAGGGTCATGTGCTGCAGGCCGGCGACTTCGTCGCGACATTGGTGCTTGAGGCAACGGTCCATCACCTCGACCTGATCGTCGGGCTGCAGGAGGCGCCGGAGCCGGACCCCGAGGCGCTGCAGGTGACCGCGCGCACGCTGGACGGGCTGTTCGGGCCGGACGCGTGGGACGTGATCGGCTGGGACACGACGACGTACGTGCTGAAGGCAACCGGTCGGCTGCCGCTCGACGAGGACGACCTCGACATGCTCGGCCCGTACGCGAGCCGCCTACCGCTGCTCGGCTAGAACACCCCGGCGAACGGGTCCTCCAGCTCCTGCCAGTCCAGGTTGGCCAGCTCGGACTCGGTGAGCAGGCACGCGTCCAGGATCGCCTGCAACCGCGCCGGGTCGAGGCCCATGCCAGTCGCGACCACCGTGCACTCCGCGAGGTGCTCGGTCTCGGACCACTCGCCCAGCATCCCGAGCGACGCGCTGTAGCCGGCGGACTCCCATCGGACGCGCTGGGTCGGCCGGTTCGCCAGCCAGACCACTCCGCGGCTCCGGACGACTCCATCGACGATGTCCTCGAGCGCGTCGTTCAGCCGGGACGGGTGCAGCGGGCGCGTCGACGTCCACAGCACAGTCGTCACCCCGTCGCCGCTCGGCTGGACCCGGTCAGAGGAGGCAAGCTCACCGGCCCACGCTTCGGCCGCGTCGAAGTCGAACCGCCCGGTCCGCGCAACCGGTCCGGTCGGCACGCCGGCAACGTCGGCAGTCACCACGGACGTCCGCGGGTTCAGATGCTCCAGCAGATGCACCAACCGCTCAGGCGCCGTACTGCGGTGTGCGTTGGCCAGCAGGCACACGTCCGCGTACTCGATCTGTCGCGCCGTCAGCTCCGCAACGTTGCGCCGATCGGGCAGACCGAGGGCGAGACCGCGCTCCGCGAGCAGCTCATCACCGGACAGCTGCTCGACCAGCAGTACGGCGTCGACGACGCAGGTGACCGTGTCGACAACGACCTCCGGCAGCGCGGACATCAGTGTGGCGACCAGCGGACGCGCCTCCATCGCAGGCGGGGTGGCGAGCACGACGTGGTCCCACTGCTGACGCGCCACGAGTGCCTCCAGCAACGGTACGAGCGACTCGATCAGCTGGCACGCGCCGCAGTCGTCCCCGACGGTGAACTCACCGGCGTCGATCGGTCCGGACGCGTCGCTCACCCGCCAGGACAGCACGCCCCGCCCGGGTAGCTCGTCCTGGTCGACGACCGCGACCACTGTGGTGGCGTCGGTCATCGCATCGAGGACAGGCTCCCGCAACGTCGTGGAGAGCCCCACCAGCAAGGACAACGGAGTCTGCGCTCGGGCGGTCATCTCCTCAGTATATGAAAACGGTTTTCATCAGTCCAGAGGCCCGATCGTCTGGTAGGTAAAGGACATGGCGATCGAGATCGGGCGGTTCAGCGGTGAATGGGACGAGCTCCTGGAGCTCCTGGACATGGCGTTCTCCTCGCCGTGGACCGACGCGCAGTACGAGTCGGAGCGGAAGATCTGGGAGCGCGAGCGGACGACGGTCGCGACCGACGACGGGCAGCTGGTCGGGCACACCGGGACGGTCTCGCACCGGATGACGGTGCCCGGCGGGCAGCTGCCGGTGGCGGGCGTGACGATGGTCGGGGTGCGGCCGACGCACCGGCGGCGCGGCATCCTGCGCGATCTGATGCTGGCCCAGCTGACCGACATTCACGAGGCCGGCACGGAGCCGCTGGCCGCGCTGACCGCGAGCGAGCCGGTCATCTACCCGCGGTTCGGGTACGGGCTCGCGTCGGATCACCAGGAGATCGTCGTACCGAAGGCGTCGCGCACGCTGCGCCCGGTGGCCGGCATCGACGACGTGCGGATCCGGTACGTCGACGTACGCGAAAGCCTCGCCCGGTGCGCGGTACTGCGGAACAAGCTGGCGCTCGAGCGGCCGGGGATGTTCCAGCACGACGAACGCTGGCAGGAGTTCGTCATCAGCAACAACCTGCTGAGCAACACGTCGAACGCGTCGAAACTCCGGTGCGTGCTGGCCGAGCGGGACGGCGAGCTGACCGGGTTCGCGTACTACCGGACGAAGCGGGCCGAGAAGGGGTACGTCGACGTGCTGCGGGTGCACGCGGTCGACCTCGCGTCCCATGCGGCGCTGTGGCGGTACCTGCTCGAGCCGGACCTGCTCAGCGAGACGCACTGCGAGATGGTCGCGTCCGACGACCCGCTGCTGGACCTGCTGCTCGACCCGCGGGCGCCGTCGCCGATCACCCGCGACGGTGTATGGGTCCGGCCGGTCGACGTCGGTACGGCGCTCGCCGGGCGGACGTACGCGCGGGACGTCGACGTCGTGATCGAGGTGATCGACGACTTCCTCCCGTGGAACGCGGGCCGCTGGCACCTCGACGGCGGGCCGGCAGGGGCCGCCTGCGAGTCGACGTCCCGGGATGCGGACCTCACGCTGCAGGTGCGTGATCTCGGCGCCGTCTACCTCGGCCGTCCGTCGCTGGCCAGGCTCGGTCGCGCCGGTCTGGTCGAGGAGCACACCGCCGGTGCACTGTCCGCAACCGCGGAAGCGTTTTCCACAACTCGACTACCGTTCCTCGATACGGGCTTTTGACGAGGTAGCCTGCCCAGATGCAGACGCAGCGTCGGGGTGCGCTCGCCGTGGCCGCCGTGGTGCTCGTGGGAGTTGTGGCGGCCGGGTTCGTCGTGCTCGCGTCGGCGAGCGGGCCGGTCCGGCCGGTCAGCGACAGCACGCTGAAGGCGACCCCGCGGCCGTTGCCGACGTACCTGCAGTCCGACACCGCGGCGCCTCCGCCGACCGCGACGCCGACGCCGCGCGACATCAAACCGGTCGAGATGCCGGCCTGGCTGAAGGCGTTGTGGCAGGCCCTGATCTACCTGGCGATCGCGGCATTGGCCGTGTTCATCGGGCTGGTCCTCTACCGGATCATCAGCAAGGTGCGGCTGCCGCAGGCGGAGCCTGAGGACCCGGACTGGGAGCGGGTGAAGACGGAGCGCCTCGCCGAGGCGGTCGACGTCGGCCTGGCCCGCATCGACTCCGGCCGCGCGACCGATGCGGTGATCGCGTGCTGGGTGGCCTTGGAGGAGGCGGCCGCATCGGCCGGGGTGCCGCGGGATCCGTCCGAGACGCCGGCCGAGTTCACCGTGCGGGTGCTCGGGATCGGCGGGATCTCCGAGGGGCAGCTGGTCCGCCTCGGTGCGCTGTACCGCGAGGCGAGGTATTCCACGCACGGTTCGAGCGAGGAAGCGCGGACCGAGGCGCGGGCAGCGCTCCTGCGGTTGCGTGACGAGCTCGCCGCGGCTCATCCCGACACGGCGGAGGTCCCCGGATGACGTCGTACCGCTGGACGCCGTTGGAGGAGAAAGGGCCGCCGCAGGAGGTCAAGAAGCGCCGGTCGCTGCGGCCCAACAAACTGCTGCTGCAGCATGTCGGCATCGCGGTGCTGGCGAGCCTGCTGCTGGTCGCGGTCTTCGGCGCCGCGGGGATGGCGCCACGGCCGCTCTGGTTCGTCGGGACCGCGCTCGCGATCGGGATCGGGTCGCTGGCGATCCGGCTCGTGATGCCGCAGGTGCTGGAGACGAGCTGGCCCGGTCAGCACGACGAGAAGCTCGCCGCACTGCGGACGCGGACCAACGACAACCGGACCCAGTTCATCGCCACCTGGTTGCAGGAGTCGAGCCGTGAGCGGCGTGCCGGTGAAGGCTCGCAGACCTTCGTACGCCGGGTCCGGCCGATGCTGCTCGAGCTGACCGTCGACTGCCTGGTGCACCGGCACGGCATCGACCCTGATCGGGAGCCGGACCGGGCCCGCGAGATCACCGGCGACCGGCTCTGGGAGCTGGTCACCGGCGAGGACAAGCGCACCGCGTCCCTCGACGAGATCGAGTACGCGATCCACACCATCGAGAACCTGTGAGGGATACCTGTGACTGATGGCGAGCTGACGCTCGGTGAGGTTTCCGAGCTGAGCCGGCAGGTGCTGGAGCGAGTCAGCCAGGCCGTGGTCGGGAAGGCCGACGCGCTCGAGCTGGTGCTGGCGGGTGTCCTGGCCGGCGGGCACGTGCTGCTCGAGGACTACCCGGGCCTGGCGAAGACGCTGGCCGCGCGGTCGTTCGCGCAGGCGCTCGGGCTGGAGTTCCGGCGGGTGCAGTTCACGCCGGACCTGCTGCCGTCGGACGTCACCGGCGGGTTCGTGTACGACCAGAAGGAGTCCGAGTTCGTCTTCCGGCCCGGTCCGATCTTCACGGGTCTGCTGCTGGCCGACGAGATCAACCGGACGCCTCCGAAGACGCAGGCTGCCCTGCTGGAGTCGATGCAGGAGCACCAGGTCACCGTCGAGGGGCAGACGTTCCCGCTGCCGACTCCGTTCCACGTGCTCGCGACCGCGAACCCGGTGGAGTACGAGGGCACCTATCCGCTGCCGGAGGCGCAGCTCGACCGCTTCATGCTGCGGATCGGCTTCGGCTACCCGAGTCCCGCGGAGGAGTGGGAGGTACTGCGGCGTCGGATGAGCCGTCGTAGCGAGGACCAGACCGTCGACGCCGTGACCGACGCGGCTGGTCTGCGCGCCGCACAACGTGCCGTCGAGACGGTGACTGTCGACGACACCGTCGGCCAGTACTGCGTCGACCTGGCAGCGGCGACCCGTCGTGACTCGCAGGTGCTGGTCGGCGCGTCGCCGCGTGGTTCGCTGGCGCTGCTGCTGACGGCTCGGGCGTACGCGGTGATCCAGGGCCGGGACTACGTCGTACCGGAGGATGTGAAGACGGTGGCCGTGGCTGCGCTGGCACACCGGATCACGGTGCGGCCGGAGCTGTGGCTGCACGAGGTGACTGGGGCGACCGTCGTGCGGACCGTGCTCGGATCGGTCGCGGCGCCGCCTACCGTGGTCGCCGCTAGATGAGATGGCGGCCGACGCACGCGCAGATCCGGGCCATCTGCGTGGCCGCGGTGCTGCTGGCGGCCGCCGTACTGCTGCGACGGCCGGATGCGGCCGTGTTCGGGTTGCCGTTGGCGTTCCTGGCCGCGTGGGGCCGGTTCTTCCGGCCGCGGGAGCGTCCGCAGGTGCACACCGAGCTGGACGCGGACGTGCTGTTCGAAGGGCAGGCGACGACGTACCGGTTGCGGGTGCCGGACGGGGTCGATCCGGACATCGACCTGATCGTGGCGGCGCTGCCGCGGACGGCCTGGTTCCAGTACGACCCGCCGCAGGCGGCGGTCGCGGAGCCGGTCTCGCACGGTGAAGTGACGCTGGAGGTCGGCGTACGGTCGAAGCGGTGGGGCCTGCGGTCGTTGGAGCGGCCAACGGTCACGGCGACGTCGACGGCCGGGGCGTACCGGATCCAGGTGACGTCGGTGGAGTCCCAGGCGGTGACGACGCTGCCGCTCCGGGAAGGTTTCGAAGCGGTCGACGCCGTACCGCGGCCGGCCGGTCTGGTCGGGTTGCACCGATCGCGGCGGCCGGGCGAGGGGACGGAGCTGGCCGGCGTGCGGCCGTTCCGGACCGGTGACCGGCTGCGGCGGATCAACTGGGCGGTGTCGGCGCGGACGCAGGAGCTGCACGTCACGTCGACGTGGTCCGACCGGGACACCGAGGTCGTGATCATGGTGGACACCGGCGGCGAGATCGGCGTCAGCGAAGGGATCGACGGGCGGTCCTCGAGCCTCGACACCGCTGTGCGAGCAGCCGCGGCGGTCGCCGAGCACTATCTGCGCAACGGTGACCGGGTGCGGTTGATCGACACGGGCAGCCTGTTCCGCGGCGTGCGGTCGGGGAGCGGGCGCGCGCATCTGCGCCGGATCCTGGACACCCTCGTCCACGCGGACCGGCGCGGCCGGCAACAGGACGAGGAACAGCTCGCACGCCGGAACCGGGTCCGGTCGGACAGTTTGGTGCTCGTCCTCAGCCCGCTCCTGCGCCCGACGATGCTCGGCTACATCGTCACGCTCGTCCACTCGGGCTGCACGGTGATCGCTATCGACACGTTGCCGCCGGACGTCGCGTCGATCATCGACCTCGACACCCACGACACCCGATCCTGGCCACTCGCCTGGCGTTTGCGGCTGCTGGAACGCCGCCGCGATCTCGATCGTCTCAGCGACCTCGGCGTGCCGACCGTCCCGTGGCGCGGCTCCGGCACGCTGGACGAGGTACTGCGCGACGCCGCGCGACTGTCGGCGGCTCCAAGGATCCGCTCATGAACACCTCGGAAAAGATCACGCTCTGGCTGGCGCAGCTTCGTGCGTCCGGGCGGGCTGTCGTGTTTGCCCGGCTGGCGATTGCGGTCACGGGGACCGTCGCGCTCGTCGTGCCGGCTGTTCAGTCGTGGGACCAGCTGGATCTGATCCCGATCGTCGCTGTGCCGGTGCTGCTGGCAACTGTCGTGCTGCCGGATTCGCCGGCGGGCTTCGTGTTCGTGCTGGTCGTCACCCTCGGCTGGTTGATGCGGGCGCCGGCCGAGATCAGTTGGAGCCTGGTGCTGACCGCGCTGGTGCTGGTGGTGCTGCATCTCGCTACCGCGTTCGCCGCGCAGATCCCGTCGTACGCCCGCGTGCACCCGGCCGCGCTCCGGCGATGGTGGTTGCCTACGGCAATCGCCTTGCTGCTGGTGCTGGTGGTCGCCTTGGCCGCCGGCCTGATCCAGGGCGCAGATGTCGCGGGCTCGCTCGTGGTGACCGTGGTCGCGATGGCGCTGGCGACGGGGACGATCTGGTTCGCCGCCGGGCAGAAGCTCGATCGGGACTAGCCGAGCGTGTCCGCGATCTCCTCGGCCCAGGGCATCGGGATCGCGTTCGGGCCGATGACCTGCATCGCGGACATGACGGTCAGCAGCATGCCGGCGGAGAGGAACTCCCGGGCTTCCTGCGGTGATGCGCCGGTCAGCTCCCGGATCAGGGCGTAGATGCTGCCGAAGCGCTCCCGCACGCAGTCGCCGATCACCGGATCGCCGCTGGCGGAGAAGCCGTGCAGCAGGACGAGGAGCAACTCGCGCTCGCCGAGCAGCCGCTTGTAGTTGCGGCCCAGCGCGCCGAGCTCCGGCGTCTCGTCGGCCGCCTCGCGGAAGATCTCCTCGATGCGGCGGCACACGCTGTCGACGGCGGCCAGGAACAGCTGCTGCTTGGTCCCGAACAGGCGGATCACGTAGGGCTGCGACACCCCAGCCATCCGGGCGATCTCGTCGGTCTTGGTGCCCTCGTACCCCGACGCCGCGAACGCGCGCACCGCGGCCTCCAGGACCTCCTCGCCGCGCTCTTTGGCCGTCAACCGAACCCTCGTCATCCCAGCTCCTCCAGCATCCCTCGACGATCTGCTTGACATGTTATCAGTGGATGCATACTCTCGTCGCAGGCTTGTTATCAGTCAATTACAACTTGGAGTTCGTGATGACCGCTCTTGCGGACAGGGAAGTGGTGGGGACCCGGAGCCGTGGGCTCGGGGTGGTGCTGGCCGCGGTGGGGATTCCCACCTTCATGGTCACGCTGGACAACCTGGTGGTGACGAACGCGCTGCCGGTGATCAAGTCCGAGCTGGGCGCGTCGCTGTCCGACCTGCAGTGGTTCGTGAACGCCTACACGCTGGCCTTCGCGGCGCTGCTGCTGACCGCGGCCGCGATCGGCGACCGGCTCGGCCGGCGGCGGGTGTTCCTGGCCGGGATCGCGCTGTTCACGCTCGCCTCGGCAACCTGCGCGCTGGCGACGGAGCCGTGGATGCTGATCGGCGCCCGCGCGATCCAGGGCATCGGCGCCGCGGCCGTGATGCCGCTGTCGCTGACGTTGCTCGCGGGCGCAGTACCGGAGAAGCAGCGGAGCGCGGCGATCGGCATCTGGGGCGGCATCTCGGGCCTCGGCATCGCGGTCGGGCCGGTGGTCGGCGGAGCTGTTGTCGACGGCCTGAACTGGCAGTGGATCTTCTGGCTCAACGTCCCGGTCGGCGTGGTCGCAGTACTGCTCGCGGCCCGTGTCCTGACCGAGTCCAGGGGTACGGCGAAGCGGCTCGACCTGCTCGGCCTGGTCCTCGCGACGGCCGGCGTGTTGTCGATCGTGTGGGGTGTCGTGCACGGCGCCGATGACGGTTGGACGTCGGGTAGCGTGCTCGGCTCGCTGATCGCGGGCGGCGTGCTGCTGGCTGCATTCATCGGCTGGGAGAGCCGGACGAGCGCTCCGATGTTGCCGCTGCGGTTGTTCTCGGTCCGCTCGTTCAGCGTGGTGAACGTGGTCGCGTTCACCTTCGCGGTCGGCGTGTTCGGGTCGGTGTTCCTGCTGGCCCAGTTCTTCCAGGTCGTGCAGCACTACACGCCCTTCCAGTCCGGCGTCCGCACCTTGCCGTGGACCGCGGCGCCGCTGGTGGTCGCACCGATCGCCGGTCTGATCGTGGACCGGGTCGGCGCACGGGTGCTGATCGTCGTGGGGCAGCTGTTCCTGGCCGGTGCGCTCGGGTGGATCGCACTGATCACCACGGCGACGACGCAGTACGGCGATCTCGTCGTACCGTTCGTGCTCGCCGGGATCGGGATGGGGCTGACCTTCGCGCCGTCCGCGAGCGTGGTGATGAACAGCGCGTCCGACGCGGACCGGGGCGTGGCGTCCGGTACGAACAACACCATCCGCGAGGTCGGCGTCGCGATGGGTGTCGCTGTATTGGCCTCGGTGTTCGCGTCGGCCGGGTCGTACGAATCGCCGACCAGTTACGCCGCCGGCCTGGTGCCTGCGGTCTGGACGGGTGCCGCGATCGTCGCGGCCGGTGCGCTGGTCGCCTTCCTGCTGCCGGGTCGCTCTAAAGTGTGACCGTGCTGGACGCTGACGACGTACGCCGGATCGCGCTGTCCTTCCCGGAGACGGTGGAGAAGAAGCGCTGGGGACACCCGACGTTCGACGTGGCCGGGCGGATGTTCGTCACGGTGCCGGACGACCAGACGTCGTTCGCGGTCCGGTGTCCCCGGCTGGAACGCGAAGAGCTGATCGCGGCGGAACCCGAGAAGTTCTGGGTGCCGAAGCACGAGGCGGGCTCGAACTGGGTTCGGGCCCGCCTCGCCGCGCTCGAGGACGCCGACGAGCTGCACGACATCCTGATCGACTCGTGGCGGCAGGTCGCGCCGCCGGGGCTAGCTGACGTATCTGGATGACACCGCGAACGTGTTGCAGCTGGCCGGGTTGCCGGTCTTGAACGACGTACCCATGAACCGCTGCTGACTCGCCACGCTGCCGTGGTCGCCTTCCTCCGGCTTGTCGCCGGCCGTGACGACCCACTTGTTCCAGACGTAGAGCATCTCGCCGCTGATCGGGTAGCTGCGCTTGTTGACCGCGAGGAAGACGCCGGCGAAGCAGTTCGCCTGCAGTTCCATCCGGCGGGTCTGCCGCGTCCGGTCGTCGTAGTTCGTCAGCTCGTAGCGGATGTTGTCGGAGGCCTGCAGGATGCCGGTCATGTTCTGTACGCCGTGCCCGTACTCGTGCGCGACCGACCGGGTGTACCACATCCGCGAGTACGCCTTGGATTCCGCGTCGGGGTACTCCAGGTACGTCTTCACGAAGACGTCGACCTTCATGTACAGGTTGTTGTTGGCCGAGCAGTAGTACGGCACGTCGACCGGACCGGTGCCGCACGGGCCGGTCGCGTTCGTGCCGGCCCAGAACGTCATCGTCGGCGCCTTGAACTTGTAGCCGGCCTTCGCGACCAGGGGCGCCCACGACTTGTCCAGGCAGGGCTTGATCGCGGTCCAGTAGGCCGCCGCGTTGCGGGCGTTGGTCGGGCGGACCGAGGGCTCCTTGCAGTTGACGGTCCGCATCTGGCCGACCTTGTAGATCGCGTTCTTGGCCACGACGGCCGAGTCCGACACCTTCGGCGTGCCTGTGGTGGTCGTCTCCGTGCTGGTCGGCTGCTCGGTCGGCTGCTCCGTGGGCGCCTCGGTCGGGGCGCCCGTCGGCTCCGGGGTGTACCGGGTCGGGCTGACCGGCGGGGTGGTGACGTCGTTGGCGCTCTTCTTGATGACGCCGATGATCCACCCGCCGACGATCGCGACGCCGACGATCGACAGCAGCACGATCAGCGGCGCCTTCGACTTCTTCCGCGGCCGCTGCGGCTGCCAGCCCGGACCGGGACCGCCAGGACCGCCGGGACCGGGCGGCCCGAAGTTGGGACCCCAGCCGAAGCCGGGGCCCTGGGGCGGCGGTCCGCCGTACTGACCTGGTGGCGGTCCGTACATGGGCCGCTGAGGCTGGTACTGGGGCTGGGGCTGGGGCTGGGGCTGAGCTTGGTACTGGGGCTGGTACTGGGGCTGGTTAGGTGGATACGGCGCGTTCTGGCCGGGCGGCCCGTAGGGTGGCTGGCTCAACGCCGTTCCTCTCCTGTATGGCAGACAGCAACCGCCACAGTATCGGCAACAAACAGGTCAGTACGGCGCGCCCCCGGACGGTAGGGTCGGCAGCGTGACAGATGCCCGCACACCGAACAGTCCGATCGACCAGCTGGCTGAACGCCACCTCGAGCAGGAGATCCTGCTCGACCCGATCACGGCGACCGAGCTGGGGATCGCCGGCCACGACCACGAGCTGCCGGACTTCACGCCGGCCGGGTTCGAGGCGCGGGTCGAGCTGACCCGGCGGACCGTCGAGCAGGCACGGGCGATCGAGCCCTCGAGCCCGCGCGAGGAGGTCGCCAAGGACGCGCTGGTGGAGCGCCTCGGGCTGGAGCTCGAGCGCTACGAGGCCGGTGTGCCGCAGCACCAGCTGAACGCGATCTCGTCGGTCCCGGCGACGCTGCGGCAGGTGTTCGACCTGATGCCGACCGAGACCGAGCAGGACTGGGAGACGGTCGCGATCCGGCTCAACCAGATCGGTACGACGCTCGACGGGTACCGTGACACGCTGCTCGAGCAGGCTGCGCTCGGCCGGATCTCGGCGGTGCGACAGGTGAACGGGCTGGCCGAGCGGATCGCCAGCTGGACCGGTGCCGAGGGCGACGACTTCTTCGCCGGGCTGGCCGCGCAGGCTCCGGAGAGCGCGGTGAAGTCGACGGTCGAGGCCGCGGCGGCTTCGGCACGGAAGGCGTTCGACCAGTTCGGCGCCTGGCTGACGAGCGACCTCGCACCGCGGGCACCGCAGCGGGACGCGTGCGGCCGGGAGGTGTACGAGCTGGCCTCGCGCAGCTTCCTCGGCGCGGCGGTCGACCTCGAGGAGACGTACGCCTGGGGCTGGGCCGAGCTGGCCCGGATCGAGACCGGCATGCAGGAGATCGCCGCCGGTCTGAACGGCGGCGACCGGAACATCGAGGCGACAGCCGCGTTGCTGGACGACGATCCGGCGCGGACGATCCATGGCAAGGACGCGTTCCGGGACTGGATGCAGCAGATGTCCGACGCGGCCGTCAGCGAGCTGGCCGGCACGCACTTCGACATCGCCGACGAGATCCGCACGCTGGAGTGCATGATCGCGCCGACCTCCGACGGTTCCATCTACTACACGCAGCCGAGCGAGGACCTGACCGCCCGCCCGGGCCGGATGTGGTGGGCGGTGCCGAACGGCATCGAGCAGTTCGCCACCTGGCGCGAGGTCACGACCGTGTACCACGAGGGTGTGCCCGGGCATCACCTCCAGGTCGCGCAGACGATGCTGCGGACCGACCTGCTGAACCGTTGGCAGCGGATCGCCTGCTGGGTGTCCGGTCACGGCGAGGGCTGGGCGTTGTACGCCGAGCGCCTGATGGAGGAGCTGGGCTACCTGGAGGATCCGGGCGCACGGTTCGGCATGCTGGACTCGCAGGGGTTCCGCGCGGCGCGGGTGATCGTTGACATCGGCATGCATCTGGAGCTGGAAGTCCCGTCCGACAACCCGTTCGGCTGGCGGCCGGGGGAGCGGTGGAACGCGGAGCTCGGGTTCGAGTTCCTGCGGGCGCATTGCCGGATGGAGACCGAGTTCCTGCAGGCCGAGCTCAACAGGTACCTCGGGTGGCCGGGCCAGGCGCCGTCGTACAAGGTCGGTGAGCGGATCTGGCTGCAGGCGCGGGAGGAGGCCAAGCAGCGCAAGGGATCCGCGTTCGACCTGCGGACGTTCCACTCCGACGCGCTGAACCTCGGCTCGATCGGCCTGGACCCGCTTCGCCGGGCGCTGGCGAAGCTATGACCGTCCGGTTCGTCCTGGCGTCGGCATCACCGGCGCGGCTGAAGACTCTGCGCGGCGCGGGCATCGAGCCGGAGGTGATCGTCTCCGGCGTCGACGAGGACCACATCACCGCGGAGAGCCCCGGCGAGCTGGCCCGGTTGTTGGCGACGCTGAAGGCGCGGGCGGTGATGGCGACGCTGACCGATCACGCGACGATCCTCGGCTGCGACTCGGTGCTCGAGCTCGACGGGGTAGCGTACGGCAAGCCCGGCAGCCCCGACGTCGCTCGTGAGCGGTTGCGGATGATGCGCGGTCGCACCGGCGTACTGCACACCGGGCACTGCCTGATCGACACGTCGGCCAAGCAGGAACTGCGGGAGCTGGCGTCGACCACGGTCCACTTCGCGGACCTGACCGACGAAGAGATCGACGCGTACGTCGCGACCGGCGAGCCGCTCGTGGTGGCCGGCTCGTTCACCGTCGACGGCCTCGGCGGGCCGTTCGTCACGGGCGTCGACGGCGATTACCACAACGTGGTGGGCCTGTCGCTGCCGCTGCTGCGCCGGATGCTGATCGAGATCGGCATCTCCTGGCCCCAGCTGTGGAAGTCGCAGATGCCGTACCGCTACGACGAGACCGTTGCCTCGACGTACGACGAGACGCGCGGCGGTCCCGCCCGTGCGGAGGCGGCGGCGCGCGCGGTCGACTCGCTGCTCCCGAAGGGCGGCCGGGTGCTCGAGCTCGCCGTCGGCACCGGCATCGTCGGCGCCGAGCTGGTTGCTCTGGGCAACCTGGTGCACGGCGTCGATCTGTCCGAGCCGATGCTTCGCCATGCCCGGATCCGCCTGCCCGGGCACGTCGCGGCCGCTGATGCGGCCCACCTGCCGGTCGGCGATCGCAGGTGCGACGCCGTCGTGGCGGTCTGGCTGCTGCACCTGCTCGACAACAGCGAGCCGGTGATCGCGGAGGTCGCGCGCGTCCTGCGCACCGACGGCGTCTTCATCACCACCACCGAGAAGACCGACGCGAGCCGGTACGCCGACGGCCGCGGCCCGAACGAACTCCGCACCCAGGACGCCTTGTCGCACCTCGCCGCGGTCGCCGCCCGGTACGGCCTCGTGCTGGACGGCGCCACAGCCTTCCCCGGCCCACGCCGCAACACCGGCCAGGCCCCGACGTACCCCTTGGTCCGCTTCCGCCGGACCTGATCAGGGCGTCAGGCCGGTCTTCTCGTCGAGGTGTTGCAGGAGGTCGTGGGCTGCGAGTTCGACGGCCTTGTGGCGCCACTCGGAGGCCCGGTAGACGCAGGCGATCAGCGCGGTGCGGTCGATACGGCGGAAATCGCCGAGCACGAACGCGAAGCGCGCCTTGGTCTCCTCGCCGGCGCCGTCGGTGAGCCCGAGGTGCCACGCGCCGTACTCGGCCCAGCTGTGCTTGTCCAGGTACGAGTTCTGGTCGTCGGCTCGCGGCTGCACCTCGCCCCAGTCGCTGTCCAGCACGTACTGCCGCGCGTCGATCAGCTTCCGCGCGTTGTCTACCGCCTCGGGATTGACCGCGTACTTAGCCATAGCGCCAGTGTTTACGGATGAGCGCTGGCGCGCCACTGTCCGGGGCCGGGGTGGAACGGCGTACGGGCATTGCGCCAGTACGTCGCCCAGTTGCCGGCACGTTGCCGGTGGTCCGGCGCGGGCGTGGGGGCGGCGGCGCGGGCGGCCAGGACGGTGACCAGGGCGGCGAGCTCTTCCGGCGTCGGGTTGCCTTTGGTGATCTGCAGAGTGGTCACAGTGGGATGTTCCCATGCTTCTTCGGGGGCAGGGTGTCTCGCTTGGTGCGGAGCAGGCGGAGGGCGCGGACGATCTCGGCGCGGGTCTCGCTGGGCTTGATCACGGCGTCGATGTAGCCGCGCTCGGCCGCGATGTACGGGTTCGCCAGGTGGTCCTCGTACTCCGTGATCAGCTCCTGCCGGCGGGCCTCGACGTCCTCCGCGGAGGCGAGCTCACGGCGGTGCAGGATGTTGACCGCGCCCTGTGCGCCCATCACCGCGATCTGCGCGGTCGGCCAGGCGATGTTCATGTCCGCGCCGAGATGCTTCGAGCCCATCACGTCGTACGCGCCGCCGTACGCCTTGCGGGTGATGACAGTGATCATCGGGACGGTTGCCTCGGCGTACGCGTAGATCAGCTTGGCGCCACGGCGGATGATGCCGTTCCACTCCTGGTCCGTGCCGGGCAGGAAGCCGGGCACGTCGACGAAGGTCAGGATCGGCAGGTTGAACGCGTCGCAGGTGCGGACGAAGCGGGCGGCCTTCTCGGACGCGTCGATGTCGAGTGTGCCGGCGAACTGCATCGGCTGGTTCGCGACCACGCCGACCGGGCGGCCCTCGACCCGGCCGAAGCCGACGATCAGGTTCGGCGCGAACAGCGCGTGCACCTCGAGGAATTCGCCGTCGTCGACGACCGCCTCGATCGCGGTGTGCATGTCGTACGGCTGGTTCGGCGAGTCCGGGACGAGCGTGTCGAGCGCCAGGTCGGTCTCGGTCGGCTCGAGGTCCGCCGGTGCGTCGTACACCGGCGGGTCCTCGAGGTTGTTCTGCGGAAGGTGACCGACGAGCGCCTTCACCCACTCGATCGCGTCCTCCTCGTCGCTGCCGAGGTAGTGCGCGTTGCCGGACTTGGTGTTGTGCGTCCGCGCGCCGCCGAGCTCCTCCTGGCTGACGTCCTCGCCGGTGACGGTCTTGATCACGTCCGGGCCGGTGATGAACATGTACGACGACTCGTCGACCATGACCGTGAAGTCGGTGACCGCGGGGGAGTAGACCGCGCCGCCCGCGCACGGGCCCATGATCAGGGAGATCTGCGGGATGACGCCCGACGCGCGGACGTTGCGGCGGAAGATCTCGCCGTACAGCCCGAGGCTTACGACGCCTTCCTGGATCCGGGCGCCGCCGGAGTCGTTGATGCCGATCAGCGGGCAGCCGATCTTCATCGCCAGGTCCATCACCTTGACGATCTTCTCGCCGAAGACCTCGCCCAGGCTGCCGCCGAAGACGGTGAAGTCCTGCGCGAACACGCACACCTGGCGGCCGTCGATGGTGCCGAAGCCGGTCACCACGCCGTCGCCGTACGGGCGGTTGCCGTCCAGGCCGAAGCTCGTCGACCGGTGCCGGGCGAACTCGTCCAGCTCGGAGAACGAGCCCTCGTCGAGCAGCAGTTCGATCCGCTCGCGGGCGGTCTTCTTGCCGCGCGCGTGCTGCTTCTCCACCGCGCGCTCGGACCCGGCATGCACGGCCTCGTCCAGCCGGTGCTCGAGGTCCGCGAGCTTCCCGGCGGTGGTGTGGATGTTCACCGTCTCTCCCATGAACGGGCAGCCTACGCGCCAGTACGCCCCACCGCCTGTGACGTCCGCCGCAACGCCGGTGTGAACCCGGCCGGGCCGGACTCAGCGAACCGGTGCTCGAGGCGGTACGTGCCGGCGGCAAGGGCCTTCGCGCGGACCATCGACGATCTGAAGGACCGCGACCCGGGTCGACGCCGCGTTCGCCATGGTCCGCGATCGCCGAACCGAACCCCCTGGGTGCCACGATGGTGGGGTGGAGTACGCCGAGTTCGAAGCCGCACGCCGCCGCATCATCCACGCCTGGGGCAACGAGATCTCCGACCCCGGACAACTCGCCGCAGCAGTCGCCGACCTGCGCGAACAGGCGACGAGTCTCACCAGCGGGTCCGATCGCGCGCTGCGCTACCTGGCCGCGATGGACGAACTGGTCGCCGAGGCCTCGGAAACCGAGAGCGAGTACGTCCGCAGGGCCTCCGACGTCATGATGCGGTCGAGCGCGCCGGAAGGTACGCCGGCCGAGCAACGGGCGCGGGCCGAGGCGGGGATGGCCGAGATCGCGCGGATCGCCGAGGAGGCCCCGACCGCCGGCGAGCGGGACGCCGTACTCGAGATGAACGAACCGCTGGCCGTGATCGCGGCGTCGGACACCGACCGTGGCGTCGACGACCGGGCGGCGAGATTCGCCGTCGATCCGGCGATGGCGCCCGCGGGCCGGATCGGTGCCCCGAAGGCCGCGCCCGGATCGCGTTCGACCACCGCGGCCTCCTCGACCGGACCCAAGGCGCCCGATCGCGATCTCTGACCATGCGATGATGACCCGATGGAGTACGGGGACTTCGATGCCGCACGCCGTCAGGTCGTGCGTGCCTGGGGCACGGAGCTCACCGACCCCGACGAACTCGCCGCCGCCGTCGAGCGGCTCCGGGAACAGGCTGCGACCGTCGACGGTGACGCCGACCGGGCGAAGGCGATCCGCTACCTGGCCACGCTGGACAACCTCGTCCTCGAAGCCCGCACGCCGGACAGCGTTCCGGTCCGGCAGGCGTCCGACGTGATGATGCGGGCCTCGAGCCCGGAAGGTACGGCGGCCGAGCGGCGGGCCCGGGCCGAAGCCGGGATGGCCGAGATCGCGCGGATCGCGTACGCCGCCCCGACCGCCGGCGAGCGGGACGCCGCGCTCGAGATGAACGAGACCCTGGTGCAGATCATCTCGATGATCGACCTGGGGTCCACGGAGCAGTAGATGGCCGGCGGGATGGTCCGCAGCGCGGACAGCCAGATCCCGGACCTCGACAACGGGCTGTGGGAACGCGTCCGGGACGCGGTGGCGGCCGAGTCGGGCTCCAAGGTGTCGCTGTGGAACGGGAAGCTGAACTACACCGACAACCCGGCGTACCGCGGTGCGGCGTACCCCGACGGCACCATCGAGCTCAACCGCACACTGGTGGTCGAACCGCTGCAGGAGATGTACGCCACGCGTGGGCAGCCGGCCACGCTGGAGCAGTGGAGCATCCGGCGGAACGCGCTGAAGACAGCCGCCCACGAATTCGACCACCTTGCCGGACCGGAGGACTTCACCCACGAGCGGTGGCTGAGCGACCTCCGGCCGATGGAGTACCGGCCGCTCGAGGAAGGCGTCACCGAGGCCTGGAGCCAGGCGCAGCTCGACTCGATCGCCGATCGCACGCTGCCGCCGGACCTGGCCGAGCAGGTGAAGGCGGTGCGGGCGCCGCACTCGTACCCCGGGTACGAACCCGCGGCCCGTGCGTTCGCCGACGAGGTCGGCGCCGAGGCGAACCTGTCCGGCAACGAGGTGCTGAGCCGGATGGCGAGCCAGCCGCCGATGTCCAAGGCGCGCGCGGCGGCCGACGTGCTGTTCGACAGCTCGGACCTGCCGAACCTCGTTCCCGCCGAGGAGCAGGAGGCCGTCCGCGAACGCCTGGCCGCGCAGATCAACGAGGACTTCGGCAAACTCCAGTCGCTCAACGAGAGCACCGCCCCGAACCTCCGCGCCATCTCCCACGCCCGCGGCATGGAAATCGCCGACCACGCCACCGACACCGTCCGCACCACCGAGTCGCAGTACCGCGCCCAACTGGGCCTCCAGCAAACCCAGCAACTACAGCAATCCACCACCCGCGAACACCCCACCATCGAGCTCCCCCGCCCCAACCCCCAACAACAACCCCAGCCCCAGCCTGTCCAGCCCCAGCCCGTCCAGCCGCCCCAGCCTCAGCCGGTCCAGCCGCAGCCGGTCCAGCCGACTCAGCCACAGCCGGTGCAGCCGCAGCCGGTCCAGCCGACTCAGCCCCAGCCGGTCCAGCCGACTCAGCCGCAGCCGGTCCAGCCGCAGCAGCAACCCGGACAGCAAGCCGCGCGCCCCCAGCCCCAGTTCCCGAGGCTCCAGCCGCTCCCGCCAAGGCCCCAGCAGCCACCTGTCTACCCGCAGCCACAGCAGGCGCCAGGCCAGCAGGCCCAGTGGTGGCCGCAGCAGCAGCCGGTGCAGCCGCAGCAGCCTCCCGGCCAGCCCCAGCAGCAACAACCCTGGCAGCAGCCGGCGTACCCGCAGCAAACTCCTGGGCAGCAGCAACCGCAGCAGCCTGCGCAACCCCGGCAGCCGCAATACGCACAGCCGCAATACGCACAGCCGCGACAGCCGCAGCAAGCGCCCGCCTACCCGCCGCCACCGCAGGTACGCCCGCAGTACGCCCAGCCGCAGCAAGCGTCGGCCCAGCAGCAGACCCGACGCCGGTGGTGGCAGAGGCGCCGCCCGCAACAACAATCGCCGCAGCAGCAGCCGCGCAACCCCCAACAGCAGCAGCAACGCGGACAGCAACCGCCCCCGCAAGCTCCCGCGTATCCGCAAGCTCCGGCCTACCCGCAGCCGCAAGCTCCCGCGTACCCACAGTCGCAGCAAACTCCAGGTCAGCAGCAGTCCGCAGGCCAGTGGCAGCAGCAGCCGCAACACCCCGCTCCGCCACAGCCTCCTGGCCAGTGGCAGCCTCCGCGCGGTCCGCAGCATGCGCAGTTCCAGTCGCAGCCGCAGCAGCAGCAACCGCAGCAGCAGCACCAACCGCAGCAGCAGCACCAACCGCAGCAGGGTCAGCAGCAGCCGGGCCAGTGGCAGCCTCCGCGCGGTCCGCAGCATGAGCAGTTCCGCGTGCCGACGCAGCCACATGGGCAGCCACAGCAGCCACAGCAGGGTCATGTGCCGACGCAGCCGTATGGGCAGCCGCACCAGAGCCAGCAGCCGGTGCAGCCTGGCCAGCAGCAGTGGCAGCAACCACAGCAGGGTCAGCAGCCGGTGCAGCCCGGCCAGCAGCAGTGGCAGCCTGGGCAGCAGCAGTGGCAGCCTGGGCAGCAGGGTGCGGGGCAGTGGCAGCAGCCGCAGGGGACGCAGTATCCGCAGTACCCGCAGGGGACTCCGCAGCCGGTGGCTGGGCAGTGGCCGGCGCCGCAGGCTTCGCAGCGACAGCAGTTCCCGCCACCGACGCAGTACGCGCAGCCGCAGCAGGCTCCCCAACAGCAGGCGCACCAGCAGCAGGCCCACCAGCAGCAGGCGCAAGGCGGGCAGCAGCAGTGGTCGCAGCAGGGGTGGCAGCAGGGGTCTGGCTCGGGGGCGGCGCAGGATGTGGCGGCCTTGCGGGATGTGCTGGATCACCAAGCGCCGGCAGCAGGAGCTACGCGAATGGCGAGGGGACAGGCGGCCTCGGCCCATCGCGGTGGTGCACACCAGACCGAGCAGTCCGCCGGCCGGGCTACGGACAGCCCCAGCCGCTGAGCAGCGTCAGGCAGGCCCGACGGCGAAGAGTTTGGTGAGACGCGCAGCCTGCGCCAGGTCACCGCGAACCGAGAGCCGTTGCTTGAGGACCGCCACGATCGGATCCTCGTTGCCGGTCACGATCCGGAGCAGGGTGGCGGGATCGGTGCGGATAGAGATGTCCGCCGGAGCAGGCTGCGTCGACAGCACGGTGCAGCGGCCGTCATGGACGTGGATCCAGTACTCGTCGATCGCGTGACCGTCCCCGCCCGCGCCGGTGATCTGCCAACTGATCACAGCGTCGAACCCGGCGGCCCGGGCGGGTCGGAGGTACTCCGGCATCCGGCGAAAGATCTCGCGCAACGCGACCTGTCGCACTCCCCCGATGAGATGATGCCGAAGCTCCCGCTCCGACGTCCGGTCGACCAACCGGGCCAACTCGCTCGCATCCAGGGTGGTGATGCCCTCGGAGTCGAGCCAGCCGGCACTGCCTCGCTCGGTCATCGACCACCCCCGCGGCAGTTCCTACCGGACTGTAGGAATTTCCTACGATGCGGTAGGTTTGTCAAGTGGTGGAGGACGCTGAACGACGTCGGCGCGCGCGTCATCTCGGTCCGGAGCGCCGCCGCCCGCTGATCCTGGACGCCGCCCTCGAGGTCTTCTCGGCGAACGGCTTCGCCGGTACGACGATGCAGTCCGTGGCGGACGCGGCCGGCGTGACCAAGCCGGTCGTCTACGACTCCTTCGCGAACCGCGACGAGCTCCTGCTGGCCCTGCTCGCCCGCGAGGAGCAGCACCTGGTCATCTCGATCGTCGCCGCGCTGCCTGCGGACCCGAGCATCGGGACCCCGGAGGAGCATGTCGTCGAGGGCCTCACCGCGTTCCTGACCGCCGTCTCCAAGCAGCCGCAGTCGTGGCGCATAGTGTTCGGCGCGCAGTACGGCGCCGCGCCGGCCGTCGCCGAGCGGGTCCGCGCCGCCCGCGCGTTCCTGGTCGAGAGCCTGCGCCTGACCCTGCTCAAGTCACTCCCGGGCGTCACCGACCCCGACGCGAACCTGCCGGTCCTCGCCGAGATGCTGGCCGCGATGACCGAGGCCTGTGCCCGCATGCTCGTTGTCGACGGCACCGACCGCACCCCGGCCGAGCTGGCCACAACCGTCTCCCAGATCGTCGGCGGCGGCTTCAACAAGGTCTGAAGCCCGCACATACTGTGAAGTAGCTGACGGTTTCATCCTCGAGCGGTCACGATCGGCTTCCAGGTGCTGGACTCTGCGGCATCGACGGGCGTCCGCCGATAGGGTGGGCGAACGTGAGCGAGACCGGAAGTGAGACCCGTACCCGCGCGCGGTTCGAGGTGCCTGAAGAACTCAGGGCCGACGTCCGCCTGCTCGGCGAGATCCTCGGCAAAGTTCTGGTCGAGTATGCCGGTCAGCCGCTGCTCGACGACGTCGAAGAACTGCGCGAGCTGACCATCGCCGGAGACGGCGCGGCGGCCGAGGACCTGGTGGCCTCGTGGCCACACGAGCGCGCCGAGGATGTGGCCCGGGCCTTCACCTGCTACTTCCATCTGACCAACCTCAGCGAGGAGCTGCACCGCGCCCGCGTACTGCGGGAGCGTGACCGCGCCGGCAGCGAGGCCGTGGTGTCCGAGCTGGCCCAGGCCGTCGAGCAGATCTCCCGCGACAGTGGCGAGCAGCAGGCCCGCGCCCTGCTGAACGGACTGGAGTTCCGGCCCGTACTGACCGCGCACCCGACCGAGGCCCGGCGCCGCGCTGTGCTGGCGACGATCCGGCGCATCTCCTCGCTGCTGGACGAGCGGCACGACCCGCGGGCCGGCGACAGCGACCTGGCGGAGAACCGTCGCCGCCTGGTCGAGCAGGTCGACGTCCTCTGGCGGACGTCGCAGCTCCGCACCAGCCGGCCGTCTCCGCTGGACGAGGTGCGGTCGGCGATGGCTGTTTTCGAAGAGACCCTGTTCGACGTCGTGGGCAACGTGTACCGGCGCCTCGACGACGCACTGGCCGGTGACGCGGCAGGGACGCGTACGCCGGTCGTGGCGCCGTTCGTGCACCTGGGGTCGTGGATCGGCGGCGACCGGGACGGCAACCCGAACGTCACCGCGGCGATCACGCGGGAGGCCATGCAGATCCAGGCCGACCACGTGCTCCGCGCGCTCGAGCAGGCCACTGAAGCCCTGGGCCGAGCGCTCACGCTGGACGCCGCGACCACTCCGCCGTCCGCACCGGTTCGCCGCATCCTGGAGGACGCCCGAGCGGTCAACCCCGAGCTGATCACCGACATCGAGACGCGCTCGCCGGCTGAGCCGCACCGGCAGCTCCTGCTGCTCGCTGCGCGCCGCCTGGCCGCGACCCGGTCCCGCGACGCCGACTTCGGCTACCCGCGGGCCGCTGACTTCCTGCACGAGCTCAAGGTGCTGCAGGACTCGCTGGTGACTGCCGGCGCACCCCGCCAGGCGTTCGGCGAGCTGCAGCAGCTCATCTGGCAGGTGAACTCGTTCGGCTTCCACCTGGCCGAGCTGGAGATCCGCCAGCACTCCTCGGTGCACGCCAAGGCCCTCGAAGAGGTGCTGGGCGGCGGCGAGCTGTCCGATCAGACAGAGGAAGTGCTGGCGACGCTCCGGGTCATCGGTCAGATCCAGCAGCGCTTCGGCCCCGAGGCCTGCCGTCGGTATGTCGTGTCGTTCACCCGCAACGCCGGCGACCTGGCTGCCGTCTACGAGCTGGCCGACGCCGCGCTGGACGGCCGCCCGATCGAGCTGGACGTAGTACCGCTGTTCGAGACCGGCGAAGACCTGCAGAACTCGGTAGAGGTGCTGGACAACGCGATCCAGCTCACCCGGGTGCGGCACCGGCTCACGGCGAACGACCGGCGCTTCGAGGTCATGCTCGGGTACTCCGACTCCGCAAAGGACGTCGGACCCGTATCGGCGACGCTGGCGCTGTACGACGCGCAGGCGCGGATCACCGCGTGGGCGCAGCGCAACGCGATCCGGCTGACCCTGTTCCACGGCCGCGGCGGTGCACTCGGCCGTGGCGGTGGTCCGGCGAACCGCGCCGTACTCGCGCAGGCTCCTGGCTCGGTGGCCGGCCGGTTCAAGCTCACCGAGCAGGGCGAGGCGATCCCGGCGCGGTACGGCAACGCGGCGATCGCTCAGCGGCACATCGAGCAGGTGACCGCGGCGACGTTGCTGGCATCCACTCCGGCGATCGAGGAGCGGGCCGCGGTGGCGGCGGAGCGGTTCTCGGTGATGGAGAAGACGCTCGACGAGGCCGCGCGTACGGCGTACCACCGGCTGGTGAAGGCGGACGGCTTCGCGGAGTGGTTCGGCCGCGTGACTCCGCTGGAGGAGCTGGGGCAGCTGCCGCTCGGTTCGCGGCCGGCCCGGCGTGGTGTGGCGGTGTCGTCGCTGGAGGACCTGCGGGCGATCCCGTGGGTGTTCGCCTGGTCGCAGGCCCGCGTGAACGCCCCAGGCTGGTACGGCCTCGGTACGGCGCTCGCCGCGGTCGGGGACGTCGCGCTGCTGCAGGACGCGAACCAGAACTGGCCGCTGTTCCAGGTGATGCTGGAGAACGCGGAGATGTCGCTGGCGAAGACAGACAGCCGCATCCTCGGCCGCTACCTGGAGCTGGGCGACCGGCCGGAGCTGACGCGCCAGATGCTCGACGAGCACTCGCTGACCACGGAGTGGGTGCTGAAGGTTCTCGACCAGGAGCGGTTGCTCCAGGGAAGGCGTGTGCTGGGCCGTGCGGTCGAGCTGCGCAACCCGTACGTCGACGCCCTCAGCTACCTGCAGTTGCGGGCGCTGCGGACGCTGCGTACCGACGACTCGCTGGACGAGGAGCAAATCGTCCGCACCCGACGGCTGCTGTTGCTGACCGTCTCGGGCGTTGCCGCCGGCCTGCAGAACACCGGCTGATGTTCAGTGACCTGGAGCGGCCCCCGCTGGACGAGAAGTTCCTGCGGGGGCGGCTGGTGCGTCCCGGAGCGCTGTGGACGCAGATCGACGTACTCGCGGACACGCCGTCGACCAATGCGGTCGTGGCGGCCGCGGCCGCAGGTGGCCAGCCCGAGGGGCTGATCGTCGCTGCGGAGCATCAGTCGTCCGGTCGCGGGCGGCTCGGGCGGACGTGGACCACGCCACCGCGGTCCGCGTTGCTCATGTCTGTTTTGCTGCGTCCGGTGACTGTTGAGGCAGCTCGGTGGCCGTGGCTGGGTCTGCTGGTGCCGTTGGCCGTTGCAGCTGCTGTGCGCGCGGTGGCGGAGGTGCCGGCGCAGGTGAAGTGGCCGAACGACGTACTGGTCGAGGACCGCAAGCTGGCGGGCATCCTGCTCGAGCGGATCGAGGGACCGGCCGCGGTGGTCGGCATCGGGCTCAACGTGACCCTGCGCTCCGACGAGAAGCCGCACGCGGCCGCCACTTCGCTCGCGATGGAGAAGGCAGTGACCACCGACCGAGCCACGGTCATGGCAGCCATCCTGCGAGAGCTCGCTTCTCGTTATCAGTCGTGGGTGGCCGCCGACGGTGATCCGTCCATGGTGCTGCCGGAGTACCGCGAGCTGTCCGCGACTCTCGGGCAGGCGGTGCGCGTGGAGCTTCCGGACGGCACGGTCCTGGAGGGTAAGGCGCGTGACCTGGCCGACGACGGGCGACTCATCGTGGACACACCTGATGGGCCTCGGCCGTTGGCCGCGGGCGATGTCACGCACCTGAGGACAGCCGACCAATAGTTGGTCCGTGGTCGGGTTTGTGGACCACCGTGATGCGGTTGCCTTCGCGCAGCGAGCCGGTCTCGAGCACCTTCAAGTAAGCGCCTACTCGACCGGTCTTCGCGAAGCGGTGGTGGAACCGGTGGATCCCCATCCGACCGGACAGGTTCCCGCACGGCGTCCGCGGGGACCGTACCTCGACCAGGATCCCGTGCTTCGGGCCGCCGATCCGCCACTGCTCGCCGATCACAGCTCCGGTGATGTCCAGCCCGGACGTCGTCAGGTTCTCGCCGAACAGCCCGGGCGGGATGTCCCGGTCCAGTTCAGCGGCCCACCACTCCGCATCCTCCGAGGCGTACGCGTAGAGCGCTTTGTCCGGCCCGCCGTGGTACCGCGTGTCGCACTGCCGATCGCCGATCAGCCCCAGCTCGCCGACCTCGACCGCGCCGTGCATCGGCCGCTTGTCGATCGCCGTCCACCGCGTCGGCCCACGGATCAGCTCGTGGACGACGTTGACCGCCACCACCCGCGCAGTCATCAGCTGATCCAGCGGATCGGATCGCCGCTGTCAAGGTCGTCGCATCCGGTGTCGTGCAGCGCGCCGGCGACGAGCGTACGGCGGTACGACCCGAACGTGAGCACATGCGCGATCATTGCGCCGGCCGTGTACACCTCGACGTTCTCGCCGGGACACACGATCAGCTCGTCGAGTCGATTCGCCGTACACAACTCACCGACCTCACCCGCGAAGGCCGGCCCGACCACGTCGAGCCGGCGCCTCATGCTCTGCACACTCTCGCCCTGCTCGACGGAGAAGTCGTACTCCTGACCGACGAGGTTCGCGTGCCACATGCCGAGCTGGCCGATCAGCCGGGACATCATCGAGCGCAGCGTCGGTTGGTCGTCGATCCCTTCGACCGAGATCTCGATCGGCTGGTCGAGTTGCCCGTCGGTCAGCGTCGCCGCCTGTCCGAGCATCTCGCCGAGCAGCCAGACATGGTGATCAACCATCGTCCGCACCAGATCCATCGAACTCACCTCGTCCCTGGCCGCCACCCGCAACCCGTTCGGCGGGTGGAAGTGGATACCGCTCGGCGCGTCCAGGCGGATCCGGTCCGGCCGGCCCCGCCACTTCGCCGGCGGTACGCCGTACGCCCGGCTGAACGCACGCGTGAACGCCTCATGCGACCCGTACCCAGCCTCGACCGCGACATCGAGGATGTGGCCGGGCCCGATCAACAGCCGGTACGCCGACCGCTCGAGCAGGACCCGCCGCCGCAGCGCTCCGGGGCGCTCGCCCGCCGCGGCCGCGACCATCCGGTCCAGATGCGACCGCGACAGCTTCAGACGCGCCGCCAGGTCGGCGCCGGTCACCGCGCGATCGTCCAATGCCTCGGCGAGAGCCAGGACGAAGGCGGCGAACACGTCGGTCATAGGACCATCGTGCCGCCGCCGGGCTCGTCGTACTTGATCGTTTTCGCTTTACTCGGTAAAGATTTTTACCGCGGTGATCAGGGTTTCGATGACGCCGTACCCGAGCAGGACGGCGACCAGCAGCCAGGAGATCACCAGGCGTGGGGTCTGGTTCATCGGGCTGCCTCCACCGTCGTGTCTGACTTCTCGTGGAATCGCTCGGCGACCGAGCGGATCAGCAGGTTCGCGACGAACCCGACCGCCAGCACCCCGACCATCGTGAACAGCGCCGGCCGGTACGCCGACGCGGTCAGCGTGCCCGGTTTGCCTTCGTGGTCGAGGAATCCGTTGATGATGAGCGGCCCGGCGATCCCGGCCGCCGACCAGGCGGTCAGCAGCCGCCCGTGGATGGCCCCGACCTGATACGTGCCGAACAGGTCCCGCAGGTACGCCGGAACCGTCGCGAACCCACCGCCGTAGAAGGAGATGATGATCGCGGCGAGCAGGACGAACACCACCGTGCTGGTGTGGCCGACGGTGGCGAGCAGCGTGTACGCGATGATCCCGACGCCGAGGTACATCGCGTAGATCGGCTTGCGGCCGATCACGTCCGACGTCGTCGACCAGCCGAAACGCCCGCCCATGTTGAAGATCGACAGCAGCCCGACGAACCCGGCCGCCGCCGCGACCGCGACGCTCGACTTGCCGTCGTCACCGCGGAAGAAGTCCTGGATCATCGGGCTCGCCTGCTCGAGAATGCCGATGCCGGCGGTCACGTTGCAGAACAGCACGACCCAGAGCAACCAGAACTGCGGCGTCTTGATCGCGTTCGCCGCCGACACGTTCGCGGTGGTGACGAGCGCCTTCTGCTGCACGGTCTTCGGGTCGAAGCCCTCCGGCGTCCAGCCCTCGGCGGGCACGCGGATGTTGAAGACGCCGAACATCATGATGACGAAGTAGCCGATGCCCAGCGTGACGAACAGCCCGACCAGGGCGCCGCCGCCTGCGACCGACGTACTGACGTTCGGGTCGTAGTTGGAGTCGTAGACGCCGAGCAGTTGGCGCGACAGCGGGCTGGCGACGAGCGCGCCGCCGCCGAAGCCCATGATCGCCAGGCCGGTGGCCAGACCAGGGCGGTCCGGGAACCACTTGATCAGCGTCGACACCGGCGAGATGTAGCCGATGCCCAGACCGATGCCGCCGATCACGCCGTACCCGAGGTAGACCAGCCAGAGTTGGCCGGTGCCGATGCCGAGGGCGCCGACGAGGAACCCGGTGGCCCAGAAGCAGGCGGCGACGAACATCGCTTTGCGTGGGCCGTTGCGTTCGACCCAGGTGCCGCCGACCGCCGCGGACAGGCCGAGCATCACGATCGCGATGCTGAACACCACGCCGACCGCGGTCTGACTGCTGTCGAAGTGCTTCACCATCGACGTCTTGTAGACGCTGGTCGCGTACGCCTGCCCGATGCAGAGGTGAACGGCCAGCGCCGCCGGCGGGATCAGCCAGCGGCTGTACCCCGGCGGGGCGATGGTGTGCTCCCGGTCGAGTATCGACAAGACTGCCATCACGGCTCCTTCTCGTCCCCCAGTTGGTAACCCCTCGCGCATCTTGGCTCACTGTATGCACTTTGTGAAGTGTTAAACCAGTTTGTCGCCCGATCGTGTCGGGCGGACTGCCCTCGATCGTGTCGAGTCGGGACATTCGGCCCCGCTAGCTGTGAGACTGGGGATATGGCGATCTCGGCGAAGTTGTTGGGTGAGGACGAGTACGTCGTCGTCAGCACCCGGACGCACTGGAAGGCGCTGATCGGGCCGGTGCTTCTGCTGCTCGTGGTGGCGGGCGCGGGCGGCTTCCTGGCCGCGGTCGTGCCGTCCGGGTCGTTGCAGACCCCGGCGCGGATCGCGATCCTCGCGGTCGGCGTGGTGATCCTGGCCGCGTTCGCGCTGAAGCCGTTCCTGAACTGGTTCTTCTCGACGTACACGATCACGAACCGGCGGCTGATCACCCGGCACGGCATCCTCACCCGGACCGGCCGCGACATCCCGCTGATGCGGGTCAACGACGTGTCGTACGAGCACGGCCTGATCGACCGCCTCCTCGGCTGCGGCACGCTGCACATCGAGTCGGCCGGCGAGCGCGGTCAGGTCGTACTCCCCGACGTACCGCACGTCGAGCACGTCCACCTGCAGATGTCCGACCTGCTCTTCGGCGGCCCGGACGGCAAGCCCGGCGACGGCATCCTCGAGGACGAGCAGCCCCCGGAGCACATGCGCCGCCGCCCGCAGCAACCACAGCAGCAGCAACAGCCACCGCGGACCGACGACGGCGAAACCCTCTTCAGCTCAGACGACGACCGCTAGAACACCTCCAGGCTGACCGGGGCGAGCGGGCAGCGGAGGGCTGCGGTTGCTTGGTCGAGGGTGCCTGGGGTGTGTTCGGTGACGCGGCCGGTGGTGGCGAACTCGGCGAGTGGGCGGCCGCCCAGGTAGGTCGCGCCGAGTTCCCTGATCGAGACGCTCAGGTCGGCCGGGTCCTCGGTGCGCGAGCAGGTCACCGACGAGCCGTCGGCGGTCAGGCGGAAGCGGCCGGTGTTCGCCGCGATCAGGTCGTCCGTCACGTCGAGAACGACGTCGAGCGGAACGGCGTACCGGCGTTGCTCGAGGGCCCGTTGTACGTCGGTGATGCGCAACCAGAGGGACTCGCTGACCCGGCGGTCGAGAGCGGTCGGGGTGCTCACGAGTTGCACCAACGGCTCGTCGATCGCGGCGTAGCCGTAGCTGAGCTTGGCGCTGAGGTCCATCGTCAGCAGGTGCTGCCAGAGCACCCGGTACGCCGTCGGTGCCGGGGCGACCAGCTCCTCGACGAGCACCTCGTACGCCGGGCCGGTCGGATTCCAGACCATCTTGCCGCGCCAGAGCGCATATCCGTCGACGCTCCCGGCCTCGTCGCGGTGGACCAGGATCCGCAGCGCGGTCCGCCCGCCACGGTCGTCGGGCTTGTCCTCGAGGTGCTTCTGCCAGCGCAGCTCCGACCGGCCGGACACCCCTGCCCGCTGCTCCTGCAGCCGTAGTAGCAGCTGCGGCAGCTCCTTGAGCGCGTCGTCCGCGGTCAGCTCACCGAGCTCACCCGGACGGATCGGCCCGGTCGGCGGTCCGACCCGATGCAGGTCGACCTCGTACGCCGTACCCCAGGCGGCCGCGCCGTACCCGAACCGGCCGTAGATCGCCGGCTCGCTGGCCCACAGCACCGCGATCGCCTCCGGCACCTCGCGCAACTGCCGCCCGATCAGCCCCGACATCACCCCACGCCGCCGGTACGTCGCCATCACGCCGACTCCGGTCACATGCGCCGCGGGCACGACACCACCCGGCACGGACAGGTCGCGCGTCAGGGCCCGCGTCGTCCCGATGATCTCCGCGCCGTCGGTCGCCACCAGCGCCCGCTCCGGCTCGAACAGCTGCTGCCCGAGCTCGTTCGGCGACGCCTCGAACATCATCGCCGCGCCGAACACCCCCTGCAGCGCGTCGTACTCGTCCGCCTGCGCCGTACGCACCTCGATATCGCTCACGTATCGCATCTTCACACGCCCTACCGACAACCACAGCCCTTCCGCGAGCATCGAGCCAACTGAGGGGTGGTGCAGATGATCAAGATTCTCGGAGCGACGACGGCGGCCCTGCTGGTCGCAGGCCTGATCCCTGGGACGGCAGTGGCGAGGCAGAGTGCGGTAGCGACATCTGCCGCGGCGTCCGCGGGGGGCTGCGGGGTTTTGGTTGGGTCCGTGACGGCCGCGGGTGATCACGCCTACAAGAGCGTCGTCGCGGGGTCACCGTCCGGAGTGGTGGCCAGCGGCACCCTCGGACGCGGGGTGTATCCCGCCGGCGCGGCCCGGATCAGCGCTTCGATGACGTGGGGCGACGACGGGATCAGCATCTCCTTCGTGTCCGGTGACACCGTCCTGGGGGATGCGCTGTATTACACCCAGTACTCGACCGCCAGTGATGGCGTCGTCGACGGAACGGTGAAGCGGGTCGGCGGCGGCTGGGGCAATTTCGTCGCGATCGAGGGCACGTCGTACTTCGACTCCGTGGTCAGGCGGCGCAATGCGTACGGACTCACCAGCGACGGGACGCTTTACCGCTGGACCGTCGACAACAACGGTGTCTGGCGGAGTAAGGTCTCCGCACCCGGATTCGCTTCGGTGAAGGCGATGACGCTGATCAGCTCCACCCTGACCTACGACACGTTCCTGGCGAACACCCGCGGCGGGGCGCTGTACACGATCCACATCCCGTCCGGCGCGCCGATGAAGCCGATCGTCAAGCAGGTCCGGAGTTCGACCTGGCAGGGCTTCGAGACGTTGATCGCGCAGCAGTGCGGCCAGTACGGCTCACTCCTGCTCGGCATCGACCGCGACACCCATCTCGGCTACCTGTACGCCGTCGGCCATGCCACCGGCCCGACCACCGTCATCCAGTCCTTCGGCAAGGTCACCACCACCTTCACCGACCCTGTCTACTTCCACTGGGAAGACGGCAACGCGACCGCCAAACCGCCCTTCGGCGAATGACAGCTCAGATGGCTTCGACGTTGTCGATCAGCCAGTGACCGGCTACTGACTGCAGGGTGAGCAGTACCCGGGTCCGCTGGAGGCTCGGCGTTTTCAGGGCTGTGGTCGTTGTGGTGGTGTCGACGAACAGGAGGACGTGCGCCGTGGTGCCGGTCGCGTCCTGGACCGCGGCCTCCTTGACGGCGGCCTTGGCGACGGCGTGCTGGCTCAGTTGCTGCGCACGGATGGCGGTCACGGTCTGGGCGAACTCGGACCCGAACTTGTCCGTCGTGACCTTCCGCGTCGCTGCTGCGTAGTCGTCGAGCTTGCGGTAGTCGTAGCTGAACAGGACGCCGACATCGGTCTGCGCGGCGGCGAGGACGTCCTTCCGGACCTGCTCGCCCGGCCCGGCGGCGTCGAGCTTCTGCTGCAGGTCGTCGGCGCGCTCCTGCTGCGTGTGCGCGTCGGCCCGCACGATGCCGACAGCAGCGATCCCGGAGCCGACGGCGACCAGCAGCAGGACGGCGAGAACGATGCTGACGACAACCGCCGGATGCAGCCGCGACCGCTGGGACGATGGGGGGTTGGACATCCGGCCGGGGTCAGCGGACGACGGGCAGATCGCCGGTGTTCTCGTTGTCCAGAGCGGCGGGGGAGTCCGGCGCCGGGGTGTGCTCGGCCTCGTCGAGCTCGATCTCTTCCTTGAAGACGAACTTGCGGTAGGACCAGAAGCGGAAGAGGGTGCCGAGTCCGAGGCCGATGAAGTTCGCGGCGATGTTGTCGGACAGCCAGGTGTGCAGGTCCAGCACGTAGCGCGAGAAGGCCAGACAGCCGGCCGCGATCAGCAGGCCGATCCCGTTCAGCACGAAGAACAGCACGTACTCACGGTGCAGGCCGCTGCGCTCACGGTGCCGCCACGTCCAGTACCGGTTGCCGAAGTACGTCACGACCGTCGCGACCGTGGTCGAGATCAGCTTCGCGGTCAGCGGCTTGTGGTGCAGCATGCCCTCGCCGGAGTCGGCGAGCACCAGCGGGTTGTTGAACACGAGCCAGTTGTAGATCGGCAGGTCGACGACGAGACCGAGCAGACCGACCAGACCGAACTTGGCCACTTCGTGCACCAGATGCTGGAACTGGCGGTACAACGTGGTGACGAGTTTCAACGGTGTTCGGCACCTTCTGTGATCACGCGCGACGGGAGGGGAGCTTCCCACGGTACCCGGCGACCGGTCCGAGGTCGAAATCGACGGAGGAGCCCGGGTGTGGCGCGGTGGCCGCCGACCGGCTGATGTTGTATGGACATTAGGCTCCGGTCTGTGAAGTTCGATCGAGAAGACCTCCCTGTCGGCACGCCGGTGGTCGGCATGGTCGGAGGCGGCCAGCTGGCCCGGATGACGCAGGAAACGGCCATCGCCCTGGGCGTCCAGCTCCGCGTGCTCGCCGAGGGCGAGACCGTCTCGGCCGCCCAGGCGGTCGCGGACGCTCCCGTCGGCGACTACAAGGACCTCGAGACGGTACGGCGGTTCGCCGCCGGGTGTGATGTGGTCACGTTCGACCACGAGCACGTGCCGACCGAGATCCTGCGCACGCTCGAGGCGGAAGGGGTGCGGGTGCACCCCGGCCCGGACGCGCTGGTGCACGCCCAGGACAAGGCCGTGATGCGCGCCCGGCTCGACACGTTCGACGCGCCGGCGCCGGCGCACCAGGTGGTCCAGACCCCCGCCGAGGTCGAGGACTTCGCCAAGCGGGTCGGCGGGTTCCCGATCATCCTCAAGACCACCCGCGGCGGGTACGACGGCAAGGGCGTCTGGTTCGTCGACGGGCCGGACGACGAGGCCGTCGCGACGGCATTCGCGAGCGGCGTGCCGATCCTGGCCGAGGAGAAGGTCGACTTCGTCCGCGAGCTGTCCGCGATCGTGGCCCGTTCGCCGCACGGCCAGGCGGTCGCGTACCCGATCGTCGAGTCGGTGCAGAAGGACGGCATCTGCGTCGAGGTCACCGCGCCCGCGCCGGGTCTGGCGCCGGAGAAGGCTGCGCAGGCTCAGCAGACCGCGCTGCGGATCGCCGGTGAGCTCGGCGTGGTCGGCGTACTCGCGGTCGAGATGTTCGAGGCGCGCGACGGACGCCTGCTGGTGAACGAGCTGGCGATGCGTCCGCACAACACCGGGCACTGGTCGATCGACGGCGCGGTGACGTCCCAGTTCGAGAACCACCTGCGCGCCGTGCTCGATCTGCCGCTCGGATCGCCGGCCGCCCGAGCGCCGTACACCGTGATGGTCAACGTGCTCGGCGGGGACGTCGACGACATGCACCGCGGTCTGCTGCACTGCATGGCCCGCGACCCGGGGCTGAAGGTCCATTTCTACGGGAAGTCGGTGAAGCCGGGCCGCAAGATCGGCCACGTCACGGCGTACGGCGACGATCTCGAGCAGACCCGCGAACGCGCGCGGCACGCCGCGGCGTACCTGACCGGCACCATCGACGAATAGGACACACGCACAGTGATCGGCATTGTGATGGGGTCGGACAGCGACTGGCCGACGATGAAGGCGGCGGCCGAGGTGTGTGCCGAGTTCGGCGTGCCCTTTGAGGCAGACGTCGTGTCGGCGCACCGGATGCCGGCCGAGATGATCGACTACGGACGGTCAGCCCACGAGCGGGGGCTGAAGGTGCTGATCGCCGGCGCCGGCGGGGCCGCGCACCTGCCGGGCATGCTCGCGTCGGTGACACCGTTGCCGGTGATCGGGGTACCGGTTCCGCTGAAATACCTGGACGGAATGGACTCTCTGCTCTCGATCGTGCAGATGCCGGCCGGAGTCCCGGTTGCGACGGTGTCAATCGGGAACGCTCGGAATGCGGGGCTGCTGGCGGTGCGGATCCTGGCCGCGTCCGACGAGAAGTTGCGGGACCGGATGATCGCGTTCCAGGAATCTCTCGCCGAAGTGGCACGCGGTAAGGGCAGCACGGTGCGTGACGGGGCGGCAGAGTTGCGTAAAGGCTGAGGCAGTCGCTGGTTTCCACAGGATGGGGGCGGGTAGTCGTGAGATCCCATTGGTTGTCGTCTAAGGTCGTCGATCGTGACTCCGCCCACTGATTCGGATACGCAGCGCATACCGGTCCGGTATTGGATCTGGTTGTTCGGCGCCGCCGTATCTCTGCTCGGCGACCTGACGATGACGTTCGCCATCGGATGGTCGGCCACCCGTCACGGCGGCGGTGTCGCCGGGCTGATCCTGCTGCTCGCGGCCGCGCCCCGGGCCGTCCTCCTGCTGATCGGCGGCGCCATCGGCGACCGGTACGGCGCGCCCCGGGTGCTGCTGGTCAGCTGCGTGGCGATGTTCCTGGTGACCGCGGCACTGGTCCCGGCGACCCAGGCCGTCGGGGAGCCCGTCTGGCTCCTGGTGATCCTTGCGCTGGTGGTCGGAGTCATCGACGCGTTCTTCCTGCCCTCGTCGCGGGCGATGCCGCGCCTGCTGGTGCCGGCCGAGCAGGTGCCCAGGGCACTGGCGAGCTTCCAGGTGACGGGGGTCGTCTTCGCGGTCAGCGGTACGGCGGTCGGCGGCGTGCTGGTCAACTGGGCCGGACTGTCGGCCGCGGCCGGCTTCGACGCGATCACCTTCGGCATCATGATCGTGGTGCTGTACCTGTTGCGCGGCACCACCGCCCAGCACGGGTCGCGCACGACCAGCATGTTGCGCTCGATCGCCGACGGGGTCCGCGCGGCGTTCGGCCGGCCGCTCACGCGCGCGCTGCTGATCACGATGACGATCGCCGCCGGCCTGCTGATGCCGATGGACGCCCTGCTGCTGCCGCTGCTCGCGCGCGACCACCACTGGGACGCCCGAACGGCGGCCATCCTGATCGCGACCCGGAGCATCGGAGTCGGTGTCGTGTCGATCCGGATCCTGGTGCGCGGCGCGTTCCAGCGCCCGGGGACGGTGGCGATGTTGGGGTTGCTGCTCGCCGCGGTCGGCTTCATCGGCCTGTCCCAGGTCACCCCGCTACCGCTCACCATCGCGGCGGCGGTGATCAGCGGCATCGGCGTCGGCACCTTCACCGGGCACGTGCTGCCACTGCTGATGAACTCGGTCGAGCGCGAGTACCAGTCCCGGCTGCAGTCGGTCATCGTGCTCTGCCAGAGCCTGGCGCTCGTCGTGATGAACCCGGTGCTCGGCAGCCTGGCCGACGTCGACAGCATCCGGATCACCGGAGTCTGCCTCGGTATCGGCGTCGCGATCGCGCTGATCGGCCTGGTGGCGCTCAGCCGGCCGGTCATCCGCAACGCGCGGGTCGCGTAACTCCTACGGCTTGCCCGGCGCCCGGTAGGTCCAGCCGGCCGCGCGCCAGGCGTCGGCGTCCATGTTCAGGCGGGCGTCGACGAGGACCGGGCTGCTGACGATCTCCCTCAGGGCGGCCGGGTCGAGCTTGCGGAACTCGGGCCACTCGGTGAGGTGCAGTACGGCGTGGGCGTCGCGGCAGGCCTCGACCGCGGTGGGGGCGTACCGCAACGTCGGGCGGACCCGCCGGGCGTTCTCCATCGCCTCCGGGTCGTAGACGGTGACGTTCGCGCCGTGCAGCTGGATCCGGCCGGCCACGTCGAGCGCGGGCGAGTCGCGGACGTCGTCCGTGCCCGCCTTGAACGCCGCGCCGAGGACGGTGACGTTCTTGCCGACCCACTCGCCGCCGAGCATCTCGTGGGTCAGGTCCACGATTCCGGCGCGGCGGTGCTGGTTGATGTCGTCGACCTCGCGCAGGAACGTGATGACCTCTTCGACGCCGAGCTCGCCGGCCCGGTGCATGAACGCGCGCAGGTCCTTCGGCAGGCAGCCGCCGCCGTACCCGGGGCCGGCGTTCAGCATGCCGCGGCCGATCCGCTTGTCGTGGCCGAGCGCGTCGGCCAGCAGCGTCACGTCGGCGCCGGTCGCGTCGGCCATCTCGGCGAGCGCGTTGATGAACGAGATCTTCGTGGCCAGGAAGGCGTTCGCGCCGCCCTTCACCAGCTCCGCGGTCGGCAGGTTGCACACGACGACCGGCGTACCCTCGCCGATCGGGGTGGCGAACACCTGGCGGAGGCGGGTCTCCGCGGCCTCGGACTGTACGCCGAACACCAGCCGGTCCGGGTGCAGCGTGTCGTCCACGCCGTGCGCCTCGCGCAGGAACTCGGGCTGCCAGGCGATCTCGATCGCCGTACCGGCCGGGGCCTCGGCGTGGAAGCGGGCCTCGACGATCTTCGACGTACCCACCGGGACCGTGGAGCGGCCGACGACCAGCGCCGGCTTCGTCAGCAGTGGGGCAAGCATGTCGACGACGGAGTGCACCTGGGCCAGGTCGGCCGCCTCGCTGCCCTCGAGCTGCGGCGTGCCGACGCAGACGAAGTGCACGTCGGCCCAGTCCGCGATCTCGTGGTAGTCCTTGGTGAACCGCAGCCGGCCGGAGTCCACGTGCTTCTTCAGCAGCGGGTCCAGGCCTGGTTCGTACAGCGGGGCCTTGCCGTCGTTCAGCAACTTCAGCCGGTGCTCGTCGATCTCGACCCCGATGACGTCGAAACCGAACTCGGCCATCCCGGCGGCGGTGTTCGCGCCGAGGTAGTTCGTGCCGATCACGGCGATCCGCAGGGGGCGGGAGGTCGCTTCACTCATGTCGGGGACTCTACCCATCGTGGTTATCAGCGGGTGACCGGTTCATGTCCGGCCCGTGCGGAGTTGGTCACTTTCGGCGTACGACGCTCTCCCCGGGCGGGTTGTTCGTCGTACTGTGTGACTCGTGAGTAACTCATTCGAGCTGTACGCGCTGCCGGAGGAGCACCAGGCGATCCGGGAGGCCGTCCGGGACGTCTGCGACGCCAAGGTCGCCCCGCACGCCGGGGACGTCGACGAGCTGGCCGAGTTCCCGAAGGCGTCGTACGACGCGCTGAAGGCGTCGGACTTCCACGCGCCGCACATCCCGGAGCAGTACGGCGGCGCCGGGGCGGACGCGCTCGCCACGGTGATCGTGATCGAGGAGGTCGCCCGGGCCTGCGCCTCGACCTCGCTGATCCCGGCCGTGAACAAGCTCGGCTCGCTGCCGCTGCTGCTGTCCGCCTCGGAGGAGGTCAAGCAGCGCTACCTGCCGCCGGTCGCCGCGGGCGACTCGATGTTCTCGTACTGCCTGTCCGAGCCCGAGGCCGGTTCGGACGCCGCCTCGATGAAGACGCGGGCGGTCCTCGACGGTGACTCGTACGTGCTGAACGGCGTGAAGCGGTGGATCACGAACGCCGGGGTCTCGGACTTCTACACGGTGTTCGCGGTGACGGATGCCTCGGCGCGCTCGCGCGGGATCTCTGCCTTCGTGGTGGAGAAGTCCGACGACGGTGTCTCGTTCGGTGCGCCGGAGAAGAAGCTCGGCATCAAGGGCTCACCGACCCGCGAGGTGTACTTCGACAACGTCCGGATCCCGGTTGCGCGGATGATCGGCGCCGAGGGCACCGGATTCGCCACCGCGATGGCGACGCTGGACCACACCCGGGTGACGATCGCCGCGCAGGCGCTCGGCATCGCGCAGGGCGCGCTGGACTATGCGCTCGGGTACGTGAAGGAGCGCAAGCAGTTCGGCAAGGCGATCGCGGAGTTCCAGGGCCTGCAGTTCATGCTCGCCGACATGGGGATGAAGATCGAGGCGGCCCGGCAGCTCACGTACTCCGCGGCCGCGCGGTCCGAACGCGGCGACGCCGACCTGACGTACTTCGGCGCCGCCGCCAAGTGCTTCGCCTCGGACGTGGCGATGGCCGTCACCACCGACGCCGTACAACTCCTCGGCGGCTACGGCTACACCCACGACTACCCGGTCGAACGCATGATGCGCGACGCCAAGATCACCCAGATCTACGAAGGCACCAACCAGGTCCAACGCATCGTCATGGCCCGCCAGCTCCTGAAGGGCCTGGGCTGACCGGCCGTTGCTTTTGGCAAGTAGTTTGGTGGACTTGGGGGGTTGCTACGGTCCGGGAATGGTGGTGGGTCGGCGAGTTGTGCTCGGGGGGATCATCTCGGCGCCGGCGGATCACAGCGACCTGAGTCCGCTACGGGAGCGTGTGGCCGGCGGATGTGAAGAGGTGGTACCACTCCTCGCGGGTGAGGCGGATCGCCGCGCCGGTGGCGGCGTCCTGGACGCGGCTCGGAGTGGTGGTGCCGATGACGATCTGCATGTTGGCGGGGTGGCGGGCGATCCAGGCGATGGCGATCGCGTCCGGCGTGACGCCGTACTTCCCGGCCAGGTCGTCGAGAGCCTCGTTCAGCGGGCCGTAGGTCTCCCGGTCGCCGATGAAGACGCCTCCGGGCGGCGGCTTCTGGACGCTGCCCCAGGTCTGGATGGTCATGCCGTTGAGGCGGCTGTAGTCGAGGACGCCGAGGTCGCGGTCGGCGGACTGCTCCAGGCCCATGATGTTGGCGGCCAGGCCCTGCGCGACCAGCGCGGCGTTCGCGATGCTGAACTGGAGCTGGTTGGCGACCAGCGGCTGACGCACCGACCTGGCGAGGAGCTCGATCTGGCCGGGCGTGTGGTTGGAGACCCCGAACGCCGCAACCTTGCCGGCCGAGTGCAGCTCGTCGAACGCGGCAGCGACCTCGTCGGGCTCCATCAGGGTGTCCGGGCGGTGCAGCAGCAGAATGTCGAGGTGGTCGGTCCGGAGCGCGGTCAGCGACTGCTCGACGCTCGAGATGATGTGCTCACGGGAGAAGTCGAAGTACCCGGAGCGGATGCCGACCTTGGACTGGATCGTGATCTGGTCGCGTTCGGATTCGGGCACGGCCTGCGCGTCGCCGTACCGCTGCTCGCAGCCGTGGGAGCCGCCGTAGATGTCGGCGTGGTCGAACATCGTCACGCCGGCATCGCGCGCCGTCCCGACCAGCTCGCGGATCTCGGCGTCGCTGAGGTTCTTGATCCGCATCAGCCCCAGCACGACCCGCGACACGGACATCCCGGCTTTGGTCAACTCAACCGTCTCCATGACAGCTGGTTGTATCACCTGTCGCCGAACACGGCCCGGATCATCTCGAGAAAGCCGTAGCCGTTGTGGTTGTCGGGGAGCAGGGCCGAGCCCTCCGTCCACTCGTTCCATGCGTTCACGGTGATGATCGGATGCGGTTGACCGTGCCGTTCGAGGAACGACTTCGCCATCAGCAGCCCCTCCCTGAACTCCTCGGGCGACGGATCGAACGTCGTCGTCCACGGGTACCGCCCGCGGACGAACTCGCGATCCTGAGCGGTCCGCGGCGACGCGTCCCACCCGACAGTCACATTCGGATAGAACGGTACGTCGAGCTCCGCGGCGTACCGCCCGTACTCCGCGAACGCGGCCGCCCGCAGCGGGCCGACGTCGGCGCGCGGGAATTCGAACCGGCCCAGGTCGGCGTGGTGGACCCAGACGTACGACGTCGCGGACCGGAACCCGAGCTTCCGTACCAGCTCGGAGGGATTGTCGAGCGTGATCGCGACTGGGAGTACGCCGATGCCCCAGACAACCGCATCCAGATGAAGCCCTTCGAAGCCCGCCTGCCGCGTCTGCTCGTCGAACCACCGCAGCGCATCGGCCGTCTCCTCGACGCCGCCGAGCCCGACGACGAGGTTGCCGAGCTCGTAGATCGTCAGCCACGGCCGGCCGTCGATGGTCAGGTAGTTCGGGCGGGCGAAGTACGTGTCGATGACGTGCCTGGCGAGCTTCTCGAAGGCGGCGCGATCGATCGCACCGTTCTTGAGCCGTTGCGGCGAGTCGTCGGCCGGATCGTCGTGCGGGAAGATGTTGACCAGCTCGTGGTTCGCCCACATCAGCGCGAACTTGATGTCGTCGCTGTTCCGCGCGGCGAGCAGTCCGTCGTCGAGGGCGCCCTGGAGATAGGGCCCGTCGTCGTACCAGTAGTAGTCGACGAGAAAGCCGTCGACGCCGTACTCCTTGGCGATGCGGATCTGATGCTCTGCCGAGGCCGGGGTCGCCTCGTCGAAACGCCCATCAAGAGGAATGCGTGGTTGCCGGTGCCCGTCGAAGCGTGGCTTCGCGGCCTCGAGCAGTTTCCACTCGTCCCAGTCCTGGCCGAACCACTTCGCGTTCCGCGGATCGGCGTGCCAATCCGGGAAGTAGTACGCCAGGACCTTCGGCCGCTCAGCCACGCCGCGGGTCCGCGCCGGCTTCCTTGCTCACCCGGTCGCCGACCTCGAGCTGCTTCCACAGCTCTCGCGGCACCTTGACCTTCTGTTTCTCGCCGCCGTCGAGCTGGACCTCGAGTCTGCGGTAGAGATTCGAGCCGTCGAACATCGCCCGCGACTTCTTCACGACGACCCCGCTCCAAGCATCCGCGTTGGCCATCAGTACTCCTTCGATCACGGTGAGTGGTCGAGTTGAGCCTAGCTCGCGGCGCGGTTCAGGAGTCGGTCGGGCCAGCCTGCGTCGGTGGCCTGGGCGATGGGGTAGCCCGAGGCCCAACGGCCTTCCCAGTGGACGTCGATGCCGGGGTTGTGGACGGAACTGCCGTCGGGAAGGAAGAGATGCGGACTGCCTTGTACTGCGTCCGTGACGGCGATGGCGTGGTCGGCCATGACTGCGCCGCGCGCTCGTCCGTCGTCCAACGCGGCGGCCAAGGCGGAGGCGTCGACGGACTCGACCTCGGCGGCGACCTCGAGGATCACCTGGCGATGGCCGATCGGGCGCGAGTCGAACCAGAACGCCCGGCGGAGCGCCGCATCCAGATCCTCGGACGCGCGCAGATCCTGCGCCTTCGCCGCATGCACGGCCTCGGCAGCGAGCAGCACGGTCGACGGATAGGTCCAGTCCGGCTGCGTCCACAGCCGGAACCCGATCTCCGGCGCCAGCTGCCCGAGCCCGACCGCCTCGCTGTCCGTCCCGGGCCGCGAGTGCGGTCCGTTGAAGAGCTCGAGCGCGAACGTGTGGTGATCGAGCCGAACCACATCGTCCAATCCGAGCTTGGTCCGCGCGGTCCGGAGCCGATGGATCGCGACATGCGCGAACGGGCAGAGCAGATCCGACCACACCTGGATCGTCCCGGCTGCGATGTTCACGCGTCCTCCTGGTGATCGGCGCCGGCCGGGTTGTTCGTGAAGTGCTCCGGCCGGATCAACACCGCCGTACGCCGATCGGCGACCATCTCGCGGTCGTACTCGTCCAGGTCCGGATGCACCCCGCCGGCCGCGGCGTAGATGTCCCGCAGCAACACCCGCAACCGCTCCGCGTCGATCCCCGGCAGCGGATCGTCCGGCCCGGCCAGCTCGACCGGTCCGGTGACGCCGATCCACTCCCAGTGCGCGCGGAACACCAGCGTCGCCCGCGGGGTCCGCCGCAGATGATTGAGCTTCGCCGTATGCCCGCGCGCGACGAACGCCACGACCGGCTCGCCCGTCAATGGGTGGTCGAGCACGCCCGCGTTCACCACCGAGGCGGCCGGCTCGCCGGACCGTCGCTGCGTGATCGCTACCGCCAGAAAATGATCCTGCCGCCCGAGTTCGTTGATCCGCTCAAGTCCTTGCATGCCACGAAGCTAACGGACCGTGGTCCGGTTATCAAGTGGCCAGAGCGTCGGCTGGATCGCCGGGTCCGTGTAATCCGGATCGGGGTTCTGCCGGACGAGCGTGTCGTTCGGATGGGCCGAGCCGGGACGCCAGCGGTTGCTCGCCGGCTGCAGGTGAATCGCGATCGATCGGCGCGGCGCCGTACTCAGGTTCGCCGAGCTCCCGTGCACCGTCCGGCAGTGATGGAAGCTGACCTGCCCACGCTTCATCCGCGGTACGACGGGGGTCGGGTCGAACCCCTGCGCCGCGATCGACGCCTCCAGGCCGGCGTTGTCCTGCGAGAAGAAGTCGAGCCCGGTCAGGGACCACCGATGGCTCCCGGGCAGGAACCCCACGGCCCCGTTCACCTCATCCACGTCGTGGAACCCGACCCACGCGGTGAGCATGTCGTCCGACGTACACGACTGCCAGTACTGCCGGTCCGTGTGCCATCCGACCTTCGCAGAACCACCCGGCGGCTTGAACAACAGCTGGTCGTGCCACAACCGGATCCCGTCCGCACCGGACAATGCGGCCGCGGTCGCACCGATCGCCGGGTGCCGGACCAAGGCGGCCAGCTCGTCGACCCGCAAGGACGAATAGTCGTTCTTCCGCAGTACGTCGCCATCCGCCGCCTGCCATCCCCAGGTCGCGGGCAGATTGGGCACCGTGTGGTCGTGGTCGCCGGCGTAGAACCGCTCCATCCCACGCTCAGCCGCATCGAGTACGTCGGACGGCACGATCACCGGCGAGATCCAGTAGCCGTGCTCATGGAAGAAGGCGAGGTCGTCTGCTCCAGGTAGCTCCATGCGGACCAATCTAGGAACCCACAGATCAGTACGGCGTTGCCGATGTTCAGGCGACTGGACACAATCTTCAGGTGTCCTTACATCGGCCCAGCGGGCTCCGCGCCGGATTCCACGCCGAGGGGTTCGCCGGGGACAGCGGTCTGCTGCACGCGGGCGAGCAGTGGGTGCCGGAGCAGTTCCTGATCCAGCCGCACGAGCATCCGGTCTGGGAGATCTACCTGCAGCAGCACGGCAGCACACACTGGGTCGCCGGCGGCGAGAGCTACGTCCTCCACCCCGGCCACCTCTTCGCCGTACCGCCCGGTGTCATCCACCATCTGGCCGGCCGCTCCGGCAACCATCACTTCTACTTCGCCGCGATCGACCGCGAACCCGTCGTACGGCGCCAGCCCGCGCTCGCCGTGCGCTGGCCGAACGGCGTCGTACACCGTGAGGCGGGAGAACTCACGCACGCATTCGCCCAACTGGTCCGCGAGGTCACCACGCGCTACGAGTACGCCGACATCGGGCTGACACTCGCCGTCGATCACCTGATGCTGGCAGTCTCCCGGCGTCTCGCGCCGGCCGCCGTACCGCAGTTGGCGATGCATCCGGCGGTGCGGACCGTGAAACGCCTGCTGGACCAGGAGTTCCACGAACGCTGGACCCTGCGCGAGCTGGGCGATCGCACCGGTCTCGCACCCGCGTACCTGGCCGAGCTGTTCACCACCGAGCTCGGCCAGCCACCCCATCGGTACCTCAACGAACGCCGGATCGACCGCGCCCGCCAGCTCCTCGAGACCAGCGACATCACGATCACCGCACTGGCCGTCAGTCTCGGCTTCAGCTCCAGCCAGCACTTCGCCCGCGTGTTCCGTCAGCTCACCGGGACCACTCCGACGGCGTTCAGATCGTCACCAGCGCGGTGACGCCGAGCGCGATGCCGACGAGGTAGGTGCCCATGGCACCGACATCGCGGAGCGGACCGTGGGTTGCGAGGTTGCGCGAAGTCAGCATTCCGAACGCGTGCACGTACCGGACGAACACGGCGGCGATCGCGAGGACGTCGACCGCCCAGCTGTCGGACAGCACCGAACAGACGAGCAGCAGCACGATCATCGTCGGGATGTACTCGGCGGCGTTGCCGTGCGCGCGGATTGCGATCAAGAGCTTGTCGGACGGGTCGCTCGGCAGTTGGTTTCCCGCGCCGCGGAGGGCCCGGTTCCGGCTGACGTTGGCGCCGAGCACGAAGAGCAGGATGCCCATCAGGGCGATGCAGACGATGGTGACGGTGTCGAGGTTCATACGAGTGCTCCTTCGAACAAGCGGCTCACGATGGTTTGACTGAGTTGGGTTCCGAGCAGGGCGTCGGTCTTGTGCATGCCGCCCGGGCAGGTGACGTTGACCTCGATCAGCCGGCCGCCGATCACGTCTAGACCGGCGATGGCGAGGCCGTGCTTACGCAGTACGGGGCCGAGCGCGGCGACGATCGCGTGATCGTGCTCGTCGGGTTCGGCCGGTGCGATCGGTGGCCCGATCCGGAAGTCGTCGACGGCGGGGCGGCGCAGTACCGCGCCGACGATCTCGCCGTCGAGCAGGAACAACCGTTTGTTGCCGTGTGCAACAGCAGGTAGGTACTGCTGGGCGATCACCTGCCGCTGCCCGCCGTGGCTCGCCGACTCCAGCAGCGCGACGGCGCCCTGGTCGTCGTGCACCAGCCACACGTCGAGTCCGGCGAACCCGTCGACCGGCTTGACCACCGCCGCGCCGACACAAGCGACGAACGACCGCAGCTCGACCGGATCCGCGCCGACGTACGTCGGTGGACAGAGTTCGGGGAAGTGCAGCGCGACGAGCTTCTCGTGCATGGCGCGGATGCCTTCCGGCCGGTTGATCACCCGCGTGCCGGCCCGCTCGACCAGATCCAGCAGGTACGTCGTGTGCAGGTACCGCGCATCGACGGGCGGATCGATCCGCAGGTGAACCAGGTCCAGCGACGCGACGTCGACGATCCCGGTCTCGAGCTCGTCCCACCAGGTCGCATCGACGATCCAGCGGTGGTCGCCGCCGGATGCCTGCCGCGGCCGGAGCCGGATCCGGCGGGCGTGAGCACGTACCCGCCCGTCGACGACGGCGAGCTCTTCCGGTCCGCAACACCAGATGTCGCTGCCCAGGTCCTGGGTCGCGCTCATCAGGCCGATGCTGGCGTCGATATCGCCGGCCAGGCCGGTCAGCGGATCGGTGACGAACAGAACGCCGCTCATGCTGCCACCTCCTCGGATGCCGCCAGATCCCCGGCGGCAGCCGCGCGCCAGAGGTCGGCGAGGTGCGGTTGCTCGGGTTCGAGCGCCCGGAGTACGTCGCGGCGGCGCACATCGTCGTACATCAGCTGCCTGAGGACGGAGACGATGCGACCGACCGCCACAGGTTCCTGTGCATCGAGGAAGCGGACCTCGAGGTAGCTCCGGCGCGGCCGAACCGGTGGGAACAACGTGCTCAGATGGGCTTCGACCCCGTCCACGAACCGCGCAGCGCCCGCAGCGAAGGCGGTGTACGACGCGACCGGATCGTCGCCGCGGAGCACCCGGTCATCGAAGCCGGTCCGGGCTGGATCGACGTCCAGCCAGGTGTTCAGCCAGCCGCCCTCGCGTGCGTGGGCCGCGGCCAGGAACGGTCCGGCCAGGTTGAGTACCCGCCACTGCTCGAACCCGGCGTGACCGGGCCACCAATCCAGGCAGACCTGCGTGGACGCGGTCCGTCGCATCATCCGGCGGCCGGCCGGTCCGATGGTGTCGAAGTGCCGCTGCATCGCGACGTACCGCGCAGAGGTCAGCTGCAGCGGCACGTCCGCTCGCGGATCGACCGGGATCGTCAGCAGGCTGATCCCGGCCCGGCCCAGGTGGCGCCGCAGGTCCGCGGTCAGCGCACCGAGGTCGCCCACCGGATCCAGCGACGGCGGCAGGCTCAGCTCGAGCTGGCCGCCCGGTTCGAACGTGATGTAAGGCGCCGCGATCGCTCCCGCGGCGGCCCGGCGTACCTGGTCGATCAGGACCACGCCGCCGTCCGCGTCGGCGACCACGTACTCCTGCTCGATCGCGACCCGGACCGTCCGCCGGCGCCCCCGCGCGAACAGGCCCGCGATCACCGGGTGAAGTTCCATGGCATCCATCGGGCCCTCCCTGATACCGTAAGGTTTCCTGTCGAAATATTGGAAGGTATCCTTACGACATGTCAAGAGGTCAGCCCGAACCGCGGCTCGATCGCAAGCCGCTGATCGCTCTGGTCGAGCGGGCCAGCCGGGCAATGCAGGCCGATATGGTCCGCCGCGCCCACGCCGACGGGCACGCGGAGGTGAAGATGGCGCACAACTCGGTGTTCGGCACGCTGCACGCCGAGGGCGCCCGGGCCGCCGACATGGCCGTCCGGGCCGGGATCACGCGGCAGTCGATGGGTGAGGTGATCCGCGACATGGTCGGGCTCGATCTGCTGGAGATGCAGTCCGACCCCGCCGACGGCCGGGCCAAGGTCGTCAAGTACTCCGATCACGGTCTGGCCGTGGCGGGCGACGGCTTCCGGTACCTAGGTCAGCTCGAGCGCCGCTTCGCCGAGGAGTTCGGTGAGCAGGAGTACGAGGTCGCCCGGGACGTGCTCGCCCGGCTGGTCGACGTGCTCGCCCGCTTCGCCGCCGAGGAGACTCAGACCTCGTCCTCGGTCGGTGGCAGCGTCGGATAGTCGACGATCGGGTAGAGGCCGACGGTCAGGCCGTACGTCGTGTCGCCGGCGCGGGGGAGCTGGTCGAAGTCGTGCACCAGCGCGGCGACCTGCTGCCAGAACTCGCTCGCACGGTCCGCGGGGATCCGGGCGTGCCGGATCAGCGAGAACATCTCACCCGCGTCGTACGCCGGTTTGGACTCCTCGGCCGCGACCTCGAAGTCGTTGAAGTCCTGCGGCAACTGCCCGTCCTGGCGGCCGAGCCCGACGTAGAACATCCGGGCCGCGCGCCCGTAGAAGCGCTCCTCGATCGCCCGCACCCGCCGGGTGCGGACCACCCGCAGGATGCCTGCCTCGGTCAGCACCTTCACATGGTGCGCGACCGTGCTCTTCGGCCGGCCGACCGCGGTCGCCAGCTCAGTCACCGTCGCGGCCCGCTCGTGCAGCAGCCCGAGGATCGTCGTCCGCAATGGGTCGCTGATCGCCCGGACCTGCTCGGCGGTAGTCAGCTCGACGGTGTCCGCGAGGTCGTAATCGGGGACCGAACTGTTGATCGACATAGTCCGAATAGACTAGCATCGCGGATTGTTCGAGATATCTGGATCATTGGAGCCGACGATGGCTGAGATCGTTCTGTACCACCACTCGCAGGGCCTGACCGACGGGGTGAAGGCGTTCGCCGAGGAGCTCCGGCAGGCGGGGCACACCGTCCACACGCCCGACCTGTACGAAGGCAACACGTACGCGACCATCGACGAGGGCATGGAGTACGCGCGGGCCACGGGCTTCGGCAAGATCGCGGAGTGCGGCGTCGAGGCGGCGCAGAAGCTGCCGGCGAATGTCGTGTACGCCGGCTTCTCGCTCGGCGTCGTACCTGCCCAGCAGCTCGCGCAGACCCGTCCGGGAGCCGTCGGCGGGTTGTTCTACTACTCGTGCCTGCCGGCGGAGGAGTTCGGCGCCTGGCCGGAGGGCCTGCGGGCGCAGGTGCACGCGATGGAGGAGGACCCGTTCTTCGCCGAGGAAGGCGGCGACATCGACGCCGCTCGCGCCCTGGTCGCCGCCAACAGCTCCGTGGAGCTGTTCCTCTACCCCGGCAAGGAGCACCTCTTCGCCGACTCGTCCCTCCCCGGCTACGACGAGCCCGCGGCCAAGCTCCTGCTGGAGCGCACCCTCGCTTTCCTCGCCTAGCCCTTTCTGCATCTCGACAGTACGTATATGTCCACTTCGCCGGATCGACCGCGCGGTTGAGCGTGGTCGATCCGGCAGCGGACGTATACGTACTGTCGAGATGCTGGTGATCAGGCCTGTGCCACCGCGACTGCGACCGGAGCCTCGGCGCGGCGGGTGGGGATGAAGGACGCGATGGCCAGTGCGGTCAGGGCGGCGCCCGCGCCGATCAGCAGGACGGTGCGGAAGCCGGTCTGCGAGGGCAGCGTGTAGCCGCCGAGGTTGATGGTCAGGTTGGCCAGGATCACACCGGCGACCGCGCTGGAGACAGACGTCCCGATCGACCGCATCAGCGTGTTGAAGCTGTTCGCGGCCGCGGTCTCCGAGACCGGTACGGCGGCCATGATCAGCGCCGGCATCGCGCCGTACGCCAGGCCGATGCCGGCGCCGATCAGCAGTGAGACCAGCACGAGCTCCCAGACCGATGCCATCAGCACGCTGCCCACGGCGTATCCGGCGGCGACCACGACCGCGCCGAGCATCAGCGTGACCTTGGGCCCGCGGGTCTTCGAGATCTTCGCCGAGAACGGCGCGGCGATCAGCATGACCAGGCCCGACGGGCCCATCACCAGACCGGACGCCAGCATCGATTGCCCGAGTCCGAAACCAGTTGCCTTGGGCATCTGGAGCAGCTGCGGCAGCACCAGCGACATCGCGAACATCGCGAACCCGAACACCATCGACGCGAGGTTCGTCAGCAGCACCTGCGGGCGCGCCGTCGTGCGCAGATCGACGAGCGGCTCGCTGGTACGGCGTTCCCACCAGCCCCACGCGAGCAGCGCGACGACGCCAAGGGCGAACAGGCCGAGCGTCCGGCCGCCGGTCCAGCCCCAGCTCGCGCCCTGGGATATCGCCAGCAGCAACGAGATCAGACCGATCGACAACCCGACCCCGCCGAGTACGTCGAACCGGCCGCCGGAGCGCACCGACGACTCCGGGACGAAGCGCAGCACCAGCCCGAACACGATCACGCCGAGCGCGGCCGACAGCCAGAAGAGCGTGTGCCAATTGAAGTTCTCGGCGAGCAGGGCTGCCAGCGGCAAGCCGAGTGCGCCGCCGACGCCGAGGGACGCACTCATCTGCGCGACCGCCGTACCGACCTTGTCGGACGGCAGCTCGTCGCGCATGATGCTGATCCCGAGCGGGATCACGCCGGCGGCGAACCCCTGCAGGGCGCGGCCGGCGATCATCGGCACCAGCGAGCTGCTCAGCGCGGCGACGACCGAGCCGGCCACCAGCAGGCCGATGCTGATCAGCAGCATCCGGCGCTTGCCGTACATGTCGCCGAGGCGGCCCATGATCGGGGTCGCGACCGCGGCCGCGAGCAGGGTGGCGGTGATCGCCCACGCGGTCCCGGCGGCCGAGGCGTTCAGCAGACGTGGCAGCTCCGGGACGAGCGGGATCACCAGGGTCTGCATCAGGGCGACCGTGATACCGGCCGAGGCGAGCACCGGCACGACGGCGCCGGTGCGCACGGATGGAGTTGCGGACATCAGCAGCCTCCGGGCTGTGAAGAAGATAGTTGGTTTGCGCAACCATTACGATAAGTCAGGCAGTTGACTTAAACAAGTCGGCGAGGCAAGCTGGGAGGGAAACCACACGGAGGTGATGGTCAGTGACCGCCAGTGACATTGTTGCGGATCAGGTTGTCGACTACCCGATCCCGCCCGTCGATGCGATCGAGCCGCCGCCCGAGTGGGAGCGGCTGCGTCAGCAGTGCCCGGTGGCGCATGTCCGGCTGCCCAGCGGCGACGAGGCCGCCCTGCTCACGCGGTACGACGATGTTCGCCAGGTGCTCGCCGACGAGCGGTTCGCCCGGACGGCGGAGGGGTCCGCGCGGGTGTCGGCCGAAGGCGCCGGGGTGTTCGACCGGCGGCGTTCCGCCGTACCGCAGTCGGGCGACGGTCATCAGCGCTGGCGGCGGATGCTGACCAAGTGGTTCACCGCCAAGCGGATGGCGGCGCTGCGGCCCTCGATCGAGGCGATGGCGGATCAGCTCGTCGACGAGATGGTCGCGAGCGGTCAGCCGGCCGATCTGAAGGCGGGGCTGGCCTTCCCGCTGCCGGTGTGGGTGATCTGCGAGTTGCTCGGCGTACCGGCCTCGGACCGGGAGCGGTTCTCGTACTGGTCCGACACCTTCCTGAACCTGAGTCGCTACTCGGCGGCCGACATGGAGGCCGCGCAGGCGGAGTTCGCGGCGTACATGAGCGGCCACATCGAGGCCAAGCGCGCCGAACCGGGCACCGATCTGCTGAGCGAGCTGATCGTCGGCACCGACTCGGCGGGGGAGCGGCTGAGCGACGACGTGCTCGTTTCCACGGGGATGGGGCTGCTGATCGCCGGTCACGAGACCACGACCAACATGATCGGCAAGATGATGGCGATGCTGCTCGCCGACCGGGGTCGCTGGGAGCAGCTGCTCGCGGATCCGGGTCTGGTCCGCACCGCCGTCGAGGAAGTCCTGCGGTACGACGCGAACGCCGGGTTCGGCATGCTCCGGTTCGTCTCCGAGGAGCTCGAGCTCACGGACGGCGTACTGCCCGCGGGGACGACGGCGGTCTGCAGCATGGCGTCCGCGAACCGGGACGAGCGGGTGTTCGAGGACGCCGGGGAGATGGACCTGACCCGGAGTCCGAACGTCCATCTGGCGTTCGGGGCCGGGCCGCACTCGTGCGTCGGTCAGTCGCTGGCGCGGACCGAGCTGCAAGTGGTTCTGGAAGTGTTGTTGCGGAGCCTGCCGACGTTGGAGTTGGCGGTGCCGTCTGCGGAGTTGCCGCTGGTCGAAGGGCTGCTCGTCGGCGGGCTGCGGGAGGTAAGGGTGATGTGGTGATGATGATGTCGAAGACGGTGAGGTCCGCACGGGTGAACGCGACCCGGGAGCTCATCCTGGCCACGGCCGAGCGGATGTTCGCCGAGCGTGGTGTGCACGAAGTGTCGAACCGGCAGATCAGCGAGGCGGCCGGACAGGGCAACAACACCGCGGTCGGGTACCACTTCGGGACCAAGACCGACCTGGTCCGGGCGATCGTTCGCAAACACGCCGAGCCGGTCGAGGAGCGTCGCCGCGAGCTGCTCGCGGAGCTCGGCGAGCACCCGTCGGTGCGCGACTACGTGACGGTGCTGGTCCGGTCGGCGACCGATCACATGGGCAGCCTGGGTACACCGAGCTGGTTCGCGCGGTTCAGCGCCCAGCTGATGAACGACCCGTCGCTGCGCGAGATCCAGCTGCAGGAGTCGCTGAACTCGCCGACGCTGAGCCGGCTGGTCGACGGTCTCGCCGATCACCTCGCGGACCTGCCACCCGCGGTCCGGATCGAGCGTGGCGACATGGCCAGGCACCTGATCATCCAGATGACGGCCGAGTTCGAGCTGGCGCTCGCCGAGGGTACGCCGACCGCACGGGCCACGTGGGCCGAGATGACCGGCGGTCTGATCGACGGGCTGGTCGGGCTGCTGACCGCACCGGTGACTTCGTGAGTGTGCTCGTGGTAGGTGCTTCCGCAGCCGGCCTGACGACCGTGGAAGCCCTGCGACGGAAGGGGTATCGGGAACCGATCACTGTGCTCGGCGCCGAGTGGCACCCGCCGTACGACCGGCCGCCGCTGTCCAAACAGTTCCTCTGCGGCGACTGGGACGAAGCCCGGACCCGCCTACGTCCGGACACCATGCTGTCGGCACTGGACGCGGAGTTCGTCCTGGGTGACTCAGCCGTCTCACTGGACGTCGACCGCAAGCTGGTGCGTACCGCGGCGGGCCGTGTGCTGACGGGTGACGCGGTGGTCATCGCGACCGGACTCACACCGCGGCACCTGCCGGGCGCGGATCTCGCGACCGGCCGGTCGGACGCCGCTCTCGGGGGCGTGCACGTCCTCAGGACCCTCGACGATGCAGCCGCCCTCCGCAAGGACCTCGCCGACGCCGGCCGTCTGGTGGTTGTCGGCGACGGCGTGCTCGGCGCCGAGATCGCGGCGACCGCCCGCAAGCTCGGCCTCGTCGTTACGCTCGCCGGCCCCCAGGCCACACCCCTGCAGGCCCAGCTCGGTCCTGTCGTCGGAGGATTGCTCGGCGAACTGCACAGGTCCCAAGGCGTCGACCTCCGTCTAGGTGCGGCGGTGACCGGGATGACCGCGGTCGATGGCCGGGTGAGCGGCGTACGACTGGCGAACGGCGACGTGCTGCCGGCGGACGTGGTCGTCGTGGCGTTGGGCGCGGTCCCGGCGACCGAGTGGCTGGAAGGCAGCGGGCTCAGCCTCGACAACGGCGTGGTGTGCGACGAGTACTGCCGCGCCGCCGACGGGATCTACGCGGCCGGCGACGTGGCGCGCTGGCAGCACGAGGATTCCCTACTCCGGTTGGAGAATCGGACCAACGCGACCGAGCAGGCCCTCTGCGTCGCCGCCAACATTCTCGGCGAGCCGCAGCCCTACCGGCCGATCCCGTACTTCTGGACCGATCACTTCACGACCAAGATCCAGGTCCACGGCCGCCCGTCCGCCGACGCCGACGTAACCATTGCCGAAGGCAACATCACCGACGGTCGCTTCGTCGCCCACTACCACCGTGACGATCGGCTCGTCGCGGTGCTCGGCTGGAACATGCCGAAACAGACCCGCGCGCACCGGGAGCACCTCGTGCGCGCGTAAGAAGCCTCTCTGGGGAAGGATTTCTATGAGTACTCCGGTCTATCCGATGACCCGAGCAACGGGTTGCCCGTTCGACCCGCCGCCGCAACTGCGCGAACTGCAGGAGCAGGCGCCGCTGGTCAAGGTCGACATCTTCGGCAAGCCGGCCTGGCTGGTGACGCGGTACGCCGACCAGCGTGCCCTGCTCGCCGATCCGCGACTGAGCGCCGACGTCACCACGCCGGGGTACCCGAGTCCGACCGGGCAGCCGCCGCGCAAGGACGGTGTCGGCATCGGGTTCATCCTGATGGACGACCCGGAGCACGCGCGGCTGCGGCGGATGGTGACCGCGCCGTTCATGATCAAGCGGATCGAGGCGATGCGGCCCGGCGTACAGAAGATCGTCGACGGGCTGATCGACGACCTGCTGGCCGGTCCGAAGCCGGTCGACCTCGTGGAGGCGTTCGCGTTGCCGGTGCCGTCGCTGGTGATCTGCCAGCTGCTCGGTGTCCCGTACGCGGACCACGACTTCTTCCAGCAGAACAGCAAGACGCTGATCCGGATGACCGCCTCTCCGGAGGAGCGGGCCGCGGCGCACGGCAACCTCGCGTCGTACCTGGACAACCTGGTCGGCGAGAAGCTGGAGAATCCGGGCGACGACCTGCTGTCCGGGCTGACCGAGCGGGTCAGGTCGGGCGAGATCACCCGGCAGGACGCGGCCGGGATCGGCGTGCTGCTGCTGATCGCGGGGCACGAGACCACCGCGAACATGATTGCCCTCGGCACCCTCGCGCTGCTGGAGCATCCGGAGCAACTCGCCGTCCTGCGGGAGACCGACGACCCGAAGGTTGTCGCGAGCGCCGTCGAGGAGCTGCTGCGGTACCTGAACATCACGCACAACGGGCGACGGCGTGCGGTGCTCGAGGACGTCGAGCTGCACGGGCAGGTGATCAAGGCCGGCGAGGGTGTGATCTTCCCGAACGACATCGCGAACCGGGACGCGTCGGTGTTCGACGACCCGGACACGTTGGACGTGCACCGCGATGCGCGCCGGCACGTCGCGTTCGGCTTCGGCGTCCATCAGTGCCTTGGGCAACCGTTGGCGCGGCTGGAGCTGCAGGTCGTGTACAGCACGCTCTACCGCCGGATCCCGACGCTGCGCCGGGCCGTCGAGCTGGACGAGATCCCGTTCAAGCACGACGGCGCCGTGTACGGCGTCTACTCGCTCCCCGTCACGTGGTGAAAGGACCAAGCTCATGAAGATCATCGTCGACCAGGACAAGTGCGTCGCCTCCGGCCAGTGCGTCACGGCAGCCGCCGACGTGTTCGACCAGCGGGACGAGGACGGCATCGTCGTGCTCCTCACCGACAACCCACCGGCGGACCTCGCCGCCGACGTTCACCAGGCCGCGGCCGTCTGCCCGGCGCTGGCGATCGTCGTCGAGGACTGATCAGCTGAAGAAGGCCGCGTTCCGGTCGGCCCACGCACGGAAACCGCGTGCGGGCCGGCCGGTCAGGTCCTGCACCGTGGTGGTGATCAGGTCGGACCGGGGGCGACGCTCCGCACTCCCGATCAACGCCTCCACCAGCGCGGCCGGCCTGCCGTCGGCGGTCAGCTGCGCGCGGGCCTCGTCGTACGGCGTCGGCTCGAAGGTCAGTTGCCGCCCGAGCGCCGCACCCAGGATCGCGACCTGGTCCGCCCGGGCAAGCACCTCCGGCCCGGTCACGGTCTGCGTGGTCCCGGGGCGCGGATCCGTCAGCAGGCGTACGGCGGACGCCGCGACATCGGCTGGATCGATCACGGCCGTCGCGGCGCTGTCGGGTCCGCGAACGGTGTCGCCGGCGCGCAGCTGACCGGCCCAGCCGAGCGCGTTGGACGCGAACGTGTCGGCCCGGAGGATCGTCCAGTCGAGACCGGACCCGCGTACGGCGGCTTCGAGGTCGGCGTGCAGGCGGGTGATCGGGTCGGTGTCCGCTCCGAACCGCACTGCCGATGAGGACAGATAGACAACTCGGCGGGCGTGCTCCGCGATCTTGGCGAGGGTCGCCCCGGCGCCGTCCGACGTGAGGAACGGCCAGATCAGGAAGACGGTCTCGACGTCCTGGAGCGCCTCGGTCAGGGTGTCCGGTCGAGCGAGATCGGCGCCCGATCGACGGTCGAGAGGTCGTGCGTCCGGAAGCAGGGCGGCCACTGCACGGCCGACGTTCCCGCCGGCGCCTGTCACGAGGATCATGCTTGCGGCAACTCGACCCGGTGGTGCCGGTATTCCCGGGTATCGTGTCGGAGATGATCGATGGAGCGCACGTGATCATCTACAGCACCGATGCCGAGGCGGATCGGGCGTTCTTCACCGACGTGCTGGCGTATCCGTCGGTGGACGCCGGGCACGGGTGGCTGATCTTCAAGTTGCCGCCGGCCGAGGTGGCGGTGCATCCGGCGGAGGCCGCGTCGCACGAGCTGCTGCTGATGTGTGACGACCTCGAGGCGACGATGGCCGACCTGACCGGCCGCGGCGTGGAGTTCGAGCCGGTCGAGCGGATGCGGTGGGGTGTGCTGACCTCGTTCCGGCTGCCGGGTGGGGGCCGGGTCGGGTTGTACGAGCCGTTGCACCCGCGAGCGAATGATCTCTGAGTTCCGGATCCAGGTGCCGCAGGCGGAGCTGGACGATCTGCGCGCCCGGCTCGAGCGGGTTCGTTGGCCTCGGCAACTACCTGGCGACGGGTGGGACCGGGGAGTGCCCGTTGAGTATCTGCGGCGGGCGGCGAAGCGATGGGCGGCGTACGACTGGCGGTTGTGGGAGGCGCGTCTCAACGAGTACCCGCAGTTCACGACCGAGATCGACGGGCAGACGATTCACTTCCTGCACGTTCGGTCGCGCGAGCCCGATGCGCTGCCGCTGGTGCTGACGCATGGCTGGCCGGGATCGGTCGCGGAGTTCCTCGAAGTGCTCGGGCCGCTCACCGATCCAGCGTCGTACGGCGGCGATCCGCGGGACGCCTTCCACGTCGTCGCGCCGTCCGTGCCGGGGCATGGATTCTCGCTGCCACTGCAGCAGGGCTGGGACCACGGGCGGATCGCCCGCGCCTGGGTGGAGTTGATGGCCCGACTCGGATACGAGCGGTACGGCGCACAAGGCGGCGACACGGGATCAGTGGTGTCGCCACTCGTCGGGCAGCTCGACCCGGCACACGTGGTCGGCGTACACATCAACGGCGGGCTGGCGTTTCCGGAGGTCGAGCCAGGCGATGTGGTGGCCGACGTCGAGCGAGAGCGGTTGGCGGCGGCCGAGCGGTTGCGTGCGGTCGGGACCGGGTACGCCGATCTGCAAGGGACGCGGCCGCAGACTGTCTCGTTCGGGCTGAGCGATTCGCCGGTCGGGCAGCTGGCGTGGATCCTGGAGAAGTTCTGGGAGTGGACCGATCCGGACCGCGCGCTGCCGGAGGATGCGGTCGATCTCGACCATCTGCTCACGGACGTCTCGATCTACTGGTTCACCAACAGCAGTGCGACTTCCGCCAACCTGTACTACGAGAATCGCCGAGCCGCCGACGACCTCGAGCCGGGCGTGCCGACCGGCGTGGCGGTCTTCCCGACGGATCCCGCGATCCGCCGGGCGCTAGACCGCCGGCACCGCATCGTCCACTGGTCGGAGTTCACCCGCGGTGGGCATTTCGCCGCGCTGGAGGCTCCCGGCCTGCTCGTCGACGACATCCGGGCGTTCTTCCGGCTCGTCCGGTAGGCGGGCCGGCGCGACGAACGTGAGCTGCGTGCCGTCGCGCTCCACGGACGCGTCCGGCCAGCGGCGGCGGACCATCCGGATCGAACGCTCGTTGGCCGCGCTCACGACGAACAGGAACCGTTTCGCACCTGCCGCGATCGCGTCCGCCGCGGCGATGGCGAGCATCCGGATCCCGAGGCCGCGATGCTGGTCGGCCTCACCGATCACGGCGGCCAGCTCCGCGGTCGACTCGCCCGGCGCCCACGCCCACATCGCGTGGCCGACGATCGCGTCGTCCCGGGTGGCGACGAAGGATGCGCCGGTCGGGCACAACATGCGCAACAGCAGCGCCGCGCGGGGCGGGTTCCCGATCGCGGTCTGGAAGCGGAAGTAGCGGCTGAGGTCGGTCAGCCCCATCAGCATCCGGGCCAGCTCGTCCGCGTCGGGTTCGCCGGCGCGACGGACGAGTGGCGGTCTCGCCTGAGTCTGGTTCACGGATTCAGCGTTCCCTGCTTGGCTGAGTCTGTCAAGCGGACTTATCATGAACCCATGAGTACTGTCGTCAGTGAGCGGATGCCCGAGGCGATGAACTGGTCCACGGAGAACTGCACGATCTCGCGGGTGATGGAGATCCTCGGCGACAAGTGGACTTTTCACGTCCTCCGCGAGATCTTCGTCGGCGTCCGCCGGTTCGAGGACATCCGCGCGCGGGCCGGCGTCCCGCGCCAGGTCCTCACCGAGCGGCTCGCGGCCCTGATCGAGCGCGGCCTGATTCGCCGCCATCCGTACCGGCTGCCCGGCCAGCGGGAGCGCTCGGAGTACCGGCTCACCGAGGCCGGGCTGGACCTCTACCCGGTGCTGGTGGCAATGATCCAGTGGGGCGACCAGTACCTACCACTCGCCGCCGGCGCACCGATCGAGCCACGCCACCGCGGCGACTGCGGCGAGCGCGTCACCGTGACCATGCACTGCGACGGCGGCCATGAGCCCACCCCGCGAGAAGTTGCCTTCCGCCCGGGCCCCGGCGCCCAGCGGCGTTAAGGCAAGCGTTCGATCGCCTGACGGATCAGGTTTTCGGTCTCGCGTGGCTGGGCCGCGGTGATCGAGACGGCGTCCATCGTGACGACGTACGTGTCGAGTTCGTCGCGCTTGTCGAGGTAGACCGCACTGGTGAGGTGCTCGATGTAGACGATGTCCGGAAGGTCGCCGTCGTTGAAGCGGAGCAGGGTGAACGCGCCACCGGTCGCGGTGTAACCGCCCTGGGAGAACGGGATGATCTGCAGCGTGACGTTGTGCCGCCGCGACGCCTCGATCAAGTGCTCCAGCTGGGCTCTGAGGATCTTCGGGCTGCCGATCGGGCGCCGCAGTACCGCTTCGTCGACGACCGCCCACAACCGCGCGGGTCGTTGCCGCGTCAGCACGTCCTGGCGGCTCATCCGCAACGAGACCAGGCGATCCTGCTCCGCGCGTGACAACGGCAGGTCCTGCCGGCCGAGCTGTACGACGGCGCGCGCGTACTCCGGCGTCTGCAGCAGCCCCGGCACGAACTGCAACTCGAACGTACGAATGAGATCCGCCGCCATCTCGAGGCCGAGATACGAGTGGAACCACTGCGGCGTGAGGTCGTCGTAGCGTTGCCACCAGCCCGGGTTGTTGGCCTCGCGGGCCAGCGTCAGCAGGCGATCGCGCTCTTCCTCGTCGTCGACCTTGTAGAGCGTCAGCAGGTCGTCGACGTCGCGCACCTTGAAACCGACCCGGCCGAGCTCCAGCCGGCTGATCTTCGACTCCGAGCCGCGGATCGCCCAGCCCGCGTCGGTCCGGCTGATCTGGGCTTGTTCGCGCAGCCGGCGCAGGTGGACGCCAAGCATGATGCGCAGAGCGGTCGGACCGCCGTACGCGCCCGGCTCGGTCACCTCATGCCTCCCAGCTGTCCCCGTGGTGTCCCGATGCAACAGCTGATCATTTCACAACAGAACGTGACCTCGTCCACCCCGACGCGCAGATACGGTGTGTCCACCGCGCCCTACGGTCAGTAGAGTCGGCTCCACACACTCCGACCACTCTCTGCGAGGTCCACGCGATGCCCGATGCCAAACAGGCGCCCAGTTCGATCCCGGTCGGCGTCGACACCAGCCGGGCCAGCATCGCCCGGGTGTACGACGCCTTCTTGGGCGGTAAGGACAACTTCGATGTCGACCGCGAGGTACTGCGCCGGGTCGCCGCCGTGGCGCCGCAGGCCAAGGACCTCGCCTGGTCGAACCGGAACTTCCTGATCCGCGCCTGCCGGTTCCTGGCCGGCCAGGCGGGTATCACGCAGTACCTCGACTGCGGGTCCGGTCTGCCGACCGCAGAGAACACCCACCAGGTCGTGCAGCGGATCCAGCCCGAGGCCAAGGTGCTCTACATCGACAACGACCCGGTCGTGCTCGCGCACGGCCGCGCGCTGCTCGAGGAGAACGAGAACACGCTGTTCGTCAGCGCCGACATCTTCGATCCGGACGAGGTGCTGAGCAAGCCCGAGGTGCGTGCCTTCCTCGACTTCAGCGAGCCGATCGCCGTGATGCAGGCCGGCACGCTGCACCACTACATCGGCACCGAGGGTGCGGAGATCATGCAGAAGTACGTCGACGCGGTGGTGCCCGGGTCGTACACGGCGATCTCGCATTTCTACGACCCGGAGACTCCGGAGCACTCCGCGGTCGCCCAGAAGATGGAAGAGGTGTTCATCCACAGCCCGATGGGCAGCGGCCGGTTCCGCACCCGCAAGGAGCTGATGGAGTTCTTCCCCGATCAGGAGCTCGTCGACCCGGGCCTGGTGCTCTGCGACGACTGGTGGCCGGACGGCCCACGGCTCAAGCCGCTGAACCAGGTCGAGGAGTGCATCGTCGGCGGGGTCGGCCGCAAGGTCTGAGTCCGGGTACTCCGACGCCCGGGACCCGTTGCGGTCCCGGGCGTCGTGCTGTTTCAGAACGTCCAGCGCTGCGCCGCCGAGTTGTTGCACGTGGCAACGGTTACCGGGTTGCCGAGGGCAGCTGGTGCGGTGAGGCAGAGACCTCCTGCGCGAATGGTGCCGTCGCCGGGTTGCGTCCATTGCTGATTGGCGCCGCCGTGGCAGCTGTAGAGAACCACCGAGCCCGCCTGCGTTGCGCTCGCGTCGAGGCAGCTGAACTGGGCGTGGAACGTCTTGTTCTCCGCGTGCACCCAGTTCTGGTTGTCGCCGCCGGTGCAGGTGTACAGCAGGATCGTCGTACCGTCCGAGCCGGACACGTCGAGGCAACCGCCGCTGCCGCGGATGTCGCCGGACGCCGAGTTGCCGATGCCGTTCTCCTGGACGGCCGTCGATCCGTTGAGCGTGACCTGGCTGTCGGCCGCGCAGCCGGTGCTTTCCGAGCTGCCGGTGAAGTGCGCGGTCAGGCTCCCGCTCGTCGGCGCGCTCATCGTGAGCTTCGAGTACGGCTCGTCGTCGCAGGTGGCCTTGTCGTTGTTCCAGTCGAAGTACTCGGTCCAGCTCACCATGCCCGACGTGCTGATGGTGTTGCCGGCGCCGGTCTGCAGGCTGCCGAGTTTGAACGACGTACCGGCGGTGAGGTCGCGGACGGTCACGCCGTACCAACCGCTGCCCTCGCTCGCGACCGCGAACGCGTAGGTGTGGCCGGGGGTGGGTGCCCGGTCGAGGCGGCAGCTCCCGCCGGTGCCGTCCTCCTGGAACTTGATGCAGTACGTGCCGGCGTCGCCGACGCGCATGTCGGTGGAGTTCCAGAGCGAGTAAAGGAACATGCCGCCGCCGTCGCGGTGGGTCTGCATACCGGTGTAGCCACCGACGTCGCCGCCGGTGAAGTCGAACTGGTTGGACCAGTAGACGTTCGCGCGGCCGGGCGAGTTGTTGATCGTCATCCGGAACTCGGCCTGGGAGAGCGACGTGGTGTCGAAGGTGTAGTTGACGTAGGTGCCGGGCGTGACGCCGATCGCCGACGCACTGCCGGGCACGAGAGCGGCGGCGAGGCCGAGAAGGGCGCAGAGCAGTACGGACTTGAGTCTCATCGGGGTGCTACCTCCAAGCGAAGCGGGGCGGACTTCGACCAGAGAGCTCTCTCGACCTGATGATGCGCAGAGTTGCGTGAAGATGTCCAGAGGTGAGCGGTTAACGTTACAGATAGTCGGAAATGAGCGTCGGTTCGCAAGTGGGTACAGCCGACGCGACGACTGGTCATGGCGCTCGCCGTGGCGCGTCTTCCATGCGAGCCGGTCAGCGGTCGTTGGCGGCCCCAACGACCGTCTGTCCCGGCCAGGATCCGGACGCGCTGCTGGGAGCTGTTTCGGCGTTGATGCTGGCCGTCGCGTGCGCGGTCCAGGCGGTCTCTGTCCGGGTGCAGCTTGCCCCGCGGCATGCCCAGCCGGCCGGTCTCGCGTCGCTGATGCGCAATCGCTGACTCAGACGTGCTCAGACACAAGCGTCGCTGCCGTGCCCTCCTCGAGGGCCTGGAAGACGTGGGGGAGGTCGCCGGGGTAGGCGATGTAGTCGCCGGGGAAGAGTTCGATCGGGTCGTCGGTCGGGCCGACGAGAGCTCGTCCGGAGCCGAGGATCACGTGTTCGACGACGCCGGGCATGTGCGGCTCGGACTTCCGGCCCGGGCCGGGGGAGGCGACGATCCGGTAGATGTCGCGGCGGGCGTTCGGCGGGCTGGAGGCGACCAGGGTGGCGCTGTAGTCCGCCTGGTCGGAGTAGATGGCCGGACCCTCGCCGGCGCGGATGATCTGGACCTTCGGGCGCGGTGGGTCGAGCAGCGCCGCGAACGGCGTGTCGAGGGCAACGGCCAACGCCCACAGGGTTTCCACGCTCGGGTTGCCCGTGCCTGACTCGAGTTGGGACAGCGTGGACTTGGCGACGCCGGCGCGTTTCGCGACCTCGGTCAGGGACAGGCCGGTCCGGGCCCGGTGCCGGCGCAGGGAGGCCGCGATCACGTCCAGTGGTGCCCTGTTGTCCATTGCGTGTTCGCTCCATCGGTCTGCTTGTTCGGCTTGACGAACGAGTGGCGAGGCGTTCATCATAATGCCCATGCGTTCGATTTGGCGAACACTCGACCGGGGCCTCGCCCGCGACATCGCCCTGGTCTGCCTGGCCGACGGTGTCGTCGGGCTCTCGTACGGCGCGATCAGCGTCGGCGGCGGGCTGCCGTTGTGGGTGCCGATCCTGCTGTCGATCGTGGTGTTCGCGGGTGCGTCGCAGTTCCTCTTCGTCGGCATCGTCGTGGCCGGCGGCAGCCCGATCGCGGCGATGATCGCGGGCCTGCTGGTGAACACCCGGCACATCCCGTTCGGCCTGGCCGTCAGTGACGTGATCGGCGGCGGGTGGCGGCGGTTCGCGGGCAGTCACGTGATGACCGACGAGAACGTCGCGTTCGCGATGGGGCAGGACGAGTTGGAGCAGAAGCGAGCGGCGTACTGGGCCGGTGGCATCGGCATCTTCGTCTGCTGGAACATCGGGGTCGTGGTGGGCGGCTTGGCCGGCTCGGTCATCACCGACACGGATGCGTTCGGGCTGGATGCGGCGTTCCCGGCGGTGCTGCTCGCGTTGGTGTTGCCGTCGTTGCGGGATCGGTCGACGCGTACGGCGGCTCTTGCCGGGCTCGTGATCGCCTTGGCTACGACGCCGTTCTTGCCGGCTGGGCTTCCCGTGCTGTGTGCGTTGGTGGGACTGCTCTTCTATCGGGCGCCGAAAAGAGCGTTGGAGGTGAGTCGATGAACACCCCGGTGCTGTTGGTGGGGATCATGGTGCTTGCTGTGGGCACCTTTTCGCTCAGGTTCGCCGGACCTGCGTTGCGGAGTCGGTTCGAGATGCCTGAGCGGGCGCAGCAGGTGCTGGCGGTCGCGGCGATCGTGTTGCTGACCGCGTTGGTCGCGACATCGGCGCTGATGGACGGGCACGGACCGGCGGGAGTTGCGCGGCCGGCGGGAGTGCTGGTCGGAGGCGTGCTCGCCTGGCGCAAGGCGCCGTTCGTCCTGGTGGTGGTGGCCGCCGCCGCGACCGCTGCCGGGCTCAGGCTGCTCGGCGTGCCGTAGCCGTCGTTGCTCTCTGGTGCAGGCGCGGCACGATGGCGAGCTTGGTGGGTGGATGGGCATCGTGGGTGTGCTGTCCCCGGCTGCAGAGGCGGTCGATGATCATCTCGACGGCGCGTCGGCCGAGCGCGACCCGATCCGGAGCGATCGCGCTCAGGCCACTGGCCCGGTTGCTCGGCAGCCCGTCGTCGTACGACAGGATCGACACGTCGCCGGGGACGTCGACGTCGCGGACGTGCAGGAACTCCTGAGCGACGACCGCATCTTCGTCGGTGTGTACGAAGAGGGCGGTCGGCGACTGGTCCTCGAAGACGTGTCCCAGAGCCTCGGTCAGCACGCGTCTTTGGTCGGGTGATCGCTGTAACCGGGTGATCCCGAGGGCCAGGTCGCGGGCCGGTGCGATGCTCTCGGCGTATGCCGATGCCGTTCGGAGCAAGGCGGGAGCGGTCGGGGTGTCGCGGATCAGGCAGTGGATCCTGCGGTGTCCGAGGGCGGCGAGGTGATCGAGACCCAGAACCGCTCCGGCCTCATGGTCGGTGAACACGTGGTCCACGGGCGAGCGGGCGGCGGCAACGGACGTCGCAGGGTCGAGGTCCCGGACCCAGCCGAGCTCCCAGGGCCGCTCGATCAGCACGACCGGCACGTCGGTGCGGCACAGCTGACCCCAGGTGGCTGCCGGCAGATGCGGCGTGACGAGGAGTCCGTCGAGCTTGAGGCTGGTGATCCGCGCGTACCGCGCCGCCTCGAGCTCGTCGGTGTAGTCGTAGTCCGCTTCCACCAAGGTGCTGCCACTCGCGGCCGCGGCTTGTTCCGCACCGGCGAGTACGGCGTCGAAGCAGTAGCCCCGCGTCGGTACCAAGATCCCCAGCCGCAGCTGCGCACGGATGGGTTCGCGCCGGCCAACCCCGACAGCGCCGCCGTGGACGCGGGTCAGCCGTCCGGAGGTGGACAGCTCGTCGATGTCCCGCTGGATTGTCCGGACGCTCGCGCCCAGCGCGGCTGCGGCCTCGAGGGCGGACACGGAGCCGGTCCGCTCGATCCACTTGATCAGAAGCTCTCTGCGCTGTGACCCGAGAAGCTGCCTCATGCTCCCAGGACGATACGGGAGGACGTTGTCGTCTTTTGTCCGAATCGGCGCGCCGTCGTCGGCCGCCGTGGTGACCTTTCAGGATGAGACTGAAGCTCGCGCTGGCCTTCGTGGTGCTGTTCGTCGCCTCGGCGCTCATCTGCGCCAGTGCGTCGGCGGCAGGATCCTCGTACTACGTCGACTGTTCGGCTGCCACAGGCGGCAGCGGCGGTCAATCGTCGCCGTGGAACTCGCTCGCAGCCGTCAACGCGCACACCTTCGCCGGTGGGGACAAGTTGCTCTTCGCCCGGGGCGTTTCGTGCGCAGGCCAGCTGAAGCCGTCCGGCTCGGGAACTGCCGCGGCGCCGATCACGGTCGACGCCTACGGTGCGGGAAGCGCCCGCCCGGTCATCGCCGGCGGCGGAACCGTCTACGCGGCGGTCCACCTCTACAACGTCCAGTACTGGGAGATCCGCACCCTCGAGGTCACCAACCAGGGCGCCTCCGCGGTCGAACGGAACGGGATCCTGGTCGAGCTGGCCGACTTCGGCACCGGCTCGCACTACGTGGTCGACAACGTCTACGTGCACGACGTCAACGGCGGCGACACCAAGAACAGCAACGGCATCCAGTTCCGGGTGAGCGGTACGACGACGCCGACGCACTTCAACGGGGTGTCCGTCCAGAACTCCGAGATCTACCACGTCGACCGCGAGGGCCTCACGACCTCGTCGAGCTGGGGATGTCGCGCGATCTACGCCTGTACGTCGGGTCCGGCCTGGACCGCCAACACCGGCATCGTCTTCCGGAACAATCTCGTCCACGACATCGGGGGAGACGGGATCGTTCTGCGGATCGGGGCGGACGCGGTCGTCGAGCACAACACGGCGTACGACATCTGGATGCGCTCGGCCGGCAACAACGCGGGTATCTGGACCATCAACAGCGACCGGACCGTCGTGCAGTACAACGAGGTCTACCGCGTCCGCCGGCCGTGCTGCAACGACGGGATGGCGTTCGACTCCGACGGCGGGAACCGGGGCGTGATCTTCCAGTACAACTTCAGCCACGACAACGAGGGCGGATTCGTCTTGTTCTGTGGGTGTTCCAGCGGCTGGAGCACGTCCGGAACGATCGTGCGGTACAACCTCTCGATCAACGACAAGTCCCGCATCCTGTACGCCGCCGGCGAGAGCGCGGCGCAGATCTACGGCAACACGTTCTACATCCCGAGCGGATCGTCGACGAAAGTCATCGAGGACAACGGCTCGAGCTCTACCAAGGCGACCTGGACGAACAACCTCATCTACAACCTCGGCGGCGGAGGCTACGACCAGGCGGCGAACTACGTGTTCCGCGGGAACCTCTACTACGGCAGCCATCCCGCGTCGGAGCCGGCGGATCCGTACAAGTCGACGGCGAACCCGCTGCTCGTCGCGCCCGGCAGCCCGGCGCCGGCCGGATACCAACTAGCGCCGGGCTCGCCGGCCTTGCGCACCGGGCTCAACCTGGTGGGTTCGAGTCCCAAGGACTACTTCGGCGCTTCCGTGCCGGCGAACTGCCGGCCGGACATCGGATTCCATCAGCGCTCGACCTTCGACGACGCGGCCTGCGCCGCCGCGAACATGGTCCAGAACGGCGGGTTCGAATCCGGCAGCACGTCGGGCTGGAGCACGACCTCGGGGCGCGCGTTCGTCGCCACGGACACGCCGCACAGCGGCGCGGACAGCCTGAAGCTCGGTCCTTCCCAGGCGAGCGCCGAGCAGGTGGTCCCGGTGCAGCCCAACACGACGTACGTGGTCTCCGGGTGGGGGTGGGTCTCGGCGTACGACACGGAGCTCGTGATCGGCGCGAAGGCCTTCAACGGTACGTCGGAGGTGCGGGCGCCGGCGTTCGTCAACACCACCTGGCGCGGCGGAAGCGCCACCTTCACCACCGGTCCGGGTGCGGCGACGGCGACGGTCTACTGCTTCACCCGGGCGGGCGCCGGATTCGGTTACTGCGACGATCTGAGCGTCACCCGGCAGTCCCCGTAACAGGTAGCGTGCGGGCCATGACCATGCAGCCCGGCTTGCCTGTGCCAGCGCCGAAGAAGTCGATACTGCCCAGGATCGCGATCGCCTGCTTCGTGATCGGTGCGCTCCTGGTCGGGTTCTTCGCGTGGCGGATCGTCGTGACAGCGCCGCACACGCCGCAGCCGATCGAGTCCGGGCGGGTCGAGCTGAAGCGGGAGGGGCTGACGATCTACTCGTCCGTCCCGGTGCTGACCCCGCCGTGCAAGGCGCAGGACGCCGACGGCAACGACGTACCGCTCGAGCGCGAGACCGGGTCGGAGACGATCACGATCAACGGCAACAGCTGGTACGTCGTCGCCCGGTCTGCCGAGCCCGTTCCGGCCGGGGTCTACAGCATCTCGTGCACCGACGACGAGACGAGCGCGACGTACGCCGCCGGCCCGAAGTCGTCCCTGGTCGCGTTCGTGGTGGCGATCCTCGGCGCCATCTTCTCCCTCCTGGTCTTCCTCGGCCTCGGCATCGTCTTCCTGGTCATCTGGGCGATCCGCAAGAGCCGGCGCAACCGGCCCGGCCAACCAGGTGCCCCAGGCAACTACCCACCACCCGGCCACCCCCAGCCCGGCTACCCCCAGCCCGGCTATCCACAGTCCGCCTATCCACAACAGCCGAGCCAGACCTTCCCACCACCCCCGCCCTACAACCCGGGCCCGAACCCCGACCGCCCCCAGGACCGCTGACGCCACCCCATTCGGACCAGACCGAAAGGCTGGGGCCGCGCCTCGATCACCCGTAGCGTCACACCAAACGAGTGAAAGAGGTGGAGCATGCAGGAACGAGTACGACGGTCCGTCAACGCGGCCGCTGTCGCAGGCATCCTGGCAGCGGGAGCGCTCGCGGTGCCTGCCCACGCCGAGGCTGCGGCGCCGGCGGGGTACGAGAGCTGTCCGTACGGGAAGGTCTGCTTGTTCGAGGGGTGGGGCGGGACCGGTGCGCGGTGGGATGTACCGGGGTGCGGCAACTGGACAGTCCCGCAGTGGATGCAGAACCTCGGGGTTTCGTCGGTGAAGACGTACGGCAACGCCGTCGACCTGTCGATCACCATCCCGTACACGCTGGGCTACGTAGGCCCGTGGACCGGCACCAACCTGTCGGCTCAGGAGAACGACCGGGTCTTCGCGGTGCACGTTCGCTGCTGAGGATGATCTGTTTGGATGGGCCCATGGATCTTGAGTGGGCCGGGTGCCGCAACGTTCGTGATGTGGGTGGGCTGCCTACCGCTGACGGCCGGGTGATTCGTGACGGGGTGCTGATCCGGGCGGACAGCCTGCAGTACCTGACCGACGACGGGATCCAGGCGGTACGGCGTTCCGGGGTCGGGCGGATTCTCGATCTGCGCGGCGACGGCGAGGTTGCGGCGTACCCGACTCCGTTCACCGGGACGCCCTTGGCGGTGCGGCAGGCGTTGCAGGATCCGGCCGATCCGGAGCACGGGCAGCCGACCATCGTCGAGGCGTGCACGTGGATGCTCGACCGGCGGCCGGAGTTGTTCGCGGCGGCCGTCAAGGCGATCGCGGACGAGGAGGACGGCGCGGTGGTCGTGCATTGTCACGGCGGCAAGGACCGCACCGGCATGGTCGTCGCGCTGGCGCTCAGCGTCGCCGGGGTGCCGGAGGAGGACATCGTCGCCGACTACTTCCTCACCCAGGAGCGGCTCGCGATCTGGCTGGACGAGCAGCTGGCCGAGGAGCCCGACGCGTCCAAGCATCCGGAGATGATCGAGTTCCGCGACACCCGGGCCGAGTCGATCGTCGCGATCCTGCGCCACCTGGACACGAAGTACGGCGGCCCGGAGGCATACCTGCGACACGGTGGTCTGACCGACGCGGATCTGGCCAGGCTGAGAGCCCGCTTGGTCGACTGACCTGCGTCACGACCGGATCACACAGCGCAGTACATTGGCGCAATGCCGACCGCCGCAGTGTTGAATGCCGCGCCCCCGGCGCGGCGGCTCATGGGGCCTGATTCCCCGGCCTTCCCTCGTCACTCCGGTCGCTTCGCTCCCTGCGTTCCTCAGTCCAGGCCGGGGGCCCCATGAGCGGGCCGATCGGGGCGACGTCCCCGGCCGCGCTGGCCGAACGCTACGGACTCTCCAAGAGCTCGATCCGCCCGCCGCTCGGCTCGTACCTTCGCGAGCTGTGGAGCCGTCGCCAGTTCGTCCTCAGCTACGCCACCGCACGCACCTACGCCATGTACGCCGGAGCTCGCCTGGGCTCGATCTGGCAGGTGCTGACGCCGCTGCTCAACGCCGCGGTCTACTACCTCGCCTTCGGTGTCCTGCTCGGCACCAAGAACGGGATCGACAACTACGTCGCGTTCCTGCTCAGCGGGATCTTCGTCTTCACGTTCACGCAGCGCTGCATGACCGAGGGCTCGCGTTCACTCGCGCTGAACCTCTCGCTGATCCGCACGCTGCACTTCCCCCGCGCGACCCTGCCGCTCGCCTACGTGCTGAACGAGCTGAACCAGATGCTGGTGTCGCTGGCGATCCTGTTCGTGGTCGTCGGCTTCACCGACGGGCCGGCCTGGCGCTGGTTCCTGATCGCTCCCGCGATGGTGCTGCAGATGATGTTCAACATCGGCATCACGCTGGTCTTCGCGCGGATCGGGACGTTCGTCTCCGACATCACCCAGCTGCTGCCGTTCGTCACCCGGACCTGGCTGTACGCGTCCGGGATCTTCTTCTCGCTGCCGTCCAAGCTGGAGCAGCTGGACGCTCCGAGCTGGGTGGTCCAGGTGCTCGCGTTCAACCCGATCTCGGCGTACATCGACATCGTCCGGCGATCGCTGCTCCAGGAGCACAAGCAGAACGAGCTGCCGCACGCCTGGACGATCGCGATCGTCTGGTCGTTCGTGATGCTCGCTGCCGGCTTCTGGTACTTCTGGCGGGCGGAGGACCGTTATGGCCGCGGCTGAGCCCACAGTCATCGCAGACAAGCTCGACATCATCTACAAGGTGATCGCCGGCCAGGGCGGCAAGGGTACGGCGGCCACCGCGTTCCGGCGGATCCTGAAACGGCAGGACCGGCCGACGATCCGCGAGGTCCACGCGGTCAAGAGCATGAGCTTCACCGCGAACAAGGGCGACGCGATCGGCGTGATCGGCCGCAACGGGTCCGGCAAGTCGACGCTGCTGCGCGCGATCGCCGGCCTGCTGCCGCCCGCGTCCGGAGCCGTCTACACCAGCGGGCAGCCGTCGCTGCTGGGCGTGAACGCGGCGATGATGAACGACCTCACCGGCGACCGCAACGTCGTCCTCGGCTGCCTCGCGATGGGCATGTCCCCGGCCGAGGTCCAGCGCCGGTACGACGAGATCGTCGAGTTCTCCGGGATCGGCGATTTCATCGACCTGCCGATGTCGACGTACTCCTCGGGGATGGCGGCGCGGCTGAAGTTCGCGATCGCGTCCGCGAAGACACACGACATCCTGCTCGTCGACGAGGCGCTGGCCACCGGCGACGCCGAGTTCCGGGTGCGGTCCGAGCGCAAGATCAAGGAGCTCCGCGACCAGGCCGGCACGGTCTTCCTGGTCAGCCACAGCCTCGACGTGGTCCAGGACACGTGCAACCGCGCCATCTGGCTCGACGCCGGCGTACTCCGCCTCGACGGCCCCGTCCAGGAGGTCGTCGCCGCCTACATCAAGTCAACCCGCGCCGGCTAGCACGTGCATCCCAGTGGATATCCACTCGTGTTGAGCGTTCTCCACTGGTAGTCGGAGGAAGAACCCCCAACACGAGTGGACATCCCCGTTGTCCACAGATGTGCGGCAGGGAGCCCCGGGCGATGCTCGGTTGCAGGATGCTTGGCGGGTGAACCAGCGGCTCAGACTGATCGCGCAGCGACAGGGCGGCGTCTTCAGCCGCCGCCAGGCCCTCGCCAGTGGCTGCACCCACGAGCAGATCGTCCGCTGTCTGCGGGACGGTCGCTGGGAACAGATCCGACGCGGTCAGTACGCCGAGAGACTCGACCTGACTGTGCTCCCACCGTGGGAACGCGCCCGTACGACGCACCTCCGGCAGGTGCACGCGGTGATCAACGCGATGCGGCCGGGCTCCGTCGCCGTCAGCCATCAGTCGGCGCTGGTCCTGCACGGTCTGCCGATCTGGGGCCTCGACCTCAGCCGCGTGCACGTCACCCGGGTGGACGGGCGATCCGGTGGCGTCGTCGCCGGGGTACAGCACCACCTCGGGGTGCTGACCGACGACGACCTCGGTGTCGTTGACGGCGTGCTCGCGACGACGATCGCGCGCGCGACCCTCGAATCTGCGTGTACGGCGTCGTTCGAGGTGGCCGTGGTCGGTGTCGACGCTGCGCTGCGCGCCGGCCAGCTCGGCGAGGACGACGTACGGCGCCTGCGGTCCGTGATGGCGTTCTGGCCCGGATCCGTCGCGGCCCGGGAAGCGTTGCGGTTCGGAAACGGGCTGTCCGAGTCGGTCGGCGAGTCACGGCTCCGGGTCCTGATGTACGAGCACGGGCTGCCGCGACCTCACTTGCAGACCGAGTTCCGCGATCGTCTCGGGCTCATCGGGCGGGTCGACTTCGCCTTCGACGCGTACCAGACGGTGGTCGAGTTCGACGGCGCGCTCAAGTACGGTGGCGGATCACCCGAGGTCCTGATCCGGGAGAAGCGGCGCGAGGACCGGCTCCGTGCTCTCGGCCTCACCGTGATCCGCACCGACTGGTCCGACTTCGACCGGCCCGCCGGGCTCGCTGCCGACATGCTCCGAGTCCTGAACCGCCACCGTCGCCTGGCCTGACACCGCCGCGTGTGTCGGCCACACCCAGTTCAGGAGATATCCACCCGCTCTGGGGGTTCTTCTCTCGTGTACCAGCAGAGAACCCCGAAGACGAAGGGATCTCCCCTCGTGTTGGCCGGGCGGGCTAGACGGTCTTGGGCTTCTCGCGGAGGCCGATGAGGAAGCCTAGGCCCCAGGAGACGTGCATGGTTGCGCAGACCAGGGGCATCCAGAACAGGGCCTTCCAGGGCAGGTAGCGGCCCTCCATCGCGGAGCCGAAGATGAGCAGCAGTGCGTACCCGAGCAGGGCGATGAAGCCGACATCCAGCCAGCTGACGTCGGTGGCCAGGCCGACGATGCCGAGGATCGTGCCGACCGCGAGCAGGATCACGGCGACCGGCGGCGCCAGGTATCGCCTGCTGGCGGTCTCGGGGTGCCGGCGGATCACCTCGCGGCGCCACTGACCGGTGTGGAAGAACTGCTTGGCCACCGCCGACAGCGACGAGCGGGGCCGGTAGGTGACCGAGAGGTCCGGGGTGAACCAGATCAGCCCGCCGGTCTTGCGGATCCGGTAGTTGAGCTCCCAGTCCTGGGCCCGGTGCATGGTCTCGTCGAAACCGCCGACCCGCTCCAGTGCGGCCCGCCGGAACACACCGAGGTACACGGTGTCGGCCGGCCCGGCCTTGCCGCCCTGGTGGAACGTGGACGCGCCCAGACCCAGCCGGGAGCGGTACGCGCAGGCGACGGCCATCTCCGTCGGGGTCCGGCCCTCGGCCGCCATCACGCCGCCGACGTTGTCCGCGCCGCTCTCCTCCAGCACCTCGACCGCGCGGGTGACGTAGCCGTCGGTGAGCGCGCCGTGGCCGTCGACCCGGACCAGGATGTCGTGCTTGGCGTGCGCGATGCCCACGTTCAGCGCGGCCGGGGTCTTGCCGGTCGGGTTCGGCACGATGCTGATCCGGTGATCCTTCTCGGCCAGCTTGTCCGCGATCTCCTGGGTCCGGTCCTTGCTCGGGCCGATCGCGAGGACGACCTCCAGATCACCGGGGTAGTCCTGCTCCAGGACGCGGCCGACCGCCTCCTCGAGATGGCGTTCCTCGTTCAGCACGGGCATCACGACGGATACGGGTGGCCAGTGGGACAGCGGCATATCAGGTCAGGCCTTACAGATCGATGCGACGTCGTCGACGCCGGTGGCGGGTGTGGTCGGAGAGGTGGTGGGTTTCTTCGTGGAGCTCGGCTTCTTCGTCGTACTACTACTCGGGTTGCTCGTGGTACTACGCGGAGTGGTCGAAGTCTTACCGTCTCCTCCTGAGCCGCCCTTGTCCAGCGATTCGGACTTCGCGATGGCCTCGGCGACCTTCGTCCGGATCAGCGCGAAGTCCGGGTCGCCGGTGTGGATCAACGGCGGGACCGCGGAGAAGCTTGACACCGGGAGCTTCTTCGCGTCCAGCGCGAGGTCTGTGAAAGTGCCCAGCTCACCGGCCGGAATGTCGGTCTTGACGACCTGTTTGCTGGCCGACGCGATGCCCTGGAACTTGGTCAGCACGGTCTGCGGCGACAGCTGGTTGAGCATCGCCGACATCACACATTTCTGCCGGGCCATCCGCTCGTAGTCCGACGACTCGGCCCGGGACCGGGCGAACCACAGCGCGTGGTACCCGTCCAGGTGCTGGTTCTTGCCGGTCTCGATGTAGCCCTTGATCGGGGAGCTGCCGCCGCCGATCGGGACCCGCTTGCCGATGTCCAGCGTGATCCCGCCGACCGCGTTGAGCAGGTCGCGGAAGCCGGCCAGGTCGATCAGCACGAAGTAGTTGATCTTCAGCCCGGTGACGGCCTCGATCGCCTGCGTCGTGGCGGTCTCGCCCGGGTTCGGGTCGCCGGGGAACAGGGCCTTGTGGTTGGCGGCGTAGGTGTAGACGGCGTTCAGCAGGCACTCGGCGGCGCACTTGTTCCACTCGAACCCGTGCGGGAACTGCTTCGCCATCGCCGTACCGGCGGGGAACGGCACCTTGGCCAGGTTGCGCGGGAGGCCGATCAGGACGGTCCGGCCGGTGTCCGCGTCGACGCTGGCGACCGTCATGCTGTCCGGCCGGGTGCCGATCCGGTCCGCGCCGGAGTCGCCGCCCATCAGCAGGACGTTGTAGCGGCCCTTCTCGGCCTTCGACGACTTGCCGCTGCCGAACACGCTGGCGACGAAGTCGCGCTGGGTGTTCACGATCACGCTGGCGTAGATCAGCGCGCCGACGACCACGAAGATCATCACGCCGTCGAGGATGCTGGTGATGAGGCGGTGGTTGCGCTCCAGGGTCAGCGGCTGAGAGATCCGGTACGCGTCGATGAACAGTACGGCCCAGCCGACCGCGAGCACGATCAGGATGATCTGCACCAGCCGCAGCGTCCCGGGCCGGGCCAGGAAGTTGATCGTCCCCGAGCGCCAGATCAGGCCGAGGACGATCAGGAAGACGATGATCGCGATCAGGCCGAAGACCACCCGCCAGGCCCAGCGGCCGGCGCGGCGGCTGCCCGCCACGATCTGCGCCGACCCGGGCAGGATCAGCGTCATCAACAGCAGTGTCAGCGCCCGCTTGAACCGGACCGGCTCGCGGAGATTGCGCAGGTCTGGCTTCTCCTGCGGCATAACGTCCTTCCGTTCTCCAACCGGGCGGTCTGATGCCGACCGTACCTTGTCCTCACCTGTCACTCGGTACGACGTGCCGCGGGACGAACTGGTTCGGGCGGAGGCGGATCCGGAGACGAAGAGTAGCAGTGTCTTCACTCAGCGCAGGAAAACCCGTGCGCTCACCCTGTGGACACCTGGTTTCACGCAGTTGTGATGGAGCCTGGCCAGTGGATGCGTTACGAAGTCCTCCAAGTACAACCAGTGAGGACACCGCCCCATGAAACTGTTCCGCACGTTCCTGGCCGCCACCGCGGTCGCGACCACCACCCTGCTCGGCACCACCGCGGCACAGGCCGCCGCGCCCGGTACCGACTTCACCGGGATCGCCGCGCTGAGCAACTGCTCCGCGTCCCTCGTCCGGTACGCCGAATCGGTCAGCACCGACAAGGCGCTCGTACTCACCAACGGGCACTGCTACGAGGGCGGGTTCCTGCAACCCGGCCAGGTGCTGGTGAACAAGGCGTCGACGCGCTCGATCACCCTGCTCAAGCCGGATTCGAGCCGGGCCGGCACGGTCCGCGCCGACAAGATCCTGTTCGGCACGATGACCAAGACCGACATGATCGTGTACGAGGTCAACGAGACGTACGCGTCGATCAAGAGCCGGCTCAACGTCACCCCGCTGACCCTGGCCAAGCAGGGCCCGGCCGACGGCGCCGGGATGGCGGTCGTGTCCGGTTACTGGAAGCGCATCTACACCTGCTCGGTGCAGGCCACCATCCCGCAACTGCGTGAGGGCGACTGGACCTGGCAGAACTCGATCAAGTACCAGCAGCCCGGTTGCGAGACGATCGGCGGTACGTCGGGATCACCCGTGGTCAGCACCACGACCGGCGAGATGATCGGCATCAACAACACCGGCAACGAGGACGGCGAGCGCTGCACGGTCAACAACCCGTGCGAGGTCGACGCCGACGGCAACGTCACCGTCGAGCAGGGCGCGGCGTACGGCCAGCAGACCTGGTGGCTCTACACCTGCCTGACCGCGAACCGCGCCATCGACCTGAACAAGTCCGGCTGCGAGCTGCCGAAGCCGGCCCGCCGCCGCTGACTGTCCGTAATGAGGACGTGCGGGGTGACGCAGACCACTTGGATATCCGGTAACGTCGCCCCGCATGGCAGTCGACTCCTCCACTGATCACGTCACGACGACCAGTTGGCCGAGCCCGTTCGGAGTTCGGACACGGCTGGTCGCGTCGAGTGCGTTGATGCTGTTCACCGAGCTCGCGCTGATCCGGTGGACCGGCTCGAACGTGGTCCACCTCAGCTACTTCTCGAACTTCGTGCTCCTCGGCTCCTTCCTCGGCATCGGGATCGGCGTACTGCGATCCGGCCGTGCGAAGCGGCTGCCGTACTACTCGCCGATCATGCTCGGCCTGCTGGTCCTGGTGATCGCGTGGAAGCCGGTGACGGTCGACCGGGGCAGTTCGTCGAGCGTCATCTACTTCACCAGCCTGAACACCACCGGACCGCCGGTCTGGGTGATCCTGCCGATCATCTTCGTCGCGGCCGCGGTAGTGCTCGCCGGTCCCGCCGAGCTGGTCGGCCGGTGTTTCGCGGAGTTGCCGCGACTGACGGCGTACCGCTTCGACCTGATCGGGAGCCTGGCCGGGATCGTGGCGTTCACCGCCCTGTCGTTCCTGGGTGCGCCGCCGATCTGGTGGGGTCTCGTCGTCACGGTCGTGTTCGGTCTGCTGATGATCCCGCGGTCGGCCGGATCCGGCCGCCGTGCTGTCGCCACCGGGCTGAGTGCCGCGATGGTGCTTGCGCCGCTGCTGGTGATGCTCGGGGTGCTCTTCCACGAGTCGACCCGGCCCGACCTCAGTTGGTCGCCGTACTACAAGGTGAAGACCAAGCAGTACACCTATGAGGGCGTGCCGCTGCTGACGATCACGGTGAACGGCGTACCGCATCAGCAGGCGATCCCTGCCGACGCACGGTTGCAGTGGGAGCCGCAGTACGGGCTGCCGTACGAGCGGGCCAACGTCGGCAAGACGCCGAAGAACGTGCTGATCATCGGCGCCGGCTCCGGTTCGGACGTGGCGATCGCGCTGAAGAAGGGCGCGACGCACGTCGACGCGGTCGAGATCGACCCGCGGATCCGCGACCTCGGCAAGGCGCTGAACCCGGACCGGCCGTACCAGGACCCGCGGGTGACGTCGCACATCGACGACGGGCGGGCGTATCTGTCCCGGACCGACAAGAAGTACGACCTGATCCTGCTGGCGTTGCCGGACTCGCTGACGCTGGTGAACGGCGCGAGCTCGCTGCGGCTGGAGAGCTACCTGTTCACCAAGCAGGCGTTCGAGTCGGCGAAGGACCACCTGAACCCGGGTGGGGCGTTTGCCATGTACAACTACTACCGCGAGACCTGGCTGATCGACCGGCTCGCGTCGACGGCGCAGGAGGCCTTCGGGCACAAGCCGTGTGTGGACAAGATCGGCGACGGTCTGCAGCAGGCGGTCGTGACGGTCGGCCTGACGGAGCAGGACCAGACGTGCGCCGCGGAGTGGCCCGGTCCGACTGCGATCACCCCGCCACCGGCTACGGACAACCGGCCGTTCCTGTATCTGTTCACGGACCGGATTCCGGCGCTCTACCTGGTCACGCTCGGACTGGTCCTGGTCGCGGGTCTGGTCGGTGTCGGGATCGCCGGCGGCGGGTCGTCGTACCGGCGGATGCGGCCGTACGCGGACCTGTTCCTGCTCGGCGCGGGCTTCATGTTGCTGGAGACGAAGAGCATCACCGGGTTCGCGTTGCTGTTCGGTACGACGTGGGTCGTGAACGCGATCGTCTTCGCCGGGGTGCTGGTGGCGGTGCTCGCCGCGGTCGAAGTGACGAGGCGGTTCAAGACACCACCGATCAAGGTGATGTTCGCCGTACTGTTCGGCGGGCTCGCGCTGGCGTGGGTCTTCCCGGACAGCTGGCTGCTCGGGATGCCGGTCGGGTTGCGGGCGATCGTCGCCGTCCTGATCGCGTTCATGCCGATCTTCGCCGCGAACGTGATCTTCGCCAAACGCTTCACCGACACCGCCGACGCGACGGCGTCGTTCGGCGCCAACCTGCTGGGCGCGATGCTCGGCGGCTGCCTGGAGTACGCCGACCTGATCATCGGCTTCCACGGCCTGCTGATCATCGCCGCGCTGCTGTACGCCGGGGCGTTCCTGCTCACCCCCAGAAACCGGACCCTCGTCCGATGAGCGAGTTGGCGGGCTACTACCGCGATCGCGCCGGCGAGTACGACGCGGTCTACGACAAGCCGGAACGGCAGGAGGACCTGGCCCGCCTGCGGGCCCTCCTGCCGCCGCTCGTCCGCGGCCGCTCCGTCCTGGAAGTTGCCGCCGGCACCGGTTACTGGACGACCGCGCTGTCGACGACGGCCGAGTCGGTGCTCGCCACGGACGTGAACGAGGAGACGCTGGCCATTGCCCGGACGCGGTCGTACGGCTCCGGCGACGTGCGCTTCCAGACGGCGGATGCGTACGACCTCGGGGCGATCCCAGGCCGGTTCGACGCGATCTTCGCGGGCTTCTTCTGGTCCCACGTGCCGCGCGCCGACGTTCGACGGTTCGCGCGCGGGCTGCTGGACCGGGTCGAGCCGGGTGGCGTGGTGATCCTGGCGGACAACCGCTATGTGGAGGGAAGCAACTATCCGATCACCCGGACGACGGACGACGGCGACACCTACCAGACCCGGCAGTTGTCGGACGGGCGGTCGTACGAGGTGCTGAAGAACTTCCCGTCCCGCGAGGAGCTGGCCGCGGACCTGGCGCCGGCTCAGGTCGAGTGGACCGAGTTGTCTTACTTCTGGCTGGCAACTGTCTGCTGATTGGTACAGGTTCGGCCCGTTTGCGGGGGGCCGGGCGGATCCGGATGGCAGTATCTGAGACATGACGTGGCTCGTGACTGGTGGTGCTGGGTACATCGGTGCGCATGTGGTGCGTGCGTTCCGCAACGACGGGATCGACGTGGTCGTGATCGACGACCTGTCGAGCGGGAAGGCGGAGTTCGTACCGGACGGCGTGCCGTTCGTGCGCGCGAACCTGCTGGACGGCACGGCGGTCCGTGAGGCGCTGGACGGCGTCGACGGTGTCGTACATCTCGCCGGCTTCAAGTACGCCGGGGTGTCGGTGGAGCGGCCGCTGCACACCTACACCCAGAACGTGACCGCGATGGTGTCGCTGCTCGAGGCGATGGCGGAGAAGTCGGTGCCCAACATCGTCTTCTCGTCGAGCGCCGGCGTGTACGGGACGCCCGAGGTCGAGGTGGTCACCGAGGACACCGAGCCTGACCCGCAGTCGCCGTACGGCGAGTCGAAGCTGATCGGCGAGTGGCTGCTCCGCGACCAGGCCGCCGCTGCCGAGCTGCACTACACCTCGCTGCGGTACTTCAACGTCGTCGGGTCCGGCGATCCGACGGTGTACGACGCCAGCCCGTACAACCTGTTCCCGATCGTCTGCAACCTGCTGACGCAGGGGAAGGTGCCGCAGATCTACGGCACCGACCACCCGACCCCCGACGGCACGTCGGTCAAGGACTACGTCCACGTCGCCGACCTGGCCCGCGCCCACGTCGCCGCCGCCCGCGCACTCGAGTCGGGCAAGACCCTCGAGCGTGTGTACAACCTGGGCAGCGGCACGGGTACGTCGGTCCGCGAGATCATGGACGCCGCCCGCCGGGTCACCGGCATCGACTTCACTCCGGGCGAGGGTCCGCGTCGTCCCGGCGACCCGTCCCGCGTCGTTGCGAACGGCGACCTCGCGGCGCGCGACCTGGCCTGGAAGAACACCTACACGGTCGACGAGATGTTCGCGACCGCGTGGGAAGCCTGGCCGAAGGGCTAGTACTCCTTCTTGAAGGGGCCGTTCGTCGTCAGGTCCATCCCGCCTGGTCCGGTGAGGACGCCGCCTTCGACCGGGAGCGTGTGGCCGGTGATCCAGGACGCGTCGCCGGAGGCGAGGAACGCGACCGCGGCGGCGATGTCCTCGGGCTCGCCGACGCGGCCGAGCGGGTACATCTTGCCGAAGAGCTCCAGCGTGCCGGGCTGGCTGTCCCAGTTCGGCGTCCGAATGGTGCCGGGGGCAACGACGTTGAAGCGGACGCCGAGGTCGCCGTACCGCGCGGCATAGTTGACCGTCATCGCGATCTGGCCGGCCTTGGCCGCGGCGTACTCGATGTTGCCGAAGGCAGCGAGCCCGTTGACCGAGCTGATCGTGACGACGTTGCCGCGGTTCTTCACCAGCTGCGGGAGCGCCGCCTGGATGCAGCGCGATGCACCGACCAGGGTCAGGTCGAGTTGCGCGTGCCATTCCTCGGCGGACGTGTCCTCCGGCACCGTTGACACGATGCAGCCGCCGGCGTTGTTCACCACTACGTCGAGCCGGCCGAACCGCTCGACCGCGGCCGCGACAGCCGCATCCACATCGCCCCGGTCCGTCACGTCGACGCGCAGCGGCAGCGCCTGCTCGCCGATCCCGGCCGCGACCTCGCTGACCTTCTCCTCCTGGAGGTCGGTCACCACGACCGAGGCGCCCTCGTCGGCCAGCCGCCGCGCGACCGCGGACCCGATGCCCTGTGCCGCCGCCGTGACCAGCGCGACCTTTCCTTCGAACCGACGCACGCTATGCCTCCGTTGTTACTCGAGTACTTGGTCGACCTTCTCGTCCGCGACCCGGCGCTCCAGCTTGGCAGCGTCCAGGTTGCGGCAGAGAACGATCGAACCACCTCCGGAGATCACGCCGACCAGCAGTCCCAGGCCGTCGCGGTCCGTGAGCGTCCGCCGGACCAGGATCCGGTCGCCGATCGGCTCCGCCGTACCGATCAGATCCGCATGGGTGAGGTCGTCGTACGCCGGGGAATCCGCCGTCGGCGGGTCGAACGGGACGAAGACGTCGGGGTGGTTGTAGACCTCGGCGCCGTAGTCCTGGATGCCGTCCGGGAGCGGTTCGCGGAAGCGGCCGCCGAGCGGGAGGAGGGCGGAGGCGACGGTCTCGCGGTCGCCGCGGACGGCGAAGTCGGGACCGGTGATCGCGAGGGTGCCGGTCCCGCTGGTCAAGGAGGCACCGACGGACCAGGTGGAGAGCGCCCAGACGACGCCGAGCCAGTGCGGTGGGAGGCCGATCGCAACGGTCTCGCCGGACTCCAGGTCGTACTCGTCGGCCAGCAGGTTCGCGGTCTTGGCGACCCAGTTCGCGGTGGTGACCGCGCTCAGCTCGATCCGCTCGCCGGTCGCGTCGTCGTAGTAGGTGAGGAACGGGGCGCCGCCGTCCCGGCGGACCGCGGCCGCGAACAGCTCGGGGAGGACTCGTGACATATGGCCCACCCTACGGTTCGGACTCCGGCGTACCGTGGTGGGGGATTTTGTCGAAAGAAGGCTTGTCATGGTGCCACTGCTCGCGCTGCCCGAAGGCGGCGAATGGATAGTCATCCTGGTCATCGTCGTTCTGCTGTTCGGCGCGAAGAAGCTGCCGGAACTGACGAAGAACGCCGCCCGCGCGATGAAGGAGTTCGAGAAGGCGCGGCACAGCGACGACGACGAGACACCGGCCCAGGTGACCGCTCCCCAGGCCCAGGCTCAAGCCCAGGCCCAGGCGGCTCCTGCTCAGGGCCAGGCAGCCCCCGCGCCGGCTCAGCCGGTCCAGCCGGTTCAGCCGCCGGTGGAGGGTGGCTCAGCTCGGCAGGTTGACCTCGAGGGCGGCGGTTCGCAGGGCGGCGGCCAGTAGGGCGGTCGGTTCCGGGATCCGGCCGGGTAGGCGGGCCAGGATCGTGCGGCGGAGCTCCTGAGGGCCACCGCGGACGGTGACGACCCGGACGCCTGGCGGGACCGCTGACGCCATCGAGGCGGAGATCGTGGTCAGCCCGGCGCCGGCGGCTACCAGGTGGAGTTTGGCCAGCCAGTCACGGACGGTATGGGCGATCACCGGGCGTTCGTCCAGGCCCGGCCAGACACCCATCCACAGTTCGCTGGACGACGTCGGCCCGGCGATCCAGCGCTGACCGCGGAGGTCGGCGACGTCCACCGAGTCGTGCGCGGCGAGCGGATGACCGGTCGGGACGGCCAGTCGAAGGCTCCGCTCGGCCAGCGTCTCCAGCTTCAGGGCGGGCGACTCCGCGTCCGGCGGGCGGAACGGCGGCGCCGACGCGATCAGCGCGAGGTCGATCGTTCCGGCCCGGAGCGCCCGGACCAGGTTGGGCGTCGATCCTTCCCTGGTCGTCACGGTGATCGCGGGGTGCGTACGCCGGACCGCGCTGATTGCCCGCGGCAACAAAACTGCGCCGGCGCTGGGGAACCAGCCGAGGCGTACGGTGCCGCCGGCGACGGGTAGGCCGGCGAGTTCGCGGGCGGTCGCGTCGAGCTGGTCCAGGACGGCGGCGGCGTTCCGCAGTACCACCTGGCCTGCCGCGGTGAGCGCGACGCCTTCACGACGGCGCTCCAGCAGCTGGTTGCCGGCGGCACGTTCGAGGGAGGCGATCTGGCGGGAGACGGCCGATTGGGTGTACCCGAGGGCCGAGGCGGCGGCGGTGAAGGTACCGCGCTCGGCCACCTCCCGGAACACCCGCAGCGCGACCAGCGAGACGTCGGTGAAGTCCATGACATCTACGCATACCACCTGTGCCGAACTTTCGCTGGAGTCATGCCGATCCCGGACCTACGGTGGCCACATGACAGACCAACGCATCGCAGTAGTAACCGGCGCCAACCAAGGCATCGGATATGCCCTCGTAGAAGAACTAGCCAACCGCATGAACCCCGAAGACCTGGTCGTCCTCACAGGAAGAAACCCCGAACGAGTCGCCGCAGCCGTCGCCCAGCTCAACCGCCGCGCAAACCAGGCTCGGGTTGAGGGGCGGGTGCTGGATGTGACTGATGGGGAGGCGGTGGCTCGGTTGGCGGGGGAACTGGGGGTGGTGGACATTGTGGTGTCCAACGCGGTGGGGCCGTTGGAGCCGGGGACGGCCGCGGGGGAGCAGGTGGATGAGTTTGTGGATGTGGCGAACCTCGGGGCGCAGTACATGTTGCGGGCGTTCGGGCCCAGGCTGCGGGCCGGTGGGCGGTTGATTGTGGTGGCCAGTTCGCTGGGGACGTTGGAGCAGTTGCCGGAGGAGTTGTGGGGCCGGTTCGACGGGGTCTCGTTGGAGGACGTCGAGAAGGTTGTGGAGGAGTGGCGGGCGGCGGTGCACGACGGTACGGCGGCGGCGCAGGGCTGGCCGGAGTGGATCAACCTTCCGTCGAAGGTGGCGCAGGTCGCGGCGGTTCGCGCGGTGGCCGCCGAACGGCGGGAACGGGACCTGGCGGAGAGCACCCTCGTCGCGTCGGTCTGCCCAGGGCTTGTCGACACCCGCGCCTCCCGGCCGTGGTTCGACGACTTCAGCCAGGCCAAGTCGCCGGCCGACGCGGTGCAGCCCATCGTCGACCTGATCCTGTCCGACCGCGTCGACCCGGCGCAGTACGGCGAACTGATCCGCGACGGCAAGGTCGTCGACTGGAAGCCATCCACCCCTCTGTAGGCGCCTCGCCCGCACAGACTAGTTAGGCTAGCCTAACTTCCGTGAGGGGTACGACGATACGCGGCGAGATCAGGCGCTTGACGCGATCCGGCGACTCCCGGGGTGATCGCCCGTACCTGGTGGACGACCCCGGGGTGAGTCGCGACGGTCTGCGCACGGTCGCTTACTGGATCGCCGGCGAGCCCTCCGAGGGCGGGGACGCCGTCCGGATGCGGACGGTCGCGGAGGCCACCGAAGAAGGCCTCGACGTCACGGACCCCGCAGTACTGCAATCGCTGGAGTTCTCATAAGGTCGTCCCATGCTGATCCTGGCCGGTCTGGGCCTGATCCTGGTGCTGACCGTTGCCACCGGCTACTTCGTTTCGCAGGAATTCGCGTACGTCGCCGTCGACCGGAGCCGCCTGCGCACGCGGGCCGAGCACGGTGACGCGGCCGCCGCGCGGGCGCTGCGGGTCACGTCACGGCTGTCGTTCGTCCTGTCCGGCGCGCAGGTCGGCATCACCATCACAGCACTGCTGGCCGGGTACTTCGCGGAGCCGTATCTCGGTGCGGGCCTGGACGACGTGTTCGGCGCGGCCGGTGTGCCGGATGCCGTGAGCATGTCGATCTCGGTGATCCTGGCGTTGCTATTGGCAACGATCATCCAGATGGTGCTGGGCGAGCTGGCGCCGAAGAACCTCGCGATCGCGAAGGCCGAGGCGATCGCGCTGCGGCTGTCCCGGTCGACCCTGTGGTACCTGACGATCGCGGGCCCGGTGATCCACCTGTTCGACTCGGCGTCGAACCGGATCCTCCGCCGCGTGGGGATCGAGCCGGTCGAGGAGTTGCCGCAGGGCGCGACACCGCAGGAGCTCGACCGGATCATCGAGACGTCGTACGAGCAGGGCCTGCTGGACCAGGACACCATGCGGCTGCTCGATCGCGGCCTGGACTTCCGCGGCCGGACCGCGGGCGAGGCGATGGTCCCGCGCGTGGACGTGGTGACGATGCATCGCGACGAGCCTCTGACCCATGTGGTCGAGCTGCAGGACACCGGGCACAGCAGGTTCCCGGTGATCGGCGACTCGGTCGACGAAGTGGTCGGCGTGGTCGCGATCGGCGACGTGGTCGAGCTGGAGCCGGCCGACCGCGCCGCGATCGCTGTCGGTTCGCTGGCGTCGCCCGCGGTCGCCGTACCGACCACGCTGCCGCTGCCCGGCGTACTCGAGCGCCTCCGTGTCGCGCGACGCCAGTTGGCGATCGTCGTCGACGAGTACGGCGGGTTCGCCGGGATCGTTTCGCTCGAGGACATCGCGGAGGAGCTGGTCGGCGAGATCCGCGACGAGGACGACCTGCCGGAGACCGGTCTGGTGCAGGGCGGTGACGGGTCGTGGGTGGTGCCGGCCAGATGGCGGCTCGACCAGATCGACGAGGCGACCGGCGTACAGCTGCCCGAAGGCGACGACTACGAGACGGTGTCCGGTCTGGTGATGGCGCGGCTCGGTCGCATCCCGCTCGTCGGTGACGAGGTCGTGGTGGAGCTGACGCAGCGGATCGACCACGACGGCCGGTCGGTACCGGCCGAGTTCGTGCGGCTGACCGTGCAGACCATCGAGCGTCGGGTGCCGGGCATCGTGCTGATGGAGCGGATCGCATGAGTACGACGTGGGCGCTGATCATCTCCGCCGTACTGCTCGCGCTGAACGGGTTCTTCGTCGCGGCCGAGTTCGCACTGGTCGCGTCGAAGCGGCACCGGCTGGAGGAGGCGGCGGCGTCGGGCAGCCGGTCGGCGCGCGCCGCGATCGCCGGGGTCAGCGAGTTGTCGCTGATGCTGGCGGGCGCGCAGCTCGGGATCACGTTGTGCACGTTGGGTCTCGGCTCGCTCAGTGAGCCGGCGGTCGCGCATCTGCTGCATCCGCTGTTCGAGCTGGCGAACGTACCCGAGGGCGTCGGGCATGTCGTCGCCCTCATCATCGCGGTCGGCGGGATCGGTCTGCTGCACGTACTGCTCGGCGAGATGGCGCCGAAGTCCTGGGCGATCAGCGATCCCGAACGGTCGGCGTTGATACTGGCGATGCCGTTCCGCGCGTTCACGTGGGTCTTCCGCCCGCTGCTGAGCGTGCTCAACTGGATCGCCAACCTGTGCGTCCGGCTGGTCGGAGTGACCCCGCAGAACGAGATCGCCAACGCGCACGGCCCGGACGAACTCCGGCTGCTGATCGAGTCCTCGCGCGAGCACGGGACGCTGGAGGAGCCCGAGCACGAGCTGCTGACCGCGATGCTCGCACTGCAGAACACGACGGTCGGTCAGGTGATGACGCCGATCCTCGAGCTTTCGACGGTTCCTGCGTCGGCCTCGGCCCGGGAGGTGGAGCTGATGAGCCGGCGCGAGGGGCATTCCCGGCTCGCGGTCGTCAGCTCAGGTCCCGATGATGCTCCGGGGATCTGCGGCATCGTGCACGTCCGCGACGCCGCCCGCGCGACCACCGCCGGCGACACCGCCAGCCGCGCCTCGGACCTGATGACGGCGGCCCTCGAACTCGGCGAGAACACCCCGGTCGCGAAGGCGATCCGCACGATGCGCGACGAACGCTCGCAGCTCGCCGTCGTCTGCGGCGGCGACCAGGCGATCGGCGTCGTGGCCCTCGAGGACCTCCTCGAAGAGGTCATCGGCGAGTTCGACGACGAGACCGACCCCATCGTGTCCGCCACCACCCCACCCCCCACCCCCTCCTAACCCCCACCCACGCCCCGCCCACCCCCCGCCCTCGCCCGCCCTCGCCGTACCGATTCGCACTTTGTGCACCCACCAACCATCGCGGGCCGGTCAGAATGGTTGGTGGGTGCACAAAGTTGCTGGTGAGAGGAAGAGGGAGCGTCGTGCCGATCAGCCGGATTGGGCTTGTGGTTCATCAGGGGCGGCCGGTTGCCGTGGAGACTGCGGGGACCGTGCGGAGGTGGGCGGCCGAGCATGGGATCGGCTGCACGGACATCGACGTCTGGAAGGACCACCAGGAACGGCGTACCGGGACCGAGGAGCTGCATCACGCCGGTGACCCGGACCTCGTCGTCACGCTCGGCGGCGACGGCACCTTCCTGCGCGGGGCGCGGATCGCGGCGAAGAACAACGCGGCCGTCCTCGGCGTCGATCTCGGCAAGGTCGGGTTCCTGACCGAGGTGGCGTGCCGAGACGTCGAGGCCGCGCTCGAGGCGGTGCTCCACGGCGGAGCGACGTACGAGGAACGGATGACGCTGACGATGCGGGCGTCGCGGCCGCTGGAGATCCCCCACGGGATCGAGTCCTTGCTGCGGTACGGGCACGGTCCGGCGCTGCCGCCACCGCCGGTACGGCACGAGATGGCCGAGGGTGACGGCTGGGGGATGGCGCTCGACGTCACCGCGTTGAACGACGTCGTGGTGGAGAAGCTGGCGCGGGACCACCAGGTGGCGTTGGGCGTTTACCTGTCGGGGCGGTTGCTGGCGTCGTACTCCGCCGATGCGGTGATCGTCGCGACGCCGACCGGCTCGACGGCGTACAGCTTTGCCGCGGGTGGGCCGATCCTGTCGCCGAACACCGAGGCGATCGTGTTCACTCCGGTTGCGCCGCACATGACCTTCAACCGAACGGTTGTCGCGGCGCCGGACGAGCCGATCGCGCTGCGCGTGCTCCCGCATTCGGGGCAGGCCGCGGTGAGTATCGACGGGCAGCTGCGCGGCGTACTCGATCCGGGGGACTGGATCGGGGTGTACGGGTCGCCGCAGCGGTTGCGGCTGGTGCGGCTGCGTCCGACGGACTTCTACGGCCGGCTGCGCGACCGCTTCAACCTCACCGACGCACCCGCCACGGCACTCGACGGCGAACCCGAACTGTTCTGGCAACCGGCCGATTCACCGATTCCCCCGGACCTCAAGCACCTCCGGATTCCGCAAGCACCTGGTGATCCGTAAGCGGCGTGGCTTGGCGCTGCTGAACCACGCCGCTCACGGATCACCGTGACGACCGGTAGGGTCTTTCCTCATGCGAAACGTGGTGATCCTGGCGGGTGGTTCGGGGACGCGGTTGTGGCCGATGTCGAGAGACGACAGGCCGAAGCAGGTGCTGCCGCTGGCGGCGGGACAGTCGTTGCTGCGGGTGGCGTTCAACCGGCTCCGCGGACTGGTCGAGCCGGAGAACATCTACGTCTGCACGGTCGGCGCCTACACCGACGTCGTACGCAAGGAGCTGCCCGAGCTCGGCGAACACAACATCATCGGCGAGCCGGCCCGCCGGGACACCGCGAACGCCGTCGGGCTCGCCTCCGCGGTGGTGGCGCGGAACGATCCGGACGCGGTGGTCGCGTTCGTCGGGTCGGATCACCTGATCAGTCCCGAGGCGGAGTTCCGGGCGGCGATCGAGCACGGGTTCGAGGTGGTCGAGGCTCGCGGGCGGTCGCTGGTGACGTTCGGGATCGAGCCGACGCATCCGCACACCGGGCTCGGGTACATCGAGCGCGGCGCCGCTCTCGAGGGGACGCACGCTTTTGTCGTCGACCGGTTCCGGGAGAAGCCGGATCGGGCGACCGCCGAGGAGTACCTCGCGACCGGGCGGTTCTGGTGGAACTCCGGGATGTTCGTCTGGCAGGCGTCGACGGTGCTCTCGGTCCTCGACTCGTTGCTGCCGGAGTCGGCGGCGAAGCTGCGCGAGGTCGCGTCGGTGTGGGACTCGCCCGAGCGGGAGGACACGCTGGCCGAGATCTACCCGAACCTGCAGAAGATCTCGGTCGACTACGCGGTGATGGAGCCTGCGTCCCAGGGCAAGGTCGATGCCGACGTGGTCGTCGTACCGATGCCGGTGCACTGGCTGGACGTCGGCTCGTGGGCCGCGCTGGCCGACACGTACGACGCCGACCCGAACGGCAACCGCACCGACAGCATCACGCTGAGCTGCCTACTCGACTCCCACGACAACATCATCGTCACCGACGACCCGGACCACCTGGTCGCAGCAGTCGGCCTCCGCAGCCACATCATCGTCCACACCCAGGACGTAACCATGGTCTGCCCGCTGTCCGACGGCGAGCGCGTAAAGGATCTGGTCGCCCGCGTCCAGTCGGACCACGCCAACTACATCTAGCCGCCGTTGGGCTCCTGGGCGTCCGCGGCCGGGTACTTCTCCATGAACTGCTTGAGGGCGTCGCCGCTGACCGAGCCGCAGAACTGGCGGTGGCCGAAGGACTTCTGGGCGTCGTTGGGGGCGCTCCAGTGGGCGAAGGCGAGGTTCTTGCCGTCGGGCCAGCCCTTACCCTCGGACTGCTTGTACGGCGCGGCGATGAACTTGCCGACCGAGCTGTCCGGCAGCTTGGACTTGGAGAGCTTCTCGATCTGGTCGATCTGGTCCTTGGGCAGCGTGTCGCGGTACCACAGGATCGTGTAGCCGTGCTCCAGGTTGTGGACCAGGTTCTCCACCGGCGGGCGGTCGCCCATCGAGTAGAACTTCTTGTCGAACGGCGCCCAGACCGCGTAGTGCGGGCCGGACGACGGCGGCGACACGGAGTACAGGATCTTCTCGCCGTCTGGGCGGTGGTCCAGGGTGCCGGCGGCTTCGTCGTTGGTGATCGCGTCGCAGGACGCGGCGGACGCGGCGACGCCGAACTCGGTGAGCGCCTGGTTCTTGGTCCGGGAGTCCTGGACAAGCTTGATCGCCGGGTAGGCGATGATCGCCAGGCCGACCACGATCGAGCACACCACGATGATCATCGTGCGGCGGCGGTCCGAGCGGGACTGCTCGCGCTGCATCTTCTCGATCATCTCGCGGCGCGACTGCTTCTGCGACGACGCTTTACCCACAGTGTTGGTCTTCCCGGCTAAGGGCGGCCACCGCGCCGCCATGCGAAGGCAGTGTACGAGGCGACCCTAAGAAGTTGCCTAGAAAACTACCGCGACCGTGAGCCGAACGTGACCGTCGCCTCGCTGCCCGGTCCCGGCCGTACGGTGACGCCGAAACCCTCCGCGTGCAGCAGTACGGCGAGCTTCTCCGCGACCACGCCCACCGTCACCGGCTCCGAGCCGAACACCGTGACAGCGTTATCACCAACCTCGAGCCGTACTCCGTCGACGTCCCGCAGCACCCCGGTCCACACCGCCGGATCGACCTCGCGCGGCCCGGCCGGCGCCTGGCGCGACAGTACGGCGGCCCGCGCGGCCTCCCGCGTCCCGAGGCTGAACATGTCGAACTCCGCGTCCCGCACCAGCGCTCGCGCACCCGGTCCGTGCTCGCCGACCGGCAGTACGGCGTCCTGCAGCCCACGCAGTACGGCGACCGGCACCCCGTCCGCCTTGCCCTTGACCAGCTCGCCCGCACTGGCGATCTCGTCCGCCAGCGCCGGCTCCGTCACGGCGAGGACGTTCCCGTGGCTGTCCGTCGTACCGCGCAGGTCCTCGATGACCCGCACTCCGGCGGCTCCGATGGCCAGGTCGGTCTGACCGTTGCGCCACGGGCGGCCCAGCGTGTCGGTGACCACGATGCCGACGTTGACGTCGTACCGCTCCTTCAGCGCGGTCCGCAGCAGCCGGGCCGACTCGTCGGGGTCGACCGGGAGCAGCAGGACCGTGCCGGGCGCCGTGTTCGACGTGTCGGTGCCCGCGGCGGCCATCACCAGGCCGTGGCGGGTCTGGACGATCCGCGTCTCGCCGCGCTGCGCGACGACCCGCACGAGCTCGGCGTCGACGGCCTCCTGACGGGTGCCGTACGTCAGCCGGCCCTCCGCCTTGCTGACGATCTTCGACGTGACCGCGACGACGTCGCCGTCGCGCAGGTCGGCGCCGTCGGCGATCAGCGCGGCCAGGTCCGCCCCGGCCGCCACCTCCGGCAGTCCGGTCACCGGGAAGATCTCCAGGTGCTTCCTCATCGCCGTACGGCCTCCGCGAGGTTCAGTGCCGCGTCAGCCATCGCGGCGGTCGTGGTCTCGTCCGTCATCCACAACGGGACGGCCTGGACGTGAATTCCGGCGCCGGCGATCGAGTCGGCCTGCATCGCGTCCGACCTGTCGATCAGCCAGCCGTCGAGGACGCCGCCCGACGCGCGCGAACCGTAGTACCGCGCGACCGCCGACGCTGTGGACGCTACACCCACCGCGGCGAGCACCTTGTCGGCCATTCCGCGGACCGGACCGCTGCCGATGATCGGCGACAGCCCGATGACCGGAGCGGCCGTCTCGCGGACCGCGTCGCGGATGCCCGGCACGCCGAGGATCGTGCCGACCGACACCACCGGGTTGGACGGCGGGATGATCAGCACGTCGCAGTCCGCGATCGCTTCCAGTACGCCGGGCGCCGGCTTGGCCTTGTCCTGGCCGACGGCAATGATCTGGTGTGCCGGGATCTCCGCCTGCAGGCGGACCCAGTACTCCTGGAAGTGGATCGCCTTGCGCCGCCCGGGTTGCTCCGGGTCGTCCACCACGACGTGCGTCTCGATCCGGTCGTCACTCATCGGCAGCAGCCGCACCGGGAGCTTCCAGCGGGTGCAGAGCGCCTCGGTGACCGCACTGAGGCTGAAGCCGGCGTCCAGCATCTGGGTGCGCACCAGGTGCGTCGCAACGTCGCGGTCGCCGAGCCCGAACCAGGTCGGCTCCACGCCGTACGCCGCGAGCTCCTCCTTGATCACCCAGGTCTCGTCCTCGCGGCCCCACTTGCGTTCCTCCGAGATGCCGCCGCCCAGGGTGTACATCACGGTGTCGAGGTCGGGGCAGACCCGCAGCCCGAACAGGGTGATGTCGTCGGCGGTGTTCCCCACGACGGTGATCTCGGCGTCCGGCCGGGCCTTGAGCAGCCCGCGCAGGAAGGTGGAACCGCCGATGCCACCGGCCAGCACTGTCAATCGCATGGGAAGAGTCTGCACGAGTCGTCAATGCGTCGAACCACCGCGGGACTATGCTGCGGTGGGTCCGAACCATCCGCACAGCTCAGTTGTACGGCCCCCCAACATCCGAGGAGCCCTCGTGGTCACCGACGCAACCAAGAAGCTCAGAGAGCCGGTCGCGTACATCCTGCTCGCATTCGCCGGCCTGCTCGCGCTGGCCTCGCTGATCCGGCTGTTCGTCGGCGGAGCCGGCTTCGTCGCCGCCTCCACCTTCGTGTCGAACCTGCTGTCCCCACTCGGCTTCACCGGGGTGCTGAGCATCCTCGCCGTGGTCGCCGCGGTGTGGCTGGTGAACGAAGGGGAGCGGACCCCGAACGCACGGACCGTCGCGCTGGCCGCGCTCGTCATCACGGGCGTGACCGCGCTGATCGTCCTGGTCACGGCGTTCGCCGGGTTCAACGACGGCAACACCGCCGGGATGAAGATCTTCAACTTCCTCGCGGCACTCGCCGGCCTGGCGCTGTACGCCGCCGCCGGCTTCTACATCCTGAAGACCTTCCAGTCGCTGCCCGCGCCGGTGCGTGCGCCGAAGCCGGGCCAGTTCCAGCAGGGCCAGCAGGGCCAGCAGTACGGCCAGACCGCTCCGTACGGTCAGCAGCAGGGGTACGGCCAGCAGGGCTACGGCCAGCAGCAGGGCCAGCAGGGCCAGTACGGCGGTCAGTACGACCAGGGCCAGGGTCAGGGTCAGGGCCAGTACGGCGGTTACGCGGCGGCCGGTGCTGCCGGTGGGTACGCCGCGGGCCAGGGCGAGCAGCAGCAGTGGCCGCAGGAGCAGGGCTGGAACCAGGGCGAGCAGCAGGCCTGGTCGGCCGGTGACGCCGAGGCGCAGCACTCCGCTCAGCACTCCGCCGGTCAGCCGCAGGGCGACCAGCCGGCCTGGACCGCCGAGGGCCAGGGCGCCGAGGCGACGCAGCCGTGGAGCTCCGAGGGCCAGCAGCAGTGGGGTGGCCAGGACCAGGCCCAGCAGGGCCAGCAGTGGCCGCAGGAGCAGCAGTGGGGCGGCGCCGAGGCCGGCCAGCAGCAGTGGGCCGGCCAGGAGTACAGCGGCCAGGCCCAGCCGGCTCCGCAGGAGTGGGGCCAGCCAGAGCAGGGCGCCGCTGTCGAGGAGGGCTCGCACGAGCAGTCCGACGCCCAGCCCGCGCAGCCGGCCTGGCAGCAGGAGCAGGCCTGGCAGGCCGACGAGACCCCGGCCGCGGAGCAGCAGCCGAGTGCTTCGGAGCCCGCGCCGACCGAGCCCGCCGACGAGACCCGGGTCGACCCGCGCGTCGACCCGGACAAGGACGACCAGAACCAGCAGGGCCAGAACCAGCAGGGCTGGTGGTCCCAGCCTTCCTGACCAGGAAGGGATCTAGGGCGGCAAGCCCTTGCCGAGCTAGCAGGAAAATCCCGGCATCATGAGTTTGAGCCCGGGCACACGGAGCGAGAGGCCTGTATCCGCAGGCCTCTCGTTCTTTTGCGGGCATGTTGCGGATGATCCCAATAGCAGAGCACGGCTTGACTTTCGTGGATTGCAGGAATGTAATTTCAACCGTGTCGTTCGTTGGACACTCGGTATCGGGGACCGTTGCAGAGCGCAGGACGGACGAGGTCAGGCATGTGGACCGCAAACCCACATGTACAGGGGAACGAACAGGGTCGAGGAGGTCGTACCGTGACAGAGCTGATGGCGATTGTCGACGGTGAGGCGATCGAGGAGGAGCCGAACTGGCAGGAACGGGCGCTGTGCGCCCAGACCGATCCAGAGGCTTTCTTCCCGGAGAAGGGCGGTTCCACCCGCGAGGCCAAGAAGGTGTGCCTCGGTTGCGACGTCCGGGGCGAGTGCCTCGAGTACGCATTGCAGAACGACGAGCGCTTCGGAATCTGGGGCGGCCTGTCGGAGCGGGAACGCCGCAAGCTGAAGAAGAGGGCCGTCTGACCGTCGGTAACCAGAGCACAACAACATCAGGACTTCCGCGAGGCCCCGGGCGAACGTCGCCCGGGGCCCGCGGCTTTCCGGGCACCGCGTAGGCGGCTGTATGGTGAGTCCTCGCCGGGACCTGCGGTCACGGTGACCGTCCGCAAGCATCGAGGTGTCACAGCTCCGCATGGAACAAGAAGCTCCGGCCGGCTGGGAATTCTTCGACTCCGTCGACTTCCCGACCGATCACATCGACGACCCGATGGGTCGTCCGCGGGTCCGCCACGTCGTCACCGCGGTGGTGGTCGGGCACGAGGGCGCGGCCTGGCTGCCGCGGTTGTCCGAGGCGCTGTGGGCGCTCAACCCGCGACCGGACCGGCTGATCGCGGTCGACACCGGTTCGACCGACGAGACCGCGGAGCTGCTCGCCGCGATGCCGGGCGTCGAGCCCGTCGTCAGCGTCTCGGCCCGGACCGGTTTCGGTCTGGCGGTTGCCCGCGGCCTGGAGACGCACGGTTTCGCGCCGATCCCGAGCGCCGTCGGCCCGTACGGCGATGACGGGCACATGCCGGTGGTCGAGTGGCTGTGGCTGCTGCACGACGACTGCGCGCCGGCGCCGAAGGCCCTGGAGAAATTGTTGCTCCAGGCCACAATGTCGCCGAACACCGGTGTCTGGGGCCCGAAGCTGCGACTGTGGCCGCGCGACCGCGAGCTGCTCGAGGTCGGCGTCACCACGTCGCTCGGCGGCCGTCGCGACACCGGCATCGAGACCGGTGAGCTCGACCAGGGCCAGCACGACCAGCCGCGGAACGTGCTCGCCGTCAGCTCGGCCGGCATGCTCGTACGTCGCGACGTCTGGGAGGCGCTGCACGGGTTCGACCCGCGGCTGCCGATGTTCCGCGACGACATCGACTTCGGCTGGCGCGCCAGCCGCGCGGGGTACCAGGTAGGTGTCGCGCCGGACGCGGTCATCTACCACGCACAGGCCGCCGCGACCGGCGAGCGTGCGCTGGCCGGCACCAGGCGGCACGCGTACCAGCTGGACCGTGCACACGCCTACTACACCGTTCTCGCGAACGCACCGGGCAAGCTGCTGCCGCTCCTGATCCTGCGGTTCTTGTTCGGCGCGGTGCTCCGCTCGATCTGGTTCCTGCTCGGCAAGACGCCATCCGGTGCGGTCGACGAGTGGACCGCACTGCTCGGCACGCTGCTGGCCGGTGGCTGGACGCAAGCCCGCAAGAACCGCCGAAGTCTCGACCAGGTCCCGTACGACGACATCAAGGGCCTGTTCTCCCGGTCGGTGCACGCACTGCGGCACAACCTGGAGGAAACGACCGGCACGATCTCCGAGCGGATCCGTGAGGCATGGGCGGACGAGCCGGAAGAGCAGGTCGTCACCACTGCCCGGCGAGCCAAATCGACTGCCCGGGTGGCGGTCGACCAGCCGCGGTGGCGTCGTCAGCTGATCCGCCGGCCGTTCCTCGGCGCCTGGGTCGTGCTGGCGATCGGTGCGCTGATCGCAGCTCGCGATCTGATCGGGGGCGGATTCCTCCGGTCCAACCTGCTCCTCCCGGCCCACGAGAACCTCGCAGCGCTCTGGCACGCGGCAGCCTCGGCTCCAGCCGGAGTGACTCCGCCTGCTTGGCTGGCACAGCTGTGGGCGTTCTCGACGGTCATGTTCGGTCCGGGCGGCGCGACGAACCTGCTGCTGCTGGGTGCGGTTCCGCTGGCCGCTCTGGCTGCGTGGGCGATGCTTCGATCGTTCGTGGTCGACCGTGCCGCGCGCGCCTGGGGCGCCTCGGCGTACGGGCTGGCCGTGTTCACGAACGGCGCCATCTCGCAAGGACGGCTCGGGACGTGTGTGGCGGCGATCGTGCTGCCGCTGCTCGGTGCCGCCGTACACACTGTCGCCCGGCGTCGCCGTGTGATCGTTCAGGGCAGCTGGCGGGCCGCGTGGTTCGCCGGGATCTGCTTGGCCGTGCTGTTCGCGTTCACGCCGGCTCTTGGTCTGCTGATCGCCGTCATCCTTGTCCTCGGCGCGGTGTTCGGGCTCGGCTGGCGGCGGCAGGGCCGGCAGTTGGTGTTCTCCGTCGTACTGGGTCTGCTGCTCGTTCTGCCGTGGACGCTCGAGTTGATCCAGCACCCGTCGAAGCTGGGGCAGGAGGCGGGTGGTCCGCCGACCGCTGCGGTCGGCCCGGGCGACAGCCTGCCGCATCTGCTCACCGGTACGCCGCTCGGTGCACCGGCTCCGTGGTGGTTCGTCGTACCGCTGATTCTGGTGGCGTTGGCCAGCCTGCTGCGCGAGTCCCGGCAGCGGTACGAGCTGCTCGGTTGGTTCGCCGCACTGGCCGGTCTGGCCGGGACGCTGGTCGCCAGCCGGCTGGGTGGTGGCAGCGGGCCGTTGATGTTCCTGATGACCGCCGGCTGGATCATCTCCGTGACGGTCGCTTGGGACTCGGTCGGCAAGTCCACCGAGCTCATCGTCCAAGGCGTGCTCGGTGTCGTGTTGCTGACGACGGTCGTGACGGCCGGCTTCTGGCTGGTGCGTGGGACCGACGGTCCGTTGTGGAGCGGCCCTGCGCAGGACCTCCCGGCGTACCTCGTGTCGTCGCAGGACCCGCCGGAGAACCAGTCGATCCTGGTCGTGCGGAAGGCGCCGGGCGGTGAGATGCGGTTCTCGCTGGTCAAGGACGGCGGGCCGCGGATGGGTGCGCTGGAGGCAGCACCGACCGCAGCGCAGACCAAGCCGATCACTGACGTGCTGGCGACCCTCGGCGGTGGCGGCAGCGGTGAGGAAGGCCGGCAGTTGGCCGGGCTTGCCATCGACTACGTGTACCTGCCCGGTCCGGTCGACCCGACGCTGCAGGCCACGCTCGACTCGTTGCCCGGCCTGACCAGAGCCAGCGCGAACGACGGCGACGCCTCGTGGCTGGTGGACCGGTCGAAGATCGAGGGCAAGACGCCGTTGACCGACCAGACGCACACGGTCTGGCGCATCCTCGGTCTGATCGGCTGGATCATCGCGCTGGTGTTCTGTCTACCGACCGTCCGCCGGACAGTCGCCGTACCGCATGGCACCCACGCGAGGAGGGATCCCCGGTGAGCAGGTTGCTGTCCGACCCGCGTCTCCGGATCGGAGCCGTCGTTGCCGCCATGGCCGTGCTGGCCGGACTCGGAGTGGTCACACACCCCGAGAAGGCCGACACCCGCGCGGAAGCCGCCGCTACCGAGCCCGCTCGCACAGTGGTGAACCGTACGGCGCTGTCGTGCCCGGCGCTCGCAGCCGGCGGCAAGATGGCCAGCGTGGTGAACGGCGTGTCACCGACGCTGCCCGACGGCACGCCGACCGCTGAGGGTAGTGCGCAGCCCCTGACGATCGCTCCGCTGCCGACTACCTCCAACCCGGTCGGCTCGATCCTGAAGCGCGGCTTCATCGGCTCGAGTGCCGTGGTCACGAAGCCGGAGCCGCTGTCCATCGAGGGCACCGGTCCGCTCGCCGCCGGCACGGTCGGCACGAGCACGACGACCTCCGAGGACGGCGTGAACTCCGGTATGGCCAGCGTGCCGTGCCAGCAGCCCGGATCGGACTTCTGGTTCGTCGGAGCATCCGGCGCGAGCGACCGGCGCGACGTGCTCGTCCTGTCGAACCTGGACAGTGTCAACGCCGAGGTGAACGTCACGGTGTACGCGCGGACCGGTCAGCAGGACCTGCCGGCTACCCGCGGCATCGTCGTACCGGCGCATGGCACGTCCTACCTGTTCCTCAAGCAGGCGGCGCCGAATCTGCGGGACATCGCCCTGCACGTGGAGTCGACCGGCGGGCGCGTGTCGGCCGCCGTACGCTCCAACGCGTCCACCGGCGACAGCGTGCCTGCCGGCGTGGACTGGCTGAACACGTCGGCGGCTCCCGCGACCAAAGTCTTCGTGCCCGCGGTGGCACCCGGCGGCGGGCTGCGGATCCTGTCACTGGCGAACCCGACAGACCTGCAGGCGACCGCCAGCCTCACCGTGAACGGGCCGAACGGGCCCTTCAAGCCCGCCGGTCTGGAGACCGTGCAGATCGCGGCCGGCTCGGTGAAGACGATCATGCTCGACCCGGTGCTGCACGGTGACCCCAGTGCGGTCACGGTGACGTCGGATCAGCCGGTGACCGCGTCGATGCGGATGACGGACGCGGCGCGGACCGAGTTCGCGTCGATCGGGTCGGCGGACGCGCTGACCGGTCCGGCGTACCTCGTCCTGCCGGCGCACAAGCAGCCGGCCGTGCTGCAGGTGACCGCCCCGGGGAAGAACGGGAGCGTGAAGTTCGAGCTGCGGGACGCGGCCGGGCGGGTGCTCAGCACGCGGGCTCTGGACGTGGTCGGTGGTGCGACGACGCAGATCCCGTTCCCGGCGCAGCCGCGACCGACGTACCTGATGGTGCAGCAGACGCGGGGGACTGTCGTCGCGGGCGTCACGCTGATGCCGGCGGCGAAGCCGGACAAGGACGATGTGGCGCAGGTGGCCGCGTGGCCGTTGACGACGTCACTGGTGTTCCGGGCTCAGCTGGGTGCGCAGCCTGACGTCAGCGCCGCCCTGCGGTAGCTCAGCCTTCAGAGGTGTTGGCGCCCGGGTCCTGGAGCATCCGGAGGTGGCCGCGGCGGGCTACCTCGACCGGTGCGCCGGGGGTGCCGGTGCGGGGCTCACGCGGGGGCAGCGGACGGGCTGCTTCGCGAACTGCGTTCGCCAGAGCTTCCAGGTCGTCGGAGGACGGTCCGGCGGCTGCGGGGTCCGGAGCGAGCCGGATGACTTCCCAGCCGTTCGGAGCGGTCAGTCGGTCGGCGTGGTCGGCGCACAGGTCGTAGCAGTGCGGCTCGGCGTACGTCGCCAACGGCCCGAGGACACAGGTCGAGTCCGCGTAGACGTAGGTGAGCGTCGACACAGCAGGCTTCTGACATCCGGCGCGCGAACAGATCCTGGCGATGCTCACGGACAGACGTTACCCCCACTAGGCTGAGCGCGTGACCGAGGCTCGCCGTCATCGCAGGCACATCGACCGCCACGGCCGCGGCATGCTCGGCCCGATCAGCCGGCCGAGCAAGTTCGCGCCGCGCGGTCTGCCGTTGCAGCGGTCCGCCGCGGCCCAGTTCGACGAGGTGGTCGCGATCGAGGTGACCCGGCTCGAGAAGCGGCTGCCGCAGGTGGTCGCGCGGGTCGAGTTCGCGATCGAGGACGTGCCGAACCTCGAGCTGGACGCCACCGAGATCCCGCTCACCCACGCCACCGGCGGCACGTCCCACGAGCCCTACCGGATCGTCGTCTTCCGCCGCCCGATCGAGCTCCGCGCCGAACGCTCCGGCTCCGGCCTGTCCTGGCTGGTCCGCTCCGCCCTCGTCCTCGAGCTGGCCGACGTCCTCGCCCTCTCCCCGGAACAGATCGACCCCGACTTCGACACCGACGAGGACTGAACCGCCTACCTGCCTGCCCACCCGCCTGCTGCCTGTCTGCTGCCCGGCAATTTCAGGGGTGAACCCCTCAAGTTGCCCGTTCACCCGCCGCATACGAGGGGCGAAGCGGCAACTTTAGGGGTTAACCCCTCGAATGCGACACGGCGTGGGCGTGGCACGGCGTGGGGTGGGGGTGGGTGGGGGTGGGTGGGGTGTTCGAAGTTGTTCCGTAGTGTGGGAAGGGGTTTGTGTCCGTCGTTGTCATCGGGAGAGGATCGTATTTGTGAACGATCAAAGACTGCGGGTCGGAGTTGTCGGGCTGGGCTTCGCCGGGCGGACGGCGCTGGAGGCGTTCTCCGAGCTGCCCGATGTCGAGGTGGTCGCGCTCGCCGGGCTGGAGAAGGACCTCCTGACCAGCCTGGGTGAGAAGCACGGCGTGCCGCATCTCTACGAGAAGTGGGAGGACCTGCTCGAGACCGAAGGCCTGGAAGCGGTCAGCATCGGTACGCCGACGCAGCTGCACGCCCCGATCGCGCTCGAGGCGCTGGCGAAGGGCCTGCACGTCCTGTCCGAGAAGCCGCTGGCGCGGACCGTGGCCGAGGGCACCGCGATGGTCGAGGCCTCGAAGAAGGCCGGCCGGGTGCTGAAGGTCGTGTTCAACCACCGCGAGCGCGGTGACGTCGCGGCGCTGAAGCACCAGATCGACGAGGGCCAGCTGGGCCGGATCTACTACGCGAAGGCGCACTGGATGCGCCGCAACGGCATCCCGGGCATGGGCGGCTGGTTCACCAACCGCGAGCTGTCCGGTGGCGGTCCGCTGATCGACCTCGGCGTACACATCCTCGACCTCGCGCTGCACCTGCTGGGTGAGCCGCAGGTGACGACGGTCTCGGCGGACACGTTCGCCGAGCTCGGTCCGCGCGGCAAGGGCAGTGTGAGCAGCGTGGAGCGGCCGACCGTCGACACGCTCGGGTCGAAGTTCGAGGTGGAGGACCTGGCGACGGCGTACCTGCGGCTGGCAGGTGGCGGCGCGCTGCAGCTGGAGACCAGCTGGGCGACGTTCCGGGCGCCGGGCGACAACTTCGGGATCGAGCTGTTCGGCACCGAGGGCGGCGCCAAGATCGAGGTACAGAACTACACCACCGTCGACACGCTGCGGATCTTCACCGACGTCGCCGGTGTGCCGGCCGAGGTGAAGCCGGCGACCGGGGCCGGGCTCGGCCACCGGGCGGTGGTGCGGGAGTTCGTCCGGATCGTCAAGAGCGGCGACTGGGACGGTCAGAACGGGTCCGAGGCGCTGCTGCGGACCGAGGTCATCGACGCCTGCTACGCCTCGGCGAAGGCGGGACGAGAGGTTGTGCTGCATGACTAGGACAGCTCAAGGTCCGATTCGCGTCACCGTCTGGGGCGAGAACGTCCACGAGGGCCGGGACGAGTCCGTACGCAAGGTCTACCCCGACACCATGCACGGGACCATCGCGGCCGCGCTGCGCGCCAAGCTGGGCGACGACGTCGTCGTGCGCACCGCCACGCTGCAGGACCCCGAGCACGGTCTGACCGAGGAGGTGCTCGCCGACACCGACGTACTCACCTGGTGGGGGCACGCCGCGCACGGTGACGTCGACGACGCGATCGTCGAGCGGGTACAGCAGCACGTGCTGTCCGGGATGGGCCTGATCGCGCTGCACTCGGCGCACTTCAGCAAGATCTTCATCAAGCTGATGGGTACGACGTGCTCGCTGGACTGGCGCGCCGAGAACGACCGCGAGCTGATCTGGACGGTCGCGGCCGGCCACCCGATCGCGCAGGGCATCCCGCACCCGCTGGTGATCGAGCGCGAGGAGATGTACGGCGAGCTGTTCGACATCCCGCAGCCGGACGAGCTGGTCTTCGTCAGCTCGTTCACCGGCGGCGAGGTGTTCCGCTCCGGCTGCTGCTACCGCCGCGGCCAGGGCCGGGTCTTCTACTTCCGCCCCGGCGACCAGGAGTACCCGACCTACCACCAGCCCGAGATCCAGCAGATCCTCGCCAACGCCGCGCAGTGGGCGGCCCCGGTGGTGCCCCGCCAACTCCCCACCGTCCACCACCGCAAGGACATCGGCTGGTTCGACAAGGCCTGAAATACAACTTGGTGCGTGGGCCGGATAGGGTCCACGCATGGTGGATGTGGCAGCGATCTTCAAGGCGTACGACGTGCGGGGGGTCGTCCCGGACCAGTTGGACGAGTCGGTCGCCCGGGCAACGGGGGCTGCGTTCGTCGAGGTCCTGGACGTCCTCTCCGGGCCGGGAGCGGTCGTGATCGGGTACGACATGCGGCCGTCCAGCCCGGCCCTGGCGGCCGCGTTCGCCGAGGGAGTGACCAGCACCGGCGCGGATGTGATCGACATCGGCCTGGCGTCCACCGACCAGCTGTACTTCGCGTCCGGCCGGCTCGACCTGCCCGGCGCGATGTTCACCGCCAGCCACAACCCGGCGCAGTACAACGGCATCAAGATGTGCCGCGCGGGCGCCGCCCCGGTCGGCGCCGACTCGGGTCTGCGCGACATCGCCGACCTGGTCGCGAAGGCGCTGACCGAGGTCCCGGCGACCGGCGCCACCCCGGGACACGTCACCCGCAAGGACCTGCTGACGGCGTACGCCGACCACCTGCACGACCTGGTCGACCTGAGCGGCATCCGTCCGCTCACCGTGGTCGTCGACGCCGGCAACGGCATGGGCGGCCACACCGTCCCGGCCGTCTTCGCCGAGGGCCCGGTGACGATCGTCCCGATGTACTTCGAGCTCGACGGCAACTTCCCGAACCACGAGGCCAACCCGCTCGACCCGAAGAACCTGGTCGACCTGCAGGCCAGGGTCCGCGAGACCGGGGCCGACCTCGGGCTCGCGTTCGACGGCGACGCCGACCGCTGCTTCGTGGTCGACGAGTCGGGCGACCCGATCTCGCCGAGCGCGATCACCGGCGCGGTCGCCGTCCGCGAGCTGGCCAAGCACCCCGGCGCCACGATCCTGCACAACCTGATCACCTCCAAGGCGGTTCCGGAGCTGGTCACCGAGCACGGCGGCGTCCCGGTCCGGACCCGGGTCGGGCACTCGAACATCAAGCAGAAGATGGCCGAGACCGACGCGGTCTTCGGCGGCGAGCACTCCGCGCACTACTACTTCCGCGAGTTCTGGCGGGCCGACACCGGCATGCTGGCCGCGCTGCACGTGCTGGCCGCGCTCGGCGAGCAGGACAAGCCGGCCAGCGAACTGTTCGCCGAGTACGAGCGGTACGTGGCGTCCGGCGAGATCAACAACACGGTCGACGACGCGGCGGCGACCGTCGCGGCGATCGAAGATACGTATTCTGGCGTGGACGGCGTGACCGTCGACCATCTGGACGGGTTGACCGTGTCGGCGGGACAGTGGTGGTTCAACGTCCGTGCGTCGAACACGGAACCGTTGCTGCGGCTCAACGTCGAGGCTGCGGACCGGTCCGAGATGGAGCGTGTCCGTGACGAAGTACTGGCCCTGATCACCGGTGCATCGGTGGAGGAGAACTGAATGGCAGTCAATCTGGACCCGGACCTGTTGAGCATCCTGGTCTGCCCGAAGTGCCGCTCCGAGTTCCGCGTGGACGACGAGGCGAGCGAACTCGTCTGCACGAACGCGTCGTGCGCGCTGGCCTACCCGGTGCGCGACGACATCCCGGTGCTGCTGATCGACGAAGCCCGGGACACCAGGGAAACGGCCGCGACAGAGAGCTGACGGAGAGCTGATGAGCGTCTTCGACGACACCCGGCTGGACGACCCGGCCGCGCTGCAGGCGGCAGACCACCTGCTCCGCCGCCTGGCCATGGCCGGGGCCCGGATCCGGGCCGAGCTGGAGGCGTCCGCCGACGTGCTGGCCGCGGTGGAGTCCGACGGCTTCCGGCCGCGGGCCGTGGTCGCGGCCGGCCGGGACGCGCGACTGGTGCGGGCTGTGCTCGAGCCGGTCTGCCCGGTGCCTTTCCTGGCCTGGCCTGGTCCGGGGCTGCCCGGCTGGGCCGGTCCGCTGGACCTGGTCGTCGTGCTGGGCGGTGCCGCCGAGGACTCGGACGCGGTGTCGGCCGCCGGCGAAGCGGTCCGCCGCGGTTGCGGGCTGATGGTGGCCGCGCCGGAGGACTCCCCGGTGGCGATCGCGTCGGCCGGTCTGCGGCACGCGATCCGGCTGCCGTCGCAGTCCGACGACCAGTTGGCCGCGGCCGTCGCCGTACTGCAGGCGCTGCACCAGATGGAGCTGGGGCCGGAGGTGGACTACAAGGCGGTTGCGTCGCTGCTGGACGACGTAGCGATCGACTGCTCGCCCAACAACGACGTGGCCTCCAACCCGGCCAAGGATCTGGCCCTGGTGCTGGCGGACGCGTTGCCGCTGGTCTGGGGTGGCTCTGTGCTGGCCGCGCGTGCTGCTCGCCGCGTGGTCGAGGCGCTGCGGCTGGCCAGTGGCCGGCCGGCGCTGGCTGCTGACGCGGGCCATCTGCTGCCGGTGCTCAACCAGCCGCCGCGGGACCTGTTCGCGGATCCGTTCGACAAGCCGGCCGAGCTCCGGCCGGCGCTGATCATCCTCGACGACGGTATCGAGGAGGCCGGCGTCGCCGAGCACCGCCGCAAGCTGGAGTCCAAGGCGGAGGCACACGACGTTCGCGTGCACACGATCACGCAGGCCAACGGCACGGACGTGGCCCGGTACGCCGCTCTGACCCAGCAGGGCCGGTACGCCGCGGCGTACCTCGGGATCGGCCTCGGCCGGCACGGTATGGCGACCGTGGACGACCCGGTCGGCTCGGGGAATCCTTCGGAGGACCTGGCGTGGTAGTGCGGCTGCAGAACACCATCCGCGACTACGCGTGGGGGTCGCCGACCGCGCTCCCCGAGCTGCTCGGGGTGGAGCCGGACGGCAAGCCGCAGGCCGAGATGTGGATGGGCGCGCACGAGTCCGCGCCGTCGGTCCTGCCGAACGGCGACACGCTGTACGACGTGGTGTCGGACGACCCGGCCGCGGTGCTGGGGGAGGAGACGGCCGAGCGGTTCGAGGGGCGGTTCCCGTTCCTGGCCAAGCTGCTGGCGGCCGGGCAGCCGTTGTCGATCCAGGCGCATCCCTCGCGGGACCAGGCGATCGACGGGTACGAGCGGGACGAGGCGGCCGGGATTCCCCGCGACGCCGCGGACCGGAACTACAAGGACGCCTGGCCGAAGCCGGAGATCCTGATCGCGCTCGAGCCGTTCGACGCGCTGGTCGGCTTCCGGCCGCTGGACCGGACGGTCGCGCTGCTCGACGCGTTGGCGCCGGCCGGGTTCGAGGCTCTCACCAACCAGCTTCGCGACGGGAAGCTCCGCGAGGCCTTCACCGACTTCATGAGCACCGACCGGGACACCATCCGGCCGCTGGTCGGTGCGCTCGGCGAGGCGGTCGCGCAGTACGTCGGGGACGCGTTCGAGCTGGAGCGGGAGACGCTCGCGAAGCTGTGCGCGGACTTCCCGGACGATCCCGGCGTACTCGCGGCCCTGCTGCTGAACCGGATCCGCCTGGAGCGGTTCGACGCGGTGTACCTGCCGGCGGGGAACGTGCACGCGTACCTGCGCGGGCTCGGGTTCGAGGTGATGGCGAACTCCGACAACGTGCTGCGCGGTGGCCTGACGAGCAAGTACGTCGACGTACCGGAGCTGGTCTCGGTGGTCGACTTCGAACCGCTGACGGACCCGGTGCTGACTGCTGAGGCCGACGGGGTTTATGAGACGGGGTGTCCGTACTTCGCCATCCGGCGGGTCGATCTGGACGGTGGCGAGCGGGTCGTGGAGGGTGCCGGGCCGCGGATCGTGTGCTGTGTGGCTGGGACGATCGATGCTGGGGGCAAAGAATCTGTTGTGACGTTGTCCGCAGGTCAGTCCGCGTTCGCCGCGGGACCCGAAGGACCCTGTATCTTGCGTGGTTCCGGCGCGGCGTTCGTCGTGTCCGCACGCTGATTTCGCGGCATCGTTTTCTGGGAGGACCTGAACAACCATGGCTGGTGGCGGAAACAAGGCCGTTGTCGCGGCTTTGCTGGCGAACACCGGGATCGCGGTCACCAAGTTCGCCGCCTGGGCCCTGACCCAGTCGGCGTCGATGCTGGCCGAGGCGATCCACTCGCTCGCCGACGCGGGCAACCAGGTGTTGCTGCTGGTCGGCGGGCAGCGCGCCAAGCGGGCGGCCGACGAGCTGCACCAGTTCGGGTTCGGCCGGGAGCGCTACGTCTACTCGTTCATCGTGTCGATCGTGCTGTTCAGCGTCGGCGGTCTGTTCGCGCTGTACGAGGGCTACCACAAGGTGCACGACCCGCACGGGATCGACAACTGGAAGTGGGTCCCGGTCGCGGTGCTGGTGCTCGCGATCCTGATGGAGGGCTTCTCGTTCCGGACCGCGATCATGGAGGCGAACAAGATCCGCGGGCAGGTGCCCTGGGTCCGTTTCGTCCGCAACGCCCGCGCCCCGGAGCTGCCGGTCATCCTGCTGGAGGACTTCGCCGCGCTCACCGGTCTGCTGCTGGCGCTGATCGGCGTCGTCCTGACGCTTGCCACTGGCAACGGTGTGTTCGACGGCCTGGGTTCGATGGCGATCGGCGCGCTGCTGGTCTGCGTGGCGGTCTTCCTGGCGATCGAGATGAAGTCGCTGCTGCTCGGCGAGTCGGCGACCCGCGAGTCCCAGGACAAGATCGTCGCGGCGATCGAGAACACCGCGGGAGTGCAGCGGCTGATCCACATCAAGACCCTGCATCTCGGCCCGGAGGAGGTCCTGGTCGCCGCCAAGGTCGGCGTCGAGCCGACCACCGACGCGGCGGTCGTGGCCGAGACCATCGACGCGGCCGAACGCGCGATCCGTGCCGCCGAGCCGATGAGTCAGCACATCTACCTCGAGCCCGACGTCTACGACGAGAACCACGTCCCCGACGAGCGTCCCGCCGTACCCGAGGCTCCTTCGCACTAACGAGGTTTGGGTGGGAGTACGCCGGAGCGACCCAGCCACCTGAGCGCGCGGTCGCGGTCGATCTGGGCCTGGGTCGGGGGCGCGGTGAGGCGGCCGGTGCGGTAGCCGAGGTTGCGGATGTCAGCGGCCACGGACGGCTCCGCGAGGGCCCGGAGCGCGAACGCGAGCGCGGCCGGCGTCACGTCGTAGCGGCGTTCGAGGTCGAGCGCGAGGCGTACGGCGGCCAGGTCGCGGTCGTCGTACTGGCGCTGGGCGGTGTGCTCGGATCGGGACCGGGGCAGCAGCCCGAGTGCCTCCCGGTAGCGCAACATGCGTGGAGTGGTACCCAGCTGGCGAGCGGCCTCGGTGATGCGCATACTCCAATCTTGACATTTCGGTGTCAAAATCGCGCCTGGAGCGATCAAACCGCGTGGCTCGCACCTCTAGGCTCAGGCAGGTACCAATCACAGTCTTCAGGGGAGCGGCATGACCTTCGACTACAAGGTGGCGGATCTCGGCCTGGCCGAGTTCGGGCGCAAGGAGATCCGGCTGGCCGAGCACGAGATGCCCGGCCTGATGGCGATGCGCAAGCAGTACGGCGACAGCAAGCCGCTGTCCGGGGCCCGGATCATGGGTTCGCTGCACATGACGATCCAGACCGCGGTGCTGATCGAGACGCTGGTCGCGCTCGGCGCGGAGGTCCGCTGGGTCTCCTGCAACATCTTCTCCACCCAGGACCACGCCGCGGCCGCGGTGGTCGTCGGCCCGAACGGCTCGGCCGACGCCCCCGCCGGTGTCCCGGTGTTCGCCTGGAAGGGCGAGACGCTGGAGGAGTACTGGTGGTGCACCGAGCAGGCGCTGACCTGGCCGGGTGAAGGCCCGAACATGATCCTCGACGACGGCGGCGACGCCACGATGCTCGTCCACAAGGGCACCGAGTTCGAGAAGGCGGGCGCCGTACCGGACCCGGCAACCGCGGACTCCGAGGAGTACGGCGTCGTCCTGAAGCTGCTGACCCGCACGCTGACCGAGTCGCCGTCGAAGTGGACCACGATCGGGCAGGGCATCAAGGGCGTCACCGAGGAGACCACCACCGGCGTGCACCGGCTGTACGAGATGCACAAGGCCGGCGCGCTGCTGTTCCCGGCGATCAACGTGAACGACTCGGTGACCAAGTCGAAGTTCGACAACAAGTACGGCTGCCGGCACTCGCTGATCGACGGCATCAACCGCGCCACCGACGTGCTGATCGGCGGCAAGGTCGCGGTCGTCTGCGGGTACGGCGACGTCGGCAAGGGCTGCTCGGAGTCGCTGCGCGGCCAGGGCGCCCGGGTGATCGTCACCGAGATCGACCCGATCTGCGCGCTGCAGGCCGCGATGGACGGCTACCAGGTGAGCACGATGGACGACGTGGTCGGGATCGGCGACATCTTCGTCACCACCACCGGCAACAAGGACGTCATCACCGCCGACCACATGGCGGCGATGAAGCACCAGGCCATCGTCGGCAACATCGGCCACTTCGACAACGAGATCGACATGGCCGGGCTGTACAAGACCGCCGGTGTCGAGCGGATCAACATCAAGCCGCAGGTCGACGAGTTCCGGTTCCCCGACGGCCACACGATCATCGTGCTGTCCGAGGGCCGCCTGCTGAACCTGGGCAACGCGACCGGCCACCCGTCGTTCGTGATGTCGAACTCGTTCACCAACCAGGTCCTGGCCCAGATCGAGCTCTTCGTGAAGACCGCGGAGTACCCGACCGACGTCTACGTCCTGCCCAAGCACCTGGACGAGATGGTCGCCCGCCTCCACCTGGACGCGCTCGGCGTGAAGCTGACCGAGCTCTCCAAGGAGCAGGCGGCGTACCTCGGCGTACCGGTCGAGGGCCCGTACAAGTCGGAGCACTACCGCTACTGATTCCCCCCACAGCGAGCGCCCCACAGTCTTCCTGTGGGGCGCTTTGCTTTGTCAGAACCACCCGGCTTCGTTGCTGCCCGGGGTGGCCCAGCCTTGGGGGTTGACCGTGACTGGGCGTGGTCCTGGGGGCGGCGGGGGCGGGATGAAGGGGCTCGGCGTCGGAATGGGCGCTTGGGCGCCGTACGGGCTGGGTGGGGCGAAGGGCCCGGCGGGGACGGCGTACGACGGGTTCGCGAACGGGCCGGTCTGGGTGGGGCGGTGGGTCGAGAGGCGGATGAGTTCGCGGCGGCGGCGTTCGGCCAGGATCGCGGAGAGGTAGGCGGGGGCGATGATCGGGACTGGTGGGGCCGGGGCCGTGACGGCGACCATGCGGGCGGCGAGCGCCTGGCCGAGGGCGATCTGGGCTCCGGGCAGGAGCTCGGTGTAGCGGGCCAGGTAGTCGCGAGCCGCGTTCGCCAGGTCGTCGGACAGGCGGGAGAGCTCCAGCGACTGCGCCCACTGGACCAGGTGGCCGGGGACGAACAGCGGCGGTGACGCCATCGGCTGGTGGCGTTCGCGGATGACGACCGTACCGGCGACCATGTCACCGATCCGCTTGCCCTGCTTGTTCATCAGGCTCGCCACGATCCCGGGACACGCCGCGAACCAGGGCGCGAAGTCGACGAAGCACCACATCAGCGTCCGCACCAGCGCGTGCCGGAAGCGGATCGAGCTGCCGTCGTCGCGGACCACCTTCAGCCCGAGCACCAGCTTCCCCACGGTCCGCCCACGGGTCAGCGTCTCCATCACCACCCGGTAGCCGACCACCACGAGCAGTACGACGATGAAGATCAGCGCGACCGCCAGCGCCTCACTGGACTCGCTCCCGAGCAGGAACCCGGCCAGCAGCGAGACCATCACCAGCAGTACGACGCCTTGCAGCGCTACGTCGATCGCGCAGGCCAGTGCCCGCGTCGGCATCCGGGCGATCCGCACCTGGAGGACGACTGCTTCACCTGTGACCAGCTGAGACACGCTGTCGCCCCCTCCTGCCTAGACACTGCGTCCGGCTAGTCTGCCAGCAGTCGGGTGGAAGGAGGGGGCAGCGATGGACGTCGAAGCGTTTGTATCGGTGCACCAGCCGCAGTGGGACCGCCTGGCGTACCTGACCCGCCGCCAGCGCCGCCTGTCCGGTGCTGAGGCCGAGGAGCTCGTCGTCCTCTACCAGCGCGTCGGCACCCACCTGGCCGCGCTCCGAGCCGCCGGCGCCGACCCGGTGTCGATCGGGCGGCTGTCCGGTCTGATCGCCGACGCCCGTGGTGCGGTGACCGGTGCGCAAGCACCCGTCTGGCGCGACATCTCGAAGTACTTCCTGGTCAGCTTCCCGGCTGCGCTCTACGCCTCCAGACGCTGGTGGCTCACCATCGGTCTGCTGTTCTACCTGGTCGCGGCCTGGACCGCCTGGCGAGTGCTGGCTCACCCAGAGGTGATCGGCTCCATCGGTACGCCGGACCAGATCAAGCAACTGGTCGAGCACGACTTCGAGTCGTACTACTCCGACAACCCCGCCCAGGACTTCGCGCTCCGAGTCTGGATCAACAACGCGACCATCAGTGCCGCCGTGCTCGCACTGGGCATCCTCCTGGTCCCGTCGGTCTTCATCCTGTGGGACAACGCGGTCAACCTCGGCCTGAGCGCCGGTCTGATGATCGGCCACGACAGGGGCGGCCTGTTCTTCAGTCTGATCACGCCACACGGTCTGCTCGAGCTGACCGCAGTGTTCGTCGCCACCGCGGCAGGACTGCGCCTCGGCTGGTCCTGGGTAGTGCCGGGCGCCCGCACTCGGATGCAGGCCGTCGCTCAGACCGGCCGCGCGACGGTCGGGATGGCGATCGGCCTGGCCGCCGTACTCCTGGTCACCGGGCTGATCGAGGGCTTCGTGACCCCGTTCCTGCCGGCGCCGGTGCGCGTGACGATCGGCATCCTCGCCGAGCTGGCCTTCTTCACCTACGTCTGGACCCTCGGCCGCCGCGCCTACCGTCACGGTGAGTACGGCGATGTCGACGAAGCGGATCGGGAAGCCAGCGCACCTGTCTCCGCCTGACTGGTTTCCGGTGTGGGCACAGGTAGACGGTGAGGATGGAGCAGGAAGTGAGGCACAGCCGTGCGTACGGCGTGGCGATCACCGTCGGCCTGATGGCCTACGGGGTCGTTTATCTGCTGATCGCATGGATCGCGCTGCAACTCGCGTGGGGCCAATCGTCCCAGGAAGCGTCGCAGCAAGGAGCGCTCCAGGAGCTGGCCGGCAAACCGCTCGGCGGGGTTCTGCTGTGGGTTGTCGCGATCGGATTGTTCGTGCTGGTGATCTGGCGCGTGCTGCAGCTGGCGTACGGCCACCTGGACCTCGAGAACAAGGTGTCAGCGATCGGCCGGGCGGCCGTCTACCTCGTGCTCGGCATCAGTGCGGTCAAGGTGGCCATCGGCTCCGGGAGTTCCAGCACGAGCCAGCAGCAGTCCCTGTCCGCTCGCATCATGCAGCACGGAGCGGGCCGGGTGCTGATCGTCGTGGTCGGGATCGCGATCATCGCCGTCGGCGCGCGTCAGATGCACAAGGCGATCACGAAGAAGTTCACCGAGGACCTGATCGGCGGCGTCTCCGAGGTCACGATCCTGCTCGGCCGGATCGGGTATGCCGCGAAGGGCGTGGCGTTCGCGGTCGTCGGCGTACTGTTCGGCTGGGCGGCGATCAGCTACGACCCGAAGAAGGCGGGCGGTCTCGATACCGCTCTGCGCACGATCAAGGACCAGCCGTTCGGCTCGATCCTGCTGACCGTTCTGGCCCTCGGGCTGGCCGCCTTCGGCCTGTACTGCTTCAGCTGGTCCCGCAACGCCAAGAAGTGAGCTCGTCGGAGCGGCCGGCCTCGATCCGCGACCGCTGCGAGATCGGCCGGCCGTCCGGTGAGTTCTCGACAGGGTCAGGCAGGAAGATCCCGCCTGCGCAGCCCGACCAGGCCGGCGAAACCGACTACGACGGCGATCGCGAGCAGGGCGATCAACGGGCCGGCCGACACCGATCCGCCCGGCAGTGACGGGAGATGGCTGAACGGCGAGATGTCGCGGATCCAGCCGGCCGTGGCGACACCTGCGCTCACCAGACCGATCAGAATGCAGACAGCCGGTCCGGCCCACGAGGCCATCGAGGCCTGCGGGAAGAACCCGAAGATCGCGATCGCAATCGCCGCCAGCACCCAGACGGCCGGCAACTGCGCGAGCGCTGCGCCGACCAGCCGCGGCAGTTGCCCGCCGACATCGCCGATCGCGATGCCGTACGCGAGCCCTTCGGCCACACCAGCCGCCAGCAAGGCGACCGCCGGACCGAGCAGACTGAAGACGAGGTGGCTCGCGGCCCACTGCCACCGGCTCGTCGCGGTCGCCAGCACCGGCTCGACCCGCCCGCTGCTCTCCTCGACCCGCATCCGCAGCGTCGCCTGCACGGCGTACGCCGACGCGATCAACCCGACCAGCGTCATCACCCCGGCCAGGAACGAATCGATCAGTCCGGCCGACCCGCCCATCCGCTGGAACATCTCCTGGATGCTCGGATCGTCCTTCATCATGTCGCCGACACCTTCGGCGACCCCGCCGAACAACAAGCCCAGCAAGGCGAATCCGGTCGTCCAGGCGACGAGCAGCCCGCGATGCAACCGCCACGCGAGCGCCAGGGGCGAGCCGAGGTCGCCGTCGGCCGGGCCGAGTTTGTCCGGCAGCAGTCCGGCTCCCACATCCCGCTGCTTGGCGAGGCCGACAGCGGTGACGACCAGGGCGATGGTTGCTGCCAGCAACACGGCGGCCAACCACCAGCGGTTCTCGGCGTACGGGTGGATCTGCTGGGCCCAGCCGATCGGTGACAGGTACGACAACCATGCCAGCGGTCCGTCCGTGTGCGCACTGGTGTCGCCGGCGGCCCGCAGTACATAGGCTCCGCCGAGTACTCCGATCGCGATGCCACGTGCGGTCCCGGCACTCGCCGTCAGCTGAGCCGCCACGGCTCCTACTGCAGCGAAGAACCAGCCGGTGCCGGCGTACACGAGGCCGATGGCAACGGATCCGGCCATCGGCAGGTCCTGGCTGTGCATGCCGAGGGCAAGCAGTACGCCGAGGGCGAGGTTGGCGCCGAAGACCGTCAGGAGGGCGGCCGCGAGCTGTGCGTGCCGGCCGATGACGGTCGCCCCGAGCAACTCACGGCGGCCGGTCTCCTCCTCGACGCGGGTGTGCCGGATCACCGTGAGCAGGCTGATCAGCCCGACCATCACCGGCACGAACCCGAGCCGCCAGGTGACGAATTCGCCCAGGCTGGGGCCGGACAGTTCGCCGTACAGGGTGATGAAGCCGGCGTTGCCCGCATACTTGACGCGGGCGTCCGGCGTCGGGAACAGGTCCCCGTACTGCTTCACGTAGCTGACCGAGATCGCCACCAGCAACACGATCCACAACGGCAGCACGATCCGGTCGCGGCGCAGGATCAGGCGGATCAATCCGCGGGTGCCGGCGAGGCTCTTCACTTCACGGCCTCCGGCTCGTACAGCCGCAGGAACAGCTCCTCCAGCGAGGGCGGCTGGCTGACCAGGCTCCGTACGCCGATCTCGGTCAGGCGTCGCAGTACCGGGTTGATCTCGTCGGTGTCGACGTCGAACTGGACCTTCCCGTCGTTCTCCTTGAGATCGTGTACGCCGCTCAGCTGGGCCAGACCGTCCATCGGTCCGGCCAGCTCGGCCTGGATCGACGTACGGGTCAGATGCCGCAGCTCGGACAGCGTGCCGCTCTCGACCGCGCGGCCGGCCCGGATGATCGTGACCCGGTCGCAGAGCGCCTCGACCTCGGACAGGATGTGGCTGGACAGCAGCACGGTCCGGCCGTCGCGGTCGCTGATCTCCTGCACGACCTCGCGGAACACTTCCTCCATCAACGGGTCCAGTCCACTCGTCGGCTCGTCGAGCAGCAGCAGTTCGACGTCCGACGCGAACGCCGCTACGAGGGCGACCTTCTGGCGATTGCCCTTCGAGTACGCACGGGCCTTCTTCCGCGGGTCCAGGTCGAAGCGCTCGAGCAGCTCGGCCTTGCGCGCCTTGTCGATACCGCCGCGCATCCGGCCGAGCAGGTCGATCGCCTCGCCGCCGGACAGGTTCGGCCACAGCGTCACGTCGCCCGGAACGTAGGCCAGCCGGCGGTGCAGGTCGGTCGCGTCCGACCAGGGATCGCCGTCCAGGACCCGCGCGGTCCCCTCGTCCGCGCGGGTCATCCCGAGCAGAATGCGGATCGTGGTCGTCTTCCCCGCGCCGTTCGGGCCGAGGAACCCGTGCACCTCACCGGTTCGCACCGTGAGATCGAGACCGTCCAGGGCATAGGTCCGCCCGAACGACTTGACCAGACCTTCCGTGCTGATCGCAGCCGGCATGATCACATCTCCTGTTTCCGAATCTTGTCGATCTGTTCCGGGGTGAGTAGCGGGATCGCGAAGACCTCCATCAAGGCCTGACCGATCCGGTTGTAGCCCGCCGGTGTGGTGATGTCCTCGCCGAGCGCCTTCGAGACCTGCTCGCGGAAGACGAAGACGCTGAGCTTGATCGCGGTCAGCGCAGCGGCGTACCCGCGCAGGTCCTTCGGCTTGATGCCGTAACCCGTGGACCACGCCTCGACCGCGTCGACCCCTTCGAGGAACAGCGCGGTGGCGGTCTCCGAGCCGTCCATCATCGACCGGACGATGTACAGCTGCAGCGGGAAAGCGACGGGGTGGAGCGCCAGCGGATCGAGCCCGGCGAGATCACCCTGCTCGGTGAGCTCGGCGCCGATCTGGAGCATCCGCTCCTTCGCGTACCGGTCGCACGCCTCCCGCAGCTCCTCCTTCGACCCGAAGTGATGCCGCACCAGCCCCGACGACACCCCCGCCTCGGCAGCGATGTCCCGGATCGAGGCGCCCTCGATCCCACGCTCGCCGAACAGCTTGACCGCCGCATCCCGGATCCGGGCCCGGGCCGTCAGATCCTCCACCGACCGATCCATCCGCACTCCCTCCTACACAAAACAGCAAACTACTACACGATCGTGTAGTCAAGTCGAATCCAGAGGAAGCGGGATGCGCGGGAGTGGACCACAGCGAGACCGGTAAGAAGGTTACTTAAATGTGACAATGCCTCGTAGCTTGTTGACAGGAGAGCGCTTGCTGGTGTGGGTTCGTCCACAAACACCAAGACCGGCTGGGGAAGGTTGGGCGGGCCATGAGGAAGCTGTTGGCGGTGCTGGCGGCGTTGTGCTTGCTGGCTGTGGTGCCTGGAACGGCGTACGCACGGCAGCAGGAAGACGCGCCGGCGAAGAAGGTCATCAAGATCGGGGTGACGCAGTCGGTCGACTCGATGAATCCGTTCCTGGCGGTGCGGCTGGTGACCGGCTCGATCCAGCGGATGATCTACGGTTTCCTGACCGTGCCGGACTCGAAGACGCTGCAACCCAGCCCGGATCTGGCCGAGTCCTGGACGACGTCGCCGGACGGGCTGACCTGGACGTTCAAGATCCGGCAGGCGAAGTGGTCCGACGGCCAGCCGATCACGGCCGACGACGCGGCCTGGACGTTCAACAAGATGATGACCGACGACGGCGCCAAGACCGGCAACGGTCCCGCGGTCGCGAACTTCCAGAGTGTCAGCGCGAACGGTCAGGAGCTGACCATCAAGCTCAAGACCCCGCAGGCGTCGATGCTCGACAACCCGGTGCCGATCATGCCGAAGCACGTCTGGGAGAAGGTCAAGGACATCTCGAAGTTCGACGACGAGGTGTACCCGACCGTCGGCAGCGGGCCGTACGTCGCGGTCGAGCACAAGAAGGACCAGTTCGTCCGCCTCGAGGCGAACCCGACGTACTGGCGCGGCCGTCCGAAGATCGACGAGCTGCAGGTGATCTTCTACGACAACCCCGCGGCCTCGATCGTCGGGCTGAAGAAGGGCGACATCGACCTGATCGGCCGGCTGAACCCGCCGGACTTCGAGTCGTTGAAGGGTGACGACAACATCGTCCAGTGGAACACGCAGGGCCGGCGGGCGGCGTACCTGCAGATCAACCACGGCGCGACGACCAGCGACAACAAGCCGATCGGGGACGGCCACCCGGCGCTCAAGGACCCCAAGGTCCGCACCGCGCTGCACTACGCGATCGACAAGCAGAAGCTGGTCGACGAGGTCCAGGGCGGCCTCGCCACGCCGGCTGACGGGTCGATCATTCCGCCGCTGTACAAGGACTTCTTCTGGCAGGCCCAGGGCGACGAGAAGGTCACGTTCGACCTGGCCAAGGCCAACAAGATCCTCGACGACGCCGGCTACAAGAAGGGGCCGGACGGCGTACGGACGATGCCCGACGGGTCGCGCAAGCTGCAGTTCCGGTTCAGCATCCACACCGATACGCCGATCGAGGACAAGCTCGCGGAGTACCTGACGGGCTGGTTCAAGGAGATCGGCATCACGCTGACGACCAAGCGGCTCGACTCCAGCAAGTTCACCGAGGAGACCGGTACGACGGCGCTCTTCGACATCGCGATCAGCGGCTGGTCGGTGAACCCGGACCCGGAGGAGGTCCTCGGCACGCACCTGTGCAGCCGGCGTCCGACCGCATCCGGTCAGGGCGGCGGGACCGAGTCGTTCTACTGCGACCCGCAGTACGAAAGCCTGTACCTGCAGCAGCAGAAGGAGCTCGACCGGACCAAGCGCGCCGACATCATCAAGAAGATGGAGGAGCGGCTCTACACCGACGCCCCGGTCATCGCGCTCTACTACCCGAACGACCTCGAGGGCTACCGCAAGGACCGGATCGCCAGCATCACGCCGATCCCGGAGGACAAGGGCCTGCTGTACGGCGGGTCCGGGTACTGGCCGTTCTATACGCTGGAGGCGGTGTCGAAGGACGGCGCATCGACTGACAGCGGCGGTATGAGCGGCGGCGTCATCGCGGGCATCGCGGCGGCCGTGGTCGTCGTACTGATCGGCGGTTTCCTCGTACTGCGACGCCGTCAGGGCGCGGCTGACGAGCGCGAGTGAGCGCCGTCGAAGCGGTTGAGGGGACCCCGGTCGACCAGGTCCGCCAGATCCGGCATGGTCTGCTCCGGTACGCCGTCACCAAGGCGGGCGGGGCCCTGCTCAGCATCGCGATGGTGATCGTCGCGACGTTCTTCCTGTTCCGGCTGCTGCCGGGCGATCCGGTCCGGGCGCTGGCCCAGGGCCGGAACATGACGCCCGAGCAGCTGGATCTGGAACGGGCGCGGCTCGGGCTGGACAAGCCGATCCCAGAGCAGTTCGTGCATTTCGTGACGCAGACGCTGCGGTTCGACCTCGGCGTTTCGTACGAGTACAAGCGTCCGGTGGTGGATCTGATCGGTGAGCGGATCGGGTCCACGCTGCTGCTCACCGGTACGGCGCTGGTGATGGCGGTCAGCCTCGGTCTCTGGCAGGGCGCTCGCGCCGGATGGAAGCCGGGCAGCCGGTTCGACAAGATCTCGACCGCGATCTCGCTGGTGCTGTGGTCGGTGCCGACGTTCTGGCTCGGGCTGTTGCTGCTGATGGTGTTCGCGGCCGGGAACGGGCCGATTCCGGGGATCTTCCCGACGCGGGGGAGTTCGAGCGTCGACAAGCCCGACGGGTTCGCGGGCGTGCTGGACGTGGGCGTGCACATGGTGTTGCCGTGCCTGACGCTGGTGGCCGTCGTCTATGCGCAGTACCTGCTGGTGATGCGGTCGTCGGTGCTCGACGAGGTCGGGCAGGACTACATCACGACCGCGCGGGCGAAGGGTTTGCGCGATGACGACGTACGGCGCAAGCACGCCGTACCGAATGCGCTGCTGCCGACCGTGACGCTGGTGTTCATGCGGATCGGATTCGTGGTCGGGGGTGCGGTGACGGTCGAGGCGATCTTCAGCTGGCCGGGCCTCGGGCAGTTGTTCTACGAGGCGATCCGGGTGCCGGACTTCACGTTGATGCAAGGGACGTTCCTGCTGATCACGGTGTCGGTGATCCTGATGAACACGTTGGCGGACGTGGTGTACCACCTGCTGGATCCGCGGGTGAGGTCGGCATGAGCACCGTTGCCTGGGTACGGCGGCGTCGCGCCGTGGACCGTTTCTGGTCGGACTTCCGGACCCGTCCCGCCGGGATGGCCGGACTGGCGATCCTTGCGGTTGCCGTCGTACTGGCGTTGGCCGCGCCGATCTTCATCTCCGCGGACGTGACGAACGTGGTGAACGGGACGGGCGCGAAGATGGCGCCGCCGGGTCTCGACCACCCGCTGGGGACAGACGAGTCGGGACGCTCGGTGTTGTTGATGATCTGGTGGGGTTCGCGTACCTCACTGCTGATCGGGTTTCTGGCGGCGCTGTTGAGCATGGTGATCGGCACGGTGCTGGGAATCGCGGCCGGGCACTTCCGGCGGTGGACCGGTGCGGTGATCCTGCGGGTGACCGACTGGTTCCTGGTGCTGCCGTCGCTGGTGACCGCGTTGGTGCTGGCGGCGATCCTGGGCGGTTCGACCGCGACGATCATCGTGGCGATCGGGGTGACCTCGTGGCCGTCGACCGCGCGGCTGATCCGGGCGCAGACGCTGGCCGTCGAGGCGCGCCCGTACATCGAGAGATCGCTGGCGCTCGGCGGCGGGCACTGGCACATCACCACGCGGCACGTCCTGCCGAACGTCGCACCGTTGCTGTTGGCAAGCACCACGCTGGAGGTGGCGAGCGCGATCGTGACCGAGTCGACGCTGGCGTTCCTCGGAGTGAGCGCGAACAAGACCTCCTGGGGGACGATGTTGCGCGGCTCGTACGACTGGGGCGCGGCGACCGCCGGAGCCTGGTGGTACATCCTCGTGCCGGGTCTGTGCATCGTCATCGTGGTGATGGCTTTCACCTTGTGCGGAAGGGCTCTGGAGAGCGTCCTCAATCCCCGGCTACGAACTCGGGCGGTCTGATGCTGGAACTCGAAGACCTGTCCGTGACCTACCGCATCGCATCCGGCGATGTGCCCGCGGTGCGAGGCGTCTCGCTGTCGATCGCCGCGGGAGAGGCCGTCGGACTGGCGGGCGAATCGGGCTCGGGGAAGTCCTCGGTGGCGCTGGCGTTGCTGCGGTTGCTGCCGCGCTCGGCTGTCGTCGGTGGACGGATCCTGCTCGACGGCGAGGACGTCGTGACGATGAAGTGGGGCCGGTTGCGCGCCGTACGGTGGTCGTCGGCGTCCATCGTGTTCCAGGGTGCGCAGCACGGTCTCAACCCGGTGCAGCGGATCGGCGACCAGATCGCCGAGCCTCTGGTCGTACATCGGCTGGCATCGGGCTCCGCGGTTGACGCGCGGGTCCGCGAGTTGCTCGAACAGGTCGGACTGCCGGCCTGGCGAGCGCGCAGCTACCCGCACGAGCTGAGTGGTGGCCAACGGCAACGAGTGATGATCGCGATGGCGCTGGCCTGCTCGCCGCAGCTGATCATCGCGGACGAGCCGACGACCGCGCTCGACCTGATGGTCCAGGCGCAGGTGCTCACCCTGATCCGGGAGCTGATCGCCTCGCACGGGATCTCGCTCCTGATGATCTCCCACGATCTGTCCGTGCTGGCCGACGTCTGCGACCGGCTCGCGGTCATGTACGCCGGCCGGCTGGTCGAGATCGGCCCGTCGTCGGGTACGTTCAGCCACCCGTACAGTCAGGCGCTCGCGGCCGCGTTCCCGACCGTCGGCGATCCGGCGTCGCGGCTTGCTCCTCGGGGACTGGCCGGTGATCCGCCTGATCCGCAGCAGTTGCCGGGCGGTTGTTCGTTCCATCCGCGGTGTCCGGTCGCACTCGAGTCGTGCGCGACGGCCGACGTACAGCTCCGTCCGGTCGGCGACCGAGCCGCCGCCTGTGTCCTGGTGGGAGTGGATCTTGCTAGAGGCAACTGATCTGCACGTCGAGTTCTCCGGCCGCGGCGGACGCCGGGCCCGCGCCGTCGACGGCGTCAACCTGTCCATCGGCGCCGGCGAGATCGTGGCCCTGGTCGGCGAATCCGGCTGCGGCAAAACGACGCTCGCGCGCACCCTCCTCGGCCTGGAACGCCCCACCTCGGGCCAGATCGGGTACGACGGCACGCCGCTGAGCTACTCCGGCCGCGCGTTGAAGGCCTTCCGGCGCCAGGTCCAACTCGTCCTCCAGGACCCGATGGGCTCGCTCAACCCCCGCCATACCGTCTACGAGGCAGTTGCCGAAGGCCCCCGCATCCACGGACTCCCCGACGAGGAATCCATCGTCTCGTCGGCCCTTTCCCGCGCCGGCCTACGCCCGCCGGAGCGCTTCTTCCACCGCTACCCGCACGAACTCTCCGGGGGACAACGCCAACGCGTCGTCATCGCCGGCGCGCTCGCGCTCGATCCCAAGGTCCTGATCGCCGACGAACCCGTCGCCTCCCTGGACGCCTCGGTCCGCGGCGAGATCCTCTCCCTGATCCTCCGCCTCCGCGACGACCTGGGCCTGTCCGCCCTGGTCGTTACCCACGACCTCGGCCTCGCCTGGAACATCGCCGACCGGGTAGCCGTCATGTACCTGGGCCGCATCGTCGAGTCCGGCCCCACCGAAACCGTCCTCACCAACCCCCAGCACCCCTACACCCAGGCCCTCCTCTCCGTCCTCCCCGACTCCCCCCAACGCATCGTCCTCACCGGCGAACCGCCCGACCCCACCCACATCCCCACCGGCTGCCGCTTCCACCCCCGCTGCCAACTGGTAGCCGCCAACAAAGGCACCCCCGCCTGCACCTCAACCCCCCTCAAAATCCTCCCCGCCACCCTGAAACCCCAGGTCGCCTGCCACGTAGCCACCGACTAGCTCGACGCCGCGCACGCAAGGTCAGGTGGTTCTCGTGCTTGACAATAGTTAACGACTGATAGAACTATTGCGGGATGGTGGAAGATGCGGTGGATCGGTTCTTCGAGGTTCTGGCGGATCCGACTCGGCGGCAGGTCGTGCGGTTGCTGGGGGAGGGGCCGCGGCGGGCCGGGCAGTTGGCGATGGCGACGGGGGCGTCTTCGCCGGCTATGAGCCGGCATCTGCGGATCTTGCTGGAGGCCGGTCTGGTTGCCGATGAGCGGGTTCCGGACGATGCCCGGGTTCGTGTCTTCCGGCTCAATCCTGAGCCCGTTGTCGCCGTACAGGCCTGGCTCGATCAGGTCCAGGCGCACTGGCGTGACCAGTTGGGCTCGTTCAAACGCCACGTCGAGCAGAGGGAGTCCTGATGACCGAGCAGTCAGCCACTGTGTCCGTCGAGGTTGCGGTCGAGCCACCGACGGCGTTCAAGATCTTCACCGAGGAGATCGACCTGTGGTGGGTGCGTGGGCCGATCAACTTCTGGGACTCCGCCCGCGCGACCGAAGTACGGATCGAACCAGGCGTCGGCGGTCGCATCCTCGAGATGTACGCCGATGATGACGCGCTGGAGCGCGGCGTGATCACAACCTGGGAGCCGGGCGAACGGCTGGAGTACCGCAGTTCGGTCGACGACACCGAGACCACGATCACCTTCGATCCCGTCGACGGCGGCACTCGCGTCACCGTGGTCGAAGCGCTGGTCGACGGCGGTACCCGGGCCGACTACTCGTGGCAGAACGTCCTGTACTGGTTCCCGGCCTGGCTCACCCGCCGGGACACGGCGCCGGCGACGCCGCGCGAGGTCGGCCGGCTCGCAATCGCCTTGTCCTACGAGGATCCCGCCGCCGCGGCGCGCTGGCTGCACTCGGTCTTCGGCCTGGAGACGTGGGACCGCATCCCGGAGGAGGGCCGGCAGCCGACCTGGATCGAGCTCCACGCCGGCGTCTGCTCGATCATCCTCCTGCAGCGAGCCGAGAAGGGCGCTCCAGCCACGGATCACGCCGCCTGGGTGTACGTCGACGACCTCGACGCGCACTTCGCGCACAGCCAGGAAGGCGGGGCCAAGATCCTGCAGGAGATCCACCAGTACGGCTTCCGCTCGTACGAGGCCGAGGACCTCGAGGGGCACCGCTGGACCTTCCTCCAGGCCCGTCCGACGCAGCCATGACCGAACCATCCGCGACCGCATCCGTCGAGGTCGCTGTCGATCCGGGTACCGCGTTCAAGGTCTTCACCGAGGAGATCGACCTGTGGTGGGTACGCGGCCCGATCAACTTCTTCGACGCGGCCCGCGCCACCGCGATGCAGATCGAGCCCGGGGTGGGCGGTCGCGTCCTCGAGGTGTACTCGCTGCCGGACGACGTGCTCGAGATCGGCAAGATCACCGACTGGGAGCCCGGTGCGGTGTTCGCGTACCGCAGTTCGGTCGACGACACCGAGACCCGGATCGACTTCGAACCGATCGACGACGGCTGCCGCGTCACCGTCGTACAGTCGCTGCTCCCCGACGGCGAGAAGGCGTTCTACTTCTGGCGAAACGTCATCCACTGGTTCGTGGCCCGGGCGAACGCATGACCGAAACCCCACTCACCGGCGGCCGCCTCACGCCCGGGGTGGTGCGGGTCGGCAACACAGTACGCCGGCCCGCATCGAGCGCATCGCCTGGTCCTACCGTGAACACGCCTTCACCACAATCAACCGGCAAATTTTCGAGGCTGCGCTTTAGCTACAGGCGGCCGGCTTTTTTCAGGGACAGGTAGGTGTCGGCGAGGGCGGGGGCTATGTGATCGGGGGGTTCGTCGATGACTGTGGCGCCGGCTCGGGTGAGGGTGGCGGTCAGGCGGTCTCGGTCGAGGCGGGTGCGGGCGGCGGAGGCTGCGGCGTAGACGTCCGGTAGGTCGGTGCGGGTGGACTCGAGTTCGGTGAGGCGAGGGTCGGCGACAGACGCCAGGAGTACGACGTGGCGGCGGAGCAGGGGGCCGATGACAGGCAGGAGGGACTCCTCGATCACCGCGGGATCCAGACCGGTCAGCAAGACCACCAGAGAGCGTTGACCCAGCCGCTCCAGCACCTGCGACACCACGATCCGGAAGTCTGTCTGCACCAGCTCGGCCTCGACGTTCGCCAGTGCGTTGACGAACGACGGCAGTACGTCCTGCGGCGCCGGACGTCGTACGTCGGCACGCACCGCGGAATCGCAAGCCAGCAAGGAAACCCGGTCCCCGGCACGCGTAGCCAACGCAGCCAGCAGCAACGCCGCGTCCATCGCATGGTCCAGCCGCGGCGCATCACCGACACGCCCAGCGGTCAGCCGGCCGGAGTCGATCACGATGACGACCTGCCGATCCCGCTCCGGCCGCCAAGTGCGCAGTACTACGTTCCCGCGCCGGGCAGTAGCCCGCCAGTCGATGCTCCGTACGTCGTCACCAGGTACGTAGTCCCGCAGCGAGTCGAACTCAGTGCCCTGCCCGCGCACCAGCAGCGCAGTACGCCCGTCCAGCTCCCGCAGCCGAGCCAACCGCGACGGCAGGTGCTTCCGGCTGTTGAACGGCGGCAGTGCCCGCACCGTCCACGGCACCTCATGCGACCCCTGCCGCCCCGCAAACCCCAACGGACCAAAGGCCCGCACAGTCACCCGCACCGCGTGCCGGTCACCACGCCGCGTCGGCACCAGATGGCTCACGAGCCGCCGACGTTCACCAGACGGCAGATCCAGCTTGTGCGGTGGGTCCTGTACGCCGGCAGAAGGCGGCCAGGCGTCCCGCAGCCACCCGCGCACCCGGCGTCCCGGGTTGGTGATCAGCAACTGCACAACAGCCTGCTCACCGAGCCGCACGGCGTTGTCGCCGTCCCGACTGAACTGCAGCCGCCGCGGCGACCCAGCCAGCAGCATGTCGACCAAGCACACCAGCAGCACGACAGCAACGACCAGACCGACCCCAGCCCACGACGGCATCACCAGGGCGACGAACACCACGCCGGCCCCAGCCAGCACCCCAGTCCGCCCGGTGAGCACCATCAGCGTGGGACCGGCACCGTAGCGAGCACGCTCTCCAGTACTGCGTCCGCGCTGACACCCTCGAGCTCCGCCTCCGGCCGCACCTGGACTCGGTGCCGAAGGCAAGGACGCGCCATCGCCTTCACATCGTCCGGAATCACGTAGTCCCGTCCGGACAGCCACGCCCATGCCCGCGACACCGCCAGCAACGCGGTCGCGCCACGCGGCGACACCCCGAGCTGCAGCGACGGCGACTGCCGCGTCGCCCGGCACAGGTCCACCACATACGCCAGTACGTCGTCCCGCACCGCAACCCGCCGTACTGCGTTCTGTCCGGCCAGCAGATCCTCCGGACCGGCGACAGGCCGCAGTCCAGCCGCCTCCAGGTCCCGTGGATCGAACCCCTGTGCATGGCGAGCGAGTACTGCGATCTCCGCGTCGCGCGGCGGGATGTCCAGCGTGACCTTCAGCAGGAACCGGTCCAGCTGGGCCTCCGGCAACGGATAGGTGCCCTCGTACTCGATCGGGTTCTGCGTGGCCGCCACCACGAAGGGCACGGGGAGCTTGCGTGGCACACCGTCCACGGTGACCTGCCGCTCTTCCATTGCCTCCAGCAACGCCGCCTGCGTCTTCGGGGGCGTCCGGTTGATCTCGTCCGCCAGCATGATGTTCGTGAACACCGGCCCCTGCCGGAACTCGAACTCCGACGTCTTCGCGTCGTACACCAGCGAGCCGGTGACATCACCCGGCATCAGGTCCGGCGTGAACTGCACGCGCTTGGTGTCCAGCCGCATCGCCATCGACAGTGCCCGCACCATCAGCGTCTTCGCCGTCCCAGGCACGCCTTCCAGCAACACGTGGCCGCGGCAGAGGAGAGCGAGCACCAGCGCGGTCACTGCGGTGTCCTGACCGACCACCGCCTTGCCGATCTCGGTCCGCAGCGCGACCAGCGCCTGCCGGGCCTGGTCGGCGGTGACCTCGGTAGTCGTCACGGGTGTCGTACCTCCTGCGTCAGTACGTCTAGTTCCTGGGACAAGGACATCAGCGCGGCGTCTGTGAGTGGCGGCAGGCCGTAGAGCAGTTCGTACAGCATGACCGGGTCCCGCCCGGTCCGTGCGGCCACCGTCGCTACCACTGCGGATGGGTCGGCCCGCCGGGGGATGCCGTGCGCCTTGTGCAGCTGGCCGAGCGCCGACTCGCGTAGTGCCGCGGCAGCGCGGTCGCGGGCTCGTGAGCGCCGGTAGAGCCTCGCCCGGCCCTCAGTGGTCTCAGCCGCATGCACGATCACCGGCAACCGCTCCGCCACCACAGGGCCGAGCCGCCGCCCACGCCAGATCGCCACGACCAGTACTGCGAAGGCCAAAGCCCATCCGATGTAGCGAACATCCGGCGGGATCAGCGGAGCACTATCGGAGTCATCCGTACCGGTGTTGGTCGACTCCCACTGAGGCAGGTACCAGGTCAGATCGTGGTGGGTGCCGATCAGGTTGAGCGCCAGCGCTGCATTGCCGTCATCGGCGAGCTGAGCATTGGTGAACGACCCCGGCGTACCGACGACATCGACGATCCGGTCGCCGACCGCCAACCGGATCACCGTGCTGTTGATGCCGTCGCCGTAGCAGGCCGAAGCCCCTGAAGGCGCGGTGTACGTCGGGCCGCCGACAGTGGCTGTGCCCGCCCGGACGGCAGCCGGCAGATCGCACCCGGCCTCACGGCTACGTGACGTCAGCACGTCGCCCGTCTGCTGCACACCGGGCGCGAGAATCTCCAAAGCGCGGCTAGCGGGGCGGATGAGCACCAGGTGGCTCCAGCGAGCCTGAGCGATCCGCTCCAGATCGGGGCGACCGAGCGACCCGGCCGGGCCGATGATGAGCGCCTTGCCCTCTCCTGCCGGTACGGCGTCGTCCAACGTCTCCGTGCTGTGTACGTCGACGCCGTGGTTCTTCAGCAACGCTGCCAGCGCCCGGGCCCCGTCCGACTCGGTCGAGTCCGGACTGAACGGCCCCGAGGTCCGCGCCGACGTAGCGATCAGGAGGACGATCGCCGCCAGCACGATGAGCCCTGTAACGAGCAGTGGTGTCCGCAAGGCCCGCCAGCTCTCGCCGACGTTCCGCCCGAGCGGCGTGCTCATACAGCCACCCGTGCGGTCCGTGCAGCCTCGTCGGCAGCCACGACAGCGGCATACCGCTCCGGTGTCCCCGGACGGTTGCCGTAGACAACCTCTGTGAACACCAGTGCGGCGGGTTGCAACGGATCACGCAGTACGGGCGCGATACGCGACGCATCGGCAACCACCTCGTACGCCGTACGCCCCGCCCGCTCGTCCAGCACGGTCCGCTCGGTCAGCTCCGCCACACACGCCCGGAACCGGCTGCGGATCGCCAACGCGTAGTCCCCGGACGCAGCCTCCCGCTCCGCCAGTGCGCGGTACTCCGCGGCGCTCTGCGGCCGGGCCGTGTCGAAAACGGCCTGCGACTTCACTCTGCGACTGGTCCGCAGTACGCCGGCCCGCCACAGCACCACGAGCACCACCAGCACGAGCAAACCGATCAGCATGGCCAGACCGGCGTGCCCGTTGGGCGATGAGCCGGTCAAGCTGTCCAGGAGATCGCGGATCCAGTCCAGCACCTTTCCGATCGCCTTCTGGATCAGCGAGCCGCCGGAGTCCCGGTACGTCGACTTGGAGAGCTCCTCGGCGGCCTCACGGGCGGCCCGCTCCCGGTCGATGTCGACGGGCGGCTCCTGCAGGAAGAGGATCACGCGGTCTCCTCAGGTCGCAGTGCGGGACGCATCCACAGGTCGAGACCTTCCCGACGTACCCGAAGGTCCAGGTAGATCAGGGCCTGTACGGCGGACATGAACGCCAGGCTCGCGATCAGTGTCATCAGCGTGGCGAACCCCACCGCCAGACCCAGCACGACTGTCACCACGGTTGCCCCACTGCTGTCGCTGCTGTCGGCCCACGACCCGACGGTGATCACCAGCGACGTGATCCCGAACTGCAGCGCGTAGCCGATGATGTTCACCACCAGCCCGCCGAACAGCAGGATCCCGAACACCCGCCAGAACTTCCCCCGCACCAGCTGCCAGGACCGCCGCAGCGCTCCCCAGACGCCGACGCGGACGGGAATGTAGAGGCCGATCTGCGGCGCGTGCCGGCCCTCCATCAGTACGACGGTCCCGGCCAGGACGAGCCTGATCCCGAAGATCAGCACGAGTACGCCGCCGACGATCATCATCACGACCGCCACCGCCCCGGCCGCATCGGAGGAGATGGCAGCGTCCGCTCCGGCGCCGATCCCGAGCACTGCGAGCCCCCAGCCGCCGATGAGCAGCATGAACGACAGCGACTGCATCAGACCGACAACAGCCAGTGCGGGCAGCGCAGGCCGGACCAGCCGCATCAGCTCGCGCGGACCGACCCGATGCGCCAGCTGACTCCGCACCGCGGCCAGGGCGATGATTCCGGACAACATGCTCGACACGACCGAGAACAGCACCACCTGTACGCCGTACGTGAGCAGCAGGGCCGCACCGGCCTGTCCGAACGGGTCGTCAGCCCCGAAGAACCCGGGCAGCCCACCCGGTACGGCGACCTCGGTCAGAACGGCCTGCACCGCCACCAGGGCGATCCCGGCCAGCACCGGCAGGCCGAGCATGATCGTCTTGTTGTCGGAGATGGTCCGGGCGGCGTTGTCGAGCAGATCCGCCGGCAGCCACGGCCGCAGCGGCTCAGTGGCCACGTCGTCGTGCAGGTGCATGTTCTGGTCGGCCACTGCGTACCTCCTCCCCGCCTGACTCCCCGGCTGAACCGTCGTGCCGGCCGGCACGTGAGTTGTGGTGAACCCCGGCAGTGCACCATGATCCCGGATGATCACAGCCCAACTCGGGGTCATACGGCGATCCGGCGTGTGCACTACCGGGGGAATGGGACACTATCCGTAGTGCGTACGGTCTGGGACCCGCCGGGCGCACACCGATCGGACGGCAAGGAGTAGGGCGTGGCAGACGGTAACCGGACGATGCGGGGCCGCATCCTCATCGTCGACGACGACACTGCGTTGTCGGAGATGCTCAGCATCGTGTTGCGCAACGAGGGCTACGACACCTATCTGGTCGCAACCGGTGACAAGGCCGTGCCGGCCTTCCGGGAGTTCAAGCCCGACCTGCTGCTGCTCGACCTGATGCTGCCCGGCATGGACGGGATCGACGTCTGCCGTGCGATCCGGGCCGAGTCCGGCGTGCCGATCGTGATGCTGACCGCCAAGAGCGACACCGTGGACGTCGTGCTCGGCCTGGAGTCGGGCGCCGACGACTATGTCGTCAAGCCGTTCAAGCCGAAGGAGCTGGTGGCCCGGATCCGGGCCCGGCTGCGCCGGATGGACGAGCCCGGTCCGGAGTCGCTGACCATCGGCGACCTGACCATCGACGTGGCCGGCCACTCGGTGAAGCGGGCCGGCGAGACGATCCAGCTGACGCCGCTGGAGTTCGACCTGCTGGTCTGCCTGGCGTCGAAGCCCTGGCAGGTGTTCACCCGCGAGGTGCTGCTGGAGCAGGTCTGGGGCTACCGGCACGCGGCCGACACCCGCCTGGTGAACGTGCACGTCCAGCGACTGCGCTCCAAGATCGAGAAGGACCCGGAGCACCCGGAGATCGTGGTCACGGTCCGCGGGGTCGGATACAAGGCGGGTGCGGACTGATCGAGTACGGACGCGGCCAAGAGTCGCAGGCTGTCACTGGTGACTCGGCAACCGGACCGGTGGTCGAGGACCACGCCGGCCACCAGCAGGGACAGCCGACGGCACCGCCCGAGAAGGAGGTGGCCGAGTCCCGCGGGACGGAGCTGGAGCTGACCGCCGCCGCGGCGGACTGGTCTGCCCAGCCACAGCCGATCTGGCGGACACACCCCAAGCACTGGCCGGATATCTGGCGCCGCTCCATCCAGGCCCGGATCGTCACCGGCACCCTGCTGATGTCGACGCTGGTCCTGATCCTGGTCGGCTGGGTGATGATGAGCCAGGTCACAGACGGCGTCCTGGAGTCACGCCGGACCAGCGCACAGGCCGAGGTGCGGGCGCAGCTCGCCCAGCTGTCCATCACGATCGACGCCGCGAACCGCAACACCATCAACCAGCAGCTGTCCGAGCTGGTCCTCGGCTCCAACCGCCCGGGCCTGTACGACGTCCTGCTGGTGCCGACCGACCAGGCGGCGTCCAACGCGATCCGCTACACCGGTCTGGTCGACAGCGACTCGATCCCGCAGGCGCTGGCGTCCTCGGTGATGAGCGACGACTCCAAGCTGTACGACACCTACACCGAGATCAACTACCGCGACGCCCCCGGCGTACCGGGGCTGGTGATCGGCTCGCAGATCCGGATCAACTCCACCGGCGACCGGTACGCGATCTACTTCCTCTTCCCGCTCACCGCGCAGCAGGAGACGCTCGACGTCGTCCAGCGCGCCCTGGTGACCGCAGGTCTGTTGCTGATCGTCCTGCTCGGTGCGGTGGCCTGGCTGGTCACCCGTCAGGTCGTCACGCCGGTCCGGATGGCCCGGCGGATCGCCGAGCGGCTCGCGGCCGGCAAGCTCGAGGAGCGGATGCAGGTCCGGGGTACCGACGACCTGGCCCGCCTGGCGGTGTCGTTCAACAAGATGGCGTCCAACCTGCAGCGGCAGATCCGCCGGCTGGAGGAGCTGTCCCGCCTGCAGCGCCGATTCGTGTCCGACGTCTCGCACGAGCTGCGCACGCCGCTGACCACCGTCCGGATGGCCGCCGACCTGCTGCACGAGAGCCGCGACCAGTTCGACCCGATCAGCCGCCGCTCGGTCGAACTGCTGCAGAACGAGCTCAACCGCTTCGAGGAGCTGCTCGCCGACCTGCTGGAGATCAGCAGGTTCGACGCCGGCGCCGCCGCGCTCGACCTCGAGGACGTCGACCTGCGCGACATCGTCAGCCGAGTGCTGGAGAACCACGAGACCCTGCTGCACCGCAAGGGCTGCGAGGTCCAGCTGGACATGCCGGCGCCCTGCCGCGCCAAGGTGGACTCGCGCCGGATCGAGCGGATCCTGCGCAACCTGATCGGCAACGCCATCGAGCACAGCGAGGGCCTGCCGATCCGGATCAGCACGGCGTACGACGACGACGCCGCAGCGGTGGCCGTCCGCGACCACGGGGTCGGGTTCCGCGCGGAGGAGGCGGAGATGGTGTTCAGCCGGTTCTGGCGGGCCGACCCGGCCCGGGCCCGGACCACCGGCGGCACCGGCCTCGGCCTGTCGATCGCGCTCGAGGACGCCCGGCTGCACGGCGGCCGGCTGGACGCCTGGGGCTCGCCCGGCGACGGTGCGTACTTCCGGCTGACGCTGCCCCGCCGCCCGGACGTGTCGCTCACGGGCTCGCCGCTGCCGCCCCGGCCGGCCGACGCGACCCGGGTCGTGACCGAGCTCGTCGACGTCGGAGCGCCGTACCAGAAGCTGAACGGCGGTGAGGACCGGTGAGGCGCAGGTTGCTGGTGGTCCTGCTGGCTGCCGTGACGCTGCTTGCCGGCTGCGCGGCAGTGCCGACCAAGGGCACGATCCGCAGCGGAGAGCGGCAGGGTCGCGCGCAGGACCTGGGCGGCGTCGGTGTCGAGGCGAAGCCGCCGCGGCCGAATGTCAGCGCGCTGGCCATCGTGAGCGGGTTCCTGGAAGCCATGTCGGACTCGCAGGCGTACGACGTCGCGCGGCAGTACATGACGCCGGATGCCGCGGCGAAGTGGCAGCCCGAGAAGCAGACCGTGGTGTACGACCAGAGCCCGGACTCCCTCACCGAGAAGGGCAACGGGATCCAGCTGACCGCGCAGAAGATCGCCACCATCGGCGAGCGCGGTGAGTGGATCCCGGCGGCGGCGACCGACCGGGCCGACTTCTTGTTCAAGCTGAAGAAGATCAACGGACAGTTCCGGGTCGACAGCGTGCCGAACGGCGCCTACCTCGGCAGCAACCAGGTCGACCTGAAGCTCGCACCCCGCGACCTCTACTTCTTCAACCAGACCCGCAACGTCCTGGTGCCCGACCCGGTCTACCTGCCGCAGAACCTCTCTCCGGGGCAGGGAGCGACGCAGCTGATCCAGGAGCTGCTGAAGGGCCCGACCAGCCGGCTCGGCAACGGCGTGGTCACTCTGGCTCCCCCGGGGACCGAGGTGCAGGTGTCCGTGCCGGTCGACTTCGGCGTGGCCACAGTGGCGCTCAACGACAGCGCCGGCGCGCTGCGGGATCCGGACAGACGATTGCTGGCCGCTCAGATCGTCTGGACGCTCAACCAGCTCAATCTGCGGGCCAAGATCACCGTCGGCGGCGCACCGTTGCTCCCGGACGACCCGGATGTGCTGCCGTTCGCCAACTTCAGTCAGTTCGACCCGCAGGTGTCGGTCGGGTCCCAGACCAAGCTCTACGCCCTGCAGCGCCAGAAGGTGCAGCGCATAGCCGGGATGGACGGGGCCACGGAGATCTCCGCCCAGCCGTTGAACTCCAGCCCGCTGTGGGCGCACAAGGCCGACTCGTTCGCGGTCAGTCTGCGCGGCGAGGCCGGGGCGATCGTCACAGCCGGCGGTAAGGAGGTTCTGTACGCGCCGCTGGAGCCGACCGACAAGGACGCCGACGCCGTCTCGATCGCGGTCGAGGGGAAGACGCTGCAGCCGAGCTTCGACAACCAGGACAACCTGTGGATCCTGGACCGGGCCGACAACCCGCACCCGCGGTTGCGGGTCCGCAACCACGACGGCCGTCTCACCCAGGTGGCGGTCAACTTCAACGGGGACACCCCGCTGGACCTGCGGATGGCGCCGGACGGCGTCCGGGCGCTCCTGGTGATGAAGCCGAAGTCCGGCGGCCAGAACGAGGTGGAGACCGGCGCGATCCAGACCACCGGCAGCGGCAAGCAACTGGTGCTCGCGCAGCTCCAGCCGTTGCGGCTGCAGCTCACCAACATCACCGACGCGGCCTGGAACAAGCAGGGCATCGTCGTCATCGGGGCGAGCAGCTCGGTCAGCAACTCGGCCCAGCAGGCCTGGCTGGTCAACACCGACGGGTCCAGCCTGCAGCTGCTGCCGGGTTCGACGCCGGACTTCCGCCCGCTGTACGTCGCCTCGAACGCGAACAAGGACACCCTGCCGGTGATCGAGGACGACGCGGGCCGGATCCACTGGCTCAACAAGGAACTCACCTGGGTGACCATGGACGCCGACAACGCCTCCGTACCCGCCACGCCCGTCTACCCGGGCTAGCCCGCGGTTGTCCACAGGCCGGCGACCGCCCGGTTGCGGGCAGAGGGCCGGGTCGCCGATGGTGGTCCGGTGCCGGTCCGGGACGCGTTCGTGGATCTCGTCCTGGGCGGCCGGTGCGCGGGTTGCGACCGGCCTGGCGTGACTCTCTGTGATGGTTGCCGTCGGCTAGTGACGACGTTGACTCCGTTCCGTACATGGCCCGACCCGTGCCCGCCCGGGCTCCCGCCGCCGACCGCCGCCGCGCCGTACGCCGGGGAGCTCCGCGGGCTGATCCTGGCGCACAAGGAGCACGCGCGGTACGCGCTGGCCAGGCCGCTGGGGCAGGTGCTGGCAAACGCCGTCCGGACGGCGCTGGGGGACCGGCGGGCCGGCTGGTTGTGCCCGGTGCCGTCGTCGCCGGCAACGGTTCGGCAGCGCGGGCACGATCCGCTCCGCCGGATTACGAAGGCTGCCGTCAGATCCCTGCGCAGGCAGGGAATCGACGCGCGGCTGGCCGGCGCGCTGCGCGTCGTACGGCGTCCCGACGACCAGGCCGGGCTGTCCGCGGAACGCCGTACCGCCAACCTGGACGGGGCTTTCGGCCTGCGTTCGCGCTGGGCTGAAACGCTGATCGATCAACCGGTCTTGCTGGTGGACGACGTGATCACCACCGGTTCCACGCTCAGCGAAGCCTGTCGCGCCTTGGAATCCCGGGGTGTTCCGGTCCTCGGCTGTGCCGTCCTGGCTGCGACGCAACGGCGTTCACCGTCTGGTTCATGAGAACTTCCCTACCGGTTTTCGCCGAAGCCGACTAGCGTTGGCCTATGACACCCGCACGGGCTTGTCGGGCAGTGGAGTGGCGCAGGACCGGATCAGCCGGATTCCTGGCCGCGGAGTCCGACCGGCGCGATCGCGGGTGTTCTCGTTTCGGGCGCCCCAATCGCCACCGACAGAGCGAGGACACGAAAGCTGGGGGCCCGGAGACGTAACAGAGAGTCGCCGATCGATGGAGGTTTCCGTGGACGTCGTTGTCAAGGGTCATCACTGCGAGGTCAGTGACCGCTTCCGGCAGTACGTCGAGGAAAAACTCGAGCGGATCGAGAAGGTCGATCACCGGGTACTGCGGTGCGAGGTGGAAGTCAGCCAGGAAAAGAACCCGCGACAGCACGATCGGGCGATGCGTGTCGAGCTCACCATGTACACCAAGGGTCCGGTGGTTCGCGCCGAAGCCTGCGGCGAGACCAAGCAGGCGGCGTTCGACGTCTGCCTGGACCGGCTCCGGTCCCAGGTCCGCAAGGCGGCCGACCGGCGCCGGGTGCACCGCGGTGAGCGCGGTCCGGAGGGTCTGCGGCACGTGAACGCGAAGCAGCCGCTCAACGGCAACGCACCGGTAGTGGAGGAATCAGTCGCCGAGGACGAAGTGGCGACACACAAGTACGGATCTGTCCTGGTCACCGGCGATGGGCCGCTGGTGATGCGGGAGAAGACCCACACCGCCAAGCCGATGACCCTGGACCAGGCGCTCTACGAGCTCGAACTGGTCGGGCACGACTTCTACCTGTACGTCGACGCCGACGAGAACCAGCCGAGTGTCGTCTACCGCCGTCGCGGTTACGACTACGGCGTGATCCGTCTGGCCAACTAGACCTCGGGAGGAGCACGACGGAGGGGCCGGGCGATCGCCCGGCCCCTCCACTTCGCCTCAAGCCCGAAGGCTCAGCTGTCGATCTGCTGCTGCAGCTCCGCCGCGTACGTCGCGACCTCGGCGTACACACCGGGGTTGCCGGCGTCCGCGCAGCCGACGCCCCAGGAGACGACGCCGAACAGGCGGCCGTTCAGGACCAGCGGGCCGCCCGAGTCACCCTGGCAGGAGTCCTTGCCGCCGTCCTCGTAGCCGGCGCAGATCTCGCCGTCGGGGGTGTAGCCCTCACTCGCGTACGCCTGCGAGCAGTAGTCGTCGCCCAGCACCGGCACGTCGACCTTCTGGAAGACGTCCTCCGGTCCGGTGCCCTCGGTGGCGCCCCAGCCGTAGACGACGGATGCCGCCCCCGCCGCGTCCGCTGCCTTGTCGGTGTTCAGCGCCAGCGTCGGTACGCCGTCGAACGGCGTGGCCAGCGTCAGCACGGCGACATCGTGGCCCGGCGACTTGCCGTACTCCGGGTCCACCCAGATGTTGCTGATCTTGGACTCCTTGCCGGTGGACTTGTCGCTCAGGTCGTCCCGGCCCTGGACCGCGGTATAGGTCGACACCGGCTCGGTGGTGCAGTGCGCCGCGGTGACGATCTTGTTCGCCGCGACCAGCGTCGAGCCGCAGTACTCACCGGTGGCGTCGGGGGAGCCGCTGTTCGACAGTTGGATGGCCCAGGGCGTGTCCGCGGTATGGGCGATCGTGCCGCCGACGATCCGGGTCTTTGGTCCGTCGGGCGACTGCGCGGCCGACGCGGAGCCGGCTACGGCCACCGCACCGAGGGACGCCGCGGTCAGTACGCCGGCCGCCAGGGCAGCGCGGACCACATGCTTCTTTCCTGTCATGCCTCACTCCAGGGAGGTAGGGGCCACGCGGGCGGGTGGCCTCCTCGCAGGTTCTCCCGAACACCATCCGTAGCGCACCTCCCACTTTCGGTAACTCCGGAGTTATGCCCGCACGTCCCAAGGCCGCTTTGAGCACCCACCAACCGTTTTCGAGCAGCCGAGATGGTTGGCCGGTGCTCAAAGACTGTCCGTGGGGACCGGCAGAATTCGGGTATGACGACGGAGTTGCAGCTCTCGACGGCTCAGGCGCGCCGGGTGGCGCTGGCGGCCCAGGGATTCACCGATCCCCGGCCGAGGGGCGTTCCCGACATGCGAGCGCTCAGCCGGGTGCTGGGCCGCATCGGGCTGATCCAGATCGACTCGGTCAACGTGCTGAGCAGGACGCAGTACCTGCCGCTCTACTCCCGCCTCGGTCCCTATCCGCGCGACCTGCTCGACCGGGCCGCCGGGAAGGCGCCGCGCCGGCTGGTGGAGTACTGGGCGCACGAGGCCTCGCTGATCCCGGTCGAGACGCACCCGCTGATGCGCTGGCGGATGGCGCGGGCGACGACCGAGGCCTGGGGCGGCCCGCGGTCGATCGCGAAGGAGCGGCCGGATCTGCTGAAGCAGGTGCTGGCCGACGTCCGCGACCACGGTCCGTTGACGGCCCGCGAGATCGACGACGACGTCGAGCGCACCAAGGACAACTGGGGCTGGAACTGGTCCGACGTGAAGCGCGCGCTCGAGTTCCTCTTCTTCGCCGGTGACATCACGGTGGCCCGTCGCAACCAGCAGTTCGAGCGGCTGTACGACGTGCCCGAGCGGGTGCTGCCCCGCGATGTCGTGGAGACGCCGACGCCGACCGTGGCGGAGGCGCACCGGGGACTGGTCTCGATCGCGGCCCGGGCGCACGGGGTCGCGACGGCGCAGTGCCTGCGGGACTACTTCCGGACCTCGCCGGAGCCGACCCTGCAGGCGATCGCCGAGCTGGTCGAGTCCGGCGAGCTGGTTCCGGTCCGGATCGACGGCTGGAAGCGCCCGGCGTACCTGCACCGCGATGCCCGGCTGCCGCGCCGGGTGAACGCGCGGGCCCTGGTCAGCCCGTTCGACTCGCTGGTCTTCGAGCGCACCCGGACCGAAGTGCTCTTCGACTTCCGGTACCGGATCGAGATCTACGTCCCGGCCGAGAAGCGCATCCACGGGTACTACGTGCTGCCCTTCCTGCTCGGTGACCGGCTGGTCGCCCGGGTGGACCTCAAGGCCGACCGCGCCGGCGGCGTACTGCTGGTCCAGTCGGCCCACGCCGAGCCGAAGGCGCCGGTGGAGACCGCCGAGGAGCTGGCCGCCGAGCTGGTCCAGCTGGCCGGATGGCTCGGGCTGGAGCAGGTCCGGGTGGCCGGTGGCGGTGACCTGTCGCCAGCACTCAGTGACGCCCTGCGAGGATTCTGAGAGCGGGCTGGGAACTTTCCGGCCCGCCCGAGCGTGGGTCGGATGGGGCGCCGACAGTCGCTGGGGCACGCTGCGGGCGTGGCTTGGCACACCCGGCCCCGTACGATGGGGGACGCACGCCTTCCTGATGGGTCGGTCGTGCCCTGTCGGCGTTCGGCCGCAACCCAGGTTTCTGCAGCAAGGAGTGAACTCCCCACCATGAAGGTTGTCGACAAGGTCCTGCGGATCGGCGAGGGCAAGATCCTCCGCCAGCTCCAGGGCATCGCGAAGATGGTCAACTCCATCGAGGACGACTTCAAGACGATGTCCGACGAGGAGCTCCGTGGCCAGACCGCGGAGTTCAAGCAGCGGCACGAGAACGGGGAGTCGCTCGACGCGCTGCTGCCGGAAGCGTTCGCGGTGGTGCGGGAGGCCGCCCAGCGGACCCTGCACCAGCGCCACTACGACGTCCAGATCATGGGCGGCGCGGCGCTGCACCTGGGCAACATCGCCGAGATGAAGACCGGTGAGGGCAAGACCCTCGTCGGCACCCTCCCGACGTACCTGAACGCGTTGTCCGGCAAGGGCGTGCACGTGGTCACGGTGAACGACTACCTGGCCAAGTACCAGGCGGAGTGGATGGGCCGGGTGTACCACTTCCTCGGCCTCGACTACGGCGTGATCCTGCCGGAGATGACGCCGGCCGAGCGCCGGGTCGCCTACGCCAAGGACATCACCTACGGCACCAACAACGAGTTCGGCTTCGACTACCTGCGCGACAACATGGCGGGCAGCATCGAGGACTGCGTCCAGCGCGAGCACAACTACGCGATCGTGGACGAGGTGGACTCGATCCTGGTCGACGAGGCCCGGACCCCGCTGATCATTTCCGGCCCGGCCGAGGACTCCCAGCGCTGGTACGTCGAGATGGCCCGGATCGCGAACGTGCTGAAGGCCTGGACGCTGGCCGACGAGGCGGAGCTGAAGCGGAAGAACCCCCGCGTCACCGACCTGGAGATCGACGAGACCAAGCGCCGGGTCGCCGACTACGACGTCGACGAGAAGAAGCGCACGGTCGCGATCCTCGAGCGCGGCATCGAGAAGGTCGAGGACCGGCTCGGCATCGACAACCTGTACGAGTCGGCCAACACCCCGCTGATCAGCTACCTGAACAACGCGCTGAAGGCCAAGGACCTGTTCCACCGGGACAAGGACTACGTGGTGGTCGGCAGCCAGGGCCAGGAAGAGGTCCTGATCGTCGACGAGCACACCGGCCGCACGCTGCACGGCCGCCGCTACAACGAGGGTCTGCACCAGGCGATCGAGGCCAAGGAAGGCGTCGAGATCAAGGAGGAGTACCAGACCCTCGCGACGATCACGCTGCAGAACTACTTCCGCCTCTACTCCAAGCTGGCCGGCATGACCGGTACGGCGATGACCGAGGCGAACGAGTTCTCCAAGGTCTACAAGCTCGGCGTCGTCCCGATCCCGACGAACAAGCCGATGATCCGGGTCGAGGAGCGGGACCTGATCTACCGCACCGAGGACGCCAAGTTCGACGCCGTGGTCAAGGACATCGTCGACGTGCACGCGACCGGGCAGCCGATCCTGGTCGGCACCACCTCGGTGGAGAAGTCCGAGCGGCTGTCCCGGCAGCTGCTCAAGGAGAACATCGCCCACGAGGTGCTGAACGCGAAGCAGCACGAGCGTGAGGCCGCGATCGTGGCCGAGGCCGGTCGCCGCGGCGCCGTCACGGTGGCCACTAACATGGCCGGTCGTGGTACCGACATCATCCTCGGCGGCAACCCGGAATTCCTGGCCGACAAGGAGTTGCGGGCCCGCGGCCTGGACCCGGCGGACGACATCGAGCAGTACGAGTCGGAGTACCCGTCGCTGCTGGAGCAGTTCGAGAAGCAGGTGAAGGAGGAGCAGGAAGAGGTCCGCGAGCTCGGCGGCCTCTACGTCCTCGGCACCGAGCGGCACGAGTCCCGCCGGATCGACAACCAGCTGCGCGGTCGCGCCGGCCGGCAGGGTGACCCGGGCAAGTCCCGGTTCTACCTGTCGCTGGAGGACGACCTGATGCGGCTGTTCAAGCGCGAGATGGTCGACTGGGCGATGTCGCGCAACAACGACGACAGCCAGCCGCTGGAGAACAAGGTCGTCACCAAGGCGATCGCGTCCGCGCAGGGCCAGGTCGAGGCGCAGAACTTCGAGACCCGGAAGAACATCCTCAAGTACGACGACGTGATGAACCGGCAGCGCCACGTCGTGTACGACGAGCGCCGCCGCGTGCTCGAGGGCGCCGACATGCGCGACCAGGTGCAGGACATGCTCGAGGAGACCGTCACCGGCTACGTGCAGGGCGCGACCGCCGACGGGTTCGCCGAGGACTGGGACCTGGACGCGCTGTTCACCGCGATGCGGACGCTGTACCAGACCGAGCTGACCGAGGACATCCTGATCGAGGAGGCCGGCGGCGAGAAGGCCGGCCTGACCCAGGACTTCCTGATCGAGCGGTTCCTCGAGGACGCCACCGCGGCGTACGAGCGGCGCGAGGAGCTCCTCGGCGAGGAGGCGATGCGCGAGCTGGAGCGGCGCGTCGTGCTGAGCGTGCTGGACCGCAAGTGGCGCGAGCACCTGTACGAGATGGACTACCTGCGCGAGGGCATCGGCCTGCGCGCGATGGCGCAGCGCGACCCGCTGGTCGAGTACCAGCGCGAGGGCTACGACATGTTCGCCTCGATGATGGAGTCGATCAAGGAGGAATCGGTCGGCTTCATCTTCAACGTCGAGGTCGACATCGAGGCGATGCGCGCCGAGATCGAGCTCGCCAACGAGGCGCAGCTGGCCGACGAGGAGAGCCTGGCCGGCCGCCGGATCGAGGACATCCTCACCCCGGGCGCGCCGGTCGCGGAGTTCGCCGGCCGGGGCGAGGGCGACGAGGAGCGGCCGCAGGACACCCCGCGCCCGCGCGACACGCCGCGCCTGCGGGCCAAGGGCCTGACGACCGAGAGCCGCCCGCAGCGGCTGTCGTACTCCGCGCCGACGATCGACGGCGACGACGAGGTCGCCCGGCACGAGGACGCGGTCGAGGACGGCAAGCTCGAGTACGCCGGCACCCCGCGCAACGCGGCCTGCCCGTGCGGCTCCGGCAAGAAGTACAAGCGCTGCCACGGCGACCCGCAGTCGGACGTCTACAAGTTCTGAGCAGCACGTAAAGAAAGGGCCGGTCCGCGCGGACCGGCCCTTTCGCTGTGCTCAGAGAGTCTTGAGGTCGACCGCGTCGGCCATCACTCGGTAGCCGGCCTCGTTGGGGTGCAGGTGATCGCCGCTGTCGTACTGCGGCGCCAGGCGGGTCGGATCGGCGCGATCGGCGAGCGCCTTGGCGAAGTCGGCGACGGCGTCGAACTCGCCGCTCGTGGTGATCCAGGTGTTGACGGCAGTCCTGATCTGCGCGCTGTGGGCGGTGTAGACCGAGGCGCCGCGGAAGGGCGTCAAGGTCACCCCGACGATGCGGATCCCGCGAGCGTGGGCATCCCGGATCAGCGCGCGGTAGCCGGCGACGAGCTGCGCGGGAGTGATCGCCGGGTTCGGCGTCGTACAGCTCGTCGGTGGGAGTTCGGGGTAGCCGAGATCGTTGACGCCGATCAGGACGAGCGCAGTCTTGGTCCCGGGCTGGTCCAGTACGTCGCGGTGAAACCGGGTCAGGCCGTTCTCGCCGTAGCAGGCGGAGTTCGCCAGCAGCCGGTTGCCGCCGAGCCCGGCGTTCAGCACCGGGCGGCCAAGGCGCGCTGCCAGCAGGTCTGGGTACCGCGACCCGGGTGCGGCGGTGTAGCCGTTGGTGATCGAGTCCCCGAAGGCGACCACCGAGCCGCCGTCCGCAGGGTTCACATCGACGCCGGCCAGGAAGTACCAGCTGCTACTCGCCTCCCGGTACGCCGTGCCGCTGGTGTCCCTGCGCTGGTCGCCGGCCGCCCGGTACGACGCTCCCGTTGCGCCGAACTCGTGGAAAGTGGCCGGTCCGGTCGCGTCGGCGAAGTACAAAGTGACGGCGAGTTGGGTCCCGCTGCTCAGGCCGGGCAGCGTGATGGCGTCGCCGGCGACCTGGCCGCCGGTGGGAATGCTGACCGACTCGGCGCCCCCGAACCGCACCGGCTGGACCGATCCCGGCACGACGGCCGCGCCCTTGGCCGCCTTGGCGACGGTTGCCCCGGTCAGCTCGAGCGGTCGTACGCCGTACTGGTTGGTGATCCGGATCCGCACCTCGGATCCGCCGGAGCTCAGCCGGACCACCTGGCGCACCGATTGGGCGGCGAATCCCTGCTGGGACCAGTTCTGGTTCGTGTTGGGCTGCTGCATCGCCGTCATCCACGCGGCGCGCCACGCCGGTGGTGCCGCGGGCGGAGTCTGCCGAGCCGTGGCCGGGGCAAGGGAGGTGTGCGCCGCCACCACCAGCAGCACGGCCAGCGCTCCGGCCAGAGCGCACCAACTCCGCAGTACCCGCACTTCAGCTTCCTCTCGTCAGGCTGGACTCCTGTTCCTAGTGCTCGATGCGCGCGGGTGTGCCGAGGTTGCGATGGGCGATGATGATCACATGTGGCTGACGGAGAGGTTCGGGTTGTCGGTGCCGGTGATCGGTGCGCCGATGGCGAATGTGAGCGGTGGACTGCTGACCGCGGCGATTTCGGCCGCCGGCGGCCTGGGGATGCTCGGGGCGGGCTCGGCTGTCACGCCTGACTGGATCCGGACCGAGGGTGCGATCGCCGCGGCGAGCGGGAAGCCGTACGGGATCGGGCTGATGGCCTGGTCGGTCAAGGAGCGCCCGGAGCACCTCGACGCCGTGCGCGAGCTGAAGCCCGCTCTCGTCTCGCTGAGCTTCGGGGACGTCGCGCCGTACGTCGGCCCGCTGCAGGCGGCTGGGATCGTGGTCGCGACGCAAGCCGGCACAGTCGCCGACGCGCGTGAGGCAATCGATGCCGGCGTGGACGTGATCGTGGCTCGCGGCGCCGAGGCGGGCGGCCACGGGCGGAACGCAGTGTCGACGTTGCCGCTCCTGCAGGCGATCCTCGACCTCACCGATCTGCCGGTGCTCGCGGCCGGTGGGATCTCCGGTCCGCGCGGCCTGGCTGCTGTGCTCGCGGCAGGTGCTGCCGGCGGCTGGATCGGGACGGCATTCCTCACCAGCGTCGAGGCTCAGACCAAGGAGCGGGTCCGGCAGCGGATCATCGAGGCGGACGAGACCGAGACCGTGTACGGCACCGTCTTCGACGCCGCCTCCCGGGCCGGCTGGCCGGACGAGTTCGGCGGCCGTGCCCTGCGGAACGCGTACTTCGACAGCTGGGAAGGGCGTGAGGCCGAGCTGAAGTCGGACGACAGCGGCCACGCCGAGTACGTCGACGGTACGAAGGCCGCCGACCCGGCCCGCGCCTCGATCTACGCGGGCCAGGGCGTCGGCGCACTGACCGGTCGGCCGACGGCCGCCGAGGTGCTCGCCGGCTTCGCGACGTACCGGACCTACTTGAGCGCCGCCCTCAACGACGGGTCCAAGTAGTTGTGATGGGCAACTACGAGGTCGTTGCACAGGGCCCAGATCTGCTCGACCGGTAGCGTCCCGGCAGTTGCCGGATCGACCATGACGGCCTGGCGGATCGCGCGCGGGTCTTGGGTGATCGCGGCCTGAACAGTTAGCTCGGCGACGTTGAGATACGAGCGGTTGAGCGCGGCGCACTGGGGTGGGAGCTCGCCGACCGCGGTGGGCTGGACGCCCGAAGCGTCTACCAGGCTGGGGACCTCGACGACGGCTCCGGACGGCAGATTGGGGATCAGGCCTGTGTTGGGGACGTTGGCGTAGACGGTGCGTGGGGTGCCGGTCACGATGCTGTGGATGATCTGGGGGGCGTACTCCATCGTGGGGTCGACGCTCAGTGGCTCGCCGGCTTTCAGAGCGCTGCGGGTCTGCTCGTACGACGCGAGGTTCTCGGCGACGATCTCGAGGTAGGCGCCGATCGGCAATCGGAGGCGGTCGACTTCCGAAGCATGGCCGAGATACCACGGGACGTACTCCGAGGAGTGCTCGCTCGTCTCCGTCGGGTAGAACCCCAGCCGCCGGTACATGTCCACGCGCACCCGTCGCAACAGTTCCGGATCCGCCGCGATCGCCTCGTCCAGCCGGTCGTACAGGTTCTCGGCGCCACGCTCGAACCGCAGTACCCACGACTGGTGGTTCACCCCGGCGGCCAGGTAGGTCACGTCCTCGTACGGCACGCCGACCAGTTCGGACAGGCCCTGCATCGTCCAGTACACCGAGTGGCAGAGGCCGACGACGTTCTTCACGCCGAGCGCCTTCAGGTACCAGACGTTCATCACCATCGGGTTGGTGTAGTTGAGCAGCCACGCGTCGGGGCAGACGTCCGCGATATCGGCGGCGAGTCCACGCAGTACCGGGAAGGTCCGCAGTGCCCGGAACACGCCACCGACGCCGAGCGTGTCCCCGATCGTCTGCCGGATCCCGTACCGCGCGGGGATCTCGAAGTCGGCCCGGGTCGCCTCGTTCATCCCGACCTGGACGATGTTGATCACGAAGTCCGCGTCCGCGAGGGCCGCGCGTCGCTCGAGGTGCGCGGTGATCCGCACCGGCCGGTCCTTGGCCAGGTACGACGCTGCCGCGGCGGCCGTGTCGAGCCGCTCGGGGTCGATGTCGTGCAGAGCGATGTGCAACGGTCCGAGGTCGAGGTCGAACAGATCCGCCAGCAAGCCCTGCGTGAACACCACGCTGCCCGCGCCGATGAAAGCAATCCTCGTCATGCTGTCACTTCTTCCCAGGTCGGTTGGGCTGCGGTGCCTCCGGCGGCTCTGGTGCTCAACGATCCACAGGCGGCGGCGATGGTCAGTGCGCGATCGGGTTTGAAGCCGTTGAGTACGGCGGCCACCCAGCCCGCATCGAAGCTGTCACCGGCGCCGACGGCGTCGACTGTCTCTACCTTCAGCGCCGGTGCGGTGACGACCCTGGAACCGTTGTGGGCGAGCGCGCCCTCAGCCCCGTTCTTCACGACGACGAGAGGGCCGCGGCGGGCCAGGATGCCGGCGGCATCCACGACCGAGTGATGGCCGGTCAGCGCGAGCGCCTCCGCCGCATTGGGAAGGAAGTAGTCGGTGACGCGCAGGATCGGGTCGAGAGCCGTCCGGTCCCACTTGCCCGCCGGGTCGTCGTTGGGGTCGAGCGAGGTGGTCGCCTTCGCGGCCTTGGCCTCCTTGAAGATCCTCGCCAACCCGACCGCCAACTCGGGCAGCAGATAGAACGAGCCCGCATGCACATGCCGCGCCGAGCAGACCATACGGTTTGGTATGTCGGCCGCCGTGACGGCCGGCAGGCAGCCGGGGGAGGTGAGGATCGCGCGATCGTCGCCCGACGTGAGGATGGTGGTGAGCGGTGTCGGGAGCGACGGGTCGGTCACCAGCGCGGACACGTCGACCCCGCGCTCGGCAAGCGTCGTACGGACGAAGGCCCCGGCCGCGTCATCCCCGACCCGGCCTGCGAACGCCACGCTCAGCCCGAGTCGCGCCGCACCACACGCCATGATCGAAGCCGAGCCCCCGAGAACCAGGGAACCGGACGGAACCAGCCGCTCCCGCTGCCCGAAGAGAATCGGCTGCGCGACCGGCCCGACCACCACGTCAGGATTCGCGTCGCCGATCACCAGAAGGTCAAATGTCATAGCTCAGCCCTTGAGTCCGGTGGAAGCCAGCGAGCGGATGAACGCCTTCTGGGCAAGGAGAAAGCCCAGCAGGACGGGCAGTACGGTGATGACGTTGCCGGCCATCACCGCGGACCACTGGGTGTGGTGCTGGCCCTGGAAGGTGGTCAGTCCGAGCTGGAGCGTGTACGTCGAGTCGGTGTTGATCGCGATCAACGGCCAGGTCAGGTCGTTCCAGGTCGCGAGGAACGTCAGTACGGCGACCGTGCTCAATGCCGGCCGGGCCAACGGCAGCACGATCGAGATCAGGATCCGCAGCCGTCCGCAGCCGTCGATCCACGCCGCCTCCTCGAGCTCGCGCGGCAGCGAGACGAAGAACTGCCGGAACAGGAACACCGACAGCGGCGTCACCAGCGACGGCACGATCAGCGCGCCGAGCGTGTCGATCAGCCCGAGCTCCTTCATCACCAGGAAGGTCGGGATCATCGTCAGCTGGAACGGGATCACCATCGTCGCCAGCATCAGCCCGAGCACGATCTTCGACCCGGCGAACCGGATCCGCGCGAACGCGTACCCGCCGAGCGTGCCGAGCACCAGGTTCGCCGTCACCGCCACAGCCGAGACGATGAACGAGTTCAGGAACCACCGCGGGAACAACGCGTTGCCGAGCACGTACCTGTACCCGTCCAGCTTGATCCCGTGCGGCCACAGCGCCGGCGGGAACCGGTTGATCTCGGCGTTGCTCATCACCGAGCTCACCAGCAACCACACCAACGGCAACGCGAACAGCAACGCCAACGGCGCCAGTACGAAATGCCAGGCAGAGAAGGGCAATCGCTTCATCGAGCAGCCACCCTCCGCCGGTACACCTGCAGGATCACACCGACCACCAGCAGCGCGACCGCCAAGGTGTACGCCGCGGCCGCGCTGTACCCGGCCGTGAACGTCTTGAACGCCTTCTCCCAGATGAAGTACACGATCACCGTCGTCGATCCGAGCGGCCCGCCCTTCGTCGTCACGAAGACCAGGTCGAACACCTGCAACGCATTGATGGTCTGGAACAGCAACAGGAAGATCGACACGGGCGTCAACGCCGGCAGCGTCACATGCCGCAGTACGCCCCAACGCCCGGCGCCGTCGATCCGCGCCGCTTCGACCAGATCGCTCGAAACCCCTTGCAGACCGGCCAGGTAGACGATGACGCAGAACCCGGTCCCACTCCACAACGAGATCGCGACCAGGAGGTACAGCGCCTGACCCGGATCGCTGAAGAACCCCTGCGCCGGCAACCCGACCTTGTGCAGCACCGAGTTCGCGACGCCGAACTCCGGGTCGAGTACGAACGAGAACAGCACGCCCTGCGCCGCCGCCGACACCACGAACGGCACGAACACCAACGTCCGGTACAGCCCGATGAACGCGATCTTCCGATCCAGCGCGATCGCGATCGCCAACCCCGCGACCACGCTCAACGGCACATAGAGAACCGTGTAGATCAGGGTGTGCGAGACCGCCGACCCGAACGCCGGATCCTTCAGCAACGCCTTGTAGTTCGCGAGTCCGACCCACTCCGAAGGCGACACCAGGTCGTTGATCTGGAACGACAACAGCAACGACCACAACACCGGTACGACGCTGAGCCCGAGGATGATCACCACCGACGGACTGACGAACGCCCAGCCGGTCGCCCCTTCGGTCCGGGCCCGCCGTTTCGCGGCCGCCCGGCTGCGCGGGTCGACCGTGAACGTACCGACCACACTGGCCATCAGTTCGGCACCGCCAGCACCTGGTTGCACTGGTCAACGGCCTGCTTCAACGCATCGCCAGGACTCTGCTTCCCGAGCAGTACGGCGGAGATCGCCTCGCCGAGGTGCTGCGAGATCTGCGGGTACGCCGTGATCGTCGGCCGCACTTTCGCCGTGTCGAGTGCCTTGACGAACACGTCCAGACCGTTCGTCTCGGTCGAGTGCTTCTTCCACGCCGGAAGGTCCGCGGTCGCCTTCGTGATCGGCAGGCTGCCGCCCTTCATGTCCCACTGGATGTCCTGCGCCGGCTCGGCCAGCCAGGCGACGAACTCGGTGGCCGCCTTCACCTTCGCCTTGCCGTTGTCGAAGACCGTCCAGGTGTCCGGACCCGAGATCGTCACGGCCTTCCCGGAGTACGACGGCAGCGGTACGACGCCGTACTCGAGGCCGGCGTCGTTCAGCTCGGGGAGCTGCCAGGGGCCGGTGGCAACCATTCCCATCCGGCCGGCGAGGAAGACCTGGTAGAGCTGCTCGCTGCCCGGCTTCGGGTCGACGTACAGCGACTTGTCGGTCCGCAGCCGGTCCAGCGTGCCAAGGGCCTGTGCGCCGACCGCGTCGAAGCCGACCTTCTTGCCGTCGCCGCTGACGACGTCACCGCCGAGGTCCCAGATCATCGGCCAGATCCGCCAGACCGTGTCCTCGTCGCCGACGCCCGGCCAGCCGGTGCCGAAGACGCCCTTGGCCGGGTTGGTCAGCTGCTTCGACATCGCGGTGAAGTCGTCCCAGGTCCAGCCGGTCTTCGGCGCCGGCAGGCCGGCCGCGGCGAACAGTTTCTTGTTGTAGACCACGCAGAGCGAATCGAGCAGCGCCGGCGCGGCTCGGACCTTGCCTTTCACGCTGACCGCGTCCTTGGCGGCCGGCCAGTAGTCGTCGATCTTCAGCGCGCCGGTCAGGTCGGCGACCTTCGGGCTCTTGGTCAGGCTGGCGAGGTCCGACCCGAAGATGTACGCGATGTCCGGGTAGGACCCCGCCGCCAGACCGGCGGTGACCTTCTGCAGCATGCTGTCCGCGGTGACGCCGCCACCGCCGCCGACCACCTTGATCTTCGGATGACTCTTGTTGAACTCGGTGATCAAGGCATCGATCGCGGCCTTGCCGGTGTCGACCTGACCGTGCCAGAGGTCGAGCGTCACGACACCGTTCGCATCGGCCCCTTCGTCGTCGTTCTTACCGCAGGCGGCAAGGGAGCCGGCCAGGGTCGCGGCGGCCGCGGCCCTCAGGACGTCGCGGCGGGACAGGTTTCGAGCAGGCATGAGGGTCTCCAGAGCGATGGAGGAAGGGATTCAGCAGGTCTTGCGGACGTAGCCGGGGTCGCCGGGGACGGAGACGTCCACGTCGCGCTGCACGATCGTCAGCGTCCCGCCGTACTGCGAGCAGGCCGTGGAGCGGCCGCTGTTGGTGTACTCGATCACGATCACGTTGTTGCCGAAGGCATCGACGTAGTCGCCGCACTCGTCGTACTGGCCGCACTCCTCGGCGACGGCGAAGTCCAGGCCGACTGCCTGCCGGTCCCCGGCGAGCTCGACCGTGTTCTTCTGCGCGATGGCCAGGTTCTCGGCGTGCGCGTGGGTGGCGAGCAGCGTCAGGTATGCCTTCGCATTGGCCGCGGTGAGGAGCTTCTTCGAGCGGGTATAGCTGTCGTAGTTGTCCGGCTCGATCGCCTGGTACCCCTTGGCCGCGCAGCCGTCGATCCAGCCGTTGACCTTGGACGCGATCCGGCTCCGCTTGTCCGCCGTACGGAAGTCGAGCAGCGGTTCGCCCCAGTCCTCGTCGATCACGAGCCTGCCCTTGGCGTCGCGGAGCAGCAGGTCGGAGTCCCACTGTCCTTTTTCGCCGGGCTGAACCTGGAAGGCGTTGACGTAGCAGATGTTGTAGAGCCCCGCCGCCGGTGCGGCGGTCCGGTCGCGGGTGACCACCTTGACGCCGGCGGGCGGCGTGTAGGCCCCGCCGATCTGGTAGTCGAACTTGGCGTGCGTCGGCGGCAGGGTGACGGCCGCGTCGGCGGAGGTGCGGGTGAGGACGGTTGCGGTGACTGCGAGGGCCGGCGTCAACATGGCCGCGACTCCGGCGAGGAGGCGGCGAGAGAGTCTGGACACGATTTGCTCCATCGGTCCCGGGGACGCGACCCCGCCTCGGGCCTCACCTGAACCCTGGCGCCGGAAAACCGGACTTCAGGCCCTCGGCCTGGTACCGGCTGGGTGCGTCACTGCCGATCAAGTTAAGCGACGAAGGCACCGTGCGGTCAAGGGAAAGCTGCAAACAAGTGCGCGAATGCCGCCGGATAAAGCGGCACTGCGCATGCCGTCAGGCGCTGCCGAGCGCCTCGGTGGCGGTGCGGCCGGCGCTGGTCGTGCGCTGCAGGAACTCGACGAGGAGCTTCAGCTCGGCCTCGGAGTAGTCGGCGAGGAGCTCGTCCATCGTGCTGTTCATCCCCGAGTAGAGCTGGAAGACCTCCGCGTTGCGGTCGCGCAGGGCGCGGACCGTCACCGCGCGCCGATCGGTCGCCTCCGGGTCGCGTTCGCGGACGATCCAGCCGCTCTTCTGCAGGCGGTCGAGAACGCCGGTCATCGTCGCGGGATGAAGTCCGGCCCGCCGGGCGAGGGCGCTCGGGCTGACCGGCCCGTGCCGGGTGATGAGCTCCAGGCAGTCCAGGTCGACGTCCTTCAGCTCGAGGTGCCCGCTGACCTGGTGGTTGAGCAGTGACAACTGATTGCTCAGTTCGCGCAGCGAGTCCTTGATCTCGTTGGCGAACCGGCGGCCGCGTCGCGCCGGTTCGCCCGAAGATGCGGGACTCATATGATCTGCTCCTCGTGTCGTACGGTTCCCGCACAACATGGTACTCACTCCGCGCCGACGAACTCCGCGACCACGGCGGCGAACTCGGCACTGCGGTCCTCGATGCCGAAATGACCGGCGTTCTCGAGGATCGCCTCCTGGGCCCCAGGAATCGCTTCGCCCAGCGTCGCCCTGCCCTCGCCGACCCCGAAGTCGTGGTCGGCATGCACGTACAGGAAAGGGATGGACAAGGTCCGCAGCACGGACCACGCCTTGCGATTCGGCACGGTCGCGTCGTCGTACGGCGTGAGCGGGATGAGCAGCGGGAACTGCCGGGCACCCTGCAGGTAGCTCTCGTCCGGGAACGGAGCGTCGTACGCCGCCCGGACAGCGGGATCGAGCTCGGTGACGGTACCTCGGTCGACGACCTGGCTGGCCACGAACGGGTTCGATCGCTGGCTCAGTTGCAGCCAGATGGACAGCAGAGCGCTTGGCTCGCGGTCCCCGGTCGGCATCGAGGTGCTCGTCGCGACGACGCGGCGGAACCTGTCCGGGTGTTCGGCGAGCAAACGCAGGCCCAGCAGGCCGCCCCAGTCGTGGCAAACCATGGTGACGTCGGACAGCTCGAGCCTGTCGAAGACGACCTGGCGGAGCCAGTCGAGATGGGACTGGTACGTGTAGTCGAATCGGTCGGCCGGCTTGTCGGACTTGCCGAAACCGACGAGATCAGGGGCGATGCAGCGGTGTCCGGCAGCGACCAGCGGTGGGATGACGTGGCGGTACAGGTAGCTCCAGGTCGGCTCGCCGTGCAGGAGCAGTACGGTCTCGCCGGACGCGGCGGCCGGATCAGGCTGTTCGTCGACGTAGTGCACACGCAGGCCGGAGCCATCGCCGGCATCGATGTCCACGTAGTGCGGTTCGAACGGGTAGTCGCGGAGTCCGTCGAACCTGGCGTCCGGAGTACGGCGAACCTCGATCGTCACGATGCCACCGCCCGGAAGCTGTCGGCGTGGTCCGCGACCCACTGGGCGAAGGTGCGAGCCGGTCGGCCGAGGACGCGCTCCACCTGGTCGGTGACCGGGGCGGGCTTTCCGGCGTCTCGTGCGTACCTGGCCATCAGTGCGTCGACGAATCCTTCCGGCAGTCCGTTCGCGGCCAGTCCGCGAGCTGCGATTTGCGGTGGGACCTCCTCGAACCGCAGGGGGCGGCCGATCACCTCACCGATGATGGTGACCAACTCCTGGTGGGTCAGCGACTGCGGACCGGTCACCGGGATCCGCTGACCATCGAGGTCGGCGTGGGTCAGTGCGTGCGCGATCACCGCGGCCAGATCCGACTCGTGGATCGGCGACTCGGCGAAGTTCGCATAAGGGGCTCGAACGACGTCGCCGGCGCGCGCCTGGGCGCCGAACATGCCGATCGTGTTCGTGGCGAACGTGCTGGCGCGCACCGCCACCCAGGGCAGTCCAGCCGTGGTGACGGCGTCCTCCACCTCTTTGTTGCGATCACCGTTGAATCGCGACGGCTGGTGCGCGGGGTCGTCGTCGACGTTGATCGCCGACAAGGCCACCACTCGCCGCACCCCCTTCTCGGCCGCGAGCGCGAGCAACTTCGACGCGTTCTCACCGACGGCCCGCGGATGCACGAACAGGGCTTCGGCGCCCTCCAAGTCCGGCGCAGACCTGGAGACGGCCTGGACGGCAACGCCTTGGTCCTCCAGCAACTTCACCAGCGGACGACCGACAGTCCCGGTCGCTCCAGTGACCACGATCATGAGCAGCTCCCTCTGAGGTTTGTATGACATTCATATCGTATGAATTTCGTACGATATGTCAAACCTGACCTCTGTCCTGATGCCGCCTCAGGGTCTTGACGGATGTGGTTTTAACCGGTTTAGTGATCGTTTAAACCGGTTAAATAACGTCTCTTGAGGTGTTTTCGGATGAGTAAGCGACCGACGATTGCGGATGTGGCTCGGCGGGCCGGTGTGTCCAAGGGGTCGGTGTCGTTCGCGCTCAATGGGCGGCCCGGGCTGGCGCAGGCGACGGTGGACAAAATCCTCGCCGCGGCCGACGATCTCGGCTGGAGGCCGAGCAACCGGGCCCGTTCGCTGTCGGTCTCCAAGGCGTTCGCGCTCGGCCTGGTGATCACCCGGGACCCGGCCGTGCTGACGTCCGACCCGTTCTTCCCGGCGTTCATCGCAGGTGTCGAGAGCGTCCTGTCCACCCGGGGCCAGGCGCTGGTCCTGCAGGTCGTCACGGCCGGCGAGTCCGAGGAGGATGGCTACCGCCGGCTCGCGCGGGACGGGCGGGTCGACGGGGTGTTCCTGTCCGACCTCCGTCATGACGATCCCCGCATCGACCTGCTGGTCGAGCTGGGCCTGCCCGCAGTCACTCTGAACCGGCCGGACGGTACGTCGCCGTTCCCGGCCGTCACCCTGGACGACCGCCCGGGGACGAGCGCAGTGGTGCAGCATCTACTCGAGCTCGGGCACACCCGGATCGCCCAGGTCGCCGGCCCGCCCGCCTTCGTGCACGCGACCGCCCGGACCACTGCCTTCGTCGAGACCCTGGCGGCTGCCGGCCTGGAGCCGCTGACCGAGACCGGCGACTTCACCGCCGCGGGCGGGATCGAGGCCACCCGTCGGCTGCTCGAGCTCCCGAAGCCGCCGACCGCGATCTTCTTTGCCAACGACCGGATGGCGATCGCCGGTCTCGGCGCCGCCCAGGCCGCCGGGCTGACCGTGCCCGACGACCTGAGCATCGCCGGCTTCGACGACAGTGAGCTCGCCGAGTACGTCCATCCCGGCCTGACCACCGTCCGCGCCGACCCGTTCGCCTTCGGCGAGGCGGCGGCCCTGACCCTCAACCAGCTCGTCGACGGTGCGGCCGACGTACCCGACACCGAGCTCCCGCCCGCCCGGCTCGTCGTCCGCGGCTCCACCGCGCCCCCGGCGTAGTCCCGCGGCCCCCGCAATGTCCCCCCGCGTAGTCCCTGCGTTGCCCCTGGAGGAATCATGAAGTTGCAAGCTGGACTGCTGGCCGTCGTCCTGGCCGGCTCGCTCGTCGCGTGCGGCGACAGTGGCGGCGGCTCCGGTGACGCCGACGCCGCGGCCAAGGCGCGCGGACCGATCACGATCTGGTACTCGAACAACGCCGAGGAAGTGGCCTGGGGCAAGCAGATGGTCGCGGCCTGGAACGCCGAGCACGCGGACCAGAAGATCACCGCCCAGGAGATCCCGACCGGGAAGAGCTCCGAGGAGGTCATCGGCGCCGCGATCACGGCCGGCAACGCGCCGTGCCTGATCTTCAACACCTCGCCGGCCTCGGTCTCGCAGTTCCAGAAGCAGGGCGGTCTGGTGCCGCTCGACAGCTTCAGCGACGGCAAGTCGTACATCGAGGACCGGTCGGGCGACGTCGCGCAGCAGTACAAGTCCGCCGACGGGAAGTACTACCAGCTGCCCTGGAAGTCGAACCCGGTGATGATCTTCTACAACAAGAAGGCGTTCGCGAAGGCCGGCATCGACACCACCAACCCGCCGCTGAAGACGTACGACGAGTTCCTCGCGACGTCGCGCAAGGTGGTCAGCTCGAAGGCCGCGAAGTTCGCCATCTACCCGGCGCCGAGCAACGAGTTCTACCAGTCCTGGTTCGACTTCTACCCGCTGTACGCGGCCGAGACCGGCGGCAAGCAGTTGGTTGCCGATGGCAAGTCGACGTTCGCCTCCGACGAGGGCAAGAAGGTCGCCGGCTTCTGGCGGACCATGTACCAGGACAAGCTGGCCTCGCCGGAGAAGTACACCGGTGACGCGTTCGTCGACGGGACGTCCGCGATGGCGGTCGTGGGTCCGTGGGCGATCGCGACGTACAAGGGCAAGGTCGACTGGGGCGTCGTACCGGTGCCGACCTCGTCCGGCAAGGCGGCCAACGAGATCCACACCTTCAGTGATGCGAAGAACGTCGCGATGTACTCCGCGTGCAAGAACCGCGGGACGGCGTGGGACGTGCTGAAGTTCGCCACCAGCAAGGACCAGGACGGCAAGTTCCTGGCCGGGACCGGGCAGATGCCGCTGCGCAAGGACGTGGCGACGACGTACGCCGACTACTTCGCGAAGAACCCGGACTACAAGGTCTTCGCCGACCAGGCGTCGCGCACGGTCGAGGTGCCGAACGTGCCGAACTCGATCGCGATCTGGCAGACCTTCCGCGACGCCTACTCGAAGTCGGTGATCTTCGGCCAGCAGGACGTCGGTTCGGCCCTGGACGGCGCCGCGCAGAAGATCGATCAACTCGCCAAGCAGTCATGAGGCGGGGGTTCCTCGGCCGGATCCTCGGTGATCATCCGGCCGGAACCGCGTTCGTCACGCCGTACGTCGTGTTCCTGTTCGCGGTGTTCGCGTATCCGCTCGGGTTCGCCGTGTACATGTCGTTCCACGACTACTTCTTCGCGGCGCCGGGCGCGATCGTGGAGCGGCCGTTCGTAGGGTTCGACAACTACGTGACGGTGCTGTCGGACCCGGCGATCCGGCGCGCGTTCGGCAACGTGCTGATCTTCCTGGTGATCAACGTCCCGCTCACGGTCGTACTGTCACTGGGACTGGCCAACGCCCTGAACGCCGCGATCCGCTGGCGCACGTTCTTCCGCGTCTCGTACTACGTCCCGTACGTCACCGCCAGCGTCGCGGTCGTCGGGGTCTGGCTGTTCCTCTTCAACTCCAACGGCCTGGTCAACTCGGTCCTGGGGCCGCTCGCCCCGGATCCGTCGTGGCTGGTCAACTCCAGGCTCGCGATGCCAACGGTCGCCATCTACGTCACGTGGAAACAGCTCGGCTTCTTCATCCTGCTCTACCTCGCCGCGCTGCAGAATGTGTCCAAGGACCTGTACGAAGCGGCATCGATGGACGGCGCCGGCCGCTGGAAGTCGTTCCTCAACGTCACTGTGCCGGGCGTTCGGCCCGCGACCACCTTGGTCGTGCTGGTCGCCACGGTGACCGGAGCGAACCTGTTCACCGAGCCGTACCTGTTGACCGGAGGCGGTGGACCGGACGGAGCATCCGCATCGCCGGTCCTGATCATGTACCAGCGCGGCATCGAGCAGGGGAACCCGGACGTGGGATCGGCGATCGGGGTGCTGCTGGTGATCGGCGTACTGCTGCTCGCGCTGATCGAGCGGCGGTTCGTGGGGAGGGAGGAGGACTGATGAAGGTCAAGTTCGTCGCGCTGCTCGTCGGCGCCTTCGTGTTCCTCTTTCCCTTCTACTACATGCTGATCGGCTCGCTGCAGAGCGAACCGGATCCGTCCGTCGCCGGGGCGTTCCCGTCACCGGGCAACCTGACGTTGCACAACTACGGCGAGATCAACAAGGCGATCCACCTCGGCCGGTCGTTGATCAACTCCGGCATCTTCACCGGCGGCGTGATCCTCGGAACGCTGGTCTTCGGCGTGCTCGCGGGCTATGCGCTGGCGCGGTTGCAGTTCCGTGGGCGCGCGCTGGTGTTCAACCTGATGCTGCTGATCCAGGTCGTGCCGTTCCAGTTGCTGACGATCCCGCTGTACGTGCTGATCGTGCGCAGTTACGGGCTCGCGGACTCGTACCTCGGGATGATCCTGCCGTTCCTGATCAACTCGACCGCGGTGTTCGTGTTCCGGCAGTACTTCCTGCAGTTGCCGGCCGAGCTGTTCGACGCGGCCCGGATCGACGGGGCGTCGGAGTTGAGCATCCTGTGGCGGGTCGCCGTACCGCTGGTCCGGCCGGCGCTGCTGACCGGTGTGCTGCTGACGTTCATCGGGCCGTGGAACGAGTTCCTCTGGCCGTTCCTGATCACCAAGCAGCAGGACCTGCAGCCGTTGGCGGTCTCGCTGTCGAACTACCTGACCACGGTGTCGGCGCGGGCGGCGAACCCGTTCGGCGCGGTGCTGGCCGGAGCGTGTGTACTCGCGGCGCCGGCGGTCACCTTGTTCATCATCTTCCAGCGCCGGTTCATCTCGACGAACCTGTCATCCGGCGTCAAAGGCTAACTCTTGCTGCGCTAATTCCTGAAGGGCTTCTCGTGACTGTTCCCTATACCCTGACCCGTGTCGGTGTACTCATGACCGCCGAGCCGGGCAACGAACTCGAGGCCGAAGGGGTGCTGAACCCGGCGACCGGTCACACCCCGGACGGAGCGCTGTACCTGCTTCCCCGTCTGGTTGCCACCGGCAACATCTCGCGGGTCGGCCTGGCCCGGGTCGAAGTGAAGGACGGCGTACCGGTCGGGGTCGAGCGCGAGGGCGTCGTACTCGCACCGGACGAGGGCTGGGAGCGCGGCAAGAACAACGCCGGCGTGGAGGATCCCCGCGTCACCTTCGTCCCGTCCTTGGGCCTGCATGTGATGACGTACGTCGCGTACGGCCCGCTCGGCCCGAAGCCTGCGCTCGCGGTTTCGGAGGATCTCCGCGAGTGGCGCCGGCTCGGCCCGCTGCACTTCGAGTACCAGCCTGACCTCGACACCGACCTCAACCTGTTCCCCAACAAGGACACGGTGTTCTTCCCCGAGCCGGTGCCCGGTCCGGACGGCGCGCCGTCGTACGCGATGCTCCATCGTCCGATGTGGGATCTCGGCTGGTTTCGCGAGGGCGAAGGCGTGCACCTGCCGGCCGGCGTGACCGACGACCGGCCGGGGATCTGGGTGTCGTTCGTGCCCGTGGCCGCGGTCGAGACCGACGTGCGGAACCTTGTCCATCTGCGCAACCACCGGCTGGTCGCGATGTCGGAGTACCCGTTCGAGGAGCTGAAGATCGGGGCCGGCCCGGCGCCGCTGCGGATCCCCGAGGGCTGGCTCGTCATCCACCACGGCGTCACCGGCGAGCAGCCGGAAGGCTTCGATCCCACCACCCAGAAGGTCTGCTACGCCGCGGGCGCGCTCATCCTCGACCCCGAGGACGTGACCCGCGTCATCGCCCGGACCACCGAACCCCTCATGGTGCCCGAGACCGACGAGGAGAAGATCGGCACGGTCGGCAATGTCGTCTTCCCGACGGCGATCGAGCAGGTGGACGGCAACCAGTACGTCTTCTACGGCATGGCCGACGCCGCGATCGGCGTGGCCAGATTGGACCGGCTGCCATGAACCCGACCCGCCGCACCGTCATCGGCGGAGCCCTTGCAGTAGCCGCCGCGTCAACCGTCGCCCTCCCCGCGTCGGCGGCCGGCCGACTCTCCAACCTCGCGCACCTCGACTTCCTCCGCACCTCGGTGACCCCGCCGGCCGCAGCGGGCCACACCACCTTCGGGAGCGGACCGGTCGGCGTGCTGTGGACGTACGCCGACCGGCAGCCGGACGGCTCGTACAAACGCATCGGCGGGGGTGCCTACGACGCTGCGACGAACACCTATGGGCAAGGTGCTTTCAACGCCGACGACATTGCCCGGGCCGCGGTGGTCTACCTGCGGCACTGGAAGCTGTTCCACTCCGCGGCTTCATTGGACGCCGCCCGCGGGCTGCTTCGCAGTCTCACCTTCCTCCAGTCGCCCAACGGCAACGTCGTCCTCTGGATGCAGCCCGACGGCACACTGAACCCGAGCGCCGATCCCGTTGAACTTCCGGATCCGTCCGACTCCGGCCCGTCGTACTGGCTGGCTCGCACGGTCTGGGCGCTGGGGGAGGGGTACGCCGTCTTCCGCCGTACCGACCGCGCCTTTGCGGCGTTCCTTCGCGACCGGCTCGAGCGTGCGATCTCGGCGCTCGATCGTCAGGTCCTGGTCCGCTACGGGCAGTACAACGTGGTCGACGGGCGCCGGCTGCCCGCCTGGCTGATCGTCAACGGTGCGGACGCCACAAGCGAAGCCGTGCTTGGACTCTCAGCCTACGTCGCGGCGGGCGGCTCAGCTGCGGCGCGGCGGACGCTGGCCCGCTTTGCTGAGGGCATGGGGGAGATGGCGGCCGGTTCGAGGCGCGAGTGGCCGTTCCGTGCGTTGATGCCGTGGGGCGAGTCGATCTCGGACTGGCACGCGTGGGGCGCGCAGATGCCTTCCGGACTCGCGGCCGCGTCGAAGGCTCTCGGCGTACCCAAGCTGCTGGCCCCGGCGATCGGCGACACCGCGGGCTTCACCCCGCTCCTGATGACGGCCGGCGGTCCGGACAACGGCTGGCTCCCGACGCCGATCGACCGCACTCAGATCGCGTACGGCGTCGACGCCCGGCTGCAAGGCCTCCTCGCCGTTGGGCTTCCCGGCCTGAAGCAGGTCGCTGCCTTCGTCGCCGCCTGGTACTTCGGCGCCAACCGGGCCGGTGAGCCGATGTACGACGCCGCGACCGGCCGAACCTACGACGGGATCTCCGGCGATGGGGTGATCAACCGCAACTCCGGTGCAGAGTCCTCGATCCACGGTCAGCTGTCGATGCTCGCCCTCGACGCCCACCGAGACGTCGCCCGCCTCACAGGCACGCCGTCGTACGACGGCCTGCAGATCATCGAGGCGGAGTCCGCCACCGGCGGTCAGGTCGTCACGCCACCATCGGCGTGGACCGGGGAATCCCAATGGAGCAACGGCTCCTACCTTTCCCTCGACGGTACGGCGGCCTGGACCGTGCCGGCGTCATCGCAGCAGCGGCTGGTCCTCCCGGTCGTCAACCTCATCGACACGCCGACCCCGGCTCGCACCACCTGGACCACCGGCACCCGAGCGCTAGGCACCCTCACCCACGTCTGCGGACCGCAAGGTATCTCCGCCGCGCCCGGTGCGCTCCGGCCTCTGACACTCGCCAACCCGCTCCCGGCCGGCGCGACCACCCTCACCGTCACGTCCACGGGCACTGCTCAGCTGGACGCTGTACTCCTTCTTCCGACGGTCAGCAGTCTGCGCATCGGAGCCAGCACATTGCTGGCGAGTGTGGACGATCACGCTCGTGTGGTGAGTGTTCCGGGCAGGCACTCCTACACCTATGATGCGACGGGCAAACTAGTTGCTCGGGGCCACGCTTCGCGCACGCTCGTCGTACCTGGTGGGTTTACCGTCGTGCTCGGCTGAGGGCCTCGGCGCACCAGTCCGCCACGAACATGAGCGCCTGCCCGCGTTGGTGGAACAGGTGCCGGCTGTCGACCTGGCGGTGATAGGCGTTGTGGGCGGGGTCGGCGGCGCGGCCGAGCAGACCGGGTAGGAGCCAGGCGTACTTCACTCCGGACGCCATCACCGCCAGGCGCACCTCGTCCGGGTTGCCTCGCCTGCCGGCCTCGCGCAGGCCGTCGAGATAGTTGGCGATGCACGTCTCGGCGAGCTCGGGAAGACGCGAGGCCGGCCAGAACAGGTCGAAGACCGCGTCCGGGATGTAGTTGCCGATGTCCTCGCCGAGTGCACCGTCGCCGGTGAACGCCCAGTCGAAGAGCGCGAGTTCGCCGCTCGGCCGCTGGACCACGTTCGAGACCCAGAAGTCCAGGTGGCAGGTGGCGCGGGGGAGACTCGCGACGAGATCGAGCAGGGCGTCGCGTTCAACCATGAGTCGGGTCCAGGCTGCCCGGAGTTCGCCCGGCCAGGTCTCGCGGATGAGTGGCTGCTGCCAGGCGGCATCGTCGCTCAGCAACTGCCAGGGCACCTCGCGGGTCGTCGAGTAGTCGCGCAGGAAGCCCGTCGACGTCCACGGCCGAACGGAGGCCGGCTGTGCCTGCCAGCGGCCGAAGGCCCGCGTGAGCGCCGCGTGCTCGGCCAGGCTGAACTGAGTTCCTGAGGTCCCGCCGATGTCTTCCATCATCAGTACGGCGCCGTCCGGCCACTCCTCGACCTCGGCCTCGGGCAGCACGAGCCCGGCGTCGGCGAGCCGGCCGCGGAGTTCGTCGTCCTGGTACACCTCGAGCTCTCGGCGCCAGTAGTTCCAGTGCCGCGGGTCGGTGGACGCGGCCCACGGACCGGTGGAGTCCCGTGGACTCTGGAGCTGCTTGCGTACGGCGGTGCGGCCGTCGGCGTACGTGATGCGCTCCACGGTCGCCGTCACCGCGTTGAGCGGGTTGTGGCGCAGAGTCGCCGTACCGACTTCCGGGTGACCGGTCATGAGAAGTAATGCTGACATGCGTCAGCGGCTCAGCCCAGCAGCGTCTTAGGTGGTAGACCGGTCAGTGCTTTGACGTCGCGAGTGAAGTGGGCCTGATCGGCATACCCGGTCAAGGTGGCGACGTCGGCGAGGGCAAGGCCGGTGCGGGCGTGGTCGAGAGCAACGTTCATCCAGAGCACGCGGTCGAGCATCTTCGGGCCGTACCCGAACGCGTCCAGGCAGCGTCGGTGCAGTTGGCGCTCGCTCAGCCCGATCGTCTCCGCCAACCGGGAGACTCCGGCTGTGCCGCGGAGCAGTCCGCCGCGGACGTTGCGCAGTACGTAGCCGATCAGTCGGTCCGGCGGCTCGTCGACCAGCTTGGCGACCTCCGCATCCAGCGCCACGGCCGGGTCGGGGGACGACTTGATCCGGTCCAGCAGCTGCCTGCTCCGGGTCGGTGACCACAGGTCGGCCAGCGGGACGCGCTCGTTCAGCAGTTCGCGGGCCGGTACGCCGAGGAAGCCTGGCGCGGCACCGGGCGCGAACCGGATCCCGGCGTACTGCGTGCCGCGGGAGGCGCTGCCCGTCCACGCGTGACTGTCCGGCCCCGCGACGACCAGGTCGCCGTCGATCAGCAGCAGATCCATGCAGCCGTCGGGCAGGATCCGATACTCCCCACCCTCGGCCGTCCGGGTCCACAGGTCGGCGCCCGGGATGAGCGCGGCACGCTCCCGGTACGGCTCGACGGCTACAGTCACAGTTCCAGTCTGCAACGCCGCACCGACAGTCCTGGACCCGCGGAGGAGATGCCGATGTCACGACGCGACGATCTGTCAGGGGTTCCGCTGCTCGGGCGGACGGTTGCACCGGAGGGATCCGGGCTCGTGCTCGCGGAGTGGGAGGCCGCGGGTCGTACGTCGGACGAGGTCGCATGGCAGGCGCCGCTGCATGTTCACCACGCCGACGACGAGGCGTGGTACGTGCTGTCCGGGACGCTGCGGCTGAACATCGACGGCGAGGACTACGACGTACCGGCCGGTTCCGGAATCGTCGGTCCACGGGGCGTGCCGCACACGTTCGGGAATCCGTCCGAGGAGCCGGCGCGGTACGTGCTCGTCATGTCGGCGACCACCAAGGCCCTGCTCGCGGAGTTGCACGGCGGGTTCTCCGGTGATGTGGCGGCGCTGTTCGAGAAGTACGGGTGCTCGTTGCTCGGATGATCAGTGCGGGAGGACGACGTCCAGGACCGGTACGTCGACGGGCAGGTACTTGACCAGGGCAACGTTCTCGCGGATCAGCTCGTCGCGCAGCGCCGTACCCGTGCGGCGGTCGATCACCGTCCGCCAGATCTCGTTCCGCCGGAAGTAGTCGGCGCCGACGCGGAGGAACCGCTCCTCCTTGGCGAACACCCGGTACGACGACTCGGCCGGCACGTCGGCGAGGATCTCGCCCTCGAGGTAGCGGTCGCCGACGCCGACGTGCAGCTGGAACGTCTGGTCGGTGTCGTTGCGGAACTGCAGATCCACGTAGTTGTAGACGATGCTGCAGCCCACTCCCCACGGCAGCACCCGGCCGTTGTCCGGGAACGGGTCGAAGCTGTGCGTCGACCGCTGCGTCACGGTCAACGGCGAATGCAGCACCATCCAGTGCAGCAGGTTGGCGAGCTGGCAGATGCCACCGCCGATGCCCGGCCGGGCCTGTCCGTTCGACAGCCGCATGCCCTGCATGTATCCCTTGCGCCGGGTCGCGTTGCCGACCAGCTTGTTGAAGGAGAACGTCTCACCCGGCCGGATCAGCAGCCCGTCGACCTGTGCGCAGGCAAGCTTCAGGTTGGTCACCTTGTTGTGCTGCATCCACATCTCGGTCTCGCCGAGCTGACGCAGCAGCAGCGACTTGTGCCGCTTGATCCGCACCGGAAGGTCGCCTGTCTGCCGGATCGCGGCGTACGGCGTGCTGGACCTCATCCACTCGAGCCGCTTGAGCACACGGTGGTACCGCACCGCCAGCGGGTAGAGCAGCGGCATCCGCTCGCTCCACCGGCGATGGTGGACCGCGGGCAGCACACGGGCCCGCTCCGCTTCACTCAGCTCCCGCACCTCGACCCGCCACGGCGTACCCGGCGTCACCCCAGCCGACGCCGATTCGTGCAGTGGTGTGGCGATTGTGGTCTCAGACATCATTCCCCCGAACGAGTTGGCCGGCCTCGCGACCGACCTCGGTTACCGTACGCCGCCGCAGGCCCATTCAGATGACAGCAACCGCACGATCCGATTGCGCTCCCTATGACGCCGGGTGGGTGGCAAGAGTTCGGATGCGTGGTGTTTTCAGCCGATCTCGAGGGCGGTGCACACCCAGCGGTTGCGGCGGATCTCCATCCGCAACGCGATCGCCCGCGACCGGCCGCCACGACGTACATGCGCCGCCACCTCGGCGATGAACGGCTTCGGCATGAACACCCGCACCGACTGCACCGCGCTCTTCTCCTTCGCGCCGCGAGTGCCGGCGGTCGTGTTCAACCCGAGCAGCCGAACGCGCCGGTTCAACTCCATGAACACCACGTCATCGGTGAACCGCACCAGTTGCGAGATCGGCCGATCCCCGGCCAGCACCTCCGAAACCGCCTGAGCCAACCGCCCACCCCAAACCCGAGCCTCCGGCACCACCGGCAACTCACCACAACGACCCCGCGCCTGCCCGACGTACGTCTGCTCGCCCTGCGTTTGCTGGGACGCCTTACTGGGCTGCGCGGTCGCGACTCGCTGTGCCACGTGCCGAACCCGGCCACCCCGCACAGCTCCCGCGCCCGGAGCATGCTGGTCACCTGCCAGCGCGTCAGCGCGCTCCTCAGCGTGTGCCCCGGTCTCCGCATCTACTCGCGCTGCGCCCGCGTCCGGTACTGCCGACAGACCACTGGGCGCATCGGTGCGGGAGGCGTGCGGCGGCTGGGCTCCGTCAGGTTGCCCAGCCGCCTGCTCTGCACCATCCGGAACCAGCGCGAGCTTGCGAGCCTGCGGCTGGTGAGTGGTGTACGCCGCGATGCTCGACAGCCGGTGCGGCGCCGACTCGACCCCGAGTCGCGTGATCGCCTGCAACCGAAGGGCCAGGGCGCCGTCCGTCAGCTCAGCCGCGTACCGCGCAGTCGCCGGCACCGTGTGGCTCCCACCCACCGACCACAAACGCGGCCTGGTCACAGAAGCGAGCACATCCGGCGCCGGCGCGGGGACTGCGGTGAGGGTGACTGAGTCCGCCGGCGAGGTCGGGTCGGTGACGGCCATGAGAGCCTCCGTTGATTCCGGTGCCGAGGTGAGGTTGGTCGTACGGGAGGTGAGCGGGAGATCGTCCGCGCGGAGGTTCTGTGGCTGGCTCATGTCACGGCTCCTGATGGGTGGGCGGGAGGTGGCCGGTGGATGCGGGCGGCACGCGGAGTACCTGCCCGGGAAGAATCAGGTCGGGGTCGTCCCCGATCACATGCCGATTAGCGGCGTACCACTCCGGCCACCGCGCCGCGATCGCCTCGTCCGTCGCACCCGGCCCGAGCTCCCGAGCAGCAATCGCCCAGAGCGAGTCCCCTTCCCGCACAACAACCCGCACCGTCACCCCCGCCCGCAACTCCGTATACCGAGTAGCAGCCCCCTCAGTAGGCCGATCCGGCACCCCCACCCGCCCCCACCCAGCCCCGCCCCGACCCCCCGACCCGGCCGAGCGCTCCGACCCGGCCGGGCGCTCAGAGGCAACTGGGTGGTCTGAGGTGGCCTGGTTACCTGTGCTGGCCGGGCGGTCAGAGGTGACTTGGCGCTCAGGACGGCCCTCGCGCTCAGCTGCGGTCGGACGTTCAGACGTGGTCGGACGGCCAGTGGTGGTCGGGCGCTCAGAGGTGGTTGGACGGTCAGAGACGGTTGGATGGTCGGAGCCGGGCCGGCGGTCAGTGCCGACCTGGGACTCCGAGGTCACCGGATGCTTAGAGCCGGCCGCACGCTCTGAGGCGTTCGGGCGGTCCGACGTAGTTGGGCGACCGCTCGTGTCGGCGGCTGAGCCACCCAGACGCAGGGTGGACGCCGGCTCGTTCGCCCGCCAGTCGGCAGAGGCCTTGGCATCCTGCCGCGGCTCCTCGTCCCCACCAATCTCCACCTTGGAAGCAGGCTCAGTAGCCCGCCACGCCTCAGCCGACTCCCGCTGCGACCTAGCAGTCGGCTGAGCTGCAGTTCTAGCTGCGGCTGCAGCGGATTGCGCGCTGGCGTCGGTGCCACCGATCCGGACGCTGGAGGCGGGCTCGGTAGCCCGCCAGGTGTTAACGGACTCCTGCTGCGACCTGGTGGGCGGCTTGGTGGCCGACTGAGCTGCGGTGCTGGCTGCTGCGGCGGACTGCTCGTTGCTGTCGGGACCGCTGATCTCCACGGTGGAGGCCGGCTCGGTAGCGCGCCAGGTGTTGGCGGAGCCCTCCTGCGACCTCGTGGCCGGCCGAGATGTCGTGTTGTCCGCGGCTGCCCGGTGGACGTTGGTGTCGGTGCCGCTGATCTGGATGGTGGAGGCGGGGTCGGTGGTTCGCCGGGTGGTGGCGGACTTGTGCTGCGAGCTGGTGGGCGGGTGGGTGGTGCCGGGTTGGAGGGTGGAGCGGGGTTCGGTGGTGCGCCAGTCGGAGTCGGTCAGGTGGATGGTGGAGGGGGTGGACTGGGGCCACTGGAGGACTTGGGTGGTGGGGGCGGGGGTTGCGTTGGCGGCGCCGACGGTGAGGGGGGTGACGGCTGCTACGCCCAGGCCGGAGCGGAGGAGGGTGCGGGCTGTCTTGGTGGTGATTCGGCCGGCGACGGCGCCGGCCAGCTCGCCGACGACGCCGGGGATCTGCTCGAGGACGGTCGTGAGGACCGCCAGGACCAGCCAGCCGTACGCGATCCAGGCGACCGTCCCGACCGCGAGGACGGTCAGTGAATCCAGGTCGTACGTCCGCGCGCCGGTGATCGACCCGGCGGTCATCCACCGCAGCAGCAGGCCGAGACCGACCAGCGCCAGCACCGCGAGGGTGCCCTTCAGCGCCCGGATCATCGCGTTCATCCCGCTTCGCTCCCGACCTATGAGTTTGCGCTAGTTTGCTTTGGCTTGATCACTATAGACCGGTCCTGGGCCAGCTTTGCAAGTCCTTAACGCACACAGCGTCGGTTTCCGACGCGCAGAGTGACGGGCGACCGCCGCCGGAGCACCCCGGACCGGTAGGTTCGCGGTCATGCGGTGGGATGCGTTGTTCGCGGACCTGGAGTCGCAGTTCGAGGCGCTCCAGGAGTCAGATCTGTACGGCGAAGTCGCCGATCGGATCCGCGCCGAGGTCGGGAAGATCACCGTCCTCGACCGGCTCCGCGGCGCGGTCAACACCGTCGTACGCGTCGAAGTGAACGACGCCGAGCCCGTCCGCGGCATGCTCAGCCGGGTCGGGAAGGACTGCCTGCTGCTCGAGACCGAGCGCTACGAGGAGTGGCTGATCCCGGTCACCGCACTCGTCGCCGTACACCGCCTGGGCCCCTGGGCCGAGCCGGCCGGAGCGGTCGAAGGCAAGCTCGGGCTCGCCCATCTGCTCCGGGGAATTGCCCGCGACCGCTCGCCGGTCACCCTGTTCTGCAGCGGCGGCGGCCCGGTCACCGGGACCATCGACCGCGTCGGCGCCGACTTCCTGGAGCTCGCCGAGCACCCGCTCGACGCCCCGCGGCGCCGCACCGAGGTCAACAGCGTCCGCCTCGTCCCCACCCAGGCCCTCCGAGCCCTCCGCCGCCGCTGAACCAAGGCGGCGCAAGCAGCAGTCGCTCCAGCGCCAGCCCGCTGGTGCGACCAAGGGGAACTACTACAGCTGTGCGTCCTCGGTGGTCTCGGCTTCCTCGCCGAAGGGATGGGCGTCGATGAAGTCCTTGGTCTCGGTGTAGAGCCGCTCGATGTACTTCTCCAGCTCGGTCGACTCGACCCGCCACTGACCGCGGCCGCCGATCTTGACCGCGGGAATGTCACCGCGGCGGACCAGGGCGTAGACCTGGTTGGCGGAGATGTTGAGCACCTCGGCGACATCGGCGAGCTGGAGGAAGCGGGGACCCGGCATCCGTCGTACTCCTTCACATAGTGGCTGGTTGTTTCAGTTTGCCACGGTTGGCGGGTGGACGGCCGGGTTTGTCCCCAGCCTGTGACTGCCTGTGGATGACCGTTCACGCCGCGATCCGGGACCAGGCAGAATGTCGCCCGAGAACGATCGATTGACTGGGGAGACGACGTGGTCGAGACAGCCGTGCGAAGCGGATTCGGGGCGCCGTCCGCGCCGGCCCAGCGCAACCGCAAGGCCCGGTGGAAGGACGGCCGCCTGGTCCTCGGCGTGCTGCTCGTCGCCGTCACCGCGCTGGCCGGCGCGAAGCTGCTGTCGTCGGCCGACGACACCACGACGATCTGGGCCGCCAAGCACGACCTCAAGGTCGGGGTCCCGTTGACCGACGACGACCTGACCACGGTCCGGGTCCGCTTCACCAGCACCAACGACTCCGAGCGGTACCTCGCGGCCGATGCCGACGTGAAGGGCCTGGTCGCCGGCCGCGCGATCGACCAGGGCGAGTTCCTGCCGAAGGACGCGGCCGTCGCCAAGTCCGACCAGGACCGCACCGAGCTGCCCCTCTCCGTCGCGACCGGCCGTCTGCCGTCCGACACCGCGGTCGGCGACATTGTGGACGTCTGGGTGGTGCCGAAGGAGGAGACCCAGTCGGCGAGACCGTTGTGGAGCAGCGTCCGTGTGCTGCAGATCGACTCGGTGAAGGGTGTCGCGGGTAGTACTGCCCGGCGCCAGGTCCTGATCGGGCTCACCACGGCCGACCTGCCCCGCATCCCAGCTGCACTGAGCGCGATCAGCGCAGGCGAGCCGACCCTGGTCCGGAAGGCCGGCTGATATGGCGATCCCAGTCCTGCTGGCCGTCACCGGCGCGCCCTGGGAGGCGGACGTCGTGCAGCGGACCGAGCGGGCGCCGGGCATCAAGGTCGTACGGCGTTGCGTCGATATCGCCGACGTGATGGCCGCCGCCGCGAGCGGTCAGGCCCGCGCCGTGCTGCTCGCCGACGCCCTGGCCCGGCTGTCCGCCGACGCCGTCGCCGCGTTGCACGCCCGCGGGATCGCGGTGCTCGCCCTCGTCGACCCGACCGAGACCGGCGCCCCGTTCGGCGCCGAGGACCGATTGAGCCGGATGGGGATCGAGCGGATCCTGCCCGCCGACGTCAGCCCGACCGACCTCGGTCGCGCGGTGACCGACGCGGTCGAGTCGGGTCCCGCTGTGTCGAGCTCGCACTTCTCCGGCGGATTCGTCCCGCTCAGCCCCGAGTCGACGATCAACTACGAGCCGGCGGCGTACCCGCAGGGCACCGGCCGGCTGATCGCGGTCTGGGGTCCGACCGGTGCGCCGGGCCGGACGACGGTCGCGGTCAACCTCGCCTGCGAGCTGGCCGCGAAGGGCGTGCCGACGCTGCTCGCCGACGCGGATGTGTACGGCGGGACCGTGGCGCAGATGCTCGGCATGCTCGACGAGACGTCCGGGCTGGCCGCCGCAGCGCGCTCGGCGTCGAACGGTTCGCTCGACATGGGCACGCTCGCGAAGCACGCGCGGCAGGTCGAGGCGCGGCTGCTGGTGCTGACCGGGCTCAGCCGGGCCGATCGATGGACCGAGCTGCGACCGGCGGCGATCGAGGCGATCTGGTCGACGGCCCGGGAGCTGGCTCCGGTCACGGTGGCCGACGTCGGGTTCTGCATCGAGACCGACGAGGAGATCTCGTTCGACTCGCTCGCCCCACGCCGCAACGGCGCGACCGTGGCGACGCTGGAGGCGGCCGACGAGGTGATGATCGTCGGCACGGCGGATCCGGTCGGGCTGACGCGGTTGATCCGGGCGGTCCACGAGGTGCGCGCCGTCGTGCCCTCGGCGGCCGTGCGCGTCGTGGTGAACCGGCTCCGGTCCGGTGCCCTCGGCGGCTCACCGGGCGACACGGTGGCCGAGGCCCTCGGTCAGTACGCCGGCATCGAGCCGACCGCCCTCCTGCCGTACGACTTGAGCGCGGTCGACGCCGCCATGTCCCACGGCCGCAGCCTCGCGGAGGCGGCGAAGTCCAGCAAGCTCCGCAAGTCCTTCCAGCAGCTGGCCGCCGCGGTCGTCAAGGAGCTCGTGCCCGCCTGATCCGACCCCTCGGGAAGTCAGGGTCGGATCGGTGGGGAACTGGGGGACAACCCCGCCGACAGCCCGCCCGCGATGTGCCAGGGTGGCAGTACTTCGACCCGCAGGGAGTGTCATGTCCGATGTCCAGGGCCCGCCGCAGAGCTCGATGAGCACGAACCGGCGGTACGGGATTGCCATCTCGGTCGCCCTCATCCTCGGTGGTGCGTACTGGGCGCTCACCGGGCTGACCGAGGGCACCAAGAGCGGCCAGGAGAGCTATGCGCTGCAGGGCGACTCGCTGCTGGTGAGGAGCGGGGCCGCGACGCTCGAAGTACGGCCTGGGGACGGCACCGAGCTGAAGGTCGAGCGGCAGTCCGAGCGGAACGTGTTCGGCTCGGATCCGAAGGAGAAGTACGACGAGGGCGGCGGCAAGCTCGAGCTGGACAGCGGCGGATGCGGGTTCCTGTCGTTCGGGTGCAAGACCAGCTATGTGCTCACCGTGCCGCGGGACGTCAAGCTGACGGTCGACAGCAGCAGTGGGGACGTGACGGTTTCGGGGTTCTCCGGCGGGGCGGAAGTGAAGACCAGCTCCGGGGACATCCAGGTGCACGACGTCGGCGGCCCGTTGCGGCTGGAGTCGAGTTCAGGTGACGTCGACGCCGACGGACTCACCGCGACGTCGGTGATCACGCGCAGCAGCTCCGGCAGCGCGTCCCTCGACTTCACTGTCGCGCCGCAGTCGGTCGAGTCGAAGTCGAGCTCGGGCGACGTGTCGATCCGGATCCCGTCCGGCGACGAGTCGTACAAGGTCGACACCGACACCTCCTCCGGCGACGAGTCCGCGAACGTGAAGATCGACCCGAACGCCACCCGCACCATCCAGGCGAAGACCTCCTCCGGCGACGTCACCATCGAGTACAACCACTGACCACTGGGAGTGAGGGCCGGGGCCGGAAGGGTGATGACGGCCCCGGTCTGAGTAGGCTTGCGGGCATGGTCGAGGTGCGAGTGATACCGCGTGGTCTCTTGGTGGACTGGGGCGGAGTGCTCACCTCAGGGCTCGAGGCGGCGTTGCGTCGCTGGGCCGAGCTCGACGATTTCGACTTCGACTCGTACCTCGAAGCAGTGCTCAAATGGCTGCCCGCGGCGTCCCCCGAGGACGCGGCCGCGGAGGCCGAGCTCAACCCGGTGCACGCGCTCGAGCGCGGCCAGATCGCCGTGCCCGACTTCGAGCGGAAGCTCGCCTCGATGCTGGTCCGCCGCGACGGTACGCCGGTGCCGGCCGAGGGCCTGATCGAGCGGATGTTCGCCCACTTCGAGCACCAGCCGGCGATGGCCGCGCTGGTCCGCCGGGCCAACGAACGCGGTATCAAGACCGCCCTGCTGTCGAACTCCTGGGGGAACACGTACCCGCGCGACACCTGGGCGGGCATGTTCGACGACATCGTCATCTCCGGTGAGGTCGGCCTGCGCAAACCCGAGCCGGAGATCTTTCTGCTCGCGGCCCGCCGGCTGAACCTCGAGCCGTCGGAGTGCGTCTTCATCGACGACCTGCAACTCAACGTCGACGGCGCCCGCGCGGTCGGTATGACCGCGATTCTTCACACCGAGTACGACGAGACCCGGCGAGCGCTGGAAACCCTGTTCGGAGCCGACCTGACGTGACCGTGACCACCCCTCCCTCCTCCCCAGCTCGTTCGGCCCGCAGTCGTCGCGTCGTCATCGCGATCGTCGGCTGCGCCGTCCTCGTCGCGCTCGGCGCCTGGGCCGCCAGCCTGTTCGGCGGCATGATCGACCTGCGCGTCTACCGGATGGGCGGCTCGGTGCTCCTGCACGGCAAGTCGCTGTACGACGCGCAGCTGGCCGGCTCCGGTCTGCCGTTCACCTACCCGCCGTTCGCCGCGATCGCGATGGTCCCGCTGGCCGCCGTGCCATGGGGCGTCGCGCTGGTGACCTGGACGACCATCTCGGTGCTGTGCATCACCGCGCTCTGGCGGACCAGCCTGCCGAAGACGTTCTGGTCGTTCGTCACCCAGCGCAAGCGCACCGCCGCGCTGGTCGCGCTCACCGTGCTGTCGCTGCTGCTCGAGCCGGTCTGGCAGACGATCCAGTTCGGCCAGATCAACCTGTTGCTGACGGCAATGATCCTGCTGGACCTGGTCCGGCCGAACGACACGCGCCTGCGTGGCTTCTGGGTCGGCGTGACGATCGGCGTCAAGCTGACCCCGCTGCCGTTCCTGGCGTTGCTCGTCGTGACGAAGCAGTGGCGGGCGCTGCGCAACGCCGTACTGGGGCTGCTGGCGACGATGGCGATCGGGTTCGCGATCGTGCCGCACCAGTCGTGGCGGTACTGGACCGACGTGATCCTCGACGCGAACCGGGTCGGCGGGATCGCGTACACCGGCAACCAGTCGTTCAACGGCTTCCTGCACCGGATCGGAAACGACGCGAGCTGGGTGCAGCCCACGTGGTTCGTGGTCTCGGTCGTCTTCGGCCTGCTCGTGCTCTGGCTGGCGCGACGCTACTGGCTCGCGGACGAGCGTGTCACGGCGATCTCGGTGATGGCCCTGGCGGTTCTCTACGCGTCGCCGATCTCGTGGAGCCACCACTGGGTCTGGATCATCCCACTCGGCGTCAGCCTGATCCGCGGCATCAACCGCGTCTGGGGCCTCAACCCGGCCGTGGTCACCGGCGTCCTGTTCTACGGCCTGTTCGTGCTGCGTTCGATCTGGTGGGTCCCGTACCGCGACGACCGTGAGCTCAACTGGACGTTCTGGCAGTCGATCCCCGGGAACTCGCACCTGATCGTCGGCATGATCGCGTTCATCCTGCTCCTCGTCACGAGCCGCAGTCTGCCTAAGCCGTCAGCTCCCGAAGCGTCCGAGTCAGCCTGACGGCCAGGTCGGCGTCGACCTGAGCCACCTCGTCCAGCAGTACGTCGACACTCGCGCGGAACGCCCGCCGCAACTCGTCGGCGTCCAGCGATCGCACCAGCGTCGGCTCGACCGTCGCAGTAGTGGCTGCAGGCAACAAATGCAGTCCGCGACCCTGTGAGTGCGGTACGCCGTGGCGCAGGCACATCAGCATGAGCACGTGATCGCGTACTCCGCTGATCATGTACTCCGCCTGCCACGCCTTGCCGCGGGCGATGCTCGAGCGCGCGTGCAACGCGTACAGCCAGCCCATACCGATCAGGTCGACCGGGTTCGGCGTACTGCCGGCCGGCTGTTCGGCGGCCTCGCCGAAGAGCAGTTGGAAGGTGGGGCCCAGGGCTCCGAATGCTCCGCTCGGCGCGAAGGCGATGTCTACCTGGAGCGTGGAGTCGAGCAGGAAGACTCGGTAGATGGTTCGGCCGGACCACACGTCCGTGTGGTGGATGGCGCCGTGCTCGGCGTACATCGTCGAGGTCCAGTCGGCGACTGTGCTGGACTGGTCCGCGTCGGCGGCGAGGCCGAGCGCCAGATCGATGTCCGACCACTCGTCCTCCGCGCCGATCGCGGCGGATCCGGTCAGTGCGGCGCCGGTGATACGTGCGTCTGCTCGGGCCTCCGCGACAAGCGCGTCGCGGAGGGTGGAGCGTTCCGTGGGCGTGTACGTCACGAAGAGAACAGTAGGAGCAAGCCGGCGCAGGTGTAGCCGACCATGACGACCAGTAGCGGGATCTGACCGGCAAGAGCCTTTGCGCGCGGGAACAGTGCGACCGCGCGGTCGTGTGCCGAGACAACGCCGAGCAGGTGACCGCAGACGACCGCCAGCACCTGGATGACCGCGATCGCTGTGCTGTGGTTGGTGATGCCGGTGTTCACCGCGAGGAGTCCGGTGCCGAAGATGTTGGCGCCGTTGCTGAGCGGGTCGCTCAAGTAGATGAGCGTCCGCTGCCCTTCCAGGATGAACAGCGTCAGGTAGTGCGCGACGACGTACCCGAGGGCGATCGGCACGACGGAGTGCGCGAACAGTCCTGGCAGTGAAGTCCGCGAGCTGTCCGACAGCCGCCCCGCCAGCACAGTGGCGCCGGAGTACGTGCCCAGCACGACCAGGATGAAGACGATCAGCGCGGCGGTCCCGAGCCACGTCATCGAGATGTCCTGGTTCTGCGCCCAGCCGATCCAGGTCGACGAGTTCGAGAATCCGTCGTACGCCGTGGAGCCGAGCAGGGCCGCGACCATGCCGACGAGGCCCGGCTGCGGCTTCAGTCCGTCGAGGTTCTCCAGCGGACGACGTACCACCAAGGCGCCATCGGTACGACGACCCCACGGCGACAGCCTGGACATCAACGTGGCGTAGACCTCGAACGGGTCGCCCTGCGAGAACCACCGGTCGCCGAACAGGATCGCCCCGAACATCGTGATCACGACGTACAGCGCGATCCAGGCCTGCAGCACCGGGATCGTCGCGCGGTCCGGAGCGACCAGCTCGAGCCAGGTGAACGCGAAGATGCCGAGCGCGGCCGGCCAGAGCCCCACCCACGCGGGGAGCTCGAGCAGCCCCTTCGACGGCGGCTGGCGGAGCAGCTTCGAGAGGAGGAGATGGATGGTGCGCAGCGGGTTCAGCGTCCGCCACACCGGGCCGAACGCGATCGAGATCGGCACCAGCCCGACCCAGACCAGGATGTAGATGAACCCGAAGATCGGGTTCGTCAGCCGGTCCACGCCGAACATCAGCGACACCATCGCGTACAGGAAGATCGCCAGCCCGACCACGCGGACGACCCACCGGAACCAGCCCGCGTCGACCGTCCGGGTGATTGCGGCAGGCAACGGCTTGCCGGAGGCGTTGCCACGGTACTTCGGACTCCGCCACGCCAGCCCGAGCACGACGAACGAGAGCGTCACCGCGACCGCGGCGCCGGCCACCGCCAACCCGAACGGAACCGGCAGATCCTGCCGCCCGCCGATCCCGTGAAGAGGAAGCATCAGGACACTACGAGCTTGGCGACCAGCTTGCCGCTCTTGTGCGTCTCGACCTCGAAGGTGCCCTTCATGTTCGCGGTGAACTTGACCGAGGCGGGCTTGCCCGGGGTCAGCTCGAGCTCCTTGTCGTAGCCGTGGATGTGGACCTCCTCCGCGGCGTCGCTGATCGCCTTGACCAGGACCGTCTGGCCGGCCTTCACCTTGATGGTCGCGCCGCTCGGGTTGACCTTGCCGTTGGCAACGGTGACGTCGATGGTCACGTCGGCCTGCTCGCCGGACGGGTCCGCGGTGTTCGACGGGGAGCTGGGGTTCGGCGAGCCCGGGGTCGGGGTGTTGGTCGGCAGGCTCGAGGTCGGCGTACTCGCCGGGGCGCTCGGTGACGGGGTGCTCGAGCCACTGCCGGAGTCGCCTCCACCACAACCTGCCAGGACCAGCATGCCGAGGGTGGGCAGGAGAGCGGTGGCGGCACCGCGAGTGAGCGTCGAACGCATCGGTCCAGAAGCCTTTCGAGGGGGTGGTGAACTTCTCAGGGTGCGGACACACCCTCTTGCCTGACGAACACCAATGACTCAGTGTTCCCGTACGGCCAGTGTCGCAGCCCACTGTCGGTGGCGGCCGCTAGGGTGAAGCAATCCGTACAGATCCGTACAGAGAGGAAGGTGCACCGGATGCCTGACCGGCTGACGTCGCTTGATCTCACCTTCCTGAAGGCCGAGTCGCCGGCCACGCCGATGCATGTCGGGACGGTCGACATCTTCGAGCCGCCGGTGCACGGCGACGAGGGGTTCGACTACGAGAGCCTGGTCGCGCTGATCCGGGACCGGATCGCGTTCGTGCCGCGGTACCGGCAGCGGGTGCAGCAAGTGCCCGGCCGGTTCGCGGGACCGGTCTGGGTGGACGACGAAGAGTTCGACATCACCTTCCACGTCCGGCGCTCCGCCCTGCCCCGGCCCGGCACCCACGCGCAGCTGCTCGAGCTGGTCGCCCGGATCATGTCCCGGCGGCTGGACCGGGCCCGCCCGCTGTGGGAGATGTACCTGGTCGAGGGCCTCCAAGGTGACCGGTTCGCGATCATCGCGAAGTCCCACCAGGCGCTTGTCGACGGCAACAGCACGGTCGACATCGGCCAGGTCGTCCTGGACTCGACCGCACACCCGCGCGAAACACCGACCGACACCTGGCAGCCCGACCACCCGCCGTCCGCTCTGGAGTTGCTCGCCGGCGTGTTCTCCGACGCCACCAAGCACCCGACCGCGGTGCTCGAGCTGGCCCGCGCCGAGATGACCAGCCTGACCGGCTCCATGTCTGTGCGTGAGGTGCTCGGCGACGTGGTCGGCTCGCTGGTCGCGCAGCGTCACGCGCAGGAGAGCTCACTGCACGTGAAGACCTCCGGCCAGCGCCGCTTCACCACCGTGCAGACCGACCTGGAGGACTACCGGACCGTCCGCGCTGCCCACGGCGGCACGGTCAACGACGTGATCCTGGCGGTGGTCGCCGGTGCGTTCCGGGCCTGGATGATGACCCGCGGTGAGGGTGTCGGGCCCACCCGGAGTGTGCGCGCGGTGATCCCCGTCAGCATCCGCGACGACGAGGACGAGGAGCCGACGTCGCTCGGCTCCCGCGTGATCGCCTCGACCGTGAACCTCCCGGTCGGTGAGAACTCCCCGGTCATGCGGCTGCACCAGATCTCGTACCAGACCAAGGTGCACAAGGACACCGGTCGCGCGGTCAGCGCCCGGTCGCTGGTCGGTATCGCGGGGTTCGCCCCGACGACACTGCACGCGCTGGCCGCCAGGGTCGCGACCACGACGGTCCGCCCGATCGACGACGTCGTGATCACCAACGTCCCGGGCCCACAGTTCCCGCTGTATGCGCAGGGCGCCCCGATGCTCGCGTCGTACCCGGTCGTCCCGTTGATGCCCGGGCAGGGCCTGTCCGTCGGCGTCACGTCGTACGACGGCAAGGTGTACTACGGTCTGAATGCGGACCGGACCGCCATGCCGGACCTCGCCGTTTTCGCCCAATGTGTGACCGATGCGCTCGACGAACTGCTGGACACCACCAAGGGCAGCCGGAACCGGGCCTCCCGGGGCCGGAAGAAGACCCGCGGCCAGACACCGAAAAACGCACAGCCCAAGAAGGCGGGTTCATGAGGGTCTACATCCCATCCACGCTCCAGTTGCTGAGCGCGGCGTGCAACGCGGGGGAGATCGGGCCGGCCCCGCTGCCGGCGTACGCCGTGACGCCGGCCTTGCGGGAGTGGTACGCCGAGGGCGACGACGAGGAGCTGGAGTACGCCGCGATGGCGCAGGCGGGCCGCGCCTCCGTGGGACTGCTTTCGGCGGATCCGACGACAGCCCGCAGACGCGTGGTGATCGCGGCCGAGGTGAGCGCCGTGCCACCGGCGGACGGATCGGTCGAGCTCGGTGACGCGCGCCTGGAGCTGCACGTGGTGATTCCGTGGCGGGCGGTGGCCGCTGTCCACGTGGATGCGACCGACGCGATCCCGGTGATCAGGAAGGCGGCCGACCTCTGGGAGGCCGCACAGAACGGTGACGACGACGCAGTGTTCGCCCTGGATTCGTGCGAGGGTGAAGACCTGCTGTGGTACGCGACGCAAGAGATTCCCGACCTGCTCGCGGCGGAGGGGCCGCGGGGCCGAAACGGGTCGAACGGATCGAACTGACGGGAGCTGATGGCGATGCAGGCGATCTGGAAGGGGGCCATCTCGTTCGGGATGGTGACGATCCCCATCAAGGTGTTCTCGGCGACGGAGGAGAAGGACATCTCGTTCCGTCAGGTGCACGTCGCCGACGGGGGCCGGATCAAGTACAAGCGGGTCTGCTCGGTCGACGGCGAAGAGGTGCCGTACTCCGATATCGGCAAGGGCTACGAGATGCCCGACGGCCGGATGATCGTGCTCGAGTCCGACGACTTCGCCGACCTGCCGCTGTCCAGCAAGAAGGTCATCGACGTCCTCGAGTTCGTGCCGGCCGACCAGGTCGACCCGCTGTACCTGGGCAAGTCGTATTACCTCGCGGCCGACGGTGGCCCGGGCGCCAAGCCGTACGTGCTGCTCCGCGACGCGCTCGACGGCTCCGAGCTGTATGCGCTGGTCAAGGTCGCGCTCCGGTCGCGGGAGAGCCTCGGACTGCTGCGGACCGTTGACGACGTCCTGGTGCTCCAGGTGATGCTGTGGCCGGACGAGATCCGGGACAAGTCGTTCGCGGCGCCGCCGGAGGATGTCGAGATCCGGTCGCAGGAGAAGGCGATGGCGTCGTCGTACATCGACACGCTGCGAGGCGAGTTCGACCCGGAGCAGTACCACGACGACTACCGCGAGGCGCTGGAGAAGGTCGTCCAGGCGAAGGCCGAAGGCGTGCCGCTGCCGGAGTCCGAGGACGAGGAGACCGAGGGCGCCGAGGTCGTCGACCTGGTCGCCGCGCTGCGGGCGTCCGTCGAGGCGGCCAAGGCCCGGCGTGCGGGCGGTGGCGCCGGCGAGTCCGAGCCGGCCAAGAAGGCGCCGGCGAAGAAGGCCGCCGCCAAGAAAGCCCCGGCCAAGAAGGCGGCCGCGGCCAAGAAGGCCCCCGCCAAGAAGACGGCCAAGAAAGCTGCGAAGAAGTCGGCATGACCGAGCGCACCGAAGTCCCGGCCGACGAGTCCGAGATCCCGGTCGACCCGGCGCACCCCTTGGTCGCGCCGGGTTCGTACCTGCTCGAGCTGATCCCGATCCCCGTCACCGACGTCGACCGGGCCAAGCAGTTCTACGTGGAACAGTGCGGGTTCGTCGCGGACGTCGATGTCAGCCCGGCCGAAGGCGTCCGGATCGTGCAGCTCACCCCACCGGGTTCGTACTGCTCGATCAGCCTCACCACCGGCCTGGCGCAGATGGCGATGGAGCCCGGCTCCCAGCGCGGTCTGCACTCGTCGTGAAGGACATCGAGGCGTCCCGCGCCGAGCTGATCGGCCGGGGCGTCGAGGTGAGTGAAACCGAGGACCTCGGCGGCGTGTTCTACGCGTGGTTCAAGGACCCGGACGGCAACACCTGGGCCCTGCAACACATGCCCTGGCGGCGCTGAGTCGCTCAGCGCCCGAGTGGCCGGCGGCGGGGAATCACTTTGCGGTGGCTGATCCGCCAGCCGGCCGGCGTCCGGACGACGGTGTCCTTGTAGGTGGCGCTGCCACAGCTGCCGTCCGCCATCACGCCGAGCCCCTTGGAGAGGCTCGCGACCTCGTCCGGCCCGACCTCGGTCAGCACGATGTTCGTGACGTGATGCCCGACCGGATTGCCGTCGCCGAGGGCCAGTCCGGCCTCCCACAGCGCCTGCGGCCCGATCAGTACGCCGCCGCCGAGGTCCGACACGTCGTACCTGACATCCGGGGTGAACAACCGGTCCGGCGGCTCGCCCGCGTCGACCAGATGGCCGTGCATGGAGATCAGCTCGGTGATCGCGATGCGGTCGTCGAGATCCATCGGCGCTCCTAACTGGGGAGATCCCCGTTTTCGCGTTAGCCTAGCAGGAATGTCCACGTCCAAGCCGCTGCGAGCCGATGCCCGGCGCAACCGCGACCAGCTCGTCGCGACCGCCCGGGCCGTCTTCGCCGAGCTCGGCACCCAGGCGGCGCTGGACGAGATCGCGCGGCGGGCCCGGATCGGCAACGCCACCCTCTACCGGCATTTCCCGACCCGCGACGACCTGATCGTCGCGGTCTACGCCGAGGAGGTGGCTGAGCTGTGTGCGGTCGACGACGGCGTGGACCTGTTCGACTGGCTGGAGCGCTTCATCCGGCACGTGGCCGAGAAGGGTGATCTGGCTCGCAACCTGGAGCCGTCCGCGCGGCGGTCGGAGCTTCACGATGCGTGGCACGAGTCGATGGTGGAGACAGCTGGGCGCCTGGTCGGACGAGCCCAGCGGGACGGTCGCCTGCGGCCGGATGTGGACCCCCTCGACCTGCTGGTCCTCAGCGCGGGCATGGCGACGGCCGAGCCCGCTCGAGTGAAACGTATGCTACAGATGCTGCAGCACGGAGTAGTTACCCCCTGAGCGGACCAGTAGGCCTCGTGGTCAGGTCTGTAGTCAGGTTCGTTTCCGGTGGTCAGTCATGGCACCATGCTTGTGTCATCGATGGGCAGGCCGGCCACCTACACCGGCCCCCAGCCAGCAGAGGAGCTTCGCAGAATGGATGCTGTCACCGTCGTCCCGACGCCCGCCAACGAGCCCGTCAAGGGGTATGCGCCCGGTTCGGCCGAGCGCGCGAGCGTGGAGGCGAAGCTCAAGGAGTTCAACGCCGCGGGTGCGATCGACCTGACCTGCACGATCGGTGGCGAGCAGAAGCTGGGCGGCGGTGCGCCGGTCGAGGTGGTGCAGCCGCACAAGCACGCGCACGTGCTCGGCACGCTCGGCAACGCGACCGAGGCGGACGGCCGAGCGGCCGTCGTCGCAGCGCTCGCGGCCGCACCGTCCTGGCGTTCGCTCTCGTTCGACGACCGCGCCGCGATCTTCCTGAAGGCCGCCGACCTGCTGGCCGGCCCCTGGCGCGACACCCTGAACGCGGCCACCATGCTCGGCCAGTCGAAGACGATCCAGCAGGCCGAGATCGACGCCGCCTGCGAGCTGATCGACTTCCTCCGGTTCAACGTGGCGTTCGCGCGGCAGATCGTCAGCGACCAGCCGATCTCGTCCCCGGGCGTGTGGAACCGGGTCGACTACCGGCCGCTGGAGGGGTTCGTCTACGCGATCACGCCGTTCAACTTCACCGCGATCGCCGGCAACCTGCCGACCGCGCCGGCGCTGATGGGCAACACCGTGGTCTGGAAGCCGTCGCCGACGCAGCAGTTCGCGGCGCACTGGACGATGCGGCTGCTCGAGGCCGCGGGCCTGCCGGCCGGTGTGATCAACCTCGTCACCGGTGACGGCATCGAGGTGAGCAAGGCCGCGCTCACCCACCCGGATCTGGCCGGCATCCACTTCACCGGCTCGACCAAGACGTTCCAGTCCCTGTGGGGCACCGTCGGCACGAACATCGCGGCGTACAAGACCTACCCGCGGCTGGTCGGCGAGACCGGCGGCAAGGACTTCATCCTGGCGCACCCCTCGGCGGACCCAGCGGTGCTGAAGACGGCGATGGTCCGCGGCGCGTTCGAGTACCAGGGCCAGAAGTGCTCGGCGGCGTCACGCTCCTACGTCCCGCGCTCGGTCTGGAACCTGATCAAGGACGACATCGTGGCGGAGACCGACTCGCTGACCATGGGCGACGTCTCCGACCTGTCGAACTTCATCGGCGCTGTGATCGACGACCGCGCGTTCGCCAAGCACAAGGCGGCGCTGGACCGGGCGGCGGCGACCGACTCGATCCAGGTCGTTGCCGGCGGCACCTATGACGACAGTGAGGGGTACTTCGTCCGCCCGACGCTGCTGGTCTCCGACGACCCGACCGACGAGATCTTCACGACCGAGTACTTCGGCCCGATCCTCGGCGTGCATGTGTACGACGACGCGGACTACGACTCGGTGCTGCGGGGCATGGAGCACTCGGCGCCGTACGGGCTGACCGGTGCGGTCATCGCGCAGGACCGGCACGCGGTCGCGGAGGCCTCGGAGTACCTGCGGTTCGCCGCCGGGAACTTCTACGTCAACGACAAGCCGACCGGCGCGGTGGTCGGGCAGCAGCCGTTCGGTGGAGCGCGTGCGTCCGGGACGAACGACAAGGCCGGCTCGATGTGGAACCTGATCCGCTGGGCCAGCCCACGGTCGATGAAGGAGACCTTCGCTCCGCCGACCGACTACCGCTACCCCCACCAGGGTTGAGCCCACCCGTCCATTTGAGTGGTGAACCTCTGAACTCGCCCCCTCCCCTCTCGCATCCGGGGGAGGAGAGGTGCATTTGAGTGGTTAACCACTCAAATGGCCCAGGGGCGGGGCGAGGGCGAGGGCGAGGGCGAGGGGGATGGGCGTTAGCGGGCCAGGCCTCGGCGGACGGTGATGTAGAAGGTTGTCAGGTCGTCGACCAGGGTCTCGATCTGGTCCTGGTCGGCGAGATTCGCCTCCAGCAGCCAGTCCGAGATCAGGTCGAACATGCCGCCGACCAGACCGATCGCGACGCTGTGCCGGACGGTGCGCTGCTCGTCCGGCTGCGGGCCGTCGTACCGGTCCCAGAGTTGCACCAGGAAGCCGGCGGCCCAGCGGCGGTTGGTACGGCGTTGCCTCTCGACCGCCGCCGAGATGCCGGAGGCCATGCCGAAGGTGACCTTCGTGATCCGCGGGTCGTCGACCAGCGCGTGCACGAAGGTCGCCAGCAGCCGCGGCGCTTCCTGCCGCTCGTTGCCGGTGGCCTGCGCGGCGGCGCCGGCCACCTGTTCCTCCAGCCGCTCGGACGTCCGCTGGAGTAGGGCGAGATAGCACTCCTCCCGGCTGGCGAAGAGCTCGTAGAAGCTCTTCGTCCCGATGAACGCGGTACTGCAGATCTGCTCGATCGACGTACCGAGATAGCCCTCGGCGGCGAAGAGCTTGAGCGCTGCGTCCAGCAGCTGCTCGCGTCGTTCCGCCCGGCGTTGCTCGGCGTCGAGTCCCCGTATGGTCCTGCTCATGCGCTGGACACTACCCCCGGTACGCGCGTCGTAACCGAGGAGAACATGTTTCGAACCCGAGCTCTTGTTTGTAACTGGCGAGCATGCTCCACTGACCGTGGTTCACTGGTCACCGACTGAAACCATCACGGGGAGCTTGTCATGCGCAATCGCTTCCGGCGGACGGCCGCCGGCCTGTTCGCCGCCGCTCTGCTGGCCGCCTCGGTCACCTCCGCGACCACGGCCAGTGCCGCACCGTCGTCGGGGTTCGACAACTGGTCCTGCAAGCCGTCGGCCGCACACCCCGACCCGCTCGTCCTGCTCCACGGGCTCGGCGGCAACGGTCCCGGCAACTACTCGTACCTCGGCCCGTTCCTGGCCGCGAAGGGGTACTGCGCCTTCACGCTCACGTACGGTCAGGCCGACCCGAGCATCCCGGTCGGCGGCACGGTCTCGATCGCCCGCTCGTCCGCCGAGATCGAGGCGTTCGTGCAGCGGGTCCGCACCGCGACCGGCGCCGCGAAGGTGGACCTCGTCGGTCATTCCGAGGGCGCGTTCCAGAGCATCTACGGTCCGAAGGTCCGCGGGTACGCCGGCCAGGTCGGCAAGGTGGTCGCGCTGGCACCGCCGACGCACGGTACGACGTTCGGCGGGCTGGTCAGCGTCGGCGACTATCTCGGTCTCGGGCCGCTCGTCGACCAGGTGCTGCAGCGGTTCGGCTGCGCGGCATGCGTCGAGCTCATCGTCGGCGGATCGGCCGTGCAGACGTTGACCGCCGGGCCGATCGCTCAGCCGGGGACGAAGTACACAGTGATCGCGTCGCGCTTCGACGCGCTGGTGACGCCGCACGAGACGTCGTTCATCCGCGAGCCCGGCGTGACGAACGAGTACGTCCAGGACACGTGTCCGCTGGACCCGGTCGGCCATGTCGGGCTGGCCTTCGACCCGACGGTCGCTCAGCTCGTCGCCAACGCCCTGGACCCGGCCCACGCGAGCCGGGTGGTCTGCGCGTTCGGTCCGCCGCTCTAGGTCACGCCGTGCGGCTGCTCTGCTGGAGTGGCGGATCGACCAGGAGCGCGGAGCCGCACTTGATGCAGATCCACTCGTCCGGCTCGTCGACCAGGTGGTCCGCGGCTTCGATGCGCTCGAACGGCATCGTGGTCGCGCAGAACACGCAGAACTGCTCGACATCGGTGGCAGGCGCGGTCAACTTCGGCTTGAAACTTCGCATGGAACGAGTCACCTCCGGTGCAGCCTTCTTCTCAGGTTGCCACCGGAGGTGACGCGCTCAGCGCAGCGACACGGCTACTTGGCGCTCCACTCGCGGCCGAGGTCGTGTTCCTTCACCAGGCCGGAGCGGATGGCGTCGACGACGATCGGCTCCAGCTTCCTCCCGATCAGTGGTACGGCCACCTTCACGTCCAGGTCGATCGCCTGGACGGTCTGAGCCCCGGACCTGGCGATGCTTGCCTTGCCCTTCAGCGTGACCGGCGTGTTCGAGATCTCGCCGGACACGTCCGCCGTCCGCGAACCGTCGGCCGCGGCGGGGTGCCAGGTCTCGGTCTGCACGACGGTGAGCGTCTCGCCGACGAACTTCTTGGCCATGTCGGGGATGTCGGTGGCCGGCATCTTCCGGCTGACCCGGACGACCGTGTCGCCGCCGGACGTGCTCACCTGGACGTCGTACGACAGCGCCTTGGTCTTCTCGCAGGCCTGCTCACGGAAGGTGGTGTCCGTGACGATCGCGAACACTTCCTCGGGGGTGGCGTCGTACGACGCCGACAGCTTCAGCTCCATGCGCTCATCATGGCATTGCCGGTCGGTCACCGGGGCCTACGCAGGCTTCAGGGGGCGGCGTTGAGGAGGTCGAGGGTGGACTGTTGCCGGGCCGCGTCGAGTTTGTCGACGGGGCCGTACCAGTGCAGGCCGTACTGGTCCATCGGCGTACGGTCGGTCGCGAAGGCGCGGTCGGCCTGGCGTTGCAGGTAGGACGTGTACGGGTGATCGGCGAGCACGGCGTTCAGCTTGCCGAGGCCGCGGACGTGCGCGCCCTTGAACGACGGGCCGTCGCCGCCGCAGTCGCCGTCCTCGCACGGCTCGCGCAGGATGCCGTCCGCGGTGTGCAGCGACGCCGCGGTGGTCGATGCGTCGGCGAGCTGCCGCGCAGAGGCCAGGTACGCCGAGTTGTTCGTTGCCTTGGACAACTCGGTGAGCGCGCCGATCAGCACGCCTTGGTTGTACGTCCACGCGGTGTCGCCGTTGTTCTTGCAGGTGGACAGGTCGATGCCGTCGTTGACCAGCCCCGAGCCGTTGATCATCCCGGTCTGCTGGAACCACGTCCACCCAGCCTGGGCGCGTTGCAGGTATGTCGTGTCACCCGCGACCCGGGTGTGAAGTTGCGCGTTGAGCTGGATGTACAGCGAGTTCGAGATCGCGTTCTTGTACGTCTTCGCCTCGCTCCACCACACCCCGCCGCCGCAGGTGTTGTCCCAGTACGCCGCCATGTGGTCGGCGTCGGCGCGTGCGGTCTGGAGATAGCGGGCGTCGCCGGTCAGGTCGTACGCCGCGACCCACGCGAGGCCCCACCAGCCGGTGTCGTCGATGTAGTCGTTGCGGAACTGCCCTTCGGCATGGCCGAGGTTGAGGTCGTACGTGCGGGCGATCGCGTACTCGTAGCTGTGCATGCCGCTGACGCGGATGTTGTCGATCAGCGCGTTGAGGGCGTTGGCCGAGTTCCACCAGCCGGTGGTGTCGAACAGGCCGGTGGACAAGTTGTAGTCCTGCATGAGTGCGGTGGCGGCCGCCGTACGACGGTCCCAGGCGTTCCAGGTCGGCCGCGCCCACGGCGTACAGGCGATGTCGGCGCGGTCGCCGGCCTTGCCGCAGGCGCGGACGGCGCCGACGCCGAGGTTGTTCCAGTCGTCGACGTTGTACATCAAGGTGCGCCAACCTCGTTGCCCGCTGGGGATCGCGGCGTTGCCGAGGCGGCTGCCGCCGGACCAGGTGCGGCCGCCGTCCATCGAGCGATCCAGCCAGACTTCGTCGCCGGGGTTGCCGTTGTCGATCGAGGCCCAGCCCATCGCGTCGTCATCGTCGAGGTGCAGGGTGATCGTCCGGCCGAAGAGCGTGGTGGAGACGGGGGTGCGGTCCTTCGGAGCGAGGCCGGGGTCGCGCGCGTCGCAGTACTTGTTGCAGATCGTCGCCTGCGTGGACATGTTCACCTCCGGCGTTGCCGGCGCCGGTGGGGGCGCGCCGAGGGGTGCGATGAGCAGGGCAAGGCTGGAAACGATTCCAACGGACATCACGGATCTCCCTGGGGCGGTAGGAAGAATGCGGTGTCACCGAAGGTAGGTGGGGGGCGACAGCTCGTCAAGGTGTAGGGCGGATCGCCAGGCCATCACAATCACCCCCGACGGGTGGCAGTGCGCTCGAAGCTGGCGGCGACGGACGATTGTGATGGCCTGGAGATCCGGCCGATCAAGATGTGAGCAGGGCAACCAGGATGCCGGCGGTCAGGACGAGCGTGGCGGCGATTGCCACCCGGCGGCCGCGGGCGCAGCGACGATGGATCGCGGTGCGGTCCGGCCGGATCGTGCAGGGGTCGAACTCGAGGCCGTCGGCCGGGGCGATCACGCTGCCGAGCCGCGCGACGAACGAACGCTCGGCCGCTTGCCGGGTCGCCTCCTGCACGACGCGGCGGCGCAGGAATTCCCGGTGCCTGGTCGCGGGCACGGCGAGGTCCGACGAGGCCATGAGGCTGTACGGGAGCTCGCGGGGGAGCGCGAGTCCCGGCGGGAGCGCTCGCTGGACCACCGCGTGCGCCGCCGCCACCCGCCTCGCCCGGCTGATCGCAGGCGGGAGGATCAGATAGGCGAGGTGGACCAGAGAGCGGTAGTCGTCGAGTAGCAGCGCCTCGACCAACGGCTCTTCCCTGGTAGGGCCCTGAATCGGACCCGGAACGATCGGGGTCTCGATCGTGGCGGTCATACAGCTCCTCAACTCGGCGTACCCCAGGTCCAACGAACGAATCACTGACCAGTCACGAACTAAGGAAGGGTCTGGCGAGTTAGTCTCCGTGTCATGAGCACTGGTGACGGGGTTGCGGGGCAGTGGGGCGGTTCCGACGTGCATTTCGGTGAGGACGGCGGGCGGCTCACGTACGGCAGTTATCTGCGCCTGACCGAGCTGCTCGACCAGCAGCGGCTCGAGTCCGATCCGCCGGCGCACGACGAGCTGCTGTTCATCACGATTCACCAGGTGTACGAGCTGTGGTTCAAGCAGGTCCTGCACGAGCTGACCGCCTCGCGGGACGCGATGCTGGCCGGTGAGCTCTGGCTGGCAGAGCACCTGCTTCGGCGGGTGCACACGATCGAGCGTGTGCAGACCCAGCAGGTCGACATCCTGGAGACGATGACCCCGCAGGACTTCGGCGAGTTCCGGCACCGGTTGTCGCCGGCGTCCGGGTTCCAGTCGGTGCAGTTCCGGGAGATCGAGTTCCTGTCCGGCGCGAAGGACCCCTCGTTCGTACGGCGCTTCCGCGGGCTGACCGCGGCGGAGCAGGAGCGCCTGCGCCGGCGGCTGGAGGAGCCGACGCTGTGGGACGCGTACCTCGAAGTACTTCGCAAGGCCGGCTTCGACACCGACTCCGAGGACGCCGTCCGCCATGCCCTGCGGAAGGTGGCCGGCGATCGCTCGCAGTACGCCGCCATCTGGGAACTGGCCGAGGCCCTCCTCCAGCACGACGAGTTGGCCGCCGCCTGGCGAGCCCGCCACGTCGTCATGGTCGAACGCATGATCGGCACCAAACCGGGCACCGGCGGCTCCTCCGGCGCCAACTACCTCCGAAGCCGCCTGGACCTCCGCTACTACCCCCTCCTCTGGAATCTCCGCACCGCTCTCTGAGCTTTCCGGAAACAAATGGGCACCTGGTGACGAAAAGTGTTCGCAGACCTCGTCGGCTGTCACCTCCACCGCTAGGGTCGCGTCGCACGGGTGTGTGGGTTGGCTCGGAGGAGAGGTTTGGGTGTGAAGCTCTACTCGGATGTAGGGGTGCAGCGGGTTGGGCAGCTGGTGGGGGATCTGGTGTTCGTCGCGTGGGTTCTGGTGTGTGTGGAACTCGGGCTGATCGTCTTCAAGATCACCAACGCGTTGGGGTTGCCGGGGCGGAAGGCTGCTTCGGCGGGCGACGGGTTGGCGGGGCAGTTGCGGCGGTTGTCGGAGCCGATCGGGAAGGTGCCGGCGGTGGGGGATCAGCTGCGGTCGCCGATCGACGGCGCCGCGGGTGCCGCGGGGCAGATGGCGCAGGCGGGGCGGGACATGGCGCACGCGGTGGAGCAGCTGGCCTACGTACTCGCCGGCGTGACGATCGCGTTACCCGTACTGTTCGCGGTACTGATCTGGCTTCCGCGGCGGATCCGGTTCTCCCGCCGGGCGACGGCGGCGCAGCGGTTCATCGACAGTGCGGCCGACCTGGACCTGTTCGCCCTGCGTGCCATGGCCAACCAGCCGATGCACAAACTCGCAAAGATCTCCGACGACCCGGTCACCGCCTGGCGTGATCGCGACCAGACGGTCATCGCCCAGCTGGCCACCCTCGAACTCCGCTCCAATGGCATCAAACCACCCACTTAACTGCCGCTTGACGCTGTCTTGACGGGCCTGAAGCTACGCTCAGTGGCATGGCGCGGGTGCTGCTGGTCGAGGACGACGATGCGATTCGGACGTCGCTGGGGAAGGCCCTGACCGCGGCCGGACATGTCGTCTCCGCGGTCTCGGCCGGCGCCGACGGGGTGGCTGCCGTCGCCCGCGACAAGCCCGAAGTGCTGTTGCTCGACCTCGGCCTGCCCGATCTGGACGGGCGGGACGTGCTCGCGATGGTGCGATCCGTCAGCGACGTACCGGTCATCGTTGCGACGGCGCGGGACGACGACGCGAGTGTCGTACGACTGCTGGACGCGGGCGCGGACGACTACGTGATCAAGCCGTTCAGCGCGGCGCAGATGGATGCGCGGATTCGCGCCGTACTGCGAAGGCTCGGTCCGGACCAGCAAGGCGAGTCGACCGTCGAGGTCGGCGGACTGCGGATCGATCCGCGCAGCCGCGAGGTGACCGTGGACGGGGCCGCGGTGGAGCTGACCCGGAAGGAGTTCGATCTGCTGCTGGCGTTGTCGCGGCGGCCGGGTGCGGTGGTGACCAAGCGGGAGCTGCTTGCGGAGGTCTGGGGTTTGCCGTGGGGCGGCGGCGACCGGACCGTCGACGTACATCTGTCGTGGTTGCGGCGCAAGCTCGGGGAGACGGCGGCCGAGCCCCGGTTCCTGCACAGCGTGCGCGGGGTCGGGATCAAGCTCGCGGCGGACGGGTGAGCATGCGCCGTCGGATCCTGCTGCTCTCGGTGGGGATGACCACGTTGGTCGTGCTCGCGTTCGCCGTACCGCTGGTGATCCTGCTGCGCAGTACGACGGCCAGCGAGGCGAGGGACAAGGCGCTGTACCGGGCCGAGACGGTGGCGTACTACGTCGGCGACAAGGACCACACGGCCGACGACATCACGGCGTACATCAACGGCCTGAAGGACGGACCGGGGAACATCTCGGTGCGGATGGCGGACGGTACGACGCTGGGCGACCCGCCGCCGGGCGGGGTGCCGACGCCGAAGTCGATGCCGCCGGACTACGGCGACGACGGCGACGACAAGGGGCCGCCGAAGCTCGGGGACGCGGACTATCGCGACGTCAACGGCGGGCTGGCGGTTGATCTCGCCGTTGACACTCCTGCCGGGTCTGCTTCGGTTTGTCTTTATCTGACCGCGGACGAGCTGTACGACGGGTTGGTGCCGCGGCTGCTGATTCTCATCGGCGGGAGCCTGCTCGTGCTCCTGCTCAGCATCGTCGGCGCGGAGTTGGTGTCGCGGCGGCTGGCGCGTCCGCTGGAGGAGACCGCGAGTACGGCGGAACGCCTGGCTGCTGGTGACATGGAAGCGCGAGCGCCGACGACTGGTCCAGCCGAGGTGGCGAAGGTCGGCGCCGCGCTGAACGGACTTGCGGACCGGATCGACGAGGTGATCGCGGTCGAGCGGGAGGCGGTGGCGGATCTGTCGCACCGCTTGCGTACGCCGCTGACCGCGCTCCGGCTGCAGGTCGAGGCGCTGGCTGATCGCGAGAGTGCCGAGGAGCTGAACACGCAGGTCACGAGCTTGGAGCGGACGCTGACCGCGGTGATCAGCGCGGCGAGGCGTCCGCAGCGGGAGGGGCGGGTCCCGCACTGCGACGCCGTCGAGGTGACGCGCGCGCGGGCCGCCTTCTGGGAGCCCTTGTTCGAGGACCAGGGACGCGAGCTGACGTTGGATCTGCCAACGAATGCTGCGATGGTCCGCTCGTCCGCCGAGGACCTCGCCGCAGCCCTCGACGCACTGGTGGAGAACGTCGTCGCGCACACACCCGATGGCACTCCCGCACACATCACGCTGACCCGCGAGACGTCCCACATCCACATCACCGTCGCCGATGAAGGCCCTGGAATCCCCTTGGGAGCAGGCGAACGCGGCCGCTCCGACCGAGGCTCCACCGGTCTCGGCCTGGACATAGCCCGCCGCTACGCCGAAGCCACCGGCGGCCACCTGACCATCCGCCGCAACCAGGTAGAACTAACCCTGTCCTCCAGCTGATCTGGCTCCCCACGCGTGCTGCGTCCCGTATGACGGACTAGATCTTCGACGGGTGCTTGGCCAGTGGGGTGACGTGGATCTTCATGTAGGGGAAGAGGGGGAGGCTCGACAGGAGGTCGTGGAGGTCGTCGTTGGACGGTACGTCGAGGATGCTGATGTTGGCGTACTCGCCGACGATTCGCCACAGGCCGGGCCACACGCCGGACTGCTGCAGTTCGATTGCGCGGTCTCGTTCGCGAGTGAGGAGGTCGGCGCGGACGGCGGGGTCCAGGTCGGGTGGTAGGTCGACGTCCATGCGGACATGGAAGAGCATCAAGTCTCCTTGGTCAGCTGGGCCCGGCGGAGGGCGGCGACCGCGTCGAGTTCGACGCCGAGGCCTGGTCCGTCGGGGAGTTGCAGTGCACCGTCAACCTACGTCAGCGGCGTACGCAGGATCTCCTCGGTGAACAGCAACGGCCCGAAAGTTCGCCCGGACGTACAGGCTCGCGACGGCTTCTACTGAACCAGTCCGGCCAGGACGGTGATCGCGCGTTGCAGGTGCGGCGCCTCGTCGCCGACCCTGGTCGCGGCCGCCAGCTCGACTGTCGCCTGCCCGCTGAGCGCCCGGTAGGCGACGCCCGGGACCATCAGCTCCGCCACCGGCGCCGGCACCACCGCGATCCCGAGACCTGCCGCCACGAAGGTCACCAACGTCGACGTCTCCGCCACCTCGTGCCGAACGCGCGGCTCGAACCCGGCCGCCCGGCACCGCGCGAGCACGGTGTCGTGCATCACCGACCGACCCCCGCCGGCATGGATCACGAAGTCCTCGTCGGCCAGCTCTTTCAGCCGCACCCGGCGTCGCGCAGCTAGGCGATGCCCGTCCGGCACCGCCACGATCAGCCGATCGGCCCGCAGTACCTCGACCTGCAGCGAATCGTCGTCGACCGGCGGCCGGAGCAGTCCGAGGTCGATCCGCCCGTCCACCAGCGCCCGGGCCTGGTCGGGCGCGAGCATCTCGCCTTGCACCGCCACCTCGACGTCCGGCAGCTCCTCCCGCAGCGTCCGCACCAGCTGCGGCAGCAGGCTGTACGTCGCCGAGCCCACGCACCCGATCACCAAGCGCCCCTGCAGCCCGGCTGCCACCCGCTGGGCCTCACCCGCAGCCGACGACACCGCCCTGATGATCTGCCGGGCCCTGACCAGGTACGCCTCACCGGCAGGCGTGAGCTCGACCCGCCGCGTCGTACGGCGAAGGAGTTGCAGGCCGAGCTCGCTCTCCAGCTGACGGATCTGCTGCGACAGCGGCGGCTGGGCCATGTGCAGGCGGGCCGCCGCGCGACCGAAGTGCCGCTCCTCGGCGACGGCGACGAAGTACCGCAGGTGACGCAGCTCCACGCATTCATATTCGCAGAGTCTCGATCCAGCGTAAATGAGTATTTCTCCATATCGGTCCGCACGGCCTACCGTCGAGGGCATGAGCGATGTGGTGATCTGCGAGCCGATCCGTACTCCGGTGGGCCGGTTCGGCGGCGCACTGTCCGCGCTGTCGGCCGCCGACCTCGCCACCGCCGCGCTGACGGAGCTGGTACGGCGTACCGGTCTGGGCGAAGGTGATGTCGACGACGTGATCCTCGGCCAGTGCTATCCGAACGGCGAGGCGCCGGCGATCGGCCGGATCGCCGCGCTGGATGCCGGGCTCGGAGTCTCGGTGCCTGGTGTCCAGATCGACCGGCGATGTGGGTCGGGTCTGCAGGCCGTGCTGTCCGCGGCCGGGATGGTCGCCACCGGAGCGGCGCGCCTGGTCGTTGCTGGAGGCACCGAATCCATGTCGCAGGTCGAGCACTACACGCTCGGTCTGCGCACCGGCGTCCGCGGCAATGTCGAACTGAAGGACAGGCTGATCCGCGCTCGCGAGACCGCCGGCGGCAAGTACCACCCCGTCCCGGGCGGAATGCTCGAGACCGCCGAGAACCTACGCCGCGAGTACGGCATCACCCGCGAGGAACAGGACGAGTTCGCCCTCCGCTCCCACCGGCGCGCCGTAGCCGCCCAGACCGAAGGCCGCTTCACCGACGAACTGGTCCCACTGGAAGTCCCAAGTCGCGGCCGCTCGGCCGCTGGCGCATCTACGGTCGTCTCCGTCGATGAGCATCCACGGGCCGACACCTCCCTCGAGGGCCTCGCCGCTCTCCGTCCGGTGATGCTGAAGAGCGACCCCGACGCCACCGTCACCGCCGGAAACGCGAGCGGTCAGAACGACGGCGCCGCACTCTGCGTGGTCACCACCCGCGACGAGGCCGAGCGCCGTGGCCTCCGCCCGCTCGTAGCGCTGCGCTCCTGGGCCGTCGCCGGCGTCGGCCCCGAGGTGATGGGCATCGGCCCGGTCCCCGCCACGGCAGCGGCTCTCGCCCGCGCCGACCTCACCCTCGACGACCTCGACCTGATCGAGCTCAACGAAGCCTTCGCGGCCCAGGTCCTGGCCTGCTTGCGCGAGTGGAAGGTCGACCCGACCGACGAGCGCCTCAACCCCAACGGCTCGGGCATCTCCCTCGGCCACCCGCTGGGCGCCACCGGCGCCCGCATCCTCGCCACGCTCTCCCACGAACTCCACCGCCGCAACGGCCGCTACGCCCTGGAAACCATCTGCATCGGCGGCGGCCAAGGCATCGCCGCGATCTTCGAGGCCGTCAGATGACGGTGGCCCAGCTCGTCAGCGAGGCGATCGCGACGAGGTACCTCGCCCGCCTTCAGGAGGACGACGCATGAGTGTGGACAAGGTCGTCGCGACCCCGGCGGACGCGGTCGCCGACATCCCCGACGGGAGCAGTCTGGCGGTCGGCGGGTTCGGTCTGGCCGGCATCCCGTGGTTCCTCATCGCTGCGTTGCTCGAGCAGGGCGCCGGCAATCTGACCGTGGTGTCGAACAACTGCGGCGTCGACGGCGCGGGTCTCGGACTGCTCCTGGAGCAGGGGCGGATCAGCCGGGTGATCGCGTCGTACGTCGGGGAGAACAAGGAGTTCGCCCGTCAGTACCTCGCGGGGGAATTGACGGTTGAGCTGACTCCACAGGGCACGCTGGCCGAGCGGTTGCGCGCTGGTGGGTCTGGGATCGGCGCCTTCTTTACCCCGACCGGCGTTGGGACGCTGGTGTCAGAGGGTGGCTTGCCGTGGCGCTATGCCCCGGACGGCACGGTCGCGGTCGCATCGCCGGCCAAGGAGGTCCGCACCATCCAGGGACGTGAGATGGTGCTGGAGGAGGCGATCGTCACCGACATCGCGCTGGTCCGGGCCGCGGTCGCCGATCGGGCCGGGAACTGCGTGTTCCACGCCGCCGCGCGCAACTTCAACCCGGTCGCCGCGATGGCGGGCCGGCTGACGATCGTGGAGGCGGAGCAGGTCGTGGAGGTCGGCGCGCTCGAACCCGATGCGATCCACCTGCCGGGTGTCTTCGTGCAACGCGTAGTACCGCTCACTCCTGAGCAGGCCGGACAGAAGAGCATCGAGAAGCGCACGACCCGGGAGGCCTGACGTGCCTTGGAACCGGGACGAGATGGCCGCCCGCGCGGCCGCGGAGCTGAACGACGGCGAGTACGTGAACCTCGGCATCGGACTGCCGACCCTCATCCCCAACCACCTGCCGCCGGGCTCGTCCGTCACGTTGCAGGCCGAGAACGGGGTGCTCGGCGTCGGGCCGTTTCCGTACGACGACGAGGTCGATCCGGACCTGATCGACGCCGGCAAGCAGACCGTGACCGTCCTACCGGGAGCGTCGTACTTCGATTCCGCGACGAGCTTCGCCATGATCCGCGGCGGCCACGTCGACGTCGCCGTCCTCGGCGGCATGCAGGTCTCCGCCCATGGTGACCTCGCGAACTGGATGGTCCCCGGCTCGGTCGTGAAAGGTATGGGCGGGGCGATGGACCTGGTCTCCGGCGCCCGCCGCGTGGTCGTCGTGATGGAACACCGAACCCGCAAAGGCGACCCCAAACTCCTGACCTCCTGCACCCTCCCTCTCACCGGCCGAGCCGTGGTCCACCGGGTAATCACCGACCTGGCCGTCCTGGACGTTGCCCAAGGCACCTTCCACCTGGTCGAACTGGCTCCCGGCGTGAAACCCCACGAAGTCGAACAATCCACGGCAGCCCTCATCACCTACTGATCCCGCACGAGGCAGCACTGACGGTGATCGCACGGTCTACCCTCCGTTACATCATTGCCATACACCACTGGCCCGTTGCACCAATGGGCAGAAAATCACCCGTGCGGTAGGCCGTATCGATGGCCGGGAGGGCGTCGGCACCTAACGATTTGCATCAAGCTGCAATCTGTGTCGTGCTGCTCCTCTACCTCGGTTATAGTCAGCGCGATCTCGAGATGATCGGGACAAAAATGGAGGGGGAACTCCGATGAAGCTGCAGCGCTATGCGCTCGCGTTGGCCGGTATCGGCCTGATTGCCACGTCTGCCGCGTCGGTTCCGGCCGTCGCCGCAAAGCCTGACCCGAAGCCCTACACGTCGAACAAGGTCGCCCACCCGACCCCGGTGAAGGCGCTCGCCGCCGGCGGTCCCTGCATCAACTACGTCGGCGTCCCGACCGCCGCCGGCACCATGCAGGAGATCGACGCCACGCCCGGCACGCACCCGACCGCCGTGTCGTACGAGCCGTTCAACTACGTCTCCACCCGCACGAACGCGACCTGGTACGGCGCGGTCAACGCGGCCGGCACGCAGTTCTACTACTACGGCCTGTTGCTGCAGGGCTCGAACCTGTACCGCCACACGACGTACCTGCCGGCCGACGAGACCCAGCCGCCGGTACCGACGTTCAAGAAGGTCGGCACGGGATGGAGCAGCTTCAAGTCCATCGCCACGTCGAACTACAGCGTCGCGCAACCCCGGCACGCGTACCTGTACGGCCTGAACACCAACGGCAGCCTGTACCGCTACCAGATCGTCGGCGCCGGCTTCAAGGCACTCGGCCCCCTCCCGGGCTTCCGTGGCTTCAAGGCGATGACGGTGGTCAGCGAGTCCGCGACGTACGACACGCTGCTGATGAGCACGACGGCCGGTGCGCTCTACACCGTGCACATCCCGATCGCGGCCGGCGCCAAGCCGGTGCTGAAGCTGATCCGGTCCACGGGCTTCTCGTCGTACGACTCGCTGGTCGCCCAGGGCTGCGGCACCCGCGGCGGCACTCTGGTCGTCGGCGTCAACCACGCCGCGCAGACCGGCAGCCAGTACGCGTTCAGCAAGTTCAACGGCACCGCGACCGCCATGACGCCGTACGGCACGATCCCGGCCGTCTTCAACGGTGTGAACGAGGTCTCGATCACCACGCACTACGACCAGTTGGTCGGCGAGTAGTCCCGCAAGACCCTCGACGCACCCTCGGCCGGCTCACGAACGAGCTGACCGGGGGTGCGTTGCCAGTTCCCAGCACTCTGTGCCGACGGGGCCCTCGACCCTCCATGGTGGTGGGGTGGTCGGGTAGACGCGGGTGCTGAGCACGCGGCCCGCGCGGGTGAAGGCCTCGACAACCGAGCCATCAAGGAAGATCCGGACCGCGGGGCGGCCCGACGCGGGGTCGAAGGCGTCGGTGGCCTGCATCCGTCCGCCGTGGGCGTGCGGCGCGAGGCTGGCGTGGCTGCGATCGATGGTGATGGTGTCGGCGTCCAGCTCGATCTCGAGCCGCTCCTGCTCGCCGAAGTGGATGACGACGCGTCCGGGGCCTTCCGGAACGACGATCTCGCACTGGCCGGTGATCTCGCCGGTCGACGCCGCCCCGGTCCGAAGGGTGTCGATCGTCGGCACGGGCGCGCTGCGTAGCGACGAGTCCGGCCCGAGCCAGACCACGCGGGGGAGCGAGATCACCCCGGCCCAGCCGTCGTTCCAGCCGGGGCGGTCGCGTCCTTCCGGCAGCCAGCCGAACAACAGCGGGCCGAACCGGCTTTCGCGCAACGCCGACGCCGCGTAGAAGTCGGTCCCGTAGTCCACCCGCCGCGGATCCAGCGGTACGTCGACGTCGAACGACAAGATCTCACCCGGTCCGCCCTCGGGCGACCACGACGCCACCACGGCGACCCGCCGGCCGTCGATCGTCAGCAGCTGTGGGCATTCCCATGCGGAGCCGGTGTCCTCCCCGCCCACGCGGGTGCGGGGGAGCTCGGCCAGCGGACCGGCTTCCGTCCACTGCGACAGATCCGGTGATCGATACAGCGCGATGCTCGCGCCGCGGTCGACGTACCCCGCTCCGACCACCATCCACCAGGTCCCGTTCTCCTTCCAGACAAAGGGATCGCGAAACATGATCGCCTCGGCCGGATCCGGGACCACCTGGTGCGCCGGCCCGAACGACGCGCCGCCGTCGTCGGAGACGGCCGTGAGGATCGACTGGAACGGGTTGTCCTCCACCCGCCCCGAGTAGAAGGCCCGGATCCGGCCGTCGTCCAGCACCGTGTTGCCGGACCAGCAGCCGTCGGTGTCCGGCCCGCCCGGCTGTGGCGCCATCGCGGGCCGATGCAAGGTCCAGTTCACGTAGTCCGGCGAGGTTGCGTGCCCCCATTCGACCGGTACGTGCATGTCGAGCGTCGGCCGCGACTGGAAGAACAGGTGTACGTCGCTGCCGAGCTCGATCGGCCCGTTCGGGTCGTTGAGGTACCCGCTGGGCGGCCGGACGTGGTACGCGGGGCGGAGGTGTGCCACCGTCCCGGCGGACCGGTCCGCACGCTGGGTCTCGGGCTGGGTCTGGGTCACCGGGAAGCTCCTGCCGTGATGCCTGCGATGAAGTACCTCTGGGCGAAGATGAACAGCACTACGCTCGGCAGGATGGCCAGCACCACGCCCGCCAGCACCACCGAGATCGAACCGGTGCCGAGGTTCCCCTGGAGGCCGACCAGGCCCAGCGGCAGGGTGAAGTTGTCCTGGGTCTGCAGGAAGATCAGCGGCCGGTAGAACTCCGCCCAGAAGCCGGAGAAGTTCAGGATCGCGAGCGTGGCGATCGCCGGACCGGCCATCTTGGCGTAGATCAGCAGGAAGGTCTGGAAATGGCCGGCGCCGTCGATCCGGGCCGCCTCTCCCAGTTCCTTCGGCATCTGCATGAAGTACTGGCGCATCAGGAACGTGCCGAACGCGCTGCCCAGCGCCGAGACCACCAGCGACAACGGGCTGTCCGACAGACCGAGGTACCGGATGATCACGAACACCGGGATGATGATCGTCTGCAGCGGCACCATCATCGTGGCCAGGAAGATCCCGAAGATCACCGAGCGGCCAGGGAAGTCGACCATCGCGAACGCGTAGCCGGACAGCGTGCAGGTGATGGTCTGGCCGATCACGATCAGCCCGGTCACGACCACGCTGTTGAAGAAGAACCGGCCGATCGGGATCCGGTCGAACACCGCGCTGTAGTTCGAGAAGTCCGGGTGCAACGGGATCCACTGCGGTGGGTTGCTGAACGCCTCGGCCGGCGTCCGCAACGACGTGGTGACCGTCCAGAGAAGCGGGCCGAGGGCAACCATCGCGGCGAGGACGAGCACCACGACGCCGGTGATCCGGCCGATCCGCGCCAGGGTTCCGGTGGAGTACGTCATTGGTAGAACACCAGCTTTCGTGCCGCGAGGAACTGCAGCCCGGTGATGACCAGGATCGCCACCAGCAGCACGATGGCGATCGCCGAGCCGTACCCGAACTGCAGGTTCTGGAAGCCCTTCTGGTACATCGAGATCGTCACCGTCGTGGTCGCCGATCCCGGGCCGCCCTTGGTCATGATGTACGGCTGGTCGAACAGCTGCATCGCGTTGATCAAGGCAACGACCGCGGCGAACAGGATGGTCGGACTGATCAACGGGACCTTGATCCGGAACAGCGTCCGCAACGGCCCGGCCCCGTCGATCTGTGCGGCCTCGAGTACGTCGGTGGGCACAGACATCAACGAGGCGACGAACAGGACGAACGTGAAGCCCACCTGCTGCCACACGGCGATCAGCACGATCGTCGCAGCCGCTCCGAACCCGCTCGTCAGCCACGGCACGTTCGGAATGCCGAGCAGCCCGAGGTAGTAGTTCACGACACCGAACTTGTAGTCGAACAGGTAGCCCATGAAGATCGACACGGCGGCCGTCGACGCCAGCAGCGGCAGGTAGAACGCAGTACGGAACAGCGTCCGGATCCACACCAGCTTGCGCTGGTTGACCAGGACCGCCAGCGCCAGGCCGAGCGTCAGCTGCAGTACGACGATCGCCAGCGCCATGCCCAGCGTGACGCCGAACGACTTGAGCACCGGACCGTCGGTGAACAGCCGCTGGTAGTTCTCCACTCCGACGAACTGCGGACTCGAGATGACGTCCCAGGAGAAGAATGACAGCCCCAGCGACGCGACGATCGGGATCGCGGTGAACACCGCGACGAACAGACACGACACTCCGATCATCGCGAAGCCGAACGGAGCCTCCCGATGCGACGACGGATGCCGGCGGCGCTTGGTGATGGTCGCCGGCACCTCAGCGGTGGCGGCCGACATCAGCTGGCCCCCGCTGCCTTCTCGAGGTCGGACTGCAATCCGTCCAGCGCGGCCTTCGCGTTCCCGGACGAGATCGCCTGCGTCGTGCGCTGGTTGAGCGCGGTCGCGAGCGCGTTGTAGTACGGCGGGGCCGGGATCGGAGCCGTCTCCGGGTGCTTGGTCAGGGTGTCGTAGAAGACCGACCAGTGCTTCGGTCCGGTCTTCGCGTAGCGCGCCGCCGTCATCAGGGACTTGCGGCCTGGCGTGGTCACGTTGCCGGGGAAGACCACGTCGAACGTCTCCGGCTTCACCAACAGCTTCAGCACCTCCCAGGCGAGATCCTTCTTCTTCGATGACTTGAAGATGGCGTACCCGCCGGCGCCGAACAGGTGCCGCTGGCTCTTCCACTTCGGGAACAGCTGTACGTCGAAGCTGCCGTTCTTCATCCCGGCGTTGGTCAGGCCGCCGGCCCAGAACCCGCCGCCGATCGACATGCCGATCCGGTTCGAGGCGAACAGACCCTGGAGCGTGCCGCCACCGCCGACGTCGGGTGAGGGTGACAACCCCTTCTTGGTCAGCTCGATCATGTAGTTCAGGGCCTCGACGGTGCCCTCGGAGTTCGCGGTCGGCGCGCCCCATTTCCAGCCACCCTTGCGGCCCGTCGCGGCCGGGTCACCGGCGTACGCCTTGTTCCACAGCCAGTCGCCGCCGTCGTACTTGCCCTCTTCGAGCAGGTTCGCGTTGTTGGCGTACATGAACGACGTCCAGCTGCCCCAGAGGCGGACCACCCAGCCGAACGCGTTGATTCCCTTGAACTTGGCGATCTTGGTCGCCGCGGACTCGAAGTCGTCGAGGGTCCAGTCCTCGCTCGGCGGTACGACGCCCGCGCGCTGGAAGAGCTCGGTGCTGTAGAACATGTTCCCGGCGTTGAAGCTGTCGGGCAGCTCCCACAGGTGGCCCTGGTACATCATCGACTCGACCAGCGCGGGGTGGATGTCGGCGAAGTACTCCTTCAGCGCGGACAGGTCCTTGGTGACGTAGTCGTCCAACGGGACCGCGAGTTCCTTGGACGCCATCAGTTGCAGGCCCTCGGTGGCGACGCTGATGATGTCGGGCGGGGTCCCGGCCGCGATCTGGGTCAGTACCTTGGCCAGGAAGTCGTTCCAGTCGGTGCCGTTGATGGCCGAGATCTCGAACTTGATGCTCGCGTCGAGCTTGGAGATCTGCGGCTGCAACCGGTTCTGCAGCTGGGTCGCCGCCGCCTGCTCTCCGAAGTACAGCATCTTGAGTGACTTCGACGACGAGCCGCCGCCGCTGTTGCCGCAGGCGGCCAGGTCGGCCAGCGCCGCCAGCCCGAGTCCACCGGCCGCCCCGGCCTTCAGGACGGTACGGCGAGCGATCGGGCCACCGGGGGGATGGATGCCTGTCATGGGGTTCCTCCTTGGCCGCTCAGGTGGCCCGGCATTGCCACCCAATACGTATTGACTCGGGACGGTAGCAGCGGTGTACGGTAGGGCGCAATACGTATTGGGTTCAGCTGTGATAGAAAATTGGCGGCGGCGACCAGGTCGGTTCCTGCCGCTGACCGTGAAGGGGGACCATGGCGAAGCAGCCGGCCGGCCGGCCGAAGCGCGTCACGATGACCGACGTCGCCCGGCGCGCGGGGGTGTCCCAACCCACCGTCTCGTTCGTCCTCAACGACCGCCGCGACGTCGCGGTCGCGGCGGAGACCCGGCGGCGCGTGCTCGAGGCCGCGGCCGAGCTCGACTTCGTCCCGAACCGCGCAGCCCAGCTGCTGCGGTCGAACAAGTCGTTCACCGTCGGCGTCGTGACCAGCGGGATCGTCTCCCAGCCGTACGCCGGTCTGATCGTGCTCGGTCTGCAGCAGGTCGTCCAGCCCGCGGGGTACGTGTGCATGGTCGTCGACACGACCGGTGACCCCGGCGAGGGCGACGACGCGGTGGCGAGCCTGGTCGGGCAGGGAGTCGCCGCGATCGTGTACGCGTCCCTCGCGCCCAAGCCGCTGCATCGCAGCCCCCGGCTCGACGGGATCCGGACGATCTTCGTCAACTGCTGGCCCGAGGAGGGCAAGGCCGACACGGTCCTGCTGGCCGACGAGTACGCCGGCGGGCGCGCCGCCGCGGCCTCGGTGTTCGAGCGCGGGCATCGCGACGTCGCCTTCCTGGGCGGCATGCGCAACGACTACGCCTGCAAGGAGCGTCGGCGCGGGTTCGACGACGCCGCCCGCGCGGCCGGTCTCCGTCCGGCTGACCTCGTCCATCGGTACGGCAACTACCAGATCGGGTCAGGCTACGACCTCGCCACCGAGGTGGTGTCCGAGCACGCCTCGACCGCTCTGGTCTGTGGGAACGACCGGATGGCGATCGGCGCGATGCTTGCCCTGCACACTCTCGGACTGGACTGCCCGCAGGATGTCAGCATCGTCGGCTTCGACGATCAGCCCGATGTCGCCGACCAGGTCCGTCCGGGGTTGACCACGGCGGCGCTGCCGCACCTGATGCTCGGCCGCAGGGCCGGTGAACTCGTGCTGGGTGAGCCGGACGATGCCCCGGAGCGGATCATCGTCGACTGCGAATTGGTCGAGCGCGAGTCGGTCGGCGCCCCACCACGCCGCCGGCCGAGGCGTCGTTCATGAGCGGGTACGTCGGTGACGTCATCCCGTTCAGCTACGACGGCCGGGTCTGGTTGTTCTACTTGCTGGACGAGCGTCCGGAGGATCCGGCCGCGGGTCCGGGCGGCATGCCGTGGGCGTTGGTGTCGACGACCGACTTCGTGGACTACGCCGACCATGGCGTCGTACTGCCTGCTGGTGATCGGGATGCGGTCGACTTCGACTGCTACACGGGATGTGTGATTGCGGACGGGTCCGAGTTGCACCTGTTCTACACGGGCCACAATCCGCGGCGCGGGGATGCGGACGGCTCGTACCAGGTGGTTTGTCACGCCGTCAGCGACGGGGATCCGACTCGCTGGACCAAGCGGCCCGACCTCACGTTCGGCGCGCCCGCGGGCTATGTGCCGCAGGACTGGCGAGACCCCTTTGTCTATCGGGTCGCATCCGATCAGCCTTGGCAGATGGTGCTTGCGGCACGGTATGACGGTGGGCCGGATCGCCGGTGCGGCGTCGTTGCCCGCTTGACGTCGTCCGACCTGGAGCGATGGACGCTGGCGCCGCCGCTGTGGGAGCCGCATCGGTTCATCACGCAGGAATGCCCGGATGTCTTCCGGTGGGGCCACTGGTGGTACTTGGTGTACTCCGAGTTCAGCGACGCCTTCCAGACGCGCTACCGGATCGCGCGCGGACCGGACGGTCCGTGGCTGGCACCCGCCCGCGACACTGTCGACGGGCGTGCGTTCTACGCGGCCAAGTCGGTCGAGCACGACGGACGACGCTTCTTCATCGGCTGGATCCCCACAAAACAAGGAGATGCGTGGCAGTGGGCTGGTGATCTCGCCGTACTCGAAGCCCGTCAGGACGACGACGGCACGCTCGCGTTCACACTGCCGGCGGAGATCATCGCGGCGTACGCCGACCTACAGCAGGTCAAGCTGTCGCCGGTCGACGGCGCGGCGACCGAGCCGGGCCAAGGCGCGACCGATCGGTACGCCGCGTGGATCGCCGACCCCGTCCCCGGCCGTTGCGTCATCGACCTCACTGTGGACGTTGCCCCAGGCACCCAATCGCTCGGCCTTCTCCTGCACGCCGGCGCCGACGGCGAACAAGCCACGATCCTCCGTCTCGAGCCCCAACGCGATCGGGTCGTGCTCGACAACTGGCCGCGCGGACGCACCGGTCCCGCCCAGTGGCAGATCAAGGGCGATGTCCCGCACGTCGTCGAGCTCGAGCGCCCCTGCCCGCTCCCACCCGGCCGCCGTACCATCCGGGTTCTCCTCGACGGCACGACCGGCCAGGCGATCATCGACAACCGCGTCGCCCTGTCCTTCCGCTGCTCCAACCTCGGCGCGGGGCATGTCGGCTTCTTCGTCACCGACGGCAGCGCCGAGATCATCAGTTTCACCGTCAACCTCTGAGGTATCACGGTTGGCCGGCCTGCGGTCCGAGGTAGAGAGCATCTTTCTCGACCGCAGGAGGCAACGTGAATACCGAACAACCCCGGCGCGGTGACGAGCGGCCGGAGGGGCTGTGGAGCCGGTTGGGGACGCTGGGCCAGGTCCTGGCCGCGGTGCTCGGCCTGGTGACCGCTCTGGTGCCGGTGCTGGTGGCAACCGACGCGTTCGACGCCGGTGGCGCCGACAAGATCATCCAGGTCAGCCCGACCCAGCAACCGACCGCGCCGCCGACCCGGTCGTCGAGCACGCCGACCCAGGAGAGCACGAAGTCGTCGTCCACGCCGGTTGTGGACGACATCGCCCTCACGGTGTCCGACCAGCTCACCGATGGTGCGCTGGAGGAGAGGATCGACGTCGTACTCGAGGGATCGAGGGTCGCGTCGCTGTACGCGAGCATCGACGATCCGATCGTGACCCAGCAGGTGACGGCGACGTCGGCCGGGAACTACGACTACGTGCTGGACGGCACGATCGCCTGGATCGACGACGACGGGATCCGCCAGGAGGCGAGCGCCACCGGGCACGGCAGCGTGTACGTCGACGAGGGTATGCGGCTCGATGTGTACGTACACGTCGAGGGCGGCGAGATGAGTCTGTCGCTCCGGTCCGCCCGCCAGTCGTGAAGGTGTCAGTCGATGCTCGCCGACGTGAGTCTGGCGCCTCCGCTCGACCCCTGGTGCGGCGCCGTCCGGTCGCCGTGGTCGACGATGGTGAGCTCTCCGCTCACCCCGTCGACCACGACGCGACGGCCGCAGCCGTCAAGACACTCGAACAGCAGGCCGGCTGGGCTTGCCGTGCATTCCATCCGATGCGTTCTGGCCATACCTCATGACAACACCGCTCACCGGCACGCGCAATCGCAGCGGTGGTGGCACGGTTCGCGCGGCGTACCGCACACCTGGTGGGGCAACAGAACCGATCCGACTCCACGGACAGCCTGGCTGCCGGCGAACCGCAGCAGGGCCGCTGCTGCCTGTGGCGCGTTCTCACCGGTCGCGGACATCCGGGCCGCGATCATCCCGGCCACCAACGGAGCCGAGAACGACGTCCCGCTCCAGTTGACGATGCCGTCGAACTCACGTTCCTGCTTCGGGTGCTCGTGGATGGTCTCGTACTTGCCGGCCGCGTAGGCGTTGACGAGATCCACACCGGGTGCGTACACGTCCACCCAGCCGCCGTAGTTGGAGAAGTCCGCTCGGTAGGTCCCGTTCGCCGACAGGGCGCCGACGCCGACCACCCACGAGTACGCCGCGGGGTACGTCGGCAGATGGCTCGTGTCGTTGCCGGCCGGCGCGACCACGACGACGTTCACGTGCCGCAGATACTCGTCGTAGAAGGCGCTGAAGGTGAGCATCGGCAGGTGCAGCCGGGTGATCCCGTCGAACTCGCAGACGATGACGTCGGCGCCACGGTCCAGCGTGTCGTTCATCTTCTGGATGATCTCGTCCTCGTACGCCAGCCCGGCGAGCTCCTCCGCCCTCTTGACGTAGACCTCCGCCCGTGGCGCGACGCACCGCACGCAGCCGGCCACGAAGGTCCCATGACCGGCGTACGGCTTGATGAACCCCGTCGCAGGATCGAACGGGTCTTCGAAGTCGCCGTACACACCCGCCATCCACGGCCAGGTCTTCGGCGCGTCCTCGATGAGACCGCCGTCGACGACACCCACAACGACGCCGTCACCGTCCCAGCCGTACGTCCCGCAACAGATCCCGTCGCTCACCGGCGGCACTGGACCCATGGTCCTGGTCGGGACGACTGCGGGCTCGGTCGCCGGACAGGGGTGACCGCTGTTGGGACACACCGACAGTCCGTGGACCGGAGTCGCCGTCCCGACCCCGAGCATCTCGTCCAGTTGTTGGAGAACCTCCGGCGTCCCCAACCCGTTGTCAGGCCACTCGAGCTTGACGACCCCGGCGATCACCGGCAGGTGACTGATCCTGGCTCGCTCGTCCTCGCCGGCACTCTGATCTCCCCGGCGGAGAATGGAGTTCAGAGATTCGTGGACCTGGTCCGCGTCTTTCGTCCGGGTCAGGATGCTGTTGCGCCGGTAGAAGTACTGGACGCGCCCCTCTGCTCGCCAGTTCTCCGGGTACGCGACCGCCCTGTCATCCTGTCGCAGAATGAGGTCGACAGCTTCCTCGAGACGTTCTTGCTCCGACATCTTGCGCCCTCCCTTGCAGTGGCGATTGCCGTATTACGATCGGACTTGTCCGCGTTTGGGGAGGGCGGGTGCTGCGATGGACGCAGACGACTTGCATGCGCTTGCTTTGTCGCGGCCGGCCGACGCCCTCAGGATCGCTCGTGAGGTGCTGGCGGGGAAGCCGTCCGACGCCGAGGCCGCGGCGGCCCACCACGCGGCGGGTGTCGTCCATCGCGACTTCGGCGACATCCGCGAGGCAGTGGCGGAGCTGAAGGCCGGGTACCGGTCGATCCGCAGGACCGACGATCGCGACCGGGAGGCCGAGATTCTGGCGACCCTCGGCGTCGCGCTGGTGATGGGTGGTGAGACCAACCGTGGGCTGGCCGCGCTCGATTCCGTCGTACCAGGGCGGACCGGCGTGCTCGCCGGCCGGCTGCTGATCCGCCGGGCCTGGGTTCTCGGAGCGTTGCTCGGGCGGTACGCCGAGGCGCTCGCGGATGCCGAGGCGGCGGTCGCGTCGCTGGCCGATACCGGCGACCTCGTCTGGGCGGCTCGGGCGTTCCAGATGCGGGCGATGGTGCTGCTCGCGATGGGTGTCATCGATCGCGCCGACGAGGACTTCGTCCGCAGCGAGGAGCTGTTCCTGAAGGCCGGTCAGGAGATCGAGTACGCCGACGCGCGGCAGGCGCGTGGCGCCGCGGCCCTTGCCCGTGGTGACCTGCCGGCCGCGCTGCAGATTTTCGACGAGGCGCAGCGGCTGGTCGAGGAGCTCGGCGTACTCGAGCCCGATCTGTACGCCAACAAGTGCTTGATGCTGCTGGCGGCCGGCCTGACCCATGAGGCCCTGGTCGAGATCAACAGCGCAGTAGAGCGGAACGAGCAGCAGCGCGGTTCGGGCGCGCGGCACGCGGAGCTGTTGCTGTGCGCGGGACTGGCGGCGCACGCGGCCGGCGTATACGACCTGGCCGAGCGCCGCAGCCGCGATGCACTGAAGCTGTTCCGCCGGCAACAGCGCCCATGGTGGGCGGCGCGGGCCGAGCTTGCGTTGCTGGAGACCCGTTTCGCGAGTGGCCGTCGGACGGCGCCGCTCCTGCAGGCCTGCCGACGCGTCAGCGCGGAGCTCGACGGACTCGATGTGGACCTCGCCGCCGAGGCCCATCTGCTGACTGGCCGGATCGCGCTCGCCCGGCATGACAGCGCCGAGGCGATGCGCCACCTGAGCGTCGCGGCCAGAGCGCGGAAGCGCGGTCTGCGGGCGCGCGGCGCCGGCTGGCTCGCGCAAGCCCTGCTGTACCAGGACAACGGCAGGTCGCGCGGCATGCTTGCCGCCTGCCGGCAGGGCCTGAGCCTGATCGAGATCTACATCCGCACCTTGGGCGCCACCGAGCTGCGCGCGCTCGCCACAGCTCAGGGCGCCGAGCTCGCAGCTATCGGTCTTCGCTTCGCAGTCGAGAAAGGCAGCGCTCGCCAGGTGCTGGACTGGAGCGAGCGATGGCGTGCGACGGTCCTCGCGATTCCACCGGTGCGGCCGCAAGCGGACGACGGGCTGGTCGCAGACCTCGCCGCCCTGCGAAACCTCACTGCGCGGATGGAGATGAGCCACGATCGCGGGCCCGGCCGCAGTCAGCTGTATCGGGAGCGCGAGCGGCTCGAATCCGCCGTCCGCCGACGGGTCCTGCTGACGCCTGGGGAGCTCGACGAACGGCGCGAGCGGCTTCGGATCACCGATCTGCTGGACCAACTCGGCGACCGGACCCTGGTGGAGCTTGTCGACCTCGAAGACCAGCTGTACGCCGTGGTGGCGTCGCGCGGCCAGGTCCGTCTCCGGTCGATCGGCCCCACCTCGGTGGCCACTCACAACTTGTCCCACGCCTTGTTCGCCCTCCGCCGCGAAAACGCCAAGCGTGGCAAGCACGAGCTCATGCTCGACACGATCGGGGCGCGGCTCGAATCGGCCCTACTGGGCGACACGCTCGAGCACCTGGGCGACGGCTCGGTAGTCGTCGTACCGACCGGCCGGCTCCATGCGGTTCCGTGGAGCCTTCTACCGTCGCTGCGGACCCGGCCGACCTCGGTGGTTCCCTCGGCTGCAGCGTGGATGCGCGCGACGCGGGCTGAGCCGCCTCCCGAGGACAGAGTCGTACTGGTCGGCGGACCGCACCTTTCGACCGGACGGGAGGAGGTACGGCGGCTTGCCGAGCGGTATCCGCATGCCATCGTGCTTGCGGATGGCAGCGCGACCGCCGAAGCCGTCCTGGATGCGATTGATGGAGCATCGCTGGTACACGTGGCCGCGCACGGTACGTTCCGCGCGGACAGTCCATTGTTCTCAGCTATCGAACTCGACGACGGTCCGCTGACCGTGTACGACCTGGAACGTTTGAAGCGGGCACCACACCGAATGGTCTTGTCCAGCTGCAGTTCCGCGCTCGGTGGGCCGAGTGGCGCGGACGAGCTGGTGGGTTTGGTCAGCGCGTTGGTGGCGCTGGGCTCGGCCGGAGTGGTGGCGAGTGTCGTGCCGGTGTCGGACCCGGCGACAGTCCCGCTGATGCTGCACCTGCACGAGCAGCTGCGGGCCGGCGACGGTCTCGCCGAGGCGCTCGCGCGAACCCATATGGCGGGTGTGGCTGACACGGCCGCGCAGTCGTTCATCGCCCTCGGAGCGTGAGCGCCGGTCACAACTGCACCCAGTCCGTGACGACCCGGCCGGTGGCCGTGTCACACCGCAGCCGCATGGAGCCGGCGGGGAGCGCCGGCAGCTCGAAGAAGCCGGATTCGTCGACGACGACGTCGTACGTCGTGCCGTCCGACGTTTCGACCCGGATCTCGCCCGCGCCGGCCGGCAGGATCTGACCGACGACTTCGGAATGCAGCACCTCCAACTCCACCGACAGTGGCGTGGAGGTGAACACCAGCACCCGGGCCGCGTCCGACTCGGCCCGGACTTCGGCGGCCGCCGCCAGCGACGAGTCGAAGGTCAGGCCGGCGCGGAGCAGGTCGTCGTCGATCGTGCGCCACGACAGGGCGCCTTCGGCGTGCTCGGCAATGGTCTGCGCCAACGGTTCGGTGGCACGCAGGGCGGCCGCAAGATCCTCGAGAAGGCGGTCGTCGTCATCCCAGCGATGCTGCGTCATGCCGATCACCTTCTGTCGGTCCGGAGGCGACGTACCCCCTGACGGCTGGAGTTGTGCGGAGCCGCGCGAGCGCGCGGGACCGCGTCGGCCCGATGCTGCCTACCGGTATCCCGGTGCGTCGCCTGATCTCGGCGTACGACGGCTGCGGGTCCTGCATGAGCAGCAACAGCAGTTCGCGTTGCCGGCTCGGTAGCTCGGCCAGCCCGGCGAGCAGCACCTGGTGCCGCTCGGAGCGGACCAGTTCCTCGTCCGGACCGGGAGCATCGGCCGCGATCGGTAGCTGATCGGCGTTCAACGGATCACTCGTGCTTCGGTGCCGTTGCGACGACAGGTAGCGGATCGCTTCGCGCCGCGCTGTCGTCACGAGCCAGCCGGGGATGGCTCGCGGTTCCTGGAGGCTGTCCAGGTGCTCCACGAGTCGCAGCCAGACGGTCTGCGCGACGTCCTCGGTCTCGGCCGGCGTCAACCGGAAGCCGCGAATGACCGACACGAGCAAGGGCGCATAGCGGTCGACGAGCTCGCGCCAGGCCAGTTGATCGCCGGCGGCCGCGGCGACTACAAGTGCGGTGACTGGTGAGACATCCTGTTCCATTCCCGCTCCCGGGTTGGTACGTGATGCTTCGAGCGAGGGTGCACGCCACCGACCCCCCTGCGATGGCGTGCGCTCGTGGTGCTCCGCAGGCTCAGGGCTCCCGGAGCAGGAACGTCGGCCCCTCACTGAAGGCGGCCATCTCCGTCAGCACGTTCAGTGCGGTGCGGTACGTGATGACCACGACGAGCTTGTACACACCGGAGTCCGGTGCCTGGTCCGGCGGCAGGGTGCCCGCCGGCACGGTGATCTTCGCGTCGTACGCCGGACCGCCGTTCGCCGGCACGAGCTTGCTGCCGATGAGCACCTCGGGACCGGGGCCCATCGACTCCGCGTACGCCTTGACGGTCCAGTTGCCGTCCAGCAGCACCGCCGTGGCCGGCGGCTCCACCGTCCACTTGATGGTGACGTCGAACGGGAACTCGTCGTCGAGGACCCGGTTCGGGTTGCCGTCGTGATCGATGATCGCCACGGCGGTCACCGAGCCTTCGAGACCCGCAAGGCCGTCGAAGTTTGGATCTGCAGTCATCTCGGGTTCCCCCCAAGTTGGCGCCCCACTGACAGGGGCTCTCAACTGGACGGACCACTCCTCGGGCCGATCAGATACATCCACTTCGCGACTGTGCAATACTACATGCCACAGTAATATGCTACATGCCACTGAGGTGAGGGACGCATGGACGCTGTGAGCGTGACCGACTACCACACGGCCGGTGAGCCGTTCCGGATCGTGACGGGCGGGCTGCCGGAGATTCCCGGGTCGACCGTGCTCGATCGCCGCTCGTACGCGCAGCAGTCGGCCGCGGTCGACGCCGTCCGGCAGATGCTGGTCAACGAACCTCGCGGACATGCCGACATGTACGGCGGATTCCTGGTGCCGCCCGATGACGACGGCGCCGATCTGGGGGTGCTGTTCTGGCACAAGGACGGCTACTCGACGGCGTGCGGGCACGGCACGATCGCGCTCGGCGCGTGGGCGGTCCGGACCGGGCTGGTGACCGCAGCCGCGGACGGTGACACGGAGATCGTCATCGACGTTCCTTCCGGCCGGGTCGCCGCACGGGTCACCTGCGCGGGCGGCGAGGTCCAGCAGGTCGCGTTCCGCAACATCCCGTCGTACGTCGTGGCCCGCGACGTGGAGGTGAAGACCAGCCGGGGCCGGCTGCGCGCCGACATCAGCTACGGCGGCGCGCTGTACGCGTTCGTCCCAGCGGGATCCGTCGGTCTCACCGTGGCGCCCGAGCACACCGCCGACCTGATCTCCGTCGGCCGCGAGATCAAGTGGGCCCTCAACGACACCGAGTGGGCACGCCATCCCAGCGACAGCCGCCTCGACGGCATCTACGGCACGATCCTGTACGACGACCTCGGCGACGGCGCCGATAGTGCCGGCGGTGCCGATAGTGCCGGCGGGCCGCACCAGCGCAACGTCACGATCTTCGCGGACGGCGAGCTGGACCGGTCGCCGTGCGGTTCCGGCACCTCCGCGCGGATCGCGTTGCTGGCCCAGGACGGCCGGCTGCCGATCGGGCGCACCCTGCGGCACGAGTCGATCGTCGGTACGACGTTCCTCGGCCGGGTGACCGAGGAAGTCCGGGCCGACGGCCACGATGCGGTCGTCACCGAGGTGGCGGGCATGGCCTACGAGACCGGCCGGGCGACGTTCACGCTGGATCCGCGCGATCCGCTCGGCACCGGGTTCGTGCTGCGATGACGGGATCGATGATCGACACCGGGTCGGACCGGCTGCGCGCGCAGATGGGGATCCCGTACCTCGGCGGTGGCCAGAATCTCCGCCAGCAGATCGCGGACGCGCTCCGGGCGTCGGTGATCGCGGGCCGGCTGCACGTCGGTGTCGTGTACTCGGCGCCGGCGCTCGCACAGCAGTTCGGGGTCTCGTCGACGCCGGTTCGCGAGGCGTTGCTCGACCTGGTGGCCGAAGGCCTCGTCGAACCCGTTCGGAACAAGGGATTCCGCGTCTCGGAGCTGACGGACCGGCAGCTCGACGAGATCACGGCCGTCCGGTTGCTGCTCGAGGTTCCGACCGTCGCGGCGCTGGCCGGGTCCGAGCAACTGCCCGGCGAACTGCCCGGCGAACTGCGCGGCGAACTGCGCGGCGAACTGCGCGGCCGGCTCGAGGAGCTGTACCCCGTCGCTCACGAGCTGGTCGAGCTGACGCGGCGGCGCGATCTGGTCGCGTTCGTCGGCCTGGACCGCGAGTTCCACCTGGCGCTGCTGGGTCTGGCGGCGAACCCGACACTGGTCGAGATCGTCGGCAACCTGCGGGCGCGCAGCCGGCTGACCGGGATGGCCGAGCTGGACCACGACCTGCTGATCGCGTCCGCCGAGGAACACGTCGAGCTCCTCGACCGCCTGATCGCCGGCGACGAGGCCGGTGTGACCCAGTTGATGAAGCAGCACATCAGTCACGTTCGCGGGTCCTGGGCCGGTCGTCCGGACCGCGAGCACCAGGGAAGGTGAGGACCGACATGGCAGACCTGCCGGCACGGCTCGCGATCGTTGGCGGCGGCAACATCTGCGCGGCGCTCCTGTCCGGGCTGCTCGACGGTGAGACTCCGTTGCTGGAGCGGGGCCGGATCGCGGTGGTGGAGCAGTTGCCCGAGCGCGCGGCGTACCTGCGCGAGCGTTTCGGTGTTGCGACGCCGAGCCTCGCGGACGCCGTACGAGCGGCTGACACCGTCGTACTGATGGTGAAGCCGTACCACGTCGAAGCTCTGCTGCCGCAGCTCGCCGGGCATCTGACCGTCGACCATCTGGTCATCTCGACGGTCGGAGGGATCAGCACCACCCAGATCGAGAGCGGTCTGGCGCCCAACACACCCGCCGTACGGGCGATGCCCAACACGGCGGCGTCGGTCGGCCAGGCGATGACGGCGATCAGCGCGGGCTCGTCCGCCGCGGAGATTCACCTGGAGCGCGCCGAGGCGCTCCTTCGCGCGGTGGGCAAGGTCGTCCGGGTGCCCGAGGGCCAGATGAGCGCGATCACCGCGTTCTCCGGCAGCGGACCGGCGTTCTTCTTCTACTTCGCGGAGGCGTTGATCGACGCCGGCGTACTGCTCGGACTGCCGCGTGCCCTGTCCGAGGAGATGGTCGTCCAGACGGCCGTAGGCGCGGCCACGATGCTCCGCGACTCGGGCCAGGACCCGGTCGCCTTACGCGCGGCGGTCAGCAGCCCCGGCGGCACCACCATCACAGCCATCCGCGAACTCGAGAAGGCGGGCCTGCGCGGGACCGTCATGGTCGCCACCGAGGCCGGCCGCGACCGAACCGTACAGATGGGCGCCGCGTCCGCATCCACCGAAGGACGTCTATGACCGACACCTCGACCGTCTACCAGCGTGGCAAGACTCCGATCTTCGCCTCCCGGGTCGACCCGCGGCTGCACTACTGCCTGTACGTGCCGCGTGGGCTGACCGGCGCCGACCGCGCCCCGCTGGTGGTGATCCAGCACGGTACGGCGCGGTCGGCGGTGGAGTACCGCAACCTGTCGGCGGAGTTCGCGGAGGAGCAGGGCGTCGTCGTACTGACGCCGATCTTCCCGGCCGGGCTCGTCGACCCGAACGACCTGCACAACTTCAAGTTCATCGAGTACCGGGGGATCCGGTTCGACCGGATGCTGCTGGCGATCGTGGACGAGGTGGCCGAACGGTTCCCGGTCGAGCCCGAGCGGTTCTACCTGCACGGCTTCTCCGGTGGCGGGCAGTTCGCCCACCGGTTCCTTTACCTGCACCCGGACCGCCTGGCCGCCGTCTCGATCGGCGCACCCGGCCGGATCACCCAGCTGGACGACAGCCTGCCGTGGTGGCTCGGGACGAAGGGCTTCGAGGAGCGATTCGGCCGGCCGATCGACTTCGACGCCCTCCGCCGGGTCCCGATCCAACTGGTGGTCGGCTCGGAGGACGTCGAGACCTGGGAGATCATGAACCGCGGCGAGTCCAACTGGATGGACGGCGCCGAGCTCACCGGCACCACCCGGATCGAACGCCTCCGCACCCTCGAACGCAACTACCGCTCCCACGGCCTCGACATCACCTTCGACCTCGTCCCCGACACCGCCCACTCAGGCCGAAGAGTCCTCCCCACCGCCCAGCACTTCTTCACCACCCACCTGCACAGCCGGCCCCGACTCTGAGGCGGCCGGCTCGTCAGCGGGGAAGGGTCCGGGTGTTGATGAGTTCTTGCGCGACGTCCCGGAGCTTGATGTTGGTGTCCTGGGAGTAGCGCTTGAGGACGGCGAAGGCTCGGTCGCCGTCGATCTCGAAGCGTTCCATCAGGATCCCCATCGCTTGGCCGACGACCTTGCGGGCATCGACGGCCGCCACGAGGTTCTGCTGGTTCCGCGCGTTCGCAACGGCGACCGAAGCATGCCGCGCGAGGATGTGGGCGATCGCTTCGTCATCCGCGCTGAAACCGTCGGGGATACGGCTGTAGAGGCCGAGCACGCCGACCGTGGACGTGTCGGGACCGAGCAGCAACGGCACATCCAGCACACTGCGCACGCCGAGTTGGTGGACCTTGGCGGCCCAGGTCGGCCACCGTGATTCGGTGATCGTGTCGCGGATGGAGATCGTGACCTGGTCGCGCATCGTCGCCGCCAACGGTCCGTCGCCGGTGTCGAGCTGTATTTGGTAGATCTCTGCGACGACAGGGTCGGTCACGGCCGGAATCTCGGGCCGGCCGCGGGTGGAGAGGGCGACGCCGGCATAGCTGCAGTCCAGCGCCTGGAGTGCGAACTGCACAACCGAGTCGATGGTTTCCTCGAGTCCTTCGGCGTCGTGCATCTCGACCGCGAGCCGTGCGAAAACCTCGGCATGCGTCACGTCGACTGGACCGAGCGCGGGCAGCGGCTCCGGAGTGCCGCCGGCGGCCACGTCGTCGGTGCGATCTATGTGCGCCATGTCCCTCTCCTCCTCTTGGCGGCGTCGCTCTCGCGTGGTTCAGGTGTTGATCTCGCGGCGTGAATCAACGCCGCTGATGGCGATCTTGCGCGGTTTCGCCTTCTCGGCGATCGGGATCCGCAGCGTCAGCACGCCGGCGTCGTACGTCGCTTCGATCCGCTCGGTGTCGAGGGTCTCGCCCAGGAACAGCTGCCGCGAGAACACCCCGAAGGACCGCTCGGCGACCTGCATCTCGACGTCGTCGGAGACGCGCGGTGGCCGGCGCTCCGCCTTGACGGTCAGCACGTTCCGCTCGACGTCGAGCTCGATCGCGTCCGGGGTCACGCCGGGAAGATCGAATGCGACGACGTACTGGTCGCCGGACCTGTACGCGTCCAGCGGCATGGAGCTCGGCCTCGACCAGGTGCCCTGGTGGGCGGAGCCGTTGAGGAGCTGCTGGGTCAGTTGGTCCAGCTCGCGGAAGGGGTCGGTGCGCATCAACATCGTCGTACACCTCCTGATGTCAGCTCTAGTGGTGTCAACACGCGCCACTGTTGTAGCATGTCATCGAATCGATGACAAGCCGGAGTGTCATCTAGTAGATGACGGATGGTGTGACGTGAGCTGGAGTGAGCAGCGGCAGGCCTTGATCGACGGCATCAAGCTCCTCGAGACGTCCGATCGTCTCGACGACGCGGACGCGCCGGAGTTGCTGGCGGCCCTGGAGGCGCTGGCCCGGCTGCGCGGCAGCCTCGACCAGTGGGAGCCGATGCTCATCGACGCGGCGCGGGCAAGCGGCCTGACGTGGGCGCAGCTCGCGCCGGCGCTCGGGGTCGGCAGCCGGCAGGCCGCCGAGCGACGGTATCTACGGCTCAAGCCGCAGGCCGTCGAGCACGCTGGTACGACCCGCGAACACCGCGTCGACGCGGCGCGCAATCAGCGCTCCGGTGAGCGGGCCGTTGCCGACTGGGCTCGTGTCAACGCTGCCAGACTTCGTCAGCTTGCCGGCCAGCTCACGGCCCTGTCCGCTGACGCCGCGAGGTCCGTCTCCGCCGACGCGCGTACCGCGATCGATCGGGTGCGGGACGTTCTCGGCAGTGACGATGCCGCGCGGCTGGTCGAGCCCCTGTCGGACGCGGCCCGGTCGCTTCGGGCCAGCCACCCGGATCTGGCCGACCAGATCCGCACGCTGACCCGGACCACCGACGAGATCCGCGACGCCGACCTCGCCCGCCGGACGCTGCCAGAAGGTGAGGCGTGATTCAGCGGGGGAGTTTGCGGGTGTCGACGAGTTTCTGGGCGACGTCGCGCAGTTTGGTGTTCGTGTCCTGGGAGTAGCGCTTGAGGATGGCGAAGGCCCGGTCGCCGTCGACGTCGAAGCGTTCCATCAGGATGCCCATCGCCTGCCCGACCAGCTTTCGGGCATCCACGGCGGCAGCCATGGTTGCTTCCTCGCGCGCGGTGCCGACGGCGACCGACGCGTGCCTGGCCAGGATGTGCGCGATTGCTTCGTCGTCGGCGGAGAAGCCGTCCGGGTAGCGGCTGTACAGGCCGAGCACGCCGACGGTCCGGCCGAGCATCAGCGGTACGTCGAGGACGCTGCGTACTCCGAGGCTGCCGACCAGGAGCGACCACTCGGGCCAACGCTCGTCGCAGGCGGTGTCCCGGACGAGGATCGGCGTCCGCTCCTGCATGGCGGCCATCAGCGGGCCGTCCTGGCTGCCCAGCTGGAACTTGTAGATCTCGGCGACCACCGGGTCCGTGACCGCGGGAATCTCCGGCTGGCCGCCTCTGGTGTAGAGCGCGACGCCGGCGTGGCTGCAGTCCAGCGCCTGCAAGGCGAACTGGACCACCGCGTCGATCGTCTCCTCCACACCGGCAGCGTCATGCATCTCCACGGCCAGTTCCGCGAAGCGATCAGCTCGCACCGCGGTGCCACGATCGAGGAGCGCCTCGTCGTGGGCGCCCGGCTGTTCGGCATGATCCACGCCACCATGATGCCCCGCACCCGCTGAGAAAACGCGCGCAAAAATCGCACTACTGTTCGTGATCGAATCGCCACCCGAACGGGATGAGTCGGCGGCGTACTCACGCCTACCGAACCGTAACTGGCTGAGTCCGCCGGGTTCGTTTGGGTACATGCTCGGCATGAGATTGTGGGCTGGTTGCGTCGTTTTGGGCATGGTCGTGGTTGCGGCCACGTCGTGTGGCTCGCGGCTGCCTGCTGCTTCGGCCGGTGCAGCGGAGCGGTTCTACCACGCGATCGAGCTTCACGACGGTGCTGCGGCGTGCGAGTTGCTGGCGCCGCAGACTGTGCACGAGGTCGAGCAGTCGGAGCAGGCCAAGTGCGCCTCGGCGATCCTCGACGAAGACATCCCGGCCGGTGGCGCCGTGGTCGAAGCACGGCAGTACGGCACGGAGGCCCAGGCGCGGACGGGGCGGGACACTGCTTTTCTCGCCGAGTTCGACGACGGCTGGAAGGTCGTGGCAGCCGCGTGTACCGAGCAGGGGCAGTTGCCGTACGACTGCAAGGTCAAGGGGTGAATGGCGGGTGCGCGCGATCTTTGTCGTCTATCTGGCCGTCATCGTGATCGGTCTGGCGTACTTCCTCAGCTTGGGGCTGATCCAGCGATGAGTCGGGTACGGCGTTTCCTGCGCGGCAACTCGCTCAGTCTCGTCTTCGGCGGGCTGTTCCTTGCCGCGCTGGTCGGTCAGGCGTTCGCCGGTCTGGCGGAGTACAACAATCAGCAGATCACCGACGGCCTGGCGACGGTGACCTTCGGCCGGTACGTCACGTCGGCCGACTTCGCCGTGGACGTTACCGAGAACTGGCAGAGCGAGTATCTGCAGTTCTTGCTCTACATCGTGTTGACCGTGTGGCTGGTGCAACGCGGTTCACCGGAGTCCAAGCCGCTGGACAAGGCGGGGCGGGAGTCCGACGAGGAGCAGAAGGTCGGCGCCCATGCCGGCCCTGACTCGCCGCGTTGGGCGCGCGTGGGTGGTTGGCGGACCAAGGTGTTCTCGTCGTCGCTGGGTCTGGTGATGGGGTCGGTGTTCCTGGCCTGTTGGCTGGTGCAGTCGGTCGCGGGCTGGTCGACGTTCAACGAGGACCAGTTGAGGCAGCTCCAGGATCCGGTGTCGTGGCTGTCCTATGCCGGCTCGGCCGACTTCTGGAGCCGAAGCCTGCAGAACTGGCAGTCGGAGTTCCTCGCGGTCGGATCGATGGCCGTGCTGAGCATCTACCTACGCGAGCGCGGCTCGCCCGAGAGCAAGCCGGTAGGCACGCCACACAACTCGACCGGCGTCGAAGGCTGATCGAGCTTGTTCCAGGCGGTCCCTGCGCTGCTGGTCTGAACGCTGGGACCTGGGAACCACCGGTCTCTCGAGGGACCGGTACTCCTTACAGTGTGCGGTGCCCCGGCTCTCAGCTGTTACACATCTTCGGTGGTTCTCGGATCGAGCCAATCAAGCGTCGGGGAATGACTGTGTGTGACTGTGGGTACCGGATGAGTGACAGCTCTATCGGGTCCTGGAGGCAACATGAGTATCGGGGCAGGGATCTTCTTGATCGTCGTCGGCGCGATTCTTGCCTTCGGCATCAAGGATCGGAGCGGGGCAGTCGATCTGTCCGTGGTCGGCGTGATCATCATGCTGGCCGGCGCGGCCGGGATCTGGCTCTCCTACAACATCACCAGGAAACGCCAGCAGGCGGTGGAGACGCAGGCTGTGGATCCCGCCGTCGAGGAGGAGTACCGCACGATTCAGGGCAATCCTGGCGTGCAGGCACCTGCCGACCCGCAGCACCGCACGGACAACTCGGAGCCGGACTCCGCGGTCGTCCGCAACATCGAGCTGGACCCGGCCGCGAGCGGGCTGCGGCCGCGCCTCGCCAATCGCAGGGCCCGGGCGGCGAACCGATTACGAGGAAGGCGTTGACGCAACGAAGTCCTGTTATCGGCGGCGGCCTCTTGTGATGTGTTCGGGGGCGGCGGTGTCCAGGGGGACGCTTTCGGCTGGGATGACGCCGAGTTGTGTGGTCTGGCGGGGAAGTACGGCGTCGTACAGCCACTCGGTCGCGGTGCGGATGCGGTTGCCCGGCATGGACAGCAGGTGGTAGCCGCGGGTGACTGCCTTCGCCGGTAGGCCGGCGAGCGGGACGTGGAGGGGATTGGCTGCCGCCTGCGTGCCGCCTAGGTCGACGACGAAGCCGAGGTCGTGGTGCTTGTAAGGCCGCAGTTCACCGGTCCCGAAGCTGGCCGCCACGTTGTCCGCAGCCTGCTTGCCCTGGCGCTCTGCGTGCTGCGCGGTCATCGGCGTGACCTCGCCGGGACGCGTCAGGTCTGGTACGGCGGCCGCATCACCGCAGGCGAAGACCTCGGGGTGTCCCGGCACCTGCAGGTACTCGTCGACAACGAGCCGGCCCTTGTCGGTCTTCAGCCCGAGTCCGTCGACCACGGGGTCCGGTCGTACGCCGACGCACCAGATCAGCGAGCGCGTCGGTACGAAGGAGTCGTCAGTGAGGCGCACGCCGGACTCCGCAGCCTCCTCGACCGAAACACCCATCCGTACGTCGACGCCGCGCTCACGCAGTACCGCGTCCGCCGTACGGGACAGCCGCTCGTCCAGCTCGGGGAGGACGCGGTCGGCGACGTCGAGGAGCATCCAGCGCATGCGTTGCTCGCTCAGCCGTGGGTGACGCTTCTGGAGCAGCGCGGTGTAAAGGACGCCGTGTGCGGCGACCTCCGTGCCGGTGTAGCCGGCGCCGACGACCACGAAGGTGCACAGTGCGTCGCGTTCGGCCTGGTCGTCGGTGGCGTCCGCCAGTTCGATCTGCTGCGTGAGGTGATCGCGGAGGAAGACCGCCTCGGGAATGCCGCGGAACCCGTGCGCGTACTCGGCGACGCCCGGGATGGGCAGCAGTTTGTTCACACTGCCGGCGGCGATGACGAGCCGGTCGTACCCGAGCTCACCCGGCGCGCCGGTCGGATCGGCGTACCGCACGGTCTTGCTCTCGAGGTCGAGCCCGTCGACCTCGCCGAGCACCAGCCGCACGCCTGGCAGCTCCTCGGCGAGCGATACGGTCACGTGCCGCGGCTCGAGGATGCCGCTGGCGACCTCGGGCAGGAGAGGTACGTAGAGGAAGTAGTCGGTCGGATTCACGACCACCACCTCGGCCCGCCCTCTCGCCACCCGGCTGAGCCGCCGCGCGGCGTGGAACCCGGCAAACCCGGCCCCGACGATGACAACCCTCGGCTTAACCATGCGCCCCCTGTACCAGCCCACCCACTTCGCAAACCGCACCCCAGCCCGCAACGCCACGCTGACGGCGGGGTTCGTGAACATCGCTCGAGTCTGGATGGATACAAGTCCGGGCGGTGGGCACCGAGAAGACTTGTCCAGTTTCAGGAGGCAGGGAGATATGAGCACGATCACGCAGTCGATCGATGTCGATGTGCCGGTGACGACGGCGTACAACCAGTGGACGCAGTTCGAGTCCTTCCCGCAGTTCATGGAAGGTGTGGAAGAGATTCGCCAGTTGGACGCGACGCACAACCACTGGGTGGTGAAGGTCGGCGGTGCGACACGGGAGTTCGACGCCACGGTGACCGAGCAGCACCCGGACGAACGGGTTGCCTGGAAGTCCGACTCGGGGCCCAACCATGCCGGTGTCGTCACGTTTCACAAACTGTCCGACAGCACCAGCCGGGTGACCGCTCAGATGGACATCGACCCCGAGGGTTTCCTGGAGAAGGTCGGTGACAAGTTCGGCGTGGTGGAGGGCCGGGTGAAGGGCGATCTCCAGCGGTTCAAGGAGTTCATCGAGAGCCGCGGTACCGAGACCGGCACCTGGCGCGGGGACGTACCCCGGTAGTCCCGGCTACAGGAAGGTGCGCAGGGCCCGGATCAGGTCGTGGGGGTTGCGTTCGGCGATGTGGTGGGTGCTCTTGATGCCGTAGCCGTCGACCTCGCGGCACCAAGGCCGCCACACATCGACGACGTCGCCGTAGATCTGTTCCATGTCGTCGTCGGTCGACCACAGAGCCAGGGTGGGACATTCGATCCGGCGGCCGGCGGCTCGGTCGAGTTCGTCGTTGTGGCGGTCGATGGTCAGGCCGGCTCGGTAGTCCTCGAGCATCGCGTGCACGGTCGCCGGGTTGCGGATCGCGGCCAGGAAGTCAGCGTGGTTCTCCGGTCCGAGAGCCTGGGGCGAGTTCTTGGTCCAGGCGTCGTACCAGGTGTCGGGATCGGCGCAGATCACGCGCTCGGCGGGCTTCTCCTGCTGGGCGAAGAACCACCAATGCCACCAGGCGGCCGCGAACTCGGCGCCGCAGCGCTCCAGCGCCTCGACGACCGGGACGCTGTCCATCACGACGAGCTTGCTGACGCGGTCGGGGTGGTCGAGTGCGGTGCGATAGGCGACGTACGAGCCGCGGTCGTGACCGGTGACGGCGAACTGTTCGTGGCCGAGCGCGTCCATCAGGCCGACGATGTCGCGTGCCATCGCGCGCTTGGAGTACGGCGTGTGGTCGGCGTCGGTGACGGGTTTGCCGGATTGCCCGTAGCCGCGCAGGTCCGGGCACACCACGGTGAACCCCGCCGCTGCCAGCTCCGGCGCGACGGCGTACCAGGTCGTGTGCGTCCGCGGATGCCCATGAAGCAGTACGACGGCCGGCCCCCGCCCGCCGTACCGAACCCGGATCCGCTGCCCGTCGATCTCCAACTGCTCCAGCACGAAGTCCTCGAACACCCCCGGCCAGTACCCACCCCGAACCACCCGGCGGACCACCCGTTCCCATCGAGTGTCCGCGGCGTTTCGTGGCCCATGGACAGGGGAACTCAGGACCGATGAAGGCGCTGACGTGGCAGGGGAAGCGGAAGATCGAGTACGGCGAGGTGCCGGATCCGCGGATCGAGGAGCCTACCGATGCCATCGTGCGGGTCACCTCGTCGGGGATCTGTGGGTCCGACCTGCATCTGTACGAGGTGATGGGCCCCTTCCTGGATGCCGGTGACGTGCTCGGGCACGAGGTGATCGGCGTCGTGGAGGAGACGGGGTCCGAGGTAGGAGGGTTGCACGCGGGGGATCGCGTCGTCGTACCGTTCCAGATCGCTTGCGGGTCGTGCTTCATGTGCGATCAAGGACTGCAGACGCAGTGCGAGACGACACAGGTCCGCGAGCAAGGGATGGGCGCGGCGCTGTTCGGCTACACCAAGCTCTACGGGCAGGTGCCGGGCGGCCAGGCGGAGTACCTGCGGGTGCCCCAGGCGCAGTACGGCCCGATCAAGGTGCCGGACGGGCCGCCCGACGACCGGTTCGTCTACCTCTCCGATGTGCTCCCGACCGCCTGGCAGGCAGTCGAGTACGCCGGGATCCCGGACGGCGGCACGGTCGTCGTGCTCGGTCTCGGCCCGATCGGCGACATGGCCTGCCGGATCGCGAAGCACCGCGGTCATCGGGTGATCGGCGTCGACCTCGTCCCGGCGCGACTCGAACGGGCCCAGGGCAACGGAATCGAGACGGTCGAGTACGCCGCCGACGTCGCCGACACGATCCGCGACCGGACCGCCGGTCGCGGATCGGACTCGGTGATCGACGCGGTCGGGATGGAGGCCCACGGCTCGCCGGTCGCGCGGATCACGCAGCAGGTCGCCGGTCTGCTTCCGGACACGGTCCAGCGCACGTTCATGCAGAAGGCTGGGGTCGATCGCCTCGCGGCGTTGTTGCTTGCCGTGGACACCGTTCGCCGCGGCGGCACGATCTCGCTGGTAGGTGTGTACGGCGGAGCAGCGGATCCGTTGCCGATGCTGACGATGTTCGACAAGCAGGTCCAGCTCCGCATGGGGCAGGCGAACGTCCGCCGGTGGAGCGGCCAGATCCTCCCGCTCCTCACCGACGACGATCCGTTGGGGGTCGACGGTTTCGCGACCCACCACGTGCCGCTGGCAGACGGCCCCGCGGCGTACCAGATGTTCCAGCAGAAGGCCGACGGCGCAGTCAAGATTCTGCTCACCCCGTGAAACCGGGGCAGGTGGGTACCGGTCGGTCATGGCTGATCGTGTGCAGGATGTTTGGGGGCCGCGGACGCCGCACGGGCGAGACACGGAATGGCCCGTGCGGGTCGATCAAGAACTCGCGGTGGCCGAGGACGAGGTGGACCGCTGGGTGCAGTCGGCGTGCGTGCTGTGCAGCAACGGCTGTGGCTGCGACATCGCGGTCAAGGACGGGCGGATGGTCGGCGTACGCGGACGAGCAGGAGACCGCATCAACCACGGCCGCCTCGGTCCGAAGGGGCTGTACGCGTCCTGGCAGTGGAGCGATCAGGACCGTTTGACTCGACCGCTGGTTCGCCACAACAGCGCGCTGATCGAGACGAGCTGGGACGCCGCGATGGACCGGATCGTTGCCGAGTCGAAGCGCCGTCAACCGCTGCAGCACGGCTTCTACACCAGTGGTCAGCTCTTCCTCGAGGAGTACTACACGCTCGCCGTGATCGGGAAGGCCGGTCTCGGTACGCCGCACATGGACGGCAACACCCGGCTGTGTACGGCGACGGCGGCCGCGTCCCTCAAGGAGACATTCGGCTCGGACGGTCAGCCGGGGAGCTACGACGACATCGAGGCCTGTGACGCGATCTTCCTGTTCGGCCACAACATGGCCGCGACGCAGACCGTGCTCTGGTCCCGCGTCCTCGACCGGATCGAGGGCCCTGACACGCCCGCGATCGTTGCCGTCGACCCGCGGATGACGCCGGTCGCCGAGACCGCGCTACGCACCGGTGGAGTGCACCTCCGCCCACTCCCGGGGACGAACCAGGCGCTGATGAACGGCCTGGTCCACGAGCTCATCGCTCACGACTGGATCGATCGTGCCTGGGTCGATCAACACACCCTCGGGTACGACGACCTCGCGCAGACCGTCGAGCCGTACACCCCGGAGAAGGTCGCCGAGATCTGCGACGTACCCGCCGGTGATCTGCGCCGGGCGGCCGAGATCTTCGGCACCAGCGATCGAGTCCTGTCCACTGTCCTGCAGGGCTTCTACCAGTCGCATCAGGCGACGGCCGCCTCGTGCCAGGTCAACAACCTGCACCTGCTGCGCGGCCTGATCGGCAAGCCGGGCTGCGGCGTACTGCAGATGAACGGTCAGCCGACCGCCGAGAACACCCGGGAGTGCGGCGCGGACGGCGACCTGCCCGGCTTCCGGAACTGGGCGAACCCCGACCACATCGACGAGCTTGCCCAGCTGTGGAACGTCGACCGGCAGGTGATCCCGCACTGGGCGCCGCCGACGCACGCGATGCAGCTGTGGCGGTACGTCGAGCAGGGCTCGATCGACTTCCTGTGGATCTCTGCCACCAATCCGGCCGTGTCGTTGCCCGAGCTCGGCCGGATCCGCAAGATCCTCGACAAGGAGGACCTGTTCCTCGTCGTCCAGGACGGCTTCCTGACCGAGACAGCGGCGTACGCCGACGTGGTCCTGCCGGCCGCGCTGTGGGGCGAGAAGCAGGGCACGTTCACCAACGCCAGCCGGACCGTGCATCTGTCCGAGCAGGCCGTCCGACCGCCAGGAGAAGCCAGGAGCGACCTGGAGATCTTCCTCGACTACGCGGACCGGATGGACTTCCGCGACAGCGACGGTCGTCGTCTGATCAGCTGGAGGACGCCGGAGGACGCGTTCGACGCGTGGAAGGAGTGCAGCCGCGGGCGGCCCTGCGACTACTCCGGTCTGACGTACGACGCCCTTCGCGGAGACAGCGGGATCCCGTGGCCGTGTACGCCGGATCAGCCCGAGGGCACCGATCGCCTGTACGCGGATGCGGTGTTCCCGACCGATCCGGCGGTCTGCGAGGACTATGGGCACGACCTGATCACCGGTGGCGCGACGACGCCCGAGAAGTACAAGGCCCAGCAGCCGGCGGGACGAGCGTTCCTGAAGGCGGTCGACTTCACGCCGCCGCCGGAGACGACCTCGGCGGATTTCCCGCTGATCGGGACGACCGGGCGGTCGCCGTACCACTTCCACACGCGGACGAAGACAGGCCGATCGCCGAGGCTGCGCCGTGCCGAGCCGCGGATGTGGGTCGAGCTCTCCGAGGAAGACGCCGGCGAGCTGCGGGTGAAGGCGGGCGAGACGGTGGTGGTCGAGTCGGCTCGCGGCCGCGTCGAGGCCGAATGCCGGGTCGGTACGCCGCGTTCTGGAGTCGTGTTCCTGCCCTTCCACTTCGGCTACTGGGACAACGCGGACGGACCGCCGACCGCGGCGAACGAAGTGACGATCACGGAGTGGGACCCGGTGTCGAAGCAGCCGCTTTTCAAGGTGGCCGCGGTGCGCGTACGGAAGGTGGAGCGCTGATGCACGTGTCGACGTACCTCGGACTGCTGCGGCACGCGGAAGGCGCGTTGGCCGACGCGTTCGACCAGATCGGGGAGGGGCACGGGGACGAGCCGGACATCGTGCAACTGTGCGAGCTGCTCGCGGGCAAGTCACGTGCGCACGTGGAGCGGTTGCAAGGGGCTGCCCACCGCTATGGCGAAGACGCGGACAACGAACCGGAGCGCTTGAAGGCCGCGGAGTTCGGCGGTGCGCGCTCGGGCGGGGTCGGTCTGCTGCGCGATCTCCAGGACCTGTACGCACTCGCGTCCTTCGTCGACGTCACCTGGACCGTGATCGCCCAAGCCGCCCAGGGCCTCCGGGACCCCGACCTACTCGAAGCCGCGACCGCCTGCCAAACCGAGACCAGCCAGCAACTCACCTGGCTCAACACCCGCATCAAACAGGCTGCACCTCAGGCCCTGATCGCTGCGAGCTGAAAGTCAGTCGGGCTGCGTGCGGCGGTGGTGGAAGGCGATGCTGAGCAGGAAGGCGAACAGGATCTGGGTGCCGGTCTGGGCGAGCCGCAGTTCCTGCAGCAGTTCGTCCCAGTGGCGGTCGAGTCGTTCGCCGGAGTCTTCTTCCTCGCGGTTGTACATCGTCGTCGCCTAGGGGAGCGGTCGGCCGCCGGTGGCGCCGATACGTTCGCCGGTGATGTAGGTCGAGTCGTCGGAGGCGAGGAAGACGTAGACCGGCGCGAGTTCGGCCGGCTGTCCGGCGCGACCGAGCGGGGTGTCGGCCCCGAACTCGCCGACCTTCTCCGCGGGCATCGTGGCCGGGATCAACGGTGTCCAGATCGGGCCAGGGGCCACGGCGTTCACCCTGATCCCCTTGGGACCGAGCTCTTGGGCGAGACCTTTGGTGAAGTTGAGGATCGCCGCCTTGCTGGTGGCGTAGTCGAGCAGATTGGGCGACGGTTCGTACGCTTGGATCGAGGTCGTGTTGATGATCGACGAGCCGGGCGTGAGGTGCGGGAGAGCGGCCTTGGACAGCCAGAACATCGCGTAGACGTTGGTCTTGAGCACGCGGTCGAACTGCTCGGTGGTGATGTCCGCGATGCTGTCCTGCGACATCTGGTACGCGGCGTTGTTGACCAAGATGTCCAGCCCGCCGAACTCCTCGACGCAGTGGTCGACGAGCTGCCGGCAATGCTGCTCGTCCTGGATGTCACCGGCCAGGGAGGCTGCCTTGCGGCCGGAGTCCCGGACCAGGCGGCAGGTCTCCCGGGCATCGGTCTCTTCGGACTCGAGGTGCGAGATCATCACGTCGGCGCCTTCCCGGGCGAACGCGAGCGCCACCGCACGCCCGATCCCGGAGTCGCCACCGGTGATGAGCGCCCGCTTGTCCGTCAGCTTCCCGGTGCCGCGGTACGACGCTTCGCCGTAGTCCGGCTCCGGATCCATGGCGCCGCTGTGCCCCGGGTGCTCCTGGTTCTGCGGCTCCTGCTCATCAGGCCCGGCGTACCGGGTCCTCGGATCGCTGCTCATCCTCGTCCTCTCGCTCGTCCTCTGCCCTGCGGTACCCGCCCGCCAACAGCCGACACTCCTCAGGCAACCGTGCTCGGCCGCGCCCTAGGATGCGGCGAGACGAAGTGCCGGCGCCTGGAGTGGCGCCTCGGCCGGATGAGGAGACATGACTGACGGAGACCTGACGAGGATCGCGGCCGAGATCGCGGAGCGCATCGGCAGTACGGCGCTCGCGCAGGGGCTGAGTGTTGCCGTTGCGGAGTCCTTGACCAGCGGGGCGATCGCCTCTCGGCTCGGCGCCGCGGCGGATTCGAGTGTGTGGTTCGCCGGCGGGGTTGTCGCGTATGCGTCCGAAACGAAGTTCCGCGTCCTGAGCGTCGATCCCGGACCAGTCGTGAACGCGCGCTGCGCCGTACAGATGGCCAAAGGCTGCGCTGACCTGCTCGGCGCAGACGTCGCCGTCGCAGTGACGGGAGTGGGCGGACCGGATCCCGAGGAGGGGCACCCACCCGGGACCGTTTATGTCGCGCTCAGCTCGTCGGACGGTGAGATCGTCGACCAGCACAAGTTCGACGGCGACCCGTCCGAGGTCGTCGCCCTGGCCACCCTGACCACCCTGCAAACGCTCCTAACTTCCCTCACCAAGCGCTGACACCCCGCTACCCCGCCGAATCTCCTCGCGGGGATTGTCGGATCCGGAACGTAGTGTTCGGCGTGTCTGCGGTGTGCCCATGGCGCACGAATCCGTCGTACTCGACTCGGGAGGTGTTGTGAAGCTTCTTCTCACGTCCGGCGGCATCACGAACGAGAGCATCCGCGATGCGCTGGTCGATCTGTTGGGCAAGCCGATCTCCGAGTCCGCTGCGCTCTGCATCCCCACGGCACAGTGGGGTCACCCGATGCTTGGGCCCGCCTCGGTGCGGAGGTCCATCGCAGGCGAGCCTCCGTTCCACATGCTGACCAGTCTGGGCTGGGCGTCCTTGGGCGTCCTGGAGCTCACCGCGCTGCCCAGCATCGGCGAGGAGCGGTGGCTGCCGTGGGTCCGAGACGCCGACGTACTGCTGGTGGACGGCGGCGACGCGACGTACCTGTGTCACTGGATGCGGGAGTCAGGGCTGTCGGACGTCATCTCGTCGCTGCCCGAGACGGTCTGGGTAGGGCTCAGTGCCGGCAGCATGGTGATGACGCCCCGGATCGGTAAGGACTTCGTCAACTGGCCTGCTGCGCCGGACGACCGCATGCTCGGGGTCGTCGACTTCTCGATCTACCCGCACCTGGACCACGAGCAGATGCCGCAGAACACCATGGCCGATGCGGAGAGATGGGCCGCCGACATCGCAGCCCCGGCCTACGCCATCGACGACCAGACCGCCATCAAGGTGACCGACGGCACCGTCGAAGTCATCTCCGAAGGACACTGGAAGGCCTTCCCCGCATAGCCACTGACTGCTATCGGCTGGACCATCCCGGCGTGCGGCGGAGGCGGGCGTCGGCGATGCTGTGGGTGTGGAGTACGTGTCCAGAGTGCCGCGACCGCCGCTGGACGGGCTGATCGACGACCTTTACTACCTGGAGGGTACGGCGCCGTACGCCCGGCTGACCCTGCCGCCGGCGCCGTCGGCGTTGCTCATCGTCAACCTCGGGGCGCCGTTCCACATCCGTGGCGGCAGCGACATCGAGACGGCCGAGTACGCCGACGGCTGCGTTGTCACCATGCCCACCCGCGCGTGGGACTTCGGCTACCCACCCCGGACCCGGTCAGTCGGCGTCCACTTCAAGCCGTGGGGGCCGGCGCCGTTCCTGCCGATGCCGGCGGCCGAGCTGTGTGACCGGCCAGTGACGATAGAGCAGGTTTGGGGCCGCCCCGCCGTTGCTGAGCTGCGCGACCGGCTGGCCACGGCGGACGGACCACACGAGATGCTGACGCTGCTCGAGGAGGAGCTGATGCGACGGCTGTGCGAGACCGCCGGCCTGGGGCTGGTCCGCCATACGAGCAGCGTTATCGCGGCGACGAGCGGGGCGGTCGCGATCGGCGATCTGAGCGTGGCAACCGGGGTCAGCAGCACTCATCTAGCCAAGCGGTTCAAGGAGCTCGTCGGCGTCACACCGAAGCGGCTGGCCCGCAGTTACCGCTTCGCCGGCACCGTGTTGGCGATCGACCCCGCCGGACCGATTGACTGGGGCGAGCTCGCTGCTCGCGCAGGCTACTTCGACCAGGCCCATTTCGGCCACGAGTTCCAGGCATTCACCGGGCTCACGCCGACCCGGTACGTCGAAGTCCGGCGCCGGTTCCTGCGCGAACACCCCGGTCACACGCTGGACGGCTGGCCGCTACCGGCCGATTGATTTCGTACAAGAGCGACAGCTCACGACACGCTAATTTGAGGGCATCCCAAAGCAGAGGAGGGCCCCGTGGGCAAGGTGGTCATGTACAGCTCGGTGTCGGTCGACGGCTTCGTCGCGGACGAGAACGACCAGCCTGGACCGCTGTTCGACTGGCTGTCCGGCGGTGACGTCCCGTTGGACGAGAGCGGCGCGCTGAAGGTGTCGCAGACCTCCTACGACTACATCCGGCCGTACTGGGACCAGATCGGGGTGACGGTCGTCGGCCGCCACGTCTTCGACTTGACGGACGGCTGGGACGGCAAGCCGCCGGGCGGGATGGACCACATGGTCGTCGTGACGCACCGGCCGGAGCCCGAGGGCTGGGACTCTGAGGCGCCGTTCCACTTCCTCGACGGCGTCGAGGCAGCCGTGGCCAAGGCGCAGGAGCTTGCCGGTGACCGCCTGGTCGAGATCGCCGCCGGCGACGTCGGCGGCCAGGTGCTTGCCGCGGGCCTGGTCGACGAGGTGCGCATGGACGTCGTACCCGTGGTGTTCGGGTCCGGCAAGCGCTACTTCGGGTCGGTCCACGCGCAGCACCTGTTGGAGGATCCCGACGTGATGATCCAGGGCAACCGGGTGCTTCACCTGCGCTATCAGGTACGCCGTTGACCGATCCGAGCGGGATCACGCGGTCCGATGGGTGTCGGCAAAATCCGCGACCCCGTCGTGCGTGGGGGCGGTTACGGTCGACGGCGTTGTTCCTGGCGTTCTCGCCAGCCGCACGGGTTCTCGGCGTGCCAGCGTTGCGTGCGGGAGCGGGTGGTGTCGTAGAAGACCAGGGTGCAGACGTCGCGACCGCAGACCCGAATCCGCAGTGGGTCGATGGTGGCGAGTTCGCCGATGAGGCGTCGGGCAAGTTCCGCGACAACGGAGGCGTCGTCCCAGACCATCTGCTGACGCAGTCCTTCGTCGGCGACCACAAGCTCGACTCGCGCCGTTGCGCCGCGGGCCAGGATATTGAGCTGCCTGACGTCTGGACGGCGGCCGGCCACCAACGCGTCTGCTGCCTTGCTGGCCGCCTGCTGCAGCCGGCGAAGGTCGGGCAGGTCGGCCTCGCGAACGGCCCGGTCAACGATCCCGGTCAGCTGCCGGGCAGCCGTCTCGGGGTCGGGGAGCACCGGTTCGGCCTCGCTGGTGCGGGTCCGCGCGGGACGGCGCGGTCGACCGAGGTTGGCTAGCTGCACCAGTGTGTCCGCGCCCCCGGCGCTCGTGGGGCTAACAACGCCCATCGTCCGCGTTTCCCGGCCGGAGGTCTTTCGGGTCAGCCGGGTCGACCGTGCCATGGCAACCCATCAAGCCGGGTTTGCCACGATCCGGCGGCGCGGCTCGGTCACCAGCTCGTTGGCAGCGACGGCGTTGGGATGCCCGGCGTAGGCGCGCAGTGCGGCGTCCGCGGGTGCCTGACTCGTCCATTGGCTGACCACCAGCAGGTGCCCCGGATCGTCGGCGTCGACGAGGAGCTCGTGCCGCAGGTAGCCGTCGAAACCGAGCATGTCCTGCCAGATCGCCTTGGTGATCGTGCGCCCCCGCTCGGCTGCTTCAGGCGGGAACCGAGATTCCCAGATCGAGTACGTGGCCATGCCGCCTCCTACCTTGTCACGGTCTAACCATTAAATAGACCGTGACCATCGAACGCAAGACCTGCCTGGGCGCTCGCCGGGCCGCTCACGAGACGCAGGCTCCGCAGTGGCTCCGCAGGGTCTTCAACGTATCTCCGTGATCTGCCTCAACTGGGCAGCCCGCTCGCTCGACCTGCCACCTCGGACCGGAGCCCGCTGGAGCGAGATCCGCTGACCATGGCAGCTGACCACACGCCGGTCACAAGGTCACTCACAGGTGCACGGCGGGTACGGCGAGACCAGCGGGCCGCCCGGGTGAGGTGTGGAATCGTCAGTTTTGTGAGGCTTTGAGTTCGTCGCGGTGGTTGTCGAGCCAGGTTGCGAAGGACTCGAGTTCGGGGTTGAGGTCGCGGACCTTTGTGAGGTCGCGGTCGCCGGTGAAGCGGGCGTGGTCTTCGGCGTAGAACTGGAACATGTTGGACATTTCTACGGCCATCGGGAACGGGTACTCGCGGAACTCCTCCCACGACGGGGCGTGGTAGATGACCTCTTCGCCGAGGGCCTCGGACAGGGCGGCGGCGTATTGCTCACCGGTGAGGTGGTCGCCGGCGATGCTGATGGTTTCGCCGATGAGGTCGGGGTGTTTGAGGATGGCCAGCGCCGTGCGGCCGATGTCTTCGGAGGCGACGCCGGACAGGGGGCGGTCGGCCATCGGGATGGTGATGGTCAGCTTGCCGTCGGCGTTGCGGGTCGGCGGCATGCCGTTGATGAAGGCATCGAAGTAGAACGTGGTCCGCAGGAACGTCGTCGGCACGCCGTACTTCGTGAAGATCTCGTCGGCCTCGCCCTTCGCGTCGAAGTGCGGGACCTTGTAGCGCCCGTCGTCCAGGCTCGGCACGTCGTCGCGGCCGGCGAAGAACCTCCTCGTGTCCTCGAGCGTCGACCAGACCAGGTGCTCGACGCCGGCGTCGCGGGCGGCCCGGGCGGCGATCTCGGCCTGGTCGAGCTCCATCTCGGCGCGGGTCCGCGCGGCCTCCTCCTCGGGGGTCCGCTCGACCCAGTAGTTCGTCACCACGAACGCGCCGTACACGCCGTCGAACGCGGCCCGCACGCTCGCCTCGTCGTCGAGGTCGGCGGCGACCACCTCGGCGCCGGCCGCGGCCAGCTCGCGCGACTTTGCGGAGTCCGGGTTCCGGGTCAGAGCCCGGACGGCGAACTCGCCGGAGGTGTCGGCCAGGATCGCGCGGACGAGGCCGCCGCCCTGGCTTCCGGTGGCGCCGACGACAGCGATCAGCTTGCTCATATCTGCTCCCAGAAGGTTGGGTTGATGTGTCAACTCAACCGATCGTAGCTCGTTTGGTTGATGTGTCAACCCGACCGGGTAGGATGGTGTTCGTGAGCAAAGGACCGTGGCTCGACGACGACGAGCAGAAGGCGTGGCGCAGCTATCTGCTGATGACCCGGACGCTGGAGACGCACCTGGAGCGCCACCTCCAGCGGGACTTCGGCCTGTCCAAGTCGGACTTCGAGATCCTGGTCAACCTGTCGGAGTCGGCGTCCGGGCGGATGCGCGCGTTCGAGCTGAGCCGGTCGACCCAATGGGAGAAGAGCCGGCTGTCGCACCACCTGACCCGGATGGAGAAGCGCGGCCTGATCCGCAAGGAGGCCTGCGAGTCCCGCTACCCGGAGATCGCCATCACCGAGGAGGGCCTGGCCGCGATCAAGGAGTGCGCTCCGGCGCACGCGGCCCGGGTCCGCGAGTTCTTCGTCGACGTGTTCGGCCCCGACCGGATGACGGTCCTCGGCGAGGTCTCGGACGAGGTCGTCGCCACCATCGGCAAGCACTGCGACACCGCCTGCCCGCTGGAGGACCGCTCCTGAGAAGCCCTCTCAGAGAGCTTTCAGCAGAACTTGACGGTGGCTTGATCCTCTCTTGGAGTGCGGCTGAGGAGCTTCGACCGAGGCTGATGCCATGGTCACCACAGGCAAACCCCAGTCCACCCGCCGGCGCTGGCTGCACCGGGCGTCCGCAGCCGCGATAGCCACCGCCGTACTCGGCGTCGGCGCGACCGGGATCTCGGTCGCGGTCGTGTCGGCCAAGAACTCCGACAGCGGGAGCACCGGTACGACGGCAACGTCGACCAGCTCCGACGACTCAAGCTCGAGCAGCTCGGGCTCGAGCAGCTCGGACGACAGCAGCAGCTCGAGCGGGCTCGGCTCGTCGAGCTCCAGCTCCAGCTCCAGCTCGCAGGGTGGGAGCAACGGGTCATGACCGCCTCCCGCACCTGGACCGCGTGGAGTTGCACGGTCCGCCTGACCGTCGACGACCCCGCCGTACTGGGGGCGGCCTGCGGTGAGCTCAAGGCGCTGATGGACCGCGTCGACAAGGCCGCCAGCCGGTTCCGGCCGGACTCCGAGCTGTCGATCGTGAACAGCCGCGCCGGCGCGCTCGTACCGGTGTCCCGGCTGCTCGTCGATCTGGTCGACGTCAGCCTGGTCGCGGCCCAGATGAGCGGCGGCGCGGTCGACCCGACTGTCGGCCCGGCGGTGATCGCGGCCGGGTACGACGCCGACATCGAGACGGTACGGCGCCGCTTCCCGCAGGCACCCGACGAGGCGAAGCCGGTCGTGGGCTGGCAGGAGGTCCGCCTCAACCGCAAACTCGCCCTGCTCGGCGTGCCCAAGGACTGCGCTCTCGACCTGGGCGCTACCGCCAAGGCCTGGACCGCCGACCGCGCTGCCAACGTCATCAGCAAGCGCTACGGCTGCGCAGTCCTCGTAGAGATCGGCGGCGATCTCCGGGCAGCCGGTGCGCCGACGAAGCCCTGGGTAATAACGGTCGCCGAGCGCGCCGGTGAGAAGGGCATACTCGTCACGCTGGCTCACGGCGGTCTCACGACGTCGACCCGCACGGTACGGCGTTGGCAGACGCCAACTGGCTACAACCACCACGTGATCGACCCACGCACCGGACTGCCCGCGGAAGGTCCGTACCGGACCGCATCCGTCTGGGCGCCGACCGCAGTACGTGCGAACACCTTCAGCACTGCACTTGTGGCCACTGGCGACGCTGCACTCGGTCGGCTGAAGCTGGCCGGTCACCCGGCCCGGCTGGTCGCCGACGACGGTGAGATCACCGAGCTGTCGGGCTGGCCGACGACTCGCAGGGCTGCCTGATGACGCTGTGGTACCTGGCCCGCGCCGCCGGTGTGGTCACCATGGTCATGTTCACGCTGTCGGCCGTGCTCGGCATGGTCATGCCCAACGTCCGCCGACCGGAGCGCAGGTTCTGGCTGCAGTACGTGCACCGCTCGGCCGCTGTGACCGGACTGGTCCTCCTGGCGACCCACCTGACCGCGGTGATCGCCGACAGCTACGTGGCCATCAGCCCGACCGTTCTGGTGTGGCCGTTCGCCTCCGGCTACCGGCCGTTCGCGATGGCAGTCGGCGTGCTCGCTCTCTACAGCCTGGTACTGGCGTCTCTCCTCGGCGCAGCCCGTGGTCGGTTGGCCGCCTCCGCGACGTTCACGAAGTACTGGCGCAAGCTCCACATCGCCGCATCGGTCGGCTGGCTGCTGTCCATCGGGCACGCGCTCCTCGCCGGTACTGACCGCAGTACGCCGTGGATGCTCGCCATCACCATCAGCTGCCTGGCCGCAGTCGCCACTGCCGGCTTCTACCGACTCAACGCAGCCCCGAAGCTCACCCGTGCCTGGAGGACCCAATGATCACCGTCGACGACGTCAGAGTCATCGGTGAGGCCAGAGTCCTCGCCGGACTCGACCAAGGCCGCCTGGACCTGCAGCGTCATCTCCTGACTCATGGCAGCCTGCCTGGGCTGACCCGTGACCAGTACACCCAGCTGTGCGAAGCGGTGGGACTCAGGGGACGTGGTGGGGCGGCGTTCCCGGTTGCGCTGAAGCTGCAGGACCTCCCAGCTCGCGGAGTGGAGGCGGTCGTGATCAACGGCTCGGAGAGCGAGCCCGTCAGCCGCAAGGACCGCTTGCTCCTCACTCGGTCGCCACATCTCGTACTCGACGGTGCGGTCGGCCTCGCGCACGCACTGGGCGCGCCGCACGTGCTCATCGCCGTACACGATGCTGCTGCGGCCACCTCGGTTCGTGAAGCGCTGATGGAGCGTGACGACCGGCTGGCGATCGAAGTGACCGACACCCCCGGACGATTCGTCGCAGGGGAGGCCCGTGCAGTGCTGAGTGCCCTGGAGGGCGGTACTGCGGTACCTCCTGGTCGGAGGGTGCTGCCGACGCGAAAGGGGTACCACCAGCGGCCGACGTTCCTGTCGAACGTCGAGACCTTCGCACAGCTCGCCGTACTGGCGCGGCTCGGTTCACGTGGCTTCAGCAGCACCGGACTGATCAGCGAGCCCGGCACTCAGCTGCTGACGATCGCCGGCGCCGTGCAGCGGCCCGGTGTGATCGAGACACCGACCGGTATCCCGCTGGACACGGTCCTGCAGTACGCCGGGGCGGAGGCCGGACCTGTGCTGCTCGGTGGGTACCACGGCCGCTGGCTGGAGCAGACCCAGGGCGTGACGCTCCAGCGACCGGAGGTGTCCGCAGGGATCATCCTGGCGCTCGGATCCGACACCTGTCCGCTCGGTGAGGTCACTCGCGTCGCACAGTGGCTGTCCAGTCAGTCAGCCGGCCAGTGCGGGCCGTGCGTGTTCGGCCTGGCCGCTCTGGTCGACGACTTCGCCAGACTGACCGTCGGCGACCCGCAGGGCTGGCACGACGCGCACCGGCACCTCGGTCTGGTTCCGGGCAGGGGAGCGTGTGCGCACCCGGACGGGAGTGCGAGATTCCTCACGTCCGCGCTCGAGGTTTTCGACGACGACGTACAGCGTCACCTGACCGGACGCGGATGCGGCCGGCCGGTGCTGGGACTTCTTGGAGGAGCCCGATGAACACGCTCGAGATCGACTGGACCAGGTGCGACGGGCACGGCCTGTGCGCGGGCCTGGCGCCCGACGACATCCTGCTCGACGAGTGGGGATTCCCGGTCCTCCGCGGCCGCGAAATCACCGCCGGTGAACTGCCGGATGCGCGCCGCGCAGTCCTCGCCTGTCCCGCTCTGGCACTCCGCCTCGACAATCGCTGACAGGCCCGTCCCGACACCACACCAGTGACAAAGGTGGACTAATCTCTGAGTGACCGCACAATGTCGTGCGGTCCGGCGCGAGCGACGCCGACGTCACGTGTGGAGACGGTGGGGAATGCAGAGCAAGCTGGACGTCCAGAAGGCAGATGTGCTCGCCAAGGCGGTGGCCGCGGGCACCCACGGGCACGACAAATCGGTCGACCCGGGCAAGCTGAGGACGTTCCTCGAGCAGTACTACCGGCACGTCGCCGCCGAGGACGTCGCCGAGCGTCAGCCGAACGACTGCCTGGGCGCCGCGCGGCACCACTACAAGTCCGCGATGAGCCGCCCGCAGGGTACGGCGAAGGTCCACGTCTTCACCCCCACCGTCGACGAGCACGGCTGGTCCGCGAGCGGCCGGACCGTCGTCGAGATCGTCATCGACGACATGCCGTTCCTGGTCGACAGCGCCTCGATGGCGATCACCGACCGCAACCTCGAGCTCCAGCTGCTGATCCACCCGCAGTTCGTGGTCCGCCGTGACGTCGCCGGCACGCTGCAGGAAGTCCTGGACGACACCGCGCCGGCGGACGGGCACGACCTGGTCCGCGAGAGCTGGATGCACCTGGAGATCGAGCGGATCGCGGACGTCGCCGAGCACCGCGCCCTCGAGCGGGAGCTGCAGAAGGTGCTGAACGACGTGCGCGAGGCGGTCGAGGACTGGCCGAAGATGCACGAGAAGGCGGTCAGCATCGCCGCCGGGCTGAACGCCGCCGACCTGCCGGTCTCCGAGAGCGAGGTCGAGGAGGCCCGCGAGCTGCTGGAGTGGCTGGCCGACGAGCACTTCACCTTCCTCGGCTACCGCGAGTACGACTTCACCATGGAGGGCCAGCAGGGCATCCTGCGCGGCCGCCCGGGGACAGGGCTGGGCATCCTCCGGCCGGATCCGAAGCCGGGCTCTGGCAAGCTGCCGCCCGAGGTCAGCGCCAAGGCGCAGGAGCGGAAGCTGCTGATCCTCACCAAGGCCAACTCGCGGTCCACGGTGCACCGGTCGACGTTCCTCGACTACGTCGGCATCAAGCAGTTCGACGAAGCCGGCGAGCCGGTCCGGGAGTGCCGGTTCATCGGGCTGTTGTCGTCGACGGCGTACACCGAGAGCGTCATGCAGGTGCCCGTGCTGCGGCGCAAGGCGCTGGAGCTGTTCCGCCTGACCGGCTTCGACCCGAACAGCCACAGCGGCAAGGGCCTCCTCGACGTACTGGAGACGTACCCGCGCGACGAGCTGCTGCAGGCTCCGGTGGAGGACCTGCTGCCGATCGTCCAGTCGGTGCTGCACCTGCAGGAGCGGCGCGCGGTCAAGCTGTTCGTACGGCGTGACGTCTACAACCGGTACCTGTCCTGCCTGGTGTACCTGCCGCGCGACCGCTACACCACCGCGGTCCGGCTGAAGATGCAGCAGATCCTCAAGGACGCGATCGGCGCCGAGGGCGTCACGTACGCCGCCTACGTCACCGAGTCGGTGCTGGCGCGGGTGCACTTCGTGGTCCGGATGAAGCAGGGCGAGACGGTCGGGGAGTACGACGCCGACCTGCTCGAGCAGCAGGTGATCGACGCGACCCGAGCGTGGGCCGACGACTTCAACGCGGCCCTGCACGCGCAGGGTGGGGACGGCGCGGTCACTAAGCTGTCCCGCCGGTACGCCCAGGCGTTCCCGGAGGCGTACAAGGAGGACTTCGACGCGCGCGTCGCGGTCAAGGACGTTCACGTGCTGGAGAGCCTGCCTGCCGACGACGGCCTGGCCATGTCGCTCTACAGCCCGATCGACGAGGAGTGGGAGGGCGAGCGCCGCTTCAAGGTCTTCCGGACCGGTACGGCGCTGTCGCTGTCGCAGGTGCTGCCCCACCTGAGCGCGATGGGTGTCGAGGTGATCGACGAGCGGCCGTACGAGATCCGCTGCGACGACGGCACGATGGCCTACATCTACGACTTCGGCCTGAAGGCGCCCGAGGACACCGAGGAGCGGGAGGAACTGCGCAAACTGTTCTCCGACACGTTCCAGGCCGTCTGGCAGGGCCGGGCCGAGTCCGACAAGCTGAACGCGCTGGTACTGCGCGGCAACCTCAGCTGGCGGCAGGTGTCGATCCTGCGCGCGTACCAGCGCTACATCCGCCAGGGCGGTACGCAGTTCAGCCAGGACTACATCGAGAACACCTTCCTCAACCACGTCGACGTCGCCGGGCTGCTGGTGCAGCTGTTCGAGACCAGCTTCGACCCGGCCCGCGGCCCGGCCGACGACCCGGACCGCGTGATGCGGATGGACCAGCTGGAGAAGGAGATCCTCGCCGCGCTGGACACCGTGCGGAGCCTGGACGAGGACCGGATCCTGCGGTCGTACCTGACAGTGATGAAGGCGACGCTGCGGACGAACTACTTCCAGCCGGGCGCCGACGGGCAGCCGCGGTCGTACCTGTCGCTGAAGCTGGAGCCGAAGGCGATCCCGGAGCTGCCGCAACCGCGGCCGAAGTACGAGATCTTTGTGTACTCGCCGCAGGTCGAGGGTGTGCACCTGCGGTTCGGCGCGGTCGCGCGCGGCGGGCTGCGCTGGTCGGACCGGCGCGAGGACTTCCGCACCGAGGTGCTCGGCCTGGTGAAGGCGCAGATGGTGAAGAACTCGGTGATCGTGCCGGTCGGCGCGAAGGGCGGGTTCTACGCCAAGCAGCTGCCGGATCCGTCCGTCGACCGGGACGCGTGGCTGGCCGAGGGCATCGCGTCGTACAAGACCCTCATCTCCGGGCTGCTGGACATCACCGACAACATCGTTGCCGGAGACATCGTTCCGCCGCGCGACGTGGTCCGGTACGACGGTGACGACGCCTACCTGGTCGTTGCCGCCGACAAGGGCACCGCGACGTTCTCCGACATCGCGAACGGGGTCGCCAAGGAGTACGGGTTCTGGCTGGGCGATGCGTTCGCGTCCGGCGGCTCGGTCGGGTACGACCACAAGGCGATGGGCATCACCGCCCGCGGCGCGTGGGAGTCGGTCAAGCGGCACTTCCGCGAGATGGGCCACGACTGCCAGAACGAGGACTTCACCGTCGTCGGCGTCGGTGACATGTCCGGCGACGTGTTCGGCAACGGCATGCTGCTGTCCGAGCACATCCGGCTGGTCGCCGCGTTCGACCACCGGCACATCTTCCTCGACCCGACGCCCGACGCGGCGCCCTCGTTCGCCGAGCGGCGGCGGCTGTTCGACTTGCCGCGGTCGTCGTGGGCGGACTACGACGCGTCGCTGATCTCCGCCGGCGGCGGCGTGTTCCCGCGGACCGACAAGGCGATCCCGATCTCGGCCGAGGTTCGCGACGCGCTCGGCATCGACAGCAGTGCGGTGACGCTGACGCCGGCCGAGCTGATGAACGCGATCCTGAAGGCCCCGGTCGACCTGTTCTGGAACGGCGGCATCGGCACGTACGTGAAGTCGTCGGCCGAGTCGAACGCCGACGTCGGCGACAAGGCCAACGACGCGATCCGGATCAACGGCTCCGACCTGCGCGCCCGCGCGGTCGGTGAGGGCGGCAACCTCGGCTTCACCCAGCTGGGCCGGATCGAGTACGCCGCGGCCGGTGGCCGGATCAACACCGACTTCATCGACAACGTGGCCGGCGTGGACACGTCCGACCACGAGGTCAACATCAAGATCCTGCTGGACAAGGTGGTTGCCGACGGCGACCTGACCGAGAAGCAGCGCAACGACATCATCGCCTCGATGACCGACGAGGTCGGCGCGCTGGTGCTGAAGAGCAACTACCGGCAGAACATCGCGCTCGCCAACGCCGGCGCGCAGGCCGCGGCACTGATGCACGTCCACCAGGACTGGGTCCGGCGGCTGGAGCGGCAGGGTCTGCTCGACCGCGAACTGGAGTTCCTGCCCAGCGTCACGGAGTTCAAGCGGCGCAAGGCCGAGGGCCGCGGGCTGACGTCACCGGAGCTGTCGGTGCTGATCGCCTACACGAAGATCGTGATGGACGCCGAGCTGCTGAAGACGACGCTGCCGGACGATCCGTTCCTGAAGCACAAGCTGGCCAGCTACTTCCCGAAGGAGATCAAGGAGCGGTTCGCCGACCAGATCCAGAGCCACCAGCTGCGGCGCGAGATCATCACCACGCAGGTCGTCAACGAGTTCGTGAACACGTCGGGCATCACCGCGTACCACCGGCTCTCGCTGGAGACCGGCGGGACGGTCGAGGACGTCGTGCGCGCGAACCTCGCGGCCAGCAGGATCTTCTCGCAGCCCGAGCTGCTGTCGCGCAACGCCGAGCTGGACAACGTCGTCGACGCCGAGACGCAGACCCACATGCGGCTGGAGACCCGGACGCTGGTCGAGCGCGCGACGCGCTGGCTGGTCAGCAACCGGCGGCCGCCGGTCGACATCGAGGACCTCATCGAGTTCTTCGGCCCGGGGATCGCGAAGCTGACCACGGCGCTGCCCGACGTACTGCGCGGTCGCGAGCTGGCTCTGTTCGAGCAGCGGCGGGAAAGCCTTGTGCAGAAGGGGGTTGCGGACGATTTCGCGACCCGGATCGCGGTGCTGCCCCCGGCGTACGCCGGCCTCGGCATCGTCGAGACCGCGTCCCGCGACGACATCGACATCCTCGAGGTCGCCAAGGTCCACTTCGCGCTGGGCGAGCGGCTGCAACTCGGCCGCTTCCTGGAGCGGATCATCGGCCTGCCCCGCACCGACCGCTGGCAGACGATGGCCCGCGCCGCCCTCCGCGACGACCTGCACGCGGTCCACTCCCGCCTCACCCAACAGGTCCTGGCCACCACCGACGCCTCCGCCGAGCCCGAGGACCGAGTCATCACCTGGCAGGACCAGAACGCCGTAGCCCTGTCCCGAGCCTCCTCCATGCTCGAGGAAATCGTCGAAACCGAAGGCCCCGAACTGGCACAGCTCTCGGTCGGCCTCCGCCTGGTCCGGACCCTGATCGCCAACCAGGGCTGAAACAGCGCACCTCCGTTCCCTCGATCGGCAGACCGAACCGCGTCCAAGGTCCGGTCTGCCGACCGTGTGGGCGCGCGAACTCAAATCGTTATCCAGGGCCCGGGTCGCGGCCTTCCGGAGACATTTCCCCGTGCCGATCGAAAAACCTCCGTGCCCTCTGGTTTCGTCCCACGGCGTCGCGGCGCACGGGTCTGCCGACGACATCCCGTCCCTGCGTTCAGGGCAGTTTTTCGCGTCACTTTCATAACCTGAACCACCGAGGAATCCCATGTAGAACGGCAGTTTCGGCCCCATCGGGATTGTTGACGAAGGATGGTTGCTTATGGTCGAGTGATCGCCCGTCACCGAAATGCGGTGGCTTCAGTGGAATAGGGCGACGGCCATTGCCGTCGTGCTGACTGGAGGTCCCGTGTCTCGAACGGTCGGCCCGCACGAGCGCAATGTTGCTGTCCTGCGACGGCTTAACGCGGCAGAGTGCATCGTTGCCCTCCGCGACGGAGTGGCGGGTTCTGTTTCCGAGTTGGCTCGGGTGACCGGCTTGTCACGTCCGACGGTCGAGGCCCTGCTCGTCGAGTTGGTCGATCAGGGCCTGGTCAGCGTTGATCAGGCCCGGATCGTCCAGCGATCCACCGGAGGCCGGCCGGCCCGCCAGTACCGCTTCCGCGCCACCGCCGGCTATGTCGCGGGTGTAGAGGCCGGAGTCCGCGACATTCGCGTGCTGCTGGCGGATCTGGCGGGAACCGTCGTCGCCGAGGTCACCGTCGCGGTCCAGGACGGTGCGAACGCGGTCGATCGCGTCGGATGCATCCGATCGGCCCTCGACGAAGCACTCGCCACAGCTGGTATCGGCAAGCACGCCCTTTCCGCTGTCGGCATCGGCGTTCCGGGAGTCGTTTCGGCCGACGGCCGGATCGCGATCTCGCCGCGGATACCCGGGTGGACGGGGGTCGAGGTCGGCGCTCGGGTCGGTGTGGCGCTGTCCTGCCCGGTCGAGGTGGATCAGGACGTCGACCTCGCCGCGCTGGCCGAGCAGCGTCTCGGCGCGGCCCGCTTGATCGATGACCTGGTCTACCTCACCGGGACGGCCCCGCCCAGCGCCGCGATCGTCATCGGTCGGCGGGTCCATCGCGGCCGGCATCGAGCGGCCGGCGCGCTCGCCGCCGCGACGGGCCGGCCTGACGGCCAGGCCGGAAAGCTGACGAGCGCGGACGAGTTGGCTGCGAGCATCGCCGCACTGGCTGCCTGCGTCGACCCGGATGTGGTGGTGCTCGGCCAGGATGTTTGCGCCGACGCCGATCAGCTGGAGTCTTTACAGAACAAGGTCTCCGGCGATCAGGCGATTCCCTTTCCGCCGAAGCTTGTGCTCTCCGAGCTCGGCAGCGACGCGGTGAGTCTCGGAGCTTTGCTGCTGGCTTTCGACTCGGCGTCGGTGCACGTGTACGGGTCGGAGGCGGTGCCCGCGCCGATGATCACCCGAGCATCGCCCCAGGAGACGACGTACCCGAGCGAGCCGGAGCACGACGCGCTGCTCGCGCCACGGCCGACCGTGCTGGGCTTCGACGTCGATGCGGCCGAGTTGCGGATCGGCGTGGTAGGCGTCGGCGCCCGGGGCCCGCTCGCGACCTGGGCACATCGCCGCCAGATGCACGCTCGCGTCGTCGCAGTCGCCGACCCACATCCTGCCGCCGGACGGCGCGCCCGGAAGCTGTTCGGCGCCGGCGTCGACGTGGTCGACAGTCATCATGAGCTCATCTCGATGGAGCCGAGGCTCGACGCCGTCTTCGTGATGAGTCCTGACTACACGCACGCCGAGGTCACCAGCGACCTGCTGCGGGCCGGCATTCCGGTGTATCTCGAGAAGCCGATGGCCACCACGGTGGAAGACGCCGACCGGGTGCTGACCATCGCCCAGGAAACCGGCACCCGGCTCTATGTCGGGCACAACATGCGGCACATGGCCGTCGTCAGCACCATGTTCGACATCATCGAGCGGGGCGAGATCGGCGAGGTCAAGGCGATCTGGTGCCGCCATTTCGTCGGCAACGGCGGCGACTTCTACTTCAAGGATTGGCACGCCGATCGCCGCCGCTCGAAAGGCCTGCTCGTGCAGAAGGGTGTGCACGACATCGACGTCATCCACTACCTCGCCGGCGCCTACACCAAGGACGTGGTCGGCATGGGGGACCTGGTGCTGTACGGCGGGATCGACGACCACCGGGACAACTCCGATCAGCTGATGCAGGACTGGTTGTCCCTGGACCATTGGCCACCGTCGAGCCAGACAGCGTTGAACCCTGTGGTCGACGTCGAAGACCTCTCCATGGTCACGATGCGATTGAGCAACGGCGTGCTCGCTTCGTACCAGCAGTGCCACTTCACGCCGGACTACTGGCGCAACTACACCGTCATCGGAACCCACGGCCGACTTGAGAACTTCGGTGACGCGGACGGCGGGATCGTTCGGGTCTGGAACCGCCGGACCTGGTTCAGCGCCGAGGGAGATCTCGCCTACCGCGTCTCGGGTGACGTGGCCGGTCACGACGACGCCGACGAGCGCACTGTGTCCGAGTTCCTGCACTTCGTCCGCACCGGCGATCGGACCGCCACCTCACCGGTCAGTGCGCGCTATTCGGTCGCTGCCGGAATCCTGGCCACCGACTCGCTCCGCGGTGGATCCGTTCCCCTGCACGTTCCTCGGCTGCCGCTCGACGTGGAGCAGTACTTCGCCGACGGACAGACCACCCGCGCGGACGCGAAGATCCCCTCCCACTGACCACCCGCGAAGACCGCCGGAGGCCTCTCCGCGCGGGCCGCAATGACTAAGGAGAGACGATGCGTCGCATTCGCGCCGGCATCACCGCGTTGATTCTGACCGCACTTGTCACGAGTTGCGGCAGTGGTACGTCGTCCGGGGACGACGACCAGGGCAGCACCTCGGACCCGACGGCCATCAAGGGCGACATCACCTACAGCATGTGGGACGCCTCGGCGTTGCCCGGGATCAAGGCCCAGATCGCCGACTTCAACAAGACCTACCCGAACGTCAAGGTCACACCCGAAGTCACGCCCTACGACCAGTACTGGACCAAGCTGCAGACCCAGGGCTCGTCGAACACTCTGCCCGACGTCTTCTGGATGAACGACCTCTACATCAAGCTGTACGCCTCCAACGGGCTGCTGAGTCCCATCAGCGACCTGGTCAGCTCACACCGGGTGGATCTGGCGAACTATCCGGCCGCGCTCAACCAGCGATTCACGGTCGACGGCAAGGTGTACGCCGTCATGACCCAGGTCGGCAGCAACGCAGTCTGGTACAACAAGAAGCTCTTCGACGAAGCCGGGCTGCCGCACCCGAAGGCCGGTTGGACCTGGTCGGAATTCGAGAACGACGCCAAGACGGTCAGCGACAAGCTGAAGAGCCGTGGGATCTACGGCGTTGCCTCTGATCTCGGCAACCAGACGACGTACTACAACACCATCTACCAGAACGGCGGCACGGTGATCTCGCCCGACGGCAAGAAGTCGGGCTATGGCGATCCGGAGACGATCGCAGGTCTACAGGTCTGGGCCGACCTCATCGCCAACGGGTCCTCGCCGACCGTTCAGCAACTGTCCGACACCCCTGGCAACAAGATGTTCGAAGCCGGCAAGGCCGCGATGCACTGGGACGGGTCCTGGACAGTGAAAGAGGTCAGTGAGAGCAGCGTCGCCCACGACGTCGACGTGGCTCCGCTTCCGTGCGGCAAGAGGTGCGGCAGCATCGTCGCCGGTCTCGGCAACGTCATCAGCAAGAACACCCGGAAGATGGATGCGTCCAAGGCGTTCGTCACCTATCTCGACTCCAAGGCCGCGGCCCTGATCATGGCGAAGCAGGGGTCCCTCATCCCGTCGTTCAACGGTAGCCAGGCGACCTGGGCGGCGGCCGCACCGAACTACGGCCTCCAGGTCTTCGTCGACGCAGCGACCAAGAATCCTTTCCTCTTCCCCATCTCCAAGAACACCGGAGCATGGGAGAACCTCGAGTCCAAGATCCTTCCGGACGCGTTCGCCGGTGGCACCGCGATGGCAGATGCGGGCCGGACGCTCGCAGATCAGATGAACGCGGCGCTGGAGCACGAGTGAGCCGGACCAAGGAACAAACGGTCGACCTGCCGAGGTTGGCCCGGCCGGCACGGATATCGACCGCGCGGCGTCGGCCGTCGGTCACCTCGTCGGGGCCCTGGCCGCTGGTTTTCGTCGGTCCGCTGATGGCCGGTATCGCCGTGTTCTACCTGTGGCCCGTCGCCAGGACCATCTACTTCAGCTTCACGAAATGGGGGGTCTTCGGGGGTGCCAGGTGGATCGGCCTGGAGAACTACCGGCGGCTGGCGTCCGATCCGGAGATCGGACGCGCCCTCCTCAACACGGTCGTCTACACGTGCATCGCGCTCGTCGGCGTGCCGATCGCGTTGTTGCTCGCAGACCTGATGAGCCGGCCCGGGTTGCGCTGCCGCCAGGTTTATCGAGCACTGTACTTCCTGCCGTACATCACGATGCCGGTCGCGATCGCGATGATCTGGCGGATCATCTACAACGGTGACTTCGGAGTGCTCAACTGGGTGCTCGGCCGGTTCGGAGTGCCTGCACAGCACTGGCTCTCCACCGAATGGCTGGCCCTGGTCTGCGTTGCAGTCGTCGGCGTGTGGATGGAAGTCGGCTTCTACGTCATCATCTTCTCCGCGGCGATGAATGCCATTCCCGCAGACGTGAACGAGGCTGCCGCACTTGACGGCGCAGGCTCGTGGCGCCGCTTCCGATCGATCACCGTCCCGCTCCTCACACCGTCGATCTTCTTCGTCACGGTGATCACGGTGATCGCTGGATTCCAGGTGTTCGACCTGCTCTTCGTCCTGCTCGGGCCGAGCAATCCGGTCACCGCGCAGACACAGTCACTCGTGTACCTGTTCTACTCCGACGCGTTCGTCAGCAACGACAAGGGCTACGGCGCGGCCGTCGCCGTGGTCATCCTGGCCATCGTCGGTCTGGTGACAGTCGTGCAGTTCAGACTGCAGCGGAAGTGGGTGCAGTATGGCTGAGACACGGCGGTTCACGGTGCGGCGATCAGGACTCCTCGAGAGCAATAGTTGGGCTCACGTCATCCTCACGATCGGCGCTGTGACGATGGCCTTCCCGTTCCTGTGGCTGATCATCATGGCGCTGTCGACCAACGCACAGATCATTCACGTCCCGCCCACCTGGTGGCCGGGCACGCTGCGATTCGGCAACTTCGCGCAGGTGTTCCGGCAGGTTCCGTTCCTGAGCGAGTTCCGGGTCTCGATCACGATCACCGTCCTTCGCACCGTCGGGCAGCTCCTCCTGTGTTCCATGGCCGGATACGCCTTCGCCCGGATGCGATTCCGAGGTCAGAAGCTCCTCTTCGGCATCCTCCTGTCCATCCTGCTCGTCCCTCCGCAGGTCTTCTACCTCCCGCAGTACCAGATCATCCTGCAGCTGGGACTGCTGAACACGACCGCAGGTATTGTCCTTCCCGGCTTCTTCAGCGCGTTCGGCGTCTTTCTGATGCGGCAGTTCTTCTCGGGCCTGCCGGTAGAACTGGAGGAGGCGGCGCGGTTGGACGGCTGCAACCCGTGGCAGTTGTTCTGGCGGGTGATGCTTCCGCAGGTCAAGCCGGCTCTCTCGGCGCTGGCCGTCATCACGGTCCTGTGGTCATGGAACGACCTGATGTGGCCGTTGCTGGTCACGACGTACTCGGAGAAGATGCCGCTGTCCGTCGGGATCGCGACCTTGCAGGGCCAGCATGACGTGAACTTCGCGATGATGATGGCCGCCAGCCTGATGGCGATGGCACCCGTCATCGTCGCGTTCATCGCGATGCAACGGCGTGTGATCGCCGGCGTCGCGTTCTCGGGATTGAAGTAGCGGCTCCGGTTGCTCCGAGCGCTGCCGGGGTCAGCGCTCGGAGACGACCACGTCGACCGAGTAGTGGTCGGCTCGGTAGCAGTGGTTGCCGTATTCGATGGGGGAGCCGTCGGCGGCGTAGGCGGAGCGGGTCATGGTGACCAGGGGCTCGGCCTTGGACATGTGGAGGGTACGGCGCTCGTCGGCGGTGGCGTTGCGGGCGCCGATGCGCTGGCGGGCGACCGTCGGGCGGATGCCGCGCGCCCGGAGTACGGCGTACAGGCCTTCGGTCGTCAGCTGTTCGAGGGTGAGGTCGTTGAGGGCCGGAGGCAACCAGTTACGCATGATGGCGAGCGGTACGTCGTCGGCGTAGCGGAGCCGGACGATCGAGACCAGCGGTGTGCCGGGCGGGAGCTCCAGGATCGTCGCGGCGTGGTCGTCCTGCGCCTCGCAGTCGAGTGACAGGACCTCGGTGCGCGGCGTACGGCCCTCGCGCTCGAGGTCCTCGTACAGGCTGGTCAGCTCGGCTTTGCGGTGCACCATCTGGCTCGCGACCGTGGTGCCGATGCCGCGCCGGCGGACCAACAGTCCCTGGTTGACCAGCTCGGCGATCGCGCGGCGCACGGTCGGCCGGGACAGGCCGAGCCGGTCCGACATGGCGATCTCGTTCTCGAACGGGTCGCCCGGGCGGAGCGAGCCGTCGGTGATGGCGGACGTCAGCTGCTCGGCCAGTTGGTGGTAGAGCGGCACCGGGCTGGCCCGATCGATACTGACCGGAAGAGCAACCATGGGCGGATGTTACATGATCAAGGTATGTATGTCGTGACGTGAAAATGTGTTAACAAAGTGTTGACACCCCTGCTGCCCGCCGGGGAAGCTGACGGAGGCGTGCTGACGGGCCGGGGCGAGCAGAGAGGTGACCGGGATGCGGATCGGGTTGGTCGGGGTCGGGCGGATCGGGGCGTTCCACGCCGCGACGCTCAAGGGTTTGCCGGCGGTGGATCAGGTGGTCGTCGCCGACGCGGACCCCAGCCGGGCGGAGCTCGTCGCGAAGGATCTCGGCCTGGAGTTCGCACCCGACGTCGACGCGCTGCTGGCGAGCCGTCCGGACGGCTTCGTCATCGCGGCCGCGACCTCCGCACACGCATCCTTGATCGAAGCGGCCGTCGCGGCTGGTGTGCCGACCTTCTGCGAGAAGCCGGTCGCGCTGGACCTCGCCGAGACCGAACGGGTGCTGGCGTTGGTCGAGGCGTCGACGGTGCCGGTGCACATCGGTTTCCAGCGCCGCTTCGACGTCGGTTACCAGACGGCCCGGGAGGCGGTCCGGTCCGGCGAGCTCGGTTTCGTCCACCACATCCGGGCGAACACCAACGACGCGTTTCCGCCGCACCACGAGTACATCCCGCAGAGCGGCGGGTTCTTCCGCGACTGCACGGTGCACGACTTCGACATCATCCGGTACGTCACCGGACGCGAAGTGGTCAGCGTCTACGCGACCGGGGCGAACCGCGGCGAGGCGTTCTTCGGCGAGTACGGCGACGTGGACTCGGCGGCCGCGCTGCTCACGCTGGACGACGGCACGTTCGTCGCGGTGAGCGGGACGCGGTACAACGGCGCCGGGCACGACGTACGGATGGAGCTGCACGGCAGTCTCGGTTCGATCGCGGTCGGGCTGGATTCGCACACCGCCCTGCGGTCGGCGGAACCCGGTGTCACCTTCCCCGAGGGGCAGCCGCACATGACGTTCATGGACCGCTTCCAGCCGGCGTACGTCGCGGAGTTGACCGCATTCACCGAGGTCGTCGCAGGCACTCGCGAGGTGCCGTGCACGGTCCGGGACGCGCTCGCCGCCTTCCAGATCGCCGACGCCTGCGAACTGTCCCGCCACGAGAACCGCATCATCACGCTCTGAGGAGACCTACTCGCATGACTGATCTCGCTGCTCGCATCGCCGGCGCTCCGATCTCCTGGGGAGTCTGCGAGGTTCCCGGGTGGGGCTGGCAGTACGACGTCGAGACCGTGCTCGCCGAGATGCGCGACGCCGGGCTGGCCGCGACGGAGTTCGGGCCGGACGGATTCCTGCCGGAGGACCCGGCCGAGAAGGCGAAAACCCTTGCAGATGTGGGCCTTCGGGCGGTCGGCGGGTTCGTGCCGGTCGTCCTGCACGATCCGTCGTACAACCCGGCTCCCCAGGTGGCCACGGCGCTCGAAGGCTTCGTAGCCGCCGGCGCCACGACGCTGGTGCTCGCCGCGGCGACCGGCCAGGAGGGGTACGACGACCGCCCTGTGCTGGACGAGACGGGCTGGAGCACCTTGCTCGGCAACCTTGACAAGCTGTCCGCGCTGGCGGCTGGTTCTGGAGTGCTCGCGACGATCCACCCGCATGTCGGGACGATGGTCGAGAACGCCGACGACGTCGAGCGGGTGCTGAACGGGTCGTCCATCGGTCTCACGCTCGACACCGGCCACCTGCTGATCGGCGGAGTGGACCCGGTGGATCTGGCCGTCAAGCACACCGACCGCATCCGGCACACGCACCTGAAGGACGTCGATGCCGGGTGGGCGGCACGGGTCCAGGCCGGCTCGGTCTCGTACACCGACGCCGTACGCCAGGGGATGTACCGGCCGCTGGGCGCCGGCGACATCGACATCGCGACCATCGTCAGCACCCTGGAGCAGTCCGGGTACGACGGTTGGTACGTCCTGGAGCAGGACACGATCCTGCAGTCGCGGCCCGAGGGCGAAGGTCCGGTCGTGGATGTTCGAGCCAGTATCGATCATTTGCGGGCGATCGCAGAGACGGTCCGATGAGGTTCGCGCCGACCCGCGTGGATGGGATGGTCTGACGATGGACGACGTACTGACGATCGGGCGGATCGGGGTCGACCTGTATCCGCTGCAGGCCGGGACACATCTGGAGGACGTCGAGTCCTTCGGGAAGTTCCTCGGCGGGAGCGCGACGAACGTGGCGGTCGCGGCGGCCCGGCACGGGCGGAAGTCGGCGGTGATCAGCCGGACGGGGAACGATCCGTTCGGGACCTTCATCCACCGGACGCTGCGGGAGCTCGGCGTCGACGACCGGTTCGTCTCGCCGGTCGACGGGCTGCCTACGCCGATCACGTTCTGCGAGATCTTTCCGCCGGACAACTTTCCGCTGTACTTCTACCGGTTCCCGAAGGCGCCGGATCTGGTGATCAACCCGTCGGAGCTCGACCTGGAGGCGATCCGGGAGGCACGGATCTACTGGTCGACGGTGACCGGGTTGTCGGCTGAGCCGTCGCGGTCGGCGCACTTCGCGGCGTGGGAGGCGCGGGGGCGGAAGCCGATCACGGTGCTCGATCTCGACTACCGGCCGATGTTCTGGGCCGATCCGAGCGAGGCGCACGAGCAGGTTTCGCGGGCGCTGGAGTTCTGCACGGTTGCTGTCGGCAACCGTGAGGAGTGTGAGGTGGCGGTCGGCGAGACCGACCCGGACAAGGCGGCGCAGGCGCTGCTCGATCGGGGTCTTGATCTTGCTGTCGTGAAGCAGGGGCCGCGGGGGACGTTGGCGCGTACTCGCGACGAGCGCGTCGAGGTGCCGCCGTACCCGGTCGAGGTGGTCAACGGCCTGGGCGCCGGCGACGGCTTCGGCGGGGCGCTGTGCCACGGGTTGCTGTCCGGCTGGCCGCTGGAGAAGGTCATCCGCTTCGCCAACATCGCCGGCGCCATCGTCGCCTCCCGCCTCGAATGCTCCACCGCGATGCCCACGACCGAAGAAGTCCTGTCCAAGTTGGGTGACCCCTCATGACCAGACGAGACCAGGACCCGTACGACGAGGACGCCCGCCCCATCCCCATCCAGCGCCCCGACCCCGACGACGAACCCACCGTCTTCGAACCAGGCCCCAACGACCCAACGATCGCCCACCGCGGCACCCCCAGCGACTCCCCGTTCGCCCCTCAACCAGGCCCCAACCACCCGACAGCCGCACAACGCGGTGCCCCGAGCGACTCCCCGTTCGCCCCTCAACCGGGACCCAACGACCCGACAGTCGCTCAACGCGTGGCGCCGAACGAGTCACCGTTCGCACCGCAGTCAGGCGCAAACGACCCGACGGTTGCGGTCCGTCCTGGTGCGAACGATCCGATCGTCGCGCAGCGCGGTGTGCCGGGCGACTCGCCGTTCGCCCCGCAGCCGGGTGCGAACGACCCGACGGTTGTCGCCCAGCGGCCCGGCCCGACCACGCCAGCCCGCCCGGCCCACCAGGCAGCTCCGGGTGGTTTCGGCGATCCGACGGTTGGTCAGCGCGTCGCGCCGAACGATTCACCGTTCGCACCGCAGGCAGATGCGAACGGGCCGGAGGCCACGCAGAGCGGTGTGCCGGGCGGCTCGCCGTTCGCGCCGCAGCCGGGTGCGAACGACCCAACAGTTGCCGCTCAGCGTCCAGGCTCGGGCGCCTCTGCACGCCCCGCGCATCAGGCGGCTCCGGGCGGGCAGGGCGACCCGGCGGCCTCGCCGCAGCTGGCTGCGGACGCCGACGATCCGACAGTTGCCTCCGACCGTCATGGCGACTCCGCGCAGGGGGCGGCTCCGGCCTGGCAGGACGAGGTGACTGTGATCGCCAGTCCGCCGGGTGGCGCGCCAGGGGTCGGGTCTGCTGACCAACCAGTTCCAGGTGGTCAGGGCGGTCCGATGGCTTCCACGTATTCGGGCGCCGGGTCGAACGATCCGACGGTCGAAAGCCCCGTGCGGCTGCCCACGGGGGTGCAGACGGGTGCACAGTCCTCGGGCGAGCAGGGAGTCGCCGCACGGGAGGCGGGTCTGCAGCAGCCTGTGGCGGAGCGAGCGGGCGAGCAGGAAGCCGCCGCATGGCAGGCGGTCCAGCAGCCCGTGGTCCAGCAGCCTGTGGCTGAGCAGCCTGTGGTTGAGCAGGCGGGCGCGCGGGAGGCCAGCATGCAGGAGGCCGGTGTGCGTGAACCCGGTGTGCATGAACCCGGCGGAGAGCAGGGCGTGGCGCAGCAAGAGGGTGTGCAGGGGGATGGGGTGTGGTTGCCGGATGGGCAGACCACGGTGATTGGCGATCTGGCACTGCCGGCCGAGCAACCGGTTTGGGACGGTCCGCAGCCGCGGTACCAGGAGTACGGCGCTCAGCTTGCCGAGCTCACTGAGATTCGGGTGCGGCATCCGGAGCGGGTGGCTGAGGCCTGGCAGCAGCGGCGGACTCGGGGGTTGGTGGGCGACGACGGCCGCCTGCTGATTGTTGCCGCCGACCATCCGGCCCGCGGCGCGCTCGGCGTACGCGGCGACCGGATGGCGATGGGCAGCCGTCCGGAGTTGATCGCTCGACTGATGACCGCGCTCGCACGGCCCGGTGTGGATGGCGTCCTGGCGACCCCGGACATCCTCGAAGACCTTCTGCTTCTGGGCGCGCTGGAAGGCAAAGTGGTCATCGGCTCGATGAATCGTGGTGGCCTGCAAGGTGCTGCGTTCGAGGTGGACGATCGGTTTACGGCGTACCGCACGGCTGACGAGATCGCTGCCCGCCGACTCGATGGCGGGAAGATGCTGACGCGCATCGACCTCGGCGACCCCGGCACCGTCTCCACGCTCGAAGCCAGCGCGGCGGCAGTCACCGGCCTGGCCGAGCACAAGCTGATGGCGATGGTCGAACCGTTCTGGTCGACCCGCACCGAGGGCGGCCGGGTGACGAACCTGCTCGACCCGGACTCGGTGATCAAGTCGATCCACATCGCCTCCGCCCTCGGCGCGACGAGCGCGTACACCTGGCTCAAGCTGCCGGTAGTCGACGAACTGGATCGGGTCATGGAGGCAACAACCCTCCCGACGCTTCTGCTCGGCGGCGACCCGACGGTCGCACCGGAAGCGACGTACGCCTCGTGGGGCAAGGCTCTCAGCCTCCCCTCGGTCCGCGGTCTCGTCGTCGGCCGGGCTCTCCTCTTCCCACCCGACGGCGACGTATCCGCGGCCGTCGACCACGCCGCGATGCTCGTCCACGGAGGTGCCGCATGACCGAGTGGTTCCGGCCCGCGGGCTCCACGGCGTATGAGGGTTTCGAGCTGATGGTCCGGCCGGGCGAACCCGACTGGCACCACACCGGCCTGTCGATCCGCACCCTGCTGCCAGGGCAGTCGGTCGAGATCGACACGGGGGACTGCGAGTACATCGTCCTCCCGCTGAGCGGCTCGGCCGAAGTGATCATCGACGGCGAGTCGATCCCGCTCGGCGGTCGCGCGGATGTCTTCGCGGGTACGGCGGACCTCGCCTACGTACCGCGCAATTCGACGTTCGCAGTCGTCAGCGCGGGCGGGGCGAGGATCGCCTTGCCGAACGCGAAGGCCGCCAAGGACTTCCCGTTCCGGCGGATCGCGGCCGACGAGGTCGAGACCGAGTTGCGTGGCGCGGGGGTCTCCTCTCGCCAGGTCCGGAACTTCGGCGTACCCGGTGTGCTGGACGCCGACTCGATCATCGCCTGTGAGGTGATCACGCCGGCCGGCAACTGGTCGTCCTACCCGCCGCACAAGCACGACGAGCACAAGCCGGGCAAGGAGAGCGAGCTCGAGGAGATCTACTACTTCGAGCTGCAGCTGTCGGACGACGTGCCGGAAGGTGTCAAGGGCAACGATCCGATCGGCTACCAGCGCGTGTACGGCACGGACGACCGGCCGATCGACGTGCTGGCCGAGGTGCGTAGCGGGGATCTGGTGCTCGTCCCGCACGGCTGGCACGGTCCGGCGATGGCGCCGCCCGGCTACGACATGTACTACCTGAACGTGATGGCCGGTCCCGGCACCGAGCGGCAGTGGCTGATCACCGACGACCCGCAGCACGCCTGGGTCCGAGAGCTGTGGAACACGCAACATATCGATCCTCGCCTACCTTTCGGGACAGCAGAGACATTCGGAGGAGAACAGTCATGACGGTGCGCCTCACGGTCGCCCAGGCCCTGGTGCGATTCCTGAGCGTCCAGTACTCGGAGCGTGACGGCGAACGACAGCGGCTGATCGCGGGCTGCTTCGGCATCTTCGGGCACGGCAACGTGGCCGGCGTCGGCCAGGCGCTGCTGCAGTCCGAGCTAGAGGATCCGCAAGCACTGCCGTACATCCTGTCCCGCAACGAGCAGGCAATGGTGCACACGGCAGCCGCGTTCGCCCGCACCCGTGATCGGCTCCAGACCTACGCCTGCACGGCAAGCGTCGGTCCAGGGTCGACCAACATGGTCACCGGTGCGGCCCTCGCCACCGTCAACCGGCTGCCGGTCCTGATCCTCCCTTCGGATGTGTTCGCGACCCGGGTGGCCACGCCCGTGCTGCAGGAACTGGAGAGCTTCGGCGCCGGAGACGTCTCGGTGAACGACGCCTTCCGCCCGGTGTCGAAGTACTTCGACCGCATCTCGCGGCCCGAACAGTTGCCCTCGGCCCTCATGAACGCGATGCGGGTGCTGACCGACCCGGTCGAGACCGGCGCCGTGACCGTTGCGCTGCCGCAGGACGTCCAGGCCGAGGCCTACGACTGGCCGGAGGAGCTCTTCACCGAGCGCACCTGGTACGTCGCACGACCGTTGCCCGAGGCATCAATTGTCGACAAAGCGGCAGAGCTCCTACGGTCCGCGCAGCGACCGCTGATCGTCGCCGGCGGCGGAGTGCACTACTCCGGCGCCGAGGAGGCGCTGCGCGAACTCGCCGAGCAGACCGGCATCCCGGTGTCGGAAACCCAAGCGGGTAAGGGATCTCTGCGCTACGACCACCCGCAATCGGTCGGCGCGGTCGGCTCGACCGGGACCACGGCAGCCAACGCCCTGGCCCGCGAGGCCGATCTGGTGATCGGGATCGGCACTCGCTACAGCGACTTCACGACGGCCTCGCGGACCGCCTTCCAGAACCCGGAGGTCCGCTTCCTCAACATCAATGTGGCGCGCTTCGACGGTGGTAAACATGCCGGCCTTCCGCTCGTCGCCGATGCTCGGGAAGCCCTTGTTTCGTTGGGATCCGCGCTCGACGGGTGGTCCGTGGAGGCCAAGTACACAGCCGATGCCCAGGAACTCGCAAGGAACTGGAACGGAACTGTGGACGCAACTTACCGGCCCTCCGCCGACGTGACGGCGAAGCTGGCCGAAGGTCTGCTGACCCAGGGTGAGGTGATCGGTGCCGTCAACGAATTGTCGGCGGCGTCTGATGTGGTTGTCTGCGCGGCCGGCTCGATGCCGGGTGAGCTCCACAAGCTGTGGCGCACGCGCGACCCGAAGGGATACCACGTCGAATATGGCTTCTCCTGCATGGGATACGAGATCGCCGGCGGTCTCGGTGTCCGCCTGGCCGCACCCGAGCGCGATGTGTTCGTCATGGTCGGCGACGGGTCGTACCTGATGATGTCCAGCGAGCTGGCCACCGCGGTCCAGGAGAACATCAAGATCATCGTGGTTCTCGTCCAGAACCACGGCTTCGCGTCGATCGGCGCGCTGTCGGAGTCCCTCGGCTCCCAACGGTTCGGCACGGCGTACCGCAAGCGCACCGGCGACGGCAGGCTCGACGGCGACTACCTCCCGGTCGACCTGGCTGCGAATGTCCGCAGCTTCGGTCTCGAGGTGATCGACGTCCACAGCCGGCCGGAGCTGGAGAAGGCCATCCAGACCGCCAAGGCGGCCACCGGCCCGATCGCGATTCATGTCACCACCGATCCGTTGATCGGCGGTCCGGACAGCGATTCGTGGTGGGACGTTCCGGTCAGCGAGGTCTCCGAGCTGCAGTCCACACAGGCGGCGTCGGCGACGTACGAGGAGAGCAAGAAGGCCCAGCGTCCGTATCTGGCTCCGATCGAGGGCGACGCCTGATGGGCAGGGTCGACATCGGTACGGCGCCGGACTCGTGGGGAGTCTGGTTCGCCGACGATCCGAAGCAGACCCCGTGGACGAGGTTCCTCGACGAGGTCCAACGGGCCGGCTACACCAGGATCGAGCTCGGTCCGTACGGCTACCTGCCCACCGACCCGGTCCGGTTGAAGGACGAGCTCGACCAGCGCGGTCTCACGATGACGGCCGGTACGACATTCGAGCACGTGCATCGCCCCGACGGGCTGGAGTCGACCTGGCAGGACGTCGTCAAGACAGCCGAGCTGACGGCGGCGATGGGCGCCAAGCACCTCGTCGTGATGCCGTCGATGTGGCGCGGCGACAACGGCGAGATCGTCGAGGAGCGTTTCGACCACGACATGCAGGCCAGGCACGGGTGTGCGGTGACCGAGCTGGGCAGGCGGTTGGCGGAGGAGTTCGGGCTGCAGACGCAGTACCACCCGCACGCGGACGGGCATGTGGACACCCAGGACACCGTGGAGCGCTTCCTGGCGGAGACCGACAGCGCCTACGTGAATCTCTGCCTCGACACCGGTCACATCAGCTACTGCCGTGGCGACAACCTGGAGCTGATCCGGAAGTACCCGGACCGGATCCGCTACGTCCATCTGAAGCAGGTCGACCCCGCCATCCTGGATCAGGTCGAGGCCGAAGGCCTGGCGATGGACGAAGCGGTGCGGCGGGGCGTGATGTGCGAGCCGCCGAACGGCGTACCCGATCTTCCGCCGGTGCTGGACGCGCTGGCAGCGCTCGACGTCGAGCTGTTCGCGATCGTCGAGCAGGACATGTATCCGTGTGCAGCAGGCGTCCCGCTGCCGATCGCGGAGCGGACGCTGGCCTATCTGAGCTCTCACGGGGGTGGCGTATCGAGATGACGGCCAGGGGAGTGTGACACTCTCTGGTCCCACGCAACTCCGCGGAGTGGCCGCGGTTCACCTGAAAGGCTGGTTGAGTCATGGTTCGGTGGCAGAGGAAGGTCGTGGCGGGTGCCGCGGCGCTGGTGCTGGCCGCGGCGTTGGCCGCGTGCAGCTCCTCCGGGGGGAAGCAGAAGGAGGACAGCTCCAGCGGTAGCGGCGGGGGCGTCGCCGACACCCCGAAGATGAAGGTCGCGCTGATCACCCACTCGGGGCCGAGCGACACCTTCTGGGACATCGTCCGGCGCGGTGCCGAGGCGGCCGCGAAGAAGGACAACATCGAGCTGCAGTACTCCGCCGACCCTGACGGAGCGGCCCAGGCGAACCTCGTGCAGACCGCGATCGACTCCAAGGTCGACGGCATCGCGGTCACGCTGAACAAGCCCGACGCGGTGATCCCGAACGTCAAGAAGGCGATCGCCGCCGGCATCCCGGTGAGCGTCCTCAACGGCGGCCTCGACCAGTGGAAGACCACCGGTGCGATCGGCTACTTCGGCCAGGACGAGCGGATCGCGGGCGAGGCCACCGGTGAGAAGCTCAAGCAGCTCGGCGCGAAGAACGTCCTCTGCGTCATCCACGAGCAGGGCAACGTCAGCCTCGAGGCTCGCTGCCAGGGCATCAAGGACAAGCTCCCCACGACCCAGAACGTGAACGTGAACGGCACCGACCAGCCAGGGACCCAGGCCACGCTGACCTCGAAGCTGCAACAGGACAAGACCGCGGACTACGTCGTCGCGCTGAACGCGGGGATCGCGCTGACCGCGGTGCAGGCGGCGAAGGACGCCGGCTCGTCGGCGAAGATCGGCAGTTTCGACATGAGCAAGGAGATGGCGAAGGCGGTCTCGGACGGCACCGTACAGTTCGCCGTCGACCAGCAGCCGTACCTGCAGGGCTATCTGGCGATCGACTCGCTTTGGCTCTACAAGAACAACGGCGACACCATCGGCGGCGGTGAGGCGACCCTGACCGGGCCCGCCTTCATCGACAAGTCCAACATCGCGGCGGTGCAGAAGTACGCCGAAGCCGGGACGCGTTGAGGTAGCGCCATGGCATCGACCATCACTTCACCGACCTCGTCGGACGATCGGGTCTCCAGCCGGTCCGTGGGCGCGCGATTGCTCAGCCGGCCCGAGATCGGCTCGCTCGTCGGCGCGGCCGTCATCCTGGTGTTCTTCCTGATCGCGGCGCCGCCGTTCCGCAACATCGACAACACGGGCACGATCCTGTACCAGGCCGCACTGATCGGTGTGATGGCGGTGCCGGTCTCGCTGCTCATGATCGGCGGCGAGTTCGACCTGTCGGCGGGTGTCGCGGTGACGACGTCCGGCCTGACCGCGGGCATCTTCGCCTACCAGCTCAGCGTGAACGTCTGGATCGGCGTCGTCGTCGCCCTGGTGCTCTCGCTGACGATCGGCGCGTTCAACGGCTGGCTGTTGATGCGGACGGGGTTGCCCAGCTTCCTGGTGACGCTGGGCACCTTCTTCATCCTGCAAGGCCTGAACATCGCGGTCACCCGGTTGACCTCCGGCGCCGTCGCGTCGAACTCGATCGGTGACATGGACGGGTTCGGTGCGGCGAAGGCGCTGTTCGCGTCGGAGTTCAAGCTCGGTGGGGTCACCGTCAAGATCATCGTCGTCTGGTGGGTCGTGTTCGTCGCGATCGCCGCCTGGGTGCTGCTGAAGACGCAGATCGGCAACTGGATCTTCGCGGTCGGCGGCGACGCGGCGGCCGCGCGGGCAGTCGGCGTGCCGGTGAAGAAGGTCAAGATCGGGCTGTTCATGGCGGTCGGATTCTTCGCCTGGTTCACTGGCATGCAGTTGTTGTTCAACTCCAACGGTGTCGTGCAGTCCGGTGAGGGCGTCGGCAAGGAGTTCCTCTACATCATCGCGGCGGTCGTCGGCGGCTGTCTGCTCACCGGCGGGTACGGCTCCGTGGTGGGCGGGGCGGTCGGGGCCCTGATCTTCGGGATGGTCCAGCTCGGCGTCGTGTACGCCGGCTGGAACCCGGACTGGTTCAAGGCTTTCCTCGGTGCGATGTTGCTGCTGGCAACCATCGTCAACCTCGTCGTCAAGAACCGGGCGGAGGCACGATGACCACCACGGAATCGTTCGCCGCCGATGCATCGTCCAGCCCGAACACACCGATCGTGATGCTGGACGACATCGGCAAGAGCTACGGCAACATCAACGCCCTGCGCGGGGTGTCGCTGTCGGTCCGGCAGGGCGAGATCACCTGCGTGCTCGGCGACAACGGCGCGGGCAAGTCGACGCTGATCAAGATCATCGCCGGCCTGCACGACTACACCTCGGGCCGGATGTCGGTGAACGGCCAGGAGCGGCACTTCTCCTCGCCGCGGGAGTCGCTCGACAGCGGTATCGCGACCGTCTACCAGGACCTCGCGCTGGCACCGCTGATGTCGGTCTGGCGGAACTTCTTCCTGGGCAACGAGATCACCAGGGGACCGTTCCGGCGGCTCGAATCGGCGAAGATGAAGCGGATCGCGCAGGAGGAGCTGACCAAGATGGGGATCTCGATCCCCAATCTCGAGCAGCCGGTCGGGAAGCTGTCCGGCGGCCAGCGACAGTGTGTGGCGATCGCGCGGGCGATCCATTTCGGCGCCAAGGTGCTGATCCTCGACGAGCCGACGGCCGCTCTCGGCGTGAACCAGTCGGGCGTCGTGCTGAAGTACGTCGTGAAGGCGCGCGACGCCGGGATCGGGGTCATCTTCATCACGCACAACCCACATCACGCCTACCTGGTCGGCAACCACTTCGTCGTACTGAAGCTGGGCCGGGTCGCGCTCGACACGCACCGGGCCGACATCACCCTGGAGCAGCTGACCACGGAGATGGCCGGCGGGTCGGAGCTGGAAGCGCTCAGCCACGAACTGCGGGACATCAACCCCGAGGTCGTCGTGGACAATGACGGTAAGGGCGAGGAGGGGATATGACCGATCTCCGGGTCGGCATCGTCGGTGTCGGGGTGATGGGCGCCGACCACGCCGAGCGCATTGCGCGGAAGACGTCGGGCGCGCGACTCGTCGCGGTCTCCGACGCCGACCAGGCACGGGCCGAGGCGCTCGCCGCGAAGCTGTCGGAGGCGGCCACTGAGCGGCCTGGGAAGTCTGTCAGCAGCGGCCGCCACTCGGGCGGGACGGCGGCGGATGCCGACGGCACTGTCCGGGTTGTCGAGAATCCGCTGGAGCTGATCGCCGCCGAGGACGTCGACGCGGTGATCATCGCCTCGCCGGGGTTCGCGCACGCCGAGCAGTTGCTCGCCTGCCTGGAGCACGGGAAGCCGGTGCTGTGCGAGAAGCCGTTGACCATGGACGCGGCCTCGTCGCTGCAGGTCGTCGAGGCCGAGCACAAGCTCGGCCGGCAGCTCATCCAGGTCGGGTTCATGCGGCGGTTCGATCCGGAGTACGCCGCTCTGAAGAAGCTGCTCGACTCGGGTGAGCTCGGCCGGACGCTGCTCCTGCACAACGTTCATCGGAACAAGTCGGCGCCGCCGATGTTCCAGAGCGAGATGATCGTGCGGGATTCGATGGTGCACGAGGTCGACGTCGCCCGCTGGTTGTTCGGCGAGGAGATCACCCGGATCACCGTGCACACCCCGAAGCCGTCGAGTCTTGTCGGCCTCGGCGTCCTCGATCCGCAGCTGGCCGTGTTCGAGTTGGCGAGCGGCGCGATGGCCGACGTCGAGGTGTTCGTGAACTTCCAGGTCGGGTACGAGGTTCGGTGCGAGGCGGTGGGCGAGCGTGGGAGTGCGACGATCGGACTCGGGTCAGGCGTGTTCGCGCGTGCCGACGGGCGGTGGGGCGGCGCGATGCCGGCCGACTTCCGGGTCCGGTTCGAGCAGGCCTACGACCTGGAAGTACAACGCTGGGTCGACGCCGCGGCCCGCGGCGAGATCGACGGGCCGAGCGCCTGGGACGGGTACGCGGCGGCCGTCGTCTGCGAGGCCGGCCTTGAGTCGCTGAGCAAGGGTGGACCCGTCGACGTCGTTCTGGCCGACCGCAACACAGTCCTCGGACAAAATCCCAGCAGTGAGGAAGCATCGTGAGTACTGACATCAAGCGCATCACCCACCTTGTCGGTGGCAGCTCGTGGACGGGCGTGGCCGAGCGGACCAGCAGCGTCTACAACCCTGCGACGGGTCAGGTCACCGGCGAGTTGGACCTGGCGTCGGCCGCGACCGTCGACGAGGTCGTCAAGGTCGCCCACGAGGCCTCCAAGGCCTGGGCGCAGACTTCGTTGACCAAGCGGGCCCAGGTCCTGTTCGCGTACCGCGAGCTGGTGAACCGGGACAAGGAGCGGATCGCGGCGATCATCACCGCCGAGCACGGCAAGGTGCTGTCCGACGCGCTCGGTGAGGTGACCCGCGGGCTCGAGGTGATCGAGTTCGCCTGCGGCATCCCGCACCTGCTCAAGGGCGGATTCAGCGAAGGCGTGTCGACCAAGGTCGACGTGTACTCGATCCGTCAGCCGCTCGGCGTCAGCGCGGTCATCTCGCCGTTCAACTTCCCGGCCATGGTGCCGATGTGGTTCGTCCCGATCGCGGTTGCCTGTGGCAACAGTGTGGTGATCAAGCCGTCCGAGAAGGACCCGTCCGCGGCGAACGCGATGGCCGAGCTGTGGAAGGAGGCCGGTCTGCCGGACGGCGTGGTCAACGTCCTGCACGGCGACAAGGAGGCCGTCGACCGCCTGCTCGAGCACCCTGACGTCAAGTCGGTCTCGTTCGTCGGCTCGACCCCGATCGCCAAGTACGTCTACGAGAACGGCACCAGGAACGGCAAGCGGGTGCAGGCCCTCGGCGGTGCGAAGAACCACATGATCGTGCTGCCGGACGCGGACCTCGACCTGGCCGCGGACGCAGCGGTGAACGCCGGCTTCGGTTCGGCCGGCGAGCGCTGCATGGCGATCTCCGCGCTGGTCGCGGTCGAGCCGATCGCGGACGAGCTGATCGGCAAGATCAAGGACCGGATGGCCAAGCTGAAGACCGGCGACGGGACGCGCGGCTGCGACATGGGTCCGCTGGTCACGGGTCCGCACCGCGACAAGGTCTCCGGGTACGTCACCGCCGGCGTCGAGGAAGGCGCCGAGTTGGTCGTCGACGGTCGCGAGGGTGACTTCGACGGCGCGGACGACGGGTTCTGGCTCGGTCCGACGCTGTTCGACAAGGTGACCCCGGAGATGTCGATCTACACCGACGAGATCTTCGGCCCGGTCCTGTCCGTCGTCCGTACGCCGTCGTACGACGCGGCGCTCGACCTGGTGAACTCCAACCCGTACGGCAACGGCACGGCGATCTTCACCAACGACGGCGGCGCGGCGCGGCGGTTCCAGAACGAGGTCGAGGTCGGGATGGTCGGCATCAACGTGCCGATCCCGGTCCCGATGGCGTACTACTCGTTCGGCGGCTGGAAGAACTCGCTGTTCGGTGACACGCACGCACACGGCACCGAAGGCGTGCACTTCTTCACCCGCGGCAAGGTCGTCACCTCACGCTGGCTGGACCCGTCCCACGGCGGCATCAACCTCGGCTTCCCGACGCACGACTGAGCCCGTCAAGCAGGTGCGCCGCCGCCAAGCCTCTCCTGGGCGCGGTCGGCGGTGTCCCTGCCCACGAGTGAAAGCAGCCGTTTGGGTGTAGCTTCGAAGGCAACCCCCGGGGCATGAGGAGTACCGCGGCGTACGGCAGGCCGTTGGCCCGTGCGATATCAGCGATCTTCAACCTTCGGGAGTGCGTCATGTCGAAGAACAAGGGCGGACGTGAGGTCCGCAAACCCAAGCAACCTAAACAGCCGAAGGCGAAGCCGGCCGACAGCGCGGTCATCCCGCCCACGAAGCAGGCGCGGAAGTAACCGCCGCCGACCGCCGTTGACCGATGGAACGAGGTTGGGTAGCTTCTTGAGGGCGTCGTGAGGACGCGCCGAGACTCGCCGGAAGGCTGGAAGCCACCTCACGTTCCGTCAGGTTGTGCCACTGACGCTCTCTTGTGGCCCGTGCGAGTCCGGGCGCGAGAGGATGCGTTGTGAAGCTGCTGTCTGATCGGCCGAATATCGAGTTCCTGCGCAAAGAGGCCAAGGATCTCCTCGTGGCACTGCGCGAAACCACGCCGTCCGCGACGCTGGCGGATGCCCAGCGCGCGCTGGCGGGCGAGTACGGACTGCGCGACTGGCCGGCGTTGAAAGCTGAAGTCGAACGCCGGCTCACGGCGACACCGGCCGCGCCAGCCGGGTTGGCCGACGCGTTGGCCGAATCGTTCGGCCTCGGCGCCGTGATCGGCCGGCCCCGACCTGTCGCGTTCACAGCGATGGGCAGATGCTGGGACTTGGCCACCGACTGTGGACGGTGGTTGGCGGTGACAGTCTTCGACTGGATCACTGACGAGCAGGCAGAGCTCGGCGCTCGACTGCGCGATGCCGCGGGGGCGGTCGGGGTGGCGGCGCCGGTCGCCGTACGGAGTCCGCAGGGGCGGCTGGTCGAGAGCGTGCGGGGTGAGAACTGGCGCGTCCACGAGTGGCTCGAGGTAGGGCCGTCGCCCGCGTTGCCCGTGTCCGCGGCGGTGGCTCGGCGGGCGGGTGCGGCGTACGGGAAGCTGCATGCGCTGGCGATCCCGAGCGAAGTGCCGATGAATCCGTACGTCGTCTGGCGGCGACCCGAGTCCGAGTGGGACAAGCTCCTCGAACGGGCGCGAAATGCCGGCAAGCCGTGGGCCGATCGGCTCGAGGCGATGCTGCCGGTGTGGTTTGATCTGCAGGCGATCGAGGCCGACGTCGACCCAGGGGAACTCATCCTCTGCAACAGCAATCTGATCCCGACGCATGTGCGGCTGGGGCGTGACGACGAGCTGATCGTGATGGAGTGGGATTTCGCCGGCTCGATGACGCCCGCGCTGGAGCTGGGGGCGGCGCTGACGCAGTGGGTGATGCGGCCGGCGATCAACCGCAAGGCGCTGGCGGCGTTCCGGGAGGGGTACGGCGACTGGCCGGCGATGGACCTGTCGTCGTTCGGTGTCGCCATCACCGGCTGGCTGAACTGGACGTACAACTCGATCTGCGAGGCGATCGACCCGCAGGACCCGGACCATGCGGACTTCGCCGAGCGGGAGGCGATCGGGGTGCTGGACCGGCCGATGACCCGTGCGGGCCTCGAGCAACTACTTGAGGTTTGAGAGCAGGGCGGCCGCCGGTTCGGACAGGTCGCCGTGGAGGAGTTCGGTCCGGTGGACCAGGCGCGGGGTGGTCAGCGGGACGGTGTGGGGCGCGTCGGCCGATCGTGGGAGGACGGCCAGGCCCTGGCCGCTGGCGATCAGGGTCAGAAGGGTGTGGAGGTCGGTGCCGGCGTAGGTGAAGGCCGGCGGGAAGCCGTCCGAGCCGGTGGCTGCGCGGAGGACCGGGAGTGGCGCGGCGATGTCGGGTGCGTCGATCCAGCGGGCGTCGGCGAGGTCGCGGAGGGAGAGACCTCGCCGGCCGGCCAACGGGTGATCGTTGGGGAGGGCAACGACCAGGTCGTCCTGTGCCACCGCGGTGGTCTGCGGGTGCACGGTGTCCGACAGCCGCAGCGGATCACTCGGCGCAGCCACTCCGTCGACGAGCCCGATGGCGAAGGTCCCGGCGGCCACGCCCTCCACCACCTCGTCCCGGCCACAGACAGTCAGCGTGACCTCGGTCCCCGGGTGCGCACGTCGTACCTCGCGCAGCGCCGTCGCGAGCGTTCCACCGAGGGTGGCGAGCGGGGTGGTTGCGACGGGGAGAGCGGTCGGCGGTTGGGCGACGGTCCGGCGTACGTCGGCTCGGGCGGTGGCCAGGCGGAGCAGGATGGGGGCGGCGTGCTCGAGGAGTCGTTCGCCGGCCGGGGTCGGGGTGACTGGGCGGCGGCGAAGCAGCGGCGTACCCAGGTCGTTCTCGAGCGCGGAGATGTGCTGGGAGACGGCTGACTGGGTGTAGCCGAGGCGCTCCGCGGCGGCGGAGAACGAGCCGCATTCGGCGACGGTCACGAACGTCCGCAGCAGATGAGGATCCACGCACATCAGTATCGCTTATCGACGGTGCAGAGATCATCGTTGGCGCTGATACCGCCCGAGCGGTGAGGATGAGAGCCATGAACGCTTACTCAGGACGCATCGCTCTCGTCGCCGACCGCTCGCCGCATGTCCGCTCGCACGTCCGCGTACCGGTGCTCGTCGACCGCCTCCGCGACCGCGACAACCTCGACTTCGACGTGTACTGGATCCCGACCGACCAGGCGGACGAGGCGCTCGAAGGCTTCGACGGGATCTGGCTGCTCCCCGGCAGCCCGTACCGCAGCGAGGCGGGTGCGATCACCGCGATCCGGATCGCTCGCGAGAACGGCATCCCGTTCCTCGGCACGTGTGCCGGGTTCCAGCACGCCATGCTCGAGTTCGCCCGCAACGTCTGCGGGGCCACGAGTGTGCAGCACGGCGAGCGCAACCCGGACTCCGACGACCTGCTGATCGTTCCGCTCGCGTGCTCGCTCGACGGTCACGAGGGCGCGATCCAGGTGACGCCGGGCACCCGTGCGGCCGCCCTGCTGGGCGTCGAGCGGTCGATGGAGCGCTACCACTGCTCGTACGGTCTGAACAGCACCAGGCTCGATCTGCTTCGCGAGCACGGGCTGGTCTTCAGCGGGTACGACGACGACGGCGATCCGCGCATCGCCGAGCTGCCCGACCACCCGTTCTACCTGGCCACCCTGTTCCAGCCGGAGCTGGCCGGCGACGGCACGCGACCGCACCCGTTCATCCAGGCGTTCGCGCATGCGGTCGCCGACCGCAGTGCTCAGACCGCCGAAGCAGGTCGCGGAGTCATCCCGGCCGCCACGTAGCAGGCGTCGATCAGCTCCATCGTCGCCAACGCGTCGTCGACGTCGGTGAGCACCGGCGCGCCGTTGCGGATGGCGCCGGTGAAGGCCTCCAGCTGATACGTGTACGAGGTACGTGTGCCGCGGTGCTCGACCCAGGTGTCCTCCTTGGTCGTCACCACTACCCGGTCGTCGCGCTGCGGCAGCACGTAGAACGGGGCGAAGGCCTCACCCCGGCTGCCGACGACCTTCAGGCTGAACTCGACGCTCTCCGCCGCCATGCTGGTCCGCACGGCACCGGTCGCGCCGTTCGGGAACTCGAGGTCGGCGTTGAGCCACTCGTCGACACCGGGCAGCCGCTTCCGCTCACCTGCGCGCGCGCTGACGAGCTTCGGCGCGCCACCGGCGTACGGCGCGAACATGCGCTGCGCGTGCAGTGCATAGCAACCGACGTCCATGACCGCACCGCCGGCCAGCGACAGCGACCAGCGCGGGTCGTCCTCGGCCGGTGGGGGCATCACCATGGTGGCCTCGACGTGCTGCAGATCGCCGAGCTCGCCCTTCGCGACGAGCTCCTGCAGCCGACGCATCACCGGGTGGTACGCGTAGTGGAACGCCTCCATGAACACCAGTCCGGACGACCGGACGGCGTCGCGCACCTGGAGCGCCTCCGCGGCGTTGCTGGCCGACGGCTTCTCCGTCAGCACATGTTTGCCAGCGGCAAGTGCCTTGAGGTTCCACGGCCCGTGCAGGCCGTTGGCCAGCGGGTTGTAGATCGCTTCGACCTCGGGGTCGTCCAGCAGGTCCTGGTACGTCGCGTGCACGCGTTCGACCCCGTGCTCGGATGCGAAGGCCTCGGCGCGGCCGGCGTCACGCGCGGCCACGGCGACCAACCGGGCGCCGGTCAGCTTGGCGGGCTCGACGATGGCCCGGCCCGAGATCCGGGCGGCACCGAGGATCCCGATGCGCAGCGGTTCCATGCCTTCTCCTTCGGGGGGTCGGCCGCACAGGCGGCGTACGGGGCGGTTCGTCCAAGGGGAGTGTGTTCCGCCGGTAAGGGTAGCCCTCAGCGCCGACGGGGAACGCGCCATCCTGCCTGACGATCACCCCGCCCGCACAGCGGCTGCCCGTGATCCGGACTCGGTTCACGCAACGTTCACGCGTTTCTGTCGTGTGTCCGGCGCCGTCCGGCGTGCTCGACGAGCGCCTGATGCAGCTGGTCCGGGCGCCAACGCTCTGTGACGGCGGAGCGCAGTAGGTCGGCCTGGGACTGCGGAGCCAGCCCGCCGATCGGCTGGTCGCGATCGAGATTGGTCGGGAACGCGTAGCCCTCGGCCGTTGCCGCGATCACGTTCTCGACCGCCATCGGATCGGTCTGTGCGAGCAGGGCGGGATAGACCGCTTCTGTCATCCGGGCCCGGTCGATGCTCTCCATTGCGCGACCGAACGCCGACGAGACCTGCAGCAGGTTCGCCATCCGCTTGATGTCGCTCGAGTGGTTGCTCCCGGCAGCGTGGAACAGCGCCGGGTTGAAGAACACCGCGTCGCCCTTCTCCAGCGGCAGCTGCACGTGGTTCTCCGCGAAATGCGCCTGGAACTCGGCCCGCCGGTACGCCAGGTAGCCCAGCCCGTACTTCTGCGAGTGCGGCAGATACAACGTCGGCCCCGACTCCACCGGCATGTCACAGTGTGCGACCGCGCCCTGCAACGTCAGCACGGACGACAGCCGATGCACATGCTCCGGGTACTGCGCTGCCACCTCGTCCGACTGGAATCCCAGGTGGTAGTCGCGGTGGACGGTCTGCCCCTCGCCGCCCGGGTTCACCACGTTCACCTGCGAGGTGACCTGGTACGCCGGGCCGAGCCAGGCGGCCGACGCCAACGCGAGCAGGTCGTTCGCGTAGTACGCCGTGAACACCTCGGGGGCACCGACCGCGAGCTTCTCGAGCGCGTTCCAGACCCGGTCGTTCGCGCCCGGCTTCGCGAAGTGGTCGCCCGCCGCGGTGCCGGACTTGTGCTGCTCGTCGATCAGCCGGTTGAACTCGATGGTCGCGGCATCGATCACATCGTTGCTGAAGGCACCTTTCAGTACGACGATCCCCGGGCCGTCGGCGAACGCCCGGACGAATTCGGTCTGCACTGCGCGTGGATCCGCTGCCCGGATCTGTACGGCGTCGTACACCGGCACTTGCTGCTCGACGGTCGCGGCGTGCGGGTAGTCGGCCGGATCGGTCTGGTCCTTGAGCACGCTCAGCAGCTCGTCGAGCCGGGCGTCGGCGGGGTTCAGCCACATGGGATGGCTCCTTTCGGTCGACATTCTAGATTGGGGGCTGGTTGAAGGGTGGCCGTCCGGCCGGCCCCGAGCAGCCTGCACCCGATCACGCCGTTCAACCTGCCCAGCTGAGCACCTGCCCCCGCTCGACCAGCCGAGCCCGCAGTTTCTCCATATCCACCTCTTGTACGTCGGTCTGCGCGCGGAGCGACTGCACCGCGGCAACCGCGGCGGACTCCGCGAGGACGCAGAAGACGGGCTCCATGCGCGTCGCGGCGTACCCGATGTGGGAGGCGGACAGGCACACCGGGACCAGAAGGTTGCCCAGCTGCTGTGGAGTGATGGCACGGTAGGGAACCGGGTACGGCCGACCTGTGCCCAGGTGACCGCCGATGAACATGTCGCCCTCCGTGGCTACGCCTAGCTGACCGGATGCGTTGCGGCTGGCGATCCGTCGTACCGGATAGACGTCTACACCGAACAGAGCGAGGCCGATGCTGTCCGGTGGCTCGGTCTGGTTGATCACGTCCGCGTGGGTGATCGTGTACTGACCTTCCAGCCGTCGGCACACCCGGATGTACAGCTGCGGCGGCCAGCCCTCTGTCTCCGGGAAGACGCTCCCGTCCAGGCCGTACGCCGCTGTCTCTGCACGAAACGCTGCGGGCACACTCGGGTCCGTGGAGAGGAAGTGGTGGAGTCCACGCAGATAGTCGAGGTGCTGACGCCAGATGCGTGAGCGCACGTCCCAGCTGCCGTCCTGGTACTCGCGGCTCAGTCCCAGGGGAGCGTTGGTGATCAGCGAACCACGCTGGTAGTTGTACTCGCCTGAGTTGAGCCAGCCGGGGAAGATGCCGGACAGGTCGTCCGCGTGCTGCAGGTATCGGCGGACGAGCTCGTAGTCGGCGGGTGAGTAGCCGTCGGGTGGGGTGATCTCCACGCGGTTCTTTGGATCAGTGGTCACGTAGAAGCGGTAGTTGTAGGCCTGCGTGTAGTCATCGCCTGCACCCGTCGGAAAGCCATGGTCCTGTTCGACCAGCGGTAGTAGCCCGCTGGTGCTGTCGCCAGGCACGACGTACGGGTCGATCGGAGTCCAGTTGGTGACCGGACGGACTCCTGCGATCTCTTCGCCGAAGACGTCCTGGGACTCACGTCCGGTTCGGTACGGGACGCCGGCGAGGGCCATCAGGTCACCCTCGTACGACGCGTCGATGAAGAACTTCGCCTGGATCTCGCGATCGAGATGAGAGTCGGCGGCCGGGACGCCCCACCGGTCCGGCGGCGATGTCTCGAGTTGGACGGACGTGATCCGGTTGCCGGTGCGCGACACCGATCGCACGCGGCGTTCGAAGATCACCTCGATGCCGGCCGCGGCGATCCAGTCGTGGAACGCCCGCATCACGTCGTACGGGTGATTGCCGAAGCCGAACACCACGTCCCGCGTCAGCCCACCCGCGGCGGCCGGGATCGGGCAGTCCTGCGCCGGCTTGATCCCCGCACCGAGCATGCCGCCGAGCCAGCGACTCGGCTCGATCAGCACCACCGACGCGCCTTCCTGGTACGCCGTCATCGCCGCGACACAGCCGGCGGCGGTTCCTCCGAAAACGCAGACGTCTGTCATGCCATGCACTCTGCAAGCTGGAAGGCCTCCTTAAAATAGTGGTTCTGAGCATGCCCATGTACTTTCTTGTCATGCTCGAGTTGGACGGTTACCTCCTCGCGCCGTCCCGGCCGCAGTTCAGCCTGCCCTTCGACACCTATGACACCTGGTGCCTGCTGCTTCCGATCGCCGGGTCCTTCGACTACGGGATCGGCGACGCGCAGGGGACCGTCAAGTTCGGCGACATCGTCGTCTGCCCACCAGGTGGCACGCTTCACCGCCGCATGCGCACCCGGACGTCGTTCTTCCATGCCCGTTTCACCACCGAGCTGGAGCCACCACCCGGCCGCACCCGAGTCCGCGACCTCGATCGCCTCCGCGGCAACCTCGCCTTGCTCGGCAACTCCGACACCGCGATCGCCACCCACGTCGTCACCGACCTGGTCCTGATGCTCCGCCGAACCCGCTTGCCGCAGGACCCACTGGTCCACAGCGCGATGACGTACCTGCAGGAGCACTACGCCTCACCAGACGTGTCGTTGACCGAGTTGGCAGCCTCCCTGGGCATCAGCCCGTCGCAGTTGTCCCGGCGCTTCCGCACAGCCCGCGGTATCACCCCGGTTTCGTATCTGCGCGACCTCCGCCTGCAGCAGGCGCGTGAACTGCTGGCCGAGACCGATCAGACGCTGCAGGTCATCGCCGAGCACACCGGGTACCGCAGCGCGTTCTACCTCAGCCGGGTGTTCAGCGCGCAGACGGGCCACTCGCCGTCGGAATACCGCCGTACCACTCGCGTCTGATGCGGTCGGGTGGTGGAGCGGAGTTCCCTGGCGCAGACTGGATCGCTCTGGCCCCAACTGTCGAAGGGGATTGACGATGCGCACAGACCACGGGCTGCCGGTAGTGCGGCTGGGACTGATCGGAGCCGGCCGGATCGGCACGATGCACGCCGGCAACCTCGCCCGGCAGGTGCCCGGCGCCGAGCTGGCGGCGATCGCCGACACCAGGCCGGAGGCGGCCGGGCAGCTCGCAGCGCGGTACGACGCGCAATCCCTGACCGTCGACGAGCTGCTGAAGGATCCCGAACTCGACGGTGTGGTGATCACCTCGCTCGCGATCGCGCACTCCGAGCTGATCACCCGCGCGGCCGAGGCCGGCAAGGCGGTCTGGTGCGAGAAGCCGGCCTCGCTGACGCTGGCCGAGATCGATCAGGCGATCGCCGCGACCGACCGCGCGGGTGTGCCGTTCCAGGTCGGCTTCAACCGGCGGTTCGCGAAGGACTTCGCGGCGGCGCACCGGACGATCGAGGACGGCGGTATCGGGACGCCGCGGCTGATGCGCTCGATCACGCGCGACCCCGGCGGTCCTGGCGGACTGCGGTACGCGGACCGGATCCCGCAGTGGACGATCTTCCGAGAGACGCTGATCCACGACTTCGACGTGCTGCTCTGGCTGAACCCTGGCGCGCGGCCGGTCGAGGTCTACACGACGGCGGATGCGCTGATCGCGCCGGAGTACAAGGACGCCGGACTGCTCGACACCGCGGTCGTGGTGATCACCTTCGACAACGGGGCGATCGCGACGGCCGAGGCGAACTTCTCGTCGTACTACGGGTACGACGTGCGCGGTGAGGTCTTCGGCAGTGAAGGCATGGTGGTGGCCGGTCAGCTCGCCAGTAGCCCGATGGCGCACTACAACGCAGCCGGAATGCATCAGCAGACGCTGCGTAGTGACGAGGAGATGTTCCACGACGCGTACGTGCAGGAGCTCGCTGACTTCGCGGAGGTGGTGCGGACGGGCGGAGTACCCGCGGTGACCGGGCAGGACGCGCGTAACGCCTTGCAGATCGCGCTGGCGGCGATGGCGTCGTACGAAGAGCACCGGCCGGTGCGGATCTGATCAAATCCGGGTGGTGGGTCGACGGAATCGGGTCCAGCCTTCAGGATGTGCCCATGAGTACCGTCCAGGTCCAGGTCGATCGGAACAGCCGTACGCCGTTGCACGTTCAACTGGCACAGCAGCTCGAAGCGGCCATCCAGGGCGGTGAGCTGCCGGTCGGCTCCCGGCTGAGCAACGAGGTGGATCTGGCCGAGGCCTACGGACTCAGCCGGCCAACAGTGCGGCAGGCGATCGCCCGACTGGTCGACCAGGGCCTCCTGGTCCGCAAACGCGGCGTCGGCACGCAGGTCGTCGGGAACTCGGGTCAGGTGCGCCGGTCGCTCGAGCTGACCAGCCTGTACGACGACCTCGCCGCAGCGCACCGCAAACCCGAAACCGAGGTACTGCGCTTCGGCGTCTCGCCAGCGACCGCAGACGTAGCCACTGCACTGCAATGCGAGCAGGGGGACCGGGTGCTGCGGCTGGAGCGACTGCGCCGTGCAGATGGCGAGCCGCTGGCGCTGATGCGCAACTGGCTGCCGCCGGACCTCCTGGAGACCGACCCGACCACGCTGGCCGAGCGAGGGCTCTACCAGCTGCTGCGGGCCGAGGGCGTCCGGCTGAAGGTGGCGCACCAGACGATCTCCGCGATCCCGGCAACACCGGAGCAGGCGCGGATGCTGTCGGAGGAGCCGGGCTCACCACTCCTGGCGACCACCCGCATCACGTACGACGACCACGGCCAGCCGGTCGAGTACGGCTCCCACCTGTACCGTGCGAGCCGATACTCCTTCGAGCACACGCTGGTCCACCGCTAGGAGACCCGTGGCGGGTACACCCACTGCTTGCTGCGAGCAATCTGGGTGAGTTGTGTGATCGACAGGATCGGTGCGGGCCGGCTGTGCTCGACACCCTGGTCCTTCGGTGCGTTGTAGTTGCTGAGGCTGATCTGCCGCCCGTCCGGGTAGAACACCTCCACTGTGGTCACCGCGATGCCACCGGGGTTCTCATCGGCGTAGAGCGGCCGGTTGGCGTAGGCGACGTACACCGTGCCGTCCGGCTCGACGGTGCAAGCGCCGGCCGGGGATCCGTTGCAGTCGGTGTTCGGCTGTGCGGTCATCATGTCGACCGTCAGCAGTCCGCCACCCTTGCCGTCGTCGAGCACTACGGACAGCGTGCCGTCGTCAGAGGTGGCGGCCTTCGAGCGGTGAAGGCTCTTGGGTAGCAGGGTGGCCAGAGTCTCCGCGGGAGTCACCGCGCGCGTCAGGTGATGGGCACGGGGCGGGGCGGCGGGCTCCACCGCGGGCGCTGCGCCGTGCTGGAGGAGTTGAGTGCTGCCGACGATGATGCCGACGGTCGCCAGTACGGCGGCCGCGCCGGACAGGCCGGCCAGTGCGGTCCGGCGGCGGCGCAGGACCTTGCCGCGACGGATGCCCCGGGCAACCAGCTCGGGAGTGGCCGGCTGGAGGTCCTCGGTGGCCCGCCGCATCAGGTCGGGGAGGCTGTCGTGAAGGTCGGTCATGGTGCTCCCAGCTCAATGTGCGGTCAGGTGGACGGCCTCGTCGCCGAGGACGGCCCGTAGGCGGCTCAGAGCGCGCGACGTACGCGTCCTGATCGCACCGGTGTTCTTGCCGAGGTCCTGCGCGACCTGCTCGGTACTGCGGTCCTCGAAGTACCGCAGTACCAGCACAGCGCGGTCCAGCGGGGACAGCTCTTCCAGCGCCTGCAGCAACGACAGGCGCAGCGCGTGGTCGCCCGGGTGGTCTGCCCGGTCGGGAGTCCGCTCGACCGGCCGCTCGGTGGAGCTCCTGCGCCGCCGCTGGGAGATGTAGGTCCGCGCCAGCACGGTCTGGGCGTACGCCGCCGGGTTGTCGGCCTGCTCCACCCGCCGCCAGGCCCGGTACAGCTTGGCCAGCGTCTCCTGGACCAGGTCCTCGGCCAGGTGATGCTCACCGGCGAGCAGCCAGGCAGACCGGTACAGCTGCGGCGTCCGCGCTCTGGCGAACTCCTCGAAGTCCTGTGTAGACCGTGTCAAAGCACCCTCCCGAGGTCCCTTACACGGTTCGACGCCACGAGTCGGGATTCTGTTACCGCTCGATTGCAACAAGATGCAACTTTCTGGACCGGTCGTGAGCCGATGGATACGGTGAGTGAGCCATCGGCGTGTCACGGTTGTCCACAGGGCGGCTGACGCGAGTGGCGCCGGGTGCCCCGCGGTTGAAAGGATGGTCGCGCATGGTGACCGCGTGGTCGCCAGACGGGACATACACGGGGAGATCGATGACAGCGGACAGACTCGACGCGCACCGATCCGGGTGGGACGGTGCCATCGAGTTGATCGACGCCCAGGTGCGCGACGTCGTGCGCCGCGAAGGCATCGACCCGCTCCGCGATCCCGGTTCGGTGAGCGCGATCGTCGCCCTCGTCGTCAAGGAGTACGACGAGCGCAGCCTGACCGGTGTCGTCCCGCCGATCGGTGACGTGGAGGCCGTCAGCCGGGAGGTGCACGACCGGGTCGCGGGCTTCGGGCCGCTGCAGCGCTACCTGGACGACCCGAGCGTCGAGGAGATCTGGATCAACGAGCCGAGCCGGGTGTTCATCGCCCGCGAGGGCCGGCACGAGCTGACCACCACTGTCCTGACCGAGGAGGAGGTCAGCGACCTGGTCGAGCGGATGCTGAAGACCACCGGCCGCCGGATCGACGTGTCGCAGCCCTTCACCGACGCCCGGCTGCCGGACGGGAGCCGCGTGCACATCGTCCTCGGCGGCATCACCCAGCGGTATGCGGCGATCAACATCCGCAAGTTCACCGTGCGCGCCACCCGGTTGACCGACCTCGTCCAGCTGGGTTCGCTGACGCCGCACGCAGCCGCGGTGCTGGAGGCATCCGTTGCCGTCGGCCTCAATGTGCTCGTCTCCGGCGGCACCCAGGCCGGCAAGACCACGATGCTGAACGCGCTGGCCGGTTCGATCCCGGGCAGCGAGCGGGTGATCAGCTGCGAAGAGGTCTTCGAGATCAAGCTGCCGATCCCCGACTGGGTGTCGATGCAGACGCGCCAGGCCGGTCTCGAGGGCACCGGCGAGGTGCGGCTGCGCGACCTGGTCAAGGAGTCGCTGCGGATGCGGCCGTCCCGGGTGATCGTCGGCGAGGTCCGCGGCGAGGAGTGCCTCGACCTCCTCCTCGCGCTGAACAGCGGCCTCCCCGGCATGTGCACCATCCATGCCAACTCCGCCCGCGAGGCGCTGATCAAGATGTGCACGCTCCCGCTCCTCGCCGGTGAGAACATCGGCTCCCGGTTCGTGCTGCCGACCGTGGCGGGCTGCGTCGACATCGTCGTACACCTCGGGATCGCGGCGGACGGACATCGGCGGGTGCGGGAGATCGTCGCGGTCACCGGACGGGTCGAGGACCAGGCGATCGAGACCGAGTCGCTCTTCGTGACGTACGACGGGTATCTGCGGCGCGCCGAGGGGCATCTGCCGCATCCGGAGCGTTTCCAGCAGGCGGGGTACAACGTCGCCGGGCTGCTGACCGAGTTGCCGCGGAGCGTCGGCTGATGGGACTCCTGATCGGGCTGTTCTTCGGTGTCGGCCTGCTGCTGATCATCGCGGCGTTCGTCGCGCCGTCCGAGGCGCCGGCCGGCACGGACGGGCGGCTGCGTGGGAAGAGCCGCGAGTTGCTTGCCAGCGCAGGGATCGAAGGGCTGACGCCGGGTGCGTTCATCGGCGCCTGCGTGATCACCGCAGTGTCCGGCTTCTTGCTGATGTTCCTGGTGTCCAAGGCTTTGCCGATCGGCGCGGTGTTCGGGCTGATGGCGGGCTGGTTGCCGATCGCGCTGGTGCGGGCCAGGGCGCGTCGGCGGCTGGCCGAGTTCCGGGAGTTGTGGCCGGACGTGGTCGACAACGTCGCGTCCGCGGTCCGGGCGGGGTTGTCGTTGTCGGAAGCCTTGGCCCAGGTGGGCGAGCGAGGGCCGTTGCCGTTGCGAGAGCCGTTCCGCCGGTTCGGTGCGGACTACGCGTCGACCGGCCGGTTCGCCGAGTCGCTCGACCGGTTGAAGGCGCGGCTGGCGGACCCGGTCGGTGACCGCGTGGTCGAGGCGCTGCGGATCGCGCGCGAGGTCGGCGGTGGCGATCTCGGCCGGCTGCTGCGGTCGCTGTCGTCGTTCCTGCGCGACGACGCGCGGACCCGGTCCGAGCTCGAGTCCCGGCAGTCGTGGTCGATCAACGGGGCCCGGGTGGCGGTGGCCGCGCCGTGGCTGGTGCTGGCGATGCTGTCGTTCCAGGGCGATGTGATCCAGCGGTACAACACGCCGATGGGCGCGCTGATCATCGGGGCGGGCGCGGTCATCTGCGTGCTCGCGTACCGGTTGATGCTGCGGATCGGCCGGTTGCCGGAGCCCGAGCGGGTGCTGCGATGAATCCGATGCTGCTCGGCGGTTTCCTCGGTGCGTTGCTCGGTGCGGGGCTGCTCGTCGTCGTACTGCGGCTGCCGTTCCTTCGCAAACCCACTGTGGACGAGCGGATCTCGCCGTACCTGCGGGATCTCGGGGCGCCGGACGTCTTCGTCGGCGTCGTGGACTCGCGGTCGCCGTTCTACGCGATCCTGCGGTTGTTCGGTCCGTCGCTGCGATCGGCCGCGGCCCGCCTGGAGCGGATCCTCGGCGGGGCGAACACGATTCGCCGGCGGCTGCAGCGGGCCGGGATCGAGCGGACGGTCGAGGAGTTCCGGATCGAGCAGTTGCTGTGGGGGACGCTGGCGTTCGGCGCCGGTCTGGTCATCTCGATCGTCTCCGTCGCGCTCAACCTGGGGAATCCGGTCGGCATGATGGTGTTCTGCGTGATTCTCGGTGTCCTCGGAGTGCTTGCCCGGGACACCTATCTGACGTCACAGGTGCGCCGGCGCGAGCGCCGGCTGCTGGCCGAGTTGCCGACCGTCGCCGAGCTGCTGGCGCTGTCGGTGGCGGCAGGAGAGGGTCCCGCCGCGGCGCTGGACCGGGTGACGCGATCCTGCCGGGGCGACCTGGCCGACGAACTGAAGCGTGTCCTGGCGGAGACCAGGGCGGGGGAGACACTGGTCCGCGCGCTCGACGCGCTCGCGGACCGCACCGGGTTGCTGGCGCTGTCGCGCTTCGCGGACGGGCTGGCGGTGGCGCTGGAGCGCGGCACCCCGCTGGCCGACGTACTGCGGGCGCAGGCCGGCGACATCCGGGAAGCGGGGCGCCGCGAGCTGATCGAGTCCGGTGCGCGCCGCGAAGTAGCCATGATGGTGCCGGTGATCTTCCTGGTCCTCCCGGTGACCATCGCCTTCGCCTTCTACCCGGGCGCTGTCGGAATCCGGCTGATCGCCGGATGAATCGAGGAGAGGTCATGTCCCTACACCTGACGAGACTGTTCGTGGCGTTGCTGCTCAAGCCACGTCCGGCGCGGAAGGAGCGCGGCGACGTCCCCGGCTGGGTGCTGATCACCGTGATGACGGCCGGCCTGGTCGTCGCGATCTGGCAACTCGCCGGCCCCGCCCTCGCCAAGATGCTCCAGGACGCCTTGAACTCCGTCTCCAATAAATGAATCGTCGTCGCGACGAGCGGGGCGCGGCCGTTGTCGACTTCGTCCTGGTCTCGATGCTGGTGGTGCCGTTGTTCCTCGGGATCCTGCAGGTCGGCCTGTTCCTGTACGTGCGCAACACCGTGACCGCCGCGGCCTCCGAGGGCGCGCATTACGCGGCCGTGCTCAACCGGGGGCCGGCCGACGGCGAGGCGCGCACGCGCCGGCTGATCCGCGGCGTGGTGCGGGACCAGTTGATCGACTCGGTGTCGGCAGAGGAGACCGATATCGACGGGCAGCCCGGTGTCGAGGTCACCGTGAAGGGACACATGCCGCCGCTCGGGTTGTGGGGACCGGGCATCTCGTTCAGCGTCGAAGGGCACGCCGTCAAGGAGACCGGCGAGTGAGGCGCCGGCGGGACGAGCGCGGGAGCGCCGTCGTCGAGTTCTCCTGGTTGGCGATCCTGCTGATGGTCCCGTTGGTGTACGTGATGCTCGGCGTCTTCGACGTACAGCGAGCCTCGTACGGCGCCACCGCGGCGACTCGTGCGGCCGGGCGGGCGTTCGTCATCGTGCCGGACGGGGTGTCCGAGGACGAGGCGCGGGCGCGGGCGTTCGACGCCGCTCGGCTGGCGATGAAGGACCAAGGGATGGACCTCGGCTCCGACGACCTGAAGATCACTTGCGAACCGACCTGTCTGCAGCCAGGCTCGACGGTGACCGTCACCCTCGACACCCAGGTCAGGCTTCCGCTCATTCCCGACGCGCTCGGCGGCGAGCCACCGGCGATCCACATCAGCGCGTCCCACACCGAGGCGTTCGGCGACTACCGCGAAGCCAAGGGTGCCGGATGAGCCGGCGGAAGCGGGGTGACGACGGGCAGATGACCGTCCTCATCATCGGGTTCACCGCGATCATCCTGCTGATGATCGTGGTGGTGACCGACATCTCGAAGGTGTTCCTGGTCCGCCGCGACCTCGACGCGACCGCCGACGGCGCGGTCCTCGCGGCGGCCAATGGCCTCGCCGCGGTCTACGCGCAGCCCGGCGCGGGCGGCAACGCGGCGATCGATCCCGGCCAGGCCGCCCGGCTGACCGCCGACTACCTCAACGAAGTTGCCGCCAGCAACAGGTTCGACGGGCTCGACTGGTCCGTGGACGTCGAAGGCACGACAGTCACCGTCCGGCTGACCTCGACCACGGACCTCCCGTTCCATCCGCCGGGCTTCCCCACCTCGTCCGACCTTGCCGCCGAGTCCGCCGCCATCGTCCCGATCCGCTGACTCAGCCGAACAGACCGGGGTTGTCCGTGAGCCAGGTGGTGAAGGTTCGGGCGGTGTGGCCGGTGAGGAGTTCGACGCCGGGCTCGACGGCCTGGGGTTCGCCGACGCGGGACTTCCAGTAGGACAGCAGGGTCTCGCGCTGGCCGTCGTCGCGCATGCGCATCTCGGCGCGGGCCTCGTCCGGCGTGAGGTCGACGGCCTCGATCGGTACGCCGGTGGTCGTGGTGATCAGGCTGATCTGATGCCGGCGGGTCATCGACTCCGGGCCGGTGAGCGGATAGCCGCGACCGTCGTGCCCGTTGCCGGGGCCGTCGAGGAGGACGCGGAGCGCCGCGTCGGCGATGTCCAACTCGTGGATCGGTGCTTCCTCGGCGTCGAGGTACGGCAGCCGGATCTGACCGATCGCACGGACCTGATGGGCCCAGTACTTCGCGTTGCTCATGAACGCACCGGGCTGCAGGCGCGTCGTCGCGTACGACCCGTCGGCGATGACGTGCTCGGTCTTCGCGTGGGGATCGTCCGGACCGCCGAGCGAGGACAGCGACGAGAGCAGGACGACCTGCTTCACACCGGCGGCCTCGGCTGCCGCGGCGAAGGCAGGCGCCGTCGACGGGTCGGAGTACAGGAAGACCTGGCTGATGTCTCGCAAGGCCGGCGCGGGGTCGGCGGGGTCGTAGCCGACGGCCGACGGGAGGGCGGAGGGCTCGCGGCTGGCGACGCGGACGTCCTGTCCGGCCGCGATCAGGCCGGCGGTGACGGCCCGGGCGATCGCGCCGCGGCCGCCGGTGACAAGAATTTTCATTGGATCTGCTCCAAAAATGTAGTGACTACATGATTGGAATCAGTAAAGCAGATGCCCTACCCTCGGTGCAATGGAGGTCGGCCGGCGGGAACGCAAGAAGCAGCAGACACGGCACGCCATCTCGGACGTGGCGACGCGGCTGTTCCTCGAGCGCGGGTTCGACGCGGTCACGGTCGCTGAGGTGGCGCGGGCGGCGGATGTCGCCGTACAGACCGTGTTCAACCACTTCCCGGCGAAGGAGGATCTGTTCTTCGACGAGGCCGGCTGGTGGTTGGGCCCGGCGCGGGCGATCCGCGAGGCGCCGGCGGACGCGGATCCGATCGACGTACTCGAGGCGCACTACCTGGCCGGGACGCGGGCGCGGGTCAAGGTCGGGCATCTGGCGACCTGGAAGCAGTTCGTCCGCACGATCGAGGACAGTCCCGCACTCGAGGCCCGTCGCCGGTTGCAGGCCGCGGAGCTGGAGACCACGCTCACCGAAGCCCTCGACGAACGCACCCCGGATCACCTGCGTAACCGGCTGATCGCCGCGCAGTACGCCGCCGCGCAAAAGGTCCTCGAGGAACAGTTGATGCGCGTCCTGCCCGATGCCGCGTCGCCATCGGAGCTGGCCGCGGCCCAGACCGAGCTCGAACAGGCGATCACTCAGGTTTTTGCCGTTCTTCGTCGCGGTCTCGGCTGAGGTACGCTGTTTCGTTGTGGCTGGACTGGATTTTGACGCGGAGCTGAAGCAGCTCGACGTGACGATGACCTCGATCGAGAAAGTGCTTGATCTTCCTGCGCTGCGCAAGGAGATCGACGACCTCGGCGAGCAGGTCGCCGCGCCCGACCTCTGGGACGACCAGGCGAACGCGCAGAAGGTGACGTCGCGGCTTTCCAGCCTGCAGTCCGACGTCGAGCGGGTGACCGCCCTGCGCAGCCGGGTCGACGACCTCGGCGTCCTGGTCGAGCTCGGCCGCGAGGAGAACGACGCCGACAGCATGGCCGAGGCGGAGAAGGAGCTCGGCTCGCTGGCCAAGGCGATCCAGTCCCTCGAGGTCCGCACGTTGCTGTCCGGTGAGTACGACGAGCGCGAGGCCCTGGTCACGATCCGCTCCGGCGCGGGCGGTGTGGACGCCGCCGACTTCGCCGAGATGCTGCAGCGGATGTACCTGCGCTGGGCCGAGCGGCACGGGTACCCGACCGAGGTCTACGACACGTCGTACGCCGAAGAGGCCGGGCTCAAGTCGACCACGTTCGCGGTCAAGGCGCCGTACGCGTACGGCACGCTGAGTGTGGAGTCGGGGACGCACCGGCTGGTGCGGATCTCGCCGTTCGACAACCAGGGCCGCCGGCAGACCTCGTTCGCCGCGGTCGAGGTGGTCCCGGTGCTCGAGCAGACCGACGAGATCGACGTACCGGAAGAAGAGCTGCGGATCGACGTGTACCGGTCGTCCGGCCCGGGTGGTCAGAGCGTCAACACCACCGACTCCGCGGTCCGGATCACGCACATCCCGACCGGCACTGTTGTCTCCTGCCAGAACGAGAAGTCCCAGCTGCAGAACAAGGCCAGCGCGATGGTCATCCTGAAGGCCAAGCTGCTTGCGTTGAAGAAGGCCGAGGAGCGGGCCCAGCTGGACGCGCTGCGCGGCGACGTGGCCGGCTCGTGGGGCGACCAGATGCGCTCGTACGTCCTGCACCCGTACCAGATGGTGAAGGACCTCCGCACGCAGTACGAGTCCGGCAACACCTCCGGCGTCTTCGACGGCGAGATCGACGAGTTCATCGAGGCCGGCGTCCGCTGGCGCCGCACCGGCCAGACGGTTGCCGAGCAAAACTGAGCGCAGGGCAGACCTGAGGGCCGACTGCGCCAACTGCGTCGGCCTCTGCTGCATCGCGCTGACCTTCACCAGGTCGGCGGACTTCGCACTCGACAAGCCCGCGGGTGAGCCCTGCCCCAACCTGAGTACCGACTTCCGCTGCACGATCCACAAAGACCTGCGTAGCAAGGGTTTTCAGGGCTGCACGGTGTACGACTGCTTCGGCGCCGGACAGGCGATCACCAAGCGCGGGCAATCCGCGCCCGAGATGTTCGCGGCGCTACCGATCCTCCGCCAGTTGCACGAGCTGCTGTGGTACCTCGACCAAGTCCTCGAGTACGACGAGCTGGCGCGCGAAGCGATCGCCCGCATCGAGGACGTGAGCCGTACGCCGGACCTGACGACCGTCGACGTCGACGCCGAACGCGCTGCCGTCAACGAGCTGCTCCTCAAGACCAGCCAACGCGTCCGCGGCAAGCAACCCAGGAAGAAGGAACGCCGCGGCGCCGACCTGATCGGAGCGCGGCTCCGCGGCGCCGACCTCGCAAAGGCCAACCTCCGCGGCGCGTACCTGATCGGCGCCGACCTCCGCGATGCCGACCTCCGTCAGGCCGACCTCATCGGCGCGGACCTGCGGGACACCGACCTGCGCGGCGCCGACCTGAGGGGTGCTCTGTTCCTCACCCAGTCCCAGATCAACGCCGCGCGGGGCGACCGCTCCACCAAACTTCCGGACGCCGTTACGCGCCCTTCCCACTGGACCGCAGCTGGTGCGTGACCGGCGTCATCAGTAGTGAGATTGCGGTGATGGCCAGGGCTACTGCGGCCAGCGCGCCGCCTTGGCCCCACGAGGTGCCGGCCAATGACAGGTAGGCAGTGCCGACGGTGGCCGCCCCCAGCGCGAGACAGGTCTGCTGGCTGGTCAGCAGGATGCCGCTACCGAGACCTGCTTGAGCTGCTGGGACCTGACCGAGCACCACGCCCATCAACGGGACCATGACCAGCCCGGCGCCGAAGCCTGCGATCAGCATCGGTACGGCGAGCTTCAACGGGTTCACGTCCGGCCACAGGGTGAGCGCCACGACCGCGAGTACGGCGTACCCGACGCCCTGGATGATCCAGCCGCGCAGGATGAGTCCGGCGCCGTACCGCACCTGCAGGCGCGGTCCGTAGATCGAGGTGACCAGGAACCCGACCGCCATCGGCAGCAGGCTCAGACCGCCTTTCAGCGGGGACATGTGCGCCTCGCCCTGGGTGGCGATCGCGAACACGAACATGAAGCCGCCGAACGTGGTGAAGAACGCAACTGCCAGCAGGAGGCCGATCCGCATCGCCCGCAACCGCAGCACAGTCGGGGGAATCAGCGGAGACAGTCCGGACCGCTCGGACCGGTGCTGGTGCGCACGGAGTACCAGTACGGCCGGAATCGTCCCGGCCAGGCAGAGCCAGGTCCACAGCGGCCAGCCAAGCGGTCTGCCCTCGGTGAGCGGCAGCAGCAGGAGTACGAGCGTCAGCGCGAGCAGTGCGGCTCCGACGAGATCCACCCGCTGAGCCTTGGCGGCCTTGGTCTCCGGGATCAGCCGGATCGCAGCGGCCACGCCCACAATGCCGACCGGCACGTTGACCAGGAACACGGCTCGCCAGCCGAGGTCGAACACGTTCGCCTCGACCAGTACGCCGCCGAGAATCTGACCGAACGCGGCAGCGGCTCCGCCCGCCACGCCGTACATGGCCATGGCCCGCGCGCGGTGCTCGCCGGTAAGCAGGCTGGTGATCGTCGCCAGCACCTGTGGGGTGACGGCGGCGCCGGCCGCCCCCTGGACGACCCGGGCGACCAGCAGTACGCCGATAGTCGGGGCGATCGCGCAGATGAGCGACATCACGGTGAAGCCGACCAGGCCGATCAGGAACAGGCGTTTGCGGCCGAACGTGTCGCCGAGACGACCGCCGACCACGAGCAGGGTGGCGACGGCGATGCCGTAGCTGCCGACCACCAGTTGGAGCTCGCCGGAGGTCGCCCGCAGGTCGGAGCCGATCGCGGGCAGCGCGACGTTGATGACGAAGAAGGAGAGCATCGGCAGGAAGGCGCCGAAGATGAGAGTCGTGAGGGCCACCGGCTTCAGCGGCGTCGCGACGGCCTGCGGCCGGGCGGGCGCTCCGGTGGTGGCGGCTTGGAGCTGGTCTGTCATGCGTCCAGCCTGAACGCGATCGGAGCCTGGTGGTGAGAGCCTGGTTATCCTATTACTCACAGCACCTGGCACCAGGCTCGATCTCTGCCCATGATGGAACCATGACCACTGTCCCAGCCGCCACCGACACAACCGCGACTGCCCAGCGGCGGGAGCTCGGCGTGTTCCTGCGCAGCCGGCGCGAGCGCATCCGGCCGGACGAGGTCGGGTTCGCGCCGGGCGGCCGACGGCGTACGCCGGGACTGCGCCGCGAGGAGGTCGCGCTGCTCGCCGGGGTCGGCGTCACCTGGTACACCTGGCTCGAGCAGGGCCGCGACATCAACGTGTCCTCGCAGGTCCTGGATGCGATCGCGACGGCGCTGCGGTTCGACCGGCAGGAGCGCAGCCACCTGTACCGGCTGGCCGGGACCCGGTTCGGTCCGACGCCGGGAGTGTGCTCGGCGTTGCCGCCGTCGGCGCAGAAGACCCTCGACGCGGTCTCGCCGTACCCGGCGATGGTGATGAACAAGCGGTACGACATCCTCGCCTTCAACCAGGCGTACTGCCGGGTCGTCATCGATCTGGAGAAGGTGCCGATCGAGGACCGGAACCTGCTCTGGCTGAACTTCGTCTCGAACGAGTGGAACTGCAGCTTCGTCGACGCAGAGTCGACCAAGCACCACATGGTCGCGGCGTTCCGCGCGGCATCTGCCGACCACCTCGGTGATCCGCTCTGGCAGGACCTGATCCAGAGCCTGCTCAGGATCTCGCCGTACTTCGCCGAGCTGTGGGAGCGGTACGACGTCGCAGCGCCGAGCACCCGGACGAAGATGCTGGAGATCGACGGGTTCGGGATCCTGCGGATCGATCCGATCAACCTGTGGCTGTCGCCGGTCGGGCCGCTACGGGCGACCGTGTACACGGCGCTCGACGACGAGACCGAGGCCAAGCTCCGGCAGATCGTCGATGCGCCGTCGGCGAAACCTGCCTTCCGGCTCAGCTGATCAGGCCGTGTCGCGGTCGGGCCAGGCGGACTTCAGGGTGGCGAGCGTGACCGCGATCGCCGGGCGGCGCGACGTGGTCGTCCGCCAGACGGCGTAGAGGCGGCGAGTCGGCGCGGGCTGCAGCGGTACGACGACCACGCCGTCGGGGACCGGGCCACGGCCGAGACGCGGGAGCAGGCCGATGCCGATGCCGCGGGCAAGCATCGCAAGCTGGGTCTGGTACTCCGCGATCGAGTACGCCACGTCCGGCTCGACGCCCGCTCGGCGCATCGTCCGGATCAGCCATTCGTGGCAGATCGACCCGGTCGGCTGACAGATCCAGCGCTCGCCGACCAGGTCCTCCGCGCGGACGAACTCCTTGCCTGCCAGGCGATGCGAGGCCGGCACGAGCACATCGGCGGGATCAGTGCCGAGCTTCGCGCGCGACAAACCTTCCGGCAATGCGAGTGGCGTGTTGTGCCAGTCATGCACGACCGCGACGTCGACCTCGCCACGGTTGACCGCGGCAACGGCCTCGAACGGATCGGTCTCCCGAACGCGAATGTCCAGACCCTCGTGCTCGTGGAGAAGCCGCACCAGCGCCGCCGGCAGCAGCCCACGGGCCGCAGTCGGAAACGCGGCGATGCTGAGCGTCCCGATCGCCTGCCCACGCTGCTCGTCCAGCGTCAGCTCAGCGTCCTCGACCAGCTCGAGAATCCGCGCTGCTGTCGACGCCAATTGCTGGGCCGCGTCGGTCAGCACGATCCCGCGCCCTTGCCGCTCGACCAGCGTTGTCCGCGTCTCGCGCTCCAGCTTTGCCAGCTGCTGCGATACCGCCGAGGGCGTGTAGCCGAGCACCTCGGCCGCCCGGTTGACCGAGCCGTACTGCGCGACCGCGTGCAACGCACGGAGCCGGCCGAGATCGATCATGTAGCACTCCTACATTGAAGGCGGTACAAATCAGTGCTGGTCCTTAAGTGTACAACGCCCGACACTGGACCGTATGAAGCCTCGTGACCTGCTCCTCGCACTCGCCGTCGTTGTTGTCTGGGGCATCAACTTCGTCGTCATCGAGGTCGGACTGGAGGGCGTTCCGCCGCTCCTGCTGTCCGCGCTGCGGTTCTTCTTCGCCGCTGTGCCCGCGATCTTCCTGCTCGGCAAACCCCGCGTGCCGTGGCGGTACGTCGTCGGTGTCGGGCTCGCGCTCGGGGTGGCGAAGTTCGGACTGCTGTTCATCGCGATGAATCACGGCGTACCAGCCGGTCTGTCGTCGCTGGTGCTGCAGAGTCAGGTGATCTTCACGGTCCTGTTCGCGATCGTCGTACTGCGGGAGCGGCCGCGGCCCGCGCAGCTCGTCGGCATCGTGATCGCGTGCGTCGGCATCGCGCTGATCATGCTGGACGGCAACCTGTCGGCCCCGGCCGGCGCGCTGGTCCTGGTGATCGTCGCCGCGGGCTTCTGGGGCGTCTCCAACACGATCACCCGGTACGCCAGGCCGTCGGACACGCTGCGCTTCATGGTCTGGGTCAGCGCGGTCGCCGTCGTGCCGCTGCTGATTCTGTCCCTGATCACCGAAGGCGCAGGCGCCGATGCCGACGCGCTCCGCGACATCAACCTCAGCGGTGCCGGCGCGATCGCCTACCTCGCGTTCGCGGCCACGCTGTTCGGCTTCGGGGTGTGGGGCTACCTGCTCCGCCAGTACGACGCCAGCACAGTCGCGCCGTTCTCGCTGCTGGTCCCCATCGTCGGGATGTCCGCGGCGTGGGTACTGCGCGGCGAAACCGTCGGGCTGCAGCAGGGGATCGCGGCGGTGCTCGTGATCGGCGGCATGGCCTGCACGATCATCCGTCGCCGGACCCCGCGCGTGGCGGAGTCCGGCGAGTTGGTGAAGTCAGCTGCCTGAAGCGACCGGGTCCCTCGTGTCCCTCGCGTCCATCGTGGGCATCTGCCAACCGCGGGCGAGCGACGACGGGTACGCCGGGCTCCCGCCGGCGAAGTACTCGGTGAACTTCATGATCAGCGGATCCCAGCGCAGCGGGTCGATGTAGCGGTCGTTGCTCATCAGCAGGTCCTCGCGAACCCGGACCCGCTCGACCTTCATCTCGAGCGAGCACAGACGCGAGCCCGGCCCGCCGATCTCGGTGATCGCCTCGATCCGGCCCTCGAGGTTGATCGGGCTCTCCACGACGGAGTCCGGGCCGGCCGACTCGCTCGGCTCGCGGTTGAGCCCGGCGGCGGCGAACTTGTCCGGCTCGTACCGGTACCCGCGCCCCCGCTTCGCGTCGGACATCTCCTGCGATCCGGTCAGCAAGGCGATCCGGTCGAGGGCGGCGACCATGTCCGGATCGACCAGGTTGAGCACGATCTCCGGGCGCTCGACGAGGTTCTTCACGGTCTGTGCGCTCGTGCCCATCCCGAGCATCGCGGTGTAGCCGAGCCACCATGCGGACGACATCGGGGCGAGGTTCGTGCTCCCGTCGGGGTTGAATGAGCTGATCAGGACGACAGGCGTACCGAAGTACAGAACCTTGGGCTCCACAGTTCGCTTCATACGCACGGAACGGCGCGGAGCCCGAATGTGTGAGGATCCCCAGCCCATCACAACTGGCCCGCATGCCTCCCCGCCCGCCTGCGCGGGTGCGGGCGTCGGCGATTGTGATGGCCTGGGGATCCGGACGTGGCAGTGTGGTGGGTATGGATGCCGACGTGGTGCGCGCAGTCAACGACCTCACCATTCGCTGGGCCCGGAGCCTCCCAGCGGGCAATTCCGTCGTCTCCGCGCTCGGGTTGTGGCCGTTGCTCGCGCTGTTGGCGACCGGCGCGGACGAGCCGGGGCGGAGCGAACTCGCCGAGGCCGCCGGGGTGGACGCGGCAGACGGCTCGACGGACGCGATCCGGCTGATCGAGGCGATCGAGGGATCCGCCGACCTGCACGCTGCGCTCGGGGTGTGGGTGAGCGAGCAGCTGAAGCTGGCGGAGTCGTTCGACGCCGTGATGCCGGCTCCTCTCGTCGGCATGCTGACCGGCAACCCGTCCGTCGACAAGCCCAAGCTCGACGCGTGGGCCGCGGAGCACACCGACGACCTGATCCGCGAGATGCCGCTCGAGGTCGACTCCGACGTGTTGCTCGTGCTCGCGTCGGCCCTCCTCCTGCGCACGACCTGGGTCCGCCCGTTCACCGAACAGGTCCGGCGCGTGCCCGACGGTCCGTGGGCGGGCTCATGGCACTGGCTGGAACGCGTCGACTCCGACCTGGACGCCGTACGGCGGTACGAGCATCCCTCGGCCGCGTGGCTCACTGTCGCCACGGTCGGGGGTGACGCCGACGTGGACGTGCTCCTCGGGATCGGGCAGCCGCAGACCTCGCCGGCCGACGTCATGACCGGCCTCCTCGATGCGGTCGCCGAACCCGGCGGAGGCGTGTCCGGCCGGACCCTGATCGAGCAGGGCGAGCCCGGCGCGGAGGTCGCGCCGGGGTTGCGGGTCGCGCAGACCACGTCGGCGCGGCCGGATCTGAAGTTGGGGTTGCCGTCGTTCCGGGTGGAGGTGGAGCACGACCTGCTGCAGTCGCGGGAGCTGTTCGGGCTGACCGCGGTCACCTCGGATCCCGGGGATCACGGGCACTTCAGCGCGCTCAGCCCGACGCCGCTCCAGGTCGGGCAGGCCAAGCAGAAGGTGCTCGCGCGGTTCTTCGCGACCGGCTTCGAGGCGGCGGCCGTGACCGCGATGGCGATGACGCGCGCCGCGATGGTGACGAGCAAGCAGCGACGGCTCGAGCTCGCGCTGGACAGGCCGTTCGCGTTCGCCGCCGTACTGCGGGAGTCGCGCCTGCCGATCGTCGCCGGCTGGATCGAGACGCCTACCGAGCCGGGGGACTGAACAGCCGGTTGAGCAGCGCGGACGCCTCGTCGACGCCCGCCCGGTCACCGGTCAGCAGTAGATCGAACAGCAGTCCGCGCGATGCCGCCAGACCGAGCCGCGCGTACGTCGGTGCCTCGTCGGGCGGGAGACCCGCGCGGATACACAGCTCGATCAGCGGCGGCAGCCAGACGTTGATCAGGTCCGCCTTGAGTGACTCGGTGTGCGGCAGGTCCTGCATCGCGTGGGCGCTGAGCTCGAAGAACAGCGGGCCGTAGATCAGCGCCGCCTCGGTGACGCGGCGCCAGAACAGCTCGTTCTGCTCGGCGACCGGGAGCTCGGTCGCCAGTACCTCGGCCAGCAGGTCGCGCTGCTGCTGCTCGACCGTGCGGACCACCTCGGCCAGCAGCCCTTCGCGCGAGCCGAAGTGATAGATCAGCATCCGGTGACTGGTGCCGACCGAGGTCGCGATACTGCGCAGGCTGGCGTCGCCGATCCCGTTCTTCGCGAAATGCTCGACCGCGTCAGCCAGCAGCGTCGCTCGACTCACTGACTTCCTTCAGTTTCTGGGTCTCGGTGGCGATGTAGCGCCTGGTCAGACCCGCGTACAGCCTGCCGAAGAGCCAGCTGAGCGGACCTTCCTGGATGATCGTCGCGGTCGCCACCGTACCGTCCGGCGTGCTGATCACGCGGTGCCCGCCGGTCGTCTTCATCCCCGGGGCGGTGGAGACCCATTCGAAGTACTCGCCGTCCTTCATCTCGGTCACCTCCCAGACGGCGACCCGGAGCTTGGGCTGGCGGATGCGGGTGCGGGCGCCGATGTGGATGCGGCCCGCGTCGAGCCGCTCGACGGAATCGACGGTCGGGGTCCAGTCGGGCCACCGCTCGACGTTGCTGAAGACCTCCCAGACCCGCTCTGCGGGGGCCTGGATCGTGCTGGAATGATCGAAGCGCATGTACCATATGGTACATCAGGTCTGTGTGAGGCTTCGGCGGGCGGTCTGCCGGGTCGCCACCGGCGGCAGGTAGGGTCTTGGCCCATGGCTGACCAGAACGTCCCGCACAACGTGGAGAACGAGCAGGACCCGGGCGCGAACACGCAGATGTTCCGCGCCTTCGTCAACGAGGGCGCGACCGAGACGACCCGCGAACCGAAGATCAACGGCCGCGTGCTGGCCGTCATCGGTGCGGCGGTGCTGCTGATCGCGGTGATCGCCGCCATCGCCGTCCTCTGACTTGACCGCGATCCCCGTCGAGGTCGTCCACGTCTTCACCGACCCGGACGGCCGGTTCGGCAACCCTCTGGGCATCGTCGACGGCCGTCTGGTCCCGCCCTCGGACCGGCAACGGGTCGCCGCTGAGCTCGGCTTCAGCGAGACCGTGTACGTCGACGACCCCGCGACCGGCACGCTCCGCATCTACTCCGCCACCGGCGAGATGCCCTTCGCGGGCCATCCCACCGTCGGCGCCGCCGCGTGGCTCCACGCCACCGGCCACCCGGTCGACACCCTCCACGTCCCCGCCGGCCCCATCGCCGTCACCCGCAGCGACGACCTCTTCTCCGTCCGCGCCGACGCCACCTGGGGCAGCACCTGGGAGTGGCACCACCTCGACTCACCCGAGGCAGTCCTCGCCGCCGACCCCACGTCGTACGCCGCCGGCCACACCTACCTGTGGTCCTGGCAGGACGAGCCCCGAGGCCTCATCCGAGCCCGAGCCTTCGCCCCCGCCATGGGCGTCGTAGAAGACGAGGCCACCGGCTCCGCCGTCACCCAGCTGACCGCCCAACTCCGCCGCAACCTCCACATCATCCAAGGCGCCGGCTCCCACCTCCACACCACCCACGAACCCCCAACCCACGCCACCGTCGGCGGCCGGGTGCGCCTCGGCGGCCACCGCACCATCACGATCTGACCGCGATCCCGGCATCCGTTGACGGGTGGTGGGGCACGGATGGAGCATGGGGGCTCGGCTACTTGGGGAGGTCTTGTGGCAGACGTTGTCAGGGCGGCTTTGGTGCAGACGTCGTGGACCGGTGACAAAGAGTCCATGATCAAGGCGCACGAGGACTACGCGCGGCAGGCGGCTGCGGCCGGGGCGAAGGTGATCTGCTTCCAGGAGCTGTTCTACGGGCCGTACTTCTGTCAGAAGCAGGACGCGGAGTACTACGAGTACGCCGAGTCCGTGCCGGGGCCGACGACCGAGCGATTCGCGGCGCTGGCGCAGGAGCTCGGGATGGTGATGGTGCTCCCGGTGTACGAGCAGGAGCAGCCGGGCGTGCTGTACAACACCGCGGCCGTGATCGATGCCGACGGCACCTACCTGGGCAAGTACCGGAAGAACCACATCCCGCAGGTGAAGGGCTTCTGGGAGAAGTTCTACTTCCGTCCGGGCAACCTCGGGTACCCGATCTTCGACACCGCGGTCGGGCGGATCGGCGTGTACATCTGCTACGACCGGCACTTCCCGGAGGGCTGGCGGGCGCTCGGTCTGGCCGGCGCCAAGATCGTCTTCAACCCGTCCGCGACCAGCCGCGGCCTCTCGGCGTACCTGTGGAAGCTCGAGCAACCGGCCTCCGCGGTCGCGAACGAGTACTTCATCGGCGCGATCAACCGGGTCGGCATCGAGTCCGAGTTCGGTGAGAACGACTTCTACGGCACGTCGTACTTCGTCGACCCGGAGGGCAAGTTCGTCGGCGACGTCGGGCATGACCACGATCCGGAACTGATCGTCCGTGACCTGGACCTCGGCCTGCTGGACACCGTCCGCGACCGCTGGCAGTTCTACCGCGACCGCCGGCCAGACGCGTACGGGGACCTCACGAAGCCGTAGCCACACCACGCCGTCTCAAAGGGGAGATCGGGTATGTCGTTGCTGGTCAAGGGTGGAACCGTCGTCGGACCGACCGGGACGCGGATCGCGGACGTGCTGGTCGAGGGCGAGAAGATCGTCGCCGTGCTCGATCCGTCGTTCACGCCGGCGATCACCGCCGACGAGGAGATCGATGCCTCCGGCAAGTACGTGATCCCGGGTGGGATCGACGCGCATACGCACATGGAGATGCCGTTCGGCGGTACGTCGGCCAGCGACACGTTCGACACCGGGACCCGCGCCGCGGCGTACGGCGGGACCACGACGATCATCGACTTCGCCATCCAGCGCACCGGCGAGGTGGTGCAGGACGGGCTGGCGGCTTGGCACGCGAAGACCGAGGGCGAGTGCCACATCGACTACGCGTTCCACATGATCCTCGGCGGCGTCGACACCGACGCGCTGAAGGCGATGGACCAACTGGTCGCCGACGAGGGCATCACCAGCTTCAAGCTGTTCATGGCCTACCCGGGCGTCTTCTACTCCGACGACGGGCAGATCCTGCGGGCGATGCAGGCCGCGCGGTCGAACGGCGCGATGATCATGATGCACGCCGAGAACGGCATCGCGATCGACGTCCTGGTCCAGCAGGCGATCGAACGCGGCGAGACCGACCCGATCTACCACGGCATCACCCGCCCGGCGGCGCTCGAGGCGGAGGCCACCAACCGCGCCATCGCGCTGGCCGAGGTCGCGCAGGACTGCCCGCTGTACATCGTCCACCTGTCCGCGAGCCAGGCGCTGGCCAAGGTCGCCGAGGCGCGGGACCTCGGACGCAACGTGTTCGCCGAGACGTGCCCGCAGTACCTGTATCTGACGCTCGAGGACCAGCTTGGCGCGCCCGGGTTCGAGGGCGCGAAGTGGGTCTGCTCGACGCCGCTGCGCAGCAAGCACGAGTCGCACGCCCGCGATCTGTGGAAGGGTCTCAGAAGCAACGATCTGGCGATCGTGTCGACCGACCACTGCCCGTTCTGCATGAAGGACCAGAAGGAGATGGGCCTCGGCGACTTCTCCAAGATCCCGAACGGTATCGGCGGCGTCGAGCATCGCGTCGACCTGATCTTCCAGGGCGTTGTCGACGGCCACATCTCGCTGGAGCGCTGGGTCGAGACGATCGCGACCACCCCGGCCCGGATGTTCGGGCTGTACCCGCAGAAGGGCATCGTCCAACCGGGCTCGGACGCCGACCTGGTGATCTACGACCCGAACGGCACCACGCGGATCGGGGTCGAGACACACCACATGAACATGGACTACTCGGCGTACGAGGGGGTCGAGATCCAGGGCCGGGTGGGCACAGTGATCTCGCGCGGCGAGGTGATCGTGGCCGATGGCAACTACCATGGCCGGAAGGGCAGGGGGAAGTTCCTGAAGCGCGGCCTGTCGTCGTACTTGATGTAAGGGGGAGCAGTCGTGGACTTCGGTGTGGTGTTCCAGTGCGATCCGCCCGCGTCCACGGTGGTGGAGCTGGCCCGGAAGGCGGAGGACGCCGGGTTCGACTACGTGTGGACGTTCGACTCGCACCTGTTGTGGCAGGAGCCGTTCGTCATCTACAGCCAGATCCTGGCGAGCACGCAGCGGGTGATCGTCGGGCCGATGGTGACCAACCCGGGGACGCGCGACTGGACCGTGATCGCGTCCCAGTTCGCGACCTTGAACGAGATGTTCGGCAACCGGACGATCTGCGGGATCGGTCGCGGCGACTCCGCGCTGCGGACACTCGGCGCGAAGCCGGGGACGATCGACGAGATGAAGCAGTGCGTCGAGGTGGTGCGGTCGCTCGCGCGCGGCGAGACCGTCGAGTACCGCGGTCAGCAGCTGAAGTTCGCCTGGGTCGACAACGGTGCGCTCGACGTCTGGGTCGCGGCGTACGGACCGCGCGCACTCGCGGCGACCGGCGAGGTCGGCGACGGGTACATCCTGCAGCTGGCCGACCCGGATATCGCCGACTGGATGATCACCGCGGTACGGCGGGCTGCCGAGCAGGCGGGGCGCGATCCGATGGCGATCAAGTTCTGCGTCGCGGCACCGGCGTACGTCGGGGACGACCTCGAGCATCAGCGCGAGCAGACCCGCTGGTTCGGCGGGATGGTCGGCAACCACGTCGCGGACATCGTCGGCCGCTACGGCGCGTCAGGCGCCGTACCGAAGGCACTCACCGACTACATCGAGGGCCGCAAGGGCTACGACTACGCCGAGCACGGCCGCGCCGGCAACACCCACACCACCTTCGTCCCCGACGAGGTCGTCGACCGCTTCTGCATCCTCGGCCCCGTCGAGAACCACCTCACCCGCCTCAACGACCTGAAAGCCCTCGGCGTAGACCAGTTCGCCCTCTACCTCCAACACGACGCCAAAGAACAAACCCTCGCCGCCTACGGCAAGGACATCATCCCTACCTTCTGAGCGGCGCCGGCCAGTCGCAGGCCGGGGGCTGTTGCGGTGTAGACGGTTGATGGTGGGTAGTCGTTGGTTACGGTTCGGGTGATGAGGCCGGCTGATTCGAGGTCCTTCAGGGTCAGGGTCAGGGCGCGGGGGGTTACGTCTGGGAGGGCGCGGCGGAGCTCTGAGAAGCGGTGTTCGGTGACCAGCAGGGTGAGGGTCGGGAGCGACCACTTTTTCAGGGCTACGTCGATGACGCCGAGGTCCGTCAGGAGGTCCGTGAGTACGGCGGCGTCCTCGCCGAGAGCTGGATCGGTGAGCAGGTACTCCGGGCGCAGAGGATGCCCCTTGCCTGGGTTGCGCTGGATCAGGTCGCTCTCGAGCAGGAACGTCAGGGTCCGACGAAGGGACTCACGGCTGACGCCCAAGGTGTGGCTGAGGTTCACGAAGCGGCCGCCGTGGCCGCGGTGCAGTTCGGCCAGCACGGGGACGGCCCAGCGGAAGTGGACCAGGCGCGCAAGCGTTGACACGAAAGTAAGCTTAGTATAAAAACAGGACTATGGGTGGGATCGAGTACGACGGGCGCGCGGTCTGCGCGCTGGACGTTTCCGACCTGGAGCGCGCCGTGCAGTGGTACGAGCAGGCGCTCGGCTTCGAGGTCGTACACCGGCTGGAGTCCTGGGGCTGGGCCGAGTTGAGTACGCCGTTGCCCGGGATATCGATCGGGCTCGGCCAGGTCGAGGAGCCGAAGACCGACGGCGGCGTCGTGGTCACGTTCGACGTCCGCGACATCGACAAGTCGCGCGCGCACCTGGAGTCGCTGGACACGCGCTTCGACGGCGAGACCCGGCAGATCGCCGACGAGGTCCGCCTGGCGACGTTCTACGACCCGGACGGCAACACCTTCATGCTCGCGCAGAGGCTGGTGTGAGCACGCCGCCACGCCCGGGCATGGAGAGCCTGACGCTGGTCCTGCTCCGTCGCCCGGCGGCCCCGACGGCGTTCGCCGACGACGAGGCGGACCGGATCCAGCAGGCGCACCTCGACTTCCTCGACGGCAAGCGGGCAGCGGGCGTGATGGGCGCGGCCGGCCCGTTCCGGGATCACGACGACCAGGTACTGCGGGGTTTGTGCGCGTACCGTACCGGCGTCGAGGAGGCCCGCAAGCGCGCGGCGGAGGACCCGGCCGTGCGGGCGGGCATGCTGGAGGCCGAGGTGATCACCTGGTGGTTCCGGGCCGGCGAAGTCCGGTTGGCGTGACGCTCGGCCTGGGGATCACGGCGACCAGCGGTAGGCGCCCGGCAGCAGGTCGATGATCGGGACCGACCCAGGCCCGTCCGGCCCGGGCAGGATGACCCGGATCTCGGGGTGGTAGTCGAGCAGGACCTGGCGATCCCGGCCGCACGGTCCGCAGACGCCACGTCCTTCGTTGCCGACGGCCACGATCGTGGTGAGCTCGCGAGCACCTGAGGCTCGCGCGTGGCCGAGGGCAACCAGTTCGGCGCAGGGCCCGCCGGTGAAGTGGTACAGGTTGATACCGGCGTACATCCGGCCGTCGACACCGCGGACCGCGGCGCCCATGGTGTGGACGCCGTCGGCTCCGTCGGTGTTCGCGTCGACCGTGCGGCGGGCCAGCTCGATCAGCTCGCGGTCGTCGTCGGTCAGCGGTTGCAGGGAGAGCATGCCACCTACCCTGTCACCTCGGCCCGGCCCTGGATGGAACAAATCGGGTCGAAGCGTGGTTGGATGTACCAGGTTTAGTTTCAGTAGCTGTGGTTTATCTCGATCTTTCCTTGCGAGAGATGGTCTGCCGCGCCGGTGCAACGAACGCCGGGCCCGCCGCGACCGCGGTGCGCCTCATCTCCGACAAGGGAGCAACAACATGGCACAGGGAACTGTGAAGTGGTTCAACGCCGACAAGGGCTTCGGCTTCATCACCGTCGACGGCGGTGGAGCGGACGTGTTCGTCCACTACTCCACCATCCAGACCGACGGGTTCCGTAGCCTCGACGAGAACCAGCGGGTCGAGTTCGACATCGCCCAGGGCCCGAAGGGTCAGCAGGCGGAGAACGTCAAGGTCGTCTGACTCCGAACAGCCGCGGCCCCTCGAGTGGGGGCCGCGGCTTTTTCGTCAGCCGGCGATGCGTTTGAGCTCGGCCTCGGTCACGGTGCGGACCTTCTTGATCTCGGCGGCAGGGTCGGCGCCGCTGCGGATGATCCGGTTCAGCGCGTCGGAGTACGCCGTACTGGACTTCGGTGACCAGAGCATCGGGTTCTGCGGGCGGCCGCTGTCGTTGAGCAGCTTGACCGCGTCCGCCGCCGGGCCGGACTTGAGCTTGTCCGCCTTGCCGGCCAGGCTCTTGCGGGCCGGGACGTGGAAGCCGTACGACTGCGCGAAGTCGAGCTGGTCGTCGGTCTGGTCGACCCACAGCCACTTGATGTACTTCTTCGCCGCGTCGATGTTCTTCGATTTCGCGTTCACGCACGCGCCGTACGCGCCGACCGGGGCGCTCGGCTCGCCGGTGGTCGCGTTGAGCTTCGGCCAGGGGAGTACGCCGTAGTCGCCCGGCAGCGCCTTCTCGATCACCGGCAGCGTCCACAGCCCGGTGAACTGCATCGCGGTCAGGCCCTGCGTGAACGCGGCCGGGTCGGACCAGTCGGTCGGTGCCCCGAGCAACAGAACCTTCGAGGTCCAGAGCTCGCGCAGCTTGCTCAGCGACTCGGCCGCGAGCGGGTCGTCGAACCCGAACTGGTTGTCCGCGGTCAGGTAGTCCAGCCCGGCCGACCACAGCGCCGGTCCACCGAGCACGCCGACACCGCCGTCGTTGCCGACGAACAGACCCTTCACCTTGTCGTTGGTCAGCTTCTTCGCGGCGGCCAGCAGCTCGTCAACCGTCTGTGGCGGCTGTACGCCGGCCGCGCTCAGCATGCTCTTGCGGTAGACGAGCAGCTGCATGTCGATCACCTGCGGGATCGCGTACAGCTTGCCCTGGTACGACATCCGCTCGACCAGCGCTGCGTTGAAGTCGTCCTTCGCGTCACCGAGCAGGCCGGTCAGGTCGGTGACCTGCCCGCCCTTGATCATGTCGATCGTCGGGCCGTTCGGGTACTCGAAGACGTCCGGCCCCTGGTTGGTGAGCAGCGCGGTCGACGCCTTCTTCTCGTAGTCGCCCGGCGACCACTGGATCGTCACGGTCGCGTCCGGGTAGGCCTTCGCGTACTTCTCGACCGCCTGCTGCGTGCCCGCTTCGCCGTACTGGTGGTACCACTGCTGAAGCGCCGGCTTGTCCCCACCGGATCCGCCGGACCCGCTGGACCCGCTGGACGAAGGCCGCCCGGAGTTCGACCCGCAGCCCGCCACAGCCATCGCCGCCAGACCGGCGCCGAACCCCAGCGCCCGCCGCCTGCTGATCCCACCACTCATCTCGCCGTCTCCAGTCCCGCACGGTCCCACAGCCCGTGCGCATCTGCTGACCCTACGTCCGCGGCAGGGCTCGACGACGGTAATTCCGGACGGTGATCCAGGATCAGGCCGGAGCCGGCGCGGCACCCGCGCCGTTGTCCGGACGAGCGCCCGCGATCCGGGCGACGCCGGCATCGGGTTTGCGGCCGGCCTTGCGCGCGGCCTCGACGTGCAACCGGGCCAGCTCGACGGCCTGGCGGGAGACCTTCACGGTCTTCTTCTCAGCCATTGTCACTGTCTCCCTCGACGACCTCGATGTCCGCATCCGCAATATCAGCGTACGCGGCTGCGCCGACCCGGTCGATCGCTACCGCCGCAGTCAGCGCGGCGACCAGGTCGTAGTCCTCCGGTTGTAACAGCTCCGACCGCATCAGCGAACGCAGCGTCACCACGCCGGCGTCCGTGCCCGCGTCGTCCTCGCCGTCGAGGATCTGCTCGACCGCCCACCGGACCATCCGCATCGTCTCCTCGCGGTGCCGCCAGGTGTCGAGCTCGCGGTCGGACTTGCGGACCAGGTACGACCCGAGCAGGACGCCGCCGAGCGCGAGCAGCGGACTGAGCACCGTCATCACGACACCGACGATCGAGATCCAGGTGGGGATCACGGACGCGCCTCCCAATTGCCGCTAATTTCATGGTGTTGACCGGTCGAGGATGTTACGAAGGAGCATTCCACCCGCCACCGACAGAGCTGACCCAGGATGACAAGGAGCGGTGTCACCGTGACCGACGAACCCGAGATGTACGACGTGTTCGTACAAGGGACCGTGTTCTACGACATCGTGATGACCGGCCTGGAAACCGCCCCCACCACCGGGACCGAGATCTTCGCGGAAGGGATGGGGTCGTGCCCCGGCGGGGTCGCGAACTTCGCGATCGCGGCCGCGCGGCTCGGCCTCAAGAGCGGCCTGGCCGCGGTCTTCGGTGACGACGTGTACGCCGACTTCTGCTGGCGGACCCTGGCCGACCAGGAGGGCGTGGACCTGTCGCACTCCCGGCGGATCGGCCACTGGCACTCGCCCGTCACCGTCTCGATGTCGATCGACCGGGACCGGGCGATGGTCACGCACGCCCACGAAGCCCCGGGCGACCCCAGCAAACTGGTCGGTCCCGGGCTGAAGACCCGCTCCGCGATCGTCCCGGTCGCCGACGAACTGCCGGGCTGGACGGTCGAGGCGCGGGAGTCCGGTGCGCTGCTCTTCGGTGACGTCGGGTGGGATCCGACCGACGAGTGGTCGCCGGCCGTTCTCGACGTACTGGACGGCTTCTACGCGTTCACGCCGAACGCGACCGAGGCGATGGCGTACACGCGGACCGACACGCCGAAGGCCGCGCTGCACAAGCTGGCCGAGCGGGTCCCGCTCGCGGTGGTGACCAACGGCGCGGACGGCGTCCTCGCGATCGACTCGACGACCGGCGAGGAGGAGCAGGTGCCGGCGCTGCCGGTCCGGTCGTACGACCCGACCGGAGCCGGCGACGTCTTCCTGGCGTCCCTCGTCCTCGGCACGCTCCGCGGTTGGCCGCTCGCGCACCGGCTGGCCTTCAGCAACCTCTGCGCCGGCCTGTCGGTCCAGCACTTCGGCGGCTCGCTCGCGGCGCCGGGCTGGGGCGACATCATCGACTGGGTCCGCGACCACAGCCGGCACCGTCCCGGCGAGGTCGATCCGGCCGTACTCGAGCACTACACGTTCGTCGGCGACGTCCTGCCCGCCGGGCCGGTCCCGATCGTGCGACGGGCATCGGCGACCATCGCGCGGCAGTCCGACGCCTAGGACGTCCGTAGTACATCCGTCTCAAACGCGCCGGGTATCGGACGCGGGCGCACGGACCGGCAGGCCTGGTCGGCGGCACGCCCGGGAGCGCCTAGACTGATCGCCGGCCGCTCCGGTGGCGTACGGTGCACTTCGTGGTTACCGACGCAGCCCTTCCTGTTCCCGACCACGGCCGGATGAACCCGTGATCCGCTTCGAGAATGTGTCCAAGACGTACGACGGCCAGTCCAAGGCCGCGCTGCTGAACGTCAACGTCGATATCGAGAAAGGCGAGTTCGTCTTCCTCGTCGGCACCTCCGGGTCCGGCAAGTCGACGTTCCTGCGCCTGGTCCTGCGTGAACACCGGACGTCCAAGGGTCACATCATGGTGGCCGGCAAGGATCTGAACCGGCTGGCCAGCTGGCGGATCCCGCAGATGCGCCGCCAGATCGGAACCGTGTTCCAGGACTTCCGCCTGCTGCCGAACAAGACCGTCTCCGAGAACGTCGCGTTCGCGCTGCAGGTGATCGGCAAGCCGCGCTCGCACATCCGCAAGACGGTTCCGGAGGTGCTCGAGCTGGTCGGCCTGGACGGCAAGGAAGACCGGATGCCGGACGAGCTGTCCGGCGGTGAGCAGCAGCGGGTGGCGATCGCCCGCGCGTTCGTGAACCGGCCGATGATCCTGATCGCCGACGAGCCGACCGGAAACCTCGACCCCGGTACGTCGGTCGGCATCATGAAGCTGCTGGACCGGATCAACCGCACCGGGACGACCGTGGTGATGGCCACCCACGACGTGTCGATCGTCGACCAGATGCGCAAGCGCGTGATCGAGCTGGAGAACGGCCACGTCGTCCGCGACGAGTCGCGCGGCGTCTACGGCTACCAGCACTGACCAGGGGACTGACTGACTGATGCGCTTGAACTACATCCTCTCCGACCTCGGGATCGGCCTGAAGCGGAACATGTCGATGACGATCGCGGTCGTCGTCACCATCTGGGTCTCGCTGTCGCTGTTCGGCAGCGCGCTGCTCGCCCGCGAGCAGGTCGACCTGATGAAGGGGAACTGGTACGACAAGATCCAGATCTCGGTGTTCCTGTGCACCAAGGACTCCGGCGGCCGCGGCTGTAGCGGCACCGAGGTGACCCAGGAGCAGAAGAACCGGATCCAGCAGGTCATCCAGACCAACCCCGACACCGCCCCCGACGGCGTCTTCTCGGAGTCGAAGTCCGAAGCGTTCGAGTCGTTCAAGAAGCTGTACAAGGACTCGCCGATCGTCAGCACGGTCACCCAGGACCAGATGCAGGAGTCCTTCCGGGTCAAACTGAAGGATCCGCAGCGATATCAGAACCTGGTCAGCGCCGTCAGCGGCCTGCCCGGCGTCGATACGGTCCAGGACCTCAGGCAGTACCTCGATCCACTGTTCAAGGCGCTGAACGGGTTGCAAGTCGGTGCGCTGATCGCGGCCGCGCTGCTGCTGGTCGCGGCCCTGATGCAGATCTCCAACACGATCCGGCTGGCGGCGTACGCCCGCAGACGAGAGATAGGCATCATGCGCCTGGTGGGCGCCTCGAACTTCTATATCCAGCTGCCGTTCCTGCTGGAAGCGGTGCTGGCAGCCCTGGTGGGCGCGGTCTTTGCCTGTGGCACCTTGTGGGTCGGGGTGTACTTCGTGGTCATGCAGCGGGCCCAGGAGACCTTCCGGGTCTGGCAGTGGGTCGGCGCGGCCGAAACCTTCCGCGCCACGCTGATCATGGTCGTGGTCGGCCTGATCCTGGCCGTCGTCCCGACATTCCTGACAACGCGGAAATACCTCAAAGTCTGACCCGGGTGGCTTATCGTGCGTTAACAGGAGTAACAGCAGTCACTCCTGTTACGCACAACTTCACCCAGAGCAAGGGGTCGAACTGTGGTCCCGCACTTCCCCGGTGCGAACCCGCGTAAGCGGGGGAGCATCAAGCGAGACGACAGCACCGGCACCGACAGCACGCCGTACCCGCGATCACGCACGCGACCGCCGGGGCGGCAGACGATGGTTGCCGCTTGCTGCCTTGTCCTGTCCCTGTCCGCCGGAGTCCTGGCGGCGGTTCCGGCTGCCCCGCCCGCGGAGGCGAAACCGCCGGATCCAGCCGCCAAGAAGAAGCAGCTCGACGCGCAACTCGGCCAGCAGAAGGCCGATCTCGACGACGCGTCCGACCAGCTCGGCAAGTCCGTTGCCGCGTACAACCAAGCCGAGACGAAGTACCAGGCCGTCCAGGTCCGGTACGCCGCCGCGCAGGGCCGGCTGGCCGCCGCGAAGGCCGCCGATGCGGTTGCCGCGGGCAAGCTTGCCGCGGCCGAGGCGGCGTTGCGTACGGCGGTCTCCGACGTCGAGGCCGGCGAGAAGCTGATCGCGGAGAAGCGGGCCATCGCGGGTCGCGCCGTACGGTCGGCGTACCAGCAGCAGAACAGCCTGGTCGGGCTGTCGATCGCGCTGCGCGGCGCCGCGCCTGCCGATATCGCCACCGGGATGCAGGTCCAGCGCAACGTGTTCGGCATCCAGAGCAACGCGATCACCAACCTGAACAACGCGCAGGCCGAGCTCGCCAGCAAGCGGGTCAAGGTCGCCGCCGCGGAGAAGGGTTCCGAGGCGGCCAAGGCCGAGGCTGCCGCGACGGTCCTGCGGGTCACCGAGCTGACCAAACAGGTCGCGGCCGACAAGGCCGAGGCCGCGGCGGTCGCGAAGGTCAAGCTGGTAGCGTTCAAGGCCGCCGAGAAGGAGAAGAACACCGAGCTCGCGCAGTACAACTCGCTGCTGCGGGAGCGGGCGCGGGTCGAGCAGCTGCTGATCGCGCGGGCGAAGGCCGAGAAGGCGGCGGCCGCGCGCCGGAAGGCGGCAGCCGAGAAGGCCGAGCGGGAGAAGGCGCGCAAGGAGCACCGCCCGCCGCGGAAGGTCCCGGACGACCCAGGCGGCTCCGGTGACGGACGGTTGAGCTACCCCGTCAGCAGCTACATCACCTCGCCGTACGGGATGCGCTTCCACCCGGTGCTGCACTACTGGAAGCTGCACGACGGCACCGACTTCCGCGCCCCGTGCGGTACGCCGGTGCGCGCCGCGGCAGACGGGGTGGTGACGGACAAGTACTACAACGGCGGCTACGGGAACCGGTTGTTCGTGTCACACGGAGTGATGGACGGCCGGTCGATCACGACCGTCTACAACCACCTCTCGCGGTACAAGGCCCACGTCGGCGAGCGGGTCAAGAAGGGCGAGATCATCGCGTACTCCGGGACGACCGGCTACTCCACCGGCTGCCACCTGCACTTCATGGTCTACCAGGACGGCAACGTCGTTAATCCCATGAAGTGGCTCTGAGCGATCTGGGATACTGGTCGGATGGTGAAACAGACCGGCCAGCAGAAGCCGATCGCGCAGAACCGGAAGGCGCGACACGACTACCACATCGAGGAAGTGGTGGAGGCCGGGCTGGTGCTGACCGGGACCGAGGTCAAGTCCCTGCGGCTGGGCCGGGCCTCCCTCGTCGACGCGTTCGCCGCCGTCCGGGGCAACGAGCTGTGGCTGCAGGGCATGCACATCCCGGAGTACACGCACGGCACATGGACCAACCACGAGCCACGCCGTGCGCGCAAACTGCTGCTGCACAAGGACGAGGCGCAGAAGCTGATCCGCGCGGTGGAGCAGCAGGGCGTGTCGCTGATCCCGCTCTCGCTGTACTTCAAGGACGGGTACGCGAAGGTCGAGCTCGCGACCGGGCGCGGCAAGAAGGACTACGACAAGCGGCACGCGCTGGCCGAGCGGCAGGCCAACCGGGAGGCGCAGCGCGCGCTGTCCGATCGGCACGGTCGCTGACTGGGGTTCGCTCAGGGACTGCTCCGGGCTGAACCCGATGGGGTGAACGGCACGCTGCGCGCAGAGTGGAAGCATGTCCACTTCAGACCTGCTGGTGACGCCGGCCCAACGGGACCGCGCAGTCGAGATCCTGAAAGAGATGTACGCCGACGGCCGGCTCGACCACATGGAGTTCGACCTCCGGCTCGAGAAGGCCCTGAAGGCCCGCACCCGGGCCGAGCTGAACAGCACGTTCGACGGCCTGGTCGCCCGGCCCGTCCCGACCTTCGCGCCGGCCGCGTTCACCCGGCCGGCGCCGGTTCAGCGCTACCAGGGTGACGGGCGGGGGATGGGCACGGTCGCCCACTGGCTCGGGTACCCGACGTTCTTCGTCGGCCCGGCCATCGTGGTTGCAACCACCGGCCAGAAGAACCCCGCCGTACGCCGGCACGCGGTCGAGGCGCTGAACTTCCAGCTGACCGCCTTCGGCGCCTTCGCGGCCCTGGGCATCCTCACCGGGTTCACCCACGGCTTCCTCGGGTTCCTCTTCCCGATCCTCGGCATCCTCTGGTTCCTGCTCACCGGCATCGGCGGCCTCGCCACCGCGGCCACCGGCAAGTTCCGCTACCCCTTCACGCTCCGCCTGATCAAGTAGGCACCGGGGGTCTGCCGAGTGGCCTGGGGAATGTCAGGTGCGGTCGGTCTGTTGGACTTGATAGTGTGGATCTTCCACCACCCTCCGGGGCGGTGGGAGTTTGACAACTCAACAGGGGGTGAACGGTTTCGACTTTGGACGTTGGTTCCAAGGGAAGCGGGCCGAGGATCCAGGGTTATCTCGTTAACGATCTCTGGAAAACAATAAGTGCCAATTCAAAGCGCACTGACTTCGCTCTCGCCGCCTGACGGCCTGAGATAAACGAAGGGTCAGCCCGGGGATGCTTCCGACCCGGTTCCTGGCCTCAGCTAGGGAGCTTGCTGTGTTAGCCCGGTCACGGGGTTGACACGGGACATTTACAGTGACTGAGCCTGTCAGCGAGATGTCTGTACAAACGCTGGGGCTGAGAAAAGCGCCATTCAGACTGCGCCCGGAGAAGTCTTGAAACCCCGCCGAAGGACGCGGGTTCGATTCCCGCCACCTCCACCCCTTTGAGAACGCGCAGGTCAGACCACATCTGACCTGCGCGTTCTGCTGTCTGCGGCCACCCACACCGCCACCTCCCGCGTTAGCCGGACACGCCTGGACAGAGCTACCCGCGGGCGATTGATGGTTACGGCTTAGCCAGGAGGGCCTGGAGTAGCTGGTTGGTGCGGAGCTGCTCGTTTACCAGGGCGATCGTGTGCTGGTTGGCTTCCTCTGCCAGACGGTTCGACTTCGAGAGCTCGTTGGCGATTGCGCTCAGCAGGTCGAGCTGCGCGGCTAGTAGCTGACCCTGCTGCAGGTTTTGGGCGCCGATCAGCTTGGCCGTCTTGCGGGTGTTCCAAGCGGCCCCGGCGAGGTTGAGCCCGTCGACGCTTCCCATGTGTGTCCCCCTCATCTCGCAGAGCAGTCGACTGCCCCTGTGCTGGTCATCGTGACTGGGCTGGCGGGTGTTACCACGAGGACGAATCTCGTGTCAGTGGGAAGACAGGGGTGTGCCAGTGGTGTTGGGGATGGTAGGGGTGTGATCGAGGGAGGGGTTGGGGATGGGGCGTAGCGAAGTGTGGCGGCGGGGCCGTGTGGGTGGGGTTGAGGTTTCCAGTACGGGGGCTGGGCCTGGGGTGGTGGTGGTTCCGGGGAACAATCGGCGGGCGCATCACTACGAGAGGCTGGCGCGCGGGCTGGCCGGCGTTCATGCCGTGCATGTGGTTGAGCGGCGTGGGCGTGGGGCCAGCGAGGCCCGTGCGGCGGCGTACAGCGTGGAGACCGAGGCTGATGATGTGCTTGCGGTGATGGAGCGCACGGGGGCTCGGGTCGTGTTCGGGCACAGTTACGGCGGGTTGATCGCGCTTCACGTCGGGTTGCGGCAGCCGCTGGATGCGCTGATCGCTTATGAGCCGGGCGTGAGCATCGGCGGGTCGTTCGACGCGAGTTGGCTGGATGCGTTCACGCAGCAGCTCGGCGACGGGCGGCAGGTGGCCGCGATGGCGACGTTCCTCAGAGGGACCGATCTGTTGCCGTCCCGGGCGAGACCGTTGCTATGGGCAATCTCTCTGCTGATGCTGCGCGGCTCGGGCGGGCGCGAGACGCGGGACATGATGCCGACGACGCCGGCCGAGATCGGCGAGGTCGCCCGGCTCGACTCCGACGGCAGCCGGTACGCCGGGATCGCGGCGCGGACCCTTCTCCTCGGTGGTGAGAAGTCGCCCGCGTACCTGACCGGAGTGCTCCCGCAGCTCGCGACGATCGTGCCGAGCGCCGAGTACACGATCCTGCCCGGCCTCGACCACAACGCCCCCGACCTCAACGCCCCGGACACGATCGCCCAGCAGATCCGGCTGCACCTGGTCCGCGGCGAGCGCCACGGGTACGTCGACCACGGCATCGAGGCGTCGCTGCCCAGCACCTGATCGCTGTGTACCTTGACGGTTACGTATCCAGATGGTTACATACAAGCCATGGAAGCTGTACTGCGGGCGCTGGCCGATGACGGGCGCAGGACGTTGGTGGAGGCTCTGGCTGCCGGTCCCGCGACCGCGGGCGAGTTGGCGGAGCTGTTGCCGATCGCGCGGCCCGGCGTCTCCCGGCATCTGAAGGTGCTGCGGGAGGCGGGGCTGGTGGACAGCCGGCAGGAAGCGCAGCGCCGCGTCTACAGCCTGCGGTCCGAGCCGCTGGCCGAGCTCGACGAATGGCTGGGACGGTACCGCGATCTCTGGGAGCAGCGGCTCGACGCCCTGCACACCGAGATCGCCAGGGGAAAGAGGAGCGACAAATGACATCCAACGGAGCAGGTCGTGTTCTGGGCCGCCTCGAAGCAGCCGACGGCGCCGGCGTCGTCCGGATCGAGGATCGCTACGACACCGACATCGACGACCTGTGGACGGCCGTCACCGACCCGGACCGACTGGCCCGGTGGTACGGGAAGGTGGATGGCGATCTCCGCCTGGGCGGCGCCTTCACGCTGTACGTCGAGTCCGCCGACCTGCACAGCACCGGACGCGTCGACGTCTGCGAACCGCCGCGGAATCTGCGCGTCACGACCAGGGAGACCGACGAATCGGCGGACCGAGGCAACGGCCCGGCGCCGTTCGACAAGACCATCGAAGCCACGCTGACCGCCGACGGCGCGCAGACGATCCTGACCATCGAGGTTCGCGGCGTCCCGCTGGACAAGATCGAGTACTTCGGCACCGGCTGGCAGATCCACGCCGAGAACCTCGCGGCGTACCTCGCCGGGAGCGAATCCGCCGACACCGAGGCCCACTGGGCCGAGCTCGTCTCCGCCTACCAGGCCCTGTCGGCCGCCATCCGCTGACCGTGCTGCTCAGCGCAGAGCAGTCTCGATCAGCTCGTCCGAAAGGCTGCGCAGGCGTGCGCGGGCGCCGGCGTCGTACGCCTGCGAGTTGGCCCGGGACTCGCGGAGGCCGTTGAAGTACCGCCCGGTCGGCAGGTCCGGCGCCGTGATCAGTCGCATCGTGGCATCGGCGCCTTCGGCAACACTGCTGATCGGGCTCACGCCGCTCTCGGTCACCATCGTGGTCGCCATGAATGTTGCTGGGTGCAACGAGTTCACCAGGATCCCGTCCGCGGCAAGGTCGATGGTGAACATGATCTGCGCCAGCTTGCTCCGCTGGTACGCCGCGAACCCGTCCCAGCCACGCTCCATCATCGGATCGTCGAAGTCGATCGCCTGCTGGCCGGCCGACGCCACGTTCACGACCCGGCCCGAGGACGCCAGCTGGGGCAGCAGGAGCCGGGTCAGCCGGTAGCCGGCGAGGTAGTTGACCGCGAACCGCAACTCGATGCCGTCGGCACTTACCTCCCGCGTCCCACCGGGCGGGCCGCCGCCGATGCCCGCATTGTTGACGAGGACATCGAGTTCGCCGTTGATGCCCTCGGCAAGCTTGTCGACCTCACGCAGGCCGGCAAGGTCCGCGAGGAGGACCTCGGGTTCGGGCCCGCCCGCGGCGAGGACGTCGGCCCGAACCCGTTCCGCGCGCTCGGCGGAACGCCCGTGGATGAGGACACGCGCTCCCGCCGTACCCAGGCGGACGGCCAACTCGCGTCCCAGCCCGTCAGTCGCCCCGGTGATCAGAATCGTCTGCACGACAGCCACCGTACGTCAGCGGAGACCGCGGAACGTGCGCCGGAGGTCGTCGGTCCATTCCGTTGGGAGCTCCCACGGAATGAAGTGGCCGCCGTTCGGGTGGGCGGTGATGTTGACGTGGTTGTACCAAGCGGCGCGGTCGCCGGCGAGGAAGTTGTCGACGCGCTCCTGCGGGGTGTGTACGCCGGGCGGGTCCTCGTGGCCGACGAAGGTGATCCCGGTCGGGGCTTCGATCGCCGGCGTCCGGTCGTGGGACGGCGTCCAGGGGTAGCGATTGTTGTTGGAGTACGTCCGGATCGAGGTGTCGATCGCGTTGCCGGCCCAGTAGATCGTCGCGTTGGTGAGCAGGTCGTCGTCGGTGAACGCCTTGTCGCCGCCCTCGGCCCACTTCTCCCAGCGCTCGAGGATCCACGCGAGCATGCCGGCGGGAGAGTCGGCCAGGCCGAAGCCGAGCGTGCTCGGGTCCAGGACGTGCGTGGCGAGGTGTGCGGCGAAGCGGTGTTCGAGCTCGATGATGCGCGCGTGGATCTCCGGCGGCAGGCCGGACGGGATCGGGTTGCCGCCGCTCAGGTCCCACCCGCGATCGCCGTTGAAGAACGACAGCTTCAGCGCCGAGCCGATGTGGATCCCGTACAGCTCGTCGGCGTACTTGTGCCCGAGCTGCCCCGTCACCAGCGCGCCGACGTCGCACCCGGCCGCGGCGTACTTCGGATGTCCGAGGACACCTGTCATCAGCTCGTGCCAGACGTCGGCGATCTTCCAGAAGTTCATGTCCGGCCGGGTCGGCGTGGAGAACCCGAACCCGGGCAGCGACGGCACGATCACGTCGAACGCGTCCGCGGGATCACCGCCGTACGACGCGGGGTCCGCGAGCGGGTCGATCACCTTCGACCAGTGCCAGAACGTCCACGGCCAGCCGTGGCTCAGGATCAACGGAATCGGATCCGGACCGACCCCGGGCTTGTGCATGAAGTGCACCGGTACGCCGTCGACGTCGACCTGGTAGTGGTCGTAGGCGTTGATCGCCCGCTCGGCCGCCCGCCAGTCGAAACCGTCGGCCCAGTACTCGACGAGTGGTTGCAGGCGGCTACGACGTACGCCGTAGTAGCCGTCGTCGTTACCCGCGTCGCGCGGCCATTTCGTGGCGAGGAGACGACGGCGCAGATCGTCGAGAACGTCGTCGGATACGTGGATCGGGCTTGGAATCATGGGGTGTCCTCGGCGAGCTCGGTCAGGCGGTGGAGTACATCGACGGAGCCCGCGAGCACGGCTCGCTCCTCCGGGCTCAACCGGTCGACGAGTGCGGTCAGTTTCTCGATGCGGTGCGCGTGCCGGGTGTTGACGATCTCCCGGCCGGCGCCGGTCAGCGAGATCAGGCTGGCCCGGCCGTCGGTGGGGTCGGGGCGGCGCTCGACCAGACCCTCCTGCTCGAGATTCGAGACCAGGCTGGTCAGGGCAGGCTGCTTCAGCTGCTCCGTCGGCAGGAGCTCGGTGAGCCGCAGCGGGCCGTCGCGATGGAGCGTGTGCAGCACCGAGAGCGCGGAGAAGTTGAACTTCCGCACCGGTGGCAGCCGGATGAAGATCGTGGTGAAGTCCTCGATCACCGTCGTCAGCCGGTCGATGTCCATGGCGACGACTATATCAATTTTCGATGTATCTACAAGTCAGTTGCTGAGGGCGACACCAATCGCGAACGTGGTGCTGCCGGACTTGAAGGTGAGGACGGCCGCGTCCGTGCTGTCGGGCAGGTGGCCCTTGAACGTGATCGCGCCGTGCTCGGTGCCGCCGGCCGCGACCCGCCTCGGCCAGCTGCTGCGCCCGGTGTCCACGTGCAGGGTGGTGCCGTCGGCGGCGGTGAACGTCGTACCGTCGATCGGGATCGTGACGGGCTCCTTGGCGCCGTTGGCGAGCATCACCTCGACGCGGGTGAAATGGCTTGTGTACGTGACGTTCTCGACCGTGACCGTGACCGCGGCGGAGGGTTTCGCGACCGGCTTGACCAGGCGGTCCTCACCGGATTCGTTGCCGGTCAGGTAGCCGGCGACGTACTTCGTCCCCGCGCTCACGACGAATCCGCCGACGCCGACTCCGCCCAGCACGACGGCGATAGCGATCAGGATCGAGACGTCGAAGCGGCCGGGGCGATGGTCCTTCGGCGCGGCGGCGTCGAGCAGCGCCAGCACCATCGCCACCACGAGCGCGATGCCGGGCGGGACCAGCCAGCGCAGTTGGCCGCCGGGTCCCTCGGAGAGGAACGTGACGATCAGGTTCGCGACCAGCCCGAGGACGATCACGCCCGCCGCCACGATCAGCACGCGCGGCAACCGCACCGTCCCGACGGCGTCGTCGGCGTTCCCCTCGAGGTCCGCCGTACGCCGATCTCCGGTACGCGGATCCGCGGTCGGCAACCGCTCCGCACCTGCACGCCGATCCGCGCCGGTACGTCGGTCGGCGCTTGCACGGCGGTCCGTGCTCGTACGCCGATCCGTACTGGGCGGCGGCGGTTGATCCGGGGTGCTGCGGCTCGAGATGGGCCAGCTGTCCGACGCGTTCCAGTTCGGTTCCGACTGCTCGATCCGCGCCGAAATCTCCCACGGCGACCGGACGGGCTCGGGGTTGTCCGCCGACGGGTACGCCGCCCAGGCGTTGCCGTCCCCGCCACGCTCCACGTCGAACCCGGGCACCACGCCGGCAGGCCCGTGCTCAGCAGACTCGTACTCCCCGCGATCAGCCTCGTACGCCGGCTCGCCGTACCCAGCCTCCTCCGACCACGGCTCCTCGGCAGGCACGGAGTCGGCAGGCACGGAGTCGGCGTACCCGGGGTCGGCGTATCCGGGGTCGGTCGGAGCAGGGTCGACAGGCGGGGTGGGGGCAGCCGGTGGAGCTTCGGGGGCGGGGTCCGCGGGCGCGTATTCGGCCGGAGCAACTGAGCTCGCCGGAGGTTGAACAGGCGCGGGCTCCGCGGGCGGCTCGGGAGCTGCCGCGGGGGTGACGGGGTCGGGGAGGGTGGATTTGTGGAAGGTCAGGACCGAGCGGCCGATGTGGATGCGGTCACCCGTCGTGAGAGCCGTCGGTGCGGTGATGCGGCGGCCGTTGAGACCCGTGCCGTTGCGGGACTCGTCGTGGAGGGTCCAGGTGGCGCCGTCGCGGGCGAGGCGCGCGTGGATGCGGGAGATCTGGTCGTCCGCCTGCAGTCGGATGTCGGCGTTCGAAGCGCGGCCGATGGTGAACGTGTCGCTCCCGGCCGGCAGCGTCCAGCGCTGCTCACCGAGCGACAGCACGAATTCGGTTTCCACTCACACCCCAGCCGGCATCATCCTGATCGCGTTCCGCCGCGCCGCTGCCGGCGCGCACCCCGCGGCAGCCAACCCGTCTGCGCGATTCTGCCATCCGCGCCCGCCCCAGACCACCGGGAGTCCCAATCACCACGGTCTGCGACAACCCCCTCACGCCACCTGGCCGGCGGGATCCGATGCGGACCCCACAGTTGTCATAAATCTCAGGATCCGGTCGGGTTTGTCAGCTGTTAGTAGCGATGACAACGCGGTCAGTTGTCCTCCGGGTGCCAACGGCACGGTAGCGCCTTGCCCGGGTGGGGTCGCGGACATAGTGTCCCCCCGCGCGATCCATCGGGGCCGGATGAAAAGGGGGACCCAGCAACAGGCCCGGTGAGTAGGCCGGAGGTTCCAGGCGGAGTGGTGCACCGCCTGCAGTCCGGCGAGGCGCAACCCGCCCAAAGCACCGCATTCGCGAAGGGACCAATACCAATGGTCTTGTTCCAGCGTTCTCGCAAGCCTGCCGTCTTCCTGGGGCTTACCGGCCTCGCAGCGGCAGCACTCGCCGGATTCGGCACATCGGCCGCAGGGGCCGCGCCGAGTGCGGCACCCCCGCCCCGGCCCACGCAGGCACAGTCCAAGGCATTCGCCGCCGACTCCGCCTCGTCGCTGGTCTCCGGCCGGCCGAGCGCACTGCATGCCTCCAAGGACGACAAGTTCACCGCGAAACCGGTGATCTCGGACCAGTCCGGCCTGCAGTACGTCCCGTACGAGCGTTCGTACAAGGGCCTCCCGGTCATCGGTGGTGACTTCGTCGTCGTCACCGACGCCAAGGGAGCCGTGAAGTCCACCTCGGTCGCCCAGGCCACCGCCGTACCCGAGCTGGCGACCACCGCCAAGGTGACGGCCGCGGCCGCACAGAAGACCGCCGCCAAGCAGCTGAAGAAGGTCGACTCCTCGACCAGGCCGACGCTCGCTGTCTACGCACTCAAGGGCACCCCGAAGCTCGCCTGGCAGTCCCGGGTCAGCGGCCGGAAGGGCAACGAGCCGTCGAGTCTGTCGGTGTACGTCGACGCGCAGAGCGGCAAGGTGCTCGGTACCCAGGAGCACGTGATGGCCGGCAACGGCACCGCGGCGTACAGCGGACCGAACCCGGTCCACCTGGACACCACGCAGTCCGGCTCGACCTTCTCGATGAAGGACCCGACCACCACCAACCAGTCCTGCCAGGACGCGGCGAACAACACCACGTTCTCCGGTCCGGACGACAACTGGGGCAACGGGACGGCCTCCAACAAGGAGACCGGCTGCGTCGACGCCCTGTTCACCGCGCAGACCGAGAAGCACATGCTGTCGGCCTGGCTCGGCCGTAACGGCTTCGACGGCAACGGCGGCGGCTGGCCGATCCGCGTCGGCCTGAACGACGAGAACGCGTACTACGACGGCACGCAGGTGCAGGTCGGCCACAACACGGCCGGCGGCTGGATCGGTTCGATGGACGTGGTGGGTCACGAGCTGGGCCACGGCGTCGACGACCACACCCCGGGCGGCATCTCGGGTTCGGGCACGCAGGAGTTCGTGGCCGACACCTTCGGCGCGGCCACCGAGTGGTACAGCAACCAGTCCTCGGCCTACGACCCGCCGGACTTCCTGGTCGGTGAAGAGGTCAACCTGGTCGGCAGCGGCCCGATCCGCAACATGTACAACCCGTCGGCGGTCGGCGACCCGAACTGCTACTCGAGCTCGATCCCGGGCTCCGAGGTGCACGCCGCGGCCGGTCCCGGCGACCACTGGTTCGTCCTGCTCTCCCAGGGCAGCGGCGGCTCGCCGAACGTGCCGACCTGCAACAGCTCGTCGGTCACCGGTCTGGGCATCCAGAAGGCCATCAAGATCATGTACAACGCGATGCTGATGAAGACCAGCAGCAGCTCGTACCTGAAGTACCGCACCTGGACCCTGACCGCGGCCAAGAACCTGTACCCGGGCAGCTGCACCGAGTTCAACACCGTCAAGGCGGCGTGGGACGCGGTCAGCGTTCCGGCTCAGTCCGGTGACCCGACGTGCACCGTCTCCGGTGGCGTCACGGTCTCCAACCCGGGCAACAAGAGCGCCACGGTCGGTACCGCGATCGCGTCGTTCACGCTGACGGCCAGCGGCGGCACCGCGCCGTACACCTGGTCCGCCACCGGTCTGCCGGCCGGCATCACCATCGGTTCCTCCACGGGCACCGTCTCCGGTACGCCGACCACCGCCGGCACCTACAACGTGACCGCCACGGCCACCGCGAGCGCGGGTGGATCGGGCAGCACGTCGTTCAGCATCACCGTCAGCCCGGTCGGCGGCGGTTGCTCCTCGCCCGGCCAGAAGCTCGGCAACGCGGGCTTCGAGACCGGTACGGCGTCACCGTGGTCGGCCTCGGCCGGAGTGGTCGACAACACCGCCTCCCAGCCCGCCCACAGCGGCACCTGGAAGGCGTGGATGGACGGCTACGGCCAGACGCACACCGACACGCTGAGCCAGTCGGTCACCATCCCGTCCGGCTGCGCGGCGACGCTCACCTTCTACCTGCACATCGATTCTGCGGAGACCACCAGCACTACGCAGTACGACAAGCTCACGGTGAAGGCGGGCTCGACCACGCTGGCGACGTACTCGAACCTGAACAAGGCGAGCGGATACTCGCTCAAGTCGTTCAACGTCTCGTCGTTCGCCGGCCAGACGGTGTCGATCAGCTTCACCGGCACCGAAGACAGCTCCCTGCAGACCTCGTTCGTCGTCGACGACACGGGCCTCAACCTGAGCTGACCCCCTGAAAAGAACCCGGCCGCCGCACCTTCGGGGGTGCGGCGGCCGGCTCATGTGCTGGGTCAGTTGAGGGTCATTCTCGGTTCGCCGTTGACGAGGCCGGTGCCGGCGATGGTGCAGGTGCCGCCGCGGTTCTGGGTGTAGGTCTGGCGGACGCAGTTGCGGAGTGCGAGCTGGGCCCAGTAGTTCGGGTGCAGGGACTCCTGGATGAAGTAGTCCGAGCCGACCGTGGTGACGGTGCGGATCTGGTTGATCCACTCGGTCTTGTCGACGGCGGTGGGCTGGGTCCAGGACGTGAGGCCGACTTCCTCGTACAGGCCGACGGTGTTCTCGCAGAGGCGGCGGCCGTTGAAGGCGGACTGGAGTTCGAGGAGGCGGGCGTTGGCGAGGCCGGACTGGCCGATCGCGGCGCGGACGGTGTTGTTGATGGTGAGGAGTGCGGTCGCGTTCGCCCAGTCGGCGTCGGCGTTCCAGAAGCCGCAGCCGCCGGTGCTCTGCCGGGTGTAGCCGGACTGGCTGTACCGGAACCCGCTGGCCGAGGGGATCGGCGACGGGTACGTCTGTACGACGAGGCTCCACGCGGTGTCGCCGTACCCGGCGTTGCGCATCGCGGTGCGGACGTTCTGGAACGTGGTCGCGATCCTGGCGCGGACGGTGGTGATGTTGGCGGAGGTGAAGTTGGCGACGACGGACGAATCGTCGCGGCAGTAGTCGGGGTCCCAGGACGGCGACAGCAGGAAGTCCTGCACGCACTGGGTGACGATCGACGCGAAGTTGAAGTCGTTGCCGCCGATCGAGACGACGACCTGCTTCACGTTGTGGCTGCTGGCGAACTGCTGCAGCATCTTCGCCTGACCGAGGTTGCCCGCGCCGTCGTCGTAGAAGTCGATGCCCGGCTTGAAGTAGTCGCCCGTGGCGGTCGTGGTCTTCGCGCCGGAGCAGGCCAGGTTGAGCCCACCGACGCCGCCGCCGATGTACGCCTCGGCGGACTGGCTGCGATGGCATCGCGGGATCTGCTCGGCGGTATGGCTCGCATTGTCGTGGTACGCGTGCGCACCGAGCGCGTCGGCCGGTGCCTCGGAGTCGTTCGAGCTACCGGCCCAGCGGCCGGCCTCGCCCGAAATGTAGGAGTCCCCAACGGTGACGACGTACGGCGTACCGGAGCCGGGACCGTCGGCGTGTGCCGGGGGAGCGACCAGGCCGAGCCCGGTCAGGGAGAGTAGGAGGATTGCTGCGGACACTCGACGCCAAGCTGAGAAAACAGAGGTCGGAACTCTCATCCGGAAGGCCTCTCTCGCCGGAGTTCGGTGATCTCAGGACCCCCACCAGATCACCGTCGGCGTCAAGGTACTCCCGGGTAACCATCATTGGTAGACCGAGCGTACTGACACGTTTGCGCCCTGTCACCACCGTGACAGCCCTGCCCGGCCAGCCCGGCCCGTCCGGTCGCGGCTCAGGTCAGCCGAGGAGGTTGAGTTCCTCCGGCCAGCGCTGCTGCCACCACGCGCGCCAGCGGGTCTCGAGCTCGTCGCGATCGACGTCGCCGTATACGGACAGGATCGCCATCGTGGCGCCGTCGGGCTTCTGCTCGCCCGGCGGGATGTGGCTGAGCACGAGCAGGCCGTTGCCCCAGGCATCTACTGTCAGGCCGACCTGATGTTCGGTGGTATACCAAATCTCGCCCTTGATGGACTGGCCGACGAGCTCGAGCTCGATCCCCGCGCCGGCCGGCCCCGCGGGGATGCTCAGCTCGGTGATCGGCGACACCGCGCCGGTGCCGGAGAAGAACAATGTGCGCCGGGGCTCGCCCGGATGCCGCTCGACGGCGAAGCGCAGTTGGTGCAGGAAGGTGATCCAGCCCTCGGTGACGTCGTCGTAGTACGCCTCCCACTCGGGGTCGGCGCCGCGCGGCGCGCGGGTCAGCGTGACCCGGGATCCGCCCTCGACCGGCTCGACCTCGAACCGGTCCCCGTGGCCGAGAGTCAGCGTCGTGCCCTCCTCGGTGGTCTCGGTGAAGTAGATCAGGTCGATCTCCTCCTCCAATCCACCCTGGGGTCCCTCGTACTCCCAGCCGTGCCAGTGCCGGATCTTCTCCTTGTTCCGCAGGGCGTCCCAGACTGCCTCCACCGGCGCCGCCACGGTCACCACGATCTTCATGACTCTCCTTCGGTGCGGCGGGGCGCCGGATGACCGCCCGCGATCAATCGGTACGGTCGTCCGCCCTCACTGTCGAACTCCTCGACCACCCGCTGGACCGCCGCGGTCAACGCATCGGTGAACCGGTGCACGTCACCCGGCTCCGCGAACCGCACCTCGGCCTCGAGGGTGAACGTCAGCAGCCGCTTCCCGTCAGCGTCCGCCGCGCTCTGCATCCGCGCCACGTCCCGGACCGTGCCCGCGGCGACGTCGACGAGGTGCTCGGCGGCGTACTGGTCCTGGATCTCGGTGAACGCTTGGCCCATCACGCCCGGATCGACCACCACACCGGCCGATGCGCGGAGGATCCGCTCGGTGAACCCGCGCCGCTGCCGCTCCTCGACGAGCTCGACCAGGCCGGCCTTCTCCAACTCGCGGAGGTGGTAGTTCACCCGCTGCCGGGGCAGGTCGAGCGCAGCCGCCAGCTGGGTCGCCGACGCCGGCTCCCGGAGCAGCTCGAGCAGCCGCCGCCGGATCGGCGACAACGCCATCCGCACCTTCTCGGGCTCCTCGACGTACCGCAGCATGCCCCCAATCTCCAATTGACAGAAAAATTTGTCAAGAGGCGATCCGGATCCCCGGGCCATCACAATCGGCAGCCGGCGGTCGCGTCAGGCGGGGGCGCGGGCCGGGGGCGCAATTGTGATGGTCTGGAGATCCGCCGGTGCGGGAACATGGGCGGCATGTCTGAGCATGGGCTGCAGCGTGGTGCGCAGCGGGGGCCGCGTGGTGCGCAGTGGGGGCCGGGTGGTGCGCAGCCGGGGCCGCAGTTGCCGGTGGGGACCCAGGTGGTGATGCGGGTCGCGGCGCCGGACGATCAGGGCGGTACGGCGCAGCGTGGGGCGACCGGGCGGGTTGCCGGCGTCACCGGGGACGGGCGCTACACGGTGCGGCTCGTCGACGGGCGGGAGACCGTTGCTCGGCGCGATCAGCTGAGCCTGCGGACGGTGTACCAGGATGAGGCGATCGAGCTCGAGCAGCCGGACGGTGACCGGCTGGTCCACGAGCACACGATCTATGCGGCCGTCGTCGGATCGCGGGCGTTCGGGCTGGACACGGACGACTCGGACACCGACACGCGTGGGGTGTACGTCGCCCCGACCGAGGCGTTCTGGTCGCTGGCCAAGCCGCCGACGCACGTGGACGGCCCGGAGCCGGAGTGGTTCTCCTGGGAGGTCGAGCGGTTCTGCGAGCTGGCGTTGAAGGCCAACCCGAACCTGCTCGAGGTCCTGCATTCGCCGCTGGTGGTACGCCAAACCCCGCTCGGCGAAGAGCTGGTCGGGCTACGGCAGTCGTTCCTGTCGCAATTGGTATACCAAACCTATTCGGGCTACGTGCTCAGCCAGTTCAAGAAGCTCGAGACGGACTTCCGGCGGGACGGCTCGCCGAAGTGGAAGCACGTCATGCACCTGATCCGCCTGCTCCTCGCGGCGCGCAGTCTGTTGCTGGAGGCAACGTTGGTCGTCGAAGTCGGGCCGCATCGCGACCGGCTGCTGGCGGTCAAGCGTGGTGAGGTGCCGTGGGACGAGGTCGAGCGCTGGCGCCTGTCGCTGCACGAGGAGCTCGACCAAGCCCTGCAGCGGACGGTCCTGCCCGCGACACCAGATGTTACGACGGTCGACCAGTGGTTGCGGTCCGTACGGAGGAGGAGTCTCGGTGACGCGTGACATGCGGCAGCTCGACTACACCGAGCTGCGTTCCATCATGGGTGAGCAGCCGTATCCGCTGCTCTTCGCGACCGTCTCGGGCGCCCACCTGTACGGCTTCCCGTCCCGCGACTCCGACGTCGACCTGCGCGGCGTGCATGTCCTGCCGGCCGCCGAGGTCGTCGGCCTCCGCACCGGTCCGGAGACCCTCGACCGCACCTGGTTCGAGAACGAGGCCGAGGTTGACCTCGTCACCCACGACCTGGCCAAGTTCGCCCGGCTGATGCTGCGCCGCAACGGCTACGTACTCGAGCAGGTCCTCTCGCCGCTGGTCGTCATCAGTACGCCGGAACACGCCGAGCTGATCGAGCTCGCGGCCGGGTGCATCACCAAATGGCATGCGCATCATTACCGCGGCTTCGCGAAGACCCAGTGGGAGTTCTTCCTGAAGAAGGGCGAGCTCAAGCCGCTCCTCTACACGTTCCGGGTGTTGCTCACCGGCACCAACCTGATGCGGACCGGCGTTGTACAGGCCGATCTGCGCGAGTTGCTCGACGGTGCGCCGGCCTATCTGCCCGAGTTGATGGCCGCGAAAGCCGAGGCCGAACATGCGCCGGTGGACGGGCTGTCGGGGGAGCGGTTGTCCGAGGATGTCAGCCGGCTCCAGGCCGCCCTCGACGAGGCGGAGGCAGTGAGTCTCCTGCCTGACCGGCCCACGGCTGAGCCGGGCCTGCACGACCTGCTCGTCCGCGCTCGCCTCGGATAACGGTTGCCACACTCTGGGCTGACAACGCTGGACAGCCGTAGGGTACTTACTTAACTTCGTGAAGCATTGACATTGGGGCTGGCGAGGTAAATAGTTCCGTCCTGAAATCAATCAGAAAGCAGAGTGAATCAACAGTGTCGAACATCGAGATCCTGCAGCTCCGGGCCGCCGCGGTGAGCCTGGTGCTCGACTGCTCCGGTCCCGCCCTTCCGTCGGTCCTGCACTGGGGCGCGGACCTGGGCGAGCTGACCGAGGCCGCTCTGCTGGAACTGCGCCGCGGCGCCGGTGCCGTCCAGGACGGCACCGGCCTCGACGAGAACCGTCCGATCGCGATCGTGCCGGAGTACTCGGCCGGCTGGTTTGGTATACCAGGCCTGAGCGGCCATCGCGACGGACAGGACTTCTCCGCCAGCTTCCGGCTGACCAGCGTCGCCCAGACCGGCAACACCGTGCAGGCCGACGCCGCCGACACCGAGGCCGGCCTCGAGATCCGGCTGACCATCGAGCTGACGGACTCCGGTCTGGTGCGGGCGAAGGCAGACCTGACGAACACGGCCGCGACGCCGTACACGGTCGACGGTCTGCTGCTCGCGCTGCCGATCCCGACCGAGGCGACCGAGCTGCTCGACATGACCGGCCGGCACATCGGCGAGCGGCACCCGCAGCGGCACGCGCTCACCCAGGGTGCGCACATCCGCGACAACCGACGCGGCCGCACCGGCGCCGACGCGACCCTGCTGCTGCTCGCCGGCACGCCCGGCTTCGGCTTCCGCGACGGCGAGATCTGGGGCGTGCACACCGCCTGGAGCGGCAACCACCGCTCGTACGCCGAGCGCGGCATGAGCGGGTACGGCGTGATCGGCGGCGGCGAGCTCCTCCTCCCGGGCGAGGGCCGCATCCAGCCGCAAGGCACCTACGGCACCCCGTGGATCTACGGCTCGTACGGCGTCGGGCTCGACCAGGTGTCGCACCGGTTCCACGACTACCTGCGGGCCCGGGCGAACCACCCGAAGACCGAGCGTCCCGTCGTACTGAACACCTGGGAGGCCGTGTACTTCGACCTCGACCTGGACAAGCTGAAGGCGCTCGCCGACGCGGCCGCCGAGGTCGGGGCCGAGCGGTTCGTACTCGACGACGGGTGGTTCCGCGGCCGGCGCGACGACCGCGCGGGCCTCGGTGACTGGTACGTCGACGAGGGGATCTGGCCGAAGGGTCTGCACCCGTTGGTGGACCACGTGAAGAGCCGCGGCCTGCAGTTCGGCCTCTGGGTCGAGCCGGAGATGGTGAACCCGGACTCCGACCTGGCCCGCGAGCACCCGGACTGGATCCTCGCCGCAGGCGACCGGCTGCCGCCGACCGCGCGGCACCAGCATGGCCTCAATCTTGGTATACCAGCCGCCTACGACTACATCCTCGAGCGGCTCGACAGCATCCTGGCCGAGTACGACATCGCGTACCTGAAGTGGGACCACAACCGCGATTTCGTTGACGGCGGCAACCAGTTGACGGGTACGGCGGGCATCCACGAGCAGACGCTCGCGGTATACCGGCTGATCGACGAGCTCAAGCGCCGGCACCCGGGACTCGAGATCGAGTCCTGCTCGTCCGGCGGCGCCCGCGTCGACCTCGGGATCCTGGAGCGCACCGACCGGATCTGGGGCAGCGACAGCAACGACGCCCTCGAGCGGCAGACCATCCAGCGGTACACGCAACTGCTGCTGCCGCCGGAGCTGATCGGCTGCCACGTCGGCCCGCCGCGGGCGCACACCACCGGCCGTACGCAGACCCTGTCCTTCCGCGCGACCACGGCGCTGTTCGGCCACTTCGGCATCGAGTGGGACATCGCGTCGGCCGGCCCCGAGGAGCGCGAGGAGCTCAAAGGCTGGGTGGCCCTGCACAAGGAACTGCGACCGCTGCTGCACACCGGTCGAGTGGTCCGCGCCGACCGCGGTCCCGAGGACGTGCTCGTGCACGGCGTCGTCGCGCAGGACGGCGGGCGCGGCGTGTTCAGCGTCGTACAGGTGAAGCAGTCGGTGACGTCTGCCGTCGGCCGGGTCCGGCTCCCCGGGCTCGACCCGCACCGCACGTACCGGGTCAGCAAGGTCGCGACACCCGGACCCGAGTCGCGGTCCGCGGCCTGGTCGGCCGAGGGTGGAAGCGTGGAGCTGAACGGCGCCGCCCTCGCCTCGGTCGGAGTGCTCATGCCCGCGCAATGGCCCGAGAGCGCGATCTTGCTGGATGTGACTGCGACCGACTAGCCCGGCCGGTCGCCGACAGAGAAGGAGATCCCCGTGACCGCCACCACCAACGCACCACCCGACAGGAAACGAAGTCACGGGGACTCGGCACCACCGCCGGGGAAGCGGCGAAGCCTGGGCGACCTCAAGGTCGCGATGATCTTCATCGCCCCGGCGACCCTGGGGTTCGTCGTGTTCTACATCTGGCCGACGCTGCGCGGGGCCTACCTGAGCTTCACCGAGTACAGCCTGCTCTCGGCGCCGAAGTTCAACGGGCTGGCCAACTACGAGCGGATGATCCACGACAGCTTCTTCTGGAACGCGCTCGGCGTCACGGTCGAGTACGTCGTGATCAACATCGGCCTGCAGACCGTCCTGGCGGTCGGGATCGCGATGCTGATGTACCGGCTGACCAAGTCGATCACGGTCCGCGCGATCATCCTCGCGCCGTACCTGGTCGCCAACGTGGTCGTCGCGCTGGTCTGGTACTGGATGCTCGACGTGCAGGTCGGCGTCGTGAACACCTTCCTGGGCTGGGTCGGGATCGACCCGATCGCGTTCTTCGGCGACTCGCACTGGGCGATCCCGACCGTTGCCGGGATCAACGTCTGGCGGCACATGGGGTACACCGCGCTGCTGGTCTTCGCCGGCCTCCAGACGATCCCGTCGTACGTGTACGAGGCGGCCGAGGTGGACGGGTCGACCGAGTGGAAGACGTTCTGGCGGATCACGCTGCCGCTGCTGCGGCCCGTTCTGGTGATGGTCCTGGTGGTCACCATGATCGGGTCGTTCCAGATCTTCGACACGGTCGCTGTGACCACGCAGGGCGGTCCGATCAACGCGACCCGGGTGATCTACTACTACATCTACGAGCGGGCGTTCACGCGGTTCGACTTCGGGTACGCGTCGGCGATGGCGCTGGTGCTGTTCGCCATCCTCGCGGTCGTCTCGCTGGTCCAGCTGCGGTTGCTGCGGGCGCGGGAGAGTGATCTCGCATGAGGAAGCAAGTAAGTGTGGGACGTACCGTCGCCTGGATCCTGCTGTTCGTGCTGCTGATCGTCACACTGTTCCCGTTCTACTGGATGCTGCGGACGGCGTTCTCGGACAACACCCAGTTGCCGGGTCACCCGAATTCGCTGTTGCCGGTGGAGACCACGCTCGGCGCGTTCAAGCGGGTGCTCGGCCTGTCAAGCATCGAGGAGGCGCAGGCCCAGGGCGGGTCCGGCGCGGCGGTCAACTTCTGGCTGTACCTGCGGAACTCGTTGGTGGTGGCAACCATCACGACGGTGTGCCAGGTGTTCTTCAGTGCGATGGCGGCGTACGCGTTCGCCCGGCTGCGGTGGCCGGGGCGGGACAAGGTCTTCGCGTTGTTCCTGGCCGCGCTGATGGTGCCGCCGATCTTCACCGTGCTGCCGAACTTCGTGCTGATCAAGAACCTCGGCCTGCTGAACAGCTTCGCCGGCATCATCCTGCCCGGCGCGTTCATGACGCCGTTCGCGATCTTCTTCCTGCGGCAGTTCTTCCTGAGCATCAACCGGGAGCTCGAGGAGGCCGCGATGATCGACGGCGCGGGGCACCGGCTGATCTTCTTCCGGCTGATCATCCCGATGAGCGCGGCGCCGATCGCGACGCTGGCGATCCTGACCTACATCAACTCGTGGAACGACTACTTCTGGCCGCTGCTCGTCGGTCAGCAGGAGAACGTCCGCGTGCTGACGGTGGCGCTGGGCGTGTTCCGCTCACAGACGCCGCAGGGCGGTCCGGACTGGGCCGGGCTGATGGCGGCGACCCTGATCGCGGCGCTGCCGATGATCATCCTGTTCCTGGCGTTCGCCAAACGGATCACAAACTCCATCGGCTTCTCCGGGATCAAGTGAGGGACGGGCCCATGAATTCACTGATTTCACGACGCAATCTCCTCAAGGCCGGCCTGGCCGCCCTCGCCGTGCCGTCGCTTGCCGCCTGCAACAACGGCGCCGCGGCCCGCGGGCCGGGCGAGGTCATCTACTGGCTGTGGGACTCCGCGCAGCTGCCGATGTACACCGAGTGCGCCAAGGTGTTCCACGAGCAGAACCCGCAGTACACCGTGACGATCGAGCAGTACGGGTGGAACGACTACTGGTCCAAGCTGGTGACCGGGTTCATCTCCGAGACGGCGCCGGACGTGTTCACCGGGCACTCGTCGAAGTACCCGTTGTTCGCGGACAAGGGACAGGTGCTGCCGATCGACGATTACGTTGCCAAGGACAACGTTGATCTGAGCATCTACCAGAAGGGTCTCGCCGATCGCTGGATCGGTGCCGACGGCAAGCGGTACGGACTGCCGAAGGACTGGGACACCGAGGTGTACTTCTACAACAGCGCGTTCACCGCGGCCGCCGGGATCAGCACCGATCAGCTCAACTCGATGACCTGGAATCCGCAGGACGGCGGGACGTTCGAGCAGATCGTCCGCCGGCTGACAGTGGACTCGAAGGGCCGTCGCGGCGACCAGCCCGGGTTCGACAAGGAGAACGTGAAGGTCTACGGGCTCGGGTACGCCGACGCCGGCGGTGGCGACGGGCAGACCAGTTGGAGCTGGTATGCCGCGAGCAACGGCTGGAAGTACTCCCAGGGTGAACCGTGGGGCACGAAGTTCTTCTACGGCGACCCGAAGTTCACCGACACGATCGGGTGGTGGCGGGGTCTCATCACCAAGGGCCTGATGCCGACGTACGCGCAGGCGAAGTCCGGAGTGGACGTGACCACGTCGTTCGGCGCCGGGAAGTACGGGATGACCCCGAACGGCTCCTGGATGCTCGGGACGTACGGCCAGCTGAAGCAGGTGAAGACGAAGCTGGCCCGGCTGCCGATCGGTCCGATCGGGAAGCGGATGTCGATGATGAACGGTCTCGCGGACACGATCTGGGCCGGGACGAAGCGCCGCGACGCGTCGTGGGCCTGGGTGAAGTTCCTCGGTTCGCAGACCGCTCAGGACATCGTCGCGAAGGCCGGGGTCGTGTTCCCGGCGGTGGCGGCGAGCATGCCCGCGGCGAAGGCGGCGTTCGCCAAGAGCGGCTGGGACGTCACGCCGTTCCTGGAGCCGGTCGAGGCGGGCGACGTGTTCCCGTACCCGGCCAACCCGAACGCCGCGGACGTGACCGCGGTGATGACGCCGGCGATGGAGTCGGTGATGTCGTTCGAGGCCGATCCCGCCTCGCTGGCGAAGGCGAACAAGGATGTGAACGAGATCCTCGCGGTCAACAGCTAAGGGTTGACCCTGGCCGGGCCTACGCCCGGGGGAGTACGCGGTACTGCGTCGGTAGGCGCAGGGTGCTCCTCCGGGGGTAGGTGAGGTGTCGCCGCTGAGGCGACGCGGAGACGGGGGCCGGAACGACAACCTTGGTGCCATCGGAGAACCGACGAGCATCGAGGAGAATCATGAGCGACGAGAGGCCGGGCGGATCGATCCGCATCGGCGACAGTGAGCGCGAGGACGCCGTGAGGCGTCTGGGCGAGCATTACGAAGCCGGCCGGCTGAGCGCGGAAGAGCACTCCGAGCGGGTCGAGCAGGCACTCAAGGCGCGCACTGGAGCGGACCTGGACGGCTTGTTCACCGACCTGCCGGGCGCGCACCAGGCGGGCGACGCCGCCTTCGCCGGCGAGGGCGAGCCTGGCGCCGGTGAGGGATGGGCCGGGCCGTGGGGCTGGCGGAAGCCGCCGTGGACGGCGCCGGAGAATGCCGCCGGCGCTGCCGGACCAGGCGCTGCGCCAGGGGCCGGGCCGGGAGCCGGGCCGAGGGCCGGCTGGTGGGGAGCTGGTAGCGGCGGGTCCGGTGGCGGCCCGTTCGGCGGGCAGCGGCCGGAGTGGGCCCGGCGCGGGTTCCTCGGGCGGGTTCCGTTGCCGTTGCTGATCGTGCTGGGTGTGATCGGCGTGTTCGCGTCGTTCGGCTGCGTGGTGCTCGGCGGGCATCCGCCGTTCCTGCCGATCGCGCTGATCGTCGCGGCCGTGATCGTCATCCGCAAGCGGCGGACGGAGCGCCGGGCATGAGAACGGTATACCGGACGCTCGGCCTGCTGATCGCGATCGCGGTGGTCCTGCAGATCGCCTCGATCGCGCTCTCGGGATTCACGATCGCGAAGGACGCGGACGACGGGGCCGCGATCGGGGCGGACTACAGCAACTTCGGGCAGAGCTACCACAGCATCGCCGGCACGGCGATCGGTCTGCTCGCGCTGGTGTTCCTGATCGTGTCGTTCCTGACCGACGTACCGCGCGGCCGGGTGCTGGCCGGGATCGTGTTCGGCCTGGTCGTCCTGCAGTTCCTGCTCGCGGTGGTTTCCTTCGGGGTCCCCGCGCTGGGCGTGCTGCACGCGATCAACGGGCTCGCGATCGCCGCCGTCGCCAGCATGGGTGCTCGACGGGCCGCCGTACCGAACCAGCCTGTGACCAGTGGCTGAGGTCAAGAAGCGCAAGTGGGGCCGGCTGGCCGCCCTGGGGATCACCCTCGCGGTACTCGTACCGCTGGGGTATCTCTGGGCGACCAGCCTGGTCCCGGGCTCGTACGACCCGGCGGACATGGGGTACGCCGATTACGGCGGCGGACCGTCGATGGATCACGAGCACCACGCCGAAATGCCCGGGATGGCCGGGATGAGCGGCACGAGCGTCGCGGATCTGACCGGGCCGAAAAATGGTATACCAAATGTGAACGTGACCCTGATCGCGCGGAAGCAGAAGTTCCAGCTGGCGTCCGGGGAGACCGTCGACGGCTACACCGTGAACGGGACGTCGCCCGGGCCGCTGATCCGGGCGCGCGTGGGTGATCTGATCCAGGTCACGTTCGTGAACGAGTCGGTCCCGGACGGCGCCACCTTGCACTGGCACGGGATCGACGTACCGAACGGCGAGGACGGGGTCGCCGGGGTGACGCAGGACGCCGTACCGGTCGGCGGGAAGCATGTGTACCGCTTCAAGGCGCCGGCGGCCGGGACGTACTGGTACCACTCGCATCAGGTGTCGGCCGACGAGGTGAAGGGCGGGCTCTTCGGGCCGATCGTGATCGCGCCCGCGACTCCTGGTGAGGTCGTCGCCACGATCCACACGTACGACGGGAAGCGGACGATCAACGGGCGGACCGGGACGGCGCGGGTCGAGGTGCCGGCGGGTACGACGGCTCGGGTGCGGGTGATCAACTCGGACAACGCGATCGTGCGGGTCGGGCTGGTCGGCACGCCGTACAAGGTGGTCGCGGTGGACGGGCGCGACGTACACGGGCCGACGCCGGTGACGGCTGCCTACGCCTTGGCTGCCGGGGGCCGGGTTGATCTTGAGGCTGCGGTTCCGGCGGGCGGGATGCGGTTGGACGTGGGTACGGCGGCGATGTCGCTCGGGATCGGGCCGACCGATCCGCCCAAGGCTGACCTGCCGGCGGACACGGTCGATCTGCTGACGTACGGAACCTCGGCGCCGCTCGGCTTCGACCCCGCTCGCGCCAACAGGAACTTCGAATACCGGATCGGTCGCGCACCCGGCTTCCTGGATGGTGTGCCCGGGCTGTGGTGGACGATCAACGGGCACAAGTTCCCCGATGTGCCGATGTTCATGGTCGCTGAGGGAGACATCGTCAAGATGAAGATCTCCAACACCAGCGGCCAGGCCCATCCGATGCACCTCCACGGCCATCACGTCGTCGTCCTGTCCCGCGACGGCGTGCCCGCCACCGGTTCCCCGTGGTGGACCGACACGCTGGAGGTCGGCAACAAGGAGTCCTATGAGATCGCCTTCGTGGCCGACAACCCAGGCCTGTGGATGGACCACTGCCACAACCTGCCCCACGCCTCCCAGGGCCTGGTCACCCACCTCATGTACGAAGGCATCACCACCCCGTACAAGGTAGGCGGCTCCTCCCACAACAAGCCGGAGTAGGCCGGTGTTCTTGTTCTTCTGAGGTTCAGGAGGCCTGTTGCATGGAGGCGATTCTGGCGCAGGCGGCGTCGAGGGCGGCCTTCTGGGAGGTGTAGGAGCCCCACCACAGCGGGTTGTCCGGCTGGGGGTCGAGTTGGTTGTCGACGTCGGCGTACCACTCGTCGAGGGTTCTGAAGATCCGCGCGTGTAGCTGGTTGTCGTTCACCGCCACCACTCCTGGAGTGAGAACCGTGTACGTCTTCAGGATGTGACGCGGGTGCGGCGTTGGCGGTGAACGACACGCGGGATTTCAGGTCACCAGGACGGTGATGCGCTGGGCGGTGTTGTTGCTGAAGCCGCCGCGGTTCCAGTCGGCCTCGATCGGTTGTTCACGGCCACTGGCGTCGTACGCGCGGACCGTGAGCACATGCTCGCCCGGCGTCGCCTCCCAGTCGTAGGCGAACGCCCGCCAGGCGAGTTCGTCGTTGCCGAGGGCATCCAACGTGGCCTCGTGCCAGTTCACGCCGGCGTCGGTGCTGACCTCGACGCGCTCGATCGGCGCCCAGCCGGACCAGGCCCGGCCGAACAGCGGAACGGTGCCCGCGGCAACGAACCGGTGACGGCTCATGAAGTCCGGGAACCCCGGCGGCACCAGCAGCGCCCGCGGCTCGATCCGGGTCACCGCCCGGCCCGGATCGTCGGCGGTCTGGCGGATCACGTACGCCACCGCGTTCTGGAAGCCGTCGAACTCGTGGTCGATCAGCTCGATCGAGCGCAACCACTTCACACTCGCCATCCCGTACCACCCCGGTACGACGAGGCGCAGCGGGTACCCGTGCTGCGGCGGCAGCGGCGCGCCGTTCATCTCCCACGCGACGATCGCGCCCGAGTCGACCGCTTCGGTGATCGACAACCCGCGCTGGTAGTCCTGTACGACGCCGCGCTCCACGCCGCGATCCGCGCCCGTGAACACCACGTCCACGGCATCTTCGCGAATCCCGGCCAACCGCAGCAGATCCGACAGCAGCACCCCGGTCCACTCCGCCGTACCGACCGCTTCGGCCAGCCACGGCTGGCTGATCGGCCGAGGCTGCAGCGAGGCCCGGCCGTTGCCGGCGCACTCCAGCGTGACGCGGATCGTACGGCGGCCCATCGCGCGCAGCTCGGTCAATCCGAACGACAACGGTTGCTCGACGCATCCGTCCAGCTCGAGCCGCCAGTCGCCCGCATTCGTTGCCGGTATGTCGTAGTGCACCAGCACGTAATGCAGACCCGGCGGCGTCACGTCGTACCGCAGGCTCTCCAGCGGCATGCCGTGATTCCGTGCCGCGAGCTGCAACTCGTCGGCGGTGATCCCCTCACCCGTGTCCGCCAACCGCCCCCGGACGCTGAATTCCTCGATTGAATCCACAATCCCACCCCCAGCACCAACCCTAGAGGTTGGGGGCCGCCTACAACCAGCCGTTGTCTACGGCGATACGGGCCGCTTCGGCGCGGGTGCGGGCGCCGGTCTTGCCGATCGCGGCGGAGAGATGGTTGCGGACGGTGCCCTCGGACAGGTGTAGCTCCTTGGCGATGTCGGCGACGGTGCCGCCTTCGCGGGCGGCCCGCAGTACGTCGGCCTCGCGGCCCGTGAGCGGGCTCGTCCCCGCCACGAGGGTCTCCGCGGCCAGTGACGGATCGACGACGCGCAGCCCCTGGTGCACCCGGCGTACGGCGTCGGCCAGCTGCGTCGCGGGGGTGTCCTTGACGACGAACCCGGCCGCGCCGGCCTCCATCGCGCGGCGCAGGTACCCGGGCCGGCCGAACGTGGTCACCATCAGCACCCGCACGCCCGGTACGGCGGTGCGCAGCGCGGCGGCCGCCTCGATCCCGTCCAGCCCCGGCATCTCCACGTCGAGCAGCGCGACATCGGGCTGGGAGTTCTTGGCGGCGTCCATCACCTCGTCGCCACGACCGACCTCGGCCACCACCTCCAGGTCGGGCTCGAGGTCGAGCAGCGCGGCCAGGGCTCCACGGACCAGCGCCTGGTCGTCGGCGATCAGCAGTCGGATACTCACAGGTCCATCCTCACAGGCCCGACCAGGACGGCCAGCCGGAACCCACCGCCGGGCGCCTGACCGACCTGGACACTGGCGTCGACCTGGTCCGCCCGCTCCCGCAGTCCGACCAGCCCATGACCAGATGCTCCGCCACCGGGCGTCGGGCCCTTGCCGTCGTCCAGTACTTCGATCTGCGTCGCCGTGATCCGGATCGTGCATCGCTTCGCGCCGGAGTGCCGTACGACGTTCGTCACTCCCTCCCGCACCACCCACGCGAACAGCTCCCGGTTCTCCTCCGGGACCTCGTCGACCGTGGTCGGGAGCTCGGCCTTCACCTCGGCGGCCTGCAACGCGGTCCGCGCCGAGACCAGCTCACCGGCCAGACTCAGCTCCCGGTACCCGGCGACCGCGGCCCGTACGTCGGCCAGCGCCGCCCGTGCCAGGCTCTCGACGTCCGCGACCTCGGTGGCCGCCCGGGTCGGGTTGACCTCGATCAGCTTGCCGGCCAGCTCCGCCTTCACCGTGATGACGGTCAGGGAGTGGCCGAGGATGTCGTGCAGGTCCCGGGCGAACCGGTTCCGTTCCTCCTGCACGGCGAGCTCGGCGAAATCCTTGCGGGCCGCGTTCAGCTCGATGCTGCGCTGGATCGCCCGCCGCAACCCGAACACCGCGAGCGCACCGAGGAAGATCGCGAAGCCGTAGCTGCCGTCGTCGGTCCAGCCGGGCACCACCCGCATCGAGATCTCGGCGCCGGCGAGCAGGACCGCGACGAACGCGACGGCCACCCGGAGATCCAGCAGCATCATCGCGACGGACGCGATGTAGACCAGGCCGGTGAGGGCGGTCTGGCCGGCGGTCGGGATCATCAGCAGGCAGAGCGCCAGCATCATGAGCAGGTACGCGACCTGTTGCCACGGCGCGAGCAGATGCTTGCGGGCCATCCGGCGCAGGATCCCGAAGAACCCCAGGTAGCTGGCCGCGAACAGGATCACCGTGAGGAACCCGAGGACCTGGCTGACGCCGTCCTGGCGCTCCGCGATCTTCTGCAGCGGCTGCGCCAGATAGAACAGCCAGACCCCCGCGGCCAGCCAGCCCCAACGGCCCGGACCGCTGCCGACCCGGTCGGCCAGACCGTCCAGGGCGCTGGGGTTGCGGTTGGTGCTCACGGTGGTCACGGTACCGCTCTGGGCCTCAGGCGCGGGCCGTGTCGGCGCGGAACCGGCGGAGGCCGATGAAGCCCAGTACGACGGTCCAGCCGAGCACCACCAGCAGCGCCTGGGTGTCCACCCCGCCCTGCGTCAGAGCGCTGCGCGACGTCAGACCGGTCCAGTACGCCGGGGTCAACTGGGCGATGTGCTTCATGATCGACGGCATCTGGTCGACCGGCAGCCACAGTCCGCCGAAGGCCGCGATCAGCATCGTGCTCAGACCGGTGATCGGCTGCACGCTGTCCGGCTTCGCGATGTAGCCGATGACCAGGCCGATCGCCGCGAACGGAAGGGCGCCAAGCCAGGACACCAGCGCGACGGTCAGCCACTGGCCGGGGCCCAGGTGCACGTGGCCGAAGAGCATGCCGAAGGCGAAGACGACCAGCAGCGGCGGGATCGCCAGCAGCAGCGACAGGATCACCTTGTTGACGACGTACGCCTGCGGCTTCAGCGGGGTCAGACGCAGCGTCCGGTTCCAGCCGCCGTCGCGCTCGGCCGCGATCACGCCGCCGCTGCTCATCGCGGCCGACATCGAGCCGAACATCGCCATACTCACCATCACGTACGCGATCGCGGAGATCCCGCCCTCGCTGGCGTCCTTGGGCAGCGTCATGCCGAAGATCGCGAACAGGACCAGCGGCATCAGGATCGAGAAGATCAGCACCCGGCGGTTCCGCAAGGTACGGCGGATGTCGAAGATCAGGTAGTTGCGGTTCATGCCAGGCTCTCCTCTTGGGCCGCGCTGATCGCGAGGACGGCGTCCTCCAGGTCGGCGGACGTTACTTCGATGTCGTGGGCGGTGGTGTTCTCGAGCAGGTGCCGCAGCGTGCCGTCGGAGTCGGCGCACTGGAGCAGGACGACGTCGCCGCGGGTCTCGACGTTGCGTACGCCGGGCAGCGACGCGAGCGCGGCCAGATCGGCGCCGGGAACGGTGGCACGGATGGTGCGGCCGGAGACGCTCGCCTTGATCTGCGCGGCGGTGCCGTCGGCGACGACCTTGCCGTTGCGCATCAGTACGACGCGGTCGGCGTACGCGTCGGCCTCTTCCAGGTAGTGGGTGGCGAACAGGACCGTGCGGCCGCGGGCGGTCTCGTCGTGCATCGACGCCCAGAAGTCGCGGCGGGACTCGACGTCCATGCCGGTCGTCGGCTCGTCCAGGACGATCAGGTCGGGCTGCGGGATGATCGCCATCGCGAACCGCACCCGCTGCTTCTGGCCGCCGGACAGCGCCTTCATGGTCCGGGTGGTGAGGTCCGCGATGCCGGCGCGCTCGAGGGCTTCCTCGACGGGCATCGGATCCTTGTGCAGGCCGGCGACCAGGTTCAGCAGTTCGCCGACCTTGGCGTCCTCGATGATCCCGCCGCTCTGCAGCATCACGCCGACCTGCCCCTGGGCGATCGCGTCGGTCGGTGTGCCGCCGTACACCTGGACGGTGCCGTTGTCCGGCTTCACCAGGCCGAGCAGCATCTCGATCGTGGTCGACTTGCCGGCGCCGTTCGGCCCCAGCAGCGCCACTACCTCGCCGGACCGGATGGTCAGATCCACCCCGGCGACGGCCTGCACGCTCGCATACTTCTTGGTCACACCCCGCAGGCTGACCGCAGTCGTTGTCGTCATACCCAGAAGCTTGTCCGAGGACGCCGTACCACCCCTGGATCGCTCGTCACGACCCACCCATGACATCCGTCAGCACGCTCTCAGGGTCTGTTCTCAGGGGTGCCCCGGAGAGGATCGTGGAGCGCGCGAACCAACTGCTGTGACCGACCGTCCAACGGGGTGTGAGGGGATCAGAGCGATGGCGACGTTGACGGTGTGGAAGTTCGAGACTTGGGATGGGGCGAATCAGGCGATCGGGACGCTTGAGAGTCTGGCCAAGCAGAAGATGATCCGGATTCATGATGCGGCTTCGGTGTCGTGGCAGCCGGAGAAGCGGCGGCCGCGGACCCGGCAGGTGCGGAACATGACCGGGCCGGGAGCGGTCGGCGGGATGTTCTGGGGGATGTTGTTCGGGACGATCTTCCTGATGCCGTGGGCCGGTGCCGCGATCGGGGCCGCGGCGGGTGCGGTGGCGGGCAAGCTCATCGACGTCGGGATCGACGACGACTTCATCAAGGAAGTGCGGGCCCAGGTGACGCCGGGGACGTCGGCGCTGTTCCTGCTGTCCAGCGACGAGGTGACCGACCAGGTCCGCGAGACGTTCCGGAAGACCCGGCTGCGGGCCAAGCTCATCCACACCGACCTGACCGACGACCAGGAAGCCGCCATCCACGAGATGTTCGGCGACTAGACCGGCTCAGCGGCGTACGAACGACAACGCGCGCAGCCAGTCCTCCTCGAGGAGGTCGTGACCGCCAGGCCGGACGTGGTAGCCGATGCCACCGTCCTCGAACGCCGGACCGGCCGCGACCACGGCCACGTATTCGCCGATCGGATCGGCCCAGGCGTCGTCCTCCGCGCTGGCGACGTACACGCGGCGCGGCGCGATGCTCGCGAGCAGTTGATGCTGGTCGACAGGCAGCTCGACCTCGCGACCGGCGTATGACGCGAACGACGGCACGAACCAGTGCGGGAACTTCGTGGTGATCGCGGCGATGTCCTCGCCGCCAGGGTGCCGGAAGAGGGAAGCACCGCAGCAGCCGGAGTCGTTGGAGATGGTGACGGCGAAGCGTTCGTCCTGCGCTCCGGCCCAGAGCGCGGCCTTACCGAGCCGCGAGTGGCCGAGCGCGATCGCGCCGGCCGCGGTCAGGCCGTCGAGGCCGTCAGCGATGTCGAGAAGGCGTGACAGCCCCCAGGCCCACGCCCCGACCGCGCCCCACGGTTCGTCGGCCGGGAAGAGCGCCCGCACACCACGAGCATCCGGGGCGTCGGGCTCGATCTGCTGGTAGTCGACCGTGAGTACGGCGTACCCGGCGTCCATCACCTTCGCGTACGGCCAGCGGTGCGACTGCGCGCTGCCGAGCGTCTCCTCGATGCCGGTGAAGCTCAGGACGACGATCACCGGGGACGGACCCGTCGTGGACGGGACGTGGAGCAGGGTGTCGAGCTCGAGATCGCCCAGTGGACAGGAGATCCGGGCGTGATGACGGAGGCGGTCGGCCGCTCCGTCGAGGACGCCGTTCTCCCGGGAGAGCAAGGTGACATCGGACAGCCGTCCACCGCTCGGCGTACGGCCGTAGATCTCGCGGGCGAACGTGTCGACCACCTCGAAGTCGGGCAGCAGCGGCGGAAGGCCGGGACGCGTGCCTTCTCGCCACGCCTCGGGGACCTGTACGGATTCCGTCGTCATGGAGCCCATCCTTCCGGAAATGTCGTTGACCGGGGCGTTGCGGGGTGTCAGGGTCCGGTCGTGGACCGGGTTGCGAAGTTGCACGACGACGAGGTGGAGATCGACGCGTCCCTGGTGGAGCGGCTCGTCGGCGAGCAGTTTCCGCGGTGGGCGGGGTTGCCGGTGCGGGCGGTGGAGCGGTCGGGGACGGACAACGTCACGTTCCGCATGGGGGACGAGCTCGCGGTTCGGCTGCCGCGGACCGAGCGGACGCAGGGGCAGGTCGAGATGGACCTCACCTGGATGCCGCGGTTGGCGCCGCACCTGCCGGTGCCGATCCCGGAGCCGCTGCGCCTCGGGGCGCCGGGACAGGGATACCCGTTCAGCTGGGGCGTCTACCGCTGGCTGCCGGGCCGGCCGTTCGATGCCGAATCGGACGACGCGGTCGCGGTCGCGCGGCAGGTGGCCGAGTTCGTGCGATGCCTGCGGGAGGTCGACACCACCGGGGCTCCGGTGCCGTCGGCCGATCCATTCGATCGGGGGACGCCGTTGGCGCCGCGGGACGCGATGTTCCGCGAGGCGCTGGACGAACTCCGTGAGTACTTCGACACCGGCCTGCTGCTGGCGGCCTGGGAGGAGTCGCTGGCGGCGGACACCTGGGACGGCACGCCGACCTGGATCCACGGCGACCTCATGTCGGGCAACGTGTTGGTTGCTGATGGCAAGCTTTCCGCCGTGATCGACTTCGGTACGGCGCGTGCCGCCGACCCGGCCGGCGACGTACTGGCGGCGTGGTTCCTGTTCGAAGGCGAGTCCAGACGGGCCTATCGCGAGGCCCTCGACGTGGACGACGACACCTGGCTCCGCGCCAGGGGCTGGGCCCTCTCGCTCGAGCTCATCGCGATCCCGTACTACCTGCACCGGCGCCCGGACACTCTGCGCGAGGGCCAGGAGTACATCGCCGACGTCCTCACAGATTTCGTCAGGCGGTAGTCACCAGAGTTTGTCGATGGCACCGGGGTAGAGGGCGATTCGGGTGTTGTCGAAACTAGGGGCCGCCTGCTCCGCGGCGGACGTGAAGAAGGCGGCGAGGGTGACTTTGCCGAAGCCTGGTTGGTCGCTGGGGAACGGGTCGTCGGGAGTACCGCCGATGAGGACTGTGCCAGGCAGGAGTTGGAAGCCGGCGCGCTCGTAGAACGGTTGCAGCGGGCGGTCGCAGGTGAACAGCGCCAGGTCCAGGTCGGTCATCGCGGCTCGGGCGGCGGTGACGAGGCGGTGCCCGTAGCCGTGACCGCGGCGGTCCTTGCGAGTGACCACGGTGCTGAGACCGCCGGCGCGGAAAGTGTTGCCGGCGTGGTCGAGGGTCTTGTGGAGGATGTCCAAGGCGGCCACGACGGTGCCGTCGTCGATGAGGAGCATCGACAACGGATCGAGCGCCGGATCGTGGACCAGGGCGTCGGCCGAGGAGTCAGCCGGTGTGGACGGGGCCGGTGCGGCGGGCCACGCATCGTCCTGCAACGCGTGGACCTGGCGGCGGAGGTCCGTTGGTACGGCGGCTTCGGGGTACGACTCGATCTGCATCAGGTGGATCTGAGGGTGTGGAGGCCCTGCCAGAGGAGATCCTGGAGGGTGCGGGCCACCTTTTCGGGCGATGGCGGGGTGGCGGATCGGGTGCGCCAGATCGCCAGGCGCTCGGTGGCGCCGGAGATGCTTTGGGCAACGATCTGGACCTCGTCCTCGTCCACCGGGCGGCCGGCAGGAAGGTTCATCCGGACCATCGTGGCGATCAGCTCGATGAACGCCGCGCGGACCTCGTCGGTCGCCTCCGCGGCCGGCCCCGCGCTGAGCATCCCTTCGTCGACGAGCACCGACCACGCCTGCGGATGGTCGTCGAGGAACTGGAACCACGCGACGAACCCGGCGTACAACGCGTCCTCGGCGTCCGGCGCCGCCATCACCGCGTCGGACACCGTCTCCAGCAGCTGACCGCGGAGCCGGGCCAGGCAGGCGAGGAACAGTCCGTCCTTCGAGCCGTAGTACTGGTAGATCAGCGGCTTGGACACCCCGACCTGCGCGGCGACGTCGTCCATCGACGTGCCCTGGTACCCGCGCTCGCCGAAGGTCCGCTCGGCCGCCTCGAGGATCTCCCGCTCCCGGGCCGCCCGGTCGCGGCGGCGCTTCGGGGCGGCAGTGGTGGAGGTCACTTGCGAAGTCTAACTGACTCCGAGTAACTTACTGGAAGTAAGTTCCAGCCGAGCGGAGGCCAGGGATGACTGAGCAGCACCGGATCGTGGTGATCGGCACCGGGTTCGCGGGGATCGGGATGGCGGTCCGGCTGAAGCAGGCCGGGTACGACGACTTCGTCGTACTGGAGCGTGCCGGCGACGTCGGCGGAACCTGGCGGGACAACACGTATCCGGGCTGCCGGTGCGATGTCCCCTCGCACCTGTACTCGTTCTCCTTCGCGCCGAACCCGGACTGGTCGTCGACGTTCTCGCCGCAGCCGGAGATCGAGGACTACCTGCGCAACGTCACCGACGCGTTCGGCGTCCGCCCGCACATCCGCTTCGGCCACGCGGTCGAGACGGCGAGCTGGGAGGACGGCCGCTGGCGGATCCGGACCGATCAGGGCGAGTTCATCGCGGACGTCGTGCTGTCGGGCATGGGGCCGCTCGCCGAGCCGTCGGACCCGAAGCTGCCCGGGATCGAGGACTTCGAAGGCGAGGTCTTCCACTCCGCGCGGTGGAACCACGACCTGAATCTCAGCGGTCGCAAGGTCGCGGTGATCGGGACCGGCGCGTCGGCGATCCAGTTCGTGCCGGCGATCCAGCCCGAGGTCGAGGAACTGCACCTGTTCCAGCGCACGCCACCGTGGGTGATGCCGCGGCCGGACCGCAGGATCACCGCCGCCGAGAAGATGCTGTACCGGCGGTTTCCCCTTGTGCAGAAGGCGATGCGAGCCGGGATCTACTGGGCGCGCGAGTCGATGGTGCTCGGGTTCGCCAAACTGCCGGCGATCATGAAGCAGGCGCAGAAGGTCGCCGAGAAGCACCTCGCCCACCAGGTCCGCGACCCGCTGCTGCGGGCCAAGCTGACGCCTGACTTCACCCTCGGTTGTAAGCGCGTGCTGATCTCCGACGACTACTACCCGGCGGTCGCACGGCCGAACGTCGAGGTCGTCACCGACGGGATCGCCGAGGTTACGCCGACCGGCATCGTCACGGACGACGGCGTGAAGCACGAGGTCGACACGATCATCTACGGCACCGGCTTCAAGGTGACCGACCTGCCGGTGATGGACATGGTCCGCGGCCGCGACGGGGTCTCGCTGCGCGAGGCCTGGGTCGACGGCATGGAGGCTCACCTGGGTACGGCGATCGCCGGCTTCCCGAACTTCTTCATGCTGATCGGCCCGAACACCGGCCTCGGCCACAGCTCGATGGTGTTCATGATCGAGTCCCAGATCGCCTACATCCTGGACGCGCTCAAGACGATGGACGCGCAGGGGCTGCGGGAGGTCGAGGTACGGCGGGAGGTCCAGCGCGCGTTCGTCGACGGGGTCCGTGCCTCGATGCGGAACACGATCTGGACCCGCGGCGGCTGCACCAGCTGGTACCTGGACTCGGAGGGGCGCAACACCACGCTCTGGCCGTCGTTCACCTTCCGGTTCCGCCGGCTGACCAGGCGCTTCGATCCCTCCGAGTATCAGACCCTCGCTATGTGACATCGAGCGTGTTACATTCGATCGGTCGGATAGCCCGATCTGATCGGAGGGCCGCGGTGCTGGAGTTGCTGCTGCCGCTGCACGGGATCGGTGGCCGCGGGGACCTGCCGGTGCCGCTGTGGCTGGCGATCTACTCCGCCGGCGCCGCCGTCGCGGTCTCGTTCTTCGCGCTCGGGGCGTTCTGGCCGCGTCCCCGGTTCGAGCGGATCACGGGCCGGCCGCTCGGCGTACTGACCCGCCTCGTCGACAACCGTGGCACTCGGGTGGGCTTGAAGGTTGCCGGACTCGTGGCGCTCGCGTTGCTGCTCGGCGCGGCGTGGTTCGGCGACCCCGAACCGTCGTCCAACCCGGCGCCGACGTGGTTGTACGTGTGGATCTGGGTCGGCATCATCCCGCTCTCGCTGATCTGCGGCCCGATCTGGCGGCTGGCGAATCCGCTGCGCACGCTCGCCGGCCTGGTACGGCGTACGTCGTACCGGCGGCTGCCCGAACGGATCGCCTACTGGCCGGCCGTGGGTGGGCTGGCCGGATTTCTCTGGCTGGAACTCGTTTATCCGCAGGGATCCGAGCCGCTGGTCGTCGCCGTTGCCGTGAGCATCTACGCGACGGTGAATGTTGCTGCGGGCATCGTTTATGGCCCGTCCTGGTTCGGGATCGGCGACAGCTTCGAGGTGTACGCCGAAGTGCTCGCCCGGCTGGGCCCGATAGGTCGAGGAGTTGACGGCCTGGTATTGCGAAACCCGCTGGCAGGACTCGCGACGACGCCGCAGCGGCCGGGGATCGTCGGCCTGCTGTGTTTGTTGCTCGGGTCAACGGCCTTCGACGGGATCTCCCGCTGGTCGCAGTGGACGCAGCGGACCGGCGAGCTGAGCCGGCCGCAGCATCTCGTCGTCTACACGCTCGGGCTCGCCGTCGCGGTCGCGATCGTCACCGGCCTGTTCCTGCTGGCCGCGCGGACCACCGGAGCGGCGCAAACGAGGCCCGGCGGGATCGGGGCGGCCGGGTTGCCGGGCGCGTTCGCGCACTCGCTGGTGCCGATCGCGATCGGGTACGCCGTGGCGCACTACTTCTCGTTCGCGATGTTCCAGGGGCAGGAGGGCTGGCTACTGGCGACGGACCCGTTCGCGCGCGGATGGGATCTGCTCGGGACGAGCGGGACGCGGATCGACTACGCGTTCCTGAGCACCGGTTTCATCGCGGGGGTCCAGATCGGCGCGATCGTGCTCGGACACGTACTCGGGGTCGTGTCCGCGCATGATCGCGCTGCCGACCTGTTCCGGCGCCGGCAGTTGCGGCGGGCGCAGTACCCGATGCTCGCCGCGATGGTCGCCTTCACCGCAGGCGGCATCGCCCTGGTGACGGCATCGTGATCGCCCTGGTGACGGCGTCATGATCGCCCTGCACATGGGCGGCATCCCCGAGACCGCGATGGTCCTCGGCCCGGTTCTGCTGATCATCGCCTTCATCCGCATCGCCCGCCGCAACGAGGCGAACCTCCCGGACGAGGACGACCAGTACGCCGACCTTGGCGACCTGCCGGAGCAGCAGCGGGACCAGGCCCGTCGTACCTGAACAAAGTGAGGCCCGGAGAACCCCCTGCGGTTCGCCGGGCCTCGCCCCGTTCTCCCCGTGGCTCTAGGCGGCCAGAGCCGGTTCGTAGTAGCCGCTGAGGCGAGTGGGTGTCGCGATGGCGACGAGCTTGGCGAGCTCCGAGCAGCCGGCGGTGAGCGCGGCCTCGAGGGTGGGCCACTGGTCGACGCACCAGTACGGGTCGTCGGGCTGACGGTCGTGGTCGTCGTCGATGTCGGCACACCAGCCGCCGGAGCGGATGTGGTGGACGTGCAGTCGAAGCTTCATGGCGGTTCAGCTCTCGGGTTCAGCTCGGGGTTCAGAAGGGCAGTGGACGGCCGGACGGGGTCCGGAGGTCGAGGGTCTTGGTCTGGCGGCGAGTCGTCGTGGTGCGTGGTCGCCGACGGATCTGGATCTGGCGCATCGCCGTCCTCCTGCCTGGTCTGTTCTGGTAGCTATACGGTCCCGCGTGAGGACCGGTTCACGCATGCGGAGGATTACCTATCTACATCCCGAGTGATCCCTGACACCGGCTAAGGGAGGACGTAAGGGTGGACGGTCTGCTGAGGCGCTGGGGACTTCAGGGGTACGACGTCCGCGCGCTGGCCGTAGGGACGAACAACGCCGGGTACTACGTCGGCGACGAATTCGTCCTGAGGATCCATCGCAATCCCGTCGCGCTCAAGGGTAAGGACTTCATCCACACCGACCTGGCTCCTGTGCTGCCTCTTTCAGCCGGTTGACGGGAGGGCCTTCGGGTCGAGGCCCAGTTCTTCGTAGGCGACTTGCTCGATCTCGCGGGCCATGGCCTCGCGGAAGGCTGCGACCAGGGCCTGGCCGGCCAGCGGGATGATGCCCTCGAGGGTGCGCTGGATCTCGGGCCAGCCGTCGGCGGGCATGCCGGCGTTGGTGAAGTCGCGCCAGACAGTCGAGCGGAACAGCTCGACGTACGTCTTGGCAACGGCGTCGGCCTGGGCGAACAGCTTGGGCAGCATCTCGAAGATGGCTTCCATCGGGACGCCGAGCTTGATCACCTCGAGGCCGGTGCGGAGGAGGTCCGAGTTCGGGATCCTGAGCCGGCCGTCCTCCAGCCGCTCCGCGATGCCCAGCTCGACCAGCCGCTCGATCACCGCCGGGTCGTACGGTACGCCGGCGCGGTCGGCGAGCTGCTTGCCGTCGAGGATCTCCGGCTCCGACGGGGTCCACGGGTTCACGAGGGTCTCGAAGACGCCGAGCGCGAGCGCACCGTCGGGCAGCTCGCCCAGCATCCGCTCGACCGCGGCGAGCGTGTAGCCCTTGTCGAGCAGCTCCCGGACCAGCGTCAGCCGGGCCACGTGGTCGGCGCCGTAGTACCCGGTCCGGCCGACCAGCCGGGGCGGCGGGATCAGCCCGCGTCCGGCGTACGCGCGCACGTTGCGGACCGTCATCCCGACCTTGGCGGCCAGTTGGTCGACAGTGAGCTCCTCTTCCACCCTTGACAGTCTTCCAGACTCCACGTTACATAGTAGATGTAACATCAAGCATGGCGCATATCTGATGTAAGGAGCATCCATGGCGATCCCGTCGGCGACCACCGGTACGGCGAGTTTCGACCAGATCGCGATCGTCACCTGCGTCGTCGGGTCGGTGTACCTCGCACTCGCCGTGCTGCTGTGGCGGGAACGCACCGGCCGCGTCACCCTGGTAGGTAGGTTCGCGGACACCATCGGGAGACTGGACGGAGTCCCCCGATGGGCCGCGCTGACTCCGTACCTGCATGCCGTCTCGCTGCTGTCCTGCGCGTTCGGGGTGTGGTGGGACATCGCGATCCACATCGGCCGCGGCCGGGACACCGGCCCGTTCGGTACGGCGGCGCACTACCCGATCTTCTTCGGCATCCTCGGCGTCATCATCTCGGGCGTGTTGCCGATCGCGCTCGCGGGCAAGCCGCTGCCGGCCAGGACGATCAAGCTGACCAGGGGCTGGCGGATCCCGTGCAGCGCCGCGCTCGTGACGGTCTGCGGGACGTTCGCGCTGGTCGGTTTCCCGCTCGACGACGGGTGGCACCGGCTGTTCGGTGAGGACGTCACGCTCTGGGGGCCGACGCACCTGCTGATGATCGGCGGGGTGGTCTTCTCGATCTTCGCGCGGCTGCTCGCGATCGCCGAGGTCGAGCAGTTGATGGGGCCGAACACGCGCCGGCTGTTCCAGGAGATCGTGTCGGTCGGCGCGTTGCTGATCGCGTGGGACCTGTTCAGCACCGAGTTCAACTACGGCGTGCCGCAGTTTCCCCTTGTTCTGCAGCCGATTCTGATCGTGTTCGGGGCGGCGATGGGGTTCACCGTCCTGCGGGCGCGACGCGGTCCGGGTACGGCGTTCGCCGCGCTGGCGGTCTACCTCGTCATCCGTGGCGGGATCGCCTGGGCGGTGGCCGAGCCGCTGGGGCAGATCGTCGGGCACTTCCCGTTGCTGGTTGTCGAGGCGGTCCTGGTCGAGTTGGTGGCGTTTGCCCTGGGCAACAAGAATCGCTTCCGCCTCGGTGCGGTCGCCGGTTTGCTGATCGGGACCGTCGGCGTGGTCGCGGAGTACGCCTGGAGTCATGTCTGGATGCCGATCGCGTGGCCGTCGTCGATCCTGCCGTCCGCGCTCGGGTACGGCGTGGTCGTCGGGGCCGGAGCCGGTCTGGTCGGGGCCTGGCTCGCGACCCGGTACGCCGAGGTCGCCGGCGAGGAGCGTGCGGTCGGGATCAAGCACATCCGGCCGGTCGCGATCCGCCGTACCCATCAGCTCGGCGCCGTCGGGCTGGTCGCGGTGGCGGCGACCGTGTTCTTCTGCGTACCGCGGTCGGCCGATCCGGGCGTGTCGGGGGTCGTGTCGTTGGAGCGGGTCGCCACGGGGGCCGAGCCGACGGCGTACGTCACGGTCACTCTCACGCCTGCTGACGCGGCCGAGGATGCGCGCTGGTTCGAGGCGCTGGCCTGGCAGGGCGGCGGTTTGGTACACCACCCGATGCAGAAGGTTGCCGATGGCACGTATCGGTCGGCGGACGCGCTGCCGATGTACGGGAAGTGGAAGTCGATGATCCGGCTGCATCGGGGGCAGCGGGATCTGGTGGCGGCCTGGGTGTACGCGCCGGAGGATGCGGCGATCGAGAAGCCCGCGGTGCAGGTGTCGAACGGGCAGACGGTGCAGTTCGTCGACGAGCAGCAGATCCTGCGGCGCGAGGAGCGGACCGACGTGCCACGATGGATGTGGAACGCCGGCTATGGCTTGGTCGGAGTGGTCGGGCTGCTCGAGGTCATCGGGATCGCCTGGCTGGTCGGGCGTGGCGCCCGCGGCGGGCGGGCACGCGCGGCTCACCTGGCCGGCGGCGAACGGGAACGGGAGATTGCGTGACGATCCAGTTGGAGCGGTCCGGCGTTACCACTCGGGACGGCGTACGGCTGAACGTCGAGGCGACCGGGCCGGCTGACGCGCCGGTGACTGTGTTGCTGGTGCACGGGTGGACGTGTTCGACGCGGTCGTGGCACAACCAGGTCGAGAGGTTGCCGGAGGTCCTCGGCGAGGACGTCGTACGCGTCGTCACCTACGACCACCGCGGGCACGGCCGGTCGGAGGCGGCTCCGGCCGGTTCGATGCGCCTCGACCAGCTGGCCGACGACCTGGTCACGGTCCTGGACGAGGTCGTCGGCGACGGCCCGGTCGTGTACGCCGGCCACTCGATGGGCGGCATGACCCTGATGGCGGCCGCCGACCAATACCCCGACCTCTTCGGCACCCGCATCCGGGCGGCCGCCCTGGTAAGCACCACCTCGGGCCACCTCACCGAAGGCGCCCTGGGAATCCCCTCACGCTTCGATCCCGCGGCAGCGCGGATCGCCCCCCGAGTCCTGAAGCTCGTAGGCACTCGCGCCGACCGCCGCGCCGAGGCAGCCGCCCGCCGGGCGGCGGCACGCACCCGTCGGGAGCCGGGGGTCGAGCCTGCCTCCGGGACACGGGCCGCCTCGCGGTTCGTCGGAGCAGCTCGTCGTGCGGCCGTTGCCGCCGCGCACCTGCAGCGGCCTGCTTTGCGGCGGGTGGTGTTTGGGCGGCACGTGGATCAGGCGGAGGTTCAGTTGTTCTTGGAGGATCTGGCGGTTGTGCCGGGGCCTTCGTACGGTGGGTTCTTCGAGACGATGCTGGAGCATGATCGGGGGCATGCACTGAAGGTGCTCGGTGAGTTGCCGGTGGAGATCATGCACGGGACGCGGGACCGGCTGCTGCCGCCGCGGCATGCCAACCGGATGGCCGCGCAGCTTCCGTCCGCCCGGTTGTGGATCTACCCCGGCGCCGGCCACATGCTCATGCAGGAGCGCCCGCGCGACGTGACCCACCGCCTGGCGTCCCTGGCCCGCAAGGTGTCCGCCTGAGAGTCGCGTCACGGCCGGCCATCGCGTACTCGCCTACCCTCGACCCGTGAACCTTCTCTCCGACGTCGTGGTCGTGGACCTCACCCGCGCGCTCGCGGGTCCGCACGCGGCGATGATGCTCGGGGATCTCGGCGCCCGGGTGATCAAGGTCGAGACCCCGAACGGCGGCGACGACAGCCGCGGCTGGGGTCCGCCGTTCGTCGAGGGCGAATCGACGTACTACCTGTCCGCGAACCGGAACAAGGAATCGGTCACCGCGGACCTCAAGTCCGACGAGGGCAAGGATTTCCTGACCAAGCTCGTCCGCAAGGCCGACGTCCTGATCGAGAACTTCCGCCCGGGCGTCCTCGACCGCCTCGGGTTCTCCACCGAGCGCCTGCACGAGCTCAACCCCGGCCTCGTCATCCTCTCGATCACCGGCTTCGGTCATGACGGCCCGGACGGCGGACGGGCCGGGTACGACCAGATCGCGCAAGGCGAAGGCGGTCTGATGAGTATCACCGGCGCGGTCGAACCGACCAAGGTCGGCGCACCCATCGCGGACCTGCTGGCGGGTATGTACGGCGCCTACGGTGCGCTCGCCGCACTGCACGAGCGATCGATCACCGGCAAGGGCCGCGTCGTACGGACGAGTCTGCTGGCGTCGGTCGTCGGCGTCCACGCGTTCCACGGGACGAAGTGGACGGTCGCGCACCAGTTGCCCGAGCGGGTCGGCAACCACCACGCGCAGATCGCGCCGTACGGGATGTACCGCACCGCCGACACCAGCATCCAGGTCGCGGTCGGCAGCGAGGGGCAGTGGCGGACGTTCGCGCCGATCGTCGGTCTCGATCCGAACGACGAGCGCTTCGCCGTCAACGCCCAGCGGGTCGCGCATCGCGACGAGCTGACGGCCGCGATCGAGACCGCGTTCGCAGCCGAGCCGGCCGACGTGTGGCTGGAACGCCTTGCGGACAAGGGCATCCCGGCCGGCAAGGTCCGCGACTTCCAGCAGGTGTACGAGTGGGAGCAGACGCAGTCGCAGGGCCTGCTGATCGACGTCGAGCACCCCACCCTCGGCACGATCCAGCTGCCCGGCCCGCCACTACGCTTCGACGACAACCCGCACGCCGGCGCCCGCGAGACCAACCTCCCGCCGCCCCGCCTCGGCGAGCACAACGAGTCGGTGCGTAGGTGGTTGGAGGAGTAGCCGGGCCTCCACCACTCATCAACCACCCGCGGCTTGGCCACCTGCCGCTCAGCCGACCGTCGAGCTCGGCCGTTCCTGGCGCTTGGTGAGTGCCGACGGTCCGCCCGTCGACGCGCGGACCACCAGCTCGGGGCGGATCAGTGTTTTGCGGGGGCGCTCGGAGCTGGATCTCAGGCGCTGCATGAGCAGGTCGACCGCGGTCGAGCCGACCTCGGCCGCGGGTAGCCGGACCGTGGTGAGCGGAGTCTGCAAGTACGCCGCGTAGGGGTGATCGCCGTACCCCGTGATCGCGACATCACCTGGCACGTCGAGGCCGCGCTCGGCGAGCAATCGCAGTACGCCGAGTGCGAAGTAGTCGTTCCCGGTGACGATGCCGTCGGGATGACCGTCGGGGAGCAGCGTCTGCGCGAAGCGGTACGCCTCCTCGGGCTGCCAGGGCAGCGCCAACGAGTCGTAGCGCTTCGTCGGCACTGCCCGGATCGAGTCGTCGGACACCTTGAGACCGGCGTCCGACATGGCTCGCCGGAAGCCGGTCACCCGGTCCGCCGTGGTGGTGATCGGTAGGTCTTCCTCGAGGACGAGCAGCCGGCGGGCGCCGCCCGAGATCAGGTGGCTGGTCGCCTCGTACGCGCCGCGTTCGTTGTCGACGCCAACCATGTCGCAGTCGAGCTCGGGTACGTCACGGTTGACGAACACCAGCGGGATCCCGGCGTCGCGAACGCGGCGCCAGTGGTCCCACTCGGCCTGGACCGGGACGACCACGGCGCCGTCGACCGCGGACCGCAGCAACGCCTCGGTGGCGCGCTGTTCGTTCTCCGCGCTCTCGTCGGTGACGAGCAGCAGCAGCGAGTACCCCTGGGCGCGGGCCCGGAGCTCGATGGTGCTGATCAGCTGCGCGTAGAACGGGTTCGAGGGGTTGGTGATGACGAGTCCCAGCGTCATCGCGGAGCCGAGCACCAGGGACCGGGCCAGCGTGTTCGGCACGTACCCGATCCGGGCGGCCTCGGCCTGTACGGCGGCGCGCGTCTTCGGGCTGACGCTGTCCTTGTCGCCGAGCGCGCGCGACACGGTGTTCACCGACAGCCCGAGAGCCGTCGCGATATCCCGCAACGTCGCCCGCCGCGCCTCCGTCATCCTCAACCCCCTCGAGCAGCTTAGGCCTTCACGGCCAGGTGGATGCGCACCTGGACCGAGCCGTCGACCTTAGCGCGCAGTCGCAGCCAATGGCCGAACCCGGTGACCGGCCAGCTCACCAGCTTGCCGGGCTCGGCTGCGTGCTCCACGTCGTCGAGGTCGCACCAGGTGATCCCGTCGGGGGAGACCTGGGTGATGTACGTCGCCGTACCGTCGCCGCCGACGTGCTGGACGAACCAGCGTGCCTCGCCGGCCCAGGCGACCTCGTACGGCTCGGTGGCGAAGCGGGTGTCGAAGGTGGTGTCGCGTTCCAGCACCGCCGTCATGGACTGTCGCATGGGCCTACCAATCAACCGAGATGAGGACGGAGTCGAGGAAGAGGAAGTTGCGGACGCTGCTGTGAGTGCGGACCGAGAAGTAGAAGTTCAGCAGGTTCTCCAACGTCTCGTACCGCTCCTCGTACGGCGGGACCGGGACGTCGCGCATGTCCATCACGCGATCGTTGACCTGCAGCTCCACGTTGCGGCGCTTGTCGGTGTCGATCAGCCAGCGCAGGTAGTGCCAGTTCACCTTCGTCGGGACCTCGTTGTAGCAGAGCTCCTGCGGCTCGCCGAACGCCTGCCAGTCCTCCGGGTTCGGCGCGGTGAAGTCGGCGGCGTACTCCAGCTTCACCTTGCCCTCGAAGTGCTCGCGCGGCGTCGGCTCGGGGACGGTCGGCGCCATCCACCGCCGGGTGAAGCGGTTGTCCAGGTCGGTGTTCTGGTAGCGCGCGACCGTGTGGTAGCGCAGGCCGCCGTCGCCGCAGAGGTCGGTCGCGACCGTGAACGCGCCGAACTGCGCCTCGGACGGGTGGGTGTTGCCGTCCCACTGCACGTCGCCGAACGTGTCCAGCTCCGAGCCGCCGCCGAGCGTGGCCTCGGACTTGAAGGCGAAGTACGTCTCGAGCTGGACCAGCCCGCGGCCGCTCATCGTCAGCCGGCGGATCGCGACCGCGGTGTGGCCCTTGTACGGGCGGGTGGCGAGCTTCAGCGCGTACGTGCCGCTGAGCGCTCCGTGCGTGCCGATGTCGAAGAAGTTGCAGGCCGACAGCTGCGGCGGCCGGAAGTCGCGCATGTGGTCGTCGACGGTGCTGAGGTCGCCGCGGCCGTTGTAGTTGCCGAGCAGTTCGGTCCAGCCGTGCGTCCCGCTGTCGAACTCGTCGAAGGCCAGGATGCGCGGCAGCGGCGAGAACTTCGACAGCCGCGGATCGGCGGACAGTAACGCGGTGCGTAGATCGGAGGTCGTCACGCAGTGAAGTTAACGTTAACGGGAAATTGCCGTCAACGGGCCGTTCCACCCTCAGCAACGGTGGTCTATTGACACGTAAATATCACGCTTCTACGGTGCATTAACGCTACCGTTAACGTTCACGGCGGTGCCCTTTCTCCCCGGGAGTCGCTTATGCAGTCGCTGAGCCGTGCCCTCACCGTGCTCGCGGAACTGAACCGCGAGGATCGCGCGTACGGCGTGACCGAGCTCGCCGTCACCGTCGGCCTGCACAAGAGCACCGTCCACCGCATCCTCGCGACCTTCTGCGACCACGGCCTGGCCGACCGCGTCGACGACCACCGCTACACCGCCCGTGACGGCCTCGCCGCCCTCCGCACGACCCACCGCCGAGCAGGCCCGGAGCACTCGCTGGCCGATCTCGGCGATCGGCTCGGCCGCCTGGTCGTCCTCGCGAAGCCGTTGCCGAAGAGCATCGGGACAGTCCTGCAGGTCGCGGCGGTGGCCGGTAGTGGCACCGTGCTGCCCGGGCATGCGGTGTCGTTGCGGCAAAGCGCGCTCGGACGTGCCTATCTGTCCGCGTTGCCCGCTGATCAGGTCTCCGGGTCACCGGATCTGCTCGATGCTCTCCAACGGGTCCGTGCCACCGGCTTCGCGCACAACGCCCGGCCGGTCGCGTCGCTGCCGCGAATGGTCGCCGTACCGGTGCGTTCGAGCGACGGGACGTGCGCCGGCGCGCTGGGTGCGGAGTTGATCCAGCCGGGCTCGGTGGACGAGGTGCGGCGTGTGGTGTCGGTACTGCGGAGCGGCGTCTGATGGGGGCGTACGTCGTCCGGCGGCTGTTCTTCTCGCTCTTCGTGCTGTGGGGCGCCGTCACGATCATCTTCGTCGTACTGCGGCTCGTGCCCGGCGACCCGGCGTACATCATGCTCGGGCCCGACGCCGACCAGGCGCAGGTCGCCGCACTGCGGGCGCAGCTCGGTCTCGACCACTCGCTCATCCAGCAGTACGCGACGTACCTGGCGAACGTCGTACACCTGGACTTCGGGCAGTCGTTCCGGCTGAACGCGGACTCGATGAGCCTCGTCCTGCAACGCGTTCCGGCCACGATCCAGCTGGCTTCGACCGCGCTGCTGTTGTCCTTGCTGATCGGCCTGCCGCTCGGCGTGATCGCGGCGCTGCGGGCGCACAGCTGGGTGGACCGCGCGATCTCGGTGTTCTCGCTGATGGGCCAGTCGACGCCGTCGTTCTGGTTGGGGATCGTGCTGATCCTGGTGTTCGCGCGCGGGCTGAAGGTGCTGCCGAGTGCCGGATCAGGAACGTGGTCGCATCTGGTCCTACCGACGATCACGCTCGCGCTGCCGTTCCTCGCGATCCTGGTGCGGCTGACGCGCAGCGGGCTGCTCGAGGTGGTGCACGAGGGGTACGTGCAGACCGCCCGGGCGAAGGGGCTCGGCGAGGGCGTCGTGGTCCTCGTGCATGCGTTGCGGAACGCGCTGATCCCGATCGTGACCGTGGTCGGGCTGCAGTTCGGGGCGTTGCTCGGCGGCACGGTGATCGTCGAGACCGTGTTCGCGTGGCCCGGGGTCGGGCGGTTGCTGATCGACTCGATCGGGCGCCGCGACTACGGCGTTGTCCAGGCCTCGATCTTGCTGGTGGCAACGATCTTCGTGGTGATCAATCTGCTCGTGGACCTGCTCTACGGCTTCCTGGACCCGCGGGTCCGTCTGGCTGGTGACTGAACGATGACTGCTGAGATCTCGCTCGCCGAACCCCGGGTTGCGGTCCGGCGCCGTACCAGGGCCGGGTCGGCCCGGATCCGGTTCGGGCTGGTGGTGATCGCGGTGTACGTCGTGGCCGCGGTGATCGGGCCGTGGCTGATCCGGTACAACCCGGTCGACACCCGGACCGCGGACCGGCTGAAGCCGCCGTTCACCCGGCTGTCCGACGGGTCGTACGCGATCTTCGGCACCGACCAGGTCGGGCAGGACCTGTTCGCCCAGATGTTGCAGGGGGCAAGGATCTCGATCGCGGTCGGACTGGCGACACTGCTGCTGGCCGGAACGATCGGCGTGACGATCGGGCTCGCGGCCGGGTACTTCGGCGGCTGGCTGGACGGCGTACTGATGCGGCTCGCCGACATCCAGCTGGCGTTCCCGTCGATCCTGCTGGCGATCTTCATCGCCGCGTTGCTCGGTCCGTCGGTGGTGAACGTCGTAATCGTGCTCGCGGTGGCGAACTGGGTGACGTTCGCGCGGGTCGCGCGTGGTCAGGCGCTGGCGACGCGGCGACGGGAGTTCGTGGACGCGTCGCGGACGTTGGGCGCGGGGACGTGGCGGCTGATCACCCGATGCGTGCTCCCGGCCTGTGTCGCTCCGGTACTCGTCGTCGCGACGGTCGAGATCGGGCACGTGATCCTGGCCGAGGCGTCGCTGAGCTTCCTCGGACTCGGAACGCCGGCGAGTACGCCGAGCTGGGGCGTGACGATCGCGAACGGGCGCAACTACCTCGCCGATGCGTGGTGGATCTCGACCATTCCGGGGATCGCGCTGGCGTTCCTGGTGATTTCGCTCGGCGTACTGGGCGACGCGCTCCGGGACCGGTACGACCCTCGGCTGAGGAGTCTGTGATGGCTGTCTTGTTGAGTGTGCGAGACCTGCGCGTCGAGTTCAGCACCTCCGGTGGAGTGGTGACCGCGGTCGACGGAGCGTCGTTCGATGTCGGTCCCGGTGAGACCGTTGCGCTGCTGGGGGAATCGGGCAGTGGCAAGAGTGTCACCGCGCAGGCCGTGATGGGTATCGTGCCGAAGCCGGCCGGGCGGGTGTGCGGCGGATCCATCACGTACGACGACCGCGATCTGCTGGTGCCCGGTGTCGCGAAAGGCCTGCGCGGGCGGGAGATCGCGATGGTCTTCCAGGATCCGTTGAGCTCGCTGAACCCGGTGTTCCGGGTGGGCGCGCAGATCGGGGAGATGTTCCGCCGGCATCGCGGGGCGTCGCGCCGGGAGGCTCGCGCGGCGGCGCTGGAGCTGATGAAGCGGGTCGGGATCCCGGCCGCGTCGAAGCGGCTGGACGACTATCCGCACCAGTTCTCCGGCGGGATGCGGCAGCGGGTGATGATCGCGATGGCGCTCGCGCTGTCTCCACGCCTGCTGATCGCCGACGAGCCGACGACTGCCCTCGACGTCACCGTCCAGGCGCAGATCATGGATCTCCTGCGTCGGTTGCAGTCCGAGGACGGTATGTCGCTCGTACTGATCACTCACGACCTGGGCGTCGTGGCAGACGTCGCCGACCGGGTGGTCCTCCTGTACGCCGGACGGGTGGTCGAGACCGGGCCTATCCGCGAGGTCTACGAACACTGCGCTCACCCGTACACGTCCGGCCTGATGGCGTCCGTGCCCATCCTCGACGCCCCCCGCACTCGCCTGACCCCGATCCAGGGCTCACCCCCGGACCTCCTGTCCCTCCCCACCGGCTGCTCCTTCCGCCCCCGCTGCCAGTACGCCGACACCCACTGCGCCAACGAGGAGCCCGCACTCCTCCAACTCTCCCGCCGCCCCACCGGCCACCAGGCCGCCTGCCACCACCCCGAGGGAGTTCTGGCCAATGCCCACTGACCCAAACCCACCGGAGATGTTGTTGTCGGTGCGGGATCTGCACACGTCCTTCCCGCTGCGGTCGGCTGTGCTTCGGCGGACTGTGGGGGAGATACAGGCAGTGGCCGGGGTGTCTTTCGACATTCCGGCTGGGGGGACGTTGGGGTTGGTGGGGGAGTCGGGGTCGGGGAAGTCGACGGTGGCCCGGACGATCGTGGGGCTGGAGAAGGCTCGGTCGGGGAGCATCGTGTTCGACGGGGAAGAGTTGACCTCGTTGCCTCGGGCATCGATGCGGCGGGTGCGCCGGCAGCTGCAGATGATCTTTCAGGATCCGTACGCGTCGCTGAACCCGCGGGCGACCGTCGAGCAGATCGTCGCCGAGGCGTGGGAGATCCACCCGGACGTCGTACCGCGCAACCGGCATCGCGCCGAGGTACGCGAACTGCTCGAGCGGGTGGGGCTCAACCCCGACCACGCGCAGCGCTACCCGCATCAATTCTCCGGCGGACAACGGCAGCGGATCGGGATCGCCCGGGCGCTCGCCCTCAGGCCGAAGCTGGTCATCTGCGACGAGGCGGTGTCCGCGCTCGACGTATCCGTGCAGGCGCAGGTGCTCAACCTGCTGGACGATCTGCGGCGTGACCTCGGCCTCGCGTACCTGTTCATCGCACACGACCTGTCCGTCGTACGGCACATCTCGGACCGGATCGCGGTCATGTACCTCGGCCGGGTGATCGAGACCGCGTCGCAGGACGAGCTGTTCGCGCGGCCGCTGCACCCGTACACGCAGGCGCTGCTGTCCGCAGTACCGGATCCGAAGCCGTGGGACAAGCCGGCGCGGGAGCAGATCATCATCGGCGGTGACGTGCCGTCACCGGCGGATCCACCGTCCGGCTGCCGCTTCCGTACGCGGTGCTGGAAGGCCGAGGACCGCTGCGCCCACGACGATCCCGAGCTGATGACCCGCCTCGACCTGCACCCGGCCGCATGCCACTTCGCCACCGAGCTGACCGGAGCCGCCCGATGACCGAACTCGTCCTCCTCCGCCACGGCGAATCGGTCTGGAACGCCGAACTCCGCTACCAAGGTCAGCAGGGCACCGGGCTGAGCGCGCTCGGTCGGCAACAGGCAAAGGAGGCCGCCGCCTACCTGCAGTCCCTGGCCATCGACGCGATTGTCGCCAGCGATCTGCAGCGGGTGGCGGAGACGTTGCAGCCGTACGTCGACCTGCGCGGCCACCTGCCGATCCGCATCGACCAGCGGTGGCGCGAGATCGACGTCGGGACGTGGGGCGGGCGGACGTTCGCGGACGTGTACGCCGACGAGCCGGAGGTTGTGAACGCCTTCAAACGTGGCGAAGACGTGGCTCGCGGGGGCGGTGAGACCTTCCGGCAACTGCGCGCCCGGGTGTGGGAGGCGGTACGGGACATCTCGGCTGACGGCGCGCAGCGGGTGCTGGTGGTGACGCATGGCGGGCCGATTCGGGTGGCGGCGGCGTCGGCGCTGAGATTGCCGCCGGGAGGCGAAGTACTGCTCGATCCGCCCGAGAACTGTTCGCTCACCACCCTCCACCTCGACGGACTCACGTCGTACAACGTGCCTACCTGGATGGACCGATGACCTTCACCTTCGTGGCGATGACCTACAACCTGTGGGCGGACTTCCACCTCGACCAGCGGCGGGACGCGATCGAGAGCCTCTTCACGATCCGCCCGCCGGACCTGCTCGCCGTACAGGAGCTGCGACCGGTCACCCGCAAGCTCCTGGACGACGTAATGCCCGAGCATGACCGCATCGACGGCACTGCCGGCTGGGAGACGCAGAGCAACCTGTGGTGGCGCCGTGATCTGTTCACCTACCTCGAGCACGGCTCGGAGGACGTCGGCATCCTGTCGCCGGACGCGAAGCTCTTCTGGGTCAAGCTGCGGACCACAACGGGCGCCGACCTGATCTTCAGTACGGCGCACCTCACCTGGCCCGGCCACCCGGACGAACGCACCGACCACGTCAACCGCCGGATCGCGCAGGCCCGGGCGATCGGGGAAGCGCTCGAACGGCTGGCAGGCGAGGGCGCCTGCTTGTTCACCGTCGACATCAACGACATCGGCCCACCGCAGTGGGAGCTCGGGAACGCCGGGTTCCTGGACAGTTTCACCGCCCTCGGCCGGCACTCACCGGTGACCCATCCGGTCGTGCCGACGGTCGCCACCGGCCCTATCGGGACCAGGTTGTCTCCGCTCGCCTCACCACCCAAGGCAATCGACTGGATCTTCGCCCGCGGCCCGCTCGCCGCCCGGTCCAGCGAGGTCGTCGACTTCTTCCACGACGGCCGCGCCCCCTCCGACCACTACCCGGTCGTCGCCACCTACACGTACCACCCCTGAGGAGAACCCTGTGTTGAGGAAGCGATTCACGGCGGCGGTCGCCGTCGTCGCACTGGCGGCGCTGAGCGCGTGCTCGCCCGCCAGTGAACCGACCAGCAGCGGCGGTGACCAGGTCCTGCGGTACGCGCCGGCGATGTTCCCGGTGTCGCTGGACACCTACAAGTACGCCGGTGAGGAGAGCGTCCAGACCACGATCCAGCAGGTCATGGAACCGCTGGTCCGGGTCGACGACGGCAAGATCGTCCCGGTGCTGGCCACGTCGTGGACGAACCCGGATCCGAACACGTGGATCTTCAAGCTCCGCTCGGGCGTGAAGTTCTCCGACGGTACGCCGTTCACCGCGAAGGACGTGGTCGCGTCGTACCAGCGGCACCAGAAGCTCGATGGTCCGCTCGTACCGCTGTACTCGACGGTGACGTCGTTCGCGGCGACCGACGACCAGACCGTGACGGTGAAGACCAGCAAGCCGCTCGGCACGTTGCTGAGCTCGCTGACGCTGCTGTTCATCGGGCCGGCGGACAAGCTCAACACCGACGGGTTCTTCAACAAGCCGATCGGGACCGGGCCGTTCACGGTCACGTCGTTCCAGCCCGACGAGAAGCTCGAGCTGGCCGCGAACCCGACGTACTGGGACGGTGCGCCGAAGCTGAGCAAGCTCGAGTTCGTCAACATCCCCGAGGTCGCCGGGCGGATCACCGCGCTGGAGAACGGCGAGGTCGACGTACTGACGCAGATCCCGCCGGACCAGGTCGGATCGGTCAAAGGGAGCGACGCGATCAGCTATTCGACCACGCCGAGCTGGACGTACTACTTCGACTGGTTCAACGCCAACCGGAAGCCGTTCAACGACAAGCGGGTCCGGCAGGCGATGTGGCACGCGCTCAACCTCGACGGGACCGTCAAGGACCTCTTCGGTGACCTCGCCACGGTCGCGCAGGCGCCGCTGGCCCAGGGCGTGATCGGTGCGCCGAAGCTCTCGCCGTACAGCTACGACCCGGCGAAGGCAAAGCAGTTGCTGGCGGAGGCCGGGTACCCGAACGGGTTCACGACCTCGATGCAGTGGCCGCTCGAAGGCGGGCCGAACATCCGCGCGCTGGCGCAGGCGATGATCTCGGACTGGGCGAAGATCGGCGTCACGGTCAAGCCGCTGGAGAAGGAACGCGCCCAATGGCTGGAGGACTTCGGCAAGCTCAACTGGGACATGAACCTGCAGACCAACGTGACCGGCACCGGTGACGCCGACTACACGCTGGCCCGGCTGTACGTCTGCTCCGCCAAACGCAACGGCTACTGCAACCCGGCGGTCGACAAGCTGCTGCTCGACGCCCGCTCGTCGGTCGACCAGGCCGCGCGTCCGGAGCTCTACAAGCAAGCCGGCCAGATCCTGTGGGACGACGCGGTCGGCATCTTCCCCGCCGACCTGGCCTCGAACGCCGCCGTCCGGTCCCGGGTCCAGAACTTCGTGATGCCGCCGAGCGGCCGCCCGCTCTTCGCGAAGGTGAGCGTCTCGGGCGGCTGACCGGATCCCCGGGCCATCACAACTGACGCCGTCCTCGCGACTTCACGGTCGCGGGGGCGGCGTTCGCACGATCGCGATGGCCTGGCGATCCGCATTCGATCGTGGTCCAAGGGGTTGACGGGTTGGACAGGCGCGGTCTAGCGTCCGGGAAATCGATTACTCGCCCCGGATCGAGGAGGTGTTGTCATGCACGACGCCGCTGTCCTCGTTCGGATGGCCGGGATCGGCAAGCGGTACGGCGGGGTGCGGGCGTGCCAGGACGTCGACTTCGTGCTCGGGGCCGGTGAGGTGCATGCGCTGCTCGGCGAGAACGGCGCCGGCAAGAGCACGTTGATGAAGATCCTGTCCGGTGACGTGACGGACTTCGAGGGCACGATCGAGATCAACGGCGCGCCGATCCGGTTCAGCGGGCCGACCGACGCCCAGTCCGCGGGGATCGCGATGATCCACCAGGAACTCGACCTCGTCCCCGGCCTGTCCGTCGCCGACAACATCTTCCTCGGCCGCGAACTGCGGACCAGCTTGCGAACGGTCGACCGCCGCCGGATGGAACGCGCGGCCCGCGAACTCCTCGCCCGCAGCGGCGTCAGCCTCGACCCGCGACGCCCGGTCGGCGAGCTCCGTGTCGGCGAGCAGCAACTCGTCACGATCGCGAAGGCGATCTCCCTCGACGCCCGCGTGCTGATCATGGACGAGCCGACGTCCGCGCTCACCAGCTCCGAGGTCGAGCGCCTCTTCGACGTGATCCGCGAGCTGCGGCAGAGCGGCGTCGGCATCGTCTACATCTCCCACCGGATGGAGGAGATCGCGAAGGTCGCCGATCGCGCCACGGTGCTCCGCAACGGCCGGATCGTCACCAGCTTCGACCCACGCAGCCGCAGTACGGCGGAAGTCGTCGAGGCGATGGTCGGCCGCCCGGTACAGACCATGTTCACCACTCCCGACGCCGACACCGGCGACGAACTGCTGCGCGTCGAACAGCTGGCTCTGAAACCGCGCCGCCCGCGTCCCGGTCGCCGCGACCCCGACGGCATCAGCCTCACGGTCCGCTCCGGCGAGATCGTCGGCCTGGCCGGCCTGCTGGGTGCAGGCCGGACCGAACTCCTCGAGACCCTGTACGGCGTCGCACCCGGCGGTACCCGAACCGGCCGGATCCTCCTGCAGGGCAAGCCGATCCGCTTCCGCGGGCCGCGCCAGGCCCTTGCCCAGGGCATCGGATTCGTGCCCGAGGACCGGCGTGCGTCCGGGCTCGTGCTGTTCCACTCGATCCTCGCGAACACTGTCGTCTCGAGCCTGCCGACGTACGGGCGTCTCGGGGTGATCGCCCGGCGGATGGAGCGCGCGGCGTCGACGAGGATGGCGGATCGGCTGCGGCTGAAGTTCGGGCGGCTGCAGGACCAGGTCGGCACGTTGTCCGGTGGCAACCAGCAGAAGGTGGTGTTCGGCCGGATGCTGCTGACCGAGCCACGACTGCTCCTGCTGGACGAGCCGACCCGCGGGGTCGATGTGGGCGCGAAGGCCGAGATCTACCGCCTGCTCGGCGAGCTGGCCGCCCAGGGTCTCGGCGTACTGCTGGCGTCGTCCGAGCTCCCGGAATTGGTCGGTGTCTGCGACCGCGTCGTCGTCCTGCGCGACGGCCGCGACGTCGCGTCGTTCAGTACGGCGCACTCGGGCGAGGGCGATCTGCTCGCGGCGGCGATGGGACAAGGCGAGGTCGGAGGAGCGCAATGACCGACGTACAGGACAAGGTAGTGACGACGGAGAACACGTCCGTGGTCGCGACACTCTTCCGGTTCCAGAGTGTGTTCGGGCTGATCGCGGTGTTCATCGCGGCGATCATCTTCTCGCCGCGCAAGAACGGCGCGATCCTGTTCATCAGCGCCGACAACCTCGCGAACGTGGTCCGGGCGGTGTCCGAGATCGGGATCATCGCGGTCGGCATGACGTTCGTGATCCTGATCGGCGGTATCGACCTGTCGGTCGGCGCGGTCCTCGGGCTCGCAGCGGTCGGCTCGGCCGTGCTCATGGTCGAGGACAACTGGGGATTCCTGCCGTCGGTCCTGGTCGTGCTCGTGATCGGCCTGCTGTTCGGCGCCTTGCAGGGGATCGCGACGGCGATGATCGGGATCCAGTCGTTCATCGTCACGCTGGCCGGTCTGCAGATAGCCCGCGGACTGGCCCGGATCTGGTCCGGCGGGCAGGGTGTCGCGATCGCGTACGGCGACGGGCCGAACGAGGCGCCGGCGTCCTTCGCGCTGCTCGGCGAGCGGACCTTCGGCGGTCTGGTGCCGATCCCGGTGATCATCTTCGCGGTGGTCGCGATCGCCGCGGTGGTGTTCCTCCGCGTGAGCGCGTTCTCCCGGCACCTGTACGCCGTCGGCGGCAACGAGAAGGCTGCGCGGCTGTCCGGCGTACCGGTGGTGCGGGTGAAGGTCGCGGTGTTCGCGATCTGCGGCCTGCTCGCCTCGCTGGCCGGCATCGTGCACGCCGTACAGCTCAACCAGGGCAGCCCGAACGACGGACTCGGGTACGAGCTCGACGCGATCGCCGCGGTCGTGATCGGCGGCACCAGTCTGGCCGGTGGCCGCGGTTCGGTGGCCGGGACCGTCGCGGGCGCGCTGCTGCTCGGCGTACTGAACAACATCCTTGCCCTGAACAACATCGACTCCAACATCCAGCTCCTGATCAAGGGACTGGTCATCGTTGCCGCCGCCGCGCTGCAGCGACTCCGCCCCACCTCGTAAGGAAGGCTCTGTCATGCGTTCACTGAAGTTGCCGATCACAACCGCCGCGGTCGCCGCCCTGGTGCTGGCCGGCTGTGGTACGACGAACGAACGGACCTCGGGCAGTGCCTCGCCCGGATCGTCGAAGTCCTGTAAAGGGGCTGATGGCAAGTACACGATCGGGATGAGCCAGGCGAACGTGGCCGAGCCGTACCGGCAGCGGATGGACGACGACATCAAGGCCGCGGCCAAGGACGTGCCGCAGTTCGACGTGAAGTTCGCGGACGCGGCGCAGGACAACGCCAAGCAGGTCGCGGACGTGGAGAACTACATCACCCAGCAGATCGATCTGCTGATCATCAGCCCGAACGAGGCCAAGCCGCTGACCGCGGTGGTGAAGAAGGCCTACGACAAGGGCATCCCGGTGATCGTGCTGGACCGCAAGGTCGAGGGGGACGCGTACACCGGGTTCATCGGCGGGGACAACGTGCAGATCGGGCGCGAGGCCGGGAAGTACATCGCGGAGAAGCTGCTGCCGCAGGGCGGGAACGTGGTGGAGCTGAAGGGGCTGGCCGGGGCGACCCCGCAGGCCGAGCGGCACGAGGGGTTCGTCGAGGGGATCAAGGGCAACCCCAAGGTCAAGGTGATCGCGGCCGCGAGCGGTGACTGGTTGCGGGAGAAGGGCCAGTCGCAGATGGACGCGTTGCTGAAGGCGAACCCGAAGATCGACGTGGTGTTCTCGCACAACGACCCGATGGCCGAGGGCGCGTACCTGGCCGCGAAGGCGGTCGGCCGTGAGAAGGAGATGAAGTTCACCGGCATCGACGCGCTGCCGATCCCGTCCGGCGGTATCAAGGCGGTCGAGCAGGGCCGGCTGTCGGCCACCTTCACCTATCCCACCAACGGCAAGGAAGCGATCGCCGCGGCCAAGAAGATCCTCGTCGACTGCGGCACCATCGAGAAGTCGCAGACGCTGCCGACCCGGCTGATCGACCCGACCAACGCCGCGAAGATCTACGCCGAGGAGAACCCGGCCGGCTGAGAGCTGGCTCGCTCGATCAGGCGCGCGCCGAGGGTGGTCGCCGTTGCCGGGCGGGTGTTGTCGGCGATCCTCGCCAGCAGCAGCCGCGCCGCGACGGCGCCGATCTCGTACGCCGGTTGAGCGACGACGGACAGCGGCGGGTCGACCAGCTCCGCCCAGGGGGCGTCGTCGAACGCGACCAGGCCGACGTCGCTGCCCGCCCGCAGACCGCGTTCCCGCAGGGCTTGCAGTACGCCGACTGCCATGGCGTTGTTCGCGATCAGCAAGGCGTCGGGTGGCTCCGGCTGGGACAGCAGGTCCAGGGCGGCGCGATGAGCACCCGCGGCTTTGTACTCGGTCCGCCGCACCAATCTGGTACGACGCTTGGCAGCTTTCAGCGCGTCGCGATAACCGGCGAGGCGATCATCGGCGGTGCGTACGCCGGTCGGGCCCGTGATGCACCCGATCCGCTCGTAGCCCTGGGCAACCAGATGCGCGGTCGCCTCGCGGGCCGCGAGCCGGGTGTCGACCAGTACGACGTCGCTGTCCTGCCCTGGCAACGGACGGTCCACCGCGACGTACGCCGTACCTCGCCCGGCCAGCTTGGCGACCGACGTCGTGGAGCCGCTCGGGGACAGGATGACGCCGGCGACGCGCTCCTGGATCGCGATGTCGAGGTAGCGGTTCTCCTTCTCCGCGCTCTCGTCGGAGTTGCACAGGACGACGGAGTACCCGACCTCGTGCGCGACATCCTCCACCCCACGGGCGATCGCGGTGAAGAACGGGTTCTCCACGTCGGAGATGATCAGCGCGACCACCGCGGCCTCCTGGCGGCGCAGGTTCCGCGCCGGGCCGTTCGGCTGGTAGCCGAGCTCGGCGGCGGCGGTCCGGACCCGCTCGGCCAGCTCCGGGTCGACGGTCGGTTTCCCGTTCAGCGCCCGCGAGACGGTCGCCGTCGACACCCCGGCCCGCGCCGCCACGTCGCTGATAGTCGGCACCTGTCAAACCTCCTCGCTGACCGAACAGTAACCGCTCGAGTAATGGATTACCCAGACCTGCGTGATGCACTTTACGTACGTAACCTCGGGGCATTACCAGTAGCGTGAGAGGATCACCCGCGTGACTGCCTTGCCGAGTGTTTCGTACTCCATCACCGTTCGCCTCGAGGTGCCCGCGGGTGGCTCGACGGTGAGCAAGCTGACGACCGCGGTCGAGCAGGCCGGCGGTCTGGTCACCGCGCTCGACGTGACCGCGTCCGGCCACGAGCGACTGCGGATCGACGTCACCTGCGCCGCCGCCGACACCGAGCACGCCGGCCGGCTGGTCGAGGCGATGCGGGCCGTGCCGGGCGTCGAGATCGGCCGGGTCTCGGACCGGACCTTCCTGATGCACCTCGGCGGCAAGATCTCGATGGAGGCCAAGCACCCCATCCGCAACCGTGACGACCTGTCGATGATCTACACGCCGGGTGTCGCGCGGGTCTGCCTGGCGATCGCGAACAACCCCGACGACGCGCGCCGGCTGACCATCAAGCGCAACAGCGTCGCGGTCGTCACCGATGGTTCCGCCGTCCTCGGCCTCGGCAACATCGGCCCGAAGGCCGCGCTGCCGGTGATGGAGGGCAAGGCCGCGCTGTTCAAGCGGTTCGCCGGGATCGACGCGTGGCCGCTGTGCCTGGACACCCAGGACCCGGACGCGATCGTCCAGATCGTCAAGGCGATCGCCCCCGGATTCGCCGGCATCAACCTGGAAGACATCTCCGCGCCCCGCTGCTTCGAGATCGAGGCCCGGCTGCGCGAGGAGCTCGACATCCCGGTCTTCCACGACGACCAGCACGGTACGGCGGTCGTCGTCCTGGCCGCGCTCTACAACGCGCTGCGCGTGGTCAGCAAAGACATCACGAACGTGCGGGTCGTGCTGTCCGGCGCCGGCGCGGCCGGTACGGCGATCCTCAAGCTGCTGCTCGCCGCCGGGGTCAAGGACGCCGTCGTCGCGGACGTCGACGGAGTGATCCACACCGAGCGCGAGGGCCTGTCGCCGGAGCTGCGCTGGATCGCGGAGAACACCAACGCCGCGAGGTACAGCGGGAACCTGAAGGGTGCGCTGGCCGGCGCCGACGTCTTCATCGGCGTGTCCGCGCCGAACATCCTCGACGGCGCCGACATCGCCACGATGAACGAGGACTCGATCGTGTTCGCGCTGGCGAACCCGGTGCCCGAGGTCGACCCGGGCGAGTCCGGCGAGCACGCGGCCGTGGTCGCGACCGGCCGCAGCGACTACCCGAACCAGATCAACAACGTGCTGGTCTTCCCGGGTGTCTTCCGCGGTCTGCTCGACGCGCAGTCGTCGAAGGTCTCGGTCGAGATGGAGCTGGCCGCCGCGAAGGCGCTGGCCGGTGTCGTCACGGACGAGGAGCTGAACGCGGCGTACATCGTGCCGAGCGTCTTCCACCCGGAGGTGCACACGCGGGTCGCGCACGCGGTCCGCGACGCCGCCGGCGGCAAGGCCCCGGCGCACGAGAACTACCCGGACGACACCCCGGCGTGACCGTGCCGGTGGTGGAGAAGACAAGGCCCGGCCTGACGGTCTGGCTCTGGCGGATCGCGTTCGTCGCGGCGGTGGCGTTGCAGCTGTACGGCGTCTACTCGCCGCGTGAGGCGGGCCCGCACATCGGGTTCCCGCAGATCGACAAGATCGCGCACTGCTTCCTGTTCGCGGCGGTCGCGTTCACCGGGCTGAAGGTCGGGATCCCGGCGCGCTGGTTGCTCGGAGCACTGGCGGCGAACGCAGTGGTCAGTGAGCTGGTGCAGCACTGGCTGCTGCCGCAGCGCGACGGGGACCCGCTCGATGCGCTCGCCGACCTGGTCGGGGTCGCCCTGGGCACGTGGATCGGCCTCAGAACTCGCAGCAGGGCGAACCGGCGTACGCCATGATGGGGGTATGACGGTCTCGACCCTGACCGGATCGCTGCTGGTGGCGACCCCGTTGCTCGACGAACCGCCCTTCCGCCGGTCGGTGATCCTGCTGCTGGACCACGACGACGACGGCGCACTGGGGGTGGTGGTGAACCGCGCCGCCGACCTCGCGGTGGACCGGGTGCTGCCCGACTGGTCGACGGCGGTGGACGAGCCCGGCGTGCTGTTTATGGGCGGGCCGGTCGGCACCGACAGCGCCCTCGCGGTCGCCGAGGTGGTCGAGGCCACCGACCCGCCGGGCTGGCGGGAGTGCTTCGGCCGGATCGGGCTGGTCGACCTCGACGTACCGCCGGTACTGCTGGAGGGCGCGATCAGCCGCATGCGGATCTTCGCCGGGTACGCCGGCTGGTCCAGCGGTCAGCTCGAGGGCGAGATCGCCGAGGGCGCCTGGTACGTCGTGGAGTCCGTCCCGGAGGACGTGTTCGGCGACGACCCGGACACGCTGTGGCGCCGGGTCCTGCGCCGCCAGAACGACCAGCTGGCCTACCTGGCGACGTACCCCGACGACCCGTCGATGAACTAGCGGGTCCTACTCGCCGCCACCGTCGCCGTCGCCGCCCTTGCCGCCGCCCTTGCCGCCGCCCGGGTTCAGCGAGGCCCAGATCTCCTTGCACTCCGGACAGACCGGGAAACGCTCCGGATCGCGGCTCGGCACCCACACCTTGCCGCACAGGGCCACCACCGGCGTGCCCATCACCATCGCCTCGGTCAGCTTGTCCTTCGGCACGTAGTGCGAGAACCGCTCGTGGTCCCCACCCTCCAGCGGCTGCGTCCGCTCATCGACAACCGTCTCCGCACCCGGGGTCAGCTGAGTACTCATAACCCCGAGTGTAAGACGTCCCCCCAGCCGACCCGGACTTTTCCACAGACTGCCCGTACCCCGACATGCCGTACGACGGTTGTCACGTCTGTCAGGTAACGTTCCTGCACGGCCGACAGTCGACTATCGGGGGAGTATGCCGTCCGTGGATTCGCATCTGCCCGCCGCGCCAGCCGTGCTACCACCGGCGTATCCGGAGCGTGCGGCGTGGGGTACCGCGAGCAAGCTGCGTGCGTGGCAGTCCGAGGCGCTGAAGCAGTATCTCGACGCCAACCCGCGGGACTTCCTGGCGGTGGCGACGCCGGGTGCGGGGAAGACGACCTTCGCGCTGACCGTGGCCGCCGAGCTGCTGCACCGGCGGGTGATCGAGCGGATCACCGTGGTCACCCCGACCGAGCACCTGAAGGTCCAGTGGGCCGAGGCCGCCGACAAGGCCGGGATCGCGATCGACCCCGCGTTCGCCGGGCGGCGCGGCAAGACCAACAAGGACTTCCAGGGCGTCGCGGTGACGTACGCCGGGGTGGCGGTCAACCCGCTGGCGTTCCGGGTCCGGACCGAGCGGTTCAAGACGCTGGTGATCCTGGACGAGGTGCACCACGGCGGTGACGCGCTCAGCTGGGGTGACGGTGTGCGCGAGGCGTTCGAGCCCGCCGCCCGCCGGCTCTGCCTGACCGGTACGCCGTTCCGCAGCGACGACAACCCGATCCCCTTCGTCACCTACGAAGACGCGCACGACGGGGTCGCGCGGAGCAAGGCGGACTACACCTACGGGTACGGCCACGCGCTGCGCGATCACGTCGTACGCCCGGTGATCTTCATGTCGTACTCCGGCGAGATGCGCTGGCGGACGAAGGCCGGCGACGAGGTCGCGGCGCGACTGGGCGAGCCGCTGACCAAGGACCTGACCGCGCAGGCGCTGCGGACCGCGCTGGACCCGACCGGCGAGTGGATGCCGGCCGTTCTGGCCGCGGCGGACAAGCGGCTGACCGAGGTACGGCGGCACATGCCCGACGCCGGTGCGCTGGTGATCTCGGGCGACCAGAACACGGCCCGGGCGTACGCGAAAACCCTCCGCGAGCTGACCGGCGAGGCGCCGACGGTCGTGCTGTCGGACGAGAAGGCGGCGAGCAAGAAGATCCAGAAGTTCTCCGAGGGGGACTCGCGCTGGATGGTCGCCGTCCGGATGGTGTCCGAGGGCGTCGACGTGCCGCGGCTGGCGGTCGGGGTCTACGCGACGCCGACCTCGACGCCGCTGTTCTTCGCGCAGGCGGTCGGGCGGTTCGTGCGGGCCCGGAAGCGGGGTGAGACGGCGTCGGTGTTCGTGCCGTCGGTGACCCGCCTGCTCGGGTTCGCGGCCGAGATGGAGGTCGAGCGGGACCACGTCCTCGGCCGGAAGAACAGCAACGACGACGGCGACATCTTCGCGCTCGAGGACGACCTGCTGAAGCAGGCGAACCAGACCGAGGGCGCCAGCGACGAGCTCGAGGGCAACTTCGAGGCCCTCGGGTCGGACGCGAGCTTCGACCGGGTGGTGTTCGACGGCGGTGACTACGGGACCGGCGGCGACAACGCGTCCGACGAGGAGCTGGACTTCCTCGGCCTGCCGGGTCTGCTGGAGCCGGACCAGGTACGGGAGCTGCTGCACAAACGCCAGCAGAAGTCCCTGGCCGCCCAGAAGAAATCTTCCCGCACGACCAGCGACCGTGAGAACCCGACGCCGACCGAGCTGGCCACCCACGAGCAGATCGCCCTTCTCCGCCGCGAGCTGAACGGCCTGGTCGCTGCCTGGCATCACCGCACCGGCCAGCCGCACGGCGTCATCCACAACGACCTGCGACGCAAACTCGGCGGCCCGGCCGCCGCCCACGCCTCCTCGATCCAGCTGAAGGAGCGCATCGAGCTGATCCGCGATTGGGCCACGCAGCGCCGGGCCTGAGTCCTCGAGCACCGAAACACCCCACCCCGGGAGTCTCCGGGGTGGGGTGTTTCCGTCGATGGCGAGCTGTTGACCTGCTGCCACTCGTGCTGCAAGCTTCCGGTACTGAGCTGCAAGAAACGATCATTCTGATGAAATTTCTCTAGCTCACCTCCCACCGCCCCGATGGAGGACCGATGCGTCGGAAGACTCTTCTACGGCTGCTGCTTGCCGCCGTTCTCATCACCACCGGCCTGCTGTCCGTCCCGACAGCCACCGCCGCCACCCTCACCAAGACCCTCTCCGCCAGCAGTTCGCTCGGGGACTACCCGAGCGGCAATGCGGGCGACGGCAACCAGAACACCTACTGGGAAGAGCAGCAACAGCGCCTTCCCGCAGTGGATCCAGGCGGACCTCGGCGCCACCAAGGACGTCAACCAGGTCACCCTCAAGCTCCCCGCTTCATGGGGCCCGCGCGGCCAGACGTTGACCGTCCAAGGCAGCGCCAACGGCTCGTCGTTCACCACACTCGTCAGCAGCACGGCGTACTCCTTCGGCGGGGGCAACGTCGTCACGATCGACTTCACCAACACGGCCGCGCGCTATGTCCGTCTGACGTTCACCGCGAACACAGGCTGGCCGGCCGCGCAGTTGTCGGAGTTCGAGCTGGCCGGGCCTGGTGGCGGCCCGGTCGAGCCTCCGACCGGGACCGACCTCGCCGCCGGCAAGGCGATCGAGGCGTCCAGTTCGGTCTTCAGCTTCGTCGCCTCCAACGCGAACGACGGCAACACCGGCACCTACTGGGAGTCCAACGGCTACCCGTCGACCCTCACCGTGAAGCTCGGCGCGAACGCGGACCTCAGCTCGGTCGTGGTCAAGCTCAACCCGGATCCGGTGTGGGGTGCACGCACCCAGAGCATCCAGGTCCTCGGCCGTGAGCAGTCCGCGACGACGTTCACCTCCGTCGTGGCACGGGCCGACTACCAGTTCGACCCGTCGGCCAACCAGAACGCGGTCACGATCCCCGTCACCGGCCGGTACGCCGACCTCCGCCTGCAGGTCTTCAGCAACACCGGCGCACCGGGCGCCCAGGTCGCGGAGCTCCAGGTCCTCGGTACGGCGGCGCCCAACCCCGACCTCGTGGTGACGAACGTCGCCTGGTCCCCGGCCACCCCGACCGAGACCACTCCGATCACCCTGTCGGCAACCGTCAAGAACAACGGCACCGCAACCGCCCCGGCGAGCGCCCTGAACTTCCTCCTCAACGGCAGCACGGCAGGCACAGCGGCAGTCGGCACCCTGGCGGCCGGCGCATCCACGACCGTCACGGCCAACGCCGGAACGCATGCCCAGGGCAACTACACCGTTGCCGCCGTCGCCGATCCGGCCAACGCGATCGTCGAGCAGAACGACGACAACAACACCCTCCAATCGCCCACCCAACTAACCGTTGCCCAAGCCGCCGGCCCTGATCTCCAGGTCACCGGCATCACCTCCAACCCGGCGAACCCGGCACCGGGCGCAGCGGTCTCGTTCACCGTTGCCGTGAACAACCGTGGTACGACGGCGTCGGCCGCCAGCGTCACCAAGCTGACCATCGGCGCTACCACCCTCACCGGCAACACCTCATCGATCGCGGCCGGCGCCACCGCCAACGTCGCGATCAGCGGAACGTGGACGGCGACCAACGGCGGCGCGACGCTCGCCGCGACCGCCGACTCCGCCAATACCGTTGCCGAGACCAACGAAACCAACAACACCCTGACCAGGTCGATCGTCGTCGGCCGCGGCGCCGCCGTACCGTTCACGTCGTACGAAGCCGAGGCCGGCTCCTACAACGGCACGCTGCTGACCGCCGACGCGCTGCGCACCTTCGGCCACACGAACTTCGCCACCGAGTCGTCCGGCCGCCAGTCGGTGCGGCTGAACTCGAGCGGGCAGTACGTCGAGGTCACGTCGACCGTGCCGACCAACTCGATCGTGGTCCGCAACTCGATCCCCGACTCCGCCGACGGGCAGGGGCTCCAGGCAACGATCAGCCTGTACGTCGACGGCACGTTCAAGCAGAAGCTGAACCTGTCGTCCCACAACAGCTGGCTCTACGGCAACACCGACCAACCGGAGGGGCTCACCAACACCCCGGGTGGCGACGCGCGCCGCCTGTTCGACGAGTCGCATGCCCTGCTCGGCACGTCGTACCCGGCCGGCACCAAGTTCCGGTTGCAGCGCGACGCCGGCGACACGGCGTCGTACTACATCATCGACCTGGTCGACCTCGAGCAGGTCGCGCCGCCGCTGACCCAACCGGCCGGCTGTACGTCGATCACGCAGTACGGCGCGGTACCCAACGACGGGATCGACGACGCGGACGCGATCCAGCGCGCGGTGACCGACGACCAGAACGGTGTCATCAGCTGCGTGTGGATCCCGGAAGGTCAATGGCGGCAGGAGAAGAAGATCCTCACCGACGACCCGCAGAACCGGGGTCAGTACAACCAGGTCGGGATCAGCAACGCGACGATCCGCGGCGCCGGGATGTGGTACTCGCAGCTGTATTCGACGATCGAGCCGCAGAACGCGGGCGGCATCAACCACCCGCACGAGGGCAACTTCGGCTTCGACATCGACAAGAACGTCCAGCTGAGCGACATCGCGATCTTCGGGTCCGGCCGGATCCGCGGCGGTGACGGGAACGCCGAGGGCGGCGTCGCGCTGAACGGCCGGTTCGGGACCGGTACGAAGATCAGCAACGTCTGGATCGAGCACTCGAACGTCGGGGTCTGGGTCGGGCGCGACTACGACAACATTCCCGAGCTGTGGGGCCCGGCCGACGGGCTCGAGTTCAGCGGGATGCGGATCCGCGACACGTACGCCGACGGGATCAACTTCTCCAACGGGACCAGGAACTCGAAGGTGTTCAACTCGTCGTTCCGCACCACGGGTGACGATGCACTGGCGGTGTGGGCGAACAAGTACGTGAAGGACCAGTCGGTCGACATCGGCCACGACAACTCGTTCACCAACAACACGGTCCAGCTGCCGTGGCGGGCGAACGGGATCGCGATCTACGGAGGCTACGGCAACAAGATCGAGAACAACCTCGTCTACGACACGATGAACTACCCCGGGATCATGCTGGCGACCGACCACGACCCGCTGCCGTTCTCGGGCCAGACACTGATCGCCAACAACGCGCTCTACCGCTGCGGTGGCGTGTTCTGGAACGAGGACCAGGAGTTCGGCGCGATCACACTGTTCCCGTCGAACCTGCCCATCCCCGGCGTCACGATCCGCGACACCGACATCTACGACTCGACGTACGACGGGATCCAGTTCAAGACCGGCGGCGGCGAGATGCCTAACGTTGCTCTCAGCAACATCCGGATCGACAGGTCCAGCAACGGGTCCGGCATCCTCGCGATGGGCGGCGCCCGCGGCAACGCGACGCTCTCCAACGTCGCCATCACCAACTCCAGGGACGGCGACATCCTGACGGAACCAGGCTCGACGTTCACCTTCACCGGCCAGTAGCACCCCGAGACCCCGCACCCGGTTCCGGGTGCGGGGCCCCAGCCTGTGTCACTCCGGACGGTAGACCCGGACGTAGTCGAGCTGCATCGACTCCTCGCTGACCGTCGGCGGGATCTTCCCGTAGACGAACAGATCCAGGATCAGCGCGTCGCCGGTGCCGGCGTACGCCCCCTGGCGGCACACCTCCTTGCCGTCGACATACCAAACCGTATGGTCTGGTCCGAGCTGCTCGGCGATCGTGTGCCAGTCCGTGGTGAGGTCGGTCGGCGACTGGTACGTGCAGGCGCCGCCGGGGGACTGGTGGTTGGTGAGATACAGCGCGTTGTGGTTGTCGCTGTAGAACTCGTACGTGTCCTGCTCGTTGGCTCCGTTGCCGTTCCACGTCCAGGTCGAGGGCCAGAAACCCTTGTCCGCCGGGAGTTTCAGCCGCGTCTCGACATAGTCCCCGGGCTGCACGGCGAACGCCTGCGCCGGATCGTGCCCGCAGGCCTGCCCGGTGGTGATCAATGCGCCGGACCACTCGTACCCGGGCGCCGGGCTGTTCTTCCGCGCGGTCATCGTGAGCTTGCCGTCCTGCACCGACAACGCGTCCCAGGTGTGCCACTCGAGCTGCTGGTTGCCCTTGTTGCCGAGGCACTGGTCGGCTTCCGCGTTCGAGTGGATCGCCCACTTCGTCCGGTCGATCGCCGTACCGTCGAACTCGTCGGCGAAGACGACCTTTCCCGGCGCGGCGTCGGCCGCCCGGATCGGTACGGCGAACAAGCCGAGCACCACCAAGGCAGTAAGTAACTTACGCATCAGCTAGACCTCTCCGTCGGAAACCAACGGATCAAACAGTCGCTTGATCGGCCGCGCGTTGTCAACCTCTGCCGGCCAACCACTGCCGGCCAACCTCTGCGGCTAACTCCTACCGGTCAACTCCTGCATGCCGATCACGTCGAGCAGCCGGATCGCGTGGTCGGATCCGGACCCGGGCTCGGCCGTGTAGAGCACCACCCGCTGGTCGCGTTCCGGTACGACCAGGACCTCGCAGATCACGTCGATCCGGCCGACCTGCGGATGGAAGATCGTCTGGCACAGCGACTGCTGCCGGCCGACCTCGTGCCGGGCCCAGATCTCCGCGAACTCCGGACTTCCGTCGAGCAGGTCGCGGACCAGCCGGGCGATCTCCGGATCGTCCGGGTACTTGCTGGTCGCCGCGCGCAGATCGGCCGCCACCTCGCGAGCGAACTCCCGAGTCTCCTCCTCGCCGAAGAGCCGAGCCTGCCGATCGGTCAGGAACCGCAGCCGGAGCAGGTTCCGCTCGCGCGGGGGCAAGGCGGAGAAGTCCGTGATCAGCGCCGCGGCCAGCGGATTCCAGGCAAGGACGTCGTACTTCGCGTCCAGCACCAGCCCGGGTACGTCGAGCCGCGCGAGCATCCGCAGTACGCCGGAGCGCACGTCCGCGGGCGGCCCCGGCGGCGGACCGGGCTGCTCGCCGGCCAACCGGAACAGGTGATCACGCTCGTCGTCGGACAACCGCAGCGCCCGAGCCAGCCCGGTCAGCACCGGCCGGGACGGACGCGGTCCGCGCCCCTGCTCGAGCCGGGTGTAGTAGTCGGTCGACATGGTCGCGAGGCTCGCCACCTCTTCGCGCCGCAGACCCGGCGTACGGCGGCGCAGTCCGGCGGGCAGGCCGACATCGGTCGGTTGCAGCGCCTCCCGGCGTACCCGCAGGAACTCGGCCAGTCCGTCCCGATCCACGTTCCCAGGATCGCAGCCCGGGGGTGTGCATAACCAGGGACCGCCGGTCCCAGGCTCGGCCCGCTCTGCCTGGATGGCGCGATCGGCCGGACGGTGGACGACATGAACACGAACCAGATCGCGCTCGTCACGGGCGCCAACAAAGGCATCGGCAAGGAGATCGCGCGGCAGCTCGGGCAGGCCGGGTTCACCGTGCTGGTCGGGTCACGGGACGTCGCGCGCGGTGAGGTCGCGGTCAAGGAGCTGGTCGCCGAGGGCCTCGACGCGGTCGGGATCCAGCTGGAGGTGACGGACGAGGCGTCGGTGCGGGCGGCGGCACAGCGGGTCGTGGCGGCGTACGGGCGGCTGGATGTGCTGATCAACAACGCGGCGATCATCCCGGACGGCGACGACGCGGTGTCGCGGATCGAGGCCGGCGTACTGCGGGAGGCGTTCGAGACGAATGTGCTCGGGCTGGTCGGGGTGACGCAGGCGTTCCTGCCGCTGCTGCGGCAGGCCGACGCGGCGAGGATCGTGAACCTGTCCACCTCGCTGGCGTCGTTCGAACAGGTCGGGGATCCGGAGTCGCGGATGTCGACCGTACTGACGCTGGGCTACAACGCCTCGAAGGCCGCGGCGAACATGGTCACTGTCATGCTCGCCAACGAACTCCGCGGCACCGGCATCCTGGTCAACGCCGCCGACCCCGGCAACTGCGCCACCGACATGGGCGGCTGGACCGCGGCGCGCACGCCGGCCCAGGGTGCGGCGGTCGCCGTCGGGCTGGCGACGCTGGGCGCCGACGGCCCGACCGGTCAGGTGTACGCCGAGGAGGGCCGACTGGCCTGGTAGCCGTCAGACGATGGCGCCGGACCAGGCGAGGGCCTGTTTGAGGAGCTGGCCGCGGCCGCCTTCGAGGTCGTTCAGAAGGCTCGGGGCGAGGGCTTCCTCGGGGGTGAGCCAGGTCAGCTCGAGGGCATCCTGGCGCGGGTTGCACTCGCCGGTCACGGGGACGACGTACACGAGGGCGACCGCGTGCTGGCGCGGGTCGTGCAGCGGAGTCATGCCCGGGAACGGGAAGTACTCCGCGATCGTGACCGGGACCAGCGTGGCGGGCAGCCGGGGGAACGCGGCCGGGCCGAGGTCCTTCTCGATGTTGCGCTGCAGCGCGTCACGGATCGACTCGTTGTGCATGACCCGGCCGGAGACCAGCGTGCGGATGATCTCGCCGGTCGCGGCCGAGGTCCGCAGCAGGACCCCGATGTGCTCGATCTGGCCCAGGGCGTCGACCCGGGCCGGGACGGCCTCGACGTACAGGATCGGGACCCGCGTACGGGTCTCGGCGAGCGCGAACTCGGACAGCCAACCGGGATTCGGGTCAGGCGTTTGCAGCGACGACGTCATAGGCACATCTTTGCTTACGGGTTGCAAGCAGACCGGCACTGGGATGGAAGAAGGAAGGAAGAAGAAAGGATGGGGAGGGTTACGGTCTGAAAGCGGACCGGTACTGGGATGGACTCTGTCCGAATGCTGAGCGGAATCTTCTCGTCGCGTGACTGGGGTCGTGCCAGCCGACCTGGGCGCCGATGGTCGCGACCGGCAGCTCGGTCTCGATCAGGAGACCGGCGGCCCGCTCGGCGCGGATGCGGGTCAGGTAGGCCATCGGGGACATCCCGGCCGACTTGCCGAAGAGGCGAACCAGGTACCCGGGTGCGAGGTTGACGCGCGCTCCGAGCTCTTCGAGGGTCCAGGGCTCGGCGAGGTCGGCTTCCAGCAGGCGCATGGCGTGCTGGACGGCGGGGTGCGCGGGCGCGCGGGTGCTGGGACCGCCTGGCACCAGGGCGCCGGAGAGCAGCCCGAACACATCCGGTCCGAGGTAGGCGTTGCGGACCACCAGCCCGCTGCAGTCGACGTACCCGTGCCACTCGCCAGGCCGCAGTACGACGACCGAGTCCGGCGCCAACTCGACCTCCCCGGCCGCCGACACATGCACGCCCCGCCCCGCAACCACGACCGCGATCTCGAAGAAGGCGTGACTGTGGACCGCGACGTCCGCGACCAGCTCCAGCCGCTCGCCCGCCACCGGCAGCCGTGGATCGGGGAACACCTCGCTGCTCAGCACGTTGTGCACGACCGCCTCCAAGAGGTCAAGATCAGTCAAGTCCTGGTCAACCACTGCCTGTCCGTGGCCGCAGCGAGCAGCGAGGCTGGAAACACCTTCCAGTCAACGGAATCCAGGAGTGCCGCGATGACCACGACCGAGCCTACGACACCGCTCAGCCTCGACGACGAGACCATTTCCGCCTATCGCCGCGACGGCGTGGTCCGGATCAAGAACATCATCAGCCGCGAGGAAGCAGCCCGGTTCCGCGATGCCGCCGTGGCCGCGACCGCGAACGCCGACGACCTGTTCAAGGAGTCGAAGATCTTCAACCAGTACGTCAACGTCTGGCGCGACAACGCCGTACTGCGTGAGCTCACCCTGGACCCGCGCCTCGCCGCGGCGGCGACCGCGCTGGCCGGTGTGCCGCTGCGGATCTGGCACGACCAGCTGCTGATCAAGCCGCCGCACAACGGCGCGGCGACCGAGTTCCACCAGGACGCGCCGTACTGGCCGCACGCCGGTTCCCGCGCCTCGTTGTCGGCGTGGATCGCGCTCGTCGACGTACCGGTCGAGCGCGGATGCATGACCTTCATCCCGGGCTCGCAGGACCACCAGAACCTGCGCAGCCAGGACCTGTCCGACCGCGACGACCTGTTCCGTGCCGCGCCCGATCTGCGCTGGGAGGAGCGGCTGACGATCCCGCTGCAGGCCGGCGACTGCACCTTCCACAACGCCTACCTCGCGCACTCGGCGACGCCCAACCTCACCGACGACCCGCGGATCGCGCACGTCAACATCTACTTCGACGCCGAGGCGACGTACACCGGCGCCGGCCACGTGGTGACCGACGGCCTAGGCCTGACGGTCGACGCACCGCTCGACCACGAACTCTTCCCGACTGTTTAATCTTTCACGTTGTGACATAAGTTGTCGTTGTGCGTCTCCTCACCGACATTCGTCCGTTGCGTGAGTCCGCCGATTTCCGGCGGTTGTGGGTCGGGTCGACGGTGTCGCAGCTCGGTCAGCAGATGACCGCGGTGACGGTGTCGATCCAGGTGTACGCGTTGACGCACTCGACCTTCTCGGTCGGCCTGGTCGGGCTGTTCTCGCTGGTCCCGCTGATCGTCTTCGGGCTGTACGGCGGCGCGATGGCCGACGCGATCGACCGCCGTACGCTCTCGCTGGTCTCGTCGGCCGGGCTGTGGCTGCTGTCGATGATCCTGGTCCTGCAGTCGCACCTCGACTGGGGCCGGGTGTGGGTGCTGTACGCCGTGGTGGCCTGTCAGTCGGCGTGCTTCGCGGTGAACAACCCGGCGCGGTCCGCGATCATCCCGCGGCTGATCCGCCCCGAGCTGCTGCCGGCCGCGAACACGCTCAGCCAGGCCGCGTTCAACCTGGGCTTCACCGCCGGGCCGTTGCTCGGCGCGGCGGTGATCGCCTGGCACGGGTTCGCGGCGGCGTACCTGGTCGACGTGATCACGTTCACCGCGGCGCTGTACGCGCTGTTCCGGCTGCCGGCGGTGCCGCCGACCGGCGCGATCCGGCGGGCCGGGCTGCGGTCGGTGCTGGAAGGGTTCACCTTCCTGCGGGCCGCGCCGGCGCTGCTCGCGACGTTCCTCGCGGACATCCTCGCGATGGTGTTCGCGCAGCCGCGGGCGTTGTTCCCCGCAGTGGCCGGGGCGTTCTTCGGTGGCGGCGTACGGACGGTCGGCCTGCTGCAAGCCGCGCCGGCGATCGGGGCGCTGATCGGGGTGATCTTCTCCGGCTGGGTGACCCGGGTACGCCGTCAGGGCGTCGCGATCGTGCTGGCGATCACGGCGTACGCCGCGGCCGTCGGACTGTTCGGGTTGTCGCGGACGATCTGGCTGGGGGTGGCGCTGCTCGCGATGTCCGGTGCGGCCGACATGGTGAGTTCGGCGTACCGGAACACGGTGCTGCAGTCCGCGGCGCCGGACGCGATGCGCGGGCGGCTGCAGGGTGTGTTCATCGTCGTCGTGGCCGGCGGGCCGCGGCTCGGTGACTTCGTCGCGGGGACGACGGCGTCGCTGACCAGCCCCACGATCGCGCTGCTCGGCGGTGCCGCGGTCTGTATCACCGGCCTGTTCATCCTGCTCGCGCGGAACCGGCCGTTCCGGGACTACGACTCGCAGACCCGCGCGCTCAGCTGATCAGCCGCCGGTCGCGAGCTTCTTCAGGACCGTGAACCAGGAGTCCATGTCCGGGTTGATCTCGGTCATCGGCTTGTCGCCGACGGTCACCATCTTGCGATCGCCCAACGGCTTCTTCAGCTTGAACGGGGTCAGCGAGGCGTTGCTGTCCGGCGGGCACGGGGTGTCGACATCGACGAACACCAGCACCTTGTCGTCCTGCTCCTCCACCCGCAGATCGCCGGCGCAGGACAGGCCCGTCCCGATCACCATGTCGTACTCGTCGTACTTCGGGGCGTTCTGGATCCACTTCAGGTAGTGCGGCTTCTTGCCCTTGATCAGCTGGTAGTACTGCACGGGCTGCGGGGTCTTCTCCGAGGTGGGGCCTTTGCCGTCGCCGAGGAACGTGCCGAAGACCATGTCGACGCACGGGTCCTTCATGTCCGGGCCGTCGATCGCGCCGAACGCCTTCGCGGCCTTGTAGCAGCCGACCGCCTCGCGGTTGAACGAGATGTTGAAGCCGACCAGGATCAACGCGCCGACGACCAGCGCGATCGCGAGCATCCGGCGGCTCCGCAGCTGCTGCGGGCCGAGTACGCCGGCCGCGCGCCGGGCCTCCTCCGGAGTCGCGTCGGCGGGGATCGGAGCGGTGCGGAACAGCGCCATGATCGAGCTCGTCCACTGCGGATTGATCAGAGTCGGAACGGCGTAGACCAGGATCAGCACCACGGCCACGAGGACGGCGGGGAGCAGCGACCAGTAATTTCGCACGGCAGCAAGATACGGGCCCATCGGTCCGCGCCCGAATAACGGATACCCTTCTAACGTGCCAGCCGAGACCTCGCAGACGCTCGACCGGGGACTCACCGTCCTCGAGTTGCTGGCGGACGCCCCGGACGGGCTCTCCATCACCGAGCTTGCGGCGGCGCTGGGAGTCAGTCGGACGGTGGTGTACCGCCTGGTGAACACGCTCGAGTTGCATCGCCTGGTGCGCCGCGACAGTGAGGGCCGGGCCCGGCTCGGTCTCGCCGTCCTGCACTACAGCCGCCGCGTGCAGCCGACGCTGCGCGACGCCGCCCTTCCGGTACTGCGTTCGCTCGCCGAGGACACCGGGGCGACGGCGCACCTGACGGTCGCGGACGGCGAGGAGGCGCTGGCCATCGCCGTCATCGAGCCCAGCTGGACCGACTTCCACGTCTCGTACCGGATGGGCTCCCGCCACGCCCTCGACCAGGGCGCCGCCGGCAAGGCGATCCTCGCCGGCCGCCGCAAACCCGACCCCGCCGGCCGCCCCTTCGTAGTCACCTCCGGCGAACTCCAGGCCGGCGCCCAAGGCGTCTCCTCCCCGGTCCTGGGCGTCCCAGGCGTAGAAGCCTCCATCGGCGTGGTCGTCCTGGGCAAACTCGACCGCGACTTCGTCGGCCCCCGAGTAGCCCGAGCCGCCGTAGAAGTAGCCAAACGCCTCGCCTGACCCCGGACCTGCACCACTCACCAACCTGGCACCGTCACCCAGCCCACGCCCCGCCCTCACCCAGCCCGCGCCCCGCCCTCACCCAGCCCGCGCCCCGCCCTCACCCAGCCCGCGCCCCGCCGCCCGACGCCCCACCATGTCCGCGCCCCCTTGCTGAGTGCTGCAGACCCGGATCTTCACCCCATCACAATCCCGTCGGAACCGGCCCCCGCCGCAGGCCACCCCAGCCCGCACCCAGTTGTGATGCTCCGCAGATCCGAGCTCCTCCACCACCTGCACCCCTGGCCGCCGCAGGGAGCACGCACCGGCCACGCCCGCGCCAGCCCGCCCTGCGCGGCTCCGGGCATTTGACCGGTGAACGTCTCGATTTGCCCCTTCACCGCTCTCATGCGAGGGAAGAAGGGACAGCCGGCGGGGTTAACCCCTCAAATGGCGGCGGCGGGCGCGGTGCGGGCGGGTGCGTGAGTGACTGGAGTTGGTGTGGAGGAGGCCGGGGCGTGTCAGGGCTTGGTGGCTGCTTCTACCAGCGGGAGTACTCGGTGGGGGATCTGTTCCGCCAAGGCGATCACGGTGGAGGCTCTTTGGATGCCTCGGACGATGACTACCTGGTCGATCACGCGTTGGAGGTCCGCGTTGGAGCGGGCGACGATGCGGCACCAGAGGTCCTCGGCGCCGGTGATGGTGTGGACCTCGAGTACTTCGGGGATGCGTGCCAGCGCCTCGGCGACCGTCGTATGACCTGAGCCCTGCTCGATCTGCAGCGTCGCGAACGCCGTCACCGGGTAGCCGATCGCCGGGGTGTCGATGTCCGGCCCCCACCCGCGCACCACCCCGTCGCGCTGCAAACGATCCAGCCGCGCCTGCACCGTCCCACGCGCGACGCCCAGCCGCCGCGACGCCTCGAGCACGCCGACCCGCGGTTCGGTCGCGAACAACCGCAGGATCCGGGCGTCCAGCGCATCCACCGACATCTGGCCCCTCCGTCAATAGTCAGCCTGACCAAATAGTCCAGCGAAGTCGCCAGCATACTGTGCAACCTGACCAGCGAAATAACAAACTGTTGCACAACCTGTCCCATCCCGCGAGGCTCGGTGCACGTACCCGACCCGGGAGGACCCCGATGACCAGCACCGACCTCACCCCCGCAGAGCTCGACGCCGATCTCGACCTCGACCAGCTCAAGCAGCTCGTCGGCCTGGTGCCGTACGACGAGAGCACCGATCCGTTCCCGGTCACCGCGATGGACGCGGTGGTGTTCGTGGTCGGCAACGCCACCCAGACCGCGAAGTGGTACCAGCTCGCGTTCGGCATGGACCTGGTCGCGTACTCCGGTCCCGAGACCGGCAGCAAGGACAGCAAGTCCTACGTGCTGAAGTCCGGCTCCGGCCGCTTCGTCATCTCCGGCGGCGTCAGCCCGAAGAGCCCGCTGCTGGATCACCACCGCAGGCACGGTGATGGCGTGGCCGACCTCGCGCTCGAGGTCCCGGACGTCGACAAGTGCATCGAGCACGCCCGCAAGGTCGGCGCGGTCGTCCTCGAGGAGCCGAACGACGTCTCCGACGAGCACGGCACGGTCCGCCGCGCGGCGATCGCGGCGTACGGCGACACCCGGCACACGCTGATCGACCGGAGCAGGTACGACGGCCCGTACCTGCCGGGCTTCGTGGCCGCGACCACCCAGGTGACCCGTCCCGCGGGACACCCGAAGCGGCTGTTCCAGGCGGTCGACCACGTCGTCGGCAACGTGGAGCTCGGCAAGATGGACGAGTGGGTTGCCTTCTACAACAAAGTGATGGGCTTCGTGAACATGGCGGAGTTCATCGGCGACGACATCGCCACCGACTACTCGGCGCTGATGAGCAAGGTCGTCGCCAACGGCAACCACCGGGTGAAGTTCCCGCTGAACGAGCCGGCCGTGGCGAAGAAGAAGTCGCAGATCGACGAGTTCCTCGAGTTCTACGACGGCGCCGGCGCGCAACACATCGCGCTCGCCACCAACGACATCCTGCGCACCGTCGACATCATGCGCGCGAACGGCGTCGAGTTCCTCAACACCCCCGATTCGTACTACGAGGACCCGGAGCTGCGGTCCCGGATCGGCAACGTACGCGTGCCGATCGAGGAGCTGCAGTCGCGCGGCATCCTGGTCGACCGGGACGAGGACGGCTACCTGCTGCAGATCTTCACCGCCCCGATCGGCGACCGCCCGACGGTCTTCTACGAACTGATCGAACGGCACGGTTCGCTCGGCTTCGGCAAGGGCAACTTCAAGGCCCTGTTCGAAGCCATCGAGCGCGAACAAGAGCGACGCGGCAACCTCTGAGCGCCCGGTTCGGCGTCCGGTGACGCAGTTAACCGCGTTACCGGACGCCGAGAACCTTGCCGGGTGCAACTGAACACGGCGTGTCGCCGTCCGATTACCGGAATGACTGTTGAGGCAAGCTCCGTTCGCGTAGTGTGCCTTCCTGAGCGTGCGTCGGGGCGTGCACTCAGGAAGGGTTTCGTCATGAAGACACTGGGCATTCTGCTCAGCACCGCGGGACTGGCCGGAGTCGGCGTGCTCACCTTCGCCGCCGCAGCGCCGGCCCAGGCGGCCGTCGCGGCCACCTGCTCAGGTGCGAGATCCATCGCGTCGGCGCCGATGCTGCGCGACCACAAACCACCCAGCTGGGGCACCGTCCGGCTCGTCCGGGACAGCTGCTCGCAGTACTGGGCCGAGATCACCATGGCCTCGCCGCTGGTGGCCAACGCGAAGGCCAACGCCTTCCTGGTGCAGTACGGCGGCGGCAACAACGGCCGGGTGCTCAGCTGTGACAGCAGCGGCGGCAACGGCTCGGTGATCCAGGGCCAGCGAACCTGCCGGACACCGAAGGTCAAGGGCGGCAGCGGCATCACCTTCGCCGCCATCGGCCGCGAGTACCACAACTACGGCGGCGGCTACGAGGAGATCTCGGAGAACGCCACCAAACGGACCCGCTGACCCTAGGTCCTATCCGGACACTGGGACGGTGCGCGGTACCGCGCAGTAGTTATTAGGCTCGACGTATGAGTGAGGTTGTCGAGCAGTTGCGTCAGGTCCTGCCGCCCGAAGCGCTGGTGACCGATCCGGACCGGATGGAGAGCTACCGGTACGACCGGGCGATGTTCTGCCCGGCCGGCGTGCCGCTTGCCGTCGTGCTGGCGCGGGAGACCGCGCACGTGCAGGCGGCGGTGCGGGTCGCGGCCGCGGCCGGCGTACCGATCGTGCCGCAGGGCGCGCGGTCCGGCCTGTCCGGCGCCGCCAACGCGCTCGACGGCTGCATCGTCATCTCGCTGGAGAAGATGGACAAGATCCTGGCCATCGAGCCGGTCGATCGGTACGTCGTCACGCAGCCGGGCGTGTACAACGCCGTACTGTCGCGCGCCGTGGCCGAGCAGGGACTGTTCTACCCGCCGGACCCGTCCAGCTGGGAGTTCTGCTCGATCGGCGGCAACCTGTCCACGAACTCGGGCGGCCTGTGCTGCGTGAAGTACGGCGTGACCACGGACTACGTGCTCGGCCTGGAGGTCGTGCTCGCGGACGGACGCATCCTGCGGACCGGCCGCAAGACCGTCAAGGGTGTCGCCGGGTACGACCTGGCCAAGCTGATCGTCGGCAGCGAGGGCACCCTCGGCATCATCACCGAGGCCACCCTGGCGCTCCGCCCCGCGGCGGCCAAGCCGAAGACGATGGCCGCGCTGTTCGCCTCCGGCGTCGAGGCCGGCAACGCGATCCTGGAGATCATCCGCAGCGGCGTCTCGCTCAGCCTGCTGGAGATCATGGACCGGACCACGATCCAGGCGGTGAACAAGTACAAGCGGATGGACCTCCCGGAGGAGGCCGGCGCGATGCTGATCGCGCAGTCCGACGCGGGCGGCGAGGCGGGTGCGGCCGACGTCGCCACGGTCGCCAAGCTCTGTCGCGACAACGGCGCGCTGGAGTGCATCGAGGCCGAGGACGACGCCGAGGGCGAGATGCTGCTCGAGGGCCGCCGGGTCGCGCTGACCGCGCTCGAGCAGTTCGGCACGACGATGATCGACGACGTCGCCGTACCGCGGTCGCGGCTGGCCGAGTTCATCGGCCGGCTCGAGCAGTTGTCGTCCGAGCTGGACATCACCATCGGCGTACTCGGACATGCCGGCGACGGCAACATGCACCCCACCGTCGTGTTCGATCAGACCGATCCGGGTGAGGCCGAGCGGGCGCAGCAGGCGTTCGACCGGGTGATGGAGATCGGGCTCGAGCTCGGCGGCACGATCACCGGCGAGCACGGGGTCGGGGTGCTGAAACGGGCCTGGCTGGCCGAGGAGGTCGGGCCGGTCTCGCTCGACGTGCATCGGGCGATCAAGACCGCGCTGGACCCTCAGAACCTGCTGAATCCCGGCAAGATCGTTGCCGAGTGAGCCAGTTCGACGCTGTGACGCAACCGCAATAGAACTGTCGAGGCCATTCGACGTCCATGCCCGTCGAATGTGACGTCGGCCCACCACTATGGAAGGTAGTTGTCTGAACTCGCGGGGGGATTTGATGCAGGGTAGGAGGCGCCCGATGGGTCTGTGGCGCCGTACCGTGCTGCCCGCGGTCGCGGCGGTGGTCGCGACCGCCGCGCTGTCCGCCTGCGCGAACGGCAGCGGACTGCGGGTCGAGGGCCCCGAGTCACCGCCACCGTCGAGCCCGACACCGTCGGTTGCCTTCGGCACCACCCGGCCGCACCCGGAGAAGACCCCGGAGGTGTCCGTCGATCTGACCAAGGTCAGGGTCAGATTGCTCGCCGATCGGCACCTGTCCAGCTACGCGCGGACAGTCCTTTCGAATTGCACGGTGATTTCGCGTTGCCTGAGTGGGGGTAAGACCGTTGATGTATTGCACAGCGGTACACCTCAGCAGATCGTCCTGATCCACACTCTGGAGAAGTTCGTCTTCGGTATCTTCCTGATCGCCGTCGAGCCCTCGGGCCCGCGACCGATCTGGAACCTGAACGTCGAGCAACCGACCGTGAACGCCAGCCCCGAAGGGGACCTGGTGGTCGAGTCGAAGATCTTCACGATCAACGACCCGGTCTGCTGCCCGTCGGGCCGACGGGTCGAGGTCTACCGTTGGAACGGTCGGCAGATGATCAAGGTGAGCTCGACGGACCAGTAGGGAGTTGTAAGTTCGGTGGTACCGGAAGAACCGGCAGCGCGCATTCTCATGGTCGAGGACGACGCGGTGATCCGTGAGGCGACCCAACTGACCCTCGAACGGCACGGCTACGACGTCACCACGGCCGAAGACGGCCTGGAGGCGATCGAGCGATTCGAGAAGGTCCACCCGGACGTCATGATGCTCGACATCATGCTGCCCGGGCTGGACGGCATCTCGGTCTGCCGACGGGTCCGGGAGACCAGCACGGTCCCGATCGTGATGGTCTCGGCCCGCGGTGACGCGCTCGACGTCGTACTCGGTCTGGAAGCAGGCGCCGACGACTATGTGACCAAACCGTTCGACACCCAGGTGCTGGTGGCTCGGCTGCGGGCGGTGATGCGGCGTGCGGTGTCCGATCCGGAGCGTCCGGCGCCGGCGGCCGGTTCCGGCGTGGAGTCGTTCGGCGACCTCGAGCTGGACCGGGAAGCGTTGGAGGTACGGCGCAGCGGCGCGACCGTGCAGTTGACGCCGACCGAGCTCAAGCTGCTGATCGAGTTCGCCAACAACCCCGGTGTCGTGCTGAGCCGATCGACCCTGCTGCAACGGGTCTGGGACTACGAGTGGGGCGGCGACGGCCGGCTGGTCGACGTGCACCTGCAGCGGCTGCGGACCAAGATCGGTGCCGACCGCATCGAAACCGTCCGCGGCTTCGGGTACAAGCTGCGGGCTTAGCTGATGGGGTCTAGTTGATGGGACTGCGCGGCAAGCTCGGTCTCATCTTCCTGCTGGTTTCGGCGCTCGCGATCCTCGTGCTGTGTGTCGCGGTCTACACCCAGGCCCAGTCGGCCCGGCTGGACCGCACGCGCAGTTTCGCGGACGAGCGGATCCAGCTCGCGGCGCAGAGCTACGACACCAACGACGTACCGGTGTTCGGGGCGAAGGTGGACGATCCGGAGCTGCCCCCGCAGTTGCGCGACGCCGTGCTCGAGGGCAAGCGGGCCACGTTCAAGACCGGGTCGCCGCACGCGAAGATGTGGGCGGCGGTCGCGGTCAAGGACGGGAAGATCCTGTCCATCGAGCAGGACTACGAGACCAGCGACGACTCGATGAAAGCGCTGCAGCAGGCGTTGCTGCTCGGCGGCATCGGGACGGTGGCGCTGGTTGCCCTGGTCAGCGTGATCCTGGCGGGCAGCCTGTCCAAGCGGATCGTCGCCGTGGCGGGTATGGCGCGACGGATCGCGGCCGGTGACCTCGAGGCGTCGGCCGCCGGAGCCGTTGGCAAAGGCAAGGACGAGGTCCAGTCGCTGGCGACGGCGATCGACACGATGGCCAGTTCCTTGCGCGGCCAGCTCGAGGCGGAACGCCGGTTCACCGCGGATGTGGCGCACGACCTCCGTACGCCGGTGACCGGGTTGACCACCGCTGCCGAGCTGCTGCCGCCGGGCCGGCCGAGCGAGCTGGTCCGGGACCGGGCCAAGGTGCTGCGCCGACTGGTCGAGGACCTGCTCGAGATCGCGCGCTTCGACTCCGGCGTCGAGCAGGCCGACCTGGAACTGGTCGGTCTCGGCGCCTTCGTCGGATCGGCTGTCGCCCGGTTGCGGATGCAGCAGGCGCTGGCGCCGGACAGCGTGATCGTGCACCTGCTCGGCCGGGACGAGACGGTGTCGACCGACTCGCGCCGGATCGAGCGGATCCTGGCCAACCTGATCGTCAACGGTCTGCGGCACGGCAAGCCGCCGGTCGAGGTGACGGTCAGCGGCCGGACCGTCGAGGTGGTTGACCACGGCAACGGTTATCCGGAGGAGTTGATTGCCGAGGGCCCGCGTCGGTTCCGGTCCGGGATGGCCGAGCGCGGTGTCGGGCACGGCCTCGGCCTGACGATTGCCGCCGGCCACGCGAAAGTCCTCGGTGCGGACCTCACCTTCGGCGAGGCGCCGGGCGGCGGCGCGCTGGCCCGGCTCGTTCTTCCCGCGGGACCTGAGACGGAGTCGTAACACAACCTTTCGCGCTGCCGTCGCGTCTTCTCCTCCGTAACACCAACAAAACGAGGGGAAACCAGAACATCATGCGTACTCAGTTCATTCGCCGTTCCGCGGCCGTCGTCGCCGGTATCGGCCTGGCCGCCGGGGGCCTCGGCCTCGCCGGCGCCCTGCAGGCCGACGCGGCCACGACGCACGTCACCCTGGCGAGCGCGTCCGTCGCGGCGAAGTCGATCACGATCAAGTCGGACAAGACCGCCGCGAAGGCGTGGGCGAAGGTCTCGTTCACCGGCAGGACCAGCGGCATCGCGAAGAACACCGTCGTCCAGGTGCAGCGGCTCGAGAACGGCAAGTGGGTCAACTTCCCGGCCACCACCAAGGTGACCAGCCGGGCGACCTACTCGGTCTGGGTGCAGAGCGGCCGCGTCGGCGTCAACAAGTTCCGCGTAGTGGCGGCCAACACCGCGAGCGCCGCCGCATCGGTGACCATCACCAGGTAGTCAGCAGCTTCGGGGAACTGCGGCAGAGCAGTGGGGACTGTGCACAAGTCATAGCCTGTGCACAGTCCCCATTGGGTTGTCCTAGTGCGTGCCGTAGACATTCAGCTCGGCGGCGGAGCCGAAGACGGCGCCGTTGAGGGAACTGGTGCCGACGAGCTTCACGTAGCGGCCGGGCTTGGCAGTGAAGTCGATGCGCTGGACCGCGGTGGAGTTGGGGAACTCGCCGGTGGCGACCGGCGTACCCCAGTCCTGGCCGTCGGCGCTGACGTAGATCTCGTACCCCTTGAACATCCCGTTCGTCCCACTCTGCCTGGGCAGGTAGCTGAACCCGTTCACGGTGTACGTCGACCCGAGGTCGAGCGTGATGTGGTGCGGGAAGCCGGCCGGAGTCGGCACCTCCGACCAGGCGGAATGCCAGATGGTGCTGGGGTTTCCGTCGATCGCCATCGTCGCGGCGCCACCCGTGGCGACGTCCTCGCTGTCCACGTCCGCGATCTTCATCCGCGACTGCGGCACGATCCCCGGCGGGAGCACGGTCGCCTCCGCAGTGATCGTTGCCTGACCACCCGTTGCCGTCAGCACGTACTTTCCTTCCGGTGTGCCGGTCGGTGGCGTGACGTCCCAGGTCGTCGTCGCCGTCGCTCCCGGAGCGACGGTCGCGTGCGTTGCCGGAGTGGTCGCCGCGACGGTCCACCCGTCCGGTGCGGTCAATCCCAGCGTGATGTTGCTGGCAGCAACCACATCGTTGTTGGTGAACGTCGTGGTGACGGTGTTCGCCTCGCCGGAGACGAGACCGGTCACGCCGGACACCGCGACCGAGGTGCAGTCCGCCGGCTCGGACGTCGTACCGAGATCGGTGACGGCGAAGTTGTCCATGATGAAGTCGGTCTGGTCACCACCATCGCTCAGCTTGCGAAGGCCGACCCAGTAATCGCCGCCACAACCGGCCACGAACTGCTGGTCGAACGTCGCCTTCGTCCGCTGCTCGCTGATCGGAGTCGATTTGACCTCGACCGAGTCCGGGCGATCGACACCCTGCACCCACGCGTACTGGCCGGCTCGACCGCTCTCGTAGTCGAAGCTGACCTTGTACTTGTGGCCCGGCTGGAAGTTCACGGTCGACGGCGTGGTCCGGTAGACCAGACCTGCGTTCTCTTCATGCGACTTGAGCGACCAGGTGCCGTCGAGCACGTCGTCGACGAGCTTGCCGTTCCAGCCGGCCTGCGTGTACGGCGCGTGCTTCTTCGCCAGGACGGTCCGCGGATCCGTCACGCCGCCCGCATCGCCCTTCACGAACGGCCCCCAGCCCTGGTCGACGTTCTCGAAGTCGTCGACGAAGCCCGCCGCCGGACGCGTCGTCTCGACGACTCGCACATCATCCAGGCGAACCCTGGCCGGACCTGCCGCCGCTCCCAGTACCAGGTCGGCGGTGCTTCCCTTTGCTTGGAAGACGACTCGGGTCCGCTGGTAGTACGCCCCGTGTTTGTCGTCAGCGGCAACCATATTCTCCGCGGTCGACCTGGCCACCGCATTCTTCACCCCGTCGACGCTGATGGTCGTCGGTCGGGACTTGCCCGGCTCGACCTCGATCCAGGCGGAGGCGCTGTAAGTACGACCGCGGGTCAGCCCGGTGATGCGCTGGCGCACAGATGAAGCGCGGGTGCCGAGCGAGGCCACGTGCTGACCGTTCTCGAGCGTGTCGATGGTCGCGCCGCCGGTCGGCTTCCAGGCGTTGAGGTTGCCCGCGTTGAAGCCGGGATCCTGCAGGTGGGTGCCTTCGCCCCACGCTGCGGTCCGCGGCTTCGGAGCGGCTACCGGGTAGAGGACGTACGGCTTGCCCGCTGCTGCGTTGAGCGTGACGGTGCCGTGCTGGACCGGGACGGTTGTCGGCTTGGCGCGGCCGGTGTCGGTCAACTGGTAGACGGTGAAACTGCGTGCACCGGCGAAGGACGACGGGACCTTCCAGGTGGTGCGGCCGCCGGCCGGGTTGTAGTGGTAAAGCTTTGTGTTGTTGTCCCATGGCAGCAGGTACTTGTCGCCGTCGAGGACCTTGGCGTTGCCGACGTACACGGCTCGCTTGCCGTTCTCGACCGCGCCGCGGACGCCGCCGGTGAAGGTGATGTCGTTCGCGTTCCAGTCCAGGATCTTCTGCTGCTGCAGGAACTTCGCGGGCAGGTTGCGCTGCCAGATGTTGGTGTAGAACGCGTTCCAGTCGGTCTCACCGGTCCAGCCCTCGAACTCGACGATCGCGGACTGGCCGAGGATCGGGTCGTTGTTCCAGACGTCCTTCTCGTGGTTGCGGACGAACCGGATGATCTGCGAGTTCAGGCCCTTGTTCGTCGGGCCGCCGTAGTCGAGGTCGTTGGCCCAGTGCGACCACAGCGACGTGCGCTCGTGCCGGTCGGCCCACTCGGTCGCGATCTGCCAGCCCTGGTCGGACAGTTGCCGGGTGAGGCCGTCGGCGAGCCAGCCGGACTGGTAGTAGACGTCGATGTACAGCTCCTGCAGGTTCTTGTCGGTCTCGTCGCGGAGCTGCTGGAACCGCTTGACGATGTTGCCGGAGGCAAGATCCGGGCGCTGCTTGATGTAGTAGCTCTGGTTCAGCCAGTTCCAGCCCTTGGCGGTCTTGTCGACCAGGTCCTCGCTGAACGCGTTCGCCTCGGGGTACGACTCGGTGGCGTTCACGTGGACGCCGAAGGCCGCGTTCCAGGACTTGCCCTGCTTGAGCAGGGTGTTGAGGTCGGTCAGTCCGCCGGCGCGGAGGTTGTAGTTGCCGCCGTAGTCCGGGTGACCCGAGTCGTGGCCCTCGGAGGCGTACCCCTTGAGGATCGCCATCTGGCCGAGGCCGTCGGTCGAGAGCGAGATGCGCTTGACGTCGTCGAGCGTCCGCAGGAACGGGTGTGTCGCCTGGCTCGCGAAGTTGAACGGGATGTGCGTGATCACCCGGTCCTTGACCTGGTCGCCGCCGTTCGGCTCGACCATGATCGAGCGGAACGCGACCGCGCCGTCTTCCCAGTCGACGGTCTTGTCGTGGTTCGCGTCCGGCGTCACCACGACCTTCGCCCAGGGGAGCGGCTCGGTGTACGGCGCCGTGTCGGCGCGGTACGTCCACTGGCCGCTCCAGACGCCGACGCGGGTGCTGCCGTCAGCGCTCTTGCGGGCCTGATGCCAGAACCGCGCGCCGTCGTCGACCGACTGACCGGACGGCTTGTCGTACGTCGAGTTCGACTCGATCCCCGCGGCCAGCCCGCTGGTGTTGACGAACGCGTACGCCGCGCCGGTCGGGGACGCCTCGCCCGGTGTCGTCGCGGTGACCGGGGTGATCTTGTCCGCGGTCCGGGTCGAGTCGGGGTCGAGGGTAGTGAACGCGGTGGTCGCGCCCGCGTCCGTGCTCGCGACCGAGACCAGATCCTGGTTCGGGATGTCGATCGTGTGCACGCGACTCGCCTCGGTGTCGCGGACCGCGTCGATGGCGAATTTCGTCACCCGCCCGGCCACGCTCAGACTGGCGTCGAGCTGGACGTCGGGCAGGTCGTCGAAGGCGAGCGTGTACGACGCGCGCCCGTCGCGGACCGTCGGCGCCTTGGTGAGGTGCGCGGTCCTGGCCGTGCCATCGATCGTGACCGTCGAGATCGCGTCCGGTTGCCCGCCGAGGGCCTGGCCGGAGGCGTTGTCGACGTACTTGACCACCCGGGGGAAGTCCGCCCCGACGGTGACCGTCAACTCGTTCGACCGCAGGGTCAGGTCGCCGGCGGCGTGCGCACCTGAAGGCACGCTCAGCACACCGGCAGCCAACGCTACAGCCAGTACTCCACACCCCACTGAACGTTTCATGCGGGAAAAGTTCGCACGTAACCGCTAACTCGTCAAGAGAAACAAACACTAATGAACAAGTTTAGGCAGGAATGATCCGGCCGGTTACCTCTCCCAGGCCGAGGCGGGTGCCGGTGGCTCCGGCTGCCCAGGCGGCGATGGTTATCTCGTCGCCGTCTTCGAGGAAGGTGTGTTCCTTGCCTGCGACGACGAGGGGCTCGCGGCCGCCCCAGGTGAGTTCTATGAACGAGCCTCGTTGGTTCTTCTCGGGGCCGCTGACTGTGCCGGAGGCGTAGAGGTCGCCGGTGCGGACGGTGGCGCCGTTGACGGTCATGTGCGCGAGCATCTGGGCCGGCGACCAGTAGGTGTCGCGGTACGGCGGGGTGCTGACGAGGTGACCGTTCAGGTAGACCTCGAAGGTGAGGTCGTAGTTCACCAGGTGCTTGCCGGCGAGGTACGGGAGGACCGGTGGGTCCTGCGCCGGCAGCGGTACGGCGGAGGCGGCCAGCGCGTCGAGCGAGACGACCCACGGGGAGATCGACGTCGCGAAGGACTTGCCGAGGAACGGGCCGAGGGGGACGTACTCCCACGCCTGCAGATCCCGCGCGGACCAGTCGTTCACGACCACCACGCCGTACACATGATCCTCGAAATCCTCAACGGACACAGGCTTCCCGAGCGTCGACGGCGTACCGACGACGTACCCGAGCTCGACCTCGATGTCCAGCCGCTGCGACGGTCCGTACGTCGGCGCGGCCGCATCCGGCGCCTTGCGCTGACCGGACGGCCGGACGATCTCGGTGCCGCTGGCAACGATCGTGCCGGCCCGGCCGTGGTACCCGACCGGCAGGTGCTTCCAGTTCGGCAGCAAGGGCTCGGAGTCCGGGCGGAACAGCCGGCCGAGGTTCGACGCGTGCTCCTCGGAGGCGTAGAAGTCGACGTAGTCCGCGACCTCGAACGGCAGCTGCATGGTGACGTCGGACTGCGGGATCAGATGCGGCTCGACCGTGTCCCGATCGTTCGCGTTGCGCACCAACTCGAGCAGCCAGCTACGCGTCGCCCGCCAGGCCGGCCGACCGAGCGCGAGGAAGGCGTTCAGCGTCGGCTCGGCGAACAGCTGCGCGCCGTCGAGCATCTGCGCCGACGCGACCGGCGCGAGGTCGATGATCTGATCGCCGATCGCGGCGCCGACCCGCGGCTCCTCGTCACCGTGCCGGAACACGCCGAGCGGCAGGTTCTCCGGCCCGAACGGCGAGCCGTCCGGGATGTCGATCCAGCTCATCAAGCCTCCATCAAACCCAGTGTCGTCAGGTCCTGCCGTGGTTCGTCGATGCTGCACGAGCCGAACGACGTGAACCAGCGCCGTACGCCTGCCGCCTGGTCCTCGGTCAGCCCGCGCGCCTGCCCTGCCAACTCCGAGCCGTCGCGTGAGTCCAGCAGGTGAACCAGTTCGTCGTGCGAGGCGCCGTCCAGCGAAGCGCGCGTCGCCAGCAGCACGTTGAGGAAGCCGTGGTGCTCGAAGCCCGAGCCCTCCGCGGTGTGTCGGACCGCGTTGTGCAGCCCGGCCGTGCACTTGAAGGGCACCTCGCGATCCAGGCAGGCGATGACGAAGGACGCCACCTGATCCGCCGACGGGAACAGCGACGCGTCGAGCCCACCGGTGCGCAGTTTGGCGGCGTACCCGGCGTCGGCGACCACGTCGAGCGCGCGCTCCCATGCTCCCTGCAGGCCGATCTCGACGTACGCCGTCTCCTCGTCGAAGCAGTCGTCGCAGGCCCGGACGACGCGCAGCGCGTTGCGCGACAGGTCGTCCTCGTCACGCAGCCGGACCTCGACCGCGGTCACCTCGACGTCCTTCGAGCGATCGCCCCAGCGGACGGCGGGCTCGATCCCGCCCGCGCCGCCCGAGATCACGACCGACACGCGGAGCGGCCCGGCGCCGGAACGCACCGCCTCGGCGGCGACGTCCATCAGGTCCTGGTCGGTGCAGACGAACGGCCCGACCAGCTCTGCGTACGGCGAGCTCAGGTGAGCCTGGTGTGCGGAGACGGCCTCGGCCATCGGCAGGTTCCCCGGGGGGAACATGGCAGCGTCGTCGACCAGGTGCCGGAACAAGGCGGGGACGGTTGACATGGCCCAGAGCCTAACGGATGCTTTCGGTAAGCGGACGCACGCGTTCGATTATCGGATACTCTGGAGCAATTCTGATGGCGTTCTACCGGCAGGTCGGGGAAGTTCCGCCGAAGCGGCACACGCAGTTCCGGAAACCGGACGGCGGGCTGTACTACGAGGAGCTGATGGGGGAGGAGGGGTTCTCATCGGACTCGTCGCTGCTGTACCACGCCGGCGTGCCGTCCGCGATCGTCGATTCACAGGTATGGGACCTCCCCGACCTGGCCACTGTCGCCAACCACCCGCTGACCCCGCGGCACCTCAAGCTGCACGACCTCTTCACCGACACCTCCAAGTCGAACGCCGTCGAGGACCGTCGGCTCGTGCTCGGCAACGGTGACGTCCGGATCTCGTACGTCGTGGCCGAGCAGCCCTCGCCGTACTACCGGAACGCGATCGGCGACGAGTGCGTGTACGTCGAGAAGGGCTCCGCGACCGTCGAGACCGTGTTCGGCGTACTGAACGCGGTCCAGGGCGACTACGTGATCATCCCGCGCGCGACCACGCACCGTTGGCTGCCCGGCCCGGAAGGCCTGCACGCGTACGCCATCGAGGGCAACTCGCACATCGCGCCGCCGAAGCGCTACCTGTCGCGGTACGGGCAGTTCCTCGAGCACTCGCCGTACTGCGAACGCGACCTGCACCCCACGACCGAGCCGCTCGTGGTCGAGGAGAGTGATGTCGAGGTACTGGTGAAGCACCGCGGGAACGGGGCCGGCGGGATCGTCGGCAGCCGGATGACGTACGCGACGCACCCGTTCGACGTGGTCGGGTGGGACGGCTGCCTGTACCCGTACACGTTCAACGTGAGCGACTTCGAGCCGATCACCGGGCGGGTGCACCAGCCGCCGCCCGTGCACCAGGTGTTCGAGGGGTACAACTTCGTGGTCTGCAACTTCGTGCCGCGGAAGGTCGACTACCACCCGCTGTCGGTGCCGGTGCCGTACTACCACTCGAACGTCGACTCCGACGAGGTGATGTTCTACTGCGGCGGCGACTACGAGGCGCGGAAGGGCTCGGGGATCGGGCTCGGATCGATCTCGCTGCACCCCGGCGGGTACGCGCACGGGCCGCAGCCGTCGGCGATCGAGGCGTCGCTCGGCGCGGAGCGGTTCGAGGAGCTGGCCGTGATGGTCGACACCTTCCGTCCGCTCGAACTCGGCGAGGGTGGCCAGGCCGTCGACGACGGCGTCTACGCCTGGACCTGGGCTGGTCGTCGCAAGAGCTGAGCGAGCGGGAGACACGCCCGTGTGGGATTCTTTCCCGTGTGAGTGAGGACGGGGACACGTCGCAACAGGTAGTGGAGCAGGTTTCACCGGAGCCGGAGCCGGAGCTGGACCCGGAGTCTGCCGATTCGCCGGAGGTGGAAGTGCAGGTGCCGCCGCGGGATCCGGGGGCGCCGTTCGTCGTCGGCGTCGATCGGGACGCGGTCCGGCGCCGGCGCGAGGTGGTGCGGACCGTCGAGCGGCGCGGCGCTTGGATCACGCTGGCGATCGGCGCGGTCGGCATCGTCGCCGCGGTCTACGTCCTGCTCGCGTTCCGTGGTTCGGGGATGTGGCCGTTCGCGATCTTGTTGATCCTGGCAATGATCCCGCTGGTGCTCAGCACGGTGATGGTCTACCGGCTGCAGGCCGAGCGGCAGCACTGGTACGACGCCAACGATCTGCAACCGGTCGCGATGCGGATGTCCCTCAAAGGACTCGAGCTCGCCTGCGACGGAGCGGCGTACCCGGTTGTTCTGCAGTGGCAGACGGTCCGCGGCTTCCGGCAGCAGAAGCTGCTCGGACAGTACGTGCTGGACCTCGACCTCGTGCCTGGCGTGAGTGCGACCACGGCGGGCGTCCGCGGCCTCGACCAGGCTCCGGTCCGCAGCGTCGTCAAACCCAACCCGCTGCTGCGCCCGACCGGCCTGTTCCTGGTCAAGGCGCTGGACCAGCCGGTCCACATCATCGACGAGGCCATGAAGCACTTCTCCGGCGGGACGGCGCAGGTCCGCCGCTAGCAGGGCAGGGAGCGGTACGTGTAACCCAGCTTGGTGAGTTTGGTGAGCGCGCTGTCCAGGGCTGCGACCGTCTGGGAGCGGTTGCCGCCGCCGTCGTGCATCAGGATGATCGCGCCGGGCCGTGCCCCGGACATGATCGCGTGCTCGATGTGGGCGACACCCGGCTTCTCCCAGTCCTCGGTGTCGACGTCCCAGAGAACCTCACGCTGGTGGTACTCCGCCGCGACCGCGTGGACGATCGCGTTCGTGGCGCCCTCCGGCGGCCGCAGGCACTTCGACCTGATGCCTTGACCGACCTCCTGCCGCACCTTCGCCTCCGGCAGGTGGGTGAGCGTCTTGTGGTCGTACGTGTGGTTGCCGACGTGATGCCCGGCGGCCCGCTCGACCGTGACCAGCTCGGGGAACTGCGCCACCTGGATCCCGATGACGAAGAAGGTCGCCTGCGCGTGGTGCTTGCGCAGTACCTGCAGAACCTTCGGCGTCCACTCGTGCTGCGGACCGTCGTCGAACGTCAGGTACAGGACCTTTCCGTGGCTGGTCAGGTTCCAGTCGTCGGCCGGCGGCTTGGGCGCGACTGGTTTGACGGCCGCACGCGTGGGCTTGGCCGCCGACGGTTCACCCCGCTTGGAGGTGGTCGACGTACTCAGGAGCCCGTGGCTGGGCGCCTTGGCGGCGGGTTTGGCGGACGTGGTGGAGTGCGAGGACGGAGCGGCGGCTTGGGCGAGGACGGCACCGCAAAGCAGGGCGGCGACCAACGGCAGGAGCTTGCCGGGCGGCTTGGTCATGAGGGGCATCTTCTCGCGCCGGGCGGTTCATCGGGGCACCGGGGCGGCCGTAGGGTGGCCCTCGGGCCGGAGATCCCGGCCGGCAGACCAGTGAGGCGGCTGATGACGGACAGCGGTGAGCGTACGACGATGACCAGACGAACCCTGATCGGTGGCGCGTCCGCCCTGGCGGCGGCCGGGTTCACGGCCGTTCCGGCGTACGCCGGTGGACCCGGGCACGGGAAGACCGTCCGGCTGAGCGTGATGGGTACGACCGACCTGCACGGCAACGTGTTCAACTGGGACTACTTCAAGAACGCGGAGTACGACGACACCGCGCACAACGACATCGGCCTGGCCAAGATCTCGACCCTGGTCACCGCGGTCCGGGACCGGATCGCCGCGGACCGGCACGCGCCACGCCCGCTGATGCTGGACGCGGGCGACACGATCCAGGGCACCCCGCTGGCGTACTACTTCGCCAAGATCGAGCCCATCACCGGTGGTCACACCCATCCGATGGCGGCCGCGATGAACCGGATCGGGTACGACGCGGCGGCGCTCGGCAACCACGAGTTCAACTACGGGATCGAGATCCTGCGCAAGTTCCAGCGGCAGCTGCGGTTCCCGCTGCTCGGCGCGAACGCCCAGGACTGGACCACGGGTCTGCCCGCCTTCCCGCCGTACGTGCTGAAGCGGGTGCACGTGCCGGGCGAGAAGCCGATCACCGTCGGCATCCTCGGCCTGACCAACCCGGGCATCGCGATCTGGGACAAGGCGAACGTCGAGAACAAGCTCAAGTTCGGCGGTATCGTCGAGCTGGCCAAAGTCTGGGTCCCGCGGGTCCGCAAGGCCGGCGCCGACCTCGTGATCGCGTCCGTGCACTCCGGCATGGACCTGTCCTCGTCGTACGGCGAAGCGCTGCCGTACCCGGAGAACGCGTCCGTCCTGATGGCCGAGACCGTCCCCGGCATCGACGCCGTACTCGTCGGGCACGCGCACCTGGAGATTCCCGAGCGTCTCGTCACGAACAAGACCAGCGGCGAGCAGGTCGTGCTGAGCGAGCCGCTGAAGTGGGGCATGCGGCTGTCGCTGATCGACCTCGACCTGCAGAAGGTCCGCGGGCAGTGGAAGGTCGTCGGCCGGCACAGCCAGGTGCTGAACGCCAACACCGTCGACGCCGACCCGCAGGTCGTCGCGCTGCTGCAGAAGGACCACGACAAGGTCGTCGAGTACGTGAACTCGAAGATCGGCACGTGCACCGAGGCGATGTCCGCGGCGACCGCGCCGTGGGAGGACACCGCCGCGCTGGACTTCGTCAACTTCATCCAGGCGGATGCGGTCTCGAAGGCGCTGGTCGGCACCCCGCAGGAGTCGCTGCCCGTGCTCGCGATCGCGGCCCCGTTCAACCGGGCGGCGGCGATCCCGGCCGGGGACGTGTCGATCCGTGACGTCGCCGGGCTCTACATCTTCGACAACACGCTCCTCGCGGTGACGATGACGGGCGCAGAGATCAAGGACTACCTGGAGTTCTCGGCGCAGTACTACAAGCAGGTGACGGGGACCGGGCCGTTCCCGTCCGACCAGATCACCAATGCGCCGACTCCGACCGCGCCGACCGGTACGCCGGACTACAACTACGACGTACTCGGCGGCTTGACCAAGGCGCTGACGTACAAGATCGACATCGCCAAGGCCGTCGGCGCGCGGATCACCGACCTCGCGTACGACGGGACCGCGGTGGCGGCCGATCAGGAGTTCGTTGTCGCGGTCAACAACTACCGGCAGTCGGGCGGCGGCAACTTCCCGCACGTCTCGACCGCGCCGGTCGTCTACAACCGTCAGGTCGAGATCCGCCAGCTCATGATCGACTACGTCACCGCGACCGGCGAGGTCGACCCGAAGACGTTCCACACGATCGATTGGTCCCTGGTCTCGAACGGCGCCCCGATCACCGTCACCGGCTGACAGCCGGACCGCTTGCCTTTGCTGGGCTGTGCCACTCCGGATGGCCCGGCATCGGCGGTGTGGTTGGGCTGTAGAGCCAGTTGTCGAAGTACTGGGTGAGGTTGCGGCCGCTGATCCGGTTGGCGATGTCGATGTAGTCCTGCGTCGAGGCGTTCCGGTCGCGGTAGCGGTCGAAGAAGGTCTGTTCGATCCGGTGGAAGGTCTCGTCGCCGACGATCGTGTTCAAGCCGGTCAGCATCAGCTGGCCGGGGGCATCGGTGTCGAAGAGCAGCGCGATCGGGTTGTTGACGTGGCCCATCGGGCCGGAGTCGCTGCGGTTCTGCTGGTCCTGTTCGTACAGGTCCTTCAGCTCCGCGTTCAGGTCGGTGAAGCCACGCGCCGCGGCGTACTTGCGTTCGTAGTACCGGGCGTGTCCTTCGCTGAGCCACATGTCGTCCCAGCTGCGGACGGCGACCGCGTCACCGAAGTACTGATGCGTCATCTCGTGAACGAGCGTCGGCGCCTCGTCCTTCGGCGGCAGCGAGAGGCCGGCGCCGAAGGTGGACAGCGTGGCGGTCTCCAAGGCAACGCCGTCGTACCCGCTCGCCAGCCCGAGTACGCCGTACTGCTCGAACGGGAAGGGCCGGCCGATCTGCCCCTGCAGCCATGCCAACTGAGCCGGCGTCTCGCGAGCGGTCGCCTCCATGCCATCCGTCAGCGGATGTCCCTGCAACGACAGTTGAGTGAGGTAGCTGCGTCACGCGCATCATGGCCAAGCTCGACGTACCCAACCGCACCAAGATCGCTCTCCTGGTCCACGACGCCGGCCTCGCCTAGGACTTGTTGCCCGACGCCGCGAGGTCTTGACCGGGCGAGTGGCTAAGTGATTTAGTCAGTTTGTGAGTTACTCAGCTGCCGAGATGCCGCCCAGTCTGTCCGACCGGTTGACCGAGTCGATCCTCGGCATCATCCGGGACGGCGGGTTGCGGCCCGGTGATGCGATTCCGTCGGCCCGGGAGTTGGCGAAGCGGTTCGCGATCACGACGCCGACGGTGCGCGAGGCGCTGCGCAAGCTCGAGGCCACCGGCGCGGTCGAGTTCCGGCACGGCTCCGGCACGTACGTCGGTCCGACCATCAACAACGTCGTACTGGCGAATCCGCACCGGCCGCCGATCACCAAGGACTCGGTGCTGCAGCTGATCAGCGCGCGCCTCGTGATCGAGCCGGCCGTCGCCGCGCAGTCCGCGGTCGCACGGCAGGCCGAGAACCTGGACCGACTGGAGGCCGCGGTCACCAACGCGCTCGTCCCGCCCGGTGGTCCGGCGTTCGCGCTCAACTTCCACGTCGAGCTCGCTGCCGCCTCCGGGAACCCTTTGCTGCAAGAGGTTCTCGCGTCCTTGCTGAAGGTCCGTGTCCGCGAGCAGCAGCAGATCCGTGCGCTGTACGACAACCGCGAGCGCGACCACGAGGAGCACCAGGCGATCGTCGAGGCCGTCCGCGCCCAGGACGCCGGACAAGCCGAGCGCCTCACCCGCGAACACCTCGACAACATCCGCCGAGCCGTCGAGTCCTCCCCGGAGCTGTCATGAAGCTTGCCGAGATGACCACGGACGAAGCGCTCGAGGCTGTCCGGAAGGCGCCGCTGGTGATCATTCCGGTGGGGGCGCAGGAGCAGCACGGTGGTGGAATGGCGATGTCCACCGACACCGTTCGCGCGGTCGGCGTGGCCGAGCGGGTCGCCGAGCGGCTGGCCGGTCGCGCGGTGATCGCGCCGGCCGTGCCGTACGGCGTCTCGCCGCACCACATGGCCTTCGCCGGCACGATGACGTTGTCCCCGGCAACGTTCATGCAGGTTCTCCGGGATGTCGTCGCCAGTCTGCGGGAGCACGGCTGGCGGCGGTTCCTGGTGATCACTGGGCACGGAGGGAACAACGCAGCCCTGTCCGTGCTCGCGCAGGAGTACGTCCGCAGCGAGCTCACGTTCGCGTGGACCCCGGTCACGTCCGTCGTCTCGGACCTGATCACAGGAGTCAGCCAGGTGCACGGTCACGCCGGCGAGGCGGAGACCGCACAGATGCTGTACCTGGCGCCGGACCTGGTCCAGGCCGATCGCCTGGAGCCGGGCGCCACCACGCTCGACGAACTGACCACGACGGCCCGGCTGTCCCGGCAGTCGCGCGGGCCGCGGCTGTCCGTCGGGTTCGATACGTACCACAAGCGTGGCGTACTGGGTGATCCCCGGCGCGCCACTGCTGATGACGGCCGGCTCCTGGTGGAGACCGCCGCGGACCGGATAGCCGCCTTCGCCGACGAGTTGCTCACGGCCTGACGCTGCACCATCCCCGAAGACTGGACCTTCGCTCATCCAGGTCCAGGCGCGAGCCTGCCCGCCCGCAGGCCGCTTGCCCGAGGAGGCACCCCTGATGAACCACACACGCCCCGAAATATCCCGTCCGACCGGTTGGTGTACCACCCGGCGCCTCGGCACCCTGCTGGCGTCGGCGGCTCTGGTGGCCGCCGCCACCACGTTGCCGACGGCAACCGCATCCGCCGCGTCCACCACTCCCGGCTGCGGCAAACAGGCCGCCCCGAGCGGCGACTACACCGTGCAGAGCGGCGGTCTCACCCGCACCTATCGCCTGCACGTGCCGGCCGGCTACAAGAGCTCCAAGGCGTCCTCGCTGATTTTGGTATACCACGGTCGAGGCAAGACCGGCGCCCAGACCGAAGCGTTCTCCGACCTCTCGGAACTCGACTCGATCGTTGCCTACCCCAACGGTGTGATCGGCGACGAGGACAAGCAGGCCTGGCAAGGAGCGCCGTACTCCGCCAAGGGCGTCGACGACGTCAAGTTCACCGCCGACCTGCTGGACGAGCTGGAGTCGAAGTACTGCGTCGACAAGCGCGCCGTCTACGCCACCGGCAAGTCCAACGGCGCCGGGTTCACCGGGATCCTCGCCTGTCAGCTCGCGGATCGCTTCGCCGCGATCGCCCCGGTCTCCGGCGCGTTCTACATCCAGGGCACCCACTGCGCGCCCAGCCGGCCGATCCCGGTCCTCGACATCCACGGCACCGGCGACACCACGATCCCGTACGGCGGGGACGGCGAGCGGGACCTGCCCAGCGTGCAGACCTGGGTCCGTGACTGGGCCGTCCGCGATCACTGCGACGCCGATCCGAGGACGAGTCAGGTCGGCGACGACGTCCTGAAGTTCACGTACAAGGGCTGCAAGGCCGACGTCGTACACGTCGCGGTCACCGACGGCGGGCACAGCTGGCCGGGCTCGGACTCGACGTCCGGACCGGGGTACGTCACCCAGACGTTCGAGGCGCACGAGTTGATCGGCGCATTCTTCAAGGCGCACAAGCTCTCATGAGTACGACGACCGAGACGAGGGAGCTGCCCCGGCTGGTCCGGGCGATGGCGGTCATCGAGCGGATCGGCAACGCGCTTCCGCATCCGTTCTGGCTGTTCTGGATCCTGTCCGCGATCCTCGCCGTGGTCAGCGCGATCCTGTCCGGGCTGGATGTGTCGGTGCTGTCGCCGAAGGACGGCAAGGAGGTCGCCGTACAGAACCTGCTGTCCGGCGACGGACTGCAGATGGCGGTCTCGACGGCGATCTCGAACTTCGCCGAGTTCCCGCCGATGGCGACGATCGTGGTCGTGATCATGGGGGTCGCGCTGGCCGAGCGGACCGGTTTCCTGCAGGCGCTGATGCGGGTGAGCGTGTCCCGCGTGCCGACCTCGATGGTGGTGTTCGCGGTCGCGTTCGCCGGCACGATGGCGCACGTCGCGTCCGCGGCGGCGTACATCATCCTGGTCCCGCTCGGCGGACTCGCCTTCCGGGCGGTCGGGCGGTCGCCGATCCTCGGGATCGTGGTCGCCTACACCGCGATCGCGTCCGGGTACGACGCGAGTCCGATCCCCACCCCGAACGACGCCATCTTCGCGGGCATCACCACCGCGGCCGCGAAGACGATCGACCCGGACGCGCACGTCTCGGTGCTGTCGAACTGGTTCTTCAACATCGCGTCGTCGATCCTGCTGGCGCTGGTGATCACGCTGGTCACGAGGCTGGTGCTGAGCAAACGAACCGACCTGGACGCCGATCCGGACGCACCCGGCGACGACCCGGATCAGCTGTCCGTTTCGGTTGCCGAGCGCAAGGGTCTGCGCCGGGCCGGCATCGTCTTCCTGGTCGCCGCGGTGGCGATCGTCGCTGTGCTGCTGCCGCACGACTCCCCGCTGCGCGGCAAGGACGGCAGCATCGTCGACTCGCCGTTCCTGGACGGCATCGCGATGGTCGTCGCCGTCCTGTTCGGCCTCGTCGGCATCACCTACGGCGTGACCGTGAAGGCGATCGAGCGCGCGGCCGACGTACCGAAGGTGATGGCCGAGGGCATCAAACAGATGGCGCCGGTCCTGGTGCTGTTCTTCGCGATCGCGCAGTTCCTCGCGTACTTCGACTGGAGCAACATCGGCGATCTGCTGTCGGCGGAGTCGGCGCGCTGGCTCGGCGACCTCGGTGCGCCGAAGGTGGTGATCTTCCTCGGCATCCTCGCGCTGCTCACGGTGATCAACGTCCTGGTCACCAGCGGCTCCGCGATGTGGTCGCTCACCGCGCCGATCCTGGTCCCGATGATGCTGCTGCTCAACGTCCCCGCCGAGACCACCCAGGCCCTGTTCCGGATCGCCGACTCAGGCTCGACCGCCATCACCCCGATGAGCCCGTACTTCGTCATGGCCCTCGGCTTCCTGCAGCGCTACCGCAAAGACGCCGGCGTGGGCACCTTGGCGTCGTACACCGTCCCCCTGGCCATCTCGATGACGATCGCCTGGACCCTCCTCTTCCTGGCCTGGTGGGCCCTAGGCATCCCCCTGGGCCCGGGAGCCCCCGTCAAGTGACGTTTATGCCGGCGGTGCGGAGATCGGTGAGGGCTTGTTCGGTGGTGGAGGGGGCTACGCCGGCGGTCAGGTTGATGAGGACCGTGGTGCCGAAGCCTTCCGTGCGGGCGTCGAGGGCGGTGGCGCGGACGCAGTAGTCGGTCGCGATGCCGCAGACGTCGACGTCGGTGACGCCCTTGCCGCGGAGCCAGTCGGCGAGGGCGTGGCCGCCTTCGTGCGACTTGCCCTCGAAACCGGAGTACGCCGCGGCGTACTCGCCCTTGTCGAAGATCGCGTCGAACGGCTGCGGGTCCAGGTTCGGGTGGAAGCTGACGCCGTCCGTCCCGGCCACGCAGTGCCGCGGCCAGGAGTGCACGAAGTCGGGCTCCTTGGAGAAGTGGTCACCCGGGTCGATGTGGTGGTCCCGGGTGGCCACGACGTACTCGTACTGCCGCTCGTCGGGCTCGGCTTCGTGCCAGTGGTGCAGCAGTTCGCCGATCCGGAACGCGACGTCGGCCCCACCGGCGACGGCCAGGCTTCCGCCCTCGCAGAAGTCGTTCTGCACATCCACCACGATCAGTGCCCGGGCCATCACGACGCTCCTTCATCGGGAAACTTCCCTCAGCCCACGGTACAAGCGTCGACGCCGTCGCGGCGGTATTGCGCGTTTATGCGGGCAGCAGGCTCCCACCGGTCACGCGCAGGATCTGGCCCTGGATCGCCTTCGTCCGCGGCGAGGTCAGGAACAGGATCGCGTCCGCCAGTTCGGTCGTCTCCGGCAGGTGCCGCGCGCTGAACCCGGCCGCGATCTGCTCGAGCGCGGGCCGCGGGATGACCCGGTGTGCGCCGTTCTCCAACGTGATGCCGGGCATGACGACGTTGACCAGTACGCCGTCCGCGCCAAGATCGTGCTGCACGCTCGCGACCAGCCCGTGCAGTCCGGCCTTGGCCGCGCTGTACGGCCACGAGCCCGGCAGGCCACGCTCGGCCAGATCGGTCGAGATCAGCACCAGCCGCCCGTACTCCGACCGCCGCAGCGCCGGCGCCACCTGCTGGACGAGATGGAAGTTGCCCTCCAGGTTGGCCCGCATGATCGGCACCCACCACTCCGGCGGCCCGTCCTCCACCTTCGTCGGCCGCTCGTGGAACCCGGCGTTGCCCCAGTCGACCGCGTTCCCCACCACCACGTCGAGCCCACCCCAGTGCGCCACGACAGACTCGACCGCCGACGCGATCGTCTCGGGCGCACCCAGGTCCATACCTACGACGTACGCCGTCCCGCCCGCCGCCTCGATCTCCGCCGCGACCGCCTCGGCCGCGTCCTTCCGCGAGTTGTAGGTGATCGCGACGCGAGCCCCCTCGGCGCCGTACGCGATCGCCGTCGCCCGCCCGATCCCCGACGACCCGCCCGTCACCAGCACCGCCGCGTCCTGCAAACCCAGCTCCATGAACCGCTCCTCATGCAATAGTTAGTCGGCTATACAAAAAACTTAGCCGACTAATAAACGGGTGGCAAGCCATCGCGGTCCGCCGGTTCCCGGACTTCGGGGAGCACAATGGCGCTCTGGCGAAAGGAGCTGCGGGGTGAGCTTCACCATGCTGGCCGTGGTCGTTGCGATCGGCCTGGCCGGGCCGCTGCTTGCGTTGCCCCGGGGCTGGCACATCCCGGTCGTACTCGGCGAACTGCTGGCGGGCGTGATCCTCGGCCGGACGGGCTTCGGGTACCTGCTGTCGTCCGACGACAAGTTCAGGTTCCTCGCCGACATCGGATTCGGCCTGGTGATGTTCGTTGCCGGCACCCACGTTCCGGTGCGGGACGTGAGCCTGCGCAAGGCGATCCGGCCAGGCCTGCTTCGAGCGGTCGTCGCCGGCTTCGTCGCGACCGGCCTCGCGTACGCCCTGAACGCGGTCTTCGACACCGGCCACGTCGCCCTGTACGCCGTACTGATGGCCTCCTCGTCCGCGGCGCTGGTCCTGCCGGTGGTCGACTCGCTCGGACTCGGCGGGCGGCCGGTGGTCGAGTTGCTGCCTCAGGTCGCGATCGCCGACGCGGCCTGCATCGTGGCTCTGCCGCTGGCGATCGATCCGCCGCACGCCGGCCGGGCGGCCCTCGGCGCGCTGGCGGTGATCGGCGCGGGGGTGGTCATCTTCGTCCTGCTGAACTGGGCGGAGCGGTCCGGCGCTCGGCGCCGGGCGCACCGGGTGTCGGAGGATCGGCGGTTCGCGGTCGAGCTGCGGGTCAGCCTGATCGTGCTGTTCGCGCTCGCCGGTCTGGCGACGGCGACGCATGTGTCGATCATGCTGGCCGGGTTCGTGCTCGGGCTCGCGGTGGCGGCGGTGGGCGAGCCGCGGCGGCTGGCGCGGCAGTTGTTCGCGCTGACCGAGGGGTTCCTCGGGCCGGTGTTCTTCGTCTGGCTCGGAGCGTCGCTCGATCTGCGGGAGCTCGGCACCAAGCCGGAGTTCATCGTGCTGGGCCTGGCGCTCGGCGTCGGTGCCTTGATCGGTCACCTGTCCGGAATGCTGTCCAAGCAGCCGTTGAGCATCAGCGTGCTGGCGTCGGCCCAGCTCGGGGTCCCGGTGGCGGCGGCCACGGTCGGTACGACGCTGCACGTTCTCCGACCGGGGGAGCCGTCCGCGCTGATCCTCGGGGCATTGGTGACGATCGCGGCCGGAGTCGTCGCGGGCGGCGTCGCCGTACGACGCGGTCTCGTCGCGGAGAAGGCAGTGTCGAAATAGCGCCCGATCCGGCGACGGCGACCGCGGCGTACGGCGCCGGGTCTCGATGAACCGGCCTGGGGTTCGCCTCAGGTGATCGATACCGGGGTCGGGCGTGGACCGGCTTTGGGCCAGCCCATCGAGCCGGGATCGCGGGCCTCGCGGCGGATTCGCTTGTCGATGACGAACTTGCAGGCGGTCTCCTTGATCACCGCGCCCAGGCGGCCGGCGATGTAGAGGTTCACCGCGGTGTCGTCCTTGCGGGCGAGTTGCCGGATGCCCGCGTGCCGGCCGAGGCTGACACACGCTCCGGTGAACGCCAGGTCGAGCGCCGCCGGTTCGGTTCCCGCGATGCGGCTGAGCACGGTGTTGGCCGCCTGCGCCCCGAGCGGCCCGGCGGCGTACGTGCTCATCCGCAGCGGTTGTCCCGACGGTGCGGCGGCGTCGCCGGTCGCGACGATGCGGTGGTCGTCGACGCTGGTCAGCGTCTCGTCCGTCAGCAACCGGCCGAGCGAGTCGGTACGCAGTCCGCTGGCGGCCGCCAGCTCGGGGACGCCGAACCCGGCTGACCAGATCGTCAGCGCGCTCGTACGCACTACGCCGTCGGACAGCACGACCGAATCCGCCCGTACCTCAGTCACCCGCTCGGCCTCGAGTACGACGACGCCGTGCCGAGCCAGCCATTTCGCGATGTACCGGCGCCCCTGCGTGCTGAGCGTCGGCGCAAGAGTTCCACCGCACACCAGCGTGACCTTGCGCCCTTGTTCGGCCAGCTCAGCCGCCGTCTCGATGCCGGTGAAGCCGCCACCGACCACCGTGACCGGAGCGTCGAGAGCCAAGTCGTCCAGCTGCGAACGCAGCCGTTGCGCGGACTCGAACTCCGCATTGTCGAACGCGAACTCACGCGCGCCTGCCACCGAGGCTGGAATCGCCGCCGTACTCCCGACCGCGTAGATGACGTAGTCGTAATCCAGCGCGCCACCCGACGCCAACCGCACGCTCCGCGTGGCGGTGTCGATCTGCGTCGCGCTGTCCACGACCAACTCGATCCCCTCGCCGAGCAGCGTGCCGTAGTCGATCGTGGCGTCGCCGGTGCGGGCGACGAACTGGTGCAGCCGGATCCGCTCGACGAACCGCGGCCGGGGATTGAGCAAGGTGATGTGGACGTCGGCGCGCATCCGGAGATGGTTGGCCGCGAGAGTTCCGGAGTACCCGCCGCCGATGACGACGACCCTGTGTTCAGACATGGTGGACATTCCTTTCGTTGTCTCACCAGTCCGACAGCTGAGTCCGCCGGAACGTGAGGCCTCACAATCCAGCGCGCTGTCTTGTCGTACGGGCATGAACGAACGGCGCCAGCTGATCAATCTCGCCTACCGGCTCCTCGGCTCCCTGGCCGATGCCGAGGACGTCGTCCAGGAGGCCTACGCCCGCTGGTACGCGATGTCCCGGCCGGAGCAGGACGCGATCGTGTCCCCGGGCGCATGGCTGACGACAGTCACCAGCCGCCTCTGCCTGAACCTGCTCTCGTCGGCACGCGTCCGGCGGGAGACGTACGTGGGCGAGTGGATCCCCGAGCCGCTGCCCGAACCGACGAGCCTCGATCCGGCCGACCGCGTCACCCTCGACGAGTCGGTGAACATGGCCTTCCTCGTCGTACTCGAGTCGATGACCCCGGCCGAGCGCGTCGCGTTCGTCCTGCACGACGTCTTCCGCTACCCGTTCGCCGAGGTCGCCGACATCGTCGGGCGCACCCCGGCGGCCTGCCGTCAGCTCGCCTCCTCCGCCCGCCGCCGGATCCGCGCCGCGCAGGTCCCCGTCACGCCGGCCGCCCGGCAGGCGCAGCTCATCAGGCAGTTCAAGCAGGCCTGGGAGGCCAAGGACATCGAGGCGCTCGTCGGCCTGCTCGATCCCGATGCCACCGTCGTCGCGGACAGCGGCGGCCTGGTCAGCGCCGTACTCGGCCCGATCGAGGGCGCCGAGCGGATCGCGCGGTCGATGCTCAGGTTCGCGGGCAAGCTCAGCGAGCTGACGATCGTGGAGCGGACGGTCAACGGGCAGCCCGGACTGGTGGCGCAGCGGGACGGCGTGACGGTGACGGTGTACGCGTTCGAGGTCGCGGGGGACCGGATCAGGCACATCTGGGGTGTCCGCAACCCCGGCAAGCTCCGGCCCTGGATTCGCGACAGCGTGAGCTGACAGTTATCGTTTGACGGCGCATAGTCACCGAGTCATGGGTCGGCATCTTCCGCCGGAGCGGGCCCAAGGGGGTTCGCTCATGAAGAAGGCTGTTCTGGCAGTTGTCACCGGCGCGGCTGTGGTCGCCGCGGCACTGGTCCCGTCCGGGCCCGCGGTGCAGGCCGCCGAGTCCTCGGCGTCGGCCGCACAGGCGCACACCGCGCCGCGCGGATTCGGGTCGGCGCTGTCGTCGGTGCAGCAGACGTCCTGGCAGACGAACGCGAGCGTGAACGCGGTCGCCGTCGCGGGCGACCTGGTGTTCGCGGGTGGCCTGTTCACCCGGGTCCGGCCGCCGGGGAAGGCCCGCGGGGTCGGGGACGTGGCGCGGAAGTACTTCGTGGTGCTCAACCGGACCACCGGCGTTCCGACCCGGTTCGCGCCGCAGGTGAACGGGCCGGTGTGGAGTGTGGCCACGTCGCCCGACGGCCGGTGGGTCGTGATCGGCGGCGACTTCACCGTCGTCGACGGCGTGCCGCGGTCGCGGGTGGCGATGTTCGACAGTGCGACCGGCAAGCTGGTGACCGGGTGGGACCCGGTGGTCAACTTCCGGGTCGCGGCGCTGAAGGTGACCGGCAAGACGGTCTACCTGGGTGGGTCGTTCGGACTGGTGGACAAGATGGCCCGCAGCCGGCTCGCCGCGGTCACGCTGAGCACCGGCACGCTGCTGCCGTGGAGCCCGGACGCGAACAACGACGTCCATGCGATCGAGATGTCCACCGACGGCGACCGGGTGTTCGTCGGCGGCGGCTTCACCCGGATCGGCGGCCGGAGCGACCATGCCCTCGCGATGCTGAACGCCACGACCGGCGCGGTGCTCCCGATGCCGGCGATCGCGGCGATCCCGCCGAGGTCCGAGGCCTGCGACAGCCAGGTGAAGGACCTCGAAGTCCAAGGAAACAAGGTCTTCGCGGCCAACGCCGGCTCGGGTCTCGGCTGCTACGACGGGGTACTGGCCGCCGACGCGACGACCGGCAAGCTGATCTGGCAGAGCAACTGCCTGGGCGCGACCGAGGCGATCAAGGCGATCGGCAACTGGCTGTACAAGGGCTCGCATGCGCACGACTGCAGCTCCGACGGCGGGTTCCCGGACAAGACCGGCATGCATCATCTACTCGTCTACAGCACGATCACCGGCAAGCTCGGCCCGTGGTTCCCGAACACCGACGCCGGCGGCGAGACTCTCGTCGGCCCGCTGTCGTTCGCGTCCGGCGGCAACGACCTGTGGTCCGGAGGCGATTTCACCGAGGTGAACGGCGTGCCGCAGGAAGGCCTGACCCGGTTCACCAGCACTCCCGGTGGCGCCGCGCCGATCCGGCCGGCCGCGCCGAAGGTCGCCAGCGCGCGGGCCAACAAGGTGACGATCAGCTTCCCGACCGTGCTCGACCGGGACAACCTCACCCTCACCTACCTGCTGTACCGCGGCAGCACGCGGATCGGTAGCTGGTCGCGTACGTCGAACTCCTGGACCAAGCCGACCGTCACGACCGTCACCGACTCCCGCCTGGCCAGCGGTCACGCGCTCTCGTACCACCTCGAGGTCAGCGACGGCCGCAACGTTCAGAAGAGCCCGACGGCCAAGGTCAAGGTCCGCTGACTCAACACCGCGTGCCGCGGACCGGGACGACGAGCTCGGACAAGTAGTCGTCGATCTTGGCCCGGGCGCAGTCGTTGGACTGGTACAGCGTGTGCCCCGGCCCGTCGTGGTAGATCGACCCGCTGCCAGGCACCTGCTGGATGACTCGCGATCCCGTGTCGTACTCGCTCCAGTTGCCCGCCATCAGCAGCGGTGGCAGACCGTGCGGCAGCGCGGCGGGTGGGTTGCGGACAGGGACCGGCCAGCCAACGCAGGACAAGATGGCTTGCTCGATCGTGCCCGCCGCGCCGGTGTAGGGAGCAGCAGCCTCCATCGCGCGCACCTGCCGTTCGAGCTGGCGCTGGTTCGCCGGGTGCGGCCAGTCGGTGCACTCCACCACGCCAGGCGTGGGTGAGCCCGGGAACGGCGCGTTCGGCGGCTCCGGCACGAACCCGGACGCGTCGGCGGTCGCCGCGGCCGTCTTGATCGCGGCGGCGAGCTTCGGATACGCCGTCGCTCCTTGCCGCGCGAGCGACAACCCCATCCAGCGGATTTCGTCGCCGTCGTACGTCGTAGTTCCGGCCGGCATCGGATTGCGCTGTGCCCGGGCGACGACCTGTTGCCAGAGTTTGGGCGCCTGCGCGCAGTTTCCTTGCGTACGGCACCAATCGAAGAAGCGGGTGATGAACGTCTGTACATCCCGCGCGAGTCGCGGCAGTTCGCGGTCCCAGTTGTCCGTGCTGTGGTTCCACGTGCCGTCGAGCACCATCGACCGTACGTTCCGCGGGAAGAGTTGCGCGTACGCCTGCCCGATGAACCCGCCGTACGACGCGCCGTAGAAGTTGACCTTCGACTCGCCCAGAGCCCGCCGGACCGCGTCCATGTCGCGGGCATTGCTAGCCGAATCCATGGCCGCGAACAATTGGGTATCCGTCGCCTGACATTTCGTCGCCGCGGCGCGGTTGGTTGCGGCGAGCCGGTCGAACTCGGCCTGGTTGCGGGGAATCCGCGGCATCCGCTGGTACGACCAGTCGCACGGCAGATTCGTGCTCAGACCCGGGTTGTTGGGTCCGCCGCGGACGTCCCAGGTGACGATGTCCATCTTCTGGCGCAGCCCGGCGAAGGCCTCGCCACCGCCGTACTTGCGCATCAGGTCGATGCTGATCCCGACCGGCCCACCGAAGTTGACCAGCACGGATCCGCCCGGCTTCGGCCCCGTCGAGCGCAGGCGGCCGAGCGTGAGGGTGAGTTGCCGGCCGCCGGGATGTGCCCAGTCCACGGGCACCTGCAGCGTGGCGCATTCGATGCCGACGGCACCTGGTCCGCCGGGGCACTCGCCCCAGTCGAGAGCTTGAGCGGCGGGCGGAGTGATGACGTTGGTCGTCAGCAGGCCGGTGGCCGCCAGGGAAAGGAGTTTGAGCATGCGGCCCAAGGTTTCGCGGATCCGCGAGCCGCACATCGGACCACGGGCCGACGGACCTCGGTCCGAGGTGATGGTCCGTCGGCTCGGTTAGGTTCGACCTGTGACAGAGGGCGCGGACTGCGGGCTGACCCGCCGGCAGCTGATCCTTGCCGACGGTGTCGTCGCGATCGGGTACGCCGTCCTGCTCGTCACGTCGGCGACCGGACTCGGCTGGCCGGTCGTCGTCGCACTCGGGCTCGCGCTGCCGATCGCGGTCCGGCGGATCTGGCCGTTGCCTGCGCTGGGAGTGGTGGCTTTCGTTTCGGCGATCGCCGTCGCCGCCGACGTACTGCGTGATCCACTGCTCGCCGCGGCCTACGTTCTGTACGTCGTCGCCCTCACCCGTGCGTCGCCGCGGCCGCTCTCCAGCCGCCGGTTGATCGGCTTGGCGGGCAGCGCCGGTCTGGTCGTGCTGATCCTCGCGCTGGTCGCGGGTGCACCGGCAGGGCGGACGGACGTGGGGCTGGTGCTGACCGGGTTCGCCGCGCTGTACGGCGCGTGGATGCTCGGTCGGGTCATCAGGGACCGCCGGGCAGCCGCAGCCCGGGCGGCGCAGGCGCTGGCCGAGCGGGCCGTGGCCGACGAGCGGCTGCGGATCGCCCGCGAGCTGCACGACATCGTTGCCCACAGCATGGGTCTGATCGCGGTCAAGGCCGGTGTCGCGAACCACGTCCTGGCGGTGCGTCCGGAGGAGGTGTCCGACGCCTTGTCGGTGATCGAGTCGACCAGCCGCGACGCTCTGGTGGACCTGCGGCACATGCTCGGCCTCCTGCGTACGTCGAGCGAGCCTGCCGACCTCGCCCCACCGGCCGGCTTGGCCGCGTTGCCGGAGCTGGTCGCCCGCGTCGAGTCGACCGGAGTACGGGTCGAGCTCGACATCGACGTTCCCGCGCCGTTGCCGGAAGCGGTTGAGCTGACCGTCCATCGAATCGTGCAGGAGTGCCTGACCAACGTGACGAAGCACGCGCAGGCCGGCCGATGCCAGGTGACGGTTCGCGCCGACGCGAACGGCGTACGACTGCAGGTGACCGATGACGGGGCCGGGGGAGCCGCGGTGGAAGGGCACGGTCTGATCGGGATCCGGGAGCGGGTGAGCATGTACGACGGGACGTACCACGCCGGACCGCGGGACGGTCGCGGGTTCGAGGTCGTCGTACGGCTGCCGTACCAGCGGGTGGGCACATGATCCGGGTGCTGGTCGCGGACGACCAGGCGTTGTTGCGGGGCAGCTTCCGCGTACTGATCGACACCACGCCCGGCCTGACGACGGTCGGCGAGGCGGCGGACGGGGCCGAGGCGGTCGAGCTGTGCAAGCAGTTGCGGCCGGACGTGGTCCTGATGGACGTGCGGATGCCGCGGCTGGACGGCATCGAGGCCACCCGGCAGATCTGTGCGGCCGGGCCGACGCCGCGGGTGCTGATCCTGACCATGTTCGACCTGGACGATTCCGTGTACGCCGCCCTGCGGGCCGGGGCGAGCGGCTTCCTGCTGAAGGACGTGCCGCCGGCCGACCTGCTGCAGGCGATCCGAGTCGTCGCCGCCGGGGAAGGGCTGCTCGCGCCGTCCGTCACGCGGCGCCTGATCGCGGAGTTCGCCCGCCTCGCCGAGCCGGGCCGGGCGCCGTCGACCGCTCTGGACGGGGTGACCGACCGCGAGCGGGAGGTGTTGTCGCTGATCGCCCGCGGACTGTCGAACAAGGAGATCTGCGAGCATCTGCACGTCGGCCACGGCACGGTGAAGACCCACATCGGGCATCTGCTCGCCAAGCTGCACGCCCGCGACCGGGCTCAGCTGGTGATCGCGGCGTACGAATCAAGTCTGGTGCGGCCGCGGCGGCGATGATCTAGGCTGGCCGCGGGGTCGGGACCTTGGAGTCGAGACCTTCGAGTCGATCCGTGGAGGAGTTGGGGATGCCCGGCCAACCGGGCACGCGCTGACCGCAACCGTCATCGCGTGCCGCCTGCAGAGCCTTTGTGCAGTGGCACCTCCCCTTACCCGGGTATGCCCCGGGCCGGAACTCCTGGGACTTCTTCGTGTCGCTGTGGACGCATCGTGATTTCGTCCGGCTCTGGATCGGCCAGAGCGCATCACAACTCGCGGGCTTCGCCGCCCAGGTGACCGTGCCGCTGGTCGCGGTCACCTCGCTCGGCGCCAGTGCCGCCCAACTCGGCGTACTGCGCTCCGTGCAACAACTCCCGATCCTGCTGTTCTCGCTGGTGGTCGGCGTACTGGTCGACCGGTGGCGTTTCCGGACCGTGCTGGTGGCCGCGGATCTCGGTCGGGCGCTGGTGTTCGCCTCGGTCCCGTTGGGGCTCGGGCTCGGGCTGCCGTTCCTGTACGGCGTGGGCTTCGTGGCCGGGGTGTTCACGGTCTGCTTCGACGTTGCGTACCAGTCTGCGTTGCCGCGCCTGGTCGAGCGGAATCAGCTTGCCCAAGGCAACAGCATGCTGGAGACGACGCGGTCGGCCGCGCAGATCTCGGGGCCGGCGCTCGGCGGTGGGCTGGTGTCGCTGCTGACGGCGCCGTTCGCCGTGCTCGCGAGCGCGGTGTTCTTCGCGTGCTCGAGTGTGTCGGTCGCCCAGATTCGCAATCGGACCACCACCGGCGTTCCGCGCACCGGTGTGCTGCGGCAGATCGGGGAGGGTTTGCGGATCGTGGTTCACGACGCGTCGTTGCGGGCGATCGCGGCGGCGACCTGTGTTTACCAGTTCGGGTTCACCGCGCTGACGACGGTCTACCTGCTCTTCCTGAGTCGCACGCTCAGCCTGCCGAGCGCGTTGGTCGGCCTGGAACTGGCGTCGTTCGGGCCGGGCGTGCTGATCGGCTCGCTGGTGTCGGCGTGGTTGCCGCGGCGTTTCGGGTACGGCCCGGTCGTGGTCTTCGCCGCGTTGATCTCGGATCTCGTGATGCTCGTCACGTCGGCGCTGCATGGTTCGGGGCCGTCGACGGTGGCCGCGTTGATCGTGATCAACGTGCTGTTCGGCGCGCTCAGTCAGTCCGTCGACGTGGCGGTGACGGCGGTACGGCAACTCGTTACGCCATTGGAGGTCCAAGGCCGGGTCGTTGCTACGATCAACTTTCTTGGAATGGGACTGACGCCGTTCGGCGCACTGCTCGGTGGCGCCCTGGCCGGGGTGGCCGGCATCCGTACCGCGCTGCTCGTGGCGACGGTCTGGCTGTTCCTGTCGCCGCTGTGCCTCATGCGGCTGAGTCGTAGTCTGGCGCGATGAGGACAACGTGACGGGACCGGAGCAGTTGGCCGTCGTCGGTGCCGGGCTGGGTGCGGGCATCCTGACGTCGACCGTCGGGGTCGCGTCGTTGCTGAGCTTCCCGGTGCTGATCGCGTTGGGGATCCCGCCCGTGGTCGCGAACGCGTCGAACACGCTCGGTCTGCTGCCGGGTGCGTTGAGTGGCGCGTTCGGGTACCGGCGCGAACTGCGTGAGGTGCCGCGTCATCAGACGGTTGCTGTCGTCGTGATCTGTGCCGTCGGCGCGATCGGTGGTGCCGCGCTGCTGCTGGCGCTGCCGTCGCGGGTGTTCGCGTCGGCGGCACCGTGGCTGATCCTCTTCACCTGCCTGATCGTCGGCGTCCAGCCGTGGATCTCGCGGTGGCTGCGGGCCCGGTCCGACCACCCGCACGGCACGCCGCGATCGATGTCACCGGCAACCACCGTGTTCACCGCGCTGACCGGTGTGTACGGCGGCTACTTCGGCGCGGGTGCCGGCGTCATGATGATGGCTGTCCTCGGGATCGGACTCGACCTGGAGCTCCGGATCGTCAACGGCCTGAAAACCCTGGCCCTGCTGGCGGCGAACCTCGTCGCCGGCACCATCTTCATCTTCATCGCGGACCTCAACCTGGCCGCGTCCGGCCTGCTCGCCCTCGGCTCCATCGTCGGCGGCTACGCCGGCGCCCACATCGGCCGCCGCCTCCCCGCCACTGTCCTACGCGTCCTGATCGTCATCGCCGGCGTAGTAGCCGCCGTCCTCATGTTGCGTTAGAAGTGCTGCAGGACGGCGGCGACGGCGATCAGTAGGCAGATGCCGCCGTTGAGGTACGGGTGGCTTAACAGGATCGCCACGAACTCCCGGATGGTTGCCGTCGGCCAGTAGTACGCGGCGGTGGGGGAGCCGATGACCTGGCCGTTCACCTTGGCCTTGCGGGCGGTCATGGCGGCGCGGAAGGCGTGGAAGTTGTTCGTCACGATCAGGCAGCGGTACTTCGGCGTACGCGCGGCCATCAACTCGCGGCTGAAGGTCAGGTTCTCCATCGTGCTGGTCGACCGGTCCTCGCGCAGGATCTGTTCGCCGGGGACGCCACGCTCGATCAGGTACGTCGCCATCGCGTGCGACTCGGGGACGTCCTCGTCCGGGCCCTGGCCGCCGGACGTGATCAGCGTCGGCGTACGGCCCCGGCGCAGCGCCCGGTCGTACACCTGCTTGGCACGGTCGAGCCGGCTGGCCAGCAGCGGCGGGACCCGCGCGCCGCGCAGACCGGCGCCGAGCACGATCAGGTAGTCGACCTTCCGGGACGAGCGGACCCGGCTGTAGACGAACGCGTACGCCAGGAAGCAGACGAACAGGAACGCGATGTAGGTCAGCACCCCGATCAGCACCGATCGCAGCGCCGCCAGCGGCTCCCAGCCGATCTTCTGCACGACCACGCTGAACACGACGAACCCGATGATGCCCAGTCCGGCCAGCAGCGACAGCAGATTCTTCGGCCGACGGCCCTCACGGCGCAACATTGTGATGCCGTTGACCACCAGGAACACCGCGAGTACGGCGATCGCGAGCGGGATGACGGCGAGGATCGCCAGCACCAGCCACCGGGCCGCGGTGTCGTTGAACGCGTCGACCACGAAGATCAGGCCGATGCCGGTGAACATCAGCGTCAGGACCAGGAAGATCCCGTTCTTGAACAGCCGCCGGTCCCGCAGGAAGCTGACCACGAACACGACGAACCAGAACGCGGCGACAGCGAAGGCGTACATCGGCCACATGAAATCACGGCGGGCCGACCAGTTGCTGGAACCGGGGATTCGTGAGTGTCCCGCGTGTGCGAGGCTGATCGGCATGAGCGGCGGACTGACGAACTGGGCGGGGAACATCAGCTTTGCTTCCGAACTGCGCCGGCCGCGGTCGGTCGAGGAGCTGCAGGAGCTGGTCGCCGCGGCGGAGAAGGTGCGGGTGCTCGGCACCGGGCACTCGTTCAACCGGCTCGCGGACAGCGCCGGCACACTGGTGAGCGTGGCCGACCTGCCGGCGGTCGCCGAGGTCGGCGACGGTGGCGTGACCGTCTCGGCCGGGATGCGGTACGGCGAGATCACGGCGGCGCTGCAGGCCCAAGGGCTCGCGCTGCACAACCTCGGCTCGCTGCCGCACATCTCCGTGGCCGGCGCCTGCTCGACCGGGACGCACGGGTCGGGTGACACCAACCGGCCGCTGGCTGACGCGGTCAACGCGATCACGTTCGTGAACGCGGACGGCGAGCTCGTCACGCTGACCCGCGAGGACCCGGATTTCGCCGGCTCGGTAATCTCGCTGGGCGCGCTCGGGGTGACGGTGAGCATGACGCTCGACGTGCAACCGTCGTACCAGATCAGCCAGGTGGTGTACGACGGGTTGCCGGTGGAGCGCCTCGGGTCGGACTTCGCCGAGGTGATGGGGAGCGCGTACAGCGTGAGCGCATTCACGGACTGGGTCGACCCGGACGTGATGGTCTGGCGCAAGTCGCGTGATCTCGGCGAGCCTGCGCCGCAGTGGCTGGGTGCTCGGCTCGCGGACGGGGCGCGGCACCCGATCAAGGTGATGCCGGCCGACTACGCGACCCAGCAGGGCGGCGTACCGGGCCCGTGGAACGAGCGGCTCCCGCACTTCCGGCTCGAGTTCACCCCGAGCAACGGGGACGAGCTGCAGTCGGAGTACTTCGTGCCGCGCGAGCGGGCTCCGGAGGCCTTCGAGGTACTGCGGTCTCTGGGCAGCCGGTTCGCGCCGATCATCCAGGTGTCCGAGGTGCGGACGATCGCCGCCGACGAGCTGTGGTTGAGCCCGAGTCAGGGCCGGGACACCGTGGCGCTGCACTTCACCTGGATCCAGGACGAGGCCGCGGTCCGACCGGTCGTCGCCACGCTGGAGGAGGCCCTCGCGCCGCTCGACGTACGACCGCACTGGGGCAAGGTCTTCGCGGCCGACGCCGCCACGCTGGCCGAGCGCTACCCCAAGGTGCAGGACTTCGTCGCGCTGGCGGCGAAGTACGACCCGGCGGGTAAGTTCCGCAACTCCTACCTCGACACGTTCCTGCCTACGAGCTGAGCTCGACCAGCGACAGCGGGAGATCCTCGATCCGGTACGCCGGGGCCGGTGTCCGCAGCAACGTGCCGCCGACGTGGCGGGGCGCTGTTGCTGAGCACGATCCGGCCCTGATCGTTGACAATGGCAACCTTCCGCTGGGTCGCCCGCAGGCACGGCAGGATCGCCTTCTCGAAGGTGAAGACCCGGACATCGGCCCCGGCCACGCCGACGAACCGGTCCCGCACGACGACCGGCACGGTGAAGGTCAGCGTGTAGTCGTCGGTGCAGAGGTAGTCGACGTACGGGCCGGTGATGTGCCGATGGCCGGTCCGCTGCGGCACGTCGTACCAGGGCAGAGCCTCGTAGTCGTAGAAGTTCTCGCCGCGCGGATCGGTGTCGACGATCAGGCGCTCGGTGACGCCGTTGCTGAGCATGAACCACTCGAGCCACCACTGGGCATCGGCCAGTGCGTCGATCGCCGCGACGAAGCCGGCGCCCTGGATCAACGCGGCCGGGGCCTCCAGCGTGGGCTGGACCAGCTCGAGCACGCCGCCGAGGTCCGCGCGGCGGACGGTCGGCTGCCGGTCGAAGACGGCCGCGGTCGCCGCGCTGATCCGCTCTGCCAGCCCGAACGCCTCCCCGACCACGGACTCGACCAACTCGAGCACCGTCTCGAGACCGGCGTCGAGGGTCAAAGACTCTGTGCTCATGTGTCCTCCAACGCCAGTCTGAGGTCGATCAGGCGTGCCGTCGAGTCGGCCACGCGAACCTCCGCGGCGGTGCGGGCCGCGTCGCCGTCGGTTCGGCCGATCGCGGCGACCACGTCGCGGCAGCTCAGCACCGTCCGGCGGTGGCTCTCGTCGTCGCCGAACGCGAGCCAGAGCAGCGTGCCGACCTCGGCCTGCAGGCTCACCTCGGCCCGGTAGAGCCGGGTCGACTGCGCGGTCGCGGCCACCTCGATGTGGAACTGCGCGTCCGCCCGCCGGCGTCCGCCCAGACCTTCGGCGTTCTCCAGGCTGTCGCAGACCGCGGTGAGTCGTCGTACGTCGTCCGACGTGGCCCGCTCGGCCGCGAGCCGGGCAGCCGTGCCCGCGATCGCGCCGTAGTGGTCGCCGAGGTCCCGCAGTTGCGCGAGGCTCAGCTCTGCCAGCCGATCGCGGACGATCGCGGTCGTCATCTCCTGGTGGGCGCGGACGAAGCTGCCGCCGCCGCGACCCCGGCGGGTGTCGATCAGGCCGCGCTGCCGCAGGGACGAGAGGGCCTCGCGGATCGTGGTGGTGGAGACGCCGAAGATGCCGGCCAGGTCGGTCTCGCCCGGCAGCTGCCCGGAGTCGGGGACGAGGCCGAGCGCGATCGCGTCGGTCAGCCGGCGGGCCACCAGTTCCGAGCGGCTGAGCGTCTCCAGCGGTGCGAACACCGCCGCCGCGCCACTGCCGTAGAACCGCAGCGCCATCCGGTCTCACCAACCCTCACGACACGACTTCGAAACAGGTCGCGGACATTGTCGCCGATCGCTTGAACTTTAACATCCGATTTCATATGTTTACGCCCAACCGGCGTTCGGGAGTGCTGATGAGAACAGTGCGGAACCTGATCAATGCAGAGCTGCGGGACGCGCACAGCGGCGCGACCAGTGAGCTGGTCGACCCGGCCACGGGCAAGGTCTTCGGCACGGCTCCACTGTCCAGCGAGGAGGACGTGGACGACGCCTACCGGGCCGCGGCGGCCGCCGTGCCGAGCTGGGGCGGGATCACTCCGGCCGAGCGGCAGCGCATGCTGCTCCGGTTCGCCGACCTGGTCGAGGCGCGCGGCGACGATCTTGTCGCGGCCGAGTCGGAGAACACCGGGAAGCCGCTGGAGCTGACCAGGACCGAGGAGCTCGCGGTCATGGTCGATCAGCTGCGCTTCTTCGCCGGCGCCGCCCGGATGCTCGAAGGCAAATCGGCCGGCGAGTACCTGGCCGGCCATACCTCCTGGATCCGCCGTGAGCCGATCGGCGTCGTCGGCCAGATCACGCCGTGGAACTACCCGATGATGATGGCGGTCTGGAAGATCGGGCCGGCCCTCGCCGCCGGGAACACGCTCGTGCTGAAGCCGGCCGAAACCACGCCGGTGACGACCGCGATGCTCGCCGAGCTGGCGGCCGAGGTACTGCCGCCCGGCGTCTTCAACGTCGTCTGCGGCGACCGGGGGACCGGCCAGGCCGTGGTCGGGCATCCGACGCCGGGCCTGGTCAGCATCACCGGTTCCACCCGGGCCGGCTCGGAGGTCGCGAGCACGGCGGCTCTCGATCTGAAACGCACCCACCTCGAGCTGGGCGGCAAGGCGCCGGTGGTCGTCTTCGCCGACGCGGATCTCGCAGCCGCCGCTGAGGCGATCGGGGTCGCCGGCTTCTTCAACGCCGGCCAGGACTGTACGGCGGCCTGCCGTGTCCTGGTCCATGCCTCCGTCCACGACGAGTTCGTGCAGACGCTGGTCGACTGGGCCCGGGCCAATGCGAAGCCAGGGCTCGCCGATGACGCCGACGCGCTCTTCGGCCCGCTCAACAGCAGCCTGCAACTGGATCGGGTCCGCGGCTTCCTGGCCCGGATGCCCGAGCACGGCACGATCGCGCTCGGCGGTGAACGACCGGGCGGACCCCTTGCCGACGGCTACTTCCTCGAGGCGACGGTCGTCACCGGACTGCATCAGGACGACGAGATGATCCAGGACGAGGTGTTCGGGCCGGTCATCACCGTGCAGTCGTTCGCCGACGACGACGAGGGGCTGCAGAAGGCCAACGACGTACAGTTCGGGCTCGCGGCGAGTGTGTTCACCACCGACCACTCCCGGGCCCTGCGGATGTCCAAGGCGCTCGATTTCGGCTGCGTCTGGATCAACACGCACATCCCGTTGGTGGCCGAGATGCCGCACGGTGGCTTCAAGCACTCCGGTCACGGCAAAGACCTGTCGATGTACGGCGTCGAGGACTACACCCGGGTGAAGCACGTGATGTCGGCGATCGGATGACGGCGTTGACCACCGACGAGCAGGTGAAGGCCGTGACCGATGCCACGGCCGTCAGCCTGCGCGGTCTGCGGAAGACGTTCGGGGACGTCACCGCGGTCGACGGGATCGATCTCGACCTGACCGAGGGCACAGAAACTGTCCGGCGACGCCGAATCGCTGGGCGCCGGTCGCTGACGGAGGGATGTCGCGCGGATCACACCGGCGGTCCGCCTACAGAACGCCCGTTTTTCGCGTCAGAGAGATGTGGGGATCCTCGACAAAACTGTCACGACGATTTTCGTTCTCCTGGGCGGTGTTGCCCTGGTCGGCTTCGCCGCCGACCTCAGCACGGTGGTAGCGCCGGACAACGTCCGTGAGCTACACGCGTACCAGACTGAGCCGCCCTGCACGGTGGCTCCGTCCGCACCGGCCGAATGCCGGTGGACGGAGGAGTTCACTGTGTCCGACGTTCAGGTCGTCCCGGAGTACAAGAAGGGCGAGCGCAGCGCTGTCCTGACCAGCGCGTCGGGCGTCAGGTGGATCACGGACTTCGGCCATAGCGGCCCTGTCCTGGAGAAGCTCGCCGACGGCGACCGGGTGATGGGCACGGTCTGGCGGGGCCGGCTGACCGAGATCACGGGCCACGGCGCCGCCCAGGAGACCAGGAGGGCTCCGGTCAACGGGAGCGGACCCGACATCCTGGCGCTGGTCCTGGCATCCAGCGGCCTGGTCACGATCTTCGTCTGCGGCTGGCGGCTGCGACGCGGCCGTGCGACCACGGAGATGGAGGCCACCTTCGTCGTCGCCATCGCGCTGCTCCTCCTGGGGCTCTTCTCTGAGGTTGTACTTCTGATCCTCGCCGAGGTCCTGCCGTGGGACGTGGCCGACCACTTCTGGCTGTTCGCTGCCGTCTTTGTCGCCGGTGCCGCCGGGATGACTGTTCGGCAGCGGCGGAGCTTCAACGCACCGCCGAGCCTCCCCGGGATTCCGATCTAGGCGTACACGTCAGGGCTCGAGGGTGCTGGTGATGGTCCAGAGGAGGTTGCGCATGATGCGACGGTCTTCGGGGGAGAGGGCGGCGAGGGCGCGGCGGCCGGCGCGGTCGTAGATCTCCTGGACCGTGTCGGCGAGCTCGACACCGCGGTCGGTCAGCTCGATGCCGACCTGGCGGGCGTCGGCCGCGCTCTTGACCCGGCGTACGAGACCGGCGGCCTCCATCCGCTGGGTGGTCTTGGTCGCGGTCGGTACTTCGACGTCGAGCACCTTCGCGAGCTTCGCTACCGGGAGCGAGCCGTGGTGCAGCAGCTTCGCCAGCACCAGCTCCTGCCCGGTGTGCAGCCCACTCCCGGCCATCTCCTCGGCCACCGCCTTCCGCGCCGCACGCTCCGCGAACCGCAGCGCAACCAGCACATCCGCCTCATCAGCAGGCGCGTCCGCCGACCATCCCGCCTGGCCGGGCGCAGTACTCACGTGTGGCTCCGGGGGTGGAACGGGTTGCGGGCGTCGTAGTCGCCTTCGTACTCCGTGGGGATGGCGGGCTCGCCGCGGCTGAGTTGGCTGGCGGAGCGGGGGAGCTCGTCGCGGACCTTCTGGTGGAAGGCCTGCGACTCCTCGGGAGTGGTCCGGCCGATGATCTTGCCCGCCTCGACCAGCGGCCGCAGCAGCACCCGGTCGTCACCGTCGTCGACCGGCTGCTCGCCGACCCCGATCAGCTCGATCTCCGCGACGCCGGCCGCCGAGCGCCGCCGCAGCGCCCACTTCCGGCCGCCGATCGAGATCTTGTCCGGGCTCTTCTTGGCAACCGGCGCCAGCGTCCCGCTCTCGTCCTCCCGCGCGACCAGCTTGTACACGAATCCGCAGGTCGGGTACCCGGAGCCGGTGACCAGCGACGTGCCTACGCCGTACCCGTCGACCGGCGCCGGGGCGAGCGCCGCGATCTGGAACTCGTCCAGGTCGCTCGTCACGATGATCCGCGTCTTGGTCGCGCCGAGCGAGTCCAGCTGCTCGCGGACCTGACCGGCCAGCGACGGCAGGTCGCCGGAGTCCAGCCGCACCGCGCCCAGGTCCGGCCCGGTCAGCTCGATCGCGGTCCGGACGGCCTCGGCCACGTCGTACGTGTCGACCAGCAGCGTGGTGCCCTTGCCGAGCGCCTCGACCTGGGAGCGGAAGGCGTCCCGCTCCCGGTCGTGCAGCAGCGTGAACGAGTGCGCCGCCGTACCGGTGCTCGGGATGCCGAACCGGCGGGCTGCCTCCAGGTTCGACGTTGCGGTGAAGCCGGCGATGTACGCCGCCAGCGCCGAGGCGACCGCTGCCTCTTCGTGGGTACGCCGTGAGCCCATCTCGATACAGGGCCGCCCACCGGCCCACCAAGTCATCCGCGACGCCGCCGAGGCGACTGCGGAGTCGTGGTTCAGGATCGACAGGAAAACGGTTTCCAGGAGCACTGCCTCGGCGAACGACGACTCGACCACGAGCACCGGGGAGCCGGGGAAGAAGATCTCCCCGTCGGCGTATCCGGAGATGTCTCCGGTGAACCGGTAGTCCGCCAGCCAGTCCCGGGTAGCCTGGTCCACGACGCCGCGATCGGCCAGGAAGGCGATCGTCTGCTCGTCGAAGCGGAACCGCTCGAGCGCGTCGAGCAGCCGGTTCACGCCGGCCACCACGCCGTACCGGCGGCCGTCGGGCAGGCGGCGGGCGAACAGCTCGAAGACCGAGCGGCGTTGCGCCGTGCCGTCGGCCAGGCCGGCCTGCAGCATCGTCAGCTCGTAGTGGTCCGTGAGAAGTGCCGTCGAGTGGGTCACAGAGGCAGCCTATTGCGAAGCCGGAACCGATGATGGGGAGAATGGACAGGTGAGCACCGCACCGAGCGAGCTGGAGAGCCCCGAGGTCACCGAGGCGATCCAGCTGAGCCCGCCCTGGATGACGATCGTCTGGAACGATCCGGTGAACTTGATGGACTACGTCACGTTCGTGTTCCAGACGTACTTCGGCTACTCCAAGCAGAAGGCGGAGAAGCTGATGCTGCAGGTGCACCAGGAAGGCAAGTCCGCGGTCTCGAACGGCAACCGGGAAGCGATGGAACGCGACGTGGAAGCGATGCACTCCTACGGCCTGTGGGCCACCTGCGAGAAGTCGTGACGCGGTTCCGCAAGCGCCGCAAGACCGTCGTCGTCAGTTTCGCCGAACACGAGGCGGACATCCTGGCGAACCTGCTCCGCAACCTGGTCGAGCTGCTGTACGACGGCCTGCCGCCGCGCTCGGCCGAGTCCTCGGACCCGCTCGCGGCGCTGCTGGAGTCGGACGGGCCGACGTCGCCGCCGGAGGACGTCGTACTCCAGCGGCTGCTGCCGGACGCGTACAAGACCGACGACATGGCGTCGGCGGAGTTCCGCCGCTTCACCGAGCGGGGCCTGCGCGAAGGCAAGGTCACCGACGCGAAGCGGGTCCTGTCGGCCCTGGAGGAGTCCGGCGCCGACGAGATCGCGCTGGAGCCCGACGAGCAGCTGTCCTGGCTCCGGGCGTTGAACGACCTCCGCCTGGCCATCGGCACCCGCCTGGACATCAAGGACGAGGACGACTACTCCACCTGGGAGAAACTCCCCGACGAAGACCCCCGCCGCCTCACCTACGACCTGTACGACTGGCTCGGCTACCTCCAGTCAGCCCTCCTCCACAACATGCGCTAACAGAGGCCACCACCTCCGGCGGCGGCTGTTTGTCAGCGCCTTCGGCGCGGGCGGTTGAGATGGTCTCCTGCGTAGCATGCGGGGGGTGAGTTATCCGAGGGTCGGGGTGCCGGAGTTTCCTGGGGTTGAGCGTGGGGTGCTCGAGTACTGGGAGGGGGATGGGACTTTCCGGGCGTCGCTGAAAGGCGAGGATGAGTTCGTCTTTTATGACGGCCCGCCGTTTGCCAACGGGTTGCCGCACTATGGGCATCTGCTGACGGGGTACGTGAAGGACGTCGTGCCGCGGTACCAGACGATGCGGGGGCATCGGGTGGAGCGGCGGTTCGGCTGGGATACGCATGGGCTGCCGGCGGAGCTGGAGGCTCAGCGGGTGCTCGGGCTGAAGACGAAGGCGGAGATCCTGCAGCTGGGGATCGAGAAGTTCAACGACGCGTGCCGGGCGTCGGTGCTCAAGTACACCGACGAGTGGCGCAGCTACGTGACCCGGCAGGCGCGGTGGGTCGATTTCGAGCACGATTACAAGACACTCAACCCCGATTACATGGAGTCGGTGATCTGGGCGTTCAAGACGCTCTACGACAAGGGCCTGGTGTACGAAGGGCTGCGCGTCCTCCCGTACTGCTGGAACGACGAGACCCCGCTGTCCAACCACGAACTCCGGATGGACGACGACGTCTACCAGCCGCGCCAGGACCCGTCGGTCACGATCGCGGTCGAGCTCGAGACCGGCGAACGCCTGCTCGCGTGGACGACCACCCCGTGGACCCTGCCCAGCAACCTCGCGATGGCGGTCGGACCTGACGTGGACTACGCGGTTGTGCTGGTGGACGGCCGGGAGACGATTCTGGCCGAGGCCCGGTTGGCCGCGTACGGGTACACCGACGTCGTCCGGCGGCTCACCGGCGCCGAGCTGATCGGCCGGCGCTACACCCCGTTGTTCGACTTTCTCGCCGGCACCGCCAACGCGTTCCAGGTGATCGCGGCCGACCACGTGACCACCGAGGACGGTACGGGCGTCGTCCACCTGGCCCCGGCGTACGGCGAGGAGGACCAGCTCGCGTGTGAGGCCGTCGGGATCCCCACGGTGCTGACCGTCGACGACGCGGCGCATTTCACCTCGGTCGTTCCACCGTACCAAGGTCTGCATGTCTTCGAGGCGAACCGGCCGATCATCCGTGACCTGCGCGCGGCCGGGGCGCTCGTGCGCGAGGACAGCATCGTGCACAGCTACCCGCACTGCTGGCGCTGCCGGAATCCGCTCATCTACAAGGCGGTCTCGAGCTGGTTCGTCGAGGTGACCCGGATCCGGGACCGGATGGTCGAGCTCAACGAGCAGATCACCTGGGTGCCGGAGCACGTCAAGCACGGGCAGTTCGGCAAGTGGCTGTCGAACGCGCGCGACTGGTCGATCAGCCGCAACCGGTTCTGGGGTTCGCCGATCCCGGTCTGGCGGTCCGACGACCCGGCGTACCCGCGCATCGACGTCTACGGCTCGATCGAGGAGCTGGAGCGGGACTTCGGCGTCGAGGTGACGGACCTGCATCGACCGTACGTCGACCAGCTGACCAGGCCGAACCCGGACGACCCGACCGGGCGCTCCACGATGCGGCGGGTGCCGGATGTGCTGGACGTCTGGTTCGACTCGGGGTCGATGAGTTTCGCGCAGGTGCACTACCCGTTCGAGAACACCGACTGGTTCGAGGACCACTTCCCGGGTGACTTCATCGTCGAGTACATCGGGCAGACGCGTGGGTGGTTCTACACGCTGCACGTGTTGTCGACGGCGTTGTTCGACCGGCCGGCGTTCCGGTCGTGCCTGAGCCACGGGATCGTGCTCGGGAACGACGGGCAGAAGATGAGCAAGTCGCTGTGGAACTACCCGGACGTGACCGAGGTCTTCGACCGCGACGGCGCGGACGCGATGCGCTGGTTCCTGATGTCGAGCCCGATCCTGCGCGGCGGCAACCTGATCGTCACCGAACAGGCGATCCGCGACGGCGTCCGCCAGACCCTGATCCCGCTCTGGAACGCCTGGTCCTTCTTCACCCTGTACGCCAACGCCGCCGACACCGAGGGCACCTGGTCCACCACGTCGCCGCACGTCCTGGACCGGTACCTGCTGGCAAGCCTCCGCACGCTGGTCGCCGACGTCCAGACCCACCTCGACCGCTACGACATCGCCTCTGCTTGTGATGCGGTCCAGGGCTACACCGAGATTCTCACCAACTGGTACATCCGCCGCTCGCGGGACCGTTTCTGGTCCGGCTCGCAGGACGCGATCAACACGCTGTACACAGCCCTCGAGGTCTTGTGCCGTACGGCGGCACCGCTGCTCCCGCTGGTGACCGAGGACATCTGGCGCGGCCTCACCGGCGGACGCTCCGTGCACTTGACCGAATGGCCCACCACAGCCGGCCTCCCCGACGACCCCGAACTGGTCGAGCGGATGGAGCGCGCCCGCGAGGTCTGCTCGGTGGCGTCGTCGATCCGGAAGGCAGCAGGGATCCGGGCCCGCCAGCCGTTGCTCAAGCTGACCGTTGCCACGTCCGCGGACCTGCAGTCGCTGGTGCCGCTGATCGCCGCCGAGGTGAACGTCCGTGAGGTCGTGCTGACCCCGGCGGACGGCGGCGGCACCCGGGTGGAGCGGCGGTTGACGGTGAACGCCCGGGCAGCCGGCCCGCGCTTGGGACGGGACGTGCAGCAGGCGATCAAGGCCTCCAAGAGCGGCGACTGGTCAGTGTCCGCCGACGGCGTGGTGGTTGCCGGGGGCATCGAGTTGCAGGACGGCGAGTACACCCTGGAGACCACGCTGGCCGACGACCAGACCGCGAGCGGATTGCTGGCCGGCGGCGGCTTCGTCGTGCTCGACACGACGCTCACCCCCGAGCTCGAAGCGGAAGGCGTCGCCCGCGACATCATCCGCTCCATCCAGCAGGCGCGCCGAGACGCCGGCCTCGAGGTCACCGACCGAGTGCGAGTTTCGCTCACCGTCGACCCCGGCACCTTGCCAGCAGTCGAGGCACACCGCGAGCTCATCATGACGGAGACGCTGGCGGTGGCCGTCGACGTTGGTGAGGGCCCGGAGCTGACGGTGGGTCTCGAGAAGGCTTAGGCGGCGGACGCCCACCACTCACTAACCGGTCCGGTGGGCCGGGCCGCACGCTCAGCACGCCCGCGCTCGAGCCCGTCAACGGACCTTGGTGAGTGCTGGAGATCCGCCTACGGGACACTGGTCCGCATGGAGACGCGGAGGCTTGGACGGACCGGTCGCGATGTGGGTGTGGTCGGGCTCGGCGCGTGGCAGTTGGGCGCGGACTGGGGCGCGGTGGACGAGGGCGACGCGCTCGGCGTACTGCATGCGGCGATCGATGGTGGCGTCACGTTCATCGACACCGCGGACGTGTACGGCGACGGACGGAGCGAGCGACTCGTCGGGCAGGTGCTGAAGTCGCACGACGGGCTGACCGTCGCGACGAAGATGGGCCGCCGGGTCGAGCAGGTGCCGGCGAACTACACGCCGGACAACTTCCGCGCGTGGAACGACCGCTCCCGCCAGAACCTCGGCGTCGACACGATCGACCTGGTCCAGCTGCACTGCCCGCCCACCCCCGTGTACTCGAACGACGAGGTGTTCGACGCGCTCGACGCGATGGTCGACGAGGGCCGGATCGCGGCGTACGGGGTGAGCGTCGAGACCTGCGCCGAGGCGCTCACCGCGATCGCCCGGCCGAACGTCGCGTCCGTGCAGATCATCCTGAACGCCTTCCGTCTGAAGCCGCTCGACGAGGTGCTCCCCGCCGCTCAGCAGGCAGGCGTCGGCATCATCGCCCGCGTCCCGCTGGCCAGCGGTCTGCTCTCCGGCAAGTACGACGAGCACACCACGTTCTCGGCCGACGACCACCGCACGTACAACCGGCACGGCGAGGCGTTCGACGTCGGCGAGACGTTCTCCGGCGTGGACTTCGCGACCGGCCTGGAAGCCGTCCGCCGCCTGATGCCCTGGCTCCCGGCCGGCGCCACGATGGCCCAGTTCGCCCTCCGCTGGATCCTCGACCAAGCGGGCGTCTCGGTCGTCATCCCGGGAGCCCGCAACCCCGAGCAGGTCACCGGCAACATCTCCGCCGCCACCCTCGCCCCGCTCACCGAGGACCAGTTGACCGCCGTCCGCGACACCTACGACGAGCTGATCCGGCCCCAGCTCCACGACCGCTGGTAACACACTGTCCGCATCGTGGACCGACTTCGCGGTTGGCGGGGTCGGTCTCGCGGTCGCCGTACCGTGGAGTCGTGCTGGTCATCGAGCAGGAGACGTACGACGCGATCGTCGCGCACGCCCGGAAGGATCATCCGGACGAGGCGTGCGGTGTGGTCGCGGGGGTGGAGGGGTCGGATCGGGCCACCCGGTTCATCCCGATGCTGAATGCGGCCATGTCTCCGACGTTCTACGAGTTCGACTCGGGTGATCTGTTCCGGCTCTACAAAGAGATGGGCGAGCGGGACGAGGAGCCGGTGGTGATCTACCACTCGCACACCGCCACCGAGGCGTACCCGTCGCGCACCGACATCAACCTCGCGCAGGAGCCCGGCGCGCACTACGTGCTGGTGTCGACGCGGGACGGCGCGGACTCCCCGGCGTACGACGGGCCGGTCGAGTTCCGCTCGTACCGGATCGTCGACGCCGAGGTCACGGAAGAAGAAGTACGCGTGGTTGGTTCCTATGAAGCAGTGTCAGTTGAAGAAGGCTCTGAAGGAGAACACTGAGATGGCGATCGAGCTGCGCGTGCCGACGATCCTGCGCACCTACACCAGTGGCGCGAAGGCGGTCAACGGTGACGGCGCGACCCTGGCCGAGTTCATCGACGACGTGAACGGCAACCACCCTGGCCTCAAGGAGCGCATCGTGGAGGGCGAGCCGGAGGAGCTGCGCCGGTTCGTGAACGTCTATGTGAACGACGAGGACGTCCGGTTCACCGGCGGCCTGAAGACCGGCGTCAAGGACGGCGACGTGGTCGTCGTGCTGCCCGCGGTCGCCGGCGGCTGAGCGGTATCTGACGATGCGTTTCGACAGCCTGCTCGACTCGATCGGCGGCACCCCGCTCGTCGGCCTCCCGAAGCTGTCGCCGTCGGGTGACGTGCGGCTGTGGGCGAAGCTCGAGGACCACAACCCGACCGGCTCGATCAAGGACCGGGCCGCGCTGCGGATGCTGCTCGACGCGGAGAAGGACGGCCGGCTCCGTCCGGGCAACACGATCCTGGAGCCGACGTCGGGCAATACCGGGATCTCGCTGGCGATGGCGGCCAAGCTGCGCGGCTACCGGATGGTCTGTGTGATGCCGGAGAACACCTCCGAGGAGCGCCGCCAGATCCTGCGGATGTGGGGCGCGGAGATCATCTCGTCCCCGGCCGCGGGTGGGTCCAACGAAGCCGTCCGGGTGGCCAAGCAGGTGGCCGAGGACCACCCGGACTGGGTGATGCTCTACCAGTACGGCAACCCCTCGAACGCGCTCGCGCACTACGACGGCACCGCGCGCGAGATCCTCGCCGACCTCCCGTCCGTGACGCACTTCGTCGCCGGGCTCGGCACGACCGGCACGCTGATGGGCGCCGGCCGGTTCTTCCGCGAGCACAAGCCCGAGGTGAAGATCGTCGCTGCCGAGCCGCGGTACGGCGAACTCGTCTACGGCCTGCGCAACCTCGACGAGGGCTTCGTCCCCGAGCTGTACGACGAGACGCTGATCGACGGCCGCTTCTCGGTCGGCCCGCGGGACGCCGTCCGGCGGGTGCGCGAACTGCTCGACAACGAGGGCATCTTCGCCGGCATCTCCACCGGCGCGATCCTGCACGCGGCGCTCGGCCAGGCGGCCAGGTGCGTGCGCGACGGCGAGACAGCGGACATCGCGTTCGTCGTCGCGGACGGCGGCTGGAAGTACCTGTCCACCGGCGCCTACGAAGGCACGATCGACGAGGCCGAGGACCGGCTCGAAGGCCAACTCTGGGCCTGAACCGGGCTCGGGTGCAGGGGTAGGGACAGTCCGGGCCGGCGGGCGGAGGGCCGGTCCGGGCGCGATGCCATTTGTTGCCTTGGGCATCTAAAAGGGGATTTAGGTCATGTCCGCCTACTGTTGTTTGAAGAAGAGCTTGCGGCCCAGTCGGGGTTGGATCCCGCGGCCCTTGCAGCTGCTGCACGGGCGTTGGGCGTAGCTGAAGATGCTGCCGTGGTGCCGGCCGGCACCTTTGCATCGGTTGCACTTGGCATTCGGGTGCAGGGACAGCGAGACGACGTACAGCGCGAACGCCGCCATCAGGAGCAGGAGCAGCATGCCGGTCGGCCCGATGGCCGTCACGACGTTCGCTGCGGTGCTCGCGTTGGTGTCCGTGGCCTGGGTGGCCGCCCGTCCTGCGGCGGTCACGTGATCAGGCTGTGGAGTTGGTGCGGTGCCCAGTACCACCGCGATGTGGTGCGCCAGGCTCATGGCATCACGAGGGGCGGTCGAACAAACATCGCTCCAGAGTGGCGCGCATCACGCGAAAAGGCAATTCCATAACGTAAAGATGTGGATAACCTCGGCGTGTCTTCTGGCCGGGTTAGGTAAGGCTGCCTTGTGGTCTGCCCGGTGGCGGACCTGTATAAGCTTTTCCCGTGGCTGACGCACCGGTGGGGATCTTCGACTCAGGCTTCGGGGGACTCACCGTCGCCCGCGCGGTTCTCGACCAGTTGCCGCACGAACCGATCCTGTATCTGGGCGACACCGCCCGCCAGCCGTACGGCCCGAAGCCGATCGCCGAGGTCCGGGAGTACGCGCTGGAGTGTCTGGACCATCTGGTCGAGGCTGGCGTGAAGATGCTCGTGATCGCGTGCAACTCCGCCAGCGCCGCGATGCTGCGCGACGCCCGCGAGCGGTACGACGTACCGGTCGTCGAGGTGATCCTGCCCGCGGCGCGACGGGCCGTTGCCGCGACGCGCAATCAGCGCGTCGGGGTGATCTGCACCAAGGCAACTGCGCAATCGCTTGCTTATGAAGACGGTTTCGCCGCGGCGCCGCAGATCGAGCTGTTCACCCGGGCGTGCCCGAAGTTCGTCCCGTTCGTCGAGGCCGGGGTGACGTCCGGTCCCGAGCTGATCGAGGCGGCGCACGAGTACCTCGACCCGATGGTCGAGGCCGGCGTCGACACGTTGATCCTCGGCTGCACGCACTACCCGCTCCTGACCGGCGTGATCTCGTACGTGATGGGTGACAACGTCACCCTGGTCAGCAGCGCCGACGAATGCGCCAAGGACGTCTACAGCGTGCTCACCAAGACCGGCCTGCTCCGCCCGGACAACCTGCCGGCCCCGCAGCACCGCTTCGTCACCACCGGAAGCCCGGACGAGTTCGCGGCCATCGGCTCGCGCTTCCTGGGCCCGGTGCTGTCGTCGGTCGACCAGTTCGCCTGGCTCCGCTGATGTGACCTGGATCGCACTGGATGTTGTCAGGGGCATCGGTCAACCGCGGAACGCCTGTGTGGCAGGCGGATCGACGCGACGGGCCTGTCTGCGAACGTCGGAACTCGCCGGTAGTGTTCGAGGTATGAAGCTCACCGTGATCGGTTGCTCCGGGTCCGTGCCCGGGCCGGACTCGGCCGCCTCGAGCTATCTGGTCTCTGCCGACGGGTTCAACCTGATCCTGGACCTCGGCAGCGGCGCGCTCGGTTCGCTCCAGCGGCACCTGGCAGTGCCGGAGATCGGGGCGATCGGCCTGTCCCACTTGCATCCTGACCACTGCATGGATCTGTGCGGTCTGTACGTCGCGGCGAAGTACGCGCCGGGCTCGCCGATCCCGCGGATCCCCGTCTTCGGCCCGCCCGGTGCGGCGGAGCGGATGGCACTGGCCTACGACCTGCCGCTGAATCCGGGGATGGAGGAGGAGCTGGAATTCCATGCCTGGCAGGAAGTTCAGACCATCGGGCCCTTCACGGTCCGGACCGCGCCGATGGTGCACCCGGTGCCGGCGTACGCGATCCGGGTTGAGCACGGCAACAAATCGCTCGTCTACACCGGCGACACCGGGCCGAACGAGGCGTTGGTCGACCTCGCCCGCGGCGCCGACATGCTGCTGTCCGAGGCGGCGCTGCCGGACAACGATCCGCACAACCCGACCGACCTGCACCTGACTCCGGCCGACGCCGGCGAGCAGGCCAAGAAGGCCGGCGTGAAACGGCTCGTCATCACCCACGTCCCACCGTGGTACGACCGCGTCACCCAGGCCGAGAACGCACGCCGCACCTTCTCCGGTCCCGTCGACATCGCCACCCCGCATGCCGTTTTCGACATCTGACGGCGTGCGGTTGTGGACCGCAACCAGTGGAACGGCGACGCCTGGTGACACGGTGCCGGCCGTGGTGATCCTGCACGGCGGGCCGGGTTTGTGGGACGACTACGCCGTGCTCGCGGACATGATCGACGACCTCACCGTCGTGCACCGCTTCGACCAGCGCGGTTGCGGCCGATCGGATCCGTCGGACGTCCAGACCATGGCCCGGCACGCGCAGGACATCGACGAGCTCCGCGCGTACTTCGGCCATGAGCGGATCGTTGTGCTCGGCCACTCCTTCGGCGCCACGCTCGCGCTGCTCTACGCCGCGACGTACGGCGATCACGCGGCGGGTCTCGTCTACCTGGACGGCGTCGGCATCGGCGACTGGCGTACGCCGTCCCGCGCGGAGCAGGCGCGCCGCATGACCGCGGAGCAGACTGCCCGACTCGAAGAGCTCTCCGGTCGGCAGCGCACGCGGGCCGAGGAGACCGAGTTCCGGGTGTTGTCGTGGTTCACCGATCATGCCGACCGGGACCGGGCGATGGAGTGGGCCTACCGGAGCGCCTCCGTCGATCTCCCGATCAACTTCGCTGCCAACAGCGCGCTCGGGGCGGAGATCAGGAGCTGGTCCGAGGACTACATCCCCGGTCTCGCGGCCGGCCTCGAGTGCCCGGTCACGTTCATCCACGGCGAAGGCGATCCGCGGCCGGCTTCCGCCGTGCGGGACCTGGCCGCTCACGTCCCGCACCACACCTTCGAGCTGATCCCGGCAGCTGGGCATTCGCCGTGGCTGGAGCAGCCGGAGCTGTTTCGGAGCGTGCTGCGTCGCATCGTGTCAGGCGAAGAAGGGGCGTAACGACTCCGCGACCTCGGCCGGGCCGCCGTCGTCGGTGGGGCCGGAGTGGTCGAGCTTCGGGATCGTGATCCGCTCCGAGCGGGGCAGTACGTCGGCCAGTGCGTCCAGCGACCGCCCGAAGTACGCCGGGCTGCGTGATCCCGCGAGCAGGAGGACATCGGCGTCGACGGTCGCGTAGTCCTGGGTCGTGTCCGCGAGTTCGTCGATCAGTTGCATGTCGCCGGACATCGTCGGGACGAGGTCGGCGATCGGTACGTCGTCGCCGGCGGCCTTGCGCTGGAAACGGAACGCGAGGTTCAAAGGCGGGACGAGCACGAATCGGGGGACCGTGGTGAACAACCGGTCCGCTTGGAGGCCCTTGAGAACGGTCACCAGCGCCGACGGGGTCTTGCCGGCGGCGAGTTCGCGACGGTACCGAGGCAGCCAATCGACGGGCACCGATCCGTTGATCGACAGCGGCGGCTCGTAGAGCGCGAGCCTCTCGATCGCCGGTGTCACCCGAGCTGTGCGAACGCCGATCAGCGCACCTGAACTCAGCCCGAACACCCTCGAAGCGCCGGTCTCCTTGAGCAACGCCTGCAGGTCCTCGACCTCGCGATCGATCCCGTACCCGGCGCCGTGCGGTCCACTCAGGCCGCGCCCTCGGCGGTCAGGCACGGTCACGGTGTAGCCGTCCGCCAGAGCGGTGGCGAGCTTCATGAAGTCCTGCGCCGCGAGCATCGACCCGTGCAGGAGCACCACACCCGGGCCGCTCCCGACCTGCCGATAGCCGATCGTCGTGCCGTCGGCCGACACCACCGATCCCTTGCGATACATCCGTCCTCCCCAACCCGGGCACACTGTACGCAGTAACAGTACTGCGAACGCCGTGCGCAGTAAACTCCCGGCATGGACCGACCACCGATCTGGCTGCGCCCGGAGCGAGCCGCCCGCGGACCCCGGCCGGCGCACAGCCGCACCGAGATCGCCGCGGCCGCCGTCCGGGTCGCGGATGCCGAGGGCCTCGCGGCGGTGTCGATGCGCCGCGTCGCGACCGACCTCGGCACCGGCACGACCTCGCTCTACCGGTACGTCGACGACAAGGACGAACTCCTCGACCTGATGGTCGACCAGGCGATGGGTGACGCCCGCCCGCCTGCCTTGACGGGAGACTGGCGTGCCGACCTGGCCGCGATCGCTCACGCGCAACGGGCCTTGATGCTGCGCCACCCCTGGCTCGTCCGGCTGCCGGCGACCAGGCCCGCCCTCGGCCCGAATTCACTGGCCTGGCTGGAGGCGACGTACGGCGCGCTCGACGTACCGAGGCTGAGTGCCGATGAGGTGCTGATGCAGGCAGCGACCGTGCTGACCTTCGTCCGTGGCCACGCCCTCGAGGAGTCGACCGAGCGTGAGGCCGGCTCGACGATGGCGGATTGGCTGAGCAAGCAGTCGCAGTACGCCGAGCGGGTCATCGGCAGCGGCGACTATCCGCATCTGAGCCGGATGATGCTCGAGGCCGGGACTCCGCACGCGGCTGACCGGTTCGACCAGCTGTTCGCGCGCAGTCTCGACCATGTGCTGACCGGTCTGGCGGCGGAGCGGGACTAGACATCTCGCAATTCTGAGATCTACTCTCAAATTAGAGTTGATCTCAGAAAGGTGTTAGTCATGACCGCGACGACCCTCGACCCGCGCCGGTGGTGGGCGCTGGGTGCGATGTCCATCAGCCTGATCGTCATCGGGCTCGACCTGACCGTGCTGAACGTCGCGCTGCCGACGCTCGCGACCGACCTGAAGGCGTCGACCAGTCAGCTCCAATGGTTCGCGAACGCGTACACGCTGGTGCTCGCGTCGCTGCTGCTCCCGGCCGGTCTGCTCGGCGACCGGTTCGGGCCGAAGCGGCTCATGCTGGGTGCGCTCGTGGTCTTCGGGCTGGCGTCCGCGGCGTGCGCGTTCGCGAACTCTCCGGGTCAGTTGATCGCGGCGCGGGCGGCGCTCGGGGTCGGCTCGGCGTTCCTGATCCCGTTGTCGATGTCCCTGCTCAACCTGCTCTTCGCGCCCGAGGAACGGCAGCGGGCGATGACGATCTGGCTGATGGCGAACTCGATCGGCATCCCGCTCGGTCCGCTGCTCGGCGGCTGGTTGCTGGACCACTACCGCTGGGGCTCCATCTTCCTGATCAACCTGCCACTAGTTGCAATTGGACTAGTTGCAGTGGCCCTGCTGATTCCGTCGACGGGCGGCCACCGGTCGCGGCGGATCGACGTACCGGGGATCCTGCTGACCGCGGCCGGGCTGGTGTCGCTGACGTACGGGTTCATCGCGGCCGGCGAGCGCGGTTGGGGTTCGGGCTGGACGCTGGGTGGGATCGCGGGCGGAGTGATCTTCCTGACCGCGTTCTGTGCCTGGGCCCGGCGTGCGACGGATCCGCTGGTCGACCTGAAGTTGTTCAAGTCGCCGGGGTTCACCTGGGGGACCGTGCTCGCGACATTGGCGTCGTTCGCCCTGGTGGGGTTGCTGTTCGTGCTGCCGCAGTTGTCCCAGGCGGTGCAGGGCGCGGACGCGTTCCAGGCCGGGCTGCGGTTGCTGCCGATCATCGGCGGGATGCTGATCGGCGCCAAGGCGGCCGAGCGGCTGCTCGAGCGGGTCGGGGCCCGGGTGACGGTGGTGATCGGGTTCTCGTTGATGCTGGCCGGGTTGGTGATCGGCGGGTTCACGCGGGTCGACGGCGGCTACGGGTTCACCGCGATCTGGGTCAGTCTGGTCGGGGTGAGCATCGGGTTCACGCTGCCGCCGATGAACGGGCTGGCGCTCGCGGCGTTGCCGATGGAGCGCAGCGGATCCGGGTCCGCGCTGATCCAGGCGTCTCGTCAGGTCGGTGGCACGCTCGGGGTCGCCATTCTCGGTACGGTGCTGAACGCGGCGTACCGGAGCCATCTGGATGTCAGCGGACTGCCGCCCGCGGCCGCCGGCGTGGCCCGCGACAGCGCGTCGGCCGCGGTCGCGATGGGTTCTCCGGGGCTGACCCGCTCGGCGCGCGCCGCGTTCGTCGACGGCATGAACGTGACGTTGTGGGTGTGCAGTGGGCTCGCGGTGGCCTCGATCGTGCTCGCCATCGCCTTTCTGCCACGCCGCACCCGGGATGTTGCTCCACAGTCCGAGGAACTTGCCACAATCAAGGCATGAGCGGGTTGCGGGAGCGGAAGAAGGCCAGGACCAGGGCGGCGATCCAGGAGCATGCGCTGCGCCTGTTCCGGGACCAGGGGTACGCCGAGACCACGGTCCAGGAGATCGCCGACGCGGCCGAGGTCTCGCCGGCGACGTTCTTCCGGTACTTCCCGACCAAGGAGGACACGATCGTCCTCGACCGGCTCGACCCGGTGCTGATCGAACTGTTCCGCGGTCAGCCTCCCGAGATGACTCCGACCGACGCCCTCCGCGCCTCGATCCGGGACAGCCTCAACACCCTGACCGAGGACGAGTGGGCGCTGGAGTCCCAACGCCAGCAGTTGGTGATGAACGCTCCCGAGCTCCGGGTGCGGATGCTCGATCAGTTCTACGAAGGCATCGACCTGCTCGCCGCGCTCGCGGCCGAACGGACCGGCCGGGCCCCGGACGACATCGCTGTCCGGGCCTGGGCCGGGGCGGTCGTCGGGGTCGTGATGGCGACGTACCAGCAGTTGCAGGTCGACGGTCCGCTGCCGAAGTACCTCGCGATGATGGACCGCGCCTTCGAGCAGCTCGGTGGTCTTCGGATGGGACCGTAGTCAGGCCACCTTCTCGGCCACCTGGGCGGGCAGGGGATCACCTGGTCGCAGACCGAAGGCGGCCGCTGCCGAGCCGCCGCGGATCACGAGCTCGGTGAAGCCGGTGCCGGAGCTGCCCTGGATGATGCCGGGCGCGTTCCGCGGTACCGCGGTCAGGTGCGGGTAGCAGGCCACGTCGACGAACACGTCGTTGCCCTTGGCAATGGTCACGGTGTCGCCGGGGACGAGGCCGAGGTCGCGGTCGAGCTTGCAGTTGCCGAAGTTGTCGACGACGGCAACGATCGGGTCGGCGTCGAGCGTCTCGGGGATGACGGTCTCGACGGCCGGTACGGCGCGGCCGTCGGCGACCCACTTGGCCAGCAACGGCAGGTACCACAGGCTCCTGAACTGGGTACCGGCGATCTTCTCGATCTCGGCCGGCGCGAATCCGGCTGCGGTGACGGCCTCGCGGATGTCCGTGACGTAGACACGCTCGATGCCGAGCTCGCGGCGTACCAACGAGAGTGCGCGGGCGTTGAAGGTGCTCGCGACGAGGTGCTTGCCGTGCCAGAAGAAGCAGAACGGCACGCCGTTCGGCCAGACGCCGTCGCGGGGCGCGATGTTGAGCAGCGTGATGGTCGGGTGGCCGTCCTCGCCCAGTGACTCGGTGGCGAAGAGGCAGTCGAGCAGGGTCAGTGCGGCGAACGACTCCGGATCGGGTCCGTCGGCGGCGACGATCGTCGGTGATTGACCGAACAGCGCGCCGATCCGGGCGCTGAGTCTGGCTCGGGCGTTGCCGTCGTGACAGTCGGTGATGTAGGTGATCGGGTACATGCGATGGCTCCTGGGTGGTTGCAGCTTCCTGGGAAACGAAAGAGGCCCCCGACATCGGGGGCCTCTCGCTGCAAGCACACGTGCCTACGCCGCTGAAGTCCTCCCGCATCGAGGGCTCAGCATTCGCATCGCGGCGTACCAGGTCACGTCGTGGATGGTAGCACTCAGCGCGTCTGGCCATGGTCGAAATAGCTGACCAGGGCCGGGTCGAGCGGGGGGATGTCCTGCGGTACGCCGTCCGCGCGCAGCGACTGGGTGGCGGCGTAGCCGGCGGCGACCGCGGCGCGGGCGGCGACCGGGGAGGTGAGCGTCGCGCCGCCGTCGCGGACGAAGTTCACGAACTCGGCCACCAGGTGCGGGTCGGCGCCGCCGTGGTGCTCGGTCTCACCGGCGATCTCGACGACCTGGTCGGCGTCCTCGCGGTACCCGGAGCGACGGCTGTTCCACACCTTCACCACGCCGCCCGCGGTGTCGCCGAAGTTCTCCAGCCGGCCGCGGGTGCCGATGACGGTGTAGTTGCGCCAGTAGTCCGGCGTGTAGTGGCACTGCTCGTAGTTCATCATGACGCCGTTGTCGAGCAGCAGGTTCACCTGGGAGATGTCCTCGACGTCCATCACGGGCGCCAGGCCCGTCTGCTCCAGCGGCGGCCAGTTCTTCTCGCTGACGAACTCCTTGAACCGCTGGTCCGAGCGATCCTGCCGGTCCGTGATGCCGCCGTACAGCGTGAGGGCGCCCATCGCGTTGACCCGGGTCGTGTAGCCGCCGGCCAGCCAGTGCATCACGTCGATGTCGTGGGCACCCTTCTGCAGCAGCAGCCCGGTGGTACGGCGGCGGTCGGCGTGCCAGTCCTTGAAGTAGAAGTCACCCCCGTGGCCGACGAAGTGCCGGCACCAGATCGCCTTCACGTCACCGATCGCGCCGTCCTGGATCAGCTTGCGCATCGTCAGTACGACGGGCATGTGGCGCATGTTGTGGCCGACGTACAGCCGGGCGCCGGAGTCGTACGCCGCCTGCAGGACCCGGTCGCAGCCCTCGGTGGTGATCGCCAGCGGCTTCTCCACGAACACGTTGACCCCGGCCCGGAGAAAGTCGATCGCCGGTCCCTCGTGCAGGTCGTCGGGCGTCGTCAGGAACACACCGTCGAGCTTGCCGTCCAGCAGCTCGGTGTGGTCGGCGTACGCCGTTGCTTGCGGGTACAACTCGAGCGTCGCGTCCCGCTGGGGTGCGGACGGGTCGGCAACGGCCACGACCTCCGACCCCTCGCCGGGCCGGTGCGCGTACTTCGCGATCCGACTCCGGGCCCCGAGACCCACCACGCCAAACCGAAGATCACTCATACCAGGCACTCCTGCACATAGTTGTTTCCAGAAGCCTAACTCCGCGCAGTTCTGATCCTCAATCACCTGCCTTTGACATGCCGTTGCCCCACTCGTCATCCGCCGAACATCACAGTCTCGCTCCGTGCGCCCACCATGGCGGAATGTGAGCCTCCACTACGTGGCACTGGGGGACTCGACCACCGTAGGGGTCGGGGACCCGATGAACGGCAGCAGTACGACCGACCTGTCCGGTGCCGGTGCGCGCCCGGGCGAGGGGTGGCGGGGCTGGGCCTCGCTGCTCGCCGACTCCCTGGCCAGCTCCCACCGTGTGACGTTCTCCAACTTCGCGACCAGCGGCGCCACCGTGCCGGTCGTCGCGACCGAACAACTGCCCGCGGCGATGTCCCTGGCCGACGGCCCGATCGACATCGCCTCGCTGATCGTCGGGGTGAACGACACCCTGCGATCGACGTTCGACGCCGGCCGGATCCGCGAGCACCTGAACCTGGTGGCGGAGCAGTTGACCGCCCGCGGGGCGCTGTTGCTGACGGTCCGGTTCCACGACCACGGCAAGGTCTTCGGCCTGCCGACCTGGCTGCGCAGGCCGCTGTGGCACCGGATCGAGCAGGTCAACGTCGTGTTCGACGACCTGCATGCGCGGTTCGGCGGGATCCGGCTGGACATGGCCGACTACCCCGAGGTGTACCGGCGCGACTTCTGGAGTATCGACCGGTTGCATCCGGGTGAGCGCGGGCACCGCAAGCTCGCCAGGGCGTTCGCCGACGAGTTGGCGGTCCGCGGGCTGCGGATCGACGTACCGCCGGATCTGGGTTGTGCGTACCGGCCGCCGAGCCGATGGGCGGACGCGATATGGCTGGTGCGCGAAGGCGTGCCCTGGGTGGGGCGCCGGGCCAGCGATCTGCTCCCGTGGGCGGCCCGGATGGCCTTCAGTCCGTCGCATCCGGGTCCGCTGGCCCTTCCGCCCTCGTCCAATGCGGAGGTCCAGCGGCTGGAGGCATAGGGTCTGATTCATGGCCCGTATCGATGGACGTAATGCTGACCAGCTCCGCCCGGTGACTATCACCAGGAAGTGGCTCGACCACGCCGAGGGCTCGGTGCTGGTCGAGTTCGGGCGGACCCGGGTGCTGTGTGCGGCGAGTGTGACCGAGGGCGTGCCCCGCTGGCGGAAGGGCTCCGGGCTCGGTTGGGTCAGCGCGGAGTACGCGATGCTCCCGCGGGCGACCAACACCCGCTCGGACCGCGAGTCGGTGAAGGGCAAGATCGGCGGCCGTACGCACGAGATCTCCCGGCTGATCGGGCGTTCGCTGCGGGCCGTGATCGACTACAAGGCACTCGGCGAGAACACGATCCTGCTGGACTGCGACGTACTGCAGGCCGACGGCGGGACGCGGACCGCGGCGATCACCGGCGCGTACGTCGCGCTGGCGGACGCGGTGTCGTTCCTGCGCGAGAAGAAGCTGCTGAAGAGCGAGCCGCTGACCGGGACGGTGTCGGCGGTGTCGGTCGGGATCATCGACGGCGCCCCGATGCTCGACCTCTGCTACGAGGAGGACGTCCGGGCCGAGACGGACATGAACCTGGTGATCACCGGCGACGGGAAGTTCATCGAGGTGCAGGGCACGGCCGAGGGCGCGCCGTTCGACCGTTCGGAGCTGGACAGCCTGCTCTCATTGGGCGTCGCAGGCTGCGCGGACCTGGCGAAGATCCAGCAGGAGGCACTCGCGTGAGCCGCGTGCTGCTGGCGTCGAACAACAAGAAGAAGCTCGAGGAGCTGCGGCGGATCCTGACGCCGATCGTGCCCGGGATCGAGGTGCTCGGGCTCGGCGACGTGCCGGCGTACGACGAGCCGGCCGAGACCGAGCCGACGTTCGAGGGGAACGCGCTGCTCAAGGCACATGCCGCGCTGGCCGCGACCGGGCTGCCGTCGATCGCGGACGACAGCGGGATCTGCGTCGACGCGCTGAACGGGATGCCGGGCGTGCTGTCGGCGCGGTGGTCCGGGCCCGCGAAGGACAACCACACGAACAACCTGCTGCTGCTCGGTCAGTTGGAGGACGTTCCGGACGAGCGGCGCGGGGCGTCGTTCGTCGCGGCGGTGGCGTTCGTGCGGCCCGATGCCGAGGACGAGGTCGTGATCGGCGAGATGCGCGGGTCGGTGATCCGTGAGCTGCGTGGGACCGGCGGGTTCGGGTACGACGTGCTGTTCCAGGCCGAGGGGTACGACCGGACCACGGCCGAACTGTCCATCGAGGAGAAGGACGCGATCAGTCACCGCGGCAAGGCGCTCCGCGCGCTCGCGCCGCTGGTCGCGAAGGCGTTGGGGAGCTAGCCATGTTGTTCGCAGGATCGGATCGGGATGGGGTCGCGGACGGGAAGATCACCGTCGCGTACCGGCGGTGGGCCGAGCCGCGGGTGATCGAGGGACGGATCTACCGCACGAACGCGGGCCGGATCGAGATCGACAGCATCCGGCAGGTGAACCCCGAGCTGATCGCGGACACCGACGCCGAGGTCGCGCTCGCCGACCGCCGCAACGCGAAGGACGTCCGCCGGCGGCTGCGCGGGGACGAGTCGATGCCGACGTTCCTGATCCGCTTCCATCTGGTCGAAGGGCCGGACCCGCGCGAGCAGCTCGCCGCCCAGTCGTCACTCACGCCCGAAGACCTCGCCGACGTCCGTGCCCGCCTGGCCCAGTTCGATCAGCTGAGCCACCACGGCGCGTGGACCACCGAGACCCTCCGGCTGATCCAGTCCAAACCCGCCACCCGGGCCGCCGACCTCGCCGCCTCGGTCGGCCGCGAGACCGCGCCGTTCAAGCTGGACGTCCGCAAACTGAAGAACCTCGGCCTCACCCACAGCCTCGAGGTCGGCTACGAACTCAGCCCCCGCGGTGCGGCGTATTTGGATGCTCTAGGCAACTAGGCGGCGGAGCGTCTCAGGTTGCGCGAGGTGTCGCTCGGTCGCTGGCCGGGGCGCGTGATCTGCAGCTCGACAGGTAGTGCACCGCGAGACGGTGTATGCCTGAAGGCGATCACGCTCAGGTGCACTAGGGGACTGCCCGACACCTCCTGTCCGCGTGCAGATTCGACCACCCGCACATCGGTCACAAGAGCCGGTTGCCCTGACCTAGGGTTCGTCGGCGCGGTGGAGGTTGAGAGTGGCCAGCAGGTCCTCGTGGAGTTCGAACCAGACTCGGTGGCAGGAGTCGACGTCGGTGCGGTCGACCCAGGCCGTCTGGCCGGCGGTGGCGCGGGCGAGGGCGGCTGAGAAGCGGGTGTCGTAGCCGCGGAAGCGGGGGAGGACGCTCGTGAGGCGGTCGGTTATCGGGCCGAGGGCGCTGTCGAGCGCCTTGAGCTCGTGGAGGACTCCGGCGTCCCAGGCTTGGTCATCGTGATCGTTGGCGGCGAGCGGGTCGGTGGGCGTCGGACGTAGTTGCCAGTCGGTGCAGGCCTGTTGCAGGAGGGCGTTGAGCGGCAGGAAGTCGGCGTACACCTCGCTCACGTCTGTCTTGTCGGCGAGCTCGGCGGCTAGTAGGCGTTCGTTCTCTGTGCGGCCGCTCTCGGTCAGGGACCAGCCTGAGGTGCCGGCGAAGGTACTGCGGGTTGTCCAGCCTCGCGCCTCGGCGTCCTCCAGCGCTTCCTCGACCTCTCGCTGCGGGAGGTCGAAACGCCGAGCGACCGCCGGGGTGTCCGCGAAGCCCAGCAGTCGTACGGCGTGCAGCACGAGACGCATCACGAGTCCATCCGTGCCGCGAGCCGATTGAACCGCTGCTGGCAGGCCTGTGGGGAGCTGAACCCCATCGCGTCGGCCATCTCCGCCCAGGTCAGCCCTGAGCTCCGCGCCAGGAACAGCAGGCCGGACTCGACCTCCTCGACCTCGGCGCGCGCGGCCGGCAACAGTGCGAGCGCGGCCAGCAGATCGTCGTCGGCGAGGTCGGTGGATCGCCAGGCCGCGAACTGGGTCAGATCCACCGCAGACAAGGGGATCGGTGCCGGTCGCCACGGTCGCGCGGGCAGATCCTTCGCACCCTTCGCGAGGAGCTGTTCGCGGGCCTCGCGCTGGCGCTCGGCCTGGACCTGATCCGCGTCCTGCTTGCTTCGCATCCGCCAACAGTGGATCATCAACAGAACATTGTCAACGTTCTGTTGTCAACGTTTCGTTGATCGGAGACTGCATGCTGGTGCCGCTCGCGGTGGCGACCGTGGACGCGTACGGCGGCAAGGCCGGCGGTCTCGGCGCGCTCATTCGCGCCGGCCTGCCGGTCCCGGCCGGGGCGGTCGTGCCTGGCCCGCCGGATCCGGCGGGCGCCGTCGTGGCTGATGGCGCCCCGGCGGACGAGCTTGGGCGGTGGCTCGAGCGGATGGGCGACCCGGTGGTCGCCGTACGGTCGTCTGCTGCGAACGAGGACACCGCCCTTACCTCGGCGGCGGGGCAGCACGACAGCTTCCTCGGCGTACAGGGGTTGGCTGCGGTCTTGGACGCCGTGCGTGCGTGCCGGGCGTCGGTGTGGTCGGCGCGCGCGGTTGCTTACCGCAACGGATCCGAGGCGCCGTCGATGGCCGTGATCGTCCAGCTCCAGGTCGATGCGGACGTCTCCGGCGTGATGTTCACATCGTCGTCCGGCGTCACGATCGAGGCGTCGTGGGGGCTAGGTCCGAGCGTCGTCGAAGGTCGCGTGACGCCTGACAGGTACGAGGTCGCCAACGGCGCCGTCACCCGCACGATCGCGGACAAACAAACCACCCTCGACCGCGACGGCATCCACGAGGTCCCTACGTCTCGCCGCCGTACCGCGACGCTCGACGACGCAACCGCCGTACGCCTGGCCAACCTCGGCCACCAGGCCGCCACCGCCCTGGGCGCACCCCAAGACCTCGAGTGGGCGATCGCCGACCACGCCTTGTGGCTCCTGCAATCCCGCCCCATCACCGCCCAACCCCCGGCGGACGCGGGCTCCCCAACCACACCCCTCCACGGCACCCCCGGCAGCCACGGCACGGCCACCGGCCCGGCCCGAATCGTCCGCGGCCCCGCAGACTTCCCCCACGTCCGCCCCGGCGACATCCTCGTCTGCCCCTACACAGACCCCGCCTGGACCCCACTCCTGTCCATCGCCGCCGGCGTAGTCACCGAACAAGGCGGCATCCTCTCCCACGCCGCCATCATCGCCCGAGAACGCAAGATCCCCGCCGTCCTGAACGTCCCCCAAGCCACCACCAGAATCCCCGCCAACAAACCCCTGACCATCAACGGCACCACCGGCGCCGTCGAGGTTTGAGTCAGCGGTTGTCGCCGGTGCCGCTGAGCATGTTGCGGGCTTGGCGGTCGGCGAGTTTGGTGAGGTTGAGGTGGGCGATCTCTTCCAGGGGTACGTCGAAGTGGTCGGCCAGGACTGCGATGTACCAGAGGGTGTCGCCGAGTTCCTTCTTCAGGTCGTCGGGGTCCCACTGGGAGAAGTCGCTGTCCTTGTCGCGGACGATCTTCTTGGCCTTCTCGGCGATCTCGCCTGCTTCGCCGACGAGTCCGAGCAGCAGGTGGAAGACCTCGTTGGGCTTGTCCTTCGGAGCGGCGGTCCGGAGGGCGGCCTGCTGGTACTCGTTCAGCTGCATGTGCCAGAGGCGGGAGTTGAACCCGCACGCCCGGGGGCGCCGGCACCTAAAGCCGGTGTGTCTGCCGTTCCACCACTCTGGCTGAAGAGGCACGCCGGCCTCCCCTAGGCAGACATCCTAGGGGAGGCGGGCGCGTCAGCGGCTCTGTAGGGCGTCGATGAAGACGTTCTTGAGGTCTCCGGGCTGGCGGGCGACATACGCCTGGCCGCCGGTGGCCTGAGCCAGCGCGCTGAGCTCGTCGGCGTTCACCTCGGGGCCCATGCCGAGCGCGATGATGCGGACCGGACGGCCGGGGTCCTGCAGGCCGCGCAGGGTGGCGACGGCCTGGGCCAGCGTCGGGCTGCCCGGGTCGTCGTTCTTGCCGTCGGTGAACAGCAGGATCGAGTTGACGGCCCGCTGGTCGTAGCCCTGCCGTACGGCGCGGACCGCGGCGATCGCGGTGTCGTACAGGCCGGTGCCGCCGTTCGCGATCGGGCCCTGGATCTTCAGCTGGTCGACGATCTTGCCGCGCTGCCGTTTCGACAGCGGGGCGATCGGCACCAGCTCCTTGTAGTCGGCCTGATCGACCCCGATCTTCGTCGAGAACGTCCACAGGCCGAGCGAGGCGCTGTCCGGGAAGAGGCTCAGGCCGCCGACGGCCGCCTCGATCGTCAGCTGCATCCGGGTCTTGGTGCCCACCTTGTCGGCCATCGAGCCAGAGACGTCGATGACTGCCAGCGAGTGGGTCAGCAGCGACAGCCGGGTCCAGTTCTGCAGCGTGGTGTCGATCGCCTCGCTGGTCGGCTTGGTGAGCTGGTTGACATCGCCGACGCCACGCCCGCCGCTGAGCGCGCTCAGCTGGGTGTCGCGGAATCCGGCCTGGTCACGTGCCTGACCGGCTGTGTCGGTCAGCAACTCACCGGCCAGCGCCTGGGCCGCGTCGGAGGCCTGGTCCGTGTCCGACTTGGCGGTCACCACGATCGGGTAGTCCAGGTACAACGTGCCGGTCGTCGGCTGGATCGCTCGCAGCTGGGCGTCCGGGTGGTCCTCCTGGTACTTCACGAAGCTCTGCTCGGACGCCGGTACGACGGTCGTGCTGCCGTCCTGGTCGGCCCGGCCGAACAGTGCGTCGGCGTCCGTGTACGGCCTGGCCATCGAACCGAGGCGCTGCGCCAGCGGGACGATCACCTGCGACACAGCGGTCTCGGACGCGGACGTCTTCGCCCGCTCCGCCTGCACGGCGAGCAGTGCGAGTGCGCCGGGCGAGGTGCTCAGCGGGTCGAGGAGTGCGGGCTGGGTCTTGCCCAGAATGCGCAGCCAGGAGGAGGTGTCGGCGAAGTTCGTCCGCCGGCCGACGAGCACCAGTGGTGAGGTCGCGATGGACTGGACCGCGATGGTCGGGACGCTCTCGCCGTCGTCGGCCTGGGCGACCCACAACGAGGAGTCCGGCACCCACAGGTCGGGCCGGTTGTCGCTGCCGTGAGCGACGTCACGGGCGATCTGGGACGACGGCGCCGCGGAGATGGTGAACTGCAGGCACGGGTTGCCGTCCTTGCCGCCCTTGGCCGCGAGCGACTTCGCCGCGGTCTCGAGCGAGGACTGCATCTCGGGCGTGGTCGCCAACTGGATCTGCGTCGGGTCGTCGCACGCCTTGCTGTTGCCGAGGAACCCGTCCGCGCCCGATTCCGATCCGAAGGAGCGGACCACGAACACCGCTCCCAGTGAAAGCACCAACAAGCCGACCGCGGTGATGTACACCGAACGGCGGTTGTTGTTACTTCCCGTCACCGCAGAGGAATGTTTTCCCATCGCGGCAGGTCCCTCCCTCCCAGAGGCTGACTGCGCGCGCAGATTACCCGGTTTCGGCAGGTCAGGGCGAAGGCCGCGACGATTCTTGACACAGCTGTGGTTGAACGCGGGTAGTCCCCGCAGTACCGCTCTTTCACAGGAACGCTGTAAAACTCACCGACGGTATTGGAGCGGTCGCGGTCCGGTGAGATCTGGGTGTGATCCAAATCACAGCAACCAGTTTGCTCAAACGACCGTTCCATGGACCGTCTGCATGAAACGGTCGAAGGTTTCCCTCCGGTAGCCGTGCTTCCGAGGGTGCCTTTTCACAGTGCGGCGGTCACGGGGCTGCGGTCACAGGGCTGCGGTCACAGGGCTGCGGTCACAGGCCCAGGTCGCGGCGGAGCTTGGCGACGTGCCCGGTGGCCTTGACGTTGTACTGCGCGACGGCGACCTTCCCGTCCGGGTCGACGACGAACGTGGACCGGATCACGCCGGTCACCTTCTTGCCGTACATCGTCTTCTCGCCGAACGCGCCGTACGCCTGCAGGACCTCCTTGCCGGGGTCGCTCAGCAGCGGGAACGTCACGCCGTCACGCTCGCGGAACTTCGCCAGCTTGGCCGGCTTGTCCGGTGAGATCCCGAGGACGGCGTACCCGTGGGCCTGCAGCGAGTCGAGCGAGTCGCGGAAGTCGCAGGCCTGCTTGGTGCAGCCCGGGGTCATCGCGGCCGGGTAGAAGTAGACGATCACGTTCTTCCCGCGCAGGTCCTTCAGAGCCACGTCGTTGCCGTCGGCATCGGGCAGGGTGAAGTCGGGTGCGGTGTCGCCGACGGACAGACGATCGGACATCAGGTCCTCCACGGGTAGGTCGAGTGCGGCCAATGCTACGTGCGGCAGAACCGGGCCCGGTTAGCCTGAGCGCATGCGGGCCATGACAGTGACACCGGGCAAGTCCGACTCGGCGACAGTAGGCGAGGTCGCGGAGCCACCTGTTGCCGACGGGTCGATCCTGGTGGAGGGCCTGTTGACGGGCATCTGCGGGACCGACATCGAGCTGGTCTCCGGGGCGTTCGGCAGTGGACGTCCAGGATCGGACCACCTCGTCATCGGACACGAGTCGCTCGGGCGTGTGCTGGAGGCACCGGCGGGCTCCGGCTTCGCAGCGGGTGATCTGGTGGCCGGAGTGGTACGCCGACCCGACCCGGTGCCCTGTCCGGCGTGTGCACGCGGTGAGTGGGACTTCTGCCGCAACGGGCAGTACACCGAGCGCGGCATCAAAGAGATGGACGGGTACGGCGCCGAGCGCTGGCGGGTGGACCCGTACTTCGCCGTACCGGTGCCTGGTGAGCTGGGCGAGCTCGGTGTCCTGGTGGAGCCGACCAGCATTTTGACCAAGGCGTGGGAGCAGGTGGACCAGGTCGGCGGCCGATCGTGGTTCGGTCCGCAGCATGTCCTCGTCACGGGCGCAGGTCCGATCGGGCTGCTCGCGGCGCTCGTCGCCCGGCAGCGCGGGTACGACGTACATGTGCTGGACAGGGTCGCCGACGGACCGAAGCCGGAGCTGGTGCGGGCGCTGGGCGGGACCTATCTGACTGACCTGGGACAGCTCGGTGTCGTGCCGGATGTGGTCATCGAGGCGACCGGAGTCGGACAGATTGTCTTCGACTGCGCATCACTGTTGCCGCCGGCCGGCGTCATGTGCCTGGCCGGAATCCACCCTGGTCCGGCGACCGTCGACGTGCAGCTGGATGCGCTGGTCCGGCAGCTGGTGGTGCGCAACGCAGCGCTGGTCGGGACGGTGAACGCGGGCAAGCGGCACTACGCCGACGCTGTGGACGTACTGCTCGCGGCCGATCGTGCCTGGCTGCAGCGGCTGGTCACCCGGACCGTGCCGCTGTCGCACTGGCCCGACGCATTGGTGCGGGAACCGGATGACATCAAGGTGGTCGTCGACTTGCGGGGATGACCTGCGAGGATGGTGGGTGACGAGGGGCAGATCGGGGCATGCCCCGCGGATGGAAGGAGCGTCGACAGGTGTCGGACACGAAGGCTCGGACCGCCGAGCAGATCGAGGCGGACATCGCCGCCACCCGGTTGCGCCTGGCCTCGACCGTGGACGAGCTGGTCGACCGGGCCAACCCGAAGAACGTGGCGCTGCGGCAGGTCGAGCAGGCCAGGTCCCAGGTCTTCGACGAGCAGGGTCAGCTGCGGACCCAGAAGATCGTCGCTGTCGCCGGCGCAGTGGTCGGCGTCGTCGGCGTGCTGCTGGTGATCCGCCGGCTGGTGGGTCGCCGGTGACTCCACGCAAGCGGCTGTCCGACGACAAGCTCCCGATCCGGATGCTGCACGACCGCGTCCTGGTCTCCCTCGAGCAGGAGGGTGAGCGCAAGTCGTCGGCCGGCATCCTGATCCCCGCGACCGCGCAGATGGGCCGCCGCCTCGCCTGGGCCAAGGTGGTCGCGGTCGGCGCGAACGTGCGGACCGTCGAGGTCGACGACCGCGTCCTGTTCGACCCGGAGGACCGGGCCGAGGTGGAGGTCCGCGGCGACGACTACATCCTGCTGCGCGAACGCGACCTGCACGCGGTCGCCGCCGGCCGCCTGGAAGACGGCCAGACCGGCCTCTATCTCTGAAATCGAAAGTGCGTCGGGGTGTTCGGACCGCCCGTGACCAGGTCGCGGATGAACGCGCCCACCAGCGGCACGAGCTTGAAGCCCTGCCCCGAGAACCCGGCCGCCACGGTGATCGGCCCGGCGCGGTCGATCACGAAGGTGGCCGACGGCGTGTTGTCGTAGAGGCAACTGATCGCGGCGGACCGGGCTGAGTCCAGTCCGGGGTACCACTGCTCGACGTACCGCAGCAGCGTTGAGTCCCGCTCCGGCTCCGGCCGGAAGTCCCGGGTGTCCGGGTCCACCTCGGGCCCGCTGGCGTGCAGGCCCACCTTCACTCCGGACCCAGGCTCATAGAGGCCATAGCTGTCAGGACCCCAATGCACGAAGCTCGGCCACTCCATGTCCTCGGACACGGGTGTGAAGAACCGTGGCTGCTCCTGCGTCACTCTGAACGGCGGTAGCGGCACCAGACCGCTCAGCAACTGCGGAGTCCAAGGCCCAGCAGTAGCCACGACCTGCCGCGCCCGCACAGCACCACCTGGTACGTCGAGCTCCACCAGGTCGTCATGGATCCGCAGCGCCCGCACTGGCGACTGCACGCGGAACTCCGCGCCCAACCGAGCAGCCACCGTCTGCAGCGCGTGCACGGTCCGATCGGCGTAGATCCGACCTGACCCCGGCTGGTAGAGCACCTGGCTCTCGAACCGGAACCCGGGCCACCGCTCGGCGGCCTCCTTCGCGGCAAGCACCGTTCCGGTTGCCGCATGCAACAACCGGAACGTGTCGACGGACTCGGCACTCATCCCGTGGTCGATCCCACCGGTCACCTCGAGCAGCGTCTCGCCCGAGTCGGCCTCCAGTTCACGCCACAGCGGCCGCGCTCGCTCGGTCAGCTCGGCCACCTCGGCGTCGTCCGCCGCCGGCCGGAACAACCGCGTCGCGCCGTGCGAGCCACCCCGCTCGTGTCCGAGCGTGAACTGCTCCAGTACGACGACCTCGCGCCCGGCTGCCGCCAGCGCACGAGCCGCCGCCGACCCCATCGCTCCGGCCCCCACCACCGCCACGTCGTACGTCATCCCAGCAGAGTACGAGAGGCGGGCCGGGCCGGGTTTCTCGCGGAGCGGGCGGCCGACGGCGGGCCGTACCGCCGGCAGGGGAGAATGGCGGCGTGATCTTCGAGACCTCCAGCCGGCTGCCAGACTTCCCGTGGGACAAGCTCGCCCCTTACAAGCAGAAGGCGGCCGAGCATCCTGACGGCATCGTCGACCTGTCAGTCGGTAGTCCGGTGGACCCGGTGCCGGATCTGGTGAAGAAGGCCCTGGCCGACGCGGCGGACGCCCCGGCGTACCCGACGACGCTCGGTACGTCGGCCGCACGGCAGGCGGCGGTGGACTGGATGGCCCGGCGTCTCGACGTGACCGGAGTGGATCCGGCGAGCGACGTACTGCCCGTGATCGGCACCAAGGAGCTGATCATGATGCTGCCGACGCTCCTCGGCATCGGCGCCGGCGACACCGTCCTCATCCCGGATCTGGCGTACCCGACGTACGAAGCCGGCGCAGCGCTCGCCCGGGCGACCAGCGTGCCCGTTGCGGACCCCACGACGTATGACGGGCCGGTGCGGGTCGCGTACCTGAACTCCCCGCGCAATCCGTCCGGTGAGATCACCTCTGCGGACGGCCTGCGCCGCGCGGTCGAGTGGGCCCGCGCGAACGACGTACTGCTGGTCAACGACGAGTGCTACACCGAGTTCGGCTGGGACGAGAAGCCGGTCTCCGTGCTGCACCCGGACGTGTCGGGTGGCAGCTTCGGCAACCTGCTCGCGGTGCACTCGCTGTCCAAGCGGTCCAACCTGGCCGGGTACCGCGGCGGCTTCGTCGCCGGTGACCCGACCGTCGTGGCGGAACTGCTTGCCGTACGCAAGCACGCCGGGCTCATGGTGCCGTCGCCGATCCAGGCTGCGATGGCGGCCGCGTTCGCGGACGACGTACACGTGGAGGAGCAGCGTGCGCGCTACCTCCGCCGGCGTGCGGTACTGCGGGACGCGCTGACCGATGCGGGCTGGGAGATCACGCTGTCCAACGGCGGGCTCTACCTGTGGGCGTCGCACCCGTCGTACGACGCGTACGGCTCTGTCGGGGCGCTCGCGGAACGGGGCATTCTGGTCGCTCCCGGTGCTTTCTACGGCACTGCCGGTGAGCGGCATGTCCGGGTCGCGCTGACCGGGACGGACGAGCGCATCGACTCCGCGGTGAAGCGACTGCACGAATAAACGAAGTCCGCACTCCCGTGTGACGTCTCCCGGTGTGGCTGCCTCTTATATGGGTAGTTGTTGTCCAAGGGGAGGGGGAGGCGGATGAAGCGCTTCGTCGGGGTGGCTGTTGCGGTACTGCTGGGTCTGGGGCCGGTGAGTGTCGCGCATGCCGACGACTCGCCGTCGCCCAGCATCACGCCCAAGGTCTCGTCCAAGGTCTCGCCGAGTGTCACGCCCGGCGAGACACCTTCGCCGACTCCTGCGTCCACCCCGGCACCGCCCCCGACACCAGCATCGACGGCAACATCGACGCCGGCATCGACGCCAACGCCGGCGCCGAAGCCGGTGGCGACGCCGGCGGCGACTCCCGCGCCGGCCTGGTCGATCACGCTGGACCAGCCGGCCGCGTCCTGGGAGGACAAGGTGACGGTGTTCACCGGCAAGATCAGCCGGCCGATCACCGGGTCGTACATCACCCTGTGGCAGCGCGTTCCCGGCGCCTGGGTGCTGCGTGCGTCGACGCGTACCACTGCCGGTGGCGTGTACCGGTTCAGCTACGTCTCGGCGTACACCGGGACGTGGGCGTTCCGCACGATGATCGGCGTCAAGGCGGAGACGGCGCTCGCGATCTCGGCGTACCGGAGCGTGCCGATCCAGGACCGGAAGATCCTGATCAACACGCCGGCCCCCTGGTACGCCACGCTGACCGGTGTCTCGGTGATCGGCCGGATGGTGCCGGCCGAGCCGGGCAAGGAGCTCGCCCTGCAGAGCTACCTCGGCAGCGGCAAGTGGCAACTGCTGAACATCGGGGTCATGGATGCCAAGGGCAACTTCCGGCTCCGGCTCCCGGACGATCTGCCGGCCACCCGGACCGTACGCGTCGTCACGAGGTACGTCAGTCAGGCGGCGATGGAGTACTCCGGCCTGGCGACGATCGTGATCAAAGCAGCGCTGAACCCCAAGGTGTACGCCGTTTCCGCCTCGATGGTGCCGAACACGTACCGCGCCGGATGTCCGGTCGCGCCGGCGTCGCTGCGGCTCCTGCAGCTGAACTACTGGGGTTTCGACGGCCACGTGCACCGCGGCGAGCTGATCCTGCGGGACGCCGCCGTGGCGAAGATGATCACGGTCTGGACCACGACGTTCGCGTCGAAGTTCCCGATCCGGCAGATGCGGCGCGTGGACGTGTTCGGCGGCAGCGACGTGAAGTCGATGGCGGCCGACAACACGTCGGCGTTCAACTGCCGGCGGGTGACGGGTGATCCGTACTCGTTGTCGCCGCACTCGTATGGCTGGGCGATCGACATCAACACCGTGGAGAACCCGTACCTGGCCGCGAACGGCGTCTGGTACCCGTCGAACGGTCTGGCCTACCGCACCCGTACGCCGTCGCGTCCGGGCATGCTGTTCGCGAGCAGCGTGGCCACGAAGGCACTGGTCGCACAGGGCTACTTCTGGGGCGCCGGCTGGGCCAAGCCCGACTACCAGCACTTCGAGCCGAAGTGAGAGCCGTCGGCCGCTGCGGTGTGCTGGTCGGCGTGCTGACGGTCGTGCTATGTGGCTGCAGTTCCAACTCCGCGGCCCAGTCCGCACCGGGCGCGACCCAGCAGCCCAGTGCTTCGCCTGTCATCCCCAGCACCGTCGGCGGGACCGTGCCGGTGCCGCCGGCCACCTTGAGCACCAGCAAGCCGACAGATGCCGCCGTACCTCCCGAGTTGCCGGAGCAGGCGACCGCTCCGCCGCCTGCCAGCGCCGGACCGCTCACCGCAGGCAACCTGCCGACTCCCGAGAAGCTAGGGGCCGGGTGGAAGACCTACACCGACCCAGGCGGCGCTGAGGCCGGCTTCATCGGCAACAACACCTGGACCCGCCGCCGCGACCCCCACCAGGCGTCGTACGAGGCTCTACCCGCCGGCTGCGCAGGCCGCCCGGTCAGCGGCTCACTCCCGATCCCCGCGTACGCCTTGAGCGGCACCTACCGGACAGCCGAGGCCCAGCCCGCCACTGCCCTCCTCCTACGCTTCACCACGCCGGCCCGGGCCCAGACCTACTTCCAGGGCTACGAGACCCGCATGAAGTCCTGCGGCACCGGCGGCGACCTATCCGTCAACCCGCTGTGGTCCACAGACGCAGCAGCTGCGGCAGTCCGCGCCTACACCGGAGCTGAGTCTTACGTGGACCTCTCCGTCCTCCACGGCTCCACTGTCGCCCTCCTGGCCGCCACGTCCTCCCACCCCGACCAGCAGTCCGCCTGGGCCCGTTCCGTCGTACCGACCTTGGAAGGTCTCATAGATCAACCCTAAAGTTGTATTACCTTTCAGTATTTCGTGACTTACACTCCGGTTATGGGTGACTTCGACCGGTATGCCCGTCTGACCGCGGGCCTCGACGCGCCGTACGCGGTGATCGATCTCGACGCCTTCCGCCGGAACGCGGACGACCTGGTCCGGCGCGCCGGCGGCACGCCGATCCGGGTCGCGTCCAAGTCGGTCCGCTGCCGCGCGCTGATCGCCGCCGCGCTCGAGCGTCCCGGGTTCCACGGCGTGATGAGCTACGCCCTCCCGGAGGCGCTCTGGCTGGCGCGCAACGGCGTCGACGACATCCTCATCGGCTACCCGACCACCCACCGGTCCGCTCTCCGCGAGCTGTCCGAGGACCCCGAGGCCGCGGCCCGGATCACGCTGATGATCGACTCGCCGGAGCACCTGGGGTACATCAAGGCGGCCGCGACCGGCCCCGCCCGCCTCCAGATCTGCCTCGACGTCGACGCGTCGCTCCGGGTCTTCGGCCAGCACCTCGGCGTACGCCGTTCCCCGCTGCGGACCCCCGCCGACGTGGCGACGCTGGCCCGCACCGTCGCCGCCGACGACGCGTTCGAGCTGACCGGCGTGATGTTCTACGAGGCTCAGATCGCCGGGCTGCCGGACACCTCGCCGGCCGTCCGCTGGGTCAAGCGCCGTTCGGCCGCCGAGTTGGCCGACCGCCGTGGCGCGGTCGTCGACGCGGTCAAGCAGATCGCCGCGCTCCGCATCGTCAACAGCGGTGGCACGGGCAGCCTGGAGATCAGCAGCGCCGACCCGGTCGTCACCGAGGTCACCGCCGGTTCCGGTCTCTACGGCCCGACCCTCTTCGACAAGTACGACGTCTTCCAGCCGGCGCACGCGATGGCGTACGCGCTCGACGTCGTACGGCGTCCCGCGCCGCGCATCGCCACGCTCTTCGGCGGCGGGTACGTGGCGTCGGGGCCGGCGAAGAAGTCGCGGCTGCCGCTGCCTGCCTGGCCGGCCGGCCTCGAACTGCTCGGCACCGAGGGCGCCGGCGAGGTGCAGACCCCGGTTCAGGGACGATCGGCCGATCGGCTGAATCTCGGCGACAGGGTGTGGATGCGCTACGCGAAGGCAGGCGAGATGCTGGAGCGGTTCGACGTCGTCCACGCGGTCGGCTCAGATGGGTCGAGGGATGAGGTGAACCAATTGCTCACCTACCGCGGCGAAGGGAAGAACTTCGGATGAGCACCTGGCGGAACTGGTCCGGCACCGAGTCGGCAACCGGTATCGATACCCTGCGCCCGCGGTCGACCGACGAGCTCGCCGCCGCGGTCAAGGCCGCCGCCGAGCAGGGCAAGAAGCTCAAGGCGGTCGGTTCGGGGCACTCGTTCACGGGCTGCTCGGTGCCGTCGGAGGTGATGATCCGTCTCGACGGGCTGTCGTCGATCACCCACGCGGACCAGCCGTCCGGCCGGGTCACCGTCGGCGCCGGCACCGGCCTGCGGAAGCTCAACGCGGGGCTCGCGGCGTTCGACCTCGCGATGGCGAACCTGGGCGACATCGACAAGCAGACCATCTCCGGCGCGATCTCCACCGGCACACACGGCACCGGCGCGCGACTCGGCGGGCTGGCCACGCAGGTTGTCGCGCTCGATCTGGTCACCGCCGATGGCTCGATGCTGCACTGCTCGGCGGAGGAGAATCCGGACGTCTTCGCCGCGGCCCGGGTCTCGGTCGGGGCGCTCGGCGTGATCAGCTCGCTGACTCTGCAGTGCGTGCCCGCGTTCCTGCTCCGGGCGCAGGAGATGCCACTCCCGCTCGCTGAGGTCCTGGCCGGGTTCGATGAGCTTGCTGATGGCAACGATCACTTCGAGTTCTACTGGTTCCCGCACACCGATATCGCGCTCACCAAGCGGAACAACCGGGTCGCCGCGGGGGTCGACGCATCCCCGGTCGGCCGGGTCCGCGGCTGGGTCGACGACGAGCTCCTGTCCAACAAGGTCTTCGAGCTGACCAACCGCCTCGCGGTCCGACGGCCCGCGATGGTGCCGCGGATCAACCAGCTCGCCTCCCGTGCGCTCTCGGCGCGCGAGTACGTCGACGCGTCGTACAAGGTGTTCTGCTCCGAGCGCAACGTGATCTTCCGCGAATCGGAGTACGCCGTGCCGCGCGAGCACGTGGTCGACGTCATCCGCCGGCTCCGGGACTGGATCGACTCGTCGGGGTCGCGGATCCCGTTCCCGATCGAGGTCCGGGTGGCCGCGCCGGACGACATCTGGCTGTCCACGGCGTCCGGGCGCGAGACGGCCTACATCGCCATCCACCAGTACCACCGGCTGCCGCACGATCCGTACTTCCGCGCGTTCGAGAGCATCGTCGCGGAGTACGACGGGCGCCCGCACTGGGGCAAGCTGCACACGCTCACCGCGACCGACCTGCGGGCCCGGTACCCGCGTTTCGACGACTTCCTCGCCGTTCGCGACCGGCTCGACCCGCAGCGGACATTCGAGAACCAGTACACCCGTCAAGTCTTCGGCTGAGCCTCCGCCGGGCGATAGCCTTCCGGCATGAATGCTGTGGAGGGGCTCGAACCATTGGTCGAGGACTGGCAGAAGGCGCTGGCGATCGTCGCGCATCCGGATGATCTCGAGTGGGGATCGGCGGCTGCGATCGCGCGCTGGACCGGGCAGGGCAAGCACATCGCGTACTGCCTGCTGACCTCCGGCGAGGCGGGGATCGACGGCGTCGACCCGGTCGAGTGCGGACCGTTGCGGGAGGCCGAGGAGATCGAGTCGGCCCGGATCGTCGGAGTGTCCTCGGTCGAGTTCCTCGGTCAGCCGGACGGGACGATCGAGTACGGCGTACCGCTGCGGCGCGTCATCGCCGCCGCGATCCGCCGGCACCAGCCGGAGATCGTCATCACCGGCAACTTCCGCGACACCTGGGACGGCGACGTCGCGCTGAACCAGGCCGACCACATCAACACCGGTCGCGCGGTGGTCGACGCGGTCCGGGACGCCGCGAACCGCTGGATCTTCCCGGACGCCGGCGACAAGTGGGACGGCGTACGGCAGGTCTGGGCGGCCGGCTCACCCAATTCGCGGCACGGGGTCGACACGACCGACAGCTTCGACCTGGGCTTGCAGTCGCTGAAGGCACACCAGGCCTACATCGACGGGCTGAACCGCGAATTCGACCCGGAGGAGTTCCTGGAGGGCACGTCCCGCCCGACGGGTACTCAGCTGGGGACGAAATACGGCGCTCGGTTCGAGGTCTTCACTCCGTAGCCGGCAGATCACGGGATGCCTGCAGGTGCGGCGGCATCGGCTTGGGGCGTCGCGGCTCGCGGTCACCGGCGGTGCCGGGGCCGGGCGGGTTGCCCGGGCCGACCCACGAGCGGACCAGCGCGCGGCCGCCCTTGCGGGTCATCCGGTGCAGGTCGATCTGCTGGACCTGGCCGGCCGGGATACCGAGCTGGGCCAGGCTCCGGTTCACCATGGCGCAGGCCTCGTCCTGCTTGCGCGGCGACAGCTTCTGTTGCAGGACGACCGCGATCGACCCGTCGGGCAGATCCTCGACGCGCTGGAAACGCATGCCCTTGTCCAGGGACCAGGACATCAGGGCGAGGTCGATGTAGTCGGAGTTGGACAGTCGATCGGTCTTCGCGCGCGCAACCACTTCGTAACGGGCCATATCCCGATCATCCGTCGCCCGGACCGGGTTTTCCAGCGATCTGCGCTCAGCGAATGGCGTTGACAGCGGCCGCGACCTGCCTGGGGCTGGAGATCAGCGTGAGGTGGTTGGCGTCCGGGATCAGGGTCGGCGCGGGTGCGCCGATGCGGGTCGCGGTCTCGGTCGCGTTGCCGCCGTTGGTGTCGAGCGCGCCGAACACGACCGATTTGGGGATCGGGAGCGCCCGGAGCTTCGCCAGCCGATCGGCGGACACGGCCGGGATGCCGTGCGCGGTCATCTGCCAGACCGCCTTCTCCGCTCCGGGCTGCCGGAACGGGCGGGTCCAGTCGTCGACGGTCATCGCGGGGCAGTCGGGCGAGCAGACGCTGTTGTAGATCTTCTTCAGCAGCCACCCCTGGTCGAGCACCAGCCGGAACAGCGACGTCCGGTACGGCGGGACGATCAGCCACCGCGGCGGGCCGGCCTGCCCGCCCGGCAGCGGCAGCCCGTCGCCGTCGAGGAACAGGAGCCCGCCGATCCGGTTCGGCGCCTCCAGCGTCGCCTCGGCGATGACACCGGCCCCGAGCGAGTGCCCGACCAGGATCGGCCGCGGCTCACCCGGCGCGCCGAGATGCATCGCGTCCAGGAACCCGAGCAGCTGTGCCGCGAGATGCTCGATCGTGTACGGCGCTTTGCGCTCGGAGTACCCGTAGCCGGTGAGGTCGTACGCGTACACGCGATGGTTGGTCGCGAGCAGCGGGACGAGTCGCGACCAGGTGTCGACGGATTCGGCTGCACCGTGGACGAGTACGACCGGCGCGCCCGACGCACCCCAGGTTTGGTAGCGGGTGTTGATGTCGCCGGCCTGGACGTACTTGAGGCCGGGAGGTGGCGCGGCGGTCCCACTGGTGGCGAGGTTGTAGCCGAGCGATGCCGCGGTGACGATCAGCCAAAGCCCGAGAAGTCCCAGGAACCCCCGCCACAGGAACCGTTTCACGCTGCCCAGTTTAAGAGAGCGGCTGTGGGCTCTCTTGCAGCTGCAGGATGCCCTCGGACGCGGCCAGGACGGCAGGGGATGCGAGCGACTGCCAGCGCGGGATCTGCTCCTGCAGGAACAGGCCGAGCTTGAGCGCGCGCTCGGAGTCGTTCTCCAGGACGTCGAGCTCGTTGACGATCGTCAGGTCGACGAAGTCGCGGAGGTCCTCGGTGCCGAGCTCCTCGGACGTGCCGGTGAAGCGGTCGGTGACCGTGCGGTGCTCGGCGAGGTCACGCCAGGTGGTCTCGCGGTCGCAGGCGCCGTACCGGTAGACGATCAGCTCGGCCTCGGTGCCGATCACCGACTCCAGGACCGGGCGTTCGGTCTGCCAGTCGAAGAGGTGGGTGGGGAAGCCGTCCGTCCCGTACGCCGCGTGGGCCAGGCCGGCGATCACCAGAGTGTCGGAGGCGCCGAGGGAGCGCAGGCGCTTGGCGACCCGGTGCAGGTGGACGTACAGGCTTCCGCCCGCGTGGTCGATCTCGTCGGCGCCGCGCACCAGCAGCAGCGAACCCAAGTCCTCGAAAGTGCTCATCTGACCCCTTCTCACCCCGGAGCGGCCAGGGCCCCTCGGACCGGCCCAGGTCACCCACGGTAAGGCCAAGCACCCACCCCCGCCCACAGTTGCGGCGTGCCGTTTGGGTCACATCCCGTTCATTCCGTGTTCGCTCGAACACTTGAAGGTCAGGACTTCACCGGACCCGACCCCGGGCCGTCCCCTGAAACGCGGGCCGGCCCATTCCCACCGGCGATGCCGCTGCCGACCATGGATCCATGAGCAACACCGCAGCCCGTTGGACCCTGATCGCCGTCCTGGCCACCATGACTCTGCTCACCATCACGGTGACCAGTGCGCTGGGCGGCTAAGTCGTTGCCGTTGGCAAGGGACGGAGGGCGCGGCGGGTCTCCTCGAGGAGCCGGTGCAGGAGCGGATTCGCGGAGTGCTTCGGCCAGATGAGGGCGAGCACGTTCGGCTCGGCGTCGACCAGCGGAAGCCACGTGAGCCTGGGGTGGGCGAAGTACGTGACCGTGGACGCCGGCGCGATCCAGCAGCCGTGACCCGCCGCGACCAGGTGCAGGCACTCCTCCGGCGTCCGCGCCTGCGGGCCGAAGACGGCGCGGCTGCCGTCCGGACGCGGGTCGATGAACCAGAAGTCGACGACTGCCTGCGGCATCCCGTCCCGGGGACCGACCACCGGTACGTCGGCGAGATCCGCGATGCACAACGTCGTACGCGTCGCCAGCGGATGCCCCGGCGGGAGCGCGACCCACCGTTCCTCCTCGAGCAACGGATGGACGGTGAAGCGCGGATCGTCCCCGATGGGTAACCAGAGGAACGCCGCATCGGCCCGCCCTTCGACGAGCGCGTCGATCTCGTCCGGCAGCGTGTGCGACGAGATCGGCCGTACTTCGACCTCGGGCGCCTCGCGGCGGAGGGCGGCCTCGACCGCGGGCATGAAGTGCGCCGTACTCTGCGCCTTGAACGTGATCCGCAGCGGATCCGGCCGGCCGGACGCTGTCAGCCGAGCCTCGGTCACCATCGCCTGCGCGGACGACAACAGCGCGGCACCCTGCTTGAGCACGACCTCGCCGGCCGCGGTCAGCTCGATCCCGGTCGGCCGCCGCTCGACCAGTGGCGTCCCGATCACGCGCTCCAGCTGGCGGATCTGGCCGCTGACCGCCTGCTGCGTCAGGTTCAGCACTCCGGCGGCCCGCGTCATGCTGCCCTCGGCCGCGACGGCCTCGAGCGCCTGCAAGAGCCGCAAACTCAGATCCACGCCGTCCTCGAATCCACCCGGCCATCGTGCCACAACGATTCGTTGTGCCCTCGCCAACAAGTCTCTGTTTCCACCTGCTGCCATCTGGCAGGACGATCGAAGCAGGTCTGGAGAACGGAGAAGGAAGAGGATGACGCTCAAGGGGAAAACGGCGCTCGTCACCGGCTCGTCGAAGGGACTGGGCCGCGCGATCCTGCTCCGGCTCGCCGCCCAGGGCGCGAACGTGGTGGTCAACTACTCCCGCGACGAGTCCGCCGCGAACGAGGTCCTGGACGCGGCCAAGGCACTCGGGGTCCAGGCCGTCTCGGTCGCCGCCGACGTGTCCCAGGTCGACGGGATCCAGCGGCTGTACGACGCGGCGCTGGACGAGTTCGGCCAGGTCGACGTCGTGGTCGCGAACGCCGGCATGGAGAAGGTGAACGTCCCGGTCGCGGACGTCACCGAAGAGGACTTCGACCTGCTGTTCCGGGTCAACACGAAGGGCCCGTACTTCGTGCTGCGCGAGGCGGCCCGCCGGATCGCCGACAACGGCCGGATCATCACGATCTCGTCGAACACCACCACGGTCCCGCAGTTGGGCGTCGGTCTGTACGGCACCAGCAAGGTCGCCACCGGGTATCTGGCCCGGGTGCTCGCGCTGGAGCTCGGCCCGCGCGGGATCACCGTCAACACGATCGTGCCGGGGCCGATCGACGGCGCGGGCATCTTCACCGATCCGGCGAACGACGAGTACAAGCAGAGCCTGGTCGCGATGGTGCCGATCGGGCGGTTGGGCACGACCGAGGACGTGGCCGGGATCGCGGCCTTCCTTGCCAGTGACGAGGCGGGGTTGATCACCGGTCAGCAGATCGTCGCCGACGGCGGAATGCACTGAGCGCCGAACTTACCGAGGGAGAGAGATGACTGGAACCATGCGTGCGGCCCAGGTCCAGCAGGCCGGCGGACCCTTCGTCGTGACCGATGTGCCGATCCCGGAGCCCAAGGCCGGGCAGATCCGGGTCAAGGTGCACGCCTGCGGGATCTGCGGTGGTGACGCGATCCCGCGGAACGCGCTCTTCGGCACGGTGCTGCCGCGGATCCCCGGGCACGAGATCGCCGGGGTCGTGGACGCCGTCGGCGAGGGCGTCACGGTCTGGGAGGTCGGTCAACGGGTCGGCGTGGGCTGGTCCGGCGGCGTCGACTTCACCTGCGAGTTCTGCCGTCGCGGCGACTTCACGAACTGCGTGAGCCGCACGATCGTCGGCACGTCGTACGACGGCGGGTACGCCGAGTTCATGGTGGCACCGCAGGACGCGGTGGCGCGGATCCCGGAGGGCCTGTCCCTCGAGGACGCGGCGCCGTTGATGTGCGGCGGGATCACAGCCTTCAACGCACTCCGGCACGCGCACGCAGGGCCGGGGGACACGATCGCGGTGCAGGGAGTCGGCGGCGTCGGTCACCTGGCGATCCAGTTCGCCGACAAGATGGGCTTCCGGACCGTGGCGATCAACCGCGGCCGGGACAAGGAGAAGCTCGCTCGCCAGCTCGGAGCGGACGAGTACATCGACAGCAACGAGGGCGATGCCGGTGAGGCGCTGCAGGCGCTCGGCGGCGCGGCCGTCGTCCTCGCGACTGTGTCCCGCGCCGAGCTTCAGTCGGACCTGGTCAAGGGCCTTCGTCCGAACGGTGAGCTGATCGTCCTCGAAGGCGCGGACCCGATCCAGGTCACCGGTCACGCGCTCGCCGAAGGCCGGCTGTCGGTGGCCGGCTGGTACTCGGGTGTGGCGCAGGACTCGGAGGAGACGCTGAACTTCTCGGTGCTGAAGAACATCCGGCCGATCATCGAGACCTTCCCGCTCGAGCAGGCCGAGGACGCCTGGCAACACCAGCCCAAGGCGAACCTGCGGATCGTTCTCAAGACCCAGCCCGAGTGATCCCCAGAACCCGTCCGCAACCACCTCACACGGTTGCGGACGGGTTCTGCATTTGCTGCCCGTGGTGATCAGGGAAGGTGACTACCACGGGGAGTCTGTGCCGGGATCAGCTCGTAGTTGAGCTCAGGTGAGCTCAGTCGAGGTCGGCGAGGGCCTTCTTGGCGGCCTCCAGCTCGGCCTCGAGGGCTGCGACCTTGGCGGCCTGCTGGGAGCGGGCCTCCTCGATGACCTCGTCGATCGGGGTCGACAGGTCCTCATGCAGCTCCTTGGCGGCGCGCGAGACCGCGGCCGCGGCGACGGCCAGGTCGCGGGCCAGGTAGGTCGTGCCCTGCTTGAGCTCGGCGTGCCACTCGCCGTCCGCGGTCCCGGTGACGGTCAGCGTGAGCTCGATGGTCTTCGCCTTCTTGCCGGCCGCCTTCTTCGCCGGTGCCTTCTTCGGCTTGGGAGCCTCGACCGGGACGGACGTGGCTTCGGCCGTTTCGGGCGTCGTTTCGGCCGCGGCCGCCGACGGGTTGATCGGGTCGGGAGTGTCGGCGAGGTCGGACGGCGTCTCTACTGCCAGAGTGTCTACAGTCATCGTTGCGGCGATCTCCTTCTGGGACTGGCGCTGAGTGACTATTAGAACACATGTTCGATTCTCAGACCAACCAGCTTCACCAGGAAGCGGTCGATCTGGTCTGCGAGCGGCGGTAGGTCGGCTTCCGGTTCGTTGATCCGGATCGAGACCGCGCCGTGCACCGCGGCGCGAAGGTCCAGGGCCACGGCGGTCGCGTCGTCCGCGGGCGCGAGGCCGGCGTCCATGCAGGCCTGTACGGCGGCGATCGCCCGCGTCGACAGCTCCTCCTTGAAGACCAGGTGCATCCGCCGGTTGAGCGTGCTCTCGTGCAGCACCTTGTAGAGGCCGGAGTACTCGCGGACCCAGGCGCCGAGGAAGAGGAGCCGCGCGCGTAGCCGCCGCACCGGATCGTCCCCGCCGCCGGCCTCGGCCTGCTCGAGGTCGCGGAGGAGGTCGGTCGTGGACTGCTCGAGCGCGGCGAAGACGAGCGCGTCACGGTCGGCGAAGTGAATGTAGACCGACGTCGCCGCGATCCCGACCTCGCGGGCGACCGCGCGCAGCGAGAGCGCCTCGTCGTCACCCAGCTCGTTCAGCATCCGCAGCGCGGCGTCGATGATCTCCCGTCGCAGCAGCTCTCCCTGCCCGCGACGGTTCCGGCTCCGCGACGTTCCAGCGTCCATAAAGCCGATTGTATTGCAACGCACGTTGCCTTACAGTCGTAGCACTACAGCTGTTCACTTAAGGATGATCATGAGCGAACGCAACAAACAAGCCGTCCTCGACTTCTACGAGGCCGGCCTGAACCAGAAGGACCTCCACGCCACCCTCCGCCAGGACTTCCCCGACCTGAAGGCCGAGGTCGAGCGCGTCTTCGCCGACGGCGACCACGTAGTCGCCCACGTCCACGGCGTACGGGTGCCCGGACAGTCGAACGGGATGTTCTAGTGGCGGCGACGGAAGCGCCGCCGGCGCTCGACGCGCGGCGGTGGTGGGCGTTAGGGGCGGTGGCGACGGCTCAGTTGATGATCGGCATCGACCTGACCATCGTGAACATCGCGTTGCCGTCCGTGCAGCGGGCGTTGGGGATGTCGGATCCGGCACGGCAGTGGGTGATCACGCTGTTCGCGCTGGGGTACGGCGGTTTGCTGCTGCTCGGCGGACGGATGAGCGATCTGATCGGACGCCGACGTGCCCTGCTGATCGGGCTGACCGGCTTCGCGGCCGCCTCAGCTCTTGGCGGAGCCGCGACCGGACCGGCGATGCTGCTCACCGGACGAGGGCTGCAGGGCGTCTTCGGCGCACTGCTGACCCCGGCGGTGCTGGCAACGCTTGCAGCGTCGTTCCCATTGCCGGCCGAGCGCGGGAAGGCATTCGGCATCTACGGGACGGCGATGGGTAGCTCGTCCGGTCTCGGTGTGCTGGTCGGCGGCGTGCTAACGCAGTACCTCGACTGGAGGTGGTGCATGTACGTCAACCTCCCGGTCGCCGCGTTGGCAGCGGGCGGTGTCCTGTACGCCGTACGCCCCGTCCCGCGCGATAGCGGGGTGCGAGTCGACCTGCTAGGTGCGTTGCTGGCAACCGCGGGGCTGATGGCGGTCGTGTTCGGATTCGCTCGAGCGGAGTCGGACGGCTGGAGCGCACCGGCGACGTACGCATCGCTGGCTGCCGGCGTGGTGCTCATTGCCGCGTTCCTGGCGGTGCAGGCGCGTGCGAAGTCTCCACTGCTGCCGCTGCGGGTTATCGCAAACAACAGACGAGCTGCGTCGTACCTGGCTGTGTTCAGCCTGGCGATCGGTATGTTCGCCGCTCTGTTCTTCCTGACCTTCTACCTGCAGAACATCCAGCACTACTCGCCGGTCAAGGCCGGTCTGGCCTTCCTGCCGCTGACTGTCGGACTGATGGTCGGTGTGCGTGCAGTGAGCCGACTACTGGCCAAGGCGACAGTGCGGTCGCTCATCTGCCCCGGGCTCCTCACTATCGCCGCAGGGCTCGCACTGCTCGGCCTACTCAAGGCAGACAGCAGCTACTGGCTGCACGTCATGCCCGTGTTCCTGCTCGTCGGTCTCGGGACCGGATGGGTGCTGATCACTGCAAACAGCACGGCAACACTCGGCGCCGGTCCCGACACTGCGGTAGCCGGCGCCATGGTGATGACCTCTCAACAGATCGGCGCGTCGCTCGGAACTGCGCTGCTCAGCACCGTCGCGGGCACAGTTGCCGCCCGCTCCGATGCTGTCCACGGATTCAATGTGGCGAGCCTCGGAGCGGCCGGCTTCTTGTGTGTAGCTGCGGTCGCGGTCTACTGGGTGCTCTCGGAGCGGTCGCCCGACCACTCCAGGTGGAAGCTGCCCTCACGGTCGACCCGCTTGTAGGTGTGCGCGCCGAACAGGTCACGTAGACCCTGGATCAGCGCAGCCGGCAGCCGCTCGGCCCGCAGCCCGTCGTAGTACGACAGCGCCGCCGAGAATCCCGGAGCCGGTACACCGACCGTCGCGGCGGCAGCCACGACCCGTCGCCAGGCCTCCTGCCCGTTGGCGACTGCTTCCTTGAAGTAGTCGTCGACGAGCAGCGAGGGGAGGTCCGGGTTGCGGTCGTAGGCCTCCTTGATGCGGTCCAGGAACCGCGCCCGGATGATGCACCCGCCGCGCCAGATCGTCGCCATCGCACCGAGGTCGACGTCCCAGTCGTACTCCTCGCTGGCCGCCCGGATCGCGTCGAAGCCCTGCGCGTACGCGACCAGCTTCGACGAGTACAGCGCGTGCCGTACGTCGTCGATGAACGCCTGCCGGTCGACATCCAGCTTCACGTCCGACGGACCGGGCAGTACGCCGGCTGCCGCCTCCCGCCGTACCAGGTCACCCGACAGGGACCGGGCGAACACTGCCTCGGCCATGCCGCTGACCGGGATGCCCAGGTCGAGCGCGGACTGTACCGTCCAGCGCCCCGTGCCCTTCTGCTCCGCCTGGTCGAGGACGACGTCCACGAACGGACCGCCCGCGGTCGGGTCGGTCTGGCTGAGCACCTCGGCGGTGATCTCGATCAGGAACGACTCGAGGTCGCCGGTGTTCCAGTCCCGGAACACGTCGGCCAGCTCGGAGGGGGACAGGTCGAGCACGTGGCGGAGCAGGTCGTACGCCTCGGCGATCAGCTGCATGTCGGCGTACTCGATGCCGTTGTGCAGCATCTTCACGAAGTGCCCCGCGCCGTCCGGGCCGACGTGCACGCAGCACGGCTCGCCGTTCACGTGTGCGGAGATCTTGGTCAGCATCGGCTCCAGCGCCGCGTACGACTCCGGCGAACCGCCCGGCATGATGCTCGGGCCGTTCAGCGCGCCCTCCTCACCGCCGGACACGCCGCTGCCGACGAAGTGCAGCCCCTGGTCGCGGAGCGCGGCCTCGCGCCGCCGGGTGTCGAGGAAGTGCGCGTTGCCGGCGTCGACGACGATGTCGCCCTCGTCGAGCAGCGGCACCAGCTCGTCGATGACCGCGTCGGTCGGCGCGCCGGCCTTGACCATGACGATGATCTTGCGCGGCTGCTCGAGCGACTCGACGAAGCCCGCCAGGTCCGTGGACGGGACGAAGTCGCCCTCGGAGCCGAACTCCGCGACCAGCGAGTCCGTGCGGGCCTGGGAGCGGTTGTGCAGAGCGACGCTGAACCCGTTGCGCGCGAGGTTCCGGGCCAGGTTGCGGCCCATCACCGCGAGGCCGGTGACGCCGATCTGGGCTTTATCAGAGCTCATCGAATCTCCCGCAGTCTCGAGTTGTGTGCGGGTCCAGTCTGCCTGAGCCCTTCTCAGCCGCAAACATCGGTGGTAGACATCTCAGAAATCGATTTCCCAGTCGGTCGGAACTCAACGTCGGAAAGGCCCGCCCCCATGCTCCGTCGTGTCATCGCGCTCGTCGCCTGTTCGCTGCTCGCTCTCCCCGCCACCACGGCTTCGGCCGCCACGCAGACCGGCAACGACAACGGCCCGGTCGGCTGGGAGGTGTACCGCAACCTGGACCGGTTGCCCGAGCTGCAGACCGGCGTACGGACCAAGCAGTTCTCCAGCTTCGGCCGCGACGGCACCAACAACGACGGCTTCGACGGCACCTACTCCTGTCTGCGGACGACGGACGCGGGCTGCGTGATCGCCGAGGACAGCGGTCCAGGTGAGATCGCGTCGATCTGGTTCACCCGGGACGAGGGCGACGTCACCAAGACCGGCACGATCACCGTCGAGCTCGACGGCAAGCAGGTCCTGCACGGCTCCCTGCAGGACATCGTCGACGGCAAGCTCGGCGCGCCCTTCCAGTACCCGCTCGTTGCCAATGCGGTGCAGACCAGCGGCGGCGTCTACATCCGCGTCCCGATGCCGTACCGCTCCTCGATGCGGATCACCACCCAGACCAATCCGCTCTTCTACCACGTCGACTATCGCCAGTTCCCGGACGCGAACGGCATCCGCACGTTCGACCCGAGCGACAAGGCCGAGGACGTCCTGGCCCTGCTCGACGCGGCCGGTACGAAGGACCCCAAGCCCGCCCAGCCGAACAGCACCACCACGAAGACCCCGCTGAACCTTGCCCCCGGCAAGCAGGTGACGCTCGCGGACGCCCGTGGGCCCGGTGAGCTGAGCGCGCTCCGCCTCAAGCTGCCCGACCTGGTCGGTCTCGACCTGAAGAGCTTCGCCGACGACGGCCGTGCGTTCCTCGGCGGCAGCACCTTCACGATGAAGATCGACCCGGCGAACACCGGCGTGAAGCTGACCCGGCGGATGGATCTGCGGATCGGCAACCAGCGCGCGAAGATCCTGGTCGACGGCGCCCCGGCCGGTGAGTGGGCGCCCCTCAAGGCGCAGGGCGCGCAGTGGCACGACCAGTCCGTCGACCTGCCGGCCGCGCTGACCGCGGGAAAGTCGCAGATCACGATCACCAACCAGTTCGTCTCGTCGGACCTGGACTTCAACGAGTTCGCCTACTGGGCCGACTCGATCGTCGGCGGTGAGGTGAAGCGCACCGACACCCTCGACGTCGGGCCGAACCATGTCACCGGCGAGCAGGCGCACGGGTACGCGATCACCCAGCAGAACTGGAGCGGCGAGCACGCGATGGCGTACGCCGCGACCGACGAGGACGCCGCCCGCGTCAAGCCGTCCGACACCCTGCTTGCCGGTGTCCGTGTCCAGGTGACGATCGACGGCAAGAAGCGGGTCGATGCGCCGCTCGGCGAGTTCTTCGGCTCGGGCCTCGGCGAGAACCCGGTCCACTCGCTGTTCTTCGCCATGGATCCCGACGGCTGGTACTCCTCCTGGTGGCCGATGCCGTACGTCGCCCGCGCGACGGTGACACTGGTCAACCCCACGGCGTACCCGCTGACCGGTCAGGCCGACGTGACCGCATCGCGGAACGCCCGCAAGGCCGTCGAGCTGGCGACCGGGAAGATCGGGTACTTCACCGCGATCTCGACCCGCGGCGAGACGACGCAGGGGAGCGACTGGGCGTTCGCCGACGTCACCGGTCGCGGCAAGTTCGTCGGCGTCTCGCAGACGATGGAGGGATTGCTTGCTGACGGCAACACTCGTGGGTACCTCGAAGGTGACGAGCGGGTGTACGTCGACGGTGAGCGGACACCGGCGATCCATGGCACCGGGACCGAAGACTTCTACGAGTCCGGCTGGTACTTCAATGCCGGCACATACTCCACTCCGTTCCACGGCAACTCCGCGCACGAGGTCCGGGCAGGCTTCTGCACGAACGAATGCGACGGCGCGTGGCGGTTGCACATCACCGATTCGGTCGCGTTCCAGAACCAGCTCGACTTCGGGATCGAGCACGGGCAGCAGGACGACCATCCGGCGATCTACGGCTCCACTGCGTTCCTCTACACCGGCTCCGGCTCCGGCTTCGGCGCCCGGGAGACCGACAGGATCGACACCGGGTCGGCCGCGAGCCGTCAACAGCACGCGTACGCCGATGGTGGCACACAGTCGGACCTGAGCGCGGTCTACGAGGGCGACCACGACGACATCACCCTGACCGACCAGGTCCGCTCGAGCACGCAGCCGATCCACTTCACGGCGAAGATCGATCCCGCGAACCGCGGGGTGACCCTGCGACGGACCAGTGACCAGAACAGTCCGGGGCAATCGGCGCAAGTTGTTGTCAACGGCAAGAATGCGGGAACCTGGCTGCAACCCCTCGGCAACACTCACCAGCGCTGGCTGGACGACAACTACCAGCTCCCCGCCTCCCTCACCGCCGGGCGGACCAAGCTAGACATCGAGCTACGTCCGACCGGCCCCGCGTGGACGGCCTCGTCGTACGTCGTGCAGTCGCTGGTCCTCCCGTACGACGACCACCGCCCGCCGGGCGCGGTCACCGGGGCAAGGGCAGTGGGGCGATCCGACAACGCGATCAACGTGACCTGGAACGACGTGCCGGACGACAGCGGGATCGCCTATTACCAGGTCTACGGCACGAAGGCCGGCGGGGCGGAGAAGTTGCTCGGGACCACGCCGCTGCCAGGTTTCCTGCACCGGGGTCTGGGGCTTCATGAGACCTGGTCGTATCGAGTGGCCGCGGTGGATCTGGCTGGTCATGCGGGAGCGAAGTCCGTGGCAGTGCAGGGGACGAGCGGCAGCACGCTGCGGGTCGAGGGTGAGGGGATGTTGCCGCCGGTGTCGTCGACCGTGGCAGTCGATCCGCAGGGCAACTGCTGCGGGGTCAGCTGGTCGGGTGGGGCGCAGGCGTGGATCCATGGCAGTAAGGCCGGCGACAAGACCGTGCTGCAGTTCAGTGTGCCCACGACGGGTTCGTACGACCTGTCGACGGTGCTGACGAAGGCGGCCGACTACGGGATCGCCGACGTGCAGATCGACGGGAACATGCCGGTGAGCTTCGACGGCTACCAGGCCTCCGGGGTCGGTACGCAGACGGTTGAGCTTGGCGCGGTGCAGTTGTCCGCCGGCACACACCAATACGTCGTCACGATCACCGGCAAGAACCCAGCGGCAATCGGCTACCTCGTCGGCGTGGACGTGCTGGACCTTAGGCTCGCCGCGTGAACACTCTCGAGGCCCGTCGTACCGCGCTCATCCTGATCGACCTGATGCCGCGGATCGTTGCGCTGGAGACCGCGCCGCACAGCGGACCCGCCGTACTCGAGCGATCCGTCGCCCTGGCGGCCGCGACGCGCAAGGCCGGCGGGCTGGTGGTCAACGTACGGGTCGAGCGGCCGGGCGTCGACGTCCAGCCGGAGGGCAGCGGGTTCGCACCGACGGCCGAGCCGCAGCCGGGCGACCTGGAGATCGTGAAGCGGGCGATCGGCGCCTTCGGCCGGACGTCACTCGACGCGGAGTTGCAGTCCCGGGGCATCGCGAACGTCGCCCTGGCCGGCATCGCCACCAACTTCGGCGTCGAGTCCACCGCCCGTGCCGCCTCCGACCTCGGCTACGAAACGTTCTTCATCACCGACGCGATGACGGGCCTCGACGAGCACGCCCACAACTTCGCCCTCTCCTACGCCTTCCCCCGAATCGGCGAGACCTGCACGACCGAGGAGTTCCTCAAGGCACTGAGTCAGGCCTGACGTCCGGATAGGCTGCGACGATGGCGAGGCGGTTGCTCGACGTCCACGGCGCAGGTGAGCACAATCTGCGCGATATCGATGTCTCCTTCGCGCCGGGGCTGACGGCGGTCGTCGGCGTGTCGGGTTCGGGCAAGTCGTCGTTGGCCTTCGACGTGGTCTACACCGAGGCGCGTCGCCGGTTCGTCGAGTCGCTGGCGCTCGGCGGGAACAGCGCGCGGGTTCCTGCTGCCAGGGTCCGGCACATCGACGGTCTGGGGCCGGCGGTGGCGGTTGCTCAGAACGTCCTCAACCGCAACCCGAACTCGACTGTCGCGACGTCGGTCGGGCTGCATCCGTTCTTGCGGATCCTGTACTCACGGTTCGCCGAGGTCGAGTGCCCCCACTGCCACCTACCGGTCCGGGGCTTGTCCGCCGAGGAGCGCCTCACCACTGCACTCGACCTGCTCGAAGGCACAGACAGCCTCGACGTCGAGGTAGCGATCGTCCGAGGGCTGCCCGGACGTCATGCGCGCCTGCTTGCCGGCCTCCGAGGCCAGTTCGCCCACGTAACCGTTGATGGACGGCCATGGACACGGTCGATACGTCTGGACCCGGCGCGCCCTCACGACATCGTCGTACGGGTCGACACCCTTCGGTCCGACCAGTCGGCAGCCGAGGTCCGGGCCACCCTGGAGCAAGCCGGCGCCTTGGGTCGCCCCGAGGTACTGCTTGGTGGTACGCCGGTCCTCCGGGCGCCCATCTGCCCGCAATGCGGAGCCTGGGTCCGGCCACTCGCACCGTCCGCCTTCCGCAGCGACAACGACACTTCGTCACACCGGATCGCCGGCAGCACGCTCCAGGAGTTGCTCGGTCGATCGGTGACCGAGGTCCTCGAATTCGTGGAGCAGTTGCCGCTCGGGTCGCGGGCCCGACGCATCCAGGACGAGTTGCTGCGACGCCTGCGCCCGCTGCAAGAGCTGGGTCTCGGCTACCTGGCTCCCGATCGATCGATGCCGACCCTGTCGCGCGGTGAGGCGCAACGCACCCGGCTCGCGGTCGTGCTCTCGGGGCGTCTCGAAGACCTGTTGCACGTCCTCGACGAGCCGACCATCGGGCTGCACCACAGCGATCTCGACCGACTACTCGACGCCATCGCCGTCCTGCCCGGCCCGGTCCTGATGGTCGAGCACGACCCGCAGGCGGTCGCCATGGCAGACGATGTCGTGGAGATCGGCCCCGGCGGTGGCCGTGCCGGAGGACGGCTGGTGTTTCAAGGCCCGCCCGCCGACCTTTGGCGCGCCGACACAGCGTCCGGAGTCAGCTTCTCGGCCGGCGCTCGGCGGCGCCGATCGTCACGCGTGGTGTCGGACGATCGGATCCGGATCACCGGAGCCAGCCTGCGCAACCTGCGCGAGGTCGACTGCGAGATCCCGCTGGGCTCGCTGACGGTGATCACCGGGCCGTCAGGAGCAGGCAAGACCACCCTGAGCCACGAGGTGTTGTTGGCATCCTTACGCGAGCGCGGTCCGGTCGGCTGTACGACGTTCGACGCGCCGGTGACCCGTGCGCGTGCGGTGGACCAGGCGCCGTTGGGCAACAACCCACGATCGAACCCGGCGACGTACACGAAGGTGCTCGACAGGATCCGCGACGTCTTCGCGAGCGAGACCGGACGCTCCGCGTCGGACTTCACCTTCAACCGGGCCGAGGGCGCCTGCCCGGACTGCGAGGGGATGGGATCGGTGGCGATCGGCCTGAACTATCTGGCGCCGATCTGGGTCCCGTGCGATGCATGCGATGGCCGTCGCTACCGTCCCGGGGTCCTCGAAGCGACCTGGGCGGGCAGGTCGATCGCCGAGGTGCTGGAGCTGACCGTCGACGACGCAAGCACTGTGTTCGCAGAGCATCCGGCGGTGACCCGAATCCTGCAGTCGCTCCAGGAGGTCGGCCTCGGTTATCTCACCCTCGGGCAACCGTCTCCGAGCCTTTCCGGTGGAGAAGCCCAACGCGTGCGGCTCGCCCGTGAGGTGGCCAAGGCCCGGACCGGTGACCTGGTCCTGCTCGACGAGCCGACGACGGGCTTGCACCCCGGCGACCTCGATCGGCTGCTCGCGGTGCTCGACCGACTGACGGACAACGGCTGCACGGTGGTCGTCGTCGAGCACCAGCCTGACGTGATCGCTGCCGCCGACTGGCGCATCGATCTGGGTCCGGGCGGTGGTCCCGACGGCGGACGCCTGCTGCACAACGGGCCGCCCACTGCCGAGAAGCAACCGCGGGTGCGGCCGCGAGCCAAGCCGCGCCGGGACCGGCGGTCCAGCGATGCGATCCAGGTACGCGGCGCCCGCGCGCACAACCTGCAGGGTGTGGACGTCGACTTCGCCAAGGGCAGGTTCACCGTCGTGACGGGCGTATCGGGTTCGGGCAAGTCCTCCTTGGTCCATGACGTCGTCGAATCCGAGGCGACCAGGCGGCTGCTCGAGTGCCTGTCCGTGTACGAGCGCCAGTCGGTCCACGAGGGTCCGGAGGCTCCGGTCGACTCGCTGACCGGAGTCGGCCCGACGATGAGCATCGACGCGTCCGGCCTGAACTACGACGGGCGCGGGCCGGGCGTCTACGTCTGGGATGCGGACCGGGTGACCGTTGGCCGGTCCAGCGACCTCGACCGCCTGATCGCCGTGGTCCTCGCCCGAGCGGGCCTTCGCACCTGCCTCAGCTGCGGCCACGACGCAGTACGCCGGACGTCCCCGAAGCCTGAGGCAGCGTGGAGCTGTGGCGACTGCGGGACCAGCGCGGTGCCGATCGAGCCGCGTCATCTGATGGGGTCGCCGGTGTCCATCTGTCCGCGGTGTTTGGGACTCGGAGTCGAGCGGGAGTTCGACTTCGCCAAGCTGATCGTGGACCCGGATGCGACTGTCTACGGCGGCGTCTTCGGCGGCAGTCTGTCCTGGTTCGGCACAACCGTCGGCGAGGAGCCGCCGATGCGGTCGCTGGCCGAGCGGTACGGGTTCGATCTGGACCGCACTCCCTGGAAGGCGTTGAGTGACGAGGCCCAACACGCCGTCCTGTACGGCGACGCGTTCTGGCGCGGGTTGAACGCGTGGGCCGCGAACGACGTCGGCGGCAAGGAATCGACCGTTTTTCCATGCCGGGAGTGCGATGGCCGGCGGTTGCGTGCGCCGTACCTGGCGATCCGTCTCGAGGGGCGTGGGCGGGACGAGCTGTTCTCGACCTCGCTCGCTGATCTCGAGGCCGTCCTGACCTCGATGGAGGTGCCTGCCGATCGACAAGCGGCAGACGCGCGGACCACCGCGCTACAGCGGCTGGGTTTCCTGCGTACCGTCGGGCTGGGCTATCTCCAACTGAACCGCTCGACCTGGACGCTGTCGGCCGGTGAAGCGCAACGGATCAAGCTGGCATCGGTGCTTGGCGGCGGACTCGTCGGGATGACCGTCCTGCTCGACGAGCCCTCCCGAGGGCTCCATCCCTCGGAGGTGGCCGCCCTGGCCCGGACCCTCACCGAGTTGCGGGCCGCCGGCAACACCGTCATCGCCGTCGAACACGACCCGACGCTCATCCGTGCGGCCGACGACCTCATCGAGATCGGTCCCGGTCCCGGGCGATCGGGTGGTCGGCTGGTCGAGCTCGACAGTCCGCAGTCGGTGACCCGGGCGGTTCTCGACGGACAGGTTCCGGCGTACCGCGAGGACCGTCGAGAGCCGACGGGTTGGATGCAGGTGACCGGAGCGCGGGAGAACAACCTTGCTGGACTCGACGTCCGCATCCCCCTCGGTGTACTGATCGGCGTCTGCGGGGTGTCCGGGTCGGGCAAGTCCTCGCTCGTCGTCGACACCATCGCGCTGGGCATGATCCCGCCGAGGACCAACATCGCCGGCCGCGGCGTGGTCCGCGTCCGGCCCGGTGACCACGACGCCATCTCCGGTGCACCCGGACGGACGGTCGTGGCCGACCAGTCCCGTGCCGAGATCAGCTCACCGGGGATGTTCCTCGGGCTCATCGGCGCGGTCCGCAAGGAGTTCGCCGCGAGTGAGGAAGCCATCGAGCAGGGCATCACGATCAAGGACCTGACCTATCGCTGCGACGCCTGCAAGGGCAAAGGCATGTGGAACCTGGACATGTCGTTCCTGCCGTCGGTGCCGCAGACCTGCGATGCCTGTCATGGCTCCGGGTACCGTCGCGAGGTCGCCACCTTGCTCCAGCGGGACCGCAGCCTCGCCGACCTCGAAGCTCTCACCGTCGAGGAGTTGGTCGACGAGTGGGGCGACGTCGACGCGGTACGTCGGCTGGGCGGGTCGGCCGTCGCGCTCGGGCTCGGCTACCTCGTACTGCGCCAGCCGGGCTGGAGCCTCTCGGGCGGCGAAGCGCAGCGGCTCAAACTCACCAAGGAGTTGGCCCGCCCGACGAAGGCAAGCACTCTGTATGTGCTGGACGAACCCACCGTCGGCCTCCACGCCACCGACGTCGCGGTGCTCGTCCGTACGCTCGACAAGCTCGTTGCTGCTGGCAACAGTGTGCTCGTGGTCGAGCACGATCCGGCCTTCCTCGCCGCCTGCGACTGGCTCATCGAGCTCGGCCCGGGCGCCGGCCTGGACGGCGGCCGGATCGTCTTCGAGGGCTCACCCGATGCTCTCCGACGAGCAGACACTGCCACCGCGCCCTACCTTCGCGGGGTGCGGCCATGAACCTCAGCACTCTTCTGCTCGGAGATCCGTCCCCGTCGCTGCGGTGGCGGGCCGCCCGCGAGCTGGAGGGCGCCAACGACGACGATGCGGAGGTCGCCGCTTGGCGCGCGGAGATTGATCAGAGCGCCGAGGTCAACGAACTCGTCGCGCGGCTGGAGGCAGCTGAGCCTTACGCCGCGGGCTATCTGCTCTGCCAACTCGCCTACGTCGGCTATCGCGGTCCCGCCACGGCGGCCGCGGTCGAGAAGATCTTCAAGGCCCAACAGCCGGACGGCTCGTGGTCGATTCCGGCAGGGACCGAGGGTCCTCGGTTCATCACGATGGAGACCGTCGTACCGCTGCGCGGAATCGTCGCTGCCGGCTTCGGCACCGATCCCAGGGCCGAGCGTGCCTTCGAATGGCTCCTCGGCGTGCGGCTCGAGGACGGATCCTGGCCGGCCGGTCCGAAGGCCGACCTCGGCGAAGCAGGCCGACCGGCACCGCCGGAGAAGGAGTACCGCCGACTGACCCGCGGGCTCGGCTGCCGATCGGCGACGACCGGCGCCGTTGCCTGTTTGGCGTTGCACCCCGAACGACGGCGGTCCGACGCGGCCCGGATCGGCGTCGACCACCTCCTGGCCCGGGAGAACCGCGACCCCTCGACCATCGGCTGGGAGGTGTCCCGTCTGGTCGGGCTTGAACGGGCGATGGGACAGGTGACGTTCTATGTCACCCACGACCTCGCCTTCCTGCTCGACCTCGCCTCCCGCTGCGGTGTGTCCTTGCAGGACCTGCACGACCTCGTCGACTACCTGGAAACGCTGCGCGGACCGTACGGCCTGTGGCAGCACCCCAGCCATCCGCAGCTCACCGGCTGGCTGTCTCTCGACCTCGAGACCAGCCTTCGCCGTCTGAGTCCTTAGTGGAACAGGGCGGCGTTCTCCCGCACCCAGGTCTGCAGGGTGCGCGCCGGTTGGCCGGTGACCTTGGCGACGGTGTCGTTGACCGAGGTTTCATCGACTGTGCCGTCGCCGAAGAAGCTCTCGATAGCAGCTGCGTAGGGCTCGGGCATCGCGGCGAACAACGCGTCGTGGGTCTCCGAGCGGCTCATCGGGTACGCCGTCAGCTTCCGGCCGATGCCCTCGCCGAGGATCGCGACCTGCTCGACCGGAGTGAGTGCGACCGGGCCGGTGAGTCGCAGTACTTCGCCGTTGTGTGAGCCCTGGAGCGAGCGGACCGCGACGTCGGCGATGTCCCGCGGATGGATCGTCGAGACCGGTACGTCGGGGAACTGCACCCGCACCTCGTCGCCGGCGCGGAGCTGGTCGAGCCAGCGCAGCGTGTTGGACATGAAGGAGTTCGGGCGCAGGAAGGTCCAGTCCAATCCAGCGGCCCGGACGGCCTCCTCGGTCGCGTGGTGGTACGCCGCGACGGCGTTCGTCACCTCGCCGTCGAGGGACGAACTGGACAACACCACGACCTTCCGAACTCCGGCACGTGCCGCGTTCGTGAGCAACTCGTCCAACCGGTCGTACCCGCTCAGCAAGAACATCCCGGTGACGCCGGCCAACGCGTCCACGAAGGTGTCCGGCCGGTTCAGGTCGCCGTACGCAGGCTCGATGCCCGTCGGCAGGGAGGTCTCCGAGCGGATCAGTGCCCGCCCCGGGATGCCTTGTGCTGCGAGCGATTGCACCACCGCGCCGCCCGCGTTGCCGGTCGCGCCTGTCACCAGGATCGTCATAGTCCGCAGCCTGCCACATCGAGGGCCGACCGCAGGCAGATCGCCGGGTCGTCCTGGTGGTAGATCCGTTCGCCGGGCTCGATGTTGTCGAGGAAGCGCTGGTACATGAGCGCATAGGTCAGCGGCCCCAACACGCTCATCGGCGCCAGCGCGCGCATCGGATCACAGCCCGGGACTGCTCGCCGCCAGGCCGCCGTCCACACCTCGGCCGCATGGTCGCGCTTCTCCGGTGGGAGGAAGTCGTGCAGTCGCCTGATGTCGGTCGCCGGATGACCGACGAACGTGTCGGCCCAGTCGACGATCACCCGATGCGTACCGTCCGAGCGCCAGTTCCCGGGATGGAAGTCGCCATGCACCAACGTCGTCGGCAGCCCCGCGGAGTCGAGCTCACCGACGATCGCCGGCAGCCGATCGACCAATCTCAGCAGACCGCTCACCTCGTCGTCGGACAACGCGACCCGGGGGATCAGCGGGGCAATCTCGTCCGCCAGAGCATGCGGCAGCAACTGTGGCGCATCGAGATCGTCCACCGGGAGGGATGCCTGCACCGCGACCCAGCGGCTCACGACGCTCTCCACCGACGGGCGGTCCGGCTCCCAGCAGTCCGTCCCGGGGGCGTGGGCGAGCAGTGACCAGCGGTTCTCGCAAGACGTCGCCAGTACAGCTGGTGCGAGCGTCTCGTCGTACCGCCGGATGTGCTCGATGATGTCCGCGTCGATGCTGCAGAACCTGCTGGTCGCCTTCGCCCAGGCTCCCGGGAAGCGGATCAGGCAGGAGAGGTTCCACGTCTTCACCTGGATGGCGTCGAGAGGGCCGACGACGTCACGCGCCCACTCGATGAGCCGCGATGGCCCGCCGACCTCGGCCCAGGTCGACCGGAGCGGATGCGCCGCGACGATCGAGTCCCACTCCGGCAACGGGCTCTCGTCGAGTACGCCGGGACGCGGCTCGTCCAGCGCCTCGACGTGGTACACGACCCGCCCGCCGCGTCCGATCACGGCCTCGTCCGCACGCACGAGCCGCAGTACGAAGGTCCGGACCCCCAGCAGCTGATCGAGATGCCGGGTGATGGCCTCGACCTCCGACCACCACGCTGGCTCCACCTCGAACGCCGGCGCCCGGCCGACGTACCGGGCGCCGACGCTGACCAAGGCCTCAACCGTCTTGACTTCCACCGGCCTACTGTCGCGTGATCCGGTGCCAAGTGCGAGCACCCGACTTGAGTACGACGTCGTTGCCGAGGTCGACGGCCGCCGCCGGATCCTCGACGCGCACCCCGTTGATCGCCACCGCGCCCTGACGCAGTAGCCGACGCAGCTCGGAGTTGCTGTCGTCCGGCCGCGCCGCGCGCAGCAGGTCGAAGGCGGTCGCGTCCGCACCGGCGAAGACGAGCGAGGGTATGTCGGCAGGCTCCGCCCGATCCGAGAAAGTACGACGGAAGGCGGCCAGCTCTGAGCGAGCAACGCCTGCGCCGTGGTACCGCGTGACCACCGCCGCGGCCAGCCGGAGCTTGACGTCGCGAGCCGCCGGACCACCCGTGGCCGCCGAGTCCGCTAGCGCAGCGACCGTCTCCAGGGGCAGCTCGGTGTAGACCCGCGCGTACGGCTCGACCAGCTCGTCCGGGATGCTCATCAGCTTCCCGAACTTGTCCCGCGGACTGTCGGTCAACCCGATGTAGTTGTTCAGCGACTTGGACTGCTTCGCCCGCCCGTCTATGCCCGGCGTGATCGTCGTCGTGATCACGACCTGCGGCGGCGCCCCCAGCCGCTGCTGGAAATGCCGGCCCAGCTGCTCGTTGAACAGCTGGTCCGACCCGACGATCGTCAGATCACTCTGCATCGCGAAGCTGTCGTATCCCTGCAGCACCGGGTAGACCAGCTCATGTACGGCGATCTCCCGCCCGGCGGCGACCCGCTCGCGGAACATGTCCCGGCTCATCAGCTGCGCCTGTGTCACCTGTGCGAACAGGCTCAACAGCTCCGCCACCGGCATCCCGTCGTACCACTCCGAGTTCCGCCGTACTTCGAACACGTCGGGATCGGTGCGCAGGACGAGGGACACCTGCTCGAGGAACGACGCCGCGTTGGCGTCGATCTGCTCCGGTGTGAGCACCGGCCGGGTCTCGGAGCGGCCGGTCGGATCCCCGACACGGGTGGTGAGGTCGCCGAGCAGGAACGCCACGCGGTGCCCGAGGTCCTGCAGTTGCCTCATCATCCACAGGTTGACCGCGTGCCCGAGATGCAGATCCGGCGCGGTGCAGTCGACGCCGTACTTGATCCGCAGCGGACGCCCGGAGTCCAGGCGCTCGCGCAGGTCGTCGGCGCCGATGACGGTGTCGGTGGTACGGCGTAATCGCTCGATCACGGCATTCATGGGGTTCCTCTCGCGACGAGGCACCCGCCAGTGCCTCCGGCAACGGAAAGAGGCAGGAACCGGACGGTTCCTGCCTCGGAGGCTCTGGGTGGAGCGAGAGCGGGTACTACCGAATACCGGCTCCTCCCAGAGCCGGTCGATATCCCACCCGTCGCTTGATCACGCGCTCAGATTAGCAGACCCGCCTAAGCTCAGGGGCGTGAGCGATGAGCGGGTAGTGCTGGTGGACGAGGGCGGGCGGGCGATCGGGACCGAGGCGAAGGCAACGGTCCATCACGCGGCGACCCCGCTGCATCTGGCGTTCTCCAGCTACGTGGTCGACGCGGCCGGCCGGGTGCTGCTCACCCGGCGGGCGTTCGAGAAGCCCACCTGGCCGGGCGTCTGGACCAATAGTTGCTGTGGGCACCCACTTCCGGGCGAGCCGGTCGACCAGGCGGTACGCCGGCGGCTGGCCGACGAGCTGGGGATCGTCGTGGAGCCGGTGGATCTCGTGCTGCCCGAGTTCCGGTACCGCGCCGAGATGCCGACCGGCATCGTCGAGAACGAGATCTGCCCGGTGTACCGGGTGCGCTGGACCGGTGACCCCACGCCGAACCCGGCCGAGGTCGCGGCGTACCGCTGGGTCGAGTGGGGCGAGGTGCGCGACGTACCCGACCTGTCGCCCTGGTGCCTCCTGCAACTGGACGAGCTCAGCACACCACCCGCCGAGTGGCCGCTCGCCGACCCGAGCCGCCTACCACCCGCCGCCCAGGTCTAGCTCCAGCAGATCACTGTGTACGGCGACAGCCGCCGTACTCGCATGACCCGCCGCGCCGATCGCGAGGAGCGCCGGCGCCGTCGTCGTACCAACCGCGTACACGCCTGGCACGGTGGTGCGCCCGCCCTCGTCCGCCACGACCGCGCCGTCGGCAACCTGACACCCGAGCCGCTCGGCGAGATCGCTCTGCTGATGCTGCCGCACCACGACGAACAACCGCCCCGGCGCCAGCACCTCGCCGCTCGCGAGCGTCACCTGCGGCGCAGTCACCTTCGCGACCCGCTCGGTCCGGACCTTCACGCCGGCGACCGACAGGCGGTCCAGTTGCGCGTCCGTGAGCTCGTCCCCGTCCGTGCACAGCACTACGTCGTTGCTCCAGCGGCTCAGCAACAGCGCCCGCGCGACCGAGCGATCCGGCGCACCCCGCATCCCCAGCTGCACGAGCGGCTGATCCCGCACCTCCCACCCATGACAGTGCGGGCAGGCCACCACCGACTGGCCCCACCCGTCGGCCACCCCAGGCACGTCCGGCAACTCGTCCCACAACCCGGTCGCCAGTACGACGGCCCGCACCCGCTCGCCGCCGACCACCAACCCGTCGTCGTCCACGACAGCGTCCTCGACCCGCACCTCCCGGAACTCGACGCCGTACGCCGCAGCCTGCCGTCGCCCCGCCGCGAGGAGCTCGCCCGGAGCGAGATCCTCGGCGCCGAGGAAGTTGTGCACATGCGACGCCGCCCGATTCCGCGCCCGGTCGTCGTCGAACACGACCACCTGCCGCCGCGCCCGCCCCAACGTCAGGGCCGCCTGCAGTCCCGCCACACTTCCACCGATCACCGCTACGTCCATGCGATCAGTATACGAGAAGATTTGTCTCATATTCCAAAACAAGTGGCCGTGCGGAAGATACCGGCCGCCTAATGGGCGAATGATCGAGATCCGGCCGGTGACGACGGACGCCGACTACGAGGCCTGGCGCCAGGTGCGCATCGCGGTCCTGCCGCACGAGCGGTGTCCGAGTGTGGCCGAGTTGCGCGAGCTCGAGACGCCGGAGCGGCTGCTGGTGCTGGCCGAGCTGGACGGCGCGGTCGTCGCCAACGGGCTGGCGGACAGCTCGGACGAGGCCGGGCGCGGGTTCGTGTCGCCGCGGGTTCGGCCGGAGGCGCGGCGGCGCGGAGTCGGCACGAGGTTGCTCGAGGCTCTGGCCGATCATGCCGGTGCGCTGGGTTTCCAGGTCGTCGGTTCAGGGGTCGAGGACGAGGGGTCGTTCGCGTTCGCCCAGCGGTTCGGGTTCGTCGAGACGGGTCGCCAGGTCGAGCAGGTACGCCGGATCGGCGCCGAACCGTGGCCCGATCGGCCGACGGAGTACGACATCGTCACCGTTGCCGAGCGCCCCGAGTTGTGGGCGACGGCGTACGAGCAGGTCGCGCTGGCGACGTTCCCGGACATGGACACCCCGACGCCGCTCGACGTGTCGGCGGAGGAGTGGGCGACCGAGTGGATCAACGATCCGGCGGCGATGTTCCTCGCCGTGGCCGGTGACGACGTGATCGGGGTCGCCGGGCTGATGCTCGACACCGACAAGCCCGAGCGGGCCGAGGTTGCCTATACCGCCGTACGACGGGACTGGCGGGGGAAGGCGGTCGCGTCGACGCTGAAGCGGACGAGCATGGCGTGGGCGGCCGAGCACGGCATCACCGAGGTGTACACCTGGACCCAGCAGGGCAACGCGAACATGCGCCGCCTGAACGAGCACCTCGGTTTCACCTACGCAGCCGTGAGCATCAACGTCCGGGCGAACCTACCGCTGGAGTTCCCGGAGCAGCTCGGCTCCTGACCACGCCCGACGCGCGGTTTCGGCGGCGCGGATCAGCTCGACCAGCTTGGCGTTGACGGGTGCGGGGCGGCCGAGCGACTCCGCGAGCCGGACGACCTCGCCGTTCAGGTAGTCGATCTCGGTCGGCCGTCCGGCCTCGAGGTCCTCCCACATCGAGGTCCGCGCGAGCGGGTCGATCGCGAGCATCTTCGACGCGAGCCGGCGGAACAGGAAGTCGGGCAGCCGGAGGATCGACGGGAAGCGGCGCATCGGAACCGCGAGCAGTTGCGCCGGCTCGATCCCGGCAGCGTCGAGGATCGCGAGCGTCTCGCTCTGCGCGGCGGCCAGGCAACGGCGGTACGCGCGCTCGGAGAGCTCGTCGCGCAACGGCAGGTTCGACAGGGCGTTGATCGGGTTGTTCAGATTGAGCAGGAGCTTCGCCCACTGGACCGGCAGGATGTCCTCGTGCTGCGTCAGCGGCAGCCCGGCCCATTGGAACGCCTCGACGTACGGCGCCAACGCAGCGTCCCGGCGTACGTCGAGCGCACCCTCAGTGCCCTGATGGAACACCCCGGCGCCCCGGTTGAGCACGTTGAACGGCACCATGCCGGGCACCACGACCTGCTCGGTCAACCGCGACCGCAACAGCTCGCCGTTGCGCACGCCGTTCTGAAAGCTCACCACCACAGCGCCGGGCTTCAGAACCGGCGCCAATTCGGCGGCCGCGCTCTCGGTGGCAGCCGACTTCACCGTGACCAGCACCAGATCGGCCCCGGCCGCAGCTGCCGGCTCCGTCTCGTACCGCACGTCGCCCGGCGCGATCCGCAGATCCGCCCCGAGATAGTCGGTCAGATGCAGACCGTGCGCCGCAAGCTCCGCAGCCATCCGCTGCCGGCCGACGAACGTGACAGCCGTCCCGGACGCCGCCAGCCGGCCTCCCACATAACAACCGATGCCGCCTGCGCCGTACACAACGATCTTCACGCGGACAACGTACCGAAGGACAGGAGGTGTTCGGGAGGCTCAGCCTGGCGCCCGCCCAAGACCGCCAGGTAGAGCACCCCACCTCCTGTCCTTCGGTACTACCCCGAGGCCAACCCGACCAAGGAACCCCGGGCGTCTCATCTAATGGAGCCGCACCCTCGGATCCAGTACGGCGTAGGCGATGTCGACCAGGATGTTCGCCACCACGACCGCCGCCGAGGCGAACAGCACGATGCCGATGATCACCGGCAGGTCCTGCTGGTTGATCGCGACCACCGCGGTCTGACCGAGTCCGGGCAGGCTGAACACGGTCTCGGTGACCACCACGCCGCCGATCAGCTGACCGAGGTCGATGCCGAACTGCGTGACGACCGGCGTCAGCGCACTCCGCAGACCGTGGACGACGACTACCCGTCCTTCCCCGATCCCCTTCGACCGTGCGGTCCGGATGTAGTCCTCGCCGAGGACGTCCAGCATCGAACCGCGGGTCAACCGGGTGTACGTTGCCGCGAGCAACAAGGCCAGCGCGATCCAGGGAAGCACCAGGTGCTGGAACCACGGCCCGACCCCGCCGGCCAGAGGCGAGTACCCGCCGGCCGGGAACCAGTTGAATCCCGTCAGCGTGAGCCGGAAGTACAGGAAGTACAGCAGCAGCAGGCCGAGCAGGAACGACGGGAACGAGTAGAAGAACAGCGCGAACAACGTCAGCCCGCGGTCCGCCAGCGTCCGTGGGTGCGTCGCCGAGATCACTCCGTTGAACACCCCGAGCAGCAACCACAATACGGCCGCACCGAGCGCCAGCGACACCGTGATCGGCAGCGCCTGCCCGATGATCTTGGTCACCGGCACCTGGTGGTAGTAGTCGTACCCGAGGTTGCCCTTCACCGCGTTGCCGAGGAAGTGCAGGTATTGCTTCCAGACCGGCAGATCCAGACCGAGCCGGTGCTTGATCAGCGCGATCGTCTCCGGCGTGCCCTGCCGGCCGGCCAGCGTCTGCGCAACGTTGCTCGGAGCAACGAAGAACAGACCGAACACCGCCAGGCTGATCAGCCACAGGACCAGGATCCCGTGACCGATCCGGCGAATCAGGAACATGGCCATCGTCAGCTCCGATCTGCGCGGGGATCGAAGGCGTCCCGGACGCCGTCACCGAACAGGTTGAAGGCGAGCGTGGTGATCAGCAGCGCCAGACCGGGGAACATGATGAACCACCACGCGGTCGTGTAGTAGTTCTGCGACGCGCTGATCATCCCGCCCCAGTCGGCTGTTGGCGGCGGCAGACCGAGTCCGAGGAACGACAGCGTCGCCTGGGTCACGATCACCACCGGGATCAGCAGCGTGGTGTAGACGATCACCGGAGCCATCACGTTCGGCAGTACGTCGACGAACATGATCCGCGTGTCGCCTGCCCCGAGCGAGCGGGCCGCTTCGACGAACTCACGCTCCCGTAACGACAGCACCTGACCGCGCACGATCCGGGCCACGGACGCCCAACTGAAGCAGCCGATCACCAGCACCGTGACGGTCAGACTGGGACCCGTCACCGACACCAGCGCGATCGCCACCAGCAGGAACGGGACCGACAGCACCACGTCGATCAGCCGTGCCAGAACGGTGTCGGTGATCCCCCCGAGGAACCCCGCCGCCAGGCCCAGCACCACTCCGATGACGACGGTGATCGCGGTCGCGGCCACGCCGACGAGCAGCGACACCCGGGCGCCGTACGCGATCCGGACCAGGATGTCCCGGCCGAGGTCGTCGGTGCCGAGCCAGAACGTCCCGTTCGGCCCGCGCGGCAGGCCGTCCGGCGTCAGCCCGATGTCGCGGTACTGCTCGTTCGGCGGATGCCCGGTGATCGCGGTGAACACCGGCGCGAAGATCGCCATCAGTACGATCAGCAGGATCACCACCAGCGAGATCATCGCCACCTTGTCCTTGCGCAACCGCCGGACAGCCAGGACGAACGGACTCCGCCCCTCGATCGCCTTCGGCTCGTCGAGGACATCAACCATCTCAATGGCGGTGGTCATGATGCCTTCAGATCGGGGACGGCGGTGGACAGGTCCTCGCCCACCGTGAGCGGATAGAAGCAGGCGGTCCGGTGTGCGGCCGTGTCGTCCAGCACGGAAACGAGCGGCGGCTCCTCGCCGGCACAGTCCAGGCGCGCTTTCGGGCACCGCGTGTGGAACCTGCACCCCTCCGGCGGGTTCGTCGCGGCCGGGATGTCACCACCGAGGATGATCTGCTCGCGGCTGTCGGCGGTGTCCGGGTCGGCGACCGGCAACGCGGACAGCAACGCCCGCGTGTACGGATGCCGGGTCTGGCCGAACAGCTCGTCCGTCGGCGCCAGCTCGACGATCTTGCCCAGGTACATCACCGCGATCCGGTTGCTCACGTGCCGGACCACGGACAGGTCGTGCGAGATGAACACGTACGTCAGGTCGAACTCTTTCTGCAGATCCGCGAGCAGGTTGATGATCTGCGCCTGGATCGACACGTCCAGCGCCGATACCGGCTCGTCGCAGATCACCAGCTTGGGCCGCAGCGCCAGCGCCCGGGCCACCCCGATCCGCTGCCGTTGGCCACCGGAGAACTCGGCCGGGAACCTGTTGTAGTGCTCGGGGTTGAGCCCGACCAGCTCCATCAGCTCCTGGACCTTCTTCTTCCGCTCGTTGCCAGAGGCAATGTTGTGGATGGCGAACGGGTCCCCGATGATCGATCCGACCCGGCGGCGCGGGTTCAGCGAGCCGTACGGGTCCTGGAAGATGACCTGCACGTCACGCCGCAACGGCCGCATCGCCTTGCGCGACAACTTGGTGATGTCCCTGCCCTCGAACCACACCGAGCCCGCCGTCACGTCGTACAGATGGGCCATACAGCGCGCCAGCGTGGACTTGCCGCAGCCGGTCTCGCCGACCAGGCCGAGAGTCTCGCCCTTCTGCACCTCGAGCGAAACGCCGGCGACCGCCTGGACCACCCCTTTGGAATGCGTGGGGAACTCCTTGCGGACGTCCTCCACCTTCAGCAGTACATCGTTCATGAAGCGATCGCCTCGCTGTTCTCGTGCGGTAGCCAGCAAGCCGACTGGTGCCGGGGATCGCGGGCGACGTCGATGAGCGGCGGCGCCTCGGTCCGGCACTTGTCGAACACGTGTGGGCAGCGGGCCGCGAACGGGCAGCCCTTCGGCAGACTGATCAGGCTCGGCGGTGTCCCCGGGATCGGGGTCAGCCGGTCACCGCTGCGGGCCGGCAGCGACGCCAGCAGGCCCTGGGTGTACGGATGATGGTTGCGGTAGAAGATGTCCCGCCGCGGCGCCCGTTCCATCACCGCGCCGGCGTACATCACCACGACCTCGTCGGCCATCTCGGCCACCACGCCGAGGTCGTGGGTGATCAGGATGATCGCCGTGCCGAACTGCTCCTGCAGCCGGCGCATCACGTTCAGCACCTGGGCCTGCACGGTCACGTCGAGCGCGGTGGTCGGCTCGTCCGCGATCAGCAGCGCCGGGTCGAGCGCCATCGCCATGGCGATCATCACCCGCTGCCGCATCCCGCCGGAGAACTGGTGCGGATAGTCGTCGATCCGCTCCGTGGCCCGGGGGATGCCGACCAGGGTCAGCAGCTCGGCGGCCCGTTTCCGGGCCCCCTGCTTGCTGATCTCGCGGTCGTGCGCCCGGATCATTTCCACGATCTGCCAGCCGATCCGGTACTGCGGATGCAGGCTGGACAACGGATCCTGGAAGATCATCCCGATCTGGGCGCCCCGCAGCCGGCGCAACGTCGACTTCTCGGCCGTGATCAGGTCGGTCCCGTCGAAGAACGCCGTACCGGACACCTTCGCGCCACGGGTGAGGCCGGTGATGGTCTGGGTGGAGACGCTCTTGCCGGAGCCGGACTCGCCGACCACGGCGAGCGTCTGGCCGGCTTCCACGTCGAACGACAGCCCCCGGACGGCGCGGACGGTGCCGTCCGGGGTGTCGAAGGAGACCTTGAGGTCCCTTACTTCAAGCAGGGCCATGGGGCCTCCCGTCCTGGACTGAGGAGCGCAGGGAGCGAAGCGACCGGAGCGACGAGGGAAGGACGGGAGTCACAGCCCCATGGCCGCCGCGCCGGGGGCGTGGCATTCAATACAGCCATGGGATGGTCAGCCGCCCTGCTTGTCCTTGGACAGCCACACGTTCGTCGGGTCGTAGTTCTGCATCGACGGGACGTAGACGGCGTTGTGGACCTGAGCGGCGTGGTAGTTCGCCTGCTTGTTGCTGGTCAGCGGGTAGAACGCGGCCTGCTCCATCACCCGGGCATCGGCCTTCGCCCACAGATCGGCTGCCTGGGCGTCGGTCGGCGCGGCGATCGCCTGCTTGATCATCGTGTTGGTCTCCGGGTCGTTGTAGAGGCCGAAGTTGCTCCCGACCGGCGGGAACGACGGCTCACCGGAGAACAGCGGGTTGAAGAACGACAGCGCCGCGTTCCCGTACCAGTCGGCGCCCCAGCCGGCCAGCGACAGGTCCCACACGCCGCGCTGGGCGACGCTCGGCACCTGCAGGTACTTCACGTAGAAGTCCGCGTTCGGCGACGGCACCCCGACGACCGTGATGCCGGCCTTGGACAGGTCCTGCTGGATCGTCTGGAAGGACTTGCTGCTGCCCTCGGTCGCGTTCCGGTACAGGAACTTCAGCGTCAGGTGCGGGACCCCGGCCTCGGCGAGCATCTGCTTGGCCTTGTCGGGGTTGTACGGGTACGGGTCGATCTGCTTGGACCCCAGGATCACGTCCGGCAGCACGTGCGTCAGCGGCGGGTTCAGCGTCTTGCCGCCGAGCACCTGAAGGATGTGGTCGCGGTTGATCGCGAAGCTGATCGCCTGCCGCACCTTCGGGTTCTGCAACGCCTTGTTGTTGTTCGGCGAGGCGGTGTTGTAGATGACGTACGGGTTCGAGCTGGAGGTGTCGCCGATGTTGAGGTTCGGGTCCTTCTTGGCCTGCAGCGCGGGCAGCTGCGACGGCGGCGGCGCGACGTCGAACTCCATGTCGGCCGACGGCGAACCGGTCTGCAGCTGCTGCTGGACCGAGTCCTGCGTGACGGTCTCGTTGATCAGGATCTTGTCGACGTAGGCCTTGCGGACCGGGTCGGTGGCCGGGTCCCAGGCCGGGTTGCGCGAGTACGAGATCGACTTGGTCGGCACCCAGGAATCGACCTTGTACGGGCCGTCGGACGGGAAGTGGTTGCCGAGCTCGGTGCTGGCCGGCAGGTAGTTGAGGGACTCGACCGGGGCGGGGGAGAAGGCCGTCAGCGTCAGCATGCCGACGAAGTACGCCGCCGGCTGGTTGAGGTGGAAGACGACCGTCGTGGCGTCCTTGGCCTCCACGCCGGGCAGCGGCGTCTTCTCGATGTAGTCCTTGATCCCTGCGATCGTCTTCGGGGCCTTCGCGAACCCGTCGGCGAACGCCTTGTAGCCGACGATCAGGTCGGCGAAGTCCGGGATGCCGCCGAACGGCTGCACCGGGTTCGCGGTGCGCTTCACACCGAGGACCAGGTCGGCAGCGGTCACCTGACGGGCCGGCGTGGTGTTCCACTTCGCGCCGGGCCGGATCTTGAACGTGTACGTCTTGCCGTCCGCGCTGACCCCGCCGTTCCCCGCGGTCGGCAGCTCGGTGGCCAGGTCGGCGACCGGCGTGGTGTTCTTGCCCCCCGGATCCGCCGGATAGGTGAACAGCTGCCTGCTCCACATCCGCAGGTTCTGGTAGCCCACCGCGTAATAGCTCAGGTTCGGATCCATGTAGTCGACATCGCCGGCCCCGAGAATGTTCAGGGTGCCGCCGGTGACCGGGGTGGCTGCGGTGCCTCCGGATCCGGACGCCGTTCCGCCGCCGTTGCTGCAAGCCGCGAGCACGATGCTCGCCGCGGCGGCAAGGGATACTGCCGCCAGCCGTCTTCTGGCCATTGGTCCTCCTCCGGGACTCGATAGCGCCGAAGTTAGGACTTCCGGGCCCAACCGGAACCGCGGTCACGGAACCGTCAAACAGATGTCAACGCCCGCCCGCCCGAAGATGACGGATTCATGACAGCCGTAACCGTCGTTGCGCCCGTCCGTGAGCGACACTGGTCCCGTGGCACACAGCTTGCTGCTGGTCGACGACGAGCCGCGGATCCGGCGGGTACTGCGGCTTGCCCTGGAGGACGAGGGTTACCAGGTCGCGGAAGCCGCCAACGGGTACGACGCTCTGGCCGCACTGCGCCGGGAGCCGCCGGACGTGGTGCTGCTGGACCTGATGCTGCCCGACCGGGACGGGTTCACCGTCTGCCGGGAGATCCGCCGGTCCAGCGACGTACCCGTGATCATGGTGACCGCACGGACCGACAGCCACGACGTGGTCGCCGGGCTGGAGGCCGGTGCGGACGACTATGTGACCAAACCGCTGGTCGCGAAGGAGCTGTCGGCCCGGATCCGGGCGCTCCTGCGGCGGGTCGAGCCGTCCAACTCGCGGCAGGCGGACCTGGTCGAGATCGGTGACCTGCGGATCGACGTACCGGGTGCCGAGGTGACGCGGGACGGCGAGGCGTTGCCGCTGACCCGGACCGAGTTCAAGCTGCTCGCCGAGCTGGCCGGCGCGGAGGGCAAGGTGCTCAGCCGGGAGCAGTTGCTGTCGAAGGTCTGGGGCTACGGGTACTTCGGTGACAGCCGGATCGTCGACGTCCACGTCCGCCGGCTCCGGCTGAAGATCGAGCGCGACCCGGCCAGCCCGAAGCATCTCGTCACCGCCCGCGGCCTGGGCTATCGACTGGTGAGCTGACCTTGCTGGGACGGTTCAGCCTGCGGGGCCGCGTGATGATGGCGTACGGCCTGCTGGCGCTCGGGTTGTCGACGGTGCTGGCGATCGTGACGTGGGGCGTGGTGTCGGACTACCTGACCCACCAGCGCGGCGGGTCGGCGGAGTCGGTGACGTCGGACAACGCGGCGGCCCTGCGGTACGGGCTCTTCGGGGCGCCCCAGCCGTGCGTACCGGCCAGGGAACGCGCCGACTGCGGTGGTCTGATCCTCCAGGACGACGTTCAGGTCCTGCAGGTCATGCGAGGGTTGCCGTCCACGGATGCGGCCGCCTCGATGGTGTACGTCGCCGATCACTGGTACTCGCTGACCGGGAAGCCGTCCGACCTGCCGTCCGACCTGATCCAGACCGCGCTCGCCGGCAACGTCGTGCAGCGGCGGATCGAGGTGAGCGGACAACCGGTGCTGGCCGTCGGCGTACCGCTGGGACGGCCGGACGAGGCGTATTTCGAGTGGCATCCGCTGACCAGCCTGGACAACACGCTGCTGAAGCTGAAGCTCACGCTGATCGCGGCGGCGATCGCGACCGCGCTGGTCGGGCTCGCGGTCGGGCGGCTGGCGAGCACACTCGCGCTGCGGCCGCTGGCCGAGCTGACCCGGGTCGCGGACGCGGTCGCACGCGGGAAGCTGGACGCCCGGCTGGATGCGGAGGAGGACCGGGATCTCGGTGGGCTGGCGCGCTCGTTCAACCAGACGGCCGCCGATCTGGAACGCCGGGTGGCGGTCGACGCGCGGTTCGCGGGTGACGTGAGCCATGAGTTGCGTACGCCGTTGATGACAATGCTCAACTCGATGCAGCTGATCCAGAACCACCGCGCCGAGCTGCCGGCCGCCGTGCGGGAGCCGGTCGAACTTCTCGGGGACGACCTGGATCGCTTCCGGCGGTTGGTGATCGACCTGCTGGAGATCTCGCGCGACGACGGCGGTGACCGGGGGAGCCGGGAGATCGTGCGGATCGCCGATCTGGTCCGGGCCGCGGCCGACGCGACCGCCGGGCGGGAGCTGACCACGGTCGAGCCGGAGGCCGAGGGGCTCACGCTGCAGGCCGACAAGCGCCGGCTCGAGCGGGTGATCGCCAACCTGGTCGAGAACGCCGAGGACCACGCCGGCGGGTGCAAAGGCGTCGGGGTCGAGGCCGGCGGTCTCGGCGTCGTCATCACCGTCGACGACGCCGGCCCCGGCATCTCCGCCGAGGACCGCGCCCGCGTCTTCGAACGCTTCGGCCGCGGCGAAACCTCCGGCCGCGGCCGCGGCGTAGGTCTGGGCCTGGCCATCGTCGCCCGCCACGTCCAATGGCACCACGGCACCATCCAGGTAACCGACCGCCCCGGCGGCGGCGCCCGCTTCATCGTCAACCTCCCCGCGAAAATCAGCTGACGGTTCTGGCGCCACCCGTCTACTCTGGGGGTATGGCTACTTGCCTCTGTGTCTAGCTGGCGCACTCCATCTGACAGGTGAAGTGCGTCTACTAGTATTCACGGAGAGTAACCATCATGATCACCGCTCGCGGTGTTGATATTCGTGTCGGCGCTCAGCTGCTGCTGGCCGATCTTTCGTTCACTGTCGGCGCGGGCGACCGCGTCGGGCTCGTCGGCCGCAACGGCGCCGGCAAAACCACCCTGCTCACCACCCTCGCCGGCGAACGCCGCCCGGCCGCGGGCGACATCGCGGTGACCGGCTCCGTCGGCTACCTGCCGCAGGACCCGCGCGCGGCCGACCCCGAGGTCACCGTCACCGACCGCATCCTGTCCGCCCGCGACATGGACACCGCCGTACGCCGGCTCCGCGCCGCCGAGACCGCGATGAGCACCTCCACCGGCGAGGCGCAGGAGAAGGCGATGGCGGCGTACGCCCGCGCCGAAGCGGCCTTCCAAGCCGGCGGCGGCTACGCGGCAGAAGCGGAGGCGGCCCGGCTCGCGGCCGGCGTCGGCCTGCCCAACCGCGCCCTCGAGCAGCCGATCGGTCACCTGTCCGGTGGTCAGCGCCGCCGGGTCGAGCTGGCCCGGATCCTGTTCGCGCAGCACGACATGCTGCTGCTCGACGAGCCGACCAACCACCTCGACGCCGACTCGGTGCTCTGGCTGCGGCAGTTCCTGCTGTCGTACGCCGGCGGCCTGATCGTCATCAGCCACGACCGCGAGTTGCTCAGGGCAACGGTCAACCGGGTCTTCCACCTCGACCCGCAGCGGCTGACGATCGACATCCACAACACCGGCTGGAAGAAGTACCTCGAACAGCTGGACGTGGACGAGCGCCGCCGGCAGCGCGAGCGCGCGGTCGCCGAGCGCAAGGCCGCGGTCCTGCACGCCCAGGCGGCGAAGATGCAGGCCGGCGCCAGCACCGCCATGGCGGCCAAGAACATGGCCCGCCGTGCGGACAGGCTGCTCTCCGACCTCGAGCCGGTACGCCGGGTCGCCCGCGTCGCCAAGATCCGCCTGCCGGCACCGGCGCCGTCGGGCAAGACGCCGCTGTCTGCCGTCGGCCTGAAGAAGGCGTACGGCGGACTCCAGGTGCTGGACGGCGTCGACCTGGCCGTCGACCGCGGCAGCCGGGTCGTCATCCTCGGGCTGAACGGCGCGGGCAAGACGACCCTGCTCCGGCTCCTCGCGGGCCGCGAACAGCCCGATGCCGGTCGCGTCGTACCCGGTCACGGCCTGCGGCTCGGGTACTTCGCCCAGGAGCACGACACCCTGGACCTGGCCGGCACCGTCCGGCAGAACCTGGCCGCGGTCGCGCCGGGGCTGACCGACGGCGAGGTACGGAACGTGCTCGGCTCGTTCCTGTTCAGCGGTGACGACGTCGACAAGCCGGCCGGTGTGCTGTCCGGTGGCGAGAAGACCCGGCTCGCGCTCGCCGGGCTGGTCCACTCCAGCGCGAACGTGCTGCTGCTGGACGAGCCGACCAACAACCTCGACCCGGTGTCGAGGGACGAGGTCCTGGGCGCGGTCGGCAGCTACCCGGGTGCGATCGTGATGGTCACCCACGACGAGGGCGCGATCGAGGCGCTGCGCCCGGACCGGGTGCTGATCCTCCCGGACGCTACCGAGGATCTGTGGTCCGACGACTACCTGGACCTGGTCTCGCTGGCATGAGTCAACCCTGGGGTTGAGGCTCGGGTTCCACCCGGGTCTCACCTCCGGGCTGACGTTCGGGTAGGCGATTCCGAGGAGTGTTGTCACCAACAACGAAACCTCCTCGGAAGGAACCCAGAAATGTCGGCCGTGATCGGTATCTTGGTGGGTCTGCTGGTGCTGGTGCGCGTGATCGGCCGGCAGGTGACCGGTTCGCTCGTCACCCAGAAGTCGCTGTTCCTGATGCCCGTGATCCTCTTGGGCGTCGGTCTCTTCTCGCTCTCCTCCGCCGTGCACAGCGCGACGACCGGTGAGCTCGCCTTCCTCGCCCTCGACTGTGTCGTGCTGGCCGGCTTCGGCGTCGCCCGCGGCGCCAGCGTCCGGCTCTCGCCGACCGACCAGGGCCTGTTTCAGAAGGGCACCGCTGCGACCCTCGTCCTCTGGCTGGTGACGATCGCGCTCCGGATCGGTACGTCGTTCGCTTCGGCGGCGCTCTGGCCGCACAACACCTTCGGTACCTCGACCCTGGCGCTGACGATCGGCGTCACGCTGGCCGCCCAGAGCGCGATGATCTACCGCCGCTCGCTCGCCATGAACCTCCCGTTCGCCGCCGAACGGGTCTGATCCGGGCATGATGAGGGCATGAGCTCCAGGCTTGCGGACCAGGTACGGGGTTCCTCCGTACCTGGTCTGCTGCTGCGCGCGGTCCCCGCCGTCCTGACGATCGTCACGGTCGCGTTCGCCGCCCGCGACCACGATCAGCAGCGCCTGCCGTACGGCGTGATCGTTGCCCTCGGCGTGATCGTTGTCGCCAGCAACGTCTCGCTGTTCCGGCTCAGGTACGGCGAACCGCCCGGCCGGACCGTCTACGGCCTGCTGGCGTTCGCGATCGGCGGGTCGTTGCTGTGGTACGCGCTCCCGCAGAGCGTGATGCTCTTCGTCCCGTTCTGGGTCAGCCGCATAGCGGTCCGCTACTACCGGGCCGGACCGCTCGAGTGGACCGTCGTGGCGATCGCCATCCTCGGTGGGAGCGTGCCGCTGTACATCACGACGCGCTCGGCGCCGGGTGCGATCGGGGCGGGCTTCGGCGTGATCGCGCTGACGCTGGCCGCGGTCAACCGGCGTAACCGGGAGCAGCAGTTGGAGGACCTCGAGGTGTCGCTGGCACGCAAGCAGGCCGCGATCGAGGAGCACGAGCGCGCGGCGGCGCTGGCCGAGCGGGCGCGGATCGCGCGGGACGTGCACGACGTACTCGCGCACTCGCTGGCCGGGTTGTCGTTGAGTCTGCAGGGCGCGCGGCTGATGCTCGTGCGGGACGGTGCATCGCCGGAGGCGGTCGAGCAGGTGACGCGGGCGCAGGGCCTCGCCGCCGAGGGTTTGGCCGAGGCGCGGCGGGCTGTTGCGGCGCTGAGGGAGGACGCGGTTCCCGACGTACGGGCGCTGGCTGACCTCGTCACGGCGTACCGGCTGGAGAGTGGGGCGACGGCGGACTTCGAGGTGGAAGGCGAGCCGCGGGAGCTGCCGGCGGACGTGATGAGCACGATGTACCGAACTGTGCAGGAAGCGCTGGCGAACACCCGCAAGCACGCGCCGGGTGCGCCTGTGCAGGTGAGGCTTTCGTACGGCGACGTGGTCAGCCTGACCGTCGACGACCGGCCGGGGAAGCGGCCCGAGCGGGCGGCGCCGGGCGGCTATGGTCTGCTCGGAATGCGTGAACGGGCCGACCTGGTCGGCGGATCATTGGAGGCCGGCCCGACATCCACGGGCTGGCGAGTGGAGCTCAAGGTCAAGGTATGAGTGTGCGAGTGGTGGTCGCGGACGACCAGACGGTGGTGCGGGACGGGCTGGTGACGTTGCTCAAACTGTTGCCCGGGATCGATGTGGTCGCGGCTGCGTCGGACGGCCAGGAGGCGGTCCAGTTGGTCGCCGAGCACGATCCGGACGTGCTGCTCGTCGATCTGCGGATGCCGACGATGGACGGGGTCGAGGCAACCAGGCGCGTGCGGGCGGATCATCCGCGGACCGAGGTCGTCGTACTCACGACTTACTCCGACGACGATTCCGTGCTGTCCGCGCTGCGGGCCGGTGCACGTGGATTCCTCACGAAGGACGCCGACGCGGAGTCGATCGGCCGCGCGTTGGAGGCGGCCGCCGACGGTCAGTCGATCGTCGACGCCGAGGTCCAGCGCCGCCTGATCGAAGGGGCTACCACCAAGCCGCCGGAGCCCACGGACACCGGCCTCACACCGCGCGAGCTAGAGGTGCTCCGGCTTATCGCCGAAGGCCTCTCCAACACCGAGATCGCCCGCCACTTGGTTGTCAGCGAGGCCACGGTGAAGACGCACATCAACCACCTCTTCGCGAAGGCGAACCTCCGCGACCGGGCCCAGGCCGTCGCCTACGCCTACCGCTTGGGTCTCGCCTGACGCACCGCATCCATCAGCAGGTCGAGATGCCCGCGGTGCTGCGCGGTCTCCTCGATCATGTGCAGATAGATCCACCGCAGACTGACGAACTGCCCCTCGAACGACCCGCGTACGGCGCGCTCGTCGAGCGACTCGATCTGGGCTGTGATGTGCCTGCTGGCGTCGCATGCTGATCGGTAGAGCTCGCTCAGTTCGTCGACTGTGTTCTCGGTCGCCGAGTGGAACTCCCAGTCGCGGTCCTGGTCGAACGGCGCGGACCGCCACGGCTCGGCGGGTGGGACATCGAGGAGTTTGTGGCTGAACCACAGGTCCTCCATCGCGGCGAGGTGTTTGACGATGCCGCCGACGGTCAGGTCTGTCGCTTCGAGGGTGCGGGCTGCCGCCTCGCCGCCGGTCACCTCGCCGAGGGTTCGCAGTACGCCGGCGCGGTGGAAGTCGAGGAACTGCTCAAGGGACTCGCGCTCGCCGGCGGTGACGTCCGGGTAGGGGTTCACGTTTCACAGTGTGACGGTTCATGCGACTGGGTTGCATCTGGGTGGGGTGTCGGCGTTTACTGGCGAATCGTGAGGTGGATGGACGTCAGCGGACGTGAGCGGGCCGCGGTCGGTGCGATGGCGGCGTTCGTGCTGCTGTTGCATCTGGTCGGGTGGGGTGTGTTGGCGCTGGTCGTTGCGCCGCGGCACTACGTGCTGGGCTCGGCCGGGGTGTTCGGGGTGGGGCTCGGCGTGACGGCGTACACGCTCGGGATGCGGCACGCGTTCGACGCCGACCACATCGCGGCGATCGACAACACGACCCGGAAGCTGATGGCGGACGGGCGGCGGCCGATGTCGGTGGGGTTCTGGTTCTCGCTCGGGCACTCGACCGTGGTGTTCGTGCTGTGCTTCCTGCTCGGGATCGGCGTCCGCGCGCTGGCCGGGCAGGTCGCGGACGACTCGTCCCGCCTGCAGCAGATCACCGGCGTCGTCGGCACGGCGGTCTCGGGTGTCTTCCTGTACCTGATCGCCGCGCTCAACCTCGTCGTACTGGTTGCCGTCGTCAAGGTGTTCCGCCGGATGCGCACCGGCGAGTACGACGAGGCCTCGCTCGAGCAGCACCTCGACAACCGCGGCTTCATGAACCGCATCCTGGCCGGCGTCACGAAGGCGGTCACCCGGCCGTGGCAGATGTACCCGATCGGCTTCCTGTTCGGCCTCGGCTTCGACACCGCGACCGAGGTCAGTCTGCTCGTCCTCGCCGGCGGCGCGGCCGCGTTCAGCCTGCCGTGGTACGCCGTACTCACGCTGCCGATCCTGTTCGCCGCCGGGATGAGCCTGCTCGACACCATCGACGGCTGCCTGATGAACTTCGCCTACGGCTGGGCCTTCGCGAAACCCGTCCGCAAGGTCTACTACAACATCACCATCACCGGCCTGTCGGTCGCCGTCGCCCTGATCATCGGCAGCATCGAACTCATCTCGATCCTCACCGACAAACTCCACATCAACCACGGCCCCCTGGCCGCCATCGCCGCCGTAAACCTCAACTACGTCGGCTACGCCATAGTCGCCCTCTTCGCCCTGACCTGGGCCACCGCCCAAGCCATCTGGAAATACGCCCACATAGAACAAAAGTGGTCCCCCCGCTAACCACAAGCAGGGTGCCGCGCGGTGTCGCTCGAGGGTGCGGCGGGTCGTCCTGGGGTACCGACGAACGGGTAGTGGGGCCGCGGTCGGACGCGCTGGTGGGCGCCTCCGCGCTCGCTGCATCGGCGCCGGGCCGACCACTACCCGTTCGTCGGTACGCGCCCCTCAGATTCTCGAGGCGGAGCGCATGCTGGTGTACCTGGGCGCGTGTACTGCCTGGAGGTGCTCGGCATACCTGGGCGGCCGGGGTGTTTGGGGTACCGACGAACGGGTGGTGGGTTCGTGAGTTGCCGCGGCGGGGGAGGGCTTCGGGCTCGGTGAAGGGGTGGCGGGCTGACCACTACCCGTTCGTCGGTACCCGCGGCCGGATTCGCGGGTCGGGCGGCCGGCGGTGGTTGCTGAGCCGTTGACAGCTTGGCCGGTGGGCCTCAGAGTGTGGTTTGCGAAAGCGGTTTCGCGACTCGATCTACACGTGTAGGCGCACATGGGAGGACCGCGTATGTTCGGCTCGATTCGGAAGGTTGTCGTGGTGGTGGCCGTGGGGCTGCTGGGTGCGACGCAGTTGGTGTCGACGGCAGCGGCCGCGGGGGATCCGGGGATCGTGTTCAGCAGTCCGGTGGCCGCGGACGGGATCACCGCGTGGCCCGGTGATGCGGACAAGACCCCGGAGCATGCGGCGTCGACCCGGCTCGGAGTGCCGTGCTGGCAGACCAGCAACGACCCCAAGGATCAGTACGTCTACCTGAACATCGACGCGGCCCGGATCCCGGCCGGCGCCACCGATGCCGTCCTCACGGTCAACTACTTCGACACCCCGGGCCAGCAGCTCACCGCGCAGTACGACAGCGTCAGCGCCGCGTTCACCCCGCTGCCGTGGTTCACCTTCCCCGGCACCGGCGCCTGGTCGAGCACCGAGTTCCGGATGTCCAACATCAACTTCCAGAACCGTGCGAACGGCGCCGACATCCGCCTGATGGCGAACGCGCCTGGTGGCGTCATCAGCTCGGTCTGCATCAGCTCGGTCAGCATCTCGTTCGCCGACACCACCGGCATCACGGTCACCAACCAGAGCCTCGTCTTCCAGCAAGGCTCCGGCAACGTCACGCTCACCTCGACCGCGCCGTCAGTTGCCTGGAGCATCACCGACGACCAGTACCTACCGGTTGCCTCAGGCAACACAACCAACGGCACGATCAGCACCGCCTCCCTCGGCGCCGGGTTCTACAACCTCCGCCTCACGGCAGGAGACACGGTCGTCGGTACGACGCTCGCCGTCGTCCCACCGCTCCCGGCGGGGACCCAATCCCCACAAGGCAAGTGGGGCGTCAACACGCACATGAACCACTACTACGACCTCAGCGCAGCCCTCATCCGCACCCTCGCCCTCGCCGGCTTCTCGCACATCCGGGAAAGCCTCGAGTGGCCGCGAATCGAATCCGGCTCACCGGGCAACTACGCGGTCGATCCGCAGGAGGACGCGGTGATCGCGGACGCCAAGGCGAACGGTCTGACTCCGCTGCTGGGCACCGGCTACCGCAACCCGCTCTACGACGGCGGTCACACGCCGAGCACTCCGGAAGGCCTCGCGGCGTACGGCCGCTACCAGAGCTGGTGGCTCAAGCATTTCGCAGGTACGACCAACGACATCGGGACGTACAACGAGTACTACCAGCCCGGCTTCAACGACAGCGCCTGCGGTATCACGGGTGCGTGCTTCGTCCAGCTGATGAAGGCGGCGTACGAACAGACCCACGCCGACAACCCCGCCGCGAACGTCCTCGCGGACATCGGCCCGAACAAGGGTGACACGTCGTTCCGTGACCAGATCCTGTCGCTCGGCGGGCTGGCCTACGTGGACTCGATCGACGCCCACATCTACACGTTCGCCGGCCCCGAGGGTGATCTGGACACTCAGATCCAGAGCCTGCGCACCCAGTCCGACGCGCACGGGGGCGCCGGCAAGCCGATCTGGATCAGCGAGGAGGGCTACCCGACCGCTGCGAGCTTCGGCGGCTCGATGCTCGACCAGGCCCGCAAGTCGATCCGCAACGACACGATCATGATCGCGAACAACGTCAGCCAGTTCTACTGGTACGACGCCCTCAACGACGGCACGAACCTGGACGACAAGGAGAGCACGTTCGGCCTCCTGCAGGCTCCGGCGGGACCGATCGCCGGCATGGCCCCGAAGCCGGGCCTGGTCGCGAAGGCGACGGCGATCCGCGCCCTCACCGGCCTCGCGTACAGCGGCCGCGACACCCTCGCCGCCCCCCTGTACTCGTACCGCTTCGGCTCCGGTACGTCGACCACGCGCGTCCTGTGGTCAACCGGCACCGGCACGTCCACCGTGCAACTCAACACCAGCGTCCCGCTCCAGGTCACCGACATGTACGGCCATGTGACCACACTGACGCCGACCGCCGGCATGGTCACGATGACCGTCGACCAGGATCCGGTCTTCGTGAAGGGTGCGGCCACGAGCGTCGCCGTCACCACGGCACCTCAGGCGAAGGTCGCCGCCGCAGACCCGTCGAACTCGCAAGAGCCGACCGCGGTGACGGTCACCATCAAGGGCACCGTGCGCAACGTCGGCCCCGCGGCCGTGACGGTCGCGGGCCAGACCAAGCACGCGGTGGTGCTTCCAGGTAAGGACACCAAGGTCACGATCCCGGTCCCGGCGAGCGACACTCTTGGTCCTCGCCACGTCGTCGCCACCGTCGCGCGGCTCGGCAAGACCACGGCTCGCCTGGTGGCCTGGACCAGCGTCGAACCAGCGACCAAGATCCGGGTCGTCCCGCAACTCACCCAGTCCACGCCGGCCGGTCTCGGCGTCGAGCTCACCAACACCCGAGCAAGCACCGCCGCGACGATCCAGGACCTGAGCTGGACGGTCGCCGGCCAGCACGGTACGGCGGGTGCGGGCCAGTCGATCGCACCGGGGCAGAAGGCAACAATCGCGATCCCGGTAGCAGATCTCCAACCGTGGAAGGCCTACGCCTATACCGTCGACCTCACCACCTCCGACGGCAACAAGGTCTCCGCCAAAGGCGCGACCGCCTTCGACCCGATCGTGCTCTCGGCAACGACTCCGACGACGTCGATCAATCTCGCCACCGACGCAAGCTGGCTGACCTTCACCCGCCCGTGGGGTGGAGCCGCGGACCTGTCCGGGACCGCCAACTTCCAGTACGACGCAACTGGTCTGACCATCAACGCCGCCGTCACCGACGACGTCTTCGCGCAGACCGAAACCGCCCCGAACCTGTGGCGCGGCGACAGCCTGCAGTTCGCGATCAGCAACGGGCTCCCCGGCGAGAACGGGACCGCCACCGAACTCGGCGCCGCTCTGCTCCCGACTGGCCCCGCCGTCTACACCTTCGGTACGTCGGACGGCAGCCCGACCGGGACCACGCCCGGCGCGACCGCCGCGATCACCCGCGCCGGCGGCGTCACGTCGTACCAGGTGAAGGTGCCGTGGGCGGCGCTCGGGTTCCCGGGCCAACCGACCGGACCGGTCGCGATCTCGCTTGCCCTGAACGAGAACGACGGCGCCGGTCGGGCCGGCGCGCTGCAGTGGGCGAGCGGCATCGTCACCGGCAAGACCACGACGTTGTTCCTGCCCGGAACGTTCACGAGTTAGTTGCGAACGGCGGCAGCGATCGCCTACCGTTGATATATGAACAGATCTGCAGATGTGCAGGCCATGGACGCTTGCAACATCAAGCTGGTCGACCCGGAGCGGGTCGCGAGCGTCAACGCCAGGATGCCGGGCGAGGACGACATCGTCGACACCGCTGACGTGTTCGGCCTGCTGGGCGACCCGCGGCGGCTGAAGCTGCTGGTCGCCCTGCTCGACGGGGAGCTGTGCGTCTGCGATCTCGCCGCGATCACCGGGCTGAGCGAGTCCGCCACCTCACACGCCCTGCGGCTGCTCCGCGCGCACCGCGTGGTCTCTGTACGGCGTGACGGGCGGAACGCGTTCTACCGCCTCGACGACGCGCACGTCCGGATGCTGGTCGACCTGGCCGTCGCGCACACCGAGCACACCGACGCCATCCATCCGGAGAGGTCGGAATCATGAGCGCGGGGCACGGCCACGGTCATGCGGTGAGCCCGGCCGCCGACAAGAAGCTGCTCAGCGGCGCGCTCGCGCTGATCGTCGGCTTCATGTTCGCCGAGGTGATCGTCGGGCTGGCGGCCGGTTCGCTGGCCCTCGTCACCGATGCGGCGCACATGCTGACCGACGCGATCGCGCTCGCGCTGGCCCTGCTGGCGATCCGGCTGGCCGCGAAGCCTCCGGCCGGCGGGTTCACGTACGGCTTCAAGCGGGTCGAGATCCTGTCCGCGCAGGCCAACGGCATCACGCTGCTGCTGCTCGCGGCGTACTTCGTCTACGAAGCCGTCAACCGGATGATCCATCCGCCCGAGGTGAAGGGTGCGCTGGTGCTGATCACCGGCGTGGTCGGCATCGCGGTGAACCTGCTCGCCACCTGGCTGATCAGCAAGGCGAACCGCTCGAGCCTGAACGTCGAGGGCGCGTTCCAGCACATCCTGAACGACCTGTTCGCGTTCATCGCGACCGCGATCGCCGGTCTCGTCGTACTGCTCACGGGGTTCGCCCGGGCGGACGCGATCGCCGCGCTCGTGGTCGCGGCCCTGATGCTCAAGGCCGGCATTTCACTGGTCCGCGACTCCGGCCGGATCTTCCTCGAGGCCGCGCCGACCGCGATCGACCCGCAGGCACTCGGCGCGGAGCTGTGCGCGATCGAGGGCGTGGTCGAGGTACACGACCTGCACGTCTGGGAGATCACGTCCGGCGAGCCGGCCGCGTCCGCACACATCCTGGTCGCCGAGGGCCTCGACTGTCACCAGATCCGGGTTCAGATCGAGCACGTGCTCGCCGAGCGCCACCACCTGACGCACTCGACACTCCAGGTCGACCACGCGACCGCAGCCACCGGTGAGGCGCACTGTAGCGACGCGCACGGCGCCGTACATCGCTCCTCGATCACAAGCGCTGGACGAGCACCTGACCCAACCAGTCCGGCTCATTGACCCGCGGTACGGCGAACGCCACGTCCCGCGTGAAGCCCTGCGACTCGTAGTACCGGACGAGCGCGCCGTCGCCACCCGCGAAGCAGTCGACGCGCATCACGCTCACTCCGGCATCCCGGGCCAGCTCGCGGGCGTGGTCGAGCAGTACGCCGCCGACGTTCTGCCCGGCGGATGCGCGTTCGGTCACCAGGAGCCGGATGTACAACTCGGGCTCGGTTGCCGGCGGCACGTACTCCATCGCCGCGCCGACCGCGAGCGCGCCGACCAGCCTGCCGTCCGTCTCGCCGACCCACAGCCCGTCGTCGGCGAATCCAGTGATCTGAGCGACCCGCCGCGGGCTTGTCGAGTGTGGTGCCGTACCCCACTGCTCGGTCTGCCCGCGAGCGACCAGCCACTCGGTGGCTCCGTCGAGCAGTGCCAGCACCGCCGGTACCTCGTCCCGCCCGGCCCGGCGGATCATCATCTGCACCTTTCCAGAATAAGTTGGCCACGGATGTCGAAAGGGCGTCGGCAGTCTCTACCTAGGGGTGTAGAGAGGAGCTCACCATGAGCGACAAGACCGGAAAGCTGGACAAGACCTTCACCGCGCCGCTGCTGAAGAGCGACGCCAAGGGCGGCTGGACCTACGTGCAGATGCCGGATTCGGCCGAGTACTTCGGCACCCGCGGCCTGGTCAAGGTCCGCGGAACCATGGACGGCCACGCGTTCGAGAGCTCGTTCATGGCGCTCGGCGACGGCACCCACAAACTGCCCGTCAAGGCCGACCTGCGCACCCTGCTCGGCAAGGAACCAGGCGACGAGATCACCGTTCACCTGGAAGAACGCCTCGGTTGACAGTGACTTTCATTTGATCTGAGATCACCGTCACAGCCGGTCATGTTCTGAGTAAGGACTCTGTGAAGAATCGGTCCTGACGGCCTGCTCGGGTGGGGATCATCGCGGGCCTGACCGTAAGTTCGATCCTTGGGTGGTCCGTCGAAGTCAGGAGTGATCGAAGTGCTACGGGGCTCACGGGGTGTGCCGTCGGCATGCCCACACCATGCACCAGCGGATCCGGTCTGACCGTGATCACGCTGAACAAGATTCTCGGTGTGGCCGGGGTGGTGCTGCTGCTCGGTGGCGGCCTGCTCGGGTTCCGCTCGGTCTCGGCCAGCGGGACGCGCTGCGGTTCGGCGTTCCAGCCGGCCGGCGGGATCACGCCGATGGCGTGCGACAACGCCCTGAACGGCGCCAGCACGCTGGTCACCATCGTGATCAGCGCCGGTGTGCTGTGTCTGATCGCCGCCGTCGCGGTGAAGGTCGTCCGCGACCGGACCCGCGCCAAGATCACCGCCTGAAATCCGACGCGCCGGTACGACCCGATGTGACACCGTGCCGGTGTGACGATCGAACCGTTCCGGCTGGACGTGCCGGAGAGTGACCTGGACGACCTGCGCCGGCGCCTCGACCTGGTCCGGTGGCCCGCGGAGCTGCCCGGCGTGGGTTGGTCCCGCGGGGTTCCGCTGGCCTACCTCCAGGACCTGGTTGCGTATTGGCGGGACGGGTACGACTGGCGGGCAGCTGAAGCGCAGTTGAACGAGTGGCCGCAGTACAAGACCTCGATCGACGGTGCTGACATTCATTTCGCCCACCTCCCGTCGGCCGAGCCGGACGCCCTGCCCCTCGTCCTGACGCACGGCTGGCCGGGGTCGATCGTCGAGTTCACCGAGGTCGCCAAGCTCCTGCCCGACTTCCACCTGGTGATCCCGACGATTCCGGGCTTCACGCTGTCCGGGCCGGTGCGCGAGCCCGGCTGGGAGTTCAAGCGCGTCGCCCGCGCATGGACCGAGCTGATGACCCGGCTCGGCTACCAGCGGTACGGCGTACAGGGCGGCGACTGGGGTGCTGCGGTTTCGCGGGAGGTCGGGCGGACCGACCCGGACCGCGTGATCGGCGTACACCTCAACCTGATCCCCGGCGCGGGCGCGACGTCGGAGCCGGCACCGGAGGAGCTCGAACCGCTCGACCCGGCCGAGCGCGAACGCACGTGGGCCTCGTGGCGACGGCAGCAGGCGTTCGCCACCGAGCAGCAGGGGTACGCCGACCTGCAGTCGACCCGCCCGCAGACGTTGGCCTACGCGCTGACGGACTCGCCCGTGGGCCAACTGGCGTGGATCGCGGAGAAGTTCGCGACGTGGAGCGATCCGTCAACGCCGATCGACCGCGACGCCCTGTTGACCAACGTCATGCTCTACTGGCTCACCCGTACCGCGGGATCGGCCGGCGCGATCTACTACGAGCGCGCGCACGCCTCGTACTGGGGTCAGCCGGCTGAGCCGTCGCGGACGCCGACGGCGCTCCTCGATCTCGCGCACGAGAACTTCGTCCCGCTGCGGCACAAGGTCGCTCACACCGACAACATCGTCCGGTGGACCAGCCATCCGCACGGCGGTCACTTCGCCGCTCTCGAACAGCCGGAGGTGCTGGCCGCGGACATCCGTGCCTTCATCAAGGCTTGAGCACGAGCTTGCCGGTGGTCCGGCGAGCCAGGAGATCCTCGTGAGAGTGCCGAGCCTCCTCGAGCGGGTACTCCCCGCCGACGAGCGGTGTGAGCTTCTTGGCGGCCGTGAGCGCGAGGAGCTCGGTCAGCGGTTCGACGTACCCGCCCGGGAGGTCCATCGCGGGAACCAGCCAGAAGCCTGCGACCGAAAGGTTGCGCTGGGCAAGCGCACTCGGATCGACGGACGGCCGTCCTTCACGGCCGGCGTTGCCGTAGTTGACCAGCCGACCGAATCCGGCAAGGCACTCGAGACCGGCCAGCATTGTCGCGCCGCCGGTCGAGTCCAGCACGACGTCGACCCCATCCGTTGCCTTGAGCACCCTCTCGGCGTAGCCGTCCGGGTTGTTGTCTACGGCAACGTCCGCTCCGAGCCGCAGGGCGAGCTCTCGCTTGGCGTCCGTCGATGCCGTCGCAATGACCCGCCCGGCCCCGAAGTGCTTCGCGAGCTGAACGGCCAGTGAACCGACTCCGCCCGCGGCGGCGTTGACCAGGACGGTCTCGCCGGGGCTCAGACGCGCGCTGTTCTTCAGGACATGCCAAGCGGTCAGTCCCTGGATGAGCAGCGCGAGCGCCTGCCCGTCGCTGACCTCGTCCGGTACGTCGACAGCCCGGTGCGCCGGCGCGACGGCGTACTCGGCGTACCCTCCACCGGTCTCGAAGATGGGGGAGAGGATGCGGCGACCGTTCGTACGGCCGACGATCTCGACGCCGGGGACGAAGGGGAGCGTGACGCCACCGCGGTACGAGCCGTCGGTGCGATGGGTGTCGGCGAAGTTGACGCCGGCCGCACTCACCTCGACCAGCAGCTGATCCCGTCCGGCGACCGGCGGATCGAGCTCGGTCGGGACGAGGACCTCGGGACCGCCGAACTGGGTGACCTGGATCGCGCGCATGGGGGTGTCGGTCCGATCTGCCGGGCGAACTATCGTTACCGCATGAGTTTTACCGGGTTTCCGGCTGCGGCGCTGGACTTCTACGACGATCTCGAAATGGACAACACCAAGTCCTTCTGGACGGCGCACAAACAGGTTTACGAGGAGTCGGTCCGCGCGCCGATGGCGGCGCTGCTGGCGGAGCTCGAGGAGGAGTTCGGGACGGCGAAGCTGTTCCGCCCGTACCGCGACGTGCGTTTCGCCAAGGACAAGACGCCGTACAAGACCCACCAGGGAGCGTTCATCGACCTGGCTCCCTCGATGGGCTGGTACGTCCAGGTGTCCGCGCCCGGCGTACGAGTAGCCGCCGGCTTCTACGACGCAACCTCCGAACGCCTCGCGCGGGTCCGCACCGCCATCGACGACGACCGCCGAGGCAAACAACTGGAGAAACTCCTCGCCAAACTCACCAGAGCCGGCTGGACCGTAGGCGGCGACAAACTGAAGACCAGCCCCCGAGGCTACGACCCGGACCACCCCCGCATCGACCTACTCCGCCACAAGTCCCTCACGGTCTCCAAGTCCTACGGCTTCGAGCCCATCATCCACACCCCCCAACTAGCCACCCAGATCCGCACCGACTGGCAAGCCACCAAACCCCTCCTAACCTGGCTCACCGACAACAGCTGACGGACCGTGAGGGCGCTTGTACCGTGCGAATCCGACCAGTGATAATGGCGGCGATCTCGAATCCATGAGGTCGGAAACGCGAGGTTGTGGAAAATGCCGAGGCCAGCTGGTCCGCCGACCGTTCGGCTTCGTCGGCTTGCAGCTGAGCTGAAGAACCTCCGCGTCGAGGCGCAACTGACCCGCGAGCAGGTCCAGGAACAGAGCGGCGTCAACCAAGGAACCCTCTGGCGCATCGAAAAGGGCCAGGCCAAACCCCACACCGGCACCCTCGAAACCCTCTTCGATCTGTACGACGTCCCACAACCCCGCCGCGCCGAACTCCTCGAGATGATCCGGGGAGCGAGGCAGCCCGGCTGGTTGCGCCAGTTCAAGGACGTGATTCCTCAGGAATACGCCGCCTACATCAACTTCGAGTCAGAGGCGAAGCTCGTCCACAACTACGAATCGTCGTACATCCCGGGACTCCTGCAGACGGAGGAGTACGCGAGGGCGACAGTGGCTGATTTCCTGCCGCTGGAGCCTGAGGTGATCGAGCGGAACGTGCAGGCGCGGATGGAGCGTCAAATCGCGCTGACCGGAAAGCGGCAGGGACGAGCGCCGCTCGAGTTCTGGGCAGTCATCGACGAGGCCGCGCTCCGCCGGGAGGTCGGCAGTCGAACTGTCATGCGGGCCCAACTCGGCCGCCTGCTGGAGATGAGCGAGCGCTCGAACGTCACGCTCCAGGTGATCCCCTTCGACCGCGGAGCCCATCCCGGAATGACCGGAGCGTTCGTCCGGCTCGCCTTCGGGTCGATGGCACCCGACCTCGTGTACGTCGAGAGCCTCGCCGGCGACATCTTCCTGGAATCCGAGGCGGAGATCGACCGGTACGGGCTGGTGTTCGATCACCTCCGGGCGATCGCGCTCAGCCCACGCGACTCGACGGCCATGATCGCCGATCTGACCAGGCAGTAGTTATCCACAACCTCGCGTTTCGGCCGCGTTCCGGTACGAAGTCGTCCTCGAAAGGCGCAGAACAGGCTCCGAATGGCGCCTGAGTGAGCCGTTCGGGCCGCCTGGATTCGTATGGTGCCGGTGCTCGTCCGGTCCGTACGGTCGTTGCATGGCGATCGCGGAGATGAGTCTGGAGTTCTGGCCCGGCAGTTCACCGGGTCCGGGCTCGGGCTCTCAACGCATCCTGTACTGCTACGCCCACGAGCGCCTCGCTCGGCGGCTGCGTGATCTCGTCGAGGTTCAGAAGGCCGCGTTCCATGCGGCGGAGCAACGCGGCTATCGCCTCGGGCCGCTCTTCGTCGAACAAGACGACTCCGGCCAAGCCATGCAGGCGCTGATCGACGCTGCCATGGCACACGCAGGCAGGGCGGCAGTCGCGGTGCCTCATCGCGGACACCTGATCCTGCTCGGCGCACCGCGCGAGTGGCAGCAGTTCCTCGAGGAACTGGTCGATCATCCACTGATCTTCACCGGCCACACCTCATGACCAGCGGGGCGGCATGCCGGATCCCTGTCGCCCGTGCCCGTCCTGCCTTCCACACAGTGCAGATCGGGAAGGACCGCATGCCCAACACGTCGACCCGACGAACGCAGCCGCTTGTCCCTCGGCCCCGGTGGGTCTGGGACTGGTTTACGTCAGCGTTCGAAGTCTTTGCGGATGTCGGTGAGGATGTCGCGGGTTTTGTTCGGGGGTGGGGCGGCGACGCAGAGGGCTTCCATGGTGGCGGTGTACTGGTCGAGGTCTTCCAGCTTGTCCAGGTAGAGGGCGCTGGTGAGGTGCTCGATATAGACCATGTCCGGGAGGTCCTGCTCCGGGAAACGGAGGATGCTGTAGGCGCCGCCGGTGGCTGCGTGGCCGCCGACGCTGAAGGGCATCACCTGGAGCGTGACGTTGGGCAGCTGCGAAGCATCGATCAGGTGGTCGAGCTGCTCGATCATGCTCTTGACGCCGCCGATCGGCCGGCGAAGTACAGCCTCGTCCACGACGGCCCAGAGGCGAACCGGCTCCGGGCGGGTCAGGACGCCCTGGCGGTTGCTCCGCAGCGTCACGCGACGCTCGACCTCCTCGCCCGGGATCATGCCTCGACCGAGCTGGACCACCGCACGGATGTAGTCGGGCGTCTGCAGCAGGCCGGGAATGAACTGAAGCTCGTAGACACGGATCAGCTGCGCTGCGGCTTCGAGGTCCAGGTAAGAGTGGAACCAGCTCGGCAGCACGTCGCCGTAGCGGTGCCACCAGCCCGGGTTGTTCGCCTCGCGCGCGAGACGAAGGAGCCGCTCGCGCTCCTCCTCGTCGTCGAGTCCGTAAAGACTGAGCAGGTCGCCGACGTCGCGTTCTTTCAGGCCGACGCGGCCCAGCTCCATCCGGCTGATCTTGGACTCCGACGAGCGGATCTCCCAGCCGGCATCGGAGCGGCTGATACCGGCGGCCGCCCGCATGCGGCGAAGGTGCGCTCCGAGAATGACGCGAAGCGCGGTCGGTCCGCTTTGCGCGCCCGACTCCGTCACCCCAACCTCCCAGCGGCCCCAGCGGTCTCCATCAACAGCAACCTCACCCGCAAGTGCACATCATCGCACGGCGGGGTGCTGATCTGCCGAAGTTCTTACACAAGAGCGGCGAATCCGCAGCAGCGATCACGGAGCGTCAGCCTAGCCGATGCCGCCATTGCCCAATTTGTCAGTACATAGTATGCGACCGGCACGCCCTCGAACACCGTTCGCCAAGCGTCGGTTGAGTCTGATCCAGGCGGAAAGGAGTCCGTTGTGGTCTCGAATTGGAAAACGTGCGGATGCACGTGCATCGGGCGCTTGCATTCGTCGCGTGCCGACGCCATGATTGCTTCATGCACAGAAGGTGAGCTGAATCTCGCGAAACGTGACATCGCGTGATCCGGCAGGCCGGTCCTTACAGAGCGCCAATGGCCCCCCGTTGGCTTGACTGGTTGGGGAACCCGAGTCGATGAACGACAACGACAGTGAAGTTGTGGAGCAGACCGCAGGCCTGGCCGGCGGCCGCGCGCCCGAGGAGCTGACGGAGCGGGAGATCCAGGATCTGGTCGCGCGTTGCCCTGAGCAACAGCGCTGGGCCTTCGAGGGCTGGTTGCGCGGCGTTCGCCAACTCGACGGCGACCCCATCGTGAGCCTGGCTCCATGACCACCGACAGAGCAGTAGGAGGACGGAAAATGGTGCGGATCTGGCTGGGCGACCACCTGATCGCCGAGTACGTCGCCGAGCCGGACCGCGCGTCGCGGTACCAGCGGGTGATGACGCCGAAGTTCACCGGATTGCGAATCACCGTTGACAATGCGGCCACCGGGAAGGCATCCGAGCTGCCGAGCGAACAGCTCTGGCCGCTCACCGTCCAATAGTTCCGTACCCGCCCCTCAGGCACGCCAGGGCTGACTCTCGCCGGAGAGTCGGCCCTGGCGTTTTCATGTGCCGGGCTGATCGTCCAGTCCTGCGCCGAACGGCTCGCCGGCCGCCGCGTGACGTAGTTGCGCCGGCCGCCCAGCTCCAGCAGTGAGCCGGCCTCCGGGCGCACGAAAGGGCCCCTTCGTCACTCGCCTGGCGAAGGGGCCCTTGCTTCGGTGTTGCCGCTGTGTGTTGTTCAGGCGAGATAGTCGAACTCGCCGTCCTGAACGCCGCCGAGGAACGCCTCGATCTCGGCCTTCGTGAACACCAGGGCCGGGCCTTGGGTGAAGCGCGAGTTGCGCATCGCCACACCACCGTCCGGCAGCTTCGCTACCTCGACGCAGTTGCCTTGGGGGCCGCTTCGCTGGCTCTTCTTCCAGATCAGCTCACTGTTCGAGTCGCCGGGCATGCCGTTGTAGATCGCAGTCATCAGCTGCACCTTCCATACGTCCTTGGCATATGCACGTGCATTTGGCCTTGCATCTGCATCGTACACACTTTTGGGTCACGTGTCCGCTTCCTTACTTCGTGTGATCGAGTTGAGGTCAAACGCCCGTTCTCCGGCGTGTCCGGTCGCGATCAGTGACAATTTCAGGTCGCATGCATGAGAATCGGAGAGCTGGGTACGACTCCCCTTGCAGGCATGACCGTGGTTCAGCGAAGTGCCACGCCGTGACGAGACAGTCGCGAGGTCATACCAATGGTCACGAGCATCATGGAGCGGGTTTCCACCCGCCGAGCCACTCCGGCCGATCGGGCCGCACGTGAAGCAGCTACCCGGGAGCTGATGGAACGCCGGGCTGCCAGTACCGACGAAGGTGAGCGGCAGGAACTTCTCGAACAAGTCGTCGAGCTCAACCTGGAAATGGCGCAGGGCATCGCGCGCCGTTTTCGTGGGCGCGGCGCAGAGGCGGACGACCTCGAACAGGTCGCCTACCTGGGGCTGGTGAAGGCAGCCCATCACTACCGGCTGGAGGCGGACACCCCGTTCATCGGGTTCGCCATCCCGACCATCCGCGGCGAGGTCAAGCGGTACTTCCGCGACTGCGCCTGGACGGTCCGGATCCCACGCCGGCTGCAGGAGATGCAGGGCACGATCGCAACCAAGCTGCCCGAGCTCGAGCAGCAACTGAACCGCGAACCGACGCCGAGCGAGATCGCCGAGCACCTCGAGGTCGAGGTGGCCGAGGTCGAGCAGGCCCTCGCGGCGAAGGGCTGTTTCAACGTGTTGTCGCTGGACCGCCCGGCCGAGGCCGACGCGGAACTGACGCTGGCCGACGTGGTCGCCGACGACGACGACGCGAGCATCGACCAACTGGAAACGGTCGAGATGCTCGAGCCGGTGCTCGCCGATCTGGGCGAGCGCGATCGCCGGATCCTCCAACTGCGCTTCATCGAAGGCTGGACGCAGTCGGAGATCGGCAACGACATCGGCGTCAGCCAGATGCAGGTCTCGCGGGTCCTGCGCAGGATTCTCGACGACCTGCGCGACAAACTGGCCCCGACCCAGGCCGCCGCCTGAGAGTTGCCCGCAGCAACTGTGCCTTGGTGGTAGTAGAGGCGCCAGGTGCCGTCGGTCCGTCGCCAGATAGAACTGGGACGGACCGGCGCACCGTCAGTTCGGCGTGCCCCGAACCTCCCGGAAGCCGCACCGCAACTCCGCCTGACCGTGATTGGCACCTCGTCGTCCGTCCGGCTGATCCCAAAGTCGGGAAGGGAGCGGCGGGGGATGCTCACCCAGGGTGTGGGGGAGTTGCACAATGGAGGGGGACGAGGGGATAGGTAGTTGTTGTTGGCGTTGCGCATGTTCAAGACCGTGCCCGCGGACGCGGTCTCGGTACTGCGCGCCTACCCGCCGATGGTGGTGTGCTTCGCAGCAGCGTTGACCGGCACCGCGATGGTGTTCGACGTCTTCTACCTCGTCGCCAGCCCCGGCCTCACGCTCGCTCTTGTATATACGGTGCCGGTGCTTGCCGGTCTCATCGCGGGACTGGTCGCGGCGGCCGATGACGTCGACCTGGAGCGACGGGTACTACTCTGCACGGTCGGCCTGGCGATCGCGCTCGGCCTCACCAACGCCATCGTGGTGGCAATGATCGCCGCGATGGTCCGCACCGACCCGTCGAACTGGGGCTCCGGCGGCCAGTCGGTCCTGTTCGCCGCCTGCACCGTGCTCGCGGTCGCCGTCTCGATCGTTGCCTGCCGCAAACTGATCGACGCACTCGGCCTCGAACTGCGGACGCGGCTCCCGCATCGCCGTCGGCCTGTCCCGGCGCCGACTGTTTCACTCGTGGCACCGCGGCCCCGCGTGAGCAAGGAGTCGGCCGCCCGCGCCCGGCCTGTCCCACCGCCGCCGCCACCACCGGTCGTCGCGCAGGATGACGAGGAGACGATCCCGATCTTCGTCCCGCCGCCCCTCAAGGTGGTCGACCCCGACGAGGCCCGCCCGGTGACCGCCTCCGGCCAGGTCACCCCGCACACCTCGCGCATGCGCCGCACCACCCGCCGCAGCAACAAGCCCGGCCGCCGCCCCGGCACGTAGCGCGCTGCCCCGGCGGGTAGCGCGCCATCCCGGCAGGTAGCGCCCCGTCCAGGCAGGTAGCGCCGCAGGTCGCTGGTCGGGCGCGCGGCACATTCGGAGTACTGCGAGACTGATCCTGTGTGGGATCTGGTGATTGTGGGGGCCGGCCCGGCCGGGGCCGCGGCTGCGCTGGGGGCGTTGAGGGCGGATCCGAGCTTGTCGGTGCTGCTCGTCGACCGGCACGACTTTCCGCGGGACAAGGCGTGCGGCGACGGAATCGCGCCGCATGTGCTCGACCTTCTCGCGGAGGTCGGCGTCAAGGGGATCCTCGACGACTGGACGCCGGTACGGCGGTTTGTGCTGAACCGCGGGAGTGCCGGCGTGGATCGGGAGATGGCGCGGCCGACCTGGGTGGTGCCGCGGACGGTGTTCGACCAGCGTCTCGTCCAGGCTGCGCAAGAGGCCGGAGCTCACCTGATCCGGCGGCGGATCCGCAGCCTCGCGATCCAGCGGCAGTCCGTCACGGTCGACGGCGATCTGGACAGCCGGTTCGTGGTCGGGGCGGACGGCGCCCATTCCGTCGTACGGCAGGAGCTCGGGGTCAAGCCGGGTCCCATCGCGCTCGCGATCCGTGGGTACGCCCCGACGCCGAGCGCGCGAGCGGCGAGTCAGGTCATCGCGTACGGTCCGGGCCGGCAGCCGTCGTACGCGTGGTCCTTCGACCGCGGCGACGGCTGGTCGAACGTCGGGTACGGCGAGCTCCTCGCGGGCACCCGCCCGACCCGGGCCGACCTGCTCGAGAACCTGGAGACCCTCCTGCCGGGGGCGACCGACGGCGGCAAGTCGTGGTGGGGCCATCACCTGCCGCTCGCCGGCCGGAGGTGGCGCCCAGCGAGCGGTCCGGTGCTGCTCGCCGGTGACGCGGCCGGCCTGATCAACCCGATGACCGGCGAGGGCATCTATTACGCGGTGGCGACCGGCCTGATCGCCGGTAAGTCGATCGCGGATGCGCTGCGGGCGGGCAACTCAGACGCAGGTACGCCGTACCGTCGCCGGACGTCCCGTCTGCTGTCGAGGCACCTGCGCCACACTGCACTCGTCGCCCAGCTCAGTCGCTCGGACCGCATCCTCGACGCGGGCATCCGTGCGGCCAACGCGGATCAGCGCATCTTCGACGACCTGGTCGAGCTAGGGCTCGCGGACGGCTACCTCACTCGCCGCTTGCTCCGGAAGCTGCTGCCTTGACCGCGTAGTCCACGGCATCGGTCACCCGCTCGACCGGCCAGTCGAGGCTGCGAGCCAGCTCCGACGAGCTGAGCGGCCGATCGGCCTGCCAAAGGACAGCGAGGACAGAGAGACAGTCCTGGAACCCTGCGCCGCCGGACATGTCCTCGCTGAGCCGTTGGAAGAACTCGGCCATCTGCGTCAGCCGCTCGCCCGCCGGGGTGTCGCGTCCGACGACGCCGACGCCCTCGGCTGCGGTCTCGGCCCAGTTGACGTTGGTCCGGGCACTGACCTCCCACGCCTTCAGCCAGACGTCCTCGGCGATCACGTAGTGCTGGAGCCGCCGCTGCGGATCGGGCTCGCGATGAACCATGCCCACCCGCTCGAGGTAGCCGATCGCCTTCGAGATCGACGCCGGGCTGACGCGCAACTCCCGGACCAGGTCCGCCGCGGTGAGCGTGCGCGAGTCGGACGTATAGAGCAGTGCAAGCACCCGCGACGCCATCCGCGGCAACCCGCCGTCGACCATCATCGCCGCGAACCTCTCGACGTACGCCGCCCGCGGATCGCCGAACTGTCCCGCACTCTGCGCCGTACGACGATCCCCGTCGGGCCGCCGCCGTCGCGCCCGCGAAGCCGTCGCGTACTGCGCATGATCCGCCCGGTACCCGCCCGCGCCGCCGTTGCGTGCGACCTCCCGGCTGATCGTCGACGTCGGCCGCTCGAGTTGCCGCGCGATCTCGGCGTACCCGGATCCCTCGGCCAGCCCGGCCGCGATGTCGAGCCGGTCCTGATGACTCAGCCGTCCTCCGGGCATCCGGAACCTCCGCGCGTTTACTGTCAGGTCATTGCAATGAATTGCATTCTCTCGCACCCTCATTGCACAGAATGCCATGTTTTACAGGGTTTTGCGACCAAGCATCCGCACAAGATGATTGCCGATCGGGTGAACGCAACGTAATTTCGCGACCATGGTTATGACAGTGGACGGGCTGCGGATGCGGTACGGCCACACCGAGGTACTGCGCGATGTGTCCTTCACCGCCGGCCAGGGCGAGGTGGTCGCGTTGCTCGGCCCGAACGGTGCGGGCAAGAGCACGACGATCGAGATCCTCGAAGGCTTCCGGCTCCGCTCGGCGGGCCGGGTGGAGGTGCTCGGCGTCGACCCGGCCGCGGGCGACGAACGCTGGCGGTCGCGGATCGGCATCGTGCTGCAGTCCTGGCGAGACCACGGGAACTGGCGCGTGCGCGAGCTCCTGCAGCACCTCGGTTCCTACTACGCGCCGTACTCGACGCCGACCGCGCCGCGCCCGTGGCCCGCGGACGAACTGCTCGACGCAGTCGGGCTCACCTCGCAGGCCGGGCAGAAGATCAAGACCCTCTCCGGTGGTCAGCGCCGCCGGCTCGATGTCGCGATCGGGATCGTTGGGCGCCCCGACGTACTGTTCCTGGACGAGCCGACGACCGGGTTCGATCCGGAGGCGCGGTACGAGTTCCACGACGTCGTCCGACGGCTCGCGGCCGATCAAGGTACGACGATCCTGCTCACGACTCACGACCTCGACGAAGCGAGCAAACTCGCGCACCGCATCCTCGTCCTCAGCGCAGGCCGCATCATCGCGTCCGGGACCGCCGCCCAACTGATCGCGGCTGCCGACGAGGCGTCGCTCGAGGATGCCTATCTGGCCTTGGTTCGCGGACGGGAGCACCGATGAGATTCCGACCTGGCTGGCAGCGTGGGTTGATCGAGCTGCGGCAGTCGTTCACCAACCCGGCGGAGCTCGTCAGTCACTTCCTCTGGCCCGTGCTGATGCTGGTCGCGCTGTTCTTCCTCAGGCATCGCGACTTCGGCTCCACCGGCCTCCTGCTCGGAGCACTCGCGCTGCCGAGCATCCTCGGGATGAACGCCGCCATGGGGATGGTCAGCATGAGCCAGCTGCTCACGGCCGACCGCGCCGATGGGACGCTGCTCCGGGCGAAGGCCATACCAAACGGTATGGTCTGCTACCTCATCGGCAAGGTGGTGTCGGTGGCCGGTGGGTTGATCGTCGACCTGGCGATCCTGTTGATCCCCGGCCTGATCATTGTTGACGGGATCGCGCTCGGGTCGGCGCATTGGTTCACGCTGGTGTGGGTCTTGCTGCTGGGGCTGGTGGCGACGTTGCCGATCGGCGCGGTTCTCGGCTCGTCGCTGACCACCGCGCGCTCCCAGGGCCTGATCCAGTTGCCGATGCTCGCCTTGATTGCGATCTCCGGCATCTTCTATCCGATCACCGCGCTGCCCGGCTGGCTGCAGCTGGTCGGCCAGCTCACCCCGATCTACTGGATGGGCCTGGGCATGCGATCGGCGCTCCTCCCGTCCGAGGCGGCCGTGGTCGAGATCGGCGGGTCCTGGCGGCACCTCGAGACGGCCGCAGTCCTCGGCGTCTGGGCGGTGGCCGGCCTGCTGCTCGCCCCCGTCGTACTGCGGCGGATGGCCCGCCGCGAATCCGGCGCGAAGGTTGCCGAACGTCGCGAGCAAGCCCTCCGACGGGTCGCATGATGGGGACATGATGCAGGCGTGGGCAGTCGACCGTCCGGGTCCGATCGACAGCGGTCCACTGCGCAAGGTACGGCGTCCCGTGCCGGAGCCCGGACCCGGCGAGGTCCTGGTCAAGGTCGAGGCGTGCGGGATCTGCCGCACCGACCTGCACCTCAGCGAGGGCGACCTCCCACCGAAGCACCCCGGCGTCGTCCCCGGCCACCAGGCCGTCGGCACCGTGGTCGATGGGGGAACGGCTGATCGCTTCGCGACCGGCGACCGGGTCGGGATCGCCTGGCTTCGCGGTACGTGCGGCGTCTGCGAGTTCTGCCGCGCCGGCAGCGAGAACCTCTGCCCGCGATCGACGTACACCGGCTGGGACGCCGACGGCGGTTTCGCGGAGTACGCCGTCGTGCCGCAGGACTATGCCTACGCCTTGCCCACGGATCGCCCCGCCGAGGAGCTCGCGCCGTTCCTGTGTGCCGGGATCATCGGCTACCGCTCCCTGCTCCGCGCGAACCTGCCGCCAGGCGGACGGCTCGGCATCTACGGGTTCGGATCCAGCGCGCACCTGACCGCCCAGCTCGCGACCGCCCAGGGCGCTGAGCTGTTCGTGGTCACCCGAGGCGAGAAGAACCGCGGGCTTGCCCGCGAGTTGGGCGCCGCCTACGTGGGCGACCGGCCACCGGTGCCGCTGGACTCGGCCATCGTCTTCGCCCCGGCCGGCGACGTCGTCCCGCATGCCCTCGAAGCCCTCAAGCCAGGCGGCACCGTGGCGGTCGCAGGGATCTACCTGTCCGACGTACCGGTCCTGAACTACGAGCGGCACCTCTTCCACGAGCGTGATCTCCGCAGCGTCACGTCGAACACCCGCCGCGACGGAGAGGAACTGTTCCGCCTCCTGGCCCGCCTGCCGATCGCCGCGCACACGACCGTCGTGCCGTTCGACGCGGTCGACCGGGCCCTCGCCGACGTCGCGCACGGCCGAGCGAGCGGCTCGCTGGTTGCCGTCCTCGCTGGTTGAACCGGACCGGCCCGGGGAGCGTTAGAACTGGGTGAAGATTCCACCAGGCGGCCGGGCTGAACTTCAGAGCTGACTGCTAGCTGCGTTAGATTTGATCAAATCTTACCGAGCTGTCAGGGAGCGTGAGCATGCGTATGTGGGATCTGGCCAAGCAACAGTGGTCGGTCCTTGCTGCCGCGCCCCGGGTCGGTGGCCGGTGCTGAGCAGGGTCCTCGGCGCGGTGGGTGTGCTCCTGCTGATCGTCGGGGCGGTGTTCGCCGTTCGGCCGGTACACGCCGGCGGCGACAGCTGCGGTTCGGTCTTCCAGCCGGACAAGGGCATCACACCGATGCAGTGCGACACCCGGCTGAGCAGTCGCGGCGACCTGGTCACCGGGTTCGGCGCGGGCGGCGCCGCCTTCATCGCCGCCGCCCTAGCCGTAGCCGCCATCCGCGACCGCCGCGCCGTCGCCCCCTCCTGAGCCTGACCTTGAGCACCCACCAACCGTTTCCGGGGTCGATCGATGGTTGGCGGGTGCTCAAAGACGATCAAGAGATGATCAGCGGACGATGGTGGCGAGGACCTCGTTGAACGCCTCTGTCGAGGACGGGTGGGTGTAGATCGAGTCCCGTAGTTCGCTTGCCGTGATCCGGTGCCGCATCGCCAGCGTCACCATGTTGATCAGCTCCTGCGCGTCCACGCTCAGCAGGGCCGCCCCGAGGATCTCGTCGGTCTCGGCGTCGATCACGAACTTCATCACGCCGCGGGTCTCCTCGACGATGTACGCCCGGGGCATCGCGACGATGTCCGCCACGTTCTCCATCCCGATCCGGACCCGGTACCCCGCCTCGCGCGCGGCCTTCTCGGTCAGCCCGACCGTCGCCAGGGGAGGCGTCATGAACAGCGTCTGCGGTACGGCGACCCGATCGGCGGTCGACCGCTTCCCGTTGCCGAGCAACTGGTCGACGACGATCCGGCTGTCGTCCAGCGAGATGTAGGTGAACTGCGGTCCGCCGTTCACGTCGCCGAGCGCGAAGATGTGCGGCTGACTGGTCCGCAGGTACTCGTCGACCTCGACCGCCCCGCCGGCCGTCGTCCGCACCCCGGCGTTCTCGAGCTTGAGCTCGGCGGTGACCGGCGCGCGTCCGGTGGCGGCCAGGATCGCGTCGACCTTCAGCGTGTGTTCACGACCGCCCTTGCGGTAGACGACGGTGTCCTCGTCGCGGATCTCCAGTACCTCGGCCTCGGCGACGATCTCGACGCCCTCGCCGGTCAGGATGTCGGCTGCCACCGCCGCGACGTCGTCGTCCTCGCGGCCGAGGATCCGGTCCGAGGACTCGAGCACCGTGACCTGCGTCCCGAACCGGCGGTAGATCGAGGCGAACTCGATGCCTTGGTACCCGCCGCCGATGACGGCGAGCCGACCGGGCAGCTGGGTGGTGTGGATCAGGTCGACGTTGGTCACGGTCCGCGGGCTCTCCCGCAGGCCGGGGATGGGCGGGATCACCGACTCCGAGCCGGTGTTGATCAGGATCGTGCCGGCGACGATCCGCACGTCGCCGACCTCGACGGTGTGGTCGTCGACGAACGACGCCGAACCGGTGATGACGGTGATGTTCTCCGCGTCGTTCAGTGCGTTGTAGTTCCCGGCCCGGAACGTCGAGGTCAGGGCCTTCACCTCCGCGATCGACCGCTCGAACCACTCTTCGGGCGAGTCGTCCGGCCGCCGCTTGCTGGAGTGGTGGACCAGTTGCTTGGTCGGCACACAGCCCACGTTCGGGCAGGTCCCGCCGTACATCTGGTCGGAGCGTTCGATCAGGATCACCCGGCGGCCGGCCCGGCCGAGCGCTCCGGCCGCCACCTTCCCGCCTTTGCCGAAACCGATCACGACGACGTCGGCCGTCAGGGTGTTGTCCGCGGAAGTCATGAGTTTGAGTCTGCGCGGTAATCTTGAGACGGAACAGTCGATAACAGCTCAATTTCCTGCTGAGGCGTCTCATGGATCTGATCAGCCATCTCGTCGGGCTGGCCCGCATCGGGGCCAGGCTCGACAAGCGCTGCCTGTTCGCGGGCGACACCGAGATGAAGGTTCCCGCGTACGGCGACGGCGAGGCCGCGTTCCACTTCATCCTCGACGGCGAGTGCACGCTGGAGTTGCCCGACCGCTCGATCCAGCTGACCTCAGGCGACGCGGTGCTGCTCGCTGACAGCCCGGCGCACATGATCCGTACGCCGGGCGGGGGCCGGCCGCGCGCGTCCGTCGAGACACCCGGTACGGCGTTCGACACCGTGACCAGCCCGTCCGGGGACGTGAGCACCGACATCTTCTGCGGCCACTACACGGGGGGATCGGGTTCCGGCGTACTGCTTCTGCGCAGCCTGCCCGATCCGCTGGTCGTGTCGTTCGGCACCGATGAATCGGTCCGGACGCTCGCCGGGCTGCTGCGCGCCGAGGCCCGCGAAGCAGGTCCTGGTACGGCGGCGATCCTGGACTCGCTGTGTGCCGCGCTGCTCGCGATGATGCTCCGCCGCGGCGGCCTGCCCGGCGCGGCGCCTTGGACCGCGCTGGCCGACCCGCGGATAGCAGCCGCGGTGGAAGCGGTACTGCGGGAGCCCGGCGCCGACTGGACCCTCGAGCGACTGGCGGCGACCGCGTCGATGTCCAGGGCAACCTTCGTCCGGCACTTCGCGCGGCTGACGCCGGTCAGCGTCGCTGCTTTCGTGACGCAGCTGCGGATGATGGTGGCCGCCGATCTGCTGACCGACGCCGACCAGACGGTGGCAACGGTGAGCGGCCGGGTCGGGTACCGCTCGGAATCGGCCTTCAGCAAGGCCTTCCGGTCGGCCACGGGCAGCACACCCGGAAGGTACCGCCGTACCCTCAAGGCTTGACCTTGACACTGTGTCAAGCCGGAAGGTGGCTGCATGTTCACCATCGGAGACTTCGCGGCGTTCGGTCAGGTGTCCGCGCGGATGCTGCGGCACTACGACGCGCTCGGCCTGTTGCGGCCGGCCGTCGTCGACGAGGCGACCGGGTACCGCTTCTACTCGGCCGACCAGTTCAGCCGGCTGAACCGGATCGTCGCGCTCAAGGATCTCGGGTTCACCCTGCAGCAGGTCGGCGAGATCGTCGACGCGAAGCTGTCGGCCGAGGAGCTGCGCGGCATGCTGCGGTTGCGGCAGGCCCAGCTCGAGGACGAGCTCGCCCGCAGCGCCGCCCGGCTGACGACCGTCGAGGCGAGGCTCCGACTCATTGAGAGGGAAGGTCACATGCCTACCGACGACGTCGTCCTCAAACACATCGCGCCGGCGCGGGTCGCCGAGCTGTCCGCGATCTCACCGAGCTACGACGGTGAGGACATCGGTCCCGTGCTGCAACCGCTGTTCGGCCAGCTCTTCGAGCGCCTCGGCGCGGCCGGCCTCAACCCGTGTGGCTCACCGGTCGCGTACTACGAGGCGGCCGACGGCGAGACGGTGCGCGTCCACGCCGCCGTACCTGTCGACGCCGGCACCACCGCCGACGTCGACATCCTCGAGCTGCCCGAGATCACGCGGGCGGCCACCATCGTCCACAAGGGGGACATGATGGAGGCCGACCGCAGCATGCAGACGCTGGCGCGGTGGATCGAGGACAACGGCTACCGCAGCCAGGGGTACGCGCGGGAGGTCACGCTCCAGTTCGACCCGGACAACCCGGCGAACTGGGTGCACGAGTTCCAGATCGCGGTCACAAAGCCAGACTGACCGTCGCGAAGGAATGCGGCGGCAGCGTGATCCGTAGGCCGCGGGGCCCCGGTTCCACCTCGAGCGGGGCCGGAGCCACCGCGTCCGGACCGCCGACCGTGTTGTGCGACTGCGGCTTCGATGCCGTCAGCAACCGTCCGGCCGGCTCGCGTACGTCCGCCCCGCGCAGATCCAGTACGACGTCCAGCGCCGCCACCGGATCGAGGTTGCTGACCGACACCAGCGCCCGTCCGTCCTTCACCGACGCCGAGGCCGACACCAGGTCCATCGTTTTCCCGTCCAGCTCGTACGCCGCCGGCTGCTCGACGACATGCGTCGGCACCGAGACCGCATCGTGGTGACCCTTGTTCATCTCGAACACGTGGTACGTCGGCGTGCGTACCACACCACCGTCGTTGTCGGTGAGCAGCATCGCCTGCAGCACGTTCACGGTCTGCGCGATGTTGGCCATCACCAACCGCTCCGCGTGCCGGTGGAACACGTCGAAGTGCAGGCTCGCCACCAGGGCGTCGCGCATCGCGTTCTGCTGGTACAGGAAGCCCGGGTTCGTCCCCGGCTCGACGTCCCACCAGGTGCCCCACTCGTCCAGCACCAGGCCGATCTTGCGGTCCGGGTCGTACGCGTCCATCACCGCGGAGTGGCCGCGGATGACCCGCTCGATGTCCTGTGCCTTGATGATGGTGCGGTAGTAGGCGTCCACGTCGAAGTCGGTGGCCGAACCCTTGTTCTGCCAGGTGCCCGCGACCGTGTAGTAGTGGAACGAGATCCCCTGGAAGAGGTTCTTCGGACCCTTCTCGCAGCCGAGGCAGCTGACCGCCTTGAGCAAAGCCTCGGTCCACGCGAGGTCGTCGTCGGAAGCCCCGGCCGCGATCCGGTACAGCTTGTTGTCGCCGTGATCCCGCAGGTACGTCGCGTACTGCCGCGCGAGGTCGGCGTACGCCTCGGCCCGCATGTTCCCGCCGCAGCCCCACGCCTCGTTGCCGATGCCCCAGAACGGGACCGTCCACGGCTCGTCCCGCCCGTTGGCCTTGCGCTCGCGGACCATCGGGCTGTCGCCGTCGCGGGTGAGGTACTCGACCCATTCGCTCATCTCCCGCACGGTCCCGCTGCCGACGTTCCCGTTCACGTACGGCGCTGCGCCGAGCAGCTCGCACAAGGCCATGAACTCGTGGGTGCCGAAGTGGTTGTTCTCCTCGACGTTGCCCCAGTGCGTGTTCACCATCGACGGCCGGTCTGCCTTCGGCCCGATGCCGTCCTTCCAGTGGTACTCGTCCGCGAAGCAGCCGCCCGGCCAGCGGAGGTTCGGGATGTCCAACGCGCGCAGCGCCTCGACCACATCGAGCCGGATGCCGCCTTCGTTCGGCAGGTCGGAGTCCTCGCCGACGTAGAAACCCTCGTAGATACACCTCCCGAGGTGCTCGGCGAAATGGCCGTACAGGTGCCGGCTGATGGCCGGACCCGGTACGTCGAGATCGATCACGATCCGGGCAGAAGATGCTATGGACAACGGATTTCTCCTTGAACTCGATAGTGCGGTGCGACGAGCGCAAAAGCGGCTACTGTACGGCGCAGTCTCAGCGGAGACTCCTTTTACGTAAGGTGGGTGACATGAACAAGGGCACGACCGCGGTGACGATGGCCGATGTCGCGCGGTCCGCGGGGGTGTCCACGATGACCGTTTCGAACGTGATCAACGGGCGGCCGCGGGTCGGCGCCGCGACGCGCGAACGGGTCCTGGCCGCGATCAGCGACCTTGGGTACCAGGTCAATCTGGCGGCCCGGCACCTGCGCGCGGGCCGGACCGGAGTGGTCGGCCTCGCGGTCCCGGAGCTCGAGCGCCCGTACTTCGCCCAGTTGGCCGGCCGGCTCGCGGACCGGTTCGAGGGGCACGGTCTGCGGATCGTGATGGAGCGCACCGGCGCCAGCCGCGAGGGCGAGGCCGACGCGGTCGCGTTCTCCCGCCTGCGGATGTACGACGGCCTGGTCCTCAGCGTGGTCGACAGCGACCCGGCCGAGCTGACCCAGCTCCGCAACGACTCGCCGGTCGTGATGATCGGCGAGCGGGCGCTGCCGTCGAAGTACGACCACGTGATGATGGACAACGTCGACGGCGCCCGGCAGGCGACCGCGCACCTGCTCGCCACCGGCGCCCGCCGGATCGCGATGCTCGGCGGCAACCCGGACTGGACCGCGAACATGCCTGCCCTGCGGGCCGAGGGGTACGGGATCGCCCACGCCGCGGCCGGCGTGCCGACCGATCCGGAGCTGACGGTCCGCTGCAGCTTCACGATGGCGGAGGGGTACAACGCGATCCGGTCGCTGCTCGATCGCGGGATCGGCTTCGACGCGGTGTTCGCACTGACCGACGTGGTCGCGCTCGGAGCGCTGCGGGCGCTTGCCGACGCGGATCTGCGGGTCCCCGACGACGTGCAGGTGATCGGCTTCGACGACATCGACGAGGCGTCGTACCTGGTCCCGGCGCTGTCCAGCATCAACCCGGGGCACGAGCAGATGGCGGACTCGATCGTCGAGTTGCTGATTGCCCAGATCAACGGCGGTCCGACCGGCGATCCACAGGAGCTGATCGCGCCGGCACGCCTGATCGAGCGCGGCACCACCAAGCCTGTCGTCTGAAACCACGGCCTACCTCGTCATGCAGCGGAAGTTGTTGCGCAGAGGTATATCGATAAACCTGGCTGCTGACAAGACCTCGGCCCGGAACCGTCGCTGAGCGGTTGCCGGGCCGAGGGAGTGGGTGACTAGTTCGCGATCAGGCCGGCGATCTCGGTCAACTGCTCACTCCCGAGCGGGCCGAAGGCCATCGCGCCGGCGTTCTGCTCCGCCTGCTCGACCGTCCGGAAGCCCGGGATCGGCACGGTCTTCTCGCTCCGCGCCCACAGCCAGGCCAGCGCTCCCTGCGCCAGTGTCCGGCCGTCGGTCTGCAGGAGCTCGCGGATCGCGGACACCTTGTCCCACCACTCGGGCGCCGGTACGCCGCCCTCGGCGAAGTACTGCAGCCACGACGGCGGCATGGTCCGGATGTCCGCGCCGGTCGCCGGCCTGCTCGCGTCGCGGCGGCCGAGGATCCCCATCCCGAGCGGGGTCCGGTTGATGCTCGCCAGGTCCTCGCGCTCACACAGTGCGAAGAAGTCCGGCGCGTCGTGCAGGACGCTCGCCTCGTGCTGTACGGCGGCGCAGTGCTCGCCCTGCGCGAAGAGCTCCGCGCTGTGCAGCGTGTCGGTGCTCCACGCGTAGCTGCGGATCAGGCCCTCGCGCACCAGCTCCTCGCACGCGTCGCGAAGCGGCAACGCGATCTCGTCGGTCGTGTCGAAGTGCAGCTGGTAGAGGTCCAGGTAGTCGGTCCCGAGGCGTTCGAGCGACGCCCTGACCGCCTTGTGCACGTACTCCGGTGTCGTGTCCTGGTGGTGCATGACCCGGGTCGACTCGTCGAACGTGTTGCCCCACTTGGTGGCGATCACGACCTGGTCGCGCATCCCGGCCAGAGCCGTCCCGAGCACGCGCTCGCTGTGCCCCGCGCCGTACACGTCCGCCGTATCGAAGAACGTCACCCCGAGCTCGACCGCCCGCCGGATCGCCTGCACCGACTCGTCGTCATCGACCTCGCCCCAGCCGAGCGGTTCGCCGGCCGGGTTGCTGAACGGACCGCCGATCGCCCAGCATCCGAATCCAACCGGGCTGACCTCGATCCCTGCTCGTCCCAATCCGCGCGTATCCATGCCGTCGACTCAACCAGCCGGACGATCATCCGTCCAATGAATCTTGTGCCACTACTTGATGCGCCCGGTGCATGGGCGACGCCAAGGGTTTACCATCCGGCAACTGTTAGGTAACCTTCCTAACAATTCTGCTCCGCGCCCCCGGAGGTACATCATGAGACTGCGCACGCTTGCGCTGGTGCTGCCCATCGGACTACTTGCCGCGCTCGGCGGTTCCGTCGCCGACGCCCGGACCACCGCCGATGCCCCGCTGTCGCAGGGAAAACCGGTCATTGCCTCAAGCATCGAAAGTGACGCCCTCGCCGCGTCCAAGGCTGTGGACGGCAACGCGTCGACGCGCTGGGCCAGCGCCGAAGGCTCCGATCCGCAGTGGATCCGGGTCGATCTCGGCCAGCCGGCAGCGATCGGCCGGGTCAAGCTCAGCTGGGAGCCCGCGTACGCGAAGGCGTACCGGATCGAGGTCTCCGACGACGGCACCAACTTCAGTTCGGTCAAGGAGGTTGCGAATGGCAACGGCGCGACCGACGACCTGACCGGCCTGCAGGCGCACGGCCGATATCTCCGCTTGGTCGGCACGCAGCGCGCCACGTCGTACGGCTACTCGCTGTGGGAGGTCGAGGTCTACGGAACGACAGACTCGACCGGCGACACGCAGGCTCCTACCGTGTCGACCGGCCTGAAGAGCACCGGCGCGACGGGCACCTCGGTCGCCCTCAGTTGGTCCGCCTCGACCGACAACGTCGGGGTCAGCGGGTACGACGTATTGCGTGACGGCGCTGTCGTCGCGTCGACCCCGGGTACGCAGTACAACGACACCGGCCTGACCGCGAACACGACGTACCACTACTCCGTGCGCGCACGGGACCTGGCCGGCAACGTGTCCGCGGCGAGCGCGGCAATCGCGGTCTCCACGAGCGCGGGCGGGACCGGCGGCTTCGTGCTCGCGGCGGCGGGGGACATCGCGGATCGCTGTACCGCGTCCGACTCGAGCTGCATCCATCCGAAGACGGCCAAGCTGGTCGAGGCGATGAAGCCGGCCGCGGTGCTGACGATCGGCGACAACCAGTACGACGACGCACACCTGGCGGACTTCCAGAAGTACTACGCGACGACGTGGGGGAAGTTCAAGAGCATCACGCACCCGATCCCGGGCAACCACGAGACGTACGACGACGTGCCGTTCGAGGGCTATCACAAGTACTTCGGCTCGATCGCGACGCCGCAGGGCAAGAACTACTACAGCTGGGAACTCGGCAACTGGCACTTCATCGCGCTCGACTCGAACGACTTCGTCAAGGAGGAGGATCTTCGCGAGCCGGCACAGCTGACCTGGCTCAAGCAGGACCTCGCGAAGAACACGAAGGGCTGCATCGCGGCGTACTACCACCACCCGCGCTTCAGCTCGGGTGACCACGGCGACAACCCGGACGCCGCACCACTGTGGCAGACGCTGGTGGCCGCGAAGGCCGACCTGGTGCTGAACGGGCACGATCACCACTACGAGCGCTTCCTGCCGCAGAACGCGAACGGCAATCCCGATCCGAACGGCCCGATGCAGATCATCGGCGGCATGGGCGGGGCACCGCTGTATCCGGTGCACTCCGCGCATCCGGCGACCGCCAAGATCATCTCGGACTTCGGGGTGCTGAAGCTCTCGATGACCGACACCACGTTCACCAGTCAGCTGATCGGTCTGGACGGGAAGGTCCTGGACAGCAGCCCGACGTACACCTGCCACTGATGTACCTCGCGTCCGTCGGACCGCTCCGGACACCGCTGCGCCGGGTCCCCGGGAATGTCGTTGCCCTTGGCATCGTCAGCCTGGTGACCGATGTGTCGGCCGAGATGGTGACCGCGATCCTGCCGCTGTACCTGGTCTTCGGGCTCGGGCTGAACCCGCTCCAGTTCGGTCTGCTCGACGGCCTGTACGCCGGGGCGACCGCGGTACTGAGGCTGGTCGGCGGACATGTGGCCGATCGCTGGCGACGGTTGAAGGCCGTCGCCGGCATCGGCTACGCGCTCTCGGCGATCTCGAAACTCGGCTTCCTGGCGTCCGGCTCCACGGTTCCGGCGATCGGCGCTGTGCTCGCGATCGACCGCGCCGGCAAGGGGATCCGGACCGCACCTCGCGACGCGCTGATCTCGTTGAGCAGTGCACCGGAGACGATGGGCCGCTCGTTCGGCGTCCACCGAACTCTCGACACGGTCGGCGCCTTCCTGGGGCCACTCGTTGCGACCGCAGTCCTCTGGGCCAGCCTCGGCGACTACAACTCGATCTTCATCACCAGTTTCAGCCTGGCCACCTGTGCTGTGATCCTGCTGACCACCTTCGTCCGCGACCAAACTCCTCCATCACCTGCACCAACTCAGCTGCCGGTCTTCGGGTTGCTGCGTGACCGGGGCTTCCGGCGGTGTTGCCTCTGGGCCGCAGGACTCGGGCTGTTCACGATCACGGACTCCTTCGTCTACCTCGCCGTACAACGCCGCTGGGACATCGGCACCAACGTCTTTCCCCTGCTTCCACTGGGCACAGCGGGCACGTTCCTCCTGCTCGCCATTCCACTCGGACGCCTCGGCGACCGCATCGGCCGCTGGAAGGTCTTCCTCGGCGGCCACCTCGCTCTGATCGTCGCCCTACTCACCATCTGCGGCCCGGCCGGCACCTGGTGGCTCGTCCTCGCCCTCCACGGCACCTTCTACGCGGCCACCGACGGCGTACTCCCTGCAGCAGTCGGTCCGCTCCTTCCCGAGCACCTTCGCGCCAGCGGCCTCGCCGTCCTTCAAACCGGCCAGGCCCTGGCCCGAATGGCGGCCGCGGTCACGGTCGGCCTGCTCTGGACCCTCTGGGACCTCCGCCCCGCCCTCGTCGCCATCACCCTCGCCCTGCTGGCAGTGACCATCGCCGCGGCCGTCTTCAAACCCCTGGAGGTACGCCGATGAGCCGCCGACTCGTCCTCGCCACGATCGCCGTGCTCAGCCTCCTCGGTGGCGCGATCACGTACGTCGTCCAGGCCCGCAGCGGCGGCGCGACCGAGAACGCCGTACCCGTCGTCGCCGATCAACCGATGAGGCTCGACGCTCGGACGATCTTCTTCCGCAACCTCGCCGACGGACCGGACTCCGGCAAGCTGGCCGCCGTACCGGTGGGTGATCCAGCTGCGGCCCGGCGAGTGGGGGAGCTGCGCTGCGACCGGTTCGCCGCGGCCCGCGGTACGGCGATCTGCCTGCGACTGAAGCCCGGCTCACTGCCACCGCTGACCGACATGATCGTGCTGGACGGGAACCTCCGCGAACGCCATCGCGAGACGTTGCCCGGGACACCGAGTCGCGCCCGGGTCTCGCCGGACGGGCGGATCGTCAACTGGACCCTCTTCGTCACCGGCGACTCGTACGCCGCGACGGGCTTTTCCACGCGGACCGGGCTCTACGAAGTGAACACCGGGCGGTTGGTGAAGACCATCGAGGAGCTCGCCGTCTTCATCCACGGGAAGCGCTACTTCGCCTCGGATGCAAACTACTGGGGCGTCACCTTCGGTGCCGATGGCAACCGTTTCTACGTGACGCTCGGCAGCAAGGGAAAGACCTACCTGATCGAGGCCGACTACCGCGCCTACCGGGGGACTGCCATCGCCGAGAACGTCGAGTGCCCGTCCCTGTCACCCGACGGCCGACGAATCGCCTACAAACAGAAGGTAAGCGCTGGAAGCTGGCGCCTGGCGGTGCTGGACCTGACCACGCACCAGATCACCCATCCACCCGAACCGCGCCCCGTCGACGACCAACCCCTCTGGCAAGGCAACTCCACGCTCCTCTACCCGGTCCGCAATGACGCCAACACCCTCGACATCTGGTCCGTCGGCCTCACCACACCCCCCAAACTGCTCATTCCCCAGGCCGCCAGCCCATCCTTCGGCTAGTGGTGGGGTACCTAAGGACGGGAGGTGTGGGGCCTGGCGCCAGTGCACCTGAGCGTGAATCGCTTCGGCGTGTACAGCGTCTCGGGGTGCTCTACCCGTTGTTCGGTACGCCTTCGGTACGCCTTCGGTACGCCTTCGGCGCGGGCGGCGAGGGCGCGGTTCATCGCGTCGAACTGGGGCTTGATGGTGTTCTTGAGCATCGACTGGGTGAACGGGATCGCCGCGCCGGTGAACTTCTCCTCCTGGACCAGGTGCGTGCGGCCGCCTGGCAGCGCGGTCAGCCGGAAGGAATGCTCGCCTGTGAACAACGCGCCCGGCGGGACCTTGCCGATCCAGCGGAGCTCCTGGTTGGGCACAACGGCGAGCAGCGTCGGCGTGAACTTCGTCTCGCCGCCTTTGGTGTCGCGGAGGACGTTGGTGATCTTCGCCCCGACCGTCAGGTCGCCGGTCGAGGAGATGATGAACGGGTTCCAGTCGGGATAGGTCTGGCGGTCGGTCAGCGCCTTCCACACCTGCTCAGGTGATGCGTCGATATCGAGCTCGGTGTGCAGGACGAACGGCCGGACGACGGTGAACACCGTGTAGCCGGCCAGCACGACGAGAACGGTGCCGACGGCAACGAGGAACTTCTTCATGACTGCTCCGGTCCGAGGGTGCTGAGCACCAGCGCCCTCACGTAGGCGGGATCGATCGGCTCGCCCGTGATGAGCAGCCGGTAGTACAGCGCGCCGACCAACTGGTCGACGATGACCCGGGGATCGGCGTGCGCGGGCATCAGCCCGTCGGCCTGTGCGCGGGTGATCGCCGCGGCGACGACGGCGTGGCGCTCGGCCCACAGCGCGCGGACGCCCTCACCGACCCGCGGCTCGCGGGCGGCCGCGGCAACGAGGTCGGCGACCAGCGTGGTCGGAATGGCGTCGAGAGCGGCGGCGATCCCGGCCACGAACTCGGTCAGATCCCGTCGCGGCTCCCCGCTCGGATCGAACCGTACGCCGCTGGTCAGCTCGCTGATCATCGCCATCACGAGCTCGGCCTTGCTCGACCAGCGCCGGTACAGCGTCGTCTTGGCGACCCCGGCCCGCTCGGCGACCCGGTCGACCGACAGGCCGTCGTACCCGTTGGCCCGCATCTCGGTCATGGCTGCGTCCAGCACCCGCGCCTCGACGCCGGCGTCGCGCGGCCGTCCTCGTCCCACCATCGCCATCCTCTTTTCGCTACTGCGGTGTCGAAAAGAGGCTAGCCCACGCTGGAGCTTTTACGCAACTGGAGTATCGTAAAGAATCACTGCCATGAACTGTCAGTCTTTGCTGACACCGTTGGTGAGGTGACTTCGCGAACCCGCCTGCTGCTGCCCGCGGCCTTCATCACGTCCCTCGGCAACAACATCCAGCTCCTCGGCGCCGCGCTGCTGCTCGTCCGCGCGCAGGGCTCGATGCTCGACGTCGGCTGGCTCTTCATCGCCGTCGCAGTACCGCAGGCAGTCCTCTCGCCGTACTTCGGCCGTCTGGCCGACCGCTTCGACCGCCGCCGCCTGTGGGTGGGGTGCGATGTGGTCAGCGCGATGGCCGCTCTGGCCTTGCCGGTCGGCCTCGCCCTGGGCGCTCCCCAGCAATCCCTTGTCTACGCCACCAACTTCGTCCTGGCGATCATCGCCGCCCAGTTCACCCCCGCCAGCGCCGCGCTCATCCGCGAGCGCGTCCCCGCCGCGGACCTCCGCCCCTTCAACGCCCACTACGAGATCGCCCTCCAGTCCGGCATGCTCCTCTCGGCCTCGCTGGGCGGCATAGCCCTCCAGTACTTCGGCCCCAAACCGCTCTTCACCTTGAACGCCCTGACCTTCGCTCTGTCCGCGCTCCTGGTACTCGCAGTGGGATCGAAACACCGCTCCGCCAGACGGTCCGAGATGTTGCCGCAAGCAACCACCTGCGCAAAGGACCCTGCGGCCGACCTGGTCCGTCCACCCGCACGGACTGCGCCCCTTGCGCTCGCCCCGCTCGCCTTGCTGTTCGGGCAGGGGCTCGTGGTGGTGACCGTTTTCAATGCGTTGCTGCCCGTGCTGTTGATCGGGGAGTGGCACCGCGGACCGGCGGTGCTGGGGGTTGTCGACGCCGTGGGTGGTACCGGCTTCTTGCTTGCCGCGGCGGCGTACCGGCGGTCCGCGGCTCGGCTGGGTGACCTGAAGCTCGCAACCGGCGGGTTCATGATCTGCAGCGGCTTGCTGGTGTTCCAGCCGTTGTTCGGTGTGCCTGCGCTGATGGGGCTCGTCCTGCTCGGCGCGTTCCTGTTCGGTCAGGCGCGCATCGCGACCCGCTCTTTGTTGATGACGTCGGTGGACGAGTCGCGCGTAGGCCACGCGTTCGGGCTCGCCAACGGGTACGGCCTCGCCGCCACGATCGTCGTCATGCTGATCGCCTCCGTCGTCACCGGCCACTCCGACACCCGCTTCGGCTTCGCCGCCCTCGCCCTGATCAGCATCCTGTCGGCCGCCCTCGCCGCCACCTGGATGTCAACCTTTTCGAAGCGGTCCGCATCCAAAGAGCATGAAGCGCGACCAGTCGTTCGATCACCTGGCGGAGCGGTATGACCGACTGGGTGACAAGCGCCCACGGTCGAACATCGCGTACCTCGAGTCCGGCATCCTCGACGTCACCGGGCAGTACGACTTCGTCACCAGCTCCGCGACCCTCCATCACGTCGCCGATCTGCCCGCCGTACTCCGGCACATCCGCTCCCTGGTCGCCGTCGGCGGCCGCGCCGCGCTCACCGACACCGTCTCGCCGCGCCCCGCGAACCCGCGCTGGTGGCTGTACGGCGGCGAGGTCCGCAAACTCGCCCGCAACCTGATCCACTGCAACGCCGGCGCCTGGGAGATCTTCCGGCTCGGCACGGGCGACTGGCTCGACCACCGCGTCAGCGATCGGTACCTGAGCCGCGCCGGCTTCGAGCAGGCGTACGGCGCGGTGTTCCGCGGGGCGCAGTTCACGCGGGTCGGCGGCCAGTACGCGCTGGTCTGGCCGCGACCCGAAATAACAGCACTTATATAAGTACTGTTATGATCACCGCATGGACGACCCCACCGAGCAGAGTCTCTGGCGGCCGCTGCACGAGTTGCTGGCCCGGATGGACGCCGAGATCGGACGGATCTACACCGATCGGGAGATCAAGGGCCTGAAGCCGAGCTATGTCCGCGAGCTGATCCAGCTGCACCTCAAGGGCCCGATGACGATCACCGAGCTGGCCGACGCGATCGGCCGGACGCACTCGGCGCTCAGCCAGAAGGTGTCCGCGATGCGCACCGCCGGCCTGGTCCGGACCGTGCCTGGCGCGGACGCACGGAGCAAGCAGGTCACGCTCACGGCCAAGTCGAAGAAGCTCGTCGAGCTGCTGACGGCCGAGTGGCAGGCAACTGAGGCGGCGATCGCCGAGCTCGAGGCCGAGCTGCCGTACCCGATGACCCAGGTGGTCCGCGACATCGAGCAAGCCTTGGCCCGCAGAACCTTCCACGACCGGATCACCGGGAAACTGTCGGAGTCGGACCGGTGAAGGGTGCATTGATCGACCTCGGCCCGCTGCGGGTGGTGGCGTACCGGCGACTGTGGACCGGGCAGGTGCTGTCCGGCTTCGGCGGGCAGATGACGTTCGTCGCCGTGATGTTCCAGGTCTGGGACCAGACCTCCAGCCCGGCGTGGAGTGGCGCGGTCGGCCTGGCCCAGGCGCTGCCGCTGATCCTGCTCGGCCTGTTCGCCGGCACCCTGGTCGACCGGTTCGAACGGCGCCGGATCTATCTGATCACCACCTGCGGGCAGTTGCTCACGGCAACCGTGATGGCGAGTCAGCTGCTGATCGGACGGGTGCCCGTGGGCGTGTTGCTGGCCCTCATCGCCGTACAGGCCGCGTTCGGTGCGACCGCCGGCCCGGTGGCCCGGACCGTCCTGCCGCAGTTGCTGTCCCGAGACCAGCTCGCCGCAGGGATCGCGCTGAACCGGATCGGGTTCCAGGGCGCGATGCTGCTCGGCCCGGCGCTCGGCGGCGTGATCATCGCTGCCTGGGGTGTCGGCGTCTGCTACCTGATCGACGCGCTCAGCTTCCTCGCCGCGCTGTACGGCGTACTCGGACTTCCCCGGATGCAGATCGCGGGGACCGCCAAGCCTGGGCTGCGTGGAGTGTGGGACGGGTTGTCGTTCGTGGTGTCGACGCCGGTGATCCGCGGGGCCTTGATCACCGATCTGGCGGCGACCGTCCTCTCGATGCCGATCAGCCTGTTCCCGGTGATCAACGCCGAGCGATTCGGCAACAACCCTCGTACGTTGGGGCTGTTCCTGACCGCGATCGCGGTCGGTGGCGTCGCCGCGTCGTTGTTCTCCGGTTCGTTCACGCGGTTGCCGCGTCATGGCGTGGTGATGCTGTGCGGTTCGGCGGCCTGGGGGATCGCGTTGCTGCTGTTCGCGTTCTCGCCGGCGCCGTGGTTGGCCTTGGTGTGTTTGGCGATCGCAGGTGCCGCGGACACCGTTGCAGTCGTCTCGCGCAGCACGATCGTTCAGCTGCACACGCCGTCCGAGTTGCTCGGTCGGGTCAGTGCCGCGGAGCAGATCGTCGGTCAGGCCGGCCCCGACCTCGGCAACCTCCGCGGCGGCCTGGTCGCGCAGCTCACCTCACCGGTCGCGTCTCTCGCTTCCGGCGCGCTGCTGTGTATCGCGGCGGTCGCTGCCGTCGCCGCGAGTACGCCGGGCTTGCGGAAGCCGGCGGTCACGCAGGACGCGTGAGGCCGACGGTGCGGAAGCCGGCGTTGCCCATCGAGGACTCGGGGGTGTTCGACGAGCGGGCCGCGTTGCGGTAGCGGTTGCAGTACGAGTCGTGGCACAGGTAGGACCCGCCGCGCATGACCCGGGCCGCGCCGAGCGACGGTCCGATCGGGTTTTCCGTGGGGGAGAACTTGTAGTACCGCGGGCCGAACCAGTCCGCGCACCACTCCCAGACGTTCCCGACCGTCTGCCACAGCCCGAAGCCGTTCGGCTGGAAGGTGCGGACCGGCGCCGTGGTGAGGAAGCCGTCTTCCTCGGTGTTGGCCCGCGGGAAGTCGCCCTGCCAGATGTTGCAGCGCCACTCGTCGTCGATCAGCTCGTCGCCCCACGGGTACCGCGCGCCGTCCAGACCGCCGCGGGACGCGTACTCCCACTCGGCTTCGGTCGGCAGCCGCCGTGCCGCCCATTTGCAGTACGCGACTGCGTCGTTCCAACTCACATGTACGACGGGATGGTCGTCGAGCCCGTCCAGATCGGACCGCGAGCCACCCGGGTGCCTCCAGTCGGCGCCACGGACCCCGGCCCACCACGGCGTACCGGAGGCCGGCCCCATCAGCTCCTCCGGCTCGGCGGCCAGGGCGAGATGGAACACGGCCGAGTACCCGAAGATCTCCGCCTCGGTCCGGTAACCGGTCGCGTCCACGAACCGAGCGAAGTCGGCGTTCGTCACGCTCGTCACATCGATGCTGTACGGCGCCAGCTCGACCGTGTGCACCGGCGTCTCGCCGTCAGCAACGTTCTCGTCACCGTTGGTGTTGCCCATCGCGAACGCGCCGCCCTCGAGCATCACCTGCTCGATCCCGTGCTCGCCGCGCTCCGCCGGAGCCGGGGGAGGCGGGGAGGCCTCACCGCGGGAAGGCGCACAGCAAGACGGGTGCTCGTCGTTCATACCGCCAAGTTTCTCAGCCCGGACGTCATCCGAGACTCGGCGGGCCCTGTTCGATCCGGCGCAGGACCGGTTCGAGGCGGTAGAAGTCCTTGCCGCGGATGAGTTGCCGCTCGTCCCACCAGGTCGCGCCGGCCTCGGCGAGCGGCTCGACGAGAGCGCGGGAGCCGGCCGCGTCGGCCGGGCTGATCCCGCCGACGATCACGTCGTACGGCGTACTCCGGTCTTCGCGCTGCTCCTGGATGAAGGCGACGAGGTCGCGCAGCTCGTCGATCGGTGGGGCCTCGCCGTGGTTGGCGCTCGTGAACAGCGGTACGGCGCCGTCCCAGCGCGCGGCGCGCCGCATCGGAGCCTTCCGCGGCCAGTAGCCGGCGATCCACACCGGCGGCCGCGGAGCCTGAACCGTTGCCGGCAGCATCTCCACGTCGTCAACCTGATAGTGCTTCCCGGAATGGTTGACGCGCTCGCCGGCCCAGTACGCCGCGAGCAGATCGAGGCCCTCGTCCAAGCGCTCGGCCAGGATCTTCGGCTCGGTCTCGTCGCCGAAGCTGCCGAACTCGTCCGCGATCGGTCCACCGAGCCCGGCCCCGAAGATCACCCGGCCGACGCTCATCCCATCCAGCGTGGCGACCTGCCGTGCGAGCTGCTCGGGCCGCCGCCGCGCGACCGGCGTGACCAGCGGACCGAGCTTGATCCGCGACGTCGCCAGCGCGGCCGCCGTCATCAGCATCCACGGGTCACCGAACAGCTGACCCCGCCGCTGCTCCTTGCTGTGCACGACGTGGTCCCACAGGAACAGCCCGTCCCAGCCGGCCTCCTCGGCGGCGGCCGCGACCCGCGCGACCGTGTGGGCGTCGGCGAAGTCCCCGAAGTTCGGAATGTTGATCGAAAAGCGCATGGTCACTCGCCCAACCGTAGTTCGACAAAGGGGATCGTGTCGCCTGGCAGCAGGTACGTCTCCACTTCGACGAACCCGTGCGCCTTCGCGAACCGCAGCCCGTCCTCGTTGCTCGCCAGGATGTGAGTCTCGAAGGCGTCGCCCAGCTCGCGCCCTCGCTGCAGGCAGTGCTGATAGATCGCGTCCCCGAATCCGCGCCGCCGGTACTCCGGCAGCACCCGAGCGATCACCGTCGCCGCTGCGGTCTCGTCCGACGGCGGCCGAACGGTGGAGCATCCCACCAGCACGTCATCGTCGTACGCGACCTCGAGCACGTTCCGCGTCCGTCGCTCGCGGATGTCGGCGACCGACAACGGCGCCGTCGGGATGATCTCGTTGTGCACCCGCTGCCAGTCCAGCAGCGTGGCGTCGTCCTCCACCGGCGCGATTCGCAGCCCAGCCGTCATCCCGGCATAGTAACGTCCCGTCGTGTGCGGATTCTCTTTGTGGGTAACAGTTTCACTGCGCGCAACAACCTGCCCGGGTTGATCAAAGGCCTGGCCGGAGCCCGGGGGATCGAGATCGAGCACAAGCTGATCTCGGCGGGCGGCGCCTCGCTGCGGCAACACCTCAATGCGGGCCAGGCGCTCGAGGCGATCGCGGGCGGCGGGTTCGACACCGTCGTACTGCAGGAACAGAGCACGCTCCCGATCAAGAGTCCGGCACGCTTCCGGGACAGCGCCCGCGACTTCGACGCCGCGATCACCGCGGCCGGCGCCCGTACTGCGCTCTACCTGACCTGGGCGCGGAGGAACGCGCCGGAGACGCAGAAGGCTCTCACCGATGCGTACGGCGGTGCGGCCGTAGAACTCGGCGCGGCTCTGATCCCCGTCGGACCGGTCTGGGAGCGATTCCTCGCGACCCACGATGAGCCTCTCCTGCACGACGCCGACAACAGCCACCCCGCCCTCGCAGGCAGCTACCTGGCCGCCTGCGTGTTCCTGATCGCCCTCCTCCAGGAGGATCCGGTGGGCGTCGACGTACCGGTCAAGGGCCTCGCCCCGGACACCGCAGCCCTCCTCCGCCAAGCCGCTTGGGACATCTGCAGCGAACTGGCCGGCTAGGGAGACATGCTGGCCTCAGTCGTGCTGCGGGGTGCCTAAGGACAGGAGGTGGTGGGCTGTGGCGGCTGTTCGGCGACTGGTTCAGTCGGGGAAGGGCCGACCGAGCGGGATGTCGATTCGGGCGTGAGGTGTTCGACGCAGGGGTGAGTGGCTGCCTTTGGGGGCGCCGGAGCAAGGGAGAACCAAATGACCGCGAGCTACACCTTCGACGTCTTCGCCAGCCTCGACGGGTTCGCGTCGTACGACAACGCCGACTGGGGTCCGTACTGGGGTAAGCACGGGCCCGAGTTCCTGGAGCGGCGGATCGCGCAGTACGACGAGCCGCAGCGGATGGTGTTCGGCGCCAACACGTTCCGGCTGATGATGCAGATGATCGGCTCGAGCGTCATCGAGGACGCCGCGCTCGACCCGGTGAACGGGCGCATGCGGCCGATGCCGACCACGGTGGTGTCGTCGACCCTCGAAGGACCGTTCGACTGGCCGGACGCGACCGTCGTCAGCGGCGACGCCGTCGAGGCGATCGCCCGGCTCAAGGAGGAGTCCGACGTACCTCTGCGCTCCCACGGCAGCCTGTCCCTGAACCGCGCCCTGATGGCCGCCGGCCTGGTCGACCGTGTCCAGGTAACCATCTTCCCGGTAATCGCCGGCCAAACCGGCGTCGAGCCGATCTTCCAGAACGCCGCCGACTTCGACCTGGACCTACTGGAAACCCACACCTTCGACGCCCGCACCCAAGAACTCACCTACCACCCAACTCTTCACGGCTGAGTTGCTCCATCGAGGACCCGGTGCGCTTGCATCGCGTTGGTGCAAGAGTGCTGAAGATGATGGCTGAGGACGGGACAAACGGTCGTACGCATCGCGACTCGAAGGCAATTCCGGGTCCGGTGCCGGCGGAGCTGATGCCGACGCCGCCGTCGACAGCAGCTCAGAATTTGAGCGAATGGATCGTGGAGAACCCGAATGTGAATTCGGGCGGCGTTGTGATTCTGCGAGACCGCGAGGCTGTGGCGGTGTACTGGAAGGGGACACCGCCGGCCGAGCTGCAGAGCCTGGCCGCAGCGCAGGCGGTGCCGGTGATCTTTCATGCCAGCAGGTACTCATTGGCCGATCTTGATCCGGTTGCCAGGCAAGTCCTGGCCGATCACAGGGACGTTGTGAGTTCCACTGGCCCGAACCGCGACTATTCCGGAGTCAGCGTCACGCTGTGGTCGACCGCGCCCGTGGAAGCCACGATGGCAGACCTCAACGCCGAGTCCGACGTGCCGATCTTGTTCTGGAAGGTCGCCGATCCTGTAGACCTGACCGGCAACGCCACCCACACAAGCTGAACCCGGTCGAGCCCTGGGTTGCCCTCGCCGCCTCGGGGTCCCGTACCCACCGAGCTCATCCAGACCAGCTGACGATCCGCGCATCGCCGAAGTCGGCCACTAGAAGCGTCGCCGCGACGCGGTGCCGGTTGGCTCACACCCAACTTCCCCTTGACGCCCCCGAGTGCGGCGGAGCGTGCCGACGATTCGTGCCGCCTTGCCATTGCACACGGCGCCTGCCGCGGCGGGGTGGCCGTTTACTTGGCGTCGTGGAAGACGAGGCCGAGGGTGTGGCGGTGGCCGGATTTTATGGGGGAGACGCCGTGGCGGACGGGGGAGGCGGACCAGCCTCGGGTGGATTTGACGGGGCGGTCTCGGGTGGTGAAGAGGAGGCCGTGGCCTTGGGGGATGAGGGTGGCGGTACCTCGGGACTGTGCGCGAGGGCGTTGTTCGACCAGGAGGAATTCGCCGCCGGTGTGGTCGACCCCGGGATCATTGAGGTTGATGACGACCTGCAGCGGGAACACCTTGTCGCCGTACAGGTCCCTGTGCAGCGCGTTCCAATCGCCCGCGCCGTACCGCAGCAGGATCGGCGTGGGCCTCGTCTGCCCGGCTGAGTGGCAGATGTCGAGCCACTCGTCGAGCGTGTCGGGCCACTCTGCCCGCCGGCCCAGCTTGGCGTACCAGTCACGCGCGATCGGCAGCAGTCGCGGGTACAGCGCCTGCCGCAGCGCCTCCACCTCCGACGGGAACGGCCGGTCGAAGTACCGGTACTGGCCTTCCCCGAACCGGTGCCGCGCCATGTCGATCGTGGCGCGGAAGCGGTTCACCTCGTCGTACAGCGCCGCGATCCGGGCGGCCTCGGTCGGGGTCAGCAGTTGGGGGAGCAGTGCGCAGCCGAGGTCGTTCACCTCAGCTGTCACCGCGTCCCAGTCGGCTCCGGCCACTCGTCGCTCGTACTTGTTCATACCGATGGAACGGCTGAGCCCGCGACCGTGTGAGGGCTACGACGGGTAGTACACCCCGCCGGCACCCCAGACCGACGGCAGCAGAAGCAGGCTCCCGTAGTGGTGCATCGCGATCCCCGCGAACGCGGGCGCGCCGGCCTCGGCGGCGTACACCTTGTCCAGCTCCGCCTCCATGTACGTGCGCCCTTCCTCGTAGAACGTCACCGTCTCGGGATCGCTGGTGCCGGACAGGTCCTTGCTCTCGACACCGATCACCACCGACTGCGGTTTGCCGATCGATGCGGCGTACGCGAGCTCGTGCTCGGCGCGCGCGATGATCCCGGTCGCGGTTTCGGTGTAGTCCATCAGCGCGACATAGTCGGTGAGGTCCTGCACATGATCGCTCAGCGGAGCCGTCTTGCCGTGCCAGGTGATCGCCGTACAGCACTCCGAGCTGTCGAACCAGAAGGGGATCGCCGGCCCGACGAGCAGCTTCTGCCGCGACGCGTCCCGCAGCTGGACGAACTTCGCCAGCAGATCGAGCCAGATCGTCGGCAGCGTCGTCCCCGGCTCCTTCCACTCCGGCAGCAGGTACGGCTCGATGTCCACGTTCACGCCGTCGAAGCGCGCGTTCTCCGGTACGGCGCGGTTGTAGTCGAGCACCTTCGTGAACTCACCGATCGCAAGATGCTGGTACTGCGGCAGCACCCCGAGGTACGGCGGAACCGTGCCACCCGCGATCACCGCCTGCACGTGGTACCCGCGACCCCGCGCCCACCGCACGAACGACGCCACCTGGTGCGGCGAGTCCCGCAGCATGTCCCGACCGTTGTACGCCGCGACGCCGATGTACAACGTCTTCACCGGATCCGATGCGAACGTCGTCGTGTCGTCCATCATCCGCCCGAGCTTGTCCCGCGCCGCCCGGTCGAACACGGCCGGGTACGAGTCCTGCTCCCACACCCACATCGCCCGGTCCTGGTTGTAGCGGTGTTGCTGCACAGGCCGGCCAGGTCCAGCCTCGGCCGGCACACCCGGAACGACCGCGAACAGCAGCACGAGCGCCGCGATGAGCCGCTTCACAACTGCTCGAGGACCGTGATCGGGGCCAGCAAGGTCGCGTCGTCAAGCGGCCGCTCCCCGGTCTCGAGCATCTTCAGGAAGACCTTCAGACCAGGTACGACGTACTCCGCGTCCAGCTCGACCGCCTGGCTCGCCAACCCGGTCCGCCCGACGACGGCCGCGTGGAACGGCACCCGGCCGTCGTCCGTCGGCTTGACGAACTGCAACGTCACCAGAACGCCGTTGCTGTGATAGCGCGCCACCACAGTCGAGCCGACGCGTTCGACCGAGACCGGACCCGGTTCACCAGGCGCCAGCCGCTGTGCGAGGTCGGCGATGTGGATGCCGTAGAAGAAGATCCCGCTGTACTCGCTGTCCGGATCAGCCGGCCCCGTGACCGTGACCGTCTGCACCTCGCCAACCTGAGCCGCCGCAAGAGCATCAGCGTCTGGAACCCACCGCACAGCGGAGTACGACGTCACGAGCGCGCCGCCCAGCCGCGCCGCGTCGAGAATGGCCCGCGCATCCGCCGTACTGGCCGCGAGCGGCTTGTCCACCCACACAGGGATGCCTGCCTCGAGGAACGGTACGGCGAGCTCGCGGTGCACCGCACCGTCGCGGTTGGTGACGATCAGCGCGTCGACCGAGCCCATCACCTCGCCCGACGTGGGAACGACGTCAGCGATTCCGCCAAGAGCCGCGAGCTTGCGGGTCTTCTCGTCGTCGCCGACCAGGGCGACCACCCGAGCGTCCGAGATCTGGTCCACGTTCAAGGCGCGAACGATGTGGTCGGCGTGGCTGTTCTCCGTCCCGACCAGGGCGATACGCATCAGTTCTCCTTCAGCTCAACGGGACGCCCGAGGCGGGCGGATTCGTACACAGCGAGCACCGTGGCGAGCGAGCGCCGCCCGGCCTCCAACGACACGGCCGGGGCACGCCCCGAACCAACGGCGGCAATGAAGTCGCGGTACTGCGCAAGGTGGGCAAGCTCCACCGGGCCCCAGCCGTCCGGCCCGTCCAGCACAGGCGCCTCAGGCTCACCCCCCTCGGCCGAGGCGAAGTACGCGAGCTGATCGTCGTCGAGCACCGCCGTGCCCTGATCGCCGTGGATCGTCAGCCGCACCGGACGACCCGGGTACGCCGCGGTGCTCGCCAGCAGCAGACCGATCGCTCCGCTCTCGAACAGGATCGAAGCGCCGGCCAGGTCCTCCACCTCGATACCCGAGTGGGCGAGCATCCCGGTCTGTGCGCTGACCTGGACCGGGCGCCCGAGCATCCACACCAGCAGATCGAGCGCGTGGATGCCCTGGTTCATCAGGGCGCCGCCGCCGTCGACCGCGAGCGTGCCGCGCCAGTCGTCGCCGTCGTAGTACGACTGCGGCCGGAAGAACGCCGACTCGGCGATCCCGGACGTCACGCGGCCGAGCGCGCCGGAGTCGATCGCCGCGCGGATCTGCGCGACCGGCGGCTGGAAGCGGCGCTGGCTGATCACCGAGACAGTCAGACCGGTCGGCCGCTGCGCCTCGATCAGGCGGTCCGCGGCGACGAGGGTGATGTCCACCGGCTTCTCGACGATCACGTTCTTGCCGGCCCGCAACGCTTCGATGGCGATGTCCGCGTGCAGTGCGCTCGGAAGGCAGATCGAGGCGGCGTCGAGCTCCTCCGCGGCGTACGCCTCGGCGGGTGACGCGTACGCCTGGCCGCCGTACTGCTCGACGATCTTGCCGGCGCGGTCGAGGTTCTGGTCGACGACCGCGACCAGCTCGGCTTCGTTGCCGAGGGCTTCGATGAGGCGAGCGTGCACAGTGCCGATCGCGCCGGCACCGATCAGGGCGAAACGCATGAGACCTCTCTCTCTGCGATCAGGGGATCAGGGAGTCGTCCAGGGGAGCGGTACGCCGCCGGTCTCGGCGGACTGTTGGGCGAGCAGGGCGAGGCGGGTGGCCAGCAGGCCGCGGGCGGTGGTGATGTCCGGTTCGTTGCCGGCAGCAAGCGCCTTCAGGGGCAGCTCGGCAGGGCGACAGCCGGGCGGCAGCGGTACGTCGTACGGCGCGAGGTCGGTGGTGGTGACGACGAGACGGTTGCGCGCCCACAGCAGCTCAGCGGTGCCATCGGTGCCGACGAGCTTCATCCGGTAGTCGCCGTGCACTGGTGAGCCTGCTGGATTCATCCAGTCCACCCCGGCGGTGATCAGCGCGCCTGGTCCGCTGAGCGTCGCCACGCCGTACGAGCTGTCCACGATGGCGCCGCTCACCGTGCCACTCGTGAGCCCGGTGAACAGCAGCCCGGCGTCGATGTCGTGTACGGCGAGGTCGTTCAGCAGGCCGCCGTACTGCGCCCGGTCGAAGAACCAGTCCGGGCGGGTCGGGCGGTTGAGTTTGTGCGGGCCGGAGGACGTCACGCCGTGCACGGTGCCGAGCTGACTCGAGATCTCCAGCGCTGCGAGCGTGACGGGGTAGTAGCGCTTCTCCAGCAGCAGCGTCACGTGGCGGCCGGTGCGTTGCGCGGCTTCGGTGATGGCGTCGAGGTCTTCGAGGGTCGTGCACAGCGGCTTGTCGGCGATGACGTGACAGCCGGCGTTGAGGGCGTCGACGACGGCCCGACCGCGCTCTCCGTAGATCCCCGCCACCAGGACGATGTCAGGCTCGGTCTCGCGCAGCATCTGCTGGTGGTCGGTGAACACCTTGGCGTCGTACGGCGCGGCCCATCGCTCAGCGGTCTCCCGGCTCGGATCGGCCACCGCGACCAGCTCGTAGTCCACGACAGCGTCGACCTCCGCGGTCGCGTAGGCCACGTGCGGGTGGGCGGCGCCGGCGATGGCGAGACGAGTCATGCACTTGATTCCAGCATGCAACCGGTTGCACGTCAACGCGTCACAGCGGTCGTGCCCGTGGCCGTCCCCTTGGCCGTCACAGCAGCTGTCACGGCGGCTGTCACGGCGGCTGTCACAGTGGCCGTGGTGGCCCGGATGACGAGGTGGGTGGCGATCGTGACGCACTCCGCCCCCGGGTCGGGGACCTCGAGCAGCTGGATCAGGAGCTTCGCGGCCGCCGCGCCAGCGGTCGCAGCTCCGGCCGAGACGCTGGTCAAGGCCGGCGTGGTCAGCGCGGCGAGGGTGTCGTCGCAGCCGACGAGGCTGAAGTCCGACGGCACCGAGATGCCGCGGAGCTCGAGCCCGGCCAGCACGCCCTGCGAGACCACGTCGTCGAACGCGATCGCCGCGGTCGCACCGGACCGCACGATCGCCGACACCGAGTCCCGCCCGGCTGCATAGCTCGGTCGACCGACCTCGATGACCTCCACGGACAAGCCCGACGCGGCCGAGGTCAGCACATCCCGGCGCTGCTGGTCAGACCATGAGTCACGCGGCCCGGCCAGGTACGCGAGCCGCTGATGGCCGAGCTTCTTCAGCAGCATCACGGCCTCGGTCATCCCGCCCGACGAGTCGATCAGTACGCGTGGAATGCCCTCCAGATCGCGGTTCACCAGGACGACCGGACGACTCGCGGCCAGCTCGCGGATCAGCTCCTCGGACAGTCGGGGCGAGGCCAGCACGAACCCCTCCACCTGCGGCGCGAGCCGGGCGATCAGCTTCGCCTCCCGCTCGGCGGACTCGTCGGAGTCGCCGAGGAACACCGCCAGGTCGGCGGTCTCGGCGGCCAGTTGCAGGCTCCGGACGAGCGGCGGGAAGAACGGGTTCGCGATGTCGGGTACGACGACCGCGATGTTGCCGAACCGTCCGGTCGACAGCGCCCGCGCTGCCTGGTTGCCGACGTACCCGAGCCGGGCCGCGACCGCGCGCACGTGGTCGACGGTCTCGGGGCTGAGCAGCTGCGGCCGGGTGAAGGCCCGCGACACCGTCGACCGCGAGACCTGTGCTGCGGCGGCGACGTCGCCGATGGTGACCCCCGGCGCCCGGTGCGTACGTGGCGGCATGCGACCACGGTAAAGCACACGTGCAACCGGTTGCACTACCGAATGACCTCGAAGCGGTAGTTCATTCCCTCGGCGCGGAGCACCTGCAGGCGGGTCGGCGACACTCCTGGGCTCTCGTAGAAGCGGATCCCCTCACCCAGCAGGACCGGAACGATGTGGAGGACGATCTCGTCCACCAGGCCCGCGTCCAGGCTCAACCGGGGTACGGTCCCGCCCGTGACGACCAGGTTCTTCCCGGCCGCTGCCTCCAGCCCGCCGGCCACCACCGACCGGATGTCGCCGGAGACATAGGTGAACTCGGGGATCGGGTTCGTGGCCGGGTCCTTGCGCGTGTAGACCAGAACCGGCCCGGTCCAGGCGCCGCCGTACGGGCGGCTCTCGCCGACCTTGTCGATCCGCTTCCCGCCGCACAGGAAGGCGCCGGTGGTCGCGATCACCTCCGCGCCGAGGCCGGACGGGCCGCCGTCGCCGAGGGTCATCCAGTCGACGCTGTCGTCGCGGTCGCCGATGAATCCGTCGAGGGACATGGTCATGTGCCAGATCACTTTTCCTGTCATGAGACCACCCTCACCGCAGTCGGGCTTCAGTGCAGCCCCTGAGCGAGTAACACTGTAGGTGCGACGCCTGGTTGGACAACCGGGCGATGGGGCACTGGATGCACATGGTGGACGTCGAGCTGCGGTATTTGCGCATCTGGCGGGCAGCCGTGGGACTGCTGGCCACGATCGGAGTCGTTGCGTCGCTGGTGTTCGTGTCACCGGCGACGAACCTGGTTGCCTTCCTTGTCGCCGCGTTCACAGCGGGAGCGGTCTGCCTGAGTATCGGTCTGGGCCGTGATCTGCCGGCCGGCGACCTGGTGTACGTCGTCCCGCGCTGGGCCGTGCTCGGCGGACTCTTCGTGCTGGCGGTCTGCGGGTACGCCGCCGCGGTCGGAGCGCGGACCGTGGCGCTCATCCTCCTGGTCGTCGGCGTGTCCCCGCCGGTCGTCAGCTGGCTCCGCGCCGGGCGGATCGACAAAACCCCTCGCGAGGTCCGGCGGCACCGGCCGATAAAGTTGCCAAAGGCATCGGATAGCCTGCTCCAGGTCGTCCAGTCCGACGGCAGGCCGGCCGAGGAATGGGTGCTGCCGAAGTACCTCGCCGCGGTGGTGCGCAGCGTCGGCGAGCTGAGTGACGACGAGTTGTGCCTGGCCTGGCGGCGGAGCTTCACCCAGCTCCAGCGGGTCCTCGGACCGGACCGTCGGCAGGCGATGATCGACGTGCGGCGTGCATACCTCGACGAACTCGAGCGCCGCCATCCCGATTCCTTCGCCGCCTGGCTGGCCTCGAACCCCCGGGCGGCCGGCAACCCGGCCCGGTTCTTCACCCACCGCGCTGAGCACTGACCCACACCCCCTGAGCCGATCACCGAGGAGAGCCCTGTCGTGAGCAGCCCGGAGACCGATCAATCGCAACGCACGTTCTTCGGCCATCCGCCGGTGCTGGCGAACCTGTTCGGCGTCGAACTGTGGGAACGTTTCTCGTTCTACGGCATGCAGGGCATCCTGCTCATCTACCTCTACTACCCCGCCGACCGCGGCGGCCTCGGCATCGACGAAGCCACCGCGACCAGCATCGTCGGGGCGTACGGCGGGCTCGTCTACCTGTCCACCATCCTCGGCGCCTGGCTCGCCGACCGCCTGCTCGGTCCTGAACGCACGCTGTTCTACGCCGCGGTCGTCGTGATGGCCGGTCACATCGCGCTGGCGTTGATCCCAGGCCTGGCCGGGGTCGCGGTCGGGCTGGTGCTGATCGCCGTCGGCAGCGGCGGTGTGAAGGCGAACGCCACCTCCCTGGTCGGGACGCTGTACCGCGAGGACGACGACCGCCGCGACGGTGGCTTCTCGCTGTTCTACCTCGGCATCAACCTCGGCGCCTTCGCCGGACCTCTGCTGACCGGCCTGCTGCAGAAGAACGTCGGCTTCCACTACGGCTTCGGGTTGGCCGCGGCGGGAATGTTCCTCGGCCTGGTTCAGTACGGCGCCGGCCGCCGTCGACTGAGCGACGACGCCAGGCGGGTGCCGAACCCGCTGGACCCCGAGACGATGCGCAGGGTCCTCATCGGCGCAGCGGTCGCGCTGGTGGTCGTCGTCGTGTTCCTGATCTCCGGCGTCCTGCCCGCCTCGCGGTACGCGCTCGCGGTCGCGATCATCAGCGGCCTCGCGGCGATCGCGTATTTCGTCGTCATTCTCGGCAGTGGGCGGCTGACCGACGTCGAGCGGAGCCGGGTGCTCGCGTTCATCCCGTTGTTCATCGCGAGCGCGGCGTTCTGGTCGCTGTACCAGCAGCAGTTCACCGTGGTGACCGTGTACTCCGACCAGCGCCTGGACCGGAACCTCTTCGGCTGGGAGATGCCGGTTTCGTTCGTGCAGTCGATCAACCCGGTGATGATCATCGTCCTGTCCGGCGTGTTCGCCGCGCTCTGGACGAAGCTCGGTTCGCGACAGCCGTCGACGCCGATCAAGTTCAGCGCCGGGCTGGCGGTGATGGGGATCGCGTTCCTGCTCTTCCTGACCATGGCCGGCGGCGGGCCGAACAGCGCACCGCTGCTCGGCCTCGCCGGCATCCTGCTGGTCTTCACGATCGCCGAACTGCTGCTTTCACCGGTCGGTCTCTCCTTGTCGACAAAACTCGCTCCCGAGGCGTTCCGCACCCAGATGGTCGCCCTGTTCTTCCTCTCCGTGGCGCTCGGTACGGCGATGTCCGGCGTACTCGCGAAGCTCTACAGCACCGACCACGAGACGCCGTACTTCGGTGTCATCGGTGGGGTCGCGCTGGCACTGGGTGGGTTGCTCGCGCTGGCGGCCCGTCCGATCCAGCGACTCATGCGCGGCGTGCACTGAACGCGGTGCGGAGCTCCGCCCCGATCAGCTCGACCGCATGCCGCCCGGCCGAGAGCGCGGCGGGGAAGTTGAGGAACGCGTGCATGGTGTCGGCGTACTCGACCAGTCGTGTCGGTACGCCGTCCTGCCTGAGGCGACTCGCGTACGCGAGGGCGTCGTCGCGCAACGAGTCCCGTCCGGCGGCCAGCATGAGCGTCGGCGGGAGACCTGCGAGCGAGTCGGCCTGCAACGGTACGGCGGTTGCGGGGATGTCATCGGTTGCGAAGTACCACTCGTGCCAGTCCGCGTCCGGATGCAGATCCAGGGTCGGGTAGCAGAGGATCTGGCGGTCGGGGAGTGGCGTGCCCTCGTCCCGGGCGATCAGACACGCGCCGGCGGCCAACGCGGCGCCGGCGCTCTGGCCTCCGGCAACGATCCGGCCGTCTCCGTTCAGCTCCGTCAGGTGCGTGCGGATCCACTGGAGCGTCTCGTAGGCGTCGTGAAGCCCTGCTGGACAAGGGTTCTCGGGCGCCAGGCGATAGTTGAGCGAGACAACGGTGACGTTGCCGTTGGCAGCGATCCCCGAGGTCGCGTACTCGATGTCGCGCAGGTGACCGCCGACGAACCCGCCGCCGTGCAGCCAGAGCACGATCGGCCGTGGCTGCGTCGAGTACCGATAGACCCGCGCTTGCAGCGTCCGTCCCGGCAGCTCGATCGTCAGGTCCTCCAACGAAACCCGTGGATCGCGCTCACCGGCCAACGCTGCATCCGGCAAATCTTCCCGGTCCAGCAGCAGCGCCTGGTACGGATCGACATCCGGAACAGGCAGGTCGGCGAGCACCTTCAGCAGCGCATCGGTCTCGGACCCGTACTCCGGGCTGTCGATCAGGTCGGGCCTCATGCGGCGACCGGCTGCAGGTGACGGGCCGCGTGGGCGAACAGGAAGCCGTCCGGCGTCGTGGACACATACTCGGCCAGTGCCCCGATCCCGCCGTCGAAACCGGCACCCGTCGAGGGATCGGCCCACGCCTGGTCGTCGTACTGCTCGATCTCCGCGATCAGTGCAGCGCCGACGCTGTGGAACCGGTGAAGGACCAGCTCGGACGGGATCCGTCGGCCCGCCTCGACCCCGCCCAGGTTGAGGGCGCACCCGATGTCCGCGGTCTCCCAGCGTGCGTCGAGACTCCAGTGCAGCCGTCCTGCCTTGGCATCCCGCAGTACGGCGAGGTTGATCTCGTCCCACATCAGCACGTGCGCGACCAGGTCGTGCAACGAGTCGCAGAAGTCGCCGAGCGGCCCGGCGGTCACCTCGTACGGCGCCTGCAGTTCGTCCTCGCTCTTGCCCTCGACCCGGCTCAGCAGGAGTTCTTGATCGCGGCGGATCATTCCGGCCGCCTGCGCCGGAGCAGTTGTCGGTGTACGCATGCCGACAATCAACCAGCCCGGCTCCCTGCGGCCCGGTGGATTGCGCGAACTCCTCAATCCGTCGCGCGGTACGTCGCCATCTTTGCCCGGGCGCCGCAGGTGTTCATCGAGCACCATCGGCGTTGACCGGGGCGGCTCGCGTCGACGAAAAGCAGGGAACAGTCTTCGGACGCGCAGGCCCGGATCCGCTCGGCCAGCGGACCGGTGAGCAGATCGACGGCATCTCGGGCCAATCGGCTGAGCAGATCTGGGACATCTGTCAGGGCTGTGGCTACGCGACGATCCAGCGTCAGGCGCGGGCCTGCCAGCGGGCGGCTGCTCCACTGGTTGACCACGTCGAGATCGGCCGGCAGCGTCGTGCCGGTGAAGAGCCGGTAGAGCGCCTCCCGGAGCTGGACCGCCTGACCGTAGGTGCGGCGAGAGATCGGCACCTCGTCCTGGGTGAGGCCTGCCGCCCGGAACCAGCGAGCCAGGTCGGCCGGCTCGGGCATGCGCTCGAACGGCGCCTGCTCCCGCTTGCCGACGGTCGCGGTGAAGTCGACCGACGGCCGGCCGCCGACCCAGGTGAAGCGCGTGTCCATGGCCGTAGCCTATCATCGGTGTTACCAGTTAAACCGGTAACAGAGGAGCAGCTTGTGAGGATCGGGATCATCGGCGCGGGCGGCGTGGGTGGGTACTTCGGTGCGCGGCTGGCCGCGGCGGGTCAGGACGTCGGATTCGTCGCGCGGGGAAAGCACCTCGAGGCGCTGAGGTCGGACGGGTTGGTCGTGCGAAGCCCCGTCGGCGATCTCCAGTTGCCGGTGCTGGCGACGAGCGATCCGGCGGAGATCGGCGTGGTCGACTACGTCCTGGTCAGCGTGAAGACGTGGCAGCTGTCCGAAGCGATCGGCTCGATCCGGCCGCTCGTCGGTCCGGACACCGCGATCGTCACGGTGCAGAACGGCGTGGAAGCGCCGGATCAGGTGGCCGAGTCGTACGGACGGGACGCCGTACTGCCCGGTGCTGCGGAGGTGATCGCGTACGTCGATGGCCCGGGGTTCATCCGGCACCTCGGCGCCGGCAAACTGACGTTCGGCGAGTGGGACAACCGGCAGTCTTCCCGCACCGACCAGCTCAGGGGCGCGTTCGTCACCGCCGGGCTGCAGGCCACGGTCGCGGAGGACATCTGGGCCGCGCTGTGGGCGAAGTTCCTGTCGGTCGTCCCCAGCGGCGGCCTCGGTACGGCGACCGGCGCAGGGTACGGCGTCCTCCGTACCCATCCCTCCACGCGCCGGCTCCTCACCGAGGCCACCACCGAGATCCGCGACGTCGCCGTTGCCCGAGGCATCCACCTCGCCGAGGACGTCGTGCCGCGGACCCTCGCATGGATCGACGGACTCCCCGCCGACGGCACCACATCGCTCCAGCGCGACCTCATCGCCGGCCGTCCCTCCGAGCTGGACGCGTGGACCGGCGCCGTCGTCCGCCTCGGCAACGAGGCAGGCGTTCCGACGCCGGTCAACACGTTCCTCTACGAGCTTGCGGGCGGCCGAGCGCTTGCCGCCGGCAACTAGTCGACCCGGGCCGTGATCCGGGGCTCGGCGGCCGCGGTTGCCCGCCGGGTGTGGACGGCGGCGAACAGCACGCAGAGCGTGAGCCCGTAGACGGCGACCCCGACCGGGAGCGCGCTGGTCATGCTCAGGCCGATCAACACCAATGACCAGACGCCTGCGAGCAGCGCGGCGTACCGCTGCCAGCCGGTCCAGTCGGCCGACCGCAGTACGGCGATGCCGGCGACGAGCAGGCCGATCGCGGTGAGGGCGACGCCCAGACCGAAGAACGCGCCGACGACCTGTGCGCCGGTATCGTCGAGCTGCTGGTCCTTGATCGGAATCGACGCGAGTTCCGCGAGGAGCAGGACCAACGTGGCACCCGCGGCGATCGCGGCCCCGATCCGGCCGCCGCGGGTGGTCATCGCCCGGAACACCGCGACCATCCCGAAGAACACGAGCAGATGCAGGACGGCGTACCCGATCGAGACCGGGACGAAGGCGTCACTGCTCCACGGGTAGCTCCACACCTTGTCGGAGATGTCGGACGCCGGTTTGACGACGGCCTCGACGGCGATACCGGTCAGTGTGGTCACGGCGGCGCCGACCAGGCCGAGCACGGTCAGATTGCGGTTCATGGTTCCCCACCTTTCGAAGATTGTGCTTCGACGGTAGGAATCGGTCGTTGCCGCGCACATCGGCAGCAGTACGACATTCGTGTAGGTGCCAGCACTGTTGGCGGGACGGTCCGGCGCTGCCACGATGGTGGAGTGGGAGGGCGTCGGCCGGTGCCGGCCGTGATGTTCGGGATATGCGTGGTCGCGGAGATCGCCGCGATCGGCCTGTCGTGGCGGCTCGAACCGGTCTACGACACGCTGCTCTACGGGCTGTTCGCCCTGACGACGGTCGGGGCGGGTGCCCTGATCGTGCGACGGCGGCCGGAGAACGCGATCGGGTGGCTGTTCTGCGGTTTCGGAGTGCTCAACGCGTTCGCGTCGGATCTCGCCGAGGGATGGGGTCTCCGTGCGGCCGCGGAGGGGTGGCCGGGCGGCCCCGTCGGCGAGGCGATCTCGGCGGTCAGTTGGCTGCCGAGCGGGTACGGCTGGACGCTGACCTTCCTGCTGTTCCCGACCGGTCGGTTACTGAGCCCGAGGTGGCGTCCGCTGCCCTGGACCGGCGCCGTGGGCCTGCTGATCAGCATGGCGGCCTGGTCGCTCAGCCCGGATCGCGGTCGCGACTTCGTCGCGGGGCGCAATCCCTGGGCGGTCGCCTCGCTGCCGACCGGACTCTTGCTGGCGGTCGGGATGCCGCTGTTCCTCGGCTCGCTGCTCGGCGCGGTCGCCTCCCTCGCCGTACGCTTCCGGAGGTCGACCGGCCTGGAACGGCAGCAGCTGAAGTGGTTCGTGCTCGCCGCGGTGGTCGCGGGCATCGCGCTGCCGACGAGCTTCGTGCTCTGGTACGTCACCCCGGCGGCCGGCATCATCGCCGCGATCGCCCTCATCGGACTGCCGTTGGCGGCCGGAGCGGCGATTCTGCGGTACCGGCTGTACGACATCGACTTCTTCATCAGCCGCACCGTCGCGTACGCGGGCCTCTCGCTTCTGCTGGTGGCGGCGTACGCCGTGCTGACCGTTGCCTTGGGCGCCTTTCTCGGCCGGGGCTCGGCCTGGACCGCGGCGGTCGCGACGCTCGTCTGCGCAGTCCTGTTCCGGCCGTTGCGGACCCGGATCCAGGACGTGGTCGACCGGCGCTTCAACCGGTCCCGGTACGACGCGCTGCACCGGATGACCACCTTCCTCGACGACGTACGCGCGGGCCGGCGACCGCCGGAGGACGTGCAGTCGGTCCTCGGCGAGATCCTCGGCGATCCCGCGCTGGAGTTGCTCGTCTTCCTCCCCGAGAGTCGTCGGTACGTCGACCTGTCCGGCGCGACCCGGGACGACGCCGGCGGCCGGCACCGGATCGCGATCGAGCGGGGTGATCAAGCGATCGGAGTCGTGCGATACGACGGGACCGACCTCGGGCCGGACCTGGTACGGCGGGTCGTCGAGGACGGCGGGCTCGCGGTCGAGATCGCCCGGTTGCGCGCCGAACTCAACGTGCAACTCGTCGAGGTCAAGGCCTCCCGCGCCCGTATCGTCACCGCCGCCCACACCGAACGCCGCCGGATCGAACGCGACCTCCACGACGGCGCCCAGCAACGCCTCGTCTCGATCGGCCTCGCCCTGCGCCACGCCCAGCACCAACTCGGCACCGGAGCCGCTGGGGTTCGGGCGACGCTGGAAGGAGCGGTTGCGGAGGCGACGATCGCCATCAGCGAGTTGCGGGAATTGGCGAGAGGGCTTCCGCCGGCGCAGCTCGACGCGGGGCTTGCGCCCGCCTGTCAGGAGTTGGCGCGGCGGGCTCCGCTCCCGGTCTCGGTGCGGATGCCGGACCGTCGATTCGACACAGGTGTGGAGGCCGCGGCCTACTTCATCTGCTGCGAAGGCCTCACCAACGCCGTCAAGCACGCCGACGCCACCCGCGTCGACCTGATCGCCGACCACGACCGTGAGCATCTCGTCGTCCGGGTTGTCGACGACGGCATCGGCGGCGCGGCGCCACGCCACGGCACCGGGCTCATCGGTCTCGCGGATCGGGTCGCGGCCCTGGGTGGCACGTTCCAGGTCCAGAGCCGACCCGGCAGCGGTACGACACTCGTCGCGGAGCTGCCATGCGGATCGTGATCGCCGAGGACCAGGTGCTCCTGCGGGAGGGGCTGAAGATGCTGTTCGTCGACGGCGGCCACGAGGTGGTCGCGCCCCTCGGCGACGCGGACGGTCTGCTCGACGCTGTCTCGGCGTACCGGCCGGATCTCGTCGTCGCGGACATCCGCATGCCGCCGACCCACACCGACGAGGGCGCCCGCGCGGCGCAAGAGATCAAGAATGCGCATCCGGAGCTCGGCGTACTGCTCCTCTCACAACACATCGAGACGCAGTACGTGGTCGACCTCGTGTCACGCGGCGGATTCGGTTACCTGCTGAAGGACCGCGTGCTCGACGTCGCCGAGTTCCTCGCTGCGGCTGAACGGGTCGCCGGCGGTGGCTCGGCGCTGGATCCACAGGTAGTGGCCGGCCTGGTCGCGCGACACGATCCGCTGGGGACGCTGACCGAGCGCGAACGCGGCGTACTCGGGCTGATGGCGGAGGGGCTGACGAACAGCGCGATCGCCAAGCGGCTCTACCTGAGTGAACGTACGGTCGAGGCGCACGTGCGCCACCTGTTCACCAAGCTGTCGCTGCCCGAGAGCGAGGACGGTCACCGCCGCGTGCTCGCCGTACTCGCTCATCTCGGCGCGGCTACTCCAGGCCGAGGCCAGTGAGCACGTCCATCACCGAGCGGTCCGGCGGGGCGGCGACCAGGCCGACATCAGTACGGCGCCCGCCGGGCTGTATCCGCGCCGCCCGAGGGCCTGACCCGCCCCGCGCAACACCAGGGGTTATCCCCTGAAGTTGCTCCTTCTCCCCTCGTATACCGGGGGAGAAGGAGCAAGGCGTGGGGATATCCCCTCGCGTGGTCGTGGGTGGAGGGGCGGCTCAGTCTTCGGCGAGGCGTTGGAGGAGTTGGGTGAGGGTCTGCTGTTCGGCGGGGGTGAGGCGGGACAGTTGGCTGACCATCACGTCGCGGCGCTTCTCGCGGAGGGTGTTGAGGATCTCGCGGCCGTTCGGGGTGAGGTCGACCAGTGTGGCCCGGCGGTCGTGCGGGTCGGGTTGCCGTTCGACGAGGCCGGCCGCTTCGAGGTCGTCCACCACGGACGTGGCTGAGCGCGGGACGATCCCCAGTTGGGCGGCCAGTTCGCTCAGGCGGAGCGTGCGGTCGGCGCGGTCGAGGGTCCGCAGTACGCGGAACTGCCCGTGCGTGACGCTCGTGCCGAACCCTTCCCGCGAAGCCCTCCGCTGCCGCCGGACGATCCCGTCCAGCAACGCTGCAATCTGCTCCGCGGCATCCTCCGGCCCATGCATGGGCAGAGCCTAGTATCCGGCGGCCCGCAGGGCCGTCGCGCACGCGTGGGAACAAATCGGCATCTTGTGAGGTTCTCTCATAGTGAGTTAACCTCAGTATAACTGTTCCCTGCCGAAAGGGTCTGCATGTCACAGATTTCTGGACTTCCCGGCGGGGGAGGCGGAGGCGGGCGTGCGATGCGCTCGCTGATGAAAGACTCCTCCGTTCGTCACCACAAGCTGTCCGCCGGCACGCTCCGGCGGATTCTCTCCTTCGCCCGGCCGTACCGCGGCTACCTGGCCTTCTTCCTCGTACTCGTCGCGTTCGACGCCGGCACCGGCGCGGTCACCCCGCTGCTGTTCCGCGCGATCATCGACAAGGGGATCGTCCCGGGCCACGCCCAGGTCGTCGTCTGGCTCGCCTTCGTCGTCGCCATGCTGGCGGTCGCGAACGGCGCGATCACCCTCGGCGAGCGCTGGTTCTCCGCGCGCATCGGCGAAGGTCTCGTCTACGACCTGCGTACCGCCGTCTTCGACCACGTGCAGCAGCTGCCCGTCGCCTTCTTCAGCCGGACCCAGACCGGCGCCCTGATCCAGCGGCTCAACGGCGATGTCCTCGGCGCCCAGCAGGCGTTCACGTCGACGCTCTCGAACGTCGTCAGCAACCTGCTCAGCGTCGCCCTCGTGCTCGGCGCGATGTTCGTGATGTCGTGGCAGATCACCCTGCTCGCGCTCGTCGTGATGCCCCTGTTCGTCATCCCCGCCCGGCTCCTCGCCGGGAAGTTGCGCGAGGCAACCGCCGAGACCTACAAGCTCAACGCCACGATGGCGCAGACCATGACCGAGCGCTTCAACGTCGCCGGCGCGGTGCTGGCCAAGGTCTTCGGCCGCACCCAGGACTCGTCCCGCGACTTCGCCGGCAAGGCCGCCCGCGTCCGCGACATCGGCGTCACCACCGCGATGTACGGCAGCATCTTCCGTGTCTCGCTCACCCTGGTCGCCGCGCTCGCGGTCGCCCTCGTGTACGGCGTCGGCGGCGTCTTCGCGGTGGAAGGGGCCCTCGGCATCGGCACGGTCGTTGCCCTGACGGCGTACCTGAACCGCCTGTACGGCCCGCTGACGGCGCTGTCCAACATCCAGGTCGACGTGATGACCACGCTGGTCAGCTTCGAGCGGGTGCTCGAGGTTCTCGACCTCGCGCCGATGGTTGCCGACCGCAAGGATGCCCGCGAGCTGCCGCCGACCGTGGAGCCGTCGATCGAGTTCGACCACGTGTCGTTCCACTACCCGTCGGCCGAGGAGGTGTCGCTCGCCTCGCTCGAGTCGGTCGCGACGCTGTCGGCCGAGACCGGTGAAGAGGTGCTCAAGGACGTGACATTCACCGTCGAGCCCGGCCAGCTGGTCGCCGTCGTCGGCCCGTCCGGCGCCGGCAAGTCGACGCTGTCCTCGCTTGTCGCCCGGATGTACGACGCAACGGGTGGAGCCGTCCTGGTCGGCGGCCACGACGTACGCGAAGTCACGCAGAGCTCGCTCCGCGCGGCGATCGGCGTCGTCACGCAGGACTCGCACATGTACCACGACACGATCCGCGCCAACCTGCTCCTGGCCCGCCCGGACGCGACCGAGGACGACCTGCACTCGGCGCTCGTAGGAGCCCAGATCGCGACGCTCGTCAACAGCCTGCCCGACGGCCTGGACACCGTGGTCGGCGACCGCGGCTACCGGCTGTCCGGTGGTGAACGCCAGCGCCTCGCGATCGCCCGGCTGCTGCTCAAGTCCCCGTCGATCGTCATCCTCGACGAGGCGACCGCCCACCTCGACTCCGAGTCGGAGGCCGCGGTCCAGGCCGCACTGGCCAACGCGCTGGTCGGCCGTACATCGCTCGTCATCGCGCACCGCCTGTCGACGATCCGCAACGCCGACGTCATCCTCGTCCTCGACGAGGGCCGCATCCGCGAACGCGGCACCCACGACGAGCTCCTGGCCCAGGGCGGCCTGTACGCCGACCTGTACGCCACGCAGTTCGCCAAGGCGGCCTAGAGGGTGCGCTGACTGACCGCCAGCTGGACCCCCGGTCGCGGCCCGGTACGCGCTCGGGGGAGGATCGCCGCATGAGAGATCGGATGACTGCGGCGGCCACCGAACTGACGTACGACGCTCCGGCGGCGAACTGGCTGGAGGCGCTGCCGCTCGGCAACGGCCGGATCGGCGCCATGTCGTTCGGCGGGCCAGGCCAGGACCGGATCGCGCTGAACGACGAGACCTGCTGGTCCGGCAGCCCCGAGACCACCCGCCGGCTCGCGACCCCGCTCGGCGAGGTCGGTGCCGCCGCGGTGGACCGGATCCGCGCCGCGCTCGCCGACGGCGACGTACGGACGGCCGAGGAACTCGCCCACGGGTTCCACAGCGGCCACTCGCAGGCGTATCTCCCGCTCGGCGATCTGCTGCTCGACTTCCAGGTCGACGGCGAGGTCACCAACTACCGTCGCCGGCTGGACCTCGACACCGCAACAGCCAGGGCCGACTACGAAGTGGCCGGAGTCCAGGTCTGGCAAGAGGTCTATGTCAGCGCGCCGGCCCAGGCATTGATCCTACGTCTGGGTGCTTCGCGGCCGATCGACGTGACGCTCACGCTGGCCTCGCAGCTGCGCGCGACCACGCAGACAGCCGGCGACGACGGCCTCGCGCTCCTCGCCACCTGCCCGTCGTCCGTCCCGCCGCCGCACGGACGGGCGGGCATGGCGATCGAGTACTCCGACGGCGACGATCGCGGGATGAACGCGGCGATCGTCCTGCGCGCCCGCACCGACGGATCAGTCACGCCGACGGACGAAGCGCTGACGATCGGCAACTCCACCGATCTGCTGGTCGTGCTCTCGACCGCCACGGGCTACGAAGGCCCGCACACTCCTCCGACTCGGACGGGTGACGAGTGCCGAGAGGCCGCAGATGCCGTGGTCCGCGCCGCGCTGGACCGCTCGGCAGAGCTGCACGACGAACACGTCGCCGACCACCAGCGTCTCTTCCGTCGTTCGGTCCTCAGCCTGCCGTCGACCGCGGAGCTGACCACCGACCGCCGCCTGGCCGAAGCGTCCGACGACCCCGGCCTCGCGGCATTGATCTACAACTTCGGCCGCTACCTGATGATCGCCAGCTCGCGCCCCGGCGGCCTGCCCACCAACCTGCAAGGCATCTGGAACGAACACCTCCAGCCGCCGTGGAGCAGCAACTACACGGTCAACATCAACACCGAGATGAACTACTGGCCGGCCGAGACCACATCCCTGTCCGAGTGCCACGAGCCGCTCCTCCGGTACGTCGGCGACCTCGCCCGCGCGGGACGGCGTACCGCCGAGGACCTGTACGGCGCCAAGGGGTGGGCCGCGCACCACAACGCGGACGCGTGGTGCTGGACCGCGCCGGTCGACGGCAACCCGAAGTGGGCGAACTGGCCGATGGCCGGCGTCTGGATGTGCCGCCATCTCTGGGACCACTTCGCGTTCACCGGCGACCGTGAGTATCTCCGTGAGGTCTGGCCGGTACTGCGTGGCGCCGCCGAATTCTGCCTCGACTGGCTGATCGAGCTCCCGGACGGCACACTCGGCACCGCGCCGTCCACCTCACCGGAGAACGAATACATCGCCGCGGACGGCAGCCCAGCCTCGGTCACGATCTCCTCGACGATGGATCTCTCGCTGATCACCGACCTGTTCGACCGGTGCGCACAGACGGCGGACGAGCTCGAGCTGTCCGATCCGCTCGTCGACGACCTGGCCGCCGCCCGCAAGCGCATCCCCGATCCGCAAATTGGTGGCCGAGGGCAACTACAAGAGTGGCTCGACGACCTGCCGGAGGCCGAGCCGCTGCACCGGCACACGTCTCACCTGATCGGCCTCCACCCGGGTGACCAGATCACCCCGGACGGTACGCCGGGACTCGCCGCGGCCGCCGCCCGCACGTTGGAGTTACGCGGCAACAAGAGCACCGGCTGGTCGCTCGCCTGGCGGATCTCGCTCTGGGCGAGACTGCGCGACGGCGCGGCCGCGCACCGCCTGGTCGGTGAGCTGCTCACACCCGCCGGCGACTCGGGCACGGACTACGTCGGCGACGGTTCCGGCCTGTACCCGAACCTGTTCTGCGCGCACCCGCCCTTCCAGATCGACGGGAACTTCGGCGCCACCGCCGGGATCGCCGAGATGCTGCTGCAGAGTCACACCGGCGAACTCGAGCTCCTTCCGGCGCTCCCGTCCGAGTGGCCGGAAGGCGCGATCACCGGCCTGCGTGCGCGTGGCGGCGTCGGGGTCGACCTGGAGTGGTCGCCGTCGGCCGCAACCGCCGTACTGACAGCCGATCGGGACACCACCGTCGTAGTTCGGCACGGTGATCGGCGTCAGGAGATGACGCTCGGCGCCGGTGTCCCGGTGACCTGTCAGGTCACGTCCTGAACATGCAGAACGGTGCCGGTCTCCAGGTCCCGGTCGAGGAGCGACCACATGGTGCGGGCAACGTTCTCGGGTTTCGAGAGGTGGCCGAGGGCCTCCATTTCGCGGAAGCGGGTCGACTCCGGCACTTCGTCGGGACTGGACGCACGGAGTTCGGCCTGCATGGCGGTGTCGAGCGCGCCGGGTGACACCGAAATCACCCGGCAGCCGGGACTTCGGCGCCGCTGTTCCAGCCCGACCGTTCGGACCCATTGGTCTATGCCCGCTTTGCCGGCGCAGTAGCTCGCCTCGCCTTCGTGCGGCCGCTGCGCCGCGCCGGACGACACCATGATCAGGTGCTGCTCGCACTTCCGGCCGGACACCGCTCTCAGGAACGAGTGCCCGAGAACCTGAGCGGCCGCCGAGTTGAGCAGGACGTTCCGGGTGTACAGCGTGGTGTCGACGTGATCGGCCGAGCCGAGCGGCGTCAGCGTCCCGGCGTTGTGGATGAACACCACCAGCTCCGGATCGTTCACCTCGATCCGGTGCCGGAAATCCTTGTCCACCACCGGCCACGACGCAGGGTCGGCAAGATCGACCGCGACGTGGTGCGCCCCCGGCGTACCACCGCGACGCGAGATGTCGACCAGCTCCGCGCCCTCGAACGGGATCGTCGCCGCCAACGCCGCCCCCAGGCCCGCAGAGGCTCCCGATATCCAGATCAAGATCCGCCGCAGCGGTATCACTTTCCTGTCCCCGAGCGCAGGCAAAAATCCAGCATCATGCAACCCCCTGCAGCGCCCCATCATCCCCTTGGCTGAAGAGAGTACGTCTCAAATCCCTGCAAACGAAGACCTTCCGGCGTTTCTGACCATGAGCGAGCACTCAGCTGCGGGGTGTCCGCAGACCTCCGCGGAAGCTGAGTGTCCGCTGAGTGTTCGTTGCCTAGTGCACCGCGAACAGCTGCCCGTATCTCGTCGGTCGGGCCGCGCAGTGTGCAGCTTGGAGCAAACCCCACAACAGCGCGGAGTTCGCCGTCACGACCGGGCGACGCAGATCCTCTTCCAGTGCGCCAATTATGCCGACTGCGCGGAACCCGTTACCCCCGACGAATACCGCATCTGCGTCTGCCGGCGTGTGCTCGGCAATCCACGCGAACAGCTCCGACGGGTTGATGCTGCGTTGGTTGCTGGGCAGTTCGCAGGCGGCGTGTGCAACGACGTCCAGGCCCTGCGCCACGAAGTAGTCGGCACCTAACTGGTCCAGCTCGGTGTCGAACCATGGTGGGTCGAACAGCGCGATGCGATTGATGCCGAGCGCACCGAATCCGGCGACGGCGGCCGCGCACGGTGCAACGACCGGCATACCGGCGCGTTCAGTCAAGCGATCGACTACCTTGCGCTCGCCGTCCGGACCTCCGGCGTACGACGAACTGGTGAAGCCGATGCCGATGGCATTGATCGGCGCCGCGGCCAGCAACGCCGTCGCGTCGTCGATCACGGGCGGTTCGACGAAGGCGTGGACCGGTGCCAGCGGAATCGTCGGATCCATCACTCCACCAGCGGCCATCCCGCCGAACGGCACGCGGGTCGAGTGCACACAGACACCCTCCGGTGCCATCGCCTGCAGTTCTGATTCGGGTCCGACGTCACCGTGCGGTACCAGGACACCGAGCCGGGTACGCACGTCCCATCCGTCTGATGGCCACATGAGCCCCTCCCTTCCCCCACAAAAGAGTGTGCGTCCGATTCGGCGCCGTCGGTAGCCTCGGTCGGTGAACAACGACTGGGACTGGCAGTGGGACGCGAGCTTGTACGCCGGGAGCGCCCGGCACTACGCGGTGGGGCGGATGGCTTACCCGGTGGCGTTGGGCGAGGCGATCCGGGACGAGTTGGGGCTCGACGGGCGCGGGCGGCTGCTGGATGTCGGGTGTGGGCCAGGCCCGCTGACGTTGCTGCTGGCACCGTACTTCGCCGAAGCCGTGGGGGTGGATGCGGACGGTGAAATGATCGAGGTGGCCGCCGCGCGGGCCGCTGAGCAGAAGCTGAGCACTGTGAAGTGGCACCGGCTGCGCGCCGAGGAACTGCCGGGCGACCTCGGGAAGTTCCAGGTGGTGACGTTCGCGCAATCCTTCCACTGGATGGATCAGGAGCTGGTCGCCGACCGCGTGCGGGGGATGCTCGAACCAGAAGGCGCCTGGGTCCACGTGGGCGCGACGACCCATCGCGGGATCGACGGAGCGGACGACCTACCGCATCCGAGGCCGCCGTGGAAGGCGATCGAGGCGCTGGTGGCGCGGTACCTCGGCCCGGTACGGCGTGCCGGCCGGAGCGTACTGCCGACCGGAACGCGGCCGGGCGAAGAGGTGGTGATGCGTGCCGCCGGGTACAGCGGGCCGACGCGGGTAGTCGTCGGTGGCAACGAGGTCGAGGAGCGCACCGTGGACGACGTCGTGGCGGCCGTGTTCTCCCTGTCGAGCTCGACGCCGCATCAACTCGGCGCGCAACTGTCCGCCTTCGAGGCGGACCTGCGCGAACTGCTGGCGAAGGGCGCCGACAACGGCTTGTTCTCCGAACAGCGCCGAGAGATCGAAGCCGTCATCTGGCGCTGACACGCCGTTCGAGGGGGTGAGCCCCCTCGAACGGCCAGGCGTGTCAGGACTCGTCAGGACTCGTTGTCAGGGATGTCGTCGTTCTCGCCGTCCAGGTTGTCCAGCTGGTCCTTGGCGGCATCGGTGCCCTGATCGATCTTGTCGCCGTACTTGCCGCCGGTCTTCTCGTCGGCGAAGTCGCCGGCCTTGTCCAGGCCCTCGCCTACCTTGTCGCCGTGGTCGTCGACCAGGTCGCCGGCCTTGTCCTTCATGTTGTCGAACATACCCATCGTCGTTTCCCCGTTCTGTCGATGGTTGCTGTGTACAACGCTCGCAGTACCCGATCCCGGGGATCCCACACACAGCAGGTCAAGCGGCAAACGGATTCCGGTCCGCTTGCAGCGCGGGGAGTACGGCGCCCGCGAACACGCCGTACAGGTGCCGCTGGAACATCGGGCCGAAGCTGATCCGGGCCACCCCTCGCGCTGTGTAGTCGGCGACGGAGTGCGCGCCCTGTCCGTACGCGACGTTCACCGGGCCGTCGATCTGCGTCGTCAGCGTGCTGATCAGGTCCAGCTCGCCGACGCCGATCGGGTACACGCAGTCGGCGCCGGCATCGAGGTAGCGGGCCGCGCGATCGAGTGCGCTCTGTAACTGTTCCTCCGCCGAGCCGGCCTTGCGCAGGAAAGCGTCGATGCGCGCGTTGATGACCAGCGCATCACCGGCCGCGGCCCTCACCGCGGCGAGGAAGTCGGCCTGTTCGGCCGGATCCACCATGTCACCGGTGGCCGGATCGGAGTCCTCGAGGTTGAGGCCGACGGCGCCGGTGGCGAGGAAGCGTTCGACAAGTTCGCCCGGTGCGAGCCGGTATCCGCGCTCGAAGTCGACCGTGACCGGCACCGACACCGAGTGCGCGATCCGGGCCGCGGCGGCGAGTACGTCGTCGACCGGGACCTGCTCGCCGTCGTCGTACCCGAGCACCGCCGCGGTCGCGTTGCTGCTGGTCGCGATCGCGCCGAACCCGGCCGCCTCGACGACCCGCGCCGAGGCCGCGTCCCACGCGTTCGGTACGACGAGCGGGGTGCCGGGGACGTGCAGCGCTCGCAAAGTAGTTGCCAATGACATCGAAATCAGCTCCCGTGGATCAGGGGCAGCCCGAAGGCTGGGAACAAAGCAGGTTGGTGGAAGGCGAGCACGGCCGAGATGCCGGCCGTCGTCAGGGTCAGCGCCTTGATGGAGTGCGCGTGGTACCGCCCGTCCGTGCCGCGGATGTAGAGCGCGAAGGCGGGCTGGCCGTTCGCCGAGGTCTCGACCAGGACGCGCCGATCCGGCCCCGGCCGCAGCTTCGAGTCGAGCAGCCGCAGTACGTCGCCACGCCCGCTGAACCAGGTCGGGATCGGCGGCATCTCCCACCGCGCGTCCTCGGTGAACAGCCCCTCCAGCACGACCAGGTCCTTGCTCTCCATCGCCGCCTGGAACTGGTCGAGCAAAGCCCGTCGCAGCGGCTCGGGCGGCTCCCGCAGCTCGTCCTCACGCGGCCGCAGCCGGGCGAGCTCGGCCCGGGCCCGCTGCAACGAACTGTTCACCGCCGCAGTTGTTGTGTCGAGCAACGATGCGACGTCCGCTGCCGGCCAGGTGAGCACTTCACGCAGGATCAGTACGGCACGTTGCCGCGGTGGAAGATGCTGCATCGCGGCAACCATTGCCAGCCGCAAGCTTTCCCGGTCGCCGACCACCGTGGCCGGGTCGGCCCCGAGCAGCTGGTCCGGGAAGGGCTCCAGCCACGGCACCTCGAGTGCCTGGGCGTGCAGCTCGTCCGGATCGTTGCCCGGGGCACCCAGCGCCGACGGGACGACCCGCCGGCTGCTGTGCTGCAGGAGGTTGAGGCTCACGTTCGTGGCGATCCGGTACAGCCAGGTGCGGACCGTCGAACGGTGCTCGAAGTTCGCATGACCCCGCCAGGCGCGCAGGTACGTCTCCTGGACCGCGTCCTCGGCGTCGTGCAGCGAGCCGAGCATCCGGTAGCAGTGCGCCACCAGCCCACCCCGGTGCTGCGCGAACTCCTCCTCGAGGTTCATCAGACTCCTTCCACCACCAACTCGTCGACCCGGTCATCGGTACGGCGACGCCGTGCCGCGATCGCGAAGCCCGAGACCGCCCCGAGCAACGACAGTACGCCGCCGCCGGCGAGCGCCCGCTCGAATCCGTGACCCGTGTAGCCACCGGCCGCGGTGAACACCGACCCGAGTACGGCGACGCCGGCCGCGCCCCCGAGCTGACGGTTCATGCTGTAGATACCGGATGCGATACCAACGGCCTCCCGCGGCAGCGCCGACATCGCCGCGCTCTGTGCCGCGGGCATCGCCAGCGAGATCCCGCAGCCGCAGATCACCAGCGGTGCGATGAGGTCGTAGTAGTGATCGCCGCCGCGGCTGACCCAGAACATGCCGACCGTCTGCAGCGCCATACCGATCACGACCAGCGGACGCTCGCCGACACGATCGACCAGCCCGCCCGCGATCGGCCCGACCACGAACAGCGTCGCGGTCCAAGGCAGCAGCTGCAGACCGGCCTTGAACGGCGCCGAGCCAAGCTCGGCCTGCATGTACTGCGAGAGGAAGAACACCGCGCTGAACAGTGCGGCGCTGAGGAAGAAGCCGGCCGAGTTCGCCGCGGTGAAGGTTCGGTTCCGGAAGAACTCCAACGGCACCATCGCGTGATCGGACCGCCGTTCCCACAGCGCGAACGCCAACAGCATCACGACGCCGACCGCGAACGCGGTGAGGACTTCGGCGCTCGCCCAGCCCGCCGACTCGCCACGCACCGTGCCCCAGACCAGGCCGAGTACGCCGAGACTGATCAGCACCGAGCCGACCAGGTCCAGCCGTCGGGCCGGCCCGGTGCTCTCCGGGATCTTCGCCAGCACCAGCGCGATCGCGGCCACGCCGATCGGTACATTGATCCAGAAGATCCACTGCCAGGACAGCCCCTCGGTGACCGCGCCGCCGATCAGCGGGCCGCCGAGTACGGCGATACCGGTCACGCCGCTGAACACGCCGATCGCCTGGCCGCGTCGCTGCGGCGGGAACGCCGCCCCGAGCAAGCCCATCGCCAACGGCATCACCATCGCCGCACCGACGCCCTGCACGGCCCGCGCCGCGATCAGGAATGGCAGGGAGGTGGCCAGCGCGCAGGCGACGGACGCGGCCGTGAAGAGCGCCAGCCCGGACGCATAGGTACGGCGTCGGCCCAGGCGGTCACCGATCGCGGCGGCCGTCATCAGGAGCATCGCGAAACTCAGTGCATAGGCGTTGACCGTCCATTCCAGCTCCTCGGCGGACGCGCCGAGGTCGCTACGGATCGTGGTCAGGGCCGCAGCCACCACGAGAACGTCCAACGCGACCATGACCGACCCCAAGGAGGTCAGCCCTAGAACCCATCGTTGTTGACCTGTCATTCGTGCAGAGGATTGCTTCACACCTGTACAGACCAGCGGGACGGGCCGAACTCATCGCTGCGATGAGTACGAGTTTCTCAGCGCTCGGGCCGGGCCTCGACCTGGATCAGGGTCTGCTGACCGACGGCGACCAGCGTGCGGCGGACGCCCGCGACGGCGAACACCTCGAGCTTGCAGATCGTCAGCGTCCGGCCCGGCTTGATCACGGTGCCCACGGCCTCGAGCCGCTCACCCTCGGCCGGCGCGAGCAGGTTGATCTTGAACTCGACGGTGAGCACCGTCGAACCTTCGGGAAACACGGTGAGGGCGGCATACCCACCGGCGCTGTCCGCGATCGAACTGGTCGCGCCCGCGTGAAAGTAGCCGTGCTGCTGGGTCACCTCGGGCCGGCTCGGCAGCTCGATACGCACCTCACCAGGCCCGATATGCGAGATCCGCGCCCCGAGGTGCTCCATCAACCCTTGCCGCTCGAAACTCTCCCGCACCCGCGCCCGTACGTCGGCAGCAGCTTCCTCCATGCGAGGAGCCTACAAGGCCGGCTTCGGCGGTCAGCCGCGAGTTTGACCATGCCCCTGGCGGGCTTCTTTTAGGTCAGGGGGACCACGGCTGCTGCTGGGAGGGTTGGGGTGGGGGAGCCGCCGGGGGGTTCGATGGTCAAGCCGAAGGTGGCCATGCCGGTGGTGGAGCCGTTGACCACCTGGGTGATGTCGCCGGTGGCCAGGCCGATCGAGGTGGCCTTGTTCGACGGGTCCATCATCCAGAGCTGCCAGGTGCGGTCCGCGGGTAGTTTCGGCAGGTCGCGCAGTACGACGACCGACTTGTCGGCCTTCGTGGACAGGACGATCGTGGCCTGGCCGCCGCCTTCGACCGTGCCGTGGACGGTGTGTGCGTCGGGCTGGGCCAGTACGGACGCCATCTGCTGGTTGGCGCGCTCCGCGGCGGTCCGGTCCTGGTACTGGTCGACCGCGACGCCGCCTGCCGCCGCCACCGCGAGAGCCGCCGCGGCCAGCGCGAACATCGAGCGTCGGGTGAAGCGCCGTACCTTCGGACTCGATTCGACGACAGGTAGCTGCGGGGGTAGTTGCCGGACGTCGTTGATGGCCGCCATCACGCTCGCCTTCAGCGCGGGCGGCGGCGGGGTCGAGACCTGCGTGGCCAGCTTGACCGCGGCCTGGCGCAGCTCGGCGACCTCTGTCGTACAGAACGAGCATTCGGCGAGGTGGGCCTCGAAGCGGGTTCGCTCGTCCTCGGGCAGTGCGTCGAGGACGTACGGGCCGGTCAGGGTGTGTACGTCGGAATCCGTCATGACCGTTCCCCCTTCGAACCCGGAATCGTCTGTGTGGTGCCGAGGCAGTCGCGGAGACGGATCAGGCCGTCGCGCATTCTCGCCTTGATGGTCGGAAGCTTGGCGCCGAGTTGGTGAGCGACCTCGGGGTAGGTGTACCCGTTGTAGTACGCCAGCTCGATCGACTCGCGCTGGAGCTCGGTCAGCGTGCCGAGGCAGCGCCGTACCTGCTCGGCCTCGAGGCGGGTGGTGACCGTGTCGGAGACCTGGTCGAAGTCGACTTCGGCGGACCGGGCCCCGGCGAGGTCGGTCCGGTCCGCCGCTGCCTGCTCGGAGCGGACCCGATCGACCGCCCGGCGATGGGCGATCGTGAGGATCCACGAGTGCGCCGAGCCGCGATCGGCGTCGTACCTGGTCGCGGTCCGCCAGACGTCGATCATCACTTCCTGTGTAACCTCCTCCGACTGGGCGGGGTTGCGCAGGATCCGGCGGACCAGGCCGAACACCCAGGGGGAGACCCGGTCGTAGAGTGTGCTGAACGCGGCGGTGTCACCGGTGGCGGTCAGCACCAGCAGGTCGCCATCGGTCACCCCGCCGGATCGCACAGGCGATCCGGCGGGCCAGGGAAGCGAAGTGGGTTCGTTCACGGTCAGCTTGCCGGGGGCATCAGCACGGAGTCGATGAGGTACACCGTAGCGTTCGCGGTCCGTACGCCGCCGCAGATGACGTTGGCGCCATTCACCTTGAGGCTGTCGCCCGAGCCGGTGACCATGACGTCCTGCTTCTCCACGGTCGCGTGGCTGCCGACCACCGCGGACGGGTCGAGCTGACCGGCGACCACGTGGTACGTGAGGATCTTGGTCAGCAGCGCGTCGTTCGTCTTCAGCGTGTTCACGGTCGCGGCCGGGATCTTCGCGAAGGCCGTGTCGACCGGCGCGAAGACGGTGAACTCGCCGCCGTTGAGCGTGGAGACGAGGTCGACCTTCGGGTTGAGCTTGCCGGAGACCGCGGCCACCAGGGTCGTCAGCAGCGGGTTGCCCGAGGCCGCGGTGGCCACGGGTGCGGCCGCCATGCCGTCGATGGAGCCGGCGCCGCTCGGGTTGGCCTTCGCGTACGCGGCGCAGCCCGGGCCGACCATGCCGCTCGCCGCTTCACTCATCGACGGGGTCGTGGTGGCGGAAGGCGTGCTGGACGTGCCGGCCGCCGTACCGGAGCTGTTGTTGTCGTCGGAACCCCCGCAGGCGGACGCGGTCAGGGCGAGGGCCAGCGCGGTGACGGCGAGACCGGCGCGGGTGAGGTGCTTGGACATGACGTCATCTCTTTCCTAGCGAGGTTGCGGACACCGGTACTTCGGAGCCGCTCACACCCCGGATGGGTTCGAGATTCTTGAAAGTGAACAGCTGTGCACCCCCGGCGGCGTACAGTCGCGAGCCGTTCTGGACTGTCACCGGAAAGGGTGGGAAATAGTGCTTCGCAAGCTGATCACCACAGCTGTGGCCGCGAGCGCGGTCGGCGGGTTCGCGCTGACGGCGCCGACGGCGAACGCGGCGCCTCCGCAGGCCGGGGTCGTGCACGAGGCTGCCGCGAACCGTGCCGCGACGTTCGACGGGCTGACCGAGTTGATGATCCAGCGGATCGTGATCGGTGACGATGTGGCGGCGTCGAAGTACTTCAGCGGGAAGCCGGTCGACGACCCGGTCCGCGAGCAGCAGATCCTGGACTCGGTCCGGCTGTCCGCCGTACAGCTCGGCATCGACCCGGACTCGACCGCGGCGTTCTTCCGGGCGCAGATCGAGGCGAGCAAGGTCGTCCAGCGCGGTCTGCTGGCGTACTGGGCCGCCCACCCGGAGAAGGCGCCGGCCAGCGGTCCGGACCTCAACGTGATCCGCGAGAAGCTCGACACGCTGACCACCCAATTGCTGGCCGAGCTGGTCCGCGTCGACCACCTCCGTCAGACAGGCCTGCGCTGCGACATCTCGCTCGTCGTCTCGACCGCGAGCGGCGAGATCCGCCACCACCTGGACGCGCTGCACCGGCAGGCGCTCCGTACAGCCTCGGCGACCGTCTGCTGAGTCACCCCATCCGGGCGAGCGCGGCCTCGGTGAGCTCGTACTGAAGGGGCTCGCCGGCCGCGTAGCGCTCGATCTCGCCCGCGGTGATGTCGCCCATCCCGAGGTAGCACTCGACCGTCGCCGCGGCCTGGTGCGGGGTCAGGAGAACGTTCGGGAGGCCGCGGTACGGGCTGTCCGACGGGAGCGGCTCCTCGTCGAAGACGTCGAGGGCCGCGTCGATCCGGCCGGACCGAAGCTCGGCGACGAGCGCGTCCGAGTCGATCAGCCACGAGCGGGCCGTGTTGACCAGCGACGACCCGTCGGGCATCAGGGCGAGCTCGCGGGCCCCGATCAGGTGATGCGTTTCGGGCAGCGTCGGTGCGTGCAGGGCGACCACCCGACTCGTGCGGAGCAGTTCGTCCAGGTCGATCCGCTGTACGCCGAGCCGCGCCGCTCCATCGTCGGTCAGATAGGGGTCGTACACGACCGTCTCCGCGCCGAGCGCCACCAGCATCCGGATGTACTCGAGGCCGGTCCGCGACGCCCCGACCACCCCGATCCGCGACGCCGTGAGCCCATGCTGCGGCGGTACGGTGTCGCGCCACGCCCCGTCGTGCATCTGGTGGTCGAAGCGGTGGATCCGGTGCAGCAGGGTCAACGTGAACGCGAGCGACACCTCGGCCACCGGCTCCGCCATCGCCTGGCCCGCCTGCGTGATGCGCACCCCGCGCCGGAACATCTCGCCGGTGACGAAATGCTTGACCGACGACGCACTGTGCGCGACCAGTCGCAACCGATCGGCCTTGCCGAGCACCGCTGCGGTCAACGGCGTCGCACCCCACGACGTGATGAGTACGTCGGTCCCGGGCAACGCCGCCGTCAACGCCTCGGCATCGCCCGGTTCGTCGAGTACTACGACGTCCCCGAGCGCCTCGAGTCGCGCAACGCTCGTCGCCCCGAACACCATTTCCCGGAACGACGGCGTCGCCGCGAGCACTATCCGTAGCTTTCCGGCCATGGCCGAATTCTAGTTCACCGAGACGTCGTCCAGCAGGAACGTCGACGGCGCCCCGTCGTTCTCGGTGCTGGTCCAGTCCAGTGTGACGGTCCGGCCCCGGTACGGCGTGAGGTCGACGGACTGCGTCGTGTACGACGGCGTGGTCCGGCTGAAGGTCTTCGCCGGACGACCGTCGACGGTCAATTGCAGCACGTCGTCCCCGCCGGCGACGCGCAACGCGAATCGCAGCGCCGGATGCCCGAACGACGGGACGCGAACGCGCTGGCTCAGCGAGTCGGTGTGAGCGGTGCCCCTACCACCGAGCCAGGCATACCCCAGCCCCTTGTTGCTGTACTGACCGTCGGCACGGATGAGATCCGGCGTCTGGGTCCAGCCACCGTTCCCGGATTCGAAGTCTCCGTTGACCACGGCGTTCTTCCGGGTGCTCACCACCCAGTTGATGACGGTGTTGCCTCTTGCCTTGGTGGAATCAGTTCCTGTGACCGTGACCGAGTAGGTCCCGGGCGCGGTCGGTCGACCGTAGATGATCCCGCTCAGCGGATCGATCCGGAGCCCCGCGGGCAGACCGGTCGCGGAGAACCGCACGAGGCGGTGGCCCGAGTCCGTCGCCCGCGCCGGCAGTACGACGACCTCGCCGGCCGCACTGAACTGCTGGGCCGGCGCGGAGACCGTGATCCGGTTGCTCTTCGTCGGCGAGGTCAGGGCGCGGGTGCCGATCGGCGTACCGAGGCCGGTCGGGCCGTCCCAGCCGGCCTGTGCCGTACACAGTGGTGCGGGGGTGCACTCGCCGTTGTTGCCTTCGACAACATCGTTGAGGTTGCCGGTGGCCCCGTACGGGTATCCGGCCGGACGGGAGTCCGGATCGGGGTCACCGGCAAGTGCGTAGGTGGCCGCGATGACCGGGGCGGCCGCGCTGGTTCCGCCGTACACGGCCCAGCCGGAGCCTCCCGTGGTCTGGTAGACGGCCACACCGTTGGCCGGGTCGGCGACCGCGGAGACGTCCGCGATCGCACGCTTCGAGCAGGTCGCGGCCGGGATCACCGATTGCCAGCTCGGCTTGTCGATCACGCTCGAGCAGCCGGATCCGGTGCCTTGACCGGGTCCGTTGTTCCAGACCGTTTCACTCCAGCCGCGGGACGAGTCGTCCTTCGTCAGCGTCGTACCGCCGACCGCGGTCGTAGCCGCGGAGCTGGCCGGATACGAGACGCCGGCGTCGTAGTCGTAGTCACCGGTGGAGGCCGCGTACACGACACCGCGCGGGTTGAAGTAGGACTTGTCGAGCTGGGCCAGGTCGGCGGACTCCGGTCCACCCCAGCTCAGCGAGACGAACTTCGCGCCGAGCTCGTTGGCGGTCTTCACCGCCTCGAGCAGGTCGTCGCTCGGGGAGTCGGACTCGAGCAGCGTGATCCCGCAGCTCGGGCAGATCGCCGACACCATGTCGAGGTCGAGCGAGATCTCGCCGGACCACGAACGCGACGGTGCGGGCAGCGGACTCGGCAGCCCGTGCTGGTTGAGCTTCTGGAAGCAGCCGTTCGCGGTCGTGCACGCGGGCAGTCCGAATTGCGCGCGGTAGACGGCGAGGTCCGCCTCGGCCGTCGGGTCGTCGTACGCGTCGACGATATAGACCCGTTGCCCTTGGCCCGCCGTTGCTGAGGGCAACTTGTACGCCGCCTGCAGGTCGGACGGACCGTACCCGGCCGGCGCGCCGCCCAGCGCCTTGGCGCGGAAGCCCAGGTCGGCCCGCCGCTGGGCGAAGCAGGTGTATTCACCCGGCTTGACGTGCGGGTCGCAGCTCGCGACCACCTTCGGCGACTCCTGGACGTCCGCGGCCGCCACCGTGGCCGAACCGGCGACCAGGACGAGGGCGAGCGGGATGGCCAACTGGCGCAGTGAGATCACAGTTGTGCTCCTGAGTGGATCGGCGTCACGCCGGGACGAGAGTGGTCTGCTGCCAGCTCGAGCCGGCGTCGTGGGTCACCCAGAGCTGCGTGTTCTGGGTGTACGCCGCATCGGCCTGGACGACCCACGCCGTCGTAGGCGTCTGCCGGACCAGGTCGTGGATGCGTACGCCCTTCTCAAGCCATTCCTGGTCGATGCGCCACGACTTCGACAGCGCCGGCCGGTTGTAGACGAGGCTTGCGCTGAGCGTGGTGAGCATGACCGCGCCGTCCGGTCCGACCGTCAGCTGGCTCGCGAGACCGAGTCGGCCGGGAATCGCGTCGTACCGGAAGGTCTTGCCGCCGTCGCCGGAGACGAGGACGGTCTTGTCGGAGTCGCCTCGGCCGTAGTTCGCCATGCAGAGCACGTAGACGCGGCCCGGGCCGTTGGTTGCGAGGTCGCTGATCGTGGCATCCTCGGCGTCGGCGCAGGTGACCGTACTGGTCGGCCGGACCGTACCACCGCGGATCGTGGACAACCGGCCGGGACTCTTGAACGGCGCGGCCAGGAAGTAGACCGTCGAACCTGCGGCGTCCATCGCGAACTGGTCGTCTGCGCCGACCGCGATGTCGAGTTGCTTCCAGCCGGTCGACTTGCCGGCCGGCGCGCGCCAGACCTTCAGCGGGCGGTCGTCGCAGATACCGGAGCCGATCGCGCAGCCGGAAGTGACGATGTAGGTGCCGTCCGGAGCGGCGAGCAGGTCGAGGATCTTGGCTCCACCGCCGGGCAGCGGGACCTGCGTCCACGTCTTCCCGCCGTCCTTGGTGACCTCGAGGTACGGGTTGTAGGCCCAACCGAACTTCGGGTCGGCGAACTGCAGGCTGGTCAGGCCCGGCTCGCCGCTCTTCGCCAGCCCGTTGTGGGTGCGGCCGGCGGTGGCCCAGGTCTTACCGCCGTTGTGGGTGGCGAGCACCTCGGCCGGGCAGGTCGCAGTACCGCAGGCGACGGCGCCGAGCACGTAGCCGTCGGTCTGGGTGGGCCAGACGATCGACTGGGGAGCGAAGGCGGGCTCGGTGGGATCGGCGGTCGCGACGTCGGCTCCGGAGCCGACCAGAAGCGCGGTGACGAGGGCGCCTGCCAGCGCGATCGTCTTCCGGCCAGCATGCAGACGCACAGTTCACTCCTCGGACAGGCGACGTTTCCTGGGACACGCTAAGCCCTGAACTCGCGATTCCGCCGCCCATTCCGGCCAAACGCCGATCCCGGCCAACTACGCTCAGCGGATGGCTGAATGGGAAGCAGTTGGGCTGTCCGCGGACGACGCGCAGGTCTATCGGCAACTGCTGCGGGATCCGGGGGTGCCGGTCGAGCAGTTGGGTGAGCTTCTGGAGTTACCGGACAAAGCGGTAACGCAGGCCGTCGAGCGGCTCGTCGCGGCCGGGCTGGTGCGGAGTGGTTCGGAGGCCGCGCCCGCGCCGGTCGACCCGCGGTCCGGGCTGGGCATGCTCGTCCGCGAGCGACGGGCCGCGCTGGACGGTGTCGCCGCGATGACCGATCAGCTCGCCCGCGAGTTCAGCGCCGGCCAGTTGCAGGCCGAGCCGAGCCGGTTGATCGAGATCGCGGTCGGCCGGGACGCGATCGAGGCGCGGATCGACGACATGCTGCGCGGCGCCACCCAGCAGGCGGTCGGCACGGACACCCCGCCGTACGTCGCCGACGGCAGCGATCAGGTGTCGGGCGCGGAGCTGGCACTGCTGGATCGTGGGGTGCGGTTCCGGTCGATCTATGCGGCCGAGGTGCTCGATCATCCGGGGTGGGTCGACCGGTTGAGATCGATGGCCGAGCGGGGTGAGCAGTCGCGGGTGCTGCCGCAGGTGCCGGTCAAACTGCTGATCGTCGACGGCACCACGGCGATCCTCCCGCTGGCGGGCGGGCCGTCGACGCGAGGGCAGGCGCGGGCCGTGGTGGTGTCGGACTCGGCGTTGACCAGTGCGCTCCAGGTGCTCTTCGACCAGCTGTGGAATCAGGCGACCCCGTTGCGGCTGTCCGAGAATGCGGATCCCAACACGACCCTCGTCAATCTGCTGGCGAGTGGGATGAAGGACGAGGCGATCGCCCGCCAGCTCGGTGTGAGCGGCCGGACGCTGCGCCGCCGGATCGCACAGGTCCAGGAAGAGCTGGGCGCCACCAGCCGCTTCCAGGCCGGCCTCCAAGCCGCCCGCCGCGGCTGGCGCTAGCCCGCCGCCGGACATGAGTGGTGACCTGGGACCCCAAATGGTCTGTTGGGACCTGACATAGCAGGGCTCAACCAACCACTTCGGGGGCCAAGTCACCACTCGCCGCCGGCTGGGACCGGCGATGGCCCGGCAGTACGCCGTGTGGCTAGGCGAGGGTGGCGCGGCGGGTTGCGCGGGTGACCAACAGGTGCAGGGTGACGGTGATCGCCAGGATGACTCCAGCGACACCGAGCAGACCGTCCGGCGACGAGCCGGCCGTCAGCGCGACACCGCCCAGACCACTGCCGAGCGCGGATCCGAGCGAGATCGCGCTGCCGTTGAGCGCGATCACGATCGTCGCCGAGTCCGGCGCCATCGTCGCGAGCCGGGCCTGCTGCGGCACCGCTCCACCGCCGTTGCCGACGCCGGCGGAGAAGAACCAGACCAGGCCCCAGACCGCCGCCACGACGGCCGGCGCGAACATCAGCGCGACCATGCCGAGGATCGAGTTCAGGAGCAGGCCGATCAGGACCACGGTCAGCACCCGGATCGCGCTGAAGCGGTCGACGAGCCGGCCGGTGATGGCGTTGCCCGCCATGCTCGAGACGCCGTACCCGAACATGATCAGGATGATCGCCCAGTGGGCCTTGAAGTGCGGCCCGAGGATCAGCGTCGCGTACGTGAAGCAGGTGTAGCTGCTGCACAGGATGCCGGTCGTGACCAGCAGTCCGGCGAGGAGCCGCGGTTGCTTGAGCGGCCGCAGGCGTTCGACGAGCGTCCCGCCGGGCAGATGCAGGCGCGGGAGCCGGAGCAGGATGCCGACCAGCGCGATGGTGCCGACCACCGCGACCATGATCATCGGGAACCGCCAGCTGGACTGTCCGATCACCAGGCCGATCGGTACGCCGAGGGCGGTCGCGGTCATCCAGCCGCCGAGCACGAACGACAGCGCCTTGCCGTGATGCTCGGCCGGCGTCAGCGCGATCACGTACCCGGTGACGGCCGCGTTCAGCAGGCAGCCGCCGAGCGCGGCGACCACCCGGCCACCGAGCGCGATCGGGTAGTTCGTGGCAACGCCGACGACGAGGTTGCCGAGCACGAAGACGGCGAGCGCGAGGGCGATCGTCGTACGGCGTTCCCATCGCGACGTCAGTGTGCCGAGCACTGGGCCGGCCAGCGCGGCGGTGAACGCGAACACCGACATCAGCTGTCCGGCGGCCGCCGCGGTGACGTTGAGATCGCCGGCGATCTGGGGGAGCAGGCCGGCCAGCACATAGCCGTCGATGCCCATCGAGAACGTCGCGACCGCCAGCCAGATGAACGGACGGTACGAGAACCCCTGTCCGTCCACCGCGCCCGCGGCCCGCGTCTGCGTCATGGAGATATCTCACCCCGAGCGGCCAACTCACGGCAAGACCAAAACTGATCAAACCTGCCAAAAAGCCTGCAACTGTGATCACCCACGGTCAGGATGGCCAGCGGTACTCCTGGCATTCCGGCGGCGTCGGCGTCTTCGGGACCGTGTCCCTCTTCCCGTTCGGCAGCGTGACCATGACCACCGGGCAGGTGACCGGCGCGGCGGTCGGATCGATGCCACGGTCGGTGACGATCAGATCGCCCACGGAGTCGTACCCGCGGACCACGAAGTCGTTCAGACCGGTGTCGTCGGCGTCGTACGGTCCCCAGTTGGTGCGGCCAACGGTCGGCGCGAACCAGAAGCCGTCCTGCAGGAACGCCTCGACCGGCGCCTGCCCCTTCGGCTGGACGGTGACCCGGGTGACCGACTTGGTGTAGACGCCCGCGTTGCGGGCGATACGCATCATCGGGGCGCCGATCAGCCGGGCTCCGGGGCTGAAGCGGATGCTTGGCTCGCTGACCACTCCACCGGCGGTGCGGCTGCACAGCCAGTACGCCGGGTGGCTCTCGCGCGGAAAGCCCTTCGGTCCCGTCGGGTAGGTCTGCAGGCCGGATCCGATCAGCCAGGTGTTCACCACGTTCGGATCCTTCACGCCGGTGAACTCGAACGCCCTGATCACCTTGTAGTCCGTGAACGGATGCGGCAGCGACTTGCTGGTGATCCGGTCGGCCTCCGCGAGGCACTGGGAGCGGAGGGTCGCGGTCTCGTCGGCCGTCAGCGCCCTGGTCTTCGCCGGAGCGGACGCGGGCGGCGCACTGTCGGTCTTCAGCGCGCGTACTGCGACCACCAGACCGGCGACCACCACGAGGACAGCCGCGGCCGCGAGGGCGGGGGCGAGGATCCGTCGCGGCGGACGGACCGGCTCGCTCTCGATCGCGGACAGCAGGCCGGCGCGCAGCTTCTCGTGGGTGCCGGGCGGCAAGGACCGGTCGGCACGACGGGTGAGCAACTCGTTCATCACAGGTTCTCCAAGCAGTCGGCCGGGGCCTCGTCCGGTACGGCGACGCTGAGATCGCGCAGGCGCTTGCGGGCGCGGGCCAGCCGCGACTTCACCGTGCCGAGCGGTACGTCGAGCGCGACGGCCGCGGACTGTGCGTCCAGGCCGCTCCAGAAGCACAGCTCGACGATCTCCTGCTCGTGCCGCGGCAACTTCCGCAGCAGGGCCCGCAGCCGGCTCGCCTCCCGCTCGTCGTCGACCTGCGCCGCGACCAGGTCCGCGTGATCCGGCTCGTCCGTCGCCGGCGTCTGCCTGGCCAGGTTGAGCCACCGGAACCGTTGCCGCCGGCGCTCGTTGCGGATCACGAAGTCCGCCGTACGGAACAACCAGGGCAAGGCCGAGTCGTGGACGAGCACCACGTCCGCCCGCCGGCGCCAGGCATGCAGGAACACCAGCGAGGTCAGGTCCTCGGCGTCGCTCCACGAGCCGAGCCGCCGGAAGACGAAGTTGTACACCGCCTTGGCATGCCGATCGAACAGGACGCCGAACGCCTCCGGCTCCCCGTCCACCGCGCGCCGCCACAACTCCGCGTCACCCACCGCCACCTCCAGATCGTGCCCCCGGCAGGGGGCCTTCTCCGGATATATGTCCCGAGCCTCGGGTCGGGGTTCATACGAGCGTTTGCCCAGGTGGTGCGGGTTTTACGGGGTGTACGCCCGGGCACCGGGGCGGCGCACGGGGATCACGTCAGAAGGGAAGGACCATGGCATTCATTCTGTGGATCATCGCGGTGATCCTCGTCGTGTCCGGAATCGTTTCGCTGTTCCGCGGTCAGGTGATGTGGGGCGCCGCCCTGATCATCATCGGCCTGCTCGTAGGCCCCGGCGGCGTCAGCATCTTCACCTGAGCCGGCTCGCTCCGGCGAATGCGTCGCGGCTGACCGGGTACCGGACCGGTGGCGAGGAGGGACGCATCCGGGGCGCCCGTTCCGGCGCCGGTGGGCTTTGACGCTCGTGACCATGGCCGGCGCCGGAACGGGGTGGGGTTCTCAGCAGCTCCTATCCGACGGACGGGCCCAGGCCGAGAGATTGCGGCGTACTGGAATCAGGGCTTGGTTGATGCAGGCCCTCGTCCAGTGCGCCGTACTCGGTCATCAGGGCCGCACTGCCACCCCACGGGGTCTGTTCCTCGGCGATGAGGGTGTTGGTGGTGAGGAGAAGTCCGGCCACCGAGGCGCCGTTCTGCAGGGCCGAGCGGGCCACGCGGAGCGGGTCGATGATGCCCATCGCGAGCATGTTGCCGTACACCCCGTCCAGGGCGTCGAATCCCTCGTCGATGCCCATCTGCGACGTACGCTCCAGCACCTCGGCGCCGTTGTAGCCGGCGTTGGCCGCGATCAGGTACGCCGGTTCGCGCAGCGCCCGCCGCACGATATCGACGCCGGTCCTGTAATCGCCCTTCACGTCCAGACCGTCGAGGGCTGACGCGGCATGCAGGAGGGCCATGCCGCCGCCCGCGACGATCCCTTCGGCCATCGCGGCCCGCGTCGCAGACAGCGCGTCCTCGACCCGGTGCTGGAGCTCCTTGAGCTCGGCCGGGGTCGGCGCACCGACGCGGATCACCGCGACTTTGCCTGACAACGAGCCGATCCGCTCGGTCAGGACGTCCTCGTCGACGCCGAACGTCGCCCGCTCGAGCTCCGACCGCAGCTGCGCGATCCGGAAGGCGACATCCTTGTCGTGGCCCGTGCCGGCCACGATCGCCGTCCGGTCGGCCGTCACCCGCACCTGATCCGCCCGGCCCAGCTGGTCCAGCGTCATCGTCTCGAGGGTGAACCCGGAGTGCCGGCTGTACACCGCGCCGCCGGTGATCGCCGCGATGTCCTCCAGCTTGTGCAAGCGCCGGTCGCCGAACCCGGGCGCCTTCACCGCCACACACTGGAACAGCCCGTTGACGTGGTTGTGCACGAGCATGCTCAACGCCGTGCCTTCGAGGCTCTCGGCGATGATCACCAGCGGCCGCGGCTCGCGCATGATCTTGTCCAGCAGCGGCATGATCTCCTGGACCTTGGTGATCTTCTCGCTGCACAACAGGATGTACGGGTTGTCCAGGACGGCCTGCAGGCTGCCCGGATCGGTCACCATGTACGGCGACAGGTACCCGTTGTCGAACTCGAACCCCTCGACGAAGTTCACGCCCATCCCGTTGATCGACGACTCCTCGACCGTCACGATCCCGCCGTCGCCGACGGTGTGCAGGGCGTTCGCGATCACCGCGCCGACGATGTCGTCGTCGTTCGCCGAGATCGCCGCGACGCGGGCGTAGTCCTGCTCGGTGACGACGGGGTGCGCGACCTCGCGCAGCCGGTCGACGAGCTTGCCCACGGCCAGGTCGATACCCCGTTTCACCAGCACGGGGTTCCCGCCGGAGCCGATCGCCTGCATGCCCTCGCGGATGATCGCCTGCGCGATCACGGTCGCCGTGGTGGTGCCGTCGCCGACGATGTCGTTGGTCTTGATCGCGGCTTCCTTGACCAGCTGGGCGCCCATGTTCTCGAACTGGTTCTTGAGGAAGATCTCGCGGGCGATCGTCACGCCGTCGTTGGTGACCACCGGCGAGCCGGTGATCTTCTCCAGGATCACGTTGCGGCCCTTGGGGCCCAACGTGGACTTGACCGCGTCCGCGAGCTGGTCGACGCCGGCAAGCAGCAGATCACGGGCCGATTCACCGAATCTTAGTTCCTTGGCCATTTCAATCCCTCCGGAAAATGGTCCTGTTACGGCACGAGAATCGCGCGGCCGCGAACTCGGCCGGCGTCGAGATCGGCGACCGCGTCAACGGCCGCGTCGAGGGGATAGGTCCGGGTGTGCAGGGTGACCTTGCCGGCCTGTGCGAGCGCCATCAGCTCGGTCAGCTCGTTGAACGTGCCGACGATGTTGCCGACGATGTTCCGCTCGGTCGAGATGATGTCCAGGGTCGGGATCTCCACCTGGCCGCCGTACCCGATCACGAAGTACGAGCCGGCCGGTCGGGTCATCGCGAACCCGTCCTGCTCCGCGCCCTGCTCGGCGACGAAGTCGAGGACGACGTGGGCGCCGGCGCCGTCGGTGAGCTCCTGCACCTTCTCCACCTGCTTGCCATCGGCAACCACAGTCTGGTCGGCGCCGAGCTGCTCGGCCAGCTTGAGCGCGTCCGGGTTGCGGTCGACGACGATGATCCGCGCCGCCGTCAACGCGGCCAGGCACTGTACGCCGATGTGCCCCAGGCCGCCCGCGCCGATCACCACGGCCGTCGTCCCGGGAGGCAACAGTGGCAGGGCCTTCCGGACCGCGTGGTACGCCGTGATGCCGGCGTCGGCGAGCGCCGCGACGTCCTGTGGTCGCGTGCTCGGATCGAGTTTCACGCAGGCGCGAGCGGAGGTGAGGAGGTACTCCGCCATCCCGCCGTCGCTGTCGAGCCCCGGGAACGAGCTGTTCTCGCAATGCATGTCGTCCCCCGCGCGACAGGCATGGCACAGCCCGCAGGTGGGCGTCGGGTGCAGGATGACGGTGTCGCCGACCTGCACGTTGGTGACGGCCGAGCCGACCTCGTGCACCCAGCCGGCGTTCTCGTGGCCGATCGTGTAGGGCAGCGACGGATGCATCGCCGCGTCCCACTGACCCTCGATGATGTGCAGATCGGTGCGGCACACGCCCGCCCCGCCGATCTTGACGATCACGTCCAGCGGGCCCTTGACGACCGGTTCCGGTACGTCCTCGACCACTGGTTGCTGGTGGTATCCGTGCAGTCGAACGGCCTTCATCCCTGGTCCTCCTCACCCGCACCGGAGTCGGTGTACCGGTGCCTCAGCATTCCCCTGCAGATACCGGTGTTGGCCTCGATCCCGGTCCGGGTCAGCCGGGCCAGGCCGAGGTGCCTCGCCGCGGCGGGCGCGGCGATGGCCTCGCCGGTCCCGACGTCGACGAGCAGCGGCGCGTCCGGTCCGGTCGGCAGCCCGAGCTCGGCCCGCCGCCGCAGCAGCCGGTCCAGCTCGGCCGACGGCGGCACGTCGCCGATCGTCAGCCGGGCGACCTCCACCGGATCGGTGCCAGAAGCAACAAAAGGCCGGCAGACCTGATCGGTCCCGGCCAGCACCGCCTTGGCGACGAAGGTACGGCGCAACTCGTCCAGCTCCGCCGCCGCCTCGCCGTCGAACGAGGCGACGAACCCCGCCCGCGCCGCCACCCCCGCGTTGATCTGGCCGGCCGCGAAATGATCCTCCAGCGCGACGTCGACCGAGCGCAGCCCGGGCAGCGCCGCCACCACGTCGTACGCGTCGGCGACCATCAGGAAGGCGAAGTTCGGCGCACAGAAGTACGTCGGCAGCCGCAACCGCACGACCGCGTCGCCGGCGGCCGACACGACGCAGGTGGACACGAAACCCAGCGTCGTGATCGGCTCGTCCAGCTCCGGGTCCCGGACCGCACCCAGTGCGTCCAGGACCCGGTCCCGCTCAGCGACGACCGCCGTCATTACGACGCGACCAGCTTGGAGTCGTCCTGCGCGGCCGGTGTCTCCTCCTTCAGTTGCAGCTCGGCCGGCACCTTGAGGTCGTACAGCTTGGCCGCGTTCAGCCCGAGGATCTTCTTCTTCCCCTCCACCCCGAGCCGCGGGTAGTCCGCGAACTCCGGCTGGTCGGGGAACTCCCAGTCCACGAAGCCCTCGATCTGCCACTTCGGCTCCCAGATGCCGTAGTCGCTGCCGAACGTCATCTTGTCCTCGCCGACCCAGAACAGCAGCTCGCCCATGACCTTGGCGAAGAACTGCGGGCGGGCGTGCATCAGGCCGCCGATGACGACCGACAGACCGGCGTACACGTTCGGTTCCTGGGTCGCCATGAAGCAGAAGTCCTCGATCCGCGGCAGGCCGACGTGCTCGACGATGAAGTTGAGCTCGGGGAAGTCGGTCGCGGCGTGGTCGACATCGGAGACGTCGAACGCGTCCTTGTCCAGCGGCCAGATCGTGGGGCCCTTGTGGACGTGGATGTTCTTGATCCCCAGCTCCTGCGCCTTCGCCAGGTACGTGTACGCGGCCGGGTCGGTGAGCTTGTAGCCGCGCGAGCCGGCGTTCCACTCGGCGGTGTAGAGCTTCACACCCTTCGAGCCGTACCGGTCCACGTTGGCCGCCAGCTCCTCGAGGCCGGCGTCACCGTCGCGGGGGTCGAAGCGGGTGTTCAGGACGAACATGCCCGGGTGCTTCTCGCCCAGGTTGGCGTTCTGCTCGGTGGTGTTGAAACCCTCGGCGTACCACTCCTTCAGGTACGTCGGCTGGAAGATCGCGACGTCCACGTAGCCGTCCTCGAAGACGTCCTTCATCAGGTCGTCCTCGGTGTAGCTCATGAACTTCTCGATCGTCCAGTGGGTCTCCTTGGGTCCGAGGCTCTGGTACGCGTGGAAGCACTCGATCCAGCCCTTCGCGTACTGCTCCGCGCCCTTGACCCAGTTGTCCGGGCCGGCCTTCCACATGTGCATGTGGCTGTCGACCACGAAGTACTTCTCACCGTTCTTCTCGTACACGGAAGACCCCCTTGTGTCAGCTGGATGCGGTCAGGTCGAAGCCGATGTAGTCGGCGGCGTCCTCGGGGTTGGCGAACATGATCGTCCGGTCGTCGAGGTGGACCATGCGCCCGTAGTGGGTCGACATGTTCTCCTCGAACTCGGCCTGGTCGAAGTACCCGGGCTCCTCGCCGAGCGCCTCGGAGATGTCGTCGTAGACGAAGTCCATCCGGCCGATCGCGTCGACCCGGATCATCGACGGCAGGTGCGTCACGGTGACGTTGTCCAGACCGGTCATCACCTCAGCGACAACCGCGCCGACCTGGTTGTTCATCAGGGTGACGCCGCACTTGTTGGACGCGGTGTTGTCCTGCTTGAACGGGCTTTCCGCGGTGGTGAACGTGGTGGTCACAGTGACAGCTCCTTCGGTTCCTCGAGGCCCAGCGAGGTGATGATGCCGCTGAACCGGCTCTTGACCCGGTCGAGGCCGTCCTCGAACCGTGGCGGTTTCGCGTCCGGCTGCGACCACAGCGGCTGCAGCGTGCGGTTCGCGGCCAGGGATGCCGCGGTCCACTTCGACGCCCAGTCCTGCAGGATCGACTTGTTGTGGCTCGCGAACTCACGGTCGTTGCTGAGCAGCTCGAACATCGCCGTGGTGTAGCGCAGATCCCGCTCGGCGAAGTCGTACTCCGCCGCGCCGATCACCGTCGGGGTGACGAAGTCGCCGTTGCGCGGGGCCGCCTGCTGCACCAGCTGGCTGCGGAACAGCTCACCGACGAGCGGCTCGAAGACGACGTTCGCGGCGAAGATCGCCTCGCACCAGTCGTCGATCGCGGTCAGCTGCTCGGCCACCTCACGCACGCCCTGCCAGGCCGGATCGTTGTTCCAGGTCTCCAGGTGCGCGCTGCCGTCGAAGCCCTCGAGCTCCTCGGACAGGGTGAGGTTGTAGAGCGCGAGGTCCTGCGCGGCGCGGATCCGGTGCATGCTGTTCACCGAGATCGCGTTGTTGTGCATGTTCGTGGGTGCGCGCCGGTTCGCGTTCGCGTACAGGTACAGGCCGAGGCCGTGGTCGACGTGCATCCAGGCACCGACGTGCTGCTCGACGAAGCGGACCCAGTTCGCGTTCCACTGCTCGAACGCCTTGGAGGCCTTGGCCGCCTCGACGTTCTGGGTGACCTGGCGGACCACGTTCGAGTTGTACCGGTAGAGCGTGAGCTCCCACTCCTCGTTCGGGTCGCGGAACTCGTGCCAGCCGGTGGCCGGCCATTCCTTCACGAACAGGCCGCCGGTGCCCGGGCCACGCTGCGGGCTGGGCTTGTCCGAGCCCCAGGCCTTCAGCACGGTCCAGTCCATCGGGTAGCCGCCGCGCCCGTCGGAGAAGCCGTAGAGCCAGCCCTGGCTCAGGTAGTGCCGCGGATCGGGCTGTACGTCGACCGTGACGTCCTCGTAGTGGCTCTGCTTGCGCTTCTGCGGCGTGTAGTAGTTGTACCGCCGCGAGTTCGAGTCCGGGAACTCGCGTGCGCCCGCCTCGGCATCGGTGAAGACCGGCTTGGGCACACTGCGTTCTGTCTTTGGTGAGTCCTGTGTGGTGGTCATCGGCTTCCTGCCTCCAGCACCTCTGAGTCACCGGCATCGCCGGTCGTGGTGAACTTGTCGTAGTAGATGTGCTTGGTCGCGACCCCGAGCCGTTCGAGCAGCGGGATCGCCGCCTCGACCATCGGCGGCGGACCGCACACGTACGCATCGGCCCCGGTGAGGTCGGGCTCGAGCCGGCGGACCACGTCGGTGATCAGTCCGCTCTCGCCGTCCCATTCCTCCTCCGACAGCGCCGGTACGTACCGGAACCGCGGCAGCCGCTGCTCGAGCTCGCGCAACTCCTCCTCGAAACACAGATCCAGCTGGGTGCGGGATCCGTAGTAGAACGTCGTCGGCCGGTCGATGCCGCGTTCGGCCATCGATCGCAGCAGGGCCAGGATCGGCGCCATCCCGGCCCCGCCACCGAGAAAGACCAGCCGGGCGTCCGGGTTGTCCCGGAGGGTGAACACCCCGAACGGCCCGGTCAGGTCCAACCGGTCACCGACCCGGAGCCGCTGGTCCAGGAACTCCGAGAACATCCCGCCCGGGTACACCTTGATCACGAACTCGAGCTGACCGCTCTCGCGGCTCGACGTGTTCGCCATCGAGAACGAGCGGCTCGCGTCTTCGCCGCCGCCGGCATCGGGCACCGAGATGTCGACGTACTGACCGGGGAAGAACTTCAGCTCGCCGGGCCCGGACAGCTTCAGCACCAGGTGCCGGAGGTCGTGCGTCACCGGGGTGATCGCGACGACCTCCGCCGTCCGTTCCTGGATCGGCAGACCCGAGCGGATCATGTCCTCGTCGTAGTTGAGCAGCTCGATCGTGAGGTCCTCGAAGGGGTGCGCCCGGCACAGCAGCGTGTACCCCTCGTCCAGTTCGTACTCCGGCAGCGCGAAGGTGCTGTAGCGGTCCAGGTCGATGTCCTCACCGTCGAGGACGAACGACTTGCAGGACGCGCACTGCCCCTCCTTGCAGCCGTGCATGAGCATCACGCCCTGCTCGGCTGCCGCGCGCAGGATCGTCTGGTCCTCGTCGACCTCGATCTCGATGCCGACGGGTTCGAACCTCACGACGTGCTTGTCGCCCATAGGAATCTGGCGCCGCGATCAGGCGTCGGCAGGTGCTGGTCGTCCGGCCGGGCCGCCCTTGACGTAGCGTGCCGCGAACGCGGTCCGCTCGTCGTCGGACATCTCGTTCAGCAGCACGTTCGGGCTCGCCAGCGGCGGGCACCTGCGCAGGTGGTCGAGGGTCCACATCTTGTCCGGGTTCAGGTCCAGGTGCGGCTGTGCGACCATCGTCTTGCCGTCGTCGCGGACGAAGCCCATGTCGGAGACCACGTCGGCCCAGTTCCAGCCGTGGTACAGCGTCTCCCACTCGCGGTGGCCGATCAGCTTGCCCATGTTCGGCGTCTGCCGGCCCTGGTACGTCGGCCGGAACGCGGTCTCGTCGGTCCACTTGCACATCTCGTGGCAGTACGTCCGCCACTGGCCGTCGACCTTGGCCATCACCATGTCCTCACGGACCAGACACGGCACCATGCACGTCCAGCAGCGGTGCGGGTACTCGTACTCGACGTCCTCGAAGACGATCGGCTTGTGCCCGTTCGGCGTGGACAGGCGGTTGTAGTTCTCCCACCAGGCGCCGTACTTGTCGTACCAGCCCGGGTACTTGTACTCGAACCACTCGAAGTCCTTGTCCGTCATCGGGTCGATCCGCCAGTAGTTGGCGAGCCAGCCGGTGGCGAAGAACTGGGCGACCTCGTGCACGTAGCCCTTGTTCCAGATCTGGTTCCAGGACTCCTCGATCAGGTCGTGCGGGATCTCGAGTCCGTACTTCTCCAGCGGCACCAGGTAGCTGCGGTAGTAGTCGTCGTAGATCCAGCGGCGCCACATCTCCGCGTAGGACTCGCGGTCCTTGCGCCGGTCCTTGGTGCCGTACTCGATGAAGGTGCCGATCGCGGCGTCGACGACGCGGTGGTTGTTCCACCAGGCGTACCGCAGGTCGCGGGCCAGCAGCTGGTGGTTGTCCTCGTCGGCGAGCGCCATCAGCAGCGTCGCGTAGCCGTTGCTGATGTGCCGGGACTCGTCGGACTGGACCGAGTGGAACACCGTCGGCAGCAGGTAGTCGCCGTTCGCGGCGGCCTCGGCCGGCATCGCGACGAACAGCGTGTTCGTGAAGGCGGTCTCGGCCACGATCGTCAGGTAGATGCTGGCCGCGGTGATCGCGTCACCGGTGATGAACCCCTCGGCGAACTGGCGGCCGATGGTGCCGCAGTAGTCGCTCTGGAAGTTCCGCAGGCTCGAGTTGAAGCCCGCCGGGTCGATGTAGTTGTTCATGTACAGGCGCTTGAGGTTCTGCTGGATCGTCGAGTGCCTGACCTCGTCGATCATCTGGATGGCCTGCCCGTTGTGCAGCTCGGGGTTCGGCACGGTCCGGAACAGCAGCGGCATCGCCCGCGCGGCCGAGATCTCCGGCAGCGGGATGATGCTGAGGAACAGCTTCTGCCATTCCAGCCAGCGTTCCTGGACCTGGCGGAACATGTTCCCGCGGATCGCGCCGTCCGAGGCGCCGTACACGCGGTGGTCCTTCTCCTCCTGCATCGGGAAGTAGGACCGCAGCACCTGCTTCAGGGGGTCTTTCTTCTGCGCCTTACGGAACGTGTAGTCCGTCCCGTACTGGGAGACCGGCTCGTGGTACGCCGGTTCCCATGACAACTCCTGGATCTTCTGGTGGGCCTTCGCCACGCTTTGGCGACTCATGGCTTTCCTCCCGCTCATGTGGCCGGCTGTGTGCTTGCAGTACATCGCCGCCACGAGCGGGGTGAGGTCTCAAATTGAGAAGCGATCAGGACTCGCCGAAGAAGGCCTCGCGCAGCTCGGCGAGCCGCTCCTCCTTCTGCTCCGCGAGCCGGTGATCGCCCTGCGGATCGGGCCGGATACCCAGGCAGCGCAGCAGTTCCGCGGCCGGTTCGCCCGGATGCCCGGTGGCCCCGAGGACCGGATGCAACCCGGCCTCGGCGAGGTGTTCGAAGACCAGATGCACGACGGTCCAAGGGTTATAGGACTCCTGCTGCGGCGAGACATCGTTGTCCATCAAGACCTCCCAGTCGTCTGTTCGAATCTCATGCCTGCACGAGTCGCCGGGTTGTCTCATTCTGAGACGCCACTTGTGTCCGGCTGCACTACTCTCGGAGGGACGGGACGTGACCTGGTGGGAGGCCCCGTGGACGAACTCGCACCCTCGATGGAGGACAACCGGCGAGCCGCTACGGCCCGGCTGAATTTCCTCACCCTCGATCCGGTCGAGACGCAGGACGTCCGGCCGCCGATCCTTGCCTCCTGGGTACGGTCGCGGCGATGGAATCTGCCGGCCGACCGGATCACGCTGCCGTACGTCGCGGACCCGGACCTCGACATTCCGTTGACCCGCAGCGCGGCGCCCGTGCTGCACCAGCTGCACCAGAACCTCGACGGCCAGCCGATCAGCGTGATCCTCACCGACCGCACCGGCATGGTCCTGGAGCGTCTCACCGCCGACACCAACCTGGCCCGCTACCTGGACAAGGTTTTCCTGGCGCCCGGGTTCAGTTACGCCGAGGAGTTCGCCGGCACGAACGGCATCGGGACCGCGCTCGAGGGCGGCGGACCGATGCACGTGTTCGGTCACGAGCACTATGCCGAGGACCTCGAGGACCTCGCGTGCGCCGGCGTACCGATCAAGCATCCGGTGAACGGCAAGACGATCGGCGCGATCGACCTCACCTGCTGGCGCAAGGACGCCGGGTCGCTGCTGATGGCGCTCGCCAAGACCACCGCGGAGAACATCCGGGCCGCGCTGCTCAAGGACAGCTCCGCCCGGGAGCTCTCGCTGCTCCAGGCGTACCTGCAGAGTTCACGCCGGCTCGGCGACATGGTGATCGCGGTCGACGAGGACCTGCTGCTGATGAACGCGAAGGCCGGCCAGTCGCTCGACGCCTCGGACCAGCGCGCGGTGATCGGTTATGCCGGCGAGATGCTCGCCCGCGGCACGACCGAGGCGATCGTGGCCGAGCTGCCCACCGGCGCGTGGGTCCGGATCATGTGCCGCCCGGTCACCACCGGCGGGCGCAGCGGCGGCGGCATCATCCAGGTCAGCCCGCATTCGCCCGGTGTCGGCATCCGTACGCCGGGCACCGGGCATCGCCCGCCGCCACGTCCCGTTCTCCCGGGACTCGTCGGTCGCAGCGCGCCGTGGCTCGGCAGCAGCCGTGAGGTGGACAACGCCTGCCGTGCCGGTCAATGGGTCGTCCTGACCGGCGAGCGCGGCACCGGCAAGGTCACGCTGGCGCGTGCCGCGCACCATCAGAACAACCCGGCCGGCCTGTTCCACGTCGTCGATGTCGCGCGGCTGGGTGACGGCTTCGCCGCCGAGCTGGAGTCCGAGCTCGCCGACGACTCCGTCCAGGCGCTGGTCATCCGGCGCGTCGAGCGCCTCGATCCGAGCGGCGTCGACGCGGCCATCGCGGCCTTGTACGACGTCCTCGAACGCAGACCGGCCGATCCGCCGTGGATCGCGCTCACCCTCACATCCGACGACACCGATACGCCGGACCTCGGCGAGCTTTTGTCGCTCTTCCCGCTGACCGTCGAGGTGCCACCGCTGCGGCACCACATCGAGGACGTCCGCGAGCTCGTTCCGTACTTCCTCAACCAGTTGAGTCACGGCGAGCTGACGTGCTCGCCGGACACGATGCAGCAACTGATGCGGTCTGCCTGGCCCGGCAACACCGCGGAGCTGTGCCAGATGCTCAAACAGGTCGTCGTACGGCGTCGCCGTACCGGGGTGATCACTCCCGCCGACCTGCCGGCCCGCGCGCAGGCGATCAGCCGCCGCAGCCTCAGCCAGCTGGAGGCGCTCGAACGCGACGCGATCATCCGCAGCCTGATCGCCAACGACGGCCACAAGGGCCACGCCGCGAAGTCGCTCGGGATGTCCCGCGCCACCATCTACCGCAAGATCCACGACTACGGCATCCAGCCCCCGTAAACCCACCGTCCCAACCCCGCTCCGCCGCCTCACCCCTCGCGCAATCTCAGGGGTCGACCCTCCACTGTGTGGGTTGCGCAACGAGATCCTGGGTCCGCAACCCGCACGCTGAGGGGTTGGCCCCTGAGACGGGCGATCGAGTAGGGCGGCGGTTCACCGGGTTGGGGGGATGGTGCGGGTGACGACCCAGCGGTGGGGGGAGATCGGGCGGGTGCGGGTGAAGCCGTGGTTCTCGAAGGCGGACATCGGGCCGGTGTGCAGGAACGATCCGGACACCTTCCGGTCGTCGGTCTCCTCGGGATAGCCCTCGACGACACCGCCGCCGTACTGCGCGATCTGGGTCAGCGCCCCGCCGAGGGCGGCATCCGCCACGCCGCGGCCGCGCAGTCCTTTGCCGGTGAAGAAGCAGGTGATGCGCCAGTCGGGCAGCGTCGTCAGGCCCTTCTCGTACAGCCGACGGCTCTTGACCTCCGGCAGCTCGTCAGGCGAGCCGAATTGACACCAGCCAAGACATTTCTCGCCGTCGAACACCAGCGCCGCGTGCGTGTCCCCGCTGCGGACCCGCTCTTCTTTCTCGGCGCGATTCTGTTCCGCGGTCCGCCCCTTGCCGAGCTTCACATGGAATCCCATACACCAGCATCCGCCCCAGACGCCGTTGTTCGCCTCGACCAGCTCGGCGAACGCCGGCCAACTGTCCGCATCCAACGGCCGCACCGAAAACGTCACGCCACTCACCTCCGAACCACACCGTAGCGGCGACCACCGACGGTTTGTGCTGGTATGAATCCCGTGACCAACGGATTCGCTGCACGTGCCGGCCGGGCGGTCGAGCGGTTCACGCCCGGGTACTTCGCGCTGGTGATGGCCTCGGGCATCATCTCGGTCGGGATGCGGCTCGAGGGCGTCGACCTTCTGTCCCGGGCGTTGCTGGTCGTGTGCGGCGCGGCGTTCGCCGTACTCGTCGTGCTGAGTGCGTGGCGGTTCGCCGCCTATCGATCCGCGATGGTCGAGGACTTTACGGATCCGCGCCGGGCGTTCGGCCTGTTCACGTTCGTCGCGGGCGCCAACGTTCTGGGCGTCAGGCTGGGGCTCGCCGGGATGTACGTCGCCACGGCGGTCCTGCTCGCCGTCGCCGGTCTGACGTGGTTGGCGTTGGGGTACGTCGTGCCGTGGACCGCCGTACTGGGACGGCAGGAGCGACCGGTGGTGGCGACTGCCAACGGCACCTGGTTCGTCTGGGTGGTGGCGAGTCAGTCGGTCGCGGTCGCGGCAGCCACCGTCGAGCCGGTGTTCGACTCGGTCCGCCGGGAGCTCGCGGTACTCGCGGTCATGTCGTGGTCGGTCGGGGTGTTCCTGTACGGCGCTACCGGGCTGCTCGTCTCGCTCCGGCTGATGCTGTACGCGTTCGGCCCGGATGAACTGACCCCGCCGTACTGGGTCTCGATGGGCGCGTTGGCGATCACCGTCCTGGCGGGTGCGCGGATCGTCGAGATGGCCGATACGCCGATGGTCGCGGCGACCCGCGGGCTGATCGCGGGACTCGCGGTGGTGTTCTGGGCGTTCGCAACCTGGCTGATCCCCGTGCTGATCGCAGCAGGCTGGTGGCGCCACGTCCGGCGCCAGGTCCCGCTGCGGTACGACGCGACGTCGTGGAGCATCGTCTTCCCGCTGGGCATGTACGCGGTCGCCGGCATCTACCTCGGCCGCGCCGACCACCTCCCGGTCGTCGAGTCGATCGGCCGCATCGAACTCTGGGCCGCCTTCCCGGCCTGGCTCCTGGTCTTCGCGGCAATGACCTGGCACCTCATCCGCACAGTCGCCCTACCCACCCCCACCAACCAACTACCGTCCACCCATGCCCATTGACTGGAACGAAGAGGTCATCGACCAGATCAACACGCACTGGCAGGAGCGCCTCCGCCCTCGGCTGGAGGGTTTGACCGACGACGAGTACTTCTGGCAGCCGGTCCCGAACTGCTGGACAATAAGCCGCCGCGGCGAAGGCTCCGCACCGATCTCCTTCGGGGCAGGCGCCTTCACCATGGACTACGCCGAACCGCCCCACGATCCAGAACCCGTCACGACGATCGCCTGGCGGCTGGCGCACGTCACCGTGAACCTCGCGTCCACCAACGGCAAACGGTTCGGGCGCCCGGCCACCAACGAGTCGACCTTCTTGTTCGCGGGCACTGCCCGGGAGGCACTTGAGCAACTCGACGACCAGTACGACCACTGGATCACCGGCGTGCGAGGTCTAGGTACGGCGGGCCTCATCGAGCCGCAGGGCGAACCGCCTGCCTTCGCGCACGCGCCCATGGCCAGGAAATGCCTGTACGCGAACGTCGAGCTGATCCACCACGGCGCCGAGATCTGCCTGCTCCGCGACCTCTACCTGCACCGAGGGCCAGTCGACGTGGCAGACGACGGGAGCTAGGGGCCGTCGACGTGGGACTGGGGACGGGGCGAGGCTGTGGGGACGTTCCGAGGGCGTGGGTGGGCGTCGGGGTTACATGCGGCGGGAGTGTTTCTTGGAGCGGTGTAGTTGCCAGGTGGGGAGGAGGAGCAGTTCGTCCTGGTTGGACTGGTCGTCGGCGTGGCTGTGCAGGTAGCGGCGCATTCCGTCGGAGTTGACCCGGACGCGGGGACCTCGGGTGCCGTCGGAGCGGCGGACGAAGGCGCGGCCGGCGCCCTGGTCGAGCCAGCGGACGAAGTCGGCGAGCGACGACTCCTCGGGGTCCAGGCTGCCTGGATCCCAGCGCACGGCGACGATGTGTTCCAGGCCGGGCGCTCCGTCCAGCCCGATCGCGGTCACGTACAGCGTGGTGTAGCTCGCCAAGCTGGCCATCGAACGGTTCCTTCAGCGTGCAGGGTCGGAGAAGGCAGGGTTCCTCCGCTTCGGAGGCTAGTCGTCGCTGCTGGCGTTGTGAAGTGAGTCTCAACGGATGTCGGAATCCGTCACTTTGAGTAGGTCCAGGCCTACCCAGATGGAGAGGGTGTCGATCGGGGCCGAGCGAGTACAAGCCCAACTTCATAACGGCTGAGGCGACACGGACGGTGACGAATCGACCACTGGCGGACGAGGAAGTCGTCACCAGATCCGGGGATTGAGCGGGGTGTCTGGGACCAGGCCGGGTTCGGTGCCGGCGAGCCAGTGGGCGAGGTCTGCGCGCTGGTTGTCGTTGGTCGGCGTTGTGACCGTGATGTCGGCGTCGATGTAGATGATGGTCATCACCCGCCGCGGAATCGCTGTTGTGTTGGGGCCGGCACGGTGGAAGGTCCAGCCGGTGTGGAAGCTGACGTCCCCGAGCGCGTAGGGCTCGGCGGACACGCCGAAGCCCTGCTCGCTCAACGCCTGCTGCAGAGCGATCTCCGACTCGTCGCTGATCGGCAGCTCGCGGCCGAACTCGAACGCCTGGCTCCCGACCGCGAATTCCAGCGGCCCCATCCCGGCCGGCGTCTCCTGCAGCGGAATCCAGACCGTGCAGGTCCGATCGCTGCTGAACGGCCAGTAGTACTGATCGGCATGCCACGGCGTGATGCCGCCGTCGGCCTCCTTGTAGAGGGCTTGGTCGTGGTACAGCCGCACACCTTTCACCCCCATCAGCTCGGCCGCGATCCTCCCGAGTCGCTGGGACAGGACGAACTGGCGTACCAGCTCGCTGTGCTGCCACAGGTTCGTCACCTGGAGGAACGCCTTGCCGTACGTCGACCGCTCGGCCAGCGGCAGGTGCATGGTGTTCAGCTCGATGACCTTGGACGTGATCTCCGGTTCGAAGAAGTCGATGGTCGGCGCATCGAGTACGCCGGGCAGCCGGACGAAGCCGTCCCGCTCGAAGCGCTCGGGCGCGTCGTCGGCGAGCTGGTACGGCGAGTCGATGTCGAACACGGTGCCTCCCGGATGCGATCGGACCTCCAGCCTGGCTCGTCGTACCGCGTCTGATCGACGCCTGAGCTGACCAGTTCCGGTACTGCGTTGTCCGGTCTGCTGGTGCTGGTCGCGGAATCGGGGCGACTGGGTACGCTTCTCAGGTATGCGAGCCGTGTTCGAGCACGTAGCCGAGCCGGACGAGATCTCCTGGCACCACCACGTGCGGCACGGGGCGGCGTTCGACTTCCACTGGCATTTCCATCCGCAGGTCGAGCTCACGCTGATCACCAAAGGCAGCGGCACCCGGATCGTCGGCGACAGCATCGAGAACTACTGGCCGGGTGATCTGACCCTGATCGGCGCCGACGTTCCCCACACGTACGCGTCCGGCGCGGACAGTGCGGAGCACGAGGCCGTCGTCGTGCAGTTCCGGCCCGACTTCCTCGGCGCGGAGTTCTGGGACCGGCCCGAGTTCGTGACGATCGGCGGACTGCTGGCTGCCGCCGCGGGCGGTCTCAACCTTGCCGCAGACGATGGGATCGAAGCAGCGATGCGTGAGCTCGCGGTCGGCGGGCCCGCCGAGCGGACCCTGCGTCTTCTCGGTCTCCTGAGCCGACTCGCCGACCACGCTCCGCGCATCCTGTCCACCGCGACCGTCCACCGGCCGGTCGGTGCGCCGGCCCGCGAGCGCGCCGACGCCGTCCATACCTACCTGTCCGCGAACTACACGACCCCGATCCGGCTCGGCGACGTCGCCGCGGTGGCACACCTGACACCGACGGCGTTCAGCAGGTTCTTCCGTCGTACCTTCGGACGGACCTTGACCGATTACGTGAACGAACTCCGAGTCGCGGCGGCCTGCCGGCTCCTGGGCGACACCGACCTCGCCATTGCGGACATCGCAGCACGCGTCGGCTACGAGAACCTGGCGAACTTCAACCGCCGCTTCCGCGAACTCAAAGGCACCAACCCGCGCGACTATCGCCGAACCCTCAACGGCGACCAGGGCAACGGCTCTGAACCCGCTTTCAGATCGAGGCCGATGCCGGACGGGGCCAGCAGGGTCAGCTCGTTGTAGTCGACGGTGTAGTCGACGGCGGATCCGAGCGTGGCCAGCATCGCGGCCTGCACCGCGGCGGTTTCGTCTGTGCAGGCCTGGTCGGTGACGGTGACGTCGCTGAAGCTCAGCTCTGTGTTGTTGCGGGTGACGGTGGCGGCGAGTTCGTTGCAACCGGTCCAGCCGGTCAGCCGCTCGCCGTCGATGGTGATCCAGGCGTGCTCGGCGAGAGAGCGATGGTGGCGGAGGTCGGCGTTGGTGATGGTGGTGACGACCTCCCACCTGATCCCTTCGAGCGGGAGGTCGGGTTCGGCGATCTTGCGGTCCAGCAGGGTGATCGTCGAACCGCCTGAGGTGAGGGTGAGCTCGTCACCGTCCAGCCGCCAGCTGGGTTTGCTCATCAAGAACGTCTTCAACCACTCCTCCTGGTCCCGGAGCGGCGGTTCGCAGCCGACCAGGGTGCCGCCGATTCCTTCGATCGACAGCCTCCCGCCGGCCAGCAGTTCGCCGGCCGCGGTGGCTGTGCCCAGGCTGTTGCAACCGACATGTGCTCTGATGACGTCCCAGACCCGCGGTCCGTCCGCATTCTTGTTCGGCACCCGTGCGAACCCCAGCCGGATCCGTGTCCTCGGCAACAGTTGCCTGGTCGCCGCGGTAGACAGATAGGTCTTGCCCAGCGGCGAACTGGCCGACCCGTCCAGCCGGGCGACGGACGATCTGAACTCGCGCAGTCGCTCGAGAATCACCTCGGCCCCGCCAGCCGCCTGGTCCTGGATACCTGACCTGTGCAGGGACATCCGCCCGTCCGGCTCGACCCGGATCATCGTGCTGGCTCCGTAGGTGGCGGCCGGTTCGCGGAGGTGGTCGGCGTCGATGACCATGGTGCCGCCCGGAAACTGCCTACGGGCTTCGGCGGCGGAGGCGGCCGGCGCTTCGCCGGTCCGGTTGGCGCTACTTCCGTAGAGGAAGGGAAAGCTCGTCCACAGATAGGCCAGTTGCCCCCAGCATCCGTCGAAGAACACCACCCAGCCGTCCTGGATCGCCGGCGCCAGCCACTCGGGCCTCGTGGGATCCGGCCGGATCGGCGCCAGAACGGTGATTCGCTCGGCGAGGGCGAAGTCGATCGCGGCGCGGGTGTCGGTCCCGACGTCGAGGTACCGGAACAGCTGATCGTGCGCGGTCTCGCCGTGGATCGAGATTCCGACCGGCTGGTCGACGGGGCGGCCTTTCAGACGATTGATCGCGCGGGCATCGCGAGCCACCACGCCGTACGTCATCGGACTGGGGTTGGTCACGACAACAGCCCCACCAGCACGCATCGCCTCAACCGCGTGAAGCTCCGCACGGTTCAACTCCGGCAGATCCATCTCCGACATTCCCCAAGTATCCGACGTACCATCGCAGCAAGGGGAGCAGATCGGGGGAAACGATGCCGCTCGCGAGCTACGGGGTCCTGGCCGGACGGCTGATCCGCTTCGCGCGGGAGGATCCGAACGACTTCGGTTCGTGGTACCACGGCAAGATGTACATCGCCGCTCCGGCGGGTGAGTACGAGTGCGCCGTCGACGTGTCGACGCCCAGCGGCGTACCCGTTCAGTATCGCGAGGTGCAGGACCTCGACCAGCAGTTGTTCGCGACGACCGCGGCACTTCCCGACGGCTGGCACCTGCTCGCCGGCACGCCGACCTCCGGCGCGCTGGACTACCTCCGCTCTCCGCTGCTGCGCGGACGGGGATGTATGACGCTCGTCGCCAACCCGCTGGGCGCAATGATCAACGCCGTACTGCGTTCGCCGCGGTTCGGCTGGGTCGAGAGCACCGCGGACAACGCGCTCAACCTCCTCGAACAACGCCTGACCGGCTCGCGGCGCGTCTACGTGTACGGGGCTCCGTACGACCACGGACTCGGCGTGCACGACATCCACTACAACCAGGGCGACCCACCCGGCGAGTTCCAGCACCTCGACGGCATCTGGCAGGACGGCGGGACGATCATCGAACAACCCAACGGCTCCCTGACCGCCTTCCTGACCAAGTTCAAACCCCAGTCGCTGACAACTGACGACAACGGCCTACCGCTCTGACGGAACCATCGAGGCGGCGTAGTTGTCGACGGTCATGGAGTTGTAGACGCGGGCGCTCTTGGTGGTGAGACGCAGCAGGGCGCGGCTCGGTCCTGCGGGGAGGGCGGAGACCAGGCGGGCGCCTTGGGCGAGGCCTGCCATGCCGAGGCGGGACTTGGGGATCAGCGTCTTCACCGCGCTCAGGGCGACGGCGCGGCCGCCGCGGATGTGGTCGGCCATCGCGCCCGCAACACTCGCACCAGAAATGAGAACGCGCATGATCTGCCTCCTAGGTCACCTCTGGATCGGAGCCGGTTTCCCACCCTCGACACCTGGCGCCGAAGAATGTGAGTGGTGGTGTCGATCTGTGGGACGCTCGTTCGACCTGGGGGCGAGGGCCGGGAGGCGGTCCTGTGGACGAGGAGAGTGCGATGGCGAAGTACATGCTGATCATGCGGGGGACCGACGAGTCGAACGCGGCTGTGATGGCCGGGTTCGAGGAGTTGGCGGCTACGACGTACAGCTACATCGAGGAGCTGATGAAGGCCGGCGTGTTCGTCGCGGCCGAAGGGCTGGACGATGCGGCGGAGAGCGTCGTCGTCGACTTCAGCGGTGACGCGCCGGTGGTGACGGACGGGCCCTACGGCGAGACCAAGGAACTGTTCGGCGGCTACTTCATGCTCGACGTCGCCTCGAAGCAGGAAGCGGTCGAGTGGGCCCGGCGGGTGCCGTCGGTGCCCGGGGCCAAGATCGAGGTACGGCGGGTGGCCGGGGAGGACGAGCGGCCGCCGGGCCACGAGGGATCCGTCGAGGAGCGCGCCGCGAGCACCGGCCGGGTCTGATGGACACGGCCGGCGTCGAGGCCGTCTGGCGGATCGAGTCGGCCCGGATCGTCGCCGCGCTGACCCGGTTCACCGGCGACTTCGCGCTGGCCGAGGATGCCGCCCAGGAAGCGGTCGCCGAGGCACTGGTGTCATGGCCGGTCACCCCTCCGGACAATCCGGTCGGCTGGCTGATGGCCACGGCCCGGCGGCGGGCGATCGACGCGATCCGCCGGCGCTCGGCGCTGCGGGACCGGTATGCCTTGCTGGCGACCGACCCGGTGGTCGAGGACGAGATCGACCCCGACCGGATCGACGACGACATCCTGGCGCTGATGTTCGTCAGCTGCCACCCGGTGCTCTCGCCCGAGGCCCGGGTGGCGTTGACCCTGCGCGTGGTCGGCGGCCTGACCACCGAACAGATCGCCCGCGCGTTCCTGATCTCCGTGCCGACCGTGCAGGCCCGCATCACCCGCGCGAAGAAGACGATCGCGGCGGCCGGCGTGCCGTTCGAGCTGCCGCCGGCCAACGAGCGAAGGGAACGGCTGGGCGGCGTGCTCAGCGTCATCTACGTGATCTTCACCGAGGGGTCGACGGCCACGTCAGGGGACAGGCTGCTGCGTCCCGATGTCGCGTACGAGGCGATCCGGCTGGCCCGCACCCTCGCCGCGTTGCAGCCGGACGAGCCCGAGGTGCACGGTCTGCTCGCGTTGTGCGAGCTGACCGCCGCGCGCTTCCCGGCCCGGACCGGCGCGGACGATTCGCCGATCCTGCTGACGGAGCAGGATCGGCGCCGGTGGGACTTCTCGGCGATCCACCGCGGGCTGGCCGCGTTGCCCAAGGCATCGATTCGCGGACTCGGACCTTACGGCCTGCAGGCGGCGATCGCGGCCACACACGCGACGGCGCCGTCGGTGGGGGCGACCGACTGGGACCGGATCGTGGTGCTGTACGAGGCGCTCGGCCGGGTCGCGCCGTCGCCGGTGGTCGAGCTCAACCGGGCCGTCGCCGTGGCCATGGCATCGGGCCCGGCGCAAGCCCTGGCCATCGTGGACGAGCTGATCGCCTCCGACCGGCTCCCCGGTTCGCACCTGGTTCCGACCGTCCGCGGTGAGCTCCTCGCCCGCCTCGGCCGGGGAACGGAAGCGCGCGCCGAGCTGGAGCTGGCCGCCCGGCTCTGCGCCAACGAGCGCGAACGTTCCGTACTCCTGCGCAAGGCAGCAGAGGTGGAGGTCAGCTGACCGGCGTCGCCTCGAGCGTGGAGGTGATGGCGGTGAGCCAGATGACGACGGCTTCGGCGCCGGGGTCCACCGTGCCGAGGACGCGGTCGCCCAAGTAGCTCGATCGGCCGCGGCGGGCTTGGATGCGGGCCGTCGCATCCGTGCCGGTCCGCGCTGCGGCGACGGCATCGGTCAGTGCACCGGTACGCAGCGCGGCAGCGGCCGGGAGCAGCGCGTCGACCATGGTCCGGTCGCCGATCCGCGCGCCGCCCAGCTCGATGACCGCATCGTTGCCTTGGGCAAAGGCTTCTGGCCACGGGTGGCCGGCCGAGAGCGCGGCCGCCGTACGCAGGAGAAGCGCTGCATAGAGCGGACCCGAGGTACCACCGACCGAACGGCGTACCGTGGCCGCGATACCGCGCAGGGTCGACGCGGCGTCAGTCCCGTCGTACGTGTCCTTGTCATTCAGTACGGCGTGCGCGCCCCGCGCGAGGCTGATCCCGAGATCGCCGTCGCCGACCTGCTGGTCCAGATCGGTGAGCAGCTGCTCGGAATCGATCAAGGCCTGGCAGACGGCGGCGACAGCACGCCACAACGACTCGTCGACCGGTGCACTGGGACGTTGCCGGTCTTCAGGTACGGCGGTCGCTGCGATCGGCTGGTCCGCGACCCGGCCGTGGTGCGGCGCCGGCCAGGCCATCGTGGTCGTCGGGGCGTCGAGCAGGGCGAGGGCCTTGTCGCCGACGCGCGCCAGCGACAACGAGCAACCGGCCATCTCCAGCGCGGTCAGGAAGGTACTGGCCCAGAGGCGTTCGAGGTGGATCCCGCGGTCGGCGAGATGCTGCACAGCCCGTCGGGCGACGATGCCGAGCTCCATCGCCGGCGTCCCGCCGAGGTTGTTGACCAGCATGACCACGCGGTCGCCTTCGCTGAGCTCGCGGTCGGCGATCAACCGGTCGAGCAGCCGGTCGACGACCTCGTCGGCGGACGGCATCGTGCCGCGCTCGACGCCGGGTTCGCCGTGGATGCCCAGGCCCCACTCGATCTCGGCCGGTCCCAGGTCGAGCCCGGCCTTACCCGCGGCCGGCACGGTGCAACCGGTCAGTGCGACGCCGATGGTGGCAACCGACGCGGCCGCGGCCCGCGCCAGCCGCGTCACCTCCTCGAGTGGCTGTCCGGACTCGGCTGCCGCGCCCGCGATCTTGTGGACGAGAACTGTGCCCGCGAGGCCGCGCCGGCCGGCCGTGTCGTCGCCGTCCACCAGTGCGGCGTCGTCCGCGACCACGATCAGCTCGACCGGGATTCCCTCGCTCCGGGCGATCTCCGCGGCGAGGCCGAAGTTCAGCCGGTCACCGGTGTAGTTCTTCACGATCAGCAGCACGCCCGCGGGGCTGCCGACCGTGCGGATCGCCACGAGCACCGCGTCGGCGGACGGCGAGCTGAAGACGTCGCCCGACACCGCGGCGGTCAGCATGCCGTGGCCGACGTACCCGGCGTGTGCCGGCTCGTGGCCCGCGCCACCGCCCGAGATGATCGCCACCTGTCCCTTCGCGGCCAGCTCGGCGTGGTCGGTCCTGACCACCACGCCGTCACCCAGTACGACGATCCCGGGGTTGGCGAGCGCGAACCCGTGCAGCATCTCCGGGACGACGTCCGCCGGATCGTTGATGAGCTTCTTCACGCGCAACCTCCAGATCGAATCTGATTCGACAATGTCGAATGAGATTCACACGATAGGGCGGCGCGACCCGGCTGTAAAGCGTTGCCAGGAGGGATCAGGCCGGAGGGATCAGGCCGGAGGGATCAGGCCGGGAAGGATCAGGCCGGGACCGGCCAGCGCGGAGCGCCGAGTTCCCGGGAGATGTTGCGGGCGGTCTCGCGCACCGCGGTGACGGTCGGCTCGGACGGCGGCCAGTCCGACGCGGGCAGGACGATGCCGATGGCGCCGACGGCGATCCCGGCGGCGTCGAAGATCGGTGCGGCGACGCCGGCCTCGCCGAGCACGGCCTCTTCCCGCTCGGTGGCGATCGCCTCGCGGGCGATCTCCTTCAGCTCCGGGCGCAGTACCGCGGGGTCGATGGTGGTCTCCGACGTCATGCTGCGCAGCTTGCCGGCCGCGAACAGTTCGTCGGCCTGGTCGGGATGGAAGGCGAGCAACGCCTTGCCCAGCGCGCTCACGTGGGCCGGGATCACGATGCCGACCTCGGGCATCTGCCGGCTGCCGTCCGGCCTCGGTTCGTGGTGGATGATGACCACCTCGTCGAAGGTCAGCACCCCGGTCCGTACGGCGTACCCGCTGCGGCGCGCGAGCTCCTCGGACCAGGTCGCGGCCCGGGAGCGCAGTTCCAGTGTGTCGAGGTAGACGTTGCCGAGTTTGAGGACGGCCGGGCCGAGTTGGTAGCGGTTCGAGTCGCGGTCCTGGACGACCATGCCGTGCGCCTGCAGCGTCTTGAGGATGCCGTGGACGGTGGAGGGCGGCAGGCTGAGGCGGGCCGCGACGTCGCTGAGGCTCAGCCGTCGGGCGCCCTGCAGTACTCCGAGTATCCGAAGCGCCCGGTCGACGGACTGGATCATCGGCCACCCCTCAGTTGCGAACAGATCTTTACAGCAGTGAACCACACGCGTATGTTCCGAGATAGATTCGACAATGCCGAACGCTGTTCCGAAGAGGAGGCTTCCGATGGGCGAGAGCTCCGGGCTGCGCCCGGCCGCGAGCCTCGGCGCGCCCGATCGGATCACGGCCGGGTTCCTGACCGGGTGGATCCGTGAGTTCAGCGAGCTGATGCAGACCCATCGCGACCGGCTGAACGCGCTCGACGCCGCGATCGGGGACGCCGACCACGGCACCAACCTCGCCCGCGGCTTCGCTGTCGTCGCCGCCGGCCTCGACCAAGCCCCGGATGGCCCAGGTAACCTGCTCGCCCAGGTCGGCCGGACGGTGGTCGGCTCGGTCGGCGGCGCCGCCGGGCCGCTGTTCGGCACGTTCTTCCTCCGCCTCGGCGATGCCATCGGCAACGATCCCGAGCTGGACTGCCGCGACTTCACCGCCGGTCTCCGGGCCGGCCTCGGGGGTATCGTCGCGCGCGGCAGCGCGGAGCCCGGCGACAAGACTCTGTACGACGCTCTCGCCCCCGGGATCGAAGCGTTCGCGGCGGCCGCGGCCGGACTCTACGACCTCCCCGAGGTCTTCACGGCTGGTCGTCTGGGTGCCGAGCGTGGCCGGGACGCCACGATCGACATGCTCGCCCGCAAGGGCCGTGCGAGCTACCTCGGCGAACGTAGCGTCGGCCACCAGGACCCCGGCGCCACCTCGGCCGCCTTGCTGTTCACCGCGGGCTGCCGCCGACTGTCGGCGTAGGAGTCAGCTCGCCACTTTGCGGACGTAGGCCTCGGACGAGTCGAGGACGTGGCCGGCGTCGTCGGTGACCGTGAGTTTGCCGACCGGCTTGTCGTGCTTGGTGTCGAGCAGGACCGAGTGCGGTTCGGCGGCTTCGAAGAGGTAGTCCTCGCCCCACTGCCGCAGGCTCACCAGGATGACGAACAGGTCGCGGCCCTTCTTGGTCAGGGAGTACTCGTGGTACGCGCTGCCGTCCGCGGCCGGCAGGACCTCGAGGATGCCGTGCGCAACGAGCTCGCGCAGTCGGGACGACAGGATGTTCTTCGCCAGGCCGAGGTTCCGCTGGAACTCGCCGAAGCGGCTGATGCCGTCGAAGGCGTCCCGGACGATGAGCAACGACCAGCGGTCGCCGACCACGTCGACCGCGCGGGCCACCGGACACTCGGCTCCCTCGTGGGTCACGCGCTGTGGCATTCGGACTCCTTCGTCAACAAGTGGTTGCAAGTATAAACCACCTCCTCTACGCTCCCCTCAAGCGGTTTCAAGTTGAAACCAGGTTGCCGAGGAGGCCAGGTCATGACGTCACAGGCGGATTCGAGGGTGAGCCCGGTACGGGTTGCGGTCGTGCAGTTCGAGCCACGGGTGGGGGTCGAGAACCTGAAGGCCAACGCGCTGGCGGTGGAGCAGCGGATCACGGCCGCGGCCGACGCGGGAGCAGGCCTGATCGTGCTCCCGGAGTTGGCGACGACCGGGTACGTGTTCGAGAGCCGGGAGGAGGCCTACGCCCACGCCGAATCCGTTCCGGACGGGCCCACGGTGGAGTCGTTCGCGCGGATCGCCGCCGCCCGGGACGTGTACATCGTCGGCTGTGTGGCGGAGCGGGTCGGCGTGACGCTCTACGACACCGCCGTACTCGTGGGGCCGGACGGATACATCGGCCGCTACCGCAAGACGCATCTGTGGAACACCGAGAAGCTCTGGTTCACCCCTGGCAACGAGGGGTTCCAGGTGTTCGACACGAAGATCGGCCGGATCGGCCTGCTCGTGTGCTGGGACATCTGGTTCCCGGAGACGGCCCGGATCGTGGCGCAGATGGGCGCGGACATCATCTGCATCCCCACCGGCTGGGTCTGGACGCCGCCGCCTCTGTACGACGCGAGTGGTGTCTGCATGGCGGCGTACCTGACCATGACGGCGGCCCACGCCAACAACGTGTTCATCGCCACCGCGGACCGGACCGGGCAGGAGCGCGGCGCCGGGTTCATGGGCAACTCGCTGATCGCCGGGACCAACGGCTGGCCGATCGACCGGATCGCGGGCCCGGACGAGGACACGATCATCTACGCCGACATCGACCTCACTGCCGCCCGGACGGCCCCGATCTGGAACCAGCTCAACGACCTGCACCGGGATCGGCGTACCGACCTCTACGACCAGATGCTCGGCTACACCGACCGCGCCCCGCTACCGAGGTGACGGCCATGACAACAATCCGCCGTACGACCGGTGTGGCCGGCCCGCGCCGGATCGGCGCCGCGTTCTGGGCCGGGTCGGTCGGGGTCGCGCTCGTTGCGCTCGCCGCCTGGACGTTCGTGCGGCTCACTCAGAGCGCGCGACCGTGGGACGGGGACTATGCCGATCCCGGACGACTCTTGTCCTGGCTGGTCGGATCGATCAGCGAACCGCAGTTCTACGCGGTCGCGCCGGCCGGGGCGTTGTTGCTGGTCGGCGGCCTGGTCGGCCATGTCGCGAACCGGCGTTCGTGGCGATGGCAGGGATTCATCCAGGCCTGCGGCTCGGGTCTGTGGCCGTGGGCCGCGGGTAGCGCGCTCGTCAGCCTGGTGCTGGGCAACATCGCCTGGGGATGGACGCTGACGCCCGGCGGTTGGCAGCCCTTGTTCGTCCCGCTGGTCTCCGTGGCGCCCGCGATCGTCGTTCTGTACGGGCCTGGTTGGCGTGTCGGCCTGACGGCGGCTGCGCTGGGAGCGGTGCTGACTCCACCGGTGTCGATCCTCGCGGTGCACTTCATCTGCGCACCCTTGGACCTGCCGCCGGTGGTCGGCGCCACCACGGGCATGTGGGCCGGTGCGATCGTGGCGTTCTTGCTCTGTAAGCGGCTTCGCTGGATGCCGGTTGCGAGCGCTTGGCGCGGGCCACGCGAGGAGCCGAGTGACCGCGGACAATCGCTGCTCTGGGTGCCCAGACGTGCATTGGCCGACTTCTCCGAGGCGCAGTTCTTCGGTAACGAATGGGCCAGTGCGGCGCTGATCCTGGGCGCGGTCGTCGCTCACGTGGTCAGTCCGTCGAGTACGTCGTACGGATCCGGCCTGTTCACTGCAGTGCTGGCGAGCCAAGTCCTGTCCGCGTTTGCCGGTGTGATCATCTGGCGGAAGAGGTGGCAGTCGGACGGGTTCTACCCGACCTTCGTGCCGGTCGTCTCCGTGGCACCCGCGACCGTCCTGGCCTTCGGCGGGACCTTGCAGTCCATCGTGGTCGGCGCACTGGCCGGCGCGCTGATCGCTCCACCACTGGCGGCGGCGCTCTCGGCACGGTTGCCGAAGACCTTCCATCCGTTCATCGGCAACGTCGCGTCGATGAGCATCTGTACGGCGCTGATCGTCCCGCCGCTGCGTCTCCTGCCGGGATTCGCGTCATGATGGCCGTCGAACTCGCGCGCGCACTGCGCAGCGGCGCGACGTCCGCGATCGAGACGACCGAGGCGGCGCTGCGCCGTACGCACGAGCTGAATCCGGTCCTCAACGCGTTCGCGCTGATCGACGCCGAAGGCGCTCGGGCCGCCGCCCGGCTGGCCGACGAGAAACTTGCCGCAGGCATCGATCTCGGCCCGCTGCACGGTGTGCCGGTGGCCGTGAAGGATCTCGTCGACATGGCCGGCCTGCCCACCAGTTGCGGATCGGCCGTGTCCTCCGGCGCCGCGGCGACCGAGGATGCCGAGGTCGTACGGCGGTTGCGCGCCGCCGGAGCCGTCATCATCGGCAAGACGACCTTGCACGAGTTCGCGTACGGCGCGACCGGCGACCGCTCGGTCCACGGCGCCTCTCGCAACCCGCACGACCCCAGCCGGATGTCTGGTGGCAGCAGCGGCGGCAGCGCGGTTGCCGTTGCCGCCGGCATGGTGTTCGTTGCGCTGGGCACCGATACGGCGGGATCGGTCCGGGTACCGGCCGCGCTGTGTGGTGTCGTCGGGCTCAAACCGGCCTACGACGACATCTCGAGCGTCGGTGTGTATCCGCTGGCGCCCAGCCTGGATCACGTCGGTGTCTTCGCGACGACCACCGAAGACGCGCTGATCGGCTACCAGGCCGTCAGCGATCGCCGGGTGGACATCCGGTCCGGCGACCTGTCGGTCGGATGGATCCCGCCGGGGTCGATCGCCGTGACGGATCCACGGGTCGAGCAGGTGACGCAAAGGCTCGTCGAGAGCGCAGCGTTCAGCGTCGACGTCGTCCGAGGATTCCCGAAGTGGGAGCGGCGTCAGGGGCTGTTCGAGATCTTCTCGACGCTTCAAGGCAGGGAAGCGTTCCGGGTGCACGAGAACCATCTCGACCACAACGACACCGACGCCGACCTGATCGATCCGGAGGTCCGCGAGCGGTTGTACGCCGGCCGCTCGATCACTGATCAGCGGTACGCCGAGGCAGGGCAGGCCCGCGAGGAACTGCGCGTGATGGTCGACGAGTTGCTGGCGGCGTACGACGTACTGGCTCTGCCGAGTGTCCCGTTCGTGGCGCCGACCATAGGGGAGCGCCGCGTCTCGGTCGGCGGCGCCCAGCTGGAAGTACGGTCCGCGCTGCTCTCGCTGACCAGCCCGTGGAACATGACCGGCTCGCCGGCAATCAGTGTGCCTGCGGGCGAGATCGACGGACTGCCGGTCGGAGTACAACTCGTCGCCGCCGCGGGTAACGAGGGCCGTCTGTTCGCAGCGGCCCGAGACATCGAACTCGCCCTGGCCAAGAGCCGGGCCTGAAGGAAGGAACGTCATGCCCTCGATCCAGGTCGACCTCCCACTGACCGTCGACGAAGCCACCAAACGCACGTTCGCCGGGCGCGTCGGGCACATCTACGCGGAGATCATGCAGATCGGGATGGACCTGCTCACCGTCTCCGTCCACGACCTCGGCGCCGGCGGAGTGTGGCGGTGCCACGAATCCGGCCCGCCCACCCCGTCCGGTCTGATCATGTGCGACATCCGCAAAGGCCGCACGCTCGAAACCCGGGCTGTGCTGGCCCAGTCCCTCATCGACGTGTGCGTTGAGATGTTCGACCTCGACGCCGTGTGGATGAAGGTCGAATTCACCCAGCACGACGGCGACGAGATGTACCACCCGCATCTGCGGGGTTTCAACACCGACTGGCGGCCCGACGAGAAAAGGCGCTCGATCAGTCACTGACCGCTGGTTCGGCAGGGATCCAGACGCGCATCGTGGAGGGCCCCCGCTCAGCCCAGTCGCGGTACGGGATGAGCGGGACCTCCAGGCTTCGGGCCGGCCGCCCAGCGGGTGTTCGAGGCCCTGGACGGCGACGCACTCGGCACCGGCCTACACAGCCAGGCTCCACGCCTGGTGATCCGCGGATCCACGGTTCCCCGAAGCTGATCCCTACTATTTCCCCATGGCGAGACCAGGTATCGGAGCGAACGGGGACCAGGGGCGAGCTCCGAGCATGACCGACGTGGCCGCTGCCGCGGGCGTGTCACACCAGACCGTGTCACGCGTGCTGAACGGCTCGGAGCTGGTCCGGGCCGACACCCGTGCTCGCGTGCTGGCGGCGATCGCCGAGCTCGGCTACCGGCGGAACAACGCGGCCCGCCTCCTGGTGACGAACAGGTCGCACCGGATCGGGATGATCTCGGCGCACCTGGTCCTGCACGGGCCGAGCATGATCGCCGTCGCGGTCCAGGACGCCGGCCACAAGGCGGGGTACGACGTCTCACTGGTCGCCGTCCAGGACTTCTCGCCGGAGTCGTTGCGGGCCGCCGTCGATCGCCTGCTCGACGAGGCCGTCGAAGCGATCGTCGTGGCCGTCGCCCATCGCGAGGCGCTCGAGCAGGCGATCTCGGTCGAGGTGCCCGTCCCGATGGTCGTCGTCCAGGGCGTCAGCGAAGGTCAACGCATGGCCGTGGGCATCGACCAGGAGGTGGGCGCGCGGCTGGCGGTGGAACACCTGCTCGACCTCGGCCATCGTCATGTCGCCCATATCGCCGGACCGCTGGAGTGGGTCGAGGCCCGCCAGCGGCGCGCGGGCTGGCAACACGCGCACGAGCAGCGGCATGTGCTGCCGGGACCCGAGCTCTTCGGGGACTGGTCGCCGAGGAGCGGGTACGAGGCCGGCCTGCGGATCGCCGAGGACCCGGACGTGACGGCGGTCTTCGCGGGCAACGACGCCATGGCGATCGGACTCGTGTACGCGCTGCACGAGAAAGGCCGCGACATACCCGGCGAGATCAGCGTGGTCGGATTCGACAACGTGCCGGAGGCGTCGTACCTCTGGCCGGCGCTGACGACCGTCGACCAGGAGTTCTCCGTGCTCGGGCGGCGTGCGGTCGAGCTGACCCTGCGTGCGCTGGCTGGAGAGGTCGAGCCGTCGACCCACCTGATCCCCCCGGCTCTGGTCATCCGCGACTCCACCGCCGGCCCGCGGGTTTAGCGCTAACAATCTCCGTCCCCAGCCGCGCCGTCGGCCTTGACAGTCCGAAATGTTAACGCTCACAATTTGATCTCATGAGCACTGAGCAGTACGTCGTCGGAGTCGACTACGGGACGCTGTCCGGCCGTGCGGTGGTCGTTCGCGTCTCCGATGGGGCCGAGCTCGGCACGGCTGTGCACGAGTACGCGCATGCGGTGGTCGACGACCGGCTGCCGACGACTGGTGACCGACTGCCGCCGGAGTGGGCGCTGCAGGTCCCCGGCGACTACCGCGAGGTGCTGAAGACCGCCGTACCCGCGGCCGTCGCGGAAGCGGGGATCGACCCGACGCAAGTGATCGGCATCGCCACCGACTTCACCGCCTGCACGATGGTGCCGTGCCTGACCGACGGCACGCCGCTGAACGAGGTGGAAGGCCTGGCGGACCGGCCGCACGCTTACGTCAAGCTCTGGAAGCACCACGCCGCACAGCCTCAGGCCGATCGCATCAACGAGCTCGCGCGTGAGCGCGGCGAGAGCTGGCTGCCGCGGTACGGCGGGCTGATCTCGTCCGAGTGGGAGTTCGCGAAGGCGTTGCAGCTGTTCGAGGAGGACCGTCCGCTCTACGACCGGATGGAGCGCTGGGTCGAGGCAGCCGACTGGATCGTCTGGCAGTTGTGCGGAAGTTACGTCCGCAACGCGTGCACCGCCGGCTACAAGGGCATCCTGCAGGACGGCCACTACCCGTCGGCGGACTTCCTCGAAGGCCTCGCGCCAGGCTTCGGGCCATTCGTTGCCAACAAGCTCGAGCACCCGATCGGTCAGCTCGGCGCTGCCGCCGGCACCCTGACTGCTGAGGCCTCGGAGTGGACCGGCCTGCCCGCAGGCATCGCGGTCGCGGTCGGGAACGTCGACGCACACGTGACCGCACCCGCGGCCCAGGCCGTCGAGGCCGGCCAGATGGTGGCCATCATGGGTACGTCGACCTGCCACGTGATGAGCGCCGATGCGCTTCGCGAGGTGCCTGGCATGTGCGGTGTGGTCGACGGCGGCATCATCGCTGGCAGCTGGGGCTACGAGGCCGGTCAGAGCGGCGTCGGCGACATCTTCGGCTGGTTCGTCGACAACGCCGTACCGCCGTCCTATTACGAAGCCGCGGCCGCCGCAGGAGAGTCGCTGCACGAGCACCTGACGAGGCTCGCCGCCGACCAGGCCGTTGGCGAGCACGGACTTGTCGCGCTCGACTGGCACAGCGGCAACCGGTCGGTGCTCGTCGATCACGAGCTCTCCGGCCTGATCGTCGGGCAGACGCTGGCGACCCGGCCCGAGGACTCCTACCGAGCGTTGCTTGAGGCAACGGCCTTCGGTACGCGGGTCATCACCGAGACGTTCGGCGACAGCGGCGTACCGGTGAAGGAGCTGATCATCGCCGGTGGCCTGGCCAAGAACGCCCTGCTGATGCAGATCTACGCCGACGTCACCCGGCTGCCGCTCTCGATCATCGACTCCGACCAAGGGCCGGCGCTCGGCTCGGCGATCCACGCCGCGGTCGCGGCCGGCGCCTATCCCGATGTCCCGACCGCGGCCAAGAGCATGGGCAAGGTCAGACGCGGCGTGCACCTGCCCGACGAGGAGCGCGCCAAAGCCTACGACCAGCTGTTCGATCTGTACCTCGAGCTGCACGAGTTCTTCGGGCGGCACAGCCGGCTGATGCGCAAGCTCAAGTCGATCCGGCGTACGGCGTTGGAGGCCCGATGAGCGCGACCGCGGAAGTCGCCGACACCCTGATCCGCTTGCGGACCGAGGTAGCTCAGCTCCACGCACATCTGCCGGCGTACGGGCTGGTGGTCTGGACGGCGGGCAACGTCTCCGCCCGGGTGCCCGGTCACGACCTGATGGTGATCAAGCCGAGCGGGGTCGCCTACGACGAGCTGACGCCCGGCAACATGGTCGTCTGCGATCTCGAAGGTCGCGTCGTCGAGGGTGAGCACGCGCCGTCCTCGGACACCGAGGCGCAGGCCTACGTCTACCGCGAGATGCCGCACGTCGGCGGCGTGGTCCACACCCACTCGCCGTACGCCGTCGCGTGGGCCGCACGGGGTGAGTCGATCCCGTGCGTCACGACGATGTGTGCCGACGAGTTCGGTGGCGCGATCCCGGTCGGTCCGTTCGCGATCATCGGGGACGACTCGATCGGCCGCGGCATCGTCGAGACGCTCCGCGACTCGCGCTCGCCCGCGGTGCTGATGCAGAACCACGGCGTCTTCACGATCGGGCCGACCGCCAAGGCAGCGGTCAAGGCGGCGGTCATGTGCGAGGACGTCGCCCGCACGGTGCACCTGGCCCGCCAGCTCGGTGAGCCGATCCCGATCGAGCAGAAGTACGTCGACAGCCTCTTCGATCGCTACCAGAACGTCTACGGACAACGATGACTGCCGGAAGGACCACATGTCTGTGAACAGCACCGAGACGGCCCGAGAGGTCTGGTTCCTCACCGGCAGCCAGGGCCTGTACGGTCCCGGCACTCTCGAGCAGGTCGCCGAGCAGTCCCAGGCCGTCGCCAAGCAGCTCGCCGGCGCGAACCTGCCGGTGGAGATCGTCTGGAAGCCCGTACTGCTCGACGCCGGCGCGATCCACCGGCAGATGCTGGCGGCGAACAGTGCGCCGGAATGTGTCGGCGTGATCGCCTGGATGCACACCTTCTCGCCCGCGAAGATGTGGATCGCCGGCCTCGACGCGCTCCGCAAGCCGCTGCTGCACCTGCACACGCAGGCCAACGTGGCGTTGCCATGGGCCTCGATCGACATGGACTTCATGAACCTGAACCAGGCCGCCCACGGCGACCGGGAGTTCGGCTACATCCAGTCCAGGCTGCACGTGCCGCGCAAGACCGTCGCCGGGCATGTCGAGTCGCCCACCGTCCAGGCGCGGGTCGGGCACTGGGCCCGTGCCGCGCTCGGCGTCGCGGAGCTCCGCTCCCTCAAGCTCGCCCGGTTCGGTGACAACATGCGCGACGTCGCCGTCACCGAGGGGGACAAGGTCGAGGCGCAGTTGCGGTTCGGCGTATCGGTCAACACCTACAGCATCAACGAGCTGGTCGCAGCGGTCGACGCAGTGGCCGACGGCGAGATCGACCCCCTCGTGCAGGAGTACGCCGACACCTGCTCCGTCGCGGCCGAGCTGCTGCCCGGCGGCGCCCGCCACGAATCCCTGCGGTACGGCGCCCGGATCGAACTCGGCCTCCGGTCGTTCCTGACCGACGGCGGGTTCGGTGCGTTCACCTCCAACTTCGAGGATCTGGGCGGCCTCCGTCAGCTGCCTGGCCTGGCCGTGCAGCGCTTGATGGCCGACGGCTACGGGTTCGGTGGCGAGGGCGACTGGAAGACGTCGGTGCTGCTGCGCGCGAGCAAGGCGATGGCCGGCGGACTGCCCGGCGGCACGTCCTTCATGGAGGACTACACGTACCACCTGGTGCCCGGGGAGGAGAAGATCCTCGGCGCCCACATGCTCGAGGTGTGTCCGTCGCTCACGACGGCCCGCCCGTCGCTGGAGATCCATCCGCTGTCCATCGGCGGCCGCGAGGATCCCGTCCGGCTGCGCTTCACCGCCGATCCCGGCGCCGGTGTCGTGGTGGGGATCGCCGATCTGGGCGACCGCTTCCGGCTCACGGCGAACGTCGTACACGTTGTCGAGCCGGACGAGGCGCTCCCGCAGCTGCCGGTCGCGTGTGCCGTGTGGAAGCCGGAGCCCTCGTTGGCTACTTCTGCCGAGTCCTGGCTGGTGGCCGGCGGGCCTCACCACACCGTCCTGACGACTGCCCTCGACCGTGAGGTGTACGAGGACTTCGCCGACATGCTGTCCGTCGAGCTGGCGGTCATCGACGCCTCGACCACTGTGCGCGAGTTCCAGCGCGAACTGCAGTGGAACGACATGTACCACCGACTCAGCCGGGCCGGCGCTCGCTGACACCCAGGAGGTGGTGCCTTTTGGACGGCCCAGCCGTCAGCCCATTACACCGAGCAGTTCCGCGGAGATCGCCTCTGCCTCGCTGAGCAGCAGGGGTACTGCCTTCTTGCCGAGTTCCGGCGTCATCCGGAAGGCCGGACCGGAGACCGAGATCGCCATCGAGATCGGAACGTTGGGGATCCCAACGGCATAGCAGACGACGCCCACCTCCTGTTCGCCGTTGTCGGTCGCATACCCGGTGCGGCGGACCTTGTTCAGTTCCTTGCGGAGCCGGTCCAGGTCGGTGATGCTGCGCTCGGTCGCGGCCGGCATGCCTGCCCTGCCGACGATGCGGGCCATCTGGTCGTCGGGCAGACCGGCCAGGATCGCCTTCCCGACCCCGGTCAGGTGGGTGTGCGCCCGGTGGCCGACCTCGGTGAACATCCGCATCGCATGCCGGGAAGGCGATTGGGCGATGTAGACGACCATGTGACCTTCCAGTACGGCGAGATTCGCCGACTCGCCGATCTCCCGGGCGAGGGTGTCCAGGTGCGGCGCCACGAGCGGGCCGAGCTGCGAGTCGACCCGGTCGGCCAGCCTGGTCAACTTGAGCCCGAGTCCGTAGTGGCGGTTCGGCAGTTGGCGCACATAGCCCAGCGAGACCAGCGTTTTCAGGAACCTGTGCGTGGTCGGCGCCGGTACGTCGATCGCGGCCGAGAGCTCGGTCAGGGTCGATTCGCCGTGGTCGGCCAGCAGTTCGAGCAGCTGGAAGGCCCGTTCGACGGATTGGACACTCCCGGACGTCTTGTTCTCCACCGCGCCAGCATAAGTGCGCGCCCCGGGCTGGCCAGGTCCGGTCACGAGCTTCCACATATCGAAAGTCAACTTCCAGATAGTGTTGACAGCCTTGCCGCGGTAAGCGAAAACTGATGCAACACCCAAAGACCGATAGCCCGCAGCTCTCTGCCGCCCCGTAGTACATCGGTGTAGAGAGCTCCTGCCGCCCCGCCGGTCGAACCCGCTCGCCGAGGGAGACACTCATGACTTCCGGCCCCTTGTTCAGCCGCCGCCGATTGCTCCGATCCGGTCTCGGCCTGGCCGCCGCCGGCGTCGCCGGGTCACTGACCGCGTGCGGCGGCTCGTCCTCGTCCGGTGCGCCGGCCGGCTGGACCGAAGTGACGTTCAGTTCGGTGGGCGATCCCACCACCCAGAAGATGTTCAAGGACATGATCGCGGCTGCTCAGAAGGAGAGCCTGGACGAGCACAAGATCAAGATCGTCTGGAAACCCGCGCCGGGCGACGACTGGGCCAGCGTCATGCTGCAGTTCGCCTCCGGTACGGCGGCCGACCTGCAGCGCATCGACGACGACCGGGTGTACGACCTGGCCACCACCGGCAAGATCCTGCAGCTGGACAAGATGATGCAGGACAGCACGAACGGCTTCGACCTGACGAAGTACAGCCCGACGTTCACCACCAAGGTCGCGGTCGAGGGGTACCAGTTCTCGATCACGCCCGGCATGAGCGCGAACGCCCTGTACTACAACAAGAAGCTGTTCGCCGACGCCGGCCTGACGGCGCCGACGTCGTGGGCCGACGCGTGGAGCTGGGACGAGTTCGACGCGGCGGTGAAGAAGCTGACCAAGAAGAACGGCAGCCGCACCGACACCTACGGCCTGCAATACGCGGTCAACACGATCCAGGCGACGGCGTACGGCGCCGGCGACACCGCGCTCTACAACAACCAGACCGAGTGCGGTTACGGCAAGCCGGAGACGCGGGACGCGATCGACAAGCAGATCTCCTACATCCGCGAGGGTTACGCCCCGACCATCGACGTCGAGTACCTGCCGCTGTTCAACGGGGGGAAGCTCGCGATGACGTGGCAGGCCATGGACATCAGCGCGCAGATCAGCAAGAACGTCGACTGGGACGTGATGCCCTGGCCCAAGACGCCGCTGTTCGCGATGACCAAGAACTACGCGCGCACCTGGGTCATCCCGAAGACCGCGAAGGACCCGCAGGCCGCGTTCCTGGCGATGAAGGCCCTGTGCGGCAAGGCGGCCTCGGAGGTGATGGCCAAGGCGCAGTTCGCCGTACCGGCGCTGACCGAGGTGGCCAAGAGCGCGGCGTTCACCGACCACCCGCGACCGAAGACCGCGAACGTCTGGGCCGAGGCGCTCGGCAACGTCGACGGCAAGCCGGTCGACGTGCCGTTCCCGCGCGGGCCGATCGGGACGGCGCTGGCCGACTCGTTCGTCGAAGGCACCAACGCCAACAACCTGGTCAGCGGCAAGCTCGCCACCGCCGACTACCTCAAGCGCGGACGGGATGCCGTCAACGCCGAGATCAAGAAGCGCGGCTGGAACGGGGACAAGGGCAAGGAGTTGCTCGAGAAGGGAGGATCCCTCTCCGATCCCGACCTGAAGGTTGCGGCCAAGTGACGGCGGAACAATCGGTCACAGCGAGGCGGCGCAACCTGCGCGGCTGGATGTTCATCGGTCCGGTCGTGCTCGGGACGCTGCTGTTCAACGTCATCCCGGTCCTGCCGACGCTGGTGACCAGCTTCACCGACTGGGACGGCCTGGCGGCGCCGAAGTTCACCGGCGTCTCGAACTACAAGGAGATGTTCTCCGGGCAGGATCCGCTGTTCGGCAAGAGCCTGATCAACACGGCGATCTACACGGTCGGATACGTCCCGGTCGGGATCGTCATCGGGATCGGTCTGGCCCTGCTGGTCAACAACCGGCTCCGGGGGATGGCTGTCATCCGCGCGCTGATCTTCCTGCCGTACGTGACGTCGCTGGTCGCGGTCGGCGTCATCAGCCGGTGGGTGTTCAGCGATCAGTACGGCGTGATCAACGCAGTCCTGGCGTCGTTCGGCATCACCGGACCCCACTGGCTGGGTGAACCCGGATCCGCGATGGCCGCGGTGATCGTGACGGCGATCTGGGCGAACATGGGCTTCAACATGGTCATCGTCCTGGCCGGTCTGCAAGGCGTCCCGGAGACGCTGATCGAAGCGGCCACCCTCGACGGGGCCGGCCGGTTCTCCCGGTTCTTCCACGTGACGCTGCCGTTCCTCACGCCGACGATCTTCATGCTGCTGATCCTGCAGACGATCGGTTCGTTCCAGGTCTTCGCGCTCATCCTGGTGATGACGGGCGGCGGGCCGGGCGACGGCACGTACGTCTACATCTACCACCTGTGGTACGAGGCGTTCTCGCTGCGACGGATGGGGTACGCCTCGGCGCTGGCGATCGTGCTCTTCGCGGTACTGCTCGCCGTCACGTGGATCCAGAACCGCCTGTCGAAGAGGTGGGTGTTCTATCAATGACGATCGAAGACACGCGCGAGAAGCTCGCGACGCCGCGATCGCCGGCGCCCGTGGACGACAGCGGCGGGGTACGTCGACGGCGGGTCGGCCGGATCGCCGGCCCGACGGCGACGTACGTCGGTTGCGTGCTCGTGGCGTTGATCGCGATCGCGCCGTTCCTGTGGATGTTGTCCAGCTCGTTCAAGGAGCCGGGCGACGTGATCAGCCTGACCCCGCACCTGCTCCCGAACCCGTGGACGTTCGAGAACTATGCGTACCTGGTCAACAACGGCGTCCTGCCCTTCATCCGGTTCCTCGGCAACAGCGCCTACATCACGGTGCTGGTGATCATCGGCCGGCTGATGGTCTGCGCGCTGGGCGCCTACGGTTTCGCGCGGCTGCAGTTCCGCGGCCGGGACGCCGCCTTCGGGCTGCTGCTCGCGTCGCTGATGATCCCGGACATGCTGATGGTGCTGCCGCTGTACTCCGCCTACGTCAAGGCCGGCCTGATCAACACCCACTTCCCGTTGATCGTCCCGCCGATCGTCGCCAACACCTTCGGCACCTTCCTGTTGCGGCAGTTCTTCATGACGATCCCGAAGGAGTACGACGAGGCCGCACTCGTCGACGGGGCGAGCCATTTCCGGATCTTCGTCAGCATCATCCTGCCGCTGTCGAAACCGGCGCTGGCGACGTTGGCGGTGCTGACCTTCGTCAACGTCTGGAACGACTTCTTCGGCCCACTGGTCTACCTCAGCGATGTCAACAAGTTCACCGTCCCGGTCGGGCTGGCGTTCTTCCAGACGCAGGACAGCACGCAGTACGGCCCGCTGATGGCCGGCGCGACGCTGGCCATCATTCCGACCGTCCTGGTCTTCGTGTTCGCGCAGAAGTACTTCACCCGCGGGATCTCGATGACCGGAATCAAATGATGCCTTCTGGACAAGGAGACAATGTGACCAAGTACGTCGTGGCGACGGTCGACGAGATTCCCCCCGGCCGGCGGAAGGTGGTCGAGATCGCCAACCGGTCGATCGGCGTCTTCAACGTCAAGGGCAACTACTACGCGATCCGCAACCAGTGCCCGCACGGCGGCGGCCCGATGTGCGAGGGCGTGACGTCGGGCCTGGTCCGCTCGGACAAGCCCGGCAACTACGACTACATCATGCGCGGCGAGATCATCCGCTGTCCCTGGCACGGCTGGGAGTTCGAGATCGCCACCGGGCAGTCCTGGTTCGACCCCGCGAAGACGAAGGTGAAGGCGTACCAGACCGGGGTGGAGTCCGGCGAGTCGCTGGCCAAGAACCCCGAGCTGTCCGCGGCCGGGTTCCAGCCGGGGCCGTACGCCGGTGAGACGTACGAGGTCGAGGTCGACCGCGACTATGTCATTGTCAATATCTGACGCCCCCGGGGGCGCGCGCGAGACGACGCTGGCGCTGCGGGTGAGCTCCCACCGGGAGATCTCGGCCGGCGTGACGGAGCTCGTCCTCGTCCCCGCAGACGGCTCAGACGGCTCGGAGTTGCCGGCGTGGACCCCGGGGAGTCACATCGACGTCGAGGTGCGTCCCGGGCTGGTCCGGCAGTACTCGCTGTGCAGTGATCCGGCGGACCGGTCCCAGTACCGGATCGCCGTACTCCGGGAGCCCGTGAGCCGGGGTGGCTCGGTCGCGTTGTGCGAGCGGGTCCGGCCCGGCGACGTACTGGAGGTCACCGGGCCGCGGAACCACTTCCCGCTGCACGATTCGCCGCGCTACCTCTTCATTGCCGGCGGCATCGGAATCACACCGATCATCCCGATGATCGCGGCCGCGCAGGCGGCCGGCGCCGACTGGCGGCTGGTGTACGGCGGTCGCAGTGAAGCGTCGATGGCCTACCGCGACGAGCTGCGACGTGTTGACCCGGACCGAGTACTCGAGTGGCCGCAGGACCTGCGCGGCCTGATCGAGCTGGACAAGCTGCTCGGCGAAGCACAGCCCGGGACGCTGATCTACTGCTGCGGCCCCGAGCCGCTGATCGCGGCCGTCGAGGCGAAGAGCGCGCACTGGCCGCACCGGTCGCTGCAGGTGGAGCGGTTCGCGCCGAGACCCCTCACGGAAGTCGCTCCCAACACGTCCTTCGAGATCGAGCTGGCCGACAGTGACGAGGTACTCGTCGTACCGCCGGACAGGTCCATCCTCGAAGTCGTGGACGAAGCGGGCATCTACGTCCTGTCCAACTGCGAAGAAGGCACGTGCGGAACGTGCCGGACGACTGTGCTGGAAGGCGTTCCGGACCATCGGGACTCCGTGCTCGACGACGACGAACGCGCGGCCAACGACACGATGATGATCTGCGTGTCTCGCGCGCTGTCGTCCCGATTGGTCCTCGACCTGTGAAAGGTGAGATCACAAGTGGCTGTACAACAACTCGCGAACTACGCACGGCCGGAGCAATGGGCCGGCCTCGACCTGGTCGACACCGACGTACACATCAACCTCCCCGGCCTGCGCGACCTCTTCCCGTACCTCGAGGCCCGGTGGCGTGACTACATCACCGAGTCGGGGATGGGTGGACTGCCGTCCAACCTGTACCCGTCGAACGCACCGAACCTGTTCCTCGACGGGGTGCGGCCCGAGCAGGGTCCGCCCGGGTCGAGTCTCGAGCTCATCCAGCAGCAGCTACTCGACCCGTGGCAGCTGCGGTACGCGATCCTCAACTGCACGTACGCGATCGACTCGATCCACAACGACGACCTCGCGGCCGCGCTGGCACGCGCGCTGAACCGCTGGCAGTTGCACGAGTTCCTGGAGCAGGACGACCGGCTGCGCGGATCCGCCGTACTTCCGCTGCAGAATCCGGCGTTCGCGGCCAAGGAGATCGAGTGGGCGGCGGGGCACAGGCAGTTCGTCCAGGTGACCGTGCCGTCGCGCAGCCGTGAGCCGCTCGGCCGGCGTGGGTTCTGGCCGATGTACGCCGCCGCGCAGAACGCCGGCCTGGTCGTCGGGGTCCAGGCGGGCGGACTGAGTGGCAATCCGACGACGCCCGTCGGCTGGTCGACGTACTTCGTCGAGGACTACGTCAACGTGCCGCTGGCGTTCCAGACACAGCTGATGAGCTTCGTTGCCGAAGGTGTCTTCGTCGAGTTCCCCGACCTGAAGGTCGCGACGATCGAGGGTGGCTTCAGCTGGCTTCCGCCGATGCTGTGGCGCTTCGACAAGGACTGGAAGGGCCTGCGGCGCGAGGTTCCGTGGGTCGAGCGGCCGCCGTCCGAGGTGATCCGCGACCACGTGCGGATGACGATCGCGCCGCTCGACCGGCCGGACACCCCGGAGCAGCTCCTCGAGGTGATCGACCAGCTGCTGTGCGACGACATGCTGATGTTCTCCACCGACTACCCGCAGGCGCACTTCGCGGACTCCGTCGACGCGCTGCCGGCGGGGATCTCCGACGAGCTGCGGACCAAGATCATGTCCGGCAACGCGCACGCGACGTACAGGAGCCTTTCATGACACAGACGCAAACTCGCCCTGCTCGCCGGACCGCCGCGAAGCAGATGATCATCGACTGCGACATCCACAACGTGATGGCTCCGGGCGCGCTGGAGCCCTACCTCTCGAACCACTGGCTCAGGCATCACAAAACGTTCGGCTCGCGCCAGCACAACGGGAACGTGTATCCGAAGGGATCGCCCGCGCGGTACGACGCGTTCCCGCCGTCCGGTCTGCCCGCGGGCGCGGACCTGGGGTTCATGCAGAAGCAGCACCTCGACGGGCTGAACGTCGAGTTCGGCATCCTCGGACCGCTCAGCGGATCGGGCAGCCAGCTCGATCCGGAGTACTCCGCGGCGTTGTCGGCGGCAACCAACGACTGGCAGATCAAGGAATGGCTGGAGCCGGAGCCGCGGCTGAGGTCGGGCATGATCGTGCCCGCCGAGCACAGCGAGCAGGCCGTTGCGGAGATCGAGCGGCTCGCCGGCCATCCCGGCTTCGTACAGGTGCTGCTGGTGGCGCGCAGTTCCGCGCCGCTCGGGGATCGCCGCTACTGGAAGATGTACGAAGCTGCCGCACGGCACGACCTGCCGATCGGCATTCACTACGGCGGCGGCGTGCGCGGCGTACCGATCAGCTCGGCGGGCTGGCCGTCGTACTACCTGGAGGACCACGCGGGGATGTCCGCCGCGTTCCAGGCGCATGTGGCCAGCCTGATCTTCGGCGGCATCTTCGACCGGCTGCCGAACCTGCGGATCGCGTTGATCGAAGGCGGGTTCGCCTGGCTGCCGTCGCTGGCCTGGCGGATGGACACGCACTGGGAGCGGTTCCGCGCCGAGATTCCGCAGGTACGCCGTAGGCCGTCGGAGTACGTCCGCGACCACTTCTGGATGACGACGCAGCCGATCGAGGAGCCGCATCGGCCGGCGGACCTGCACAAGGTGTTCGAACACCTCGGCGGGACCGACAAGGTGATGTTCTCGACGGACTACCCGCACTGGGACTTCGACCATCCTGCGCACGCCTTCCAGGTGCGGCTGCCCGCGGCGCAGCGGGAGAGCATCTACACCGAGAATGCCCGGGCGTTCTACAAGCTGCCGGCCCGGGCGGAGTCGCTTTGACCAAGATCACCTCGATCGAGACCTTCGACGGTCACGGCTGCATCGTCCGTGTCCGCACCGACGACGGGCTGGTCGGCTACGGACAGACGGCGCACTCCGAGGCCAGGATCACGGGGGAGGTGCTGCACACTCTGGTCGCGCGGAACTATCTGGGCCGGGACCCGTTCGACCTCATGACCCTGGCCGAGAAGTGCGCGCGTTCGGAGTACAAGTACTTCGGCAGCTTCCTGTTCCGGGCGTTGGCCGGCGTGGACACCGCGCTGTGGGACCTCGTGGGCAAAGCGAAGTCGCAGCCGGTCTACCAGCTGCTCGGCGGGAAGTTCCGGCCGTCGGTGCCCGTCTACGGCTCGGCGATGCGCCGCGACACGACGCCCGAGGAGGAAGTCGACCGGATGGTCGCGGCCGTCGCGGCGCACGGATTCCGCGCGGTGAAGATCAAGATCGGCGAGCGCAACGGTCGCGACGCGGAGTCGCGCACCGGCCGCACCTGGCGGCTGGTGCCGCTGCTCCGCAAGGAGCTGGGCGACGAGATCGAGATCAGCGCGGACGCGAACGGCGCCTACTCCCCGGGGCAGGCGGTCCGGATCGGACGCCTGCTCGAGGAGCACGACTACCTGCACTTCGAGGAGCCGGTGCCGTTCTGGGAGTACGAGAACGCGGCGAGCGTCGCGGCGGCGCTCGACATCCCCGTCGGCCTGGGCGAGCAGGAGTTCTCGGTCGACGCACTGCGCCGGATCATCCAGAGCGGCATCGACGTCATCCAGCCCGATGTCTGCTACATCGGCGGTATCACGCGGGCCCGGCAGGTGGCCGAGCTGGCCAACCTTGCCGGGGTCCCCTGTGTGCCGCACTCGTCAGGTAGATCGCTGACGGCGATCTTCACCGCCCATCTGGTCACGGCGTTGCCGGCGTGCAACCTCTTCCACGAGTGGACCATCGAAGACGCGTCCTCCATGCGGGTCTACGAGCCGTTCCCGGTCGCACAGGACGGCGAGGTGCTCCTGTCCGATGCGCCGGGCTGGGGCGTCGAGATCTCCGACTCCGTGCTGGAGCGCATGCCCCGACGGGTGTCGTCGCTTCGCTGAGGCTGCGCGGCACCCCGTTGCCGACGATGTCCGGTGGCATATCCCACACCAATCGCCGAGTCGTGAAGAGAGGTTCTGGCAACCTGCCTTGATCCACGACTCGGCATTCGGGATCGGATCCATTCGCCACGACTCGGCGAACACACTGTCAAGTCGGGCTCTCGGCTGAGGGATCCCTGCAGGTCGATGCACGTACTGACACGCCAGGAGCACTTCCTTGTCGTCGCTCTAGATGGAGTTCGGGATGGGGTAGCGGCCTTTGAGCAGTGGCTGGATCTTGGCCTGGAGGCCGTCGAGGACGGTCTTCGCGGGGACCTTGCCCGTGGCGATCTGCTCGATGGCCGGGGTCAGGACCTCTTGGATGGCGGGCACGTTCTTGAGGACCTGGGTGAAGTCCCGGACCGAGTTGTTGAGGCGGTAGTCGACGGCGGCCGTGCGGTACTCAGGTGGATGTACGTCGTTCTTCGTCCAGGCGTCGATGGCCGCGGCGTCGGAGTAGTACTTGGTCTCGACCGGCATCCACAGGCCGCGCTTGAACAGGTCGCTGTTGCTGCCGTCGACGCTGTACGCGTAGAGCTCGATGGCCTGCTCGGGATGTTTGGTGCCGGCGGACATGATCCGGCAGCTGCCGGCCTCCTGGGTGATCGGCTCCTGGTACGACGGCAGCACGCCGATGCCGTACTTGAGATCGCTCTCGCCCATGTCGAGCAGGGTCCACTGACCATCGATCGCCATCGCGACGCGCTTCGTCTGCAGCTGGACCGTGGTGGTCGGGGCGTTGGCGGTGTCGCCGCCGCCGAGCTGGGCCGGGCTGGGGGACACCCTGTGCTTGTAGATCAGATCCTGCAGGTCCTGGAACACCTTCACGCATTCGGGGCTGTTGAGTGTGTACTTCGTACCCGTCTCGTCCGTGACGTCGCCGCCGTTGCTGCGGATCAGCGGATACCAGGTCCACTGGGTGGACAACGGAGCCGAGAGGCCGAACTGACGGATCTGGCCCGGCTTGAAGCCCGTGTCGCTCGGCCGCTTGCCGTCCTGATCGAGCGTCAGCGCGGTCGCGACCTCGAGCAGACGGTCCCAGGACCACGCGTTGCCCGCCTCTGCCGGCGGGGTCATCGAGGCGTCGGTGAACAGGTCCTTGTTGTACCAGAGCAGGCTGATCTCGCTCGCTGCCGGCGTCCCGGCCACCTGCTTGTCGCCGTACCAGAAGAAGTTCTGCGGTTTGCGGCCGGACAGCTGGGCGAACTTCTCGATGTAGGGGTAGATGTTGGCGATCTTGCCCTGCTCGGCCAGCCGGTACGCCGTCGGCGCGGTCATGTAGGCCACGTCCGGGAGATTGCCGCTGGCAACGAGCGTGTTGACCTTGGTCTCGTAGTCGCCCGGCACGTGCACCGGTTGCACCTTGGTGCCGGAGTGGGACTTCTCGAACGCCTTGGTCATCTGCTCGATCGCGGCCTTCTCGCTGGCCGAGCCCCAGTACATGAACTGCAGGTTGGCCGCGCCGCCGCTCTTGGTGGTTGATTGCCCACCGCAACCGAACAGCCCGAGGCCGGCGGCGGTGAGGGCCCCGGCGCCGAGGAAGGCCCGGCGGGACAGGCCGGGCGGCAGGGAACGTGGATCGGTGGGCATCGCTGGCTCCTTCGGACGCGATGAGAAGCTGGTACGGCGTTGGGTCAGCCCGGCAACGGGTGCTGACCGAGGAAGTCGCGCGAGACCTGCAGTCCTTCGACGATCTCGGCGCGGCTCTCTTCGTCGACGCACAGGGTCGTCCCCGGGTCGAGCTTGGCAATGGTGTCCAGGACGCTGGTCAGCTCCACCGAGCCCTGTCCGAGCAGGCGGAACTCGCCGCCCTCGTAGTCCTTGAGATGGATGTTGTCGATCACCGGAGCGAAGTCGGTGAGCAGCGCGGAGATGTCGGTCACCCCGGACTTCAGCAGGTGCCCGGTGTCGACCGTGAGCCGAAGAGTGTTCTCGCGCACGGCTCCGAAGAACACCTCGAAGTCGCGACGGTGCATGACGGGCTCGCCGGTGTGGTGGTGCAGCGACAGTACGACGCTCTGTCCGGCAGCCTCCTCGGCGAGGTCGGACAGCTCCCGGGCGAACCGGATCAGGTCGCTGTCCTCCAACCCCTCCCGGGGTACGTCGTGACACAGCACGACGCGCTGTGAGCCGACAGCACTGGCGAAGCTGATGATCGCGCGCAGCCGCTGCTTGCCCTCGGCATCGAGCGGGTTCATCGTGATCAACGACGAGACATGTCCGGGCTCGGTGCCCCAGTCGGACCGGAACCGCTCGGCGCCGGCGACCGGCTCGTCGAGGTAGTCGCCGTACTGGTTGCCCTTGAGCTGGAGGCCGGCGAACCCGAACTCGGGATAGCGGTCGAACAACAGCCGCTGCTGGTCGGCGCCGCGGGTCGGTTTGGAGAATGCGATCATCACCACGGCAGACCGTCCTTCAACTCGATGGGGGCGCCGGAGTCGGCCGAACGGTAGGCGCCGTCGAGCAGCGCGATGGTCCGCAGGTTGTCCCGGCCGCTGTTCGGCGCTTCGACCCCGGTCTCCACAGCGGTCAGCAGGCGATCGAGTCCGAGGAACATTGCCTCCGACCGTCCGCTGCCTACGAGCGGGTTGGGGATCGTCTTCGACTCGCCGTCGTGGTGCAGGACGGCTTCGGCGTACCCGAGCTGGAGGGTGCCCGACGTACCGAAGACCACAGTTTCGGTGCGGTCGAGCCGGCTGGAGAAGCTCTGGACGTAGGTGACCGGGGTGTCGCCGAAGAAGATCTGGATGCTGGCGTCGGTCTCGCCGGCCGCTTCGATGGCCGGGGACGAGAAGGTCCGCGCCGACAGCCAGGTCGCTTCCTTGCCCAGCAACAGGCGGAACCCGTCGAACCAGTGGATTCCCATCACCGACAGTGCGTGGTGTTGCTGGGTCAGCCGCCAGCCCTTGTCCTGCCGGAACATCATCTCCTGCTGGGAGATCGCGAGTACGTCGCCGATCTCGCCCTGTTCGATCAGCTCGCGGCCGAGGCCGAAGGCGTAGCTGTCCCGGAAGTTCTGGTTGACGGCGAGCTGGACACCCGCCGCGTCACAAGCGTCCACGATCGACTTGGCGTCGGCGAAGTCGAACGAGAGCGGCTTCTCCACGAAGATGTGCTTGCCCGCGGCAGCGAGCTCGAGTACGGCGGAGGTCCGCACGTGGCTCGGCGTACAGACGACGGCGACGTCCCAGCCGCCGGCCTCGATCATCTCGGCGACGGATTCGTACGTACGCGTGACGCCGTAGGTGTCGCGCACCCACTCGCGTCGTTCGGCGAGCGGATCGGCGGCCGCGACGACCTCGACGCGGTCCGGGTGGTTGGCGTAGCTGGTCAGGTGGGATCGGGAGATGTTGCCTGCCCCGACGAGGGCGATCTTGTGTGCGGTCATGTGCCTTCCAAAACAGTCAGTCATTGGGAGGGTGGGTCAGCCCTTGACCCCGGTCAGGGTGACGCCTTCGATCAGGTAGCGCTGGGCGAAGAAGAAGAGGACGACGATCGGCAGGATGGTCGCGGTGGCGGCCGCCATCAGGTAGCCCCACTGCGCGTTGTAGGTGCCCTGGAACGACGCGAGGCCGAGGGCGAGGGTGAACTTGCTGCTGTCGTTGAGGTAGATCAGCGGGTCGAGGAACTCGTTCCAGGTCCGGATGAAGGTGAAGATCCCGACCACCATCAGCGCCGGCCTCGAGAGCGGGACGATGACCTGCCAGAACACCCGCAACGGCGAGGCCCCGTCGATGTACGCCGCCTCGTCGAGCTCGTACGGGATGGTCAGGAAGAACTGCCGGAGCAGGAAGACGTTGAAGATCCCGCCGCCGGCGCCGCCGAGCCAGGCCGGCACGATCAGCGGATAGTAGGTGTTGATCGCCTGGACCGCGTCCCACATCAAGAAGGTGGGCACGAGCAGCACCGCCTGCGGCAGCATCAGCCCGCTGAGCAGGACGCCGAAGACGACGTTGCGTCCCCGCCAGCGCAGCCGGGAGAAGCTGAACGCCGCGATCGAGCAGGTGAGCAGCGTCCCGACGACCGTGAAGACCTCGATGATCATCGTGTTGAGGAAGTAGCGGGCGAACGGCTGCGCGGTCAGTGCGCCGCTGAAGTTCGACCACTTGAAGGGATCCGGGATCCATTGCGGCGGTGCGATGAACATCTGGTTGTTGTCCATCAGCGCGCTGCGGACCAGCCAGACGAACGGCAGAAGGGTCGGGACGACTCCGACGACGAGCACCGCGTAGAGCAGGATCCGGCGCTTGCGGACTTTGGTCATCGCGCGGCTCCCATCTCGTAGTAGACCCAGCGGTTGGAGGACCGGAAGAGCGCCACCGTGATGACCATGACGATCACGAACAAGGCCCAGGCCAGCGCGCTCGCGTAGCCCATCTCGCTCTTGGTGAAGGCGGTCGTGTAGAGGTAGTACACGTAGAAGGTCGACGCGTTGTTCGGGCCGCCCTGGGTCATGATGTAGGCCTGGTTGAAGACCTGGAAGGTGCCGATGATGCTGGTGACGAGGTTGTAGAACAGCACCGGCGTCATCATCGGCAGCGTGACGTGCCGGAACTGCCGCCAGGCGCCGCCGCCGTCGATCGACACCGCTTCGTACAGATGCCGGGGAACGCCCTGCAGCCCGGCCAGGAAGATCACCATGATGTTCCCGAAACCCCAACTGCTCATCAGGATCAGCGACGGCACCACCGCGGTCTCACTGAAGACCCAGTTGGAGGTGGGCGCCCCCAGTTGGCGCAGGGTCGAGTTGAGCAGGCCGAAGTCAGGGTTGAAGATCCACAGCCACAGCACGGCGTTCGCGACACTCGGCACGAGGGTCGGCAAGTAGTAGATGGTGCGATAGACGCCGAGACCGCGGACCTTCGAGTTCAGCAGCATCGCGATCGCGAACGCGACCACGAGGGTCAGCGGTACCGCTCCGAGCGTGTAGTACGTGGTGACGCCCAGCGACTTGAGGAACAGCGGATCCCGGCTGAACATCCGCACGTAGTTGTCGACCCCGACGAACGACGGCGCCGAGCCGATCGTCCAGTCGGTCAGGCTGAGCACCGCCGACACCGCCATCGGCGCCAGGCTGAACACGACGAACCCGATGATGGCGGGCATGGCCAGCAGCAGACCCCAACGGCGCTCGAGCCGGCTCTGCCCGCTGACGCCGCTCCGCACCGTCCGGGCAGCCCGCGACAACGCGGTACGCCGAACCGCAACCTCTTATGTCATGGTGATGCCTCCCGGCGCGACTACTCGCCGATGACCTTCCGGTCGGGTGTCGAGAAGGCGATCAGCATGACCGCGGCATCCGTACCGACGTTGCGGGCGTTGTGCACCGTCCCCGCCGGGATCGAGATGGTGTCGCCCGCCGACATCGGCAGCTGGGTGTCGCCGAGGCGGTGGTCGATCGTTCCACTGACGACGTGCAGCACCTCGTCGCAGTTCGGGTGGTAGTGCGGGGGATTCTGCTCGCCGGGCTCGATCGTGCACCGACCGATCGTCATCGTGTCGGAGTTGCCGATGGCCCCCGAAACCATCCACTCCAGCTTGCCCCACGGCTGGGGCTCGACGACGACCTTGTCGGCAGGTGTCAGTCCTCCACGGCCCACGATGTGCCTCCTGGCGTTGGCTGTCTGTTGTCCTGCCATCCTGGAAGCAGGACGCGAACTCCGACAGAGCCAATTCGGCACTCGTGGCGAGGATCAGCCGCGGTTGCCGACGATCCGCCAGGCCTCGGCCAGCGCGCGTACGCCGGCCAGCAGTTCGGCGTGGCTCGCCGCGAACCCGATCCGCAGATGGTCGTCGAAGTCGTCCACACAGCTGAAGGTCGGACCGGGAAGCAGTTGTACGCCGAGGCGCTCCGCGCGCTGGACGAGCGTGGTGGCGATCGGGACCGGAAGGCGGACCCACAGGGACGCTCCACCGACCGGGACCACCGGCTCCCACTCCGGCAGGAGCTCCGCGAGCGAGCCGAGCACGAGGTCGCGGGCCGCACCCAGCACCCGGCTGCGCTCGGCCCTGGCCTCGTCGATGCGCGGCAGCAGGCGCGCGGTGGTCACCTGCGCGAGGAGCGACGTACCGAGATCCTCGCCCGCCTTGATCGACGCCAGTGCCGCGACGGTGGCGGGATCGGCTCGCAACCATCCCACCCGCAGGCCGCCCCAGAACGACTTGCTGACGGAGCCGACGGTGATCACGCCCGGTCCCCAGGCTGCCATCGGGGTCGCCGGCGGGTCGTCGATCATCGCGTCCGCCAAGGTCGTGTCGTCCAGGACGGTCAGGCCGAGATTCGTCGCGGTGATGGCGAGTTGCCGTCGCCGGCCGGAGTTCATCACCGATCCGGTCGGGTTGTGCACCGTCGACTGCATGACGAGGAGCTTCGGCTTCGTACGCCGTACCGCCGCGATCAACTCCGACGTCTCGATGCCGTACGGTCCGCGCCGGATCGGCTCCAGGCGGGCGCCCGCGGCACGAAGTACCTCGATCGCACCGCGGAACGACGGCTCCTCCACGAGTGCGACCGATCCCGGCTCGAGCATCGACACGGCGGCCATCCGCATCGCCTGCTGGGCGCCCGAGGTGATCAGGATCTGGTCCGACGCTGTGGGCAGGCCGATCGAGCTGTAGTACCCGGCGACCTCGGTGCGCAGCGCGGGCAGACCCTCGGGAACGTACCCGTGCGAGTCGACCAGCGGCGCGAGCTCCGGACCGACGACCGACGCCGCGTCCACGACCAGGCGGAGCCCCGGCAGCGCGGCGCTGCGCAGATCGATCCGCGGTCCGATGCTCGCCGCGTTCGCCAGGAACGACTCGAACCGGTCGTCGCCGCGCACGCCGAGGAACTGCCGGGCGGAGCTGACATAGGTGCCGTCACCGCGCCGGCTGGTCAGGATCCCGTCGCCGCGCAGCTCGTCGAACGCCGCGCCGACGGTGTTGCGACTGACGTCCAGGGCTTCGGCGAGCGAGCGCTCGGAGGGCAGCCGGACCCCGGCCGCCAGCTTCCCGGAGACGACCAGCATGCGGAGGTGGCCGGCCAGCTGGGTGTGCAGGGCGCCCTCGCCCAGCCCCCACTGTCCCATCAGGCGGACCATCTGATGGACGTTCAGCGGGGTGACCATTCGGGGAGAATTGGCTCTCGTTGCCTTCATTCCGGTCCTCCATCATGGGACAGAACTTCGGGAGGAGACCATGGCCACCGTCGCACTCGTAGGCACGCTCGACACCAAGAGCTCCGAGTATCGGTTCGTCGCCGAACGACTCCGCGACCTCGGAGTCGAGGTGATCATGATCGACTGCGGAGTGCTAGGGGAGCCGGGCTTCCCACCGCAGATCTCTCGCCGCGAGGTCGCCGCGCGAGCCGGCGAGGACCTCGACGGATTGGTCGCCGCGGGTGATCGCGGCGCCGCCGTCCAGGCCATGTCGCGCGGGGCGGCCAAGGTCGTCGAGGAGTTGTACGCCGCGGGCAAGCTCCACGGCGCGATGGCGCTCGGCGGCACCGGCGGTACCTCGCTGGCAGCGGCGGCGTTCCGGCCGTTGCCGCTGGGGGTGCCCAAGCTGATCGTGTCCACGGCAGCCGCCGGCGACAACTCGCCGTACGTCGGTGAGACGGATCTGATCCTGGTCCCGAGCGTGGTCGACGTGGCCGGGCTGAACCGGATCTCCACCCGGGTCCTCGGCAACGCCGCCGCGGCGATGGCCGGCATGGCGACCGCGGCGCCGGTCGTCTCGTCGAGCGACGAGAAGCCGCTGGTGGCCGCGTCGATGTTCGGCGTCACGACCCCGTGCGTCACCCGGGCGCGGGAGCAGTTGGAGGCGCTGGGGTACGAGGTCCTGGTGTTCCACATGACGGGCGCCGGCGGACGCACGCTCGAATCGCTGGTGTCGAACGGCATGCTCGCGGGCGTCCTCGACGTCACGACGACGGAGCTGGCCGATCACCTCGTCGGCGGGATCTTCGACGCCGGACCCGATCGGCTCTGCGCGTCGGCGCGGACCGGGATTCCCGCGGTCATCTCCCTCGGTGCCCTCGACATGGTCAACTTCGGGCCGGTCGACACTGTGCCTGAGCGCTTCGCGGATCGCCTGTTCTACCAGCACAACGCGACCACGACCTTGATGCGTACGACGCCCGCGGAGTGCCGCGAGCTGGGCACACAACTGGCGGCGAGGGTCCGGGAGTCGGTCGGACCGGCCACCGTCTTCATCCCTTTGAACGGCATCTCGGCGATCGCGGTCAAGGACGGGGCGTTCTACGACGCGGAGGCCGACCAGGAACTGTTCGACGCTGTCCGCGCCGGACTGCGGGACAGCTCTGTCGAGCTGGTCGAACTGAGCTCTGACATCAACGCCGTGGAGTTCGCCGACGCCATGGTGCAGCGGTTGCACAGCGCGATATCCACTGCCCGGCTGTGAGTGCCGGTGAGCAACTCAGCGAGCACGAGATCACGAGGGAGACCGAGTATGGGCCGAATCGAGCGCCAGGAAATCTTGCAGCGGCTGCGCGGCAAGGTGGAGCGGCACGAGCCGATCGTCGGCGGGGGAGCCGGCACCGGGCTGTCCGCCAAGTGCGAGGAGGCCGGGGGGATCGATCTGATCATCGTCTACAACTCCGGGCGGTTCCGGATGGCGGGGCGCGGCTCCCTGGCCGGACTGCTTGCCTACGGCAACGCCAACGAGATCGTCCTCGAGATGGCGGCCGAGATCGTCACCGTCGTCGAGCGGACGCCGGTGCTGGCCGGCGTCAACGCCACCGACCCGTTCTACCAGCCCGCCGCCTTCCTCGCGAAGCTGACCGCGGCCGGGTACTCCGGGGTGCAGAACTTCCCGACCGTCGGCCTGATCGACGGCAACTTCCGGCAGAACCTCGAGGAGACCGGCATGGGCTATCAGCGCGAGGTCGAGCTGATCCGGCTGGCGGCCGAGAACGAGCTGCTGACCACGCCGTACGTCTTCTCCGCCGAGGACGCGGTCGCGATGGCCGAGGCCGGCGCCGACGTGATCGTGTGCCACATGGGCCTGACCACCGGCGGGCAGATCGGCGCCGCGACCGCGCGTAGCCTCGACGACTGCGTCCACCTGAGCAACGAATGGTCCGAGGCCGTACGCGGTGTCCGCGACGACGTGATCATGCTCGTCCACGGCGGCCCGGTCGCGGAGCCCGCCAACGCCGAGTACGTGCTCCGCAAAACCACCGGCATCCACGGCTTCTACGGCGCGTCGTCCCTGGAACGACTACCGGTGGAACGCGCCCTCATAGAACAGACCCAAGCCTTCACCAGCATCACCTTCTAGCTGTACTCGGCCAGGACGTTGGTGACGTTGGGGTTGGTGGGTTGACGTAGGGAAGACCTCCGGAGTGCGGTGGAGATAGCCGTCTTCACCAGTCCG